>JNJD01000001.1 GCA_000702685.1 Lachnospiraceae bacterium AC2028
TATCAACACGCTTACTACAGAACTGAACTCCAAAAGCACGGCATAACACAGTCCATGTCGCGAAAAGGAAATTGCTATGACAACTGCATTATGGAAACGTTCTTTGGCAGGTTAAAGAATGAGATGTACTATGGCTATGAGAAAGAATACAAATCTTTTGGAGAGTTCAAAAAGGCCGTTGAAAAATATATATACTACTACAACAACGAAAGAATCCAAGCAAAAACAAAATGGATGCCCCCTGTAAAGTACAGGGAAGCATCCATGTGTTCCGCCTAAATCATAAATCAATGTGTCCAGGATTCTGGGTACATATCATCTGTCCGGGGGGGTTCTGTTTGTGGTCTATAAAAATTCTTCGGCAAATCTTTTGGGATCCATTTCGTACAGTTCTTCGCCGAGGGCATCACTTATCTCAATAAGCATTCTCTCGTATGTACACTGAAGAGGTGATACTTCGTTTTCATTTCCGGTGTTCATCCTGTTCGCACATCCGCAGGAATTGGTGCAGCGCTTTACAAGATCGCAGTCTATGCATGTGGCAGGGGTTGAAGCTCTCTTCGAGATCTCGATCAGTTTTTCATCGTTGACCCCGTCATATACATTGCCGAGCAGATAATCCGGGTCACCTATGAATGAAGTACAGGGATACAGCTCTCCGGCAGGTGTGACCGGCATCTGTCTGACTCCGAGATGACACTTCTCGGACGGATTCTTATCCCTGATGCATTCACCTATCTTGGAATAGATGGGACCCACAAAGATCTTATCGCCCTTTATGAAAAGTTCCCTGATATAATCACAGGTCTGTTTAAGCTGCTCTCTTAAAGCATCGAGATCTTCGTCCGTCCAGTTGACCTTTTTTCCGTAAGCGATAACCAGGGAAATATGCTTAAATCCAAGTTCATGAAGATATCTGACTGACTCGGCGTAATAAGGTACCGCCTGCGGAGCGATCGTTGCAAGCGCGGTCGCATCCGGCATGTATTTCAGAAGAAGCTTTGCCTTCTCCTCAACAACGGATGAAGTGGGACTTCCGCCCACGAATACCCTGCAGATATCCTGTGCCTTTCCGTCAAAAGAAAGACCTATTCCCATCTTCGCCTTAACTGCACGCTTAAGAAATTCCTCATCAAGGAGGGAGCCGTTTGTGGTCATCTTACAGTCAAATCTCATGCCCGTCTCTTTGACCTTATCCTCACAGTAGTCCAGCGCTTTATAGATAAGATCCTTTTTCAAAAGCGGTTCCCCGCCAAAAAAGCACAGTCCCGCTCTGAGACCCTTTGAAAAAGCCAGATCACATGCCTTTAAAAGAACTTCTTCCGACATGTCCGTCGCACATTTCTCGCGAAGACAGTAGGCACAGTCCATGTTGCAGTTTTCGGTAAGATGTAATGTAAAATTCATAAAATTGCACTTCCCGGGACTCAGTCAGCTATTTTCAGGGCTCATACACGGGAGCGCCACCGTCAAGAACAAGATGGTCAAAAGGCTCATAATACGCAATCGCTTCCTGCTCCTCCGGTTCGCCAATATCCGTGATATCGTCCTTATCTTCAGAATCTTCAATACACAGCGATACATCTCCGTCAGGTTGAACCTTCCCTGCATCCGGATCGGTATAAATTTCAAATCCGCCGGCATAGTCAATGCTCGGACCGACCGGTTCGGCAATGTCACCCGACAGCGTAAGTTCCTGCTCCTCCGGAGCACCCAGTGTTGTTGCGCCTTCAAGCTGAGAACCGCATCCGGTAACCGTAACGGCTACCATAGCTGCAGCAAGTGCTACTGCATAACCGGGTTTCTTATATCCTTCTGCTTTTGTAATCTTCATAATTTTGCCCTCCCTTAGGCCTCTTACCCTAATAGACGGCAAAGCTCAACCTCAGGTCACAATTATTATAATATATTTCACAACAAATAAAAAAAGGTCCGGTGGACCCGGATGCGGAAGGCGGGGCGCATGACGTCCGGTGGACGTCAGAATTGCGCCGACCGAGGGGCACTCCCCAGTGCCCCGAGATAGAACCCGCACGGGTTCAACGGACCCGTTGCGGGTTCAAAACAAAAACCCCTAGGCATCTGCCTAGGGGTTTCTGTTTTGGATGCGGAAGGCGGGACTTGAACCCGCACGACCTAACAGCCACAAGAACCTTAATCTTGCTTGTCTACCAATTCCAACACTTCCGCGAACAGTAGATAATTTATCAGAAATACACCTACTTGTCAACAAAATCTTTATTATTTTTTTCAGTTGTGCGGCCCTCTTCACAGAGTCCGCATTATTACTGTATTTCTCAGATGAGGGGTTTGATGTCTGACGGTCTTTTTATGACCTTCAGCTGCCCGAGAACGATGATCACCACGCAGGCAACAGCGAGTATGATGACCGCAAATGCGGTACCTTCTACGCCGAATCCGACATTGTAGAAGAATGAATCACGTGCATTCGATGCATCGAGCTTAAAGATCGAATAAGGGAATACCTGTCCGCTGTTTGGAAGTCCGAAAATGATGCTCTGACAGAAATTCCAGCCGGCATGTCCCGCCATTGCAAATGCCATGCTGTCCGTGTAATAAATGATCAGCGAGAACATGATGCCGCAGAGGAACACATTCAAAAGCGACAGCACGGTCACTCCGGGATTCATGACGTGTATAAGTGCAAAAAGAAGTGCGTTCGAAACTGTAGCAACTATGGGATTGTAGGTTTTCTCCACTCTTCTGTAGATAAATCCCCTGCATATAAGCTCTTCAGCTCCCGACTGAATGAATACGGCGAAGAACAAAAAGATCAGCGGTGCGATCTCAAAACAGTCAAAGCTTAAGAATATATCCCCGTTATGCTTCGCCAAAAGAATGCATATGAAGTTCATTCCGCCGATAAAAACAAGTCCGAGGATCCATCCTAAACACGCTGTTGGTGTGATCCTGCCTATGATCTTACGCAGAAAAGGCCATTCCTCTCTGAAACCGCGGATAAAGATAAATACGGCCGCCCATATTCCGATAAAACCAAGATATGTTACCGCAGTGACGATGACGGGATGATCATCATTCAGGTATCCCATCATACCAAGCGGTATCTGTAACAGGAGCTGTCCGACCATCGATCCGACCACCATAAGCATATAGCCTATGAACCAGGACGTGATGACACCTCCCGCCAGCTTTTTCATAAGCGGGCTCATCTCCTTTTTGGCGTGAACATTTTTCGCAGGAGCTCCTGCATTATTATCCGAAGTCGCCTGAGCCTCCGCATTTATATCTATCTTTTCTTCTTCGCTCATTTAAAACTCCTTCACAAGAAATGCAATTCATAAATTACGGGACCCGTCCGGATCCCATAAGATTTATCTGACTATAAGTGTAAGTCCCTTTGCCCACATGGCGGCAAACAGAAGCATCTCCGCCCACAGCACCATGACCTGCGGTTTTCGCTCCTCCAACAGTCTCATCCTGCTCCAGCAGTCGGAAATGATGATGACGAAGACAAGCGCGATACCGTATTTGAACAGATTGACGGTTCCCTCGAATACATAGAGAAGAAGCGCCATGACAACTGCCGTGACCAAAAGAATGCGGTACCACTTCGGGAATTTGTCGTGTATCGTCGCACCGAGCATAAGAAGTGCCATGGGAAGAAGTATTCTCATATATTCCGATACATCGGATGCCCACAGAACGATCGATCCCTGCCACTTCGCGCTGAAGCTGTGATCCCTTATGTGGAATGTATATGACAGATCAGCAAGCCTTGAAAGATAGCTGAGCTTCAGATGCGGCACAAAAGCTATATAAAGGATAAGGAAGCGTACATAAGAGCCGATAGTCCTTGATCCTGTGATATAAGCGGTTATAAGGGTCACTATCGCAAAAAGGAATGCTCCTTTCAGTCCGCCCACAAGGCTGAAAGCCTTCTCATCACTTCCGAACTGGTAGAATTTCAGAATGAAACTCAGGACCATGACGGAATTCATGACCGGGATCCAGAACCTTGCAAACAGTTCCTTAGGTATTTCTTTTTCAAGTGAAGGTAATTTCATCACTCTACTCCAAGCTGCGTTTCAAGAATAACGAACACATCGTACAAAAGTGCTATCGAGCAAAGCACATATGCATAGATCCTGTATCTTTCCATGATCTGGTTAAGGGAATAAAAGAGAGAAACAAATGTCGATATTCCCAGAAGCATAGTGCATAAAAGGACTGCGTTCGGTGCGATCGGAAGTACAAGCACACAGAACAGTGAAAGTCCCACGCTTATCATCATGACCGCACACAGAAGGTACTGTGAGGGCTTGAGCTTTCCGCCCATCTTAAGGAAGATTGCAAGCACGAGGAGTGCCAGGACAACCGAAGGATAAACATCCGCGCCGATATAATCGGTGAACATTACGGAGCCCTTGGTATAGTTGCCGGGGCAGACCATATACAGGATCACACCCACACAGGAGAAAAAGAGGGCAAGTATGAGTCCTCCGTTTTTTTCGATCTTCTGTATATAGATACGGTAAAGTATCACAAGTCCGAGTGCGCAGGCACAGATGATTCCGTATGAAGGAGCCCATGCTCCTGCGATAAGTCCTGTAACGGCCATCGTGACTATGCGTCCCGCACCGAGCTTTTTGTATTTTCCGGGATTGTCCACCATCGAAGCGAGAATGTTCAGAACGATGAGCATCAGGATGGACGGATAAAAGAAATTAACGGCGCCGAACTGCCTGAAATACGAATTGTTCCAGTCGGCGTTGAGTGCGATCATAAGAAGAAATGCATATACGGAAAAAAAGATCCTCTGATGGGAAGCTTTGGACTGAGCAAAAAGAAGGTATGCGCATCCGATCATCATGAGCATGTTGATGATATCCGCTACATAACCGCCTGCCATAAGGATCATCTGTAGAATGAATCCCGCGACAAGGCTTCCGCCCTTCCAGAAATAGATACATCCGATACTGGTGGTGATATCGCTGAAGCTTGCAAGAGGCTCACCCGTGACAAGATTGTTGGCATAATAAAGATCCTCCAGCATGAAGGGAACCTTCATCTGCTGAAGAAAGATTATAGTGACCATCGACAGGAAAGCAATGGTCAGAAGTATCTTTATCACATTAGGTGTGCGTATCTCTTTTTTCATAAAAACTAACTCTTAAAAACAGGCTCGTCCTTAAAAGGATGAGCCTTGTAAATTATATTTCCTGTAACGATTAATGTCAAATTATCTCTGCACTCTTCCGGATGCGTCTCCGCCCGCCAGAGTTTCGACTTCTTTGCGGGTTACAAGGTTGAAATCTCCGGGGATCGTATGCTTGAGAGCCGATGCGGCAACACCGTATTCGAGGGCGGATTTGAAATCCTTACCGTCGAGAAGTCCGCAGATGACACCGGCTGCAAAAGAGTCTCCTCCGCCGACCCTGTCGACGATCGGATGAAGCGAGTATTCCTTGGAATGATAGAACTCCTTCGTATCTCTCGAATAAATGCACGCACTCCATCCGTTATCGGATGCACTGCGGCTTACCCTGAGTGAAGAGATGCAGTATTCGAAATTATGATCGGCTGTCATCTGTTCGAAGATGCTCTTATACCCTGCAAGTTCAAGTTCTCCGCTGGTAACGTCCGTATTTCCGGGCTTGTATCCCAGAACAAGATTGGCATCCTCTTCGTTGCCGATGCAGACGTCCACATACTGCATGAGATTCTTCATTACCTTCTGAGCCTTTTCGGAGCTCCAGAGCTTCTTTCTGAAATTAAGATCGCATGAAACCTTTACTCCGTGCTTCTTCGCAGCCTTGAGAGCTTCCTCGGTAAGGACTGCGGCACTGTCGGAAATTGCGGGAGTGATTCCGGTAAAGTGGAACCAGTCGGCGCCTTCGAAGATCTTATCGAAATCAAAATCGGCAGCGGTTGCGGTAGAGATCGATGAATGAGCCCTGTCATAAACAACCTTGGAAGGCCTTACGCTGCTTCCGCTCTCGAGATAATATATTCCGAGCCTTTCTCCGCATCTGGCGATATTGTCCGTCTTTACGCCGTACTTTCTGAGAGCCGCTATGGCACAGTCTCCGAGTTCATTCTCGGGAAGTGCGGTGACGTACTCCGCATCGTGACCGTAGTTGGCAAGAGAAACAGCAACATTGGCTTCTCCGCCGCCGTAATTGATATCGAATTCATCGGCCTGGATGAATTTCTCATTATTGGGAGTGGAAAGGCGGAGCATGATCTCGCCCATCGTTACAACTTTAGCCATTTTATAACCTCACTTATTAACAAGATGGACGGCAAATCCGCCGATCTCTTCTTTCAGATAGATTGCTTTAAGCCTGCCCTTGTCATCGTATTTGGCACTGCTTTCATCGAATTCAGCGCCGAGCACGGAACTCATATAATTGACGGCCCTGTCGATGAAATTGGTCCTTATCGCGATGTGGCCTTTGCTTCCGAGTCCGGGAGCCTTCAGAAATTCAGCCGCCGTACCTGCAAATACGGACGAATTACCGTCCTTTACAGGCATGCCGAAAAGGAATGCAAATCTCTCCGCAGCCTTCTTGGCTTCGTCTTCGGAATCGTTATTTACTCCGACATGAGCGATCTCGAAACCGAGCATTGTCTTGACTGCATCACGGGTCATTGTTTCGATCCTGTCGAATTCACCCTTTGCAATAAGGTCTGCGGGAACCATCCATGATCCTCCGCATGCGATGACCTTGGGGAAATCCAGATAAGAAAGAAGGTTCTTCTCATTGATGCCGCCGGTGGGCATGAATTTCATATTCACATAGGGAGCCGCCATTGCCTTGATCTTGGCAAGTCCTCCGCTCTGCTCTGCGGGGAAGAACTTTACGACCTCAAGACCGAAATCCATTGCGGTATCGATCTCAGAAGGAGTATTGGTTCCGGGAGTTATGGGAATGTTTCTGTCCACGCAGTATTTGACGATCCTGGGATTAAGTCCGGGACTTACTATGAATTTAGCGCCCGCTTCGACCGCAGCATCAACCTGGGCGGTTGAAAGCACGGTTCCCGCTCCCACCGTCATCTCGGGATGAGCCTTGGACATAATCGCAATAGACTCCGCTGCGGCATCGGTCCTGAATGTGACCTCGGCACAGGGAAGTCCTCCCTTACAAAGAGCATCCGCAAGCGGCGCGGCATCCTTCGCATCATCAAGTTTAACAACCGGTACTATACCGATCTTGCTTATTGTTTCAAGTACTGGTAACATATCCGCTCCTAATCATGAATTTCCGGACTGTAAACGGTACATATATTTCGACACCGTCATGTCCGGATCACTAACTTGTATATTAGTATATCACTTTATTCGGCAGGTGCAATAAGATATGGAGAAATATGAGATTTTACAGCTTCTTCAAGCTCATAGGGATCCACGGGCTTGGACAGATATCCGTCAAATCCGGCTTCCATATACATCTCCATGCTTCCGGATACCGCATTCGCGGTAAGTGCGATCTCGGGTACGGATCTGTTGGGATTGCCTTCGTCCGCACGGATCATCTGCATGGTCTCTATTCCGTCCGGATTGGGCATCATATGATCCATGAAGATACAATCGTATTTCTTCTGCCTTGTAAGCTCCAAAGCCTCATTTCCGCCCGTAGCCTGGTCTATCTGCACCTTAGTCGCTTTAAGGAGAGATACGAATACGGCAAGGTTCATCTCGTTGTCATCGACAATGAGAACCTTGGCGGCGGGAGCGGTAAATGACGGTTCGTACTTTTTCCTCTTCACTCTTTCACCTTCTTTAGCTATCCTGACTGCACCGACAAGCTTTGAATCGGCGATCTTCTGCGGTATCTTTGCCGTAAATACGGAGCCTTCTCCGTAGCGGCTTGAAACCTTGATGCTTCCGCCCATTCCCTCGCAGAGTTTTTTGGTTATCGCAAGTCCGAGTCCGGTTCCTTCTATATGACGGTTTCTCTTGATATCGGCTCTCGAAAAACTGTCAAAAAGATGACCTATGTCTTCGCTGCGGATTCCTATTCCCGTATCGCTTACGGAAAGGGAGAGATCGAAAAGATCTTCACGGTAATCACCGGATACGGATATCCTGACATATCCGTCATTCGTGTATTTGACCGCATTTGTAATAAGATTTATGAGTATCTGTTCGATCTTGCCTTCATCTCCGATAAGCACTGAAGGCATACCGGGATCGATATCTATGGATATGCGGAGATTCTTTTCCGCAGCTTTGTTTTCAAGCATCTCCCCGCATGTGGAAGTAAGCTCGATGATCGAGTATTCTTTTTCATCCAGTTCAAAATTACCGGCTTCGATCTTGGAGAAATCAAGCACGTCATTGATAAGGCCGAGCAGCATATGTCCCGCTTTCTCAACATCCCTTGAATAACCGAGTATTACCATGTCCTGGGATTCTCTCGAGATCATCTCATTCATTCCGAGGATGGTATTTATGGGAGTTCTTATCTCATGCGACATGGAACTTAAGAAGCTGCTCTTGGCATTCGATGCTTCGAGGGCACGCTTCTCGGCGATCGCAAGCTTTTCATTCTTTTCCTCGATGGAGGATATGTAATCGCTCTCTTTGGTAACATCATAGAATTCGATCAGATAACCTATGATGACATTACGTCCGAAAAGGATCGTTCTCTTCCTGGTAAGATATTTGACCTCGCTCTTGAGGACTCTTCCGGATATTCTCAGGATCTTGCGGTATATTTCCTTGCTGCCCGCTTCCTCTTTGGCAACCATCTTGTCAAAAGTATCGAGAAGCGACTGAATACGGCCGAGACCGTCCTTCAGCTTCATATCGATCTCCTGTGTCTTAAGATCCTCAAAATACTGGCGGGCAAGATCGTTCGATCCGAGATACTGCTTCTTCCTGTCGAAAACTATGTATGCATACTCTTCCATCTTCTCCCATGTACGCATGACATTATATGACATGTCATACATTTCCAGACGGTTATAGATCGCAAGTATGATCAGTTCGCTTACAAGGTATCCGAAACAGTTCCATTCGAATTCGATCTTGAAGATCCTGGACAGTGCATAGATAACAACATTCACAGCCAGGAAAAGGAAATACATGATCGTCGTCTTGTACGACACAACGGATCTTTTGACAAATGCGAGAACGCACATGACACCGCTTGCAATGATGTACGATCCGAGAAGCGCTATATACAGAAGATGCAGGGGCCCGTACTCTTTGATGAGAACGGTGTATCCGCCGGCATCGGCTATATTTATGCTCTTGTAATAGATTGAACTGTTCCCTACGGTAAAAGAAAGAGCTACAAGAAATGTAGAGAAAAGGAACATCAGGAAGCGGATGATATGCGGGATCCTGATCTTGGTCATATCCGCACCGATGCAGAATACAAAGAACGGAAGGTAACACCCTCCGAGATAAATAAAGCAATTGGCTATGACTGCCGCATCAACGGAACGCGAAACCGATACGGCAAGATATCCGAAATTGGATACAACGACGGAACACATCAGCAGAACGGTGTATATGTTGGGACGCACACCGGATTCGACAAGAAGAACAATATTGACGATCGCAAGAGCAAATGCGATCAGATATATAAGAGTTACTACGTTCAATCTATTCCACCTTCATGAATTGCACATAGTCCTTCTCAGTCATGGGCTTTGCATAATAGAAGCCCTGGATGAAATCACATCCCTGAGATTCGAACCAATCGGATACCTCCTTTGATTCTACACCTTCCACGACAATATGTGCACCCATACTCTTGATAAGATTTATGGCTTCGCCGAGAATACGTCTCTTTGAAGGATCCTCAGCCTCATCGGTAAGTGTCTTATCAAGCTTTATGACCTTATAAGGGAAGGACATGACCCTGTGAAGATTGGAATAACCCGAACCGTAATCATCGAGCGAGAATCTGATGCCTTCGGCGCTCATCTGGTTCATGGTCTCAAGTACTCTTTCGTATGCTCCGTCCGCAGCGGTCTCGGTGATCTCAAAATTGATCCAGGAAGGATCGATACTGTACTCCTTCATGTATCTCTTGATCTTATCGGCCATATCGGCCTGCATGCACTGGATGATGGACAGATTGACTTCAACATAATCAACCCCGAGTTCATCCGGATGATGCTCGGAAAGGAATCTGCAGACATCGCGGATTACAAAATCTCCGATATGAACAATCCTTCCGGTCCTCTCTGCGGCGGGAATGAATATAGAAGGCGATATGGATCCGAACTCTTCGGAATTAAGTCTTATGAGGGCCTCGGCACATCTGTACTCTTTGTCCTTGAGCGAATAGATGGGCTGATAATACATCTCAAATCTGTTGTGCCTGATAGCATCCTCGATTATGTTGTCGATGGAATTGAGGATGACAAATTCCCTGTCAAAAGAGATCTCAGAATATCTTACGGGCTTCCAGGGCTCAACAAGGTTCTGTACTCTCTCGGAAAACTGGAGGAGCTCATCCTTACTGGAAATATCCTCCGGAACAAGAACGGAGCAGATGCACATCTCAAGCTTGAGATCGAATCCGCCTCCGGAGAATCCTTCGGAATATCTCTTTACGAGCTTGCCGAGCTGCTTCTTGATAAGATCGCGGTCGAAGCGGCCCTGAATGATATTGGCGAAAAGTCCGCCCCTTAAGTAATAGAAATCGGAAGATACAAGAAGTCCCCTGTATCTTTCCTTTACGAGAGTATCACCGATGGAATGCAGCATACGCCTGTAGACCTTGATATCGGTAAGACTGCGGATCTCGGCATCATTTGCGATCTTGCAAAGTATGATGACTGCGTTTCGTCCGCTGAGGATCACGTTTTCAACATCATTCTCGAAGGGAATGAAGGATGAAAGACCGGTCTCGAGATCGATCGATTCATCGGGTCTGAATACGAAGAATGCGAGCAAAAGAATGGAAAGCGAAGCTCCGAACATTGCGGTAAGAAGCTCAGGATAGAATTCCTGTATCATTATCGCAACGACATTTACGGGATATACGAGAAGCATAGCAAGGAACTTCTCGGTGCTGAGACGCTTTCTGATGATAAACAGCTGTACTAAGCTGAATACCATGAAGTAAAAACCGAAGTAATCGAAGTATGACATCATACTTCCGCGTACATAACAGAGACCGTTTTCCGTGACGGTATAATAAAACAATTTCTGTGTAAAGAAATTGGAATAGACGAGTGCAAGATACCCGATAAGGGGTACGAAGTAAAAGAATCCGATCCTGATATCGGATTTGATCCTGCTCCACGTTCCGCTCATGATGCCGTAAAGCCGGATAAGCAGAGGAAGCTGTACCGCTCTTAAGAAGCAGAAGATATATCCCATAATGAAACGGAATAATATCGATGATCCGACTGCCGTGTATTCGTTGTAGGGAATGGAACGGAGAATATCAAAAAGACAGCTGAAGATCATTAAGATCGTTAGCTGGATGAATGATCTGTTGAGCCTGCCCAGATACATCTTGCGGAGCAATAATGACACCACGATTGCAAAGAGCATGCACACAGAACAGATATCAAAATATATAATCCTGTCCACTATTTGCACGAGTAAATAGTCCCCCACTGACAGTTTTAAGTATATCAATTAAAAACAGTTAAAATCTACTTAAATATCAAAAAAAGCAAAAAAACTGCAGGGCTTAAACCCTGCAGTTTTCGTTGAAAACGATTAAGCGAGCTGATCCCAGTAGTTCTTGATTGCGAAGTAAAGGATTACTACGCTGATGATCGCGCTGCAGATGGTCTTAACACCACTGCTGATCGCATTGCCCTGCATTGCTCCGAGAACGAAGCTGAGGATTACGTTAACAACCTGGCATCCGCAGATGATGAAGAAACCAACCTTCTTCTTCTTGAAGAGAAGCATTGTTACACCTACGATGATAGCAACCTCAAGGATCACGGTAACGAGCATGATAGCGATGAATGCAGGTCCGAGAACAACAGATCCTACAAGTCCGAGAACTGAGATTACAAGTGCAATGATGTTAACGATGAATACGAACCAAAGCCAGAACTTAGCAAAACCTTTCCATTCAAACATTTTATTCTTCCTCCTGTGAATAAATATAGGTTCCGAAAAGTATTTTATCGTATTAAAGCAGTAAACACAACAAAAATATTACTATATCTTGTGTTTTTTATTAAAAAAGTATGTCTTTAAAACAAATTAGCGGTTTATTGTTTACATAATCAAAGCTGTGATGTGCTCCGCCGGCACACCATTTCTCATATTCACATTCGGAACAGTCCTTATTTCTCTCGGAAAGATGCTTTCTGAACGTCTCAAAGCGGTTATTCCAGATATCGGTAAACGATTCGTTCATTACATTTCCGAATATCGTCTCCGGTCCGGGCATGATATCAAGACATCCCGTGACCGAACCGTCCGCCCTGATGCTCGCCGTAAAAACTCCGGCATTGCACAGGAACATTCTGTTACGGACATTTCCCTCCAGATCTGTACCGAGGAAATGCGAACAGCCGTATTCTACAGGCAGTCCCGCTCTCCTTTTTTCCAGGATAAAAGAAAACATTCTTCTCTGATCCTCGGGAGTAAGCAGCATATCGGGATGATCGAGCGCTCTTCCTATGGGTTCTATTCCGATGACTCTCCACGAATCGATATCCATAGCGTTTACGATCTCGAACAGCTCGTCGAGTTCGACAATGTTCTTATGGTTGATGACCGTGGTGATCTGTATGGCATGAAAGCAGTCTTCATCGATGAGATTCTGAATGCCTCTCATCGCAAGATCGTATCCACCCTTAAGTCCGCGCTGGGCATCGTGGGTATCGCGAAGTCCGTCTATGCTGACGGAGATCGTACCCATTCCGCACTCTTTTAACCTGCGTGCGTTTTCCTTCGTGATAAGGGTCGCATTGGAAGTCATGCCCCATCCGAATCCCTTTTCATGCACCATCCCGACAATGTCGAAGAAATCCTTGCGCAGCATCGGCTCCCCGCCGGTTATGCAGATCTGGATCCTCTTTTTGTCAAAATTCGCCGCAACTTCATCAAGGATCTCACCGTATTTTTCTACCGAAAGACCCGTGGGTGCATCGAGAGCGCAATGGGAACCGCAGTGAAAACAGTGCTCGTTACAGCTCAGTGTCAGTTCGAAAAAAAGATGCCTGAGGTCAGGCTCTTTATAAAGTCTTTCCCTGACCTCAGACCTTCTGTTGAGTACATCTTCTTTGATTCCCATGACACCGGGTACTTCTGCGGAAAATTTTTTAAATTCTTCGAGTGTCATGGTTCTTCTCCGTTCATCATTTCGGGCGGTCCGTAGACATCACCCATGGGCTGGTCGACATCGTCGATGATGTCATCGGGGGGCGGTCCGTAGACCGGATCCATCGGCTGCTGGATATCATCACCGTCATTATGGCTGAACCATTCGGGCGGTCCGTAAACAGTCTCTATGGGTTCATCGGTATCGTCGCCGTCAAACCACTCGGGAGGTCCGTAAACCTCTTCGCCGGGTTCGTCGATATCATCGTCAATGATGAGAGGCGGACCGTAATCCGTCTGCATGGGTCCGTCGGGATCCTCATTTTCGAAATACTCGGGAGGTCCGTATACATCGGGGGTGGGTAGATCCTCGGGAGGAGGACCGTACATGCATGCGTTAAGACCAAACAACGCACCCGCGACTGTAAGTGAAGATTTGAATAACAGATTTGCTTTCGTTTTTTTCATAACCGTCACCTCACATACTATGACTGTTCAACTTCTTTATCCCTGTAATCCGGATGATCGAGCACATCCTCAAATTCATTCTTTTTAAGCGGCTTGTTGAAAAAATATCCCTGGCCGCGAAGGCATCCGTACTTCTTCAGAAGCTTGATATGCTCGGGAATCTCGACACCTTCGGCGATGGTTGACATGCCGAGTTCTTCCGCCATCGATATTATATGCTTCATCATGACCATATCACGGTCGCTGATATCCGCTTTATCCAAGAAGCTCTTGTCGATCTTGATCTCGGTGAAGGGAATGTCCTTGATCATGCTCATCGATGAATATCCTACGCCGAAATCATCGACGGACACTTCAAATCCCGCTTCTCTGAACTGTTTAACGATAGTGTTGAGTCTTATGAGATCCGATTCGTTGGTCGTCTCGGTTATCTCGATGACGATAAGCGAATGAGGCACCTTATATCTGTCCACTATCTCAACAACATCCTTGACGAAGTATGGATTGGTAAGATGCTTTCTCGAGAAGTTGGAGGAAACCCTCACCGGATTCTTGCCTTCCTTTATCCAGCCTGCAATATCGGAGCAGACTCTTTCAAGTATGTAAAGGTCGAGTACGCAGATTCTCTTGCTCTGCTCGAGAACGGGAATGAAATCGTCCGGCATGATGTACTTGCCTTCGTGGTTCCATCTGCACAGAGCCTCGGCACCGATGAGCTTGTAATTATCGAGATTGATCTTGGGCTGGTAATATGCCTCGAATTCATGCTCCGTGATCGCGGTCTTAAAGCACGCTTCGATCAGTCTGGTCTTGTTCATCAGTTCCATCATGGACTGATCGTAATACTGTATCTGGAGCTTTTCCCTCTTTGCGATGAGCATGGAAGTCATTGCAAAGTCAACGGTCTCCAGAGGGCTCTTTTCCTCTCCCGTGCAATTGTAGACACCGCAATATGCACCGAGCTTTACGCGTCCGACTCCGCCGCCGTCAACATCGAAATGTTCACCTTTAAGCTTATCGATGATATCATCGGTCTTATCCTTCCTGCAGAGGATGCAGAAATTATCTCCGCCCATACGGCTGAGATTCTCGGGCTGTGTGAGCATGCCGGAAACGATCGCGGTAAAGCGCATCATGACATCATCGGCTTCCGCTCTTCCGAGAAGGGTATTGAGACCGGAAATATTTATAAGATTGAAAAAGATAACGGAATATTCGGAAAGCTTACCAAGCTTATGCACCATTCCTATCATCTTATTAAAATAAAATTCATTGAAAAAGCCGTGTCCCATCTCATGGAAGACCGCATAGTCGATGAATTCCTTCATCCTTATACGGCTCTTGACGGTAGTCATAATGAGAAGGAAGCCTCTTACAAGCTCTCTTTCTTCCGTATCCCATTCATAACCGGCCTTGGGGAAAATGGATATCTTGATGATCGCGCCTGTGGACATGACGATACGGTTGACCACGCAGTCATCTTCATTGATTTTATCCGAATTGTACAGAAAATCCTGCGAAGAAGGTTCGTCAGCGATCTCTTCGTTCATATCCGAATATTCGGAAAGAACTACACGGCCGATCTTAAGAAGATCGTTCAGCTCGCGTGAATACTCATCGTCACGGTCGCTCTTGTAAATAACGACTCCCGCTTCCTTGCAGAAAAAATCATATAATTTTGCTTTTATGACTTCACTGTTCGTCATGTTTTCCATAGATGCCTAAATTATATCATTTTTTAAGTCTCTACGGAAGTGTGATCTCGATTGCGGTGACTTTTCTGCCGAGGAGCTGCTCGCTTCTGGCATCCGGCTGCTGTCCTCCCACATAGACCGTGGCTTTGCCTGAAGGAATGACAAACTTACCCTGAGCATCATAGAGACCGAATGCGTCGTAAGGAAGGCTTATCGAAATCTTTTTGCTTTCCCCGGATGACAGCGCAACCTTCTTAAAAGCCTTGAGCTGATATCTGGGAGCGTTCTCCACGCCGCAGGACTTCACATAGATCTGGACCGTTTCGCGTCCGTCGGTGCTGCCGGCATTCTTAACACTGAATTCTATATTGATACCGTCCTTATCGAGAACAGTCCTGTCTGCCTTCACATCGGAGTACTCATAGGATGTGTAGCTGAGTCCGTAACCGAATGGATACAGGGCTTCATTTTCCATATATCTGTACGTTCTGCCCTTCATCGCATAGTCGGTGAAATCGGGAAGTTCCGCAGATGTCTTATAGAATGTAACGGGAAGCTTACCCTCGAAGTTCCTGTCGCCGAATACGGTCTCCGCGATCGCTCTTCCTCCCATTGCTCCGGGATACCAGCACTGGATAACCGCATTTATGTTTTTATCATCCACCGCAAGTGCGCTTCCGACCAAAAGAAGGAGTATCACGGGCTTACCGCTTGCTATGGCAACGTCGAGAACCTCCTGCTGAAGTCCGGGAAGGTTAAGGTCCACTTTATCTCCGCTGGCAAATTCATTACCCGCATCGCCCTCTTCGCCTTCGATGCCCGCATCAAGTCCGAGGACTACAAAAATGACATCGCTGTCTTCGCATACGCTCTTAACTTCCGAGATCCTGTCATCGCCCTGGCTGAGTCCGCTCACTCTGTCTTTTACAAGATGGCAAGCTTCGGAATATCTGAAATCCACATCTTCGCCGAGATAATCTTCGAGACCTTCGAGAACGGTAACATATCTCGATGCGGTTCCTTCATAGTTACCGACAAGCGCACGCCTTGAATCCGCATTGGGACCTATGACGCCGACAGTCTTTATTTTGCTCTTATCAAGAGGAAGTATTCCGTCATTTTTCAGAAGTACAAGTGTCTTTGCGGATGTTTCGAGGTTGAGCTTTCTGTGAGCTTTATTATCAACCTCCGCCATCGTGATGCCGTCAAATGAAGTCTTCTCACCTTCAAGCATTCCGAGTTTCATTCTGGTCGTGAACAGATTTACCAGAGCTTCATCAAGTCTTTCTTCACTGACCCTGCCCTGCTCCACGGCATCTTTAAGATATACGAAAAGGTCTCCGCAGTTGAGGTCACATCCGTTGTTCATTGCAAGGCTTACCGATTCGACTTCATCGGAAGTCACCATATGACCCGTATGGAAATCCTTGATGGCCCAGCAATCGGATACAACATGTCCTCCGAATCCCCATTCATCCCTGAGGATATCCCTGAGAAGTGTCTTGGATCCGCAGCAGGGTTCACCGTTGGTGCGGTTATATGCACCCATTACGGTCTCTACATTTGCTTCCTGTACGCATGCCTTGAATGCGGGAAGATAAGTTTCTCTCATATCCTGAACGGAAGCCACCGCATTAAAATGATGTCTTTCGGGCTCGGGACCTGAGTGAACCGCAAAGTGCTTCGCACATGCCGCCGCTTTCAGATGATCCTCGTCATGTCCCTGAAGTCCTTCGATATATCTTACACCGAGTCTGGATGTAAGATAGGGATCTTCTCCGTATGTCTCCTGTCCTCTTCCCCATCTGGGATCGCGGAAGATATTTACATTGGGAGCCCAGAAGGTAAGTCCCTTATAAATATCCGTATCGGAAAATTTCTGCTGCATATTGAATTTCGCACGTCCTTCGGTTGAAACGACGTCACCGATCTCTTCCATAAGATCTTCGTCGAATGCCGCAGCAAGTCCAATCGCCTGAGGAAATACGGTAGCCGTACCGGCCCTGGCAACGCCGTGAAGAGCTTCGTTCCACCAGTCGTACGCTTTGATGCCGAGATGCTCAATGGCAGGCGCATGGTTCAGAGTCTGAGACACTTTTTCTTCAAGTGTCATTTTGGAAACAAGCTCCTCCGCTCTTTTTCGGAATTCTCCGATCTTGGATTCGTTTTTTACAAGATCCATAACAATCTCCTTAAAAATTTATAAACAATCTGCTTTGCAAAATATCCGCTTTTATCGATAAATACTGAAGTTTACCGTTAAATCGTATATTGATTTGCATTTAGGTTCAAGCAATTTATTGCTCTCTACATTTCACTTTTTGCTTTAAATTTTCGGGAAAAGACCTTAAAATACAAAAAGTGAGGGGTAAACCAATCCACATTGAAAGAGGTTATTTATGCTCCCTGTTCTTGAACACGGCAGAGAAACGGTACAATATTCGGACATCCAGGGTGTAAGATTTTTCCACAACGATCTTACCGAGGACTATCCGCTTCATTGGCATACCGCCACGGAGATCATCGCCCCCACGGAGAACGATTACACCATCGAAGCCGGCTCGGAAAAATATGTTCTTCAGACCGGAGATATCGCCGTCATAATGAGCGGTACGCTCCATAAGCTTTCCGCACCCGAGAGCGGAAAAAGATATATATTGCTCTTCGACTATAATCTCATCGGCAATGTAACTTCACTCAATTCGCTTCTTCACTCTCTCGGAGAATGCATAGTCATCAGAAAAAACGAGAACGCCGAACTTGCCGAGAGACTTTTTGATTACATACGTCAGATACAGACCGAATACGAAGCCAATAAGCCCTACGCAGGTGCTGCCATTTATTCGCTCCTGATACGCTTCATGGTGGATGTCGGAAGAAGCTGCATGGAAGAAAGAGTTCCTCTTCTCGGAAAGACCTCCGCCAAAAACAAAGAATATGTCGGCCGCTTTATGGATGTATGCAATTACATTTCCGAACACTGCACCGAAGATATCGATATGGATGCTCTCGCCGAGATGGCAGGTTTTTCAAGATTCCACTTTGCAAGACTCTTCAAGGAATTTGCACATGTATCCTGCTATGAATACCTTACTCAAAAGAGGATCCTTCTTTCCGAGATGTATTTAAACCAGCCGGATCTTTCCATACTCGATGTGGCACTTCTGTCGGGATTTAAATCTCTTTCAACATTTAACAGAGTATTCAAATCTTATAAATCCTGCACACCTTCCGAATACAGGAAGATGAACCGCAGATACGTCAATAAACCCGCTCTCGGAGATGTATCCGGCAGTGCGGGGAAGGACAAGAAAGACTAACTGCCGAACCTGACCGATCTCATATCGAAACAGCTTCCGGGCATGAAGACGAATGAAACGTTCTTCATGCCTTTTACTTTCTCAAATGTAAATGTTCTTGATATATAGTCTTCGCTCTTTTCGAATTCGATCACGTTCTTGATCTCACTGCCGTCGCCGGAAAATCTCACGTGGATCGTATTTGCACCCTTAGGCGCTCTTCCGCATATGGTCAGATTCGTCGTGCCGTTTTCGCCGAAATCCATACCCTTAAGATCGATCGATACATTATTGCCTATTCCGGTCACCGCATCTTCTTCAATGCGATAATCGTCACCGTAAATATCATCCGCTTCGCAGGCCCTTATCTCCATGAATGCCCTGTTATATTTCGTGAACGAAAATCCTTTGACGTGAATCTTATCGTCAAATTCAAAGCAGATCGTATGAACTCCCTTTAAGAAAGTATCAAGCTTCCATGTATCTTCCTGATATACATTCCAGATCATCGGTTTGGAATATTTCAGATTCCCTATGAGCTTTCCGCCTTTACCGGGAATTCCGTCATATACCCTGACCGGATAAACGGCATCATCGAGTGCAAAAATCGGAATGGTTATCTCATCGGAACCGGTGATTCCGAAATCGATATTTTCAAATGCGGCAAGCGATCTTTCGCCGCGTGCGGAAGCAAGGCCCATCTCATTACCCGCACCGATATCCCCTTCGGAATATGAATATGCGCTTCCGTAGATAAGCTCGTATGGATCAAGGAATGCTTTTCCGATTCCTCTGACGTTAAATTCAAGTTCGGAGATGACACGGACTTTATCGGTTCCGGATGCGGACATGCACCTTAACCTGAAATCCCCGTCACCCTTAGCCTTCAGAAGCACGCTTCCGCCCTTCACACACGCCTCGGCATAATTAACCGGAACCGTCTTATCATTTACAATGCTGTATGTGAGTTTTTTATCCGTAGCGTTTTCGGGAAGGATCTTAATATTTACGGGAATTTCTTTGACATCAGGAGTCAGGGATCTTTCCCTGCTGCCGATCTCTATTTTTCTGACAGGAATGTCATCTATACTTCCAAGTCTTATATCTCTTTCAATGTTTTCCTCGAAATGATCCGAAACGCCTTTGTCAAACGGTGAAAAGGCAGGCAGGGAAACAGGCATCATATCCGCGTTATCTCCCGATACACATTCGAGCATGACCTCTGTACCCTTAAGTCCCGCACCGCTCACGCAAAGCTTTACATCACCGGCTTCACCTTTCGGGGCAATGATCGCAAGAAGTTTTCCGTTAAAGAGTCTTCTGCTCAAGCCCTTATATGAATCGGCATCCGTGCTGTCTCCGTTATCGAGACCGACCAGTCTTCCGGCTCCCGTAACTTCTACAAAAATACGGTCGGATGCATTTTCAACAGGGTATCCGTTTTCATCGGTGACCGAAATCTCTGCAAAGATAAGGTCATCGGATGAACTTCTCATGATCTTCGTATCCGGCTTAACTACTATCGAAGCAGAGTTACCGAATGAATGTCTGACCTCTTTCGCGGTAACATTACCTTTTTTGTCATATGCTCTTGCTTCTATCTCTCCGGGTTCGTACGGAACGCGGTAATCCGCGATAAGATGTGTTCCGGATCCGGGTTTATGCGTAAGGGTCTGCTTTCCGAGACTTTTTCCGTTCAGGAAAAGTTCTACGATGTCTTCATTGGAGCAGACTCTTACATCTATCATCTGTCCGGGATTGAAATCCCAGTACGGAAAAACATGGACCATAGGTTCTTTCGCTGGATCGGTCCAGGCGGACTTGAAAACATAATAGTAATCCTTGGGAAATCCGGCGGTGTCTATATTTCCGAAATATGAATTCTTCGTATGATACGGTGTGGGCTCACCTATATAATCAAAGCCCGTCCACAGGAACTGTCCGCATGAAAAAGGCACATCCCTGTCATCGCATATGCAGTTTTCTACGCTCTTCGCTCCCCAGCTCGTATTGCAGTTTCCGAGTGCGGAGCACTGCTCATCCACATCCGATAATCTCGTCTCGGATAACGGGAACTTATATACTCCCCTGCTCTGGACAAGGCTCTCTGTCTCACTTCCGTAGATCACCCAGTCCGGATGCTCTTTATGATGCTCTTCGTAATATTTCTCGGAATAGTTGTATCCGACAAGTCCGAGTTCTTCCGCACATTTTCTCGCACCCTCCCAGGGGAGGTAATTACTTCCGAATGTAACGCGCGCGTTTTTATATGGATCGTGTTTCAGAACCTCTTCCATAAGATGTCTTGTTGTGGCGGGCGCGCTTTCATCCGCATGGCAATCGTATATCTCGTTACCGATGCTCCACATTATCACCGAAGGGTGATTTCTGTCCTGTCTTATCCAGCTTCGTATATCCTTCTCATGCCAATCGGAAAAGAACCTTGCATAATCATATTCGGTCTTCGGCCTGTACCACATATCGAAGGCTTCGCTTATAACGAGAATGCCCATTTCATCGCACAGATCAAGTACTTCCGGAGCAGGCATATTATGTGATGTGCGCAGTGCGTTTACGCCCATTTTCATCAGCATATCAAGCTTTCTTTTCATCGCGCACTTATTAAACGCGGCCCCCAGTGCCCCGAGATCATGGTGTTCGCATACGCCGTTCAGTTTAATGTTCCTGCCGTTCAGAAGAAATCCTTTATCGGGAACAAATTCTATGCTGCGTATACCGAATCTTATCTCTTCTTCATCGGTATCATCACCTGCAGTCATCTTTGCCCGGAGAGTATATAAATACGGGGCTTCGACGTCCCAAAGATGCGGTGATGTGATCTCAAGATCCGTATCGGAGATCCTGCTTACCGCGATTTCTTTTCCGTCAGGTGTCATGACCGAATATGACATGGTTGCGGAAGCTGCATCATCTCCCGATATTTCGGACTCGACATGCAGAACGGCTTTATCACCTCTGACAAAAGCAGAGATATAGATACCATCTCTTGCAATGTATGTTCGTCCTGTATTTCTGATATGAACATTGCGGTAGATTCCCGCTCCGGAATACCACCTGCTGTTCGGTGATCTGTAGCAGGCGCTTACCGCAATAAGGTTCGATCCTTCATGCAGCGCTTCCGTGATCTCGCATTCAAATGCGGAATATCCGTACTTCCATTCACATACACAGATACCGTTCACATAGACGTATGAGTCCATATAAACGGCATCAAATTCAAGGAAGTATCTTCCCTTTTTTTCATCTATATCAAGTTCCCTGATATACCATCCCGTTCCGTCCCTGTAGAGATCGGAAGAATCGTATATCAGCCAGTCATGGGGGATCTGCACATCTTTAAAGCACTCTTTATGTGCCATCGCATCATCCATGGTCGAATCGGTGTTCAGTTCAAGAAATTTCCAGCCTTTATTGAAAAGATAACGCATAGCCTTCTCCCATACAAAATCCGGTAAATGAAAATTATGGGTGATGTGATCCATCACCCATAATTGATTATACATAAATATGTGTCACCTTGTATCGATTAACTTTAGTTAACTGAGGGCATTATGAAGAGTGTTTCTTACCGCACCGGGTCCCTTCATAAGACTGATGAAATAATTGGCGATCCTGTCCGAAAGTCCTGCCTTTACCAGATCCGTGGCAAACAGTTCGGAAGATCTGAGGATCGGATCGATCACTTCTTTTGCATCGCCTAATGAAATATCGGTACCGAATGCAAGGCTTTGAAGCGCTTCCGTAACCCCGGAAAGACCGGGATCGGGACTGCATTCGAATGCATTTCCGTTATCATCGATACCCTTTGCATAACGCAGCCAGCCGGCTATAACAAGAGGGATCGCATTCAATTCCTTGACGTCTTTATCGGGATCGGCTATATAACTCTTTATCGTCTCACCGAATCTGATGGGTATCTTCTGTGATGTATCGCAGGCGATCCTCTGCGGAGTATCCGGCATGAACGGATTGGGAAGCCTCTTGCCCACTACGGTATCTATAAATTCCAAAGGATTGACAACTCCGGGATCCGTAACAACGGGAAGTCCCTCTTTATAACCCACAGTTTTAACGAGCTTCAGAAGGTCTTCGTCCTTCATTTCCTCGGATATCCTGTCAAAACCGAGAAGGCATCCGTAGATCGCAAGCGATGTATGAAGAGGATTGAGACAGGTAGTGACCTTCATTCTCTCAACTTTATTGACGGTATCACGGTCGGTGAAGATGACACCGGCTTTTTCAAGTGCAGGTCTTCCGTTCGGAAAATCATCTTCTATAACAAGATATTCACTCTCTTCCGCATTTACAAACGGAGCTACATATGTATGAAAACCTGTGATGACGGGTTCCGGATCTTCAACTCCGTCGGCTGCGATCATATCCTTAACGGATGCATCGGGTCTGGGAGTGATCTTATCAATCATGGACCAGGGGAAGGATACGGCTTTGGGATCCTCCACATAATCAAGAAATCCCTTATCGGCAACACCGTTGCCCACCCAGTTTTCGGCAAATTCATGAATCGCATCATAAAGCTTCTGTCCGTTGTGTGAACAGTTATCGGTACTTACCATTGCAATGGGAAATCCGCCGGCTTTATATCTTGCATACAAAAGAGAACATACCTTTCCGATATAGGAGATACATTTCTCCGGACCGTTTGACATATCCTCAGATACAGCTTTTGCAAAATGACCGTCCGCACCCTTAAGGCTGTAGCCCTTTTCGGTTATCGTAAAAGTTGCAAGCTGAAGAGATGCATTCTCAAATGTTTTTTTGAGATATGCAAAATCATCTGTTGCCGCTGTATCAAGCTTTACGGAAGCCGTGACCGAACCGATAACCTGCTTTTCCACAGAGCCGTCGGACTTAAGGATCGCTAGAATGGAAAGATTATCAAAGGGTTTATAAGCCTTGTCGATGATCTCATAATCAAAGCCTTCCGCAACAATTATTCCCGAAGACATGGCTCCGCTTTCGATCAGCTCCTGCGCAAGTCTTGCATGATATGCCCTGAAAATATTTCCTGCGCCGAAATGAACCCATACGGGAGCATTATCGGTGTTATCGGAAATCTTTTTTACATCATAGGAAGGAAGGTGGTATCCCTTGCTTTCCCATGCATTCTTATCGGAAATTCCTACTAAGCCAAGCTTCATCTTACGCCTCCGTGTGCCTTCTCGATAGCTTCCCAAAGTCCGTTGATATATGCCGCTCCGAGAGCTCTGTCATACAGTCCGTATCCGGGCATTGCTTCCTCTCCCCAGATCATTCTTCCGTGGTCCGGACGGATGGGTCCTGTGAATCCCGATTCATACAGTGCCCTTACAATTTCATACATATCAAAGCTTCCGTCGCTCGAAAGATGTGCGGCTTCTTCGAAATCGGGCTTGCCTGCCGGAATATCAACACCGCTCCAGGCTTTGACTGCACTGCCGTCCTCGTGACAGAAATAATTAAACTGAAGATTTCTTACATGAGCGAAGTGAACCCTTCCGGCAAATGTTCGGATCATATCGGGAAGATCGTTCTCGGGATTTGTTCCGAATGAACCTGCGCAGAAAGTAAGACCGTTATGTACATTGTCAACAGCCTTCAGCATTTTTGAGATATTCTCTTTATTATTGATGATACGGGGAAGACCGAACACGCTCCATGCGGGATCATCGGGATGGATCGCCATATTGATATCGTATTTGTCACAGACAGGCATGATCGCCTTAAGAAAATATACAAGATTATCGAGCAGCTTGGCTTCATCGATATCCTTGTACATATCGAAAAGTTCCCTGACCTTACCCAGTCTTTCGGGTTCCCAGCCCGGCATTACGGTTCCGTTCATCTGATCCTTGATGGAATCAAACATATTTGCGGGATCTATAGCATCTATTGCCGACTGAGAATATGCAAGAACGGTTGAACCGTCGGCTCTCTTCCTTGCAAGCTCGGATCTTGTCCAATCGAATACGGGCATAAAATTGTAGCAGACCATGTGAATGTTCTGCTTGCCGAGATTCTCGAGTGTCTTTATATAATTATCGATATGTTCATCTCTTGCAGGGCCTGCGGTCTTGATATCATCGGAAATATTGACGGACTCGATTCCCGAGATGTGCATACCCTCTTCGGAAACATCATTAATAAGAGAGCTTATCTCATCTTCCGTCCAGAGTTCTCCGGCCTGTTTGTCGTACAGAGTGGTTATGACGCCCTTAACACCGGGAATCTGTCTGATCTGCCACAGCTTTACCGTGTCAAAAGCTTTTCCATACCATCTGAGAGTCATTTCCATGATATTATGTCTCCTTAAATTGACCTATAGTCATTTCTCTGTTCCGGAAAAATTTAGCATATCCGGAAACGCAGGCTATTGCTTGCTTTTTGCTTTCTTTTTTCCGGCAGAATTAATTGACTGAGTGTCAAGCTTAGCTTCGGAACCGGAATTTATGCTTTCAATAGTAACCGTTTTATAGGGAATGGTTATGCCGTTTTCCCTGTATGTTTCAATGAGTCTCTTCCTAATAGAACCGCATGCCACAAAATTCTCGGCAACGGTCTTGGTCCATACGGTGGTCTTGACGACCGGGCCGTCGGGATCAAACCTGCAGATCAGCGGCTTGGTACAATCGAGAACATTTTCGGTAGCTCTTACAACTTCTTCCATAAGCTTAAGTGCCTTGTCGAGATCATCGGAATATCCGACAGTGATCTCAAGGAAGTTACCGATGCGGTCTTCATGGCTAACATTAAGGAGCATGCTCTCATTCATGACCCCGTTGGGAACCATGCATGCCTGTCCGTCATATGTCATGACAACCGTATGGCGAAGAGTGATATCCGTAACAGTTCCTTCCGCCATGACGGATCCGCCGCTTATGATCTTGATCTTATCACCGAGATCAAAGGGTCTCGAAAATGAAATCGCTATTCCGGAAAGGATATTATTGAGGCTCTTCTGAGCGGCAAAACTCAGGATTGCAAGAACAAGACCTCCTCCGGTAAGAACTGCGGTAAGCACCTTGGTCAGATCAAAGTAAACCTGCAACGCCGCTATGAGAACTCCGATTATGACAAGCACTCTGAGAAGGCTGCAGATAAAACGTACGTGCAGTTTTTTTCTTTTGCCGGATACCAGCTTCAGGATCATCCATAGCAATAATCCGACAAGAACATATATTACGATCTTTACAATATCATTCATATCATTCACTTTCTAAAGTATAGCACACTAGTATACTAGTATCAATGTTTCCTATAATTTTCCGTGATTTAGCAATATTTATTATAAAAAAAGCACAAAATGAACAGCATTTTTTCACATATTAATACCCGTACCCCATTTGAGATACGGGTATTGAAGTTAACCTGTCTTACTTGATTATATTGATCTCAAATCCTTTGCCTGCGGTATTGTCATCTTTTCCGGTTCCGAAAAGTGCCTGCTGAACAGCTTCCTTTTCTTCCTTAGTGGAATAACCTGAGCCCTTCTGTTCGGCGCTTATCGCATCTTCGAGAACTTTATTTCTCTCAAGTTCCGCATCGGCATTTGCGATCCTGCCGGAAGTATCCGCCGCTTCTCTTACCGTTTCAGCTTCCTCATCCTTGCGGGAAGCCATTGCGGAATTATAATCGTAACTGGAGATCTTGCCGGTAAGATACATTCTCTCAAGTTCGGTATCCGAAATTCCGGAGAATGAAGTCTTATTATCAAGTGCCTTATCAGCTTCTTTATCTTCGGCTTCCTTGCGAAGAGTATCTTTTATCTCTTCTTTTCTCTTATCACTCTCAGCCTGAGAAGCTTTGATCATCTCTTCGATCCGCTCTTCTCTCCTGGCTTCGATCTTAGCTGCGGATTCTTCGGCCTGCTTAACGGCGTTTTCTTTTTCCTCGCGGACGGGAGCCTTGTCTGCATTGTCTTCCTTATCGGCTTTATCCGCCTTATCGGTCACATCAATGTCGATCGTTTCTTCTCCGGAAGGCATGTCCGCCTTGTTGAAGACAAATCCGTCGGAAAGTCTTTCGCTTGCCTCGGGCTTTACCTGTACGGTATCGCCATCCTCCGAAGTGTAGATGACATTCTCAAGCGCAGGTGCTTCCTGCTTCGGTTTCTTATCAACCTCCGGCTTTTCAACAGGCGAAACCGGAGAATTTTTTACGGAGGAAACATTTTCTGTATTAACTGTGAAAGCTCTGGTTATAAGATTATCAGCCATATTCTATTCCTCCTTTTTATTCTTTATTGGAATATTCTGCGAACGCGGTCCTGCTCGTCTTCTTCTTTTCTCTTCTGCATCATTACATTAACGGTATCGAGAAGTCTCTGCTTATCAAGCTTGCTGACCGCTTTCTCCATATCGAGATCTTCAAGTCTCGAATCCGCTGCAGTGAGATTGTATGCGCCGGTCTTGTTAATGTTATATATATGCTCAAGTGAATTCATCTTGGCGCCGGAATCGCTTCTCATTTTGGAAACCGCATCCATTGCCTTATCGATATCCTCGATATTGAAATCCTTGGTCACATCAAAATCCGCGATGCCGAGTGCTTCCAATGTAGCATTTGTTCCGCTTATTGAAACACCGGTTCCGTTCGAATCGGTTGCGATGTTCATCTCATCTGCAGATCCGTCGAGAAGTTTCTTTTCATTATATGAAGTGATATTGGAAACTCCGGCGATGCTGTCCTTGAGCTGTGAGATCTCCTGCTGATATATCTTCTTATCTTCATCGGAAACCGTGAATGAATTGGAAGCTGCGAGAGCAAGTTCTCTGATCCTCTGAAGATGCTCGGTTATATCTCCGAGTGCGGAATCCTGAATCTTAATAGCATCAGAACCGGATGATACATTATCGGCACCCTGATCCAGACCTCTCACCTGAGCATTCATCTTCTCGGAGATGGCAAGTTCTGCCGCACCGTCAGCCGATGACTGAAGAGATTTTCCGCTCGCAATTTTTCCGTACAGATAATTTGAACTGTAAGATGATGAAACACCGCTTATCGAACTCATATGCACTCCCCCTAACATACAATTCGCAACTGTGTAGAAAACTAACAAGCAATCGATATCTTTATCGTTTGCTTATTGATCGGATTATCCGTTACACCTTGATTATACTACTATGCAGGCAAAAACAACATATTTTTGTGATTTAATATATCATGCGTGCAAAACAAAAAATCCCGGAAGCATTTGCTTCCGGGATCTTATTGATAATCTTGTTGGATTATTTGGTTGCCTTCTTAGCGGGTGCCTTCTTAGCAACGGGCTTCTTAGCAACGGTAGCCTTCTTAGCAGGTGCCTTCTTTGCTACTGCCTTCTTAGCAACGGTAGCCTTCTTTGCAGGAGCTGCCTTCTTAGCGGTGGTAGCCTTCTTAGCAGGTGCCTTCTTTGCTACTGCCTTCTTAGCGGTGGTAGCTTTCTTAGCAACAGTCTTCTTAGCAGTGGTAGCCTTCTTTGCAGGAGCTGCCTTCTTAGCGGTGGTAGCCTTCTTTGCAGGAGCTGCCTTCTTTACAGTTGCCTTCTTTGCGGGTGCCTTCTTAGCATCTGCTTCTTTCTTTGCTGTAGCCATTTTTTCCTCCTCCGATTTTGGAATTAAATTTTTAATAAACAACTACTAAACAAAATATACTACAAAGAATGCAGAAATACAAAGGTTTTTTGCAATTTTTTAAAAAAAATTTTCAGAATCGGAATTTTTGTTGTGTCTTTTTCATCAGAGCACATCGGGCTTGCAGGGAAAATGACACGTGTGTCATTTTCTTTTACAAAATCATCACCTGTCTGAAATAGGCTTGTACTCTGTGTTTTCCTGTATTCCGATATATGCCGGACGTATTATCTTATCAACGTTTATAAGTTCTTCCAAACGATGTGCACTCCATCCGACGATCCTCGCGATTGCAAACATAGGTGTATATAATTCGAGCGGAAGTTCGAGCATGCTGTAAACAAATCCGGAATAAAAATCTACATTCGCACTTACACCTTTATAAATTTTTCTCTCTTCTCCAATAACTTCGGGTGCAAGTTTTTCGATAAGAGAATACAGTTCATACTCAGGCATTCTATGTTTTGATTCCGCAAGTTTCTCTACGAACTGTTTGAAGATCAGAGCTCTGGGATCCGATACGGAATAGATCGCATGACCGAATCCGTATATAAGTCCCGACTTATCAAACACTTCCTTGTGAAGTATCTTCTTGAGATATTCTTTTACTTCTTCCTCATCCTTATGATCGTGAACATTCTTCCAGATATCCTGGAACATTCGGACAACCTTTATATTGGCACCGCCGTGCTTGGGTCCCTTAAGCGAACCGAGTGCTGCAGCCATTACGGAATATGTATCCGTTCCGGATGATGATATTACGTGTGTCGTAAATGTGGAGTTATTTCCTCCGCCGTGATCCATATGAAGTACAAGCGCGATATCGAGAACCTGTGCTTCAAGTTCGGTATATTTCATATCGGGCCGGAGCATGCGGAGAATATTTTCCGCAGTCGATAATTTCGGATCGGGACGATGAATGTAGAGACTCTTGTCCTTGTAGTAGTGATTGTATGCGTGATATCCGTATACGGAAAGCATCGGGAATACTGCGATCAGCATAAGGCACTGACGCATTACATTATCAAGCGAAGTATCATCCGAATTCTTATCATATGCATACAGAGTAAGAACACTTCTCGCAAGCGTGTTCATCATATCCTTGCTCGGTGCTTTCATGATGACGTCACGAACGAAATTCTTGGGAAGCGATCTCGAGTCGGCGAGGACTTCCATAAATCCTTCAAGCTCTTCCTTCGTTGGAAGCTTTCCGTAAAGAATAAGATAAGCGGTCTCTTCAAAACCGAAACGCCCTTCGGAATTGAATCCCTTTGTAAGCTCCCTGATATCGATACCGCGGAAATACAAACGTCCCGCACAGGGTACGCTTTCACCGTTTACATCTTCCTTGGCGATGATCGTGGAGATCCTGGTAAGGCCGGCTCTTACACCGTTTCCGTTGACATCACGAAGTCCTTTTTTAACATCATATTTTGTATAAAGCTCCGGAGCGATTCCGGTATTCTTCTTACACTTTTCCGTGAGAGCAATGATCTCGGGGGTGGGTTCCATCTTAAAACTCATAACTACCTCCTTATGTTCTTCTTAACAAGCGCTCCGATTAGTTAAATCCGCGTAGATTTATTCTATCAAAAATCATTGAAATAAGCACTCTTTTATAATATAAAAAAGTGTTTACAGATTCTGTTTTAAAAAGATTTCCTAAGACTATTGCAACAAAAAAGGCATGTCATTAATGACATGCCTTTTAATATTTTGATCCTGATCAGATCTTGAAATAAGAGATCGTATCGTTGAGCTTGTTCGCAAGATCCTGGAGATCCGCTGCAGACTGGGAAATAAGAGTGAACGTAGCGTTGAGCTCTTCCATCGAAGCATTGGTCTCCTGAGTGGATGCGGCATTTTCTTCGGAGATAGCGGAGAGATCTTCGATAATGGAATCAAGTTCCTGTCTTGCCTTATTGAGTTCGGCAACCTTATCCTCGATATTATCCGCACTGTGGGATACGTTCTTAACATTCTCGAGCATCTCGCCCATGTTGTCCTTGGTATTGCCGAGCTTTACGGACTGTTCGTTGAAGCTGCTCTTAAGTTCTGAAAGTGCATTAACGGAAGAAGCAACATCGGACAGAAGTCTGTCAACGATCGACTTGATCTTCGTAGCACTGTCTGCGGACTGGTTAGCAAGGATACCGATCTCGCCTGCAACAACGGCAAATCCCTTACCCATCTCTCCGGCTCTTGCAGCTTCGATCGAAGCATTAAGTGAAAGCAGGTTGGTCTGGCTTGCGATCTCCTGGATCGTAGCGGTGAACTTGCTGATCTCATTAGCGGAATCATTGGTTGCTTTGATGACGGCATCGATCTCGTTAACGGACTTGGTAACATGATCGGACTGTTTGATGAGCTCGTTCATTGCATCCATAGCGGTATCGCAGGATGTCTGCATTGCCTTGGAATATTCATTGAGTGAACCGACTTCGGCATTGACGGTATCGATGCTGTTTCCGATGCTGGTGGTATTATCGGCTGCATTCTGAACATACTCAGCCTGAGATACGGAGCCTCTGCTTATATCGTCGACAGCCTGACTGACCTGTCCGGATACTTCGGTAGCCTGCTGGGCATTGGATGCAAGTTCATTACCCGACTCCTTGACATTTTCAGCCATCGCCTTGGTATCACCGATGATGCCCGAAAGTTTATCGGTAACGGAATTAACATGATTGACCATCGCACCGAATTCATCGGACCTGTTAGTGAACTTGGTAATCTCGGAAAATTTACCTTCCGCAAGGTCTCCAACGGCATTATTGACTTCCTGAACGGGTCTGGTAAAGGAAAGAGCCATGTAAACGGAAATGATTCCGGCTATGACTATGAGTACAAGTGCTATAAGAACACAGATCATTGCGGATCTTCTTGCTACACCGACCGCAGCATCCATGGTCTTGACGGTAACTACGGACCATCCTTCAGCAAAGTAATCGCATTCGGTGGAGCCCTGTCCGAGTCTTACATAACCGAGTAGGCTGTCCTCTCCGTCTATTTCATCTTCATATACACCCTCTTCGGATGCATTCGTCATGAACTGTGATCCGGTATAATTCTGAGTCTCGTCATCCGCCTGGATCTCAAATCTTGAATGAGCCGCAAGAGCACCGCTCCTGTCGACGATATATGCATGATCGGATTCCTCGGCAAGGAAATCATGAAGAGCATTAAGATCGTAATTTCTCTGAACGGTTCCTATTATGGATCCGTCTTTTCCGCGGACGGGAACGATGATGGTGATGATCCTGGTTCCGGTGGATTTACTTACAATGACATCGGAAACATAATTATTTCCCGCAATGGCCTGCCGGAAATATTCACGCTCGGCAACATTAACGCAATTACCGACTGTTCTGAAGAGCTGCTGGCCTGTGGTATCGGCGATTGCGATCGTATTGCCGTCTCCGAATGTTTCATCAACATAATAGATGTATGATTCGATCTCGGCAGCCTTGGAAGTATCTTCGCCGCTCAGGTATTCGACAACCGTGGGTGAAATAGCCACCGCTTCGATCGCTTTCATATTCTGATTGATCTTCGATGAAAACATATCCTCGACATACCATGCTTCCCATGAAAGCATTTCTTCGGCATCGTCGAGTGCCTTACTCGTTGAAGATTCATAACTGATGATCGTGGTTATCAGAACAGGGATAACCGCAACAAGAAGCATAACAGAAATAAGCTTTGTTTTGACAGAACTGCTCAACTTAGACATTATTCTATTCCTCCGCTCATAAGCGCACGTCAAAAACCGTGCATACTTGTATAATACACTAGAGTTTTGGAAAAAGGAATAATTTAATAGACCGAGCCGCCAAAAAATCTGCGGCCCGGTCATAAAAAGGGTAGCTAAGCTTTAATTTATTTGAAATATGATATGACTTCGACGAGTTTATCGGAGCTGTCCCTGGTATCATCGGAATTCTGTGCGATCTCGTTGATGGAACTTGCGATTCCGGTAACGGATGCGGAAACTTCCTGGTTGGAAGCAGCATTCTCTTCGGAAATAGCACTGAGCGACTGGACCGCATCGGTGATAACGTTCTGTACCTCTTCGAGTTCCTCCGCATCCTTGGTAACGATCTTGATATTATCAAGAGATGCATTGATCTCTTTTCCGAGGATCTCGAACTTGTTCTGTGTCTCGCCGACGAATTCCTGCTCCTGCTTTATGAGCGAAGCAACGTTTGCGGAAAGTTCAACGCTCGCTTCGGAATTCTTGACTATCTCATCGACAATGATCCTGATCTCATTAGCCGACTTGCTCGACTGATCCGAAAGACTTCCGATCTCGGTAGCGACAACCGCAAATCCTCTTCCGGCCTCTCCGGCTCTTGCAGCTTCAATTGAAGCATTGAGTGCGAGCAGGTTGGTCTGACTTGCAATGGAAGCGATCATATCGACGGCTTCCTTGATCTTCTGAACCGCATCATTGGTAGAGGAGATCTGTCTTGCTATATCATGAACGGCTTCAACGGTCTGAACGGACGATTCGGATACCTTGTCGATATACTCTCTTGCTTCGTTGTTCGCATTTGCGATATTATCGGACGAAACCGCGAGTGCATCGGAGCTTTCGGTAAGCATTGCGATGAGTTCATTGAGATTTCCGATCTGCTTGCCGATCTCCTGGACATTATTGGCCATATCGGTAGCGCCTTCAGCAAGATCTTCCATTGCTGATGAGATCTGATTGGCATCTCTTGAGCTTTCACCCGACAGTTTATTGACTGCGTTAGCTCCGGTATTAAGATCGGAACTTATGAGCTTAACATGTCCGATGATCTCACTGAGCTTATCTCTCAATGCGTTGGATGCAAATATAAGTGACTTGGTCTCTGCGATATTGGTAGTCGCATCATTTTCGACGCTCAGGTTACCGTCAGCGAGTTTTCCGAGAGTATCTGCACACTGACTGATGGGTTTTGCAACTTTATTGGCCAGATACAGGCAGATAACTACGAAAACAACAAGAAGAACCACTGCAATGCAGCTGCAGACAATTATCATCTTTCTGACGGCATTCTGAACTTCGCTGCAGGTCTTTCCGGCAAATGCCATACCTACAACATTGCCGTCACCGTCCTTGAGAGGAACATAATAAACGTAATAAGGAATACCGTTGATCTTAACATCATCGGAATAATATTCATTCCCTTTATTGATAACCTCGGCAATGACTCCTTCGGATGCCTTGGTTCCCTCGATCCTCTTTCCGTCGTCACCGATTATGGATGTACAGAATCTTGTATCTCCCTGAAAAACGGTAAGGTCGACATCGGCATATTGAAGATGATCCATATAATCGGGATCGTAAGATATCCAACCGTCCTCAAGATATTCGGGATGAGAAAGATCGTATGCGTAATACTCCTTAAGATCGATAGCGGCAACCTTGAGTGTATTCTTAGTCTGTGTTTCAAGATTGTCCTTCATGTAGAAAATACTGAAAAGAGTGAGCAGAAGCAGTGAAACTACAAGCGGTATCATGGATATCGCTATAAGAAACTTGTGCATGGATAATCCGGACTTTTTATTCATTCTCGGGACCCCTCCTTAAGAAATAATAATATTTTCATTGTCCATCTTAATATATTACATATTCTATTTATCGGTATAATATCACATTTTCATAACAATGACACAAAAAAATACACCAAAAAAGAGAGCGGGCCTTTGAAAGCCTGCTCTCTTCCGTATTCATATCTTATAACATCAGAAATTGTCTTCGTGTACTTCGAAGAAGCTCTGGGGATGCTTACATACGGGGCATACTTCGGGAGCCTCGGTTCCGACTACGATATGTCCGCAATTACGGCATTCCCAAACGGTAACACCGGACTTTTTGAACACTTCCATAGCCTTGACGTTCTCAAGAAGCTTTCTGTATCTTTCCTCGTGCATTTTCTCGATGGCAGCAACACCTCTGAACTGCTCGGCAAGCTCATGGAAACCTTCCTCATCGGCTTCCTTGGCCATACGTACATACATATCGGTCCACTCATGATTCTCACCGGAAGCTGCGGCAAGAAGATTCTCTTCGGTTGTTCCGAGCTCGCCGAGTGCCTTGAACCAGAGCTTGGCATGCTCTTTCTCATTCTCTGCGGTCTTAAGGAAAAGTGCGGCTATCTGCTCATAGCCGTTCTTTTTGGCAACGGATGCAAAATAGGTATATTTATTTCTTGCCTGGGATTCGCCCGCAAACGCATCGCGAAGGTTCTTCTCAGTCTTTGTTCCTGCATAAGGATTCTTTGAAATCTGAGTCTTTTCAAATTTTGAAGCGGGGGCATGACACTTTGGGCACTCAAAATCGGCGGGGAGCTCTTCTCCTTCATAGATATAACCGCATACCGTGCAGCGCCATACTGTCTTTCCGCCTACTGTTTCTTTAACCATATCACTCATAATCTACCTCCTTAAAATTTTAAGAATCTGATTCATTATAACATATCATCCGACCGTATCGGAGAGGAATTTAACGGTTTCAGTATAATCTTTCATGAATGCAGCGTGGTTGTCCTTAACATATCCCAGATCACCGTTTGCCGAAGCTTCTTCAAGGAGTCTGGCCTTCTCCGAAAGTTTCATAGCACCGATCGTCTTGGAACCGCTCTTTACGGAATGTATCAGCGTACGGTATTCCTTCATATCCTCGTGCTTCAGAAAGTCCTCGAGAGAAGAACTTTTTTCCGCGTATGTGGATGCGTATTCCTTAATGACTTCCTTGTAAAATTCCGTATCCTTGCCGCAATAATTCAGAGCAGCCTCAGTATCAAAGCCTCTCCCCTCCAGTGTCCTGAGAAAATCTCCGGAAGCGGCAGTGGCACCGTTTTTCTCCTCTGTGGGAGAAAATTCCATAACCTCGTCATCATCAGCTTCATCGCTGCCGAAAACAGGCGCCGTCAGGGGCTTGGGTTCCTCTTCCTTTGCTTCATCCTGTTTCATCGTGACGATCTCGGGAGGAAGGAATTCAAGAAGCTTCTCCTCCAGCTCCTGTATCTCAACCGGCTTGGAAAGATAATCATCAAATCCTTCTTCGAGATATTTTTCCCTCGCACCTACCACGGCATTGGCAGTAAGCACTATGATCTTCGTCCCTTCGGGAACAAGATCCATCTCCTTCAGCTTCTCGAGAGTTTCGATACCGTCCATCTTGGGCATCATATGATCTAGGAATACGATATGATAAAAATGTTCCCTGATCTTGGCAATGGTCTCCGCACCCGAAAAAGCCAGATCGGGTACGATACCGTTTCTCTTGAGAAGGTTTTTGACAACCTTGCAGTTCATCTCATTATCATCGACTATAAGTATCCTTGCTTCAGGAGCAAAGATATAAGGCTTAGACCTCATATGACCCGATGCATTCGCATACCTTGCGGTATAATCACCGATCGGTGTTTCGTTGACTATTCTCTGTCTGATGACAAAAGAAAACCTTGAACCGACTCCGTATTCGGATTCAACCTCAAGCTTTGAATCCATCATATCGAGCAGTCTCATAACGATAGCCATTCCGAGACCGGTGCCCTCTATTCCGCGGTTTCTCTTTTCATCGATACGGGTGAAGGATTCAAAGAGCTTATCCATATCCTCCTTACGTATTCCGATACCCGTGTCGGATACAACCACTTCGATCAGGATATTGCCGAGTGCGCGTTCCTTCTCCATGACCGTCATGGTAACACTTCCTCTTTCGGTATACTTGACCGCATTGGTGAGAAGATTCATTATGACTTGGGAGATCCGCACATCATCTCCGTACAGCTCGGAAGGAAGCTTTCTGTCGACCACGACCTTCAGTTCGAGTTCTTTGGCCTCGGCTCTCGCCCTTATGGAATTAACCAGATTATTGATGACGGAAGCAAGATCATACTCTATGGGGATGATCTCCATCTTACCGTCTTCTATCTTGGAAAAATCAAGGATCGAATTGATGATATACAAGAGATTTCGTCCGGATGAGGATATGCTTTCGGCATACTCGAGGATATCCTTATCGCTTGATTCGCGAAGGATCATCTCATTCATTCCGAGCACAGCATTGATCGGAGTTCTTATCTCATGCGACATCTGCGCAAGGAAACGGCTCTTTGCCTTATCGGCCTGGATCGCTATATCCGCCGCCTCTTTGAGTTTCTTTTCATATTCGATCTCCGTAACATTGGAGATCTGATAACTGCTTACGGTGATAAAGACAACGAATGCATCGACGAAATACAGAACAGGGAATCTGTTCATGAAAGTTTCAGTGTAATACGAAGCCATCTGTTCTCTGAGAGGAGTGTAGAACATAAAGATGAACAGGCATTCATAATAGATGGAAAGGATGATGCCGTGCTTTGCGCCGATCAGGAAGCTGACCGCAATGGGCACGATAAGCGTCCACAGGATCGAAAAGCCTTCGATCGCGCCGCTGAGACTGTAATAAGAAAAGATGCCGAGACCTATGATCATGACATCGTATTCCACAAGAGTTCTGTTCTTCAGGATCCTGATGGAAAAACTCATGAAGAGACCGAGAAGCGTGATCGCTGCTGTGGTATATGTAACAAACCCTTTATGCTGAGCGATGTTGATCAGCGTCATAATAAAACCGCCGAGTGCGATCGCTATTCCCAAAAGAGTGATGGCTCTTACATTCCTGTCAAGACGTGCTCCTACGAATATGTCCTGATTCATGTAATGCATGTATTCCTTTGTGAAAGGAATGATTACTTTCCTTTCCGCGCCAAGATTATCGGACATGTCTCCACCCAAAATCCGCTTATCTCATCCTGAGAAGAAGATGTACGTCCCTGTATCATCCCGGCAGACCCCCCGCCTTTTGAAGAGAGCTTGTCTCTCATTGCTGCTGCGAGTTCTCGGGCATCAAGATCCCTGCCACCCGCATAATACATATATCCGTTTTCATCATTTCCGGAAAAGATGCCCACATAGCCTTCTTTCCGCAATACCAGTTCATTGAAGATATTCTTCATCGAAACGGGCGAAAGCTCAATGTCCGTGAATATGCATCCCGGACCGTCATCCTTTATCTCCGAAAGAATGGATCTTTCTGCCGCTTCGGATAATCTGTTCTTAAGAATCCGGTTTTCAGCTTTGAGGTTAGCGACAAGATCGGGCACATTGTCCCGGTGTGTCGAAAAATTCTTTGCCACCGATTCAAGATTATCAATGTTTTTCTCAGTAAATTCCAGCGCTCTTTTTCCGCACAGGATAGAGAGCTGCGTTCCTCCCTTTACGGAAGCGGAGGATATGATCTTTATGATACCGATGCTTCCGGTCCGGAGAACATGCGGTGCGCAGCATGCACATATGTCAAGAGGTGCCGCAGGGTCTCCGATGGTAATGAGCCTTACCTGACCCGCTATATCGATCTTACTTCTGTAATCAATCGAAGAAAGCTCGGACTTAACCGGATATGAATCGGTTATCGGAAGATCTTCGTATATCGCTTCGTTGGCTTTTATCTCAAGATTCCTGATCTGCTCAGCGGTCAGTTTCCCATCGACGGTCAGCGTCACGGGTTCATCGTCGCTGAGATGGAATCCTATATTGTTGTATCCGTACAGGTTGTGAATGAGTCCCGATACTATGTGCTCACCGCTGTGGTTCTGCATTCTGGAAAATCTTTGGTCCCAGTCGAGCTCGCATCTCACTTCACTTCCGACAGGGATTTCGGAATCTACGAGATACCTGATATCCGTCTCGCTCTCCGAGGCATTTCCGATAAGTTCGCCTTTGATGACTTTTACTTTCTTATCGCCGTATACGAGCACACCCGTATCCGAATACTGCCCTCCCTCTTCGGGGAAAAATATCGTCTCCATAAGTTTAACGTATATATGCCCATCCTCACAAGTATTCTCTGTGACGACAGTGGTAAGTTCCCTGAGATAACTTTGTTTTTCGTATATTTTTTTTGTCATTTATGCTTCTCCGGTATTTTCAGATATTTCTTTTCCGGGATTCTCAGCGGCAAGGTTCTTAAGCCAGCGCTCCTTCTTCAGCCAGAAATGGAATCCTGCTATCTTGATAAAATCAAGAAGCTTTACTCCGCAGTACATTCCGACAGGTCCGATATCCGTAAAGAATGCGAGCAGAAGAAGCATCGGTATCATCACAAATATTGTGATAAGTGAATCGGCAACTGCCCCCATTGCCGTATCGCCTCCGGATCTCGAAACAGCCTGCTGCGTATTCATATAGACCCAGACAGGCATAAAAAGCGACATCAGTATGACCATGTTCCTGCAGATGTGTATCGCACCGTCACTGAGCCTGCCTCCGAAAACAAGCGGGACTATGAGCGTGGTGCAAAGACCGAATGCAGTCATGAGGAAACCGAACACCGCGGATCCCGAAAGCAGCCAGGTCTTTTCCCTGCGTGCCTTGGCAAGGTCTCCCATTCCGAGCGTCTTGCCCAGTATGACACCGGTCGATGAATAGATACCCTCAAACGCCACAAAGAAAAGATTGGCGATCGTAAAGCTCGAAGCCATTCCCGATACGACATCCGCTCCGCCTCTTCCGTTATAGATGGCAGTGGTAAGGGTTTCGGACAGGATCCATACCATCTCACAGAACAGCACCAGCGATCCTTTCTTAAGGATCTCACCGAAAAGCTTCCAATCAATCTTAAAAAGTTTGAAAAGGCCTACGGCATAATCCGGTTTCATCCTGATATAGATGATCAAAAAGATGACAAATTCCAGCCCTCTTGCTATGACCGTTGCTATCGCCGCACCGCGGACTTCAAGCCTCGGCGCTCCGAGATTTCCGTAAATAAGGACCCAGTTGAAGAATGTATTGGTCAGTGTTGCGACTATGGTTACCGCAAGTGGGATCTTCACCTTGCCCATATCGCGAAGGGATGTGGCGATGCACATGGAAACCGTCATCGGAAGTCCCATAAAGAAAGTGATGCGGATATAGCTTACCGCCTGGTCGAGTATGAGCGGTGCATCGGTATTTCCGATGAGCATGAGTGAAAGTACCTGTCTCGGAAAGAAGATACATACAAGAATAAAAGGAATGAATGCGGCAAATCCCATCGCAAGCTTGAAACGGAAAGTCTGCTTCATACCTTCGGGATCATTGGCACCGAAGAACTGTGTCATGAATATCCCGCCGGCCATGCATATCGCATTCAGATATACGAAAAAGACAAAGAGTACCTGCCCGGCAACATTAACTCCGGACATGCATATGTCGCCAAGTCCGGATACCATGAAATTGTCAACAAGCGAAACAAGGCTCTGGATGAGAGCCTGGAGCATTATCGGAACGGCAATCTTAAGGGCGCTTTTGTAAAAGCGCCCTGTGCCGAATAATCTGTTTTTTTCAGTGGCTGTTGCAGTCATGGATAATTATTTCATCGTTTTGAGCCAGTTCCAGAAATCCGCCTTACTTACGGTTCCGCTGTATTTGGTCCTGACATCATCCGAGCAGGCTATAAGATAATACTGAAGCCTTTTTCCGCTAAGTTCACCGGACTCAACAACATTATAACGGTTAAATACGTTTGTGGTTCCGGTAGCTCTTGGATTTGTTGTCGTCCAGGCACCGTTGTAATAGTACCAGGGCTTGGACGTCGCCGTTTCCATATAAAAGGCATAATATACGGTATACTTATCGGTTTCGGATACGCTATACGAATTTGCGGGAGCGCCGAGAGTGGAATTACTTCCTACGGCAACCATGAACATATAGGGTGAACCGTCCGGCATTCCGGCAAGTCTGAGTACTTCCTTGGCAAAATCCGTATTTGTGATATCCTGATCCAGATTCTTATTCTGATCGGTAGCCGAAGATGCTTCACAGGCTCCGGGAACAACCGGATCATTAGGAGAAATATTGTTGTCATTAAGTGCATACTGCTGTGAGAACATTGCCTGAGCGGCATCCATGCACGATTTTGCATTAGGAAGATACTTCTTCGCCCTTGCTTCGGTGATATATCCCGTAAGAGCCGGAATCAGTATCGCCGACAGAATCGCGAGAATGACCAGTATGACTATAAGTTCAACAAGCGTAAAACCTTTATTGTTCTTTTTCATGATTCCCCCGTCAATGATCTCTGCTTTTTTGCAAGCGTTTTAGTGATCACATACACCTGTTTATTATACCATTTTTGCTGATAAGTACAAAGAAATCCCCGCAGTTTTCACTGCGGGGATGAAATCGGAATATGTCATAAGTTTCAAAATTCAGGATTCCAGTCTATTGAAGAAAGGGTATATCCATAATTGTTATCGGCATACTCAATTGTGAAAAGACATTCAGCTATAATTTCGATGTCACTCGACTTCGGATCATAATAGGTGATCATGCCATGCATTTCCATTCCTTCAGGTCCCGGTTCCGAATAGTAACTCGAGGACGAATAATACAATCTGATAAGGTCATAATCCCACAATGCATATACATATCCGTCTTCCGAACAATAGACCCTCTCTCCTTCCTGCCACTCACTCTGAGGTGTAAACGTCCTGTCATATCCCATGACCTCGTTGTAAAACTCTGTCAGATCGTCTGCGGACATTCTAAGATCCATTACCCCGTTTATGATCTCCTGATCTGTAGGGTCGAATTCTTCGCCCATGTTATGGATCACATATGTATCCATTACCGATTCAAGTTCACCCTCAAACAGTCCGGAACTCTCGAAATATGCCATAAGAGGGATCGTATCGTACAGATAATGCTTTTTTCTTGTTTTTTCCCGGTATTCATCGGTCAGTCTGTCCTTAACGCATGCATCTTTCAAAACATCACGGATGAGCGCTTCGATTGCAGCATATCTTTTCTGATCTTTACTGTTACCGGCATCAACATTGCTTCCGCCGGAATAAAACCTCTCATCCTCCGTCAGAACTTCTATGTGTGAAAACCCTCCGTCCAAGACGCCTTCGGCGCTGAGATCTTCGGGAAGTGCGGAAAAGCCTTTATCATTGAGGATATCAACAATGGATTTCCATTCGTCATCTTCAAGCGTATACTGCTCCCAGGATTCCTCATACATCCAAGGCTCCGCATTAAACCAGCCGTATCCGTCTACCAGAAGTCTGTAAGTATCGATCTTTCCGTGTGTGATCACATACGTAACACAGGTTTGGGGATCTCCGGAACCTCTTATGAATGTAATCGTCTCAGGTTGGATTTCTTTTGCGTCAGCGGACTGGCTGTCTGTTCCGGTCTGTGCGGTCTCTTTACCGCATCCCGCAAGAGAAAGAATCAGCATCATCACTGTTAAAAGGCTTATTATCCTGTATTTTTTCATAATCCCCATCCTTTTCGAAAGCATCGGATGTTTATGCACTCCCCTTATAAGTATACTCGAAAAACGGATCCGTTGCTTCATTGATCCTTTGCATCTTCCGTGGCTTCTTTAATGACTTCATGCAAAGTGATTATCACATTATGATATCTCTCATGCCTGAACGCATTCCATCCGCTGCCGAGTCCCGCACAGTATCCGCCGCTCCGATGGCTTCCGTCCGCAGTCAGCACTTCAATATCATAACAGGGACCGTCATATATATCGTCGACACTCAGATCTTCAGGCAGTTTTTCAAATTTATTTTCAACAAGAGACTCTGTAAGTTTATCCCATCCTTCGGAACTCAGAGCATAGCTCTTGGAAGAATAGTCGCTTTCGTCGGGCATTTCGCTTTCGAAATAATTATATCCGTGGTTCATCCAATACTCCGTAAAATTATATTCCGTGATCATATCCGGGGTGATGACATATACGATATATGAAGCCGGATAACCGGTACATACGAGATAAGTCACCTGCTCGTATCCCGATCCATCCGTGACGGTAACAGGTTCCGGATCTCCGGCAGATTCTCCGCCGGGCTGTGCACCGGCCGTCTGTTTTCCACATCCCGCAAGAGCAATGACCAGCATCATTACGGTTAAAAGACATATTATCCTGAGTTTTCCCATATTCCCCATCCTTTACGAAATCACCGGAAGCTTCCTGCCTCCCTTACATAAGTATATGACGGAGAACTTATCCAAAGCGTCACATTTCGTCAAGGCTGAGGCGAAGTGATGATCTCGCCCCGCTCCGATGCACTTACATATGCTCGATAACGAACATCCTCCAAAGTAAGTACTACCTCATGATACCTTTCATGATCTTTATCGTTTCCAAATCCGGCACCGTTTCCTCCGCTCCGGAATGTTCCGTCCACCGTCTTTATCTCAATCTCGTATGTCCGGCCATTAGATATTCCTTCAGCCGTCAAGTCTTCAGGCAACGCAGCAAATTTGTTATCGACAAATGCATCTACAATAGTGAACCATCCCCCGCGTGCGAGAGCATAGCGATATGTAGTATATTCGCTTTCATCAGGAAATCCTTCCTCAAAAAAATCATATCCTTCGGATGAATTCATCCAATGATCGGTTAAGCTGTATTCCGTGATCTGATCCGGAGTGATGACATACACGACATACGCATTATATAAATCGGGATTGTCGATACATTTCAAAAAAGTTATCTGTTCGATCTCGGATGTGACCATCACATTCCCGGAATTCTGCTGTCCGCATCCGGTAAGCAGAATAAGACACATAAGGAATGCGGTTATCTTCATATTCTTTATCATATAAGTTCCTCCCTCATATCCGGACTGTGGAAAAGAGTTCCCCTGTCCCGAATCATATTCATTATACTAAAATGATCGAAAAAAAACAGGGAGTCCGTAATGGACTCCCTGCCGATATTTGACTTATTATCTGTCAGCGATAGCTGCCTGAGCTGCTGCAAGTCTCGCGATGGGTACGCGGAAAGGTGAGCAGGATACATAGTCAAGTCCGATCTTATGGCAGAACTCAACGGATGAAGGATCTCCGCCGTGCTCACCGCAGATACCGTAGTGAATGTTCTTGTTAACAGGCTTGGAAAGAGCGATACAAGTCTTCATAAGGCTTCCTACACCAACCTGATCGAGCTTTACGAAGGGGTTAGCCTCGAGGATCTTGCGATCGAAGTAAGCGGGCATGAACTTGGAAGCATCGTCTCTTGAGAAGCCGTAGGTCATCTGAGTGAGGTCGTTGGTACCGAAGCAGAAGAAATCAGCCTCGGGAGCGATCTCGTCAGCGGTAACTGCTGCTCTGGGGATCTCGATCATGGTTCCGACCTTGTACTCAAGCTTAACGCCTGCAGCTGCGATCTCCTCGTCAGCGGTCTTAACAACGATATCCTTAACGTACTTGAGCTCCTTAACATCGCAGGTAAGAGGGATCATGATCTCAGGCATAACATTCCATCCGGGATGCTTCTTCTGAGCATTGATAGCTGCACGGATGACAGCCTTGGTCTGCATTCTTGCGATACCGGGATAGGTAACGTCAAGACGGCATCCTCTGTGACCCATCATAGGGTTGATCTCCTTAAGGCCGGAGATGATAGCCTTGATCTGCTGAACAGTCTTGCCCATTGCATCTGCAACTGCCTTGATCTCGTCCTCAGTGGTAGGAACGAACTCGTGAAGAGGAGGATCAAGGAATCTGATGGTAACAGGACATCCCTCAAGAGCATCATAGAGCTCTTCGAAATCCTGCTGCTGATAAGGAAGGATCTTAGCGAGTGCTGCTTCTCTCTCCTCATCGGTGTCGGAGCAGATCATCTCACGGAATGCCTCGATACGGCCTTCCTGGAAGAACATGTGCTCGGTACGGCAAAGTCCGATACCCTCTGCACCAAGCTCACGAGCCTTCTTAGCATCGGTAGGATTGTCGGCGTTGGTACGAACCTTGAGCTTACGATACTTATCAGCCCAAGCCATAACTCTTCCGAACTCGCCTGCGATGGTAGCATCAACAGTGGGGATCTCGCCCTGGTAAACATTACCGGTAGATCCGTCGATTGAAACCCAGTCTCCCTCTTTGAAGGTAACTCCGCCGAGAGTGAACTGCTTGTTCTCTTCGTCCATAACGATGGCGCCGCATCCGGTAACGCAGCACTCACCCATTCCTCTTGCAACAACTGCTGCGTGAGAGGTCATACCGCCACGAACGGTGAGGATTCCCTCTGCAGCCTTCATGCCCATGATATCTTCGGGTGAAGTCTCAAGTCTTACAAGAACAACTTTCTCGCCTTTCTCTTCTGCCCATTCAACAGCATCGTCAGCGTTGAAGACAACCTTACCTGCAGCTGCTCCGGGAGATGCTCCCATACCCTTTCCAAGGGGAGTTGCAGCCTTGAGTGCCTTAGCGTCGAACTGGGGGTGAAGAAGGGTGTCAAGGTTTCTGGGATCGATCATCGCAACTGCTTCCTGCTCGGTTCTCATTCCCTCATCAACGAGGTCACAAGCGATCTTGAGAGCAGCCTGTGCGGTTCTCTTTCCGTTTCTGGTCTGAAGCATATAGAGCTTGCCGTGCTCAACGGTGAACTCCATATCCTGCATGTCTCTGTAGTGCTTCTCGAGGGTAGCGCATACGTCCTTGAACTGAGCGAATGCCTCGGGGAACTTCTCTTCCATCTCGGAGATGTGCATAGGTGTTCTTACACCTGCAACAACGTCCTCGCCCTGTGCGTTGGTAAGGAACTCACCGAAGAGGCCCTTAGCGCCGGTAGCGGGATCACGGGTGAATGCAACACCGGTTCCGCAATCGTCGCCCATGTTACCGAATGCCATGGACTGAACGTTAACAGCGGTACCCCATGAATAAGGGATATCGTTGTCTCTACGATAAACGTTAGCACGGGGATTATCCCATGAACGGAATACTGCCTTGATAGCGCCGTAGAGCTGCTCCTTGGGATCGGTGGGGAAATCCTTGCCGATCTTAGCCTTGTACTCTTCCTTGAACTGGTTAGCAAGAGTCTTGAGATCGTCGGCATCAAGCTCAACGTCCTGAGTTACGCCCTTCTTAGCCTTGAGCTGGTCGATAAGCTCTTCGAAATACTTCTTTCCGACTTCCATAACAACGTCGGAATACATCTGAATGAATCTTCTGTAGCAGTCCCAAGCCCAACGGGGATTTCCTGACTTGGTTGCGATGGTGTTAACAACGTCCTCATTGAGGCCGAGGTTAAGGATGGTATCCATCATACCGGGCATTGAAGCTCTTGCTCCGGAACGAACGGAAACGAGGAGAGGATTCTCCTTGTCACCGAACTTCTTGCCGGTGATTCCCTCAAGCTTTACGATGTACTCTTCGATCTGGCCCATGATCTCATCATTGATCTCACGACCATCCTCGTAGTACTGTGTGCAGGCTTCGGTGGTGATGGTGAAGCCCTGAGGAACGGGGAAAGGCTCGCCTGATCCGTCAAGCTTGATGTTTGACATCTCAGCAAGGTTTGCTCCCTTACCTCCGAGGAGTTCACGCATGTTAGCGTTACCCTCTGTGAACAGATAGACCCATTTCTTACTCATGTTCTTCTTTTCCTTTCTTTCTTCTACTACTGCGTCACTTACTTAAATTAGATGATGAAAACCGCATAAATACTGGATTTCGAGGCATTCATCAATTAATATAACTTTGACAACCATAGTATTATAGCAAATAATTTTCACACTTTCACTATATTTTTTTCTTAATTTTGGTTTATTTTAACGAAAGCGTTTTCTTTTCCGGATAAAAAGAGAACCCGCCGCGTTTGCAGCGAGTCCGCATTTATTTATTTCTGAGCATCTCATCGAGCTTTCTCGATATCGCTCCCCTGCCGTCCGTACGGACAACTTTCCTGTTCATCTCCATATATCTGACAAGTCTGTTCCAGTTTTTGAAAAGGTTATCTTCAACCGCAAAGCTTCTGCCGTCACCGTATCGGATGATCGCTTTATTGTAATGCTCATGCAGTCTGCCGCCCGTGACCAGGCCGGTGATGACTTCGCATTCCTTCACTTCGCTTATCGTGAATGATTCATTTATGATGAAAAATTTCCTGACAACGATGCCGTGTCCCGATACGACAACTTCTCTTCCGCAGTTATACAGGATCAGGAAGACACCCAGGGCAAATATGATGAAAAGAACAACTTCGAAAGTCACGGCCAGATCGGACAGTCCGGTTTCCCTGAGCAGCTGAACGAATGGATAAAACAGAATATAGAAAATGACCGGTGAGGCTATGAGGATAAGATGAGGCAGAGCTCTGTGAGGATAGATCGATACCTTGAACGCTTCATCCTTTATCTCGTCTTCAAGAAAATCTTCGAAGCTGTATGAGGCCTTGTTCTCATTTTGATCAAAATCAGCCATGATCTTATCCTTTCGACAGATCAAACCATACCTGTTCCGGTATATCGAGATTTCCGCAGCCTGTTCCGAGATCTATTCCCGGCTTGTTGGTTCCGTGGAAGTCGCTTCCGCCGGAGATCTTAAGCCCGCATTCTTTTGCGAGAGCTTTGATGTATTCCTCATCTTCGGAAGAATGAGTGCTGTACATAGCTTCAATACCGACAAGTCCGTACTCTTTCATTTCCGCGATGAGTTCGCGGAGCTTCTCATCACCGAATTTATAGATGAGTGGATGGGCAAGAACGGGAATACCGCCTGCCATCAGTGTCATCTCAACAGCCTGCACGGGAGTTATTTTTTCCCTGGGAACATAGCAGGGCGCATCGGGGCCTAGATATCTTTCGAAAGCTTCATGAGTCGAACGCACATACCCGTACTCATAGAGATACCTTGCAAAGTGAGCTCTTGTAAGAACACTGTCGGGGAATGATTTAAGAAGTGCATCGTAGCTGATGCCGATACCGACATTACGCAGGTTCTCTGCCATCTTGCGGTTTCTGCCTTCACGCGAATCCAGGAAAAAGTCCAGCTTTCCGACAAATTCTTTATTCGTATGATCGATGTTCAGTCCGACCACATGCACATCGCGTCCGTTCCAGTCCGTTGAAAATTCTATTCCGGGAATGACGGAAATTTTTGTATCCGAAGAAGAGCTGATTTCCTCAGCTCTCCTTTTCGCTTCATCTATACCCTCGATCGAATCGTGATCGGTCAATGCGATATAGGTAATACCCTTTTGCACAGCCAGATCGATCAGTTCAGCCGGAGTAAAGCTTCCGTCGGATTTATTCGAATGTGTATGCAGATCGATCAATCTTCGTCGTCTTCCTTATCGGCGGTGAATACGGTTCTCTTTCTTGCGTTCTCGTCGTTAGCAAGATACTCGTCGTATGTTGTGATCTTATCGATGATGCCGCCGTCGGGAAGGATCTCGATGATCCTGTTTGCGGTGGTCTCGGTAAGCTGATGGTCCCTGCAGGAGAAAAGAATGACTCCGGGGAACTTGGTCATACCCGTATTGAGTGCCGTGATGGATTCCATGTCGAGATGGTTGGTGGGCTCATCAAAGATAAGGCAGTTGGCTGCGCTTATCATCATCTTGGAAAGAAGACATCTTACCTTCTCACCTCCGGATAAAACCTTAACCTTCTTGACACCGTCCTCACCGGGGAAGAGCATTCTTCCGAGGAAGCCTCTTACATAGGTTGCATCCTTGACTGCGGAATAACCGGTAAGCCACTCTGTGATATTAAGATCGTTGTCGAACTCCCTCGTATAATCCCTGGGGAAATATGCCTGTGATGTGGTAACACCCCACTTGAACGAACCGCTGTCGGGCTCAAGGTCTCCCATGAGGATCCTGAAGAGTGCGGTCTTTGCCTTCTCGCATCCGCCGACAAATGCGATCTTGTCATCATGTCCCATTATGAAGGATACATTGTCGAGGAGCTTTTCTCCGTTCTCGGAGTAGCAGATATTCTCAACCGAAAGAACTTCGTTTCCGATCTCTCTTTCGGGTCTGAAATCAATATAAGGATATTTTCTCGAAGAGGGCTTGATGGTATCGAGCTCGATCTTTTCGAGTGCTCTCTTTCTGGAAGTTGCCTGCTTTGATTTGGAAGCGTTTGCGGAGAATCTGGAAATGAATTCCTGGAGCTCTTTGATCTTCTCTTCTTTCTTTTTATTCGCTTCCTTCATCTGGCGGATCATGAGCTGTGAAGACTCGTACCAGAAATCATAGTTACCTGCATAGAGCTGGATCTTGCCGTAGTCGATATCCGCGATCTGGGTGCATACCTTATTGAGGAAGTATCTGTCGTGGGATACGACGATGACGGTGTTGTTGAAATCGATAAGGAACTCTTCGAGCCAGCCGATGGCTTCGAGGTCGAGGTGGTTGGTAGGCTCGTCGAGAAGAAGGATATCGGGATCACCGAAAAGCGCCTTGGCAAGGAGAACCTTGACCTTCTTGGAACCGTCGAGATCAGCCATCTGTGCGTAGTGATCTTCGGTGGATATCCCGAGACCGTTGAGGAGCATAGCCGCATTGGACTCTGCTTCGTATCCGTTCATCTCGGCAAATTCGGACTCGAGCTCACCTGCCCTGATTCCGTCTTCATCGGAAAAGTCTTCCTTCATATAGATGGCATCCTTTTCCTTCATAATGTCATAGAGATGCTTGTTGCCCATGATGACGGTATCCATTACGGAATAATCATCATATTTGAAGTGGTCCTGTTCGAGGACGGAAAGACGCTGTCCGGGAGTGATGACTATCTCACCCTTGGAGGTGTCGAGTTCACCGGAAAGTATCTTAAGGAAGGTTGACTTACCCGCACCGTTGGCACCGATGAGGCCGTAGCAGTTGCCTTCCGTGAATTTGATGTTGACCTCTTCAAAGAGGGCTTTCTTTCCTACTCTGTATGTAACGTTTACAGCTGAGATCATTTTCTTTCTCCATAAATATAAAACAATAAAACTACAAAACGTTAAGATTATACCTTTATAATGCAGTTTTTTGCAACCACATGAAAACAAGAGTCAGGAGATAACTTCTCCTGACTCTTGATGAAATGTTTCGATATTAAAGGAGTTCCTGGAAGCCCTTGACGTAAAGGTGTCTGGGAATACCGTCAACCATGATGGGTGCTACGTCGCCCTGGATAAGAGGTCTTACGTAGGTTACGAACTCGGAAGTAACATAGGTACCTTCCTTGGTGATCCACTCTCTGGGAACGAGTCTCTCATCGTTAGCGATCTTGTGAACATCCTTAACCTCGGTACCTGCCTGATAAGGATCGTCGGAAAGTCTCTTGAAGACTACCATCTTTCCTGAATCGCCTTCATCAGCTGCCTTCATTGCTGCACCGCCTACCTCGTATGCTTCGAGGATATCGATTCTGGATGCGCAGTGTGAAGCTGCTCTCTGAAGAGTTGAAAGCTCGATTGCTCTGGTCTTGCAGCCGATCTCCTTAGCAACTACGTTAGCAAGATAGGTAGCGGTTCCGGTGAGCTGCTTGTGTCCGAATGCATCAACATACTCAACACCGTCGGTCATCTCGGAAACATACTTACCCTCTGCGGTACGGATACCTTCGGATACGCACATAACGATGGACTGCTTGGTCTTGAGGAGTTCCTTACACTTATTGACAAATGCCTCAACCTCGAAAGGAATCTCGGGAAGATAGATAGCATCGGGTCCGTCACAGTCCTCGCTCTTTGCAAGAACGGAAGCACCGGTGAGCCATCCTGCATTACGTCCCATAATCTCAACGATGACAACCTGGCCGTGTGCGGTCTCAAGGCTCCATCCGTCACGAATGATCTCTTTTACGGAAGTGCCGATGTACTTAGCTGCTGAGCCGTATCCGGGAGTGTGGTCGGTAAGAGCAAGGTCGTTATCAATGGTCTTGGGGCATCCTACGAATCTGATGGCAGATCCGGAGATGATAGCGTAATCGGAAAGCTTCTTAATTGTATCCATCGAATCGTTTCCGCCGATGTAGATGAAGCAGTCGATCTCGAGCTCATCGAGCATCTTGAAGATCTTCTCGTAAAGTTCCTTGTCCTCATTGATATTGGGGAGCTTATAACGGCAGGATCCAAGATAAGCAGAAGGTGTTCTCTTAAGAAGCTCCGCATCGAGGCCTGACTGGATATGCTCGGAAAGGTCTACGTATCTGCCTTCCATAAAGCCCTGTATACCGTGGATCATACCGTATACTTTAGCGTATCCTCTGTCCTTAGCTGTACGGAATACACCTGCAAGAGAGGAATTGATTGCGGCGGTGGGACCGCCGGACTGTCCGACAATGACATTTCTTTTCTTTTGTTTGCTCATTTGGATATCCTTTCTGCTGACTTTGTATTGTGTGGGAATCCGTTTTCGAATGCCCCACTTCCAACATTATATCAGAAGAAGTGCAATAATTAACGTAGATTTTCGGGCGCTTTTTTATGCAAATTGTATAAGAAAAAGAGTGCCAAAATTGCACTTGCCGTCTGCAGGGATAAAGCAGGAAAAATACATAAAAAAGCCCCCCGCAAAAAGCGGGGGCCGTAGACACATGATCGATCAGCCGAATGCCGAAATCAGGGATAATCCGAATACCATTGAAAGAATGACCATGATAATTGCAATGATGAGCGAAAGGAGCAGCATGCACCAGAACGATCTCGCATAGTTCCTGCGGTTGATGTTCTTATCGCTGAATGAAAATACGATGAGAAGGATCAGTCCTACAAGGGGGATGCAGAAGAGAATATTGTATCCGACGTATCCCCATGCGGAAACGGGCTTGTAATTATCGGGGATCTGAGGAACCTGGATATTATTATTGATGACGGGCTGCTGGTACTGAGGCTGGGGAGCCTGCTGATACTGGGGCTGCTGATACTGAACCTGCTGATACTGAGGCTGGGGTGCGCCCTGAGGTGCCTGCTGGTACTGGGGTTGAGGTGCGCCCTGGGGTGCCTGCTGGTACTGAGGCTGAGGGTTTGCGTTTGCGCCGTTCATATTATTTGAATCCATCTTTTATCTCCTCTCACAATTCTGATTGGGGGCATCGGCCCGCTAAAAAAATTATAATCCCGCACACGTAAAAGTCAATGGAACAAAGGTGAACGAGGGAACCGCCACCTTGTTCAAATGAGTCACAGGGACTGTCCCCGTGACTCATTTTCCTCTTTTACAGCTGTCCCCGGTATGCGAAGATATACTGCTGCATGATCCCGTTATAAGGATGATATTTTTCCAGAGGAAATGCTCCGTCATAATACGTATCGAGCGCTCTCTGTATCCATACATCTATCGGGAAAAGATCGAGTCTGTGGAATCCGAAAAGTGCGGTACAGTTCGCAACCTTCACTCCGACGCCGTTCAGAGCCATCAGACTTTCAAGAAGATCGTCATCGGAAAGCGCGGCCATATTATCAAGATCGATGTCGCCGTGATAAATGCTCTCCGCAGCCGCATGTATGTACGGAGCCCTGTAGCCGAGTCCGCATGCCGACAATTCTTCACCGCTCAAAGCAGTAAGTTCCTTCGGTGAAGGGAAATCATACACATCCGTTCCGGGGATCTTCCTTCCCACTGTGGTACATATCCTCTCCACGCTCGTCTTGATCGCAGGTATGCTTTTTCTCTGTGAGATGATGAATGTGATAAGCGTTTCAAAAGGCTCCTGGTATATGATCCTGATGCCTTCACTTTCGGCTGCGGCACGGGATAAAAATTTATCCTTCTTATCCGGCATCTTCCTTATCGCTTCGTAATCAAGATCCGCGTCGAAATATTTTTTCCAGAATTGTTCGATCTCCGCTGCCGGTCTCTTTTTCGGAAGCAGAGAAAGAAGGTTTACATCGATGCCGTCGCCGGATTCGGAAACCCTTGCAAGCATTCCTTCCGCAGGTATGAGAAAAGAACCCTGCCCGTCTTCTATCCATCTGAAGCACTGGCCGGACTTTTCCGTTTTATCAAGATCTATTCCGCCTTTCAGGCATATGTGAAAAGAATGGGAACCCATTATCAGAATCCTTTTTTCTTAAGGTCCGCGACAAGATTTACATAGAACTCCCTGACATCGTATCCGGGAATGTTTTCTCTGTTAAGATCGATAACATCACCGTGGGAGATTCCTCTTTTTCCCGTGGGGGTTATCAGATGAAAATCCGATCCCCAGGGGAATGACTGCTCACCGACAAGACCGTCGTTGCGGCCGTCGAACATTCCGACAAAACCGTGAGTCAGATTAAGAGGGAACTGCCCGCCTCTGTGATTGTTCATAACAGAACCGAAGCTCTGTATATAGACGCCTTCGGGATCGTGGATCTTCGAATTAAAATCAGCACAGAAAGAACGTGTAAGATTGCTGCAGCCTCCGAGGAAATCGGGAGCGTAATCGCCGAGCTTTCCGAGTGCTTTGTTGTATGCGGCCGCAACTCCGTTCCTGAGCTTCTCCGGAGATTTCGTAAGAAGGTAATCCGCAAATTCACATCCTCTGTGAGGAGTATTGATCGTTGTAAGCGAAGCGACATGCTTTGCTATCTCGGGATCGCTCATTGCGAATCTTGCATCGAGTCCGCCCTTTGAATGCGCGATGATGTTGACCTTCTCGCTGCCTGTCATCTTGACGATCTCTTCTATCTTGCGTGCGATCTCTTTTCCACAGAATTCAACGGTCGCGGATGACTGCTGTTCTCCGTAGAAGACCCTGCAGCCGTTCGTTATCAGTTCCTTGGGAACCCTTCCCCAGTAATCGAAGTATTTGAAATCACGGAAAAAGATACCGTGAAGAAGCAGCACGGGATATTTTGTCGCACAGATCTGCTCCGCTTTTCTCTGTTCATTGAGAAGTGCCTTGCCGTTTTCGAATTCAACTTCCTGCTTGGTCTTATAGATCATCACAGCAAGCACGATGATGTTCAGAGGGAAGATCAGTCCGCAAAGAATACCGATCACTCTCATCTTGATGCCGAGCTGACCGCTACAGATATAGATGCGGATGATGCCGATCCAGAATGTTATGGAAAGAAATACGGTAGCGATGATGATATGCTTAAGGATCCTCTGCCATGAGGCGACTATCAAACCGCCGGCGATATTGTAGCAGACACCGTCGTCAACTCTGTGAAGAATGAGAAGCTCAAATACCGTATAAACGATCGTGAGGATAAGCGCCTGCAGGAAAATCTGCAGCTGGAAATTGCCGTACCAGAGCTGTCTCATTTTTCCGTCGCGGATATCGCGTCCGTAAGCCATCGGCCATATCCAGAGGAAGAAAAGAACAAAAATAAACAGGAGCAACACAAGTGAATCGGATGCTCCCGAGGCAAGCAGAAATACAGAGTTTGTACATACAAAAAGCACAAACAGAACGAAAAGGAAATATATGATCCTTGTTACGACATGAAGCGGGTTTTTCAACTTACTTTACTTCTTCATAACGCTGGAAGATCTTGTCACCGCCGCATACATGCTTGGTGCCGTCATCATCGAGGATGATGTAATCTCCCTCACCTATGAAGGTCTTCCCCCTTCTGTGAGAAATGTAAGGACAGACGATCGAGCCGTCCTCACGGGTGGTCTGGACAAGCTTTGCGGTAACGAACCACTGCTTGGTGATGACATCACTCAGAAGTTCAAATCCGTCTTCAAGGCCTTTACCCAGCTCATATTTTTGAACTTCAGCTTCAAGCGGTACTCTTCTGCATCTCATAGTCTGCTCCTTTCCGTCTGCAGCTTTACAGTCCCTACATAAAGTATATCGTCAGAAAGTCGATAATTCAACCGTTATTAGGCTTCCGAGGGTTCCTGTCCGTGATAGATGACATCGAAGAATCTTCCCGCTTCCATCCATGCCCTCTTTGATTCGGGAATCGCGGTATAAGCCATCTGGAAAACATGGAACATTCCTTCATAGACCGTAAACCTGAGTTTTACTCCGGCTTCCCTTGCCTTGGCTGCCACCGTTTCCGAATCCGACAGAAGCATTTCGTTGGAGCCCACCTGGATAAGCATCGGAGGGAAACCCTCAAAGCTTCCGAATGCGGGAGATATGTAAGGGTCTTTCTTATCGTGGTCACCGGGATAGGAATTGATATAGATAAGACTCTCCCTGCTTCCGCCGTAAAGAGGGTCCTTGTCAAAATTAGTTTCGTACGATTCTCCCGATGCGGTAAGGTCCGTCCAGGGACTCATGGCAATTATTCCGCCGGGAAGAGGTTCACCGTGATCCCTTAAATACATCGTCAGTGCCATGCAGAGACCGCCGCCCGCGCTGTCTCCGGCAAGGATCACATTCTCCGGCTTGTAACAGCCGCTTGTCGTAAGCCATTTATATGTCGCATATGCATCCTCGAGTGCTGCGGGATAAGGATTCTCGGGAGCAACTCTGTAATCGGGACAGCACACGTTCATTCCGTGGCTGATCTCGTTATAAAGACCCGCGAAGACATAATATGCATTCCTTATCGCACCCATGTATCCTCCGCCGTGAAGCTGAAGGACTACATGTTCGAGGTCGGGATTTTCCTTCGACGAGAGCATCTTCATGGTGAAATTGCCCATGTCAAAAGAAGTCATGTTAAAAGGCTCGGGCACATTCCATTCGGGCTCGGACATCTTCTTTCTGAGTTCGCCCGTCTTAAGGCTCTTACCGATGAGCGACTCGTTCGCGATGTATGAGATCATCCTTGATACGACCCTGCCGCGCGATGATACGCCTGCTGCCTCGCCTTCATCATCATGTGTCTCCGCATCGACGGCTGCATCTGCATGAACGTGCTCCGCATCACCAAGTGAACTTGCCGCGGTAACATTTTCGGTGACATCTTCGGGCGCATTTAATTCATCCGAAACAGGCACCTCATGATACTGATGCTCATATTTTTTTATCCAGCCCTTAAATGCCATCAGATAAAGAATCTCCTCTTAAGCTCGTCGGAAGCTCTTCTTCCTCCGAATATCATCGTTCCGGCAAAGATCACTCCGGCTGCTGCAACCGCGATGATGACCATGACCGGCTGCCTTATAATATCAAGCTGCAGCATGACAAACAGCACGACGCTCCAGAAAATATTAAAAAGCTGAAGACTGATATAGCTCTGCCAGTTCCTTCTGTTGATCAGCATGAGCAGTACGCAGCTGAACTCCAGGAACATAAGCGCTGCCGGAAGAGTATAGTCGTATGACCATCTCTTGTAGCCCGTGAAATAATCGATGCCTATAAGTATCAGCACGACCGCCATCGTAAGGAACAGTGTCTTGAACATATATCCTATCCTGTCGGTGATCGTCATATAGATAGTGACGTTCACATACAGAAGGATCAGTCCGACTACAACGGTCCAGTTAAAGATGTCCGCTCCCATATAAAGAGCTATCAGCATTCCTCCCATGGCACATATCGAAAGGAATAAAACTATCTGTCTTATGTGTCTCCAGATCTTAACCTTGCTTTCAACATCGGGATATACGTTTTCCCCCTGCACTCCGTCGTCCTCGAGAACGCATCTGCAGAACGGGCATCTGTCCGTATCATCCGTGATATGAACTCCGCATTTTTTACATTCAGCCATAGAAAACTCCGTTCGTGGTAACACTGACTTTAATGCCGTCAGATGTAAGCTGTTTTACAAGTGTCCTTTCAATGGAAGTATCCTCCAGAAGAGTCGATACCGTATAGACGAAATCATCTCCGTATGAAAGGACCGTTCCCTTTATATCCTGTCCGATGCTCATAGCGATATTGGCATAAAATCCCTTAACGTATTTTCTGTATTCGTCGTGGATCTTGATATTGCCGATATTGGTAAGCGTCGTGGTATTTGCCGTAGCCGACTTGGTGTAGACGAATCTTATCGCAAGGTTCTTGATGCCCAGCGGAATGGGTTTAAGGAACGGATTCATCTGGTTCGATACGGAATAACTGAACAGATCCTCGAGATGCTCTTTATTGATCTGCTCCCTTAATGTGGTCTTGCAGATATCCAGTATCTCGTCAAAAGAATACTCTTCTTCCTTATCCGAGATTTCCGCAGATACCACGACAAAGAAATTCTTGGTGGTATATGAATCGAAATAAGGACGTAAGTTTACGGGCACCGCTACTCTTATGGGTCTCCCCTTAGATCTTCCCCTGAATCCGTTCTTATAGATCGCATATGCGGTGAGTGCGACCATATATTCATTGATCGATACTTCCTTGGCATGCGTGACCTTCTTAAGATCCTGTACGGACATCGTAAGGTGCATAAGTCCGAGCCTTCCGTCCGGGAGACGCTTTCCCTTTATCAGGAATGCCTTCTTGGCAATGAATCCCTTGGGCTTTGCTGCCTTGTAATTCCTTACGAAGCTGTCCTCCCTGTTGAGGGATGTATCCGCGGAAAGAGCATCCGATGAGAATTCATCCGGATGTGAAAGCCTTAAGTATTGATATGCAAGCTCCCTGATGAAATTGATACCGCCCATTCCGTCCGTGAGCGCATGGAATACTTCGAGATTGATCCTGCATCCGTAATAAGTGACCCTGAACAGGTAAGAATGATTCCTGTTGGCCCTTATGAACCTGCAGGGAAGTTCCTCTTCAACAACCCTGGGTGCGGGCTTTCCGTTTTCCTCGAAATAGTACCAGAAGAAACCCTTTCTCAGCCTTACGTTGAAAAGGTCTATCCTGGGCAGGAGAATATCCAGGGCTTCCTGGAGGGTATCCCTGTCGATCTCCTCCGAAAGAGTGATGGATATCCTGTATGTGCTGGTCATGTTTTCTCCCGCTATCGAGGGGAAAAGATAACCCGTATTATCAAGTCTGTCCCATTTGATCTGTTTTCTGTCCAAAACTTATCCTTCCACGATGAGGTATCTTCCGTCACCGATATCAAAAACCTCATCCGCACTTAATATATCTCCGGCCTCGGGCGAAGAAAGATCAACGCCTTCCTCCTCAAAATACTCTCTTACTTCGTCGGCATTCTCACATACCACCGCCATGAGTTCTTCAAGAAATTCCTTAGCTTCTTCTCTCGTAGAAGCTACGCTCTCATCAAAGAGCTGTTTCTGATCTCTAAGGAAAACATCCAAAACCTTGTCATCGTACATATCTTACACCTCATACATTTTTGAATTACGAATGTACTGTTTCATGCATACGCGGAACGCTTCCACGGAGTCCGCTTTGCACATGTCCTTAAATCCTTTGTCATTCCCGGAAAAGACAGGCTTCATAAAATTGCACAGGTCCTTCATCTTGGCGAGAATGAATTTCTCCACTCCTATCTTATCGATATATCCGTCAAGGATCCGTTCCATGTAATCGATATACTCGGATGCCGTAGCGGCTTCTCCGCCCTTTATCCTGCGTGCAAGAGAAGGATCCGCAAGAAGTCCTCTTCCGATCATCACAGCGTCAAGTTCCGGAAATCTTTCTGCGATCCGTTCGAAGTCTTCAGGCCTTTTTATATCCCCGTTATATACGACTCCGATACCGGCGCTCCTAAGTTCATCATACATATGGGCAAATGCATCCGGGTTAACGTCTCCGCAGTACATCTGCTTTCTTGTTCTGGGATGGACCGTCACCTGATATGCGGGATGAGCCTTAAGTATCCGGGTGATCCTTATATGCTCACCGGGTTCGTAAAAACCTATCCTGGTCTTGATGCTGACCTTAGGGATCTTAATACCCTGTCCGGATAATTTCTCAAGTTCTTCGCCCAGACTGCCCAGATATGCATCCATCGCTTCCGGGTCTCTTAGCATTCCCGAACCCTTGCCCTTCGAGACAACGGTACCGGAAGGACATCCGAGATTGATATTGACCTCATCGTATCCGTACTTTTCGGATAAGAGCTTTATGTACAGGGCACTCTGATATGCGGAATTGGATATTATCTGCGGTATCAGGTTAAGCCCTTTATTCTGTTCGTGATCCACATCTTCGGACTCTTTGCCGTTCAGGCTTATCGCTTCATTCGTCGATATGAACGGAGAATAATATTTCTCACATCCTCCGAAGCATGCTGCGTGAGTTCTTCTCAAAAGCGGGGAGGTCATTCCCTCCATGGGTGCAAAATATATATCCATCAGACCGCACCCAGGCTTTTCAATTCTTTGTAAAGATGCGATGCGGGAAGTCCGACGACATTCAAATAATCTCCCTCAATGCCTTCAATGTATCTCGCACAGAATCCCTGTATACCGTATGCACCGGCCTTATCCATGGTATCGCCTGTCTTTATGTATTCCATGATCTCTTCATCTGTCATCTCGGAAAAATGTACCGCCGTGCGCTCCCAAAAGGATCTCTTTACGGGAGTCTTAAGACCGCTTACAAGGATCGTTACTCCCGAATACACTTCATGCACTCCGCCGGAAAGAGCCGAGAGCATTTCAAATGCTTCGCCTTCCGTGTGGGGCTTTCCGAGTATCCCGTTTAACTTCTCCTGATAAACGATCGTGTCGCATCCGATGACGCAGAAGGTTTCGGTTTCGGGATCAGCATCAAGTCCGGACTTTCCGCTCTCGAGCGCCTTTAGAACAGCCATGGCTTTTCTTTCCGACAGGATCTGAACGAGCTTTTTCGGATCCTTTTCAATGCAGTGCTCATCACAGTCGCTTACGCACACATCATATTTAATTCCGATCTGATCCAGTATCTCCCTTCTTCTCGGAGATGCGGATGCAAGTACGATTCTCATATTAATTCACTTCGCGGGTTTTGATTTCGGTGTAAACACTCTGCTTTCGGTACTCTTTTTCGGTGCCGCGCTTTTTGCGGCATCCACTGCTTCCCTGACGGCTATGAGCTGGGAGTCCACAGCTTTCTTCTGACGCATTCCCTCTTTTACATAGTTGCATCCGAGAGGCTGAAGTATATTCGCTCTTCTGTTATCTTCGAGTTCGGTATCGAGGATATGCTTAAGTCTTGCCTTGAGCGCTTCATCGGTAACGGGGAATACGATCTCGACTCTCTTATCGAGGTTTCTCGGCATCCAGTCGGCGCTTCCGCAATACACTTCGGGATTCTCATCATTCTTGAACCAGAAGATCCTTGCATGCTCGAGGAAATTACCGGTGATCGATCTTACCTTTATGTTCTCGCTGACTCCCTTGATGCCTGTCTTAAGACAGCATATGCCTCTTACGATCAGTTCGACATGCACGCCCGCTGCCGATGCCTTGTAGAGTGCTTCGATGATATCGGGATCGGAAAGGGAATTCATCTTGGCAATGATGCGTCCTTCTTTTCCGCTGCGTGCGATCTGTTCCTCACGGCCGATCAGATAGATGAATCTGTCCTTGAGCCAGAGAGGCGCGAGTATAAGGCTGTTCCATGCTTTGGGCTCGGAATATCCGCTGAGCATATTAAAGACAGCGGTTGCGTCCTCACCGATCTCTTCCCTGCATGTGAGCAGTCCAACATCGGTATAGATACGTGCCGTCGCATCGTTGTAATTACCCGTTCCGAGATGCACATATCTGCGTATGCCTTCGTTCTCGCGTCTTACGACAAGCGTGATCTTCGAATGTGTCTTGAGTCCGACGAGACCGTATATTACATGGCATCCGGCTTTTTCAAGCATTCTTGCCCATACGATATTGTGCTCTTCGTCAAAGCGTGCCTTGAGTTCCACAAGTACGGTGACCTGTTTTCCGTTTTCCGCAGCTGTTGCAAGCGCAGCGATGATGGGTGAATTACCGCTGACTCTGTAAAGCGTCTGCTTGATCGCAAGTACATCGGGATCGACCGCTGCATTCTTTACGAAATCGACAACAGGTTCGAATGACTGGTACGGATGGAAAAGAAGGATATCTCCCTTTCTTATCTGTCCGAATATATCGCATCCTGCTGGAAGCTCGGGTACGGGTGCGGGTGTAAACGGAGGGTTCTTAAGGTCATCGAATCCGGGAAGCGAGCTTACCTTGAACAGCGCTGTAAGATCGAGAGGGCCGTCGGTATTATACACTTCGGAATCGGTTATGCTGAGTTCCTTTTTCAAAAACGATACAAGTCTTTTATCCGCTCTGTGCTCTATCTCGAGCCTGAGTACCTGTCCGCGTTTTCTTGCCTTTACGGATTTTTCGATCTCTTTTAACAGATCCTCCGCATCATCCTCGTCAATGCTCATATCACCGTTTCTGGTGATCCTGTAAGGATGCGAGCATACGATATCGTAATTGAGGAACAGCGCCTTCATGTTGCGCTCGATGATCTCCTCGAGAAGGATGAAACGTCGCATATTGTGGTTTTCGGGAAGCAGGATGACCCTGGGAAGTACCGAGGGAACCTGGACCGTAGCAAATTCCAGTTCTCCGTTTCCGCCCTTCTTCCTGACCATCGCACCGATGTTCAGTGATTTGTTCTGGATAAGGGGGAAAGGCCTCGATGAATCGACTGCCATCGGAGTGAGAACGGGATATACGAGATTGCGGAAATATTCATCCGCAAATTTACTCTCGGAAGGTGTCATGGTCTCGTGACTTCTGACAAGTTCAAGACCGCTTTTTTTCAGTTCGGGAATTATCTCCGTACGGAATGCCTTGTACTGGTCATAGCAAAGCTCATGGACGTTTTCGCTTATCGCACGCAGCTGCTCTTCGGGAGTCAGACCCGCTATATCCGGTTTGTCATACCCCGCCTGCTTCATGTCAAAAAGAGAACCTACGCGGACCATGACGAACTCATCGAGATTCGATGAAACGATCGCAAGGAATTTAAGCCTTTCGAAAAGAGGCGTCTGCTTATCCCTCGCTTCGGAAAGGATGCGTCTGTCGAACTCTATCCAGCTCAGTTCCCTGTTCGTGTAATATTCGGGATCTCTGAAATTGATTATCTTCTTTGCTGCCATATGGTCTCCGTATGAAAGATCAGTTTCTGATTATCACGGGTCTAATCGAATATATCTCTTCGAAAAAGTCTGATGCTTCAGGGAAGAATGCTTCCTCGAGAAGGAATGTCTGGGGGATGCTTACATTCAGTTTAAGCTCGCCGTCGGAAAGAGATGCCTTGACCTCCTTGAGCTTCTGCTTATGGCTTCTGTCGAGGCTGTTAGCAAGCCTGAGCATTGCGGTGAGCTTGGCAACCTTGATATAGCCCTCTCTTCCGAGCGTTCCGTTGTCCGTTCCCTCATTTCCGGTATAGATGAACTCGGTATGATTGAAGCGGACGATGTTTGCGATGATCTCCCTTTCGTGATGCGACAGTCCGATGATCTCCGTCGCCATGATAATCTCGTAGGATCTTTCGCCTATATCCGTCATCGCGATATATTTGCCGCAGTCGTGAAGTATTGCGGCAATATCGAGATAGAGCCTGTCCCTGGATGAAAGTCCGCTGACCTTCTTCATCGCATCGAATACGGTTCCGCAGATCTGTCTAATGGTCTCGGCTCTCGAACGCGATCCGTTGTATCTTCTGCTTATATTCAGAGCGCAGGCTGTTATGTCTTTTTCAAAATCGTGATCCGGTTTTGTGATCTTATTCTCTTCCGCGAATTCATATGCGATACCGTCCGAAAGAGTAACACCGGGAGCATATATCTTCTCACAGCGGAGTATATTGCAGAGACTCTTTACGAGCAGACCGCTTATCCTGATGAGCGGTACCTTTTCTTCCGGAACATCGAGGCTCCTCGCAAGTTCGAACGATCCGCCCTCGGATAATTCCTCAAGCAGCGTATCGTATTCTTTTTTCGAAAGATATCCGGTGCCCTCTCCGCCTATCCTGCGCTTTATGCAGGTACTGACATAATCGTCCATGACGATAAGGTTTTTTACCGGACCTGTCAGGAATAATTTCTTGTAAGTAAGAAGCTGTGCATCAATGAGTTCTTCTTCAAGAAGCCTCATCCTGTAAGGGTCCGCCCCAAGACTTTCAACTCTCTCCCTTATCCTCAGAACTCCGAGACGGAGATTCTGTGTGCTGACAAGCGAGTCCTCATCGAATAGAGATATCTGGATGCTTCCGCCTCCGATATCGAGAATGGCAGCGCTGTCCTGGATGGCATTGGTAAAGACATCGCCCGCACGTGCTATCGATTTGTAGTCGAGGAATCTCTGCTCCGAATTGGAAAGAGTATCTATGTGTATGCCGGTCCTGGTCTCGATCAGGTCAAGAAGGATCTGTGAGTTCTCCGTCTCCCTGATCGCACTCGTTCCGTAAGCTTTATAATTTTCGACATTATAGGAGCGCATCACCGATGCGAAATGGGAAAGTACCTTGCAGAGCTCTTCCACTTTTTCCTTGGAGATCTTTCCGGTGGCATAGGTATCGGCGCCAAGTGACAGACCCGTCTCAAGACAGTCGATCTCTTTCATCTGCTTTTTGCCGCCGTACTCGAAGATCTTCATGGTAAGTTCGAAACTTCCGACGTCTATTGCCGCAAATGTATGTACCATTTCTCCTCCCGTTTTATTCCGGTTCCGTTATCAGTAATTACCAAGCACCCTGAGATATTTTGCTTCTTCCCTGAGTCCGGTGAGTGCGCATCTTACCGAAGGATCGGAAAGATTGCCGTCGAAATCGAGGAAGAATCTGTATTCCCATGTGCGTCCTTCGATGGGACGCGACTCGATCTTGGTTATGTTGAGACCGTTGAATATAAAATGTCCCAGACAGTTGTAGAGCGCTCCGCTCTCGTGAGGCAGTTCAAAACAGAGACTGATCTTGCCCGCATCCTTCCTGTATACCTTACGGTTCGTAACGATTATGAACCTGGTGGAATTGTTGTCCTCCGAATTGATGCCTCTTTCAAGGATATCAAGTCCGTAGATTTCCGCGGCCAGTGAACTTGCAACCGCAGCCTGGCTCTTATCGCCGTCAGATGAAACCTTCCGAGCCGCAAATGCGTTATTGGGCATCGAGATCAGCTTCCAGTCATGCTTTTCAAGAAATCTGGCCGACTGCATGAGCGACTGGGGATGTGAAAACACGGTCTTTATACCGGATATATCCGCGCCCTTTACGCCCATGAGACAATGCTCGATCTTTATGATCTGTTCACCCACGATGTAATTCTCATACTCCGCAAGAAGATCGTAGATCTCGCTTACAATACCCGCAGTGGAATTTTCGATCGGAAGTACGGCGTAATCCGCGGAGCCTTCGGATATGGTTGTCATGGCCGCGCGGAAAGTAGGGACATGGATGCAGTCCACATCGTCTCCGAAATATTTTTTCATCGCAAGCTGGGAATAAGCACCCTCGTCTCCCTGGAATACCACCCTGGGCGAACCTTCCGCTATATCATCAACGGGAACAAAGGGAATGCTGATATGCCTTCCGCTTTCGAGAAGTTTCTTGTACTGAAGCTTTCTGCTCATGCTCATAAGAAGCCTGAAGAGTTCCTTCACGCCTTCTTCATTGAGCTCGCCGCTTACCATTGAGGAAACCTTAGCGAGTTTTTCCTTTTCGCGGTCCTTATCAAGAACGCCTTTTCCGGATTCAAGTTTTGATGCGGCTACCTCTTCCGAAAGCTGCATTCTTTTTTCAAAAAGTTTTACGATTTCGCCGTCGCATTCGTCGAGCTGTTTTCTGATCTCGGATAAATCCATATATATCTCCGTGAGGGTAAATTTATAACCATATTATTTTACTCCGAAACTGCGGTTTTTTCAATGCTTTCGGGGCTCTCAGAGCCTTGATAAAAAGCCCTTTTAAAGTTAAAATATAAGCAGGTATATGAAGGGAAGTGATCCTATGGCGAAAAAGATGTCAAAGCGTGACAGGAAAAATCTCATCATAGCGGTTTCGGTCATGGCAGCGGCAGTCGTGGTGCTGGTACTTATCACTCTTTTTTCCAGAAGAGGCGAAAAGGTCCCTTCCAATCCCGAAGGCACCGTCGGAAATCTTGCCGGCAACATCAATAACGGCGGCATCGTGTGCGAATCGGACGGCCGCATCTATTTCTCCAACCCCTACGACGGCGGTGCTCTCTATTCCATGAATGTCGATGAAACGGACTGCAAAAAGGTTTCCACCGCTGTGGCCAGTTCAATATGCGTCGCCGGAAATTACATCTATTACTTCCAGTCCGGAAGCTCCGGAGCATCAGGGCTCGGCGGAGTAAGAGTTCCGAATTCGTTCATCAGATCCCATATTGACGGTCAGCACGGATACACTATGAGCAGGGATGTCGTGGTCAAAGCCCAGGTGGTGGGCGACTACGTCTATATGGAAGGCACTGCGGACAATAACCACAACGCTCCCTATTTCCAGCGCATGCCGATAGGCGGCGGGGATGCGGAGCTTCTTGCAAGATACGGGATCAATCCTTCATGCGCCGTCGGAAATCTCATCTATTACAACAACACCGAAGGCAATCACTACCTGATGGCATACAACACTTCTACCGGAGCAAATTACGAAGTGCTTGAAGGAAATATCTGGAATCCCGTCTACGATAACGGATACATCTATTACATGGCTCCCGAAGACGGTTATCAGTTAAGACGCTACTCTCTTAATGATCAGACGATCGAGATACTTACCAACGAGAAAGTCGAAAGCTTCAACGTCTACAAAGGATACATCTATTACCAGACCATGGGAAACGATGCACACCTTGCCTTCATGCTCACGAGCGGCGGATCCGCAACGGTGCTTGCGGAAGGAAATTTCAATTCGATATCCATGACAAACGGATATGTATATTTCAAGGATTACTGGAATGAAGGTTCGCTCTACCACACGCTTCCCGGCAGCGGATATTACGGCACCGTGGATGCTGCAAAGCAGGCGGCACTTGAGAACATCAAGGAAGATAAAGCCAAGGAAGAATGATACGGTAATAAAAAACAAAACCCCTTTCGCATTTTGATATGTACCCAGAATCCTGGACACATTGATTTATGATTTAGGCGGAACACATGGATGCTTCCCTGTACTTTACAGGGGGCATCCATTTTGTTTTTGCTTGGATTCTTTCGTTGTTGTAGTAGTATATATATTTTTCAACGGCCTTTTTGAACTCTCCAAAAGATTTGTATTCTTTCTCATAGCCATAGTACATCTCATTCTTTAACCTGCCAAAGAACGTTTCCATAATGCAGTTGTCATAGCAATTTCCTTTTCGCGACATGGACTGTGTTATGCCGTGCTTTTGGAGTTCAGTTCTGTAGTAAGCGTGTTGATATTGCCAGCCTTG
>JNJD01000002.1 GCA_000702685.1 Lachnospiraceae bacterium AC2028
ATATCAACACGCTTACTACAGAACTGAACTCCAAAAGCACGGCATAACACAGTCCATGTCGCGAAAAGGAAATTGCTATGACAACTGCATTATGGAAACGTTCTTTGGCAGGTTAAAGAATGAGATGTACTATGGCTATGAGAAAGAATACAAATCTTTTGGAGAGTTCAAAAAGGCCGTTGAAAAATATATATACTACTACAACAACGAAAGAATCCAAGCAAAAACAAAATGGATGCCCCCTGTAAAGTACAGGGAAGCATCCATGTGTTCCGCCTAAATCATAAATCAATGTGTCCAGGATTCTGGGTACATATCAATCAAGCCTTCGGGGGTTTTAAAATCGATTAACGAATTGCAGTATCAGTCCTTCTTTACAACAACATCCATGATCTTAGAATCACAGTATCTGCAGATGTAGTCTGCATCCGCAGCGCCCACTATAGGTCCGCCGCAGTTGGGACAGCGGTCCTTGACGATCTTCTTTGCGAGGGCAACCTGCAGCTCGCCGCTGTGCTTTTCTATGGTGCAGTTCTTAAGATATCCTTTTTTGAGTGAACGGAAGATGAGATTGATCTTCTTTGCATAATCCGCTTTTTTGTATGCGGGAATCTTCTCCGCACCGACAAACGGAGTCTTCACTCTTGCAAGGAAAGCAGCCATAAGATCTGCTATTTTCACATATCCGATCTTTTTGAGCCTCTTTACCGCTACCGGGATCAGACCCGCAATAATGAAGAAATCCGCAAGCAGTGAATAGATCATGTCATAGTGAATATTATCGAAATCGTACCTGTGATCGTTCGGATCCAGGATGATCGATACGAGGTAATCGTGATCGTTGTATTTGGACAGCGTATCGATTCCCGTCAATATGCAGATCAAGATTACAAAAAGTGATAATCCGAGAAGTATCGGGAACAGGATCTTCTTGGTCTCGAGATTATTCGCAGTGTAATAGGAATAGGTTTTGGGCTGTCCTTTGAGTTCGTTGGAAATGCTGTAGAACTTTCCGTCCGTAAGGACTCTTGCCTGAAGATCCGAACTTCCGCAGTAGGGGCATTCGCCCGTAAAGAACAGCTTCTTTTCAAATACGCCGCCGCAGCTGAGACAGTCGCAGGTAATGGTCTTTGAAGCAAGCTCCGCACGGTCTTTTTCGAATTTATAATTCTTCATGTAGAACTTCGGGAAATATTTAAGCTGTCTTCTTACTTTCTTAACGGATCTTCCCGTGACTTCCGCAAGTTCCTCTGCGCTTACGAAACCGTCAAGATCTCCCTCGAAATATCCGGAATAAAAAGTAGCATCACCGATATTTCCCGATGACCATGCCACATAGATCAGCATCAGCGGTCCCGCAATGATCCAGAAAATGAATTCGGGAGTTGCCTTTGCGTGCATGATCGTATAGGAATCGCCCCAGTAGCGTACCACCAGGAACACCTCCATCGAAATGCTCACGATCAGGTTGGCGATCGCTATGACCGCCAGCAATATGTTCTTTATCTTGAAGAATGTTATCCTTCCTTTTCTCAGATACATGATCCACCTCTGTTTTCATACTTTCCCGTAATTGTACCACCCTCTGCAATAATTTGCTAAAGTCTGTCATTATTTTGCAAAAAAGAAAACAGTTTCTACACAAGCAGGCAAAGACGTGATAGTATAAGTACATAGCGTCCAGACACGCAGTCCAAAACAAAATACGGAGGAAAATTCTATGCAGTTTATTTCAGTTCACAGCGAAGAGTTCAAGAGATACGGACATGTCATCACCGGATATGATGTAGCTCCTTTACTTGATGCAATGGAGAAGATCGAGCTTCCCGCAGAAGGCGTTGCTTACGAGCCCGGCATCGACAGCCTTGAGGCATGCACAGACCTTTACAAGGATTTCACCGATCGCGCTTACGGCGGAATGCCCATCCAGATCGGAATGTGCTGGGGATCCAACACCAAGCTCAACTGCCTTGAGTATCACAGAGGATGCGAGCTCAACATCGGAACTTCCAAGTTCGTACTTCTTCTTGCAAAGCTTGATGACATTGTTGACGGAAAGCTTGATACTTCCAAGGTTAAGGCTTTCGTAGCAGACAAGGGCGATGTTGTCGTAGTTTACGAAGATACTCTTCACTATGCTCCCTGCAATGCAGAGGGTGAGTCAAACTTCCGCGTTTGCGTAGTTCTTCCCAAGAACACCAATACCGAGAAGCCCTCTCTCAAGGAAGGCAATGATGAGGACAAGCTCCTCTGGGCACGTAACAAGTGGCTCATTGCTCACGCAGAGAGCAGCGAAGCAGCCGCAGGCGCTTATGTAGGCCTTACCGGCAAGAACATCGACATCGCAGTCGACTGATCTGAAAATCAAATAACCGATCAAGCCCGGGGACTTCAATTCCCGGGCTTAATTTATTACAATATAATGAGTAAAAAACTTTTGGGAGACATCAATGAGTAATTACGACTACATATTATTCGATCTCGACGGAACGCTTACCGACTCCGGCCCGGGCATAATGAACGGATTCGAATATGCACTGGGAAAAATGGGAATTGAGATCCCGGACAGATCCTCGCTCAGAAAATTCGTCGGCCCCCCTCTCGGAGATTCGTTTGAAAAAACTCTCGGTTTTTCTCCCGAGGATGCGGCGAAGGGGATCGCTTTTTACAGGGAGTACTATGCCGATAAGGGCGTTTACGAAAATGATGTCTATCCCGGAGTGTTTGAGCTTTTGGATAAACTGAAAGCATCCGGCAAAAAAATGATCGTAGCCACAACCAAGGCCGAGCTTATGGCAAATGTGGTAATGGATCATTTCGGTCTGAGAAAATATTTCGACCTTATGGTCGCATCGAATAATACCGACAGGAAAAATAAGATCGATGTCCTGAGCTTCGCCATTGAAAACGGCGGTGTCGATATTGAAAAAGCTGTGATGATAGGGGACAGATTCTATGATGTGACAGGTGCGTCACATTTCGGGATCGATTCCGTAGGTGTGCTCTACGGCTACGGAAGCAGGCAGGAGCTCGTAGACGCCGGCGCAACTTACATAGCGGAAACAGTAGAATACCTGTCGGAAATACTGCTTTAAAACTGCCGCGCCATGCACGGCGAAGTCCGGCAGATGACCGGACAGGATCGGAAACATGATCAGATATACGAAAGATATGACTCCGTTCGATATGGCGGAGAAGCCTTCAAAACAATATTTTTTCCTTATGCCTCTCATATGGGCAGCCGCGAAGCTGTCCTATATGAAGTGCGGTATGAAGATAGACAGGTCGGGCATTAAGGGAGTAAAGGGACCGTTCCTCATCATCGCGACCCACCAGGGACCCGCGGATTATTCCGCAGCACCTCTGGCAGCATTTCCGCACCGTGCGATGTACGTCTCGGATATGGAAGGATTCCTCTATTACGGAAAGTGGCTCTACAGGGGGCTCGGCTGCATCGGAAAGAGAAGATTCGTTTCCGACATCACTGTCGTAAAAAACATGAAGTACGCTCTGGGAATGGGTCAGTCCGTTTTTGTCTTCCCCGAATCTAGGCATTCGAATGTCGGAACCACCGCATATATCCCGAAGAATCTCGGTAAGCTATGCAAGTTCATGGATGTTCCCGTCGTGCTCTTTACCCTTTACGGATCATATCTTGCGAATCCCTTCTGGGATGAGCTCCGTACAAGGAAGGTTCCGATCGAAGGAAAGCTCAGTCTTTTATATTCCCGCGATGATCTGAAGAAAGCATCCGCGGATGAGATACAAAAAGCCCTCGAAAAAGGTCTTGAATATAACGAATACGAATACCAGACCGCAAAGAAGATCCTGATCAAAGAACCATTCCGTGCGGAGGGACTTCACAAACCGCTCTATATCTGCAGAAAATGCGGTGCGAAATATAAGATGACGAGCAGCGGGGATACCTTAAAGTGCAGCGCCTGCGGAAGGGAATTCCTTTTACGGGAAGACGGCTTCCTTGAGGATAAGGAAAGCGGCGAACAGTTCGTTATCCCCGACTGGTACGAATGGGAAAGGGATCTTGAGATCACCGGATGCAAAAAAGCGATCGAGAACGGGGGCTTTGTAAAATCCTATAAAGTAAAAGTCGAGGCTCTTCCGAGCGAGAAAGGCTTCGTCGATCTCGGCTGGGGAACTCTCGAAGCAGACGCAAAAGAATTCCGGCTCAGCTTCGGAGAGGGCGATGATGCGCAGACTCTTTCTTTTCCGCACAGGTCAAGGGAATCGGTACAGACCGAATATGACTACCGCGGCGTAAAGGGCCGGGGCATCGTGCTCTCGACAAGGGACTGCTGCTATTACATCTACTGCGATGCGGAGGATTTCAATCCCACCGAGCTTCAATTTATAGGCGAGTGGTTGTTTCAGAACGGCAGTATGTCCAAACAGCTGATGATCTGATGATCAATCGCATCTTGTGTGGTAAAAGCGTATGAATGAACCCTTCATAAAGATAGATCTTCACGGAATGCGGACGGACGAGGCCGAGCGTGTGCTGGAAAAAGCCGTTAAGGATGCGGGCCCCGGCACGTATCAGATCCGGGCGATACACGGATTTAACCGCGGAACCGCACTTCGTGATATGATATATGACAGTTTCAGGTATAATGACAAGGTAAAAAGAGTGATTCCCGGAGACAACCGGGGGATTACGGTACTTGTATTAAAGGAATTATTCTAGAAAAAAGCTCTCGCGGCTTGAACGAAGGCCGGCTAAGATCCGAAATCCCGGCCGGAGAACATGCCGCAAAAGTAATGGACAGAGGTAAAGTTATGAAGATCATGGCCAACAGCATGGCACCCGGATTCCGGATGCATCAGGATGAATATGAAGAAGCCGCGCTCAGGGTCCTTCGGAGCGGATGGTACATCCTGGGAAAAGAAGTCGAAGCATTTGAAGAGGAATATGCCGCTTTCCACGGAAGCGGGATCACCTGTGCCGGCGTGGCTAACGGACTTGATGCCCTGATCCTTGCCGTAAGGGCTCTGGGGATCGGCGAAGGCGACGAAGTCATCGTCCAGGGCAACACTTATATCGCATCCGTCATGGGAATTTCCATAAACGGCGCGACTCCTGTATTTGTTGAACCCGATGAACATCATCAGATCGATGTATCCAAGATAGAAGCGGCGATCACCCCGAAGACCAAGGCGGTAATGGTCGTTCATCTCTACGGTCATATCTGTGATATGGATAAGGTCTCGGAGATCTGCAAAAAGCACGGACTTAAGCTTGTTGAGGACTGCGCCCAGGCGCACGGTGCAAAGTGGAACGGAAAATTAGCCGGAACCTTCGGGGATGCGGGATGCTTTTCTTTCTATCCCAGCAAGAATATCGGCGCATTCGGCGATGCAGGAGCGGTCATATCCTCCGATCCCGAACTTATCGGCAAGATCAAGGTTCTCAGAAATTACGGATCCGGCAGGCGTTATTACAATGAAGTCGTGGGCGTGAACAGCAGACTTGATGAGATCCAGGCAGCGCTCCTTCGCGTAAGGCTCAAGTATATCGATGAGATCACCTCGGAAAGAAGAAAGATCGCATCCGTCTATAACGAAAAGATCACAAATCCCGCGATCATAAAGCCCGTCCAGCAGGAAGGCGGATACGAGGTCTATCACCAGTATGTGATAAGATCGGACCGCCGTGATGAACTGATCGAATATCTTAAGGAGAAGGATATCGGCACCATAATCCATTATCCGGTTCCGCCCCATCTCCAGCAGGCATATGAGTACCTCGGACATAAAAAAGGCGACCTTCCCATCTGCGAAAGATATGCGAATGAAGTGCTTTCGATCCCTATGTATAACGGTATGACGGATGAGGAACAGCAGTACGTTATCGATGCGATAAATAAGTTCTGATAAATCAATAGAAAATATTAAATCAGGTCAATTTTTGCAGATGCAGGAATTGACCTGATTTTTTGCATAAACCGCATAAAATAGCCGTTATCGGAGTATATTGCTTAAAATATATCAATAAAACAGGTTAAAATCGCTCTTGATTTTGGCAAACTATAGTGATATTGTGTTGCCATAATAAGCAGTGCGGGAAGTATATCCGCAGTCAGGAGTTAATATGAGCAAGATCAATGTAAGCGAAAAGTATCAGCCCACATATCATATGCCTCCGGTATGTGAACATAAGTGGGTAAAAAAGGACAGGATCACCGCACCTCCCATCTGGTGCAGCGTTGACTTAAGAGACGGAAACCAGGCTCTCATCGATCCCATGAGCCTTGAGACCAAGCTGGAATTCTTCAAGCTCCTCGTAGATGTTGGCTTTAAGGAGATCGAGGTAGGATTCCCCGCTTCATCCGACACCGAATTCGAATTCATCCGTGCACTCATCGAGAAGGACATGATCCCCGATGACGTGACCATACAGGTACTTACCCAGGCCAGGGAGCACATCATCCGCAAGACCTTCGATGCGGTAAAGGGATGCCCCAAAGCGATCGTCCATCTCTACAATTCAACCTCCGTTGAACAGAGAGAGCAGGTCTTCAAAAAGGAGAAATCCGAGATCAAGAAGCTTGCGGTTGACGGCGCCGAATTATTGAAGAAGCTTGCCGACGAGACCGACGGCAATTTCATGTTCGAATACAGCCCCGAGAGCTTCTCACAGACGGAGCCCGAATTTGCCCTTGAAGTATGCAATGCCGTACTCGATGTCTGGAAGCCCACTCCGGAAAAGAAGGCGATCATCAACCTTCCTTCCACCGTACAGGTTGCGATGCCCCATGTTTTTGCGGACCAGATCGAGTTTATGTCCGATAACCTCAAGTACCGTGAGGGCGTAGTCGTATCCGTTCATCCCCACAACGACAGAGGCACGGGCGTAGCCGATGCGGAACTCGGCGTTCTTGCGGGTGCCGACAGGGTTGAAGGTACTCTTTTCGGAAACGGCGAGAGGACCGGTAACGTCGACCTTGTGACCGTAGCCATCAACATGGTCACACACGGCGTTGACAGCGGACTTGATTTCTCCAACATCATGGCGATCCGTGAAGCATATGAAAGATTCACCAATATGAAGGTCCACGAGAGAACCCCTTACGGCGGAGACCTCGTATTTACCGCTTTCTCCGGCTCGCACCAGGATGCGATAAGCAAGGGAATGAACTATCGCGCGGACGGCAAGACCGGAAAGCGCTGGGATGTTCCCTATATTCCCATCGATCCCACCGATATCGGAAGAGAGTACGAGTCCGATGTCATCCGTATCAATTCCACCTCCGGTAAGGGCGGCGTGGCATTCGTGCTCAAGCAGCAGTTCGGCTTCAGCCTTCCCGCTGCGATGAAGGAAGAGGTAGGATACCTTATGAAGGGCGTCTCCGACAGAAAGCACAAGGAGCTCAAGCCCGACGAGATGTTCCAGGTATTCGAGGATGTATATATCACCTCCAGACCCGTATTCGATGTTACAGAAGTTCATTACAAGCAGCTCGGCGATGCAGGCATCGAGGCGGCCGTAAGCTTCAAGGACAAGAACGGTGAGATCGTTGTATCCACCATAGGAAACGGACGTCTCGACTCCGTGAGCAATGCACTCAAGCTTTATCTGGGTGTGGATTATGAGCTCACCGGATATGAGGAGCATGCGATCTCCAAGACCAGTTCCTCCAAGGCTGCGGCTTATGTCAGCGTTGTTTCCGAAGGAAAGACCTACTGGGGCGTAGGCGTTGACGAAGACATCATCAAGGCTTCGAATGCGGCACTTGTCAGCGTTGTGAACAAGGTTGCGACCGAGCAGCATGTAAACCGCGGACGTGAGGAGAGACTTGTCGAGATCCTCACCTTCATACAGAGAAATTACAAAAACGTTACTCTTGACGATCTTGCCGATCAGTTCCATTTATCGAGACCCTACATCTCCAAATACATCAAGGAAAAGTCCGGTGAGACCTTCCAGGATGTGCTCAGGATCGAAAGACTCAAGAGGGCAAAGACCCTTCTCAAGGATACCGGCAAGAGCATCGAAAAGATCGCAGAAGAGATCGGCTATGACAATGTCGAGCACTTCAACAGGCTCTTCAAGAAGACCTACGGAATGACCCCCGTCCAGTACAGGAAGAACTGAAAGGGAAAAAGAAATTGAACGGCTGGCTTATAGTTAATTCATTCGTAAAATGGGACAAGTTCAGTGAGATATATGAGCTTCTCCTTAATGCGGGCAGAAAAGTCGGAGTAAGTCTTGAGATGAAGACTTCTTCCGATATCTTCTGCAGCGTGCAGAGCGAGTTTTCGGATCTGGAACTTCCCGATTTTGCGATCTTTTGGGATAAGGACATCCTCCTGGCAAGACGCCTCGAAAAGATGGGCCTCAGGCTCTTCAATTCATCCGAGAGCATCGAAACCTGCGATGATAAGGGGCAGACTGCGATCGCGCTTCTTGACGGAGGGATCAGGACTCCGAAGACATTCCTTTCCCCCAAGGCATATCCCGCATTCGGATGCACGGACATGGCATTCCTCAGAAAAGCCGAGGAAGCACTCGGATATCCCATGGTCATCAAGGAAAACCGCGGCTCTTTCGGTCAGCAGGTTCACCTTGTGAACAATTCCTACGAGGCGGAAAGGCTGATCGCTTCCTTCAAAGAGCATCCCTTCGTCATGCAGGAATACATCGAGGAATCCGCGGGCAGGGATGTGCGCGTAAATGTTGTCGGAGGGCGTGTGGTCGCTTCGATGTACAGATACAACGATAATGATTTCCGCTCCAATATCACAAACGGCGGAAGCATGAAAAAGTACGAGGCATCCGAAGCCCAGGCGAAGATAGCGATAGATGCATGCAAGGCCATAGGTCTCGATTTTGCCGGTGTTGACGTTCTCTTCGGCAAGAACGGTCCCATAATATGCGAGGTCAACTCAAATCCCCATTTCAAGACAACTCTTGAATGCACCGGTATCAATATGGCCGAACATATCATTTCCCACATAGCTGAAGTAATGGGTGCGTAAAATGAACAGATATGCGCTCCTTGTCTATGCAATAAAAGATATCGAAAAAAACAGGTGGTTCATCGATCGGCTCACCGCTCTTTTCAGGGAGCGGGGAGTCGATCTTTTGCTGAAAACCCCGGAGGATTGCAAAGAGACCGAAGATCCCGCGTTTGTCATCAACAGATCGAGAGATCCTTTTGTATCGGAATTTTTCGAGGAAAAAGGAATACGGAGCTTCAATGATTCCGAAACGGTCCGTATCGGTAACGATAAGCTTGCCGAATACGAGTTTTTTAAAGAGCTCGGCCTTCCCGTGATGGAAACGGTGCCCGGGGATACTCCCGCGGATAAGATCCCGTTTTCTTTTCCGGTGATCGTAAAAGAAAGAGCCGGGCACGGGGGAAGCGGGGTTTATAAGGCCGGATCCGCCGAAGAACTGGCCGGTATCCTTGAAGGAAAGGATCCGGAGGGTTTCATTTTCCAGGAAATGTGCGACGAGCCCGGTGTCGATGTAAGGCTCTATATTCTCGGGGGCAGGGTGGTTGCGGCGATTAAACGGACCTCCGCGGACGACTTCAGGAGTAATTTCAGCCTCGGCGGAAATGCCGAAGCTGTAGAGCCGGACGAAGAGATGAAAGCCTTTGTGGATGCAGTCTGCGAAAAGCTTGCGCCCGACTATATCGGTCTCGATCTGATAAGGAATAACGGCGGATGGGTGGTGAATGAGATAGAGGATGCGGCGGGGGCGAGGATGCTCTACGCCCGGACCGATCTCGATATCGCGGATGCTTTTGTCGCATATATTTATGAAAAAACTTTCCAAAACGCCGAAAATGGGATAAAATAAGGCGTTGTGTACGGCGGGAATGATGATCCTGCCGGTATGAAAGGAGACCAGTAATGTCCGAGAACAAAGAAAGTGCAGAAAAGAAGACAGCAACCGAAACAAAAACTGTCAAGACGCACTATGATATTAAGATGGAGCAGCGTGCAAAGGCTAAGCAGCGCGCTCACAGGGAAGAATGGATCTGGAAGACCATCGGACTTGTGATCGCCGCAGCGATCCTTGCGTTCATTCTTTCTTTTCCGATAAGGAATTATATGGCTATTCATGAGACCGTCTGCACCGTAGGCGGAAGAGGCATCAGCCGTGTTGAGTTTGATTATAACTACAACATGGTCAAGAACGCTTATGTCAAGAATTACAGCTCATACCTTTCTTATTACGGAATGGATGTAACCCAGATCGAAGACCAGATGTACGATTCCACTCTTACTTTCAGGGATTACTTCACCAAGGAAGCCGTAGAGCGCATCAAGACCACGGTTGCACTTTCCGCGGAGATCGAGAAGGAAGGCTATACCGTAGATATCACCAAGGATTACGAGGATTACATCGATGCCATGAAAGAGGGCGCCAAGGAAGCCGAGCTCAGCCTCGGAGAGTATTACAAGGAATCCCTCGGCCAGTATGCCACCCAGAGAAGAGTTGAGAAATTCGTAAAGGAATCCTTCGTTGTCGCTCACTTCTCCGATGATAAGCAGGGAACATTTACGCCCGATGATGCGGCTATCGATGCACGTTATGCCGAAGATGCCGATGATTATGATCTTTTCGATTACTACCTGATCAGGGTTGATGCAGAGCTTCCCGATGCTCCCACCGACCTTGCCGATGACGGATCGATCGTAGCCGATGACGGATCCTATGTTCCTTCCGAAGCGGAGACCGAAGCCGCAATGAAGGAAGCATCCGATAAGGCCAATGAGCTTGAGCCCACAGTATTTGATGACGGTGATGAGCATGTTGCCGAAAGATCCGCATCAGTTCCTTACCAGATAAGGAACTGGATCATCGATCCTTCCAGAAAAGAAGGAGATACCACCGTTGTTGAGTCCGACACGACCAACTGCTACTATGTAGCCGGATTTAAGTCCAGATATAAGGATGTTGACACAACTCTTACCGCAAGGATCATCTCCACTTCCGAAAAGACCGGAGACGAGATCATTGCCGAGTTCAACAGCACCGGGGCTACCGAGGATGCATTTACCGCTCTCGTAGATAAATACAGCGATTCCGGAACGGGTAACGGCGGTCTTTACGAGGGACTTATGGGATCTGAGCTTCCCGGAGATCTCGGAAACTGGATCCTTGATCCTTCCAGGGCACCGGGCGATGTAAATTATTACTTCGATGAAACATCTTCCGAGACTTATGTACTTTATTATGTGGGCGTAGGCAAGCCTTCGTGGTATTATACTATTAGAAATCTCATTGAGTCGGAGAGCATGGATTCATATCTTGCCGGACTTGCCGAGACGATCACCGTTGACGATCCCAACGGAAATCTCAGATATATCGCTCTCGAGGAAACCGCAGCTATGCTCCAGGATATACAGACCACTTTGCCCGAAGGCGAATAATACAGACTGACCTGTAATTTACGGCCGTGAGATCAGAAGGTAACTTCCGCTCACGGCCGGTTTTTTTAACCATGGAAATACTCATCCCGAAAGACGCCAAGTCCATAATCGATAAACTGAGCGAAGCCGGCTACGAAGCATATATCGTGGGCGGCTGTGTCAGGGACTGCCTTCTGGGACTTACTCCCGATGACTGGGATATAACGACCAATGCACTTCCCGAACAGGTGAAGGAGCTTTTCAGACGTACGATAGATACCGGCATTGAGCACGGAACCGTTACCGTCATGATCGGAAACGAAGGCTATGAGGTGACCACGTACCGCAGCGACGGAGCGTATTCGGACGGCAGGCATCCCGACAAGGTGACCTTTGTTCCTTCGTTGGAAGAGGATCTTAAAAGACGTGATTTTACGATCAACGCAATGGCATATAATGACAGCGAAGGACTTGTCGATCTCTTCGGCGGAAGGGATGATATAGCGTGCAGGACCGTAAGATGCGTCGGAAATGCCGATGAGAGATTTTCCGAAGATGCACTGCGTATGATGAGAGCGGTGAGATTTGCCGCAAAGCTCGGATACAGCATAGATGAAGAGGCGCTTTTCTCGATAAAAAAGCTTGCTCCCACGCTTTCGAAGGTATCCGCGGAGAGGATAACCACGGAGCTTACCAAGCTGCTCACATCGGATCATCCCGAGATGCTTGAAGTGCTTTATGAAACGGGGCTGACGAAGGTGTTTTTCCCCGAACTCGATAAGGCCTATGATACTCCGCAGGTCCATCTTCATCATTGCTATGATGTCGGAAGACATATCGTGGAATCCGTAAGGGCTTCGAAAAATGACAGGATTGTCAGATTTGCCATGCTTCTCCACGATATAGGAAAGCCCGATACCCTTACCGTTGATGATAAGGGCATTACCCATTTTCACGGCCATCCCGAACTGAGCGCCAAAATGGGTGAAGAGATAATGAGAAGATGGAAGCTCGACAATGATACCATCTTCCGGGTATGCAGACTGATCAGGCACCACGATATGGGAAAGGGCAAGAACTGCACACCCGCATTTACGAGAAAAGCCGTCTCCGTGATGGAAGATGATTTTCCCAGGCTCCTTGAAGTCATGAAGGCCGATGTTCTCGCACAGAGCGAGTATCAGAGGCAGGAAAAATTAAGCAACATCGATAATTTCCGCAAAGAATACGAGCGCATAGTAAGCGAGCACGAATGCTGCAGCCTTAAGGAACTGGCGGTCGGCGGACGCGATCTTATCGAACTGGGGATCAGCCCCGGTCCGGTTATGGGCGAGATACTCGGAAAGCTTCTTGACAAAGTGATAGAAGATCCCGGTTCCAATACCAGGGATACGCTTTTGTCTCTTGCAAAGGAATACATATGATCAGCTGGTCGGACATTTACAACTTTATACGAAAGTACTGGGCATACGTGCTGTGCATGGTAATGACGATCACCTGCATATCCGGATGCACGGGCCCTTTTACGCCCCGACCCGTTTCACAGAATCCGCCCGAGCCTCAGCAGGATACGGGATTTGTCCTTTACGGAACCTACGATTACGATTCCACCGACACGGCGGTACTCGTCGACAAGAACACCGAAGAGGGCACGCTCACCTTTCTTAACAGGGAAAACCACAGAAGGTACACTCTCGGCTATGACGGGACTACGGGCTTTTACGACAGATATAACGGTCTTATTTCCTTAAGCCAGATTAATGTCGGTGATATCCTGAACGTAAGGTTTGTAAAGAGCAAAAGACACCTGACACTTGCGTCACTTTGTCCGGATGCCTGGACAAAACCTTCCACCGATCAGTATGTATTCGACAGTGTGAAGAAAGAGGTTACGATCGGCTCCGACATATACAAGCTTGCCGATGACTGCTTCTGCTATTCCGGCAAGGAAGAGCTCATGTACCAGGAGCTCAACAGTGTCGATGTGCTCACTTTCCACGGGATAGATTCCACCGTCTACAGCATAAACGTGGATAAGGGCCACGGATACCTGAGACTTTCCGGCCATGAATATTTTGTAGGTGGTTGGATCGAAATCGGCACCAAATTCATATGGAAAGTGACCGATGACATGCTGCTCACGGTTCCCGAGGGAACATACAATGTGGTTGTTTCAGCCGAAGGAACGATGGTTGACAGAAGTGTCACAATTAAGAAGGGTCTTGAGACGGTACTCGATCTTTCGGACGTTGTTCCCGAGGTTCCCAAGGAGGGGCTGGTTCTCTTTTCACTTAATCCGGCTGACGCAACGCTTTACATAGACGGAGAAAAAGCCGACACTTCGGCTGCGATATCACTCACTTACGGACTGCATCAGCTCATGTGCACATGTGAGGGTTATGTGACTCTGACAAGATACCTGAGCGTTGGCGAAGAAAATGCCGGTGTCAGCATCACTCTTGAGAAGGAAAAGACCGAGACCAAACCGGACGTCAGCGGAAATACCTCCGTAAGCGGCAACGGGTCCGATGTCAGCGGCAACTCTTCAACGGGAAGCTCACAGGGGGATGTCAGCGGTAATTCGTCTTCCGAACCTAATGTGACAATGGTGTCATATTATAGAGTGTACATAAACGCGCCTGCGGGAGCTGAGTGCTATATCGACGGTAATTACGTGGGAGTGGTTCCCTGCTATTTCAAGAAAACGGAAGGCTCTCATGTCGTCACCCTGAGCAGCCCGGGATGCAATACAAGAAGCTATACGATAAGTGTCGATAACGCGCTTTCGGACATGTCTTTTTCGTTCACGGATCTCGAGCCGAAAAACCCCTGAAACCCAGATTTGTCAAGCGTTTTTTGCAAAAATGCCGTTTTTTGCGACTTTTTCGTTGAAACGCCCTATTTTCCTTGACAAAGAGGCATGAACTGTTTATAAATTTATTTAGTGGTTTCAAGAAATGAGACCACCCCAAACATTCTTATAAAACAGGAGGAGTAACAACATGAACAAGACCGAATTGGTTGCTGCTATCGCAGATTCTGCTGATCTTACCAAGAAGGACGCTGAGAAGGCAGTTAATTCTTTCACCGAGGTTATCACCAAGGCTCTTAAGAAGGGTGACAAGGTTCAGCTTGTCGGCTTCGGAACCTTCGAAGTAGTTAAGAGAGCAGCCAGAGAGGGAAGAAATCCTCAGACCGGAAAGGCTATGAAGATCAAGGCTTCCAAGGCTCCTAAGTTCAAGGCAGGCAAGGCTCTTAAGGACGCTCTTAACTAATTTTCATGTTATGAATATCAGCGCACCCGTTTGATGAGTCAGGCGGGTGCACTTTTGTATCGGTGGTTTGTATGAGACTCGATAAGTATCTCAAGGTATCAAGACTTATTAAGAGAAGGACGGTTGCCAATTCGGCATGCGATGCGGGAAGGGTGACCATCAATGACAGACCCGCCAAGGCTTCCGCGGAAGTCAAGGTCGGAGATGTCTTAAGCATATCCTTCGGAAACAGAGAGCTTAAAGTAAAAGTCACAGATGTCCGCGAAACGGTCAAAAAGGAAGAGGCCGACGCGATGTACGAGGAATTATAATGGCAGGAAGGACGGGTTCCGGGAAAAGCGGGATAACTGCAATGGAGAAACGCCGCAGAAGAAGCGGTGCTTCGGGTTATATCCTTTTTGCCGCCATCGTATCCCTGATCTCACTGGTAGTTCTTGTGCAGATAAGGGATGTAAAGCAGAGACTCAGCGTGTACGAGGAACAGGATCAGGCTCTTGATGAGCAGATCGCAGCGCAGCTCGAACGCGAAGAGGAACTCAATGAACTTGAAAAATACGTCCAGACCAAGGCATATGCCGAGGAACAGGCTCATGAAAAACTGGGACTGGTCAACGAGGGCGAGATCATATTTAAACTCGAGGATAATTAGTGAAAGCCGGAGCGGAAGTCATCTTCAAAGAATATATGGATGACATCCCCGTATCGGATGCAGGAATGCATCTGGTCGTAGGGGTGTCCGGCGGGGCAGATTCTATCTGCCTTTTATTTTTGTCGCTCGGATATCTCGAAAAATCCGACATCCGTGTCATTCACATCAATCATATGATCCGAGGCGAGGAAGCGGATGAAGATTCTCTTTTTGTAAAAAAGATCTGTGAAGAGCAGGGCGTTTATTTCAAAGAGATCAGAAAAGACATTCCCGCATATGCCGCAGAAAACGGATTTACCGAAGAGGAAGCGGGGAGGAGATTCCGCTACGAATGCTTTGAAGAGGAAGCAAGGCTGTGGGAGACACAGTGTTCATATCCCGAAGGAAGCGTGAAGATCGCCGTAGCACATCACCTCGAGGATAATGCCGAAACGGTTCTCTTTAATCTTTTCCGCGGAAGCGGGATCAGGGGACTTGCCGGAATAGGTTCCCGGAGGGGACGCATCATCAGGCCTCTTATAGATATGTCAAGGAAGGACATAGAAGAATACCTGAGCGGAAAAGGGATCTCTTTCCGTACGGACCGTACCAATTCCGATAATTCCTATGCGAGGAACAGGATCCGCAACATCATTCTTCCCGAAAGCCGCGAGATCTGCAGCCTGGCTCCGGAGCATATTTCGGAAGCAGCGGGAAGGCTCCGCGAGATCAGCGATTTTCTCGATGACATCGTGAAAGGGGCAAAGACCGCAGCGGTATCATCGGATGCACCCGGAATATACCGCGTGGACAGGAAGGCATTCGAAACCCTTCCCCATCTTATCGCTTCGATGCTGGTCCTCGATCTTCTCACCGATCTGACACCCGGAAAGAAGGATATAGGGGAGGTTCACGCCGAGGCAGTTCTTTCCATGATGGAAAAAGGGGCAGGCAGGCATGCCGATCTTCCCTACGGGATCGAGGCCGATGTATCGGGAACAGAGCTTCTTCTGAGAACAAAGGATGCTGCCGCGAAAAACAGGGCGGATGCGGATGTATTTGCCGCTTCCGTGTATTTCAAGGCATCCGACCTCAGCGAAGAGGACAGAAAATCCCTTACGGATCCGTCTTATACCGGTGACGGCTACACTAAATATTTCGATTGTGATAAAATAACCTCTATCGCATCCCGTGAGGGTGTTTCGGATCCCCCGTATTTCGAGATCAGAAAAAGAAGAGACGGTGATCATATGATGATCACTTCGGGCGGAAAAGCCGCTACCAAGAAGATCGGCGACTATCTTACCGATCTGAAACTGCCTCCGGACGAGAAGGAGAAGGTCCTGGTGTGTGCGGTCGGCAGCGAGGTTTTGTGGGTCATAGGACGCAGGATGGCCGATTCCGCCAAGCTTGATGACAATACAGTTAACATTTTGAAGCTTGAGGTAAAGGAGTAATATGGCAGATCATCATATTGAAGTAATGTTTACCGAAGAAGAAGTCGACCGCAGGATCCAGGAGATCGGAGATCAGATCACCAGGGATTATGCCGGAAAGCAGATACATATGGTATGCGTGCTCAAGGGTGGTGCATTTTTCATGTGCGAGCTCGCAAAGCGCATCAAGCTTGATGTATCCCTCGATTTCATGAGCGCTTCCAGCTACGGATCGGGAACCGAATCCAGCGGACTGGTCAAGATAGTCAAGGATCTCGATGAGCCGCTCAAGGATAAGGAAGTCATCGTTGTCGAGGATATCGTGGACAGCGGAAGAACTCTCAGTTACCTTCTGAAGATGCTCTCCGAAAGAGGTCCCAAGAGCCTCAGGCTCTGCACCCTTCTGGACAAGCCTTCCAGACGTGTGACGGATGTTGATGTAACATATACCGGATTTAAGATTCCGGACGAATTCGTGGTAGGCTACGGTCTCGATTACGACCAGATGTACAGAAACCTGCCCTATATAGGTGTTGTAAAGTTCGATTGAACTGTTTTGGAGGAAGTCAGTTTTGGAAAAGAGCACTAAAAACCCATTCAGGCCCTATCTATGGCTGCTGTTCATAGTACTAGTCATATTCTGGGTCATACAGACGCTTAAGACCAATTCGGTCAACTACACATACGGCCAGCTGGTAAATGACGTAGCGGCGGGAACCATAGCCGAGGCCCAGATCACACCCAACGCCACCGGCAATTCCGGTTATGTTGTGGTCATGGGAAAGGGCGGCCTTACAAGAAGGCTCTATGTTACAGATGTGAGCGAAGCCGAGAATATGATGAGGGAGGGCGGACTCGATCCCGTCATCAAGGATAAGTCGGTGATGAACTGGGTGGTCAACATCCTGATCCCGATCCTTCTGCTCGCATTTGTCATAGTATTCCTGTTCTCCGCGATGCTCGGGCCTGCGGGCAATCAGAGTTCCGGAAACCGGATGCTCAATTTCGGCAAGATACGCGTTAATATCATCAACGGAGACGGCAAGACCACATTTGCCGACGTTGCCGGACTTAAGGAAGAAAAAGAAGAGCTTGCCGAGATAGTCGATTTCCTCAAGGATCCCGGAAAATATTCGGCTCTCGGAGCAAGGATCCCCAAGGGCATACTTCTCGAGGGAGCTCCCGGAACGGGTAAGACCCTGCTTGCCAAGGCGATAGCCGGTGAAGCAAAGGTTCCTTTCCTTTCGATATCCGGTTCGGACTTCGTAGAGATGTTCGTCGGTGTCGGTGCATCCAGAGTAAGAGATCTGTTTGAAGAAGCCAACCGTCACAAGCCCTGTATAGTATTCATAGATGAGATCGATGCCGTTGCAAGAAGAAGGGGAACCGGACTCGGCGGCGGACATGATGAGAGAGAACAGACCCTGAACCAGCTCCTTGTCGAGATGGACGGATTTACCGAAAATTCCGGCATCATCGTAATGGCTGCCACGAACAGGGTGGACATCCTCGATCCCGCGATCTTAAGACCCGGAAGATTTGACCGTAAAGTAACCGTCCAGAGACCCGATGTCGCCGGACGTGAAGAGATACTCAAGGTTCACGCCAGAAACAAGAAGCTCTCGGAGGATGTGGATCTTGAAAAGATCGCACGCACTACCGCAGGATTTACCGGTGCCGATCTCGAGAACCTTATGAACGAAGCTGCGATCGGAGCCGCAAGGAAGAACAGTCCTTATATCTCCATGTCCCAGATCAACGATGCGTTCATCCGTATCGGTATCGGTTCCGAGAAAAAGAGCAGGATCATTTCCGACAAGGAAAAGAAGATCACCGCTTACCACGAGACCGGACATGCGATCCTGTTCCATGTGCTTCCCGATGTGGGCCCCGTCTATACCGTATCGATAATCCCCACCGGAGTCGGTGCTGCCGGATACACGATGCCGCTTCCCGAAAGAGACGAGATGTTCCTTACCAAGAGCAAGATGCTTCAGGATATCATGGTTTCCCTCGGCGGAAGGATCGCCGAAGAGATCATCTTCGGGGAGATCACTACCGGAGCTTCCGCAGATATCAAGAGTGCTACGAAGGAAGCCCGCAGGATGGTCACCCGCTACGGAATGAGCGACAATATCGGTGTCGTATGCTATGACGATGACGACGATGAGGTATTCATCGGAAGGGATCTTGCACATGCGAAGTCACACAGCGAAGAAGTCGCAAGCGAGATAGACCGTGAAGTAAGAGCCATCATTGATGACTGCTACGCTAAGGCCAAAGAGATAATTATAAGCCACGAAGGCGTGCTTCATAAGTGTGCCGAGCTCCTTCTTGAGAAGGAAAAGATCGGCAGGGAAGAGTTTGAAGCACTGTTTTCGGCAGATTGATTGGAAGACTTGCACAAAAAGAAGTCAAAGTCTTTATCAGATTTGTGAATCTTTGGCATTTTGCTATACGGGGGCTGATGATATTATAAGCATGTACCCCCAATACATTTTGTTTTGGAAATACCCCAAGAGATAGATTCTCTGGAGAAAGGACAGCTTCCCCGGCTGTCCTTTTTCTTTTTCCTTTCTCTTGTGCATGCATATAAAATGGGATACAATATATTGTGGTTTTGACATGTCGGAGGTTTTTCATGTCCGTAGATCTCGAACATCGGAAGAAAGTACTGAGCAATCTGAACTATATACTTTCCATGAGGCCTGTTTTCAACAGCAGAGCCCTGTATTCCGATACAACTTCCAATTATCTCGATCCCGAGGAACCAAGGCCCGGTGAGCCGGTCCGTATCAGGTTCCGTACAGCCAAGAACAATGTGGATACCGTATGCCTTGTCAGCGGCGGAAGACGCTATGTGATGAGCAAAGTCCTGACAGAGAGGCATTTTGATTATTATGAGACGGAGACTGTTCTCTCCGGCGGCAGATTCTCATACCATTTTGAGATCCTTTCGGGACCGGTGAAGGTCTTTTTTGATTCGAGAGGTCCCGTATCCGACCCGAATGAATATTATGATTTTGTCGTATTCCCCGGATTCTCGACTCCGGCATGGAGCAAGGGTGCGGTCATGTATCAGATCTATGTGGACCGTTTCTGCAACGGGGATCCCACCAATGATGTCGTGGACGGCGAGTACGCCTATATCGGCCAGCCTGTTCATAAGGTAAGCAACTGGGATGAGCTTCCGTCCCAGATGGATGTCCGCAATTTCTACGGAGGCGATCTCCAGGGGGTTCTCGACAAGATGGACTATATCAAGAGTCTCGGAGTCGAGGTCATCTATTTCAACCCGCTCTTTGTATCGCCCTCCAACCATAAATACGATATCCAGGATTACGATCACATCGATCCCCATTTCGGCAGGATCGTCGATGACGGAGGGGATGTTCTGCCCCCCGGGCAAAAAGAAAACAGATACGCGACCAAGTACATAAGAAGAGTGGCGGGCAGAGCAAACCTTACCGCATCCGATGAGCTTTTCATCAAGGTGGTCAGCGAAGCGCACAGAAGGGGAATGAAGGTCATCCTCGACGGCGTGTTCAACCACTGCGGTTCATTCAACAAATGGATGGACAGGGAGCATATCTATGAGAACGAAGAGGGTTACGAAAAGGGAGCATACATAAGCCCCGAGAGTCCCTACAGAAACTATTTCTCTTTTAACAACGAAAACGGCTGGCCCTGCAACGGGACCTATGACGGATGGTGGGGACACGACACCCTTCCCAAGCTCAATTACGAAGGCTCCGACAAGCTCCTCGATTATGTGCTGAAGATCGGACAGAAGTGGGTATCCCCGCCTTTCAATGCCGACGGATGGAGACTCGACGTTGCGGCCGACCTCGGTCATTCCCCCGAATACAACCACTTTTTCTGGAAGAAATTCCGCAAAGCGGTCAAGGAAGCCAATCCCGATGCCCTGATACTTGCCGAGCACTACGGTGACAAGAAAGCCTGGCTCCAGGGCGACGAGTGGGATTCGGTAATGAACTATGACGCGTTCATGGAGCCCGTCACATGGTTCCTTACCGGAATGGAAAAGCATTCGGACGATTTCAGGGAGGATCTTCTCGGAAATGCAGATGTTTTCTGGGGCGCGATGAAGCACCACGGCGCAACCTTCTCAACACCCAGCCTGCAGTCTGCGATGAACGAGCTTTCCAACCACGATCATTCCAGATTCCTGACCCGTACCAACCATATGGTGGGGCGTACCGCAACCCTCGGCCCCGCTGCCGCGGAAAAGAACATAAATAAAGCCGTGTTCAGGGAAGCCGTCGTCATCCAGATGACCTGGCTCGGAGCTCCGACCATCTATTACGGGGATGAAGCCGGAGTCTGCGGATTCACCGATCCCGACAACAGACGTACATATCCCTGGGGACATGAAGATAAGGAGATGATCTCTTTTCACAGGGATCTGATCTCATTAAGGAACAGGCATCCCGTGTTCAGGACCGGGTCCATCAAGATGGTGGACAGCGATTATAACTTCATCGCATACGGAAGATTCGACCGCAATGAGCAGTTCCTCATACTCATCAACAACAATGACCATGAGATCCTTAAGAATATCACCGTATGGGAGATAGGCACGACCAGATCCGGACTTATGAGAACCGTGTTCTCGACAACCCGTGAGGGCTACTCTATGACCGGTCCGGTATACCAGCTTTCGGGCGGAATGCTGGACATTGCGATACCCCCGGAATCAGCCATGATTCTTGCTTTTTACAAGCCCTTATGATACAATCCCTTCTTGCAGATTGAAGAAGCGGGTATGGCGAAATAGGTAGACGCAAGGGACTTAAAATCCCTCGGTGGCGACACCGTGCCGGTTCGAGTCCGGCTACCCGCACTGCCTTATGATCTGCTATAGAGGATAAAAATATGCAGTTTGGAAAACTTGCTAAAAAATTTATGATACTCGCTGCTGCGACGCTTCTTACCGTGACAGGCTGCGGCGGCGATCCTAATCAGTACAAACCCGCCGATTACCAGCCGGAGCCGATCTCAGGTGTATCGGACAATGATAATCAGTCAAATCCCGGCCCCACGGTCCTTCCCGGCCTTATGGCCATAGGTGAGAGATATATCCGTGACGACGGCAAGATGGAGAGTTATCTGACCGGTGAGTGGATAGATGCCGAGATCGCACAGCGCAGACCCATGGCTGTAATGATCCCCAATAACCGCAACGCGCTTCCCCAGTACGGAGTGTCCTATGCGGAGATCATCTATGAAGCTCCCATGGAAAAGTGCAGCTGCACGAGACTTATGGGAATCTTTCAGGACTATGACGATCTGGAATATATCGAACCCATCAGAAGCGCAAGACACTACTTCCTTCAGGAAGCGCTCAGCTATGACGCGATCTATTGTAACTGGGGACTTGCCCAGTCCTATGTTGGCCCGCTCATCAACAGCGATTTTGTCGATAACATAAGTGCTTCCGTAGCCGGCATCGACGTGGGTGCGGACGAGGCATTCTCAAGGGACAAGGAACGTCAGGAGCTCGGATGGTCTCTCGAGTACACGGGTGTGATGAGCATTGACGGGTATAACGCAGCGGTTTCCCGCCTCGGATACAGCACCGATTATCCCACGGATAATTACACATTCCCGCTTCCCTTTGCTACCGATTCCGCCCTCGCGGAGTATGAGGATTATCCCGATGTAACGGAGATACATCCCGGCGGAGATCATAACCAGACAAACGCAAACGGATACAGCGAGCTTAACCCTTACTTTGTATATAACCCCGAGGATCATCTCTATTACAGATATCAGAACGGAGAACCTCAGATCGACGAGACAAACGGCGAACAGCTCGCAGTCACCAATGTCATCATCAAGTTTGTTGACGGTGAGGTGCTTGATGCTTCCGGATATATGAACTTCGTAGTATTCGGTGCGGGAGACGGACTTCTTTTCACAAACGGAAAGTGTGTCAACCTGAAATGGGCGAGAGAGCTTCCGTTTGACAAGGAGCTGAATTATTCGGATGACTTATATGCACAGACCAGATATCTGTATGCCGACAATGAGGACGAGGAAGTCATCCTCAATAAGGGAAAGACCTGGATCTGCCTTGTATGGAATAAATACGCGGAATATACAACGTTCAGCTGAGGCTGATAAGAGAGGACCTTCGGGTCCTCTTTTTTTGTGCGCGCAAATGCCGAATTTATCAAATATTTCCTTGCAGGCTGCAGGTGCGGGGGCTAAAATATAAAGGAATTTTGCGAATCGGCAGGAGGATTAAAATGAAAACAGAAACAAAATGTATCCAGGCGGGCTATACTCCGAAGAACGGAGAATCCCGTATGATCCCCATCGTACAGAGCACTACCTTCAAATATGACACCAGTGAGGATATGGGCAAGCTCTTCGATCTCGAGGCTAGCGGATATTTCTATACCAGACTCCAGAATCCCACCAATGACTATGTTGCAGCCAAGATCGCAGCACTGGAGGGCGGTACCGCTGCCATGCTCACAAGCTCCGGTCAGGCAGCCAATATGTTCGCGGTATTCAATCTTGCGAACTGCGGAGATCATGTCATTTCCTCATCTTCCATATACGGCGGAACCTTCAACCTCTTCAATGTGACCATGAGAAAGATGGGTATCGACTTTACCTTTATTTCTCCCGACTGCACCGAGGAAGAGCTCGAAGCGGCATTCAAGCCCAACACCAAAGCCGTATTCGGTGAGACCATCGCAAACCCCGCACTTACGGTCTTCGATTTTGAGAAATTCGCCAAGATCGCCCATAAGCACGGAGTTCCCCTTATCGTTGACAATACCTTCGCAACCCCCATCAACTGCAGACCTTTCGAGTGGGGCGTTGATATAGTCACACATTCCACCACCAAATATCTTGACGGTCATGATGTTGCCGTTGGCGGATGCATCGTTGATTCCGGAAAGTTCGACTGGATGGCACATGCCGACAAGTTCCCCGGACTCTGCACTCCCGATGAGAGCTATCACGGCATCACCTATGCTGAGAGATTCGGCAAGGAAGGCGCATTCATCACCAAGTGTACCGCACAGCTCATGAGAGACCTCGGATCCATCCAGTCTCCCCAGAATGCATTCTATCTCAACCTCGGCATCGAATCCCTTGCGGTCAGGATTCCCAGACACTGTGAGAACGCTCAGAAGGTTGCGGAGTTCCTCAAGGCTCACGACAAGGTTGCATGGATCACCTATCCCGGACTTGAGGGCGACAAGTATTATGAGCTTGCGAAGAAATATATGCCGAACGGAACCTGCGGAGTTATTTCCTTCGGTGTAAAGGGCGGAAGAAAAGCTGCGGAAGACTTCATGAGAAAGCTTAAGGTAGCCATGATCGCCACCCACGTTGCGGATGCCCACACATGCGTGCTCCATCCCGCATCATCAACCCACAGACAGCTCACCGACGAAGAGCTTGTGGCAGCAGGCGTAGGTCCCGATCTTATCAGACTCAGCGTTGGTCTTGAGAACGTGGATGATATCATCGAAGATCTGAGCCGGGCTCTGGGATGATCTGTTCAAACGGAGAAATACTATGATAACAACTACAACACCGAGCGTTGAAGGACACAATATAGTTGAGTATAAAGGCATTGTTTTCGGCGAAGTCATCGCCGGAGTCAATGTCATCAAGGATATGGTAGCCGGGCTTTCCAATATTTTCGGCGGACGTTCCGGCACCTATGAAGAAGAGCTTATCCGGGCAAGGGAGCAGGCTGTCAGGGAAATGGAGCAGAGAGCTTCCATGATGGGAGCCAATGCCGTTGTCGGCGTGGATATCGATTATGAGGTACTTGGGGCGGATAACGGAATGCTCATGGTAACAGCGAGCGGAACGGCTGTAGTCATTCAGTGATGAATTATTCAGCGACGACGGAGTACGGATATGGAGAATACAGGGGAAGTAAAAAGCAGGATTCTTGAGGTTTTCGCCGCTAAATTCGGTTCGGCGGACGGAGCAAGGGTGTTTTTTGCACCCGGAAGAGTGAATCTCATAGGTGAGCACACCGACTATAACGGCGGGCACGTCTTTCCCTGTGCCCTTACCATAGGAACCTATGCCGCCGTACGCCTTCGCGACGACAAAACGGCGCATTTCTACTCGATGAATTTCGAGGATGAAGGAGTCATTGAACTGGATCTTTCCGGTGAATTAAAACCCTCCGATGATCTTAAGTGGGTCAATTACCCCGCAGGCATCATCTGGGCATTTGCCGAAAGGGGAATGACCGTTTCATCCGGTTTCGATATCGTCTATTTCGGCAATATCCCCAACGGCTCCGGTCTGTCATCGTCCGCATCCGTAGAGGTTCTTACGGGATTCATCCTCAAGAGTCTCTTCGGCTTTGATGTTACGAATATCGATCTTGCGAAGATCGGACAGTATTCCGAGAACAAATTCAACGGCGTAAACTGCGGCATCATGGACCAGTTTGCGATCGCCATGGGTAAGAAGGATCATGCCATCTTCCTCGATACCGCAACGCTCCAGTATGAATATGCCCCGATAAACCTCACCGGATGCAAGCTCGTCATTGCCTGCTCCAACAAAAAGAGAGGACTCGGGGATTCCAAGTACAACGAAAGAAGAGCCGAGTGCGAGAAGGCTCTTTCTGAAATAAGGACCCTTGTTGATGTAAAGAGTCTCGGAGAGCTTGATGAAGCTACATTCGGCAAGGTCGAAATGCTCATCAGGGATGATAAGAGAGTCAAGAGAGCGCGCCACGCCGTATATGAGAACAGGCGGACCATTACCGCAGTTCAGGCGCTCAAGAGAGAGAACATCGCGCTTTTCGGACAGCTCATGAACGCATCCCACGAATCGCTCAGGGATGACTATGAAGTAACGGGTCCCGAGCTTGACGCTCTGGTCGATGCGGCAAGAAAACAGCCCGGGGTCATCGGATCGAGAATGACCGGAGCGGGCTTCGGAGGCTGCACCGTAAGCATCGTAAAAGATGCCGACGTAGATGCTTTTATCAAAAATGTCGGTGAGGAATATCTGGAAAAGATCGGATATGCGGCTGATTTCTATGTAGTGGAGATAGGGGACGGACCGAGGGAGATCCTCTGATCAGAACTCATCGAGGTACCTGAGGATCGATGCTTTGCTCGCGGAGTTAAGACTTTCCGCAGTCTTTTTCAGCTCTTCGATCTTCTCGGGAGTACCGTTATCCCTGTAATATGAAGCGAGCTTTCGGTATACGGAAGAGATATCCGCATGGATACGGACCTGTTCTTCGAGGATGGGCACGGCTTCTCTTGTATAGCCTTCATCCCAGAGCCTGTCGGCCCACTTCTGAAGCGTTCTGACAAGAAGAGTATATCTTTCGTCATACTCTGTGAGAACGGGAAGATTGGCAACTCCGTAACGGAGCTTTAAGTCGGTATTGGTCTGGCCGGTAAGATTGACGATCTTCTGCTCCTTCAGTTCTTCGATAAGCCTGCGGCATTCGGCTATCTCGGCGTCGTCCGCCATCGTATCTATGGGAAAAGAAGACGTATCGGGCTTTACGTAGATCAGATCATCGAGAGGCTTTCTTCTGACTTCATTGGCATCGTGCTCGCGTTTCCAGAATGAACTTTCCGCTTCTTCACCTATGCGGCGGTTTCTTCTGATAGCGTGTCTGATGACCAGTATGAGTATTATGAAACTTGCAAAAACAGGGTATTTCATACTATAATACTTCCCGATATCCCGATAAAGAAGGTTATTTTGAAATGATGAATTTTCACAGCCGTAAAACCAAAAAGATCCTTGCAGCGGTAATAGTCATACTGCTTGCTATTGCAATGGTAGTTCCGATTATAGCATCTGCATTTGGCTGATTCAATGCGAACCGTGCGCCGGGGGGCCTTACAGAATGAATAATTTTAATGGCGCTAGGACATCCGGCGCCTCTTTTTCTATCATGGTCAGAGGATATGCCGGATCGTACGGTGCGGCAAAAGCGTGCATGGAGACCGCGGGCGTTCCGGAGGGAACAAGGGAACACACCTGGACGAGGCTCAGAAAATGGGCCGGAGCCGCTCTTGATAAATATTCCGGTGCTAAAATACAGCCCGGCATGCATACCCTTCTCTGGAATCTCGGGGAGGAAACAGGCTTTAAGGTTATACTCCGCGATATCCCGCTCGAACAGGAAGCCGTGGAGATCGCCGAAGCACTGGGACTCGACGTATATGAACTGGAGTCTGCGGAAACGGAGATAGCGCTCTGCACTTATCCGTATCCCGAAGACATGACTCTGATAGGACATACCTGCGAAGGCAGGGACAAGATAGTATTCAACGGTTCGGTAAGTTCTTATCTGAACAGACCGGGCGAATAAATAAACGTAACACATTTACAGGAGGTCATTATGGAATTCCGCGAAGAACTGCTCCGTATCATCGAAAAAAACAGCCGCATCGACACCAAGGAACTGGCGGTATTACTGGGAGTCACCGAGGACACGGTGGCGGCGGAGCTTAAGGCGCTTGAAAATGACGGCACCATTTGCGGTTACCATACAATGGTCAACTGGGATAACATGTCCACCGAAAAAGTTACCGCCCTCATCGAGGTCAAGGTAACACCCCAGAGAGGACAGGGTTTCGACAATATCGCAGAGCGTATCTACAATTATCCCGAGGTTGAGAGCGTATATCTCATGGCCGGCGGATATGACCTTATGGTCATCCTCGAAGGCAAGACCATCAGGGAAGTATCCGGATTCGTATCCGAGAAGCTCTCCGCGCTTGAGACCGTCACCGGAACCGCGACCCACTTCATTCTCAAGAAATACAAGGATCACGGAACCATACTCGGCAAAAAGAAGGAAGACAGCAGGGAGATAGTCACACCATGAGAGACCCTTTAGCAAAAAAAGTAGTAGATATAAAGCCTTCGGGCATAAGAAAATTTTTCGATATAGTAAGCGAGATGAAGGATGCGATATCCCTCGGCGTCGGCGAGCCCGATTTCGACACCCCCTGGCATATCAGGGATGAGGGTATCTATGCTCTCGAAAAGGGCCGCACCTTCTATACATCCAATGCCGGTCTCAAGGAACTCAGGGAAGAGATCTGCAATTATATGAACCGCACCCAGGGTGTGACCTACGATCCCATGAAGCAGGTCCTCATCACGGTCGGCGGATCCGAGGGCATCGACATGGCACTCAGGGCAATGTGCGATCCCGGGGACGAGGTTCTCATCCCCCAGCCCAGCTATGTTTCGTATGAGCCCTGCGCCGTTCTGACAGGCGCCGTTCCCGTCATAATCGATCTTAAAGCGGAGAACGAATTCCGTCTCACGGCAGAGGAGATCGAGGAAAAGGTCACGGACAGGACCAAGATCCTCATCCTTCCTTTCCCCAATAACCCCACGGGGTCCATCATGGAAAAGAGCGATCTCGAAGCGATCGCCGAGGTCATCGTAAAGCACGACCTCTTTGTAATATCCGATGAGATATACGGAGAGCTCACATATAAGGGAAAGCACGTATCGATCGTCACTCTTCCGGGAATGCAGGAACGCACCATTCTCATCAACGGTTTTTCCAAGGCATATGCAATGACCGGATGGAGACTCGGCTATGCCTGCGGACCCGCAAATATCATCGCCCAGATGACCAAGATCCACCAGTTTGCCATCATGTGCGCACCCACGACCAGCCAGTATGCTGCGATCGAGGCTCTTAAGAACGGCGATGCCGATATCGACATGATGCGCGAAAGCTACAACAGGCGCAGAAGATTCCTCCTGAATGCGTTCAAGGAGATGAACATCGAGTGTTTCGAACCCTTCGGAGCATTCTATGTATTCCCCTGCATCAAGGAATTCGGCATGACCAGTGAGGAATTCGCCGAAAGATTCCTGCGCGAGGAGAAGGTTGCCGCAGTTCCCGGCACCGCATTCGGAGACAGCGGCGAAGGATACCTGAGAATATCCTATGCATATTCACTCGAAAGACTCGAAGAGGCAATGAAGAGATTTGCCCGCTTCGCAGAAAAGCTCCGCAGCGAAAAGAAAGCGTAAGCATGCCTTATTCAGATCAGAAAAATGCCACGATGAACATCGTGCGCAAGCATAATATAAGAGCACAGAAAAAATACGGACAGAATTTCCTTACGGATGAGGGAGTTCTGGACGGGATAGTCGAGGCAGCAGGCGTATGCGGTGAGGATCATGTAATTGAGGTTGGTCCCGGACTCGGAAGCCTTACGAAAAAGCTTGCCGAAGAAGCGGCTCACGTAACGGCGATAGAGATAGATAAGCAGATGATCCCCGTACTCGAGGAAGAGCTCGCCGGTTTCAACAATATAAATGTCATCTGTGCCGATGTTCTCAAGACCGATCTGAAGGCGATCGCAGATACCTATCCCGGAGAAACGGTAAAGGTTGTCGCAAACCTGCCTTATTACATCACGACCCCCATAGTCACGGGACTTTTGGAGAGCGGGATACATTTTAAGAGCATCACCGTAATGGTCCAGACCGAAGTTGCGGAGAGAATGCAGACCGGTCCCGGTTCCAAGGATTACGGCGCCCTGTCCCTTGCGGTCCGGTATTATTCCAGACCCGAGATCGTCCTGGATGTCCCGCCCGAGTGCTTTTTCCCGATGCCCGGTGTCGGAAGCAGCGTGATCAGGCTTGATATATATGAAAAGCCTCCCGTGGAGACCGCCGATCCCGCGAAGATGTTTGCGATAATAAAAGCATCGTTCATGCAGAGGAGAAAGACTCTTTCCAATGCACTCCAGAATAATCCCGATACCCATATCCCCAGGGAAAAGACTGAAAGCGCCCTTGAGAAGATGGGACTTGACCTCAGGATCAGGGGAGAGGCTCTGACGCTCGAACAGTTTGCCGAATTCTCAGATCTTATCTGATGAAAATGAATAACCTGATATTGAAACCGCTACTCCCATATATAGGGGTAGCGGTTTTTTTATCCACAAGGATACCCACATTTGGTGTAGTTTTTCACAAAAATCACAAAATATAGTTCCGCATTATAGACATCCTGACACTAGTTATGGTACAATTTCAAAGATTGGATCAGTATATATTGTGGTTTTTTTCTCTTATTTAGGGGTGAAACTGTGGATAAGTACGAATATAAGGTAAAACTGCAGGAGATCTATGATCTCATCGATGAAAAAGAATACTTCGATGCGGTTGCCATAGCCGATACCATAGACTGGGAAAAGAAGCCGGTGGAAACACTGGTGCGTATCGGAGACCTCTACAGAAAGGTCATGAGATACGACGATGCGATCGAGCTCTACAGGATCGCATACCGCAAGAGTCCCGAGAACAAGAATATCTGCTATTATCTCTGCAAGCTTTACATCAAGAAAGAATATATAGTTCAGGCCGTCTATGCTTATAACGAGTTCGAAAGGATCGCCCGTGAGAACGATCCCAGAGTTTATAAGCTCAAATATATGCGCGATCAGATGCTCCATGTTGAGATCGAGCAGAAGATCGAGACCCTTGAGACCCTCAGGGATATCGAATATACGGAAAAGTGGGCATACACCCTTGCTTATCAGTACTATCTTGCCGGACGCGAGAGCGATTGCATTCATGAGTGCGACAGGCTGATCGCGGCATTCGGCGACGGCAAGTATGTGTATGCTTCAATGCTTCTTAAGAAGAAATATACGGAGCTCACTCCCGACCAGCAGAAGATCTTCGATAACTGGAAGGATGCCAAGGATGAAGCTCCCAAGGAAGACCGGAACACGGCACAGATCACAGCCGAGACCGAAACCCGCGAGGATACCCGCAGGATAAGCGTTCCCGAAGAAGGTGCGACAAGGGAGATTACCGCAGAGGAGATCTCTGCCATAGGCAAGGCCACCGCTCCCGAGGATACCATTGTCTACGATCCCGCACAGGTACAGGCGGCTCTCGAGCAGACCAATCTTTCGGATGAGACCAGGGTATTCAAGGGGATCAATATTCCCGCAGAGCCCGAGATCAAGGTCAAGACGGTTGATGTGGGCAAGTACAATACAATAGATCTTCAGAAAGCACTCGCTTCCGCAGTCAGGGAAGTAGTCGGAGAACCGGGGCAGGCATCCGACGTTACCAGAACCCTTATGGCTCCCATGATCGATCCCGATACCGGAAGCCTTGATAATCCCGAATATTCCGAAGCAAGTGATAAGGAATTCGATTACGACACATCGGAGATTCCTCCCGATGAAGCACCCGATACCATCTTCAGCGAGACGGCTGAAGTAGCATCCTCGGAAGCCCAAATGCCCGCAGAAGAGGAAATGCCTGCGGAAGCTGAAATGACCGCTGAGGAGGTTCCCGAGGAGAAGGATTATCCCACCCTCGAATCCGTTGAAAACATCGAGGCTGCGGAGTCTGCCGAGGAGCGTATCATCACGGATGAAGGCGGCATCAGGTCTTACTATCCCAAGGATATGTCAAGGTACAACAACCTTACCGAGACCCAGTCCGTCCGCATCAAGGATGCACTTACCGATCAGCCTCCCGAGTCCATAGCCTCCGCTCTTTCACAGCAGGCCGACGGACAGATCTCTCTTGTGCTTCCCGATGACCAGGAGATCACAAGACAGATCACCGGCCAGATGAACATCGCCGAAGTGCTCGAAGAGTGGGAAAAGAGACAGGCAGAGCTTGAAAAGAGCCTCCAGGAAGAATTCCACGAGCAGGTCAAGGTACAGACCGGCGAACTGTTCGATCATTTCGAGACCGAGATCCTCAATTCGCTTCTCGAGGTTCTCGAGAGAGAATCCGATGAAGAAGCCGAAGCAAGCCAGACCATCTACGAGGGCAGAGTTTCGGAGATGGATGATCTTCCCGATGAAGCAAAGCTTGAGACCGGACTCATCCCCGTTACCACCATTGCCGAGATGACCGAAGCGGAAGCTGATGAAGAAGCTGCCAAGCAGCGCATCCGTGATAATCAGGAAAGGATCCGTCTTGTCGGAGAAGACGATTCCGTCAGAGACCTTACCAAAGAGGAAAAAGAACTCTTCGGTCCCTATATCCAGAGCAGAGCCGCAAAGCGTCAGCTTGCGGTACTCCTCGATTCGCTCAGCATGGCTTCCTATACCGGAAATGCAATACTTGCCGGTGACGACGGAATAGATGTCGAAAATCTTGCGATCAGGATCCTCAAGGAAGTAAGGAACAGCGACCACAATCTTTCCGGAAAAGTCGCAAGGATCAAGGGCGACAACCTGAACGGAAAGAGCATGGAAGCAACCATGAAGCTCCTTGCAGGCGGCGGACTCATCCTCAGTGATGTCACGGCCGTTACCGAAGAGACCGTTGAAAAGCTTAAGACCGCACTGCTCAAGGAAGATCAGGGAATGATCGTCATCCTCGCGGACAGGAAGAGAAATATCGAGAAGTTCATGGATATGTATCCGACTCTTTGCGAGATGTTCACCGCATACATGGAAGTCAAGGCACTCAGTGAAAAGAAGCTCGTTGCCTTTGCGAAGAAGTATGCACGAGAGAGAGAATATGTCATAGGCGAGATGGGCGAGCTTGCGCTCCATACCCAGATCTCATTAAGACAGTCCAACGACCATGCGGTCACCGTAATGGAAGTAAAGCGTATCGTTGACGATGCCATCAAGCATGTTGAGAAAAAGACCGCCACACATTTCTTTGATATCCTGCTCGGAAAGCGTTATGATATTGAAGATATGACAATTCTCGGTGAAAAGGACTTCGCCTAAATTTGCCTAAGGAGGTCTTGGTAATGGCATCCGCAAAGACTACCGGTAAAAAGAAAACACAGACTGCTTCAAAGCCCGCTAAAACTGCGGCTTCGAAGCAGGTTAAAAAGACTCCTGCAGTGCCTGCCGCTGCAGAAGTTTTTATTTCCGAAGATGATATGTATCTCTTCGGACAGGGAACGCATTACGATATATACAAAAAACTCGGCGCTCATCCTTCAGTACAGGACGGCAAAAAGGGATACTACTTCGCCGTCTGGGCTCCCAATGCCCTTTCCGTACATGTCGTAGGATCCTGGAACGGATGGAACGAAGCCGAAGGAGAGATGAAAAAGCTCGGACCCGTCGGAATATGGTCCGTATTCATCGAGGGAGTCACTCCCGGACAGATGTATAAATTCCTGATCTATGCGAAGGACGGATCCAAGCTCTACAAGGCAGACCCCTATGCAAATCAGGCCGAATTCAGACCCGGTACCGCTTCCATCACCGCCGATCTGTCCGGTTTCAAGTGGACCGATACCAAATGGGAGAACGCAAGGGACAAAAAAGACTGGTACAAAGAGCCGATGGCAGTCTATGAATGCCATATCGGTTCATTCATGAAGCATCCGAACGGCACCGAGGACGGATTCTACAATTACCGCGAGTTTGCCGCAAGGATCGTTGAATATCTGAAGGAAATGAAATACACCCATATCGAACTTATGGGTATTGCGGAGCATCCTTTTGACGGATCCTGGGGTTATCAGGTAACCGGTTATTACGCACCTACCTCCCGTTACGGAACCCCCGAAGACTTTATGTATCTTGTCAACGAGCTTCACAAAGCGGGTGTCGGAGTCATCCTTGACTGGGTTCCCGCACACTTTGCGACCGATGCACACGGACTCGGCAAGTTCGACGGAGAGTGCATCTACGAAGATCCCGATCCGAGACGCGGAGAGCATCCCGACTGGGGAACCAAGATCTTCAATCTGGCCAAGCCCGAGGTCAAGAACTTCCTCATTGCCAATGTTCTCTACTGGCTCAGGGAATTCCATGTGGACGGGATCCGTGTCGATGCGGTAGCTTCCATGCTCTACCTCGATTACGGCAAGAAGGACGGACAGTGGCTTCCCAATAAGTACGGCGACAACAAGAACCTTGATGCGATCGTTTTCTTCCGTCATCTGAACTCGGTAGTAAGAGGCACTTATCCCGGATTCATCACCGTTGCCGAAGAATCCACGGCATGGCCCAATGTCACCGGTCCCATCGGCACCGAGAGCCTCGGATTCACTTTCAAGTGGAACATGGGCTGGATGCATGATTTCTGTGAATATATGAAGCTCGATCCCGTTATGAGGGGCGGCGATCATCACTCGATGACCTTCGCGATGAGCTATAACGAATCGGAGCATTACATACTTCCTCTTTCCCATGATGAAGTCGTACACCTCAAGTGTTCCATGGTGGAGAAGATGCCCGGCTACAAGATCGATAAATACGCGAACCTCAGGCTCGGATATACATATATGTTCGGCCACTCCGGCAAAAAGCTCCTCTTCATGGGTCAGGACTTCGGCCAGGAAAGAGAGTGGAGCGAAGCGAGGGAGCTCGACTGGTTCCTTCTCGGAGAAAAGCTCAATTCCGGTATGAAGACCTTCGTCGGTGAGCTTCTCGATATGTATCACAAATATCCCTGCCTCTACAGCATCGATGACAGCTGGGCGGGATTCGAATGGATGAATGCGGATGATGCCGACAGGAGCATTTTCTCTTTTGTCAGAAGAGACGAATCGGGTAAAAAGAACCTGCTCTTCATCCTCAACATGACCCCGATGAAGTGGGAAAAGTATGTTGTTCCCGTTCCGAAGGCGGGTGAGTACAAGCTCGTGCTCAATTCCGATGAGGAAAGATTCGGCGGATTCGGAACCCAGGCTCCGGATAAGCTGAAATCCGTCAGGGAGCACTGCGTTCTCCAGGAAAACATCATAAAACTCGATATGAATCCTTACAGCGGTCTTGTGTATACCTTCTGACAGGCTAAAGAAATCAGCCGATTTGACCGAAATTATAGGTGAGTGCACGGACGCACTCACCTTTTTTCGATATATTCTCGGAAAAAAAGATCGGGACGGATCCCCCATTTTATCCATAAAACGGGAGATTTAGATTTGAAGATCACATTCGAAGGACAGGATAATTCCCAGGCCCTTAAATACATAAAGAACAATACCCAGGGAAAGCAGATCTCGAAGGAAGATATGCTCTCCCCTGAAAATATGTCCGCACTTCTGGATATCGGCGGCGGTAACAATCTGCAGATCCCGGGTGAAGAGGGCAAGCATACCCTCCTTGCCGGAGCAGTCAGGGACGCATCCGTCCAGGAAGCCGGAGTTCTGAAAAATTACCGTGTTGTCATGGCTCACACCATGTCCGGCGAAGACCTCAGAAAAGCGGAAGAAGACGGATTCGATCTTAAGAACATGACCCCCGATGAGACCGTGACCATACTCGATAAGGTCAAGGCCGAGACCGCAAAGGGCGGAACGGTAATAAGGGGATTTAACGACGACCTTGATGATGCGGTCATCGAAAGCAGCGGAAACCGCGGATTGGAAAGCGTGGTCAAAAAGGCCCTTACCGAACAGAACCTTCCCCTTACGGACGAGAATATCCGTGAGGTTGCAAATACCGTGGATCTTGCCGGAAAGCTTGAGGCTCCCGGGGATTCCGAAAAAGCTTATATCATCGAGAACGACCTCTCATCCACAGTCAGGGACTTCTATGTGGCACAGAGCGCCGCTCCCGAAAGACCCGCACCCGTTTCCGATGCATCCGTTCTCGATTCTCCCGATATGAAATACATCAAGGAGAGCATGATCGAGGCCGGCAAAGTACTCGAAGATCCCGATGAGGGATACAGGGTTGCCGAGTGGCTTTTCGAAAGAAACCTTCCCGTTACAAAAGAGAACATAGTCAAGGCGAAGGACATTTCCGAGATAAAATTCCCCGTATCCGCAGAAAGAGCGGCCCGTGCCGGAGCCCGTGCTATAGCATCCGGAAAGAGCGCGGACGCAGCGGACCTTACCGATAAGGGCAGCGTCTATGAACAGGCTGCACTTATAGAAGCAAAATACTTTTCAGATGCCCTCATTAATGCAGAGGATATCGCACATACCAGAAAGATCCAGGAGATCCGTCTCAGCATGACCGCTGAGGTTAATCTCGAGCTCGTAAGAAGCGGCTTTGCCATCGACACCGCTCCCATTGAGGATCTTATAGACAGACTGAAAGCCATCGAGCAGGAAGTTGCGCTTAAGTACTTCCCCGAGACCGCCGGAGTCACAGACCACGACGACAGCGCTCCCGGAATGAGCATCGGAAGCCCCGAGGACGCCGTTGAGGCTTACAGACTGATGAATGCGGTCAACACCGCCGTTACCGAATTGAAGGATGCACCCGCATCGGCGCTCGGAATATTCGTGCCCAGAGTTCCGGCAGAGGTAGCATTCGGAGAATTCGAAGAGATCGCCCTCGGCGAAAAAGAAAGACTTAAGAAAGCGGGCGAAAGCTATGAAGCCCTCTCCACCGAAGTAAGAAGAGACCTCGGAGACAGCCTGAGCAAGGCTTTTTCGAGTGTCGACGGCCTTGTGGAGGGACTCGGACTCGATCTTAACGACCTGAACAGACGACATGTCAAGATCCTGGCTTATAACCGTATGGAGATAAGCCTCGAGAATATCGAAAAGATCGCCGCTGCGGATGAGACCGTCACTTCCGTGATCGATAAGATGAAGCCGGCGGCAGTCCTTGATATGATCAGAAACGGAATCAATCCCCTCGAAAAGAGCTTTGATGAGATAAATAAGTTCCTGGATGAGAGGATCGTAAATACCGAAGGATTCGAAAAAGCATCCGAAAATTATGCCGAATTCCTCTATGCCCTGGATAAGACCAGGGAGATCACCGCTGAGGAAAGAGAGACCTATATCGGCATCTACCGTATGCTCGATAAGATAGAAAAGAAGGACGGAGCAGCCATAGGTTCCGTAGTGGAAACACAGGGTGAGCTTGATTTTGCAAACCTCCTTTCCGCCGTAAGAAGCGCTAAGTTCAAGGGAATGGACGTCAGGGTCGATGACAGCACCGGAATCTCCGAAGTCATCTCCGCAGGCCGTTCCATTACCGACCAGATCATGGCATCCTTCAGGGAAGATTCCTCCGATTATTACGAGGACAAGGCTGAACACCTCAGAAATGCCGCAAATGCCGGACAGGGAGAGTTTTCTTTTATCGAAGATGCGGGCGTTCCGGCCAATGCCGAAAACATCATCGCGGCAGAAAATCTCCTTTCCGCGGATGACGATCTCTACAGAACGGTTTTCGATAAAAAGAAGGAAAAAGAAGACGATAAGCTTAAAAAGCTTGCGGACGAAGCGTTTGAGAATATCGCATCAAGCGATGAGCCCGCGGAAGAATACGCAAAAGTCCTTAATGAAATGAGATCCGAAGTCGAAAGCATGACCTTCGAAGCGGGAGAAGTCATTGATGTCAGGGCTCTCCAGCAGGTAGGACGTCAGCTTTCCGTAGCGGTCAGGGCCGCGGAGGAAGGCGTTGAGGAATATTTTATCCCCGTCGACATCGGAGGAGAGATCTCCAAGGTCAGGGTATCCTTCAGAAACAGCGATAATTCGTCTTCCGCAGACATCGTCTACAAGGATCCCGACGGAAATGAGTGCAGGGCGCACCTCGAGATCTGGGATAAGTCCGTAAGCGGTGTGATATCCGTAAATTCGGGCGCAGAACTTAAGAATCAGCTTAAAGCTGCCGATATATTTACTGCAGACTTAAATGCAGACGGTTACGATACATCCGCAGGGATAAAGGCAATAAATGCGGACGAAGCCGAAAAGTCATATAAATACGAACTCTCCGGCAAGGACGCCGGTGTAAACAGACAGGAGGGAGCCGGTCGCAAAGAGCTCTTCAGGTTATCCGAAAGATTCCTGAAGGCAGTCAAGGAGAGCTTCCATGAGGATCAATTATAATGTTTCGGCGATGATCGCCAATAATTCCCTTAAGAATAACGACGACCTTCTCAGTGCATCACTGCAGAGACTTTCATCAGGATTCAAGATCAACGGGGCCAAGGATAACCCCGCAGGTCTTGCTATGGCCAAAAGAATGAACGCCCAGATCACCGGCACCAAGACTGCCGATGATAATACCATGGACGGCATCTCCGTTATCGAGACCGCCGACGGTGCTCTTTCCGAGGTCACCGATATGCTCCAGAGGATGAATGAGCTTGCCGTTCAGGCTTCCAACGGTACCATGACCAATGATGACAGAGAGATCATCCAGAGAGAGATCGAGCAGCTCAAGGAGGAAGTCAACAGGGTATCCAAGTGCACCGAATTCAATTCGCAGCCCCTTCTGGACGGATTCTACGATCTCAAGGGCTATACCGATAATGTCGATATCAAGGTTCTCACCTATTCCAAGGAGATCCCCGCAGCCAAGTACAATTTCACCGACATCAGCTGGACCGTTGATGCGGACGGCAATAAGGATGTGACCGTCGTTCCCGCCGCATACAAGGGCTCAATGATCGATAATGTCATCACTATCACAAAGCCGGACGGATTTGAACTCAAGCTTACCGTTCCCGAAGCGCAGGCTGCTGCCGACGGAAATACCGGAGCACTCGAAGTTGAATGTACCGGAATCGGTGCCATGAGACTTCAGGTAGGTTCCAACGAGGGACAGGTCCTCGAGATGCAGATCCCCGCAGTGAACCTCAGCAATATGGGACTTGACGGACTCGATCTTTCCACCGAAAAGACCGCGAAGGAAGGTATCGAAAGGATCAAGAATGCACTGACCTTCGTAAATACCGTAAGAGGCCAGCTCGGTGCTTACCAGAACAGACTCGAGAATACCGATGCAAGACTCGATGTTACCGCTGAGAACATGACCTCGGCATACTCCAGGATAATGGATGTTGATATGGCTGAGGAAATGACCCGGTATTCGACCTACACCGTAATGACCCAGGCCGGAACCAGCGTTCTTGCCCAGGCCAATGAAAGACCTTCCACAGTTTTACAGCTTCTTCAGTAAGGAGGATAGGATATGACGGATAATCTCAAGCAGGAATTCACCAGAAGAATAAGCGTTGCCAATTCAACAGAGCTTATAGTCATTCTTTACGATATGGTTCTCAGCTATGCCGATGATGCCGAAGAGGCTCTCAAGAACGATGAGGATCACGAATTCTACGCAGCCGTATCGAGAATGAGAAACTGCATCAACGAGCTTATGTGCTCACTCCATATGGAATATGAGCCCGCTGCGGCACTTCTTTCCCTTTACAGATTCTGCATCAGAAAGCTTACGACCGTCGGCATCAGAAGGAGCATCCAGCCCCTCGATGAGATCAGAAAGATCATCCGCCCCTTAAGGGAATCCTATGCAGGCCTTGTCGGATACAATACTTCCGGCCCCGTTATGGGAAATTCCGAGACCGTTTATGCAGGTTTAACATACGGCAAAAACGACATCAACGAGAATCTCGTCAACAACGTAAACCGCGGAATGCTCATCTAATTCAAGGGTTTTATGATTTCAAGGGACTCACCTTTACAGGTGGGTCCTTTTTCTTTTGACATGCGTGTCAGGTTTTCTTCGTCATTTTTTACAAATTTGAAAAACCTGCAAAAAAGGTATTGAATTCCCGTAAGCGCGAATATATAATCGCACTTACACAAACGCCTTTCGGAAAAAATCTTTTTCCGGGCGCAGATGATGAGTCAACGCCTCACCATCTCAGGGACGATCGTCCCGTTTACCCAGCAGTTAATAAATTCATGGAGAAAAGAGATGTATCTGTTAGCCGTTAGTTTAGCGGTTGCCGGTATCTTTGATCTTTTTTTCCGCAAAATACCTAACAGGCTCATCCTTGCCATGCTGGCGGGCTGCCTGATAATGAGCGTGATCACGGACGGACCGGAGTCGCTTTTGCATGTGATTCCGAGGATACTGGTCGCCGGTCTGCTCTTTTATCCGGTATTCGTCATAGGAGCACTCGGTGCGGGAGATGTGAAGCTTATGGCCGTAAGCTGCGGATTCATGTCCGGAGACAGGGCATTGAGGTTTCTGTTTTTTTCACTCCTTATCGCTTCCGCGATCGGGGCGGTGAAGATCGGTATGAGCGGAGAATTGAGAAAAAGGATGCACAGGCTCGCGCTGTATGTCAGAAAAACAATAAGGACGGGCAGGCCCGAAATGTACCATGCAAACAGGGAGGCGGCTCTGAAAAGCGGGGTTGCTCTGGCCGGACCGATGTTCATAAGCGTACTCATAGGGATCGGAGGATTTTATTGAATATGAAGCCGGAAAGGATATTGCTTTTATATGACCGGGATGAGGAATATGCGCATCTGATGGCGGAGTATCTGCTCGGCTGCAAGGGACTTCCCTGGAAGATAGCAGCCTGTACGAGTGCGGGAGACCTTCTCGGGATAGTAAACGGCAGATCTCCGGAAGTTCTGGTGACTTCGGGCGCCTGCTATGACAGGTGCCTGGAGAAGATCGGTGCAAAGCATACTGTGGTGCTTAATGACGGAACCTCCGGAGTGCGGGGAAATACTGATAAATACCAGGCTGCCGAAGATACCCTCAGAGTGATCCTCGATATCTGCGCAGATGATGACGTGAGCGACCCCGCCTTCATGAGTCCGTCGAAGGACAGGGCTAAGCTCATCGGAGTTTTTTCACCTGTCAGGAGATGTTATCAGACCACGTTCTCGGTCCTTATGGGAAGGCTTCTTCTGGACAGGGGGAAGGTTTTATATCTGAGCTTTGAATTCTGTGAAGGATGTGAGGAGCTGATACCGCCCGGGGAATGCAGAGGACTTTCGGATCTTATGTATTTTATCAAGAGTCCGGTGAATGTTTTTCTGCTCCGCTTCAAGTCGATGGTCAGGAGCATCGCCGGATTGGATTACATTCCCTGTGCTCTGTCAGGGACCGATATATCCGAGATCCCTGAGGCTGAGTGGAAGCTGTTTTTGTCCAGAGTCTGCGACTACGGGGAATATGCGTATGTGATCCTCGATCTTTCCGAGAGCATTAGGGGGATCTTTGAAGTTCTTAGAATGTGTGACCGTATATACACCCTTACAAGAAAAGACCGTGTGGCGAAACGCAAGGTGGAAAGCTATGAGAATGTCCTGAGTATGTACAACTATGAGGATATCCGGCAAAAGAGCATAAAATGCGATCCTCCTTCCGTAAACAGAGTGCCTTCTTTTTCCGGAGATATGAACGGGGAATTTGTTGACTTTATCGTAAAACAGCTGGGAGAGATCTGATGGATGCCCAAAAAGCCAGGGAAGAACTGAAGAAAACCGTCAGGGACCGTCTCGGGTACGGCCGGGAATACTCGGATGAGGAAGTCTCCGGTATGATCGACGACTGCATCATGGAGTCTTCGTGCTTAAGGCTTTTTCCCGTCGGTGAAAAAAGACGTATAGGCAAAGAGGTCTTCGATTCGCTCAGAAGACTTGATATACTGCAGAGCTTTATCGAGGACAGGTCTGTCACGGAGGTAATGATAAACGGATATCAAAATGTCTTCGTGGAAAAAGCCGGTGCCCTCACAAAGCTGGAGCGGGGATTTGATTCCGAGGAAAAGCTGATGGATGTGATACAGCAGATCGTTGCCGGATGCAACCGGACGGTCAATGAGGCATCCCCCATCGTTGATGCGAGACTTGCCGACGGGTCGAGGGTCAATATTGTACTTCCGCCCGTTTCTCTTTCGGGTCCGATCGTTACGATAAGGCGTTTTCCCGAAAAACCCGTGACTATGGAGGGGCTTCTCAGGTTCGGATCGATAACGGAAGAAGCCTCGGAATTTCTGAAGACACTGGTCAGGGCTAAATACAACATTTTTATAAGCGGCGGAACCGGAAGCGGAAAAACTACGTTTTTGAACGTACTGTCGGGATTCATACCTTCCGATGAGAGGGTGATCACCATCGAAGACAGTGCGGAGCTCAGGCTGCAGGGGATAGAGAACCTTGTGAGACTGGAAACAAGGAACGGAGGTCAGGGAGCGGAGGAGATCAGTATCAGGGATCTTATAAGGTCGTCCCTGAGAATGCGTCCGGACCGCATCATAGTCGGCGAGGTCAGAGGAGGGGAGGCCCTGGATATGCTCCAATGTCTCAACACGGGGCATGACGGATCCATGTCCACGGGACATGCCAATTCGTCGAAGGATATGCTTTCCAGACTTGAGAATATGGTTCTCATGGCTGCGGAGCTTCCGCTTTCCGCGGTCAGGGCACAGATCGCTTCGGGCCTGGATGTGATAGTCCATCTTGGCAGGCTCAGGGACAGGACGAGAAAGGTCCTGGATATATCGGAGGTTTGCGGGTATGAAAACGGTGAAATATCCCTTAAGGGATTATACGGATTTGTTGAAGAAGGATCTGAAAACGGTAAGGTCAAAGGTTGTCTCAGGAAGACCGGAGAACTGGAAAAGAGGGAAAAGCTCGAGCGCGCGGGATTATCGCTTAGTTAAGTGGGACTTTGCAAGACTGGTGAGAACCGTTTTGGAATCGGCGGGATGTGTGGTTATTCTTGCATTCTTTTTCTACAGGAGCATTCCGGCCGTGATCCCTCTTTCCGTCGTGGGTCTTATGTACTTCCGAAAGAAGGGAAGAAGCCTTGCGGTAAAAGACAGAAAAGCACTGGAATCCCAGTTCGGCGAGGCCATAAGGAATGTCGAGGCTGCGCTAAAAGCCGGTTATTCGGTTGAAAACGCTTTTGTGCAGACCGGCCGGGATATGGAAAAGCAATATGGTAAGGATTCTTTCATCTGCAGGGAACTTGAAGCGATCCGAAGAGGGATGGTACTCAATATCACTCTGGAGGAGATGCTCGCGGATCTTGCGGCCCGCAGCGGCAGCGAGGCGATATCGGACTTTTCGAAGGTGTTTGCGATCGCCAAAAGATACGGAGGAAATATGCCTGAGATCATTTCTTCCGCAGCGGAGACCATTTCCCTTCAGATCGAGACCGCTGAGGAGATAAATGCATCTCTTTCGGGAAGAAGGATGGAGCTGAACATAATGAGGATCATGCCCTTCGGGATACCGGCTTATGTGGGGCTTACGAGTCCGGGATATTTCGACTCCCTTTACGGAAACACTACGGGAATATTGCTGATGAGCGGGCTGCTTCTTATCTATCTGGCCGGGTTTGCCATCGGCGACAGGGTTCTTTCAAAACTGGAGGAGGGCTGAGGCATGCTTGATAAGGCATCGGAATTGATATTCGGGATGATTTCCGCCCTTAAGGGAAAAGAACCCGATAAGTCGATCGTAAAAAAGCTGGTCTATCTGCATCCTTCCGGGGATATCGGGGCTTTATACAGGGATTTTTGCATGCGAAGGATCAGGCTGGCCCTGCTTATGCTGCTTTCCGGGCTGGTACTGGGACTGTTTATGAAGATCTCCGTCATGAACGAAAAGAGTGTTCCGGACAATGGGTTTGAACGGAGCGAGTGGAGCGGGAAAAAGCAGCGCCTCGAGCTTTATGCGATATCCGGGGACAGAAAAACGGAGATAGATGTCACGCTTGATGTCAGAGAACCGGGCCCGGATGAACTGGACTCATATTCGGAGAAATTTGAAGAGGATATACGGGTACTCATACTTGGAGAAAATGCGGATGCTGACCATATATGCAGCGACCTGCTCCTTAAGGAGAAATATGACGGTTATCCCTTTAAATGCACATGGAGATCCTCGGATCCCAAGCTGATAAGTGCATACGGAGGGAGGGTAAATACGTCATCGGAGGGTGAAGTCACTTTGACGCTTACCTATTCGTACGGGGATTACGTAAAAAAACTGGATCTTCCGGTTTATGTTGTGCGGCCCGAAATGACGGATGAAGAGCTGTTCGGAGAGAGGCTTGAGGATTATCTTTCCCTCAGCCAGGAAGAGACCCGTGAAGTGAAGATGTGGAATCTGCCTTCCGAATATGACGGACAAAAGCTTCGTTGGGAATACCGGGTTGAAGATGACAGTTTTATGATCTTTGCCGTATTTGCGACGGTGGCTGCAGTCATATATATGGCTTCGGAAAAGGATCTTTCATCGAAAGCCGGGAAGAAAAAGGAAAACATGAAAGCAAGCTATCCGAAGATCCTGAGGCAGCTGGCCCTGTACATAGGTGCGGGCATGACCGTAAAAGCCGCATTTTCCAGGATCGCCGAAGATGCGCCGGAAAAAAGCGAAGAATTCATATTTGAGGAGATGAAGATCGCATGTCTCGAAATGAGCAAAGGCATCGGCGAAATACAGGTATATGAAAGATTCGGGAAGAGGACCGGACTGAGCGAATATATAAAGCTTTCGGGACTTCTTTCACAGAATCTGAAACGGGGAAATCCTGAATTTCTGATAAGGCTGAAGGAAGAAGCATATTCGTCAATGCATGAAAAGGTGCTGGAATCCAGGAAAGCCGGAGAGAAAGCCCAGACAAAGCTTCTGGTACCAATGATGATGATGCTTGCCGTTGTTATGGTGATGATAATGATACCGGTAATGACCGGAATAAAGATATAAGGAGGATGAACAGATGATGAGATTAAAAGGATTTGGGGATTTTATCAAAGAAGACGACGGGATGGGGACCGTGGAGGTGATACTCATAATCGTTGTGCTTGTCGGACTTGTGATCATTTTCAAGAGCAGGATCACGGAGATCGTTGAGAATCTCTTTGACAAGATCACCACCCAGACTGATTCGGTATGACCGGAACGAAAAAGTGCGGAGGTTATCTGACGGTCTATATGAGTCTGACACTGGCGGTGCTTTTGAGTCTGTGTATGACCATGATCGAAGGGGCCAGAAGGAGTGCGATGAGAATGCAGGCCGAAGTCATAACCGACACCGCAATGAGAAGCGTGCTCGCCGAGTATCACAGGGAACTGATGCGTCAATACAACATATTTGCCGTTGATTCGTCCTATGGAACATCGGAATCCGGGATCGGACAGACTTCAATGCACTTTAAGAAATATATGGATCTGAATTATAACCCCGATGTCTCTATGCCGTGGCTTGATTACAGGGATTTTATAGGCGCTTATCCGGAGAGCGCCCGGATAGAAGCCGTCAGTTACCTGACGGACGGATCCGGTGCGGTGTTCAGGTCTTGTGCCGTAGATGCGATCAAAGATGACCTCGGACTGGCAATGGCCGAGGAGGTTATAGGCTGGGCAACAAGTACGGAACTTACCGCAGCTGACCAAATGGATGTGCAGGGGGAGCTTAGTTCCGGAAACGCATCGGTAGCCCTTGCCGCCGCAGGCGAAAGAAGCAGAAGAGAATCCGAGACAGAAGCGAAGCAAAGTGAGTACGAGGAAGCGTGCAAGGCGGCGGAAGAAGCCGGAGAGGAAGCTCCTTCCGCCCCGGAGCTTCCGGCTCTTCCCGAACAATACAATTCTCCGGTCAGCGGTATAGCCGGGAGCGTGAATTCGGGAATACTCGGGTATGTTGTCGATGATCCGGAAAATCTGTCGAGAAGACAGATCGATCTGAATGCGATCCTTTCGGGGAGAGCGGCCGCGGGAGATATCAGTTCGGGATCGATCGAAAGCGGATCCTCAGATGACGGGATAGCGGATGAAGCGCTGGATAAAGCACTTTTCGGGGAATATCTGATGAGATATATGGGCAGATACGGCGCAACCGATGATTCGGATGCCATGTGGTACCAGATCGAATATCTTATCGCAGGCAAAGAAAACGACACTGAAAACCTGAACAGTGTGGCCATGAGGATCTTAGGGATAAGAGCCGGCCTGGACTTCATATATCTTGAGACGGATGCTTCCAAAAAGGCTGATGCGGAGCTCCTCGCGGAAGGTATATGCGCGGTCTGTCTGATCGAGGATATGGCACCCGCTCTCACACATGTCATATTGCTGGCCTGGGCGCTGGCTGAGGGAAGATATGATACCCGGGTCCTTATGTCCGGAGGAAAGATACCGTTTATCAAGGATTCATCAACCTGGCATTCCGATATGTGGAACGCTCTGTCGGGTGTGGATCCGGGTCCGTTTACGGGTACGGAGACCGGTCTTGAATATAAGGATTATCTCCGGATCTTTATGTTCATGACGGACACGGACAAACTGACTGTGAGGGCAATGGATATCATCGAGTCTGATATCAGGCTCAGCAGCGGAAATGAACATTTCCGGATGGATGCATGCATGGAGACGATCGAATGCAGTGCATTGATAAAAAGTCCGTTCGGAAGCAGTGTGAATATCAGGCGAAGGCTCGGATACCGGGCTCAATTATGAAAAGGAACAGGGCAGAGATGTCTTTTTTATGCGGGATGCTTTCTTTCCAACACAACATCATAAGAAAGAGGTTTCCTTCTCCGGGACGAAAACAACTACTGCCTCAGATCATTTCCCGCATAGAAAAGACATCTCTGCTTGGCGGCAGCATGACTGTCGAAGCGGCTGTCGTGCTGCCCGTGTTTCTGTTCTTTTTCATAAACCTTTCTGCATCTCTCGAGATGATAAGACTGTACGGAAATCTCGAATATGCTCTTCACAGTGCCGGCAATGAAGTCTGTTTATACGGAAGTCTTCTGACCGATCCGATGAAGGATCTGGGAATGACGGGACATATCGGGGCGGCCGGTTCGGGGGGCTCCTCCGAGGCCGTGAGTGAGCCGGGCTCCGCAACAGGTTCCGGTGGGGAAGATTCTTCCGGAGCAGGGAATTCATCGCAGGAAGATATAAACAGTATTCTGGAGATGGCTGAAGGTACGGCGATTTCATATACATATGTCAGATACAGGATGATCGATGAACTTGGGGAGGATTATCTGAACTCTTCACCGCTGACGAACGGGACAAACAGCTTAAATTTTTACGGCAGTTCCATAGATGCCGGAAATGACTGTATAGATATCAGACTTTCATACAGGGTGGGAACTCCTTTCGATATAGCCGGAATACGGTCGTTTATGATGGCGGGGAGATTTTACGGGCATCTGTGGAACGGATATGCGGTTTCCGGAAATGCGTCGGAAGAAGCTCAGGAACAGATCGTATATATCACCGAAAACAGTGAGGTATATCATCTTACGACTGCCTGCACCCATTTAAGATTGTCCGTCCGGGCCGTGGATTATGCCGACGTGGGAGACGAAAGAAACAGGGGAGGGGGAAATTATTACCCCTGTGAGATATGTGCCCGGGGAGATGCACCCGGAACGGTATATATATGCTCTGAAGGAGACAGATATCACTATGACGGGGAATGCTATACCCTGACGAGAACTTATACCGCGGTTCCCATATCGGAAGTGGCGGATTCCCGGAGACCGTGTTCAAGGTGCGGGGGAGGATGATGTATTTTTTCAAATTGATTCTTACAGTGCTTATGACAGTGTTGTCGGTTTTTGACATAAAAATGAGAAAAATTCCGGTCTGTCTGATCATGCTCGGTATGGCCGGGGCGTTGCTGAGGGTGGCTGCAATCTTTCCGTGGGGCGGGCCTTCATCGGAACAGCAAAGGATCTTAACGGTTGCTCTGCTGGGGGCCCTTCCCGGAATTGCAATGACAGCATTGTCATATGTTTCCGGCAAAATAGGCAGAGGAGACGGACTGGTGACGGTCATGCTGGGAATGCTTTCGGATTGCTCGTTTGTGACACTCGCGTCATGCGTGGCGTGTATATCACTGGCTCTTTTCTCCGGGGTTCTGTTTGTATTTCACAGGGTGGGGAGAAATACCCGCATGCCGTATATACCTTTTTTGACCGGATCATATACGATACTCAGATTATTGCAGTGGAGGGCAGGCTGTTGATACGCGGGAAGTCTTTGGGAGGATACATGACCGTTGAGGCGGCACTTATTATGCCGATGGCGCTGGGAATAGTGATCCTGGTACTCCGGATATGGTTTTTCAGATATGACAGGGTTCTGCAGGATATGGATACGTGCTCCGTGGTGGTAAGGTGCATGGAACAGCAGGATATGAATGCTGACGAAAGGGCAGCTTATGTCATTGAGCAGATGCAGGGAAGGTATAAGGATTCGTATATAGCATGGGATTTCGGAGAAGTATCCGCAACATGCAATGGAAACAGCGTGACATGCACCGTTACGGGAAGCGGCGGTCATATCTCAGGCATCGCCGGACTGTGGGACGAGCCGGATGCCTACTCTGCGTCATCCGAAAGAAGCAGAACCGTGATACCGGAAACGTTTGTGATAAGAACATACAGAAAAGCACTCGGAGCGGGGGAATACATTTCGTCGCAGCTGAGTGAAGAATGAAAAGAGAGAGGAGCCTAAATGATCGTCAGTGAATATGTAAGAGGACTGAAGAATAATTATGTACGTATAAGGGAGCTTGCCCTGCCGGATGAAAGGAAATATCAGTACTGCATTATGAAAAGGGGAGGGATAACGGGACTTCTGCCTTTTGAGATCAGATACATAGATTCCGATGCGTATATGTATTACGACATAACGTCCAGACAGAATATCAGTACCCTGTATTCCAAAAAGCCTCTGGACAGAAATTGGGTCCTGTCTTTTTTCTCATCAATGAAAAGGATCCGAAACGAAGCCGCCCGTTTTCTTCTGGACCCCTCAAACCTTATATGGAATCCCGGAAACGTATATCAGGATCTGAAATCCGGAGGCTTCGGGTATCTCTATGTTCCGTATCTTGATGAAGACAACGGTTTTTCGGAGATGGTCGATTTCATCGTGGGTCACGTGGATTATGCGGATGAAGAGCTCGTCAAATGCGTATATACGGTGGCCGAGCAGTATAAAACAGGCGGAGATGCATATATCGACGAAAAGATCTATTCGGATGTTGAAGAACTGAAAGATACTTTGTCCGGGGCAAAGCATAAAGATATGGGTGCAGAGATCGGAGAGTCCGAAAAGGAAGAAACCACCCCGGCTTTGGATCGCAGTAAGGATATGAGGGCCATATATTCCTGTTCTGAGGCGATAGGAGACGGGTTCACCGATTTCTGGGAAAGGCCAACCCTGCTTCAGCCAGAGGAAAAAAGGAGGGATAAAGCCTCAGTCACTGAGGGTGATGCAAAAAGCGGAGGCATCATCTCATTCTTTTCCAGGATACGTAACAAGGACCGGAAACTCAGAAAGGAGTATGAGTTTGAAAGTGAGGAAGAACCCGCCGTTGCCGAGGAAATGGTCTACAGTGACGCGGAAAAACCGGATGATGAAGATTCGGAAGGGACGGTGTTTGTGGATCTTTCCGCCGATGACGGAACAAGGCATCTGAACGCGGAAGACGGAAGCTGTCTTTGTAGCCTGAACGGTGAGAGTGTCGTTATAGGCAAGAAAGGCGAAGATGCCGATCTGGTCATAGATGAGAAGGAGATAAGCAGGATGCATGCCCGGATATTTCTCAAGGACAGTGACTACTATGTCGAAGATCTCAATTCCACCAACGGAACCTTTAAGAACGGCGTCAGGCTGAAGCCTTACGAACAGAAGAAACTGTCCAAGGGTGATGAGATCAGGCTCGCGACCAAAAAGCTGATATTTACATGATGATAACCGAAAAGAATGACAAACCAAAACTTTCGACTAATTCGTCGAAAACTGCTTGTTGTGCATCTCTTATCATGCTATTCTTTAGGTACGAAAAGGAGGTGCATAATATGCCTACAATTGTACCTATATCGGATCTGAGAAATTACGGAAATGTGCTGGATAAAGTATCTCCCGGATCACCGGTCTATCTGACCAGAAACGGACACGGTGTATGTAGTATCCGCGATATGAAAGATGAAGAAAACTTTGAAAAGGCGGAAGCTATGATTAGGTTGTTATGCGAATTGAATGCAGGTATCAGATCCGCAGAGGAAGAGGGCTGGATAGCGGAAGAAGAAGTTGAAGAGCATTTCCAAAATCGGAGGAATGAATGTAAGTGACATATAAGATTCGTTATACGCCCGAAGCTATACGTGATATGGATCGTATATGGGATGATGTACTTGAAACTTCGAAAGATTACGATATAACAGCTAAATATCTTAAGGAGATGCGGAATGCCATCTCAAAAAAGGGAAAAGCTCCAAAAACCGGAACACCATTATATTATTGTGGACTTTTTACCGGATATTATCATATAAGGTTCAAGGCATATACGGTCTTTTACAGGATAGAAGATGATCGCATGGAGGTTGCTCATGTGATCCCGGTCAAAAGAGATTATATGGTCATTCTTTTCGGAGAAGAATAGCAAATCCTCCCCAAGTCGGGGAGGATTTATGTTATAGTTAATTCCGTAGGGTTTTAGGGAGGCTTCGAGCGGAATGTCAGAGAATAAACACTTCGACAAAGCACTTTCCGATATGAAGGACAACTTCGCCGGCAGGGGCGGTATCGCACATCTTGCCGACCTTGGTTATCCCGTTCTCGAGATACAGTCTTCCCTTGATTTCCCGTTCCCTCTTGAAAAGATCGGAAGGGTCATGTGGGAACACTTTGTTTCCAATGAAACCATCCTCCTTAAAGCACCCGGTTCGGGCGCGGGCAAGGAGAATGCCACATATATCCGGAAGACCGACGCCTACGGAAGGCAGTCTTTTATCAGGACCGATATTTCGGATCCTGACAGGAAGGAAACCACCTGGACAAAGACGGTCCTGCGCATAGATCACGATATTTTTACCGTAAAACCCTCGCAGGACGAGAAGATAATCAGAACGTTTCTCAGGGAAAACTCCCACGGCGGGCCCGATTACGTAAGTCTTGATTTCGGAAGGCTCAAAAGCCGGAACGGCACCGAGTGGCTGACGCTTCTTTCGCTCCTGAAGGGCGATGAGAGGGACTATGTCAGCATAATGCCATGGGAAAACAGCATCACGAGCGTCTATCACCGGATAGATGACCGCATTATCAGGATGATGGACATGCTCGAAGGCACCAGTATGATGCCCGGGGTTTTTTATTTTGCTTCGGGGGATGTATAATCGAAGAGTCTGAAAGGAGTCTGTATGGTCATACATATTTACTACGGCGGAAGAGGTGTGATCGACGATCCCACGCGCCCTGTCATAGAGAGAATGCAGAAGGTTCTCGAAGAACTCAGGGTCAAGGTGGTCCTTTACAACCTTTACGAATACAAGAACACTATCCCCACTCTGTCACAGACCGTTAAGGATGCGGACGGAATAGTCCTCGCATCGACAGTCGAGTGGTTCGGAATGGGCGGATATATGCTCCAGTTCCTTGACGCCTGCTGGCAGTTCGGCGACAAGTCGAGGATCAGCGAGATCTATATGATGCCCGTCGTCATTGCCAAGACCTACGGAGAAAGACAGGTCATCGCGGATCTTGCCAATGCCTGGGAGACTCTCGGAGGAAAGGTCCTTACCGGAATATCCGGTTATATCGACAATCCTCTCGACATAGAGGTCAACAGTGAATACATCGCCGTAATCGAATCCTTTGCGGAGAAGCTTTACCGCGGTGTGAACCAGAGGGAGAAGACACTTCCTTCCAGCAAGAACGTTCTTACCCAGAGGATCGGTGCTCCCAATCCGCTCAACCTCTCCGTTCCCGAGGCCGAGCAGCTTTCCGAGTACGTATCCGATGAGAATTATGTCCGCACGCAAAAAGAAGACATCCATGATCTGGCGGTCCACTTCAAGGACATCCTCAAGAACGAAGATGCCGGCAGCGAGGAAGAATACATCACCGACATCAAGAGAGCTTTCAAGCCCGCTCAGGGCGTATCCGGAGTGTTCGTGCTCGATATAGAGGAAAAGAAAAAAGACCTCGTCATCGAGATCACCGGACCCAAGATCGATGTAAGATACGAAAAATGTGACACCTGTGACATAAGGATGACTCTCAACAGGAATGTCATGGAAGATATCGTTTCCGGAAGAATGTCCTTCCAGAGAGCATTCATGTCCGGAGCCATGAACGGAATGAAGGGCGAATTCTCGCTCCTTAACGGATTAGATAAGGTTCTTATTTTCACACATTGATATCGGAGGATCATTCATAATGAAAAAAGATGATTGCATTTTCTGCAAACTCGCAAACGGCGACATCCCCACCAATTCGATATATGAGGACGAAAGATTCAACGTGATACTCGATCTCGGTCCCGCGACTAAGGGTCATGCGCTCATCCTTCCCAAGGATCATGCGGATAATCTTTTCGAGCTTCCCGATGACACCGCAGCCGAGGCTATGAAGCTTGCCAAGAAGCTCGGAAGCAAGCTTGTAGAAAAGCTCGGAGCCCAGGGGCTCAACCTCGTCCAGAACAACGGAGAGGTCGCAGGCCAGACCGTAAAACATTTCCATCTCCACCTTATCCCCAGATATGACGGAGACGGCCAGAGCATACTCTGGAAACCCACTTCGCCTTCAAGCGAAGAACTTGCAAGCATAAAGGAAGTTCTGACAAAGTAATGAGAGAAATAGAATCAAAGATCATCACCGATACCATAGCGGAGATGTGCATTGAGGCCAATCACTACCTCACACCCGATATGGAAAAGGCACTGGACGATGCTGTCAGTAACGAGATATCACCTCTCGGAAAACAGGTCCTCTGCCAGCTCAAAGAGAATTTAAGCATCGCGGGAAGCGATACCATCCCCATCTGTCAGGATACCGGCATGGCTGTCGTATTTGCCGAGATCGGACAGGACGTTCACATTACCGGAGGAACCCTTACGGATGCCATCAACGAAGGCGTGCATAAGGGTTATACCGAAGGTTTCTTAAGAAAATCTGTTGTGGGAGATCCTCTGGAGAGAGTCAATACCGGAGACAATACTCCCGCAGTCATCCATTACGACATAGTTCCCGGAGACGGTCTTAAGCTCACACTTGCACCCAAGGGCTTCGGCAGTGAGAACATGAGCAGGATATTTATGCTCAAGCCTGCCGAGGGTATTGAGGGTGTCAAAAATGCAGTGCTCACGGCAGTAAATGACGCGGGCCCCAACGCATGCCCTCCCATGGTCGTGGGCGTCGGCATCGGCGGAACCTTCGAAAAGGCTGCGATCCTTTCCAAGAAGGCGCTGCTCCGTCCGGCAGGTGAGCATTCGGACATCTCTTATGTCAGGGAACTCGAAGAAGAGCTCTTGGAGCGCATCAACAAGACAGGCATCGGTCCCGGCGGACTCGGAGGACGCGTCACGGCAATGGCGGTCAACGTCCTTACTTATCCGACACATATAGCGGGACTTCCCGTTGCGATCAACATCTGCTGTCACGTAAACCGTCACAGCGTAAGAAATCTTTAAGGAGGCATTATGGATAAGAGAATTAATATGCCTCTGTCAAAAGAGGACGCACTGTCGCTCAACTGCGGCGATTATGTATATCTGACCGGCACCATCTATACCGCAAGGGATGCCGCCCATAAGAGAATGTACGAAGCTCTCAGAAAGGGCGAGGCTCTTCCGGTCGATATAAAGGGTCAGACCATCTACTATATGGGACCTTCTCCCGCAAGAGAGGGAAGACCCATAGGCAGCGCGGGTCCCACCACCGCAAGCCGCATGGATAAATACGCACCCGAACTTCTTGACCTCGGTCTTATCGGAATGATAGGCAAGGGAAAAAGAACACAGGAAGTAAAGGATGCGATGATCCGCAACGGTGCGGTTTATTTTGCCGCCGTAGGCGGTGCGGGAGCGCTTCTCAGTAAATGCATCATCTCATCCGAAGTCGTTGCGTACGACGATCTCGGAACGGAAGCGATCAGAAAGCTTGAAGTAAAGGATTTTCCCGTTATAGTCGTTATCGACCATACGGGCAGGGACCTGTACATCGAATCCCAGAAACAGTACAGGGAAGAATAAAGGAGAGAAAAAGTGAAAGACAAGATCTTTAGCGACAAGACCAAAAAGATCGTCCTCATAGTGATAATCGCTTTTGTTGCGGCTATCCTTGTGAGCGGATCTTTTTATTCCATAAGAGAGGAAGAGCAGGCTGTTGTCTGCACATTCGGTTCGCCCCAGGCGGTTACCACGCCGGGACTCCATTTCAAGATACCTTTTATCCAGACTGTAGATAAGGTATCAACCACCATCAACGGATTCAGCATCGGATACAACTCCACCGGAGCCGGTGAGGAAGCTATGATGATCACTTCCGATTACAACTTCCTTCACGTTGATTTCTATGCGGAGTACAGAGTAACGGATCCCGTTAAGGCACTCTATGCATCCGAAGATCCCGTTGAAATACTTAAGAACATCGCTCAGAACTGTATCAGGACCACGATCGGTTCGTACACCGTAGACAGCGTTCTTACCACCGGCAAGAACGAGATCCAGGCCAATATCAAGCAGATGATCATCGACAAGCTCGAGGTTTACGATATCGGCATCCAGCTCGTCAACATCACCATCCAGGATGCCGAGCCTCCCACCGCGGAAGTAAGTATGGCATTCAAAGAGGTTGAGACCGCAAAGCAGGGAAAAGAAACCTCTGTCAACAATGCGAACAAATACAGAAACGAGAAGATTCCCGCAGCAGAGGCAGAAGCCGACAGGATCATCCAGGAAGCGGAAGCAGCCAAGCAGGAGAGGATCAACGAAGCAAACGGACAGGTAGCAAGATTCAACGCCCTCTATGAGGAATACATAAATTATCCCGAGGTTACGAGGAGAAGAATGTTCTACGAGACAATGGAAGACGTTCTTCCCGGACTCAAGGTTGTCATCCAGAGTTCCGACGGAAGCACACAGACAATGCTTCCGCTCGACAGCTTCTTTGAGTATCAGGCAACGCCCGGTACCGTGACCTTAACTGATGATTGATAAAGAGGGAATGTAAAATGGCACAATTCGAAAGCTTTGATTCAAACGGCAATCCCAAGAAGAACACGAGGAGTAAAGCCGCAGGTAAAAAAGAAAAAAGATCCTACAAAGGCTGGGTGATCTTCGCAGCAGTCATCTTCGCACTTATACTCGTAAGATCCTGCATGATCATTACATATGATAACCAGTTCAAGCTGGTAAGAAGATTCGGTAAGGTAGAAAGAGTCATCTCCAATCCGGGCATCTCATTCAAGATCCCTTTCATCGAGACCGTGGATGTTGTTCCCGATCAGATCCTTATCTACGACCTTCCCGCATCCGACGTTATCACTTCCGATAAAAAGACGATGATCGTAGACAGCTACGTACTCTGGCGTGTTACCGACCCGCTCAAGTTCGCGCAGACGCTCAGCGGTTCCGTAATGAACGCGGAGAACCGTATCGATAACATCGTTTATAACGCTACCAAGAACACCATATCCAATATGACTCAGGATGCAGTCATCCTCAGCCGCGACGGCAAGATGACCGTAACCGTTGCAGAAAGTGACAGTGATGTCGTTTCAAGAGACATAACCGTTGACGATGAAGTTGCGGTGGTTGAGATCACTTCACTGACCGAAGAGATCATGGCACAGATCAACAGCGTTGAATCACAGTACGGAATCGAGATCATCACCGTTGATGTCAAGAAGCTTGATCTTCCCGATGACAACAAGCAGGCTGTATATACCAGAATGATCTCCGAAAGAGAGAACATCGCCGCACAGTACACCGCAGAAGGTAACGCACAGGCCCAGATCATAATGAACACCACCGACAGGGAGGTTTCCATCACCATCTCCAACGCGCAGGCTCAGGCAGAAGCTATAAGGGCTGAGGGCGAAGCGGAATACATGAGGATCCTTTCCGACGCATACTCGGATGAGAGCAAGGCGGATTTCTACTCCTACGTAAGAGCTCTCGATGCACTCAGGGCAAGTATGGCAAACGGTGACGACACAATCATTCTTTCCGAAGATTCACCCATTGCGGGAATCTTCTACGGAAAATACTGATATGACTAATTAGTGTTGACAAAGCGGGCCTTTAGTGGCTACAATATGTTTTGCGTCTTCGGACGTTTATATTGACTACCGGTTCTAAATTGGTAGAGGCATTCGGGCCTAAGGAGAAGTACTCAAGAGGCCGAAGAGGCGCCCCTGCTAAGGGTGTAGGTCGGGCAACCGGCGCGAGGGTTCAAATCCCTCCTTCTCCGTTCTTTTCGAAATGCACAAGATGAAAAAGAATTCTCATCATGAGGATTCTTTTTTCTTCCTTTAATGAAGGCTTCGGAAAGACGATGTGACAGTGCAAGATATAGTGGTCTGCAAAGCCCGTAAATTCAAGGATTTGTGGAGTACAAAAGTTTACAAAATTTTTTTAAATTTGTGTTGACTTTGAAAATGCCCTGTGATATCTTAATAAAGCTGTCGCTTTGAAAAGCAGTACAGGAGTAAATCGCTACGCGATTAACTCGATAGTTCCTTGATAATTCAATACTAATGCATCCCTGAAAAATTCCTATTAAAAGATGTAGAAATACATCCCCGGGACTCGAAACCGGGATAGAAATATTCAGAGAACAAACAAACCTATTCAGTAATGAATGGATATGCCAGTGAGTAAATCGTTAACGCGATTAACTCGATTTATCTGGCTGAGATTAAACTATAATTGAGAGTTTGATCCTGGCTCAGGATGAACGCTGGCGGCGTGCTTAACACATGCAAGTCGAACGG
>JNJD01000003.1 GCA_000702685.1 Lachnospiraceae bacterium AC2028
GCGCTCACCCGAGCTTTCCTGTTGCCTTACAATCATTATATCGGACTGTTCCGGAAAAAGTTAAGGCTTTTTTTCAAATTTACAATTTGTTTACAAAGGCTTTATCGCTTTATTTGCGTAAAGTGTCAAGGACTATCCAATTAAATCCCTTATAGGCGTCATTCTGCCAAAAAAAGGATCTTCCACTGTCAAAGACATAAAATCCTCGTCGGTTATTCTTATCCTATTGATCAAAGATAATATGACCTCATCCAGTTTCTTGTTTACTTCATAACAATCCACGGGGATAATTGTCGCCAATTCAGTAAAGTAATCAATTATTCCCTTTTGAACGTTTTCAATCGTATTCAGATCTCTGGTATTTCTGGTTTCTTCCGCATATACAGGATTCCCGGCATCATCAAATTCAAGCACTTGAGAATGAGGAGCCGTAAGTATTGTTTCCAAAATATAATAATTCTCATAGATTGAACTGGCATTCTTTTCTTCATCAGAATAAAGAGGTTCAATCTCCAGGCTTTTGTCCGACATAAAATCAGGTTCAAGCTGAAGGAAATAGAATCCCTTTATATGTTGTGTAAATAGCTTTTGAAGAAATAACTGGGAAGTACCTTTGGCCACAAAATCAAACAATCCGATTTTATCATCATCAAAATCAAATTTTCCTATATATTTTCTATAGTTTTGGCGCAATTCGGCCGATCTTGATAAAATCTCTTTCTTTCTGTCAAAGCCTTTATCGCCGGTATGTTCAATGCCAAAACGGCATTTGAGTTCTTCATTCTCCAAGCCAAAGTACTTCATATTATCAACATATTCTATATCATGCTCATCTTCCATTCCTGAGCGGATGGCAGCGGTTCTGGAAGATAAGAAATAGTATGACTTCACATCCGCGGATATTGTATCAAATAACCGCTTTGGCAAATATCCATCTCTTGAGCAAAACAGGATCTGTTTATAATTTTGATTCGAAGATTGTTTATTCAACCAATAAACAAAGTCAGATATCACGGGAGCACACATTGCATATCCCAAATCATATGAGTTCTTTACATACGGATATGTATCATCAGATTCAAATTGAAAGGGACTGTTAAATATGCAGGACACAAACATACCCATTTTGATCCTATCAGTTAACGAAAAGACCTCACTTTCAATTCCCATTCCGCCAAGCAGATCCAATAGTTCAGATCCGCTATAAATATGAAAAGAATCTATACTGTGTTCACCGGCTTTTTCTACATCGGAATAAAGGTCATCACCTATATGCAGAATCTTAGAATTTGGATACGATTCAATCAACTTGTCATACAACTTTTGCACTTTGCCGGTTTCCTGCTCACATGAAACCAGTACTTTATCCACTTTTCCCAGACCAGCTTTATCAAGAATTTTATTAACCTGATCATAAGAATAGTAGCAATCTGTTGTGATGACAACTTTCTTGCCGGCTGAAATGATTTCATTCACAAGTTCACACATTTCCGAGCGGGGAATCATAGTGGAATAATCAATAATCCATTCCATCCCGGAAAGTTCTTCAGAAGAAATACTATCGGTTTTGGATTTGATCAATAAATCATCATAAATCTGTTGAAGATTTGGTGAATAAGATTTCGATAATTCTTTTTCGGATTGAAGACGTAATAAAGTGAAATCATGGATATTAATTGATTTTTTTAACAATTCAAGATTTAGCAGTTCAAATACATCGGTATACGAAGAAACCGTTCTGGCAACAAGAGTATCAAATAGATCAAAGCTTATGACTTCATATTCTTTGATCCTGTCCAACAATTCACGCTTTTTATATCCTTGTGTTCCATCAAAAGTATAATTAACCTTATTGTTGGTCAGCAGATCATTCCCGTTTACATCCAATAGAGATATATTATTATCTTTGCAAAATTGTCCAATTCTTTTGACTATAGCCTTGCAAGATCCGGGACGGGCAACAACAATTATGGTTGATACATTCTTTTCAAGGGCACCATCAAGTGTAATGATAGGGTGTCCATACATCTCACCTTCTGTGCGAAAACCATCTAAAAGGCCAACTATATTCAAACGAGACGAGTTTTCAACAATATAACGTTCCGTCCCGACGCCAAGGCCATATAAACACATAGGTGAATTTGATCTGTTGTGTAATCCTTCCACACCCATTTTCACATTATGCAATCAAGTAATATTATCAAGTATGATAGTCACAAATTCATCAAGTCTCAGAATTTTTCTGTCATCCAGGAAATATTGATATATCAAGTTTTCCTGGATTTCATAAAAATGTGCCTCTGTCATTATTACTACATAGTCAAAAGGCAAGTTGTATATTTCTTCAGGAGGAATAACCTTATGACCATAATAATCCCTGCCCCACTTAGATGAATCCGAGTCAGATATTCCAATAATTTCAAACCTACTGGTATCAGACCAGTTTTGCTCTTTAAAATAATATGACGATATTTCACCGGTTCCATACACAACAATCTGGGGAACAGATTTATTGTGCTCACATCTAATAGAAGCGAAAACATCATCCCGAATTCTTTTTCCGGATAATCCATCACTTAAAGGAAACCAGTTGTTGAATACATCATTCGTATCTGTGTTTGAATAACCATTATTCCGTGACAAACCATCGAGGAACGCGCACATATCACTACATGTGGTCCCTTTATTAACAGTATTCATAATCTCATCAACAGGGTGAGTATATGCTTCTTTATAATCACTATTTTCCATAAGGAGCAATGGAACGTTTAACATAGCAGCTTCCAACATCAATCCACTTCTATCCATTATAATGGCTGAAGCATTATATAACGAATATCGGTAATCAGGAGTTGTATCTATATATACATTTTCATTATCATTTAAGAGCCTCATCAATTCAAAGGACTCTTCAACCAGCTGATCATCCCCTTGAATATCTGATGCCACCATTTTTCCAATCATTTTCGGATGAGGTAAAACTATAAAAAAGTATTCCTTATAATTCGATAATTGTTCTGTAAACAATTTATACTCTTTAAGGTATGGTGTAATCATACATCTAACACCATCTATAATGTTCACCTTAGGAAAATGTAATTTCCATATAATAATTTTCCTGTTGCCGGCCTCTTTTCTAATGCATTCCGGCAAATGATACTTTTCTTTATTCCTAACACAATCAAATTTCGGAGAGCCTGTAACCCTTACAGCATCCCTATTTCTACAGAATTTGTCATATTCCGCTTTAATACCTTCTCCGGATACATATATTCTCCATGAATTTTCTATCACTCTGCTGTTAAAATGATCTTTTCGAGCCATAGGAGTATCGGATATTTCTATTCCGTAAGGTATATATATTACCCTCGTCCCCCTGTTTCTAAAACGAATTGACAGCATATCAGGTGCATGAAAAGCCGCATCATAAGGAAACTGAACAAACACGGCATGTGGAATATACTCATCAAAGTTTATATCCTCAGCAAGTTCGTAATTCAGCCCAATATTCCTTAAATAATCTTCTGCACCTTTATTGTGGGATGTTTCTACGGTAGTTTGTGTCAGCAGTATAAGCCTAACATCAAAACGTTCATCATTTACAAAAGCATCATATACGCTTTCCCATGATGGCCAAACTGTTCCGGCTTGAAACAAGAATGCCACTTGAAGTTTCTCGCCATCCACATACGGTCTGTATTTGTCCAACCGATATTCAATCATCCATTCGCGCCCTTCATTCCTGACAAAACAAACATCATAACATGATCCATGATCATATGAACATCTTCTACAATCTGCATATTATCAATTTTTACATGAATACAATGATCGACTAACTCTTTGACTTTTCCTCCGTCATAGCCAACCAATCCTATCGTTGTTGCGCCAATTTCCTTAGCATATTCTACTGCCTTTACTACGTTGGCAGAATTACCGCTTCCGGAAATTGCCAGCAATACATCTTCCTTGTGCATTTTATTTTTTAAAGGTTCTGAAAAAATATCCTCATAACTTATATCATTTGCTATTGCCATCATCATCGGAACATTATCATTAAGGCATTCAAAATTATATTTAACTTTTTGACTATAACTTATACCTTTATTAAAATCGCAAGTGAAGTGAGATGCAGTCGCAGCACTTCCACCATTTCCGCAGATAAAAACTCTATTCCCGGATAGTCTGGTCTCCTCAAGTACATTCATTACGATACTAATTTCATTTTCATCCAAGCTTTTTATTACTCTGCATTCCTCTTCAAGATAGGTTCTGATATCTTTCGTATAATCAGTCATTACCGTTCCCCTCCAAAATTATTCTTACCGCATCCAAAAGATTCCTTGCTTCATAGTCAGGTTTGACATCATATTTTCCATCAGATCCACCCTCACCGGATTGTAATAGTATCGTCTTAGTGCCGGCATTAATTCCCGTTTGGATGTCAACAGTTGTATCACCCACCATATATGAGGCAGCAAGGTCAATATTATACTTTTCAGTCATTGTATTTATCATGCCTATTTTAGGCTTTCTGCAAGAACATACAATTTTATAAAGAGGATTTTCCTCCGGATAACCTTTATCAGGATGATGAGGGCAATATATAATATCGTCTAAATACGCACCTTCTTGTCCCAATAGTGTCTCTATCTTCCAATGAATCAATCTCACATCTTCCTCATTACACATCCCTCTTGCAACCACAGGCTGATTGGTTACTACGATGGCAAGATAGCCAGATTCGTTCAATTTTTTTATTGCTTCGGTCACTCCGTCTTCCAAAACCAGTTGTTCCGGTTCACTTATCAAACCATTATACTTATTCACAGTGCCATCACGGTCAAGAAAAACGCATTTTTGTTTTTTGGAAAGATTGCGTTTTTCCCAAATACCATCAAGCTGTTCTTTTTTTGCTATTTCAAATCTCTCAGGAGTTCCGGTATCTTTAATGTATTCCGTAGTTTTGTATGAATACACTTTACCCTGATTTACCAGTTTGGAGATCACATCTTTTTCCCAATCGCATTTGACAGGTGTGCTTATCTCATCCAGAACAGCCTTATCAAAGACAAATAATCCCGAATTTCCCATATTGGGGAACCACTTATCTCTTTTATCCTTTTTCCATAAAAAACCTGTTATCTTGGAATCAGAATCAGTCAAAACAATATCGGAATCATACGGATGAGAATTGGGATGGCATGCAGGTGTAACCATTGAGTTTTTTGATTCATGAAAATTTATCCATCTGGATATATCAACATCAAACATAACATCACCATATATAAGCAAATATATATCTGATGGAAAATTTCTCAAATAGAATAGCGAACCGCCTGATCCGAGCGGTTCGTTTTCGTCTATATACGCAATTTTAACGCCAAGGCTCTCTCCATCCCGGTAATAATCTTTGATCTTATCACCGAGATGCCCCACTATTAACACAAAGTCTTCAATGCCATATCTGGATAAGTTCTCTATTTGCCAGCTAAGTAACGGCTTTCCGTTCATCTCAAGCATCGGCTTAGGAATAAGATCCTGAGTAAGTTCTCTCATACGAGTTCCAAGTCCACCGGCTTGAATTACTGCAGTTATCTTACTCACGTACGCTACCTCCCAAATTTGCGCGAACTGTCATTCTGACCGCCTCATCCGAGGTATATTTAGCACTCCAACCGGCTTTGTGTACCTTGTCAATACAATATTTAAAGCGAGGGACATCCCCTTTCCATCCGCCTTCTCCGCCGGTATACTCATACTTTACATCTTTAAGGCCCATTTCTTCTGCAACTATATCCGCAATAGATGTGACACTTGTAGCTCCATCAACCCCGATATTATACAATGTCACGCCCTTATCAGCATCCATAAATTGTATAATAGCCTCAACAAGGTCTGTTACATAAATATATGGCTTAGTTTGCCGCCCATCACCTAGAATACGGAGTTTTCCCGGTTCTATAGCAAGTCTATTCATAAAATCAAAAACAACTCCATGGGTAAGCCCAGGGCCAATAACATTAGGGAATCTAAATACCAGTGAAGATAAATCATTCATATAAGTAAATGCACTTATCAAAGCTTCACTACCCAGTTTAGCGGCTCCATAATACGAAATCGGAGATAAATTAGAAGTATTTTCATCCAACACTTCATCTCTTTTATCCCCGTACACAGCAGATGTTGACGAAAAGAACAGTTTCTTAACTCCATACCGTCTCATACAATCCAATATTTGGAATGTAGTCGAATATGTATTCTTATACTCCACTTCCGGATTACCTGCACTGGCCTGAATATCGGAATTTGCAGCAAGGTGAAAAACATACTCAGGAGTATAATCAGCAAAGACTTTATCTAATTCCGTTTTATCTGAAGCATCTGCTTCAATTAAAGTAAATCCAGCATTTTTAATAAGATGATTCACATGATCAGAATCACCTAATGAAAAATTATCTACACATATAACATCATATCCATTATTTAATAAAGCTTCACATAAATGTGTACCAATGAATCCCGCTCCACCAACGACCATTGTTTTCAATTTAATTCCCTCCATTAGTCCCAGTACTTATCGCCTATATAAACCACGCTAGTACCATCATGTTCAAATTTCACAGGAAATCGTTTCAAACCAAGTGCCTCTTCCATTCGCTTTTGCTTATACTTCTCACAATAAAACAAAAGAAATCCGCCTCCACCAGCTCCAAGCAACTTGCCTCCAGATGCACCGTTAGCTATAGCGGTTTCATACATAGCATCAATTCTCGAATCAGCAATTCCGCTGGCAAGTTCTTTCTTCTTTTTCCATCCCTCATCTAATATTCTTCCAAAATCAGAAAGATCATTGTTCTCTAGGGAAGATTTCATGGACCGTGCTAAATCGCACATATAAATCAGATTATTTGTTTTATCCGTTTGTTTAATATTCTTCTTTTGTTCTGCAAGAATCTTGTTAGCATCATGTGTAAGCCCCGTATAGTAAACCACAATATTATCCTGTAATTCGCTCAATGTATCTTGTTCTACAATAATCGGTTCAACAGTTACTGTATCGTCTTTTCTAAAAGATATAAAATTCAATCCGCCAAAAGCAGCAGCATACTGATCTTGTTTGCCAATAGGATTTCCAAGACGATTTATCTCAATATCACACGCTTCCTCAGCGATTTTACTTTTTGAAACATATTTACCCTTATAACAATATAAAGAATGCAATAGGCCTACAGTAAATGAACTTGATGAACCCAAGCCCGTCCCACTAGGCACGTCCGCAGTGCTGGTTATTTCAACTCCCTTTACATCCATATCCTTAAGAACTCTTTTATATATAGAATGCTGAATATCATCCAAATCATTTACTATTTCGGTTTGTGAGTACTTAAGAGCGGTTTTTCCTTCTTCAAAAAACGGATGTATCGAAATATACATATATCGATTAATAGATGTACTGAGCACGCATCCCCCATACTCTCTATAGAAATCTTGAATATCGCTTCCGCCACCACAGAAACTTATACGAAACGGTGTTTTAGTAATTATCATATCTGCTCCTATTAAATCAATCCATCAATCATCTCATTCAATATTGTCCTAACGCAATACAGACAAGTATTCTTTTAATCCAATATCACTTCTTTCATAGACAATCGAATTATTCTCTAAGTCGTTTTTCATTTTTGCCTTATCAAATATCGAATCATCATATATTTTTAAAATTTGCCCAAATCTATCTGTGCAAAAAATCTTTTCAAAACCATTTCCAGGAAACAATATAGTATTATCCTTCTCTATGCAGGTAAGTATTTTTGCCCAGTTTCTTCTATCAGGATTACTATCCACACCTAGTTCTGTCAAACATAAAGTTGACATCTGCATAGTTGTTTTATCTATATATACAATATTATCCCCAAATCTAGGAAGAACAACAACACTTTCTCCACAATCCACCAAATTACTATACAAATCTTTATCACTCGAACAAAATGGTAAAAGTGTTTCTAAAATATTGCCTTTTGAATCACACTTAATTATTTCTGATCCAGACTTATGTGTAAGCCATAAATTCTCTCCGTCAAATAAGCACGAGGAATATGCTTTATCATCTTTTCCGATTATAATGGATGCAATCACATTACTTCGTATATCATAATGTAGGATTCGATTATTCTCATCTATAAAATAAATAATTGATCCACTGGAATTCCAATAAGGAGAACATTTAACGCATAATCGTTCATCAATATTTATCTTCCTAAGTGTATGTTCTTGAACGTCAAAACTATATACTTTGCTTAAATCATCATCCAAAAAACATAATAATTCATTTTCAAACGCATAACTTCTAACTTTAAATGAATCCGCAAATAATTTCTCTTCAATTTTATCTATAACATTTTTACCATATGAGTCTTTTGTAAGAGCATACAAACACCTTCCATTCATACTGGATATAACTATTACATTTTCAAAAGCAGCAATATTTGAAACATAATTTACCATTTTTAGATAAGTTATGATTTCAAATTCGTCCTCGCCTTTCCATTCAATCAACGCTTTATTTGATTGTGAAAACATTAGAGCTTTACTTCCAGCAGAAAAAATACATCGAATATCCATATGTCACTCCGTCCACTCTAATATATTATATTCACTTCTACACCACGGAAATCTGCCTGAAACAGCCACATCATTTCTATTACAATACCTGCAAAAAGAAATTGGTTTCTCTAATCTCGAAAGCAAATCATCTGCGTCCTGCACACTATATATATCTATCCCATCATTATCAGAAGCAAACAAATTAGTGTTAAAATAGTCATTAAACGGGCCTATTTCAGCCGGAATAAAACAAGAAAACAATTTCCCATGTTTAAGATCAACACACTCATCAGATCTATAGCAGTTATAAAAATTTGATACACTATTTCTCTTGCCATTTAAATCAAGTGGTTGATGGCCCAACTCCCTAACAGGTTCTTTATTAAAATATTTAATGGAAATATGATGTTGAAGAGCTCTTCTTTCAGCCTTTTCATAATCAAATTCAACCGGGTATTTTGTCACCCACAATTGAACATCATTTTCGCTTAAAGAATCATAAAAATCTTCACCAATTACATTAAGGAGCAACCCATTTGTAAGAACCTTGATTAGTCCAACCGGAAAAGAATTTCTCGCAATTTCCAAACATTCGTTGATTTCTGGATGAAGCAAAGGTTCACCCCCCAAAAGCCATATCTCCTCTGCTTTCCCATCAAACAGATCGGATAATCTTGAAAAATCTTTAGCAAACTCATCCAACTCTACATATTTCTCTTTTGAAAGAGGAGAGAAATGGTAACAACCACGGCAATTCAAATTACAATGGTCAACCAGGTGAGTTTGAAATTTTATCAACTTCTTATCAGCCCGATTCATAACTCGAATCAGTTTATCAGAAACAACTACATAGGCGGAGATATTTAGTTTTAAAAAATATGCAATTATTTCATCTTGTATTTGCTTTTCTCCTGCTATGATGAAAAATGAATTTTCAGAGGTGATAACATCATCTAAAGCATAAACGTCAACAGATAAATCAGGTGCAATATTGTTTATACAGAAACCTGCAAATGCAACTCCATAGTTTTTCAATCTTCTGGATATAATCTGTGCAGTTTCTCCCATTCCAAAAATGTAAACATTTTTGTATAAAGAAACCAACTCAACCAATTGTCTCTCGTTATTGCAATATTTCAACATAGTTTTTTACATTATTTGTATTGCTGGTGGTATTTGTTTGGCATTGAAAGTATTGATATCGCAAAAATCACATGACTTATAGGCAATATTATCATAAAAGTCTTCTATACTTTTCTCATCCATCATTTCATCAACCTTCAAACAATAAGCATCATCCAAGCGCTTCAAATAATACAAACTGGCGGCTCTGGCGCAGGCGAAAACCCTATCTCCCATCATAGTTTTACACTTCATCGCAACATTACATTTTTTATACTGTTTCATCAATTCATCTTTGGATCTATTTCTACTATCAATCCCGCCAGAATCTATCCAACTATACGTATTTAGCTCGTCGTATCTAATATCATTTTCAGACAGCAAATCTATCAATTCGCTTTTATGAGAAATAGTGCCGTAATCGCTTATTCTAACAATCACTTTCTCATTTCGTAAATGTGATAGCAATTCATCTCTAGGTATTATTGTTCCATTTGTAGTTATTTCTATATTTTTGATTTCGTTTTTACAGATAAGGTAATCAATTATATTCGTTAATCCAGCGAATAAAAACGGTTCTCCCCCAATCAGTTCAATCGTCGATATATAGGGACAAATAATTAGAATTTTAGTCATGCACTCAATGATTTGTTCAGCAGGAAAAACAATATGTTTGGAAAATAACGGCATTAGATTATTACATCCCTCACACTTCAAATTACAGCAAGATCCAAGGGATACTACCATTCTATCAAATTTATTCATCTCCCCATTCGCTCTACTTTCTTCCAATCATAACAATATCATCTTTAATGAATCCATACTCCAAGATTTTCTCGTGCGGCAAATCATCTTGAGGCGAAAAGCATTGTATCTTTAAGTCGCAGACTGATTCTATTCGTTTTAAGTAATCCGTCCCATAAAGCCTTACATGATCTTCTTGACCATAAAATCTAAGTCTGTCTTCCTTTGAAACAATAGATTCATCATCAAAAGTTTCACAATCAGTACAAATTGGAAATGAAAAAATAAATTTCCCTCCGGGAGAAAGCACTCGATAGACCTCTCTGAGTGCCGCTGTTTCATCTTGAATATGTTCCAAGACATGGTTGGCCACCACATAATCAAAATAATCATTTTTAAAACATATGTTTGTCATATCAACTTGTATATTACCACGCCTACTTGAGATATCAGCTCCGTAGAATACCATCCCTTTTTCTTCAAGAAAAAGTGTATCCACTATTTGTTTCTCAGGCGCAAAATATAGAACGCGGCACTTTTCTTTTAGCATATCAGTATGTTTACAAATCGTGTAATAAACCCAGCGCATTCTATCATTACATTTGCATACTGGGCATATACAATTTGATCTTTTTCCACCACCAATAATATGTTTTTCATAGAACAAAGGAGAATCCGTCCATCCGCCTTCTTCAAAATCTTTTATTCGGCTTCCACACAACAAACAATATTTCGAATAAATCTTTTCATAATCATTTTGTTTGATAAAGCTACCGAAATCTATTATTTGATCATTTCTTAGGCCCTTAATATTCAGATTTTTTCTGATAATTCTGCGTTCTTTTTCATCTTTAACGGCAATATATATCACATCCGTATCTTCATATGAGCAATCATCTATCAGCATCGTCTTCGAATCCAGTTTCAGATCATCGTTAAACGATACCACAAATCCAGATATTTCAATCTCATAGTTGGATAGGATATCATATAATAAATGTCCATATTTCCCAGCGCCATATATATATCTTTTCAATTCTTTATCTCCATAAAACTTCACAATTTCTTTGATTCGAGCCAATCAATGTATGAGATAATGTTTTCTCCTGGAATGTTCATACCCAATAAGCTTGTCGTTATACTATCATTAATCTTTTCAGTAACAGTAGCAATTAACACCTTGCAATTTTTTTTAACCAAAACGCTTTTCGGAGATTTTAATCCTTTTTCCAGGTATTTACTGTCTGTAAGGACCACATCGTTATATCCTAATGATATCGCCTGAAAATATAGATCCTTCCCCACATCACCAGCACCATATATAATTATTTGATCCCCCTTTTCAAACAACTCTATTGGATATGGCCACAGTTTATATTTTATAATTTCATTTTGTTTGCTTATAGTTTTATTCCTTTGATCAATCACTCCGCTCTGCCACGCCAGAGTTTTATGTTGCTCTTCCATCAAAAGCCCTTGATGTTTAACTCGTTCTAAGAGTTCATCCAATTTTGCATTCTTATCATCATTCTGGCTTTTTAAAGAAAATATATCATTCAACACTTTCAATTCCGGCATATCATATTGTTCAGTTTTCTTTTGAAGTTCAAGAATTTTAGTCAATAACGGAACAGAAAGATTTAGGAGCAACTGATTACTATATGCCTCATTAAAATGCTCTATGCAAACATTCGCCAATCTAAAATATCCATTCTCATATGCACATGTCAAAACATCTATGGTTGCGCAAACAACATCCATGGACGATTTTTCGTTTAGTCTGATTGGTTTATAATTATATTTATATGCATATACATATTCATTGATACATGCAAATTTACCTGCTATCGACATAGCCTTAACAAAAAACGGAGGATCTTGATGTCTCAAGTAATTTGGAAACGTAATATCATTTGAAATCAAAAAACTTCTTTTATATATATAGCAATAATATCCATAATCCCATTGGTATTCGCTATAATCAACAATCTGGCTATCAGTTTTGATAATACGCTTAATCAACTGCTCATTGTTTTTTTTGTCATCAGCAACTCCATCAGCGTTAACATAGTACATAAGTCCGCCAGCTATATCTAAATTATTTTGTTTAGCAACTCGATACAGCTTTTCAAGTGTCCGCTCATCGTATATCTGGTCATCTGCGTCTAGAAAAAACAAAAATTCACCCTGTGATTTACTTATTCCAAGATTTCTTGCATATGAAGCTCCTTTACGCATCTCCCTGAAAACTTTAATATTTGAATATTTTGTTTCATAATTATTCAAAACAGACATAGAACCATCTGTTGAATCATTATCAACGCATATAAGTTCTATGTCATCGAGCGTTTGTTTCAATACACAATCAATGCATTGAGATAAAGCCCATTCCATATTGTAGATTGGAATTATTACGGAAATTTTTATATCATTCATTCTCTTCACATTAAATCAAACAAATATGCCGGTGAGCAAATAAGTTCATCATCAATACCATTCTCAAGAAGCAAATCTCTCATTTCATCATAGTATTGTCCACTGGATATAATTATTTTATCGTACGAGAAGAATATTGTATCCGACACTGGAATAATCAGTCGTTTATTAAACATACGATATTTTTTTATCGGATCAGAATCTATATAAGCTCGAATATTTACCAATCCATCCGGAAGCCCGTTCAATAATTTTTTTGCCTGGACTCCTGTCCCAAAAATCAAAATAGTTTTCTTGTTCGGATCAATCTCTCTGTCAATTTCAAGGTTATACGCTTTAATTGCCATTAATTGGCCTATCTTCTGGACACTTTTAAATACGTCTATATGAGATAATTCACTATATTTCATAGTCAATTGGTCTTCTTCAAGATACGATAAGTCAAGTGGATCGTTCTCAAATACCAAATCCTCAGAGTCATATCCATACATATTTGCAATATCATATGCATCTCTACCATTTTCAATTTCTGATATTTGCTTATAGATATGAAATCCATCTTCAAACGCGCGTTTTCGCCATGTGATATATTTTATGCTACTTTCATATATTCTAAGTAGGTATTGTTCTTTACTAACAGCTGGATAATGCGCAAGCCATAATTCATCTAAAACCATAGTTTTCATACCTTCACATATCACACTATGATGTCCAGTTTGAAGGCTTACTTGTTTTTCAAAAACCATCTTTGCAGGGATAACCACTTTCCCCTCTCGATTTCCTTTAAAATCTCTTTTAGACGTGCAACATCTTCGAGGAATGAAAGGCTCATCAAAATTATCTTCCTTCAACATTGCATAATTTTTCCATTTTAAAATATATATCTTATCAAGAGATAAGTTTTCAAATATATGTCTAGGATTTGATCTTCCCGAGATAAATTCATCGCAATCCAAAGGTATAATCAAATCAGCGGTTTCTTCTTTAGCTATCTTTTTTAAATATTTGTTATCTAAATATCTTTGATCAAAAGATATGTCTTTCTCAACATACAAAGAAATGTTTAGGCCTTCGCCTATCATCTTGCGAATAATCGTTAATGTATTGTCCACACAGCAAGAACTAACAAAGATCATTTTATCCACAAAGTGAATATTATATCTTATGAAAGATTCAATTATTTCCTGTTCATTGCCAACCATTGTAAATGATATGATTTTCACTTCTTTCCTCCTCAAAACAATTATGCCCTATGATTTATCCATTTTGATTCATCATTATCTATGTATGCAACTATGGATTTTTTATCAATTAGATTTTCGTCAAGAATAGTCCTTGTATTCTTTCCTAAGCACCAAAGCATCCCTCGCTTCATACCTTTCTAGTTTCGCTTTCATTCAAAAATGTTATCTGAAGAAATTCCTTCAACACCCCAAATAATTTCATTGCATATGCCTCATCAGTGCAGAAAACAGTATGCAGTCAAACAATCAATCTTTGAAAGGTCTCCTCATATATCAACAGATAATATATTGATCTTTATCGCAGCCTAATTCGATTAGTTTATTTTCGATATCTGTTATAAAACGAGCTGACACAGCAATTACAAACCCCGTATTATGACATATCTCGAGATTTGATATTTCGACAACTTTTTTTCCCATCAAATTATCTGGGTTATCTTCCTTATTCGTCACAACAAAGCCTTTGTAATCTTGAATTCTTCCACCCAATTCACGAGCTTTTTTACCAGCTCCATATATATATATTTCACTATGAGTACATATAAACCTGTTTATTCTAACCTTATCCGATATATCATCTTTAATGATTCTTAAAAACGCTTCAGAATCGCTAAACGAATCTGCTCTGGCAATTATCTCTTTGGCGGAGTCAAGTAAATAATTCACATTTGTTATTTCATTTTCAGAACAATTCTGATTTTCAATTATTCCCGTATATTTGCCTAGGCTTTGAACAGCTAAAACAAGCATCTGACAATATACTGCATCATCTATTTTGTTGACATATTTCTGTATTTTTTCGTTTATGCGGTTAAGCAACGATGTTTCAATCCAAAACGAACCAGAAAGAGAAATACAACGATCCTTATCAGAATACGGAACCATAGAAAAAAGTGTATCGTGAATCAACTGCAGTTCTCTTTTATGTTCATCAGACAACTGTCCAAAATTCGAAAAAGTAGTTCCGGTTTGCAAATCAGGAGCAAAAAGCATTCCTACATTCTTATTACTCTCAAATTTTCGACATACCGCATTTGCATAACCGCTACTTGCAATCAAATTCTCAAAACGTGATAAGAACACTGATTCCAAATCCGAATAAAAACCATTGGACTCAGAAAAAACTTCTCCATCTATACAGCAAAGATATTTATATGATTTATTATGATCATGTATCCATTTTTGGAAAACTGTATGCCAATCAATTTTATCTACGGACACATAAAAAAAGTTTTTTTGGTATTTATCCTGCGGATCTTTAGAGAAAAAATAAAAATCCACATTTTGACACATCGGAGAATACCATCTTTTAAACTGCTCTTCAAAAATCGGACTAAGCCCTTTAATTATCACCGCATATTTCTCATCATTTGATTCACATTCATCGCCAACAATGAATCTCAAATTACAATTGTAGAATAATTGATTTGCCGGATAAGTTCTTATAAGGTTTTTCCACACTAATTCCATTGGATATAAGTTTTTATCTTCAATATATTTCAAAGCGAGCTTAAAGCTATATCTGGAAAATCTATCTAGTGCTAGAAAATTATTACAATATGAAAAGGGTTTTCTTTTAAGGAAAGGAAATTGCTCATACTGTAGCGATTCATTTAATATCTGATAGTATGGATTGATCGGGAAACGAGGAGTCCCCACCTCCCACTTACTACTGTCTACATATGATTTCCATGAATATCCCCTTTCAGAAAAGTACTTTGTAAAGCCAAATTCATAGTTCTGCAATACTTCCTCAAATGATTCATAGTATTCCATTTGTTCCCAATAAGAATAAAAATCCTCACTATGAAGCATTTTTTCATTTATAACCAAAAAATACGATTGTAAATGAAAAGGCACAGTTCCAGAGCCACCGTTTCGAGTCATGCCCCAAAAATCATATTTCTCCATTTTTTCAAAGCACTTATTCAAGTCATAAAATGGACCATATATACTATCATTCACCAAAACCAATTCATCATACGAAGCGATTGTTTCCTTATCGGCATAGTTAATCAAAACATCCTTTATAGCTCCAGCATCAAAGCCAATGTTTTCTCGGCATATAATCTCTTCAGCATATTTATTAACCTTTTGTTTTTCCGCATCACAAAGTTCAATCTGCGAAACAAATATGCAATAATCCGTTACATTTCTTAATCTGCTCAAAAAATATGTAACATAATCATCTACTACACCATATTTATCATAAAAAACATATATTGCAATTCTTTTAGGCATACACAATCCTTAATTTATTACATTTCAAAAAGTATATTTTATAATTCTTTTAATTCCATCAAGAAACGATCAAAGCAAATTATCTTTTTTGAAGGAATTCCATTTTCCATCAAAGACAACAGTATTTCGTTAAAGTATATTTCAGTAGCAACAACAATATAGTCATAGTTTAATAAGTCTAAATCCTGTGGAGAATTAACCATTTTATTTTGAAATATAGTTCCCCACTTATTTGCATCACTATCAATATATGATATTACTTTGAATAAATTACGTTTTTCAGCATAGTATAGTAAATACTGCATCTTTCTTGATATATTCCCAGTTCCCCAGATCACAATACGTGCTCCATATAGTGAATAAGAAACCGGGATATCATCTTCTTCATTGACAGAAGACAGTAAATCTTCAGCAATCCTTTGGCCACATTTACCGTCAATAAAAGGAATCACATTTTTAATACAAGTTTCTCTGAGTTCTTTCTTTTCATCAGCCCCCTCTAGGAACATCTCAATGAATCGATTCATATCATCTGCAGACACTCCCTGATAATATGAGTTCACCAGCCTTTTAATCGGCATTGTTAATGGTTCCTCGTATTCTTGATTTCTTAAATATAGAACCGGCACGCCAACCGCCGCAGCCTCTACCATTAACGAACTTCGATCAACCATTATTGCATCTGCAGATAGCAATGACGGTCTATAATCATCAGTTTCATCTATCCATACATTTTCCTTATCCATCAGTATCCTAATCAGTTCCAACGTTTTTTCTTTAGCAAGTTCATCCCCTACAGCAGTAAATTTAGGGTGAGGACAGAATATGAAAAATAGATTACTGTACTTACTTAAATCATTCGCAAATTTGATGTATTCATCTAAATCTGGTGAAACTTGGTGATTTTCACCATTTACATTGATAGTTTTCGGAAAATGAACTTTCCAAAGAACAATTGGACGATTAGAAATTTTATTGATTACTAAATCAGGGAGAGTAAATCCATTAGAATTATATAGAGAATCAAATTTAGGCAATCCAAAAGCTCTTACCGCTTTAGAATTAGAGCAATGCTTAATATACTCATCTTTCATCTCTTCAGATATAGTATATACTCTGAAGGAATTCATAATCACTGTAGACCCAAAATGAGCAAACATAGCGCTTTCGGTATCAGCAATCTCAATACCATAAGGAATATATACAATCTTTATACCTTTTCTTCTTAAACATGCACTCCAAGAATCAATATTCCCTCCTCTATGTCCCATTTCATATGGGGTCTGATATACAGCATAATGAGGATTAAAAGCATCTAAATTAAATTTATCAAAATCTTCATAAGGTAATCCTAGAGACAATATAAATGATTCTGCGGTTTGCATCTGTTGTTTTTCAATTCCATGCTCTCGCAAGAGAAGAATTACCGGATTGAATCTAGGGTCTTTCAAACAAAATCTCAAAAGCGAATCCCAAGACGGCCAAAAAGAAGCCACTTGGTATATAAACACTATTCGAATCGATTCACCATTCTTACAGATATTGTATTTTTTCATAACATTTCTCGCATATCAAACTATCTAGTTTTAATGTTGTATAATACCTGTTCTCTGTATATTATACATATATATATCGGCATATTGAACGGATTTCTATAGCGAAAACAGCTCATATTTTATCACATCAAAAGAGGAGACCTTACGGTCTCCTCTTCTTGCGCGTGAACTATTTAACTTGGTTAATGTTCTGCAGTACCGGTTATTAGCCGAGAAGGCTG
>JNJD01000004.1 GCA_000702685.1 Lachnospiraceae bacterium AC2028
TATTCCTCGATAGCTCAGTCGGTAGAGCATTCGGCTGTTAACCGAAGTGTCGTAGGTTCGAGTCCTACTCGGGGAGGTTATATGGCTCCGTGGTCAAGCGGTTAAGACATCGCCCTTTCACGGCGGTAACACGGGTTCAATTCCCGTCGGAGTCACTTATTCTTAGGGATCCTTAGCTCAGTTGGTTAGAGCAACCGGCTCATAACCGGTCGGTCCTGGGTTCGAGTCCCCGAGGATCCACTTGCAGATAATCTGCCTAATAAGGCCCAGTGGCTCAGTTGGTTAGAGCGCCGCCCTGTCACGGCGGAGGTCATCGGTTCAAGTCCGTTCTGGGTCGCGAAAAAGAGTCTTATGGGCTCTTTTTTATTTTCTTTTTCTAATGAAGATTTTTTGATATAATGGATTAGACGTGTTCATCCCTTTTTGAAAGGACGAAAGTATGGTTGAGTATATTCTTGGAAGTTTTCTTCTTGATACGGGAAGAATTGATGAGAAGATGCTTCGCGAGCTCATAAAAAAACAGGATGATACCAGAGTAATGTTGGGTACTATCGCTGTTGCCGAAGGCATGATGACTCTCGATCAGACTAACGAGGTCAATATTCTTCAGTCTGCAATGGATCAGAGATTCGGAGACATTGCTGTTGCCAAGGGATATCTTACCGATGAACAGGTTGAGTATCTGCTTAAAAAGCAGGGCAATCCTTTTCTTCTGTTCGTTCAGACACTCATTGATAATGATGTTATCAAAATGGATGAGATGGACGGCATTCTTGAGGAATTCCGTGAGAAGAACGGATTTACCGAGGAACAGTTATCCGATTTCAAGACCGGTGATGTTAATAAGATAGTTCCTATCTTCCTTCCCGAGGAATGTGAGAAGTATTCGGTGATCATCGGTACGGTTATTAGAACTCTTATCAGACTCGTCAACAGAAATACATATATCGGTAAAGCTGAGATAGTCGATGTGTTCCCTGAGAATGATCAGGTCAATCAGGCTCTTATCTGGGAAGAAGGACTTGTCGATGGATTTTCCGAGGATAACGGCGGTCTGCTTGAACTTTGTTCGGTATTTGCACATGAGGATTTTACACAGCTCGATGAAGATTCTCTTGATGCTGCGGGCGAGCTTCTCAACTGTGCTAACGGTCTTTATGTTTCATCTCTTTCGAGAAGAGGTGTGTTCCTGGAGATAACTCCTCCCAATTACGGAAAGTGCGCGGATGATATGAAGCTTTACTCCGTATGCAGGGTTCCCGTAAGTCTTGGTGATAAGCGTTTTTACTTTACTGTAGCTGAGGTTAAATAAGAGGTGGATGTATGGCACTTGCTAAGATAATGATAGTTGATGATTCCAGAACTTCCAGAAAGCTTATGAGAACTATCCTCGAAAAGAATGATTTCGAGGTTGTCTGCGAAGCTACAAACGGGGAGGAGGCATTCCTTAAGTATAAGGAGTTCAAGCCTGATGCTGTCACCATGGACATTACAATGCCCAAGATGGACGGTATAGAGGCCCTCAGCCTTATCCGCAAGGATGATTCCGAAGCAAGGGTAATCATGGTCTCCGCTGCCGGACAGAGAGAGAAGATGGTTGATGCTCTTAAGCGTGGTGCTGATGATTTCGTTACCAAGCCCTTTGAAGAGGAGAAGGTCATCCACACACTTAAGGATGTCCTGAAGCTCGGCTGATGATCGTATAATATGTAAAAGGCTTTGCGTATGCAAAGCCTTTTTTGTTTGCGTCAGAACTGTTTTTTTACGGATGAAAAAACGACGATGTAAGTGATGATCTGGAAAACAAGGAATCCGCAGAGCACCATCACCGTAAGATACGAGCCGGATATTAATCCGTGACATTCGAGTATCTCGAGAAGTATGGCGGTAATACATGCAGCCGCAAATCCGATGTTACAGGTTATCCGTCCGGATCTGTCACGTATTTTGGAATTCAGTTCATCATTTACTTCTATTGATTTATTCTCAAGTAATTCTTCATACCTCTTCTTATTCTTGTCCGATGACCAATAAAAGTAACTGATAATGTTTCCTATTCCGAGTGCACATCCCGCGCCGCCGAGACCGTAAAATAATCCGTTCATATAATTTTGAAAAATGACAGCTGCCCCAAGAGCCGCAACGCCTATCAGAAGCAGCAGGATTCCTGTTATAAGGGTATTCTTTTTCATTTATCATCACTCCTTTCGTAGATGAATATTTCCTCAATGGATTTTTCGAATAAAGCTGCGATATCGAATGCCAGATCAAGTGAGGGATTGTATTTGCCGTTTTCTATCGAGCTGATGGTCTGTCTTGATACTTTTAATGCTTTGGCAAATTCTTCCTGACTCAGGCCTTTTTCTTTTCTCAGTTCCTCAACGCGGTTTTTCAATCGGCATCACTCCTTTCATTTTTTGATGTAAAGTTAACTTTACATATTATATATCATCATGAAAAAACAATGTCAAGTTTCCTTTACATATTTTTTCCGATTTTTTTGAAACACCCCGAAAACACGATATTTGTTGACATAACGGACTATAAGTAATAAAATACCAATGTTGCATTGAAATATGTGCGCGTAGCTCAGCTGGATAGAGCGTTTGACTACGGATCAAAAGGTCGGGAGTTCGAATCTTCTCGCGCACGCTTCCTATAGATGGCTCCGATGCCCATGAATACTGGGCTTCGGAGCTTTTCTTATGCGTTAGATTCTCCGGACCACGCCGGACCACTCAGCATATTTGCTCGATTATCTGGCGTTTGAGCTTTTCATCGACTTTACCATCTTTGATATATGCCTTGGTCAGCTCTGTGGTTGTATGTCCCATCCATTCACTCAGAGTCTTAAGATCTATGCCGTGCTTATAGCAATTCGTAGCATAAGTACGTCTGACATCATGGAGGGATCTGATAACCGTGTATCCGAGGTCATGCTGCATATGATACAGTCTGTATTCGAATGCACGGTGTGTGGTGGACTTGATCACGCCCTTCTTACGATATTGGAAGATGAAATCATTATCCTCTACAGGGATACCGCTAATCCGGTTATGATCTTTTATAGCCTTAAGGCATTTTAGGGCTGTCTTATTAAGCGGGATGAATCGGTCACCTGCAGGTGTTTTGGTATGATTGTTAATTGTCCTGCCACCGTCTGTTGATTCACGTTGAATATGAATCTCTTTCGAGTCCCAATTGATATCAAGCCATTTAAGAGAATTCAGTTCTCCGATTCTAAGGCCTATGGCAAATAATAAGATTAATCCGTAGAACAATGGATCTTCGCTTGCCAACCTGAAACATTCTGATATGATCTCTCCGGTTTCTTTTTCCGTGAAGAAAAGCTCCTTCTTATCGTGATGGATTGGTGGCTTGAATTCGTTTGGCTCGAATTTAGCCTGGAGAGCTGCGTTGTATTCGGTCCATCCCTTTTCCATGGAATAGCCTATTATTCCGGACACAACTCTTTTTATCCCGTTCCAATACTTTCTCGTGAAGGAATGTCCATTAACTTTCTTACAGTAAACAAAGAACTCTTTGATATCGGCAATCCTGATCTCATTTATATCCTTATCCGCTAAAGCGGATTTTGAAATATAAGTCTAAAACTTAAGATTTGGATCAAAACGCAGAAATGCGATTTGCATAGTGGCTGGGACTTATTTCCAGCAATCAGTTCCTTGAAAATTGCATGACAAACAGAGCATCCGATCGGATGCTCGAACAGAAAAGGTATAGCTGATTGATTAGCTCGGAGAGTAAGCTTGTCCGGTTAGTTCCATCCTATAGATGGTCCGGATTAGCTTTTTTGCCGCATGTGATACGGCTACATTGTAGTGTTTTCCTTCGGATATCTTTCTTCCGAGATAGATGCCGAAGGATTCATCCCATTTGCAGACGAACTTTGTGGCGTTGAAAAGAGCATACCTGAGATATCGAGAACCACGTTTTTCCATGTGCGAGTGTGATGAATCAAGCTGACCGGATTGATATGTTGATGGTGATAATCCTGCATAAGCGAGAATCTTGTCTGCATTATCGAAACGTGCAAAGTCACCTACTTCCGCCAGAATCATCGCTTGCAGGGATAGAGCACCGAGGGACGGAAGGTAGTGGTCAAAAAATGACACAGCAACTCCGTCCCGGGGGGTCATTTTACCAACGGACGCGCCAGCGTTCTCTTAGCTTTTCAATAGGCTCTGAAGGTTTGACAGGAGTGGGAGCTTCAACCTTCAGAGCTATTCTTTTTTTTCGATTTCACAAAGATATTTAAGATGCATTTCAAAGACATCTTCGCTAACGGGGATACTTGCCCAGTCATCCGTCCAGGCAGATACATAAGCAGCATTTGAAATAGAGAGCGAGTTAAGCCCCTCGTAACCCGGAGCAAGTAAAGGCTTGCCGTCAAGAATAGCGTCAGCAAAATTATTAAGAAGAATAGGGTGACCGTCAGGCTCGGGAGCGGTAAATTCTTCATATTCGGTCTCGGGACATGCAAAACCGGTTTTACTTGTGAAGCAGAACTCCCGCTCGGGAACTTTTAACTTTGTCCATTTAAGCTTGCCGTTTTCGAGGACAAGTTTACCTTTGTCACCGGATATTTCAAGTCGATTGGTTCCGGGAGCTTCGCCTGTTGTGGTTATAAAGGTTGCTGTTGCCCCGTTTTCGTATTCTCCATAAATTGTTACATCGTCTTCTATTGAAACATGATGGTACTTTCCAAATGAGCAAAAGGCTCTGATCCTTTTTGGCATTCCAAAAATCCATTGCCAAAGGTCGAGATTATGGGGCGCCTGATTTAAAAGCACACCGCCGCCTTCTCCGTTCCAGGTAGCTCTCCATGAACCTGAATCGTAGTAACTCTGCGTTCTGTACCAATTGGTGATTATCCAGACTAATCGCTTGGGCTCTCCGAGCTGACCACTCTTTACAATTTCCCTTGCTTTTGCAAAAATCGGATTGGAACGCTGATTAAACATAATTGCAAAAACGACTCCCGCTTCTGCGGCAGCATCATTCATTTCGCGTACTTGACGGGTATATACACCGGCCGGCTTTTCCGTCATTACATGTATTTTTCGCTTAAAGCATTCCATTGCCAATGTGGGATGATCATAGTGAGGTACCGCTATGAGAGCAGCGTCAATAAGGCCACTGTCAAGCATTTTTACAGTATCATCAAAGCATTCTACCGAAGGGTAGATATCCTTTGCTCTTTTCAGTTTTTCCAAAACCGGATCCGATACCGCGGTTACCTCAATTCTCGGGCAAAGCCCGTCTGAAATGTTTTTTAAATGGCCGGTACCCATGTTACCGACTCCGATTATTCCAAGCCTGATTTTATCCATTTTTTTCTCTCCAGTTTACAAGATTAATTCTTTTAACGCGTCAGCAGCGGCTTTGAAGGCCGTTTTAGAATCGGGATATGAGTATTTTCCGAGCTTTGTCTTGCTCGTTGCTTCGAGGTTTGCAAGGCCCTCAAAAACAGATAGATGCGGCTCGATGGTCAGAACTTCTCCTTTATATTGCGACAAAAGATAGGGCAGGTTTCCGACTCCTTTACCTGCGGGGACTACCGAACCGTCGGGCAGGGCGTCTTTTATGTGCATATATTCAATAAAGGGAGAAAGAAGGTCCCAGGCTTCTTTGGTGTCTTGACCGCACTGAATAAAATTAGCCGGATCAAATACCGCTTTTATTTCCGGAAAGTTCTGCTGGATTTCAAGGCATCTCGAGGCTATATCTCCATAGATTCCCTTTTCATTTTCATGGCAAAGAATGATTCCTGAGCCCTTTGCGGCATCCACAAATTTTTCAAGTCTGTTGGCAACAGCGTCGTAGCGGCCTTCGGCCCCGTAAAAACTGAAGATTCGTATATGTTTGGCTCCGAGAATCTCGCAAATGTCAAGGCTTCTCTTAAATGAATCAAGATGTTTTTCAAAGTCATCAAGGATTCCGATTTTTCCGAAAGGAGATCCGAGAGACCAGACGAAAAGTCCGTTTGCATCAAGCTTTGCTTTGACTTCTCTTGCTTTGCCTGCGGAAATATCGGCGATGTTTTCACCATCGACGCCCCTTATTTCCAAATACTCTATTCCGTTTTCTTTCATAGCCTTTATCTGTTCATCGATGTTTGACGATGCCTCGTCAGCAAAGGCCGCAAGTTTGTATCTCATGTAATCCTCCTTGGGAATCAGATTATTGGGGTTGCAACTCTTATGCATTTATATTAACGTGAAGAAAAATGCATTAAAATTGCAAAAAATATCAGATACATTGCAAATACACGCATAATGACACCGGGGGGCAAAAAGGTGGATGAGATGGACTATTTTTATGAACATGAGGCGAATGGGATATATACGCGGCATATTCGTGAGGAAAGCGCTGATGGAAGCGGATATAGCATGCATATACACGACCGGTGCGAGATTTATTATTTTATTGACGGAAAAGCAAATTATCTCGTCGAAGGTACCGAATACAAAATGAAAAGAGGCAGTCTTCTTATTATGCGCCCCGGTGAAGTACATAGGGCAAAACTGCTCCAAAACGGGATTTATGAGCGCTATGCGGTTAATTTCCCTATCAGTTTATTTGATGATATTGACCCTGAAAGAAGACTTATGCGTTTATATACTGACAGGTCACTGGGAAAGAACAACCTGTATGAAAGGCCTGAGTTTGAGGGCTTGTTTGAGCAGCTTTGTTCAGATTTTATTGATGATTACGACAGGCGTATTGTTGCAAATCGTGTTTTACTTGAGATTTTTTTAGGACTGGGTGAAGAATTCAGGGACGAAAAGTCAGAGGATAGCGTACAAAAAGGGCTTAGAAACAGGACTTCACGGAAGATTCTTAAATACGTGAACAGCCATATTTTTGAGGATTTGTCGGCGGATAAGCTTTCCGAAAAATTCTATCTTAGCAAGTCTCAGATAGGACGGATATTTAAGCAGGCGACCGGAGCATCACCCTGGGAATACGTGACGGCAAAAAGACTTGTCGCCGCCAGAGAGATGATAAATGAGGGGGTGTCAGCCAAGGAGACGGCGGAAAAATGCGGCTTTGGTGATTACTCATCATTTTACAGAGCTTACGTAAAAAGATATAACGAAAGCCCGGCGGCGCAAAAAAGAATGTAGGCAAGATGGCTCTGTTAATATTAGAGGAGCTTTTATGCCTTTGGTTAAAGTTGAGATGCCCTGCTTGCCAAGGACGATTAAAATCCATAAATAATGCAATAAAAGCCTTGATGGTGGCTTGGAAGTCGGCTTTTTGTAGGATCTCTGATATAATTGACATTAAAGTATTATCTTCCAGTTTTATAGACGATGACAAATCGGGATTTATCTTAGAGATAATTGATGGACGAGAATTACCAGAATATATGACAATGAATAAGGGGAAGATATGTGGCTGATCATGGCGGCTTTGTCCGCGCTCTTTGCCGGACTTACGGCGATACTTGCGAAATGCGGGATCAAAAAGACTGATTCAGACGTGGCGACTGCTCTGCGGACGGTCGTTGTACTCCTTTTTGCCTGGATCATGGTGTTTATCGTTGGCTCTGCCGGAACGATCACGGAAATATCGGCAAAATCTATCATCTTCTTAATTCTGTCCGGCCTTGCGACAGGAGCCTCGTGGATCTGCTATTTTAAAGCCCTGTCCGTCGGCGATGTGAACAAGGTCGTACCCGTCGATAAATCCAGCACGGTTCTGACAGTGCTTCTCGCAATCATCCTTTTCAGTGAGACAGAACATCTGGCGGTCAAGCTGATCGGTACTGCACTTCTTGCGGCAGGCGTGTTTCTGATGATCGAAAAGAAGAAAACTGAAGCAAAGGACACAAAGCGCACGTGGCTGCCCTACGCGATCGGTTCCGCTGTTTTTGCTGCCCTGACCTCTATTCTGGGAAAGAT
>JNJD01000005.1 GCA_000702685.1 Lachnospiraceae bacterium AC2028
TGATATGTACCCTCTTTACTGGACATCCAGTAAGGAGGGTATTTTTTTATGCGCTACAGTTATGATTACAAAAGAAAAGCTGTTGAATTGTATCGTCAAGGACTTTGGCCCGATACTCCTAATGGCATTAATGCAGAGAACTTTCATGGGACAGTTCGAAAATGGGTAAGAATTGAGGATGCCTGTGGGCCGGATGCTCTAAGGCACAATAATTTCAATAAGGTTTGGACGCCTGAAGAGAAATTGTCTATGGTTTATCAAGTTTTGGCTGGCAACTCAATTAAATCCATAGCTTATGGAAATGGTATTGATACTGGGGCTCTTCGTCAATGGGTTCGCAAATTCAAGATTTACGGTTACAATGGACTTATCGATAAAAAGAAAGGTCGTAAATCAAACAATCCAGATATGAAAAAAATAGGCACTAGAAAACCTCCAAAACCTAATGAATCGGAATACGAAGAATTAGTTCGATTAAGAGCTGAAAATGAATACATGAAGGCGGAAATTGCAGTAATAAAAAAAGAGATCGCCTTGAGAGAAGAAAAGGAAGCTGCGCGACTCAAGGCGAAAAAGCAGCGATCATCAAAGAACTCCGGGCAGAAGGATTCCAATTAAAACACTTGCTCAAGGCTATGCCAATGTCCAAATCCACATACTACTTTGAACTAAACAAGACGGATGTGGTTGCAGAAAGAAATCAGGATATAATGCATGAGATCAATGATATTTTTGTGTTCAACAGGCGAAGATATGGAGTACGCCGAGTTCACCGAGAGCTGTTGAATCGTGGTTATGAGGTTAATCATAAAAGAGTACAACGCCTGATGCATGATGCCGGTCTTATGGGCAAACGGCCCAAGGAAAAATATCATTCTTACAAGGGTGAAGTTGGAAAGGTCGCCGATAACCTAATCAACAGGAACTTCAGTACAACTGCACCATTACAGAAGTGGACGACTGATGTATCTCAATTCAATTTTTCTTGGGGCAAGTGCTACATCTCTCCAATCCTTGATATGAACACTAACGAGATTATATCTTTTGATCTTTCAATGAGTCCAAATCTGGAGCAGATTCATCGTATGCTTGAGAAGGCATTTGACAGTTTTCCTAATCTGAATGGACTTATACTCCACTCAGATCAAGGCTGGCAATATCAACACGCTTACTACAGAACTGAACTCCAAAAGCACGGCATAACACAGTCCATGTCGCGAAAAGGAAATTGCTATGACAACTGCATTATGGAAACGTTCTTTGGCAGGTTAAAGAATGAGATGTACTATGGCTATGAGAAAGAATACAAATCTTTTGGAGAGTTCAAAAAGGCCGTTGAAAAATATATATACTACTACAACAACGAAAGAATCCAAGCAAAAACAAAATGGATGCCCCCTGTAAAGTACAGGGAAGCATCCATGTGTTCCGCCTAAATCATAAATCAATGTGTCCAGGATTCTGGGTACATATCA
>JNJD01000006.1 GCA_000702685.1 Lachnospiraceae bacterium AC2028
CTGTTCGCCCATTAAAGCGGTACGCGAGCTGGGTTCAGAACGTCGTGAGACAGTTCGGTCCCTATCCGGCGCAGGCGGAGGATATTTGAGAGGAGCTGTCCTTAGTACGAGAGGACCGGGATGGACGGACCACTGGTGCAGCTGTTGGGGAGCAACCCCATGGCAGCGTAGCCAAGTCCGGCAGGGATAAACGCTGAAGGCATCTAAGCGTGAAGCCCCCCTCAAGATGAGATATCCCTACCACAAGGTAATAAGACCCCTTAGAGAGTATGAGGTAGATAGGAATGGTGTGTAAGAGCAGTAATGCTCTCAGCTGACATTTACTAATAGGTCGAAGGCTTATCCTGTTGTTACCTGGAAATGCAAAAAAGTTTAAGCAAGCTTAAACTTGGATCTAGATGGAGTTTGGTTTCGGTTTTGAAGGAATAGGTTTCTTAAAGAGCCTAAAAGGCTCTTTTTTAATAAAATCTTAAACTCGAATAGTCTGTCAATTTGTTGACTTTCACTGTGGAATTGTTAAAATATTAATGATGTTTTTTAAATCCTAAAGGGAGGGATTAATTAATGAAAAATTCAATCTTAAAAGGTCTTGCAGGAATTATCGCAGCCTTCGCAGTAGCACTTTTTATTTTTCCTATGAGTGCTCAGGCTGCAGGTGAGCCTCAGGTAAGTTTTACCGCTACATGGTGTGAATACGACGGTCAGACATTTGTTGTAGCAAGAAATAACGGAAGCCTTGGAACCCAGGTCAACAATTATACCTGGAACATTACCGAGAAGGCCGTTAACATGGATACCGGCCGAGTTGTTCTTCAGTACAATGAGTCCAGAAAGAACATTTCCGATCCTATCTATGTAAATACCAGCTCTTTCGGCAAGAATAACAAGACTTATGTTTCACTCGTAATGAGCTGCCCCGAACTCAGCTATTCTTACACCGTTAACTTCACTGTTGAGAACAATCAGAGTGTTAATGGCGGAATCAAGGTTGTTAAGTCAGCCAGCGCAGTTCTTTACAACGGACAGAGCAACAATACTCTTGATGCTTATTCCAATGAACTCGGCGATCTTGCAAAGGCTGTAGTAAAGGCATTTACTCCTGCAGGATACATGCCTGCATGTGACGGAGCTATAAGCTTCAATTACCAGCTTGACTATCTCAATAAGAACGGACTTATCTGCTTACAGATTCCCGAAGGATGCCAGGCTTCCAACAGAACCTATAAGATTCTTACCATCGGAGAAGGCGGAGTCATCGCAGTTTATGATGACCTTGATGCAAATCCCGCAACCATTACCGCTCAGATCAATTTCAACGGTTTCGCTTATTCAATTCTTTATGCTGAGACCGGTGCTGCTCCCGTAGCGGTCAATGCACCTGCTGCACTTCCCAGTGCTTCAGGCTCTGTAACCGGAGTTGCTCCCACCTATCAGGCTCTTGCAAACACCAGATTCGTTGAAGCTCCCCAGGGTGCTCAGTGCATGAATACCTTCGCAGCATTCACTCCTCTTGGATACAGAGGAATCAAGACCTATAATCTTGAGATGAACGGCGCAGCCAACTACAATGCTAAGAACGGTGTTGTTACCCTTAATGTTCCCGCAGGTTATACCGATTATAAGCTCATCACCGTAGATGCAAAGGGCACCGTACAGGTATGTGATGATATCGATGCAGTAGCCGGAACCGCTACTTTCGTAGTAAGCTTTAACGGATATGCAGTTCAGCTTGTAGGAAGATAATATCGTTTATTTACAGAATTCTTTCATGCCGTATCCTTTATCGGGTACGGCATGATTTTTTTGTGTTTAATTTTCTGACAGATTGTGATATATTTAATACAAATTCAGACCTCGTGGGAGGGGGATAATATATGGATACTAAGATTTTGCTTGACAGTGGTACTAACGAACTCGAAGTCCTGGAATTCACACTCGGTGAATATTCCTATGGAATCAATGTTGCGAAGATCAAGGAGATCATTTCATATCAGCCCGTGACTCCTGTTCCCAATTCGCATCCAAGCATTGAAGGTATATTTATGCCCCGTGAGACCATGATCACGGCTATAGATCTTAAGAACTGCCTCGGCAGAGGCCAGTCGGAACCCGGCGGTCTGTTTATCATCACAAATTTCAATAACCTCAACATCGCTTTCCACGTCGAGGCTGTAAAGGGTATTCACAGAGTTTCCTGGAGAAACATCATCAAACCCGATTCAACCATTTCAACAGCAGAAGCTTCGGTTTCTACCGGTTTCATCAAAAATGAAGGCAAGCTTATCATAATTCTTGATTTTGAGAAGATCATTTCCGATATAAACCCCGAGACCGGACTTAAGATCTCTGAAATCGAGTCACTCGGTGAAAGAAGCAGAAGTGATGTTCCCATTCTCATTGCCGAAGATTCTGTTCTTCTTAACAAGCTTATCGTTGATTCGCTTACCGCAGCAGGATATAACAAGATCATTCATACCGAGAACGGTCAGAAAGCATATGATGTCATTGCCGAGTGCAAGGCTGACGGAACTCTTGATGAGCATGTAAAGCTTGTTATCACGGATATCGAGATGCCTGAGATGGACGGTCACAGATTGACCAAGCTTATCAAGCAGGATGACAAGACCAAGAACATTCCGGTTGTAATCTTCTCATCTCTTGTAAATGAAGAGATGAAGAAGAAGGGTGAACAACTTGGAGCAGATGCTCAATTATCAAAACCTGAGATCGGTAATCTGGTAAGGATAATCGATGAGCTTGTTGATAAATATAAACTGAATTAGTACTTTATTACGGAACTGTTCGAAACCTTCGGACAGTTCCGAAAAAATATAAAGTGTTTTTTCGGAGGTGGGGAAATGAATAGTTCTGAAAAAAGGTCCAAGCTTACGCTTAGGATTACGCTACTTGCGTTTGTTCTTATTCCTTTGATTGTTTCTGCATTTCTTATCAGTATCATTTCAATCAAAAAAAGTGAAAAAGAATTAAAAGATTATACCTATGATTCTATGGTTCAGGTTGTAGATAATATAGGTTCTTCTTTTGATACGATGGTTGATACAAACAAGGGTATCCTTAAGGCATATTCGACTGCGCCTATCTTAAAGGAAGCTCTGGAAAATCCCGATGATCCGGAGATCCAGGCAAAGGCACAGCAGTATACCCTTGATTTCTATGCAGATCTTGACGGATGGGAAGGCATTTATCTTGCAGATTGGGAATCAGGTGTACTTACTCATCCTTCACCTTCCGTTATCGGTGTACATTTCAGAGAAGGAGACGGACTTGTTGCATTGCAGAATGCGATGCTTAATGCGGAAGACGGAATCTATAATACAGGTATTATCACAAGCCCTGCATCGGGACAGATCATCATGTCAATGTATGCTCCCATATATGACGGCGGTAAGCCGATAGGATATGTCGGATGCGGATTCTATGTAAATGATATTGCCGATAAGATTTCAAATGTAACGCAGCTCGGACTTGACAGTGCGTATGTTTATTTTGTTGATGCTACCGGTATGATGCTGCATCATCCCAATCCCGAGAAAATCGGTCAGCCGGTTGAAAATGCAGCTGTAAAGGGGCTTGTAGCCGAACTTGAGGCAGGCGCTCATCCCGGTCCCGATATCATTGTTTACGAATATAAGGGTACCAACAAATATGCAGCATATTATGTCGGAGCCGATGAACACTATATTGCCGTTCTTACGGCTGATGAATCTGATGTCCTTTCCGGTATTAACAGCACTACAAAGCTGATCAATATTATCTGCCTTGCATGTCTTATTGTTTTCACAGTGACTGCATTGTTTGTTGAAAGACTTATTTCGGTTCCTCTTGTTGAGATCTCCAAGTCTCTCGATGAACTCAGTACCGGTAATGTATCTGCCGATTGCAAGACCAATACTCATATCAGAGAAACAAGAACAATTCTTAATTCGTTCCATAAGCTTCGCGATGCACTCTCCGGTTCTATGTCATCGGTCAAGAATACAGCCGATAGTCTTAACAGATCTATTGTTGATGTTGATGAGATGACCGGTAATAATGTTGAATCCATTTCGCAGATCAACATTGCTGTCAATGAAGTTGCCGAAACCTCACAGAGTGTTGCCGAAAATGCCCAGAATATGGCTGAAAAGGCTGCCGAACTCGGAGAGAACATCGAAGTGCTTCATAACAATGTAAGTACTCTTCATGATGCATCCGAGACGATCAAGAATGCCAATAATGATGCTTCCGACTGCATGAATTCCGTTTACAGGGGATCCAATGAATCCGTCAGTGCAATGGATGAGATCGCAGAGAAGATTAAAGAGACCAATCAAGCTATCGAGAACATCGGAACAGCTATCCAGGCTATCGAATCGATTGCTTCCCAGACCAACCTGCTTTCACTTAATGCTTCGATTGAGGCTGCAAGAGCGGGAGAGTCCGGACGCGGATTTGCAGTAGTTGCCGATGAGATCAGAAGTCTCGCCGATTCTTCGGCCGAATCTGCCAAGGAGATCAAGCAGATCATCGAAAATGTCATTTCACTTTCCAAGAAGACGGTTGAGATCTCCAATCGTGTATATGATGTTATCAAGAATGAGCAGTTGGATATTGAGAAGGCTCAGGAAAGCTTCAATGTTCTTTCCGATTCCGTTGAAGCATCGATCGTTGAGATCGAAACCATCAGAAATATGACCGGAACTCTTGATAATATCAAGAATGAACTGACCAATTCGACCACCGAACTTGGTGCCATTTCCCAGGAACTCGGAGCTTCAGCCCAGGAAGTTGCCGCATCCTGCCAGACTGTTACCGATTCCTGCACCGACACTCAGAATTCTACCGCTCAGATGCGTAAGATGAATGAAGATATGAGTCAGGCTATCGCATTCTTCAGGCTTTGATCAGACGATGTGAGATTACAGTTTTCAGTATGGGGCACCCGTTTCGGATGCCCCATTTTTTCTATACATTGACAATGCAGTGTGCTAAAATATATTCGTATGTTTATGTGAATTTTGCATAACAGTCATTATTAAATTTTATGGAGAAAAATCATGAGTTCTTCTGAAGATTATCTTGACAGTTTGCTCAGATCGATGGGAGTTCCCGCAGAACTTGCATCCCCCACGAAAAGCGCATCCAAAAAGGAAGCTGAGGAACCTGCTAAACAGGATTCTATAGTTCCCGATGCGGTTTTTACGGATGATTCGGTTACGGAAGAACCTATAGAAGAACAGGCCACAGAAGAACCTGTTGCTGAGGAACCTGCAGCTGAGGAGCCTGCAGCTGAGGAGCCTATCACTGAAGAGGCTGTTGTTGAAGAACCTGTTATTGAAGAGCCCATCATTGAACACGGTATCGAGGAGCATTTCTCAAGTATTCTTTCTGAAGATAAATCAGTTCCTGAGCCTGAACCCGAGATTACTATCGAGCCCGAGCCTGAGACTGTTTCTGAGCCTGTCGTTGATGAACCTGCTGAAGAAGTTTCGGTTCCGGAAGAAACCGTCGCAGACGTTCAGATGTCACTTGATGATCTGGATCTCGATTCGTTGATGGCCGATATCAGTTCAACTGAATCTGTTTCAGAAGAAACAGTTACTGCTGAGCCTTCTTTGGAAGAGACTGTATCTGAAGAGCCTGTTATCGATCACTCCGCTGATATTCCGGATCTTGAAGCTATTATCAATGAAGATCCCGCCGCATCTGATATACATATTGATTCAGCACCTTCTCTTGAGATTCCCAAGGATGAGCCGGAAACTGAAGCTGATCTTTCCGATCTTATGAACGATCTGATGAAACAGATCGAGCCGGAGATCGAAGCGGAGGCTGCTGCTGAGCCCGAACCTGAGATTACACTCGAGCCCGAGCCTATTTCCGAACCCGAACCCGAAATCACTCTCGAGTCCGAACCCGCAGTTGAGCCCGAGCCTGAGTCAGAACCCGAGATCACACTCGAACCCGAGCCTATTCCTGAGCCTGAACCTGAGATCACACTTGAGCCTGAGCCTTCTGCTGAGCCTGAGTCTACTTCCGATGCGAACGAGGATGATCTCGATGCTCAGCTTGCCGCACTTTTGAATGAGAGCGGAATTTCTCTTGATGAGAATAATGAGCTTGAAATGCCTTCGGTTGATGATTCGATATTTGTCGATGAAAAACCTGTTGCCGATGTCGAAGCAGAGAATGATGCCGATCTCGATATAAAAGTGCCTTTTGTTGAGGGCGTATCAGATTCTGATTCGTCTGCTGATGCATCTGATAAGACTGATGATGTTCCCGAGTTTGATCTTGATGCCGAACTTGCCGAACTGATGAAGGAAGAGAACGAATCCGCTGATCTTCCCGGCGAAGATGATATAGAAGCCATGCTCAATAAGGCCAAAACAGATGGGCTTGCGGAAGATCCCGACCGTTCGGATATGAGTCTTGATGAGCTTCTTGCAGCTGACAGCGGATCTGCATCCGATATCGGAGCCCTTCTTGATAAGAACGATAATAACGAAGCCGTAGGTGAGGAGATCGAAGCTCTTCTTAACGGTTCCGATGATGTTGAAGTTCCCGATATTATGGGAGAAGAATCTTCCGAAGGCGAAGAAGTGCTTGATAAAGCTGCAGAGAAAAAGCGCCTCCGCGAGGAAAAGAAAGAAGCCAAAAGAAAGGCCAAGGAAGAAAAGGCCAGACTGAAAGCGGAAAAGAAAGCCAAAAAACTCGGCGGTGCAGTCGGAGAGGAAAATGTTATCTCCAACGAAAATGCTGAGAATGCTGATATGTCGGATGTAGACGCACTTCTTGCGGGTGCTGCCGAAGCGGCTGCTGAAGTCAGGAGTTCAGCCGTGTCCGAAGAAGAGCCTGCGACGATTCCTGATGCTGCACCCGAACCCGAGCCTGCGTCCGAGCCTTCACCTCTTGATGAGACGGATTCTCTTCTTGCCGAGATCATGGGCAGCTCTTTTGATGAAGAAGAAGCTAAGGATGTTTCACTGGAAGAAGCATTTGACATTCCTTCTTCTGACGGATCCGCTGCTGAGCCCGAGGTTGATCCGTTAAGTGAGATCCGTGATCTCGATGCTGAGCCCAAAGTTGAAAAGAAAAAAGGTCTTATCGCGAAGATCATAGATATGCTTACCGAGACCGATGAGGATGAAAGCTCCGGATCAAGAGAGATCAAGCTTTCGGAAGAGAACGCAACTGTTCTTGAAGAACTCGATGCGGAAGGCGAAGGCGGTAAGGGTAAAAAGAAGAAAAAGAAGAAGGGCAAGAAAGATAAGAACGCCGAAGCAGCCGAGATGGATGGCGTAGGCGATGAAGTAGACGCAGGCGATAAGAAGGGCAAGAAGAAAAAAGAAAAGAAGCCAAAGAAGGAAAAAGCACCTGCCGAAGACGAGAAGCCTTCAAAGAAGCTTAATAAAAAGAAGGTCATCGCAGTATTCGGTCTTTGTTTAACAATACTCGTTGCCGTTCTCATCGTATCAAATCTGATGGGTTCATATTCCGTAAAGCGTGAAGCAAGGCAGGCTTATTCGGAAGGCGATTACCAGACCGCATACCAGGATCTTTTCGGTCAGGATCTTAATGAATCCGATCAGATCATATTTAAGAAATCCGAGTGCATACTCAGGATCAGACTCTGGCAGAGAGAGTATGAGCTTCTCAAGGAAGAGTCCGATGTGAAGGCGCTTGATTCACTTATCCAGACCGTAAACAGATATCCCGGTCTTTATGCATCAGCTGTAAAGTGGGGATGCCTGGATGAGGTTGAACCGATCTACAAGCAGCTTTTAAGCGAGCTTGAGTCCAGGTATGGATTGACTGAGGAAGAAGCGGCCGAGATAGCTGTGATCAGAAACGATGTCGATTATACCAGAGCCGTATATCAGGTTATAAACGGCCTCTATGGCGCAGATCCCGAGGCTGAGCCTGAGCCGGAACCTGAACCGGAGCCCGTTGTTATTGATGACGTCATACCCGGTGAGGACGATCCCGGATCGGATATTGTATTTGTTAATCCCTGAGGAAATGTAATGGTAGCTGTTGTTGATTATGATGCGGGCAATGTAAAGAGCGTTGAAAAGGCTTTGGATAAACTCGGAGCCGAGCACGTTCTTACATCCGATCCCGAAGTTATAAAGATTGCCGATTCCTGCATCCTTCCCGGTGTAGGAAATTTCGGTGATTGCATGGACAAATTAAGATCTGCGGGACTTGATAAGGCTGTAAAGGATTTTGCCGCATCCGGTAAATGCTTTCTCGGTATATGTGTCGGTCTCCAGCTTCTTTTTGATGAAAGCGAAGAATCACCCGGTGTAAGCGGTCTTGGCATCCTAAAAGGCAAGGTGAAGAAGTTTACATCAACCGATGAACTCAAAGTTCCTCAGATCGGCTGGAATAATGTGTTCAATGTAAAAGGAAGACTTTTCGAAGGCATCGACGAGAATACATATTTTTATTTCGTTCATTCTTTTTATCTTGATGCGGCAGATAAAAATATTGTCACATCCAATACCTCTTACGGAACGGATTACGATTCATCCATCGAATCGGGCAATGTTTTCGCAACGCAGTTCCATCCGGAAAAGAGTTCGGATGCGGGACTTAAAGTCCTTACCAATTTCTTGAAGATCGCAGGAGAACTTTGATGCTCACAAAACGTATTATTCCCTGTCTGGATGTTAAAGACGGGAGAGTTGTAAAGGGAATAAAATTCTTAAACCTCAAGGATGCGGGTGATCCTGCCGAAACTGCTGCGGCATATGATGCACAGGGTGCGGACGAGGTTGTGTTTCTTGATATCACCGCTTCAGCCGATTCCCGCGATACCCAGCTTTCATGGGTCAGGGATGTTGCGGCGACTCTTTTCATTCCTTTCACAGTAGGCGGCGGTATAAGGACTACCGATGATTTCAAGGCTATCTTAAGAGAAGGTGCCGATAAGATCGCGGTTAATTCCGCTGCACTTATGAACCCGACTCTCATCTCGGATGCCGCAATGAAGTTCGGTTCACAGTGTGTTGTTGTCGCTATGGATGCAAAAAAGCGTGAAGGTGCCGAAGGCTGGACCGTATATAAAAACGGCGGCAGAGTCGATATGAACATTGATGCCGTTGAATGGGCTATACAAGCCGAAAAACTTGGTGCCGGTGAGATCCTTCTTACATCGATGGATACTGACGGAACCAAGGCGGGTTACGATCTTGAACTGACCAAAGCGATCGCCTCTAGTGTAAATATTCCTGTTATCGCATCCGGCGGTGCGGGAAGCTGCAAGGATTTTTATGATGCGATCGAAGTCGGAGCATCCGCAGTGCTTGCTGCATCTCTTTTCCATTACAAGGAACTTACCATCAGGGAAGTAAAAGAATATTTAAAGGAACGCTCTGTGAGCGTAAGACTCTGATATGTCCGTAATTGATAATGACTGGCTGCCTTTTATGTCGGCCGAATTCGGCAAGGAATATTATAAGAAACTCTATTCTTTCATCGTAAAAGAGTATCAGACTCAGACTGTATATCCTCCCAAAGATGATGTTCTCAGAGCTTTCAATCTGACTCCGCTTTCCGAGGTCAAGGTTGTCATACTGGGGCAGGACCCTTATCATGAACCGGGCCAGGCTCACGGTCTTTCTTTTTCGGTAAAAAAGGGTATTCCGAAACCTCCTTCACTTGAAAACATCTATAAGGAACTGAATACCGACCTGGGCTGTTCGATTCCCGAAAGCGGGGACCTTACTTATTGGGCCGAGCAGGGTGTGCTTCTTTTGAATTCACTTCTGACGGTCAGGGCTCATCAGGCATTCTCCCATAAGGGAATGGGCTGGGAGCAGTTTACCGATGCGGCTATAAAGGCTGTTGCATCACAGGACAGGCCGATAGTATATATACTCTGGGGTTCGGCTGCAAGATCCAAAAAGGTTTTTATCACAAACCCGAAACATCTTGTCATCGAATCAGCACACCCGAGTCCGCTTTCCGCATACAGAGGATTTTTCGGAAGCAGGCCGTTTTCAAAATGTAATGATTATCTGAAGTCCAACGGTATCACACCGATCGACTGGCAGATCAGAGATTAAGGAGCAGTTATGAAAAAAGCATTTATCACCAAAGAAAAAGCAGAAGAGATTGCAAAGGTAATCCCTACTCCTTTTCACGTATATGACGAAAAGGGAATGAGAGAAAATGCCGAAGCCGTTAAGAAGGCTTTTGCGTGGAATCCCGGATTCAGGGAGTATTTTGCGGTTAAGGCAAATCCCAATCCCTTCATTCTTTCAATCTTAAAAGAATACGATTGCGGCACCGACTGTTCATCGCTTACAGAGCTGCAGATAAGCAAGGCTCTTGATTTTGACGGTTCTCATATCATGTTTTCTTCGAACGATACTCCATTTGAAGAATATGAGTATGCGAACAGGATCGGCGCGATCATCAATCTTGATGATATTACCCATATCGATTTCTGCGAGAAAGCATGCGGCGGAAAGCTTCCCGAGACCATGAGCTGCAGGTTCAATCCCGGCGGAGTATTTACTCTTTCCAACGGCATCATGGATAATCCGGGCGATGCAAAGTACGGAATGACCAGAGAGCAGATAGCAGAAGCTTACAAGATCATGATGAGCAAAGGCGTTAAGCATTTCGGTATTCATGCTTTCCTTGCAAGCAACACCGTTACGAATGAGTATTACGGAAAGCTTGCCGGACAGCTCTTTGAACTTGCGATCGAACTGAAAAAAGAAACCGGTGCAGATATTAAATTCATAAATCTTTCCGGCGGTGTCGGAATCGCATACAGACCTGATCAGACTCCCAATGACATCGCGGTTATCGGTGAGAATGTACACAAGGTATATGATGAGATCCTTGTTCCCGCGGGAATGGGTGACATCTCAATTTATACCGAGATGGGAAGATTCATGATGGCTCCTTACGGCGCGGTTGTTACCAGAGCTATTCACGAAAAGCATATCTATAAGGAGTATATCGGAGTTGACGCATGTGCTGCGAACCTCATGAGACCTGCCATTTACGGTGCATATCATCATATTACCGTGCTCGGAAAAGAGAATGCTCCCTGCGACCACAAATATGATGTTACCGGTTCCCTTTGTGAGAACTGCGATAAATTTGCAATCGACAGAAAACTTCCGAAGATCGATATGGGAGACCTTCTTTTCATACATGATTCCGGTGCACACGGATATTCCATGGGTTATAACTATAACGGAAGACTCAGAAGCGCTGAGGTTCTCCTTAAGTCCGACGGATCTTTCAAGAAGATCAGAAGGGCCGAGACTCCCATGGATTATTATGCAACTTTCGATGAATTCGATGTTTATAAAAAGCTTGAGGCAGAAAATAAATAATCTGCCGCTGACTGTTCGGAGGATGCCTTCATGAGATATCCCTCTTTTATAAAAAAAGGTGACACGATCGGTTTTCCCGCACCCAGCTTCGGTTGTAATATCGATCCTTATTCATCTCAGTTTGATGCTGCGATGGAATATTTCAAGGATAAGGGCTTTAAGATAAATCCCGGACCCAATTCCAAAGCAGGGCTGGGAGTGGGCATCAGTAACACTCCGGAAAACTGTGCCAAGGAACTCACCGATATGTTCATGGATCCCGCCAACAATGCGCTTATCGCCTGCGGCGGCGGAGAGCTGATGTGTGAGATACTTGAACATGTTGCTCTCAGATGTATCGAAAAGTCCGAAGCAAAATGGATAATGGGATATTCGGATATCACCAATATCGAATTTCCTTTACTGACTTTATGCGACACTGCATCCATATACGGACCCTGTGCGAATGCTTTCGGTCTCAGGGAACTTCATGACAGCGTAACTTCCGCACTTGGGATAATGTGCGGTGAAACTGATACGGTTCATTCGTATGATCTTCATGAGAAATATTTCTACGATCTTGAGCCGGCTGAAGATGAAACCGAAGAAGATCCTCTTGAGCCCGATGCTATGACAGAAAAATCGGTTAAGGCTTATTTTGACGGTAAGACATTTTATGAGCCCGGTGAGTTCAAGGGGAATCTCAGTTTCAGCGGAAGACTCATCGGTGGATGCATGGATTGTCTTGATGAGCTTCTCGGAACACCTTATGAAGACGTTAAAGGCTTTCTTGACAGATATGCATCGGACGGAGTTATCTGGTGCCTGGAAGCCTGCGATCTTAATGTTTTCTCCATCAGAAGGGCTATGTGGCATTTTGAACAGGCCGGATGGTTTAAGAAAGGCATAGTAAAGGGGTTCATTATCGGAAGACCCCGTAACGGACAGGAGATGATGGGACTCGATCATTTCGGTGCAGTAATGCCTTATATTGAAATGCTTGGTGTTCCTGCGGTTCTTGATGCGGATCTCGGACATGTTTGGCCTGCGATGCCCTTGGTATGGGGCAGCATAGGGCATGTAAATGCCACAGGCAATGATATTGAGATCAAAATGGAATTTGCGTAAACATCGGCTTTATGATATATTAGCAATTGCGTCCGCTTAAGGGCGCCAAATAGTCGGCATGTCGGAATTGGTAGACGAAGCAGACTCAAAATCTGCCGCGGGCGACTGTGTGTGGGTTCGAGTCCCACTGCCGGCAGTTATCGAAAAACAGGAGAGGGCATAAATGCCCGCTCCTGTTTTTTTGTGCCTGACGGCACTATCCCGAAGCCCATGGGTTCGTATCTCGGGGCACTGGGGAGTGCCCCTCGGTCGTCGCAATTCCGACGTCCACCGGACGTCGTGCGACCCACTGCCGGCAGGACACTTTTCCAGATTTAATAACGGTTGTATTTTCTGTATTTTTGCCCCTTTTTGATGTAAAATATTTGATGTATGCGAAGATGCGGAAGGAGTGCTTTTGAACTGCAGGGAATTTGAAAGTTATATACCTGCCTTCATTGATAAAAAGCTTGATTTCAAGACAATGGAGGAGTTTCGTGAGCACTACGAAAACTGTAACGAATGCCGTGAAGAACTGAGCATACAGTTTCTCGTTTCTGTAGGTATCAGACATCTTGATAATGACGATGATGATTTTGATCTCGATGCCGAGCTTAAAAAGCGTATGGCAAGCAATGAGAAGCAGATCGAAAGGCATCGTATATACAGACAGTCACAGAGATATATCATTACTTTCGGATGCATATTACTCGGATTGTTACTTATTTGGCATCTCGGCTGAGGTTATATTTTGAGCGAAAAGCTTGTCTTGATAGACGGACACAGTATCATAAACAGGGCTTTTTACGGAGTCCCCGATCTGACCAATGCTTCAGGTATTCATACAGGTGCGGTCTATGGATTCCTTAATATCTTTTTCAAGCTTGTTGATGAAGAAAAGCCCGATTTTATCGTTGTTGCTTTTGATGAGCATGCTCCGACTTTCAGACATGAGATCTTCAAGGAATACAAGGGAACGCGAAAGCCCATGCCGGATGAGCTCAGACAGCAGGTTCCGATTTTAAGGGAACTGCTTGTCGATATGGGTATTCAGACGGTTTCCGTGCCCGGTCTTGAAGCCGATGATATCATGGGTACTCTTGCCAAGAAATCCCAGGCAGAAGGAATGAAGGTCAGTCTTGTCTCAGGTGACAGGGATCTTCTTCAGATCGCTGACGAGAATATTCTCATCAGGATTCCCAAGACCAAATCGGGTAAGACAACGGTTGAAGATTATACTCCCGAAAGAGTTAACGAGGAGTTTGGCGTTTCACCGGCTAAGTTCATCCAGCTCAAAGCCCTTATGGGTGATACCGCGGATAACATTCCCGGTGTGCCCAAGGTCGGACCAAAGACCGCATCCGAACTGATGCAGACCTACGGATCGATCGACGGCATATATGAACATATAGATGAGATAAAGGGTAATTCCGTCAGGGAATCTCTCAGGGAACACAGGGATCTTGCGGACCTGAGTCTTGTTCTTGCGACTATCAGGATTGATGCTGATGTATCGCTGGATAAAGAGAAAGCCAGGGCCGGCAATTTCTTTACCGAAAAGGCATATGAGAAGATCAAGGAACTCGGACTCAAATCTTTCTATTCGAAATTTGATGAGGCATCCAAGGTTTCCGCTTCCTCCAATTCCGTAAATAGTGATATGCCCGAAATTACGGAACTTGATTCTGTTGGGTCATTTATCGATAAGATTGAAAACTGTACCGCGCCCGAAGCCGGGCTTCAGTTTGTTTCCGAAGACGGAAGTACTTTTGCCGCAGCTTTCTGCACAGGCGATGCTCTTTATTACTACAGCGGAGCCGATATTGAATGTGCTGCGCTTAAGGATACGATCTCTAAGGTGACCGAAAACGGATGCGTGCTCTGTTTTTCGGATATCAAATCGCAGTACCGTATAACAGGTTATATCGATCCTTCGCATGTATTCGATGCGGCGCTGGGAAATTATGTGCTCGATCCCCTTAGTGCGGATCATGACATAGAAAATATCGCCAATGCTTATCTTGGTTTTTCACCTCTTTCGGTAAAAGAAAGATTCGGAAAGCTGAGCATTAAGGAAGCATTTTTTTCCGCTCCGGATATCCTTAAAAGCTATGCATGCGACGGTGCTTATATATCGCTCGCGGCAAAAGCTTCAATTTTGGAAGAACTGGAAAAGAGCGGACAGATCAGGGTTTACAGGGATATCGAACTACCTCTTTCCTACGTGCTTTACGATATGGAAAGCATCGGTATTCTTGTCAAGGCGGATGAACTTGAAGACTATTCCGCTAAGCTTTCCGTAAGGATAGAAGAACTGGAAAAAGCCATTCACGAAGAAAGCGGAGAGCCCGATTTTAATATCAATTCGCCTAAGCAGCTCGGAGTCATTCTTTTTGAAAAGATGCAACTTTCGGGAGCCAAGAAGACAAAAACGGGTTACTCGACATCTGCAGATGTGCTTGAAAAGCTTGCACCGGATGTTCCTTTTGTAAGAGACATCCTTGAATACAGAGGACTTACAAAGCTTAAGTCCACATATGCCGACGGCCTTAAGAATTATATCTGTTCCGACGGCAGGATAAGATGTAAGTTCAATCAGATGGTCACGGCAACGGGAAGGATCTCGTCATCAGATCCCAACCTTCAGAACATTCCCGTGCGTACCGATCTCGGAAGACTTTTGAGAAAGGTATTCATTCCCGAAGACGGAAGTGTTTTTATCGATGCGGATTATTCCCAGATCGAGCTGAGAGTGCTTGCTTCGCTTTCGGGTGATGCTTCGCTGATCGAGAGCTATAAGTCAGGCGAGGACATACACAGGATCACCGCATCCAAGGTGTTCGGCGTTCCGCTTGAAGAAGTTACCGATACTCAGAGAAGAAATGCCAAGGCTGTGAATTTCGGCATCGTATACGGCATATCTTCATTCGGTCTCGGAGAAAATATCGGCATTAGCCGCAAGGAAGCTGCCGATTACATAAAGAGATATTTTGAAAACTTCCCGGGTCTCAAGGTTTATCTTGACGGACTCGTTGAATCGGCGAAGGAAAAGGGTTATTCCGAAACCTATTTCGGACGCAGAAGACCTATTCCCGAACTTAAGAATTCCAATTTCATGACAAGATCATTCGGTGAAAGAGTCGCCATGAATGCACCTATTCAGGGAACAGCGGCGGATATCATCAAGCTTGCAATGATCTCGGTATGGAATGAACTGAAAAAGAAAAATTATAAGTCACGTCTTATACTTCAGGTACATGACGAGCTTTTAATTGAAGGACCGGAGTCTGAAGCTTCCGAGGTCCGGAATTTATTAACCGAATGTATGGAGAAAGCGGCTGACCTTGCTGTAAAACTGGAGATATCAGTTGATACGGGCAGGAGCTGGTACGAGGCACATTAATGAAGATCATAGGAATTACAGGCGGCATCGGCGGAGGAAAATCTACCATCCTTAATTTCATTTCCTCGCATTATATTGCGGAGATCTATTATGCTGATGAGATCGCCAGAGAACTCGAACTGCCCGGTACCATAGTTTATGACCGGCTTGTTTCCATATTCGGTAATGATATTCTTGAGAATGATTTTGATCATGCGATCGATAAGAAGAAATTTGCGCATGCAATTTATTCCGATAAGGAAAGCCTTGATAAAGCCAATATGATCATTCATCCGGCTGTTGAGAATTATCTCAATGAAAAGATGAGAGCAGCAGTCAAGCAGCATGAGACCGAACTCTTTTTCGTCGAAGCGGCTCTTCTTATCGAGAACGGATACAATGATATCGTTGATGAAATGTGGTATATCTACGCCGATGATGAGACAAGGATCAAGCGTCTTATGGAGGATCGCGGATATACAAGAAAGAAAGCCATCTCCATCATGGAGAGCCAGCTTTCGGATAAGGATTTCAGAGATAATTCCGATGTGATCATTGATAACAGCGGTAAGCTTGAAGATGCTCTTGAGCAGGTCAAAGCCCGTCTGGAGGGATTTACATGGGTGGAGTAAAGAGTCAGGGACAGCTTGTTTTCGGACTTGATATCGGTACCAGAAGCATTGTCGGAACTGTCGGTTATAAGGCAGATGACGGATTCCATGTTCTCGCCCAGGAGATCAAGGAGCATGAATCCAGGGCGATGCTTGACGGACAGATTCACGATATCGGCAAAGTCGGAGACACTATCCGTGATGTCAAAAAGAAACTTGAAGACAGACTCGGCAAGAAGCTCGGTGAAGTATGCATCGCAGCCGCAGGCCGTGTTCTCAGGACCGTTACCGTCAACGTAACTACCGATTTCGAAGCCGAGAAAGAAGTTACGGATGAAGATATCTACAATCTTTCAATGTCCGGTATCGAGCTTGCTTATTCCGAATTTCAGAATAAGAACGATACCGATATGAAATTCTACTGCGTGGGTTATACTCCCATGCGCTATTACCTGAACGGTTATCAGATGGGTAATCTGGAGGGGCATAAGGCCAAGAAGATCGCCGCTGATCTTATTGCAACCTTCCTTCCCGATGATGTTGTTGACGGCCTCTATAAAGCTGTAGAGCATGCCGGACTTCATGTCGCAAACCTTACTCTCGAGCCCATCGCTGCGATCCAGGTTGCAATCCCCGATAAGTTCAGGCTTCTGAATCTTGCTCTTGTCGATGTAGGTGCCGGTACATCCGATATTTCCATCACAAGGGACGGAAGCATTGTTGCATACGGTATGATCCCCATTGCGGGAGATTCCCTTACCGATTGCATAGTACAGAAATGCCTCGTTGATTTTGACATGGCTGAACATATCAAGAGAAGCCTCAATGACGGTACACCCGAGATCGAATTTACCGATATCATGGGACTTCCCCAGAAAGTCAAAGCCGATGAGATCCGTCAGGCTCTCGATCCTTACATTGATGATATGACATCCAAGGTTGCCGATGAGATCAAGCGTCTGAACGGTGATAAGCCTGTAAGCGCTGTGTTTGTAGTCGGTGGCGGCGGTATGGTTCCGGGATATACACAGAAGCTTTCCGAGAAGCTCGGAATACTCAAAGAGCGTGTTGCGATCAGAGGAGAGGATGTCATGAAGGACATCATCTTCGAAGATGCTTCTGCCAAGAGAGATTCCTTGATGGTAACTCCCATCGGTATCTGCCTCAGCTTCTATGTTCAGAGCAATAATTTTATCTTTGTTACATTCAACGGAGAAAGACTCAAGCTTTATGATAACGGTCATCTGACCGTAAGCGATGCCGCTCTTCAGGTTGCTTTCCCCAATGAGGATCTTTTCCCCAAGAGAGGTAAGGCAATCACTTTCAATATTGGCGGCAAGAGCAGGATAGTACGCGGTACCGAAGGCGAGTCTTCACAGATAACCATTAACGGAGAAGCTGCCGATCTTTATTCCCAGATCAGAAGCGGAGATGCCATCGAAGTCAAAGCATCGACTCCCGGTGAGGACGCAAAGCTTACTCTCGGCGAGCTTTCGGAAATGAAGTCTGCGGTCAAGATCACCGTTAACGGCAAAGAATTCGAAATGCCCCGCAAGGCTGTCGTCAACGGAGAGCTTAAGGAAAGCTTTTATGAGATATCCGAAGGCGATGACATTAAAGTAAATAATTACTATACCGTTGAGCAGATCGGTGAATTCCTTGATCTTCCTATTTCGGACAATATACTTGTCAATCAGACGCCCGCCGTTCTTTCGACGAAGGTTTACGAAGGATTCACACTTGAGTTCGAACTCGGCAGCATAAAAGCATCCGATGTAAAAGAAGACACATACGAAAACCTCGCTGAACCTGAGGAGGAAGATCTTAAGGATAAAGCTCCGGAGCAGGAAGAATCCGAAGACAAAGCAAAACCGTCCGCACCTTTGACGGAGAATAAGGTTTCGGTCACCGCTAACGGAAGGATCTTTACTCTTACCGGCAAGGAAGAATATGTATTCGTCGATATATTCGACAAATTGAATTTCAATCTCAATGACAGTAAGGGAAGGGGCATAATCACTTTGCTTAACGGTAAGAAAGCCCAGTACCTTGAGCCTCTCAAGGACGGAGATGTCATCGAAGTCAGATGGGAGGACAAGAAATGAGGTTTTGCCCGCTTTACAGCGGTTCGTCAGGTAATTGTATCTATGTAGGTTCCGATGACACGCATCTTCTTGTAGATATAGGTGTTAGCGGAAAAAAGGCGGAAGAAGGTCTCAACACCCTCGGACTTACGGGAAGAGACATAAACGGAATTCTCATAACCCATGAGCATTCTGATCATATTCAGGGACTCGGTGTTTTTTCCAGGAAATACGGCATTCCCATGTATGCGACAGAGGCTACTATAGATGCGATCCTTTCCGTGAAGAGTCTCGGCGCGATCGACAGTTCTCTTTTTAATGTTGTAAGAAGCGATGAAGAGTTTTTACTCGGTGATATTTCGGTCGATCCGATGAAGATATCGCATGATGCCGCGGATCCCGTTGCATACAGATTCCGTAAAGGCGATAAGAATCTTGCGGTGTGCACCGACCTCGGATGTTACACGGATTATACAAGCAAATGCCTTTCGGGAATGGATGTGCTTTTGCTTGAAGCCAATCACGATATCAGAATGCTTGAGAACGGATCGTATCCTTATCCGCTCAAGATGAGGATCCTCGGAGAAAAGGGACACCTTTCTAACGAAGCATCGGGAAAGCTTCTTTCATCCGTTCTTCATGACAATGTCAGGAAAATATATCTCGGACATTTATCGCTTGAGAATAATTATCCCGATCTTGCTTTTGAATCCGTAAGGATGGAAATAACAATGGGAGACAATCCCTATCATGCTTCGGATTTTGATATCAGCGTTGCCAAAAGAGATGTACCCAGTGAGTGCGTTGAAATATAATATTCGATCCTTCGATCGAAGATAAAGGAGTAGTTATGCAGAAAGTAATCATCACAGTTGTAGGTAAGGATACCGTCGGTATCATCGCTAAGACCTGCACATATCTTTCCAATGAAAATGTCAATATACTCGATATATCCCAGACGATCGTATCGGGTTATTTCAATATGATGATGATCGTTGATATTTCCGGAATGAAGGATTCCTTCGAAACTCTCGTTTCCGGCCTTGATGATCTGGGAAAAGAGATCGGAGTTTCCATCAAGTGCCAGAAGGAAGAGATCTTTGATATGATGCACAGAATCTGAGACAGGAGATTTTTAAGATATGATCAACCGCGTTGAAGTTTCCGAAACCAATGAAATGATCGAGAAGGAAAATCTCGATGTCCGCACCATTACAATGGGCATCAGCCTTCTTGACTGCATTGATTCGGATATAGATAAGACCTGTGACAAGGTATATGACAAGATCACTAAGAGTGCTAAGGATCTTGTAAAAACAGGAGAAGAGATCTCCGGAGAATTCGGAATTCCCATCGTTAATAAGAGGATTTCCGTAACTCCCATTTCACTCATCGGTGCTTCAAGTGCCGGATCCACCGACGACTTCGTGAAGCTTGCAAAGAGTCTTGATAAGGCTGCAGGGGAGGTCGGAGTCAATTTCCTCGGAGGTTATTCCGCGCTTGTAAGCAAGGGTATGACTCCCGCAGAAGAGCTTCTTCTCAGATCCATTCCCGAAGCACTTGCTTCTACCGAATTTATCTGCTCATCCGTAAACCTTGGTTCCACCAAGACCGGTATCAATATGAATGCCGTAAAACTTATGGGTGAGATGATCCATAAGACTGCTGAACTTACCGCCGATAAGGATTCTCTTGGATGTGCAAAGCTTGTAGTATTCTGCAATGCGCCCGATGACAATCCTTTCATGGCAGGTGCATTCCATGGCGTTACCGAAGCAGACCGCATCATCAATGTCGGTGTCAGCGGACCCGGTGTCGTAAAGTATGCACTTGAAAAGGTAAGAGGAGAGTCATTCGAGGTTCTCTGTGAGACGATAAAGAAGACAGCATTCAAGGTTACCAGAGTCGGACAGCTTGTTGCCAAGGAAGCAAGCGAAAAGCTCGGTGTTCCTTTCGGTATAGTCGACCTTTCACTTGCACCCACACCCGCTATAGGAGATTCTGTTGCCGATATCCTCTGTGAGATCGGACTTGAAAAGGCCGGTGCACCCGGAACGACCGCTGCACTTGCACTTCTCAACGATCAGGTCAAGAAGGGTGGCGTCATGGCTTCTTCATATGTCGGAGGATTGTCCGGTGCATTCATTCCCGTATCGGAAGACCAGGGTATGATCGATGCCGCAAGCTGCGGTGCTCTTACTCTTGAAAAGCTTGAGGCAATGACATGTGTATGTTCCGTAGGACTTGATATGATCGCTGTTCCCGGTGATACATCACCCGCAACGATCTCCGGTATCATTGCCGATGAAATGGCTATCGGAATGGTCAATGCGAAGACCACTGCTGTACGCCTGATCCCCGTAATCGGAAAGAACGTAGGAGATAAGGTTGAGTTCGGCGGTCTGCTCGGATGGGCCCCCGTAATGCCTGTCAACAAATATTCCTGCGAAGCCTTCATATCCCGTGAAGGAAGAATCCCCGCACCGATCCACTCATTCAAAAACTAAAACTGAGTCACGGGGACAGTCCCCATGACTCACTCGAATAAAATCTGAGTCACAGGGACTGTCCCTGTGACTCAGTTTATTTAAAGAACTATCAGCGGTCTGCTCATGTCAGGCTTTGACTTAATTTTTGACTTGAGCGTCTGGACAGAGAAGTAGAGATCTTCAATCGCGCTTTCACGCATGAGCTGTTTCATCGGTTCGTCATAAAGACTCTTAGCTGCATCGTTGTAGCCCGTGATGATAGGAACAACAGCTTTTGTTTTCATCTCTGATAAGAGAGCTTCGGCTTCTTTTCTGAACCCGAGAACCCTGATATACGGGCAGACGCCTGTGTATTCAACGGATGAATATGATTCTTCCGTCATGTTGAGGAGAATGTGAAAGAGTGTGCGGCTTACTCTTGTGTAAGTGATATTCCTTGTTTTGAGAAGATTGCAGAAATCACTGAATCCCGTAAATTTATCAAGATTATTGACTATCCTGTCGGAAAGATCTTCCGATACATCCGTATATTTCGTATAACCCTGATTGCGCTCGCTCAGAAGCTTATAGATGAGCATCTGTGAAAAATCATCTTCGGTTACCGTCAGATTCTTTTTGACGCTGTCCTTCAGAGATTTAAATGACTCTTCGGTCATATAGTCCTTAAGAGTGGTGATATCCGATCCGTAAGAGACGGCTTCCCTTATGGCTTTTGAGCTGATGCCGGGCTGGCCGGGGAAGTAGGGATCGTTATAGCCGGCGCCGACTCTCTTGAATGTGACCGGTTTCATATGAGAATCTGTCTTGATCAGATATTTTAAATATTCGATGCCGAGAATATTATTCGGAGTTGCGAGAAGCTCATGAAGATTGGCCATATCCGGATAGCAGTCTATAAGTGCCTTCATTCTGGCACCCGGAAATGGATCGCCCGCTTTAAGGTATTTCTTTAGTGCAGTCTTGAATTTTGCGGGTTCTTCGGCAAGAACCTTGGCAACCTTCTTAAGATCATCTATATTTCCGGATTCTGAACCGAATGACAGATATTCGCACACACCGGTGTTGATAAGTGTTGAGACACCACCTTTTGCGAAGAATTCAGCAGATGAAAGAGAATAGTAAGGAGGGATCTGAACAACAAGATCCGCACCTGCCATAAGAGCGCTTTTGGCTCTCGAGAATTTATCTGTCATGGCGGGAGCTCCGCGCTGTACGAAGTTTCCGCTCATGGCAACGATCACATAGTCCGCACCCGTTTCTTTTCTGGTGCTTTCGATATGATATTTATGTCCGTTATGCAACGGATTATATTCGGCAATGATACCCGCAGTTTTCATTCTTTTCCCTCAAAAGAAAGCTGTGTTTGTTTCTATATAAGTTTGCTAACTATTTAACAAGAAACCCTTACTTTGTATGTAAAAATGTACAATTTAATGAAACTGTTTTCTTGTATGTAAATTTCTAATACAGTATAATATAAAAGTCGTGCGAAGGCAAAAAATTCAGTGTTTTAAACGGTTTTTCGCACATTACTTTTTACTTTTTCTTATAAGGAGTTTTTATGGCTTATATAGACAAGATAAAAGAAAGAGCTAAGATCGACAAGAAAACCATCGTCCTTCCCGAGAGCAATGACAAGAGAACCCTTCTTGCCGCTGCGGAGATAATAAAGGAAGGCATCGCCAACATCATCATGGTCGGAAACGAAGAAAAGATCCGTGACGGTGCGGGATGGCTTGAAGTCGATCTCGACGATGTTACCGTTATCGATCCCGAAACGACCGATAAGATGGAAACATATATAAACCTTCTCTATGAGACAAGAAAGTCCAAGGGTATGACCATTGAGAAGGCAACAGAGATCCTTCATAATGATTATCTTACATTCGGTATCATGATGGTCAAGAACAATGATGCCGACGGAATGGTTGCAGGTGCATGTCACTCAACAGCAGATACTTTAAGACCCGCACTTCAGATCTTAAAGACCGCTCCCGGTGTAAAGCTTGTTTCCGCATTCTTCATTGTTGATACCGTAATGAAGGATATGGGAGAAAACGGAGCGTTCATTTTCGCAGACTGCGGACTTAACCAGGATCCCAATGCGGAGGAGCTTGCCGCAATTGCAGATTCTTCCGCAAAGAGCTTCAAATCACTCATCGGTCCCAAGCCTGTTATCGCAATGCTCAGCCATTCTTCCAAGGGTTCCGCAAAGCATCCTCTTGTAGATAAGGTTGTCGAAGCAACCAAGATAGCACAGGAGCAGTATCCTCATCTTGTCATCGACGGAGAACTTCAGACAGATGCAGCACTTGTTCCCCATGTTGCCAAGAACAAAGCTCCCGGCTCACCTGTTGCCGGTAAGGCAAACATCCTGATCTTCCCCAACCTTGATGCAGGTAACATAGGATATAAGCTTGTTCAGCGTCTCGGCGGTGCGGAAGCTTACGGCCCCATGCTTCAGGGAATCGCAAAACCCGTTAACGATCTTTCCAGAGGCTGTTCTTGGGAGGATATAGTGGGAGTCGTTGCTCTTACAGCAGTACAGGCTCAGATTTCTCAGTAAAACAAAGCCGAGTATGAGCATTATATTATATATTTTCGGGACCTCCGGAGCGCAGGTACTTAGTGAGAACGAGCTTTGCGAAGTTCGAACTTAGTACCTCTACGCGAGGACAGGGCGATAAGCGCATCCCGAAAATGTATATATAATGATCATACTCGGCGTGATCATTCTAAGGAGTTTATCATGAACATTCTTGTTATCAATTGCGGCTCGTCCTCCCTTAAATATCAGCTCATCGATTCCGATACCGAGCAGTGGATCGCCAAGGGTCTCTGCGAAAGGATCGGCATTGACGGACGTATCGTATATACTCCCGCCGGCGGCGAAAAAGAAACACAGGACAGCCCTATGCCCGACCATACCAATGCTATTAAGCTTGTCCTTGAATATCTTACCAATCCCAAGACCGGCGTTCTTAAGAGCCTTGATGAGATCGGTGCCGTAGGACACAGGATCGTTCACGGCGGAGAGAAGTTTGCTTCATCCGTTGTGATCAATGATGAGGTCATCAAAGCAATAGAAGAGTGCAACGATCTAGCTCCTCTTCACAATCCTGCCAATCTTATAGGAATTGATGCATGTAAGAAGCTCATGCCCAATACTCCGATGGTTGCCGTATTCGACACTGCATTCCATCAGACAATGCCTCCCAAGGCATACCTCTACGGACTTCCCAATGCATATTATGAGAAGTACAAGATCCGCCGTTACGGATTCCACGGAACCTCTCATTCATATGTTTCACACAGATGTGCAGAACTTCTCGGCAAAAACTATGACGATCTTAAGATCATCGTAGCTCATCTCGGTAACGGTGCATCCGTTTCCGCAGTCAAGAACGGAAAGTGCGTTGATACATCAATGGGACTTACTCCTCTTGAGGGGCTTATCATGGGAACCAGATCCGGTGAGCTCGATCCCGCGATCCTTGAATTCATTGCCAACAAAGAGAATCTTGATTTTGCAGGTGTAATGAACGTACTTAATAAGAAGTCCGGTGTTTACGGAATGAGCGGAGATCTTTCATCCGATTTCAGGGATCTCGAAGAAGCAATGAACAACGGAAATGAGCTTGCCAAGCAGGCTGTAGAAGCTTTCTGTTACAGAACCGCAAAGTACATCGGTTCATATGTTGCTGCTATGAACGGCGTTGATGCGATCTGCTTTACCGCAGGTATCGGCGAGAATGCAGCCATTGTAAGAACCATGGTCTGTGAGTATCTCGGATACCTCGGAATCACCATCGATGAAGAAGCAAATCACAAGCGTGGAGAGGAGATCGATATAACTACTCCGGACAGCAAGGTAAGGGTAATGGTAATTCCTACCAACGAAGAGCTTGCCATCGCACGTGAGACACTTGAGCTTGTTAAATAAGGTTAATAGTCAAAAAACTGTTGACATAAAGACTTCAGTGATATAAATTTTAAAAAAATAACTTAAACCGTTGAGACGGAAGTAAAGCCTGGAAAAGAACCTACAGAGAGACCGGATGCTGAGAAAGGTCGGAGATCTGCCAAGCAAATGGGCCGTCGAGGTATATGTAATGAGGGGACATCGTCCCGAAGCAAGGTGGCACCGCGTTGAACACGCCCTTGTCTGACTTAATGTCGGACAAGGGCTTTATTATTCCAAACACATAAATATATGGCTGAAAAAAACATCTTAGATACAATTGCAGATAAGACCAGGGAAAGGGTTTCTTCTTATAAGGAAAAGATAAGCCTTGATGAAATGAGCGCAAGGGCCAGATCGCTTAATCCCGATACGGGATTCACCTTTGAGAATGCGCTGAGAAAAGAAGGCATGTCCTTTATCTGTGAGATCAAAAAAGCATCTCCGTCAAAAGGGATCATCGCTCATGATTTTCCATTTCTTCATATTGCAAAGCAGTATGAGCATGCCGGCGCAGATGCTATCTCTGTACTTACCGAGCCCTATTGGTTCCTTGGAAACGATTCCTATCTTACCCAGATAAAGTCTCAGGTTACCATACCGGTTCTCCGTAAGGATTTTACCGTAGATGAATATATGATCTACCAGGCAAAGGTCATGGGTGCGGATGCGGTTCTTCTGATCGTTTCGCTCCTTTCGGACGACCAGCTGGCCGAATATCTCGATATTGCCGATGAACTCGGGCTTTCCGCTTTAACGGAATGCCACGATGAAGCAGAAATCGAGTCCGCAATAGGGCTTGGGGCCCGTTTGATAGGGGTAAATAACAGAAATCTTAAAAATTTTTCGGTTGACCCCTTGAATGCTTTGTCTTTGCGTGATAAAGTACCGAACGGTATTCTTTTCGTCTCCGAAAGCGGAATATCCGAAAGAAGTCAGGTTGAAGCACTGGAAAAAGCCTGTGTGAATGCCGTTCTCGTAGGTGAAACGCTTATGCGGAGCGAAAACAAAAAGAGTTGTTTGAGACAGTTAAGAGGTTTGGATTAGCAATGAAGATCAAGATCTGCGGACTGAGAACCCCCGGGGATATCAATGCCGTAAACGAAGCAATGCCCGATTATGTCGGTTTCATACTTACCGACGGATTTAAGAGAAGCGTGGACGAAGAGACCGTTAAGTTCATCTGTAAGCTTCTCGATCCCATGATCCAGAGAGTAGGAGTATTCGTTAATGACGATCCCGCAAGGATCAAGAGACTTTTATATAACGGACTCATCGATATCGTCCAGCTCCACGGTGATGAAGATGACGAATATATCAATGAACTTAAGTCCGGTTCCGGTTCGATAGTAAAAGTATTTAAGGTAAAAGAAGGTTTTGATCTGGCTAAAGCCGAGAATTCCCCTGCCGATATGATCATGTTTGATGCGGGAGAAGGAAGCGGAGAGTCTTTTGACTGGAGTCTTATAAAGAGATGCAAGAGACCGTTCATACTTGCGGGCGGACTCGGACCCGGTACTATAACAAAAGCTTGCGAAGAATTAAAGGGCAGCGGATTATATGCCGTTGATATGAGTTCTTCGGTAGACATCAAGGGACATAAGGATCCCGAACTTGTAATGCAGGCCGTAAATGAAGCACATTCCATAGCCTGATCTCACCGACGAAAGGATTATTTGATGAACAGCAAAGGAAGATTCGGAGAATTCGGCGGACAGTACATATCCGAAACTCTGATGAACGAACTTATCAGACTGGAAGAGTGTTACAACGAAGCAAAGAACGATCCTTCTTTTAACGAAGAAGTACAGTCTTTGCTGAATGAATATGCCGGACGACCTTCCAGACTTTATTATGCTGCCAAGATGACCGAAGACCTCGGCGGCGCCAAGATATACCTTAAGAGAGAAGATCTCAATCATACAGGTTCCCATAAGCTCAACAACTGCATAGGACAGGCGCTTCTTGCAAAGAGAATGGGCAAGACCAGGCTCATTGCAGAGACCGGTGCGGGCCAGCACGGTGTTGCAACCGCTACCGTTGCCGCACTCCTTGGCATGGAATGTGAGATCTTCATGGGAAAAGAAGACACTATCCGTCAGGCTCTTAACGTATACCGTATGGAGCTTCTCGGAGCCAAGGTCAATGCCGTTACCACCGGCACGATGACACTCAAGGATGCCGTTAATGATGCAATGAAGGAGTGGAGCACCAGAACCGAGGACACTCATTACTGTCTCGGTTCCGTCATGGGTCCCCATCCTTTCCCTACGATCGTACGTGACTTCCAGGCCGTGATCTCCAAGGAAGCAAGAGAGCAGATCCTTGAAAAAGAAGGAAAGCTTCCCGCAGCGGTTATCGCATGCGTCGGTGGCGGTTCCAATGCGATCGGTGCTTTCTATAATTTCATTAATGATAAGGATGTAAAGCTGATCGGCTGCGAAGCCGGCGGTAAAGGCGTCGATACTCCCGAGACCGCAGCAACCATCGCAACCGGAACTCTCGGAATATTCCACGGAATGAAGTCTCTCTTTTGCCAGAATGAATACGGTCAGATCGCACCCGTTTATTCAATCTCGGCAGGACTTGATTATCCCGGAATAGGACCCGAGCACGCATATCTCAATTCGATCGGAAGGGCTCAGTATGTTCCCGTTACCGACGAAGAGGCTGTACAGGCTTTCGAGTACCTTTCAAGAACCGAGGGAATCATTCCCGCGATCGAAAGTTCACATGCGATCGCTCATGCGATGAAGATCGCAAAAGAATTCTCCAAGGATCAGAGCATCATCATCAACGTCTCCGGAAGAGGCGATAAGGATGTTGCAGCAATCGCCAGATACAGAGGAGTTAATCTTCATGACTGATAAGATAAGAGCTTCTTTTGAAAAGAATAAGAACGGAAAAGCGTTCATCGGATTTATCACAGCCGGTGATCCCGATATCGACAGCACTTATGAGTTCATCCTTAAGATGGCCGAAGCAGGATGCGATATCATTGAAGTCGGTATTCCTTTTTCGGATCCCGTTGCCGAGGGTGCGGTTATACAGAATGCGAGTGTAAGAGCGCTTCAGGCCGGCACCACCACAGATATGGTATTCGATATGGTTGCGAAGGTTCGTGAAAAGAGTGATGTAACTCTCTGCTTCATGACCTATGCCAATCTTATATTCCATTACGGATATGACAAGTTCTTCGCTAAGTGTAAGGAGCTGGGAGTCAGCGGAGTCATCGTTCCCGATATGCCTTACGAAGAGAAGGAAGAGCTTGAATCCGTTTCCCTTAAGTATGATGTTAATTACATTTCCATGGTTTCTCCCACATCCGAGGACCGTGTAAAGATGATCTGTTCCGAGGCTAAGGGATTCATATATGTTGTTTCTTCGATGGGAGTTACCGGAACAAGAACCAATATCAGTACGGATCTTGCTCCGATCATCAGCCATATCAGGGAAGTTTCCGACGTGCCCTGTGCCATCGGTTTCGGAATTTCAGGTCCCGAGCAGGCTAAGGCTATGGCTACCATATCCGACGGTGCGATCGTCGGTTCTGCAATCGTAAAGATAGTGGAGAAGTACGGGAAAGATGCCGGTCCTTACATCTATGACTTCGTAAAGTCAATGAAGGAAGCGGTTCTCGAAGCGTAAATAATTTTTGTACAGATAATAGAATGAGAGAAGGTGAACAGGGGGACGGTTCCCCGGTTCACCTTTTTTTGAACGAAGGAACCGTCCCCCCCTTGTTCACATGAACGAAGGAAAAGTTCCCTTTTCATCCGGACATCCGTAATTCATTTTTTAAACTTACAGTATATATTTTTTACCTTGCTTTTTAACCTCATATGTTGTATACATAGATACATGGGTACAGATTGACATAATCATTATATTATTCTGTGCCGGAGGGTGTTATGTACGAAGAGAAAGATAAAATTGAAATGCCGGATCTGCTGGAGATTGATGAGATCAAGCCCGACGTTGAAATGCTGATCTCCGAACTCCACCATGTTCCCAAGATAGATAATAACCTTTACGTTGAATATGACGTAAAGCGTGGTCTTCGTGACTCCAACGGTAAGGGTGTTCTCACCGGACTTACCGAGGTTTCCGATGTTGTCGCTTTTGATATAGTTGACGGAGACAAGGTTCCCTGCGACGGAAGACTCTATTACCAGGGCATCAATGTCATGGATATCGTCAATAATCTCGGCGACAGGATCCATGGCTTTGAGGAGGTTTCATTCCTTCTTTTGTTCGGACATCTTCCCAACAGAAAAGAACTCGAAGCATACCTTCACGTATCCAGTTCACTTCAGGAGCTCGGTGCAAGATTCGTACGTGACGTTGTCATGAAGGCATCCAACGGAAATATCATGAATGCTCTTCAGAGATGTGTCCTTACTCTTTATACCTATGATCCCAGACCCGATGACATATCTTCCGAGAATGTCCTCAGACAGTCACTTGAGCTGATCAATAAGCTGCCTCTGATCGCGGTATATTCGTATCATTCCTATATGCACTTCAGGAAGGATGATGCGCTTATCATAAGAAATCCCAAGAAGAATCTTTCTCTTTCCGAGAATATCCTTCAGATGCTCAGACCCGACGGTCATTATACCGAGCTTGAAGCCAAGGTTCTTGATATTGCACTTATGGTACATGCGGATCACGGCGGCGGTAATAATTCGACCTTTACCACTCACGTTGTCACATCATCGGGTACCGATACTTATTCGTCAACCGCAGCTTCCATCGGTTCACTTAAGGGACCCAAGCACGGCGGAGCTAACCTTAAGGTTCAGGAGATGTTCAGAAATCTCAAGGAGAACATCGCAAATCTCGAGGACGAAGCTGAGATTGAGGTATACCTTAAGAAGATCCTTGATAAGAAGGCTTTTGACGGTGCAGGACTTATCTACGGTATCGGGCATGCCGTATATACACTTTCCGATCCCAGAGAGGTTCTCCTCAAAGAATATGCAAGAACACTTGCCGTAGAAAAGGGACTTGTTGACGAATTCGAGTTCTATGACAGGGTTGAAAGGATCGCCAAGAAGCTTATCACAGAGAATAAGGGCATCTTAAAGCCTGTATGTGCCAACGTCGACTTCTACAGCGGAATGGTTTACAGTATGCTCGGAATTCCCGAAGAGCTCTTCACACCTCTTTTCGCGATCGCGAGAATGTCGGGCTGGAGCGCACACCGTCTTGAGGAGATCGTTAACGGCGGCAAGATTGTCCGTCCCGCATTCAAGTATGTAGGTGAGCACACCGCATATAAGCCTATCGAAGAAAGATAAATCTGAAAAATGGCAGCCTCGGCTGCCATTTTTTTATGTCCCAAAGTATTCATATTTTCCCGTAAATGTAATAAAATAGTGCATTATGACGAAACAGGAATTCAGGGAATTTGTAAAAGGCAGAATTATATATCTGGACGGTGCAACGGGCACGAATCTTGCCAAAGCGGGAATGCCCGGAGGAGTATGTACCGAAAAGTGGGTATCCGAAAATCCTGATGCCATGCTTGAGCTGCAGAGAAACTTTGTCTCGGCAGGCTCCGATATCCTTTATGCACCTACTTTTACCGCAAATTCCATTAAGCTCTCCGAATACGGCCTCGAGAATGAACAGGAAGAACTGATAAAGACCCTTGTCGGGATTTCCAGACAGGCTGCGGACGAATGCGCGGACCGTAAAGTGCTTGTTGCCGGCGATATCACCATGACCGGCCGCCAGCTTAAGCCCATGGGTAATCTTGAGCTTGAAGACCTTATCGATGTCTATAAGCAGCAGATAAAGCTTCTTGAGAAATACGGCTGCGATATTCTTGTAGTTGAAACGATGATGAGCCTTGCAGAGACCAGGGCTGCGCTTATTGCCGCCAAAGAGATCACAGAGCTTCCCATTATCGTAACTCTTACTTTTGAAGCAAGCGGACGAACTCTTTTCGGTACCGATGCAATCACCGGTGCCGTTGTTTGTGAAAGTCTCGGAGCCGATGCGATCGGTGTCAACTGTTCCACGGGTCCTGCCCAGATGGTTTCGATCGTATCCGATATGGCGGCAAATACAAGGATTCCTATCATTGCAAAGCCCAATGCCGGACTTCCCGAACTTGATGAAAACAATAAGACTGTCTACAGAATGGATGCTGAGACCTTTGCATCGGAGATGGAAGTTCTTGTTGATGCGGGCGCACAGATAATAGGCGGATGCTGCGGAACAACTTCGGAATTCATTTCCGCGATTAACAGGAAATTCGGCCGCGGCCCCGTACGCAGAGAGCAATACAGACAGGAAGGCATCAGATATCTTTCCAGTGAAAGAAAAACACTTGCCTTCGGTCTTGACGGAAGTTTCATCATCGTTGGTGAGCGTATCAATCCTACGGGTAAGAAAGCACTTCAGGCCGAGCTTCGTGAAGGCAATACCGACCGCATCCTGCAGTTTGCGACCGAACAGGAAGAAAACGGCGCAGGTGTGCTTGACATTAATGTGGGTATGGGCGGAATCGATGAAGGAGCCATGATGCTCAGGGTCATCGATGAAGTCTCCCAGGCGACAAGCTTACCCTTATGTCTTGATTCGAGTTCTCCCGAGATACTTGAAGCTGCTCTAAGACATTATCCCGGAAGAGCACTTGTCAATTCCGTCTCCCTTGAACCCGCGAAGTTTGAAAGGCTTCTTCCGACCGTGGCCAAATACGGAGCCGTATTCATTCTTTTACCTCTTTCGGAAAAAGGACTTCCCAAGGATCTGGATGAAAAGAAAGAGATAATTGATATCATATACAAACGTTCTCTTGAACTTGGTCTTACCAAGGATAATATCGTCGTTGACGGACTGGTCCAGACTGTCGGTGCCGATCAGAGCCAGGGCGTAAAGACGCTTGAAACTATCCGCTACGCACACGATAACGGATTTGCAACCATCACGGGTCTTTCCAATATTTCATTCGGACTTCCCGAAAGAAGTTATGTGAATTCCGCATTCCTAACACTTGCGATCGCAAACGGACTTACGATGGCAATTTCGAATCCGGGTCAGGAACTCCTCGTTGCAGCTGCAAGAGCAACGGATCTGCTTCTTAATAAGCCGGAGAGCGATATAGCATATATCGAGACCGCAGGCAGATTAAAGGAAGCAAGGGAAGCAAAGGAAGAACTTATTAAAGCTGCGGCTTCCGCAGGTTCATCAGGTACTGCGCCTCAGGCCAAAAAATCCGGAGACGAAAATCTTGATAAGGTTCCCGAAAACTTAAGGGATATATATAAAGCCGTAGTAAGCGGAAACAGAAATGCCGCGCCTGCTGCCGCAAAGTCTGCATTGGAAAGCGGTGAAAAGGCATCCGACATTCTGAATGAATGCCTTATCCCTGCCATTAATCAGGTCGGTGCTTTCTTTAATTCCGGAAAGTATTTCCTTCCGCAGCTGATATCATCGGCAGAAAGCATGAAGAGCGCGATCGCCGTGATCGAACCCGAACTTAAAGGCAGCGGTACATCCGATGATGCTCCTTCGGTTGTCATAGCTACTGTTGAAGGTGACATTCACGATATCGGCAAGAATCTCGTAGCCATGATGCTCGGAAATTACGGATTCAATGTCATCGATATGGGCAAGGATGTTAAGGCAGAAGACATTGTCGCCAAAGCCGAGGAGACGGGTTCCAAGATCATCTGTCTGTCCGCACTTATGACTACGACAATGATACATATGAAGGAATCGATCGAACTTGTTAAGCAAAAAGGCCTTGATATAAAGGTCATGGTCGGCGGAGCATGTGTTACCGAAGAATATGCAAAAGAGATCGGTGCGGATGCATATTCGGAAGATGCCGCCGAAGCGGTAAAGGTTGCAAAGAAACTGCTCGGAATGCCCGAATGACAGCGTAAGCTGATCCATATATAAATCGGAGGAATAAAGCTAATGTTAGGTGCAGATGCGATAGTAAAATGTCTTGAAATGGAAGGCGTTAAGAATGTATACGGTTACCCCGGTGTAGCCATATGCCCTTTCTATAACAGTATTCTTGATTCCGACATCAGGACAATACTGGTGCGTACCGAACAGAATGCCGCACATATGGCAAGCGGTGAAGCACGTATTTCCGGAAAGCCCGGAGTATGCGCCGTAACATCCGGTCCGGGTGCGACCAATGTCATCACCGGCATTGCGACAGCATTTGCGGATTCCATCCCCATGATAATCATAACCGGACAGGTTAATTCGGAGCTTCTTGGATCGGATGTATTCCAGGAGGCCGATATTACCGGTGCCGTTGAGTCTTTTGTCAAATATTCCTATCTTGTCAAGGATGCACAGGATATTCCCAGGATAATGAAGGAAGCTTTCTATATAGCTTCAACCGGAAGAAAGGGACCTGTCCTTATTGATGTGCCCATCGATATCCAGAATCAGGAACTCAAGAATTTCAGATATCCCGAGGAAGTAAATTTAAGAACATATAAGCCCACCTTCAAGGGCAACGCTGCTCAGATCAAAAAGGTTATCAAGGAACTCAAGAATGCCAGGAAGCCTATCATCTGTGCCGGCGGCGGTGTATTTTTGGCAAATGCCGATGACGAGCTTCAGAAATTTGCGGAAGAGAAGAACATACCCGTTGTTTCAACGATGATGGGTATAGGTGTTCTTCCCACCGCACATCCTCTTTATTTCGGAATGGTAGGAAATAACGGAAAGCCCTATGCCAATAAAGCAATGAACGATGCCGATGTCATCATCATGATCGGTGCACGTGTTGCAGACCGTGCGGTCAACAGACCGGAGCTTATAAGTAACGGAAATAAGACACTTATCCATATGGATGTCGATCCTGCAGAGATCGGTAAGAATGCACTTTCAACGATTCCTCTTGTCGGTGATGCGGAGGCTATTCTTGAAGAACTTACGGCATCCGATATTGACGGGGATTACAGTGCATGGGTTAAGGAACTTACCGCAGCCAAGAAGGCATTCAAGCCGAACAGAAAGCCTTCGGCAAAATATGTCGATCCCGCTGAGTTCGTCAAGCAGCTTACCACCGATATGATCGACGGAAGCATCTATGTTGCGGATGTTGGTCAGAACCAGATCTGGTCCTGTGCAAATATCGTAATAGGAAAGGGCAGGATGCTTACCAGCGGAGGTATGGGCACAATGGGATATGCAATCCCCGCTGCACTCGGAGCCAAGATCGCCGCTCCCAAGAGACAGACTGTTGCAGTATGCGGTGACGGCGGATTCCAGATGTCCATGTGTGAACTTGCAACATTCGTACAGCATAATGTCCAGGCCAAGATCGTAGTCCTTCGTAACGGATATCTCGGAATGGTCCGGGAATACCAGCATTACACATATGAAGATTCTTATTCGATGGTCAAGCTTGACGGAGATCCGGATCTTGAACATATCGCTCAGGCTTACGGATTCGATTATCTGAGACTTGAGAATATGAAGGATTCCAAAGCTGTCATCAAGAAATTCCTTAATGACAAAAAGAACGTTCTTCTTGAATGCATCGTAGATCCCAAGGATGTGGTCAAGCCCGAGTAATTGATAATAGATTATCCGATCAAATGTTGTCTTAGTGACAGAATAGAGGCCTATATGAAAGAAAAAAGGATATATTCCGTAAACGTAGAAAACAGAGCCGGCGTCCTGAGCAAAGTCAGCGGACTCTTTTCCCGCAGGAATTTTAATATCGATTCACTTGCCGTAGGTGAGACCGACGATCCCACCGTTTCTTCGATGACCATTGTTTCAAGCGGTGATGAAAGAACCCTTGAGCAGATCGAAAAGCAGCTCAACAAAAAGCTCGATGTCATTAAGGTCAAGACATTCAGCGAGTCCCAGTGCGTTTCCAGGGAACTGATGCTGATGAAGATCAAATACAATAAGAATAACCGTCAGGAGATCATGGAGATCTGTGAGGTCATGAAAGCGGAGATAGTCGATATGAGTCTTCATTTCATGATGATACAGATCTGCGCGACTCCCGAGCGTATAAAGTTGCTTCTTGAAATGTTCCGCGGCGTATCGATCGTCGAAGTTGCCCGCACCGGAACCCTTGCACTTTCCAAATGCTCCGAGAACGAAGTGAACTGACCGTTTAAAAAATTTTTTTATGAAAAATCATGTTTTGAGAAAATTTATCATATTGTTCAGTGCTCCCGTGATCGGATTTCTTTTGCTTATGCTCGTACATCTTTTGCCTACAGGTAAGATGTTTGAGCATGTTTATTGGTCTCTCGATACGATTGTTCCCGAATTTGATGATGAAACGGTCGTTAACGGGTACAAAGCAACCCTGACCGGAAATTTTACAGATTGCATAATGCTTCTTCACGCCATTTATGATCATCCGGATCACTCTGTAGTCGAACAGTCTGTAATGATGTATAGACCTGAATTCCTTGACGATCCGTCATATCCCGATGGATGGCAGCCCGGTAATTCCCTTGTTGATTATGTTGTCAATAATAACATCAACCGTGAGGTCACTTACGGAAGATACTGGCACGGATATCTTCTTTTTTTGAAGCCTTTACTTCTTGTTACTAGTCTTGGTTCTATCAGATTGTTCTTTTCTGCATTTCAGCTTATCCTTGTTTGCTTTATAGTTATTGAACTTGTTTCAAAGGGTATGAAAGGAGAAGCCTGGGCTTTTCTTTTTTCTGTGCCTTTTCTGTTTTATTTCAGCACCTTTGCCTCATTGTCTTTAAGCATATGTTTTTATCTTATGATCTTTACGCTTTATGTGCTTATAAGATTTTGGGATAAGCTCTCGGAAAAAAAGCTGTTTTTTGAAATGTTTCTTATATTTGGGATACTGACATCATATTTTGATTTCCTTACATATCCTTTGGTAACGCTCGGTTATCCGCTTGTTTTATATGCCTATATGAATTCTTCATCCGCAAAGGTTAGTGAAAAGAAGAATTCGCTGCTTTTATCTGTGATTTCAAACACTGTTGCCTGGTTTGCCGGGTACGGATATATGTGGATGTCTAAGTGGATTATAGGCGCAGTTCTCGGATACAAAGGAATTATCGGCAATGCCTTTTCCACGGTGGAAACAAGATTGCAAAGTGCCGAGTGCATGAACAGGATTATTGGTTTCCTACATGTGATCGTACTAAATTTCAAGCCTTATCTTAATTGGGGATTTTTCATATATTTTGGTGTCATCTTTATAATTGCATTTATCGTACTTTTTCATAAAAGAAAAAAAGGTCTTAATATTCGATTGCTTTTCGATAATTTCAAAAATGCCCGAATTTTTCTGCTCATTGCACTATATCCGTTCATCTGGTTTATAGCACTTGAGAATCATTCCGAGCAGCATTGGATCTATACTTGCAGGATTTTTGCAGTCACGGTATTCGCTTTATCGACATTTTGGGTACGGATCACCGAAAACTGTACGAAATAATTGAGTTTTATGTTCTATTAAGTTGACATTACTATAGTAAAGCGGTAAAGTATTTAAAGTTACGGTTTTACAATATTTTTGAAGGAAAAAAATATGCAGAAAGTAGTTCTTCAGCTTCTTGCTGACAACAATTCCGGTGTTCTTAGCAGGATCTCCGGTCTTTTTTCCAGAAGAGGATATAATATCGAGAGCATCACTGCAGGTGTTACCGCTGATCCCAAGTATTCAAGGATCACTATCGTAACCTGCGGAGATGAAGAGATCATCGAGCAGATCGAAAAGCAGGTCGCTAAGCTCGAAGACGTAAGGGATGTCAAAGAACTTCCCTTTGATTCGTCTGTTCACAGGGAGCTTTGTCTTATCAAGGTACGCACTGCTCCTTCGGAAAGAGAGAATATGGTTTCTCTTGCCGGTATATTCAGAGGCAGCATCATCGATGTGGGACCCGATTCGGTCATCATCGAGATCACCGGAACAACTTCAAAGGTTGATGCATTTATCAATCTTCTCGACGGACATGAGATACTTGAAGTTGCACGTACCGGAATCGCCGGACTTTCAAGAGGTTCCGAAAATGTCACTTATCTGCCATAACGCAGTTTAAGATAAGCCAATTAATTAACGGAGGTATTTTTTTATGGCTAACAAGATTTTTTATCAGGAAGATTGTAACCTTTCCCTTCTCGAGGGCAAGACCATTGCCATTATCGGATACGGCAGCCAGGGTCATGCTCACGCTCTTAATCTTAAGGAGTCCGGATGCAAGGTCATTATCGGTCTTTACGAGGGTTCCAAGAGCTGGAACAGAGCAGTAGAGCAGGGTTTTGAAGTCTTCACCGCAGCTGAGGCTGCCAAGAGGGCTGATATTATCATGATCCTTATCAATGACGAGCTTCAGGCTGATATGTACAAGAAGGACATCGCTCCCAATCTTGCTCCCGGAAATATGCTCATGTTCGCACACGGCTTCAACATCCACTTCGGATGCATCAAGCCCCCTGCAGACGTTGATGTTACCATGATCGCTCCCAAGGCTCCCGGACACACCGTAAGAAGTGAGTATCAGGCCGGAAAGGGAACTCCTTGTCTCATCGCTGTATATCAGGACGCTACCGGCAAGGCATGGGATATGGCTAAGGCTTACGGACTCGGAATCGGCGGAGCAAGAGCAGGACTTCTTGAGACCACCTTCAGAACCGAGACCGAGACTGACCTCTTCGGTGAGCAGGCTGTCCTTTGCGGCGGTGTTTGCGCACTTATGCAGGCAGGTTTTGAGACTCTTGTTGAGGCAGGATACGATCCCAGAAACGCATACTTTGAGTGCATCCACGAGATGAAGCTCATCGTTGACCTCATCTATCAGTCAGGTTTCGCAGGAATGAGATATTCCATCTCCAATACCGCTGAGTACGGCGATTACATCACCGGACCCAAGATCGTTACCGAGGATACCAAGAAGGCAATGAAGAAGATCCTTGCCGATATTCAGGACGGAACCTTCGCATCTGAGTTCCTTCAGGAGATGAGCCCTGCAGGACGTCAGGTACACTTCCAGGCTATGAGAAAGCTTGCTGCCGAGCATCAGTCCGAGAAGGTCGGTGAGGAAGTTAGAAAGCTTTACAGCTGGAACAACGAAGCTGATAAGTTCATCAACAACTGATATTCTTACGTATATGTACCGGGATACTGATATCAGTATCCCGGCATTGTTTTTTTATTTGTTTATATGCTGTGAAATTTATTGTAGATTTAAAAAAATCGGATAACAATAAAACAATCATATTATTTCTGACTGCATTGATCCTTTTTGGATTTTTGTTCAGCTGTTTTTCTTATGGTATTAATCTGGACCAAAATTCGGAACAGAAAATACTTTATTCTAATATGAAAAGTTATCTTAAGATTTTTGGACAGGAAGACAGTGAATTATATTCACGCCTTGATAATCAGGGAATAATATGTATAGAAGATAACATTGATAGATTTCATGGTATGGCTGTATTTTATCCGGTGTTTTTTGTTTATTATATAAATCAGGATACCCCTTACACCGGGATGCTTGTCTGGCAAACCTACATTTTTCTGATATACTGTCTTGGGCTTGTTTCTTTGTTTTTTCTTTTGAAATCTCTGTACACCGATATTTCGGTGGCATATTTCGGGACATTATTATATTTTCTTACTCCGAGATTATTTGCGGAAGCTCATTATAATAATAAAGATATGATCCTTATATCTCTGGTGTTTTGCGCTATGTTATGCGGATGGAAAGTTTTTGAAAAAACATCCTGGAGATGGGTCGTATGTTTTTCGGTCATCGGTGCTTTTGTTTCTAACATAAGGGTGATTGGCTTATTTATCTGGGGTGGAATTGGGCTGTTTATCATATTTATGTTGGTGATGAATAAAAAGATCAATGCCAATGTTATCTTGAAAATATTGGTTTCATTAGCATTGTTTGTTTTGCTATATATATGTATCACTCCGGCAAGCAGATTTGGATTATTTACTTTTTTCAGATTTCTTTTGGATAGTGCCAAGGATTTTTGGTGGAACGATTATGTTCTTTTTAGAGGAGAGTTGTTTAACAAAACAACTACTGGTATTCCGCTTGATTATCTTCCAACCATGATTATTCTTACTACACCGGTTGGCGTTACGGTTCTGTTTTCAATCGGTCTTATTGCAGTCGTATATCATTTGATCGTAAAACCTTCCTCACTTTGGGGCAAAAATGGTTATGCCTTTGCTAATTGTATTATCTGTTTTGTGCCTTTGATATATGCTGTTTATAATAAAACTCCTGTATATAATGGTTGGCGCCATTTTTATTTTTCTTATGCAGGCATTGTATTGATTGCATCATATTCGATTGATCATATATTTAAGCGTTTTTCAGCTAAGAAATATATTCCTTATATGGTATTAGGATTATATGCACTGTTTCTTTTTATAGGGATTGTTGTTAATCATCCCTATGAGTATTGTTATTATAATGTTCTTGCCGGCAAAGATATTGAGACGTTATATGAGCTTGATTATTGGGATATGTCATTTAAACAGGCTTATGAATTTGTGCTTGATGAAACAAAGGATAAGGAATTTACCGTTGCTTCAATATCCAACCCGGGCATGTGGGGACTTGAAAATCAGTATTTCTCGGTAAGGGGAAGGGAAAGAGGCAGGATTCGTTTCAGCGAAGACTGGCAAAGCGCAGACTATCTTATTGTTAATCCGACATATGCATATATGTACGGAAATACGGAATATGAATTCGTTAAAAGTGAGTATGAACTAATTAAACAGATTGATTCATACGGTAATGTGATATGTGAAATATACAAAAAATAGGAAAAGCTTCGGAGAGATCCGAAGCTTTTCTTGTGTTTATTGTTAATTTGTTTTAGAGATAATTCTTATACTTTTTTAAATGCTTTTCCGGTCTTGTACGTATAAACAAACTTAAGTATATCCACTACGATGATTCCAATCAGTGATGCGATCAGTACCAGTGCCCCCAGAATGGGGATGATCAGAACCAAAAGTACGGATGAAATCATTGCTATCATGATCCATTTATACCACTTCCAGAGATCCGACCATTTAGCGGATAAGTAATCGTCAACACCCGAAAGCGTATCGGATGTGGCATTAAAGAAATGATATCCTTCAACGATCATTGATATATATGCGGCAAGAATGATGACAATAAACCATGTCGGAGTATGACCTCTTAATACAATTGATTCAACTATGTGGTACAACGCATTGATCATTGCGCATATACCTGCAATTGTATAACGTTCATGTACCGAAGCCAGACGGAAGAAGATCAATCCGTAAAGGATCGTAAAAACCGAAGTTAGTATCGAACAGATCAGATAAAACGCAGGAAAGTTTTCATTGACAGCGGTGCTTGTGAATATAAACGAACCGTTGGCTATGATCATGAACCAGAACAGAATGGGGAACCACTTTCCCATTATGGGAGCATATTCCGCAATATAAGCTTTTTCTTCGGCTTCCGCTTTGAGATTCTCTTTTCTGAACTCAGGCTGTGATCCGCGGCTCTTGAAATTTGTACAGTCTGTCTTAAGTCCGCATGTAGTGCATTCGTTATGTCCCTTATCCCTGCAGCAGATTGCAATGGGGCAGTCACCTTTTATAGGCATGCCGGGTCCGTTCATGCATCCGGGACAGTTCATTTCTTCTTTTACGGAACAGTTCAAACAGCTTTTTCCACAATAAGTTTCTGCCATTTTTCCACCTCATAAAATTCCCATATACATAGTTGATGTATACTTCGTTTCGCCTACACGTTTTAAATATACAAAAAACCGTTTTCTATTGCAATATTATTAATAAAATTCGGATTATATGCTATAATTCAAATGTTTAGGCTTTAGGCATTTCAAGCAATAAGAAACGAGGATTTTAAGTTATGGGAATGACAATGACACAGAAGATCCTGGCAAGAGCAGCCGGGAAAGAATCCGTTAAGGCAGGCGACCTGATCATGGCCAAGCTTGACCTTGTACTCGGAAACGATATCACCAGCCCCGTGGCTATTCATGAGATCGAGAAGATGAAGGTCGACGGAGTGTTTGATAAGGACAAGATCGCTCTTGTTCCCGATCACTTTGTCCCCAATAAGGACATTAAGTCTGCGGAACACTGCAAATGCGTCAGGGAATTTGCAAGAAGAAACGAGATCACCAATTATTTCGAAGTCGGTGAGATGGGTATCGAGCATGCTCTCCTTCCCGAAAAAGGACTTACGGTTCCCGGAGACGTTATAATCGGTGCCGATTCCCATACCTGCACATATGGTGCGCTCGGTGCATTTTCAACCGGCGTAGGCTCCACCGATATGGCTGCCGGAATGGCTACCGGACAGGCTTGGTTCAAGGTGCCTTCCGCAATTAAGTTTAATCTATCCGGAACCCTTCCCAAGGATATAAGCGGTAAGGATCTTATCCTTCATATAATCGGAATGATCGGCGTTGACGGAGCACTTTATAAGTCAATGGAATTTACCGGTCCCGGCGTTGCGGCTCTTTCAATGGATGACAGATTTACCATCGCAAATATGGCTATCGAAGCAGGCGGTAAGAACGGTATCTTCCCCGTTGATGATAAGACCATCGAATATCTTAACGAGCATGCGACCCGTAAATATACCGCATTCGAAGCAGATGAAGATGCCGAATACGATCAGGTTATCGAGATCAATCTTTCAGATCTTAAGCCTACCGTTTCATTTCCTCATCTTCCCGAAAACACTCATACTATCGATGAGATCCATAAGGACGGAGATGTTTATATCGATCAGGTTGTCATCGGTTCCTGCACCAACGGACGTATCTCCGATATGAGGATCGCAGCTGAGATCCTTAAGGGCAGACATATTGCAAAGGGTATGAGAGCAATCGTGCTTCCCGCTACCCAGGCCGTTTATATGCAGTGCCTTGAAGAAGGTCTTCTCAAGATCTTCATCGAATCCGGCTGCGTAGTTTCCACACCTACCTGCGGACCCTGCCTCGGCGGTTATATGGGCGTTCTTGCACAGGGTGAAAAGTGTGTATCAACCACCAACAGGAACTTCGTCGGACGTATGGGTCATGTTGATTCCGAGATTTATCTTGCGTCACCTGCAGTCGCAGCCGCAAGTGCCATAAAGGGCTTCATTGCTTGCCCCGCAGATCTGTAAAGGAGAGTTTGAATAATGGAAAACGCTAAAGGTCATGTTTTAAAATACGGAGATAATGTCGATACCGACGTTATCATTCCCGCAAGATATCTTAATTCCTCAGATCCCGCAGAGCTTGCTCTTCATTGCATGGAAGATATCGATAAGGATTTCTCCAAGAGAATGAAGAAGGGTGACATCATTGTTGCTTCCAAGAATTTCGGATGCGGCTCATCCAGAGAGCATGCTCCCATATCGATCAAGGCTTCGGGAATTTCCTGTGTCATAGCCGAGACATTTGCGAGGATCTTTTACCGTAATGCGATCAACATCGGACTTCCCATTATCGAGTGTCCCGAGGCTTCCAAGGGGATCGATGAAGGCGATGAGGTTGAGATCGACTTCAATACCGGTGTGATCACAGACATAACCAAGGGAACAACATATCAGGGACAGGCATTCCCCGAGTTCATGCAGAAGCTCATTGCTGCAGGCGGACTCGTTAACTTCATTAACGAAGGTAAATGATTGATCATAAGGATCGGAGTTTGATTTGTTTGCATTTGTAGAAGGTGTTCTGGATCTTCTCGAAGCCGATATGTGCGTCGTTGATATCGGCGGACTCGGAATCAACGTGAATATCACTTCAAGATGTTCGGGCAGTATCGGTTCCGTGGGAGATCATGTAAAACTGTATACTTATACGCAGGTCGCTGAGGATACATTCCAGCTTTACGGTTTTTCGGACCGTGACGAACTGGATATGTTCAAGAAGCTGATCTCCGTATCCGGCGTAGGTCCCAAGAGTGCGCTTTCTCTTTTATCCGTTATGGATGCCGATTCGGTCAGATATGCGGTTATAAGCGATGATATCAAGGCGCTTTCCAAGGCTAAGGGTATCTCAGCTAAGACGGCAGGGAAGATCATCATCGAACTTAAGGGAAAAGTCGATCTATCCGATGAAAGTCTTGCATCTAAATATGCCGGCGGACCTGCACCGATCCAAAAAGCGGATCTCGGGAGAGAAGAATCCGATGCGCTTGCAGCGCTTGTGTCTCTCGGATATTCCGAAAGCGAAAGCTCCAGGGCAATCCTTGCTGTGGATGGACATGAGACGATGGATTCCGGAACGCTGCTTTCAATGGCACTGAAAATTCTTTACGGTAAATAAGCTTTATGCCAAGAAGTATTGAGACTAATATCACAAATGAAGATAAGCCCGTAGAGCATTCGCTCCGACCCACAAGGTTAAAAGAATACATAGGGCAGGAAGCAATCAAGGAAAGGCTGATAATCCAGATCGAAGCTGCCAAGGCCAGAGGCGAGGCACTTGATCACGTTCTTTTGTACGGACCTCCCGGACTTGGAAAAACGACTCTTGCAGGCATCATTTCGAACGAGATGGGTACCCATATCCGTATTACATCGGGACCTGCGATAGAAAAGCCCTCAGAGATGGCGGCTATCCTTAATTCGCTGCAGGAAAGGGATATGCTCTTTATCGATGAGATTCACAGACTGAACCGTCAGGTAGAGGAGGTTCTGTATCCCGCAATGGAGGATTTTGCGATCGATGTCATGATCGGCAAGGATTCATCATCCTCTGCCAGAAGCGTAAGGCTTCCGCTCCCTCATTTCACATTGATAGGGGCAACGACTAGAGCGGATATGCTGACAGCTCCCCTTAGGGACAGGTTCGGAGAGCAGTTCCATATGGAATTCTATACTCCGGATGAGCTTGCCGAGGTTGTTGCTTTTTCAGCCGGAAAGCTCGGAGTCGAGCTTAAATCAGACGCTGCGCTTGAACTTGCGAAAAGAAGCAGGGGAACGCCCAGAATAGCAAACAGAATGCTTAAACGTGTCAGGGATTATGCTCTGGTCAGATATGACGGAATCATAACGAAGGACATCGCCATCGAAGCAATGGACCTCATGAGCCTTGATAAGATGGGACTCGATAATACCGACAGGAAGATTCTTGAGACGATCATCAAAAAATTTGACGGCGGTCCCGTAGGCCTTGATACTCTTGCCGCCGCGACAGGTGAAGATGCCGGAACGATCGAAGATGTTTATGAGCCTTATCTGCTCAAGAACGGATTCATAATGCGTACTCCCAAAGGCAGGGTTGTTACTGATCTTGCCAGAGAGCATCTCGATATGTGGCTTACTTGATAATTGATAAAATAAGCGTTTTTAGTATATACTTATCCATAGATAACGGTTAACGCTGCCCTATAATGCGTTTCCTTTTTGATCGGAGGGAATATGGCTGACGTGAATGAGACTCAGGTTATAATCGCAGGAAAGGTTCTTACACTTACCGGTTATGAGACTGCGGAATATACCCAGAAGGTTGCCAATTACATCAACAAGAAGATGGAAGAGTGCAGAAATGCCGTTTCCTTCAGATCTCAGAACAAAGAGACACAGATGCTCCTTGTCGCACTCAATATAGCTGATGATTATATGAAGATCAGCGAAAAGCTTGCCGAGAACGAGCAACTCATCAAGGATAAGGATACTGAGATATATAATCTCAAGCACGATATCATCACTATCCAGGGTAGACTTGATAAGGCGGACGATCAGGTAAGATCCCTTCAGGACAAGATGGCTGAAAGCTCCAAGAAACTTATCCAGCTTGATGCCAAGCTTCGTACCAAGGATAAGTCTTCTAAGAATTCGGACAGGGATGATGACCGCAAATCCGAGCCCAAAGCTGAAGCAAAGCCTGAACCCAAGCCCGAGCCTAAGGCAGAAGCAAAGCCTGAACCCAAGCCCGAGCCCAAGGCGGAAGCAAAGCCCGAACCTAAGCCTGAACCTAAGGCTGAAGCAAAGCCCGAATCCAAGCCCGAAGCTAAACAGGAGCCTGCTTCTGAGGTCAAGACCGACGCTCCCAAAACTGAAGCTAAACCTGAAGCCCCTAAAGCTGAGGATAAGCCTGCTCCCGCAAAGCTTGAGAGCAAATCTGAAGAATCCTCAAAACCCATGCCGGGTGTAGGACTCAGATCCATTCCCGGTGACAAAGATAAGCCCATTCCTTTCCCTTATAAGAAATGACAGATAACGGCTTTTCAAAAATCAATAAAAATATTGAGCTCCTTGCGCCTGCAGGCAGCAAGGAGTCTTTTTATGCCGGGATCGGAGCAGGTGCCGATGCCGTTTATCTTGCGTATGAAAAATTCGGGGCCCGTGCATATGCAGGAAATTTCAGCCTCGAAGATATAACCGAATGCATCGACATCGCACATCTTTACGGCAAAAAGGTTTATCTGACCGTTAACACGCTGGTAAAGGAAAAAGAATTCGATGAGCTCAGCGAATTTGCACAGTCCGGTATTCCTTCCATGTCTGACGGCCTTATAATTCAGGACCTTGGTGTGGCTTCTTTTTTCAGGGATAATTATCCGCTTATACCACTTCATGCAAGTACACAGATGTCTGTTACGGGTGCTAAAGGTGCCGCTCTTTTACAGACCCTTGGTTTTTCACGTATTGTCCCAGCAAGGGAACTAAGTTTTGAAGAGATAAAGGATATTCACGATAAGACCGGTCTTGAGATAGAATGTTTTATTCACGGTGCCATGTGTTACAGCTATTCCGGTCAATGTCTGTTTTCATCCGTACTGGGCGGCAGGAGCGGAAATCGCGGACGCTGTGCACAGCCCTGCAGGCTCAGTTACAGGATTCAGGGTTCTTCCAAGGATACGGAAACCTATCCGCTCAGTCTTAAGGATATGTGCACTCTTGAGATCCTTCCCAATATCCTTGATTCCGGTGTATGTTCACTTAAGGTTGAAGGCAGGATGAAGCCTGCGGAATATGTTGAGGGTGTAATTTCCGTATACAGAAAATATATCGATCTGTATTTATCGGGAGAAGAATATGCTGTTGATAAAAATGATCTGAAGAAATTATCGGAACTTTATGTCAGGGGAGATCTGTCTCACGGATATTATGACAGACATAATTCAAGAGATATGGTCACCGTAACTTCCCATGGATATAACAGGTCGGATAAGGATACCGACAAGAATACCGACAAGAATGATACCGATACTGCCGATGACGGAAGCAGATATCTGCCTAAGATAAAGGTTTCTTTTTCTGCGGAATTTAAGATCGGAAAAGAAGCACTGATCACGGCTTATGCAAGTGCGGAAGACGGACGTGATGCAGCTGCTTCAGTTAAAGGCGATATCGTACAGAGTGCGGTTAAAGCATCTGTTTCGGAAGATGATATCAGGAAATCTCTGAAGAAGCTGGGTAATACACCGTTTATAACGAATGATGAACTTATATCGGTCGAGATCGAAGAAGGATGCTTTTATTCATTGAAAGGGATCAATGAATTAAGAAGAAGTGTTCTTTCTCAGATCCGTAACAAGTTGAAATTTGATTCCGCAAAAAATACGGAGGTTTATGACTGTTCCGGACTCAGACCGGTCAATACGAAGACTTTATTACTTAAAAACGGAATATCATTTCTGATAAGGACAGCCGATCAGCTTAGAGCGATTGATTCCGTGCTTTCCGGTTCGGATCAAGAGGGCATTTCAAGGGTATATATCGAGGAAAGCTTATTTTCCGATGCGGATAATACAGAGATCATAAGACATTTTACAGATACTTCCAACATCCCCGTTTATCTTGCCTCATCATTTATACGCAGAATCGGTGACCGTCCCGAAAGATTACGGGAATATTTTTCAGAAGGCCTTTTAAGCGGAGTTCTTGTCAGAAATCTCGAAGATCTGGCTTCTTTTTCGGATGCAGAAGATGTAAATATCATATCCGACTTCGGGCTTTATTCCTGGAATTCCCGCGCTGTTGATGAATTATGCGGGTATGCGGACGGATGTACTTTACCGCTTGAGTTATCAAATTCAGAGTGCAGAAATCTTGTTGCTTCCACCGATATGCACGTTGAAAAGGTCATATACGGAAGGGCGCCTTTGATGATCAGCGCCAATTGCATACGAAAAACTCTTAAATCATGTACCAAAAAGAGTGGTTTTGAGACTATAATAGACAGAAAGGGAATATCCTTTCCCGTTTATGCCGATTGCGAACATTGTTTGAATGTTATATATAATTCCGTCCCCCTGATCCTGAAGAAAGTTCCCGGAATCTGTAACAGGATAGAGTTTACGACGGAAAGCAGGGATGAATGCGAAAAGCTGATAGGTATCTATTTATCCGGGAATATACCCGATATGCCGCATACATCCGGATGGGCCGAAAGACCTGTTATGTAAGGTAGATAAAGTGCAGATCACTTTGAAATTTTACGTAATAGAATTATCGAAGTATGTCATCACCATACTTATGCTCTTATATACGACGCTTGCCGTGGTATGTAATTTCTCGCAAAAGAAAAAGCTTGTTTCCGTTTTTACATCTGTTCAGAGCGGGCTTATGCTTCTTCTTTTGTTCCTTTGCTTTCTGGATATGACATTTGTATCGGGAAGGGAAGAGTATCTGTACCTGTTTGCGTTCATTACGCTCTTTTTATTCTTCATGATTACGATCGTATCGATCATATACGATAAATCCGACAGGATACTTCTCAATAACATGTGCCTGCTGTCCGGTATGGGGCTCTGTATAGTTTCCAGGCTTTCATTTAACAAGGCATTCAGGCAGTATATCATCACTCTTATTTCGTTCGCAGTATGTCTGGCCATCCCGTTTCTTATCGACAGACTTAAATTTTTCAGAAAGCTTCTCTGGTTATATGCGGCTTCGGGTATAGTTATTCTTTCACTTGTTCTTCTTACCGGCCGTAAGACCCATGGTGCGTTCATCACATATACGATCAAGGGTTTTACTTTTCAGCCCTCCGAATTCGTCAAGATCATATTCCTGTTTTTCCTGGCGGCGCTTTTATACAAATACAATTCGTTTAAATGGATATGTATCTCTGCGATCATTTCCGGAATATATGTCCTTATCCTTGTAATGTCCAGGGATCTTGGAAGTGCACTGATATTCTTCGTCGCTTATGTGATGATTGTCGTAATGTCTACGCACAACTATCTGTATCTTCTGAGCGGTCTTCTCGGAGGGGCCGCGGCCTGCATTGTGGCTTACAGACTGTTCGATCATGTCAAGGTCAGGGTCGTAGCATTTCTTGATCCGTGGACCTATATCGACGATCAGGCTTATCAGATCACCCAGTCGCTTTTTGCGATAAGTTCGGGAGGGTGGTTCGGAAACGGACTTATGCAGGGCAGGCCTTCAGATATACCTTTTGTAGATCAGGATCTTGTTTTCTCCGCTGTATGTGAAGAGTTCGGACTTCTTTTTGCGATATGCCTGCTTGTGATATGTCTGTGCTGTTTCTGCAGGATGATGGTACTGTCCGCATCGATCGCCGATAAATTCTATCAGACTGTCGTATACGGAATCGGTATCATGTATATATTCCAGGTATTCCTTACGGTCGGCGGCGGCACCAAGTTCATTCCTCTTACAGGTGTGACACTTCCTTTCATAAGTTCCGGCGGTAGTTCCGTAATGACGACATATATAATGTTTTTCATAGTACAGGGAATTGTTATTAAGTCCAGAAATTATGATGCAAGAACTGAAAGAAAAACTGAAAGAGTTCCATCCGATAAGAAAGTATAACGAGAGCTCACCCAGATTTAAATCCATGGTACTGATCAATGTATCCATGTTTATTTTCTGCGGTCTCTTTTTCTTCCTGATCCTGTATCTGTCGGTATTCGTATCCACGTCTACGATAAAGCTTTACAACAACAGCTATAACAACAGACAGGAGATACAGCTTAAGAATGTCAGCCGCGGTACTATTTATTCCGCCGACGGGGAAGTGCTTGCCGAGACGAGGGTAGATGAGAACGGTAATGAAGTCAGATATTATCCTTACGGATCCATGTTCGCACACGCCGTGGGTTATTCGGTAAACGGACGAATGGGCATCGAAAATGATGCGAATTATTATCTGATGCATTCCGGTGCAAGCTTATCCGAAAGGGTAAACAACGATCTCCAGAATGTCAAAAATCCCGGATACAATGTGTATTCTACTTTGAATGTCAATCTTCAGAAGGTTGCCGATGACTATCTGGGCATGTATAACGGTGCCGTTATTGTCACTGAGGTTAAGACCGGCAGGATCCTTGTTATGCTTTCGCATCCCGATTTCAATCCCGGAACTATCAGTGAGGACTGGGAGACGATTACCACAACACCGGGCGGATCACAGCTTTTGAACAGGGCCACCCAGGGTCTGTATCCTCCGGGATCCACTTTCAAGATCATAACCGCACTCGAATATTACAGGGAAAATCCTGATGACTGGCAGGATTATGAATTCACCTGCAACGGACATATCGAACACGATAATTACAGGGTCAGCTGTATATACGGCAGTGTACACGGAGAGCTTGATCTAATGGGTTCTTTTGCAAGATCCTGCAATTCATCTTTTGTAAATATCGGGCTTTCTCTCGACAGGGATAAATGGTCGGATACAATGGATGATCTGTATTTTAATTCTCCGCTTCCTACGGATCTGCTTTGCAATTCCAGCTCCACATATGTAGGAACCGGTTCCACCGATTATGACATTATGCAGACATCGATAGGACAGGGCAAGACTACCATGACCCCGCTGCATCTCAATATGATCACACAGGCAATTGCCAACGGCGGTGTGATGATGCGTCCGTATATGATCGACTCGATAAAGGATGAGAACGGTAAAGTGATCAGAAGTTATGAACCCGAAAGCGTAGGAAGGGTCATGACTGAAGAGGAAGCCGAGTTTCTTAACGAGATGATGAGAGCCGTTGTCACAGACGGAACCGCAAAAGTTCTGCTTAATGATGATTATACGGTTGCGGGAAAAACCGGCACCGCGGAATTTGCAGAAGATATAAATGAATCGCATGCATGGTTCACCGCATTTGCACCCGCTGAGGATCCCGAGATCTGTGTAACGATCATAATAGAAAAAGCGGGGACAGGCGTAGAGTACGCTGTCCCCCTTGCAAGACGTATATTTAATGCATATTTCGGTGTGAGCTGATCAGATGAGCTTTACGATCTCCAGATCTTTTCTTTCTGCGAGATTTACTATCATATTTCCCGCATTTCTTAACATCGGTCTTGAATAGCTGTTCTTATTGATCAGCATTACTTCCCACTCGGTTCCGTCATTCAATTGAACAATGGTACCGATCTGGGCTTCGGATATTCTCTCGATAAGCGGCATCAGGATCGAAGTGTCGTATTTATCAAGGTCTCTTTCGAATGCTCCGATAATCTGAAGAGGCGTGAAAGCGGGTCTGAATGTTCTTGGAGATGCCATTGCTATATAAGTATCGACGATGGCAAGATACCTTGCATATTCATTGATCTTGTCACCGGCAAGGCCAACGGGATAACCGGTTCCGTCCGTCTTTTCATGATGCATGAGAATGCACTTTTTGATGTCATCGAGAAGAGCCGTATCATTTTTTACAAGCTGGAAGCCGAGAAGAGTATGCTGCTTGACCATGGCATATTCGGCATCGCTGAGCTTTCCGGGTTTCCAGAGGATCTCGGTCGGGATCTTCCATTTGCCGATATCATAATAGAATCCGCACAGGATGAGCGTTCTCTTTTTATCCTCGGGAAGAGTGAGCCAGTTTGCAAAAGCCCCGCACAGAAGTGCTGCGTTAAAGGACTGGGTATATGTGAGCTCGTCCTCATTGGGCATCATATTATAGATGAAATCAAGGAGCTGTTTTTCGGACTTTACGGCCGAGTAGCAGTCATTGAATATATCTATGAGATTCTGGTTGGGAATCGAGAATTTGGTTCCGAGATATGAGAGCATGACTCCCTTGTATCTGGTCAGACAGTCATTGTATTTGGTTCTGAAATTTTTGAAATCCTCATCAAACTGGATACGCTCATTATGGGTAGTGGCATAGTCAACGTCTTCCATGATTGTAACGACCATTATGTCATAATGATCCAGCCTGTCTATTATGGCCTGCGTGATCTTGGTACCGGCATTATAAATCACCTTGCCGCCGGATTCTACCGGTTCGCCAAGCTCCATGCCTTCTTTTAATTCCATTCTGGATATTGTTTTCATGGGATCCCTCAATAAGAAATATTTCCACTTGAAATTTTAATAATTTATGAATCTGCTGTCAATTCAAGTATGGTATATTATTTTTATGAAATTCATTGACGGAATCTTAAGTAAAATATTCAGGAAATCCGTAAATATAGAATACATTGACGGCCTTTACCTTTCGGATGCCCTGAATGAGAAAAAGCTTCCCAAGATCAAAAAGAAGATCGAAGAAGGCAAGGGCAGTGTATGCCTTTTACTTAAGTCGGCCAATGATGAAGACTGCCTTGATATAGTTACTCCCATGCAGCTTAAGATGAAAGTGTGGGAAGGCAAGAATCCCGTATGTGTCGGCCTTGCAAACGGCAAAGAAGACGCTTCGGCTCTTGTAGAGACCATAATAAAAGACTGCATGGATAAAACGGGCGGAACCGGACTTAAAGAATTCATATGCTCGCTGTGATCCTCAAAATCTTATCGGTTATCGGAATCGTGCTCCTGTGTCTCGTGGGGCTTATTCTTGTGCTACTTTTACTGGTTCTGATCCTTCCCGTGAAATACAGACTTAATGCATCCAAGGAAAAAGAAACCGAACTCATTGCGGTTTTTAAACTGACATATTTTTTCCGGATTTTAAGGGCTTTTGCCGTTTATGAGAAAAAGAAGGTAACGGTAAGCGTCAAGATCCTCTGGTTTAAGCTATTTTCAATGGAATTTCCTCAAAAAGACGATGAAGATGAGATGTCTTACGAGGAATTCGATGAAATGCTTGAAGAAGAGCTTTCTGATGATGATTTCGAGATCACATCGGATGATTCTTCAACCGTTTCATCATCTGTTTCGGATGAAGAGCTCCATAATGACCTTTTCGGAGATGACGAGGATGAATCCGGCACCGAGGAAGAATCCGTCAACTCGGGCGGATCGGTCGATATGAACGGAACCGGCGAAGAAGCCGTTCATTCGGACACTTACGATGATGAAGACGATGAGCCGGATGGCTTATCCGGCAAGGTTTCTGCCCTTATTTCCAAGATAAAATGCAAAATAAGCGCAATTTATGATAAAATAAAGAAGGTTCGTTCGGAACTCCGGTATTACAGGAATATCCTGAATTCCAATGAAGCCTCTTATGCTTTGAGGGTGATCAGAAAAAGGATTAAGAAGATATTTAAGCTTATCCTGCCGAGAAAGGTCAGATGCGATCTTATCTACGGCTTTTCATCCCCTGATATAACAGGTAAGGTATACGGTCTTTATTGTCTGATAAGGAACCGCTTTACCAAAGGCTCGAGAGTATGTCCCGACTTTGAAAAGGCCGTTTTTGAAGGATATATCGAAGCCAAAGGACATTTTAATCTGATTAGCCTTCTGTATCAGGCGGTCTGCATCATCCTTGACAGAAATTGCAGGAAGATCTACAGATCGCTCAGGCATCATAAGAATAAAGACAGTGAATCGGGCGCAAATACAGAAGCTGATAAGTCAGAAGAAGCCGCCTGAATTAGAAAGGGACCGTCATGGCCGATAATGAGAAAAAAGAAGTTGTGGATTCCTTGCTTGCGGGCATGGATACCATACTTTCATCAAAAACCGTTGTGGGTAATCCCATAGTCGTAGGCGATACCACACTCATACCTCTTGTTGATGTTTCCTTCTGACTTGCCGCCGGAAGCGGACATGAGAGCAGAAATTACAATAAGAATTCCTCAGGCGGAGGAATGGGAGGCAAGGTAAGTCCCAATGCCGTGATCGTTATCAAGGACGGTACGACAAGACTTCTCTCCGTCAAGAACCAGGATACCATCACCAAGATTATGGATATGGTTCCCGAAGTGGTCCACAGGCTTTCCAAGGACAAAAAGGGCGGACCGGATGATGATACTTTAAAGGAAGCGGCTTTTCCTGAAGACGATTTATAAATCAAGAAACCATGATCGATTTAGAGACAATTGTCCAATGTGAAGATGACGACAGGCTGAAAGAGATCAAGATCTTTCTTTTCCAGGAGAACATGCGTCTTTCCGCCGAAAAGCAGAGACTGGAGACCGAGAGAAAGGAACTTAAGAATCTCCAGGAATCCTTTATGAAGGACAGGGTCAGTTTGAGGGATGAGCTTAACGAGCTCAACAGGCGCACTTCCCAGGAGCGTCAGAGACTTCGTCAGGAGAATCTGTTTTTCGATAAAAAGATGGAGATCCTCAAAGACGGCTTCAGGGCACTTGAGGAAGACAGGCAGAAGTTCGAAAAAGAAAAGGAAGAATTTGATTCTTCGAGAAGACTGTCCATGTCGGATATCCGGACTCCGGACCTTTCGCATCTTTCGGAATCGGATTTCGACTCGATCGCCTGCGTTCTTTTTTCCAATATAAGCAGCCCTCAGATGCTGAGGAAGAGATACAAGGATCTTGTGAAGATATTCCATCCGGATAATCAGTGCGGAGACGAGAGACTTGTCAGAGCTATCAACAAGGAATATCACAGAAGAAAAGCATAAAAAAAGGACAGGCATCAGCCTGTCCTTAATCATTCATAAAATTATGCACGCTCTACAGCGCCGCTGCGAAGGCATCTGGAACATACATGCATTCTCTTGGACTGTCCGTTAACCTTGCACTTTACGCTGAGGACATTGGACTTCCAGATTGCATTTGATCTTCTGTGAGAGTGACTCACATTATTACCGAAATGTACTCCCTTGCCGCAAACATCACACTTAGCCATTATCTCACCTCCCGGCGTTATTTACATAATTAATATACTTTCCGAAAACGCAACATATGTATATTATCAAAGGAAAATCAATATTGCAAGGAATTTTTGAAATTTTGACCCCTTTAGTTTATTTATGATATAATCAACCACAGTTTTGCAGTAAAGGAGGATTTATATGAAGAGTTCTTCCATGAATACCCATATGGGAAACATTGTCGTTGATAATGATGTTATAGCTCAGTATGCGGGAAGCGTTGCAATAGAATGCATAGGCATAGTCGGAATGGCCGGAATCAGCGTAAAAGACGGCATTGCCAAGATTCTTCGCACTGAAAATCTTTCGAGGGGAATAAATGTCAGACTTTCATCCGATCATAAGCTGATCCTTGATTTTCATGTGATCGTAGCTTACGGAGTAAGCATTATGACCGTATCCGATAATCTTATCGAAAGTGTCAAATACAAAGTAGAAGAGTTTACCGGACTTGACGTCGAGAAGATCAATATCTTCGTCGAAGGCGTCAGGGTGATCGATTAAGGAGGATTTGATCAGTGGCAGTTAAAGAGATTGACGTTAAGCTCTTTTCCAGAATGTTCCTTGCCGGTGCAATTTATCTCGACAGGAATAAAGAAGAGATCAACGAGCTGAATGTATTCCCTGTTCCCGACGGTGATACAGGTACCAACATGACAATGACTATCATGTCCGCAGCCAAGGAAGTAAGGGACCTTGGCGAAGAGCCCGATATGAAGTCTTTATGCAAGGCAATGAGCGGCGGTTCGCTCAGAGGCGCAAGAGGTAATTCCGGTGTTATTCTTTCCCAGCTTCTCAGAGGCTTTACCAAGGCCGTAAGAGATGAGCAGGTCATCACCATTCCTCTTTTCGGAGCAGCTTGTACCAAAGCTGTTGAGACCGCGTACAAAGCGGTTATGAAGCCTACCGAAGGCACCATCCTTACTGTTGCAAGAGGTATAGGAGAAAAGGCAGCCGAGCTTATAGAAGACGGTGCCGATGATTTTGAAGTTATCCTTCCAGCTCTTTTTGAGCATGGAAATGCAGTACTCGCACAGACTCCCGAACTTCTTCCCGTTCTTAAACAGGCGGGTGTTGTCGATTCGGGCGGTGCCGGACTCATGAAGGTCATACAGGGCGCTATCGACCTTTTCTCCGGAAAAGATATCGATCTTACCATTTCTGATGATCCTATCGCCAAGGTTGACGATTCCAGACCCGGTAAGGCCGATGATGTACAGAAGAATATTTATCATGCCGAGATGAAGGTTGTTCTCAAGCAGTCTGTTAACGGCAAGATAGAAAGCGACGTTAAGGGTTATCTTTCTTCGATCGGAGAACTTAAAGCATTTAAATCCGACGGAAAAGAAGTATTCATAGATATCAATACCGATGATCCCGGACTTGTTCTTCAGAAAGCGCTTAAGTTCGGAATCATGCAGGATGTTAAGATCAACTGCAGACTTGAGCCTTCCAAGGCAGCTTCTGTTGCCGAGACTGCTGCAGCTCCCGCTTCACAGCCTGCCGCTCCCGAGCCCAAGGGTGAGCCTTCAGAGTTCGGATTTGTTGCTGTAAGTGCCGGAGCCGGACTTGCAGAGATCTTCAGAAGCCTTGGTGTTGATTATGTTATAGAAGGCGGACAGACAATGAATCCTTCAACCGCGGATATCCTCGATGCGGTAGAGAAGGTAAATGCCAAGACCGTATTTGTTCTTCCCAATAATAAGAACATTATCATGGCTGCTAATCAGGCAAGGGATCTTACCACAGATAAGACCGTTCTTGTAATTCCTACCAAGACCATTCCTCAGGGAATCACCGCAGCTATCAATTACAGTGCAGGTTCTTCCGCAGACGAGAATGAACAGGCTATGATTGAAGCCATAGGACTGGTCAAGACCGGTGAGATCACCTATGCAGTAAGAGATACCTCCATTGACGATCATGAGATCAAAAAGGGCGATTACATGGGTATCGGTGACAAGAAGATCCTTTCCGTAGGAACCGATATGAATCAGGTTGTGATCGAGATGATCGGTGAGATGGTGGATGATTCTTCCGAGCTTATCAGTCTTTATTTCGGTGCCGATGTTACCGAAGATGATGCGAATGCTCTTAAGGATCAGATCGCCGAAAAGTTCTCTTCACTGGATGTAGATATCCAGAATGGCGGACAGCCGGTTTATTATTACATTGTTTCCGTAGAATAAACCCCGTCCCATCACATTAATATGTTCATTAAGTAGTTTGTTTATCTATATTCCACATTATATTATCTGAAAGAAGGTTCAATATGAACCTTCTTTTGATTTTAGGGAAATTTTTAAAATGCTGATAAACGGAAACTCTCCGGTCGAAGATCTTAAAGGCGTAGGGCCAAAGACCGCAGGTCTTTTTCATAATCTGGATATCAGGACTCTTGAAGATCTGCTTAGGACTTTTCCGAGATCATACGTGGTTTTCGGCGGTCTTAAGACTATTTCCGAACTCAAAAATGATGAGGTCGCAGCTGTCAGGGCAAGAGTTGATCTTATCGGCAATATCAGACATGTAAAAAATCATATGACCATACTTCCTATCGAAGTAAGTGATGACACAGGGAAAATGGTCATTAAATATTTTAATATGCCTTTTATGGCTAAAGCCGTTAAAAAGGGCGGATATTATGTTTTCAGGGGAAGAGTAAGGAAATCCGGTAAGGATTTCACTTTGGTCCAGCCCAGGAAATATGCTTCGGATGAATATACCGAACTCGAAGGAGCTTATCAGTGCATATATCCCCTGACCAAGGGATTAAAGAATACTTCCGTTTCAAAGGCGGTAAAAAGCGCTCTTTCAAAAGCCGAATTTTCGGAAGATTACCTTTCCGAAAATATAAGAAAAAAACTAGGACTGGCCGAGCTTAAGAAAGCATACCGGATGATCCATTGTCCGGAATCACCCGAGGATATACAGACCGGAAGACGCAGGCTTGCCTTTGATGAACTGTTTTTCTTTATCCTGTATTTAAGGAAAAACAAGGATCTACTGACGGATTCACCCAATACCTGTCCCATGATAGAATCTGCGGAAGTCACAAGGTTTATCGAAAAGCTTCCTTATAAGCTTACCGGCGGCCAAAAGAAAGCCTGCAGGGATATAATCGCAGATATCACCGGACCTTCTGTCATGAACAGGCTTGTACAGGGAGATGTCGGAAGCGGCAAGACCATAGTTTCCCTTATCGCACTTCTGAATGCCGTTGCAAACGGATATCAGGGAGCACTTATGGCGCCGACGGAAGTACTTGCGGCCCAGCATTTTAAAACGGTATCGGATCTTGTCTCTAAATACGGACTTCCGTTCAAACCGGTATTTCTTACAGGTTCTGTCGGGGTTGCAGCAAGGAGAAAAGCTTACGAAGATATAGAATCGGGTGAAGCCAATCTTATAATCGGTACACATGCCCTGATACAAGACAAAGTCATATATAAGAATCTCGGTCTTGTCGTTACCGATGAACAGCATAGATTCGGAGTCAGACAGAGAGAAGCCCTTGCGGGCAAGGGAGCAGGACCTCATATACTGGTCATGAGCGCAACGCCCATACCCAGAACTCTTGCGATAGTTCTTTACGGAGACTTAAGTGTTTCAACGATAAAGGATATGCCCGAAGGCAGGAGTCCGATCAAGAGCTGTGTTGTAGGCGAACATTACAGGCCCACCGCATATAAATTCATTACCGATGAAATTTCCAAGGGACATCAGATATATATAATCTGTCCTATGGTTGAAGCTTCAGACCCGGATTCCGACGATCCCGAACTTGAAAACGTTGTTGATTACAGCGACAAGTTAAAAGGGATACTCGGAGACAGATACAGGATCTCATATCTGCACGGCAAGATGAAACCTGCGGATAAGGATAATATCCTTTCCGAATTTGCTTCCGGGAATATCGATATACTCATTTCGACCACGGTCATTGAGGTCGGCATAAACGTTCCGAATGCAACGGTCATGATGATAGAAAATTCCGAGAGATTCGGTCTGTCCCAGCTTCATCAGCTGAGAGGCAGAGTGGGAAGAGGATCCGATCAGGGCTATGCGATCTTCATGACCGGTTCCGAAGACGATAAGACGATGGAAAGACTCGGAATACTTGCAAAGACTTCGGACGGATTTGAGATAGCATCTTATGATCTGAAGACAAGAGGTCCCGGAGAATTATTCGGTGTAAGACAGAGCGGAGAGTTTTCTTTCAGGATAGCGGATGTCTATGCTGATGCGGATCTTCTCAGTGCCGCTTCGGATCTTGCGGATGAGATCTTAAAAGATGACAGAAGACTTGCAAAAGAAGACCACCGCCTTATAAAAGAAGAAGCCGAATACTTCGGAAGAAATAATCTCGACTTCAGAACCATCTGAGTTACATAAAATAATAGTTGATATTGATTATGTCAACTATATACTCGAAGGAGATATCATAAATGAGTTCAAAAATAGCAGTTGTTACCGATTCCAATGCTTCAATGACGGTCGAGGAAGGAGAAGAACTCGGTATTAAGGTTATTCCTATGCCTTTCTTTATCGGCGGCAAGGAGTATCTTGACAGCGTAAATCTGACTCAGGAAGAATTCTATGAAAGACTGAAGGGCGGAGAAGAGATACATACCAGCCAGCCTTCACCGGATGAAGTAATGAAATGCTGGGATAAGCTTCTCGAGGAATATGATGAGATAGTACATATTCCGATGTCGAGCGGTCTTTCCGGATCCTGCGGAAGCGCATATCTGCTTGCTCAGCATTATGACGATAAAGTACAGGTTGTCGATAACCAGAGGATATCCGTAACTCTGAGGCAGTCCTGCCTTGATGCCCAGGAGCTCATCGAGAAGGGCATGTCCGCAAGACAGATCAAGGATGAACTCGAAAGAGTAAAATTTGAGAGCAGTATCTATATCATGATCGATACACTCGAATATCTGAAAAAAGGCGGAAGACTGACTCCCGCGGCAGCGGCGATAGGAACCCTTCTGCGCATTAAGCCTGTTCTTCAGATCCAGGGAGAGAAGCTTGATTCATTTGCCAAGACCCGTACGGTTCAGGGCGGCAAGGATATCATCCTGAAAGCAATCAAGAACGATATGGAGACCAGGTTCGGATGCACCGATAAATGCCACAACGTACATCTTGAAATGGCATACACATACGATACGGAAGCAGCAGAGCAGTTCAAAAAAGAAGCTGAAGAGTTCTTCCCGGGATACGAGATAATCTTGAGACCCTTGTCCCTTTCCGTGGCATGTCATATCGGCCCCGGGGCACTTGCAATGGCTGTTTCCAAGAAAATCTGATAAAAACGCCTGTAAAGTCGATGCTTTTCAATAGAAACATAAGTTATTGAATTATTAAATTCATATTTTTTCACGCATGAAATCCACTAAATGTAGTGGATTTTTTGTTGTATGAAATCTAAATCTATGTTAAAATCACATAGTGCAAAACAACTGTTCGGGGGTTTCTCGTGAAACCTTTGTTTTTTCTGCAAGTCAGACTTCAAGAGGGTATTTTATGTCACCGAAAAAAGACAATTATGATGAAAGCAGTATTACGGTACTGGAAGGTCTCGAGGCCGTAAGAGTACGTCCCGGAATGTACATCGGTTCGGTTTCCACCAAGGGCCTTAATCATCTTATATATGAAATAGTAGACAACTCGGTAGATGAACATCTTGCCGGCTTCTGCGATACCATCAAGGTCACTCTGGAAAAAGACGGTTCCTGCACCGTTTCCGATAACGGAAGAGGTATTCCCGTAGGACGTCATGAAAAAGGCATCTCTGCGGAAAGACTTGTTCTTACGACTCTTCATGCCGGAGGAAAATTCGATAATAATGCATACAAGACAAGCGGAGGTCTTCACGGTGTAGGCTCCTCCGTTGTTAATGCGCTTTCTTCCAGATTTGATATCACGATCAAAAGAGACGGCAATATCTACAAGGACAGCTATGAAAAAGGCGAGCCCAAGGTGGAGCTTGTCGACGGACTTCTTCCTTCACAGGGCAAGACCAGGGATCACGGTACCACCATCAATTTCCTTCCCGACGATACTATCTTCGACAGGACCAGATTCAAGGAAGATGAAGTCAAGAGCAGGCTTCACGAAACTGCATATCTTAATCCCGGCCTTACGATCGAATACAAAGATGACAGAGGACCGGAGCCCGAGGTTGTTTCATATCATGAGCCCGAGGGCATTGTGGGATTCCTTAAGGATCTCAACAAATTAAAAGATCCCGTGACCGAGATTGTATCGATAAGCGGTGAATCCGAAGGCATTCAGGTTGAGATCGCATTTCAGTATGTCAATGAATTCCATGAGAATGTTCTCGGATTCTGTAACAATATCTATAACTCCGAAGGCGGTACCCATCTTACCGGATTCAAGACTCAGTTCACGACTGTGATAAATTCCTATGCCCGTCAGCTGGGAAATCTTAAGGATAAGGATGCTAATTTCTCCGGAACGGAAGTTAGAAACGGAATGACTGCCGTCATTTCGATAAAGCATCCCAATCCCACCTTCGAGGGACAGACCAAGACCAAGCTCGACAATCAGGATGCCGCAAAGTCCGTTGCAAAGGTTACCGGCGATGAGGTTGTCAGATATTTTGACAGACATCTTGATGTACTCAAGACCATAATCGATTGTGCGGATAAGGCTGCCAAGATAAGGAAAGCTGAAGAAAAGGCCAAGACCAATCTTCTTACCAAGCAGAAGTTCTCTTTTGACTCCAACGGAAAGCTTGCAAACTGTGTTTCCAAGGAAGCGGACAAGTGTGAGATCTTTATCGTAGAGGGAGATTCCGCGGGAGGATCGGCCAAGACGGCAAGGGACCGTATGTTCCAGGCCATACTTCCGATCAGAGGTAAGATCCTTAACGTAGAGAAAGCTTCTATCAATAAGATCCTTGAAAATGCAGAGATCAAGACAATGATCAATGCTTTCGGATGCGGTTTTTCCGAAGGATACGGCAATGATTTCGACATCAGCAAGCTCCGCTACGACAAGATAATCATCATGGCCGATGCCGATGTCGACGGAGCTCATATTTCAACACTGCTCCTTACTCTTTTCTACAGATTCATGCCTGAGCTTATTTTCGAGGGACATATCTATATCGCGATGCCTCCCCTTTATAAAGCCATGCCTTCAAAGGGAGAAGAGGAATATCTCTACGATGACAAAGCCCTTGAGAAATACAGGGCTTCCCATAAGGGACCTTTCACATTGCAAAGATACAAGGGCCTCGGTGAGATGGATCCGGACCAGCTCTGGGAGACCACGCTCGATCCCAAGACAAGAAGACTTAAACAGGTCGAGATCGAGGATGCGAGAATGGCCTCGGAGACGACTGAACTTCTGATGGGTACGGATGTTCCGCCCCGTAAGACATTCATATACGAACATGCGAATGATGCTAATCTTGATATTTGATCTTAAGGTATAAATGTAATGGCTAAGATAGAAGAAAAGATCATCAAAACAGAATATTCCGAGGAGATGCAGAGATCCTATGTCGACTATGCGATGAGCGTCATAGTATCCCGTGCGCTTCCCGATGTGCGTGACGGTCTTAAGCCCGTTCAGAGAAGAACCCTCTATGATATGAGAGAGCTCGGTCTTACATATGATAAGCCTTTCAGAAAAAGTGCGAGGATCGTCGGTGATACGATGGGTAAATATCATCCTCACGGCGATTCATCCATATACGAAGCTCTTGTCGTAATGAGCCAGGATTTCAAAAAAGGTCTTCCTCTTGTAGACGGTCACGGTAACTTCGGAACCATAGAAGGCGACGGGGCCGCTGCGATGCGTTATACCGAAGCGCGTCTTCAGAAGGTAACACAGCTTGCGCTTCTCGACGATCTTGATAAGGATACCGTCAATTTCGTTCCCAATTTCGATGAAACGGAAAAAGAACCCGAAGTTCTTCCCTGCAGGATCCCGAATCTTCTCATAAACGGATCCGAAGGTATTGCCGTCGGTATGGCAACAAGCATCCCGCCTCATAATTTCGGTGAGACCATTGACGCCATGAAAGCCTTTATCATGAATGAAGACATCAGCACCAGAGAGCTGATGAGATATGTTAAGGGCCCGGATTTTCCTACCGGCGGACGTGTCATCAATAAAGATGATCTCAAGGATATCTATGAAACGGGAAACGGAAAGCTCCGCATCCGTGGTGTTGCAAGCGTAGAGAAATTAAAGAACGGTCATCAGAATGTTGTTATAACCGAGATTCCTTACACGATGGTAGGCGCAGGTATCGGAAAATTCCTTTCCGAAGTCGCCGCTTTATCCGAAAGCAAGAAGACGCAGGATATCGTCGATATTTCCAACCAGTCTTCCAAGGAAGGAATCCGCATCGTCATTGAGCTCAAGAAGGATGCCGATGCCGATAATTTCATAAATCTTCTTTACAAGAAAACTCACCTTGAAGATACCTTCGGTGTTAACATGCTCGCGATCAAGAACGGACGTCCCGAGACCATGTCCCTGAAGGATATCTTAAAGTCCGTTGTTGATTTTCAGTATGAGATCAACACCAGAAAATATAACGCCCTTCTGGCAAAAGAAACCGAGAAAAAAGAGATCCAGGAAGGCCTTATCAAAGCTTGCAGCCTTATCGACCTGATCATTGAGATCATCCGCGGTTCCAGGGACAGAAAGATGGCTGAGGATTGCCTCGTAAGAGGAATCACGGACGGAATAAAGTTCAAGACCAAGGAAAGCTCCATCATGGCAAGCCAGCTTCTTTTTACCGAAAGACAGGCCAAGGCAATCCTTGATATGAGACTTTATAAATTGATCGGACTCGAGATCGACGCTCTCAACAAAGATCATGAAAATACCCTTGCCAACATTTACAGATATGAAGATATCCTCGACAGAAGGGAATCGATGGCTCAGGTAATAATCGCCGATCTCGAAACTCTCAAGAAGGAATTTTCAAGAAAGCGCCGTACCGTCATTGAAAACGGTGAAGAAGCTGTCTACAAGGAAAAAGAATTCGAAGAGATGGATGTCTGGTTCATTATGGACAGATTCGGATATTGCAAGATGATCGATCTTCCCACGTTCGAAAGGAATAAGGAAGCCATCGACGAAGAGATCAAGTATAAATGTCCTGTCCGTAATAACGGAAGGGTCGCTGTATTTACCGAAAAGGGTCAGATGCATACCATTAAGATGTTGGATCTTCCGATGTCCAAGTTCCGTGATAAAGGTGTACCCGTTGATAACATAACTAATTATGATTCATCGGATGATATGATCATCTTTGCTGAGGATCTGTCAACGGTTCTTCTCGGAAAATACCTGTTTGTCACGGCAAACGGAATGTGTAAGCTTACTTCCGGAACCGAATTCGATGTTAGTGCCCGCCGTACCGTAACCGCAACCAAGCTTAATGAAGATGACCGGATCGTCACCATCAGAAAGGTGAGAACCGAAGAAAATGTCATCCTTCAGTCGGCAAACGGATATTTCATCAGATTCTCAATGGAAGAGATTCCCGAGATGAAAAAGACGGCTGCCGGTGTAAAGGGTATCCGTCTCGACGGTAATGATAAGGTTGAAACCGCATATATTACCGATCTCGTCAGTGAAGCGGTAATTGAATACGGTTCCAGGACCGTATCCCTTAATTCGATCAAACAGCTCGGCCGCGGAGCAAAAGGTACAAAGATCCGTTCATAAGAAAGGACAATCATGAGAGTAATAGCCGGAGAATGCAGGTCAATACCTCTTAAGACCCCTGCTGGTGACGATATCACCAGGCCCACACAGGATATAATCAAAGAAACTCTTTTCAATATGATCCAGGGCGATGTACCGGGTTCCGTCATGATCGATCTTTTTGCGGGAAGCGGTCAGATTGGAATTGAAGCCCTCAGCCGCGGAGCAACCAAGGCGTATTTCATCGATAACGGCAGGGAACCTATAAAGTGCATCACAGATAATGTGACTAAATGCAAGCTTCAGGATAGGGCTGTCATACTTAAGCAGGATGCCGTAGCGGGACTTCAATCCGTTTTTGAAAAGCATATTGATATTGTCTTTATGGACGCTCCCTATCTTAAGGGATATGAAAAGAACGTTCTTAAGCAGCTTGCTGTCATGAGATATGTGGACAAGGATACGATCATCATAATAGAGGCTGACAAGAAGGATGATTTTAGCTATACTGAAGAAGTCGGATTTGAAATAACCAGAAGAAAAGAATACAAAGGAAATATGCATCTATTCCTTAGAAAAATCTGATCTTGTTTGGGAGGGAATATATGAACAGAGCATTATATCCCGGAAGCTTTGATCCCATGACATTGGGACACTTAGATATCATCAAAAGAGCATCGCTGATGTTCGACGAACTCATTGTTGCAGTGCTCAATAACAGCGAGAAGACTGCATTGTTTTCGGTCGATGAACGTGTTAAAATACTGACTGAAGCCACGAAAGACATGAAGAACGTAAGGGTTGATTCTTTCAGCGGACTTACTGTGGATTATTGTCTGCAGAATAATCTTCATATCATGATCAGAGGCCTGAGAGCTGTCACGGATTTCGAATATGAACTCCAGATTGCTCAGACGAACAGAAAGATTTCCGACAATAAAGTAGATACGGTTTTCCTTACCACAGATCTGCAGTATTCATATCTCAGTTCATCGACGGTCAAAGAGATCGCGCGTTACGGAGGCGATGTAAGTCATTCCGTTCCGGACTTTGTTGAAGCGGCTCTTAAGGAAAAATACAAAGGTATCCGCTCTTAAGGAGAGACAATGGAAAGAAAAATGGAAAGCCAGATCTTTGGCGTAATCGATGAGCTTGAACAGTATATTTCCGAATGTAAACCCAAGCTTTTATCAAATACCGAGATCTATGTAGAGAAGGAAGTTATCCAGGGTTATATCGATGATCTCAGGAGAAAGGCTCCTGAGGAGATCGCAAGATATCAGAAGATCATCAGCAATCAGGATTCGATCCTTGATAATGCAAGAAAGATGGCTGACGGCCTTATTGAGAAGGCTACCGCTCAGACCGATGAAATGCTTTCTCAGAACGAGATACTCAAGAAAGCATATGAGCAGGCCGATGCTCTTACCAGACAGACCATGGCCGATGCACAGCAGATACTCGATAATGCGACCAACGAAGCAAATGCCTGCAGGGAAGCTGCAATGGAGTATATGGAAGACGTAATGAAGTATTGCGAAGGCCTTCTTGCTTCTTCCTCAAGAACCGTATCAGATCAGTATGATTCGCTTCTGAATGCACTTAATTCCAAGCTTCAGGCTGTCAAGGCCGATCATGAATCCCTCAGGGAATCCCGTGACGGAAGAGATGACAGATCCGAGAACAGCGGTCCCAATGTCAGTACGGTTTATCCCGATACCGATAAAGAATAAAATGATAAACCGGCTTTTAACAAGCCGGTTTTATTTTTAGAAAATAAGATATGAGATTTTCCGTATCAAAAAAATTCATATCCGTTCTTATGGCGGTGATCATAATATCGGTCATTCCCAAAACCGGTGTATATGCTGCGGATAGGGTATTTCCGTACGATGAGGATCTTGTGATAGTCATAGATCCCGGTCATGGCGGAACGGATACCGGTACGCAGGGCGGCAGGATCCAGGAAAGATTCATGAATCTGATCACCGCTCAGGCTCTTGTCGAAAGACTTAATCAATATGAAGGCGTTACTGTCTATATGACAAGATCCGATAACGATACTACGATGAGTCTTACCGACAGAGCTAAATTTGCCGAATCCGTTGATGCCGATTTCGTATTCAGCATACATTACAATGCTTGTTATGCTCATGACAGGTTCGGGATTGAAGTTTATACTTCCAGGATCGCTCCTTATAACGCATACGGATACCAGTTCGGAAATCTCCTTATGCACAGATTCGAAGATGATTTCGGTATCTTTCCGAGAGGGGTGAAGACCAGAAAGGGATTAAGAACGGAGGGAGATTACTATACCATAATCTCAGCCAACGTATATCGTGAGATCCCCGCGGTCATAATAGAACATTGCTTTGCAGACGGAACCGTAGATTCGGTACATACCGCCAGCAATGAACAGTTCAGGGATTACGGTATCACAGATGCCGATGCTATCGCAGAATATTTCGGCCTTAGGAGTTCTGTTCTCGGGATAGACTGCAGCGGTTCATCCGATGATCTTATTGAAGCCGATGTATCTTCATTCAATGATGCGACATATGAAGACAGAACCGCTCCGGATAATGTCAGCATAACCGTCAGGGATATCGATCCTGTTTCCAATACCGTAACGGTAGAAATAAGCGCTTCGGAATCTGACGGAATGATGATGTTCTATGCTTTATCGACCGACGGAGGATGGACATGGCAGGAATCAAAGATCTGGCCCGGAGCCGACACTTACAGCGGCACTTTTGATACTTCATTTGAACTTGTCATTCCTTTTGAAAACGGATACAGACCGACTTTGGTGGTTAAAGGTTTTAACAGGTATGATGCTTATACTAAGTCCGAACCTGTAACGTTTCTGGAAAGGTTTGACGGCTGTAACATTCCTTTATACAGAACAGGCACAATCTACGGAGGATGATGATTTGAAATATATCGCGATCGTAACGGGAGCTTCATCGGGAATAGGGCATGAATTTGCAATGGCACTGGATCAGTGCATGGATGCGGTTGATGAAATATGGATCGTTGCCAGGAGAAAAGAAAGACTTGAAGAGCTGGCCGGCAAACTGCGTCATCACTCCAAGGTGATAAGCGGTGATCTTTCCAGCAGACTTACCACCAATCGTATCTCAGCGATGCTTTCATCCGAAAAATGCAGGGTCAGATTTCTTGTAAACGCTGCCGGATACGGCATACTCGGTGATTTTACAAAGGGTGACCGTAAGGAGGAGACCGGCATGTGCGATCTTAATGTCAGGGCTCTTACCGATATCACGTATGTATGCCTTCCCTATATGGGCAAGAATTCCCGAATCATAAATCTTGCATCAAGTGCCGCATTTGTTCCTCAGCCTTCTTTTGCGGTATATGCTGCCACAAAATCCTATGTTCTCAGTTTTTCAAGGGCACTTAACGCAGAGCTGAAGGACAGACAGATCTATGTAACTGCGGTATGTCCCGGACCCGTGAGGACCGAATTCTTTGATGTTGCCGAAAAGCTCGGAACAAGAACTCTGTCAATGAAGAAATGGGCCATGACCACCCCAGATGTTGTGGTTAAAACCGCACTGAAGGATTCCTTCGGCAAAAAGGAAATATCAATTCCCACTTCCATGATGAGAGCTTTTTATACACTTACCAAGATCGTTCCTCACCGGATTATCATTTCATTTACGAACAGGTTATATCACTGATGGTCATTTCCAGACTTTTTAACGGCGAAAAATATAAAGGTTCTTATCTGTATCTGGATACTCAGAAAAAATATGAGATCATAAGAACTATTCTCTTTTATGCGATCTCTGCGGCAATATTCGCAACGGGATACATCACAACCGGCACCAGAAAAAATCTTCTTACTATAGTTGCCGTTCTGGGTGTTCTTCCCGCTTCAAAGAGCCTGGTGTCCGTGATCATGTTCATGAGATTTAAGAGCTTCAGGGAAAAGATCGATTGTGAGAACATTCTTAATGCTTACGATATGATCTTCACTTCCGAGAAGATGAATTACAGGATCGCTCATTTGTGTGTATCCGACGGATGCATTATCGGATATTCGGAAGATTCCAAATTCGATGAAAATAAATTCAAGGATCATGTAACATCCATTCTTGCTGTTGAAAATTTCAGGAATATAACCGTCAAAGTATTTACGGATAAGAAAGCATATCTGGGCAGGATCTCATCGTTAAAGCCTTCTTCCGGTACGGATGAAAATGTATTGAATGTTCTTAAACAGATCGTATTGTAATGAAAGAATTATCGGTTACAAATGAATCGTCCGGCCAGCGTCTTGATAAATATCTGAAAAGGCTTCTTCCTTCATGCCCCGGAAGTCTCATCTATAAACAGCTGCGCAAGAAAAACATAACACTTAACGGTAAAAAAGCCGACGGTCATGAACTCCTGAACGCCGGTGATATCGTTAATGTTTTCTTTTCCGATGAAACTTATGAAAAGTTTTCCAAGGGTGAATCGGCCGATGTAACCAAATATCTCAAGGCCTATGAAAAGTTTGGAAAACTTGAAGTGATTTTTTCCGATGAAAATATCATTGTATTCAACAAGCCTTCCGGAATGCTTTCACAATCGGACGAGAGCGGAGCTCTGTCAGTAAATGATTATCTTATAGGATATCTTCTTGATGACGGAACCGTGACTGAGGACAGCCTGTCTTCATTCAGGCCATCAATTTGCAACAGACTCGACAGAAATACATCCGGGCTGATCCTTTGTTCAAAGTCACTCCGGGGAGCCAGATTTCTTAATCGCATAATATCCGAACATAATACGGAAAAATATTATCTGGCTCTTGCAAAAGGAAGATTCGATAAAGAAGGCGTTCACACATCATATGTGAAGAAGGACGAAAAGAATAACAAGCTTCTTTTCACTGAAGAATCAGCTGCCGGAGCAGTGCATATCAAAACGGGTTTTGAGGTGATCAGGGCAGAAGATGAAGCAACTCTTTTAAAAGTAAGGCTTTATACGGGAAAGAGCCATCAGATCAGAGCTCATCTTTCACAGCTCGGTCACCCGATTCTGGGAGATCCCAAATACGGATCCGCAGATAAGAACGGTGCACGCAGACAGATGCTGCACGCATACTGTATAAAAGTTACGGATGATACCCCTGAATATAAAGGGCTTATGCTCAAAGCGCCGATGCCGGATGATATGAAGAATTTATGCATGAAATATTTCGGAGAGATTGAGGATCCGCTTATATGACAACCTGGAAATCGAGAGGTCTCAGAGGATCCACTTTAGAGGACCTCATCAACAGATCAAATGAAAAATACGATGAAGCCGGTCTTGCGCTTGTACAGAAGATACCAACTCCGATAACGCCGATCAATATCGACAAGGAGACAAGACATATAACACTGGCGTATTTTGACCAGAAATCAACGGTTGATTATATCGGTGCCGTACAGGGGATACCGATCTGTTTTGATGCCAAGGAATGTGCTACCGATACCTTCTCACTGAATAATATCCATGAGCACCAGGTTGAGTTCATGAGAAAATTTGAAAAGCAGGGCGGTATCGCTTTCTTTTTGATCTATTTTACGGGAAGGGGAGAGCTGTATTATCTTCCTCTTCAGATGCTTGAATTCTTTTGGGACAGAGCCAAAAATGGCGGAAGGAAATCCTTCCGCCATGATGAACTCAATCCCGATTATATAATTCCCGAATCACCCGGAATTCCCGTGCCGTATCTTGATAAAGTTAATCAGGATCTTTCCGACAGGCCTGAGTGATCATTTCTTTTATCCCAGTTCGGATACATAAATGAATATACTGTAATCTGCCCAATACGATTCATCTACCGAAATACTAAAATATGTATGATCATCGGTAAGAGTCTTGCATCTCTCTGCAATCGGGTTTTCCATGTATTCCCGGATGGTCTCATCGATCACACTCATATCGGGTAATTTGCCTTTATACAGTTCCTGAATCACAAGTTTTATGATCTCGGGATCATAATCGTAATACATATCATAAAAAATGGATATATGATCATCTACGATACCTTCATCCGTAACATCAAAATATATCCTTACGGAATTATTAAGTCTGAGATCCGCCGTATCGATAAATTCCAGGTATTCATAGGAATGATCATATACGGTATTGCTTTCCCTGTATTCAAGACCATAGGGTGCAAGTAATGCGATCTTAGATTCAATATAAGAATCGATATTTTGATTATAGATATTATATTGCTTTTCGGTCGAAGCTATAAGGGCACCTATAAGAAGTCCGTAAAATGCTAATTTTAACAGTACCAGAGATATATTTCTTAAAGTACCGCTTTCATAATATGAAGCGGAAGGATCGTACTTTGAATAATATGAAGGTATGCAGAATTCTTCGTCCGTGACCTTCTTTTCATTAAATCCGGTGTAATATTTTCCATTATCATGAAGATTATCGGACTCCCTGCAGTCTGTGAGTATTTTTCTTACGCGTATGCTTTTTTTATCGATAGCTTTGTCTATACGTCTGATATAACGGGCATACCGGCTGTGTATTCTTTGATCGGCATATGCAACAGGTGCAGTCATGCCTTTTTTCCGGTTTTTCACCCTCACCGGAAGATACAGGATATAAAATGTCCCGTTGTCATTTACATATACTTTCCTGCGGTAAAGATTATGTAACAACAGAAAAAATACGAGTGAACAGAAAATATAAATAATACTTACAGCTTCAAGAAACACAAGACCGTTTCTGACAAAATGCAGAAAGGGCATAACATCATACAATATAAAAAAGAGTACAGGAATACAGAATATAATAACTAAAATATCCAAAAAAACCGTTGCGAAAAATGAGGAAAAGAAACTGACGGCCTTTATTTTGCCGTTCTTTTCATCCGGAAAATAATATTCCCTGGGGCGTGTTTCGGAAGGATCTTTCTTGAAGAGAGGAAGCGGAGAAGCCGTTTTGTCGTTTAAGACTACGGGATTGTTTTCTTTTCCGAAATATACTGATTGCATGTGATCATCCTTAATGGGAAAAAGTGCGTATAACAGGCTGAATTATTTATGTTGACAGTCCAAAGATCAGTCTGTATAATTCATTGTGTTAGCAAATTAGCAAGTTAGCATAGTAAAGCGTTAAAAACTTTTTCAAACCCGGAAATCATTGTAACATAACATAGTCAAAAGTGAGAATTTTATGAGCAATTTCAAGAATAATTTACTGCATACTCCCGACGGTGTCAGGGATATATACGGCAAAGAATACGATAATATCAAATATGTAAGAAAGACCATTTCCGATTGTCTGTCTTCTTACGGATATTCCGATATACAGACTCCTTCATTCGAATATTTCGATGTCTTTTCAAAAGAAGTCGGAACGATCCCCTCAAGGGAGCTTTATAAATTCTTCGATAAGGACAACGAGACAATAGCCCTTCGTCCGGATTTCACACCTTCCATTGCAAGATGTGCGGCTAAATATTTCATGGATGAGGACAGACCGCTCAGGTTTTCGTATATCGGTTCAACCTTCCAGAATATCTCCTCGTTACAGGGTAAATATTCCGAAGTTACCCAGGAAGGTGCGGAACTTATAGGCGACGGTTCCGTTGAAGCGGATGCCGAGATGGTATCGCTTCTTATCGAAAGCCTTCTGAAGACCGGTCTTGTTAACTTCCGTATATCGGTCGGGGAAGTTGATTATTTCAAGGGACTTTGTACCGAAGCAAATCTTTCACCCGAAGAAGAAGCAGACCTCAGGGATCTTATTTCATCCAAGAACCCTATCGCAGCGGCGGATCTTCTTAAAGAATGTAATATCTCGGATGAGATGAGGGACAAGCTTCTTCGTATTACCGATACTTTTGCGGATCATTCAATGCTTTCGGAGCTTGAAAAAGACGCCGGAAATAATATATCCAAGAAGGCTATCGAAAGACTCAGTTCTCTTTTTGAACTGCTGAAGATCAGGGGATATGAGAAATATGTATCGTTCGATCTCGGTATGCTTTCAAAATATCAGTATTATACAGGCATAGTTTTCAAAGCATTTGCACTCGGTGCCGGATCTCCGATAGCAATGGGGGGAAGATATGATACGCTTCTTTCGTATTTCGGAAAAAATGCACCTGCCGTCGGTTTTGTTATCCTTCCGGATGATGTTGAAAAGCTTCTGGAAAGACAGGGAATGGAATTCCCTTCGGAAAGCAAGACCGAAGAAATATATTTTGTTTCGGGTGATGCTTCGAGCTATGAAGCCGCTGTTAAAAAAGCCTGCGAGATCCGAGAAAAGGGCGGAAGAGCTGCACTTATCAAAAAATGATCATTTCGGAGAATATTATGAACAGTTACGACGATTATCTTACATTTGCCCTGGGTAAAGGCAGATTATCCAATAAAACTATGGAGCTTTTCGAAAAGGCAGGCATCACCTGCGAGGAAATGAAGGATCCGTCTTCAAGAAAGCTAATCTTTACAAGCGAAGAAGCAAAAATGCGTTTTTTCCTTTCCAAGGGACCCGATGTCCCCACATATGTTGAATACGGCGCTGCCGATATCGGTGTTGTAGGAAGGGATACCATTCTTGAAGAAAACAGGAATGTATATGAGATACTGGATCTCGGATTCGGAAAATGCCGTATGTGCGTATGCGGTCCCGAATCGGCATCGGATAAGCTTCTGCACCATGAGAGAATAAGAGTTGCCAGCAAATACCCCGTAATAGCCAAGGAGTATTTCAACAACAAGAAAAACCAGACGGTCGATATCATCAAGCTTAACGGAAGCGTTGAACTCGGGCCTATCGTAGGACTTGCCGATGTTATAGTTGATATTGTAGAAACCGGCTCTACGCTTCGTGAAAACGGACTTACGGTACTTGAAGAGATCTGTCCCTTATCTGCAAGAATGATTGTAAATCCTGTCAGTATGCAGCTCAAGGGAGACCGTATCAGGGAACTTGTCATCAAGCTCAAGGAATTGTTATAAAACTACCGCCTTATTGGCGGATAACCGGAGGAATCATAATGAAGATCGTTAACCTAAATCCCGATTCGATATCGGAACTTCAGAGCGCACTTCTCAAAAGATCGCCCGCTCAGTATACCGAATATGAATCCACAGTAAATGAGATCCTTGCCAATGTAAGGGAAAACGGAGATAAAGCACTTTTCGAATATACCGAAAAATTTGACGGCTTTAAACTGACTACCGAAAATATCAAGGTCACAAGAGCAGAGATTGATGAAGCATATAAAAAGCTCGATAAGGAATATATCGATGTCATCAGAAAAGCGGCCGAGAACATCAGGGAGTTTCACGTAAAGCAGCTTCGTAATTCCTGGTTCGAGACCAAGCCCGACGGAACTCTCCTTGGCATGAAGATAACCGCCATTGAAAGACTCGGAGTATATGTTCCCGGCGGAAAAGCGGCCTATCCTTCATCCGTTCTTATGAACATAGTTCCCGCCAAGGTCGCAGGCGTTGACAGAATAATCATGTGCACACCTCCCGGAAAGACCGGAGTGATCGATCCCGGAACTCTTGTTGCAGCCGATATAGCGGGTGCGGATGAGATATACAGGGCAGGCGGAGCTCAGGCGATAGGAGCAATGGCATTCGGCACGGCATCCATACCCAAGGTTTATAAGATCACCGGTCCCGGTAACATATTTGTTGCCCTTGCCAAAAAAGCCGTATACGGATTTGTAAGTATAGATTCCATTGCCGGCCCCTCCGAAGTCATGGTTCTTGCTGATGAAACTGCAAATGCTCACTATGTTGCGGCCGATCTTCTCAGTCAGGCAGAGCACGATGAGCTTGCAAGTGCTATACTTGTAACTACGGACGCATCACTTGCAGACAAAGTAAACGCAGAAATAGAGGAGTATCTTAAGACATTATCCAGAGCAGATATCATAAGAAAGTCCCTCGATAATTACGGATATATCCTTGTTGCTTCCGATATGAACGAAGCTATAGATACCGTAAATACCATTGCAAGCGAACACCTTGAGATCCTTACCGCAAATCCTTTTGAGATAATGACAAAGGTTCGCAACGCAGGAGCAATGTTCCTCGGAGAATATTCATCCGAGCCTCTCGGAGATTATTTCGCAGGTCCGAACCACATTCTTCCTACCAACGGAACAGCAAGATTCTTCAGTCCCGTTAATGTTGATGATTTCATAAAAAAGAGTTCTGTCATATACTATTCAAAGGAAGCTCTTGAAAGGGATTCCAAGTCCATACAGCTTTTTGCCAATAATGAGGGACTTACGGCACACGCAAACAGCATTAAAGTAAGATTTGAGTAAGCCGGATAACAATTAAGCAGGAGAATAATATGAGCACATCCAAGAAGTTAAGAAAAGCTGACGTATCCAGAAAAACCGGTGAAACGGATATAAAGATATCCCTTAATATCGACGGCTCCGGAAAGAGCAATATCGATACAGGTATCGGATTTTTCGACCATATGCTTACCGCTTTTGCAAAACACGGATTCTATGATCTTGATTGCAAGGTCAAAGGGGATCTTAATGTTGACGGTCATCACAGTGTGGAGGACTGCGGTATTGTTCTGGGTGAGGCTATAAAGAAAGCAATCGGTGACAAAGCCGGCATCTACAGATACGGATATTTCATCCTTCCCATGGATGAAGTTCTTGTACTCTGCAGCCTCGATCTCTGCGACAGACCTTTCCTCGGCTTTGAGTATGAATATAAGGTTCCGATGATCGGTGAGCTTGATACAGAACTTGTAAGGGAATTCTTTTACGCGGTAAGCTATTCTGCGGGAATGAACCTGCACTTTAAAGTATTGTCCGACGGAAATGCACATCACGTTACGGAAGCTATGTTCAAGGCTTTCTCCAAAGCACTTGATATGGCGACATATCGCGATCCGAGAGTAGCGGGTGTTCTTTCCACGAAAGGAGCTCTTTGATGTACGTTAAAAAGTTTTTACCCTGCATATATCTTAAAAACGGTTCCGCGGTTGTATCAGATGAGGATGATACCGTAATCGAAGCCGACGCATATTCCCTTGCAATGAAATTCTGCAGAGATCTTGCCGACGGCATAATCATATATGATCTTTCCGAAGGCATGGGTGATGATGCCCATGAAGAATCACTTAAGATCATACGTGCGATCTGCGGTGACAGTGAAGTTCCCGTTTACGCAACCGGAAATATAAAGCGTCTCGAAGACGTTAAAAAGCTAATATATGCAGGATGCTCCAAGGTCATACTCGATTATGACAAGGAAGTTAATATCCTTCTTACATCGGCTGCAAGCGGAAGATTCGGAAGGGACAAGATCTATGCTTCGGTTTCTTTTCCCAAGACATTTTCCACGCAGATTGAAACCCTGGACAGAAGCCTGCTGATAGGAACGGATACCAATTATCACGCAAGTGATGCCAAGGATACCGGAAGCGTAGCGGATCTTTGTACCAAATACTGTTCCGGCGTGCTTCTCAAGAATATCCACGCTCTTGATGTTATAGAAGATGAGATAAGCCTGCCTCTTATCATCAGTGCCAAGGATCTTGCATTCAATAAGATAATCGAATTTCTCAAGAAGGATTCCGTCAGCGGTGTCACGGGTAATGTTATATCCCTTAACTCCGGCGAGATATCCTCCATTAAGGATATCTGTACACAGAACGGCATCATAGTCAGACATCTTGAGAGCAAGATCAAATGGAGCGATCTTAAGAAAGGCCCGAACGATCTTATTCCCGTAATTGTTCAGGATTATAAGAACGACGAAGTGCTGATGCTTGCTTATATGAATGAAGAAGCATTTCTTAACACTATCGCCACCGGACTTATGACCTATTATTCCAGAAGCCGTGAAGAGCAGTGGGTAAAGGGTGAGACAAGCGGTCATTACCAGTATGTAAAGAGCCTTACAGCCGATTGTGACAAGGATACGATCCTCGCCAAGGTTTCACAGGTCGGAGTCGCATGCCATACAGGAGCCAGAAGCTGTTTCTTTAATGAGATAACCGGATCCGATGACATCAATACCGTAAATCCTCTTCAGGTTTTTGAGAAGGTATATGATGTGATCAAGGACAGAAAGCTTCATCCCAAGGAAGGATCTTATACCAATTACCTTCTTGATAAAGGACTCGACAAGATACTTAAGAAGGTCGGTGAGGAAGCTACCGAAACGATCATTGCTTCCAAGAACGCAGGCAATCAGGAGATCATCTACGAGATAAGCGATCTGCTATACCACCTGATGGTTCTTATGGCCGAAAAAGAGATCACATGGGAAGAAGTCACGAAGGAACTTGCCGGAAGATAATATGAACGATGAACTTTTTCTCTCAAATGACATTTTGATGTCGGTTGAGAAACCCGAAAGATATATCGGTCACGAAGTTAATTCATGCATAAAGGACCCTGATTCTGTCAGGGTCCGCTTTATAATGTGTTTTCCCGATGTTTACGAGATCGGGATGAGCCATCTCGGAATTCAGATTCTCTATGATATGTTCAACTCTTTCGAAGATGTATGGTGTGAAAGAGTATATTCTCCCTGGCTGGATCTGGATAAGATCATGAGGGAGCAGCATATTCCGTTGTTTTCCCTTGAATCTCAAAGACCTGTAAAGGAAGCTGATTTTCTCGGTATAACCATCCAGTACGAGATGTGTTATACCAATATTCTTCAGGTGCTCGATCTGTCCGGAATTCCGCTTGAATCGAAGGTCAGGACGGAAGAAGATCCAATAGTCATCGGCGGCGGTCCCTGCACATATAATCCGGAGCCTATAGCCGACTTTTTCGATATTTTTTATATCGGTGAGGGCGAGACGAGATACAGAGAGCTTCTCGATCTTTACGAAAAAATGAAGGACGAGGGCAGATCCAGGGATGAATTTCTTATCGAAGCCGGAAAGATCAGCGGTCTTTATGTGCCAAGATTCTATGAACCTTCTTATAACGATGACGGAACTTTAAAGGATTTCAAGCCCACAGTTGAAGGCCTTCCTCTTAAGATTCGTAAAGAGGTCGTAAAGGATCTTGATGATACATATTATCCCCAAAAGCCCGTAGTTCCTTATATCAGATGCGTCCAGGACAGAGTTGTTCTTGAGATCATGAGAGGATGCATCAGAGGCTGCAGGTTCTGTCAGGCAGGCGAATTGTACAGGCCCGTCAGGGAAAGAAGTGTCGAAAAGCTCCTTGATACCGTCTATAAAATGCTCGATTCCACCGGTTATGAAGAAGTTTCACTGAGTTCCCTTTCATCATCCGATTATACCCATCTGCCTGAACTTCTGGACAATCTGATAGATGAATGTGAAAAGAGAAAAGTAAATATCACGCTTCCTTCACTTCGTATTGATGCATTTTCCCTTGATGTCATGAACAAGGTGGAGGATATCAAGAAAACTTCGGTAACCTTTGCTCCCGAGGCAGGTTCCCAGAGACTAAGGAATGTAATAAATAAAGGCCTTACAGAAGAGGATATCCTGTCGGGATCCGCTCAGGCAATAGCCGGGGGCTGGACCAAGTTCAAATTCTATTTCATGCTCGGTCATCCGTTTGAGACAGATGACGATATTCTCGGTATAGGCGATCTTGCCAATAAGGTCGCTGCCGAATTCTTTGAGATGGTCCCCAAGGAAAAGAGAACCAACGGTCCGATATCGATCACCGTTTCAACCTCGTTTTTTGTACCCAAACCTTTCACAGCTTTCCAGTGGGCGCCTCAATGCACAACGGAAGAATTCATAAGAAAAGCTTATGTTTGCAGAAAAGGCATCTCCGAACAGCTTAATCAGAAGAGAATACATTATAACTGGCATGATGCCCCTACAAGCGTTATTGAGGCACTTCTGGCCAGGGGAGACCGTAAGGTATCCGCTGTCATAAAGAAAGTCTATGAAAAAGGCGGAATATATGATGCCTGGTCCGAACAGTATTCACATGACAGATGGATGGAAGCACTCGATGAATGCGGTCTTTCACTTGATTTTTATGCCTTCAGGGAAAGGAAAGATGATGAGCTTTTTCCCTGGGATTTCATTGATATAGGCGTAAGCAAGGCGTTTCTTTTAAAGGAATACAAGAAAGCAGCAAGAGGTGAGATAACTCAGAATTGCAGGGCCGGCTGCAGCGGATGCGGTGCGGCATCTTTCGGTGCCGGAATCTGTCCCGGATCGTTCAAAAAGCCTTAAAAACGGGCATTTCCCTTCTTTTTTTTATCAATATCCGATGTTATAATATTAATACTAAAAAATAAGAGCAAACCTGCGGAAAAAAACGATTTTCTACAGGTTTGTGATTATTTATATTTCTTATAATGTCGGGGGACAAAATGAAAAAATATAATATTCTTATCACCGGTAAGCAAAGGATTGTGATCGATGATTTTTTTAATCATCTTTCCGATGATTTTAATATGCTTACCACATCTCTTCGTTACGAGGATATTGTCGGTCATATCGATCTATTCCATCCTGATATTTTCATCATCTGTCTGAACGGTGAAACCAGAGATGATTATAATGTTCTTATCGAACTCAAAAGAGTACTTGCCAGAGAGGGAGTATTTGTATTTATTGTCGGTGATCAGAAGGATTGCAAGGAATTCAACGAAACAGTCGTCTATATGGCTGACGAAACCTTTGTAAAGCCTATTTCGATCGAACGTATCAAGGACGGCATTAAGGATCATATCAGGGAAAAAGAAAAACAGGCTCAGGAAGATGCCAAGCTTAAGCTTGAGCTTGAAAAACTCAAGGAGCAGGAGAGAAGGAAACATGTTCTTATCATAGACGACGATCCTCTTATGCTCAAGGTGGTCAAGGAACAGCTCTCCGAAAAATATGATGTTGCCACTGCAATCAGTTCGAAAATCGCATATAAATTCCTTGAAAACAAAAAGACGGATATGATCCTCCTGGATTATGAAATGCCCGGTGAGGACGGACCTTCGACTTTCAAAACACTCAGAACAAATAAAGATCTGGATTCAATTCCTATAGTATTTCTGACCGGTGTTACCGAAAAAGAAAAGATAAAGGAAGCTCTTGTCCTTATGCCTCAGGGGTATCTGCTGAAGCCTATTGATAAGGATATGCTTTTGGGTACCGTAGAGAAATTCATAGGCTGACGACAATAATCCGGAGATGATATATGCAGCTTCACATAGTTTTCAGTTTTTTAATACTGATAGTAATAATATCTATAGTTTTCAGTCTTAGGGTAAAGCACAAGAATTTTGGTTTTGTATTTACCTCTTCGATCCTGATAATCATAGATATTTTCAGTATGCAGATAATTTCCGCCGATACCATCAAAGAGGCGAGAAATTATCTTCTCGGATACTATATCTTTTATCCTTGGCTGTTTTTTGGTACCCTTTGGACTGTTCTCAGATCATATACCAAGAAAGTACATTTCGACTGCAATGTAGGAATGGCAATCATCTGTTTTATACAGTCTGCCATTATGGCTTCCGGATTTTTCAAAAACGGACTTATCACTTTCTCTCAGGAAATTGCATTTGGGCGCATCTGGTGGGTTGTTAAAATGCCCATGCTTGAATTCGGCTCGGATGCATATATAGCATTTCTCGGTCTGTGTCTGATAAACTGCATTATCATCTTCTCGATGATGCTGGTTTTCATTCATAACGTTCCCAAGGTCTTTAAGATCAAATATATCAATCTCTCATTCCTTCAGGGCATTATGTTTGTCCTGATACTACTTACTTTTATAAATAACTGGCCTGTATGGATCCATACTGCAGTTATGAACTTTATATGTTACCTGACTTTCTATTACGTTTTCCTATATTCGGATATTAAACTGCGTGATACGGTTCTTTATGATTTTGCCAATGAAATGACCGACGGAGTGATCATCTACAACAAATTCGGAGACATAGTACATGTCAACGATCTGGTGAAAAATGTTGTCAGCGAAGACTTTTTACGTGGCATACAGGATATTGAAAAAGTTGACAGGTGGATCACCCATACAGAAAAAATTGAAAATTATGATGTCATACCTTACAAGAACGGTGAAAACGAATATTTTTTCAGTGCCCATAAATCGATTATCGGTTCCGAAGATAACGCCATAGGTACCGTTTATACATTCCATGACACAACGTCTGCCATTAAGCAGTTCAAGATCATGGAGGAAATGAATTCCGAACTGGAAAGAACAGCAAGGATGAAGTCCGATTTTCTTGCAAATATGAGCCACGAGCTCAGAACACCGATGAATGCGGTTATCGGTCTTACAGAGATTGCGTTAAGGGAAAAAGATATTTCTCCCGAACTGAAAAACTGTCTCAACCAGATCAACAATTCCGGTAAAAATCTGCTCAATATCATCAACGACATACTTGATTTCTCCAAGATCGATGCCGGAAAGATGGAGATCATTCCCGAAAAGTATGAACCGCTTTCCGAAGTTAATGACATAACCAATATCATGCAGACAAGAATAGGAGATAAGCCCATCTCTTTCCTGTTTGTTGTCGATACTAATATTCCTCATGAACTTGTTGGTGACAGCATGAGGATCAGACAGGTCATCATCAATCTTACCAATAACGCAATTAAATTCACCGATACCGGAATGGTCAGGGTCGTCCTTACCTGCAGGATGATCTCGGAAGATGATATAAATCTCGAATTTCATATAATCGATACCGGAAGGGGAATCAAAAAAGAAGATCTCGAAAAACTATTTGTAAGCTTCCAGCAGGTGGACAGCAAGAGAAACCGAAATGTCGAAGGAACAGGCCTTGGACTTGCTATATCCAAAAAGCTTGTTGAAGCAATGGGCGGTACGATCGGAGTAAGCAGTGAATACGGAAAAGGTTCCGATTTCTGGTTTACCGTACCTCAGAAGATATCAAATCCCAAGAAGGATCTTATTGTCGAAAACGCAAGCCGTAAATTTGCGTTTAATCTGGTCGAAAACAAGATCCGTACCGATGAATTCGTCAAGGAAATGAAATGCCTGGGCATTGAATGCAAACTTATTTCCGATATCGATCAGTACAAACCCACAGGTAAAAATGATTATCTGTTCTTTGATCAGAATTTATATACAAGGGAAATGGAAGATTTCCTTGATGCTCATCCCATGCTGATCGGTGTGATGTTTACCGATTTCAAATCAAATATAAAACCCAACAGAAAGAACCTCCGTCTTCTGAAAAAACCATTATCCACTTTGGCTATGGTACTTGCCCTTAACGGAAAGACCATAGAACAGATGAAGTTTAAAGGTAAGGAATCGAAATATGTAAAATTCACCGCTCCCAATGCCAAAGTGCTCATTGTTGATGATAATTCGATCAATCTAAGTATTGCCGTAGGATTGCTTGAACCGATCAAATGTCAGTGTTATATCGCACAGAGCGGATTTGAAGCTATAGAAAAACTGAAAGTGGAGCACTTTGATCTTGTCCTTATGGATCATATGATGCCTGAAATGGACGGTGTTGAGACCGCCAAAGCAATAAGGCAGGATATACCCGATGCCGACGACACACCAATCATTGCACTTACAGCCAATGTCATGGAAGGCAGCAAGGATCTTTTCCTCAAAGCCGGCATGGTTGATATGATAGCCAAACCCATTGATATCAACCAGCTCAACTCCAAATTGATAAAATGGCTTCCTAATTTCATGATCAAGGAAGAAGAGCCCGAAGAAGAACCTGAAACATCCGAAACAGAAGAATTATATGACTGTCTGGATTGTGCAAAGGCGATAAATGCCCTCGGAACAGTTTCACTCTTTAAAAAGATTGTCTTAGATTATTACAAAGCCGGAAAAGAGAATATTTCATCTATTGAAAATGCACTTACTGCATCCGATTGGAAAAAATATGCGATAAAAACCCATTCACTCAAGAGTACATCCAGGCAGATAGGTGCTTATGAACTCGGTGATCTGGCGGAGAAGCTTGAACTTGCCGGCAAGGCCGAAGATGAAAATGAGATCAGAAAATATCATGACCTTGCTATGAAGATGTATGAAAAACTCATAGATGATCTTTCGGTATATTTTAAAGATGAAGACAATTCATCAAAACCCGAGATATCCGAAGTTCTTCTGTATGATATTTTCGATAATATGCTCCGGGCATGTGATGATCTTGATATGGATGGTATGGAAAAATGTTCCGAACAGTTTTCGGATTATTCTTATCCGGAAAATAAAAAATGGGTCATTGAGAAGATCAAAGATGCCGTAAGCAAAGTCGATACTGATGAGATAACAAGATTAATAGAAGAATACAAGAAATAGCATATGAAAAAATCCGGAAAAACAATATGCATACTTATATCTCTGTTATTACTCTTTTCATTAATAGGATGCGGTAATAACATCGGAAACAAAGACACACTTACTATAGCTGTCCGTTCGGGTGTTTATGCAGAAGTTATCAAAAAAAGCATACCCGGTTTTGAAGAAGAAACGGGCATAAAATGTGAGATTGTGGAATTTTCGGAAGATGATCTTCACAATAATCTGTTGAATGATTCCGTTAACAGAAACGGTATTTATGATATCTGCATGGTAGACGGAAGTTGGGTCGCAGAATTCATATCCGAAGGGCTTCTGACAGATCTGAGCGCTGAGGGTTATTCTTTCGATGATGACATCATTCCTGCTACGACAACTATATGCGTAAGTGATGGTAAAACATACCTTGTTCCGTATTACGGAAATGTTACGGTGATGCTGTTTAACAGATCCGTCGCCGAATCACTTGGTTATACCGAAGATGATTTTGATTCCCTTGAGGATTTGATCAATTATTCTCTTCTTGCTTCGGAAAACGGGCACGGAGGATTTGTCTGCAGAGGAGATACCGAAAATAATGTTGTTGTGGATTTCCTTCCTGTTCTCAGAGCATTCGGAGGCTGGGTTGTAGACGAAAATAACAATCCGACCGTAAATACCGAGGAATTTAAAAAGGCCCTCGAACTCTATATGTTCCTGCTTGATAACGGTGGTGTTTATTCCAAAGAGGAGATAATTAGCGGCATAGAAAACGGTAATATGTCCGTTGCAGTAGGATGGCCCGGATGGTGTGATCCCGAATCAAGCATAAATACGGATTATATAGCTTTTCCCGGAAAAGTCAGTGAGAATGAACCCAGTTACAATTCGAATATTTACGGCATATGGACTCTTGGCATTCCAGAAAATTGCACAGATAAGGAATCCGCGCTAAAACTTCTTGAATATCTCATGGATCCCGAAATCCAGAAAGAAAGTGTCTCATACGGCGGGGTTCCATGCAGATATTCCATTTTGAACGATCCTGATGTATTAAGCATTAATCCTCATCTGAATGATGTTTGTGATGCACTTGAAACAGGTATATACAGACCGGTCATCAGAGAATGGCCTAAATTCTATACAATTCTCGGTGACAAGATGAAAAAGATAATGAATGAAGAAATGTCAGTAGATGACGGACTGCTGCTGGCTCAAAAAGAATTGGAAGATTTGATGAAATGAAATTAAGGATAAGATTTACAAAACACGGTGCTGTAAGATATATCGGACATCTTGATGTAATGAGATATTTTCAGAAATGCATCAGAAGAGCGGGAGTTAATGTATCATATTCGGGCGGATATTCTCCTCATCAGATCATGACCTTTGCAGCCCCACTCGGAGTAGGCCTTGAAAGCGAAGGAGAGTATATGGATATCGGTATTGAGGATGAACATCCGAATACCGAAGCAATACTGAATGCTCTTAATCAAGCAAGCGTTCCCGGAATAAGAATACGCTCGGTCAGGATTCTTCCGGAAGATGCGGGCAATGCCATGGCGTCGGTTTTTGCTTCGGAGTATGAGATCACTTTTTATGATGATAAATCCTCATCATGCCCCAATGCCGATGAACTGAGATCGGCTATTGAAAGGATGAATTCTTCAGAGGTATGTATTTATCATAAGAAAACGAAAAAAACATCAAGGGATATAAACCTTAAAGAATTCATTTATAAACTTGAGATCAATGATGAAGACAACAGACCATTGATCAGGATGATCATCAATTCATCCAGTGCAGATTCGATCAAACCAGGTTTTGTAATGGAATACCTGTTTGAACTGACCGGATATGAAATGCCGGAGAATGCTTTAAAGATAACCCGTCTTGATATGTTCACGCAGATCGGATCCGGAGAACTTGTTTCTCTTGAAGATATAGGAATATGAGCAGAGCAACAATTCAAAAATCCGATAAATTCATAGCGAGCGATCTTAATGCACTCAGAAATTCCGAAGACGGGAAGATCATTATTTCTTATGTTGATGAAAAACTTATTGCCTTTTTGATGGCCGATAAAAGACCTGCTGCGATAACCGTTCTCGGAGGAAAAGATATATTTACCGATGATTCGGTCAATCCCGGTGATATCGTTATTGCATATGTACGTGATGTAAAAAAAGATATTGAAGCTGCATTCATTGAATACGCCAAAGACAAAGACGGATATCTGCCCTTAAATAAGCTTCCCAAAGGAACATCAGTAAAACAGGGTGATCTGATCGCCGTCAGGCTGACCTCACAGGCTCAGAAAGGAAAAAGAGCATCTTTTACCGGAAAGATTGATTATTCAAAACTCCCGGACGGAATGCTTCTGGAAGAAAAATCAAAACATCTTGCCAAATATTCTTATCTGTATAAAGATCTGTCATTTTTAAAGGATAAGATTAATAAAGTATTTAAACGTAACGAATATTCGGAAATCGTAACCGATGACAGAGCAGTATATGATAATCTTATCGGATCTTTCGATAATATAAGATTATATGAAGATGATATTTTTGATCTGTCCAAGCTGTACAGTTTAAGAACAATACTTGATGAAGTCACCGACAGAAAAGTATGGCTTAAATGCGGCGGATATATGATCATTGAACATACCGAAGCCATGACGGTCATAGACGTTAACAGTGCAAAGTATTCACCCGGAAAGAGTACGGATAAAGAATCGGCTTATATGAAAGTAAATACCGAAGCTGCCATTGAAGTCTGCAGACAGCTCAGACTCAGGAACATCTCCGGAATAATAGTTGTTGATTTTATCAATTTATCATCTGATGAAGACAGACAGGCTCTTTTGAATATTCTTAATGATGAATCGGAGAAGGATACGGTGAAAGTCTGTGTTTTGGATATTACCGCTTTGGGACTCGTTGAAATAACACGTAAGAAGGAATTACCGCCTTTATACGAACAGCTTAAGTGATTTATGAAAAAAAGGATCATATATGCAAGTTTAATAGGTGTTCTTACAATGGCGATACTGACTGTCGCCTATGTTCTCTATGTACAAAAAGAGATTGCTGTCGAAAGAAATCAATTTACATATATAGCCGAAGACAAGGCTGATAACATTGCTGCCACCATTAAAGCTGTTGAGATCCGTGTAGATGCATTAAAGGTGCTGATTCAGGATCATAAAGGCGGAACCGAATTCTTTGACACTATCGCGGATGATATCTATGATGATGTTATTGATGGTACAGGCATACCTCTTAAGTATATTACGATAGCTCCGGATGGTGTTGTATCGGATGTTTATCCCATTCTGACTAATGAATCACTTATAGGTTACGATTACCTCGATGTCACAAAGACCGGTAATGTGACCGATCCCGATGTTTATGAAAAAGGAAATACCGTCCTTACAAATTCATATGATGTAAAAGCCGGAGGCTTCGGTGTATCCGGTACCATTCCGGTAATATATAAAGAAGCCGGTCGCAGTTCATTATGGGGACTTGTAGGATTTAATATCTCTCCGGACAGTTTAAAAGAAGCCCTCAAGCTTGATACCTTTGATGAAATGGGCATCAATTACCGTCTTGCCTATCTCGATTCACATAATACCAGACATCTTATTCAGGAAAGCGCAACAAAACCCGAAAATGAGGTTGTTGTCCGTTTTTATGTCGAAAATCTTATATGGGAACTTTCAATCAGCCCCAAAAAAGGCTGGTATCCGTATACAAGATGCATATTTATGGTCTTTGTTCTTGCCCTGATCTCTGTATTTGTCTCTATTTTTGTAAACATTATCTTCAGACTCAGGGAATCATATCTGATGGTCGTCAAGATCTCAAATACCGACAGACTTACCGATTGTTATAACAGAAGAGCCTATGAGGAAAAGCTTGCCGAATACTCCAATTTCGGAATGAGTGAGGATCTTGTCTATATTGCCGTAGATATAAACGGACTCAAAAAGGCCAATGATACGCTCGGACACCAGGCCGGTGACGAATTGATCTGTGGTGCGGCTACACTTCTCAAAAATTGCTTTAAAGAATACGGAAATGTTTACAGAATAGGTGGCGATGAATTCGCAGTTATGATACATTGTGATGAGAAAAAACTCGAAGAAAGAAAAGATACCCTTACCAGATCCATGATCAAATGGAAAGGTAAGATCGTTCCTCAGCTTGCCATGTCAGTCGGATATGCACCGCTTCGTGAATGTCCGAATAAATCAATAACCGAACTTGCCAAGCTTGCGGATGAACGAATGTATGACGCTAAACGTAACTTCTATATTTCTACGGGTCAGGACAGGAGAGGAAGATAATAATGAAATTCAGAACCATTAACAAAATAACCGCTGCACTGATCACAGCGGTTATGGTCACATCTTTATGGGGGTGCGGTACAGAAAGTACATCTGATATTTCTGTTGTCGATAACGAAACCGTTTTATCTAACGATAACGGCATTGTGGGAGAGGATGTTGTAAAGAAATATCCCATAACCGATAACGGTGTAGCCATCTGGGATTTCGATGAATATGTAAACAGCGAATGGCTTACACAGGCTGAAGAATCCAATGAAAAACTTGTATACAGGGATGATGAGATAGAGAAACTGGTTTTAGACAGAATAGAGGATATCCTTAATGATAATTCCATATATGATCTGTCATCCGATGATCCGCTCTATAAGACAAAGCAGTTATATGATCAGCTTAATGAAACAGGCTTTGAAGATGATTTTTATGAATCGTTGAAAGCTTTTCTTGAACCTGTCGAGAATATAAAGACTCTTGATGATCTTTATGAGATCTACAAGCAGCCGGAATATGCCGTTTTCAATGAAATGATCAGATTTAAGGTATTATCCGGCTCTGAAGAGAATATCATTCTGTGGTATAATCCCGATTTTTATAATTCGTTACTTAAAATATATAATAAACATCTTGTTGAGCCCGGTGATCCATCGATAAAATATTATGCAGACACAATGGAAAAACTGGGTTATACCTTCGATGAAGCATTTGATATGCTCAATAATGCCGTTATCATCGGCAATTATGCCCAGGAATATATGATCGACGGTTCCGATGACGAATACTGGTGGTATTATTATCGTGATTATCTGGCTGATCATAATGTCACCGTACCTGTATTTGAGATACTGGATGCAACAATCGATTCAGAATATGTTTATTCCATACACGCATATGAAGCATTTTGCGATTATCTCAATAAAGTTTATATCCAGGACAACATTGAAGCATTACGCGATCTTCTTATATTGAATATTGTTTTTGATTCGTCAGTTATGTTTGAAGACTGGTGGGATTCTGATCTGTTTTACGGAGATCTTGATTTCAGATTATATTTCATAACCCAGGTATCGAATGATATTCTCTCCATAGAATATCAGAACAGATATTTTGATGAAGAAAAACTCAGTGAGATCCGTCAGCTTGTCTTTAAAACCAAGACCGCAGCCCAGTCAATTGTAAAGGAAATGGAATGGCTGAGCGATAAAAGTATGGAAATTGCTGTAAGAAAGATCGTTGTCATGAAGTCTTCATTCGGTGTCAATGATCATGCCTATGATATGTCCGACGTGGATATGTCTGATGATGCTTTTACGAATTTTATTTCAATACTGACAAGCAGAAGAAAGTTCTTATACGGACAAACATCTTACTTTGATGATGAAAGAGGAACTTACTTTAAAGACACACTTTGTTTTAATGCTTATTTTGATGCCGGATTGAATAATATCATGCTTACTACAGGTCTTATGACCATGCTCATGGAAGATGATTATTCCTATGAAGAGAAAATGGCAACCATCGGCATGACAGTGGCTCATGAGATATCACATTCCTTTGCACCCAACAGCATCTATTATGACGGTGACGGGTATTATTATGGATGGATGACGGAAGATGAGATGGAAGAATACAATGACCGTATAAGAAGGATCATCCAGTTCTTCGACGGAAAAGAGACCGATTATTTCGAGCCTCTCAATGCTTCACATTATGCGGATGAAACCTATGCCGATCTTATGGCAATGGATATCTGTTTAAGAATGCTGGAAGAACAGGAGAACGTTGATTATGATCTGTTCTTCAGGACATATGCATCCAGAAACGCGGCATATTATACAGAGGAAGGAGTAGCTATTATTAACGGCGATAATCATCTGCCTTCAAAATTCAGGATCAATTATATACTCGGTCAGTTTCCTAAATTCTATGAAGTATATAAGATAGATGATGAAAGTCCGTTCTACGTTCCCAATCTTGAACGTCTCAGTATATTTAAATGAACTTCCTTAAAAAACATAAGATCATATTGTGTATTCTCATGACCATACTGATTTTCTCAGTATGGTCATGGTTTCCTGTGACTGAAAGATTCAACATTGAACTTTCTGATGAAGGCAGTATGGGTATCAGAATAGCTCTTATAACTGATCTTCATTCATGTTATTACGGCAACGGACAAAAAAGCCTTATAAACAGAATAGATAAAGAATCTCCGGATATCATCATACTCGGAGGAGACATTTTTGATGATAAGTTAAGCGACGATAATGCAAAGATTCTTCTTGAAGATCTTGTGACAAAATACCCCTGCTATTATGTTACCGGTAATCATGAATTCTGGAGTGGGAGAGTGGATTCCATGAAAGATTACCTTAAAGGAATAGGAGTGTATGTTCTCGAAGGAGAATGTAAAACAATCGAGATCAGAGGACATATGATAGATATATGCGGTGTAGACGATCCAACTGATATTTCATACTATGATTGGAAAGATATGCTGGAAAATGCATATAATGAAACAGATCCATCACATATCAGAATACTTGTCAGTCACCGGCCCGAAAAAACACATCATTATGTATCATATGATTATGATCTGATACTTTCCGGTCATGCTCATGCAGGCCAGTTCAGGATACCTTTGATCAACAGAGGTTTATATGTTCCCGATCAGGGATTTATGGCCGAATATGTCAACGGAATATATGAGCTTTCAAACGGATCAAAAATGATAGTCAGCAGAGGACTTGCAAGGGAAAGCACTCCTCTTCCGAGATTTTTTAACAGACCGGAACTTGTTATCATAAATATCTGACAAATTATTCCATTATGACAGTTCATTAAGAAGACCTTCGAGACCTTCACGGTCATACAGATCTTTATAATACGAAGTCTCATTGCTTATCAGTCCGTCTATAGCCTTCATGCTGAGTAATTCCACAGGAGCCTTATCATCCGTCATGATATTATTTCCGGCTTCATATCTTACAAGTCTGTCATCCACCTGTTCCATAGCTCTTATAAGAGCTTCATTTTCTTCAAGTTCGGTATTGTTATGAAAGGCATCTATAATATCGAAATTTCCGGCAAATAATTCTCTGTTGGTGCATCCGTATACATCGGCAGTATACACATTGGTAAAAACGGTTGATATGGTGTCAGAGAGATATTCATTGATATTTCCTTCGCTTTCATCCCTCATATTCATATTTACAACCATAACACCGGTATCGGTAAGATGCTGTTTTACAAGGGTAAAAAACTCTACCGTAGCCATCTGGAAAGGTATTGTTATATCCTGGTATGCATCCACGACTATGACATCATAAAGCTTATCCGAAGGTATTTCCTGAAGGAAAGCTCTGCCGTCATAAGTGGTTATATTTATCGATCTCGGAAGTTCAAAATATTTATAAGCAAGATCGGCGATCTTCTGATCAATCTCAACGCCTTCGATATTTACATTATCAAAAAAGCTGTCGCACTGTGTTGCGAAAGTTCCGCTTCCCATTCCGAGTACCAATATTTCGAGCGGGTTATCTTTTTCATAAAGACCTGCCATGTAAGGTCCTGCCATATAATAGTCGTAACACATACCGGAAAGTTCTCCGCCTTTTTTGTAGATCGACTGGACACCGAACAATACATTCGTTGAAAGGATTATCTCATTATCGTTCTCCGAAACCTGAAGATAATTGTATATTGATTCATCCTCAACGGTAAGGTCACTTACCCAGAATGCAAAATTGCTCTTGTGACCGAATATGCAGCAAAGAATGTAGATTATGACAGCTATGATGCATCCAATGCTTTTTATCTTACCTGACACAAAATATACTATTGCAAGCAACAGCAGGATTCCGGAAAAGATCAGAAATGTTACAGAGGTTCCGACTGCGGGAATGCTTATGAAAGTGGGAACAAACGTACCGATAATGCTTCCTATGGTGTTTGCCGCATTTAGCATACCGACGATCTTACCGCTGTCATCAAGACTGTCTACGGTATATTTTACCAGTGAAGGTGTCACGGTTCCGAGAAGGAATAAAGGGAATACAAAGATCACCATGCATGCTACAAAAGCCGCGATGATCAGGAAATTCGTATTTATCGAAAAGATCAGGACTGCGGATATTCCTATGATGATATATTTACCGACAACGGGAATAAGTGCGATCCACACAGCCGCAACAAGGATCCTTTTGTAAAGCTTATCGGGGTTAGGATCCTTATCCGCCATGCGTCCGCCGTATATATTTCCGAGAGCCATGGCGATCATTATGGTTCCGATGATGATGGTCCATACTATCTGGGACGAACTGAAATACGGAGCAAGTAATCTGCTTGCTCCGAGTTCAACTGCCATAACCGACATTCCCGCAAAGAATTCAGTCAGATAAAGATATAGTTTATTATTGAGAATTTTGTTTTTCTTAGAGTCCATATCAATTATTTCCTGTTTATGATACCGCTTGATTCGATTGCCTTAAGTGCTTCCTCTATAACGGGAACAGTTGCAACAAGTGCCATTCTTACATAACCTTCACCGGAAGGACCGAATGATGAACCGGGAGTACAGAGAACGCCGGTCTTTTCAAGAAGTTCCATGCAGAATTCCATTGAATTACCGTGTCCTTCGGGAACGGGTGCCCATACGAACATGGATCCCTTTGCGTTGGGAATATTCCAGCCGATCTTTCTGGCGCCTCCGCAGAGTGCGTCACGTCTTCTCTGATATTCCTTATTCTGTTCCTTAACGGAGTCCGTAGGACCTGTAAGCGCAGCAATCGCAGCCTTCTGGATGGGTATGAACATACCGAAGTCTATCTGGCTTCTGAGCTTTTTAACGGCTGCTACAATGTCTTTACGGCCAACCAGGAAGCTTATCCTGGCACCGGTAACATCATAAGACTTTGAAAGTGAGAAGAACTCAGCACCAACATCAAGAGCACCGTCATATTTCAGGAAGCTCTGACCTATATTTCCGTCATAAATGATGTCACTGTATGCATTATCATGAATGATGATCACATCATTTGCTTTGGCCCATGTGATTATCTCATCATATATTCCTTCACGTGCAACGCTTCCTACAGGATTTGCGGGAAGAGAAACGATCATTACCTTAGCTTTCTTGGCAACATCCTCGGGAATTGATTTAACGTCCGGAAGGAAGTTATTTTCGGCAATAAGAGGGTAGTAGTAAGGATCTGCTTCGGCAAGGAACGCTCCTGCCTGGAATACCGGATAGCAGGGATCGGGAAGCAGGACAGTATCACCTTTGTTCAAAAGAGCAAGGCAAAGATGTCCGCAGCCTTCCTGTGTACCGTAACAGCTCATGACCATGTCCTGGGTGATGCCTTCAACACCGTATCTTTTGACAAAATAATCACATACGGCCTGAAGCATTTCAGGCATATCCCTGAGCGAATATTTCCAGTTGACCGGATCCTGTGCAGCTTCAATAAGAGCATTCTTTATATGATCGGGAACCGGAAAATCGGGTGTGCCGACCGAGAAATTATAGATCTTTTGTCCCTTGGCTTCACATGCGATTTTTTTCTCATTCAATGCGGCAAAAATCTCTGCACCGAAATTATCGAGTCTGTCTGCAAATTTCATTTCAAAAACACCTCAATCATATATTTATTTTCAACAGGCCCAAATTATGGGGAGTTGATGATATATCATAAATGCCTTAAATCCCTTGATTTACCGTACTAACTATTCGTTAAATCCGTATTTTGCGAATAGTTATATATGGATGCCCTTTCGCATATCAGGGCCACTGTTTCTTCAATGTCAAGTCCCGTTTCATCTATCTCTATGTCGGAATACTTTCTGTAAAGCGGATCTCTTTCGTTATAAATATCAGATAAAGTTTGTCCCGGTCTTAAAACAACTCCGCGGTGTTTCAGATCCGTCAAACGCATCGACAGATCGTTCAGGTCCAGATGCAGGTATATTATCAGAGCGTTTTTGTGAAGATATTCCATGGCTTCGGAGCTGTATACGGCGCTGCCGCCCGTAGCTATCAGAAGGCCTTTATCTTTTATGCTCTTCAGGACGTCATTTTCAATGCTCAGAAACCCGTCAATGCCGTTTTCATCAATCAGCCTGCTAAGGAGTTTTTTCTCTCTGTGCTGTATCAGAATATCTGAATCTTCGAAACGCATGCCGAGCGTCTTGGCGGCGATGACACCTGCGGTTGATTTACCGACACCGGGCATGCCTATTAAAACTATATTGTCGTACTCTTTTGTCGTCATCTTGTTAATATTTTAACATTTATATAATTTAGTTCAATACTTCTTTCTGACATCCAGTTCCGGATGGTTTGCATAGAATTGCTTCTTATCGGAATACATCGACTCATCCGCTTCATGAAGTGCATTTAAGATCTGCTTCCTGTCATCACAATAATTGTATCCGATTGCAAAGCTTACATTGTACATTGAAGCAATCGAACGAAGCTGGGAAATCTTGTAAATGATCTCCTCTTCCTTCGCATCATCGAGAAGGACCATGAATTCGTCTCCGCCCGCACGATATATTTCGTTTCCGTTAAAAGAATTCATCAGAGCGATCGAAGCAGTTTTAAGAAGCAGATCTCCCGCTTCATGTCCGTTTGAATCATTGGTCCTTTTAAGACCGTTCAGATCCGCAAATACAACACCGATAGAATGCTTTTCCTTATCCGTACCGGCAAGGATGGAATCGATCCTGATGTTCATCGCGTTACGATTCAGGCATCCGGTAAGCTCATCAACGGTGCTCATTCTGCGCAGATGCAGCAGCATCTTATAGCTCTTTATCTCGGAAGCCAGGAAGAAAGTGGTCAGATTCAGAGTTTCTTCTATGCGCTTGGTGTTCTTCACATCAAAATTCGTAGCCCAGATATAACCTATCAATTCTTTTCCTGTTTTTAACGGGAAAAGAACGATACTGTCTACACTCGCTTTATGAAGCGATTCATACCACTCCGGATTTACATCCCTGATCGGTTTCATATCTTCTTCGGACCGGACTATAAGGCCGTTTTTTTCTTCGATAATGTCGGACCAGGTTTCAACAAGCTTATAATGCTCATCATCTTCCCAATGATTCATGGAAACTCTTTTTGCCTTCTCGGCATATGCCTGTGCGATCATCGAGCATTTATGATTTGTCTGGTCCACCAAAAGAAGACAGACATGTCTGGCATCGCAGATATCTCTGATGTCTTCTATGACTTCATTGACGGAATTTTCAAAATTCTCGGCACCGCGAAGCTTTATACATGTATTAAGAACATCGGAAGCTGTTTCAACCGACAGATCCACATGACTGTTTGAATCATCATTTGATTCAAGTTTGACGGATTTTTCCCGGTTAACTGATGAACCGGAATTTTTATCGGATTTAGTAAGATCATCCGAATCGAGTATTATCGTAAAAGGTCCGTCATTGTTCAGTTCAACTTTCATATCCGCACCAAAAACACCGGTCTGTACATTAAAACCGGCATTGCGGCACTCTTCTATTATATGTTCGTATATGGGGACAGCCTTTTCGGGACGCGCTGCTTTGATGAATGCGGGTCTGTTTCCGTGAGATATATCTGCGCAGAGAGTAAACTGGGATAGTATCATAAGCTCGCCGCCTACGGTTTTGATATCCAGATTAGTCTTTCCGTTCTCATCTTCAAATATACGTAAATTTATGAGCTTGGAGACCATCTTATCGGCAATCTCCATGGTATCCGTATCAAGGATTCCGCACAGGACCATATATCCGTGACCTATCTCACCCGATACATATTCCTTTTTATTGCCGCTCTCATCCGTTTCAATGATCGTGGTCTTTGCATTCAGAACTCTCTGTACTACAAACTTCATTTTTGATCAGATGCTTTCTTATCTTTTTTCTTTTTAAATGCGGAAAGGAAAAACGATTCCTTCTGCTTTGGCTTTTCGACAGGCGGAATAGGATTTACGGATCCGTCCTCATTGATCGTACCGACTTCCAGGTATTCACCTGTCTTATAAGGATAACCTTTCTTCTTGAGCCTGTTTCTGCCGAGCTGTCTGCATCCTGCATATATGACGGCAAATACGGGAACACCGATGACCATTCCAAACACGCCGAACAGACCGCCGAAAAGCGTTATCGAGAATATGACCCAGAAACCCGAAAGGCCGGTAGATGTCGAAAGGATCCTGGGACCAAGGAAGTTTCCGTCAAACTGCTGGAGTACGATTATGAATACTATGAAAGCAAGTGCTTTTCCGGGATGCAGAGGATCAAACGCAAATATAAGTATCGTTGAAGGGATTCCTCCGAAATAAGGTCCGAAGAAAGGAATAATGTTAGTTACACCGACAATGATACTTACAAGGATCGCATAAGGGATCTGCATCAGGGTGCATCCTATGAAGCATATAAGTCCGATGATGATTGAATCAACGATCTTCCCGAAAAAGAAACCGATGAATGTCCTGTGGGTATATCTGAATGCTTCTACGATCGCATTAGCAGTCTCTCTTGAAAAGATTGCATAGACGATCTTCTTGCTTCTTGCCACGTGACGTTCCTTGCTCCAGAGAACATAGATTGAAATGATAAATCCGATTATGAAATTCCAGAGCTTAAGCAAAAATGCAAGGAAGCCCTGAGATAATGATGTTACAACATTAGCGGTAACGGATTTGAATTTTTCGTTAACCCAGAGTTCGATATCATCGGAGAATCTGTTGAGATCCTTCATTACGAATGAATTAAGATCCGGATTATCCTGAAGAAGCTTATTGGCCCATCTGGTCAGGTTATCAAGATAAATATTGATATTTGAAACAATACTTATCAGCGAAGGTATTACCTGCTTGAGCATTATCTGGACGATGGCATATACAAGAACTATTGAAAGAATGATTATTACGACAATGGATGAAGCTCTTGAAAGAGATTTCTTACTCTCTTCTTTCATGAACTTTATTTTTTTGAATATTGGATACATCACCTTGTTTTCCAGAATGTTGAGAAGCGGGCTGAAAAGATAGGCGATGATGAATCCTACATATACGGGAGAAAGGATCTTATTGATCTTATGTATGCCTGCTCTGAGTTCGGCATTATAGAACAGGAAATAAAAAGAAAGCATGCACGCAAGGAAAGTCAGAAAGATGGTAAGACCCCATTTATAATATGCATTGTCCAAACGGGGATTCTTTTTCTGGTTCCTTATACGGCCTTCGGCATTTGTGGTAAATATGTCTTTTTCCTTGTTATCTTCCATGGGATATCCCTCTCCTACAAAACTCATATATTATACCATCAAACGGGAAAAAATTCATCATTAAAACCCTTTGTTTTGCGGATTTTATCAAGGTTTTATGGTAATATGTAGTGGAATGATCTTACAGTAAAAATCGATCGGTTTCGGAGCATAAATGGCTGTTCTTACAGATGAAAATTATCATGATGCGCAGATAAGGGACAATATCCGCAAAATGCGGCTTGTCCTTGACGAGCTTCCGCCCTGGATCAAAGACTTTTTCAGGGCCATAGAATCCAACACTTCCGCAAGAACCCGTCTCGCATATGCCTACGATATCAGGATGTTCTTCGAATTCTTAAAGGAGAACAATCCATCACTTAAGAACAAGGAGCTACGTGAATTCAGCATCTCCATTCTTGAGAGCATTCAGAGAAGCGATATAGAGGAATATCTCGAGACCGTTTCCCTTTACGAAAAGGACGGACGGACCGTGATCAACGGCGAACGCGGGAAAGCACGCAAGCTTTCCGCTCTCCGATCAATGTACAAATATTATTTCGAGACCGAAAAGGTTTCCAGAAATACCGCAGAACTTGTCGTTCCGCCCAAGATCCATGAAAAGAACATCATAAGGCTCGATGCAGATGAAGTCGCAAAGCTTCTTGATATGGTCGAATCCGGCGAAGGCCTCACGGATAAGGAGCTTGAATATCATAACCGTACCAAGACAAGGGATGTTGCTATCCTCACTCTTCTGCTCGGAACCGGTATAAGAGTATCCGAATGTGTCGGTATCGATATCAGGGATATAGATTTTAAGAACGGCGGAGTTAAGGTCACCCGGAAAGGCGGTAATGAATCCGTTGTCTATTTCGGCGATGAAGTTCAGGATGCGCTTATCGATTATCTTGAAGAAAGGGAAAAAATAAACCCCGAAAAAGGTTCGGAGAACGCACTCTTTTTATCACTCCAGAACAAAAGGATCAGCGTCAGAGCCGTAGAAAAGCTTGTTAAGAAGTATTCTTCCAGGGTGACTTCCCTCAAAAAAATTACTCCCCATAAACTGAGGAGTACATACGGAACCGCTCTGTACAGAGAGACGGGTGATATATATCTTGTGGCTGATGTCCTGGGACATAAGGATGTTAATACCACAAGGAAGCATTATGCTTCACAGTTCGATGACAGCAGAAGGCAGGCCGCCAATGCCGTCACACTCAGGGAAAAGGTTCCCGATAAGAAGAAAACGGATAAGAACAGGGATAAGGATCCGGAGGATTAAAATGCATAAAGATTACTGCCGTCGATATATATTATGCCTGTATGTGACTTATTTATATTCCGTAGAATAATAAGTTACTGCGATCAGTTCTCCGCTCTTAAGCTTATCATCATTATACATTCCGTTCATCTGACGAAGCTCCTTAACGTAATCGGATACGGAATCGTAATGGACATCATCCATATACTGCTTCGCTATCGAAGTAAGCGTATCTCCGGCACAAACACGGTACATAGCCGTATATCTGTAATATACCGTATCACTTTCCGCATCAACGCTTTCGGCATGAGATCTGATCGCAAATGTTCCGGATATTACGGTTATCACTACGATCATAAGTGCCGCTGCTATGAGTAAGTATTTCCTGTTCTTAAGATAAGCGTTCATATTGTTCCTCCGAATGTATGTTCAGAACATTTGTTCTGTTTGGATTATATCGAACATACATTCGAATGTCAACATATTTTTAAATATTTGTTTAAACCTGCTTTTTTCATTTGAAAATAAGCGGTTTTCAATTATAATCAAGGTGTATGTGTATTAAACCGTAACAAACTGTTTATGGAGGGTAATATGGTTTTCGGTAAAAATATCTTTAAAACACTGACTTCGGTCATCTCGGCAGCCGTGATCATCGCATCTCTCTCACTTGTTCCCTCAACTTCCGTTCAGGCCGTTCCCGGAATAAATGAGCTGACCTGCCTTCCCACTGCCGCTCCCGAGCTTCAGAGACCTGTTGCCGTTATGATAGATAACGACAAGATCGCATCTCCCCACTACGGACTTGCTGAAGCCGACATCGTCTATGAAATGTGTAACTCCACCGCCAATAACAGAGTTACCAGGATCATGGCTCTTTACAAGGATTATTCCAATCTGGTCCGTGTAGGAAATATCCGTTCCACGCGTCCCACCAACATCATCCTTGCCAATGAGTATGATGCGATCCTCGTACATGACGGCGGTCCCGTTTATATCAATCCGTTCATCGCTCTTTACGGACTTCCTCATCTTTCCGGCGGATTCAGCAGAATTCCCAACGGAAAGCCCAGCTGGTACACCGAGTATGCAGTTCAGGGCGAGATCGGCAGAAGGATCGCTAGAGCCGGATATTCTCCTTACTACACCGATCCCAACGCAGCACTTCCCAGATTCAATTTCGGTACCAACACTCTTGAAGGCGGAGCACCCGCAAATGTCGTATCGCTTCCCTTCCCTCACAATTCAACCATGCTCTATTACAATGCTGCTACCGGAACTTACGATCTCAACGAGTGCGGAACATTCGTTAAGGATGCCGAGGACTTCCAGCAGGTAACCTTCAAAAACGTTATCGTACAGTGCGCTTCCATGATGGAATATGACAACCACGGATATATGATCTACGGTGTCATCGGAACCGGCGTCGGCTACTACATCACTAACGGAAAGGCTGTTGCGATCACCTGGTACAAGGATGTTGTAGGACATACCGTATTCTACAATGCAGACGGCTCACTTCTTACCGTTAATCCCGGCAAGACCTACATCGGAATCGTTCCCATGGATTCCTGGGGACTCGTAGCATTCTGCTAAGTAAATGCTTTCATGACAATACAAAGATCCCGGTCTTCGGACCGGGATCTTTTTTTATCCGAATATCGAAAATATGTTTGCATCTTCGAACAAATGTGCTATATTAAAAGCAAACAGATGTTTGAAAGGAGTATATATGAGAGATTTCAATCAGCTCACCCCCAAGCAGGAACAGATCCTTGAATATCTCAAAGAAGTCATACTTGCCAAGGGTTATCCGCCCACCGTCAGAGAGATCGGCGAGAAGGTTTCCCTTAAGTCCACATCTTCCGTATTTTCCCACCTTGAAGCTCTCGAGCGAAAAGGTTATATAAAAAGAGACCCTTCCAAGCCGAGGGCCATTGAGATCTGCGATGATTCATTCCAGATGGTCCGCACCGAGATGACCAGCATCCCCGTATACGGTAATGTCGCTGCCGGTCAGCCCCTTCTTGCGGATGACAATATCATCGAATACTTCCCTCTCCCCGCTTCCGAGCTTTCCAAGGGCCAGACCTTCATGCTCAATGTAAAGGGTGACTCGATGATAAATGCCGGTATCTTCAGCGGAGACCGCATCATCGTCCGTCAGCAGAGCACAGCCGAAAACGGCGAGATGGTCGTTGCTCTGATCGATGATTCCGCTACGGTCAAGACATATTACAAGGAGAAGGATCATATCAGGCTCCAGCCCGAGAACGACACCATGGATCCCATCATCGTTGACAACTGCCAGATCCTCGGCAAGGTATACGGAGTGATCAGGATATTCAGATAAGCTCCGCCGCAGACTTGCAAAAGTTTATTGAAAAGAAAAGCGCAGGCATCCGTAATTGATGTCTGCGCTTTAATATTGTACTTAAATCATCCGATCACTTCGGGAACAACTCTGAGAAGATCCGTAAATGTATCTATATAAGGCACTTCGGTATCTATATTACCGAAACCGTATCTTGCATGAATGAAATCATAACCGGCTTTCATCGTAGCATCATAGTCACTCTGTATGTCACCGACATAACACGCACGGTCCAGTCCGTTACGCTCAGCCAGCAGCCTGATGTTTTCATCCTTCTGAAGAAGGTTATTGCCGTAGCATTCGATATCCTCGATCAGATCGTTTTCTTTTCCGTAAGGAATATTGTAATGATCAAGGAAGCATTCTATATATCCCGCCTGGCAATTGCTGACTATGTAGTTGTGATATCCCAGTTCCTTAAGACTTTTCCAGGTATCGGTAATACCCTCAAAAAGAAGTCCGCCATGCTCACGAAGATACTCAACCTCAAAATCCTGACAGGCATATCTCAGAGCATCGCGTTCGGGTCCTTTCTCCGTAAATGGAAAAAGAATATCGGCAATGACATCCATGGTCTTGCCCATGACATTCTTGATATCATCACGTGTTATGATCCGGTCCGTATATCCTGCTTCATGTATCTTGACAGTCCAGGATCTTGCAACGTTTTCCGAAGAATCCCAGACGGTTCCGTCCATATCGAAAATAATCCCTTTTTTCATAAACATAAAAACATCGGGAACCGCATCACGGTTCCCGGTCATTCAGATCTCAACCTTACCGGCATCGCCCCATACTCTTTCAAGATCGTACATGGATCTTGAATCCTTATCGAATATATGAACTACGAAATCACCGTAATCAAGAAGGATCCAGTTAGCCGTATCATATCCTTCGATGCCTTTATGAAGAAGTCCTTTCTTCGCAAGTGCTTCCTCTACGCCGTCCGAAAGTGCCTGGATCTGGGATCGGTTTGTACCCGAACAGATGATGAAGTGATCTGTTATATCGGAAACCGATGAAAGATCGAGAACTGTGATATCCATTCCCTTCTTATCTTCCATCGCATCAATTACTGCTTTGATCTCTTTGGTTATATTTTCAGCCAATCAGTCTTTCCTCCAATTTCTCAGCGACTCATCGATCTTTATCTGATTCTTGTAATATTCGTAAGCTGCAAGTCCCGACGGAGCGGGGACAAGGCCTTTCTGTTTAACGAATGACAATACGCCTTCCATGATCCACAGAAGTGTCTGATCGATATCTATGAATGCGGCGTGACGAACGCCGTCCATGATGATCAGATCTTTTCTGTTGGGCTCCATGAAGTCCGCAATATATACGATCTTCTCCAGAAGGCTCATATTCGGACGTCCTACTGTGTGGAATCTTATCGCATTCAGGATGTCTTCATCATCGATCCCGAATTTATCCCTTGCCAGTACAGCTCCGCATTTAGCATGAAGAAGCGAATGATCATCGTATTCTTCCTGAAGAGGCGGCTGACCGGCTTTCTCCATTATCCTGATCTGTTCATCATCGGGAACGCACTTTGCACAGTCATGCAAGAGACCTGCTATGCGGGCAGCGGTTACATCAGCTCCGTGAACGATTGCAAGACATGCGGAAGTATATTCCACTCCGAGCGAATGTTCAAACCTGTGCTGGGTAAGATCCTTTTCAAGATCCTTTCTGAAATTGATGATCTCTTTATTCATGCTTTCTTTGCCTTGGGAAGCTCGATCTTCGGCTTATCCTTATTGGGCTTGTAGAGAACTATCTTTCGTCCGATGACCTGCACAACGGTCGATCTGGTTCTTCCTGCAATGGTCTCCGCAAGTGACTTTGCATCATCTTCACAGTTTTTGAGAACTGAGATCTTGAGAAGTTCGTTCTTTGCGAAAAACTCATCAAGCGCCGCAATGGTCTCGGGAGTAACGGAAGCCTTACCGAGATTGAATGCGGGATCGATATCCATTGCAAGACTCTTTAAATATGCTCTTTGCTTACTGGTTAATTCCATATGTGTACCTTTATTTATAATATTCAAAAGAATGACCGTACAATCTTACCGTATCTCCGTCCTTGATACCGAGGTCTTCCAGCTGTTCGAGCATTCCGTTATCCTTAAGGAATTTCTGGAAGAATGCAAAGCCCTTTTCGGAATCAAGATTCGTATAACCGAGCATCTTCTCAATCCTGGGTCCTTCGATGACATACTCATCTTCCTCATCATCAAAGTATACGGTATAGGGATCCTCTGTGATCTTGAGATTGATCTCGGGATCGTATTCCTGTTCAAAGACGATCTGTTCTTCGGGCAATGTCTTAAGCAGATCGGATGCAGCTCTGAGAAGTTCCTTTATACCGTCACCCGTAGCCGCTGAAATGGTATAAACCTTAAGACCTTCGGGTTCAAATGCATCTTTTAAAGCTTTGATATTATCTTCGGCTCCTTCATAAGACGCAAAAAGATCCGACTTGTTGGCCGCGATGATCTGAGGCTTTTTCAGAAGATCGGGATTGTATTTTTCAAGTTCGGAATTGATGAGCCTTATATCCTCCACGGGATCCCTGCCTTCGGTACCCGCAGCATCAACGACGTGTATCAGAACCTTGGTCCTCTCAACATGTCTTAAGAATTCATGTCCTAACCCCAGCCCGTCGGATGCGCCCTCGATAAGACCGGGAATATCACTGATGACAAATCCGTCTCCGCCGAGATCCACAACGCCTAAGTTGGGCTGCAGGGTCGTGAACTGATAACCTGCGATCTTGGGGCGAGCATTTGTGCATGCTGCAAGAAGGGATGATTTACCCGCATTGGGAAATCCTACAAGCCCGACATCAGCAACGATCTTGAGTTCAAATATCGTCTCAAGTTCAAGCGAAGGCTGTCCGGGCTGTGCATACTTGGGAGCCTGCATTGTCGAAGTGGCAAAATGCTGGTTTCCTAGACCGCCTTTTCCGCCCTTGAGAATGGTATATTCCATGCAGTCTCCGGACATATCGATAATGACCTGTCCGCTTTCAGCCTCTCTTACAACGGTTCCTTCGGGAACTTTGAGAATGATGTCCTCGCCGTCCTTGCCGCGGCAGTTCTTTTTGCCGCCGTTTTCTCCGTTGCCGGCGGCATATTTACGTATGTTTCTGAAATCGATAAGAGTATTCAGTCCCTTATCGACCTTTAAAATGACATCGCCGCCTCTTCCGCCGTCTCCGCCGTCGGGGCCGCCGTTAGTCACATATTTTTCTCTTCTGAATGAGACGTGTCCGTCTCCGCCCTTACCGCTCTTAAGGATTACGCGAGCCTTGTCGCAGTACATAGATTATTCCTCAAAATATAAAATGACTCCGACGATCAAACGCCGGAGTCATGAATGATTTGATTAGTTCTCTCTGGGATAAACAGAAGCCTGGGTTCTGTCCTTACCCTTTCTCTCAAATCTGAGAACGCCGTCAACCAGCGCATAAAGAGTATCATCTCCGCCGATACCAACATTATTACCGGGGTGGATCTTGGTTCCGCGCTGTCTGTAGAGAATGTTGCCGGCAGTAACAAACTGTCCGTCTGCTCTCTTGGCACCAAGTCTCTTGGACTCGGAATCTCTGCCGTTCTTGGTGGAACCGACACCCTTTTTATGAGCAAAGAACTGAAGATTCATTCTAAGCATTGTCCTTAACCTCCTTGAATTGTATCTGCAAAAACTTATGACCGTATTCTGAAGAAAGCTCTTTCATCGAATGTACAAACGCATCCATAAGGACATTTGCTCCGACTCCCGGTTCATCGAGTATCTGAACCCGCATAAACCCTGTGCTCTCATCGGTCTTAACATCAAGTTTTTGCCCGGCCGCCTTTTCCAGTCCGTTTATTGTATGAATGGAAAGAGCCGATATAGCTGAACATAAAATATCCGGATCTCCATCTTTAGCATATCCGGCATGTCCCATACACGTGAAGCCTTTATAAGCTCCCGACGGGGACTTTTCGATCACAACGGTAGTCATGATCAGCCTTCGATGGAATCGATCTTAACGGCCGTAAAAGGCTGTCTGTGTCCGTTCTTCTTGTGATAGCCGGACTTTCTCTTATAACGGTATACGATGACCTTCTTGGCACGATCCTGCTTTACAACAGTACCTGTAACCTTTGCAGAAGCTACATCCTTACCGGCCTTAAGAGAACCATCATTGACAGCGATAACGTTGTCGAAAGTAACCTTGTCACCCTCGGCAGCGTCGAGCTTCTCGACTCTGATCTCATCACCCTCGGAAACCTTATACTGCTTTCCTCCGGTTGCGATAATTGCGTACATAAATAGGCACCTCCTTTTCATGAACCATCATGAAGTATGCGTCATGGTCCTTTTCAACGCTGATACGGCGTGTATATGAAAAATCACATACAAACTTAAGCCTTTTCAAGCGGCATACTCATAGATAATAGCAAAGAGGTGCCTTTATGTCAACATATATTTACTTATATTTATGAAGTCTTATTTATTCTCGAAATCCTCAACAAACTGCTTTATCAGCTTGACCGATCCGTCTATGCCGAGAACCGATGAATTGATGCAGAGATCATAGCTGGAAGCCCTGCCCCATTTGCGGTTTGTATAGTAATTATAATAGCTCTGACGCTGTTTGTCCTTCTTGGCTATCATATCGCGGGCCTTGCCGGCATCCAGGTCATAGAGCTTCATGATACGGTTAACCTTGAAATCCTCATCCGCATAAATGAAGAGATTGATGACATTGTCCCTGTTTTCAAGTGCATAATCGGCGCATCTGCCTACAATGACGCAGGGACCTTCTTCGGCAATCTTCTTGATAGTATCGAACTGTGCAAGAAACACCTTCTGTGAGATCGGCATATCAACGAAGGATGATGAATTATAACCAAAGCTGTATGTATCAATAACAAGATTGTAAAGGAATGAATTGGTAGGTCTTTCATCGTGGTTCATGAGGATCTCTTCGCAAAACCCGCTCTCTTTGGCAGCTCTTGCAAGAAGTTCTCTGTCATAATAACCGATATCATAAGCCTTCGCGAGTTTTTCGCCGATCTCTCTTCCGCCGGAACCGAACTGTCTGCCTATGGTAATTACAGTCTTCATGTGCACCACCTTCCTTTATCCGGATTTAAAGTTAAGTAAGTACGAACTTTTCTGTATAAATTATAATATTTTTAAGAAAAAAGCTCAATAAGTTATCAGAAAACACTATAAATTTTCTGTAAAATCATCCCCTCAGGACTTCAAGAAGATGTTCGAAATATTCAGGCAGCGGAGCGATCACATCCACAAGCTCTCCTGATGTGGGATGTATGAATCCGAGCTCCATCGCATGAAGAGTCTGACCGTCCAGATTAAAACGTTTATTAAGCGAGGAAGTCTCCTTACCGTAAATCAGGTCACCGAGAAGCGGATGACCGATATGAGTCATATGAACTCTTATCTGATGAGTCCTGCCCGTTTCGAGTCTGCACTCAACATATGTGTAATCCTTGAATCTTTCCAGAACCTTATAATGGGTGACCGCTCTTCTTCCGTCCGGAACGATTCCCATTTTTTTACGGTCGGATGCAAGCCTTCCGATGGGAGCATCAATGGTTCCTTCATCATCTTTTAACACACCGAGAACGATAGCCCGGTAGCTTCTCTTGATCGAATGCTCCTTAAACTGCCCGGAAAGCTTCGTATGTGCGTTATCATTCTTACAGGCAATAACCGAGCCGGTTGTGTCCTTATCGATCCTGTGGACGATACCGGGCCTCATATAGCCGTTTATTCCGCTCAGGGAATCACCGCAATGATACATCAGTGCATTGACAAGTGTACCGCTGTAATGACCGGCGGCGGGATGAACAACCATTCCCTTCGGCTTGTTGACGACAATAACATCATTATCTTCATAAAGAATATCCAGTGCTATATCTTCCGGCAGGATATCGGGGCTTTCCGCATCGGGAAGCTCGAGCTCCAGAACATCACCTTCTTTTACCTTAAGCGAAGGCTTGGAGATCTTTCCATTTACGGTAAGACCACCGTCTTTGATAACCTGCTGAAGGTAATTTCTCGAGACGCCTTTAAGCAAAGAAGGGAGAAGCCTGTCGACTCTCTCCCCTGCTCCGTCTTCTTCTATTGTGAAAATGTATCTGTTCATCAGTTCATTTCTCTGAATTTTTTCTGATTGAACTTCATAAAGTACAGATCCTTTTCCTTGTATTTGAACAGGATCAAAAGAATGAAAAGAACCGCACCACAGGTAACAAAAATATCCGCTACATTAAAAACCGGAAAATTTATAGCCTTAAAATAAATAAAATCAATGACATACGAAAATCTGATGCGGTCAATGCCGTTGCCTATACCGCCTGCAATTATCATCGAAAGTGAAATGTTGAAAGGGATGTATTTAACATCATCCGGACTTTTGAAGATCATGAATACGCAAAGGGCAATGATCACCACGGAAATGAACAGAATAAGAGCTTTCTGACCCGCAAGCATTCCCCAGCTCGATCCCGTATTTACCAGATAATAGAATTCAAGGACGTTATCGATAAGTACAAAGGCCGCACCGTCTTTAAGACGGGTCATTGCGGCATATTTGGTCAGCTGATCGAAAACGATCGCAAATACAGCGATCACGCTGCAAAGAGTAATCATTTTACTCTTGGCGATCTTTTTTCTTTCATGCATGTTACCCTGTAAATCTTTTTCGGAATCCACGATCAGTCTCCTTCGGCAAAATTCAATTCATCAAGAGCCGCCGACATCTCTTCATCGGTAACATCTTCATTGATAAACGCTTTTCCGATCTTCTTGAGAAGAATGAATCTGATGTGATCGGAAGTCATCTTCTTATCATTTTTGGTAAGTTCGATTATCCTTGCGGTGTCTGCAAGATCCATTGAAATTGGAAGCCCGAACAGAACGAACATATCCCTGATCTCATAGAATTCTTCCTTGGAAAGAAATTCCTTCTTCCATGAAATGAATGCCGCAGCAACACATCCGAGTGCAACACATTCTCCGTGCAGGAATTTGAAATCATAAAATTTTTCAATGGCATGTCCGAGTGTATGTCCAAGATTAAGAAGTGCTCTGTCACCCTTTTCAAAAGGATCCTTCTCAACGATCATACGCTTTATATCATCGCATCTGTAGACCATCTCGGACAGGTAATCGACATTCTTATCCCTGATCTCGTAATTGTTGTCAATGAGCCAGACATAGAACTTCTCATCTTTTAAAAGAGCAGACTTCATGACTTCGGCAAATCCCGACGCGAACTGTCTTCCGGGAAGCGACTGAAGCGTAGACAGATTGGTATAGACAAGCGTGGGCATCTTAAAAGCTCCCACCATGTTCTTGAATCCGTCGAGATCCACTCCGGTCTTACCGCCGATGGATGAATCTGCCTGTGCAAGAAGCGTTGTGGGAATCTGTATGAAATCAACACCCCTGAGGTATGTGGCTGCGACAAATCCGGTCATATCACCGATCACGCCGCCGCCAAGCGCAACAAGAAGAGATTTCCTGTCAAACTTATTCTCGATGAGATATTTATAAATCTTCTTAACCTCATCAAGATTCTTGTTCTCTTCTCCTGCGGGAACAACATATTTATATACGGCCTTTGATACGCTCTCTAGCTTTGATACGACTTCTTCTCCGTACAGGGGATCAACATTTGAATCGGTTATGACACAGACATTGACCTTGTCCGGATATAGGCTTCCGACTTCCGCGGAAAGTGCTTCAAAAGAATTCTTATAAACAATATCATATGAGCTCTTGGTTCCGGTCCTGACCGTAAGCCTGCTCATATCAACTACTTTTTCTTCGCTCATCTGAAAACCTCAAAAAAACGGACCGCCGTGCCTGTTACTACGCACCGGGCGGTCCGTAAGATTCAATCAAAAGATCAGTAAAGTCCTGATCCCGCATTACCCTGTCCGGTAAGGAAATCGCCGGAAAGAGTTACGCTCTCGGGAGTGATGACATAAACATAATCGGAAACCTTTTCCATACGGCATCCGAGTGCATAGCACGCTCCGCAAAGGAAATCATATATGCTCTGGGCAAGCGATGAATCCAGTCCCTGAAGATTAAGGACAACACTGTTCATTGACTTAAGATCGTCCACAACACCTGCGGCATCGTTAAGCTCTTTGGGAAATCTCATGCTGACGCCTGCATTAATATTTGCGCTCATATTCTTTCTCCTCTGATCCTGACCTTTGAACATGCTCTTGGAAGACTTCTTGGGCTTATCGGAATCGTCATCATCCGCCATCTTATATCTGGCGGGTGCTTCGGTCTCTTCATCATCGAAGCCGTAATCTTCGCCGTCTTCTTCGTCCTTGTTGTCGAGCTTCATGAAATTAATGAACTTATCAACAGTGCTACCCATTTTTACCCTCTCAATCCTTTATCTTGATGAATAATCTCTTTCGCCGAAAATTGCGGTACCGACACGTACAAATGTAGAACCTTCTCCGACTGCGGATTCATAATCACCGCTCATTCCCATCGAAAGGAAATCCATATAAACATTATCAGTTTTTTGCTTTTTTATGTCAATGGATAATTGCTTCATATTGCGAAAAAATACCCTGTTTTCTTCGGGATCATCGCATATAGGAGCGCTTGTCATAAGGCCTCTGATACGTATGCCTTCAACAGATGATATTTCGTTTACGGCATCTGTTATCTCATCGGGGCTGAAACCGAACTTGCTATCTTCATTACCGATATTGACTTCAAGCAATATATCACTGACAATACCGTTCTTAACGGATTGTTTGCCAATCTCTTTTGCCAATTTCACGGAATCGACTCCGTGAATAAGATATGTTTTCCCGACAATGTATTTGACCTTATTGGTCTGTAGATGACCGATCATATGCCATCTGATATCATCGGGCAATTGCGGAATCTTATCAACAAGCTCCTGAACATAATTTTCGCCGAAATCCCTGCAGCCGGCCTCATATGCATCTCTTATCATTTGCACAGGTTTGGTCTTGCTTACGGCAACCAGAGTGCATTCGCTTTCATCCCTGGAGCTTTCCCTGCAGAGTCTTCTTACATTATCAAGGACACTGAGGTAATTATCACCAACAATACTCATAATGCATCTATCCTTACTCGTTAATGAACTGATCGTCCGATACCGTATCGGCTTTCAGTGCTATATAATCATAAACCCTGAGTCCGTATGTGGAGTTGGGCTTGACGATCGCATATTCCTCATTCTGGGATACGATGGTGATCTCTTTGAAATCGGCATATCCTTTATTGATGTTATAAACTCCGGTAAGCGTTCCCCTGTCTTTGACAACGAAGACATCCTGTGAATTTTCCATATGGAGCACATCACCGGCAGTTACTATGGAACTGTCAACATAATAGCTGTGGTGCTCTTCATCGTGGCTGTAAATGGATATCTCTTTTCTGATCGTGATAGCCTGTCCGGTCTCGTCATAACCACTCATTATGATGTAGTAGATATTGTTGTTGGCATCATAGATCACATAGTTTTCATCAACGATATAGAATTCTTTTTCAATGATCGATGAATTGGGAACCTTAAGACCGGTCTCATCATCAAGGATGAGTTCGATATCCAGGAATCTTTCATTGATGAAGGAAGCCATGGAATTATTGAAATCAAGCCGGCAGAAAACATCTTTTCCGTCTTCGCTCCGGATGATCGATACTTTTCCCCAGGATTCGTTCTGATTTCTGAGAAATTTCGTTAAAATATAACCCTGATCAAGAAAGACTTCGGCATCAGATTCATTAATAGGGAAAACAAGACACCAGTCTTCGCTTTCGGAAAGCTTATAGACAACATCCCCTTCGGCTCTGAGCTCATTGGCGGAAATATTGACCTTCTCGTAATCTCTCTCATTAAAAACATCCCTGGTTATCAGATTGGGATCAAGACTCTCATACCCGTCAGTCCAGTAAGATACAACACCCGCATGTCCTGCGGTACAGTATTTAACTGCCGTCGAAAGACCGCCTTCATCCTGAGCCTGCCTGAGAGACTCAAGGAAATTTGAGTTGGCAAGCTTTAAAACGGAATTCTGGAGAGCATATTTAAATGAATATACTTCCGTATAATTCAGCGAATCATAAGAATGCGAAAAATCAACGATCTCATTTTTGAAATCATCAAGCTCCTTGTCGGAAAGAGTGTTCTCAAGCAGCGACTGTGATTCAAGATATTCGTTGAGCCTGCCCGTTTCGTCCACTGTATAAACAATATCGCCTACGGCAACCTTCTGGCCTTCACGGGCAAGGAAATTGACATATCCCGAATAAGGACAATTAACCACATGTTCGTCTCTTATTGCGATAGCCCTGTAGATATTCTGAGAAGAAAGAGAACCCTCAACGACTTCGTATCTTACGATGGGATTGGAATTGAAATAGATAAAGAGGACAATGATAGCGTAAACTAAGATCCCGAGAAACAGGACCGTGCCAAGACCAAAATTATGAGATTTGGTATATCTTCTGATATTGTCCGAATTGCCGCTCATATAAAAATATGCCCCGGAAGCTGTTTATACACTGCTCCGGGGCTTCTATTCTCAGATCAAAGGAAATTGATTGCGATCTTCTCGTTAGCCTGGAGTCCTGCGGGGAACTTGCTTCTCTCAAGACCAACTGAAAGGATCATGTCTACCTTGTACTTCTCGCTGAGTGCAGCGAGCTTCTCAACATTTTCTGTGATGTCGAGATCTGCCTGATGTGAGATCTTGATATATGAATCAAAATACATCTGCTGAATGTCGTGATTCTGGGAAATGATGCCGGCTACGAATCCATAGAATTCATCCGGTCCGGAAATGTCATATTCTGTGACGTTGATGAGTCTGATCTTGTTGTTCAGCTCAAACATATGAGCCGTATCTTTATCGAGATAAACTATGTTGCCGGAAACCGTCTTAACATCGGTGTTAACCTTGTCCAAAAGTTCCTTAGTCTTGCCCTTGCCCTTCTGACCAACTATCAATGAAACCACTAATTTTTCCTCCGATGCTTATATTTTAGCGGTATTAAAACCACTAATAAGATTATAGTTTAAATCGCCCAAACTATCAAGGCTTTTTAACCGTTTAAAATAAGTGACATAAGCTCTTTCTGATGCGCATAGAGCGTATCAGTATCGGGTGTTCCCATCACGCACGAAATGTACGGATTTCCCGAAGAATCCCTGCATAAAACAATGAGGCAGTGTCCCGCTCCTCCGGTTGTTCCGGTCTTGCCGCCGATAACCGTTATTCCCGCAGGAGCATTTACATCCTTATCGGTCCTTATGAAAAGATCCGTGCTTCTGACGGTCTTATTGACGTCTTTTCCGTTAACATCCTTATATACGGTCTGATATTCGGAACTGGATACTATCTCGACGAATTTTTCGTATTTGATGCATTCGCTGAGGATGAGATACAGATCATAAGCGGTAGTCATATGATCGTCGGCGTCGAGACCGTGAGGATTGGAAAAATGAGTATTGGTGGCACCGAGCTCATATGCTCTCTCGTTCATCATCTCACAGAAATGTGAAATATTGCCGCCGACGTGGACCGCGATCGCATTGGCGATATCATTGGCCGAATACATGAGCATGAAATGAAGAGCCTGGTCCATTGTCATGGTATCGCCGACTTTTCCGGGAAGAACGGTTTCGTCATAGGCAAAACCGGTAACTTCGGAGCCGAGAGTCAGCTTTTCATCCATGGTACAGTTCTCCAGAGCAAGGAGAGCCGTCATAAGTTTGGTGGTTGATGCGGGATGTATCTGTCTGGTGGCACCTACGGCAGCCATGACTTCCGCATTATTGACATCAACAAGAAGGACCGATTCAATCGAATTGGCCATTTCAAGACCGGGTACGGGAACGTCACCTGTGATCACACAGAGATCCGAAGCAAATGAATCAGCCTTGAGGTCCGCAAGAAATCCCCTTCCGGCCATTTCCGAAGCCAGAACCGAAGTCTTGTAAGGGGATGCAAAATCAGATCCGCAGCCGCTGAGCAGCATAACGGATATAAGAAGAATCGAAAGTATTCTGAATTTAAATCTACCGCCACGACGGGTCATTTATACATCTCTCTCCATTCAAGATCCCCTCTGTCCAGGGATTTGATAAGAAGTTCCGCACTGGCAAGATTGGTCGCCAGAGGGATATTGTGGAGATCACAGTCTCTGAACACGTTTTCAACATTCGGTTCATGTACCGCTGTATTAACGGGATCTCTCAAAAAGATAACCAGATCTATAAGATTCTGTTCGATCTGAGCGGCAAGCTGCTGTTCTCCCCCGAGATGGCCTGCAAGCATTTTGTGGATCGAAAGATTAGTTACTTCCTCGATAAGTCTGCCTGTGGTGCCGGTAGCATAAAGATCATGCTTTGAAAGAATACCTCTGTAGGCAACACAGAAATTCTGCATGAGTTTCTTTTTCGAATCATGCGCTATAAGTGCAATGTTCATTCCCCTAATACGGCCCCTTTCCATTATAATTCAGCATAAAATCATCCAGTGGATTAACCGAATGTTTTACCTGAAGCCTTACATTAAGGACTACCCCAAGTCCGCAGTAAAGCGTCACCAAAGATGTCAGGCCGTAACTTACGAAGGGAAGCGGAATTCCGGTATTCGGAAGCAGAAATGTGGCAACGCCTATATTCATAAAGCCCTGCATTCCGATGAATGTTCCCATGCCGGCACAGATTATCGAACCCCCAACATCCGAAGATCTTATGCCTACGCCCAGACAGTTCAGTGATATCAAAAACAGTAAAATGATCGTAACCGAAGTTCCCCTGAATCCGAACTCTTCACCGATAACGGCGAAAATGAAATCGGTTTCTGCCTCGGAAATGAAATTACTGTTCTTAACCGATGTGATCTCGTTATTCTTATACCCTTTTCCCTCAAGCATTCCGGAACCTATGGCGGTAACGGAATTATTCTGCTGGTATGCTATCTCCGGATAATCCTCGGGATACAGAAAACCGTTGATCCTGTTCATCTGGTAATCCTGGATGGCATGATTGTCGGGATTAAGGATATAACCTATAAGTGCAGCTCCGATCGGGATCATGATGAGTAAAATAACAAGTATTATTCTTTTCTTGATGCCACTGGTGAACATTATGGCCGAAAAGATAAAGATCATTACCATACTGGTAGACAGATCGGGCTGTTTATAAACCAGGAAAAACGGTATGACAAATAGTCCGGAACATACCAAAAGCAGGTGAAAATTGCTGATTTTTTCCCTGTATTTCATAATAAACGCTGCAAAAAATAAAATCAACATCAACTTGGCCATCTCCGAAGGCTGGAACCTTATAAAGCCGATCTTGAGCCATCTCTGAGCGTTATTGGCGTTATATCCTCCGACCATGACCATAAAAAGTATCGAGGTCATGGCAATGTATATGGGGATCCAGAATTTAAGGATAAAATGATAATCGATCAGGGATATCACGATCATGAGGACCGTACCGACGATAATGCCTCCGATCTGCTTATGCACGTTTGAGGCTCCGGCTTCGCCCATGGCGGAGCTTATGGCAAACACTCCTATCACGGATAGGAGTAAAGTAAAGACTATTAACATAAAATCATAATCTTTAAGCCTGTAAGTTTTTAGAATCATATATCTTCTCCATAACAACCCTGTTCAAAGGGCTTATGGTAAACTGACCGTCATTTATTCTGGCAACCTTGGGAGCACTCTTCAGAACGGCGCTCCAGATGGGTTTGCTGTCGGGTACATATCCGTATTTTCCGATGCCCATTTCTTCGGCTTCCATCTCGATCGCGCAGATAAAGCAAGTGTCATCCTCCGGAAAACCTGCATGCGCGCTTCCGTAAAGTCCGCCAAGTACAATGATATTACCGCCGCTTCTGACTTCACTTCCGGGATTGACGTCACCGAGTATGACAATGCTTTCTTCCACATCAATGGACTGTCTGTTCATTACGGAAGACTGAAGGATCATACACTTATCGCTGCCCTGAAGTCTTTCGTTAAGTATCTCACTGACCTTTTTTATATGTTCAAGATCCTGCTCGTTCTTACCGACAAGACAGGAAACGGAAACATCGCAGCTTGCATGGACAGCATCGACAATAAGAGTCTCTTCAATATCGGAAAGCTTTCTTCCCTCAATATCAAGAATGATGGATGAATTACCGAGAAAATTTCTGGACGCATAGAACTTATCTCTTACCAGCCCGAGAAGCTCATTAAATGGCATATCGGGGTCGAGAATAAGCTTTATCGCTCCGTTATAGCATTTTAAAATGACATTTGAAGCCATGATCAGTCTCTTCTTTCATCGGTGCTGAATGCACTCTGATCCACTTCGGGTTCAACATCATAATATGCCTGAAGGCATTCGTGTGCGAGCTGTGCGGCATAATCCGAATAAAATCCGAACGGGATACGGACGCTCAAAGCAACTTCCGCATCTCCCCTTGCAGGGGCAAAAGCAATATACAGTGCGTGGTCGGGTCTCGACCTGGATTCCTGTGCGGTTCCTGTCTTACCGGCTACGGTAACAGGAATATCAGCAAAATATGGTTTGTTTTCAACGCCGTCGATCATACCGTTTTTGATCGCAGCCCATTGATAGTCTTCCAGATATACGGTGTTATAGACAACAGGTTCATGCTGCCATATGGTCCTGCCGTAGGAATCCTCTATGTGATCGAGCAATGTCAGGTCATAGGTCGTTCCGCCGTTTGCGATAGATGATACATATCTTGCAAGCTGGGTTGTGGTATATGCATTTGTACCCTGTCCTATATAAGAACGCACAGAGTCCATGTCCGATACTTCCGGTTCATATTCTCCTATCTCCACTCCGGATCTTTGAGTAAGACCGTACATATCCGCGTATTTATATAGATATTCCAGACCGGCAGCATCATCGTAATAACCGTTCATCGTAGCCAGCCTGTAACCGACATTGAAGAAATACAGGTTGCACGAATCCCTGATCGCAGTACGGACCGTTTCATTGCCGTGTATCGCGGTACATTTGGGCGAAGGATCGACTTCGGTAAATATTCCGGAACAATTGAACATTGTCTGAGTGGAAATAACTCCTTCGGATAAGCCCGCGGTTGCCGATACTATCTTAAATGTCGATCCGGGTGCGGCCCTGTACTGGGTGGCAAAATTAAGCAGAGGCGATGAATCGTCATTGATAAGGCGGTTATAATATGCGGCATCAACGGTGTTGGCCATAAGGTTATTGTCATAACCGGGATATGTGACCATCGCAAGAACCTGTCCGTTATTCGGATTGGTCATTACAACTGATCCGTTACAGGGTTCAAGCGCAAGCTGTGCGGGTGTGATATCCAGATTGGAGATTCTGTTGATCATGAATGTAAATGCGGATATCGCACCGGCATTCAATCTGTTGATCTCCGACTCGGGTATATTGATTGCTTCCTGTTCGTATAAAAGCTTGCAAACCTGATATCCGGTCAGCTTATCATTCAATATCATGTATTTATAGAATCTGACCTGATATTCCGGATCCTTATCCGCAAGTTCAAACATCTTAAGGATAAGAGCATCAAACACTTCGGAAGAATCAGCATATTTCGATTCGAGATCAAGCTTGGAAATATCTATCAGTCCCGAATTGATGCAATGTTCAAGAAGATCGCCGAGGCTGACATTTCCGTCCCCGTCCCACGATTTAAAATACGGATCCTCGGAATCTATCTCGGAAGTCATGATGATGTTGTTGTTCATAAGGAGCCTGACGATGTAATACTGATATACTTTGTATTCATCGTTAAGCTTATAATACGGAGTTCTGGTGGATCTTATACCAAGCTCCAGGGTCTGATATACATTATCTTTGTAATCGAGGTATTTGCCGTAGACAATTCTTTCCATATCGAGAGCATCATCTGCGGAAAAATGTGATATATCCAGGACATTGTTGCGGAAAACCGCATAATAAACATCGGCAATGGGAATTGATTTAACCGAGTCCGTGGTCCTGACGGCATATTTTGCATTCTGTATTTTCTGTACAAGTATATATGCAAGTTTTCTTTCGGTAATATCATAAAGTTCCATCGTAAGATCCTTATCGATGGAAAGATATACATCCTGACCTCTGACAGCATCCTTATGCTCAAGAACCGATAAAACCTTACCGGTATTATCAACCATTACTTTCTCGTAACCCTTGGCACCCTGAAGCGTAGTCTCAAGATAATATTCTATTCCAAGCTGGCCGACCACATCATCGGAAGTATATGTGCCAACAGATGCACCTTCATCGATCATGCGCTGGTTCAGGATATCGATCTGTTCCGTAGATATCCTTCCGGTATATCCGAGCAGATGGGCAAAGTATTTGCTGTCAACGTATTTCCTTATCGTATCCTCCTGAATGGCAACACCGGGAAGCATATCGGAATTTTCCATGATAAGGGCAACGGTCTCTTTGGATACATCCGTTGCTATGGTTGTACCGATATATTTACGATATGAAGTGAGGCTCATAGCATAACGAATGGATACTATCTGGAGCCACTCCCTGTTCGTATATCCTTTTCCTTCGATGAATTCGGATTTCTTGTCGTCGGGATCGATCCTTTCACCGACAGAAAACCTGTATCCTCTTCCGGAATTTCTGCTGAGATAGATCATCGCTTCAAGAGCCGTAGTACTTTTTTCCTCTTCGGTAAGAGATGCCGGATCCGCATGTCCGTAGATATCAGCAAGAAATCTCCTGAGCTGGGAATCGGAAACGGTATAGACAAATTCACCGTCTTCGTTAAGAGCGATCTTAAAATCTGAATCGATCGAATCACCGTTTTTTTCAATGAACTTTACAAGATTATAGATAAGCTCATTGAGCTTGCGGTCCTTATCCGATGAAGTCTCGAATGTATCCTCAAGATTGATGTTGTATGCAAGTACATTGTATGCGAGAGGATTACCGTTCCGATCGTAGATATTGCCTCTTACAGGCATGATATCCCTGGTTTTTTCCTGTTCGAGAACGAAATTTTCAAGATAGTCGGATCCCTTGATGATCTGAAGATAAAAGCATCTGTATAAAAGAATACCGCAAAGAGAGATCATGACCAGATAGATGATCGTGACCCTGCTTGTGAAAATACTTATTATCCTTTCACGAAGTCCGTCAAACATCCTGCTGTCTCTCTCTTTCTTTTCTTATGCGGTAATTCTTGAAAAGCGTATCTATTCCGAGAAGAACCGGATAGATCGCAAGAGAAACCAAAAGCGTATAAAAGATCTCGGGGCAGATAACATTTATCGAATAAGCGGTAAAATCAAGCCTGCCTCTCATAAGGAATGTCGAAATATAATACATCAGGCCGAAAGAAGCATCGGAAAGAGTGATCAGTATAAGCGGAAGCCTGATATCTTCCGCATAGAAAAGACCGCTGAAACCGCCGTTAGCATATCCGATGAGCATGATGATAAGCGCATTGAGACCGAGCATTTCACTGAAGAAAATATCCATCAGAAGTCCCGCAAAAAAACCGCATATCGCACCGGTTTTTTCACCGTAAAAGAATCCGTATACACATACTATAAGGACCATAAGATTGGGAATAACATTTCCAAGCTCCAAAGATGTAAAAACGCAGGCTTGAAGCAGGAAAAAGAAAGGTATTGAAATTGCGATGAGTATTTTCTGGATCATTCGTAATCGTTATTTTTCATATCGGTAATTACAAGTACGGTTGAAAGATATGAAAAGTCGGTGGCAACAGTGATGGTTCCCGATTTGGTCAGGTTATTGGCATCCTGTTCAACGGTATCGATATAACCGATGAGAAGACCGGGAAGATATTTATCACTGATATTGCTTGTAACAACCTTATCGCCTTTGACAACAAGTCCTTCCGGATCGGATAACTGTGAAAAAGAAAGAAGACCTTTATCATTGAGAGACAGATCACCCGATACCATAAGTGTAAGATCGGATGAAGCAACCTGTCCGCTTACATTGCATCCGTCGGAAATGATCGATGTGACTCTGGCCCAGTTCGGTCCTATCTTGGTTATCCTTCCGATGAGTCCGCCTCCGGCGATCACATTCATATCTATCGCCAGACCGTCATCGGTTCCCTTATCGATCACAAAAGAGGTATACCAGTTACCGGTATCCTTGGCTATGATGCGTGCTCCTACTTTTTCATAGGAATTGTAAATCTCGGATAATCCGAGAAGTGCCTGCATATCGGTAAGTTCATATCTTTCCTGGGTAAGGATTATATTTTCTTCGGTAAGCTCCGCAATCTGAGCTTTTAATTCTTCGTTTTCCTTCAGAAGCGACTGAACGGATGAGAGCTCATCCTTGCGGTTTCTCAGCCACTCTCCGGCTCTCGAAATTCCTCTTTCAAACGGAACGATCAAAGTGCCGACTGCGCCGTTTGCCGGAGCATCAAAAACAGATGAACCATAGGTAAGGATCATCAAAAGAATGCATATACAGCTTAAAATAAGGAGGAGATATTTACCCGGTATTGTAAATCTCTCCCCCTTAGATTTTACGACAGGACTCATTTACCCATGCCCTCAGCACTCTGTGCAAGAGAAGAAAACTCGGGATCCTGGATTATCCTTCCAAGTCCGTATGCTGTTGAAGTCATCGGCTCATCGGTAACATTAACCTTCAGGCCGGTTCCGTCGGCAATCCTCTCAACAAGGTGAGAAACCTGGCTCGCTCCGCCGGTAAGGTAAATACCGTTACGGAAGATATCAGCTGACAGTTCGGGAGGAGTTCTCTCCAGAATGAATTTGATGTTGTCTATGATGGTCTTGAAATCACTTTCAAGAGAATCGACGATAAGCTTTGTGGGAATCTCTCTCTGAACGGGAAGTCCGGTTACGATATCCCTTCCGTATACAAGCGCACCCTTCTGTTCCTTCTCAAGTCCTCCGAGACTCTTTTTAACTTCCTCTGCGGTCTTTCCACCAATCATGAGTCCGAATTCATTTCTTACGGCAGCCCTTATCGAATCATCGAATTTAAGTCCGCCCTCCTTGATGAGCTTGGAAAGAACAATTCCGCCGAGTGAAAGAACGGATATTTCGGTGGTCTCGAAACCGACATTTACAACAAGCACACCGACGGCATTTTTGACATCGATACCCATTCCGATACCGTCAGCGATAGCCATCTGAGCAACATAGATCTTATGTGCCTTTACACCGGCTTCCTTGAGAAGATCGTAGAATGCTCTCTTTTCTACATCGGTGATATCGTAGGGTACGGCAATAAGGAAATCTGCGCTTTTGGGATTACCGTTCTGAATATCACTGATAAGATATTTGACCAGAAGCTCCACATTATGAAGATCCGAAATGACACCGCAGGAAAGAGGATAAGAGATCTGGATGTTCGCGGGCGCTTTTTCATGCATCTCATATGCCGAATCACCGTATGCGAAAAATTCACTTTCATCCTTTATCGCGATCATATTCTTCTGGATAGTGATCGTATTGTCGTTATTGTTAAAGATCTTGATGTGGTTGGTACCAAGGTCGATACCGTATGCGTTGGTAGCCATATAAGTCCCTTTCTGTTAACCGTGTAAAAAACCGGATTCTTTAAAACTGAAATATGTATTATCGCCGATTATTATATGATCGATCAGCGGGATATCCGCCTGTAAACAGGTTGCACGAAGCTTTTCCGTAAGAGATCTGTCATCACCGGATGGAGAAGGATCGCCGCTCGGATGATTATGCAGAAGAATGATATTTACCGCTTCCGCATCCAGGGCTTCCATGAGGATATCTCTTACAGGAGCAAGACTTCTGTTTACGCTCCCTCTGGAGATCACGGATTCCCTGATCACTTTTCCTTTGGAATCAAGACTCAGAAGAAGAACGCATTCATTCTTTTCATGCCTGAGTCTTTCCATGTAAAACTCGGCTACGACGGACGGACTGTTCGCGGTAAACCCGCTTTTAAGCCCCGCTTCGTGCATTCTTTTCGAAAGCTCTGCCAGGCATTTAAGCTTAACGGCTTTCACCTCGCCGATGCCGGGTATCTTCATAAGATCCCTGATATCAAGATCGTAAAGTGAAAGCAGACCGTTTCTCGGTGACTTTCCGAGTTCAAGTATCCTTGCCGAGATCTCGACCGCATCGCTTCCTCTGGTGCCGGTCCTTAAGATCACTGCAAGAAGTTCCGCATCCGTTAAAGAACCGGGGCCTGAAGCCAGAAACCTTTCATAAGGCTTTTCAGGTATTTCATTTTTGGCCATATATGCTCTTTAAGTCTTCTCCGGGACGAAAAAAGCATCAGATCTTGATGAACTTAAAACATACGAAGGCAATGATGATCCCTATGATACCGGCAATATTGATGTTAAATGTAAGACCGAAGGTAAGGATCATAAAACCGATGTTAAGTTCAACCGGAGAGGTAAGTCCGAAAGCACCGCCATAGGATAAAAATGCTATTCCGCTGTGCTGACCGATCAGATTTCCGAGGATATATCCGATAATTATCAGAAAAAATAAAACCCAGCCTCTGTATTTCATACTCTCTCCATTAAATAGCATGTGTTTTTATTGATTATAGAAAAACTCACACGCCCAAACATTTTAGCACAAAATGAGTCCTTTATCCACCAGAGATTGGAAAGCCCTGATTATACCGAATTTGCCGTGCGGCCAGGTAAGACCACCCTGAAAATAAGCAGTATAGGGCTCGCGAAGGGGGCCGTCGGCAGAAAGCTCTATGGATGAACCGGATATAAATGCTCCGGCAGCCATTATTACCTTGGAATCATATCCGGGCATATCCCACGGTTCGGGAGCATATGAGGAATCAACCGGAGCCGCAGCCTGAATGCCTTCACAGAATGCAATAAGACCCTCAGGCTTACCGAAAGTGATAGCCTGGATTATATCGTGTCTGTCCTCTTTGGATGAAGGATAGCTTTCAAAACCGTATTTTTCAAAAAGAGCGGCAGCAAAAATTGCATTTTTTATTGCAGAAGCGGTGATCACGGGACCCATGAAGAATCCCTGATACAATCTGGGTAGTGCTTCAAGTGACGGACCGACTTCTCTTCCGAGTCCGGGAGCGGTAAGCCTGTATGAAGCATTTTCGATGCATTTTTTTGTTCCTGCGATATATCCGCCTGTCTGTGCTAGTCCACCGCCGGGATTCTTGATAAGGGAACCAACGACCATATCGGCTCCCACATCCGAAGGCTCGATCGGCTCAACAAATTCACCGTAACAGTTGTCGACCATGCATATGATGTCTTCTCTGACATCCTTTACCGTCTTTATTATCTCTCCTATCTGATCAACGGAAAGCGAAGGTCTTGTCTGATAACCTTTGGATCTCTGGATGGTTACCAGTCTGGTCCTGTCATTGATGGCATTCTTTATATTTTCAAGATTAGGAGTTCCGTCTTCAGAAAGTTCGGCCTGGGCATAAGTGATACCGTATTCAGCCAATGATCCTGCAGACTTCCTGATGCCGATGACCTCTTCAAGAGTATCGTAAGGCTTTCCTACTGCGGAAAGAAGTTCGTCACCCGGTCTGAGGTTACTCATAAGAGCAAGGGCAAGTGCGTGTGTGCCGCAGGTTATCTGAGGCCTTACAAGGCAATCCTCCGTACCGAAATAATCGGCATATACCTTTTCGAGTGTATCCCTTCCGATATCGTTATATCCGTATCCGGTGGTCCCAAGCAGACAGCTTTCATTTACATTATTCTTCTGAAATGCCCTGAGTACTTTAAGCTGACACAGTTCGGCATTTGCATCGATCGAATCAAACTTGTCCTTAAGAGTATCAAGCACATCTCCGGCAGTTTTTAATACATTCTCACTGATGCCGAGACTTTTATATACTGATGTAAGATCATTTCCGTTCATTAAAACAAACCTCTTTTTTTACATTCATCAGACATGAATCCGATCATGGCATCGGTATCACCGTTAAACTCACGTCTGTCCATCATTATCACATCCGGTTCTCTTTTATACCACGTAAGCTGTCTTTTGGCAAAATGTCTTGTACGGAGCTTAATCTGATAAACTGCCTCGTCAAGGCTTATCACACCGCGTATATAGGGAACCATCTCTTTATATCCGATAGCCTGCATTGAAACGCAGTCCGGAGATGTACCGCTTTCAAGGATCGATCTGACTTCCTTTTCGAGACCGGCCGCGATCATCTCATCAACTCTTTTATCTATCCTGCTGTAGATCAGTTCCCTGTCATCGGTAAGAACAAAGTACGCGGCATTATAAACCGGTTCTTTGACTGATTCATTATCATTATGATCGGAAATCTTTCTTCCGGTCAGATGATTATATTCCAGAGCCCTGATGACTCTCTTGATATTCTGCGGAGGGATCCTGAGTGCGCTTTCTTCATCGACTTCCTTAAGCATATCGTGAAGGTACTCACATCCGGATTCTTCGGCTATCTTTTCCAGTGATTCACGGTATTCTTCATCGGGTCCTTCATCGTCAAATTCAATGCCTTTTAAAAGCGCCTGAATATAAAAACCGGTCCCTCCGACAACAAAAGGTATCCTTCCGTGAGATGAAATCTGCGTTATCGCATCACGTGCCATTTCGGAAAACCTGAAGGCCGAATAATCTTCGTCTCTTTCACATACATCGATAAGATAATGAGGTACTCCTCTTTTTTCATCTTCCGTTATCTTGGCCGTACCTATATCCATGCCCTTATATACCTGGGCGGAATCTGCGGATATGATCTCAAGCTCGTGCATGCGCGCAAATTCAACGGAAAGAGAAGTCTTTCCGACCGCTGTCGGTCCGGATAAGATTATAAGAGGAGGTTTTCCGTTCATTAATCGACTATCCTTTTGAATTTCTTTTCCATTTCGGTCTTGGTTATGGAAATGATCGTAGGTCTTCCATGAGGACAATTGTAGGGATTATCAAGCGTAAGCAGTTCATCAATGAGTTTTTCCGCCTGTTCGAAGCCTATCCTGTCTCCGCCTTTAACGCTGGCCTTGCAGGCCATGCCTGCAATCTTCTCATCAATAGTCTTAAATGTGCCGAGTCCGGGATTGAGACTCATCTCATCGAGAACGGCAAGGAAAAGCTCCCTTTCGGAATGTCCGAAAAGATCAACGGGCACACCCCTGAGTGCATATTCCGAACCGCCGAAATTTTCGACTTCAAAGCCGGCTCTTTTAAAAGCATCCATATTATCGGTGAGAACACTTTCCTCTGTAGCGGAAAGAGACACTACTACGGGAGGCATCAAAAGCTGGGTATGATTCTCACTCGAATAGATCCTCTTCATCATTCTCTCATAATTGACTTTTTCATGAGCGGCATGCTGATCGATGATGAACATCTTCTGTTCATACTGCATTATCCAATATGTATCGAATACCTGTCCGATAATTCTGTATTTGGCCCTCTTTCCTTCATCGAGAAGATGATCTTCGAATAATTGTTTCTGTTCAAACTGTGCATGAGCGAGGAATTCCGCTGCACTGTCCTTTTCATGCATAACGGGATCGGAAGTTTCGTCACTTACCTTTATATCCGTATCTGTGATCGATGCGGATGAAGCAGCAACCGCTTTTGCACCGGATACAATATTAGATATTTTTTTACGGTCGTCTTCAAAAAATCCATCTTCCGGTCCGCTTTCGGAAACGGATGAAGAAGCATTGTCCGAAAAGTCATATGAATAAGATCTTCCGGAAGTATTTCGGTTAATGTAATCGCTGTATGATCTTACGGTGTTTAGTATGTCATCGCCTTTTCTTACGTACTCGAAAGGCTCAGGGTTTTTACCCGAGGTAATTTCCTCTTTAGATGCCCTTTCGGATTCTTTCTTATCCTTATCGTTGGTAAGGACATTTTCTGGGATCATCTCCGCACTCTTCATCACATCATGTATGGATGCAGATACGAATGAAAAGAAAGAATTCTGATCAGTAAGTCTTACGTCAAGCTTGGCAGGATGAACATTAACGTCGACTTTGGACGGATCGATCGTAAAGTTTATGAAGACAACCGGGAATTTATGCAGCATAAGATATTCCCTGTAGCCTTCTTCTATCGCGGAAGATATGAAATCATTTTTTACATATCTGCCGTTGATGAAGTAGATCTCCATATTACGGTTGCTTCTGACGATTTCGGGTTTTCCAAGGAAGCCGCTTACAACAAGCCCGTCGTTTTCGGAACTGATGGGAACAAGCATTGAAGCCGTATCACGGCCGTAGACCCTGAATATAACATCAAGAAGATCACCGCTTCCGGTTGTATGGAATCTTGATCTGTTATCGGTAATCAGCTGAAAAGAAATATCCGGATGGGAAAGAGCGATCTTTTCCATCATCTCAACGATATAAGAAGTCTCGGTGGATGGAGTCTTCAGGAATTTCTTCCTTGCGGGCGTATTATAGAAAAGATTCCTGACGATAAGAGTGGTACCCTTGGGAGCACCTATCTCTTCAAACGAAACTTCATCCCCGCCTCTGATGAATAATCTGTTTCCGGTAATCGAGCCTTCGATGCAGCTTATCATCTCGGTCTCTGATACCGCACAGATGCTTGCAAGAGCTTCACCTCTGAACCCGAGCGTTTCTATATGCTCAAGATCACGGGCATTTTCAATCTTGCTTGTGGCATGTCTTAAGAAAGCGGTCTTCATATCGGAAGGTTCAACACCGCATCCGTTGTCGGTAACTCTTATAAGATCGATGCCGCCCCCTTTTATTTCAACGGTAATTGCCTGTGCGCCGGAATCCACGGAATTTTCAACCAGTTCCTTGACAACATTAAAGGGACGTTCAACAACTTCGCCCGCAGATATCCTGTCTATGGTTTCTTTGTTCAGAACCCTGATCATATCCTGTACCTGTTCTTAACTTTATTCTGCAGCCTGTAAAGCGTATTAAGCGCATCGAGCGGGGTAAGATTCGAAATATCGATATCTTCGATCTCCTTAAGCACATCCTCATCCGATACAAGATCAAAGAATGAAAGCTGACCTGAATCAACTTCATCAGGCTTTGTGACCTTTTTAGACTTTGTACTTCCCTGATCACCCACAGCAATGGATTCAACCACGGATGAGATATCCTGAAGAGCAAGAGAAGAAGCAATCTCCCCGGCCCTGTCAATGACCATATCGGGAACTCCCGCAAGCCTTGCGACCTGAATTCCGTAGCTTCTGTCTGCGCCGCCTTTTACGATCTTTCTCAGAAATACGATATCATCTCCGCTTTCCTTAACCGCAATGCAGTAATTATGTACATTGTCGATCTTACCCTCAAGCTCGGTAAGTTCATGATAATGCGTAGCAAATAAAGTCTTTGCTCCGAGAAGTTTTTTGTTGGCAATATGCTCGGTCACTGCCCACGCAATTGCAAGTCCGTCAAATGTGGAAGTGCCCCTGCCTATCTCATCAAGAATAAGCAGACTCTTTGAAGTGGCGTTTCTGAGTATATTGGAAACCTCATTCATCTCGATCATGAAAGTGGACTGTCCGCTTGCCAGATCATCGGATGCTCCGACTCTGGTAAAGATCCTGTCGACCACACAGATATCCGCACTCGTAGCTGGAACAAAACAGCCTATCTGAGCCATGAGCACGATAAGTGCAGTCTGTCTCATATAGGTGGATTTGCCTGCCATATTGGGTCCTGTGATAATGCTTACAAGATTGCTCTGGTTATCCAGGTATGTATCATTTGAAACAAAGAGTTCTCCACCGAGCATTTTCTCGACTACGGGATGTCTTCCTTCCTTGATATTGATGATGCCCTTTGAATTGATATGGGGCCTTACATATCTGTTAACTTCCGATACATATGCAAGATCGGAAAGAACATCAAGATAAGCAACGCTCCTTGCGGTCTTGAGAATTCTTTCACTTTCGGCTGATATTGAATTTCTGATATTTACAAAAACATCATATTCAAGATTTCTTATCTTTTCTTCTGCGTTAAGAACGGTATCTTCGAGTTCCTTAAGAGCTGCGGAAGTAAATCTTTCGCAGTTAGTAAGAGTCTGTCTTCTGATATAGTCATCGGGTATCTTATCAAGGAATGAATTGGTTATCTCAAAATAATATCCGAAAGCCTTATGATACTTTATCTTAAGACCTTTGATACCCGTTCTTTCTTTTTCGGATTCTTCAAGCTGTGCGAGCCATTTCTTGCCTTCGGTCTTGGCCACCCTGAGCTTATCTATTTCTTCATCGAATCCGTCCTTGATGATATCTCCGTCTCTGATGGTAAGCGGAGGTTCATCCTTTATTGAGGCGGTAATGAGTGATTCGATATCGGCTAAAGGATCAAAATCCGACCTGATCTCATCGATCATGGCGGAATGCATATCTGATATAGCTGTGATCATATGAGGAAGCATCCGAAGCGAGGATGCAAGGCTTATAAGGTCCCTGGGATTGGCACTTCCGAAGCTGACTCTGGCAAGAAGTCTTTCAAGGTCATATACGGGATTAAGATATTCCCTGAGTTCATCCCTGCAGATTGCATTCTTAAAAAACTCTTCTATCGCATCCTGTCTTTTTATGATCTCAGCATCGTCGATAAGAGGCTCTTCAAGGAATGTTCTCAAAAGTCTTCCGCCCATTGCTGTCTTGGTCCTGTCAAGAACACCGAGAAGGGAACCTTTTTTCTGTTTATCACGTATTGTTTCGGTAAGCTCGAGATTTCTTCTGGAACAAGAATCGAGCATCATGAATTTCTTGGCGATATAAGGATGGATCTGCGTGATATTATTCAGACTTGTCTTCTGTGTATCATGAAGATAAAGGAGCGTCGCTCCCGCTGCAAGAACCCCGGGGATCATGGAATCAAGTCCAAGGCCGATAAGACTCTTTACCTTGAACTGAAGAAGAACTTCACCGACAGCGGTCTTTTCATCAAAAAGCGCATTATCAAGAACGGTTACGGGGATCTGATATCTTTCCTTTATCGAATTAAGAAGATCGCTCTGGACGGAAAATGCATTGTTACATATAAGTTCAGAAGGTGAAAACCTGCTGAGATAATCATTTATCTCACCGGGATGAGAAAGTTCGGATACAAGAAACTCTCCCGTCGAGATATCAACTACGCTCACACCGGTTCCGTTATCCTGGTAACATATGCACATAAGATAATTGTTTCTTCCGGAATCAAGAGCAAGCATATTCATATTGGTTCCGGGAGTAACAACCTTAATGACCTCACGCTTTACAAGTCCCTTTGCAAGCTTGGGATCTTCAACCTGTTCGCATATCGCTACTTTATAACCCTTTGATACAAGTCTGGATATATAAGAATCTGCGGCATGAAAAGGAACACCGCACATAGGCGCTCTCTCTTCGAGACCGCATGCTTTACCGGTAAGAGTCAGTTCAAGTTCCTTCGATACGAGAACCGCATCGTCAAAGAACATCTCGTAAAAATCCCCGATGCGGTAGAAAAGAAGGCAGTCGGAATACTGCTTCTTCGTTTCGAGATAATTTTGCATCATGGGGGATACGTCGTTAATGTCAGGCATATTCTAAATCCTTTAAAAGTGACGCTGTGCCTAGCGTTGCATATAACTTTTCGGGATGCGCTTATCGCCCTGTCCTCGCGTAGCGGATACTAAGCTCATTCTTGCTTCGCTTCGAATTCGCTAAGTACCGACGCTCGGGAGGTCCCGAAAAGTTATATACATCGCTCTCACAGCTGTTTATTACAATTTATCAGCAATACTTCCCATATAGTAGAATCCTCGGCATTCGTCCAGGCGGACATTAACGATCTGTCCGATCATATCGAGAGAGCCCGGGAAGTGGACGATCATGTTGTTGGAAAGACGTCCGGTCACATAGCCTTCAAGCGAAGTATTGGGTTCTTCGACCAGCGCGGGAAGTGTTTGTCCCTGCCAGCGGAGGCTTTGTTTTTTTGCATTTTCCTGAACGCATTTAAGAACTCTGTCAAAGGATTCCTTTACAAGCGCATCGGGGACCTGGTCCTCTCTGGATGCAGCCGGAGTTCCCATTCTCTTGGAATAGATGAATGTAAATGCATTATCATATTCGACTTTATTGATTACGTCTATGGTGTCATCCACATCGGCGGAGGTTTCACCCGGAAATCCGACCATGATATCCGTCGAAAGAGCTATATCGGGTATCTCATCCTTGATATGAAGAGCAAGATCGAGATATTTCTCTTTGGTATATCTTCTGTTCATCTCCTTAAGAACCCTTGTCGAACCGGACTGAAGAGGAAGATGAAGATGTCTGCAGATTTTTTCGTTTCCCTTAATTGTCTGAATGAGTTCCTCGGAAAGGTCCTTGGGATGTGAAGTCATGAACCTGACTCTTTCTATACCGTCTATATCGCATACCCGCTTAAGAAGCTCGGGGAAAGAAATCTCTCCGTCAATTCCGTTTCCGTAAGAATTGACATTCTGTCCGAGGAGCATTACTTCCTTTACACCGCTCTTTTGAAGCTTTACGATCTCTTCAAGGATATCAGCGCTTTCCCTCGATCTTTCCCTGCCGCGGACATGGGGAACGATACAGTAAGTGCAGAAATTATTGCATCCGAACATGATATTGACCCCGGATTTAAAGGGGTATTTTCTTATAACGGGAAGATCTTCAACGATATTATCCGAATGATCGACGATCTCACATATATGCCTTTCACCGGAAAGCAGTCTGTTAAGATATTCGGGAAATGCATAGAGATTATGAGTTCCGAAAATAAGGTCAACGAATGAATAAGATTTTTTGATCTTTTCAAGTGCCGAAGGTTCCTGAGGAAGGCATCCGCAGATTCCGACAAGCATATCGGGATTTTTCTTTTTTCTGTACAATGCTTCACCGAGATGTCCGTAAAGCTTCTGGTTGGCATTATCCCTGACGGTGCAGGTATTATACAAAACAAAGTCGGCATCCTCGGTGTCTTCCAGAAGTTCAAATCCGGAAGCCGCAAGAATACCGGCCAGTTTCTCCGAATCACGCGCATTCATCTGACATCCGAAGGTAATAACGGATGCAGTAAGCCTTTTGCCCGATTCGCTTTCTTTATTAAGTGTCAGATTGAGAGATTTATTTATAAATTCTCTCTGGGTAAGTGTTGCTGTTACATCTGTCTGTTTCATAACGCCCTTTTCAGGAGCGTGTTTCTCCGAAATAACCGGCAAGGCAGATGGTAGGTCCCGTATGAGTTCCTATCATAGGTCCTATCTGATTGACCATAAATTTCTTGAAGCCTAAACGCTCCTCTATCTTATTTTTCAGATACTCAGCATCCTCGGGACAATTGCCGTGAGCGATCATAATGATCTCATTCATGTCACGGTAAGAACCCATATGCTCTTCCATATAATCAACTATATGATCAAGGCTCTTTTTACGGCCTCTGATCTTACCGCCGGCATCAAGGGTACCTTCATTATTTACGGTAATGAAAGGCTTGATCGCAGCGATCGTTCCGATGATCGCACTGGTCTTGGATACTCTTCCGCCTCTCCAAAGATCCATGAGATTATCAACAGTTATTGCAAGGCAGCCGTGAACGGCATTTTCTCTCGCAAACGCAACAACCTCATCAAAACTTTTTCCGGCCTGTCTCATAGCAGCGGCTTTATAGATCAAAAGCATCTCTCCGAGTGAACCGGTAAGTGTATCTACAACCTCAATCCTCTTGCCGGGATATTTTTCCATCACTTCTCTTGCACCAACAACAAGACTCTGGTAAGTTCCCGAAAGACCGGATGATATGCAGATGAAAAGAAATTCATCCGCATCGGAGATTCTTTCTTCAAAGAAAGCTTTTGCCTGATCGGGATTGATCTGTGATGTAGTCGGCTTGGCACCGGCAGCGAGCATTTCGTAGAACTTATCCTTCTTAAGCTCGACTCCCTGATTATACACCACACCATCTATAATAGTGGCAAGGTTTAATGTTTCGATATTATATTCCCTGGCAAACTCCTCAGGAATATCCGAGCCGTTATCCGTATATATCTTAAACATATCATACCTCCGGAAAAATTAGGTTTTACCCCAAAATACACCGTAAGATATAATACATCAAACAGATATCAAAAAACAATTAAAATATTATAAAATATCATGTTACATAGTTTGGAATTCTATGTTTGTTATTTTCCTGTGCTTCCGAAACCACCGTTCCTTACGCCCTCGCATTCATCATCCTCGGTGATTCCGTAGGGTATGAATATAGCCTGGGCAAAGGCATCTCCTTCTTTAAGCGAAACACTCTTGCCTTCTTTGGAATCGTTGGTCATCTTAACAAAGATATGCCCTTCGTTATCGGAAAAATAATAGTCACTGTCGATGATCCCGACCGTGTTGTTGAGCTGCAATCTGAATTTAAATCCAAGCCCGCTTCTCGGAAAAACACACAGCATCCAGTCTTCAAGCATGCTGGCTCTGATACCGGTTGGAATCTTAACGGTTTCACCGGGAGCAAGATCAAAATCAAGAGTGGACTTTATATCATATCCCGCACTTCCCTTTGTGGCTCTCGTGGGAAGCTGGATGCGGTCATATTTTTCTTTAAGCATGAGTTCATCATCACAGATGCCTTCCATGCCCGCCTTAAACTGTTCAAAACTTACTTTTTCAAATTTTCCGACTCTGGTCATTTTGTTCTCCTTTAATACATACAGGGTACGCCGGATCTTGAGCTTCCGTGTACGGAATCCGGATCGAGCACCGAATAATGATCGGGACAATGAATCTTTACTTCTCCTGTTTCAAGCGATTCCTTAACATCGATAACGCGCTGATTGGAACTGCCTTTCCAGCATAGAGTTACATCCTTGAGATTTTTATCGAATGGTCCGTCAACAACAACATCGACATATTTCATAAGGGTAAGATGCTTTATATCTTCCCAGAGATCACCGGTATAAAGCCATACAGTCTTACCGGGAAACTCATCTTTAAAAGACTTGAGAAGCTGTTCGACATCAGCAATATTTCCGGGATAAAGAGGATCGCCTCCGCTTAATGTAAGACCGGAAATATAATCTCTCGAAAGAAGATCGAAAAGCTCTTTCCTGGCTTCATCATCAAAATATATGCCGCTGTCGGGTTCCCAGGTCTGGGGATTCTGGCAGCCGCTGCACATATGGCTGCATCCGCTGACCCACAGAACGACTCTGAGACCGTCACCGTTCTTCATATCATCTTTTGTAATATCATGATATCTCATTACATTGATCTTCTTTCCGAAATCTCGATCATCTTGGCATCGTTTAGCCTTGTATCTCCGTGCGTCCTTGAATATGAAAGATATCCGTTCATCCTGTCGATCTTGGTCAGGTTCCTGCTTCCGCATACGGGACAGACATCCATGGAAAGCTCTTCATGACCGCAATCATCACAATATGAAAGTGACAGATTGACTCCTTCATAGAATCCCATCTTCATTGCACGTCTGATCAGAGTCTTGATGGCATCCAGATTATAATCGACGGGATACTTTACATACTGTATCTTGCCTCCGTTGAAAAGATCCCAGAATCTCTTCTCGTAATCCTGTTTCTCGATCGGAGTGATATTTTCGGTAACATGGCAGTGAAAAGAATTCGATACATATTCCCTGTCGGATACGCCTTCTATGATACCGAATTTCTTGCGGAACTGTTTGACCTGAAGTCCGCAGAGATTTTCAGCGGGAGTTCCGTAGATTGCATAAAGCCTGTGGTCTTCTTTCTTGAACTGAGCAATTTTTTCATTTATATGTCTCATGACCTCAAGAGAAAACTCCGCATCTTCGGTAAGGGATTTACCGTTATAAAGTCTCTGCAGTTCATTGAGTGCGGTAATGCCGAATGAAGCGGTTGCGGAATCAAGAAGAGGTTTGATCTTATCCGACAGCCGGAGATTGCCGCCTCTGAAACCTCCCATGCAATATGCGAGCGGATTGGTTGAAGCCTTCATCTCACCAAGATAAGAATATGTTCTCTGATGAAGATTTCTTATGAGCTCCAGATAATAATCCAGGATCTCATAGAAATCCCTGTTTTCTTTTCTGCTGCGCGCAAGTATCATCGGAAGATGAAGCGATACGACACCGATATTGAAACGTCCGACGTATACGGGAGTATCGTTTTCATCCGCAGGTTCTATGCCGCCTCTTTCGAACCAGGGTGAGAGAAAAGCCCTGCATCCCATGGGGGATATAATCTTGCCGTACTTTTTATATATCGAAGGAACATATCCTTCACCCGTTAGCGAAAGATAATCGGGATACATTGTCTTGGAAGAACACCTGACCGCAAGCTCGAATATATCCTCGAGTTCTCCTCCCTCACCGTGAAGTTTTTCATCATATAGGAAAACTATCTTAGGGAAAAGAACGGGTTTCTTCCTGCCCTTCTTTCCCTGTCCTTCCATATGAACCTTGAGAAGTGCTCTGGTAGCCATCTTCTGGAAATCGGACGTTCCCGTTCCGGCAGTGACAGTTATGAAAGGATAGTCTCCGCGGCTGGATGCTACAGTATTGAATTTATATTCCCAGCCCTGGAAACCCTGTTCGAATTCTCTTTCAACATCCGCAAGTGCAGCATCGGCCGCTTTCTTTTCGTCGACTCCGAGATCGATATACTTTTTGTATTTCTTGTCATAAGAAAGCTTTGCGTAAGGTTCGAGAGTATATTCGACGGAAGGAATGGTGAATCCTCCGTACTGCTGGCTGGCAGCGGAAAGAACAATGTCACCCATAACGTCAAAAGCGGTATCGAGAGACTTGGGCTGGTTATACCAGATATTTCCCATCTCAAAGCCGTCCTTAAGTACCGAAGCGATATCAAAAAGACAGCAGTTCATGGTATCTCTTCTTGATGACATATCGTGTATGTATATATATCCGTCACGGCATGCCTGAATCTCTTCCGTGGTAAGGAAGAATTTCATATAAAGCTCTTTATTGAGCTGATTGAATATAAGACTTCTTTTGGTGGAGACAAGCGCGGAATCGGTGTTGGAATTTTCCTTGTCACCGATGTACATGATGGACTGGGACTTTTTATATACATCATCGAGCATGCGGACAAAGTCCTGCTTATAATTACGGTAATCGCGATAGCTTTTTGCAACTATGGGCTTTACCTGTTCGAGGACTTCCTCGACGATATTGTGCATTCTGGGAATGGGGATCTCGTTTTCACCGAGTTCATCCACTTTGGAAATTATAAGAGTACAGATCTTTCTGTTTTCATCATCGGAAAATTCGGTAAGGGCTCTGTAAGCACTTTTGCTGACTGCATTAATAACCTTCTGAACATTGAACGCTTCGCGCGAACCGTCCTTCTTGATCACATACACTTCAGCGGAAGGTTTATAGATCTTACCGTAATCGATGCTTTGTTCAGACATTTTCTCTCTCCGAAATATTAATATAATTTGATCAGATCTTTTAAAAACGATCTGTATGAACTGACAACGGAATCAGGTGAAACAAGCTTTACGTCACCGCCGAGCCCCGAAAGCCATCCGTAGAACTGATTGCTGACATAGCATTTGGTCCTGACAAGAATACGTCCTTTATCACCCGGGCGCTGTTTGACATCCGTACCGAATCTGTCATAAGCGATACCGATAAGTTCCTCGGGAAAATCAAGAGTAACAGTCTCCTGTTTTCCTCCGTACATTGAAAAAGTGCTTTCCAGATATTCGGACATATCCAGACTTTCAAATTCTTCCCTGCCGTTTCTCAAAGAATCCGTGACGGAAACATTTCTCATCTTGTCGACTCTGAAATGCTTCATCTTGCCGGCTGCATCATCGTAAGCCATAAGATAATAATTCTGATCCTGCCAGATAAGTGCCCAGGGGCTTAAGATCCTGATCTTATCTCCCTTTGTCACAAGCTTTTTATTTGCACCCCAGACAAGATATTCAAAGCTTACCTGTTTATTATCCTGTATCGCCCTCGAAAGAGAATCAACGTTATAAAGCACATCTTCATTGGGCGTTTTTGAATCGGATGAATAAATCTGTCTGGTTATCGATGAAGCCTGACTTTCACTGGTCAGAGTTTTAAGCTTTCCCGCCAGGACTTTGGTCTTTTGAGATGAAATGAATTTTGAAGAATAAACGGCATCAACAAGGAGCCTGATCTCAACATCTTCAAAATCACGTGACAAGAGCTTATATCCGCCGCCCGGTTCATGAATGATATCAACACCGGCATCCGTAAGGGAATTAATATCATCATAAAGAGTCTTTCTGTCGCACTTTAATCCTTCCGCAGAAATACGCTCAAGGATATCGGCAGCTTTCAGTGCATGATCTTCATCGGTATTCTTTTTCAGGATATCAAGAATAAGAAGTATCCTGGTCTTATTGTTATATGTGTTCAAAGCACACCTGTCCCATTAAAAAATATAAGGATACGGGTTTACACGTATCCTTAAAAAACACCTTAGGAATTATCTGATGCCCCGGGTGAACTTTCAGAAACAGATTCTACGCTTTCGGCATTTCCGGTCTTGGAATCTTTCCTCTTCCTTAAAAATCTGCCGATGATAAAACCGAGTGCGGCTACACATACGATTATTATCATAAGAAGCAGGTAGCTCAGGAACGAATTTACAAATACTATTCCCTGACCCATATCAAATCCTCCCTAATAAAGCAGGCATATAGTGTGGAAAAAAAACTCCGAATGTCCTCAAAACACACTATATAGTATACATTTTATACATTACGAACGTCAAGAAATAACGGACATTCGCAGAGGTTATGTAAACCAAAATCATCAGATTCGGCTTCTTTTATCGAGTTCTCCGCAGAGTTTCTCACTAGCCTCCGTAACAGATGCCGGAAAACCGGTCTTTTTAAGAAGTGCTATGGCATTTCTGCTGTTTGTGGGACCTTTTTCAAGGATATATGAAAATGTAACATCATCCTCGGTAATGTTCTCGCCGAAATGCACGTTTTCATATTTATCCGAGATCAGTGTAGTAAGCTCGATATCATGCGTCGCGGCAAAAGTGATGACATTCAGATCCGACAGATAATTTAAAACTGCACAGGCCGCTGCGATCCTTTCGGAAGTATTTGTACCGCGAAGTATTTCATCGATAAAACAGATAACGGGCCTGCCATCTGCAGAAGCTGCATCCACTATCCTCTTAAGGCTCTTTATCTCAGCCATGAAATAGCTTTCACCCTTGAGTATGCTGTCGTTTACAGCTATGGATGAATATATCCTGAAATGGGATGCTTTATACGCGGATGCGCAGCATGTAGCAACAGTCTGGGCAAGTATCGCATTAACGGCAATCATCCTCATATAAGTTGATTTACCGCTTGCATTGGAACCGGTAATGAGTACACCGCCGGATGAACCGGCATCGTTGGCTACCGGCTTTTCAATAAGAGGATTGAATCCGTCTTTAATGCTTATGACTGCTTTATCCGTAAATTCAGGTGCGCAATACGCTCCCTTCGTCTCAAGGAAAGCCCTGTAGGACGCTACGGAAAGACACATATCGAGATATCCGGTCTTTTCATATGCATCAAGAATCCTGTCCTTATCCTTTTTAATGCCTGTAAGAAGAAATGCACTTGCAATAAGATCAAAATGGAAAAAGAGATTGATGTATGTAAGAAGCATCGAAATCAGACCGTTACCGGAATTGGGACCGGAACTGAGCACAAATGATGCCAGAGATCTTTTTCCGCTGATCGATCCGAGTTCATCAGCAAGATCATCTATAAGCCTGCCTGTTTCGGACGAAAGTCCCTTAGGAAGACTTTTCTCCATACAGCTCAGTCTCATTATCATAGTGACTCCGTTAAGTTTTTCCTCGGCAGATCTTCTGAGCGAAAAATATGATGATATCTGAACCAGTATCAGAACAGCAAGAAATACGGCTCCGACGACAGGCTTCAGGATCAGTATGATAATGATGGCTATATAATATACATCCGCTAAGATATGGAACCACGGATTAATGAACTTATCGGAACCGACTATATGTTCCAGATATTCCGGAAGAGTCTTATCTTTGACAAAACCGAGTTCATGAAGTGAAGAACCGAGAGCTATTCTCAGCTCCTCATCCTTATAAAGCTCAGCAACATAAATATCCGTTTTCTTAAGTTCTTCTTCGGAAGTACCGATATCATGAAGCTTATAATACAGATATTCTTCTCCCGCAGCGGACAGGCAATTATCCATCTGAAGGAATATATCCTCCATACCGGTATCGGACCATGTCAGATCATCAATCCGGTCTTTCACAGGATCGTTTTCGGCTTTAAGCTCAATAAGCTTTTGAAGGGCATTTTTTCTGCCCTGTGAAAGCTTTCTTGCCGAAGACTTACCGAATGAATCACGAATAAGGGATACTGTCTGTCTCTTCTCTTCCAAAGACAGACGATATCCGCTGATCGCAAGAAGTATTAAGATTATTACAACAAAAACAATTCCGTACATATTAAAATGCAAAAAATCCCTGCCGGAATAAAACTCCGGCAGGGAAAATTTTATATCAGAGCAAAATGTATTTCAGAACAAAGAGTATTGCAAGGATGTACATAAGGGGCTTGATCTTCTTAGCATTGCCGGTGCAGAGATTAATGACAACGTAAGAAATGACACCGATGCAGATACCGTCGGAAATACTGTAAACAAGGGGCATTACAAGGAAAGCAAGGAAAGCGGGAATAGCTTCGGTGGGATCCTTGAGATCGATACCGGTAATAGCACTCATCATAAGGAATCCTACGAATACAAGAGCGGGAGCTGTTGCAAATCCGGGGATCGATATGAACAGAGGCGAAAGGATGAGTGATACAAGGAAAAGAAGTCCGGTAACTACAGAGGAAAGTCCGGTACGTCCGCCTGCGGATACACCTGCTGAAGACTCAACGAAGGTAGTTGTTGTGGAAGTTCCGAGAACAGCACCTGCGCTGGTAGCGATAGCGTCTGCAAGAAGAGCGGGACGGATGCGGGGAAGCTTACCTTCCTTATCAAGCATGTCAGCCTTATCCGCACATCCGATGAGAGTTCCGAGAGTATCGAATACGTCAACAAAAAGGAATGCAAACATGATGACCATGAAGTCGATGATCTTGAAGTTCTCAAAAGCAGCTGCTGAGAAGCATGCTCCGAAAGTTTCTCCGATCGATGCAAATGAAAATGATGCAAATCCGGAGGGAATAGCCGAATAGAACTCAGCTTCCGCATTGGGAACATAGAATCCTACAAGTTCACAGATGATTCCGAGGATCCATGTAGCAAAGATACCGATGAGGATCGCACCTTTAACCTTCTTGATGTGAAGGATCGCGATAATGAAAACACCGATAAGGGAAAGAAGTGCCCAGATACCGATGGTGGTGAAATTCTCTTTGAATTTAACGAGAGTGACGAGTGTAGCTCCGTCATCAACTACGAATTTAGCATTCTGAAGTCCGATGAAAGCTACGAAAAGTCCGATACCGACGGAAACACCCTTCTTTAGCTGAAGAGGAATTGCATTGAAAATAGCTTCTCTTACGGGAGTTACGGAAAGGACGATAAAGATAAGACCTTCAATAAATACGGCAAAGAGAGCAAACTGCCATGAATATCCCATACCAAGGCATACGGTATATGCAAAATATGCATTAAGTCCGAGACCGGGAGCTAAGGCGAAGGGATAATTTGCCATCAGACCCATACACATGGTTCCGATGAATGCGGCAAGAGCTGTGGCAATGGTGATAGCCTGGGGATTCATTCCGGATGCGGAAAGAATACTGGGGTTAACAGCCAGGATATATGCCATGGCCATGAAGGTAGTTACGCCCGCGATGATCTCTGTTTTGACATCGGTGCCGTTCTCCTTCAGTTTAAAAGTTTTTTCAAGCATTTTTAATTCTCCTTTCTCATTTTATGAGAATTTCTAATAAAATACTTTTTATAGAGAACAGAAAATAATTTCCGTCTGCTATCTTAGCCGGATACTATTTTGTTAGTTCTCTCCCCACACCTTCCGATAACTTCTTCCGGATCGAATCCAAGATCATATTCACCATTGTAATACAATATCCGTCCGGAAACCATCGTCATCTTGATATTTGCGGTCTGACCCGAATATACAAGATTTTTGACTATATTATTGACAGGCTGCATATTGGGCCTGTTCATATCGATCATTATAATATCTGCCGGCAGACCCGCACTTATAAGACCCGAATCCTCAAGTCCCATACATCCGGCTCCGCCTTTGACCGCCATATCAAGTATAACAGATGCGTCGATGCATGCGGCATCTTTTTCTCTGAGTTTACATAAAACTGCTGTAAGATACATTTCCCTGAACATATCGAGACAGTTATTGCTTGCGGGTCCGTCGGTACCTATAGCAAGCTTTATTCCTTTATCATAGAGCTTCTTAAGAGGGGCAATTCCGCTTGCGAGCTTGCAATTGGATGCGGAATTAATGACCGTATAGACCTCTTTTTCCTTAAGGATTTCTATTTCTTCATCCGTTACGTGGACTCCGTGATAAATTCCGCCGCCAAAGTCAAATAATCCGAGGGAAGCAAGGAATTTAACCGGAGGCAGCCCGTATCTTTCAATACAGCCGCCAACTTCGCTTTCGGTTTCGGAAGCATGGCAATATATACCGGTTTTCTTATCGTGAACAAAGGCCGAAAGCTTTTCGAGCTTATCGCGGGATGTGGTATATTCGGCGTGAATCCCGGCCTTAAAAGAAATAAGGGGGCTGCAGGAATTCAACCTGTCATACTGAACTTCCAGCTCGGAAAGCGATGAAGTGAAATCATTAAGTCCGGATACAATGACAGCTCTCATACCGGCATTTGCAAATACTTCAGCCGTTACATCCGGACGCAGATACATATCCATAGCCGACACAATACCGCCGGATACATATTCCATTATGGCCAGCCTTTGAAAATCGGCTATATCATCATCCGTGAGCTTAGCTTCGTGGGGGAAGATGTCCTCCTCAAGCCATTTGGGAGTGGGCTTGTCATCGGCAAGGGACCTTAAAAAGGTCATTGCGGAATGGGTATGCGCATCGTTAAAGCCGCGCATAAGGAGATTTCCCTTACAGTCGATCTCCCTGTCGAATATCCGGTCCTCGGGTTTAATCTCACCGTCATAAATGACCTCGGCAATCTTACCGTCCAAAACGCGCACCTCTCCGCTCCTCACCGTATGTGAAGCATCAAGATCCAATATTCTCGCGTTGTACAAGCGGATATTCAATATATAATCCTCAAGTTATATTTATTTAATTGAATCAGCGGTAAATGCCTCGGGCAGAAGTTCCGAGAGCTTGTAGACCTTCTTATCATCGATGCTTCGTGCAACGATCACAGTCATGTCCGCTCCTCCGAATTCGGAAAGGAACTGCCTGCATATTCCGCAGGGATAGGCATAATCGGAAAGCTCCTTAGCATCCTTGAGACCGCCGACGATGGCAACGGCCTTGAACTGCTTATCTCCTTCACTGACAGCTTTGAGAGCGGCACATCTTTCGGCACATATGGTTGCACCGTAGGATGAATTCTCAACGTTACAGCCTCTGTATATCTCTCCCGAAGATGTCAGGATTGCCGCACCTACCGCATATCCCGAGTAGGGGCAATAGGACTTGGTTCTTCCTTCAAAAGCATTAAGTATAAGATTCTGTATCTCTTCTTCATTCATAACGCGCACCTCAAAAAGCGGCTATGGAAGCTCTTACGAGTTCTTCAAATCTCTTCGAAACGGAATCGGCTGCTTTCTGAACCTCTTCGTGATTAAGTTCTTCTCCGGTGATGCCGGCAGCCATATTGGAGATGACAGAGATGCCGCAGACTTTCATTCCGGCATGTCTTGCAGCAATTGCTTCAATAGCGGTACTCATACCTACAGCACTTCCTCCGAGAAGCCTGAGAGCCTTAACATCGGAAGGTGATTCATAAGAAGGTCCGCTGAGCTGGACATAAACTCCCTTGAAAAGCTCGGAATTCTGTTCGGCAGCTTTATCTATGATGATCTGTGAAAGATCCTTGTCGTAGATCCTGGTCATATCGGGGAATCTTGTGCCGAGTTCCTCAACATTGGGTCCGATAAGAGGATTCCTTACAAGAAATGAAATCTGGTCTTCTATGAGCATAAGACAGCCCGGATGGAAGCTTTCGTTGATACCGCCGGCAGCATTGGTAAGGAAGAGGATCTTTGCTCCCATCAGATACATCAGTCTGATGGGCATGACAACATCCGAAGGCTCATAGCCTTCATACATATGAACTCTTCCCTTCATGCAGACAATTTTCTTGTCTCCGTCATATCCGAATATGAACTTGCCGGAATGACCCTGTACGGTTGATACCGGGAAACCGGGAAGTTCGGAATAAGGGATCTCACATACGGTCTTAATGGAATCGGCATATGCACCGAGACCCGAACCGAGTACAAGTGCGATCTCGGGAACAAAATCAGTCTTTTCCCTTACGGCCTTTAATGCTGTCTGCAGTTTTTCGTAAGCTTCACTCATGAGATCACCTTTTTGAACGCTTTCTTTCCGCGTCTGACAAGTTTTCCGTCCTTAAGATCTTCAGCGGAATATAATGTTTTAACATCGGTTACCTTCTCATCGTCAACGGTCACACCGCCCTGCTCAACGGCACGGCGTGCTTCGTTTCTTGTAGGGCAGAGACCGGCCTTTACGAGTATTCCGAGAATATCGATCTTGCCGTCCCTGTAATCTCCTTCCTCTATCTGAACGGTGGGGATATCCGCACCCGTGATATCACCGCCTCCGAAAAGAGCATTGGCTCCTGCTTCAGCCTTATCGGCTTCTTCCTTGCCGTGTACAAGCTCTGTGAGTTCGTGTGCAAGGATCTTCTTGGCTTCATTGATCTTGGAATCTTCCCATTTGCACATCTCCTCAATCTGTTCGATAGGAAGGAATGTGAGCATTCTCAGGCACTTGAAGACATCGGCATCACCGACATTTCTCCAGTACTGGTAGAACTCGTAAGGAGTGGTCTTATCGGCATCAAGCCATACAGCACCCTTTGCAGTCTTACCCATCTTCTTGCCTTCCGAATTGAGAAGAAGGGTTATGGTCATTGCATATGCATCCTTGCCGAGCTTCTTTCTGATGAGTTCGGTTCCGCCGAGCATGTTGCTCCACTGATCGTCACCGCCAAACTGCATATTGCAGCCGTATCTCTTGTAAAGCTCAAGGAAATCGTAGGACTGCATGAGCATATAGTTGAACTCAAGGAAGCTGAGTCCCTTCTCCATGCGCTGCTTGTAGCACTCTGCCCGGAGCATATTGTTTACCGAGAAATGAGGACCGATATCCCTGATGAACTCAACATAGTTAAGATCAAGGAGCCAGTCTGCATTATTGACGAGCTTAGCCTTGTCCTCTCCGAATTCGATGAATCTGGACATCTGCTTCTTGAAGCACTCTACATTGTGCTCAATGGTCTCTTTTGTCATCATAGTACGCATATCGCTTCTTCCGGTGGGGTCACCGATCATTCCGGTGCCGCCGCCGACAAGAGCTATGGGCTTATTGCCTGCCTGCTGAAGTCTCTTCATAAGGCAGAGCGCCATGAAATGTCCGACATGAAGTGAATCTGCGGTAGGATCGAATCCTATATAAAATGTAGCTTTGCCGTTGTTGACAAGCTCCCTTATCTCATTTTCGTCCGTAAGCTGTGCAAGAAGCTGTCTCTGCTGCAGCTCTTCAAAAATACCCATCTTAAAAATCTCCTTTAAAAAAATTTATCTTGTTTCCATGAGCTTGGTCATAGCCTGATCAAGACCTTTCACGGATAATTTATACATCGGAAACATCTGCTTTACTGCTGTCTCGGCTTCTCTCCACGGTGCGTTTCCGGGAGCCATCTTAGGATTGAGCCATACAACCTTCTTATAATGTCTCTTAATGGATTTAAGCCATTCTTCGCCGCTCAGTCCGTCATTGGGGCCGCGGTAATTACCGGTATCCGAATACAGTTCTTCGGGAGCCATTGCCGCATCTCCCACTATTATAACCTTATAATCGGAATCCGTGTTACGGAAAAGCCATTTTGTTTCAACCCAGTCACCGTTTTCGCATTCCGGAGTCTTATAAACGTGGGAATATATGCAGTTATGGAAATAATAACATTTTACTTCCTTGTAGTGATTACTTTTATTCACCGCCTGGAAAAGATCGTTAAGCAGTGTGGAATACGGAATCATCGTTCCTCCTGAATCCATAAGAAGAAGCAGCTTGACCGAATTCTTCCTCGGTTTTCTCATCTCGATCTTAAGAACCCCGCCCTGATTGCAGGTTTCATCCACAGTCTTATCAATATCAAGCTCTCTTTCGGGAGTATCAAGCCTGGAAGAAAACTGTCTGAGCCTCCTGAACGCAAGCTGGAACTGCCTGTTGGTCATGACTCTGTCATCACGGAAATCCCGGTATTTCTTTGCGCCGATAACCGCAAATGCCGACTGATAACCGGTAGTTCCTCCGACTCTTACACCGCCGATATTACCTCCGGTATTACCGAATGAAGTCTTACCCATTGTTCCGATCCAGAACGAACCGCCGTTATGCTCCGAATCCTGATCCTTGAGGCGCTGTTTGAATTTCTGCTCGACATCTTCTTTGTCGATAATGATACCTTCACCTTCCATCTTGTTCAGATGATCCCTTGCTTCCATCTCCGCAAGCTGCATCATATCGGATTTATCAAGCCACCTGAGCATTTCCTTACCGACTTCGGGATCACTCTTTATCTTGCCGAAGCATTCTTCAAATGCTTCATCATACTTGTCATAATCCGTTTCCGATTTAACAAGTATCATTCGAGCACAATGATAAAACCTTGAGAGCTGGCCGCCGATCAATGAAGAATCAAGTGCATTCTCCAGATCGAGCCATTCGCCCAAAGTAACGTTGATGCCGTGCTTTCTTAAACTTTCAAAAAAATTCAAAAACATTATTCGAAATAATGATGAACCGTCTGTTCAAGGTCCTCGTCTTTTTTTACAACAACGCCGATGAATGGAAGTCTTGTCTTGATCTGTCCATAAGGAATACCACCGATCTGAAGAGCATTGATCCAGTCTATAAGTTCGGAGGTGGAAGGCTTCTTCCTTATATCCCTGATATCACGGATCTGATAGAAAACATCCATAGCCTCTGCAAGGAGATGCTCTTCAACCTCGGGGAAGTGCACTCTGATGATCTCTTCCATGAGTTCCCTACCGGGGAACTCGATATAATGGAAAATACATCTTCTGAGGAACGCATCGGGAAGTTCCTTTTCGGCATTTGATGTGATGATGACTATAGGTCTGTTCTTAGCCTTTACGGTTCTCTTGGTTTCATTTATATAGAACTCCATCTGATCGAGCTCCCAGAGAAGATCGTTCGGGAATTCCAGATCGGCTTTATCGATCTCATCTATAAGAAGGACAACCTGGTCCTCGCTATCAAAGGCCTCACCGAGTTTTCCGAGCTTGATGTAATGAGCGATATCGTCAACTCCGCCTTCGCCGAACTGACCGTCATAAAGTCTCTGGATCGTATCATACATATAGAGACCGTCCTGAGCCTTTGTTGTGGATTTGATATTCCATATGATAAGTTTCTTACCGAGCGCATCCGCAACGGACTGGGCAAGCATTGTCTTGCCGGTTCCGGGTTCACCCTTGATAAGAAGAGGCTTTTTGAGAGCAATTGCAATATTCACGGAATCCATAAGTTCCGGACTTGCAACATAACCTTTTGTTCCTTCAAACTTTTCCATTTAATTATCTCCGTTAAAAAATTTATCAAGTTCATTCCTGAGGACTTCCTTGCTTATTGATTTAAGCAGATACCCCTGAGGATTAAGCTTCATTACCGTCTTGACGCTTTCCTTGTCAGACTTACCGGTTAGAAATATTACGGGAATATCCCTCGAAAACTCTTCGCTTCTGATCATCTCCAGTATCTCAAGTCCGGATGCAACCGGCATCATATAATCAAGAAGAACAAGATCCGCATGGTTTTTTGCAAGCCATGTAAGAGCCTGAATTCCTGAATTGGCCATATAGACTTTATATTTATCCTTGAGCCAGTCCCTGACTGTACGCAGATAAGTTGTATCGTCATCTACGATCAGAACGCTCTTCTTGTCATTTTCTTCCTGGGCGGTTGACTGAACGCCTCTGATCAGACCGATAAGCTCCTGCATGTCGATCGGTCTCTCGAGCTTACCGGCAAGGAAATTATCGGATATGTAATCATTTACAACCGCAAAATCCGCAGGGGAACCGATCAATATAAGTTTCTTCTCATCATCATTGCATTTATCCTTGAGATATATGAGAAGATCGGTCTTTTCAAGTATGGATTCATCAATATAAAGGATTATTATCTTCTTTTCATCGATCGAATTCCTTATGCCCGGTGATTCCGTGGATGAAAAAGAACACAGAAATCCTTCTGCCTCAAGCTTATATTTTATGGCATTGACCATAAAACTGTCTATTTTACTCACCATAAGAACGGATTCACTCATAATGCCTCCTTCGCGATACCGAGAACGGTTTCCCAGTCAAGCGCTTCCATGGACTTTCGTATTCTTTCAAATCTTTCGGCGTCTTCGGACTTAAACTCATATTGACGAAGCGAATCAAAAATGATCTCTATGCTGTCATAATCCATCATCATGGCAAGCTCATAGATCGTCATATAAGCATCTTTTACAATTTCCGGTGTGGCGGGCGCTACAGAGACCGGTTCGTCTACTTTCATCTTATCGGATAGGGCTTTGGACAAAGCTCTGTATTCCGCGAGAAGATCCTGTGTTTTTTCTTTTATAAACTCCGTATTATGATCCTTGCCGGCAGCTTCAAGAGCTCTGGCCAGCTCGGATAATTCAAGCGCACCGATGATCCTTGCGGAACTCTTTAAAGCATGAACCCTGATGGTATAACCGTCAATATCACCTGCGGTATAAAGGGAATCTATCTCATCGGCTTTGACTTCCGTAGTGCCGATAAATATCTCAACAGCTCTTTTCAGCCCGTCTTCGGAACCGCAGTTATATACGCCCTGTTCGATATCAATCCCCTTGATCCCTTCAAGGAATGACAGTTCTCCGCTGAGATTGATTTCTTCGGAAGCACTCCCAGGTTTTGCGTTCTCAGTCTTTACAACCTCAACTCCGTCGGAAAGATTATATGATGAAGAAATATTTAAGGTGAACGCACGCTTCTCGTCCTTGGAACCGATCACGCTGACCTTATCCTTGGGAAGATAAAGAAGAAGCAATGCATCAATGACTTCGGAATCATCATCAATATTCATATAATCGGTATAACTGTCATATATCACAGCAGGATCGATATCCGAATTCTTTTTGAGAATAAGTATCGTAGGAATATCAACGCTGTTCCAGATATATGTCTTGATCGAACGGTTATCGCCGGAACGCAGTCCGTCTTCGACAAATACGATATCGTAATCGCCGCCGGACAGTCTTTCTATGCATTCATCACAGCCGTATACAACATCGATCCTTGCCATTGTTGTAAGGAACAGCCTGGATAACCTGTTGATCTCCTCCCTTTCCCGGCCTGCAATTAGTATCTTGGCGCCGGGCGCTATAAGAGGTCTTGAAAAAGTCGAAGCGAGCATGAACCCGCTTATGCCCGAAACGGAATTGACTTTGACAACGGTCTCCATTGTGGCAAGAGGAAGGAATTTACCGACCGCCCTGAGAAGCGAACCGCCGGTAAAAGGCTTGGGAAGGAATGCATCAAAGCCTTCACTTAGATATTTTTCCCTTTCTCCCCTTACCGCATTTGCGGTAACAACAACAATGGGAGTAAGATCGCAAAGAGAATTTTCCCTGAGATAATGCATTGCTTCAACGCCGTCCATAACCGGCATCATATGATCCATAAGTATAAGATCATAATCATTTTTGGTCACCAGTTCGATAGCGGTCTTGCCGTCCTCAGCACCGTCAACCGAAAAGCCGAACTGCTTTACGGTACGGACAAGAAGTTCCATGTTGAGTTCGTTATCGTCTACACAGAGTATCCTGTACATTGACGAATCGGGAAAAGAATCCGGATCAGAAGTTCCCGGTGAATAATAACCGGATCTGGAGATGAAATCCTTGGTGTTTTTTTTCTCATCAAGATCAAATCCGACGTTGAGATACAGCTCCTTTTCTATCTCATCAAGAGAAACAAGGGCACTGTTTCCGAACTCACTGATGTCAGCCATGTTGTCTACAATATCGGTAAAGAACTGATCAAGCCTTCTTGCGCCTTTGAAGGCACTGGCCGCATTTTCTTTGACATCATCCGATACATTTGCCTTGATGATCTCTTCCGTGTATCCCATGATCGCATTGATCGGGGTTTTTATCTCATGAGACAGATGTGACAAAAACGTGCTCTTTGCTTCATCCGATCTCTTGATCCTCTCCAGAGCTCTTCTTTCATCATTACGTACTTTATCAAGCTCTTCCAGAGTATTGACAAGTTCCGTATATTCGGGAGTCTCCAGGGTAAGAAAGAGCATAAACAGACATATCCCGCTTACGAAATAAGCCATAAGAGCCTGCTCTTCCAGTATTATCTGAAGGATAAAGATAATAAGAACGATAATGAATCCAATTGTAAGAAAGCATCTCTGCACCTTGCTGAATTTCTTTTTTTTGAAAAAAGAAAGAGAAACACCGAGTAAAATGTAATAAAGAGGGAACAGATATCCGACGGTTCCGTATAAAAGACTTCTTACAAGCCCGACACCCGGAACATAAGAAAATGCAATGCCGGTAAAATAATTGATCACCAGTATGATCACATAGATCACATTGATCGCATATGAGATCATATTCAGGATATGTTCGCTCTTCTGCAATCCGGCAAAAGCGACCATATATAAGTAAAATCCCATAGAGCTGCTCAGTCCCATAAGGAAGTTGAGCGAAAGGAATATAATATGGAATGAAGGTGAAAGCGTATCCCCCCACATAAACGTGATCGCAGTCACTATATCAAGCAGCGTACCTACTGTTGTAAGAAGCGCATAGATCTTAAATCTGTAATTGGTAGCTTTTGTGTCGCGGTCATCTTTATAATATCCGAACACAAAAATAAGCAGTATCAGCTCGATGGGCAATACCGACAGTTCAAAATATATGTTGTAGGTCTGTTCGAATACCAATATGCTCTACCCGTTTATCTGTAATTCTTGGCTCTCTTATAGATCCCGGCAGCGGCTTTATACAGATCGTCGTAACCTTCGGTGTATTTTCTGATATCCTGTTCGGATCTGATCCCGGGACAGAAGAAGGATTCATCCGTTATGTCGACTTTGTCCGAAGGCAGATACTTAACAAGAAGCTCTTCAATGTTTTTCGGATTCACGGGTTTGGCGACAACGTCCGTAAACGCCCCCCTGCCGATATCGTCTTCCGTAACGGTTTCCGAATCTTCAACAATGGCTATGCAGGGCTTTCTGACATCCAGAATATTCGGCTCTCCGCTCCTGATATGATTGATAAGCTTAATGCCTTTATCATCTTTCATAGACAGATCGGCAAATATAACATCATATTCATTGATTCGTAAAAGCGTGATCGCTTCTTCACAATTTGAGGCAAGATCGATAGTGACACCGGACGATTCGAGAAGACGACGGATGATCTCTATATTACATTTATCCTTATCGGCATAAAGGATCCTCGAAGCGGGTGAATAAAACATTCGCTGCTCGCCATCATTCAGGAATGATCGCTTTCTGACAGTTTTCTTGATGTCACCTATTCCGGTTGCGTCCACAATCTCCGAATGGATCGTAAGGTCAAATGCGATCTCTTCATCGACCGTTTCGAAAGCTTTGAAATTCCCGCCGATGGCATTCAGGGTATTTCCCGCTATAAAGAATTCAAGAAGTCCTTTTTCACTGCCGGAGAATAAAAGCTTATTGTCCGATAATCCGTTCTCCAGTATATTCGAAAGCTTATCGGCAGAAGTCGACAGGGATTCACAGATGATCCTGAATGTGATATCGGTGAATCCTTCACAGCTTTCTTCATGAACGGAAGATAATTTTACATAGCCTTTTGAGGAATTTTTGCAGATAAAAGAAAACAGATTAAGAAAACTCCGTCTCAGCTTTTCGTAGTCTCCCTTTATGATGCCGGGAGTATCCTTATCAAGGTCGATATCAAGAATAAGTCCCCTGTTCTTAAGCGAAGGACCGGACAGGCTGATGACATCTATCATAAGCGAAGCAAGATCGACATCATCTTTATAGACATCGATCAGGCCTCTTTCAAGTCTTATATAATCCGAAGTTCCCTGCATAAGAGCAATGACATCTTCTCCGGATGTTTTGATATGTGAAGCGTGATCCCTGATGTTATCATCATGACATTCCCGCATGATCAGTTCATTCATACCGAGAACAGAGATCATTCCCATCTTCACTTCTCTGGTCAGATTACTGAGAAGAATATTTCTGTCATCGCCGATGTGTCTGACCATATCAATGAGTCTTTCGTTCTCAATGATGTATTTTTTCCGCACCCTGAAATAAAGCGTGGCGGATACAGCAAGAAACAGGACCGCCGCGATCAGAACAACGGACAATATTAGCATTTGAAAAGAGGCATCACCACTGAGTATCGGATACTTCATCCTTCTTTTCCCTGAGCATAAGCTCCTTTACAGCAACGCCGGCATCCTTGCCCTCGAAAAGGATAAGGTTGACCTGCTCGATTATAGGAAGGCTGACATCATATTTTCTTCCGAGTTCGATCGCAGCCTTTGCGGAATAGATTCCCTCAACGACCATTCCGACTTCTTTCTGTGCTTCTTCAAGGCTCTTGCCTTCTCCGAGAAGTATGCCGCATCTTCTGTTGCGCGAATGCATACTTGCACAGGTAACGATAAGATCGCCCATTCCGGTAAGTCCGCTGAATGTTTCGGGCCTGCATCCCATCTTTACACCGAGTCTGGAAATCTCGGCTATACCTCTGGTTATCAGGGCTGCCTTTGCATTATCACCGTATCCGAGTCCGTCAGCGATACCCGCGGCAAGAGCAACAACATTCTTAAGAGAACCTCCGAGTTCTACGCCCTTGACATCGGAACTGGTATAGACTCTGAAAGTCTCGGTCATGAAAACATCCTGTACAAAAAGTGCAGTCTCTTTGTTGTGGGAAGCTACAACGATCGTCGTAGGCATAAGCCTGGAAACTTCCTCGGCATGAGTGGGACCCGAAAGTACACAAACATCGGCACACGGAATCTCATCGGAAATCTGCTCGGAAAGAGTTTTGAGAGTACCCTCTTCTATTCCCTTTGCAACATCGACGATTATCTGGCCGTCCTTTATAAGAGGTGCAAGTCTCTTTGCAGTCTTTCTGGTAAAAGAAGAAGCAACGGCCATTACAAGGATATCCCTGTCGGTCACAGCCTCCTTATCATCAAGCGTATATCTGACGCTTTCGGGAATGGTCGCACCGGGAAGCATCTTATGAGCGTGAGTTGAGGAAAGCATCTCTATCTCCGATTCGACGGCAGACCAGACCATTACATCATGACCTGCGGTCGCAAGAAGTATGGTAAGACCTATTCCCCATGTACCTCCGCCGAGAACTGTTACCTTTGCCATATTTATCTCCTTTCGGGAACGTTTAAATCATTCTTTTTATTCAGATATGTCTTTCTTTCTTCACCCTTGATGAGTCTGACTATGTTGGCCCTGTGCTGCCAGTATGCAAGGATCATTAAAAATCCTGCGATGATATACATCTCATTAAGAGAAGCCTGTGAGATCCCGTCGTAGATCCCGAAAAGATTCATCTGGCCTGTAACAACAAGCTGGATAAAGAATCCGGCATAGAGAACGAGAGATCCTAAACTGACATAGTGTGTAAGCAGATAAGGCACGAAGAAGTAAGCCAGTCCCGGAAAAAAGAATGAACCGTGAAACGCAAGGATCATACCTCCGGTAGCAGCAATGCCCTTTCCGCCTTTGAAATGCATATAGAATGGAAAATCATGAGCAAGAATGCATCCCGCTCCGCCGTAGATGATCAGCAGAAATCTGAGCTCGGGATACATCTGAGCGAATGTGAATCTGATAATGATAGCAGTGATTATGGCTTTGAGCATATCACCCGCAAAAACGATAAGTCCCGCTTTGGTGCCGAGCACTCTGAGGGCATTTGTGGTACCGGAATTACCGCTGCCGTAATTCCTGATATCGATGCCTTTGCATTTACCGACTATATATGCGGTCTGGACAAGTCCCAGAGCGTATCCTATAAGAAAGCACCATAATCGTGCCATATCATTCACCTTTTCTTTCCCTGACAATGAATTTAAGGGGTGTACCCTTGAAGCCGAAATTCTCACGCACCTGATTCTCTATGTATCTGATGTATGAGAAATGTGCCAGTTCCTTGTCATTGACAAATATCACAAACGTCGGCGGCCTGCTTGAGACCTGCGTCATGTAATAAAGCTTGAGGAATTTGCCCTTGTCGTTGGGAGGCTGCTGCATCGCAACGGCTTCGGCAAGTATCTCGTTAAGAGCACCGGTACCGACTCTCTTGTCCTGGCTCTCCCTGACCATATCAATAGTCTCAAAAAGCTTGCCGAGTCTCTGTCCGGTTAGTGCGGATATGAAGATTATCTCCGCATACGGCATAAATGAAAGGATATTCCTTACATTTTCGGTAAATTTATAAATGGTCTTGTCATCCTTATTGACGGCATCCCATTTATTGACCGCGATTATGACGGCTTTGCCACGGTCATGAGCTATGCCGGCAATCTTGGCATCCTGCTCGGTGACACCTTCCGTCGCATCTATAACAAGAACTGCGATATCGGCTCTTTCAACGGCACTGACGGTCCTGACGATCATATAATGCTCGAGATCGTCCTTGATCTTGTTCTTTCGTCTGAGCCCGGCCGTGTCGATGAATATATATTCCTTCTCACCGTACATGACCCTGGTATCTACAGCGTCCCTGGTGGTTCCGGCTATGTCGGATACGATCAGTCTGTTCTCGCCGAGGAGCTTATTGATCAGCGAAGATTTTCCTGTATTCGGCTTGCCGATGACGGCCACTTTCGGAGTATCCCCATCTTCACGCTGATCGGTTTCTTCTTCAAAATAGCTTACAACCTTATCGAGAAGCTCACCGAATCCCAACATATTGGTAGCCGAAATCGGATAGGGTTCGCCAATTCCGAGATTATAGAACTCATATACATCGGATTGCTGCTTTTCAAATGAATCAACCTTATTTACGACAAGGATGACAGGCTTTCTGGACTTGCGGAGCATGGAACACACTCCCGCATCGGCATCCTGAAGTCCCGTCTTGGCATCGCAAACAAAAAGAATGACATCGGCGGTATCAATTGCGATCTGAGCCTGGTCTCTCATGGAGGATAAAAGAAGATCCTTGGATTCGGGCTCGATTCCACCGGTATCGATCATCGTAAAATTGTAATTAAGCCATGTAACGTCGGCATAGATCCTGTCCCTGGTGATTCCGGGAGTATCCTTTACAATGGAAATCCTTTCACCGGCAAGGGCATTAAAAAGTGTCGATTTTCCGACATTCGGTCTTCCGACGACGGCAACAATAGGTCTGTAACTCATAAACAAAAAATACCTGTTTAAACACAAAAATATCAGCTGATCCCCAAGCAGGAATCAACAAAGTCGTAACCATTAGATTTTATCGTATATACGCGTACTTGTAAAGCATCCGAGACCTGTGAAACCGTGTAATCATCAAGGAAAACGTCGGTTCCGGCCCTCACTACGGATTCGGGAAGGCGAACCTCCGTTCCCAGGTCCAGATCCTTTAACTGGGCTATTATATCCTGCCCCGTCAGAAGCCCCGAAACGGTTATCCTCTCACCGAAAAAGTCATTCCTGATTGCAATGACATCCAGCTTTATGCCCGGAGCTTTATTTTCAATCTTTTCGGCAGTCGATTTAATTATCGGATAAGCGAGCATTCCGGTAACAAGCGTGATATGCCTTGTGTGATCACAGGATTCAAAGCTACCGTCCAAAGTACGCTTTTCGATCTGTTCTTCGGTCTCATCGATAAAGGAACGCATCATTCCGACGCCGTTTTCGATCTGCAGGTATCCGTCATATCTGTCGCTTTCGGGAATCTCCATTCCGGCATTCAGATACCACTCATCGCTTGCATGTACAAAATGAGTACCGTACTTTTCAAAAGCGATCTTCTGGTACTTCTCGATGATGCCGATAACCTCTATGCAGTCATCCTTTTCAAAAGGTTCAAGCTTAAATAGTCCGTCACGGTATTTGGAAAGCCCGACGGGAACAACGGAAAGGCTCCTGAATGAAGGTATATACTTCATAAGCTCGGAGATCGTAAATTCCAGTTCTTTGCCGTCATTGATCCCCTTACAGAGAACAATCTGGCCGTTCATTTCGATGCCCGCCTCCGCAAGAACATCAAGTTTTGAAAGGGACGAACCCGCAAATCTGTTACCCAGCATCATGCATCTGAGTTCGGGATTCATCGTATGTACGGAAACATTTACGGGAGAAAGATTATATCTGACGATCCTGTTTAAGTCCTTTTCGGACAGATTGGTAAGGGTAATATAATTACCCTGAAGAAAAGAAAGCCTTGAATCATCATCCTTGAAATAAAGGGTATCCCTCATTCCGGGAGGCATCTGGTCTATGAAGCAGAAAATACAGTTATTGGAGCACCTTCTGTAGGTGTCCATAAGACCGTTTTCGAATACGATACCGAGATCCTCGTTCTCACCCTTTTCAATCTCGTATTCCCATTCCTCATCATCACGCAGAACTGTAAGAACAAGATTATCGGACATGGTAAAAAACTGATAATCAAAGATATCTTCTATCTCCTGGTCATCTATCCTTATTACAATATCGCCGGGCATAATGCCCAGCGAATCTGCGATCGAACCTTTATTTACACTTTTTATTACATGACTTTTACTCAACTGCAGCTCCGGATCAGATCTCGATATTCAGACGTGCATTGTAGTTTTCAAGAACGGCATGCATCTTCTGGGTATTGTCCATAACATTGGACATCGAAGAATCGTGGTTCATGAAATCTATGATCGAAGCGATGAATTTACACATATCGGCTTCGATAAAGTAAGGTCTGTCATATATCTCGGGAGGCAGATAGGTCAGGTTTGTGGTAATGACCCTGTCAAAATATCCCTTTTCGTAAGCCTTATCGAAATTATCGAGTCCCTCGGTAAACAGTCCGAATGTTGTACATATGAACACTCTTCTGGCATTCATTTCCTTAAGCTGCCTTGCGGTATCAACCATGGAACCGCCGGATGAGATCATATCATCGATGATTACAACATCCTTGCTGTCAATGTTATCTCCGAGGAATTCGTGGGCAACTATGGGATTCTTGCCGTTAACTATCCTGGAATAATCACGCCTCTTATAGAACGTACCGGTATTGAGTCCGAGAACGTTGGCAAAATAGATTGCCCTTTCAAGAGCACCCTCATCGGGTGCGATGACGACCATATGCTCCTCATCGACAATAAGGTCATCCTCATTGGTAAGAAGAGCCTTGATGAACTGGTAAGGAGGCATGAAATTATCGAATCCGCTTAAGGGGATTGAATTCTGAACCCTGGGATCATGGGCATCGAAGGTAATGAAATTGGCCATTCCCATATCACTGAGTTCCTTGAGCATATATGCACAGTCCATGGATTCACGTCCATGTCTTCTGTGCTGTCGTCCTTCATAGAGGAAAGGCATGATAACGTTGATCCTGTACGCTTTTCCGTCGATCGCGGCTATCATTCTCTTAAGATCCTGATAAATGTCATCGGGAGACATATGGTTCTCGAATCCGTTCATCTTATAAGTGAGCGAATGGTTTGTCACATCTACGAGAATAAACAGATCCTTGCCCCTTGTGGACTGCTGGATATGGCATTTTCCCTCTCCGCTACCGAATCTTGGGATAGAAAAAGGAACCCTGTAATCATCCATCTGATAACCCTGGAAAGCAGGATCGTTCTTAACAAGATCGTTATGTATATCCTTACGGAATGCGGCAAGGTATGAATTGATCCTGTCGCCCTTCATCCCGAACGAAGGATGAACCAGAAGTCCGAGCTGTCCTACGGGCATAGAGTTTTCAAGTTCCAATACGTTAGGCATAATTTTTTCCAATCTATAAGCAAAAATTTTGGCAACCGTATTATAGCATATTACGGGTTGTTACATCTTAGATATCATTCTTCACGGAGAACACTTACATCATCAAGATCCGAGCTGAATTCGGGGATGGAAATGCTTGTAACGAACATATCTCCGTCCACAATGACCTTGAAGTTGCCTCCCTGAGCCTGGGTAAGGCTCTTGGCGATAAAAAGACCAAGTCCGCTTCCTTCGCCTGTCCTGCTCTCATCGCCCCTTATGAATCTCTCCGTAAGCTCATCCCCCTGGAATCTGGGCCTTACCGCGGAAACGTTCTTGATCTTGATATTGGCAACGCCATCCGATGCGGTATATTCCACATATACCCTGGTTCCGCCCATAGCATATTTACAGATATTCTCGAAAAGGTTGTCAAATATCCTCCATGTGCATCCGGGATCGGCATAGATGTAAGCCCTGGGAAAATCATTGGCAACAAGCTCAAGCTTTGAGCCGGCAAATCTGCCCTCATATTCACCGAGAGCCTGGTTCAGAAGTTCGGTAAGATCTGTCTTTTCCTTATGCAGCTCTATCTGTCCCGAAGAAAGCTTGGAAGCCTCAAGAAGATCTTCAAGAAGCTTCTTGAGTTTGATCGACTTTTCTCCGATTATCGAAAGATATTCTTTTTTCTTTTCCTCGGTAAGGTTATCCCTCTTGAGAAGATCGGAATAGTTGATTATCGAAGTAAGCGGAGTCTTAAGATCATGGGATACATTCGTGATGAGTTCCGATCTTAACTGCTCTTCCATAAGCGAAGATTCAACCGCAGTTTTGATACCGTCACCGATATTATTGATACTCTCCGCCAGATTCTTATTTTCATAACGCAGATTAGAAACATCGATCTTATAATCGACATCACCGCCACGGATCTTGGCAATGCCGTTCAGAAGTTCTTTCTTTTCCGCGGTAACGAGGAACAGCAGGATGCCGACAAAAATATCGACAAGAATAAGTACAGAGAAAATGATAGCCGTAACTGCCGGGTTATTCCTGTTCAAAACTCCGTATATAGAACCGCCGACATTAATGGTGAGGAATGCCAGATACGGGAAGATAACGGTCCATGATGCGGCTGATCCTCCGGAGAAAACAAGAGCGAACCAGTCAAAGAGCATCTTGATCCTCTTGAGCAGCGAATACTCAAAAAGAACACCGGCCCTGATCCTTCTGACGATCGAATAGATTATGAATGCACCCGTAAGCGAAAGCAGGAATCCGAAGATGCCGAAGATAAGATAAGATGATATGCTTCCGTTCTTAAAAGGTCCGCCGTTTTCAAATGTGATCCTGCAATAATTCTCATTGATGAGTGTTTTCAGATAACCATAATAAAATCTTGCAATATAAAATGCAGCGACCGAAATGACCAGAAGCACTTCGATCCAGATCTTATCCTGTGGAAATACCCTGAACTCCTCACCGTCGTCCGTGTATTCTACGCCGGTTATGAAAAGCAGGTACACAAAGAGTGCAAGCCATATGAAGGTAAGGAATGCAATGACTATCGTAAAAAGTCCGGATACCTGCTTGACGGAATCATACCTGTATAAAAGATCATAATAGATATCGTTTCCTCTTGAAGAGGTGTCATCAATATACATCCAGACATGAGTGTTGTTCGGGTATACATCGGGATAGATCATTATCGCGTCTGTAATGACATTTTCATTTATATCCGAAAGAGTTGAATACTCAAGATCGTCATAATAACAGATCAGATAATGGAAATGGCTTGAAAAGATATCGGCCAGGGAAGCATCATCATATTTCACGGAATCCGGATAGTTGGTATAAACCTTGGTGGTTCCGTCCGTGGTCTTGGTCCTTATGGTATAGACCAGATTGGAGCTGCTGTTTTCATACAGCTTCTCACCTTCCCTGTAAACATCGTAAGCAGCGGAAAAAAGAGATGAAGTGACCTTAAGTTCATCTATGGCGGTAAAATATCCGTCCCAATTGCGGATAGCTTCTTTATAGCTTAAAAACGAAGTGAAATCTTCATCATCAACGATCGGTTCCTTGAAGGTGACGTAGATCATGCCGTCATCCCAGCTCGACAGGGAAACAAGCTCGGGATATTCCCTTACACAGTACTGTGCAACAAGATTAAGAAGATCGGAAGGAAGGGTATCCCTTATCGCCCGGGACACATTGGGATCTTCTTCGCGCTCTGTTTCCTCCGATACATTGACCGTATATTTTTCGGAGAATTTATATCTGTTCAGGGTTTCAAATCCGACAAAATAAAGATTGCCGTACGGATCTATATCAAAATTTTCCGAATAAAGAGGATCGCCGAAATAATAGACGAAATCCTGAAGTGTAAGACTTCTTTCGGTATAATCTATACCTCTCCTGCCAAGGTTTATCAGATCGGAAAGATACAGTTTAATGCCTACTTTGTTATTCCCGTGATAATAATCCGATATGTCGACAAGCCTGTTATCCTTGATGCCGTTCTGAGCACCGAGTATCTCCTTGGCTGCGGTATACTTCATGATATCGGAAGCCTGATGAGCAAATACATCGGTGATGATACCGTCTATCTCCTCGTTCTCTTCGGAAGGAAACGGATTGAGTGCATATCTCGAATCTCCTCCGAGATAGCTTACGGAAATATAACTGCAGAAAAAAATGTCCGCCAAAAAGAGTACGGAAATAAATGCACATAAGTGCATTCCGAGATGGAGCATCAATTTTTTGGCTCTGGTCTTCTTCATAGATCTTCTATCTTATATCCGACTCCCCACACAACCTTAAGGAACTGAGGCTGTCCGGGATCGATCTCAATCTTTTCCCTGATATGCCTGATATGTACGGCAACGGTGTTATCGGTAGCAATGGGCGCTTCATTCCAGATGGACTCATAGATCTTATCCGTTGAAAAAACGGTACCTTTATTCTTCAAAAGAAGTAAAAGGATATTATATTCAATGGGTGTGAGCTTTACCGGCTGTGAGTCAACTGTAACAGTTTTGGTCTCATCATTGATGCTCAGTGCACCGCAGTTATAAATATGGGTATTACCCTCATTGATGCTTCCGAGAAGCGTATATCTTCTGAGATTGGATCTTACCCTTGCGGTCAGCTCGGCAGGTGAAAAAGGTTTGGTAATGTAGTCATCGGCTCCCGCGTTAAGCCCGGTGACCTTGTCGTTTTCTTCCGATTTTGCGGAAAGGAAGATAATTGGCAGAGTGCTTGACTCCCTGATCTTCTCCGCAACTTCTATTCCGTTCATGACGGGCATCATGATATCGAGAATGACAAGCTGGATATCCTCTTTTCCGAGTATCTCAAGCGCATCGGCTCCGTTATAAGCTTTATAGATAATGTGCCCGTCATCTTTGAGATAAACCTCAATAGCCTCAACAATATCCTTATCGTCATCACAAACAAGTATATTTGCCATAGTCACCCCACGTAATTAAATGCATTTTCTATATGTTTTATTTCATCACCGATAATACCGATACAGTCATATCTTATCTGACGGTTCGAGTATTCACGGTGTGAGTTCAGATAATATGCGGAGGCTCTGCTAATCTTTCGCTGTTTTACGGCATCGACAGCCTCCAGCGGATAACCCCTTCTCGCACTCTTCCTGTATTTTACCTCGGTAAAAACAAGCTTTCCGTCCGGTGAGATCGAGATGATATCTATCTCCCCGAATCTGTTGAGTTCGTTTCGGGCGATTATCCGGTAACCCTTATTCTTCAGATATTCTATTGCAATGGTCTCATGGAAAGACCCTTTTGAACGATTGTCGGTCACTTCAGTTTGCTCTTGATCTTATCCATCGAATCAACAAAGATCAGTATTTCCGCAACAACCTCATAGAGCTCGGGAGGTATAAGATCTCCGATCTCGAGCTTGGAAAGCGTGTTTGCGAGCTTATCATCTTCATGGATCGGGACATCGCTTTCCCTGGCTTTTTCGATTATCTTGTCAGCCAGAGCTCCTTTGCCGGATGCTATGACCCTGGGCGCCTCATCGGATGGATCGTATTCGAGGGCGACCGCTGTTTTTATCTTCTTTTTTTCTTCAGCCATTATGCCCTCACATCAAAAGATCTCATGCCGGCGGTAATGCCGCCGACACTCCCCGCATGCAAAAGAAGCAGATTTACGCCTCCGCCTTCAAGTGCATCTTCCTCAGGCGATTCTTCCGTGCCCTTAAGTGACATCTTACAGGAAAGATCATAACCTCTTTTATTCAGTCTCTCATTGAGGATGTGTATGTTCTCCTCAAGGAAAGACAGTATCTCATCATCCGCTACGGTGAAATTGGTCTGTACTTTTCCGCCCGATCTAAGATCCATTGCGACATATACATCAACGGGTCCCAGATGATCCATATCAAGATGCATGAACGCGGTAACGGACGAATCATCGGATGTCATATTCTTTCTGTTTGAATAGACATAGAGATCGCCGTGGGCATTTTCACCACCCGAAAGCTTTAGCGGAAGCTGTATATAGGCATACATCTGATTTATCTGGTTAAGAAAATCAAGATTCGAGCCCATATTGTCGGCAGCCTGGAATGCCGGAGTATTCTGTGCGTTAACGGAAGAAAGCCCTTCCTTGAGTATCGATATCTGATCGCCGAGTCTTTTATACAGAGCTTCAACCTTATCCTTATCGGCAACCTCGGACGGCGATATGCTCCACTGATCCTTAAGAACGCCGAAAACCAGATCCCTGACAGACTTTGATGAAACCAGTTCCTTTAACCCTTCGGTATTTCCGTCAGCAAGTGCTTTAGCCTGAAAAGCTGAAATATCCTTTAAAAAGCTTTCCAGATCCGCGGGCTTATAACCGGCATTTCCCGATAACTGTCTGAACAGCGTTACAGACTGTTCAAAGCTTTCCGATAGTGAAATTCCGTTTGCGGCAGGATCGGTGATCCCGATGTTTTTATCAGCCCCGGAAGCGGCGCTCAAAGCGTCTCCCGAAGCGGTTTTACCATCGCTTTGATTCGCAAGAGACTTTAGCAGTTCAAGAGCCTTCGAAGCGGGGGTTTCTGTTTTTAATGCATCTACGGCGGCCTGTTCACCGTTGCCTGCAGTCGTATTAACATTACCGTTAACGGCAGCATCGGTTTTAACATCAGCATTATCCGTTGCATTCTGTACGGCAGCGCCGGCCTCGGAAGGAAGCTCCGTTCCGGCTGCGGTGGCGGCCGCATCTGCAGGCAGACCCTCTGTAATGCCGTTCAATGCATTTTCAGTAGCAAGAGGATCCCCCGTTTCGGACATATATGAAGTAACGGACTCGATCAGTGAAGACATCACTTTGGACGCACTGACGGAATCTCCGCCCGATACAAGGTCCAGAAGTGCCTGATCTGTCTTTTCGGCAAGCGACTGCATCCCCTGATCTATCTGATAGGAAAGATTCTTGTAACTTTCAATATTGGCAAGATTTGATTCATTTACCGGAAGCCCGAGCTTTGCCAGATCAACGGCATCACCGATCTTAGCACCGGGATTGTTCAGAATGCTTTCATACATACCGGCAAGGGACTGTCTGTCGATAGATAAACCCGCCTTCATCATTTGGGACGTCATATCCACCGTAACATCGTTGACAGGAAGGGAAGCCTGACCGAGTGCTTTGAGAACACTGATATCGGCAGCGGTATTTGTAAGAAGAGGCGATATCTTTATGGAACTGCCGGTATTCCTTATTTCAAAAGAAACAGTCTGTCCCTCCGAGATATTCATATCCGAAGACAGCCTGGCATTTACAAGATTTCCGTTCGAAAGCCTGAGAGTTACATTTTCTCCGGAAGTATTTACCACTTTGGCGGAGAAGGTATCTCCGTTCTTCATTTTGGCCAAAGTCGCAGCACCTTCCCCCGTAACATCGGAGGCCGGTTTATCAGTGACATTCTTTATAGGATTAAAAAAGATATCACTTATAGCGTTCATACATAATCATGGATAAAACTTCTTCTGTGTATCGGTGTAGGGCCGTACTTCTTCAGTGCTTCGATATGTTCCGCTGTGCCGTATCCCACATTCTTGGCAAAGCCGTATTCGGGATATCTGGCATCATATTCCATCATGAGCCTGTCTCTTGTAACCTTGGCGAAAATGCTTGCGGCTCCGATCGAAATGCTCTTGGCATCGCCCTTAATGATCGGAACCTGCTTGATATCGACACCCGGTATCGTTACGGCATCGTTCAAAAGAAGGTCCGGTTTCGGATCAAGCTTGGAGATTGCAATCCTCATTGCCTCATATGTTGCCTGAAGGATATTTATCTCATCGATCCTTGCGGGCTCCACAATGCCGACTGCGGCGGATACCGCTTTTTCCCTGATCTCGTCATAAAGCTTTTCTCTTACTTTTTCGGAGAGTTTCTTGGAATCGTTAATATAAAGGATGTCACAATCTTTGGGCAGTATGACCGCTCCCGCGACAACCGGTCCTGCGAAAGGTCCTCTTCCGACTTCGTCTATGCCGCATATGAATCTGTGGTCGCAGTACTGCCTTTCATATGCCTGAAGATCATAGATCCTCTGTTTTTCGGCAAGGAGTTTATCATATCTCTTGCGTGCGTTTTCAAGAAGCTTTTGCACACCAGCTCTTTCATCACCGATGTACAGGCTCATTACAAGAGGTAATGATTCATCATCCGTTTCCGAAAGTTTATTTTTGATATCAGAAATACTTTCCATCAGTCGATACCGCCCATCTTGGTAACAGGGAATAATCTGAATACGGCTTTACCGATCATTTCTTCCTTGGTGATCGGACCGACATTCGGATATCTGGAATCCATCGAATCATTCCTGTTATCACCCATCACGAAATATTCATCTTCACCGAGAGTCATAGGTTCGGCTGCCGTACCGAGCCTGTCGGACCTGATGACTTCTTTTCCGTAGTTTTCTTCGAGAACCTCACCGTTGATAAGAATGGTACCGTCTTCAAGAATCTGGACGGTCTCACCGGGAAGTCCGATAACTCTTTTGATGAAATATGTATCATCCGCATATTTATACGGAAAGACGATCACATCGAATCTCTGGGGATCGGAAAATCTGTATGTGAATTTGTTGACCCAGACACTTTCGCCGTCATAAAGGGTATCATTCATAGAACTTCCTTCAACAACGGATCTTTGTCCGACGAATTTAAGAACAAAGGCGGCAAGCGCAAATACCACAAGGAAATATATCGCGGTACTGAATGCCTCCTTCAGAAATTTATTGGTTTTAGCTTTACTGCTCATAGATCAGGGTTCCTCCAGGGTCATTCTTCCGAGCTTGCCGCTTCTGAGTTCGGAAAGAAGTGTCTCGGCAGCTCTTCTTATATCGGGATCCGCTCCCTTAAGTAAAAGACCGTTTCTGACAGCCACGGCTTCCAGAACGTCTTCGGGTTTTTCGTTGCATGATATCTCATATTTCGGAACAGTCGCATCGGGATATATATCCCTGAGCAGAAGTATCGTTTCCGAAGCAAGAAGTATCGTATTGAGTATCTGGTCGTTAATACTGCCGATGGCGGCAAGCTTAAGGCCCACACTCCTGTCCTCAAATTTCGGCCAAAGAAGTCCGGGAGTATCCAGAAGCTCAATTCCCGCTCCCGTTTTGACCCACTGATTGCTCCTTGTAACACCGGGTTTGTTGCCGGTTTTTGCCGGAGCTTTTCCGGTTATGGAATTGATCAGTGTGGACTTTCCGACATTGGGAATTCCGCAGACCATTGCTCTGATGGGTCTTCCGACAATGCCTCTTTTCCTGTCCCGTTCTATCTTTTCGGCACAGACTTTCGTTGCAAGCTTTTTAACGGCATCGGACGCTTTCTTTTCCTTGGCATTTAAAACAAGGCTTTCTATGCCTTTATCCTTAAAATACGCAGTCCAGAGCACAGTCTTTCTCTCATCGGACAGATCCGCTTTATTGAGAACGACCATCCTGAATTTTCCCTTGGCGAGTTCATCGATATCGGGATTTCTGCTCGACAAAGGGATCCTGGAATCCAGGACCTCAATGCACAGATCAACCAGTTTTAATTCTTCCCTGATAGCCCTGACCGATTTGGTCATATGTCCGGGATACCAGCCGTAATCATTACCTGCCATTCAATCCACCAGATGCATTTCGGAATCTTCCGCGGGAAATGCAAGCCATACCTTTCCCAGGATGTATTTACTTTCAACAGGACCTATATTTGCACTTCTGGAATCATCGGAGTCACTCAGATCGTCACTTAAGACAAAATACATTCCCTGTTCAAGAGTGAGTTCATTGGATGCAAGTCCCGCTTCGCCGACCTTTGAGGTTACAATATCTGACGGAACGCCGTTCACGTAAAGCACACCTTCTTCTATGAGAACCTTGTCTCCGGGAACGCCGACAACCCTGCGGATGTAATAATGTGTATTAGGATTTCCGTTTGGAAGGAAAATGATGACATCTCCCTTTTTGGGCTGCGACAGTTTATATACAAAGCGGTTCACCAGTACTTTTTGTTCGTTAACCAGCCCGGGATTCATCGAATCACCCGATACGGTGGTATTCAATCCCAAAAAATAAACAAGTATGAATGCAAAAAGAAGACTGATCAGAATGCCTATGACCAGATGTGCCGAATCACGAAGAAAATCCTCGCTGAACCTGCGTCTTTTTTTGTAAAAATAGTATCCGTCCTGTCTCACTTTAAAACGCTTAAATCCAAGTTAAATCCTGTTTGCATAATCTCTAATATTATACCATAAACCTTGGATTTCCCCAACAAAAAGGGTACAAAAAAAGCCGGTGCCACAGCACCGGCTTTAATGATCAAAAACCTGTTATTTAACAGCTTCCTTAACCTTAGCAGCCTTACCGACTCTGTCTCTGAGATAGTTAAGTCTTGCTCTGCGGACTTTACCCTTTCTGACAACTTCGATCTTCTCTACATTGGGAGAATGAAGGGGCCAGGTCTTCTCAACGCCAACGCCGTTGGAAATCTTACGTACGGTAAATGTCTCACGGTTAGATCCGTTCTGTCTCTTGATAACGGTTCCCTCGAAGATCTGAATTCTGGACTTCTCGCCCTCTACGATGCGGTTATGAACCTTAACGGTATCACCCACATTAAACTCGGGAACTTCGCTCTTAAGCTGTTCGTTTTCAATTTCCTTAATGATGTCTGACATAATATACTCCTCTCTTAGCTCTGTCTATAAGGCTTCTGCCCCATGACAGCTCCTACGGATGTTCATAATAGCTTAAAGAGCTAACAGCGGACCACCTTTTTAACGCAACATTGGTAATTTATCATAAGTTACCATAAAATGCAAGCAGTTATTGTAAAAACCGGTATTAATCAGTCCACAAGCGTCCTCATAAGTACTCTGGACGAATAAAAACCCATCCGGAGCGCATTATTGATGTTTTCCGAATCGGACGGATCACGGAATTCATAATACGTTCTTCCCTTTGAAAGGCTGTCTGCAACCTTTTCCTTCATCGCTTTGCCGAATTCACCGAAGGGCTTAACCCTCTGTGAAGAAAGGGGGCTCTTTTCCGTAAAAGCCAGCAATATCTTCTCGGTAAGCTTGCCGTCATACATCGGATCGGGAGCATTGAGAAGAATGATATCCCTGACTTCCGGAAGATGATCCGATATGAGGTTTCTTACTATCTCGGAATCATATCCGTCGATTATCGGATTTGATTTGGTAAAGCAACCCGCAAACATGGTCTTGCTGTCATGATCATAAAGCAGATAATAGGACACTCCCTCATAAAGGATATCCGTATCATCATACAGAAGAGATTCTATTGCGGGTATGTTCTGGATCTTTGCATGCTTCATCTTATCCATGAGTTCTTCTTTTTCCCTGAAGATCTCATACAGATCGGGACGTCCGGCCTTGGTCCTGTCTATGCTCTGCTCATATCTCCATTTTTCGATATCCGCATGATTACCTGTGGTAAGGACAAAAGGAACCGCTTTTTCATGCCACACTTCGGGTCTTGAATACTGCGGATACTCAAGCAGATCCCTGTAAAAAGTCTCAACCTCCGGAGAAGCATCGTTGCCGAGAACTCCCGGTAAAAGTCTGGATACCGCATCCATAACGGTAAGTGCGGGCAGTTCTCCGCCCGTAAGGATATAATCGCCGGCAGATATATAATCGGTTACTATCTCTTCAAGAACTCTTTCATCAATCCCCTCATAATGACCGCAGAGGAAGATAAGCTCATCCTCGGAAGCAAGTTCCCTTGCCATTCTCTGGTCAAATCTTCTGCCCTGCGGGGACAGATAGATGCATCTGGGTCTTTTTTCGGGAAGAGCTGCATTTATCTCGGTATTCTTTTTGACCGGTTTTTCGGGAAGGATCCCCAGCGCATCAAGATAAGCCCTGTAGACGGGTTCTGCCTGTATCACCTGACCCGCGCCTCCGCCGTATGGATAATCATCCACCTGTGCGCGCTTATTGTCTGCATAGTCACGGATATTAAAGGTCTCAAGTGTCAGAGACCCTTCATTAAGCGCACGGCCTATTATGCCCGTTTCCATGACCGATCTGATCATTTCGGGAAAAAGTGTCAGAACCTTATAGATCAAGTAACCCCTCCAGAATATGAATCTTCATTGTTCCGGCTTCAACATCTATATCAAGTATACACTGCTTTATGGCAGGAAGCAGAAAAGATTTTCCGTCATCTGCGGTGATCTCATACACATCATTGGCACCGGTCTCGATTATATCGGTAAGCTTGCCTCTGTAAACACCGGTATCATCGGTTACTTCCATTCCCAGAAGATCGGCATAATAATGTTCGCCTTCTTCGAGAGCGGGAGCATCCTTTCTGAGAACATACAGATCGGTCTGTCTGTACTTTCTGATCTCTTCGGGTGCTTCGATGCCCTTGAACTTGATTATAACAAGAGGAAGAGCCATACGGACGGATTCGATACCGAATTCCTCGTATGATCCTTCTATTTCAAAAAAAACTTTCTTAAGCTTTTTGAAATATGCGGGATCGTCGACATCGGGATAGACCTTGGTCTCTCCCTTGATCCCGAAAGGCTGTGTGATTGTACCTACTTTTATGTATTCTTTCATAGATTTAAAATACGGACCGCAGGAAATATGCGGTCCGCTATGATTAATCGGTTATTTCAACATCAGCTCTTGCATTTTCCCTTGATGCTGCAGCTTTTACAACGGAACGAAGGGACTTAGCGATCCTGCCCTGTTTTCCGATGACTTTACCCATATCGGAGCTTGCTACATGAAGCTCGATAAGGTAATCTGCTCCATCCTTTTTCTCGGTAACGACTACCTCTTCGGGATGATCTACGAGAGCCTTTGCAATAACTTCTACAAGTTCTTTCATAAGGCCTCCTTGAAAAAATGCAGGATTATTTAATGATGCCGGCTACCTTGAAAAGCTTTCCGACAACCTCGGTAGGCTGTGCACCGTTAGCGATCCACTTCTTTGCTGCCTCTTCATCGATATTGAAAGTTGAAGGATCGGTTGAAGGATCGTAGGTTCCGATCTCATCGATAAATCTTCCGTTTCTGGGGCTTCTTGAATCCGCAACAATGATGCGGTAAAAAGGAGCCTTCTTCTCTCCGATTCTTCTGAGTCTGATCTTAACTGCCATTTTAAAATTCCTCCGTAAAATAATTAATACGATTAGTTTTTATATGAAAACGGAATAATCCGGATTCAATCTTACTTAAAAGGGAAAACCCTTCCTGCCGCCGAAACCGCCCATGCCGCCCATTCCGGGGAACATACCGCGTCCGCGCTTGCCCATGCCGCCCATCTGTTTCATCATCTTCTGGCTCTGTTCGAACTGCTTGATGAATCTGTTGACTTCGGCAATATCAAGTCCCGCTCCCTTTGCAATCCTGAATTTCCTTCTGGGATTCATGAGCTTGGGATTGCTTCTTTCCTCAGGTGTCATCGAAAGGATGATCGCTTCGGTCTGACGGAGCTTCTTTTCGTCTATCGCACCTTCGAGTTCCGATGCATTGATGCCCATACCGGGAAGCATTGAAAGAATGGATGCAAGTCCGCCCATGTTCTTCATCTGCTTCATGCTTTCAAGGTAATCGTTAAAATCAAACTTACCCTTCTGCATGCGGTTCATCATTCCGCGGCCTTCTTCTTCGGTCGTGGTGACGTTTGCCTGTGCCTTTTCGATGAGGCTCAGCACATCTCCCATTCCGAGGATCCTGGAAGCCATACGGTCGGGATAGAACTGCTCGAGGTCGGTGAGTTTCTCACCCATTCCCACATAGAGGATCGGTTTGCCCGTAACCGCTTTGATGGAAAGTGCGGCACCGCCTCTGGTATCACCGTCAAGCTTTGAAAGGATGACTCCTTCGATACCGATCTCTTCATCAAAAGTCTTGGCAACATTGACCGCATTCTGACCGGTCATAGCATCGACAACAAGGATGGTCTGGAATACTCCAACCTTTTCCTTGATCTCCTTAAGCTCGTTCATAAGCTCTTCGTCGATCTGAAGACGTCCGGCTGTATCAAGGATAACTACGTTGTAGTTTTCCTTCTTTGCTTTCTCAAGGGCATTCTCTGCGATCACCGGAGGCTTTACATCGGTACCCATATCGAATACATCGACGCCGACTTTGCTTCCGTTTACCTTCAGCTGTTCGATAGCTGCGGGTCTGTAGATATCGCAGGCAACAAGAAGTGATTTCTTGCCCTTTTTGATGAACTGTCCGGCCATCTTGGCAGATGCCGTTGTCTTACCTGCACCCTGAAGACCTACCATCATGATTACGGTGATCTCTTTACCGGGCCTGAAAGCCACTTCGGTGGTCTCGCTTCCCATAAGGGAGGTAAGCTCATCATTAACAACCTTTATAACGGTCTGTGAGGGATTGAGTCCGTTAAGCACCTCTTCTCCGACACACTTTTCTTCAACGGTCTTGACGAAATTCTTTACAACCTTGAAATTAACATCCGCTTCAAGAAGCGCGACCTTGACTTCCTTGAGTGCTTCCTTTACGTCAGCCTCTGAAAGTTTTCCTTTGCCGCGAAGGTTCTTGAAAGCGTTCTGCAGTTTTTCACTGAGTCCTTCAAAAGCCATTAAAGCTCTCCCAACACGCTCGCCGCTATCCTGCCGATATCGGTGAGCCTCTGCTTTTCATCTCCCTCAAGAGAAGAAAGCTTTTCTATCTCGGTAACCTCATCCTTGATCTTGAGGAATCTCTCGACAAGGTGAAGCTTTGATTCATAGTTCATAAGTGCTTTGTCACAATTCTTCAGGGTATCGTGTACTGCCTGTCTCGATATCCCTTCGGATTCGGCAATCTCGGAAAGAGAAAGATCTTCAAAAAGCGAAGCTTCATATACCTTTCTTCTGTGCTCGCTCAAAAGCTCGCCGTAGAAGTCATACAGAAGTGATTTTTCGAGGATCTCATTCATATAGCATTCGCCTCTCCCAAATGCGCACCTTGCATATAATAGTACATATGAAAAGAGGTGTCAAGCTTTTTTGCTTGACACCTCTTGATTATTTTTTCAGATATTGGTCTTAACGACCTTGGGTCTGTAGCCTTCCTTTTCGAGAGCATCGATGATCTGTGTCTTGTGCTCGGTTCCGAATGCTTCGAGAGTGATACGGAGTTCAACCGCTGCATTTCTGTTGATGGAAATGAACTGGTTATGCTCGAGCTTGATGACGTTTCCGCCCTGCTCGGCAAGAATTCCGGAAACCTTGGCAAGCATTCCGGGCTTGTCGGGAAGAAGTACGGATACGGTAAAGATCCTGTCTCTTGCGATAAGACCGTTCTGAACAACGGAGCTCATGGTGATGACATCCATATTTCCGCCGGAAAGGATCGATACAACCTTCTTGCCTTCCGCCTTCATATGCTTAAGAGCCGCAACGGTAAGAAGTCCGGAATTTTCAACGATCATCTTATGGTTCTCGACCATATCGAGGAAGCATACGACAAGTTCGGAATCGGGTACGGTGATTATATCATCAAGATTCTTCCGGAGGTAAGGGAAAAGATTGCTTCCCGGAGTCTTGACCGCGGTACCGTCGGCAATGGTATTTACACCGTCGAGTGTAACGACCTTACCGGCATCGAATGAAGCCTTAAGGCAGGCAGCTCCTTCGGGTTCTACTCCTATGACCTTGATCTTGGGATTGAGCAGCTTTGCAAGTGTGGATACGCCTGTTGCAAGTCCGCCTCCTCCGATGGGAACGAGGATGTAATCGACAAGAGGAAGCTCACGGACTATTTCCATGGCGATGGATCCCTGACCGGTTGCTACCCTGAGATCGTCGAAAGGATGGATAAAGGTATATCCCTTCTCCTCCGCAAGTTCAAGAGCCTTTGCGCAGGCTTCATCATAAACATCACCGTAAAGAATCACCTCGGCACCGTAGCTCTTGGTCCTGTTGACTTTGATAAGAGGTGTTGTGGTGGGCATTACAATTACAGCCTTGGCTCCGTATTCCTTTGCCGCATATGCAACACCCTGGGCATGGTTACCTGCGGATGCGGTAATAAGTCCCTTTGCTCTCTCCTCATCGGAAAGAGTGCTTATCGTATAATATGCACCTCTAACCTTATATGCACCGGTAAGCTGCATGTTCTCGGGCTTGAGATATACTTTGTTTCCTGTCTGGTTCGAGAAGTATTCAGAATAGACCAGCTTTGTATCCCTTACAACCTTCGATACCACTTCCGATGCTTCTTCAAAAGCATCAAGAGAAAGCATTTCCTTAGACATAAGAACCTCCATAATCCAAGCGGGGAGACTCGCTCCCCGCGTAAAATCATTCAATATCAAATATAGCCTTTACGAATGAGTCCGCATCAAACTTCTGCAGATCCTCGATCTTCTCACCGACACCTATGTATTTGACGGGAATACCCATCTGTGCCTGAATCGCGATGGCGATTCCGCCCTTTGCGGTTCCGTCCATCTTGGTAAGGATGATACCGGAAAGAGGTGCGGCTTCGTTAAATTCCCTTGCCTGGTTCAGAGCATTCTGACCTGTCGTCGCATCAAGAACAAGAAGGTTCTCTCTGTGTGCAGCCTCGAATTCACGGTCAATGACACGGTTCATCTTGGCGAGCTCATCCATAAGGTTCTTCTTGTTATGAAGTCTTCCCGCGGTATCTATGATCAGCACATCGGCGTTTCTTGCACGTGCTGCGGTACAGGCATCAAATACAACGGATGCGGGATCCTGTCCGTCCTTGCCGGTAACTATCGATACTCCGCTTCTTTCGGCCCATATCTTAAGCTGGTCTTCCGCAGCGGCTCTGAATGTATCAGCTCCCGCAACGAGAACCTTTCTTCCCATCGCGGAAAGCTTGGATGAAAGTTTGCCGATGGTCGTGGTCTTGCCTACGCCGTTAACTCCGATGACAAATACCACAGAAGTCTTGTTCTCGAAATCGTAAGCATTCTCTCCGGCTTCCATACGGGTCCTTATGGATTCTATAAGAAGATCACGGCTCTCTTCACGGTTCTTGAGATGCTTTTCTTTGATCTTATCGCGGAGCTCGTCAAGGATCTCTTCTGTAAGAATTGCGCCTACATCCGCACCGATAAGGAATTCCTCAAGTTCATCATAGAAATCGTCATCGATCTCCGATGCGGTGAAGATTGAAGAAAGTCCGGCTGAAAAGCTTTCCCTTGTACGGGTCATTCCGGTCTTAAGTCTTTCGAAAAGAGCTTCCTTATCTTCCCGGCCGTAAAGCCTTCCGTCCACAGGAGTCTCTTCATGAAGCTCCCTGGCTATCGGATCCTTTTCGGCTTCATCGGCAATAGCTGATAGCTTTGCCAGAGCCTCCGAAAAATCATTATCCTGTTGTTCTTTCTTTTTCCCGAATAATGCCATTATCAGTTATCCAGATCGGCTTCGATGAGGTTGACGGCTACCTGTGAGGATACGCCCTTCTCCTGCATCGTGATTCCGTAAAGTCTGTCTACCTCGTTCATGGTTCCTCTTCTGTGAGTGATGACAATGAACTGGGTATTCTTGGTAAGCTTATGCAGATACTTTGCAAATCTGCCTACATTGTTCTCGTCAAGAGCAGCCTCGATCTCGTCAAGGAGAGCGAAGGGGGAAGGCTTGAGATTCTGGATTGCAAAGAGAAGCGCGATCGCGGAAAGCGCCTTCTCACCGCCGGAAAGCTGCATCATGTTCTGAAGCTTCTTGCCGGGAGGCTGAGCCGAAATATTTATGCCGCATTCAAGGATATCCTCATCATCCTGAAGAGTAAGGGTTCCCTTACCTCCTCCGAAGAGTTCCCTGAATACCTTATCGTATTCTTCATTGATGAGAGCAAATTTTTCAGAGAACTGAGCTCTCATATTATCATCGAGTTCTTCGATTATCTTCTTAAGAGTATCGGCGGCTTCGATAAGATCGTCATGCTGGGTCTTCATGGATTCGTATCTCGCGGATACTTCCTTGAATTCCTCTATGGCACCAACGTTAACATCGCCGAGTTTCTTGATCTTGTCCCTTACCTCTGCGGCATCACGCTTGAGAACGGTAAGATCGTTCAGGGACTCATCCCTCATCTCCGCAGCCTGGCTGAGCGTTATCTCATACTCCTGCCACATGTAATTGATGCGGATCTCCATGGTCTCGTTAGCCTTATCCCTCTGTGTGGTAAGACGGTTGACTTCCTTGTCGAGAGAAGACATCTTCTCCTGGAGTTTTTCGGTAATATCGAAGAAGCCTTTCTGCTTATTGGAAAGCTCTTCCTTCTTGGACAGTGAGTTCTTAAGAAGCTCTGCCGACTTTTCCTGTTCCTCATAGGAAGCTTCTATGGTCTTCTTGATCTCTTCGATCTGTACTTCCTTTTCGGAGATCGCGGTATTATTGGACTCGAGCGAAGTGTTGAGATTCTCGAGTTCGCTTCCCGCATTTTCGAGGGATTCCTCGACACGGGTAAGATTAGCCTGCTTGAAGTCCTTGGCCTGCTTCATCTTCTGGACTTCGACTTCCCACTCGTTGACACGGGCTGCGGCTTCGGATTCAACAGCCTGCTTCTCTTTGAGGATTTCATTGAGATCGGCTTCCTCTTCACGGAGTCTCTTCTCGTTCTTCTCGGATTCCTGAAGAATATCGGCAGCCTCATCCCTTGCATTTGCTGCATCAACTATCTCTTTTTCGATATCAGCCTGTTCCTGCTTAAGGGTTACCGCATTCTCGCTCTCTTCATTGAATCTGTCACGCTCGGACTGAAGCGAAAGTCTTGCGGTATTCTGCTCAATGACCTTATTCTGGATCTCAAGCTTTAACTTATCGAGTTCGGTTCTGGAGGTGTTTCTGTTCTCCCTGATCTCCTCGATATCCTTCTGTGCCTTTTCAATATCTGCGGAAAGCTTTGCAACCTTCTTCTTGAGGTCGCCGATCTCACGGCTCTTTCCGAGGAAGTTGGAATTGTTCTTGAACGCACCGCCGCTTATGGATCCGCCGGGCATAAGAAGCTCACCGTCGAGAGTTACGACTCTGAGGGTGTAATTGAACTTCCTTGCGGCCTTGGTCGCATTGTCCATATTGTCGGCAACAATGAATCTGCCGAGAAGGAACTTGATGATATCTTCGTATTCCTTGTCAGTCTCGACAAGATCGCTGGCAAGACCGAGCATTCCCTTTTCGTTAAGAGCATCCTTGGCTTTAAGCTCTTCGGGCTTTCTGACACTGTCCATGGGAAGGAAGGTCGCTCTTCCGAGCTTGCCCTCTTTCAGGAAGGTGATCATCTTCTTGGCGGTTGCTTCGTCCTTGGTTACGATATTCTGGATATTTCCGCCAAGAGCCTGCTCGATGGCGGTCTCATATTTATTCTCAACCTTGATGATATCGGCAACAACACCGATAATGCCCGGATTGGAAGATTTCTGTTCCATGATCTTCTTGACGGAATTGCCGTAGCCTTCATATGCATCGGCAATATCCTGAAGAGCGCGGTATCTGGAATTCTCCTTATGGTACTCTTCCTGAAGGCTTCTTAATTCTTCATCCTTCTTGGTAAGCTTGGATCTGTAATCGCTTACCTTGAACTCAAGGTCGGATGCATTCTTGTTCATCTCGGCGATCTCAGCGCTTACTTTTTCGAATGCTTCCTCAAACTGCTTGATCGTATCCTCTCTGGCTTCCTCATCGGAACGAGCTCTGAGGAGCTTGCTCTGAAGTTCTGCCTTTCTGAGTTCGATCTGCTGCATGACCGCATCATAATGGCTGAGGCGTCCCTGAATCTCGGAACGCTTCTTGAGTTCATCCATTATACCCGCTGCATGCTCTTCTATCTTTGTATTAAGATCCTGTATCTCTTCCTGTGCTTTATCGAGAGCTTCTTTTCTCTGAGCTGCTTCGGTCTCTACCTTCTGTGCCTGCTCTTCCTCGCTCTCGGAATCGGCCAATATGGAATCCTTCTCGGCCTGATACTTTTCGATCTCGCCGAGGAGTGCTTCTTTTCTCTCGGTAAAATGGATGATATTATCCTTGCTCGAATTGATCTGCTCTTTCAAAAGTTCAATGGAGCTTTCGAGTTTCTGTCTGTTGGAATCCGCACCTGTTACAAGATCTCTTGCTTTCTCGATGGCTTCTTCGAGATCTTCCATCTCAAGCTGTACGGAATTGTAATCGTCCTTGACCTTCTCGTATTCTCCGGTAGTTCCTTCAAGATCTGCCGATGCAACATCAAGCCTTGCCTGAAGATCGGCAGCGGCTTTTCTTAATGATTCGTTTTCAAGAAGGAACGAATTGACATCGATTGTCTTTAATTCTTCCTTATACTTAAGCCACTCTTTGGCCTTTGCGGACTGTCTTTCAAGAGGACCGATCTGGCGCTCGAGTTCTGCAAGAATATCGTTGACTCTGACAAGGTTGTTCTGTTCGTTATCAAGCTTTTTGAGAGCCGCATTCTTACGATACTTGAATTTAACGATGCCCGCAGCCTCATCGAAAAGCTCTCTTCTTTCCTCGGGCTTACCGGAAAGTATCTTATCTATCTGGCCCTGACCGATGATCGAATAGCCTTCCTTTCCGATACCGGTATCGAAAAAGAGCTCATTGACATCCTTGAGCCTGCATGGAGAACCGTTTAACAGATATTCGCTTTCACCTGATCTGTAAAGCCTTCTTGCAACGGTTACTTCTTCATATGAAATATTTAATGCGTGATCGGAATTATCGAGAGTGATCGCAACGTAAGCATAACTGAGCGGTTTTCTGGTCTGTGTACCGGAAAAGATGACATCCTGCATCGATCCGCCGCGCAGACTCTTTACGCTCTGCTCACCGAGAACCCATCTTACGGCATCGGCAATGTTACTCTTGCCGGAGCCGTTGGGACCTACGATACCCGTTACACCCTCATGGAACTGAAGAACAGTCTTTTGAGCAAAAGACTTGAATCCGTGAATTTCGATACTTTTAAGAAACATTAAAAACTCCTGACCTTAATCAATGCATTATATGCGGCTTCCTGCTGCGAAGCTTTCTTGCTGCGTCCGACACCTTCGGAAACCATCTCACCACCGATCAGGACTTTGGATCTGAAGATCTTTTCATTTCCCTCCCCCGTCTCTTCTTCGGTGATATATTCAAGTTCTTTTTTCAGATTCTTGGCAACATATTCCTGCAGGTTACTTTTAGAATCGAAAAAGAGCTGTTTGTTTTCAAGATCCGACAGAATGAATCTGTGGATAAAATCCCTGGCTTTATCAAATCCGCCGTCAAGGAAGATCGCTCCTATAGTGGCTTCCATAACATCCGAGATGATACTGTCCCTTTCTCTTCCTCCGGTTCTTTCCTCTCCCTTACCGAGTCTGATGAATGAACCGAGTCTGATATCCCTGGCGCAAAAAGCCAGAGAAGGCTCACATACCATGGAAGCCCTTATCTTGGATAATTCTCCTTCTTTCTTATCGGGATAACCCGAATACAAAAACTCACTGCTCACAGCCTCGAGAACCGCATCGCCGAGAAACTCGAGTCTCTCGTAATCCTGTGTTTTTCCGATAAGCTGTTCATTACAGAAAGACGAATGGGTCAGAGCCTGGATGAGCAGATCGGTATTTTGGAACTTATAGCCTATAAGGTCCTGTAGTTCCTTCAATACTGAATCGTCCATATTCTTTTCTCCATAAAATATCCCGAGAGGTTAACGGCCGGAGTGGCAACCCTTTTCTCCCCATATAAGATGTGCACAGGGAAAAACAAGGTATTGCCCGCAAAGACAGGCTTCACCTTTCGGGACGATTATTACAGATAATTCTATCAGTCGTTGGAAGAAAGAGCGTTCTTGATCATCTCAACAGCTTCACCGACAGTTGTGATCTTCTCTGCGCTCTCTTCGGGGATCTTGATATCAAAAGCATCTTCAAGGCCCATGATGATCTGATAAACATCAAGAGAATCAGCACCAAGATCATCGGTAAATGTAGACTGAAGAGTGATCTCCTCGGGATCTACATTGAGTACCTCTGCGATGATTGTCTTTAATTTTTCGAATTCCATAAAAAAGCCTCCTTAAATATCTGATGAAATACTGAACATTTCCTTAATGTCATTGTTGATATTCTGATCCGCAAACAGTTTACACTGTAAGATGGAATTGCAGATCGGAGCCGACTTGCTGGAACCGTGGGTTTTGACCAGCAGTCCGTTACAGCCGAGCAGGGGTGCTCCGCCGTACTGATCCGTATCATATGCAGCCAGCGTTTTCTTAAGAGCGGGCTTTGCAAGAAGTGCACCTATCTTGCTCTTGGTCGAAGACATAAAAGCTTTCTTCATCGACTTCATAAGAGCGGTTCCGACGCCTTCATACATCTTAAGGATGACATTGCCGACAAATGCTTCGCAGACAACAACATCTGCCGCACCGTATGCAATATCCCTCGCTTCAACGCTTCCGATAAAATTGATCTCGGGAGTCGCTTTCAAAAGAGGGAATGTTTCCTTAACAAGTGCATTACCCTTTTCTTCCTCGGCACCTATATTTACGATGCCGACTCTGGGATTATCAATTCCACAAGCCTTCTTTACATATGCGGAACCTATCTTTGCAAACTGGACAAGCTGAGAAGGCCTTGCGTCAACATTGGCTCCGCAATCAAGGAGCAGACATCTGCCTTCCAAGGTAGGAATGAACGGAGCAAGGGGAGGTCTCTCTACACCTTTGATCCTGCCAACGATGATCTGTCCTCCTACAAGAAAAGCTCCGGTGCTTCCCGCGGTAACAAGTGCATCGCACTTACCTTCCTTGACCATATACATGCATTTAACAAGCGAAGAATCCTTCTTGGTCCTGACAGCCATGACGGGAGGTTCAGCCATCTCGATGACTTCGGATGCATGTATCACTTCGATACGATCGGGATCGTATGTATATTTGGAAAGTTCGGCACGAACCTTATCTTCAATTCCGACAAGACTGATCTTGAAACCGGGTGCTTTTTCAAGAGCTTCGATACAGCCCTTAACAATTTCGGCAGGTGCATTATCACCGCCCATAGCATCTACAGCTATATTTACGATATCAGCCATAAACTCTCCTCAAATAAAAATACCAAGATTAAATATACTAGTACGAAATACAAAAATCAACCGAATTTACATAGTATTCATAACCATTTCAAGTGTTTTTAAAGCCATATACAAAGCACAACAAAAACAGAGCATTGCAAATGCAATGCCCTGTTAAAAATCGGCATGATTAATTAAGCGATCAGTCGGTCTCTACGATCTGCTTCTTGTTGTAAGAACCGCAGTTCTTGCATACTCTGTGAGGAACCATAAGGCTTCCGCACTTGCTGCACTTTACGAGAGTGGGAGCAGTCATCTTCCAGTTAGCTCTTCTCTGATCTCTGTGACCTTTTGATGATTTATTCTTAGGGCAAATGGACATTTGAAACACCTCCTTATCCATTGTATTTTCACATATAAAGGTGCATCACAAAATCTTGTGCGACACACAATTAGAGATTATATATATGTCTATAGTTTATGTCAAGTAAATATCCGAACTTTTTTTGACATTTATGAACTAAGTTGTTAGGATGATAGAAATCCTTTATTTACGGAGCGATCATGATGAAGATCCGAAACATAATCTTTACAATAATATTATCTTTAATAATGCTTGCCGGATGCGGTTCAGACCCTTCCGCCGACGCTGCTGCCGAGGAATTAAAGCAGTTCAGGACTACGGTGGATGCCTTCTGTGAGACGATTTCGAATATGAATAACCTTATCAATTCCGTTGATACTTCTTCCGAAACGTATGCAACGGATATCATGAATTACCTTAATACTCTGAATACCGCTTTTTCCGATTTCGCGGCAGTGGATTTCCCCGAAGAATATGACTACCTGGAGCATCTTGCGGATGAAGCCGCAGTCTATATGTCGGAAGCCGTTACGGGTTACGGACAGGTCTATACCGACAATTCGCTTAATTCCCAGGCCATGCAGGAAAAATACAACGAAGCATCCACAGCTTATGCCAACGCATTCAAGAGGATCAAAGTCATAATGACATTCCTGAACGGTGAGGTTTCCCAGGATGCCAACGTATCGACGGAGGACTCGGGAACGCTTACCGGAAATTAATGACTAAAAGCAGTATGTTCTTTATTATCCAGTTCAGAAAGAGAATGCCAAGCCCGATCCACATATAAGCAGTCCTGAATTTCATTCCCCTGATATGAGGAACATGAAGCATCTCCAGAAGATGGCTTCCCACATACATGATCCACATAATGATGCAATAAGGCACAAAGGGATGAAATATGAACGCCTTGACGAAATGTCCCGAAAGAAGCGCATCTACCGCCCTGGTGCCACCGCACCCGGGACAATAAAATCCCGTGACTCGCTTAAAAGCACATTCCCCGAGGGTGAGCGGTTCAAAAAATATCCTGTACACTATCCAGCCTGCGGCTAAAAGAAGACCCGCAGCAAGACCGATATAGAATATGCCTTTATCACCGACAGGTTCAAAAAGCCATTTCCTTAACGGAAATGGCTTTTTTTCATTGGTTTTTTTACTGTTCCCGGATTTATCAGTCATACATTTCTATGGTCTGGTAAAGATCTTCCATGGTTCTGGGGATCGTATATGATCCGAGAAGGCTCAGGCCGAGAATGATGAGTGCAAGAACAAGTCCTACGATCGAACATGCAAGTCCGGCGGTTCCCACTCCGTGCTTGTGATCCTTGTTACCGATTATAGCAAGAATAATTCCTACAACACCGAGGATGATCCCGATTATTCCAAAGCAGCAGCAGATTATGGAAAGAATACCGCAGATAAGTGATATTATCTGGCAGGCATTGGGACCGGGCTTGACAGGTGCCTGAGCATAGGGGCTGTTAAACTGAGGCTGCTGATATCCCTGAGGATCGGAATATGCATTCTGCTGATTGTAAGCACCCTGCTGGCTGTACTGGCCCTGCTGGGAATACTGGTTCTGTCCCGAATAAGCGCCCTGCTGGCTGTACTGGTTCTGCTGGAAAGTGTTCTGAGATGAATAATGAGGCTGGGGAGCCGCACCCTGATTATAGGGCTGCTGCTGGCTCTGGAAACCTGCGTTCTGATTCTGATTCTGGTTATTGTTATTGTAATCCATAATTACTCCTTTACCGGTTCACTTAAACGTTAAACCAAATAATATATTACAATATGATCGCTGATTCGTCAAAATCACTCATCAGTATTTCTGGTACACACTTCACCGCTCTTCTTAAATATTGAATTTGCGGGAAGCACGCCCCTGAAACAGCTGGTGGGATAAACTATGCAGTCACGGCCTATGACCGATCCGGGATTGAGTACGGAATTGCATCCTATCTCCGCACGGTCACCGAGCATTGCACCGAATTTCTTAAGGCCGGTAACGTAGGAATCCTCTCCCTTTACGATCACATTCTTCTTATCGGACTTGACATTGGATGTGATGGAACCGGCTCCCATATGGGACTTATATCCGAGAATGCTGTCTCCGACATAATTGTAATGGGGAACCTGAACAGTATTGAAAAGAATGACATTCTTAAGTTCTGTGGAATTACCGACAACACTGTTCTTTCCGACAATGACGGAACCTCGGATGAATGCACAATGCCTTACCTCGGCATCCTCATCGATGATAAGAGGTCCGTTGAGGCATGCCGTGGGAGCAACCTTGGCACTCTTTGCAACCCAGATGTCTTCTCCTCTTTTTTCAAATCTGTCAGCCGGAAGGCTTTTGCCGAGTTCAAGAATAAATGCCTTGATGCCGGCTAGTGCCTGCCAGGGATATTCAAATCCCTTAAGATAATCGGAAGCTATTGTTTCGTTCAGATCGTAGAGATCCGTGATCTTTATAAGGTCGCTCATTTCCTGCCCTTCCCGCTTTCGCTCTTTTTGTAATAACCGCTTATATGGTTATATACGGCATCGAGACCGTCGGCGTTATTCTTGGATTTGACCTCATTGGTCTTGTCCTTTACAAACCTGCCGAGCTTCTCTTTATAATCCGAAGAAGTGATGGAGCCGTCCGCAACACCGGACAGTCCTTTTTCCCAGCTTGCCGTAAGCTTGGCATCAAGAAGCGCCGGAATCGAACCGTTAACTATATAATATATCATCTCTCCCAGGATTGTGGGAGTTATGATCTGTGTCTTTTTATTCAGGTTGAGATACCCTATCGTCTGAAGCTTGGTAAGTATCTCGGCCCTGGTCGCGGAAGTACCTATTCCGCTTCCCTTTATCTGTGCCCTGAGTTCTTCGTCTTCTATGAACTGGCCGGCATTTTCCATTGTAAGGATTATGCTTCCCGATGTGTATCTCTTGGGAGGTGCGGTCTCGCCTTCCTTGATCTCATGATTCAGAACGCTTATGGTGTCACCTTTCTTCAGAGTTTCGAGTGCTTTCTTAAGTGCATCATCCGCAGTCTGATCTTCATCACCTTCTTCAGCGGTTTCCGGATTCTTAGCATTATCGGGATTATCCCGGTTTTCGGAATCATCGGACTTTGTTCCGTTTTCTTCATCCTTATTCTGGAAGGAACAGGTAAAGGCCTTCATATAGCCTTCATCTTCAAGCACCTTGTAGGATGCGGTAAATCCTTCTTTTCCCTGAAAGGCGGTAATAAGTGTTTTCTTATAGACCGCGGGCGGATAAAAAACTGAAAGGAATCTTCTGCAGATGAGTTCATAAACATCGGCGGAAAGCTTGCTCAGACTGCCAAGATTTCCGAGGCCCTGGCCCGTGGGAATTATCGCATAGTGATCGGTGATCGCTTTATCATTGCAATATTTTGTCTTGGCGATATTCTTCCATGCATCGCCGGCAAGAACTTCGGCTGCTTCCGCACTGACTTTTGAATATCCCTTTAATCCGTTTATGTTCTTGCCTATCTCTTTACAAACGGCAGAGGACAATACCCTGGCATCGGTTCTGGGATAGGTGGTCAGTTTTTTCTCGTAAAGCTCCTGTGCAATATTCAGCGTATCCGAAGGAGATATCTTAAACAGCTTGGAGCATACGTTCTGAAGCTCCGCCAGATTGAAAAGCAGGGGAGGATTCTTTTTCTCGGTCTTTCTTGATACTTCCCTGACTTCCGCGATCTGTTCGGGAAGAGCTTTAAGTTCTCCTATCAGCTTCTCCGCAGCCGCTCTTTCCTTAAATCCGTTATCCTTGTATAAAAGAGGGGAAGCGAAATAATCCGAGGAATCGAAAACCTTCCAGGTAAGATCTGCGGGGACATCGCCTATGCCTCCCTTCATGATTACTTTGTAGAAAGGAGTCTTGACGAAATTCCTTATCTCCTGTTCACGCCTGACAACTATGCCGAGTACGCAAGTCATAACGCGTCCTACGGTAACGGTAAGCCTGTCAAGTCCGAGAAGTCCGGCACATTTCCTGGAATATTTGAGAGTAAGCGCCCTTGTGAAATTGATACCCATAAGGTAATCTTCCTGGGCTCTTAAATATGCTGCATCAGAAAGATTATCATAGAATGACCAGTCCTTGGCTTCCCTGATGCCCCTGGCTATCTCTTCTTCGGTCTGGGAATCGATCCATACTCTCTTCCTGGGCTTGTCTGCGGGAACACCGGCTTCCATATCGACCAGTCTGTAGATATATTCTCCCTCACGTCCCGAGTCGGTACAGATATAGATGCATGCAACATCGTCCCGGTTAAGGAGATTTTTTACGATCCCGAACTGCTTTTTTACATTATCGATAACCTGATATTTGTATTCATCGGGAATAAAAGGTATGGTGTCATACCTCCATAATTTCAGGGCAGGATCATATTCTTCGGGGTAACTCATCGAAACCAGATGACCGACGCACCAGGTGATGACACTGTTTTCGCCCTCAAAGAAACCGTCTCCTTTACGCATGTTTTCATGCAGAGCCTGGGAGAACTGGGCAGCAACACTTGGTTTTTCGGTTATGTAGAGATTCTTAGACAATTGAAGATCCTTTATCTTTTCATATGACAGAGAAGCTCATCCACCTTTTCGGCGGGAAGGGGCTTTCCGAGATAAAATCCCTGAATGACATCACAGCCCGCGCATGCAAGATAATTGAACTGTCTCTCATTCTCAACGCCTTCGGCAACGGTCTCAAATCCCATCGCATGTGACATATTGAGAATTGATTCGGTGATTATCCTGGTGGATGCGTCATCAAGAATTGTATCTATGAAGCTCTTATCAACCTTAAGAGTATCGATGGGGAATTTCTTAAGGTAAGAAAGAGACGAATAGCCGGTTCCGAAATCATCAAGCGAAATGCTTACACCGTGATTTCTGAGCGTAGTAAGCTTAGCGGTAACGGAATCAAAGTCATCGATGAGGATGCTCTCTGTGATCTCGAGTTCCACATCGGAAGGCTGGACATTGTTCTCAACAATAAGTTCCATGATCGTATCGACGAAATCTTCGCGCTTGTACTGAAGAGCCGATATGTTGATGGACAGTTTGAAATGGATGTCATAATAATCACACCATTTCTTGTACTGTCTGAGAGATTCTGATACTACAAATTTACCGATGGAGACAATGAGGCCGTTTCTCTCGGCAATGGGTATGAAAACGGAAGGAGGGATCATATTGCCGTCATCATCCTTCCATCTGATAAGAGATTCCACGCCTCTGAGCTTCCTTGTCTTGGCATGATACTGAGGCTGGAAATACATAATGAAATTATTATTGAAAGCAGCTTCCTTGAGCTTGTTTTCAATATCTACATTCTTAAGGAAATCATCGAGGATAGGAGCCTCGAAATACTGAAGCGAATTCTTGCCGTTCTTTTTGCAGTTATATACAACGATATCCGCGCAGTTGATGAGATCGAGAGCGGAATTTCCGGCTTCGGGGAATTCGGCAACACCGACGCTCGCGGTAAGATCGATCTCTAGACCGGTACTCATGGTGAAGCCGTCTGCAAATCTCTTCTTCAATTCCCTGTAATACTTATCTACGGAAAAGCTTCCGGTGGAATCATAGATCGCAACGCAGAAGATATCATTGTTGATATGACAGCAGATGACACGGTCCTTGACCATGGTGCCTTTGAGATATGATCCGACCTGCTGAAGAAGTTCATCACCTATGATGATTCCCTGGACATCATTGATCTTCTTGAAATCATCTATGTCGATCATAAGGATGGAAACCTTGTATCCTTCCTTATCCGCTCTGGTGAGAAATTCGGTAAGAAGCGATACGAAATAGTTACGGTTATAGATACCGGTCATCGTATCGTAATAAGCCATATAGAGAAGATCCGAATTGGTAGCCTTCTCTTTGGTTATGTTCATGAATGTAACGATCTTATCGGATGATTCCTCGTTCTTTTCGATCCTGGTTATGATACGGTACCAGGTATGTTCATCCTCGGATCTGAATTCACATGTGGCAAATTTCTCGTTGTTCTTCTCGGGATATAAATTCTGGAGGAATGTATTCCTGTCCTCTTCACAGATCTTCTCAAGCAAAACATCCAAGTCCTTGACGCGATAGAGCTTCATACCGAACATGTTCTCAAAGGAACCGAAGGTAAGAAGATCATCGCTGTCAAGGGACTGGTAGATAAATCCGTAATCGGAAGATTCGCATACCATCCTGTAGATATGCTCACTCTTCGCAAGGCTTTCGTTCTGAGCTTTTAAAAGATCGAGTTGAAAAGTGTTGTCCATTATATCCTTTCAAGAACAAGTTATTATTTTGAGCCGATATAGCCCTTAGCCTTAAGAAGCTCAGCGCAGAGAACCGCACCGCCGGCAGCGCCTCTTACGGTATTGTGTGAAAGTCCTACGAACTTCCAGTCGAAAATGGTATCTTCACGAAGTCTTCCGATGCTGATGCCCATTCCGTTCTCATAGTCAACATCAAGCTTTACCTGAGGTCTGTTGTCCTCTTCAAGATACTGGATGAACTGCTTCGGAGCACTGGGAAGTCCGAGCTTCTGAGGCTCGCCGGAGAATGAGACCATCTTCTCGATGAGCTCTTCCTTGGATACCTTCTTCGCAAGGTTTACGAATACGGAAGCGGTATGTCCGTTAAGTACAGGGACTCTTATGCACTGTGAAGTAATAAGGGGAGCCTTTGCGGGAACGATGACGCCGTTCTCTATATCACCCCAGAGTCTGAGGGGCTCCTTCTCACTCTTTTCCTCTTCTCCGCCGATATAAGGGATTACATTCTCGATCATCTCGGGCCAGTCCTTGAAGGTCTTGCCGGCACCGGAGATAGCCTGATAGGTGGATACAACAACCTGCGTAGGCTCGAATTCCTTCCATGCGGTAAGCACGGGAGCATAGGACTGGATCGAACAATTGGGCTTAACGGCGATGAATCCTCTGGAAGTTCCGAGTCTCTTCTTCTGATATTCGATCACATCAATATGTGAAGCGTTGATCTCCGGAACGATCATGGGAACATCGGGCGTCCAGCGGTGTGCGCTGTTATTGGACACAACGGGGATCTCGGCCTTGGCGTACTTCTCTTCGATCGCCTTGATCTCATCCTTGGTCATATCGACCGCACTGAATACAAAGTCGATATCCTTAACGACCTCTTCTACGTTCGAAACGTCCTTTACAACGATATTCTTAACAGCTTCGGGCATGGGAGTCTGCATCTTCCATCTGTCACCGATAGCTTCTTCATAAGTCTTGCCTGCGCTGCGGGGTGATGCCGCGATCACCTTAACCTCAAACCAGGGATGGTTCTCGAGAAGAGAAATAAATCTCTGTCCTACCATGCCCGTTCCGCCAAGTATACCTACTCTTAATTTTTCGCTCATAATATCTCCTCCAAAATCACTTCAAAAAATCATCAAGCGGATCATTTAAAACCGCGTTATCTTTAATGAATTTCTCACAAGAAACGATCTCTTCTGCCATCGCATCGGGACCGGGCGCACCCTTTGTGGATCTTTTGAGCACACATGTCTTAATGCTTACGGCTTCGTAAAAGTCTTCTTCTATCACATCGGACAGTTTCTTAAGATCTTCAAGACTCATCTCATCGATGGTGATTCCTTTATCGATGCATTCGAGCACCATCTTTCCGATAACCGTATGTGCATCCCTGAAAGGCATTCCCTTGCCGACCAGATAATCTGCGGCATCGGTTGCATTGGTAAATCCGCCGGCGGCACTCTTTTCCATGATGTCCTCATTGAACTTCATGCTGCGGAGCATTCCCTCATACAGGTCGATACAGCTGCAAGCGGTATCCATTGCATCGAATGCACCTTCCTTGTCTTCCTGCATGTCCTTGTTATATGCAAGAGGAAGTCCCTTCATGGTGGTAAGAAGTCCCATAAGACTTCCGTATACCCTTCCTGTCTTACCCCTGATGAGTTCCGCGATATCGGGATTCTTCTTCTGGGGCATTATGCTCGATCCGGTCGAATATGCATCGTCGATCTCTACAAACCTGTACTCATTGGTATTCCAGGTGATTATCTCTTCACACGATCTGGACATATGCATCATGATGATCGAAAGAGCATCAAGGAATTCGATAAGATAATCCCTGTCGGATACGGAATCCATGGAATTTGCGGTCGCACGGTCGAATCCGAGCTTCTTAGCTGTAAATTCCCTGTCCAGGGGATATGTCGTACCGGCAAGCGCTCCTGCGCCGAGGGGACACTCATTCATCCTCTTATAGATGTCGGCAAGTCTCTTCCTGTCACGTGCGAACATCTCGAAATAGGCACCCATATGGTGAGCCAGTGTAACGGGCTGTGCCTTCTGAAGATGTGTGAATCCCGGCATGTATGTCGAAACATTGGCCTTCATGATATCAAGGATGGTCTCCAAAAGCTTTTGAAGAAGCGCATCCGCCTGGCAAACCTCGCCTCTTACATACATCCTCATATCGAGGGCTACCTGATCGTTCCTGCTCCTTCCGGTATGCAGTCTTTTTCCGGCATCGCCGATCCTATCGGTGAGGACAGCTTCGCAAAAAGAATGAACGTCTTCGTATTTATCGCTTATCTCAAGAGCTCCGGAGCAGACATCCTCATAGATACCCTTAAGACCTTCTTCTATCTTCCTGCCGTCTTCGGCTGAAATGATACCCTGAGCAGCAAGCATGGAGGCATGTGCGATGCTGCCGCACACATCCTGTTTAAGCATCCTTTTATCGAATCCGATGGATGCGTTAAAAGCATATACTTTTTCGTCAGTAGGCTTGGTAAACCTGCCGCCCCATAACTGTGCCATAGATATCCCTTTCAAAAATATAATTATTCAATCTATTTTCTAAAAAATCTCCTCTATTGTCAACAAATATATAAACATAAATATGTTAAAATTTGCTAAATTATTTAAAAGCAAAAAAAGTCCGAGATCACATTCAGGATCTCGGACGTTAAAGCCGGAAAGGGGACTCGAACCCCTGACCTAGGCATTACGAATGCCTCGCTCTACCAACTGAGCCATTCCGGCGAACGGGGGAAAACAATATGCTTTCCGCCCATATCAAGACGACTTTTTGATTATATAGACTGAGTATTCAAAAATCAAGTCACTTCTTACTCTTTTTGATCGGAGTATAATTCCTTATCCTCTGCTCGATCACCTTTTCAAGTTCGGCTTCCGTGTAAGGTATGAATTTCATGATGATCATGCTCAAGGGGCGGATCTTTACGGATATCGACTGAGTCCTTCCGTCAAGCCTCTTATCCGTTGCTTTCCTTACGGTCCTCGATACGGAAGAAGTTCCGCCGTAAGCCTTATCATCCGTAGTGAAGATCTCCTTGTATTTGCCCTCATAAGGGACACCGGTCTGGAAATTCTGCTCAATTCCCGAGAAATTGGCGATAACGACAAGCATATCCTCGGGATCATCTGTCTTTCTCACATAAGCTATGCAGCACTGCTCTTCGTTCATATTGCTGAGCCATTCGAAACATTCGGGATCGGACTCGGCAGTCCTGAGGGCGGGTTCCGTCTCATAAAGCTTATTGAGGTCGGACAGGATCTTTGAATATGATGTATCGAACATATCACCGAGAAGCTTTTTGCCCGGATGGGTGTACAGATAACCGAGTGAAAGCCTGATCTGGGATTCTACGGCGTCTTTATCTCCGGGAAGCAGTTCGCTGATCGGACCTACTTCAGCGGTTTTTTCTTTTCCCGCAAAGGGAAGGATATAGTCATCCACAAATGCGTAGGTAAAAGCATCGGCAATGCAGTGAAGATTGGGTCCTCTGAAAAGAGGATCCATTCCGATGAAGTTCCTGTAATCGTCAAAGAATACTTCGTTCCATTTATAGTCAAAGCCGAATCCGTCCGCGGATACGGGATCGGTTATTCCGGGATGAAGTGAGGAATCCTCGGCAATAAGGAGGATGCCCGGGTACTTTTTTCGTATCTCGCTGTTGAACTTCTTAATGAACGCAATGGCATCAATATTCTCATTGCCGCCGTAGATATTGGGAACCCATTCGCTCTTACTGTAATCAAGGTAAAGCATTCTTGCGATACCGATAAATCTGATGCCGTCTATACCGAAACGCTTTACAAGACCGAATCCGGATGACATCAGGAAATTACCGACAAAGCTGCTTGAATAATTGAAAAGGCCCGCATCGATATCATAAGCGATGCCCTGTCTGGGATCAAAATGCTCAAAAAGACCGGTTCCGTCGAATCTGTACATACCTCCTTCTTCCAAAGCAAAATATGAAGGAACCCAGTCTAGAACAACGCCCACTCCGGCATCATGAAGAGTTTTAACAAGTCCCGCAAATTCATCCCCGGTTCCGAGACGGGGATCAACCGCAAAATATGAAATTGTCTTATCCGTAGATCTGACGGAGGAAGAAAGAATATTACCGATGCATACATGCGTATATCCGCATTCCTGACAGATTGCGGAAAGCTCTCTGCTCATATTAACGAATGCCGAGGAATCGCCGGATATGAACTTATAAGGATCGGCCTGATAGATACTGAGGGCGGTATCCTTATTGATCCCCTTAACAGGTAAGGGTTTGACAGATACGGATGACGCCTTTCCGACAACGGAAATAAATCCATTGTCGGCACTTATTTCCGCAGCAAAAGGATCGGATGATCTGTGAATCTCATAATTACGGAATTTTATCTCAAACTGATATCTGTCGCCTTCCCTGACACCCGGGATAAACAGCTCGAAAACACCGAGTTCGCCTCTTTTGCACATCTGATGGATGCGGCCGTCCCATGAATTGAAATCACCGATGACACTGATCCTCATTGCAGAGGGTGCATAAACGGCAAAAAGAGTACCTTCCTCACCGTCAAGTGTCATGGGCTTTGCACCGAGGATATCGGAAGCATCCGTGCAGGTACCTTCGGTTATCTTACGGATATCTGATTCTTTGAGTATATCCTTATGTCTGTAAGGATCACCGCATCTTAAGACTTTCTTTTTGAGAGTGCGTCCGTCTTCCTGTCTCTTTTCATAGGTGACGATATATGTATAGGGGCCGGGATCCTTCGTGGGAAGAAGCTGTGCATAGAAGCCGTCGTCATCGGCAACTTCCATTTTGGTCTCACAGAAATCTCCGGTCTCGCCACGATCCTTCCATCTTACGACAACAGAATCGGAACCCGGGAAATATGCCTGGAGAAGTGTTGTCTGTCCCTTGGCATGTGGTCCGAGAAGATCCTGAGGATGGGAACATTCGGAGTAAATGACCTCCTCTATGAACGCCCAGTCCATAAGCTTATATAATCTCTTGTTCATTTAAAAATCCCCCTGAGAAAAAATGATCAATCGATCTTGTGCAGGAAAAGACCGCTCCTGAGCTTTGGCTCGAACCATGTTGACTTCGGGGGCATTAAAAGTCCCTGATCCGCAACATTGAAAAGCTCTTCTATCGAAGTGGGGAACATCGAAAAAGCTACTTTCATATCTTCGTTGCATCTCTTTTCGAGTTCCTTAAGTCCGCGGATACCGCCGACAAAATCTATCCTCTTGTCGGTACGGGGATCACCAATGCCGAGCACGGGTCCCAGCAATCCGTCCTGAAGCACCGAAACATCGAGTCCCTTTACGGGATCGTCGGACTTTATATCATGATGAGCACGGAGCTTATACCATTTTCCGTCAAAATACATGCCGAACAGGCCCTTATCCTCGGGAGAATAAAGCTTCTTCGCATCGCAGACCTCAAATCTTTCAATGACCTCATTGAAGAACTGTACATCGGTAAGACCGTTAAGATCCTTTACCACTCTGTTATAATCAAGAATCTTAAGCTCATCGCCGGGGAAGATGACACTGAGGAAATAATTGAATTCCTCATCTCCGGTATATCCGGGATTTTCCTCTCTTCTCTTAAGACCGACTTTGACAGCGCTTGCACATCTGTGATGTCCGTCGGCGATATAGAGGGAGTCCATGTCGGAGAAAGCCAGTCTGATCGCTTCAACCTTTTCGCTGTCCTTTACGGAAAAGACTCTGTGTCTGATTCCGTCTTCGGATGTAAAGTCACAATCGGGCTCACCCTTCTTTACGGCGGCTATTATCGCTGAAAGGATCTCGTTCTTCCTGTATGCCAGGAAGATGGGGCCGGTCTGGAAACCTGTGACATCAACATGATTGATCCTGTCCTGCTCTTTGTCGGCACGGGTATTCTCATGCTTTTTGATGACACCGCTCTGATAATCATCGATCGAAGCACAAGCAACAATACCGGTCTGAGAACGGCCGTCCATTGTAAGCTCATAAAGATAATATCCGGGATCTCCCGAATCCTCTACAAAGCGTCCGTCCGCGATCCTTTCGCGGATCATATCTGCGGCCTTTTGATATACTCTGGGATCATAGGTATCCACATCATCGGAAAACTGGGTTTCTGCCCTGTCGATGGCAAGAAAACTCTCCGGGTTTTCCTTAACTATCTCGCAGCTCTCACTGCGGTTATAAACATCATAGGGAAGTGCTGCGATAACGCTCTCCATACCTTTCTTGGGTCTGTACGCGTTAAAAGGTCTTACATCAGCCATTGATCAGATCACCTTTCGATTAGATTTATCCGCAGGAAAGCGGATTTCAAAGACCTATTTATTTTATCATCAATAAAATGTTCAAACAAGCAAAAGGCTGTGCTATAATATCAAAAAAGACGGGGGGATAAAAATGACTGCCGAACAACGCGAAATGCTCAAAAGGATCAACGACTATGCCAATGAGGTAATGCCGGACATCGATCCTCAGAAAACACCGATATCCTATCAGCTCGATAAGCTCACCCCGATAATGAAGAAGATCGGTGAGGAGCAGGATAAATCCCTTAGCGATGTCTTTATAGAATATATGGATCTTGCAAGCGAGTTCGCAATGGAAATGGAGAATAAGCTTCAGGAATCGCTCAAGGACATCGAAGACGACGACAAGAAATGAATCAAGAGTCAGGAGAAAAATCTCCTGACTTTTTTATTGCTCTGCGGGTCCTGCAGCAAAAAAACAGAGTCAGGAGAAGTTTTCTCCTGACTCTTTCTTATTATTTCGTCTTAGCCCTTTACGACTCTTACTCTGATAACGCCTTCAGCTGCAGCGAGCTTCTCAACGAGAGACTCGGTAGGTACATCATCAAGATCGAGAAGTGTTACGGCATAATCTCCTCTTGACTTGTTCATCATATCGGAGATGTTGATCTTCTCAGCACCGATAACTGCGGTGAACTGGGTGATCATGTTAGCCTGGTTCTTGTGGAATACTTCAACTCTTCCCTTATTGTCGCAGGGTCCCATGTCTATAGCGGGATAGTTAACGGAATTCTTGATGTTTCCGTTGTTGAGATAATCCATGATCTCGGCAACAGCCATCTTAGCACAGTTATCCTCGGACTCTTCGGTACTTGCTCCGAGATGGGGAGTAAGGATGACTCCGGGCTGGCCTGCGGTGGTTGCATTGGGGAAATCGGATACATATCTTGCTACCTTGCCGTTCTTGAGAGCCTCAAGCATATCGGTCTCGGAAACAAGAAGATCTCTTGCATAGTTGATGACGACAACGCCGTCCTTCATCTGGGAGATAGCTTCACGGTTGATGGTTCCCTTTGTTGAATCAAGAAGGGGAACATGGATGGTGATGTAATCGCACTCCTTATAGATCTCTTCTACCTTCTCAACATGCTTTACATTTCTGGAAAGGTTCCATGCTGCATTTACGGAAAGATAAGGATCGTATCCGTAAACTTCCATTCCGAGATGGATAGCTGCATTTGCAACCTTAACGCCGATGGCACCGAGTCCGATGACACCGAGCTTCTTGCCTGCGATCTCGGTTCCTGCGTAGTTCTTCTTCTGCTTCTCTGCAGTCTTGGCAATATCCGCATCGGATGCATTTTCCTTGATCCACTCGATACCGCCTACGATATCTCTGGCTGCAAGGAGCATGCCGGCAAGGACGAGCTCTTTAACGCCGTTAGCGTTTGCACCGGGGGTATTGAAAACAACGATACCCTTCTCTGCGCACTTATCAAGAGGGATATTGTTGACTCCGGCACCTGCTCTTGCTACGGCAAGAAGATTGTCGGGAAGCTCCATCTCATGCATGGAAGCGCTTCTTACAAGGATACCCTCTGCTTCGTCTACCTTATCGGTAATATGGAAATCACCGGTCAGATCGGCAAGACCGACCTGTGAAATGGGATTAAGGCAATTGATCTTAAACATGAAAAACTCCTTTCAATAAGCCGATCAAGCGTTCTCGGCTTCAAATTTCTTCATGAACTCAACAAGCTTCTCAACACCCTCTTTAGGCATGGCGTTGTAGATGGAAGCTCTCATACCGCCGACGGTTCTGTGACCCTTAAGGTTAACGAAACCTGCCTCGGTTGCTTCCTTGACGAACTTGGCGTCAAGCTCTTCGTTACCGGTAACAAAAGGAACGTTCATAAGAGATCTGTCTTCCTTTACGACGGTTCCCTTGAAAAGCTTGGAAGAATCAAGGAAATCATAAAGGATCTTGGCCTTCTCTTCGTTTCTCTTCTTCATCTCCTCAAGTCCGCCCATCTTCTTGAGCCACTTGAATACCTTGCCGCAGATGTAGATGGTGTAGCAGGGAGGAGTGTTGTAAAGGGAATCGTTGTCTGCCTGGGTCTTCCACTTGAGCATGGTGGGAGTTCCGGGAAGGCACTCGTCGGTGATGAGATCCTCTCTGATGATGGCGATAACGCATCCTGCAGGTCCAACGTTCTTCTGAACACCGCCGTAGATTACGCCGTACTTGGTCACATCAACGGGCTCGGAAAGGAAACAGGATGAAACATCGGAAACAAGGATCTTGCCCTTGGTGTTGGGAAGAGTCTTATACTTGGTTCCGTAGATGGTGTTGTTCTCACAGATGTATACGTAATCCATATCATCGGTGATGGGAAGATCGGAGCAGTCGGGAATATAGCTGAAGGTCTTGTCAGCGGATGAAGCAAGCTCAACAGCTTCACCGTAGATCTTAGCTTCCTGATATGCCTTCTTAGCCCACTGTCCGGTGATGATATATCCGGCTTTCTTATTCTTCATCATATTCATGGGAACTTCTGCGAAGAACTGTGAAGCTCCGCCCTGAAGGAAGAGAACCTTGTAATTGTCAGGAATATTCATAAGCTCCCTGAGATCTGCTTCAGCTTCTTTAATGATGGTATCGTAAACCTTGGATCTGTGACTCATCTCCATAACGGACTGACCGGATCCCTTATAATCCATCATCTCTTCTGCTGCTTCTTTGAGAACCTCTTCAGGTAATACTGCAGGTCCCGCCGAGAAATTATAAACTCTTGACATTTTTTAACCTCCTAATGTGGAAAAAATATTAACTTCTTTAAAATATTCTTTTTAGAGCCTTAAGTCAACTAATAATCATAAACGACGACAGGTGTTCCTATCTCTATATTCTCATAGACCGTTCTTGCCGCATCCTTGCACATATTGATACAGCCGTGGGAACCGTCATAAGTATAGATATCGCCGCCCCATTCATCCCTCCAGTCCGAATCATGCAATCCGTAGCCTCGGAAATAGGGCATCCAATAAGAAACAAAATCTATATAGTCTCTTCCGTACAGATATGTATCGGTATATTTGCCGCTTATCGCAAATACTCCTCTCGGAGTCGTCCATCCCTTGGGGATATCTCCGGATACAATATCCGTCTCAAGAATGAGCTGTCCGTCTTTGTAGTAATACATATACTGATCCGAAAGATCGACTTCGACATATGTATCACCGATATCGTTCAATCCCCTGAAGGTTGCTTCATGGATATACCTGGGGATATGCACATCGGGTTCTCCGTCCCTTATCGCATCGGAGTGGATCATATCCTTCAGAAACTTCAGCTCGGCATTACGGTCAAGCTCGGTTCCGTAAGTAGAATAAAAAGCCGGGATCGTAACAGTCTTGCCGTTAGTTGCCTTGAACTGCCTGTCCAGACCGTATGTATCATAGGCCTCGCACAGATCGTCGATCCACTTTTCAACTGCCTCATCATCAATGATGTAATCGCCGTTTTCATCCTTAGCGGGCATGCCGTTTTCCGAAACGATCAGAAAGCTCATTACCTGCGGATCAAAAGAAATCTTCTCGGCGCCCATATCATATACAAGATCGGTTGTAAGGAAACCTGAAAGCTCTTCCCACTCTTCCTGAGCGGCTTTCTCCGAATTGGAATACGGCTCATCCATATAATAGGAATCATCGAGTACTAAAAGCGTGGTCCCTTCCGAGATATTCCTGTTGAGTGCCGCAAGGACAAGATCAAGATTTACACGGTCCGAGTGATTATCGAATACTCCGTATCCGGTTTCTTTATCGAATACTATCTTGTAGACCGGAGTATCATTTCTTTCTTTTTGCACAAGATCAAGCTTTTCAAATTCGGACCTGAGCTTATCACTGTTATAGGTTATATTGATCTCATCCCCTATATACACTGAAGTAAGCATTGCTTTCGGCCAGAGAAAAGCATTCTCTCGTGATTTGATGTTATATACACCTTTGCTCAGATCGACATTCAGATCCACCGAAGCGGGATCGATGACCGATTCGCTTCCGTCTGCCCAGACTATCTTTATATCGGGATATCTGATATTGGCATTGGCTTCGGCAGCTACGGAATCCGCGGTCCTGCCCGTTGCATAAACTCCGTAGATCCAGGTATTGGGCAGAAATCTGTTCATGAAATAGAACGAGACCGCCACATACGTAAGAAGCAAAAGACCGAAAATGATCGAGATCAGGGTAATAAACTTTTTCAGATTCTTGGGAGCCCGGGACATTGAACGATCATTCCTTTATGTCATTAGCATCAAACACTTCGCTTAAAGGTGCTCCGGCGGGAACCATCGGAAATACCTTGTCATCTTCGGGAATGATGCACTCGATGAGAACGGGTGCCTTAGCGGCGATAGCCTCTTCAAGGGCCTTAGCCACTTCTTCCTTCTTCGTAACCTTTATAGCCTTGCAGCCGAGTCCTTCAGCAACCTTGCAGAAATCAACGGCATCATTGAGCACCGTCTGGGAGTATCTCTTTCCGTAGAAAAGAGTCTGCCACTGTCTTACCATTCCGAGAACATGGTTATTGATAACGATCTCGATAATGGGGATGTTGTATCTTGAAGCGGTGGCAAGCTCATTCATATTCATTCTGAAGCATCCGTCACCTGCGATGTTTACACAGATCTCATCGGGACGTCCGACCTGTGCACCGATACATGCGCCGAGACCGTATCCCATTGTTCCGAGACCGCCGGATGAAAGGAAGGTCCTGGGCTTGGTGTAATGATAATACTGTGCGGCCCACATCTGATGCTGGCCTACATCAGTGGTAACGATAGCCTTTCCGTCGGTAATGCGGTCAAGCTCGGAAATGATATAAGGGCATGAAAGCTGGCTGTCGTCATATCCGAGAGGATACTTCTTCTTAAGTTCTTCTATATGGCTCATCCACTCGTTGTGATTCTGCTTTGTGATAAGAGGATTAAGAGCACTGAGAGTCTTCTTGAGATCGCCTACAAGGCTTGCATCCACGCGGATATTCTTATTGATCTCAGCGGCATCGACATCGATATGAACGATCTTTGCATTTTCGGCAAACTTCTTGGGATTGCCGGTAACTCTGTCGGAGAATCTTGCGCCGAGTGCAACAAGAAGATCGCATTCGGTCACTCCGAGGTTGGAAGCCTTGGTTCCGTGCATTCCGATCATTCCGGTATAGCGGTCGGAATTTCCGTCAAAAGCACCCTTACCCATAAGCGTATCGCAAACGGGTGCGTCAAGCAGATCGGCAAGCTGTGCAACTTCTTCGGAAGCATCTGAAATAATAGCACCGCCGCCAACATAGATGAAAGGCTTCTTAGCCTTGCAGAGCATCTCGGCAACAGTGTTAAGATCATTATCATTATATGAAACCTGTCTCTCGGGTTCAGCGGGATTAACGGGTTCATAATCGGTAACGGCTGCGGTAACATCCTTGGTGATATCAACAAGCACGGGGCCGGGACGTCCGGTCTTCGCAATCTTGAATGCCTTGCGGATGGTGGGTGCAAGATCGTTGACATTCTTAACAATGAAACCATGCTTTGTAATGGGCATGGTAACACCGGCAATATCGATCTCCTGGAAAGAATCTTTACCGAGTGCGGGAAGATTAACATTTGCGGTGATCGCAACAAGGGGAACGGAATCCATATATGCGGTCGCGATGCCGGTTACAAGATTGGTGGCACCGGGACCTGAAGTAGCCATGACCACACCGACCTTGCCGGTTGCTCTGGCATAACCGTCGGCAGCATGTGCCGCGCCCTGTTCATGACTTGTAAGCACGTGCCTGATCTCATCCTGATGCTTGTAAAGAGCATCATATACATTAAGTATGGTTCCTCCGGGATAACCGAATACGGTATCTACTCCCTGTTCCTTGAGACAGGCTATTACAATCTCTGATCCGTTCATCTCCATGGTTCGTAATTCTCCTAAATCATATTAATTCAGATCTAAAGTTAAGATCATTTCTTCGGTATCTCAAGAACTGCACCGCGGTTTCCGCTGGTAACGAGCTCTCTGTATCTTGCAAGATATCCGGTATTGACCTTGGGCTCTCTGGGCTGCCATGCTTCGCGGCGCTTAGCCATCTCCTCATCGGAAACCTTTACATCAAGCTTTCTGTTAGGAATATCGATGGAAATGATATCTCCTTCCTGTACAAGAGCGATAGGTCCGCCGACGGCAGCTTCGGGTGATACATGTCCGATGGATGCGCCTCTGGATGCACCTGAGAATCTTCCGTCTGTGATGAGAGCAACGGATGATCCGAGACCCATTCCGGCAATTGCGGAAGTGGGATTGAGCATCTCTCTCATTCCGGGGCCGCCCTTAGGTCCTTCATATCTGATGACCACAACATCACCTGCAACGATCTTTCCGCCCTTGATGGCTGCGATAGCATCTTCTTCACAATCAAATACTCTCGCGGGTCCTTCGTGTACGAGCATCTCGGGAACGACTGCGGACTGCTTTACAACACCGGTATCGGGAGCAAGGTTACCTTTAAGTACTGCGATTCCGCCTGTAGCCATATAAGGATTGTCGATGGGACGGATTACCTCGGGATCACGGTTGATGCAATTCTTTATATTCTCGCCGATGGTTGTTGCATTAGCCGTCATGCAGTCCTCTTCGATGAGTCCCTTCTTGGAAAGCTCATTCATTACCGCGTATACGCCGCCCGCTTCGTTGAGGTCTTCCATATAAGTGGGACCTGCGGGTGCAAGATGGCAGAGGTTGGGAGTCTTTGCGGAAAGCTCGTTGACCATCTCCATGTTGAGCTCAACACCTGCTTCTTTTGCGATAGCGGGTATGTGGAGCATGGTATTGGTTGAGCATCCGAGAGCCATATCAACTGTAAGAGCATTCTTGAATGCCTTATCGGTCATGATGTCCCTGGGACGGATATTCTTTTCAACGAGTTCCATGATCTTCATTCCGGCATGCTTTGCAAGTCTGATACGCTCGGAATAAACTGCGGGGATTGTTCCGTTTCCCTTAAGGCCCATACCGATTGCTTCGGTAAGGCAGTTCATGGAGTTTGCGGTATACATGCCCGAGCATGATCCGCATGTGGGGCAGACCTTCTCTTCGAACTCGGTAAGCTCTTCCTTGGTCATGTTGCCGGCGGCATATGTACCGACTGCTTCGAACATTGAAGAAAGGCTTCTCTTTTTACCGTGTACGTGACCTGCGAGCATGGGGCCGCCGGAAACAAATACGGTGGGAATATTGACACGTGCCGCTGCCATAAGAAGGCCGGGAACGTTCTTGTCACAGTTGGGGATGCATACGAGTCCGTCAAAACCGTGAGCCATGGCCATACACTCGGTAGAGTCTGCGATAAGGTCTCTGGTGACAAGACTGTACTTCATTCCGATATGTCCCATTGCAATACCGTCGCATACGGCGATCGCAGGGAAAAGAACCGGAGTACCTCCGGCCATTGCAACACCGAGCTTAACTGCTTCGGCGATCTTATCGAGATTCATATGTCCGGGAACGATCTCGTTATATGATGTAACGATACCGATCAGAGGACGCTTTCTCTCTTCTTCTGTCATTCCAAGTGCATTAAAAAGACTTCTGTGGGGCGCCTGTGCGTCACCGACTTTTACGGAATCACTTCTCATTGATTTACCTCTCCTACACTGTTTGATCAGTATGAACTGAATTATTTGATCCTTTCGCAGATAAGATCACCCATCTGAGTACATCCTACCTTGGTGCAACCTTCGGAATAAATATCTCCGGTCCTGAAACCGTCTTTAAGAACCTGCTTTACCGCAGCTTCGATGGCATCGCCTTCTTTATTCAGGTCAAAAGAAAACTTGAGCATCATTGCCGCGGATAGAACGGTTGCGATTGGATTGGCGATATCCTGTCCGGCAATATCCGGAGCCGAACCGTGGCTGGGCTCATAGAGTCCGAACTTGGTTTCATTAAGTGATGCGGATGAAAGCATTCCGATCGAACCGGTTATCATACTTGCTTCGTCGGAAAGAATATCACCGAACATATTCTCGGTAAGGACCACATCAAACTGTGCGGGATCCTTGACGAGCTGCATTGCACAGTTGTCCACGAGCATATTTTCAAGCTCTACATCGGGATAATCCTTGGCAACTTCTGCGGTAACGGCTCTCCAGAGTCTTGATGAATCAAGGACATTGGCCTTATCTACGGAAGTGACTTTCTTTTTTCTCTTCCTTGCGGCTTCGAATGCCTTGATGGCAATTCTTCTTATTTCTTCTTCATTATATGTAAGTGTATCAACGGCGGTCCTGAGTCCGTCGACAACCTCGGTATGTCTTGCTCCGAAATAAAGTCCGCCCGTAAGCTCTCTCATGATGAGAAGATCAAATCCCTTGCCGGAGGTCTCGCTTGCAAGAGGACATGCATCCGCAAGCTCGGGGAAAAGATATGCGGGTCTTAAATTGGCAAAGAGTCCGAGCTCTTTTCTGATCTTAAGAAGTCCCGCTTCGGGTCTCTTCTCGGGAGGAAGCTTGTACCAGGGGCTTGTCGTGGTATTTCCGCCGATGGATCCCATAAGCACTGCATCGGCAGCCTTGGCTGTATCAATAGCTTCCTGAGTAAGGGGCTCGCCGCACGCATCGATCGAAGCTCCGCCCATGAGGATATCGGTGAAGACCATCTCATGACCGTATACGGATGCTACCTTTTCAAGAACTTTCTTGGCCTGAGCGACTATCTCGGGACCGATCCCGTCACCGGGAATACATACAATGTTAAGTTTCATAGCGTCTCCTTTTCGCAAAAAATGCGACATTTCTAATTTATCTTATAAAAACGTGAAATTCAAGGGGCGTATTTATCCTTTTTCTTTAATTTATGCTTTTTTTATGAGGTGAATGAGGGGGACGGTTCCGGTGAATGAGGGGGACAGTTCCTGCGCTCATCCCGGCACTGACGTTTTGAACCTAAGTCCGTAAAAAGATAAAAGCCCCCGGGCATTCGCCTGAGGGCTTAAAAGGATCATCAGCTGTTTATTTCTTGGAATCGGAATCGGATGAAGAAGCCTGTCCGGGCTTTTCTACCTTGGCGATAGCCGACTTTTCCATGGGAATACGGCAGTTGCGGTTATTACCGAATTCAACGATGACCATATCGTCCTGGATATCGATGATTGTTCCGTAGAATCCGGAAGTGGTGCATACGATATCGCCGTTCTCAAGTGTGGAGAGCATCTCCTGGGTCTTCTTCTGCTCTTTCTTCTGGGGTCTCATAAAGAAGAACCAGAGAGCAAAGATCAGAACACCGTATATAAGGACCATTGAAAGAATGGATCCGGTAGCATCGCTAGAAGCATCAGCTGTAAGAAGCAAAAAGTTCATTTATAAATCCTCCGATAAATTTCTGTTTGCGTTAATACCCGCAACATGTCTGATGATACACGATATCCGTCAAAGTATCAAATAAAATATTTATGACGAGAACATCTGTACCCAGTAATATCTGTAAGGAGCCGAAGGATTATAGAAATATCCGACACCCAGTCTGGTATAACGTGCATTGAGGATATTGGCTCTGTGACCCGAACTGTTCATCCAGGAATTCATGACCTCCTGGGGTGAGCGCTGGCCTGCTGCAATGTTTTCTCCGAGAGCTCCGGGATTGGTAACTGCGGTAAAGCAGCTGCTTCCGTCAGGTCTTGTATGTGAAAAATACACGGAGATCTCCTGAGCTCTTACTGCGGCACCGGGTCCGAGATTAACGGAATCCCAGGCTAAAGGTGCAAGACCGTATTTAGCTCGTTCTGCATTTACAAGATCGAGAACCTGCATTTCAACGCCGGATGCAGCAACCGTAGGAACTGATACGGCTGCGGTTGAAGCCCCACCGTTTTCCGCAGCGGCATTTGGAAATCTTCCCTCAGCCTTTCCGCAAAGATCGTAATGCATCTTAAGAAGTGTGGGATCTGTTCCGAAAACAGCGGCAACATCGGGATATCTTGCGGCATAATATGCGGCATCGAATGAATCTCCGGACGTGGTTCCGGTAGTGCCTGCGCCGGGTGCATAGGGAAGTCTTCCCTCAGCCTTTCCGCAGACTACATAATGAAGATAAAGCCAGTTTGCATCGGTTCCGAATGCGGCAACAACATCGGGATTGTTCTGTGCGTAGTACGTGGCATCAAAAAGCTGTCCGTCAGCCATTTTCACGGGAGCGGCATTTACCTTCAATACACCGAAAGAAAAAATGATAAGTAAAAATGCGGCAATTGATATGAGATGTTTCTTCATGGATATTCCCTCCTTTCGGATCAATCCGATCCGTTAAGATCATCGATCAGTGCATTCTTGAATTCTTTATATCTTCCTTCATCTATGGCATCCCTTATCTCTTCCATAAGATGATTGTAGAAATACAGATTGTGGAGCACACACAGCCTTAGTCCGAGCATTTCACCGGCTTTATGCAGGTGACGTATGTATGCTCTGGAATATCTCCTGCATGCGGGACATCCGCACCCTTCCTCTATGGGTCTGTCATCCTCGGCATATTTTGCATTATTGATGTTGATCTTACCGTGATGCGTATAGAGATGTCCGTGCCGTCCGTTCCTCGAAGGATATACACAGTCGAACATATCTATTCCTCTGTCCACGGCTTCGAGAATGTTGGCCGGAGTACCCACGCCCATAAGGTATCTGGGTTTGTCTTCGGGAAGAACGGGAGCGGTATTATCGATAACATCATACATCTCCTCATGACTCTCACCGACCGCAAGTCCTCCGATGGCATAACCGGGAAGGTCAAGCTCCGATATCCTCTTTGCGTTCTCAATACGGATATCGTTAAAAACCGCACCCTGGTTAATACCGAAGAGAAGCTGATCCTTATTGATGGTATCTTCAAGCAGATTAAGCCTTTCCATTTCGGCCTTGCATCTTTCAAGCCATCTTTCGGTGCGCTGCACGGAAGAAAGAACGTAATCCCTTTCGGCTTTTGAAGGAGGACATTCATCGAAAGCCATTGCAATGGTCGATCCCAGATTACTCTGGATCCTCATGCTCTCTTCGGGACCCATGAAAATCTTATGCCCGTCGATATGACTTCTGAAAGTGACTCCCTCTTCCTTGATCTTTCTCATCGTAGCAAGGGAGAAAACCTGGAACCCGCCGGAATCGGTGAGTATCGGTCTCTTCCAGTCCATAAACCTGTGCAGTCCGCCGAATCTCTTGATGAGTTCATCCCCCGTACGGACGTGAAGATGATATGTATTCGAAAGCTCTACCTGGCATCCTATATTCTCAAGATCCTCGGAACTGACTCCTCCCTTGATGGCAGCGACGGTTCCGACATTCATAAAAAGAGGGGTCTGAACGGTTCCGTGTACGGTGATCAGCTCTCCTCTTCTTGCATTTCCGTCTTTTTTGATAAGCTTAAAATTCGAACTCAAAATACTTCCTCCCAGAATTCTTCAAGGGTAAGTCCCTTAAAAGTCATATATGCCGCAGCTTCCCTGCCGACATATCTGAAGTGCCAGGGTTCATATTCGATCGTGGTTATATATTCCTTATCCTTGGGATATCTGAGTATGAAACCATATTTATAGCAATTCTCGGCCAGCCACAATCCTTCCTTGGTCTCGCCAAATCCTTCGCCGAGATGGGCATATTCATTATTTACGATATCAAAAGCAAGACCTATCTGATGCTCGCTTGTTCCGGGAAGCGTAACAGCTTCGGCCGCAAGCTGATATGCATCGAAATAATTCATGCCGGATGACATATACTTTCCGAGATCGTAATTGAAAAGATTCTCCTGTTTGTCACCGGACCTGTAAGGCGAAACGATCCAGATGTTCATTCCCGCGCTTCTGGCATCACGGAGCATCAGAACAAGATCATCGATGACTCTCTCATCACACTGAAGATTTGCGGTAAGATCTCCGAGAGGAAAATCATAATCGGAAGGGACCGAATGCTGTTTGTTTACCAGAATAAGCCTCCAGTCATCCTTCTCAAAAACAAGACTGTCAAGATCCGTCTCTTCATAAGAAGATATACCGGTAACCGTCTCTTCAGGTATCTGATCAAGTATATCTTGGAGAATGTCATCGGTATCTATGGCAATGACTTCCTGTCCTTCGGAATTGGTGCTGACCATACTTCCGAGACCTTCGGAATCCCCGACCGCGAAATCATCACTGAAAAGTATCCTCGCCTCATCGGCGGTCATGACGTTGGAATCCTCCTCGGCAAGCGAGATTGACTCATCAAGTTCGCTGAAATCGATAATGCCGAGATTGGTCACCGAACCGGTAAACAGGGGAAAAGAAAAACTGCAGAAAGCGGTAAAGCAAAGCAGCGAAGTGCACAGCAGAACGAATTTCAGCATGTGCTCTTCACAGAAATCACACAGATCTATCCAAAAGAACCATCCCCTCTTTATCAGCGGAGAAAAGAATCTGTATGTCTTATTCTTTCTGCCTCGCTTCCTTATCTCGGCAGAAACACGTTCTTTTCTCGTCTGATTTATCATTGATTCTCCAGAATCTCTCGTTCGTCATCGGAACACAATTTATGAATGAGGATACAGTTGGGCGTATTGACCTTTACAAACCCTCCGTTCATGATCATGGTTCCGTTCTCAATATCAAGCTTGAAGAATGACATCTCGTTGGATTCATGATTGAGTGATACGAGGAACTTATTGCCGGGAAGGATTTCGGCATCTTTAGGGTAATCACCGGATACGGGAAGAAGAAGCTTCTTTTCAAGCATTCCGGTATTGGGATCCGCTGAGAAGATTGCTACGGAATTATCACCGGCAATCGTTGTCAGGATGTACTTGTAATCGGTAGAAAATGAAAGAGCACTAATCGCTGAATTTACACCGCTCTCACGCTTGACGACATCAACTGTCTGTATCTTCTCGAATACGGGAGCCTTGCCGTCAAAGGTGTATTCATAAACATCTATCTTGCAGGTCGCTTCAAGACAGATATAGATAAATCTTCCGTCCTTGGAAAGCTTTATCTGACGGGGTGAAGATTCAAGCTGGCATCTGATGATATCGACAAGCTTGATCTTGCCGGTATCATGGTTGAGTTCATAAACGTTGACATGATCCATTCCCTGATCGGCAACAAGGATATATCTGTTGTCATGGGTCATTCTCGCACTTGCGATATGGGGACGGAAGTTTCTGTCAGCCATGGATCCGAGACCCTTATGAAATACTTCATCGGTGATCTTACCTACACCGCCGTTATCCTTAAGATGGAGTACGGTGAGTTTTCCGTCATGATATCCCGCAACCATCAGATACTTGTCGGTATAATCCGTCGCTAGATAGCAGCCTCTCATACCGTTGATTGGAGCAAAGTTTATAAGATCGAGGGTTCCGTCCTCTGCGATCTTGTATGATTCAACACCAAGGTCAGTGATCGAATAGAGATACTTGCCGTTGTGTGAAGTTGTGATGTAGGAAGAATTGGAGATCTCGACTTCATCCTTTTCGGTAAAGCGGCCCGTTTCCATGTTTACGTCGTATACTTTGATACCGTGGTTATCTCCCATGGTATAAGTCGATACATACGCAACATACTTGTCCTTCGAAGCTGCCTTTGTTGTTTTTTTATTTTCTTCAGCCATAATATCCACCTCTGGTTATTTATTGTAAATGCCGACAAGATTATCGATACGGGATGTTGCTCCGTACATTAAGCTGTCCAAAACGGTCACCGCACACATGCTTTCGAGTACCACTACGGCTCTCGGTACAATGACCGGATCGTGACGCCCGTGTATCTCAATCTCGGTATTTTCTCCGGAAGAATTGACTGTCTTCTGGGCTCTGGAGATCGACGGTGTGGGCTTTACGCTTGCTCTTACGATGATATCCGAAGAATCGCTTATACCGCCGAGAATACCGCCTGCGTGATTGCTCTTCTTGGAGATCCTGCCCTTGCTGCCGGCTTTGAACTGATCGTTGTTCTTGCTTCCGACAGAAGCCGCCGCAAGTGTTCCGTCTCCTATCTCAACGGCCTTGACAGCACCGATGCTCATTACAGCCTGTGCAAGAAGTGCATCCAGTTTATCGAAGACCGGATCTCCGACGCCTGCGGGAACTCCCTTAATGATACATTCCATAACCCCGCCGCATGAATCGGATTTATTCTTCATATCGGCTATATACTCAAGGGCTCTGGCATTTGCAGTTACGTCCGGCATAGCTGTCGCATTTGCAAGTACGGCGCTTCTGGAATATTCGCTGAGATCGGCTTCCACCGGACCTATCGCCCTTGTATAAGCTTCAACGGTTATACCCAGCTGTTTGAGTACCTTGGCAGCCACGGCACCTGCGATGACTCTTGCCGCCGTTTCCCTTCCGGAGCTTCTGCCTCCGCCCCGGTGATCCCTGAAACCGTACTTGGCATCATATGTCATATCCGCATGTCCGGGTCTGTATATATCCTTCAGATCATCGTAATCGTTCGAATGCTGATCCGAATTCCTTATCATCACACTGATCGGGGTGCCCGTTGTCTTTCCTTCGAAAACTCCGGAAAGGATCTCCGCCGTATCGGATTCTTTTCTCGCAGTTGCAACCGCGGCATTGCCCGGTTTTCTTCTGTCGAGATAAGGCTGGATATCGCTTTCGGAAAGCTCAATTCCCGCGGGGCATCCGTCAATGACGCAGCCGAGTGCGGGGCCGTGCGACTCGCCCCAAGTTGTGATCCTGAAAATTCTTCCGAATGAAGAACCTGCCATTTAGTCCTCTTTTCCTATTCTATGTCCGTATCTTTTGGACATTTGGTGTCTTATAAGCCTGTATGTTTTATCCTCGCCGTATTTTGCAAGGAATTTCAGATATTTAAGAAGATCTCTTCTGGTATTTGGATGCATGGGGAGCATCTCTATACCGCTGTTAAAATACTCAAGCGGTGATGCGTCCGTATAATCCTTACCCTTATAAACCTTCGAAGCGGCTATTCTGTCGATCACCATCTCGGCAAAATATCTGTAAGGCATCTCAACCGGTATCAGCACATCTTCATCGGGATCCTCACCGCGGGTATTGTAATCTATCCAGTACTCGTAATGATGCTTGTTGCGGCCTTTGTGATGAAGCCATGCCGCGGAATAGCCGTTATCTTCACGTTCGGCATTGTTGGGACTTCTCGTGCCCTGATAATATCTGACCCCGACAAGAAATTCCGAAGGTGAATATTTTGAAAGGTCATGCACGATACCCTGAAAATAAAGTCCCGACTTAAAACATCCTTCACAGACAAGAATTTTATGCCTGGTGATCGTAAGGAAATGACCTATGAATCTTGAAATAAAAGGAGGTTTCATTTAACTGCTTTCTCTGCGGCAGGTTTCTTGATTTCCGTTTTGACCGTCTCGTAAAAGACTACGGTCCTGCCGGGTATTACTTTCTCAAACTGATCCCTGGATGCATTCTTGGTATCGGAGGCTACGGACTTTTTATCCGTAAGTGCGGGATCTGTCGAAAGGATCATATTCCAGTCAAAGCCTTTGGGAGGTCTGGGAAGTGCAAGCTTGGTGCTCTCCCAGTTCATATTAACGGCGGCGTACAAAAGCCTTCCGTCTTTTTCGCAAAGCATTATCCCGAAGGATCTTGAATAGTATTCGGCCGATACTCTCCATGCGGTATCGGAGTGATAGCTTATCTCGGGGAATCCGGTTCCCGAAGTGTCCGTCATATAAAGCTCTTTGTCACAGTGCAGTACGCTGTGATTCTTGCGGAGATCATGCAGCTGTCTTAAGAAAGATGTAAGACCCGAATTCTTCTCTTCATCCTTCCAGTCAAGCCAGGTCACCTGGGAATCAATGCAGTATGGATTATTGTTACCCTTCTGGGAATTGCCGAATTCGTCACCCATGAATATGAGCGGGGTTCCGGCGCCGAGCATAAGGAGCGAATACGCATTCCTGATCTGCTTTTCCCTGAGGTCCTTCACCTTCTTTTTCCTGGAAGGGCCTTCCTCGCCGCAGTTCCAGCTGAAGTTATAATCGCTTCCGTCGCGGCCGTCCTCGCCGTTTTCCTCATTATGCTTACGGTCATAGCTGACCATATCCATAAGGGTGAATCCGCGGTAGCTGGAAAAGAAATTGATACGTCCGTATTCCTCGGGATTTGAACGGAGCTGGGCAAGCACATCGGAAACCTGTCCGTCATCGCTCTTGAGAAGCTTCCTGAGCGGATACCGGAAATCATCCGAATAGTATCCGATAACTCTCCTGTCACCGGGCTTTCTGATATTATCGAAATTGATGCTCTCAATATGATCGGAAAGTATCTTCGTGCCTGCAAGCATCGGATCGGAAGCAACAAGTCTCATAGGGATATTCATACCCATGAGATGGAATGCATCGACGTGGAAATTGACCACCCAGTAACGAAGGATCTCAAGTATCTCGGCTTCGGGGAAATCTTCCGCAAAATAAAACTGCATGCAGATCTCCATATTCCTCTTATGAAGTGCTTTTACAAGATCCTTGAATTCACGAACGGGATCCCCCGTATATGCATACGCCGCTTTGGGAGCGTAATAAAATCCCGGTTTGTAACCCCAGTAATTAAGCCTCTTTGTTTCTTCATCCCAGTCTTCGAAATCATAAGCCGGCTGAAGTTCAACGGTAGTAATACCTATGCTCTGAAGATGATCGAGCTTTTCGGCCATCCCGGAGAAGGTACCCTTGCCTTTTACTCCCGAGCTCTTTGACCTGGTAAATCCTCTTACGTGAAGAAGATACCAGAAGCTGTCTTCATACTTAAGAGCGGGAAAACTGTCATCTTCCCAGTCATAATCCTCATCATAGATAAGTGCTTTCAAAGGCTCCTTAAGTTCTTCACCGTAATGGTCGCCCGAAAGAAGTCTGAGAGCTCTTTTATCGGATATGAGCTTTTTGCCGATGTAGTACAGATACGAAGTCTTGCCGGGATCAATGTCCGGAACGGTCTTACAATAGAGATTTCCAATGCGGTCAGAGCTTTCAAAAGCAATCTTTCGAAGCTCTTCTCCGGACTTAAGATCATAGAGGATGATACCGCAATCCGAAGAGCTTGTTTCAAGGCAGAAACGCACTCCGGCGGCGGTCACCTGGGTGATCAGCGGAAATATATAATTAGACCTGTTCCTGTTCATTCGCAAACTACTCCATAATCCCATAAATTATATCGCAAATTCGCACTATTAACAAGAAAAAACGGCAATTTTCAGACAATAAAATACCCCCGAAATCCCGCGAAATATTTCCGGTAAAAAGAATAATATTTCGCAGGACCGGGGATCAAAAACCAAATAATCGGATTACAAAGCAAGATCGGCAATTTAAGTCCTTACAAACCTGATACCATAGAAATCTAATCCGTCAGCATCTACATCAACATCAAACCGCGATCTTTCCAGACCGATAATGGTCTGAGCGGGAGCAATCCTGGCATGATACTGATTCAGAACATCCGTTGTATACCACTCTACCTGTATGTCATGGTATCCTCCGCCTACCAGTGTTTCAACCAGACCGGTACCATCACTGTAAAACTCAAAATACAATATATCTGTATCCTGACCGGGAACAGGCTCATATCTGCCGACGAGATCATATTCGGGTTCTTCGGGAGCTGATGCGGTTTCCGTACCTTCTTTGCAGAATACGTTTGAAAGCCAGTACAGTCTTCCGTCCTCATAAAACAGTCCGGCATCATGCATATCGTCTTCGCAGTCAATGCTTACCATTGCGGTAACATCAATATATTTCCAGGTAAAATCAAATTCTTCCACACTGTCTTCGTAAACGTAATAAGCGCTTCCTGTCAGGTCATCGTTAAAGGTCAGTGTCCTTTCGACAACATTGTTGCTTTCGGATAATTCAGGATCAAGATGCCAGATTCCGACTATTTCGGCAGCAGCGCCCTCAGCAACAACGGTTTCGGAATCTCCTTCATCACCGGTTATCTGACCATCATAAACCTCTTTCAGATTCAGAAGTATATCCTTATCCCAGCCGGCATCACCGACAACCTCATCAAGAAGATCATCGTCTCCCGTTATCTCGAACAATGCATCTTCAGGAAGATCATACTCCGTAATATCCTCTACTATAATCTCGGGACCGTCGTCCGTCATGATAACGGTAAGCTTCTGACCCGCTTTAACCTTGCGCTGATCATCTTCACCGGAATCGGGATCCTCTACATATACCATTACCTTGCCGCTTGTAAGATAAAGTACGGGATAACCGTCCTCGCTCTCCCTTACATAGCCGGAGGTTCCACGGATACCGATGACCATGGTCGAAGTTGCTATCTCGAAAGATTCATCATCATCGAGATCCCTTGCGATATTAAAGAACAGGTCTCCCTTCTCAAGAGACAGTTCAATGCTTTTTCCGCTCTGATAAAAACCGACGGTACTCTTTTCCATTACTGTGACCATACGGTCTTCATCGAGAAGAACCCAGGCCTTACTCTCCTTGCCGGTCTTAAGCTCGCTGCCTCCGAATATCCTCTGGTCCTTTTTAAGCTCAATATTTCTTCCGGATTCGGCTGAGATCGTAACATCGCCTTCATAATCGGAGAGTCTGATAGTTGAAGCCTTCATCACAATGGAATATATAAGGAAAAATATACCCGTCAGTAAAAGAAGCCATATGATAACCACAACAATGATTATGGATGTCTTTGAAAACTTCTTACCGCCGAGTTCCTCGGTTTTTGAATCACTCATAAATGTCCCCCTTACAAAACTGTCGACCTCTTGATTATAAACCCTTTGTATTTTTATAGAAATATGATATCATATGACCACTTTAAAGCCCCCGGAGAAGGCTTCTTTTCCGGAGGCTTTTTATGTTCGATAAAACAGGTCTGAACGACCAGCAATACGCTGCCGTAACTTATGATCACGGCAATCTCCTTCTTGCTGCCGGTCCGGGTTCGGGCAAGACGCATACTATGACTGCCAGAATTCTGTATCTGATCGAAGAAATGCAGACAGATCCTTCTTCGATACTTGTCATCACATTCACAAAGGATGCTGCTCTTTCCATGCAAAAACGGTTCGGCCGCATGTCCGACCGGTTCTATCCCGTCAATTTCGGTACATTTCATTCAGTCTTTTATCACATGATAAGTGAATATAAAAGGAACGATCCGCCCAAGCTTATCTTCGATAAGAACAAGATTCAAATGGCCTCGGGAGTGATAAGGAAATTCATGGGCAGATCATATGAAGCGGATCAAAAAGGATCGGTCCGCAGTCTGCTGTCGGCAATTACATATTACAAAAACACCCTTAACAGTGATGATTCATCACTACTGCTTCCCGAAGAATGCAGATCGGGTTTTCCCGATATGTTCGCATATTACGAAGCGATCAGAAAGAAAACGGGACAGATGGATTTCGATGATATGGTGTATGACTGCAGAGAACTTCTGATGAAAGACAAAGCTTTTATAAGAAAGTGGAAAAACAGGTTCAAAAGCATTCTTATAGATGAATTTCAGGACATCAATCCCATACAATACGAAACAATAAAACTCCTTGCCGGATCAAAAACTGCTGTATTTGCCGTGGGTGATGACGACCAGTCAATATACGGTTTCAGAGGAGCACAGCCGGGTATTCTTAAGAAATATACGGAAGAAATGAACGCGAAGCTCCTTCATCTTGATACCAATTACAGGAGTACGGACCAGATCGTCAGATCTTCGCTCGCTGTCATCGAAGAAAGTAAGGACCGCATACATAAAAATCTCATCTCGTCAAAAAAAGAAAACGGATCAGTGACAGTCTGCGGATTTGATGATCGCACTTCGGAATATGAGCATATGGTTCAGGTCATAGAAGATAAATCAGTTTCGACTGCCGTGCTGTTCCGTACAAACCTCGAGATGCAGGGCTTTGCTTCATACCTTACCACACGTGGGATTCCATACCTAATCAGGGAGAAAACGGACAGCTGCTTCGAACATTTTATAATGAGGGATATCATTTCATATATGAAACTTGCGTCGGGGTCGGCGGATGAAAACGATCTCAAAACTGTCATCAACAGACCTCAGCGTTATATAAACGAAGAATGCATTATAGGCAGCGAAGGCAGTATTGATACTGTGATAGATAAAATAAAGACTAATCCCGGTATTAAAAACGTCGCTGCAAAACATCAAAAACTGTGTGAGCTTAAAAAAGATCTTAAGTTCATGGCCGGCCTGACACCTTCTTATGCTCTTACATATCTGTACAAAAAAATGGGATACGAAAAATACATTAGATCACTTGCATCCGGTGATGATAAAAAACTTTCGGAATACATAAGCGTAATGGATAAAGCACTTGAGATCTCATCAATGGCCGATGATGCAGAAAGTTTTTTTGAACTGAAGAACAGATATGAAGATGATCTGAAGAAAGCAGGAAAAAAAGAAAGGACCGGCGGAGCCGTAAATCTGATGACGGTTCACGCATCCAAAGGTCTCGAATTCGGCAGGGTGATAATTCCGGATTGTAACGAAGGGAACTTCCCTCACGGCAGAATGCCGGATGAAAATACAGTCAATGAAGAACGGCGTATATTCTATGTGGCAATGACAAGAGCGATATCCGATCTGGAAATCTGTTACATCAAACAGACCGGAAATTCGAAATATGTACCAAGCAGATTTTTAAATCCGTTGATTAATTTTAGTTAAATTTACGTTTTTCAATAACTTTAATAGATAGTAAAATATATATGTTAACGATTCAGACAAGGAGCGTAACATTATGAGTTTTTTCATTAAATATGTAAAAAGAGCGGCAGTCGTAATGCTCGCCCTGATAACGGTCATATTATCCGTATCTCCCTATACAGGAACCGGATATGTAAATGCTGCGGGCACTCCCGAAGCTAAAAATGTATCCACCAACCTCTGGGGAAGCGGCGGACAGATCTCTTTCGATCTTTCCGGATGCGACGGATACATGACAATTACAGTAGTCGTGGAATTCAATGCCAACGTAAATTCCCCTTCGGGCTGGGGGTTTGATACCTATACGGCAAACGGCCAGCAGGTCACAGCTACCGTCAAGGCTGACGGAGCCAATTCATGGGGATTCAATTCCAATGTCGGCATCCAGGTATCGGGATCAGGCATCAACAGCGCCAAAGTCGTAAGCGTATCCGGCTCGGGTACCTACAGCGGCAATTCCAACAATAACAACAATAATAATTCGAATAACCAGAACAACAACCAGAACAATCAGAATAACGATCAGAACAATGCCTCCAAGCCGGAGTTCTCATCTCCCGCCGTATCCACATACGGAACCGCAGGTGATGACTGGCTTACAACAAGCGGTGCCAAGATCGTCGATATGAACGGCAACGAAGTATGGCTTACCGGTTGCAACTGGTTCGGTTACAATACCGGAACCAACCTTTTCGACGGACTCTGGAACGCCGAGCTTGAAAGCTCTGTCAAAGCAATTGCCGATCACGGATTCAATCTGCTTCGTGTACCCATGTCAGCCGAGCTTCTGCTTGAATGGAAGAAAGGCAGCTATCCCACCGCAAATTACAATCACGCATATAACGGCAATCTTAATTCACTCAATTCACTTGAGATCTTCGACTATGTCCTTACCCTCTGTGAGCAGAACGGCATCAAGGTTATGGTCGATATCCACTCAGCCAACACGGATGCATCGGGGCATAATCATCCTGTATGGTATACCGATAAGATATCGGAGGATCAGTATATCGAAGCTCTTAAATGGCTTGCCGAAAGATACAAGAATTACGATACCATAATCGCATATGACCTCAAAAACGAGCCTCATGGAAAAGCAAGCGAACAGACTCATGCCATCTGGAACAATTCCGATGATAAGAATAACTGGAAAAGAGTTGCCGAGAAAGCAGGAAATGCGATCCTCGACATCAATCCTCACGCGCTGATCGTCATTGAAGGAATCCAGATCTATCCTACGAATCCTTCATCCAACAATTTCACTTCCACCAACGATGCCGATTACTACAATACCTGGTGGGGCGGAAACCTCATGGCAGTCAAGGATTATCCCATTGATTTCGGAAGCGAATCAAGAAACAGGCAGATCGTCTACTCTCCTCACGATTACGGTCCGCTCGTATATGAACAACCCTGGTTCACCGGCGGATTCACATACGAATCACTTTATAAAGATGCATGGCATCCTTACTGGCTCTATATCGAAGAGGACGGCATCGCTCCCATACTCATCGGAGAATGGGGCGGATTCATGCAGGGAGACAACCTCAAGTGGATGGAGTATATCAGGGACCTTATCGGAAAAGAAAACCTTCATCACACCTTCTGGTGCTTCAACGCAAACTCAGGTGATACGGGCGGTCTTGTTAAAGATGATTTCAAGACCTGGGATGAAGAAAAGTACGCTCTTGTAAAACCCGTTCTCTGGGCTGATGATGCCGGCAAATTCATAAGCCTTGACCACGTTGTTGCACTCGGTGCAAACGGAATAAGTCTTTCGGATTATTCGGGAAATGCTCCCAAGCCTGTAATAAATGACGGCACCGTTACGGAAACCGAAGAACCCGTGATCGAAACAAACGATAACACAGTCGCAGACACTCCTTCGGATGTCGAAGTGGTCGTTGCCGATACAGCAGTCGATCAGGCAGCCAATGCAAATGACAGCGATCCGATGAATATTACACCCGACAATCCCACTGAGAAAAAGGGAATAAGCCTCGGTCTTCTGGTAGTACTTCTGGTTGTTGCCGTAGCTCTTCTGGGACTTGTCATTATAATGAATTATCATAATATCAAGAAACTGAGATCATCGGATGAATTCGATGAAAAGATCGTGCTTGATGACGATTACGATAACAGCGATAAAAAATAGTTATTCGCAGCAATATAAAAGAGAAGGCAGGGTGCCTTCTCTTTTTTTTTATGATCATATTCAGCTTATGATAACTTTTCAATCGCAGCCTGGATTCTCTTAACGGACTCTTCTTTTCCGAGAAGTTCAAGGATCTCGGTCGCGCCTGCGGGAGTCATCACTTTTCCTGAAAGAGCTATTCTTACAGGCCACATAACATAACCATTCTTATAACCCTTTTCCTCGGCATATTTAAGAAGTGCCGCATAAAGTGCATCGTTGGAATAATCATCCTGAGCTTCAAGGATCGGGAGTACGTCGTTAAGGACTGCAAGCGAACCGGCCTCATCGATCTTATTCTTTTTATTCGTATAAAGCTCGTTCGAATATTCGGGAACAGCTTTGAGGAAATCAACCTGCTCGGCGATATCGGGGAATACTTCGATCCTGGTCTTAACCTTGGAAGCAACCTTTTTGATATCCATTCCCTGGGGAAGTGCGGCCTCGAGATAAGGCTTAGCCATCTCGAAGAACTTCTCATCGTCCATAGCCTTAAGGTATTCACCGTTCATCCATCTGAGCTTCTGGATATCGAAAACTGCGGGCGACTTGCTTATCCTGTGATAATCAAATTCTTTGATAAGCTCATCGAGTGAGAATATCTCTCTGTTATCTTCGGGTGACCATCCGAGAAGTGCGATGTAGTTAACGATCGCTTCGGAGATGAATCCCTGCTCAAGAAGATCTTCAAACGAAGAATGTCCGCTTCTCTTGGAAAGCTTCTTATGGTTCTCATCGGTGATGAGAGGAAGATGGATGTACACGGGGCTCTTCCATCCGAACGCATCATAAAGCCTCTGATACTTGGGTGATGAAGAGATATACTCATTGCCTCTGACAACATGAGTGATGTTCATTGTATGATCATCAACAACATTTGCGAAATTATAGGTGGGAAATCCGTCGGACTTGATGAGGATCATATCATCAAGCTCGGAATTATCAACGGTGATATCTCCGTAAAGTTCATCGCTGAAAGTGGTGGTTCCCTCATTGGGGATGTTCTGCCTGATGACAAAAGGCTTGCCCTCTGCGAGGTTCTTTTCAACTTCTTCCTTGGAAAGTCCGAGGCAATGCTTGTCATATACAGTGATTGTCTTGCCGTCCTCGGATACTGCGGTCTTAAGCGAATCGAGTCTTTCCTTATCGCAGAAGCAGTAATATGCCTCTCCTTTTTCGATAAGCTCCTTGGCATACTTCATATAAATGCCGGTCTTAACTCTCTCGGACTGAACATAGGGTCCTACGCCGCCGTCCTTATCGGGACCTTCGTCGTGATAAAGTCCGGTCTTTTCAAGAGTTCTGTTAATGATATCGATAGCACCTTCGACAAATCTCTCCTGATCGGTATCTTCGATCCTGAGCATGAAGTCTCCGCCCGCATGCTTTGCAACAAGGAACTCGTAAAGAGCTGTCCTTAAGTTTCCGACATGCATCTTTCCCGTAGGTGAAGGTGCGTATCTTGTTCTGATCTTTTCCATATCTTTAAATCCTTTCGATTTATCCTCTTACCTGACCGTTTCCTTCGATACGGTATTTGTAGGAAGTGATCTCCCTGAGACCCATAGGGCCTCTCGCCTGAAGCTTCTGTGTAGAGATTCCGATCTCCGCTCCGAATCCGAATTCAAATCCGTCGGTGAACCTGGTGGAAACGTTATGATATACACAGGCTGCATCTACGCGTTCAAGGAACTTCTCAGCGGTTTTCTCATTCGAAGTAATGATGCTCTCCGAATGATGAGTGCTGTACTTATTGATATGTTCGATGGCTTCTTCTACACAAGACACTGTCTTAACGGAAAGAATGTAATCAAGGTATTCTTTTCCGAAATCCTCTTCCGTAGCGGCAACGGCTTTTTCTCCAAGCACGCTTAAGGAATCGGGATCACATCTGAATTCAACATTCTTCTCGGAAAGCTTTTCATAGAGCTTCGGAAGAAGCGCATCCTTGACATCTTCATGAACAACAAGGCTTTCCATTGCATTACATACGGAAATGCGCTGGGTCTTGGCATTGAAGATTATATTTACAGCCATATCAAGATCGGCATCTTTATCAACATATACGTGGCAGTTTCCCGTGCCGGTCTCTATTACCGGGATCATGGAATTCTCAACGACGGCGCGGATAAGACCCGCTCCGCCTCTGGGAATGAGCACATCGATATGATCCTTCATCTTCATGAATTCGGTCGTTACTGCTCTGTCTGTGGATTCAATGAGCTGAAGGATATCGGGATTGAGACCTTCATCTTCAAGGACCTTTCTGAGAACCTTTACGATTGCTTTATTTGATTCGATGCAATCGCTTCCGCCCTTGAGAATGCATGCACTTCCCGCCTTAAATGTAAGCGAGAATGCATCGGGAGTTACATTGGGTCTGGACTCATAGATGATTCCGATAACGCCCATGGGAACACGTACCTTGGTAATGTGAAGACCGTTCGGTCTGTCCCATTCATCCATTATCTCGCCTACGGGATCCGGAAGCTTACTTACCTGGATAAGGCCTTCATTGATCCCGTCGATCCTTTCGGGAGTCAGCTTAAGCCTGTCCTGCATAGCCTGACTCATACCGTTTGCAACCGCTTTTTCAAGATCCAGAGCATTTGCCTTAATGATATCGCCGGCAGCCGCTTTAAGTGCATCTGCACACTTTATAAGAACCTCGTTCTTTTTGGCGGTGGGTATGACCGCCGCATCATATTTAGCTTTAACAGCTTTTTCACCTAAACCGTAAAGATCGTACATATCCACCTCTTATGCGAAATAAATCCTGAAAGGTCTTACATCACCCTCATCTTCGGGAATCTCGTATTCAACCATCTGGCATTTATGGCAGACACCTATAGAATGCAGCCTGAGTGTCAGCTTATCTTCGAGGAACCTGTCAAAATATCCTCCGCCGTAACCGACCCTTTTATTGTATGTATCAAACGCAACGCCGGGCATGATCATAATGTCCTTGTAAGGAAGCATCATCGCATCGGCTTCATTGTATTCATACAGCTCACACTCTTCGGAGGGCTCAAGGATCTTGTACTTGCCGAATGAGAAGTTGACCGGATTCACATCGGTAACTTTTCTGAATTCCATCTCCTTGTGAAAACCATTCGTGGTTATCCTCGGAAGATAGACTTCCTTTTCATCCTTAAGAGCCTGTTCTAGAGCGGGCTTGATATCTATCTCTGAACCGAAGGGCATAAATCCGAGTATCTTTCTTGCCTTCTCATAAAAAGGATCGGCAAGGATCTTGGCACATACTTCCTCGGAAGCCGCTTTCCTCTGGATCTCGGAAAGGGCATCCCTTCTTGCGATGATATCGGCTCTTATCTGTTTTTTGGTTATTTCCTGTCTGGGATCAGCCATATAATCCTCTTATCACTTAAGTATTTCGGAAACGAATTCCTGAAGCTTGAAATCCTTGTCATAATCTGCGGCGAATGCCGTTCCTACATCCTCACCGGCGATTATCCTTGAAAGGATTGTAAGATCCTTGCTGGAACAGATGACCATATCGGCTCCCGATTTGGTTGCGATACGTGCCGCGTTGAGCTTGGTACTCATTCCTCCGGTACCCATTCCTGTTCCGGTCGAATCCTTACCCATCTCAAGATATTCAGCCGTGATCTTGGGAACCTCATCTATGAACTTTGCATCCGGATTCTTATTGGGATCGTCGGTATAAAGCCCCTCAATATCCGACAAAAGAATGAGCAGATCGGCACCTACCATGGATGCGACCATAGCCGAAAGAGTATCGTTATCTCCGATCTCGATCTCGTTGGTTGCTATGGTGTCATTCTCATTTACGATGGGGATGACTCCCATATCGAGAAGCGCCTTAAAGGTATTGGTGGCATTGTTCCTGTTACCGTCATTGAGAACGGTATCCTTGGTCATAAGGACCTGTGCGGGAAGCTGGTTATATTCGGTGAAGAACTTCTCATATATGTTCATCAGCCTTCCCTGCCCGATGGCTGCGCAAGCCTGCTTCTGAGGAAGCGTAAGCTCATGGGATATCGATCTGTCCCTGCCGTAGCCGATGGCATATTTTCCGGCAGCGATAGCTCCCGATGACACGAGGACAACATCCTTGCCCGAATTATGGATATCGCAGAGCTGTCTTACCAGAAGCTCGATCCTGGAAAAGTCCATTCCGCCGCTTTCGGGGTGGTTGATGGACGATGATCCGATCTTTACGACAATCCTTTTTTTGTTCTTAAAATTCTCTCTTAAATCACTCATTTTTTCATTAAACCGTTAATATAATAATTTCCGAGAAAAAAGCCCTCAGAGTATAGAAAACGCACTGTTTTACTATAAATCCAAGAGCCTTAACTGTCAAATATTCTTACTATAATTTATGGAATACTAAAAGCCGTATCCGGGAAGCATTATCTTCCGATCGTTTCCAGCAATTCTTTATTCCTGTCGAGTGCATTGTAAATACCGTCCTCGGACAGGACTCCCATTTTGAAATATTCCGGGAATTTGCCCTGTTCGTCCATCCTGAAATCATTCTTCCATTCACGGCTTGAATAATAGCGTTCAAGCTCCCTGACTTTAGGCTGAAAGGCCTTATATCTGGAGATAAGATCATCGGTTATCTCTTCCGATTCGGCTTCATAGATCAGTTGATTGAGTTTATCAAGAATCATCTCCATTCTCTCAACTCTGTCCATGGCTTCATCGATATTTCCGGGACCGCCTATGAATATGCAATATGCTTCATGAACGGCAGCTACAGTGGCAATAAAGCATGCGGCGATGACCAGAACGAATTTGATCTGCCAATGAATTCCCAATCCGAGTGAAAACAGCATGAAATATACGTAAAATCCGCATATTTTGTTCAGAACCGAATGAACGGTTATAAACCTGTGCAAAACCGTAAGAGATACTATTATCGTAGAAAATTTAATGAGTATGATCGCACAGATCCATGTGATCATCCATGTCGGAACAATTATCAGATCAACCAGCCTTAAAAAAACCGCCATCGAAAAAGTGATGTCAGCGATCGTATCGAATTTGTCACCGAATTCGGATTCGATTTTCAGACCGCGAGCAACAGCACCGTCAAGGACATCGGTAAGACCGCCGTAAATATACAGAGCATAATACCATACGGAAAACGCCGGAAAGAACAGGATCATCAGACTGCAGATGACCCTGGATCCCGTTATGATATTAGCCAGATTCTTTTTCATCCTTCAAAGATATAAACATTCCAGGAAAGCGGCTTTATACGAATATTGAATTCACCGTTTTCAAGAGTATAGTTTTCCTCAGCCTTGGGGCAGATAAATTCATTGCCGAATTCATTCCTGACTTCGAGATTCTCTGCCGTCATGGAAGTTGCCGATACTGCTTTATATCCTTCAAATCCCTTGATATCGATCGTCAGAGGATAATCGCTTTCTTCGTTTCTGTTGATCGCAAAGACAGCAAGTCTCCTGCTTTCTTTATCCCATGCGCAAGCTGCGTCGATGTAATTAACGCCCTCTTTTCCGGTGTACTGGGATGTATCTTCGATCGCATATCCGGGCATGTCGTAGGTCTCAGAATCAACCTTGACCTGCATTGATGTGCCTTTCGCATACTTTATCATCTGTGTGAACGAATGATATGAAGCACTTCTCCAGATATGGTCATGATTGGAAGCCGCAAGCGAAGCAAGTCCGCCGGTCTGGCATCCGATCTTGACACGGTCAGCATGACGGAGCATAGCCATCTGAACGGAAGCGGTACTAAGGGCATGGATCATATCACCGCCGGGGAAGATCCTTTCCGGCATATTGTCGGGATCATGAAGAACATAGGTCCTGTTGGGATCAAACTTATAGTGGTTACGGGCCATATTGTAACGGCCGTATCCGGGATGAAGAGGCTCAAGAGGTCTTACCATGCATCCGTATTCATCAAGCGAGATCATGACCTTCTTAGGAGATCTGTGCTTGGATGCTACATAATCGATCATCGCAGTAAGGTTATTGATGTAATCCTCATAATACAGTGATCCTCCGAGAAGAGCCTTGATATCTCCGGGAGGTGCCGAGTGATAATGATGTACGGAAACATAATCAACCACGTCATAGCATTTATCGAGAACGGCCTCATCCCATGCGGGGAATGTCTCCATAAACGGAGCCGATGAACCGCAAACAGCTGTCTCTATGGTCTCATCGATCCACTTGATGGCTTTCGAGGTCTCCAACACTTTATGTCCGTAGCCTTCGGGATTCTTGTCCCATGCTCCGAGCTGCCAGGGACCGTCCATCTCATTTCCCAGATACCACATCTTTACATTGTAAGGATTCTCATGTCCGTTCTTCCTTCGAAGATCCGACCAGTAAGATCCTCCTGCGTGATTGGTATATTCAACAAGATCCATTGCATCCTGTATAGTTCCGGTTCCCATATTCACCGTATAGAGAGCTTCGGTGCCGACCTTCTCGGCCCACTGAAGATACTCATCGTGACCGACTTCATTGGTAATATACTGATGCCATGAAGGATCGAGATGTACTTTTCTCTCGGATTTGGGACCAATGGAATCCTTCCACTGCCATGCGGAGCAGAAATTTCCTCCAGGCATTCTGACAGCGGGAAGTCCGGTTGACTTAAGCGCATCTATGAAATCGGTCCTGAAACCCTGCTCATCAGCCGTCGGATGCTTGGGGTTAAACATAGTTCCGTTAACGATCGTTCCTATCGGTTCAAGAAATGCGGAAAATAGTCTATCCGAGATCTCACCGATCTCAAACGAGGGATGAACCGTGATCTTAGCATTCTGCGCCATTTGAAAAAGCCTCCTTTATCGGGAAATAACTTAACAACATAATATTATAATATTCCGGTATATTTTTCTTCTAAAAATTTGTTTAAGAAAAGCAATTTTTTGCAATAAAATACGCAGTTACGAAATGTAACTGCGTATAAATTTAGCACATATGCTTTTTGCTTATTGAATAGGAGTAATCGGCTCAAGCGGCTCGATGACTGTAGTCTCAAAGAAGTTCTGAGCGAGCCAGTAAGGACCGTACCATGGTATCTCGGGTTTAATCTTTCCTTTCACATCATATCCGTGGATCGTGTAGATGTACCTATATCCCTTATACTCCGTTGTGAAAATAAGTGTATCTTCCGGATTATCCTCCAACGACTTCAGAATATCATATGTCAATGCTGTTCCGGTGCTGAATCTGTGAGTATCACCGCCCGGAAGATTGATCAAAGTAATCAGCTCTCTTATACACTTGAAATAGCCTTCAGCAGGAGAATCATTTGATGGAGCATTATTTGATGTCACATAAATATAATAAAAGTCATCAGAGTCATCAAAATCAGTGTTAGTTACCAACCAATAACCAAATGGAATATCAACATATAATATTCGATTCTCTCCATCAAAAGCATGATCATAAGCAAGTTCATTTAATGAATCATCCCAAATACTCAAATTGCCCGAATAATAAACAATATTTGTATAAACACTATCTCCGGTTTGTAATGTCATTCCGGAGTGAATATCATTAATATGATAAGAATTTGCAAACACAGTCATACTAGGCATTCCGAGGACGATGATTGCAACTAAAAGCAGCGCCAAAAAGCCCTTTTGCCTTACTTTTCTCTCTTTCATAATCTACCCCTTTGATAATCAAAATCCCCTATTTGCTTAACTACACTAAATCCGGTTAATCATTTATATATTTAGTCTACATTTCTCTATTTATACTCGTCAAGATGAAACAAATCAAATAATAAAAGAGTATACTTTTAGTATACTGTTTGAATAATTTGGGAAAAAAAGCGCAGGCATCTATCAGATGTCTGCGCTTTATATATATAAATCTAGTAGAAAACATTTAGTCAGGTATTACAAGGGGCTCTATAGGTTCAATGACCGTGGTCTCAAAGAAGTTCTGCGCGAGCCAGTAAGGTCCGTACCATGAGATCTCCGGTGTGATCTTACCCTTTACATCCGCACCAAGTATTGTGAAAGTATATTTATTGTTCTTATAAACACACTCGAAAACCAATGTATCTTCGGGATTATCTTCAAGTGCCTTCATAACGCTGTAAGGAAGAGCTGTTCCGACTCCATAGCCGTGAGTATCACCGCCCGGAAGATTGATCAAAGCTATCAGCTCTCTTATACTCTGGTAGTAGCCTTCAATGGGAGACATATTTAAAGATTGAGAACTTACAGGTGGAGCAGAAGTGGGAGAAACATATAATTTATTATAATCATTAGAAGCCGATTTGTCAGTTACAATCCAATAACCATTTGAAATTGTTACACTGAGGTAAATTGCCGCGTAGTCATGACCCATCACAGTATTAGAATTTGAAGTTCCAATATATACACACAAATCACCACTGCCTGAACTATCGTACAAATAAACATCATCACCGCCGGATAATATAGTACCATTAGAAATATCATTAAAATTATATGAATTTGCAAACACAGTCATACCCGGCATTCCGAGAACAATGATTGCAGCCAATAGCAGTGCCAAAAACCCTTTTTGTCTAACTTTTTTCTCTTTCATAATTTACCTCTTTTGAATTATGAAGTTTATACATCATTTAGTATTTTACCGTCTTGACTACAGACTGTCAAACTACATATGGTATTTAAGCACACATTATGTATATAAGGTGTCTGATTCCGTCACGGATCGTTCGAAGCTTGGGCTTCCTGTCATATTGGCACTTCTTAAGCGTTGCAGAAAATTCACTGATCCTGAGATCATTTCTTGCTGCTTCGGCTATGATCTCGGTCGCAAATTCCATTCCGTCGCAAACCAAAGTAAGATCAGGAATAACATTTTTGCTGATAGCCCTAAGGCCGCAATGAAAATCGTAAACTTTAGTACCGAACTTCATCCTGCCTATCGCTGACAGGAATTTAACTCCGATCCTGTGGGATAAAGGCATAGCTCCTTTTTCCATCTTTCCTGCAAATCTGTTGCCTATGACAAAATCATAATCACCGGACAAAATCGGCTCGGAAGCATACATTATCTCTTCAAAGCTGTATGTGGTATCCGCATCGATAAGTACTATCGCTTCACCCTTCGCTTCATTCAAGCCTCTTCTGAGCGCACTGCCGTATCCTCTCTTTTGTTCGGATACAACTCTCGCGCCGTTTGATGCGGCAATCTCGGCACTTTTATCAGTCGAGCCGTTATCAACCACAATAACCTCTCCCTCTGTTCCCATATTCTCAATGGCAGCGAAGGCTTCACGGACACATATCCCGACGGTATTCTCTTCATTAAGGCACGGCATTACAATGCTTATATCCATCCGTGTTGAGAGATCCTTTCATTATCAGAACAATTACGGAACAGCTATTTCTTTTTCCTCTTAGGAAGTTCCGAAACATATGCGACAGCAACAACAAGTGCAAATACGGTTCCGCACAGAGCTCTTACAGTAAAGAAATAATGTATGTATGAATGGTTATGCATAACCATGAATCTTAAAACAGGGATCAATGCGATCAAAAGAAAAGATCCCGCAACTTTTTTATCAAAGCCTTTTCGTCTGTAAACATAAGCGATATATGCGGCAATGATGATAAGGATCACTCCCGCAAAAACTCCGCCCGTTCCGTATCCCGCAGGGAACATATTGAGGATGTTACGCATCACGGCGCTATAAACAAATGAAGGAAGCGACATCTCCGGAAGTCCTTCGGTTTCTCCTCCGAGTCTTTCCGCAATGTGACCTGTAATATATGGCATAACATTTTCCCTGAGAACAATCGCTGAAATAATCCATTTAGATACCCAGGTTCCGCCGTATCCGATACCCCATACAACAGAATTCTTAGCAATGAACTTAATACCTTTATTCTCGTGATTAAGCCTGATCATAAGAATCAGTGGCATTGTAAGGGACAGTGTCTCGGCGGTAAGGAAATCAAAATAATTGATCAGCATTGCACCAAGCAGGATCACGAAAGGATACAGATCCTCTTTCTTTTTATCATGCAGGATAAGAACAGCGATCATCTGTATGATGACTATAGGGTAAATATAAAAGTATTCAAGAGAAAACGGAACGTACCAGGATGATGTAAGAACAAGACCGAATGCAAGTGCGATGATGCAGTCAAAAAGCTTCTTTCTGATAAGCATGATCACCAACACAGCAAGGAGTATGATAAAGAATATTGTATTCAGGATATACATACTCTTTATCGGCATCACTAAGTGAAGCAATCTCGATAAAGCAGCGGATCCGTGCCAATATCTCATATACTGCATCATAGCTCCATCCTGACTCCATTCCGGAAGCGATGTATCAATACCGAGAGCCTCTGTGTCGATATAACGCTCAAAATCCGGATATTTACCGAAAACAGCACGGTGAAAATTGGAGTTTTCATTATGCAGTTTGGTGAAATGATATGCTGCGAGCATAGTGCTTCTGAGATTATCATCACTGCTTAAATTCCATGCAATATTAAGAGTGATGGAATCGGCATAGTGATCGATCTTGGTTGCAGGAACACCCTCTATCGCTTCAAAGAACACTTCTTTTTCACAGAGATATATCGCACTCTCTTTCATATTCTCTTCTATACTGCTCTGCGGAACGGCCGCAGCAAGAAGCAGGAAGCCCACAAAGAATGCTTCCAATACAGCAAATATACCTATGCCGCAGATAATCTTTTTCATATCAGTATTTCCAGTTATTTCTTCCTGCTTCCTTGGCTCTGTAGAGAGCTTCGTCCGCTCTTGCCAGAGTTGATTTGAAATCGGCATCTTCCTTGCTGAAGAATGCAAATCCCATCGAAGAAGTGATCTTAACATCTTCGGGGAACCCTTCGATCTTAATGGAACGGACGGATTCGAGGATCTTATCCGCTATGGAAGGCAGGAGTTCTTCCGAAACGTCCTGGAGTATGACTATGAATTCATCTCCGCCCCATCGGATTATCTTATCGGATGATCTGGTACAGTCATGTACGGCGCTGACAAACGATCTGAGGACCTTGTCCCCTATCTCATGTCCGTATCCGTCATTAAACTGTTTGAAATGATCGACATCCATCATCAGGATAAGCGTATCCTTCTTGCCTTCTTTGAATTCATTAAATTCTCTCTCGAGCAGACGGTCCCCGTATAATCTTGAATTGGCTCCTGTCAGAGCATCCCAGTTGAGTTTGTCTTTGAGTTCGCGGTTCTTCTGCTCATACTCCCTTATGCCAATCCTTCTGTAAACGATCAGGAACAGGAACAGAAGTATCATCCAGGTAAAAACAACAAGCCCCAGGGTGATCACCTGATATTTAAACACATTATCATGTGCGGTTATTTTATAATGGTCAACATCATCAAGATTTACGCCCATGCATATGATCCAGTCAAATGGCTCATAGAGCTTGGCATAGGTTACCTTTTCGGTCACTTCATCCGAATCCAGCTTCTTGAATGCATAATTCTGATAGATCTCTCCGTCTTCAACAATACCCTGAAGCTCTGTCTCATAGGCTTTCATTCCCATTTGATTGACTTCATTTGTGGACAGATAACAGCCTTCCGTATCCGAAAGATTCGGATGAACCAGTCTTATCGCATAATCGTCCCCGCCGTTATAATCAAGAACCTTCTGGATCCACATATAGGCTCCGTCAAAATGCTTTTCCTCATAGATCCGCTTATGGGCAATCTCAAGCATTGCATCTTCCAGCTCGGTTTCATCTGCATCGGGATGAGCGGCAAGGTACTGATCGCATTCACCGTCCAGATAGATAATAAAATTATTAACATACTCATAGAGCATGTTCTTCTTGACGGAAAGCGCAGCCTCATACGTCATCTTTGCACTGATATCGGAAACGATCCATGAAAAAGCCGTAATAAGAACTACGGAGATCAGAATACCGAGAAGTACAAACAATATGGATCTTTTAACATTATGTTTATTCATTTTCATGGTTATATGCCTCTCCCCCCGGAGTTTAAACCATATTGGTCACAGCATATTTTCTTATGATCATCTCAGCCCCGCGAATTCCGTCGATGGCTGCGGAGGTTATTCCGCCCGCAAATCCCGCACCTTCACCAAGAGGAATTATGCCGCGTATTGATGCCTCAAGACTTTCATCCCTGGGTATCCTTACCGGAGAACTTGTTCTAGATTCAACGCCTGCCATGATGGTTTCGGGTGAATCAAAACCCGCGATTGTTCTTCCGAACCGGGTCATCCCATCAACAAAAAGCTTATTGATATTATCGTCAAATATGCGTGTCAGATCAGCCCACTCGTACTCACCCTTGAACACTGGGGAGACTGTAAACGAGGAAGCAGCTCCGGGTTCACAGTTTGAGTCACAGGGACAGTCCCCCTGACTCAACACAGGATCGACAGCAAACGAGGGAGCGGTTTCTGCGTTCACAACTTCGGGGTGAACGGAGGAACCGTCCCCTAGTTCACTGACCTTCTCTTTGAAATCTCCGTACCTCTGCGCCGGAATCTTACCGCCCGCAGCTTCGAAGGCTCTTCTTTCAAGACCTCTCTGATACTCTATTCCGGCAAGAGGATGATCGGACGGATAATCGGAAACGGGAATGCTTACGACTATAGCGGAATTGGCATTCTCCGAATCTCTTCCGCTGTAGCTCATACCGTTTACGACAGTCTCGCCTTCTTCCGATGAAGAATTAACGACATAACCTCCGGGACACATGCAGAAAGAAAACACTCCTCTGTCACCGAAATTTGCAGTGAGCTTATAGGGAGATGCACCGAGCACGTCGGCATATTTACAGTCACCGTATTGATTCTCATTGATGATTGATTGAGGGTGCTGTACCCTGAAGCCGGCGGCAAAGGGTTTCTGTTCCATCTTAAGTCCGCTGTCATAAAGAGACAGGTATGTATCCCTTGCGGAATGGCCTATCGCCAGTGCAAGAACAGAGGTCCCTATCTTCTCTGTACTTCCGTCTTTATTTCTTACAATTATCGAAGACACGTTTCCACTCTTATCTTCAATGCCCGTAAGACAGGATTCGAATCTGACTTCTCCACCCAGTGCAATGATCTTCTCACGGATGCTCTTAACTATCTGCGGAAGAATATCCGTTCCGAGATGAGGCATATGGTCGTAAAGTATCTCTTCCGGTGCTCCGTTTTCAACAAAAGTCTTAAGGACTTCGCCTATCCTGCCTTCCTTATCCTTAATAGATGTAGAAAGCTTTCCGTCGGAAAAAGTTCCGGCTCCGCCCTCACCGAACTGTACATTGCTGTTTGTATCAAGAACACCGGTCTCCCAGAATCTTTCAACGTCCGCAGCCCTGTCTTCGACACATCTTCCGCGTTCGATAACAAGAGGTTTAAAGCCTGCCTTTGCAAGCTCATAAGCGCAGAAAAGACCGGCAGGTCCCATTCCCACAACAACGGGTCTGTCAGTCAGTTCTTCATTTCCGCAATGCGGAAGCACATATTCTTTTTTACGGTAGGAAGATATATTTGCATTGCGCGAATTTCTCTTAAGAATCTTTTCCTCGTTCACGCAATCCGCCCATACACTGAACACATAGAAAAGTTCGGGCTTTTTTCTGGCATCAAGAGATCTTCTTATGATTCCGAACTCATTTATATCAGACGATGAGATCTTAAGTATAGAACAAACAGCCCCCTTAATATCGGGCTGTTTATTACCGACTTTTATTTTGATCTGATCGATGCGTATCATCTTACAAAACTTTCAAAATCTGACCAAGGCTGTAAAGAAGTCCTCCGAAGGGCATAAGCTTAAGTTCATATTCCGTATAATTTCTGAGAAGAAGAAGTACGGAATGATAAATGATAAGTCCGATAGGAATACAAAGACACAGTGTGAACAGATTGCCAAGATGAGGAGCTGCCGCATTTGTAATAAGCAGAAGCGCTATGGCCGTAACAGCACCGGATACGATCGGAAGAAGAACATTTCTAAGCGGATCGAATACCATGCTCATACGAATATATGTGATCACGCACCATATAGACATTCCGACTATTGAATAGATAAGAACGGAAAGCATAAGTGTCCTGTAGACGGAATGTCCGCCGGAACTGAGCCTGACCGTAAGAAGACCTGCAAATCCCGCAGCTGCATCGGCGATCATTCTCGGAATACGGTCATCCCTCATTGCGCAGAGATGATCACAGAACCAGTACATTACAAAAGCAACAGATGCGACAAGCATAAGTATCAGTTCGGTCGTAAGTGAAAGCCCGGCTTCGGAAAGCAGAACCTTGGACAAAAGTTTGGATCCCGAAGCAAAAAATGCGGTAAAGAAAACTGCGGTGATAACAACAATATGGATACCGAAATCAAAGAACGCTCTTGAAGATCCCTTTTCATTCTTGCGTACGCTTCCGACCCAGTTGATGGCCGCGCTTGTTCCGCAGAACATAGAAAGAATGACGGATACCGAAAATGGAATGATCAGCATGCTTACCGATATTCCTATGCTCACGGCATCACTTGCGATCATGATGCAAGCAAACAGGAGCAGGCAGAAGAACATTCCGTGAAGCATGCTTCCAAGACGTCTTCTCCAAAGCGTAAAGAAGATATATCCTATCCTGTCCTTGCCGGAGAAAGCATCATGCTCTCCCACGCTCTTCATCTTCAGTCCGAGTCTTACAATGAACATGAAAAAGAAAACGAAAGCCTCGGCTATACAGAATCCGATAAACAGACCGGCTGCGGCATAGATAAATTTTATATCTTCATCCATAAGGATCTGTCCCGCAATGAATCCCGTGTCATACATGGACTTCATAAAAAGCAGACCCGAACCGATCCTGAGAATCTCCCTGAGAATATATGTGATGCAGATTGCCCTGTCTCCCGAAGAGACCGAAGCATACCCGTAAAAATATTCATTGATCATACGAAAGAAGAAATAAAGGCCGAGGTAGAATCCGAGAAATCTGCCCTTGGGAAGCCCGAAGAAATCACTCATCGAATAATAAGTGACAACGCAGCACAAAACCGCACCAAGGAGTCCCGCAACAAACTGGTTTACAAGACATACGGAAAGTATCGTTCCGGCATTGCTCTTCTGTCCCTTGGATAATCTGGATCTTATCATTCTGGACATGACATCGGAAAAACCTTCACCGAGCACCATCCATATAAGAGTGCACACAAGATATGCACTTACAAGATATCCGACTCCCGTATCGCTTAAAAAGAATCTGTATAAATATAGAGAAAGCACAGAGATCAGAAGTGATATGAGTGCTGTTTTTTTCTTGATAATAAATATTTTCATCAGTCACCTCTCGTAATGCCAAGGGATTCAAGTACGGCTTCCTGTTTGGAGAACATGACCTTCTCTTCTTCTTCGGTCATATGATCGTAGCCGCACAGATGAAGACAGCTGTGTGCAAGTAAAAATGCCATTTCCCTCTTAACGCTGTGTCCGTATTCTTCAGCCTGTGAGAATATACGGTCTGCATTAAGAACAATATCCCCGAGTACAAGTTCGCCGCTTTCGGGATCCATGCAGTCTGCTTTTCTATCATCGGATATATCAAAATCGGAAGGCTTATCGAAATCCAGTCCGGGAAAAGAAAGAACATCCGTAGCGGAATCTATTCCCCTGTATGAGGCATTGAGTTCCCTTATCCCTTCCGAATCCGTGATTATAACATTTACGCATGAAGCATCGGTAGGAGCCCCCTCCGATGAAAAGGCGCGTTCACATACCGTCCTTATGAGTTCCGATGCATCGAATCCGAAATCGGCATCGGTTTCATTTTCAACGAAGAAAGTCATAATAGAGCTTCTCCTCTTTGAATATCTTCTTCATTTCCGTGATGTCGGAAAAAGTGATATCACAATCATCAAATGTTCCCTTTTTGATGAATCTGTCGAATACGGCATCGATCAGTCTTGACGTATCGATATCGGCATCTTTGTCTTTTTCGAAGACAGCCATGACAGCCATTACCACAGTCTTGGAACATACAAGCACCGCTGCTTCCTTAGACGAAAGAGAGATGCCGGGATTCTTGATATAAGCGGTATATTCATCAAGAATGAACCTCAGAGCATTCGTAAACTGCATATCGTCATAAAAATCTTCTCTCGAATTCTTTTCCGAAGGAGTCAGTTCATGATAGTATCCGGCACATTTTACAATATCGGTATCGAGTCCGAGCGTAGCCGCAATACGGTCACAGAAATATGCGGTATGCAGGCTGACCATATACTTTTTCGGATCTTCGGACTTAAGATTCAGAAGTGTCTCACTTTCGGTATCACAGAGCGTCTGGTACAGATCGGAATACCTGTACATTATCAGTGTAGAATATCCTCTGAATGCGGAATAGATGACTATAAGTCCGATAAGACAGTTTGCAAGCGGCAGATAGAAAAGCTGTATCTCCGGTCTGGAATTGATCGTAAGGATGATACCGCACATTTCGCAAACCACAAGACAGCAGGATGAAAGAAATGCCGGATAAGCAAATCTCATCTCCGGTCCGAGGGGTAAAAATACGATGACCGAAAATACGCCGCTCACAAGATAGATGAAAAATACGATCACTCCGCATCCGGAAACAAGCGTAGTTCCGGCAAGAAGGAGGGATGCGATTACAATACCGATCTCGGGTGTTGAAAAAAGCGAGAGCACAACAAAAAGCGGAACGAAAACCCACATTGTATTGGGGAAAGATGAAAACAGTACGGACAAAAGCATGCTCAGGAAAAGAACCACGCGGAATCTCTTTTCCGCAGCTACAGAAATATCGGGATCCGTATCGGACAGCGGATAAAACTTTCTGATGCATAACGAGACGGTTCCGCCTATGATGATCGAAAAAACAGCCAGCTGAATAAGCTCGGCGGTATCCTTACCGGAGAGATATCCTTTTCCGGTAAGAAGCAGAGCATACACAAGCGTAAAAAGAATACCGAACGCTTTAAGACCTGTGCTTTTTGTCTGTGTTCTTTCTTCTGTTCTCATAATCTTCGTAACGTTTTACTATCTTCTGAACGAGAGGATGTCTTACAACATCCTTACTGGTCAGATAGCAGAATGCGATCTCATCCATTCCGCTGAGAACCTTCGTTGCCACATCAAGTCCGCTGACGGTTCCGGGTGCCAGATCCTTCTGAGTGGCGTCACCGGTCACAACAACCTTGGAGCCGAAGCCTATTCTTGTAAGGAACATCTTCATCTGGGCGGGTGTGGTGTTCTGTGCTTCATCCAGTATTATGAAAGCATTATCGAGTGTTCTTCCTCTCATATATGCAAGCGGTGCGACTTCGATAAGACCCTTTTCCATATTTACGCTGAATTTTTCGGGTCCCATTATCTGAAACAGTGCATCATAGAGAGGTCTGAGATAGGGATCGACCTTGCTCTGAAGATCGCCGGGAAGAAATCCGAGCTTTTCACCGGCTTCAATCGCAGGCCTTGTAAGGATGATCCTTCCGACTTCCTCATTCTTGAAAGCTGTAATGGCCATCGCCATGGCAAGATAAGTCTTTCCTGTTCCGGCGGGACCTATTCCGAAAGTGATCATCTTATCCCTGATGGATGAGACATACTGTTTCTGACCCAGAGTCTTGGGAAAAACCGGTTTGCCCGCTGCTGTATGGCAGATCTGATCGGTCAGAGTCTCACTGAGAACACCGCCGTTATTATCGGACGCTTCTTCAATTGCGTAATCTACACTTTGTTCTTCCAAATTTCCCACTTTTCCGGTGTAATCCTTCAGATCCATTATCACCGACATAGCCCTGGAGGCATTGTCTTCACTTCCGTATACATACAGATAACCGTTTCTGGAAACAACTCTTACTTTCATCGAAGATTCGATCTTCTTGATGTATGCATCTCTCATTCCGAAGATGCCGCGCATTTCCTCATCGGTAAGTTCTGCTTTAAGAGATATCTCTTCCATTCACGATCCTTTATCTTATGACTTCCTTGATAAGCTTCTGTGCTTCGGGTGCATTATCGGAATATTCATAAGATCCCTTTAATTTATCAAGTGCGGACTCAAGGTTCTTCTCATCGTTATAATATACATATGCAAGTTCATCACCTGCAGTGACCTTGGAGCCAACCTTCTTCAAAAGTTCTATTCCTACGCTCAGATCAATTACATCTTCCTTGGATGCTCTTCCGCCGCCGAGCATCATGCAGCTTACTCCTACGCTGTCACATACAATCCGGGAGATATATCCGCTCTTTTCGGCGGTGATCACTTTCTTTTTATCTGCGATCTTAAGAAGTGACGTGTCATAAACCTGTGCGGGATCTCCGCCCTGAGCCTTTACGAATTCCGCAAGTTTATCAAGCGCTCTTCCGCTTTCTATCACATCATCTATCATCTTAAGCGCTTCATCTTCGGATGATGCCTTGCCACCGAGCATGATCATATATGTAGCAAGTGTCTTTACAAGAAGTGTGAAATCCTCGGGTCCCTTGCCGCGAAGAGTATCTATCGCTTCAATGACTTCAAGAGCATTTCCGACTTTTCTTCCGAGAGGCTGGTCCATATCGCTGATCACGGCGACCATCTTACGGCCCGCGCCCTTTCCGATCGTGACCATCTCCTCAGCAAGAGCCTTGGAATCTTCGAAGGTCTTCATGAATGCGCCGCTTCCGGTCTTGACGTCAAGTACTATGGCATCGGCACCTGCCGCAAGCTTCTTACTCATGATCGAGCTTGCGATAAGTGACATATTCTCTACGGTTGCGGTGACATCCCTGAGTGCATAGAGCTTCTTGTCCGCAGGTGCAAGATCTGCGGTCTGTCCCATAAGAGATATGCCGATATCATTGACATTCTTAATGAATGTTTCGGTGGGTATGGAAACATTGAAACCGTTAAAGCTTTCAAGCTTATCTATGGTTCCTCCCGTATGTCCGAGTCCCCTTCCGCTCATCTTGGCGATGGGAACACCGCATGCAGCAACGATGGGAGTAAGGGCAATGGATGTCTTATCTCCGACGCCTCCGGTAGAATGCTTATCAACCTTGATGCCGTTAATTGCCGACAGATCGAGCTTGTCACCGGAATCCGCCATGACATTCGTAAGTGTCAGGGTCTCCCTTTCATTCATGCCTCTGAAATAGATAGCCATCATAAGGGCAGAAACCTGATAATCGGGGATCTCACCTTTCGTATATCCGTTCACGAAAAAAGAGATCTCTTCGTCGGTAAGCTCGTTACCGTCTCTTTTTGAGGCAATGATGTCAACCATTCTCATAACTGAAATCTCCTTTCGATAAAACCGTTTTTATATTCTTTTTCTGCAGATGTCCGAAAGACAGCAGTTCTCACATAACGGAGACTGTGCCTTACAGACAGCTCTTCCGTGATCGACGAGTCTGTGGCAGAGACCGCCGGATTCTTCGGGAGGCACTATCTTTCTAAGCTGCATCTCAACCTTGTAAGGATCCTTCGTTCCGTCACTGAGTCCGATCCTTCCCGACAGCCTTATGCAATGAGTATCGCAGACATAGCTTTCCTGTCCGAATACATCACCGAGAATAAGATTGGCACTCTTTCTTCCGACACCCGGAAGCGATAAGAGTTCATCCATCGTATCGGGAACCACTCCGTCAAAACGCTCCGTAAGTTCCGTCATGCATGCCTTGATATCCCTTGCCTTGGTCTTGAACAGACCGCAGGGCTTGATGAATTTCTCAATATCTGTGATCTTAGCCTTTGCAAGCTTTTCGGGTGTGTCATATTTTGCAAATAGCGCAGGTACCGTTTCGTTGACTCTTTTATCGGTGCACTGTGCTGCAAGCCTTACGCTTACAAGAAGCTGCCATGCCGAATGTGAATCCAGGGTACATACGGAATCGGGATATTCGTTTTTCAGTCTTTTAATAACTTCTTCCGCGAGCTGTTTTTTTCTCATTTATGATACGGTTCTCCGCGCATTATCCTGAACGCTCTGTAAACCTGCTCCGAAAGTATCACTCTCATAAGCTGGTGCGGAAATGTCATATCCGAAAAGCTCAGCTTCAGATCCGCACGGTCCGATACTTTACCCGATAATCCCAGTGAGCCTCCGATGACAAAAGCTATATCGCTCTTACCTGATACAAAAAGATCCGAAAGCATCTGTGAAAATTTCTCGGAATCGTACTTTTTACCCTTTATCTCAAGAGTGATAACATACATTCCGGGATCGATGTTCTTAAGGATGCGTTCACCTTCGATATCTTTCACGCGTTCGGAAGCCGAGGCTGAATTACCGGTATCCGGTTCATCATCGACTTCGATCACTTTAAAGGTACAATATGCGGACAGTCTCTTGGCATATTCGGCGATCGCATCGCGGTAGAATGCTTCTTTTATCCTGCCTACACATATAAGAGTAATGTTCATTCGTCACTCTCTTCGTAAAGACTGTCATACAGTTTTTCATCGATCAGATTATCGAGAAAACCGGGATCGATATTAACAAACTTTTTTGCCAGTATATTCTTAAGGCAATCCGTTCTTTTGAAGAACATGATCTCAGGGGTATCACCTTCGGTAATGCCGGCTTTTTCATCGACCTCAGTCACGGTCAATTCCTCGGATACATATTTAATGATCCTGTCTTCGATCGTATTGTCGGATTTTGCTTTCTTTTCAAATATTCCGGCACTCCTGATGGAGCTTATTCCCATCACAAAGAAAAGAATGAATACCGCGAAAAGCAATCCGTAGCTCATATACGGATTTCCGAGAAATTTCGGTATAATGTCGAACATGGTAAGAATGACGAAAATGATACCCGCACCGCCGAATGCGGTCAGCAGATAACCTGTCGATCTGTAATCGGTCGCTTTTTCATCATTCTTGACATAAGGAGCTTTTGATATAGATGTATCTTCGGGTTCAGCAGCGGATTTTTCGGTTTCCTCACTGAACCCGTAGGTCACACTCAGTTCTCTTTCATCACCTGACATATATTTCATCCCCGATGCAGGTTAATATGTTACGAAAGATCAGCCTTTAAGATATTCGTCGATCGCCTTTGCAGCTTCCTTGCCGGCACCCATGGCAAGAATAACCGTAGCGGCACCGGTAACCGCATCACCGCCGGCATATACGCCTTCTCTGGATGTCTTTCCGGTGGTCTCTTCGGCTACGATGCATTTTCTCTTATTGGTATCGAGACCCTTGGTTGTCATCGAGATAAGAGGATTGGGGCTGGTACCGAGGCTCATGATAACGGTATCGACATCGATATCGAACTCGGAACCTGCAACGGGCTGAGGGCTTCTTCTGCCTGATTCATCGGGCTCACCGAGCTCCATACGCACGCATCTGATTCCGTTTACCCATCCCTTTTCATCTCCGAGTATCTCGACGGGATTGGTAAGAAGATCAAAGATGATGCCCTCTTCCTTGGCATGATGAACTTCCTCGACTCTTGCGGGAAGCTCCTCTTCGCCTCTTCTGTAAACGATGTGAACCTCAGCTCCGAGTCTGAGAGCGGTCCTTGCCGCATCCATTGCAACGTTTCCGCCGCCAACGACAGCAACCTTTTTGCTCTTCATGATGGGCGTAGGTGAATCATCACGGAAGGACTTCATAAGATTACTTCTGGTAAGATATTCATTCGCAGAGAATACACCGTTAAGAGTCTCTCCGGGAATGTTCATGAATCTGGGAAGGCCAGCTCCTGATCCGATGAATACGGCTCTGAATCCTTCCTTTTCCATAAGTTCATCTATGGTAACACTTCGTCCTACGACAACGTTGGTCTCGATCTTAACACCGAGTGCCTTTACGTTCTCGATCTCTTTGGCAACAACTCTCTCTTTGGGGAGTCTGAATTCGGGAATACCGTAGACAAGAACTCCGCCTGCCTGATGAAGTGCCTCGAAAATGGTTACATCGTATCCGAGCTTTGCAAGATCGCCGGCGCAGGTAAGTCCGCTGGGACCGGAACCGATGACGGCAACCTTGATGCCGTTGGGATCGGCGGTCATCTTGGGCTTAAGACCATGCTCCATTGCATAATCGGCAACGAATCTCTCAAGCTTTCCGATCGATACGGGTTCTCCCTTGATGCCTCTGATACATTTGCCCTCACACTGTGTCTCCTGGGGACATACTCTTCCGCATACAGCGGGAAGTGCAGAGGATCTGGAAATGATATTGTATGCCTCTTCGATATTGCCTTCCTTGATCTGCTGGATGAATCCGGGAATATCAATTGAAACGGGGCATCCCTTCATACACTGAGCATTCTTGCAGTTAAGGCATCTGCTTGCCTCGGCCTGAGCTTCTTCAAGGCTGTATCCGTAGCAGACTTCTTCGAAGTTAGTAGCTCTTACTTTAGCTTCCTGTTCCCTTACGGGTACCTTCTTCATTACATCGACTTCCATTTATATGATCTCCTTAAGAATAATGTTTATGTTACATTGAATGTCCGGATCAGCAATTGCCGCATCCGCCGTGATGGGTTGCACCTTCCTGAAGTTCAAGAAGCTTTCTTCCCTCTTCGGTCTTGTACATAGCCTGACGTCTCATCGATTCGTCAAAGTTTACAAGCCATCCGTCGAACTCGGGTCCGTCGATGCAGGCGAATTTGATCTCGTCACCTACATGTACACGGCAGGCTCCGCACATTCCGGTTCCGTCGACCATTATGGGGTTCATGGAAACGATAGTGGGGATATTAAGCTGTTTGGTAAGCTGTACGGCAAATTTCATCATGATAAGGGGACCGATCGCGATACATTTTGTATATGTCTTTCCCTCATCGATAAGAGACTGAAGGCAGACACATACGTTACCGCTTCTTCCGTACGATCCGTCATCGGTTGTGATATAAACATTCTCGGCTACGGATTTGAAATCCTCTTCAAGAATGACAAGATCTTTATTTCTCGCACCGATTATGACATCGGCAGGAACTCCCTGCTCTTTGAGCCACTTGAGCTGGGGATATACAGGCGCGGTTCCGACACCGCCGGCTATGAAAATGATCTTTTCTTTCTTAAGATCATCCACACTCATCTCACAAAGTTCGGAAGGGCATCCCAAAGGGCCGACGATATCGTTGAACGAATCTCCTTCTTTCAGATCAGCCATAAGAGTGGTTGAAGCGCCGATGGTCTGGAATACGAGAACTATGGTTCCCTTCTCCCTGTCGTAATCGCATATGGTAAGAGGGATTCTCTCACCGTCTTCAGAGCCTCTGACAATGACAAACTGTCCGGGAAGACATCTGTCAGCCGTTCTCTTTGCTTCGACTTCCATTCTGATGATGTTGTCCGTAAGATAGGATTTTGTTAAGATCTTGTACATTTTGTTTCCCTTTCCACATTTCGTGTTTATTCATCAATACCCGGATCGGTATTGTCTGTGTTCTCATTGCCTGATATGTCCGGATCACTGTTTCCGGTATCATCCACCGTATACATCCGTACCGCATCCTCGGGAATTTCCAGCAGGACGGGCTGTCCCTCATCATCGAATATATATGCGGCTCCGTCTATGTTCACACCGCAGATGATGAACAATCCGGTTTCGGGGTTCAGTACACAGGGAGTTCCGTCAACGACATATATACCGTTTCCGATATCAATTATCTCATGCATGACAGGTTCATCATCCTGTGTCGGTTCGAGAACCTCATAAAGCTCTTCGCTCTCTATGACGTAATTGACTTCTGAGATAGGGCTCCATACACCGTGATCATTGACCGCACTGACCTTGATATGATATTCACCCTTGGTCAGAAGCAGGGGAACTATATATTCAAAGGAGTCCTCATTCGGCTCGGTTCCGTCCAGTGTATAGTAGATCCTGGCATTGCCCGGAACAGTTATCTTAAGAAGCTGATCCGTTCCGTAATAACCGCTGTCGAGATTGAATTCGGGTATCATCAGACAGTAGTCGATGTATTTTTCCTTGATCTCAAGGTTATTGCAGGTCTGCAGAAGATCCGCCATCGAAACATAATCTTCACTCTCGAAATAGATGGCAAGAAGACCTTCATAAGCTGTCGCATTCTGTTCCGATGTTGCAAAAGGAAGACTTGCTACCTGCAGCAGAGTATTTTCATACTTGACGGTATCGCCGTTATCCTTGTACAGGAGAGCAAGATACAAAAGCACATCAACGTCACTGCTTTCCTTAGCTTCAACGTCCTCCAAAAGACCTACGGCTTTTGCGATATCACCGTGCTCCGCAGCTTCCCTCGCCTGCTCAAACAGATACTCGGTTCCCGAAGATCTGTTGAAAAAAGCAAGTCCTGCGGTAACAAGTATCAAAGTAAGTACCGCGATCAGAGCAAATCTGATCCACCCCATTCTATGCTTTTTTTCCGGTACGGGAGCCGCGCTTTCCCTGACGGGCATTTCATCGTTCGCACCTTCGGGAGATCTTCCGAAATCGGCTTCATCGTCATCAAGATCACTGAGCAGATTTTTAACGGTATCTTCCGCTTTCTTCTCGGCGAATTCCTTGAAGTCGGGAACGATATGGATATCCTGACCGCACTTTTCGCAGTACAGAGAGCCTTCAGGTATCTCAGCTCCGCATTTTTGACATTTCATATGATCAGTGTAAGTTTATGAAATCAATCTTCACAAACGGATGATAGACAATTGTACATGAGCATTGCGATGGTCATAGGTCCGACGCCTCCGGGAACCGGAGTAATGGCCGATGCAACAGGTTCAACCGATGCATAGTCAACATCACCGCAGAGCTTTCCGTCTTCCATTCTGTGAATGCCGACATCTATGACAACGGCTCCATCCTTGACATACGATGCATCTATGAACTTAGGCTTGCCGATCGCAACGACAAGTATATCTGCTCTCTTCGTAACTTCCTTAAGATCTTTGGTACGTGAATGGCATACGGTAACCGTTCCGTTTTCTTTAAGAAGCAGCATGGACATAGGCTTTCCTACGATGTTACTTCTGCCGACAACGACACATTCCTTGCCGCTTATCTCTATATCCGATCTCTTGAGGAGCTGTATGACACCTGCCGGAGTGCAGCTTACAAAACCTTTCTTACCGATCGAAAGCTTTCCGACGTTAACGGGATGGAATCCGTCAACATCCTTGTCGGGAGAAATGGCATCGAGCACTTTATCTTCATCCATTCCCTTGGGAAGGGGAAGCTGAACAAGTATTCCGTTTACATCATCCCTTTTATTGAGTTCATCGATAAGCTCAAGAAGCTTTTCTTCCGAAGTATCGGCGGGAAGTTCGTAAGAAAGGGATCTTATTCCGCAATATTCGCAGGCTTTCTTTTTATTCTTGACATATACCTGTGAAGCGGGATCCTCTCCTACAAGGATAACTGCAAGTGTAGCGGTTATTCCCTTTGAAGCAAGTTCGGCTGTCTTTGCCTTTATCTCATCCTTTACAGCAAGTGATATTGCTTTTCCGTCTATGATCTTAGCCATTTTAAATCCTCTGTTAATTAGAATAATCCGGTTATCTTGCCTTCATCGTCGACATCTATCCTGTATGCCGCAGGTGATTTGGAAAGTCCGGGCATTGTCATAATGGAACCGGTAAGAACAACAACAAAACCCGCTCCGGCACTTACATACACTTCCCTTACATGGAGTTTGAAATCCGAAGGTCTGCCGAGAAGTGCGGGATCGTCGGAAAGTGAATACTGGGTCTTCGCCATGCATACGGGAAGCTTTCCGAATCCCATTTCTTCGATCTTGGCGATCTGCTTGGCTGCGGCCGAAGCTATATCGACACCGTCAGCGCCGTAGATCTTCTTTGCAACGGCTTCAATCTTCTCGGTGATGGAAAGCTCGTCGGGATAGCAGAATCTGAAGTCGGACTTTTCCTCGGTTGCTTTGATAACAAGTTCGGCAAGTTCGGTTCCGCCCTCTCCGCCTTTCTCCCAGACACGTGCAACGGACATCGTGCAGTCCTTGGACTTGCAGTACTGTCTTACAAATTCGATCTCGGCATCGGTATCCGAAACGAATGCATTGAGTGCGACAACAACCGGAAGTCCGTAGCTCTGAATATTCTCGATATGCTTTCCGAGATTTTCGATTCCCTTCTTGAGAGCATCGAGATTCTCCGTCCCGAGCTGATCCTTGGGAACGCCACCGTTATATTTAAGTGCTCTTACTGTTGCAACAAGAACCACAGCACTGGGATTAAGGCCTGCCTGTCTGCACTTGATATCGAGGAATTTCTCTGCGCCGAGATCTGCTCCGAAGCCTGCTTCTGTTATGCAGTAATCTGCAAGTTTAAGAGCGGTTCTGGTAGCGATGACGGAGTTACATCCGTGAGCGATATTTGCAAAGGGTCCGCCGTGAACGATGGCGGGGGTATGCTCGAGCGTCTGTATGATATTGGGTCTGATCGCATCCTTTAAAAGTGCGGTCATTGCACCGACTGCCTGGATATCCTCTGCGGTAACGGGATTACCGTCGAGATCGTAAGCAACAATTATCCTGCCGAGTCTTCTCTTAAGATCCTTAAGATCTTCGGCTAGACACAGAACAGCCATGATCTCACTTGCAACGGTAATGACAAAATGATCTTCCCTTACGAATCCGTCGCTCTTGCTTCCGAGTCCTACAACAATATTACGGAGAGCTCTGTCATTCATATCCATGCATCTCTTCCAAACAATGCTTCTGGAATCGATCCTCTTGACATTGCCCTGCTGGATATGGTTATCGAGAAGTGCGGCAAGCAGATTGTTCGCACTTGTTATGGCGTGAAAATCACCGGTGAAATGAAGGTTTAAGTCCTCCATGGGAACTACCTGAGCCATGCCGCCGCCGGCAGCTCCGCCCTTGATACCGAAGCAGGGTCCGAGTGAAGGCTCTCTTAATGCTATGATTGCTTTTTTATCAAGCTTTGCAAAAGCCTCGCCGAGTCCTACGGTAACGGTAGTCTTGCCTTCTCCGGCGGGAGTAGGATTGATAGCCGTAACGAGAATGAGCTTTCCGTCCTTATTGGATGAAAGCTTCTTTATACACTCATCCGTAAGCTTAGCCTTATACTTTCCGTACAGATCGAGGTCATCCTCAGAGATCCCGACCTTGGCAGCTACCTGCGCAATGGGAAGCATTGTACATTCCTGTGCGATTTCAATATCAGATTTCATTCTTTTTCCACCTGTAAAAAATTTATTGGTTACTCGTCTCCGCCTCTCTTAGAAGCAAGAAACGCATCAAACATTTCTTCTGTCATCAGGATATCCCTGGGCTTGGTGCCCTGTTCCTGCCCGACGACTCCGTTATCCGCAAGTTCATCCATGATCCTGGCCGCACGGTTAAATCCGATCTTGAGGACTCTCTGAAGATATCCGATGGATGCCTTTCCGCTGCGGATAATGTATTTGCCGGCTTCCGCAAAAAGCTCATCTCCGAAAACGGAATCCCTTGATGAAGACATCGATGAAGCGGATGAAGACACGCTCGGATCCACTCCGTTTTCAATGTCGATGATGCGCTTTTTCAGATCATCTATACCGTCAACTCCTTCAAGAGGATTTCTGAATGAGGAATTGCGGTATTCATTGCGAAGCCTTGATGTTATATCGGTAACTTCCTTGTCGGAAACAAATGCTCCCTGTAATCTTTCCGGCTTCATCTTGCCCTTCGGATAAAAGAGCATGTCACCCTTTCCGAGAAGCTTCTCTGCTCCGACCGTATCAAGTATTGTCCTGGAATCAACACCGGATGAAACGGCGAATGCAACACGGCTCGGCATATTTGCTTTGATAAGACCGGTGATGACATCAACCGAAGGACGCTGCGTTGCGACTACCAGATGCATTCCGCACGCTCTTGCAAGCTGTGCCAGACGTACGATCGATTCCTCGACTTCCTTCGCTGCGACCATCATCAGATCGGCAAGCTCATCAATGATGATGACGATCCTGGGAAGCTTTCTGAGAGCGGGTGTGAGTGAATCGCTCTCCTCATATGTATCAGCGGGAACGGGATCTCTTCTGCCGGAATTCACATCTTCAACATATGTGTTATAGCCTTCTATATCCCTTACTTCCCTGTCGGCAAAGAGACGGTATCTTCTCTCCATCTCGCTTACCGCCCACTTGAGCATCTCGGAAGCAGCCTTGGGTTTGGTAACCACATCAAACGGAAGATGAGGTATTCCGTTATATACCTTAAGTTCAACAACCTTGGGATCAACAAGCATAAGCTGTACATCCTCGGGCGATGACTTATAAAGAAGGCTCAGTATGAGCGTATTGATACATACCGACTTACCGGAACCGGTTGTACCTGCGATCAGAACATGAGGGAAATCGGCGATGTTCGCAACAACGGTCTTACCCTCGATATCCTTACCTACGGCAAAAGAAAGAGAATCCTTGGACTTCCTGAATTCGGAACTGGAAAGGAGATCTCCCAGGAATACCGGTTCTGCTTTCACGTTCGGAACCTCGATACCGATAGCACTCTTTCCGGGAATGGGAGCTTCGATCCTGATATCCGTAGCGGCAAGTGCCATCTTGATCTCATCGGAAAGGCTTACGATCTTGGAAAGCTTGGTTCCCTGAGTAACCGTAAGTTCATATCTTGTGACGGTGGGACCCTTGCTGTAATTGCCCATCTCGGCTTCGATGCCGAACGATGCAAGCGTCTCTATCAGTTTGGTCTGAACATCCTTGACCTCATTAGCGGAGCCCTTGCCCTGACCACCACCTTTTTTAAGCATATCCAGTCCGGGAGTTTCGTATCTGAATTTTCCGATGGGCTTTTTAGGCTTTTCGGGAGCTGCCGGTGTGATCGATGCCTTGGGAGCACTTACCGGTGCTGCAGGCTTTTCGGGCGCTTTTACTGTAGGACTTACTGCAGGCTCGACAATCGGAAGAGGTGCCGTATCATATTTATCGAATTCATTTGTCAGATTGATCCTGTGATCTGATTTGACGGGAACTCTTTCGAAACCGAGTTCATCGTCGCCGGATGCATCATAGGATCCTTCATCATATTCTTCGGTATAGGTTTCGCCCGAAGGACCGGGGCGCTTATCCGGATCGTACCAGGTACCCGATGCATCGTCTGCGGGTTCATCATAGTAACCGTCATCTTCCGAGTAAGACAGTTCATGCATCTCACCGGTATGCTTTTCCCTGAACTGTTCACCGTGTTCGGGAGCTCTGGTTGCTCTGAGAAGTTCCATTGCATCCCTGGTCTCTTCTTTTTCTTTCTTTTCGGCTTCCTTCTTAAGCCTTCCGTCTTCGGTGCGCTTTCTGACATTATTCTTCCAGTTCTCGAAGCTTCCCGAAACGGATTCGAATACTTCCTTCTTGCCCGAACGCTCTCTGCGCATCTTCTCGGTCACGGTAAGAGCATTGGTTGAAGGAACATCTTCGGGATTTTCATCGGCATAATCATCCGAAGATCTGTCCGGAAGTGCGAGAGGCTCCTCACTCTGTTCAAGGCGGAGTCTCTTCTCTTCGCGTCTTGCGCGTGAATTTTCGATCAGCTCTCCGGATCTGTCCGATGCATTCATAAGTATCGTCTTGAACAGTTCCGCAAAGAATGTCTTATTGATCGCAAAAAGGCAAACGATAAGGAGAAGAAGACAGATGATTACGCATCCCGCTTTTCCGATATTTTTGATCAGTGCAAAAGAAAGACTTCCCGAAATGACACCGCCGCCGTTTCTGCCTTCTGCGGAGAGTCTGTAGAGATCGCCTGCGTTATAGCTGTCAAGCTTAGCGGCATTTCCCGATAACAGATCGGAAAAGATACCCAAGATCAGAAACAGTCCGATCGCACCGGTCATTCGTACGGGAAGAAGGTAATCCTTTTCTCCCATATAAAGTCCCCATACAATCATTCCGCCGATGAATACGGGAGCTATGTAGCTTTCAAATCCGAACGCGCCGAAAAAGACGGATGAGATCTTATCTCCGACTCCGCCGCACACGCCGAAATTACACAGAGACAAAAACAGGGCGACGCCTATCGTAATGACCGTGATAAGTACATTACGCGAGCCGTCGTCATCATATCCGCTTCCGTCTCTTGAACCGCCTCTGGGTGCGGATGAAGGTCTTGATCCTCCCTGCCTTGCACCTCCGCCGGAGCGGCTGCGGTTATTTGAATTGTTTCCGGTAGGTCTTGATGCCATATGTCAGACAGATCCTTTAAACATCGAAATCATCATTATCGGAAATATTAATGTCGTAATGGAGTGAAGAGTCATCGACATTAATGTCATATTCCATATTCTTGTGCTCGGTCTTCCTTGCGGGATGGGGAATGGGATTATCCAGAAGCACCGCACCGTTAGGTGCGATCTCAGGCTTCTTCTCTTCCGCTTTGGGAGCAGGTACTTCCGGAGCTTTCTTCTCGATGACTTCGGGTGCCTTGTCTTCCTTCTTGGCAGAAGCTTCATCCTGCTTAGCCTTATCCTTATCCATGTAAGACTGTGCCCATGCACCGGGTCTTCTTCTGAACTCAGGTCTGAGCTGAGGCTTTTGATATGTATATGTACTGTAGGTCTTGGGTCTTTCGGGCTGTTTTTCTTCGGTCTTTGCAACGGTCTTGTCTTCGGTCTGAGACGCAGTCTTGTCTTCGCTTTGAGCCGCAGGCTTTTCCTCTGTCTTTTCCGCTTTCTGTGGCGAAGTATTATCCTCAGTCTTTTCCGCGGGCTTTTGGGCATTCATTATGCCTGATGCGACAGGCTGATTGCTTGCCGTATCGGAAGCTTCATGTCCGGCGGCCTCCGCATCACGTGCAGCCTTTGCCGCAAGTGCCGCTTCGGAAAGATGGACTCTCGGAACTTTTTCAACTGCGGGAGCAAATCCTGAAAGTGTCGATGCAGAATCTACCTGAGCGGGTCCGGAAAGTGTCGATGAATGAACCGTCTGTGCAGGTTCCTGCTGAGCCGCCTTATCCTGAGCCGCTGCATGAGCCCTGGCTATCGGAGCGGAATCAAAAGCGGGATATTCGAATACATCTTCTTTCTTTTCCTCGGCTTTTGTCTCTGCAGGCTTTGCAGATTCCGCATTTGATTGAACGGTTGAATTTTCGGCTTTGGGTGCCGATCCTGCTTCCGCTTTGGGTACGGATGCGGGAATTTCCGATGTATCCGTCATGCCCTCTCCGATATCACCGAAATCTTCGGGCGAAAGATCCGTGCCGCTCTTGACACCGGCAGGTACATAGCCCTTATCGGGTGCCGTAAATTCGTTATCATACATTTCGGAGCTGGCTTTAAAAATATCTCCCTGTATCTGATCGGGGAACAGTTCCCTGAAAGCGGTTCCCGCAAACAGCGCCGCGAATGCAAAGAATATCTCTCTTCCGTCATTCTCGAGATAGGTGAGCCCGAAATTATTGATGAGCGTTACCACAATGACGGAAAGAAGAAGTATGGTCTTGGAATCGTTCTCTGCAAGGAAGCATACAAAGAGGCCGATCGAAACTATCACAGCGATGATGGTAACCTCGGCATATGAAGTCAGATATGTGAATCCGAACGTGAATCCCTTAGAAGGACCGTACAGAGAAATTATTGCATTAAGAACATCCGAAGGATTGGATGAACTGAAATACGAATCAACGAATATCAGAAGTACAAGTCCGAAAATAACAGAGATAAGCGTAAAGAGCATTTTACGAAGTCTGAGGCTCAGATCGGTATCTTCATCGGACAGATCGTTGAGCATGATGCCCACGATGAAGGGAATAAGCACAAGTCCGATGATATCCGCATAGATACAAACTGCGGTAAGAAGTCCGGCAACAAGATAACAGACGAACTTGCCTCCGGTTGCGGGCACACAGGTGCTGATCGCAAAAAGAGCAAGCATCACTAACAGAAAAACAAGATTCCTTGAATTGAGCGTAAGAGCTTCGTGAACCGAGAAACCGGTGATGGTCCAGAATCCGGTAAAGAACAGAGCCGGGATGATCCCGAGCATCTTGCGGAAAGCAAAGAAACCGAGGGCAACCGAAGCAAGCTGAAGAATGCAGTTAAATATGGCTGCTACGAAAATACGGTTCCCGAACAGAAAAAAGATTGCATGGAGACCGGAAATATACCAGTCATCGCATGCATGAATATAATGTGTGAATTCTCCGCCCGTAACTTTGGCGAGATCGAAATAAATATTTCCTCCGAGACCGTTCCAGGTATATGAAGCAACCCTGAAGATGATCGAGGCAATGATCAATACCGCAAAAACAAGAAGACCGAGAGTGTCTCCTTTTTCAAAGATAGCTTTGACCTGGTCGGAATTCGCAAAGAGCGAAAAGACTTTCCAGAGGATAAGTCCGAGAACGGCAAATACCCCGAATGCTATAAGTCCGGGCAGATAGGAATAACCGAACTGCTTGGATGCATCCATTATCGCAAGTATGCAGAAAAGACTTGCTACCAGAACAAATATTGCATTGGTGACAATGCTTACTTTAGTCTTCCGAAGATTCATCAGTCAAAACCTTTTCAATGTTATATCTGGGTCTGTGTTTAACTTCAATATAGGTCTTGCCTACGTATTTTCCGACAAGTCCGATGGCAAGAAGCTGCATTCCGCCGAGGAACCATATAGAAATGATTATCGAAGTCCAGCCGGGCTCAACATGTCCGGTGAAATACGAAACAAGCGCATAGATGAACGCAAGGAATGAAAGGAATACGATCACACATCCGGCTGTCAGTATAAGATCGATGGGTCTTGTCGAGAAAGATGATATGCCGTCGAAAGCAAGTGCAAGCATCTTCTTGAGAGGATACTTGGAAACACCTGCCGCTCTTTCCTTCCTGTCATAATATACGCAGTCGGTCTTGTATCCGATGAGAGGAACAATGCCTCTGAGGAAAAGATTATACTCACGGTAATTTGAGAACTGTCTGAGGGCCCTGCAGCTCATAAGTCTGAAGTCGGCGTGATTGTATACGGTCTTAACGCCCATATGAGCCATCAGCTTATAGAAGGACTGAGCGGTGAACCTCTTGAAGAAGGTATCGGTCTTTCTCTCCTTCCTTACGCCGTAAACAATGTCACAGCCGTCATGATACTTATCGACCATGTATTCGATGACCGATACATCATCCTGAAGATCCGCATCGATCGAGACGCAGATATCACAGAGATCGGCAGCGGTGATAAGGCCTGCGGTAAGCGCGTACTGATGTCCGACGTTCCTGGCGAGCTTTACACCATAAACCTGGTAAGGATACTTTTCATGTTCGGCTTCAATAAGCTCCCAGGTCTTATCCTTACTTCCGTCATTGACAAACATAACGAAGCTGTCCACGGAGATCTTACCCTTATCGATAAGATCGTTGAGAACTCCTCTCAGAGCTTCGGAGCTCATCTCAAGGACTTCTTCTTCGTTATAGCAGGGTACTACGATAGCAAGACGTTCCATCTCAACTCCTCTTTTACATTAAGGTCATCAGGGATAACGATCGGGGATCACTCGTCCCAGTTGTGGTAAACGTTCTGAACATCATCATCCTCATCAAGGATATCGAGGATCCTGTTAAGGCACTTGATGTCATCTTCGTTGGTAAGTTCTACATAGTTCTGGGGGATCATGGTAACCTCTGCGCTGAGCATGGGAATTCCGGCATCGCAGAGCTTCTTGTTGACCTCATCGAAGCTGTCGGGATCGGTAAGGATCTCGTAGCTGTCATCTTCTTCGTTGAAATCCTCGGCACCGGCATCGAGTGCGGTCATCATAAGATCGTCTGCGGAAAGATCGGTCTCTTCCTTGTCGACAATGATCTGGCCCTTCTTATCGAACATGAATGATACGCATCCGGGAGTTCCGACATTTCCGCCGCCCTTGGTAAATGCAGCTCTTACATTGGCTGCGGTACGGTTCTTGTTGTCGGTAAGGGTATCTACGATGATAGCAATCCCGCTGGGGCCGTATCCTTCATAGGTGATATATTCGTAGTTAACGTTTCCGCCTTCTCCGGCTGCCTTCTTGATGCCGCGCTCGATGGTATCGTTGGGCATATTGTTGGCCTTAGCCTTGGCAATAACGGTGGCAAGCTTGAAATTATTGTTGGGGTCGGGGCCGCCTTCCTTGACCGCAACCGCTATCTCTCTTCCGATGATGGTAAAGATCTTTCCCTTTGCGGCATCATTTTTTTCCTTCTTGTGTTTGATGTTTGCAAATTTGGAATGTCCTGACATTTTTAAACCTCTCGTTTCAATTATTTCTTAAATTTATGCAATCAATCTATTTTACCATTTAACCCCTGTTTAGTAAACAAAAAACAACTAAAAGGAGCCATGGTCAAAAGCCTTGTTTTATGTGGAACTGAGGGCCAAAACAGGGTTGCCGTGAAGCGTATAGACCCTGGGTATCCTGGTGCCGATCAGGCAAACGAGCTCATAATTGAACCTGCCCGATTTTTCACCCAGTTCCTCGGCTGAAATATGCTCATCTCCGTCATATCCGAGAAGGGTAACGGTCTCCCCTTCTTTTATGTCCTCAAAGCATGAAACATCGATCATGAACTGGTCCATGCATATCCTTCCGAGAATGGGGCATCTTTTCCCTCTGACGAGCACTTCCCCCTTTCCGGTAAGGGTTCTGGGATATCCGTCGCCGTATCCGAGCGGAACCGTCGCAACAGTCATCTCCCTGTCTGCCGTAAAGATACCGCCGTAACTGATGCTCTGTCCTGGATACACCTTCTTGACAAAGGTTATATGACTGAAAAGGCTCATTGCGGGCTTAAGGGTTATCCTGCTCATATCCACTTCATCCGAAGGAGCAAGACCGTACATTGTAATGCCGGCTCTGACGGCATCCAGATAGGTTTCGGGAAGCTCCAGGATAGCCGCGCTGTTGGAAATATGCGATATGGGGATAACGGCACCGACCTGCTTTGAAATATCGTCCAGAAATCCCTTGAACTTTGAAAGCTGATCAAGTGCGGAAGTCTTGTCCTTTTCATCCGCCCTTGCAAGATGGGTAAAGATTCCCTCAACAATGATATTCGGAGCATCAAGGGCTTCTTTTACAAAATCAAGCCCGTTCTTATCGGGGCTCACACCAATCCTGCCCATACCCGTATCGACCGCGATATGGACTATCGCATTCTTGCCTACGGATGAGGCCGCAGCGGAAAGCCTGACAAGCGTATCCTTTCTGAAAACCGTGATGCGCACATCTTCGGCTATGAGTTTTTCGTATGAATACGGGAATGTATAACTGAGTATCAGGATATCTTTCCTTATACCGTCAGCCCTTAATTCAAGCGCTTCTTCGGCCGTCGCCACGGCATATCCCTTGACGTAGGAAACACTTTCAAGCGCCTTGGCAACCGGAAGGCTTCCGTGTCCGTAGCCGTTGGTCTTGATGACGGCATACATTCTTGTATCTTTCTTGAGCATGGAATGCATAGAATCCATATTTGAGATGATGGCATCAAGATCCACATATGCCACACCTCTCTCAAATGTCTTTATGCATTCATTGATCTGGTCCTTGGTCTGAACCCACATAACTTCCTTTCGAGGGACTTAGTCCTTCTTTTCTTCCTGTGCTTTCTTTTCGGCAGCCACTTCCTCTGCGGTCCTGGGATGCTTTTCCTCAGGGTTGTATCTCATGTCGAAAAGATCGACAACATCTGCGCCGAAAATATCATGCATGTATTTATAGATCTCGTGATTCTTGGCTTCTTTTTCCTGCTTGCGGATGAGGTTCTTTTTGAGTTCGATACGGATATTTCTGATCCAGTCTTCGAGCTCTTCGATATCATCCGTGTTCTCCTGCATCGTCTCATAGCAGTGTTCCATCGTGATGCAGAGAAGTTCTTTATTGACGCTGTCGATCATACGGGGAAGCTCTATCATCTCGTCATCGTATGAATCCAGTTTGTCATTGCATTCTTTTAACAGCCTTTTGTTCTCGGCGATCTTGGATTCGGCATCGTCGGATCCGCCCTGATGCTCGTCCATAAGAGAGACGATCTCATCCATCAGACGCCTTTTAACCTTCTTGATCTCACGGGTCTCGGTATTGAGCTTGCCCTGCCTCTTAAGAAGGTCGTTAAGTTTCTTTTCAAGGCCGCGGATATTCTCATCACCCACTTTTCCGAGAAGGTGATACCATTTCTGATCCAGTGTAAGCGCCGGAACATCTTTTCCCCTGAGAGAAATTTCAAATTGTTCTTTTTTATCCTGTCCCGATCTTCCCATGATTATCTGTTGTTTTCCATATAACTGGAAATGTTGTATGAAAGTTTCATAAGACTGTCGGAAAGATGTACATTCTCAACCTGAACATATTCGGGAACATCCAGGTCCACATGCGCAAAATTCCATATAGCCTTGATGCCGTTTTCAACAAGCACCTTGGCTACGAGTACGGCGCCTTCCTTGGGGATGGTCAGCACCGCGATGTCTATGTCATTGGATCTGATGAAATCCGGAAGATCCTCCATGGGGCTTACCTTGACATCCCTGACTTCCGTTCCTATAAGCGCGGGATCTTTGTCAAACATGCCCTTGAGGATGAAGCCCCTCTTTTCAAAGTTCAGATATCCTCCGAGCGCTTTTCCGAGGTTTCCTGCTCCGATTATGATGAAATTATACTGATGTTCGAGTCCGAGGATCTTGCTGATCTCGGAATAGAGATAATCGACATTATATCCGTATCCCTGCTGTCCGAAACCTCCGAAATTGTTAAGGTCCTGACGGATCTGGGATGCGGTCACTTTCATAAGAACGGATAGCTCCGAAGAGCTGATCCTCTCTACGTTTTTATCCTTCAGTTCACCCAGATAACGAAGATATCTGGGAAGCCTTCCGATTACGGCTTGAGAAATATCCTTATCCAAAGTACACCTCCGATATAAGTGCATAAAAACCCGAATATCATTATAGATTTGTGTTAAATTCTTGTCAATTGTGTGAACCCGCCCGTTAAGCCTCACTTTTTGCGAATTTTATGATATACTTTTGGGCATGTTATTAAGTGTGAACAATATCTCAAAAGAATTCGAAACAGGTCCCGTCCTGAGCGGGGTTTCTTTTAACATTGAAAGAAGGCAGAAAACCGCTTTGGTAGGTTCCAACGGATCCGGCAAGACCACTCTGCTCCGCATCATCACCGGCGAATCGGAACCCGATACGGGCATCGTAACCTACGAAAAAGATTCCTCATTCGGATATCTCGCCCAGGAAGGCACATTTTCCGGCGGAGGTACCATTTTTGAAGAAATGCTTCTGTGCAGGGCGGAGCTCGTAAAGATGGAGGAAGATCTCCGAAATCTCGAAGCACAGATGGCAAATGCCGAGGATGTGAGCACGATCTGCGACAGATATGAAAAGCTTCGCACCGAATTCGACCTTAAAGGCGGATATACATTCAGATCCGAGATAGTCGGCGTATTAAAGGGTCTGGGATTCAGCGAGGAAGATTTCGACAGAAAAGCTTCCACCCTCTCAGGCGGTCAGAAGACCCGTGCGGCACTAGGTGCGATCCTTGTCAAAAAGCCCGACCTGATCATACTGGACGAGCCCACAAACCATCTTGATATGAACTCCGTCATCTGGCTTGAAAACTATCTTTCGGGCATTGATGCCGCCGTCCTTATCGTCTCCCACGACAGATATTTCCTGGATAAGATCGCTGATACCGTCTTCGAACTTGAAAACACCCATGTAAGTTCATTCAAGGGAAATTATTCCGATTATGCCGGCAAAAAGAAGATGCTCTTCGAAGCACAGATGAAGGCATACATCAATCAGCAGCAGGAAATAAAGCACCAGGAAGCCGTAATAGAAAAACTCAAAAGCTTCAACAGGGAAAAATCCATCAAGCGTGCGGAGAGCCGCGAAAAAGCACTTGAAAAGATTGAAGTACTCGACCGTCCCGAAGTCATCAATAACGAGATCAATTTAAGATTCAAGCCTTCCAAGGTTCCCGGGAACGATGTCCTGACTGTGGAGAATCTGTCAAAATCCTACGACGGACGTACTCTTTTTAAGGATATGAACGTTGAGATAAAACGCGGCGAACATGTCTGCATCATCGGAGACAACGGAACCGGAAAGACTACATTTCTCAAGATCCTGAACGGTCTGGTATCACAGGATACAGGTTCATTCAGCTGGGGAACAAATGTAGAGACCGCATATTACGATCAGGAACACCTGGTGCTCGATCCCGACAAGACGATCTACGATGAGATCTCCGATGCCCATCCGGATATGACGATAACCCAGATCAGGACCGTGCTTGCCGCATTCCTTTTTACGGACGAAAGCGTCTACAAGGAGATAAAGCTCTTAAGCGGCGGCGAAAAAGGCCGTGTAAGTCTGGCAAAGCTGATGCTCTCCGATGCCAATTTCCTCATTCTCGATGAGCCTACCAATCATCTCGATATAACGACAAAAGAGATACTTGAGCAGGCGCTTTCGGAATTCGAGGGAACCATAATCTGCGTATCGCACGACAGATATTTCGTAAATAAGATCTCGACAAGGATCATAGAACTTCACGAAGGTTACTTCGATAATTACATTGGCAATTATGATTACTACCTTGAAAAGAGAGAGGATGTAAGAAAGGCGAGTGACGTTCACAGAGAAGGTCCCGCTTCCTCCGCTTCATCTTCTGCTCCGGCCGCATCCGATACCGCTGTATCTTCGGGAGACAATGCCGCAGACTGGAAAGCACAGAAAGCAATGCAGGCCGAAGCCCGCAAGAAAGCAAATGATCTCAAGAAGTGTGAGGACAGGATCACTGAAATTGAGGGCGAACTTGCAGAGATCGAAAGCAAAATGGCTGAGCCCGATATAGCAACAAGCCCATCAAAACTGAATGAGCTAGTGAAAAAACAAAACGAACTCAATACCGAACTCGAAGACCTCATGGAAAAATGGGAGGCTCTGAGTTAACTAACGGATTCGCAGGGGGGACGGTTCCGTGTTTAATAAACACATATAAGGAGGTACCAAATGGACCCGTCTGTCAGAGCAAAATACGATATCACTTATGTACGATCATTCCTGAGACCCGATGCAAATGAAAGAAAGGCATCGGCATTACACACAATATGTGCGGTAATAGGACTCCTCGGTGCCATTTTCGGATGGACACTTATGTTCACACCAATCCCGGCATTTATATGGGTACCCGCACTGATCATCATTGTCATAGTATCTTTCGCTACAGTCTTCATCGTCAGCAATAACGAAAATACGGACTACATATTGGATTGTTCATTTCTGATGGAATTTCTCATGCATGATAAGGAAACCCGGGAAGAACACAAAGGATATGTCTTCGTTGACGGATACGCCTTGTTGGACAGGAACACCGCTTCGGTAGCTGCAATGAATACGACTGACGGATTCAAGACAGCCGGGGCTAAGCAAAGGGAAGCAATGAGGGTTCAGGGTGCCGTCAATAACCAGCGAAAAGCCAATGCTCTTGAATTCAGCAGGATCATCCATAACGATGAATTCATAAAGAAAGCTGCTGAAGCGATAATAGGAAATCAGAAATTCTTCGAAGGAATGAATTACATATACTTTGACAAATACCGAAAGATCAAGAAAAAAGGAAAATGCATCTATTATGCGATTCCCGGTCATCGCGGAGTTGAAAAGAAAATCCTTATCCCCGCCGATTGCGGATTCCCGGAATAAAAAACAGGGAAGCACTCATGTGCTTCCCTTTAATATTTCATTAGAACTTATGTATCCGACTTTGCCGGCAGATCAAAGAAGTGTCTCGAGAGTCTCCTTGATTGCTTTGATGAATCCTTCGGAATCAAGGATCGTAGGATTCTTGCAGTCAGAGATGAGTGAAAGTGACTTGGTCATCTTGCCGTCTTCAATGGTCTTAATGCAGGCCTTTTCGAGCTTCTCCGCAAATTCGGTGAGCTCAGCGATTCCGTCAAGCTCTCCCCTCTTCTTAAGTGCTCCGGTCCATGCAAAGATCGTTGCAATGGAGTTGGTGGAAGTCTTCTCACCCTTAAGATGCTTGTAATAATGTCTCTGTACAGTTCCGTGAGCTGCCTCGTACTCATAAACTCCCTTAGGGGAAACTAGTACGGAAGTCATCATGGAAAGATCGCCGTAAGCGGTTGCCACCATGTCGCTCATTACATCTCCGTCATAGTTCTTGCAGGCCCAGATGAATCCGCCTTCGCTTCTTACGACTCTTGCTACGGCATCATCGATAAGGGTATAGAAATATTCGATACCTGCCTTCTCGAACTTCTCCTTGTACTCCTTCTCGTACATATCGGCGAAAATGTCCTTGAAGTTATGATCATAGGTCTTGGAGATGGTGTCCTTGGTCGAGAACCAGAGATCCTGCTTAGTAGAAAGAGCGTATTCAAAGCATGCCTTAGCAAAGCTGGTGATGGACTTATCGGTATTATGGATACCCTGGATGATTCCGGGCCCGTCGAACTCGTGGATAGTTTTTCTTACTTCGGTTCCGTCAGCTGCGGTAAATACAAGCTCAGCTTTTCCGGCACCGGGCACCTTGATCTCGGTGTTCTTATAAACATCACCGTATGCGTGACGTGCAAGGGTGATGGGCTTGGTCCAGTTGGATACATAGGGTCTGATGCCCTTTACAAGGATGGGGGCTCTGAATACGGTTCCGTCAAGGATAGCACGGATGGTTGCATTGGGGCTCTTCCACATCTCCTTTAACTTATACTCATCCATTCTTGCGGCATTGGGAGTGATCGTTGCACACTTGACCGCTACGCCGTACTTAAGGGTCGCATTGGCGGAATCAACGGTTACCTGATCATCGGTCTCATTTCTGTGCTCAAGACCGAGATCGTAATACTCTGTCTTCAGATCGATATAGGGTGTAAGAAGCTCATCCTTGATCATCTTCCAGAGGATCCTGGTCATTTCATCGCCGTCCATCTCGACAAGCGGGGTAGTCATCTGAATCTTAGCCATGTTAAAACTCCTTGTATATATATTTTGGTCCACGGGTGACGCGGGAGCGACAGCCCCGTTCAGTATGTATTATTCGGGCTTTGAGTCGGGGGGGACTGTCCCCGTGACTCACTATTATTCGGGCTTAATGAGTCCGTTATCAAGCATGTTCTGATATGCATTGATCATATGCTCGTGAGCCAGTCTTTCCGCGTCGTCTGCGTTCTTGTTCTTGATGGCCTCAAGTATCGCTTCGTGCTCGAGATTGGACTGTGTGCCTCTCTTAGCGCTTGCAAGGGTCTTCTTTCTGATCCTGAGCACATACTGATGATAATCTTTGAGCTGGTGCTCGAGGATCTTGGATCCCGATGCCTCATAAAGAAGCTCGTGGAAACGGTTATCGAGCTCAAATATCTGCTCATTATGTCCTTTTTCCGTATGGAACTTGGCGAGATAAACATTCTCTTCCATCTCTTCCATCTGTTCCTCGGTTATATGATCCACAGCCCATCTCGCCGCAAGGCCTTCAAGCCTGGATCTTAAGATGTAGATATCCCTTACATCCTTGTCACTGATACCGACAACATAAGCTCCCTTATTGGGGATTATCTTGATAAGCCCTTCGAGCTCGAGCTGCCTGAATGCCTCTCTTACGGGGGTACGGCTTACTCCGAGTTCCTCGCCGATGGCGATCTCCCTGAGTTCTACTCCTTCATCGTATTTACCGTTCAGGATATCTTCCCTGAGTCTCGAAAATACTCTTCCCCTCAAAGAATATTTATCGGAAGTGCCTTCTTTGACATCTTCTTCCATTACTAACCTCCTACGCATCTGCGTATAGACAAAAAATACACGGCCAAAGCCTGTATTATTGTATACAATTGCTTTGACCGTGTCAAATCTTATTTTCTTTTTTGCAAAAGATCCGGTTTATCTTCCGGCCTTCAGAAGCTCGGCATCCTCATTCAGGCTGTTAACAAGATCATTAATGTTGTTAACGATATCCTGATTCTGTTTACTTACATCATAAGTTTCGGTTGCATGCGCGGTAACCTCTTCGGATACGGCGGAAGTGGTCTGTATACTGTTGACGATCTCATCGTTGGCACTTGAAAGTCTTCCGACAAGTGTATCAAGCTCAAGCGTATGCTGCTTGATGATATCGACGGTTCCGGAGATCTTTGAAAAGCTCTCAGCGGTATCGGCAGCACACTTGCTCTCTTCGTCATCGATCTGAAGAAGCTTTTCGATCGTGGTGACCATGGTGCCTACCTGATTTACGACATCAGCAATGAGAGTATTGATGTTCTCGGTAGCCTGAGTGGTCTGTCCGGCAAGATTGGAGATCTCGCTTGCGACAACGGCAAATCCTCTTCCGGCCTCTCCTGCTCTTGCAGCCTCTATGGATGCGTTAAGGGCAAGGAGTCTGGTCTGTGATGCGACATCGGTGATGATCACGGTGATGGAGTTCATCTCATCCGCAGTCTTTTTGAACTTCTCCAGTGCACCCGCAACATCCTTACCTGCGGAATCGACCTCTCCGGTAAGTTCGGTCATCCTGCGGATATTCTGCTGACCTACACCGACAGCATCGGCTGCGAGTTCAACATTCTGAGTAATGACATCGGATGAATTCCTTACGGTCTCGATATGATCGGAGATCTGCGTGGTCTGTTCAAGCTGGGATTGTGCGGCTTCCGCCGATTCATTGGTACCCTGCCTTACTTCTTCCATTGAATCGATCGTCTGATCGATGGAGGATTTAAGCGTCGACATCTCACCGGCAAGTTCCTCTGCGGTTGCGGTAACCCTGTCGGATACGGTAAGGATATTCTCAAGAAGCTCTGTGGTCTTGGAATTGGCATCTTCAAGCGTCTTGGTTCTTATTATCTGGAAATTATGATTGGTGTTGCTTACCATGAGCAGGTAAATGACGATCATCAGGACTACAAGTCCCTGGATCTCGGCAACGGCAGTATCGGTGATCACTCCGTTCTTAAGCGATATCACGATCGAGATGATATTAACAACGACCGTACCCACTCCTATGATCGTGATATACTGCCTGTCATCAAAAAGAGTAAGTATGACTAGCATAGGAATAACATATGTGAAGACAAGGACATTGGTCGTCGTGAAAAGTACAAAACAGTACATAGCTGCATATCCGATGGCAACGATATGCTTGACAATAACAGAAGAATCATTTGCCTTGAACACGATCCACCCTGCTATCTGAGGGCCGAGTGCAAGCACTATGACCAGAAGAACATATCCTATGGTCCTGGCGCCTTTTACAACCTCCAGAATGTAGGCCAGCGTGATCAGGATACAGAGAATTGTTGCGGATTGTAAGAGCCTTTTGTTACCTACCGAAATTTCCTGAGTGTGAATGTTGTTTTGTTCCATAGATCTGTTTCCTTTCCCTCTAAGTTTACAGGTCATGCAGCATTTAAACACTTTATCTCTCAGCTCGCATCGGGTTATTCAAAAAATCCTCATAAGAAATTCTGAGTCCTTCTTCAAGCTCAGTATGATACTTCCATCCCAAGGCTTCTGCCTTCGATACATCCAGAAGCTTTCTCGGAGTTCCGTTAGGCTTGGATGTATCCCAGACTATCTTCCCATCGTAACCGACAGTCTTTGCAACCAGTTCGGATAATTCTTTTATAGTGATCTCTTTGCCGGTGCCGGCATTCACGGTTTCGTTACCGCTGTAATTGTTCATAAGGAAAACGCAGAGCTCGGCAAGATCGTCCACGAACATGAACTCCCGAAGAGGCGAGCCGTCACCCCAGCAGACAACTTCAGGATCCCCATTAACCTTCGCTTCATGGAATTTCCTGATGAGCGCGGGTACTACATGTGAATGCGTCGGATGATAATTATCATTGGGACCGTACAGATTGGTAGGCATTACCGAGATATAATCGGTACCGTACTGTCTGTTTAAGAACTCACAGTATTTAAGGCCCGATATCTTGGCGAGTGCGTATGCTTCATTGGTCTTCTCAAGTTCGGAAGTAAGCAGACAGCTCTCCTTCATGGGCTGAGGTGCCAGTCTCGGGTAAATGCAGGATGATCCGAGGAATTCGAGCTTTTTGACATTATTCTTGAATGCCGAATGGATAACGTTCATTTCGAGCATCATATTGTCATACATGAAATCCGCAAGTGCTTCGGAATTGGCGATGATACCGCCGACCTTGGCCGCAGCAAGGAATACGTAATCGGGCTTCTCACTCTCAAAAAAGTCTTCAACCGCTCTCTGATCGCACAGATCGAGCTCGGAATGTGTCATCAGGACAAAGTTCTCATATCCCTGTTTCTCAAGTTCTCTGAGGATCGCACTTCCAACCATGCCTTTATGGCCGGCCACATATATCTTGCTGTTCTTTTCCATATCCGCTCCGACTGCCCCGGCATATCGATCTAAAACTTGCCAAGGCGGGTCAATAAAAGATAAAATACTAAATAGAAGATATAATGATTATAACATAAACATAGTACTTAGGTCACAAAATGATAGAACCCGTTTCAAGAGTACAAAATTATACGACTCAAAGGGTAGGTTCCGCTTCAGGCAAGAACGCGGGGTCTTCCGATGCCGCACCTTTTTCCATGGACCAGGCGATCGCTGAAGAATCCGCCAAGGATGAAGGCGTCTATTATGACCATTCTCCCAAAGCGGAAAATAATGATAAAAAGACCGTACCTGAAAACAAGGACGATGCGATAATCGAAAAACCGGGTCCCGAAGCTCCTATGGGTGCCATAGATACGGCAAAGCTTGTAAAGGGCATTAAGGAATTTTTGTCCGGATTATGGTCAAATTTAGTGAGGATATTCGGTAATATCTGGGAAAGCAAACCTTTAAATGACGGTGCACAGAATCCGGAATCCGGACCTATAGAAGGGATAGAAGAAACAGACCCGCTTCACATGCAGGACTCACTGGACTTCCATACGGGCTATGTCAAGGATGATTTTTCCTCTCTGCCTGAGGATGATTTCGATAAGAATATCGATTCATTATCGGAAGATCACATCAAACCTTTCGAAGATAAAGCGATCAAAGATGCGCTGATGTCGGGTGATGACGAGAAGTTTGAACGGATCATTACAAGAGGCGGCGAAAGACGTCCCGCGATATCATCCAATCTTCTGACTCAATACGATTCAAAGGGCAGGATTATACAGATGGATCCGTCGGATGAAAACCTTATACTTCACGGAACGACGAGAACAAACAGAAATTCATGATCCGGATATTTAATGAATCCGGCATACAAAAAAGACCTCAGGAAATCCTGAGGTCTTTTGATCATCATTTCTTTGAAGATCAGCCGTTCATCTGCTTTGCAACTTCTGCAGCGAAATCTTCGTTCTTCTTCTCCATGCCTTCGCCGGTCTCGAAACGTACATAGTTAGAGATCTTAAGATCTGCATTTACGCTCTTGAGGTAAGCGGATACGCTCTGCTTGCCGTCCTCAGCCTTGACATAGATCTGATCCATGAGGCAGATCTCCTTGAGCTGCTTGGAGATACGTCCCTGAGCAAGTCCGCTGAAGATCTTGTCTGCTACGATGTTAGCCTTATCCTGCATAGCAAGTCCTGCAAGTGCAGCCTTTGCAGCATCGGAAAGGAAATTGAAGAGATACTTGTTGTTCTTGTTCTCTTCGTAAGCCTTTACATCATCATCGCTCCAAAGCTTGTCAGCCTGAGCCTTCTCGATAAGCTTTCCGAGAATGGGCTTGGGAAGAGTCTCGGGATCGTTGAGAGCTGAATCAACAGTGATCTCCTCAAGCTTCTTCATCTCTTCGGCAGAGATATCCTCTCTGGAGATGTACTGGGGATTCATAGCTGCGATCTGCATAGCTACGTTGGTAAGAGCCTCTTCGGTTCCGGGTACATTGCCTTCAACGATAACTGCGATCCTTCCGCCGCCGTGTACATAAGTAGCAACAGCTCCGGAAGCGTTAACCTTTGCAAAACGTCTGATGGAGATCTTCTCTCCGATGGTAGCGGTCATCTCAACCTGAACATCGTTAACGGTCTTGGAAGAATCCTTAACCCAGGTTTCAGCCATGAATGCGGTGATATCGGCTGCATTTGACTTAAGAGCCTGCTCTGCGACTTCCTTAACGAAATTCTGGAACTTCTCGTTCTTTGCAACGAAGTCGGTCTCAGAGTTAACTTCTACTACAGCGGCAGTGTTGCCTTCTTTTGCGATGCAGCAGATACCCTCTGCAGCAATACGGCTGGCCTTCTTCTCAGCCTTAGCCTGACCGTTCTTCTTAAGAAACTCGAGAGCGGCATCCATATCGCCGTTAGTCTCGTTAAGAGCCTTCTTACAATCCATCATTCCGGCGCCGCTCTTCTCACGCAGCTCCTTTACCATGGAAGCACTGATTTCTGCCATAATATTTCTCCTTAATAAAACCGGTTGATTGTTACTGATCCATTAAGCCTCTGCAGGAGCTTCTTCAGCTGCATCGGTGTTGGAGGTTCCCTGGCTTGCTTCGATAACAGCATCAGCCATCTTGCTTACGATAAGCTTTACGGCACGGATAGCGTCATCGTTACCGGGAATGATGTAATCAAGCTCATCGGGATCACAGTTGGTATCGCCGATACCGATAAGAGTGATGCCGAGTGCTCTTGCTTCCTGTACGCAGATGTTCTCTTTCTTGGGATCGATAACGAAGATAGCATCGGGGATTCTGGTCATATCCTTGATTCCGCCGAGGTTCTTCTCAAGCTTATCCCACTCCTTGCGAAGTCCGATAACTTCCTTCTTGGGAAGTACATCGAAGGTTCCGTCCTCGCTCATTCTCTCGATCTGGCGAAGTCTGTTTATACGGGACTGGATGGTACGGAAGTTGGTAAGCATACCGCCGAGCCATCTCTCATTTACGAAATACATGCCGCAACGCTCAGCCTCAGTCTTAACTGCATCCTGAGCCTGCTTTTTGGTTCCTACGAAAAGGATTGTTCCTCCCTGGGAAACGATCTCGCTGACTGCCTTGTAAGCCTCATCAAGCTTACCTACGGTCTTCTGAAGGTCGATGATGTGGATGCCGTTGCGCTCGGTGAAGATGTAGGGAGCCATCTTAGGGTTCCAACGTCTGGTCTGATGACCGAAGTGCACACCGGCTTCAAGAAGCTGTTTCATAGAAATAACGCTCATTTTAGATCCTCCTTATTTGTTAATCTTCCGCAAGTTTTTTAACATATCCAAGCGTCGATGATATGAACCCGGATCGGGACCCCGAGGGGCACACCCTGCCGGTAAAACAAGCGTGTTTAATAGTGACAACGGTCGAATTTTAGCATAAAGACGGGGTTAATGCAAGATTTTTCTTATAATTGGAAGAAAGAACAAAAGATGGGGACGGTTTCGGTGAACAGGGGGACGGTTCCTGCGTTCATGTGAACAGGGGGACGGTTCCCCCGGGTTCAGCCCTGTTTGATCTTTATCTTGTTTTCGTACATCTTGTCGTCCGCACGCTTGAGACTCTTTGCAAAAGCATCGGCCTCGGATCTGACAAGTTTATCGATGCCGATTCCCACCGACATACGGTACGGTTTATTTTCGCTCTCACACTTTTTGATGATTCCTTCGCGAAGGTCACTTATAAGCTTATCCATTTCGCTTTCATCCGCCGGACGAACGATCAGGATGAATTCATCCCCGCCGTAACGTGCAAGGAATATCGGCATATGGTTATTTCTGATCACCGAAGTAATGGCACCGGAAAGTAGCACAAGTGCAGCATCTCCTTCCGAATGTCCGTAGGTGTCATTGATCAGTTTGAAATCATTGATATCGATCATGACTATATAGGTGCTGCGGCCTTCGGTAAAAAGATTGCCTTCCTGGGATATATAGCGGAGGAGCTGTCCCCTGTTATTGAGATTGGTAAGGGGATCTGTGGAAATGCGCGAATCCATGGATTTTATGTAAAAGATCAGCATAAGGATAGTGCTTGAGAAACAAAAGATCGGAAGCTCCGGCATAAGTGCCATCTGAAGAAAACCTCCAACGGTTACCATTATGGGGAAGCCGCCGATATAGAGGTGCTTTTTCTTTTCCAGCGGATTCTTCTCTCCGATGGATTTTCTTATGGTATAGACCAGAACTGCGATTATATAGATATACGGTATGATACAGATAAATGCATCAAATACGCGTGTGGATTTATATTCGGGACTGATAAGAAGCTCCGGAGAAACTATATAAACGACGATGAGTGCGACGCCGGATACGAACAGCGGAAAGATCAGCGCATGTTTGATCGCGAGTCTGTTTCTTCCGGGTATCTGCTCTTCAGCCATGACATAAAGAAGCCATCTGTAGGTGATGACGGTCATCAGAACAAAGTTGGAAAACGTGGTTATCATTACCGTGACCGTACTGACGGGGAACACGCCGGAATCTACTCCGGACCAGATAGCATCGGAAACAAAATACATAAGAAAAGCAAGAAGAGCATGATCATATTTGATCTGCTTTTCCTGCTTGTCTATGCTCGTATGGTCATGATGAAGCATGATGCCGAAAAACAAGGCACCTACAAGATTTATGGATGCATAGTATATGAAATAATCAGGCAATGTTCTCCCTCCGAAACTATTGCATTTACTTCATAACACTGAATAAACAGCGGGACTTAAAGTGAATTGGTGATCTTTTTGGCAATCCATTCATAGGAACTGTCAATGGGGATCTGAAATGTTCCGACACTGATCCTGTTGGCATATCCGTTATTCACCAGATAGTTATCGAAATCCTTGGCATTGTCTATAACGCCGAGACGCTGGAGCTTTTCGGCTACGACATTCGAGCTGTTGCCCCTTTCAACCTGAAGGATCACATAATCGACCTGTACGGGCTGAGTATCCGCATCCGTCTGATCATCAGGCTGAGCTGCGGATGTATCGTCAGGCTGAACATCCGGCTGCGTCTGAACATCGGAATCTGCCTGACTGTCCGGGTCGGTCTGAGTGCCGGGATCAGTCTGTGTATCCGGCTCTGCCTGATCGCCCGTAGGTACAAGAACGGGATACAGATTGGAGCCCGACCCCTGATCCTGATCTGATACATCGGAATCATCGGTCGCAGCGCTAAGGGAAAGACTGTCACTTTCGATCATTCCGAGTTCATGCGCCCTGGAAATTATCTCGGCATCGGATATTTCGGCTTTTGTATTTATTCTTGCAATGATCAGAATAAGTGCCGTGACAAACATGCCGACGCCTATTCCTCTCATATAAGCTCTCTTTTTCCTGTTCATTGATATTACCTGCCGTGGAGTCCGAGTATAAGTCCGACCTCACCGACTCCCATCTTAAGACGCCTTGCTATCTCAACGGGTTCAAGTCCCGATTCCGCAAGTTCGACCACTTCGCGGTTTATTTTCTCTCTTGAACTTTCAATGGCTTTTTCCGGTTCGCGTCCTTCCTTGGCCGCTTCTTTTTTCTCAGCTTCATTCGCATCGCTTACTGCAAGTTCTGCCCAGTTGAGAGTCCTGATATTCTTCTTGGGCTCTTCCTCTTCCTGAACACTCTTTACCGTCGCCTCAGCTTTGGGAGCTTCAAGTCCCGAAAAAAAGTTTACAGCTTTCTGCGATGAATGCTTAACGCTCACGGTCTCGGGAGCAGGTGCGGGTTCAGCAGCCTTGACGGAAACGGATTCCGAAACCTCCTTAAGCTCTTCGGCAGTCTTCTGGGCTTCCCTGGCAGCCTCGGCGGCCTCATTGACGGTGCTCTTCAGATTCTTATGCTTATCGTTGAGCATGTCATACATGAACATGACTTCCTTGTGGTTCTTGTTGATCTCCTCAAGGACGGTATCCGAATATTCATTGACTGCCATGATCTTCTCATTGGTAAGTCTTTCAAGCGTGCGCTCCGTCTTTTCCTCGGCATAACCGACAGCCTCGTTTACGACATCATCGACATGCTTGCGCATATTATCGGATTCGCTCTCTATGCTCTTTTTTACTTCTTCCCGGACAAGCTCACTGATATCGGTATCGATTGCTTCTTCTTTTTCGGGAATAAAAAAACTTGCCGCAATAAGAATCGCTCCCGCGGCAAGTAACAGAATCTCCAAAACAGTCATCGCGAAAGTTCCTTTCAGATCTTTATGTCAAAAGAAGACGAGGATCCCTTTATCACAACCTTATCGGTATCCGCTTCTTCATGGTGCTTCCTTCTGTTCATTCCTCCGTCACCGGAGTATCCGCTTCCGGATCCTCCGTCGTCTTCGGGACGCATTTCGGACTTTTCGGTATTGGAAACCTGGGAATGTGACAGATCGGTCTTTTTCTCGTTCTCATCCCCGACATGGCTCTGTACAAGGGATGCATGCATATCCTCATTATGCTTGAAGGTGGCATAATCAAGGGAAGCCGGTATCTGGGCAATCTCTATTCCTGCCATAATCTTACCTCTCTATAGGGGTGCCATTTTTACATCGCCGCCCTGACGGATGAATCTGCAATATTTGTAGCTGTCTCTTACGGTGGTGGAAAGATCACCTATGATGATCGTGGTTCCGGGATATACTTCACCGGTAACTATGACTTCCGATTTACGCTCGGGATCGAAGATCTTATTTAATTCCTGCATCCTCGCGTTCTTTTCGGTAAGTTCCTTCTTCTTGAGTTCAAGGGTCTCTGCCGTCTGCTTGACGTATGCAAGCTGTTCGGCGGTCATCCTTACGCCTTTTGCTTTCTTTTCCATGAAATTCTGGATAACGGGCTGAGCATCCTTGATCGCTTTTACTATATCGCCGATCTCTTTCTGGGTTCTGTTGAATTCGTTCTTGAGTTCGGGATTTGCGCCCACTTCGACTATGGTCTGTGAACCCATTGTAGCACCGAGCGTCTTGGCTTCAACCTTGGAATCCGCCTGGACATGTCCTCCCGTGATGAATCCGTGCTTACCGGTAACGGTTACTTCGGTTCCGGCGGAGACATCGGAATGAAGTATGGATTCGGTATTTACATAACCTCCGGCTTTGACCTTGCTGTTCTCAATGAACTTGGAGATTACATTATTGCCTGCTTCCAGAACACCCTTGCCCATTCCGTTCATACCGCGGGCAATGATGATATTTCCGCCCGCAACAACATGAGCTCCTTCGACCACGCCGTATACTATAACATCACCGGTAGCCTTTACTTCGAAATTCGCCGCTATATTGCCGTTTACCTGGACATTACCGGTAAAGTCGATATTTCCTGTAGAGTTGTCTACATTTTCAACGGTGTAGATATTGGAAACGAAAACGGATCCGTCTATAAGCTGTACCATTCCGTCGACATCGCTCTTGATGACAAGCCTGTCCTCGGAAAGGGTTATGTTCTTACCGAAACTGTGACGGAGCTTTTTGACCTCGCGGGGCTTTATGGGAGCTCCCTGTATGGTCATGCCGGGTTCGCCCGCATCCTCGGGGATGATGCGTGCGAGCATCTCTCCCTTTTTGACATTGTTTACAATACCCAAATGAAAATAGTCCACGGAGCCGTCTTCATTCATTGCGGGCTTGGCGTGAACATCGGTATTGAAGAAATACTCTATCTCGGCATCCCTTCCGTGCCTGGGAGGCTTACCCTTGGCTACGGTGATATCCGTGCAATAGATACCGCCGCTTGCAAAAAGCTTCTGAAGCAGCTCGATCTGTATGCCGTATTTGATCATTCTGAAAGCCATATCCTTCAGGAATTCATCAACGGTCATTCTTTCGCCCGTATCTGAAGGAGGAGTGAATCTTGCGATGGCTTTCATATTATCTTCGGATACGGAGAAATTATAATTCTCGCGGATTGCGGGACATTCACCGGATCCGAGCTCTATCACCTCATCCTTGAGTGACTTGATCGCATCGGTAACCTTGCCGGGCTCGTATGCGGTCAGACCGTTCATATCAAGATAATTAACAAGCTCCTGAGCCCTGACGGGTTCGCCGCCGTCCCTGGGAGCGTATATCGCAACTCCGTAACCTCCGGGAGTTTTGATGACTTTAAAAAATCCGTTTCTCATAAATTCTCTCCTAAGCAGATCAAGTCTGAGTAAGTATATCCATATACGGACCTAGCTTATCCTTCATCTTCTTAAGAGCTCTTGTATGAAGCTGGGATATTCTGGATTCCGAGACCTCAAGTGTCTGCGCTATTTCCTTGAGAGTCATTTCCTCGTAGTAATACAGAGTGATTATCTGCTGCTCTTTTTCCGACAGATTGCTGAGAGCTTCCGATAACTTCTCGGTAAGTTCCTTCTTGTCGATATTCTCTTCGGGACTAAGGAAATGAGCGGTAGTCTGGGATGAAGGAGATGATGCAACGTCCGCACCGGATTCAACAAACTCATCAAGGCTGACAAGTCCGGTTATCTTCATCTGTGACTGCCATTCGGAATATTCGTCATCGGTAATGCCGAGGGCCTGCGCAATCTCTTCGTCAGTAGCGACATGTCCCTTGGTGACCTCTATCTCATGCATAACCGCATCTATTTTTTTCTGTTTCTGTCTGATCGTTCTGGGAATCCAGTCCATCTTGCGGATCTGGTCCAGTATAGAACCTCTTATACGAAGCGAGGCATATGTTTCGAATTTGACGTCTTTGAGATTATCGAATTTATCAATAGCATCTATGAGTCCGAAGATACCGTAACTGCAGAGATCTTCGAATTCAACATTATAACCGAGATACATGGAGAGCCTTCCGGCCACGACTTTAACAAGAGGAGCATATTCTATAATAAGCTTCTCTCTTACATCCGCACCCCTGTTTTTGGCGTAGTCGTCAAGTAATTTTTTTCTTGATGCCTCATCCATAGACTATCGGTTTATCGGCCCCCTGTCTTGATCTTGGGATCGTTGCGATCCCTATTCGCCTTCGGAAGTCTGATCGACCTGTCCGATCACATCTCCGTCAGCATCCTTTTCGATAACTTCGTCTTCTATCATCTCCTGCCTGCTGTTGACCTTGTCGAAATGATCAAGGAACATGACAATGACAGATCCTATCGCATAGAAGACCAAAAATACGATCAAAAGACTCACGAGTTTATATATGATACTGTATCCCCTGATGAAGGTGATCACCGCAGTGACCAGTCCCGCGCAGAGCATCATGGTAAGGGGAAGTAATTTTCTCTTCATCAGATGACCTTTTCCGGCTTTCCTACCGCCTTGATCACATAGTCACCGGTCTCCGGATAAAAGATAACCGTACGTCCGTAATTAAGTCCCGTATCTTCGGCTAAGATAGGTATACCGAGTTCTTTTAATTTTGCTTTGACGGCCTCTACATTTCTCTCGCCGACATTGAGATTGGTTCTGGAGGACATAGCGAACATCGTTGCTCCGCCCGCGATCTTGGCTACGATATTTCTCTTCACTGCACCGAGCTTTTCCATCTGTTTAAGAAGTTCAACTATGCCCGTATCCGCAAACTTTGCGACATTCGTCTGGTTGGCGATTACTGTTGAATCGGGAAGCATGATGTGGGCAAGTCCGCCTACCTTGTTGTTCTTGTCCCTGAGTGCTATACCGACGCATGAGCCGAGTCCCAATGTTGTTATTCCGTTTGGAGGAAGGCAAGTCTTAAGGTCCGCCATTCCGACCTTTATGATTTCACTCATCTCTTATCTCCTTGGATCATGCATAAAAAACTTCTTTCTGCTTACACGGGCAATCCGAGAGAGCTGAGTATTTTCTTATACGACTCGACATCGGGAACAAGAATGAAATATCCGTCGATCTGAACTTCATCGAAAAATTTCGACTGGATCATAAGGATCTGATCGCCGTATATTCCGAACTCGATCGCGGGAACGGAAAGGATCGCGCCGGCCATATCAACGGTAAGAGCCGGAGGCGAAGGGAATATCTTGAGATTGGTAAGTGTCGAAAGCGAATTGAGATAAGCTCCCGTAATGATATTACCTACTTCCTGCATCGCGGATAATTCCATCTCGGTGAATTCCTCACCGGGATCTCCCATCCCCATCATAACTTTATTGATCAGATACTTGGCGCTCTTCTGCTCGACAAGGAAGAGCATCGATCCGGTTATATCACCCTCTACTCCGAGGAATACACCGACCATTATCTGCTCTTCACCGCCGATGGCATTTCCGACGTCGGAAAAATCAAGAAGCTCAACCTGGGGCACGCCCATATCGATCTTGCATCCGAGCATCTGAGAAAGAGCCGTCATGGCATTTCCGGCACCGATGTTTCCGATCTCTTTTAATACGTCATAATAATTCTGAGTTACATCAGTTAGACTAAGATCGCTCATATAACCCCCAAAATGATAAATCAGATGTCATCAAGGTTAATGGTATTGATATCGAGAATGGAGATAAGCTGGTCTCCGTTCTTGCCTACCGCGCTGACAAATTTTCTGGATTCGTGTGATCCGCCCTCGGGAGTGGTCGACTCGATCTGGTCCTCGGAAAGCTTGATAACTTCCTTGACTTCGTCCACAAGTACCCCGATGCTTCCCTCGGATTCAACCTTGAGGATGATGATCCTGGTGTCACGTCCGATCTCATCTTCGGAAAGTCCCATCTTGAGTCTGAGGCTCATTACGGGAATGACCTCGCCTCTGAGATTGATGACTCCCTTGAGATATGCGGGAACCTTGGGCACTCTGGTTATCTGCTGCATCCTGAGGATGTTGTCAATATAATTGATATCGATTCCGAAATCCTCGTCGCCGAGGCTGATGACTATATACTGGAAAATCTCTTTTACAATCTTGGTCTCGTCACCGCTCGCCGGAAGATTCTTAAGATCATTACTTAATTCCATATTAACCTGCCTTTCTGTAATCAAAGGAGTGCGTTGGTATCAAGGATGAGGGCAACTTCGCCGTCACCGAGGATAGTAGCGCCGCTGATGAATTTGACCTGTTTGATATATTTTCCGAGAGACTTGATGACTATCTCCTGCTGTCCTCTGAGTTCATCGACAACAAGACCGGCCATCTTATCGCCCTTCTTGACGATGACAACGGTAAGATTTCCGTCTACAAGAGGCTTAGCCTCAACATCGATCAGTTCGTTGACTCTGATGAGAGGAAGTACGGTTCCGCGAAGATTGATGACTTCCTTATTTTCAACAAACTTGATATCCTGCTCGGATATTGTCTCGATGGTCTCGATCGATCCGAGTGAGATCGCATACTTCTCGCCGCCGACAACAACCATGAGAGTCTGGATGATCGCAAGGGTAAGAGGAAGTCTGATCGTCCATGTCGAACCTTCGCCGAGTACGGACTTGACACTGACTTCACCGCTGAGAGCTTCGATCTTGGACTTAACAACATCGAGTCCGACGCCTCTTCCGGACACATCGGTGATCTCCTTGGCAGTGGAGAATCCTGGATGGAACAAGAGATTGATCGCATCCTTATCAGCCATTGCAGCTGCCTGTTCGGGAGTGATGACGCCCTTTTCGATAGCTTTGTTCTTGACTGCTTCGGTATCGATTCCGTTACCGTCATCTCTTACTTCGATGATGACGTTATTACCTTCCTGATATGCATCGAGGAATATGGAACCTGTCTCGGGCTTTCCGCGCTGTGCACGGACTTCCGCAGACTCGATACCGTGATCGGCCGAATTTCTGAGCAGGTGCATCAGAGGATCACCGATCTCATCGACAACGGTACGGTCAAGTTCGGTCTCTTCACCGGTCATGTACAGTTCCATCTTCTTGCCGAGCTTCTTGTTAAGATCGCGGATCATACGAGGGAACTTCTGAACGGTATTCTCAATGGGAACCATTCGAACCTTCATGACGGATTCATGAAGATTGGTGGTAACGCTCTCGAGGTATTCGATCTTCTCATTGAAATCATTGTTCTCAGCCGAACCCGATGAAGCGGATACAAGGCTGTTCTTTGCAATGATAAGCTCGGATACGAGATTCATGAGTGAATCGAGCTTCTCGATATCGACTCTTATCGTTCTGTTGACTACGGGCTTGCCGGGCTTTGCTGCAGCGGGTTTGCCTGCATTTGCAGCGGCAGCGGGAGCCGCGGGTGCGGATGAAGGAGCGGGTGCTGCGGGTGCCGAAGGAGCAGCGGGTGCTTCCGCGGGTGCTTCAGCCTGAGGAGCTGCAGCGGCTGCGGGCTCTTCATCTTCAATATGGATCTTATCGACATCAACAGGTGCTCCGACTACCTTATCGATCTCGGATACATCGGATGCAGCCTTTATAAGATCATCAATAGGGCACTCTGCGATAACGATCAGAGTGAAATCAAAATCGAACTTTTCGTCTTCGATATCCTGTGAACTGGGATTGGAAACAACGATCTCTCCGCCCTTTTCCTCGATTGCCTTGAGAACAAGGAATGCTCTTGCAGCCTTAAGGATGCAGGATTCCTTGACGGTAACATTGAGGCCGTAGACCTTCATTCCCGACTTGAGAGCTTCGCCGAGAACCTTGACCTGTGAATCGTCAAATTTGATCTGGTTCCATTTATCGGAACCTGCATCGGATGCTTTGGAATCGGAAGCGGATGCGCTTTCTGACGCTGCGGGTGCCGCAGCTGCGGGAGCCTCGCCGGATGATTTTCCTTCGAGGTATTCATTAAGAAGCTTGATGAGGGGTTCGTTGTCATTGGTTCCCTCATCCTGAGAACTCTTGATATTATCGGTATATTCCTGGAGGGCATCAAGGCACTGGAAAAGTGTATCGATCATCTCGGGACCGACCTTGATGTTGCCGGATCTGACTTCGGAGAATACATTCTCCATATCATGGGTAAGATTCTGCATCCTCTTATAACCCATGGTGCCTGCCATTCCCTTAAGTGAATGAGCTGCGCGGAAAATCTCATTGATGGTGTCTGCATCCTCGGGGTTCTGCTCGAGGTTCAGGATCTGCTTGTTCAGATTCTGCAAGTGTTCGTTAGTCTCATCAAGGAAGATCTCCAGATATTGACTGACATCCATAATTTTTCCCCTCCATAATATTATCTTGTTCAGGTTAGGAAATACCCACCTTCATTGATATCTCTTCGGCAACCTTGTCAAGGCTGACTACCTGATCGGAAAGGCCTGCCGCATATACTGCCTTGGGCATTCCGTAGATAGTGGATGAGGCTTCATCCTGCGAAATAACATATGCCTTGCGCTTTGCTTTAAGATTCTTGATACCTTCGGTACCGTCGGCGCCCATTCCTGTGAGGATACAGCATACGATGTGATCGAACTTGGAATTGATGAGCGATTCGAACATGTAGTTCGCACAGGGCTTAACACCTTCTCTGTTAGGCTCATCGGTATAGTGGATCACGTATGTTCCGGGTTTGCCGGGAACGATGTTCATATGCATACCGCCTGCGGAGATATACACATGACCTTTTTCAAGTACCTGACCCTCCGCGGCTTCACACACTGCTATCTTCGAGGTTGAATTAAGCCTCTGGGCAAGTGTTGCGGTGAAACCCTTGGGCATATGCTGGACTAAAACAACGGGAGCATCGAGATTTTCGGGAAGGAACGGAATAACGCTCGAAAGAGCCTTAGGTCCGCCTGTAGAACTGGCGATGGCTACGATCTTGGATCCGACTATCTTGCTGCTCGACTTGGACAAAAGTCCTATCAGCTTCTGGGTATCTTCCCTCTTCTGGCGTTCCCTGGTCCTGTCGGTAAAAACAGGAAGCCTGGAATTTGCTACGCCTCTGAGTACCCTTAAAAACTGACCGACGAAATCGGCTTCCCTACAGGAATTGGCCTGATCGGGTTTGTGCACGAAATCCAGTGCTCCGAGTTCCAGTGCATCCATGGTGGTCTGTGCGCCTTCCATGGTGTCGGTACTTGCCATCATTACTCTCTGCGGAAGATTTGCTTTCTTGAGTTCCGAGAGGAACTGAAGTCCGTTCATCTTGGGCATGTTAACGTCCAGAACGATGGCATCGTAGGTATTCTTTTTTACAAGCTCGAGGGCTTCGATGCCGTTGATGGCACGTCCTGCGACCTCGAAAGCTTCATCGCCTGTTATTATATCACAGAGCACTCTTCTCATGAGTGCAGAGTCGTCAACTACAAGGATTTTTTTCTTCATAAGCCACCTGTACCTAACGCGCTTTGACTGTTAAATAAAAGCTTTATCTCTTGAGATTCTTTCTTTCTTCTTCAAATATGAATCTGATGATCTCTTCCCTTGCACCGCGTTCCATATTGATGTACTGGACTCTGTGCTCGTAGGTTCCGGGTCTGTTCTCGAGTTCCTTGACAACGAGGACTTTGCCGATGAGTTCATACTTCTTGCGCTCTCCTCCTATAAGAAGGTTATAGCTGATGTAGAGCATGCTTCCGGGCTCGTACTTCTGGTTGGACATGAATCTGAGTCCGCCGCCGGATATATCGACGATAACGCTTCTCTTGATCGGAAGGTTGGGCTGTAGATATAAGGGACTCTTATTGGCTACGGCATTAACCTCTTCCTCAACAAGATTTCTGGAGCACATCTCAAGCGCGCAGCTGAATCTGTAATACTCTCTGCGCTGGTATTTTCTGAGATTGCTCGTAAGCTCAAGTACGAGAACATAGATATTATTGGACTTATAACGGTCAATGACCCTTACAAAACACTGGTAAAGGCCCGCGCCCGTATAAACGATCATATTAAACTCTGCGTCAACCGGAAGAAGTATCAGCTTTGTCTGCTCGATGGGCATCTGAACTTCTATGGAATCCTCGGATATGATGTCTACGATCTTGGTCTCGTAGTATCTGGCGTTTTCGGTCTTGTCCTCGCCGTCAAGCTTACGGTCCACAGCCGTTAATTCGACTCTGTCTCCGGGTGAAATAAAATTACTAAGCATAACACATCCTCCGTTATCTTCTGGTAACTATATGAGAGAAAAACGCCGCCATTCCCCTTGCAGGCCTCTTGGCTTCACCGTTCTCATCAAGAAGCGCTTTTGCGATCTGTTCATAGGCCTGGGATGACTTGGACGCCGGATTCTTGAGTGAAACCGGCATCTGCTGCATTACCGCATCGGAAAGCTGTACATCATACGGTACGCATCCGAGGTATGTAAGCGGCAGTTTCAAAAATCTCTGTACTACAGAATTAAGCTTTTTATAAAGCGTCTGTCCGTCGGCTTCCTTGGTAACCCTGTTCGCTATCATCCTTACAACGGTTTCATTGGGATTGAACCTCGGGTGCCTTGCGAGAGCCTTTAAGAGCGAGTATGAATCGGTTATGGAAGTGGGTTCATGCGTTGTGATGAGAAGTATCTCTCCGCTCGCAACGAGGAATTCCAGAACCGCATCCGATATTCCCGCACCTGTATCAACTATTATTATATCAGCAATCGAATCAAGTTCCGACAGATTCTGGATAATATAATTCAGATAATCGTTACTGAGGTTTGACATCCCCGCGATACCGCTTCCGCCGGATATAAAACCGACTTCTCCGGGTCCCCAGGTTATGATGTCCTTAATGTTCTTGCCCTGGTAGATAAGATCGCAGAGGTTGTGCTTCGGAACCGTTCCGAACATTATCTCTATATTCGCCAGACCGAAATCCGCATCGAGTATGATGACTCTCTTACCGAGTTTTTTCAGCCATATGGCAAGGTTGATCGCTGTATTCGATTTTCCGACTCCGCCCTTTCCGCTTGTTACAGTAATGACTCTCGCAAGCGGTCTTGCCTGTCTCGAAGCTTTTATGATACGGAGTGATTCAGCCTGATCCATAGCTTACTCTCCTCCCAGAAGCTGCTTGACAATGCGCTGCGCGTTGAAAGTCTCGATATCATCGGGAACGTTCTGTCCGCAGGTGACAAATGCGATGGAACTGTCGGAATAGCATGTAATGTTATACAGGCTTCCGAGAGTCGAAGTCTCATCCAGCTTGGTAAAGATAAGCTGGAACTCGGAAACGCTGCGGTAATTGTCGACGATCTTCTTAAGATCCTTGTACTTGGTCGTTGCACTGAGCACAAGGAAGCACTGCTTGGTAACGGTTTCGGGCAGGCATTCCATAAAGCTCTTCTGCTTGATGAGAAGCTCTTCACTCTTGTGTGAATGTCCAGCGGTATCAACAAGGATGTATTCACAATCCTTAAAATCATCGCAGGCGATGCTGAGTTCGTCTTCGGAATAAATGACTCTGAAGGGAACTTCCAGAATGCTTGCGTAAGTCCTTAACTGATCGGCTGCGGCTATCCTGTATGTGTCGGTTGTAAGGAGCGCTACCTTCTTCTTGTTGTTAACGGAAAGAGAACTTGCAACCTTGGCTATGGTGGTCGTCTTTCCGACACCGGTAGGACCTATGAAAAAGATAACGACAGGTCCCTTTGCTCCGGGATCGGCGATGCCTTCTGCCTTACCGAAACGAAGGATCATCTTCTGGTAAACCGCACTCAGATAATGATCGAGCTTTGCACCCGGTTTGGAAATGTCGCCGGCACCGGTGATGAGCTCATTGACAAGCTTCTCATCGATGTCGTTGTCTATCATGGTGTTATATAAAAGTCTTAAGAATCTGGATGTCTCCCTGTCGGGTTCGGTTTCAGCATTTCCCGAGCTCTGTTCCTTCTCGGCTGCGGGTTCCGGTTTTACTTCGGGCTTTTTGACGGGCTTTGCCTCTTCGGAAGGTCCGAGCTTCTTCTCCAGGATATTCTGAAGGTTATCAAGCTTTTCTTCGAGCACGCGGCTCTTGTCCTCCGAGGATGCGGAAGATCCGGGTGCCGTTTTGACTTCCGGCTTTACTGAAGTCTTTACGGTTTCCGATGACTTGTCCGACGCAGCAGCCTCGGCTTTAGCCTTCTCCTGCGCACTGACCTGTGCCCTGGCGATCCTTCGGATCTGTTCCATGCCGGGATCTTCTTCTTCGATTGCGGCGGTCACTTCAACTCTCTTGCTCTTTAAGAATGCAAAAGGCGGCTTGGCTTTGACCTTACGTACATTCATGATGACAAGGTTCTCGCCCAAGTCCTTCTTGGCAAGTGCGGTTGCTTCTTCTTCATTTTTACCGATAAATTTCTTGATTATCATTTTATGCGGTAACCATTCCGACCGATGTCAGATTGACGCTTGAGTCAACCTCGTTATATGACACGACAATCAGGTCTTTATAGTAATCCTCCGTCAGTTTTCTGAAATAGATCCTCACGATGGGTGATGTGACTATTATCGGGTTCTTGCCGAGATTCTCAAGCTTCTGGACTTCGCGTCCGACGGATTCAAGTATCTCATGCGTACGTGAAGGATCGATGTTGATGAACGATCCGTTCTCGGTCTGCTTTACTCCGGCCATTATCTCCTGCTCGATCTTCGGATCGAGAGTCACTACGGAGTTTGTATCATTAAGTGCAAAGTATCTCGCAGATATCGCCCTCTTCAGAGCCTGTCTTACATACTCGGTAAGGATGTCGGTATCCCTCGTTGTGGGTGCATAATCGGCAAGTGTTTCGAGTATGGTAAGAAGATCCCTGATCGATACACCTTCCCTGAGAAGATTCTGAAGTACCTTTTGTATATCTCCGAGTCCCAGAAGCTTAGGCACAAGCTCGTCCACAAGATTGGGATTGTTTTCTTTTACGTTGTTGATAAGATTCTGTACATCCTGTCTGGTAAGCAGCTCATCGATATGCTGCCTTATTATCTCTGTCAGATGCGTTGCGATGATCGAAGGAGGATCGACAACGGTATATCCCAGAGTCTCGGCTTTCTCACGCTGTCCTTCGGTTATCCATATCGCGGGCAGATGGAATGAAGGTTCGAATGTCGGGATTCCGGTGATCTCTTCCTGGACATATCCGGGATTCATCGCCATATAGTGATCGAAAAGTATCTCGCCTTCGCTTATCTGTATGCCCTTGATCTTGATTATGTACTGGTTGGGATTGAGCTGTATGTTATCCCTCAGTCTGATGATGGGTACAACGGTACCGAGTTCGAGAGCGATCTGTCTTCTGATCATTACGACACGGTCGAGAAGATCGCCGCCCTGGTTAACATCGGCAAGCGGGATGATACCGTATCCGAATTCGAGTTCGATCGGGTCAACCTGCAAAAGCGAATTAACGTTTTCCGGCTGCCTTATCTCCTCCGCTTCCGTTTCTTCCTTGCTCACATCTAGTTCAATGCTTGCGGTCTGAAGTTTCTTGCTTACTCTTGTTCCGGAGAACATGAAGAGAATGCCGAGTCCGACAAAAAGGACCGTGTTCAGATCCGTGAACAGACCGAGTATTGTCATCATACCGCCGACGATAAAGAGTACCTTCGGAAGTCCGAACAGCTGCTTGATTATCGTCTCACCGAGTTCCTTGTCTGATGAACCCTTTGTGACAAGGATACCGGTTGAAAGAGAGATCATCAGTGAGGGAATCTGTGATACAAGTCCGTCACCGATGGTAAGTATCGCAAATGAACTGAGGGCATCGCTTATGCTCATTCCCCTTCTGAGAACGGCAAGGGCAATACCTCCGATAAGGTTGACTCCGGTGATGAGAAGACCCGCAACGGCGTCTCCCTTTACGTACTTGACGGCACCGTCCATGGAACCGTAAAATGCGGATTCTTTCTGGATCTTTTCACGTCTTTCCTTGGCTTCCTGATCGTCGATCGCGCCGGTATTGAGATCAGCATCGATAGCCATCTGCTTACCGGGCATAGCATCCAGCGTGAATCTTGCGGTAACTTCCGATACACGTTCTGAACCTTTGTTGATGACCATGAACTGGATGATCAAAAGGATTATGAAAATGATCGCACCGATTATCAGGTCACCGCCGCCGACGAAATTTCCGAAGGTGGCAACAACGTTTCCCGCATAGCCGTCACGAAGGATAAGCCTTGTGGACGAAGTGTTCATCGAGATCCTGAACAGGGTCGTGAACAAAAGCAGTGTCGGGAAAAAGCTCATGTCCAGAACTTCCTTGCAAAAGAGAGCTCCGAACATAATGGTCATCGCAAGTGAGATGTTAAAAGCCAGAAGTACATCGAGCACACCTGAAGGGATGGGAATGATGAAGAGTATGATAGCTACGGCAAGATAAAGAGCTACAAATACATCAAATTTGCCGATCGACTTGAACATATCATCCTCCTTTCATCGTATTTTCAGATCTTACCCTGCAGATGATATACAAACGCAAGTATCTCGGCCACAGCCTGATACAGTTCCGGGGGAACCGTCTCTCCGATCTCGACATTGTGGTAGAGCATTCTTGCTACGGGCTTATTCTCTACGATCTCTATACTGTTTTCTCTGGCAACGTCCTTGATCTTCTGGGCAAGGTGTCCTTCGCCCTTGGCAATGACGTAAGGTGCTTCTCTGAGTGAGGGCTCGTACTTGATCGCAACCGCATAATGCGTGGGGTTCGTAATAACGACATCCGCTTTGGGAAGTTCCTGCATCATACGCCGTCTGGAAGCTTCCATCATCTTCCTTCGTATAGCGCCCTTAACCTGCGGATCTCCTTCTGCGTTCTTGTACTCATCCTTGACTTCCTGCTTGGACATCATCATATCCTTGTGGAATTTCCACTTCTGATATCCGAAATCGGCAGCGGCGATAACTATGTATACGGCCGAAACCCTGATCCCCAGATCCGTGATCGTATTTCCTGTCAGGGCGATTGCCTGCATCAGAGGCATCTCGTAAAGGTCAAAAAGAAGGAAGACCTTATCCTTGATATAGGAATAACAGATCGCTGCGATCAGTCCGAGCTTCAGTAAAGATTTGAGAAGCTCGACAAGGGAATTCGGAGAAAAGAGCCTCTTCAGTCCCTTTAAAGGATTCAGCTTGGACAGCTTGGGCTTGAGCGGTTTGGTCGTAGGTTTCCATTTGACCTGCAGCAGGTCACCGACAAATGCTATGAAAACACCGATCAGCATTATCGGGAGGATTATCATTACGACGTTATATATTCCCGTCCGGAATAAAATACCGATCTCCCTGAACGGCATCTCGCCCTGAGGGTAAACGGTCATTATCGGTATGGTGCGGTAGACCGAGTCAAAGATATTGATGAACTTGCCGCCCATGCTCGCCGCCATAAGGCGGATCACCAGGAAAAACACAAAAAGAGTGAGACAATTTCCTATCTCCCTGCTCTTGGCAACCTGGCCTTCTTTTCTGGCATCGGACAGTTTTTTACCGGTAGGTTCCTCGGTCTTGTCACCGTTGTCGGCGAAGAATTGCAGATTATATTCAAGCATATCCGCACCTCCGCTCTTACATCATGTTGGAAACTATCGATACCATCAGTTTCTTCAATTCGGTAAAGACCATATCCGATGCTTTAGGCATAAGACCGACCGTAAGAAAAAGCACGGTAAGTCCCGTAAGAACCTTAAGCTGGATACCGATCGCAAACATGTTCATCTGGGGCGATACCTTGGCCATTACGCCGAGTATCGCATTGAGCAGCATCATGGTCGCAAATATCGGAAGTATGATCCTGAAGCCGATAAGTATGTAATCCGTAAGGAATACAACAGCCGTCTTCATGAGTCCTTCCGAATTGAAGTTCACATGACCGACGGGTATAAGTACATAAGTGTCCGCAAGCGCTCCGAGCAGATATCTGTACATACCGCTTGCTATAAGTATCATCGAATACGAGTAATTGTATAAACCGCCGGTAATACTTATCTGTTCCTGGGAAGCGGGATCCATAAGCTGTACCATCGAAAGACCCGTCTCCATATCCGCAACGGCACCGGCGAATGTGAACACTGTTGCGCAGATATTCGCCGAAAGACCAATGAGCAGTCCGGCGATTGCTTCCTTAAGAACGTATATCGCATATGTAACGACCGATCTGTAGATAATAGGTTCAACATTATCGATCGATGTAAAGATCAGTCCGGCAATGAAAACACTCAGTGCTATCCTTACTCTTCTCGGAGTGTTTTTCATATTAAAAAAAGGACATATATATACAAAGCAGGAAACCCTGACCAGTACCAACAGAAAATATTCCAGATCGTAAATTGAAAAAGCTAAATTCAGCATCCGCTATTTTCACTTATGAACGTAATAGACAAAATTGCTCCAAAGGTCGGTCGTGTATTCGACCAGATTGTTCATGATCCAGTTGCCGAGAAGCATCAGGGCAAGGAAAATGCCCAGAACCTTAGGCACAAATGTGAGCGTCTGCTCCTGGATGGATGTGACGGTCTGGAAGATACTGACAACAAGTCCTATGGCCATCGAAACAAGGAGTATGGGAAGCGAACATTTGAGGATCATATAAAGACCGCCATGGATCATTTCTGCCGCTGCTTCGGGTGTCATCTAAAATCTCCTTAAAGTCTGCTAATAGAACGTTCGGACAAGCTGGCCAATGATAAGCGCCCATCCGTCAGCAAGAACGAACAAAAGTATCTTGAACGGCATTGATATCGTGGTCGGCGGCAGCATCATCATACCCATGCTCATCAGTACCGAGGCCACGACCATATCTATGACAATGAACGGTATGTAGATCATAAAGCCTATCCAGAACGCGATCCTGAGTTCCGAGATCATAAACGCCGGGATGAGGATCGAGTTGGGAATGGATTCAAGGGTACCGTCCCATTCAAGGCCTGCTATATCATAAAAAAGCCGCACATCCTTTACCTGAGTCTGCGGCTCCATAAAATTTCTCAAAGGAGTCATCGCATTTTCCAGGAACTGATCCTGATCTATCGTTCCCGCTTCAAAGGGAATGACAGCATTTACATTGATCTCCTCAATGGTGGGCTGCATTATGAAAAAGGTAAGAATGAGCGACAGCGCTATCAGAACCTGATTGGGCGGTGCGGACTGTGTATTGAGCGCCGCTCTTGTAAAATGAAGCACGATGATGATCCTCGTAAAAGAGGTCATCACCAGGAGCAAAAGCGGTGCAATGGCAATGAGGGTAAGGGTTATCAGGATCCTCAGAGAGGAATTCAGAGAACCGTTATCATCATTGTATGTGATGGTAAGTCTGTTAACGGTATTGATCGTATCAAGATCTTCGGGGGTATCATAAGTTCCGGGAGCATCGATAACGGTACTGATATCGGTTTCACCGGCAGAATGGTCATTGTCCAATGCATATACTTTTCCGTGAAAGAAAATACATGCAAACAGGACAATACCCAAAGCAAGGGTAATTCTTATGAAGTTTTTTCCGGCAGAGGGTACGTGCGTAAACATTATTCCTGCCTTCCTCCGGAAACTTTGTCCTTATCGGAAAACGCCTTGGACAGGATCTCAGAAAAGGATTTCTTTTCATCGGGATCCGTCTTCTTTATATCGCTTTCATCCACGTCACCAAGATAAGTTACGTTATCGCGGGAAACGGCGATCACCTTGTATTTGGATCCGATGCGGATGATCTGAAGCCATTTTCCCTGAGCGATGCGTATGGTCTCTATGACCTCTGCACTGCCTCCGGATAACTGAGCCTTCTGGTAATTCCCCACCCATTTTGCGCAGAACATACTGAGTGCCAGAACAAAGATAAAAACGATCAGCACCGTAAAAAATTGCGCAATATCAGATAAAGTGTGGGATGAAAGAAGGGTCATGATGTCAGCCTATAACCTTCTTGACAGCCTCTAATACTCTGTCAGCCTGGAAGGGCTTGACTATGAAATCCTTGGCTCCGGCCTGAATGGATTCGATGACCATTGCCTGCTGTCCCATAGCGGAACACATGATGACCTTGGCACCGGCATCGGCTGCTTTGATAGCCTTGAGAGCCTGGATGCCATCCATCTCGGGCATGGTGATGTCCATAAGCACAAGATCGGGATTGACCTCCTTGTACTTCTCGACAGCCTTGGCTCCATTCTCTGCTTCTCCCGCAACGTTGTAGCCGTTCTTGCTGAGGATATCTTTGATCATCATCCTCATGAATGCAGCATCATCACAGATCAGGATATTCTTTGCCATAATTAAAATCCTCCGAAAATTATTAATGTACCGTCAGGTAGTAATTACTGTTTGATTATCTCTGTTACTCTGATACCAAAGTTCTCTTCGATAACAACAACCTCGCCCTTTGCGACAAACTTGCCGTTAACAAGCACATCTATCGGTTCACCGGCGATCCTGTCAAGCTCTATGATCGTACCGGGAGCGAAATTAAGGATATCGGAAATGGATTTCGATGTGCGTCCGAGTTCAACAGTGACTTCGAGAGGAACATCCATTATAAGTCCGATATTTTCTCCGCCCTGGATACTGCTCAGGTCGCCGCTGAAATTCTGGAATGTGGCAGCCTGTATATTCATAGGCTGAGCCGGCTGACCGTACGGCATCTGAGGCATTCCACCCATCGGCATTCCGTATCCCATCTGAGGCATTCCTCCCATCGGCTGTCCGTATCCCATCTGAGGCATTCCTCCCATCGGCTGTCCGTATCCCATCTGGGAAGGATCTCCCATCGGCTGACCCATCGGTGTGGGTGCGGGACCGGGTGCGGGACCGGGAGCGGGTGCAGGAGCCGGTGCGGGTTCGGGTGCAGGTTCTTCGGCCTGCTGGGTACCCATAAAGGTTTCTACGATCTTCTTGGCAAAATCTATCGGATACAGCTGCATGATGGTCGAATCAACAAGATTCTCTCCGATCTGCATCGCAAACTGGATCCTGCAGAATGTTCCGCCGAGGAAAGGCGATATCGACGATCCGTCCTCGAAGCTCTTAAGATCAAGAAGCGAGCTTTCCGGCGGTGAAATATCGATCATCGTTCCGAGCATGGTCGAAAGAGATGTTGCCGACGACCCCATCATCTGGTTCATCGCTTCGGAGATAGCGGAAAGATGAAGTTCTCCGAGTTCTCCGTCGGTGTTGGTTCCGTCTCCTCCCATCATGAGGTCGGTAATAACCTTAACGTCCTGTTCCTTGAGAACAAGTATATCCGAACCGTCGAGGCCCTTGGTGTATTTGATCCTGATGAACACACAGGGCTTCTCGAAATTCTCTATCAGTTCCTGCCACGTACACAATGTGACGACAGGGGTGGTGATATTGACCTTCCTGTTTACAAGGGAGTACAGCGTGGTCGCGGAAGAACCCATGCTGATATTTGCAACTTCACCGATGGCATCTCTCTCAACTTCATTGAGAAGTTCATCGCCGCCCGTTACGGGCTGTGCATCAACCAGATAGGGATCAGTGGAAGGCTTTTCCGCTGTTTGGGGTACATCAACCCCGCTTAAATCCGGAGCTTCATCTCCAGACAGATCCATACCGCTAAGGAGAGCGTTTATCTCATCCTGGGACAGCATTCCATCCATCTGTTACTCCTCCTCTCTAATCACCGAAGTCACCCTTACAGCATACTGATCGTCGCTTGCACCGGGGAGTGCGGTGAATTTCTTGATATTACCGACAAATATATTCATATCGGAGTCCACTTTGGCATCAAGCCTTATGCAGTCTCCGACCTGAAGATTCATAAAGTCATTGACAGTGATCTTGCTGGTACCGAGGACTGCCTTGACGGGAATGATGACTCTCTTAAGCATAGCCTCGATATTATCCTTCGCAAATTCATCCTTGTTCTCCTGCATGGTCGAATACCAGAACTTGGTATTGAGACGGTCCATGACATCTTCGAGAGTGATGAAAGGAAGGCACATATTCATAAATCCCTCAACATCTCCGATCTTGATATTGAGTGTGACTACCGCGATCATTTCACCGGGTGCTATGATCTGTGCAAACTGAGGATTGGTCTCAAGCCTTGTCAGCACGGGTGAAACTTCGAGAACGTTTTTCCATGGATCACGAAGAAGCTGAGTAAGCATGACCATGATCTTCTGGAGTATGGAAAGCTCGATATCGGAGAACTCCCTGGTCTTGTCCAGAGGATTTCCTTCTCCTCCGAGCATTCTGTCAATCATAGCGAATGCAATGTTGGTTGCCAGATCGATGATGATATTTCCGCCCAGCGGTTCGAATGCAACTATTCCGAGAATGCTCGGATTGGAAAGCGCGTTCGTGAACTCGCTGAATGTAACCGTTTCCGAACTCGCAACCGTCACCTGCGCATTCTTTCTCAGGATGACGGGAAGGTTTGTAGAAATGAGTCTTCCGTAATGCTCAAAGATTATCTCCAGTGTGCGCAGATGTTCCTTGGAGAACTTGGTAGGCCTGCTGAAGTCATAATCCTTGACCGGCTTTTCCTCTGCATTGGAGATGGACTCCACATCCAGTTCGCCTGTTGAGAGCTGGTTTAAGAGGGCGTCTATTTCGTTTTGCGAAAGGATCTCACCCACCGGGCAAACCTCCGACAGTTATTATCCGAACTTTACATCACTGATGGATATGTCATATACGACCTTGGAATCAAGCCACTTCTGAATGGCTGCGAGACATTCCTTCTTGACTTCATCACGGTTTGCGGGATTGCTGAGATAAGCGGAATCATATCTGGAAACAACTCCCTCAATAGCCTCTTTGATGTAGTTCTCGTATGTACCGATGGTCTCGGAATTATATTTCTTGTAATCATCGTCCTTGGTGTTGATCGAAAGGGCGATCCTGCATACCATATATTCCTGCTTTCCGCTCTCTCCGGCCTTAAGAGGAATCGTCATGGAATCACCGATCGTATAGATCTCGGTATCGGCAAGGCTTACGGAAGGACCTTCATCCTCTCCGTCCGCAACAAGTTCAAGATTGAGAACGGTAGCGATAGTATCAACAAGTGCGGCGGTCTTTTTGTTGGTGCCGGTAATGCTGATCATGGTGATGACCGAGAAGGTCAGGTTCACGACAAGCAGCGCCAGTATAAGGACCGTGAGCAGATTCTTTTTCATAGGATTTCTTCCCCCACCCTAATTGTTGTTATAAATTCTTATCTCGACACGTCTGTTGCGGGCTCTTCCCGCCTCGGTGGAATTATCCGCTATGGGCATCCTCTCTCCGTAACCCGAATGCTTGATGAGCGAAGGATTAAGACTGCTTGTCTCGATAAGATAATAGAAAACCGACAATGCTCTGGCGCTGGACAATTCCTCATTGGACGGGAATCTTGCGCTGTTCATGGGAACGTTATCGGTATGTCCGTCTATCTCGATCTCACCGCGTGCGTATCTCTCGAGAATGGTGGCGACCCTGTCAAGAACCGGTTTGCAATCTTCATTGAGAGTTGCGCTTCCGGGTGAAAAGAGGATTGAGCCCTTCATCGTGAGCATTACGTACTGTGAAGTGAAGCTGACGTCGATCTGGTCTGAGAGCTGGCTTTCGGAAATGGCTTCTCCGATGATCTCCGCAAGTTCCTCATTGGATTGAAGGTTAGCCTGCTCGACCTGTTCTGCCGCATCCGCAAGAGATTGCGCTCCGGTTACTTCCGTTATGTCAGTCTGTTCCTGACCTCCGGACTGGGTATCGTAAACCTCTATCTGATCCGTGTCGCTCTCGGATTCAGCGGTACGTCCTGTGCTGTTTATATATTCCGCCAGTTCATTGAGCTGGCTCACCCCGTTGCTTATAAGGATGCCTTCTCCGATGGAGGTGGATCCGCTGCTGAATACGCTGAACGAGCTGCTCATCGAAGCGATGATCTCATTGAGCTTGGCTTCATCGATCGTCGACATCGAGAACAGAAGAACGAAAAAGCACAACAGCAGATTCATCAGATCTGAGAATGTGGCCATCCACGCGGGCGACCCCGGCGGTGGGGCTTCTTCTTTTTTCTTACCCATACTTCAGACCTATCTGTTTAAACAAATATCCAAAGACTTATGCAAGTCCCGTTATCACATTATTCTCCGGCTTCATCTCCGCCGGTTGCCGCACTTTCTCTTTCCTTGGGTGCCAGGAAGGATTTAAGCTTCTCTTCGATGACTCTGGGGTTCTCACCGGCCTGGATCGAAAGAAGTCCCTCGATCATGACCTGCTTCTGCATCATCTCGACCGCATTGTCAGCCTTAAGCTTGGCTGCGGTGGGAGTACAGATCCAGTTTGCAAGAAGCGAACCGTACAGCGTGGTAATAAGAGCAACAGCCATGGAAGGACCGATCGATGATGCATCGGACATGTTGTTGAGCATGTTAACAAGTCCGACCAGCGTTCCGATCATTCCCCACGCGGGACCCATAGAAGCAAGCGTCTCCCAGAATCCGGCAGTGTTCTTATGTCTTGAATCTATGCACTCCATCTCGGTCTCGAGAATTCCTCTTACAAGATCGGGATCGGTACCGTCTACAACGAGAAGAACGCCCTTTTTCAAAAAGGGCTCATCCATATCGGATGCCGACTCTTCCAGCGAAAGCAATCCTTCCTTACGCGCAACGTTGGAAAGATCGATGATCTTCTTGATAAGGTCAGGGGTATTAACGGACGGAGCCTTGAAAATAAGCTTGATGCTCTTAAGGCCCGCAAGATAGTCGCTCATGCTGTAAGATGTCATGACCGCAGCGAACGCACCGCCGAAGGTGATGATGGCGGAAGGGACGTCGACATAGTTCATGACACCACCGAGTCCGGCTGCCTGGATGATACCGAACGCAAGCATGCCGAAACACATTAAAAATCCAATTAGCGAAGCTATATCCACCTGTAAATTACCTCAACAAAAATCGGGCTAACGTCATTCGTCAGCCATGATACCTTTTCTATACGATTTTACAAGATTTTTGATATCTTGTCTACTTTCTTTTACTATTATCTTGTGGCCTGTAGTAAGGGTTATAACGGTGTCCGGAGTCTCTTCTACAGTCTCGAGTAAATGGGGATTTATGAGCAGTTTTGTACCATTCAATCTGGTCACTTCGATCATGAGATTTTCCCCTCCTCACACGGTCTGAATATAGTCAAAAAAATTATAACATAAACACTATATATTGTGGCATAAATTTTCTGAAAATTTGAAAAAAACCGGGCAGGTGATCCTGCCCGGTTAATCATTTCAGATCATTATCTCTTGAGGTTGGTGAGCTCTTCGAGAAGCGTATCGGAAACGGTGATTATACGTGAGTTAGCCTGGAATCCACGCTGGGTGGTGATCATCTCGGTAAATTCTGCTGAGAGGTCTACATTGGACATCTCGAGAACGCCGGTGCTCATGTATCCGCCGGATGCGGTAACGTCTACGCCGATGCCGTCGAATGAACCGGAGTTCATGGTAGCCTGGTAGAGGTTATCTCCGTGCTTCTCAAGACCCGAGGAGTTGGGGAAGCTTGCGGTAGCGATCTGGCCGAGGAGCTTGGTCATGCCGTTGTCGTAGCTGGAGTAGATCATTCCGTCTCTCTGGATGGAAACGCCGATCATATCACCGAGCTTACGTCCGGTTCCGATTCCGTTCTTGTCTCCGTAGGTAGCGGTAACGGTTGAGGTTCCGTTGTTGTTGAACATCGAGATACCGGACCAGTTAAGAGCGATATCGGAGAAGTTCGAAGTATTGTCCGCGGTGTTGGCGATGATCTTGGAAAGCTGGATCGTGGTATCACCGAGAATATTGCCGCCGATGGAATCGAAAAGACCGGTGTCGGTATCGAACTTAAGAACCTGTCCCACGAAATTTCTTCCTGCGGTTTCGAAATCAAAAGTGGTGGTCGAAGTGTCGGCATCGGGATCGAAAATGCTGGGAGTGGTCGATCCTGAGGATGCGTTATCGATCAGCTGCTTAACGGTGTAGTCGGTGGATCCGACGGTAACATAGAGATTCAGGAATCCCTGAGTATTGCCTTCGTATCCGTAAGCTGCTGCAACTGCGTCATAAACGGCAGCCTTCTGCTCGTCGGTACCTGAATTCAAAAGAGAAAGATCGGCGATCGTATTGGTTCCGTTCTTATCCTTGAGGAGCCTGTTCGTGGTATCCCAGGAATAAGAATTGGTATTGAATGTAAGAGCATTCTTATCTTCTACGGAAGTGGAGCTTCCGAAAAGCTCTACGGTATCGGGAATCTCGATCTCATTTCCCTTGGCATCGAGGAGCTTGGTAAGCTCTGCGGAATATTCGCCGTCATTGTCGGTGGACTTGATGATGAATCTTGCGGTGTACTCATATCCGAGTGCATCGTAGAGATTGAGGTTTACGGTCTTTCCGGCTTCGGAATTGACGTCGGTATCGTTCTTATCGAGAATACCGGTAACGGTTCCCTTGGTTGTTGCCTCGGGGGGATAAGTAAGATTGTCGGCGCTCATGATGCGGAGAGCCTGAACGGTATCCTGCTTGATGGAAAGGGTCTCGGGATCCACACCCCAGCCCATAACGTTGTAACCGGTGGAGGTCATGCAGAGGTTTCCTACACCGTCTACGTAGAATGAACCGTCACGTGTGAAGTAATTTGCAAGACCGTCGGATACTACGAAGAAGTTGCTTCCGGTGATCATGATATCGAAAGGATTTCCGGTCGACTGAGCGGAACCCTGTGAAGAAATGTTAACATTGATGGCTCCGGACTTAACACCGAGACCGATCTGACGTGCATTGACACCGCCGACACCCGTAGCGGCATTTGCACCCGATGCGGACTGAGTGGTCTGGGACATCAGATCCGCGAAGGTAACTGAACTGGATTTGAACGCGGTAGTGTTAACGTTAGCGATGTTGTTACCGATAACGTCCATTTTGGTCTGGTGAGTCTTAAGACCAGCAACACCAGAGTAGAGAGATCTCATCATAAGGCAGTTTCCTCCATTTTGTAAAAAATTGGAGAGTTGCGGCAGAAATTACCGCATGAAGCGAGCGCTTCCGGTCAGCTTTGAGGGGTCCTTCTGTCATTCGGGTACCCCGGCCTCCATCCAGGTCCGGCATATCAAGCTATAACCGCTCCGTTTATATTTGTGAATACATTTTCATTTCCGGCTTCAAGTGCTGTTATAACGGTTCTCGAAGGGACATTTACGATGAATGCCATATCGTCGATCATAACAAGTGAATCTTTGATCCCTTTGTCCGCCGCCATATCGGTTCCGGTCGAAAGTCTTCCGAGCTGCTCTCCCGTCATCTCAAGCCCGCGATCGCTCATTCTTAAGGACGCATGCTTGGAGAATTTTACCTGAGAGCTTTCACCCGCCTTTTCCGAAAGGATCTTCGAAAAAGAACTCTGAGTAGTTTCGGGAGACTTGGCGTTCGGCGTAAAGCCGATGGATTTGGATAAGCCGGCTGCATACAGAGCCTGAACATTCATTTCCATACGCTTTTCCTCCTTCAATTACATATATCGGCACTCTCCTTTACTTTCTTGAGCGTTTTCTTAATTTTCCGGCGAAACGGGCTCTGCTGCTGAATCTGAATTTTCCGCAGCTGCCGTGTTTTCCTCGGGAGTTTCCTGTTCTCCGGTTTCCTTGGATGCCGCATTTGCCGCTGCAATGAGCAGATCGTTAAGTTTTGCGACATAGAGATTCATCTTGATGACATCGTCATCATCAAGGAAGCCCTTCTCATAATCTCCGAGAGAATTATAGAGATTGAGAAGATTTGTGATGGTATTTCCGTTATTTTCGATGCTGATCTGATCAACCGCGGGAAGATCCTTAATTGTCTTGGCGAACTGCTTGGCAACTTCCTCGGCAGTCGAAAATTCGCTGCTGATAACGGAAACGATGTCGGATGCTTTATAGAGATTTCCTTCGATGGAAAGATATGCCTTGCCCTCTTCAAAGGTAACGTAATCAACGAAGCCTCTTGTCTGGGAGGACTTTCCGCTTCCGTCGGTGCTCTCGATAATGACTTCTTTGCCCACATAGGTGCTGTATCTTGAAAGCTCCATGGTGGTGGACATGTTGTTGAGAGCTTCTACCTGTGAGAACTGTGCATACTGGGAAATATATTCGGTGTTGGAAGTAGGCTCCAGGGGATCCTGGTACTTCATCTGAGCTACAAGAAGCTGAAGGAACGCGTCCTTGTCCATACCGGAATTGCTCTTTTCGTTAGCCTTGGAAAGAGAATCCTGGGATGCGCTTGTAACTATCTCACCGTTCTTGACTGTTGCTGAAGATGCTGATGAAACAGATGACATATGTATCTCCTTTCAGGGATAAGCCTGCGCGCCGCAAGGGTGCGCAGACAGTTATGCTGTGTAATCCACCTTATTGCCGTTTGCGGCCATCATTTCTGCTGCGATGCGCTCTTCGTCATCCATTTCGGATGTATCGAGTTCATCATCACCGGACAGATCGATCCTTCTGGTCCGTCTTCCGCTTCTGCTGCTTTCATTACCGCTCTCGCTCTGGCCTGCACTCTGATCGAGATTTCCCTCAAAGCCGTGGGATGCGACGGTAACTTCAACCGCTTCCACCCTGACGCCCTGAGCCTCGAACTGCTCGGCAAGTCTTACCATCTGGCTTTCGACTGCAGCCTTGACGGCTTCATTCTCGGTTACAAAGCTTGCGGTGATGACACCGGCATTATTGGTGACGTGAATATGAAGTGTTCCGAGCGATGCGGGGTGAAGCTGCATCTCGACATCGGAGAAATCTCCGTTTGTCACGGTCTTCATATTATCCAGGATCTGCTCCGCTATCTCATTTACATTCTCGGTATAAGTAATGGGAGTTTCGGGAGCGGGAGCTTCGACATCGCTGCGTCCCTGAACGGAAATATCAAACTGGCTGTGAGCATTTGCTGCGTGCTCATTACCGGTTTCTTTTTCATCCGAACCCTTACCGTTATTCGAAGATTCGCGGGCCTGCATGACCACTTCGCTTTCTCCGGTCACGGAGCCGTTTTCGGTCAGCGATACGAGTTCAAAATCTCCGTTTGAATTCCTTACGAATCTGTCTACGGTGTTTTCGGCGGGATCTTCAGCCTTGATATCGGCTGCATTAACGCCGATCTCCGCGGTATTCCCTTCGGGAAGAGCCTTATTAACAGCATCTACCAGATCAGATACAGTCATCTCTCCAACTTGGGAGTCCGATGCAAGCACTTCCGTGAGGATCTCCATACCGGCCTTAAATACGTCATATCCGGCCTCATCCGTAAGAAGATCGAGCTGTGATTCGGCACCGAGCGCGTTTACAAGGAATGAACTCATAACATCCTTATCAAGCAGATCGAGCTCTGATATGCCGTTCGCCTTAAGAAGATCCTGAAATTCTTCGGGCGAAACATTAAGAATCTCCGCAATCTTCTGCCCGAGCTCCGTTACGATCGTGCTCAGCGCTTCTGTTGCGGATACGATTTCCTCATCCTTGAGCATTTTGCCGTCATCATCTGAATTAATGTCGGCTTTTTCGGGGCTTTCCTTGCCCTTCACATCTGTCTCTGATGCATTCTCGGTCTTGTCGGAAGCGGGAGTCTTGGAGACATCCGTCTTCTTTTCCGTACCGTTATCCCTTGAGAAGCTCTTTGCTATTTCCGAATCGTCGGTCTTAGCCGTCTTGGCGCCGGCCTGATCGTTCCATACGGATCTGAAATCAGCGCCGTTTGCGGGAGCTTCCCTGACGGGGGTGACGTTGGTCACAAGCTGGTCGGGGATCACCGAGGCATCCATGATAGGTGTGATGCCCATACAGTACTACCTTCCTTTCCTCTGATATGTTTTTGTGCAGAGAGCGGTCGAGCCATCAGACTTAACTGCAATACCCTGCCGGAATGTATATCGGCAAAAGAAGATGATTTCTTAAGGGTTAACTTTCGGGATCGAGGATTTTTGTGATCCTGGCCGCGATATCCTTGTCCATTTCGTTGAAGATCTTGGCCCTGTCTTCGGGATTCATGGCTCCCAGGATCCTTGCCGCAAGCTGGATGCCCTCGGTATCGGTCATCTTTTCGAAAAGAGCGGCAGCCTCCTTGGGTTTCATGCTGGAGTACGCCTGGACATAATCCTGGATCTCCTTGGATACCTGGAGTTCCTCCACAACCTGCTTATAGATGAATTCCGCAGTGGTGGGGTCCATGGTCTCGTAATATCTTACATATTCTTCGGCACCGGGGCCGTTTTCGGCATATATGACTTCCTCGTAGAATTCGTTCCTGATACGCTGGAAATCAACCTGCATGGTCTCGAATTCGGACAGTCTGGAAACCTCGGCTTCAAGAGCTGCAATCCTCTCATCCTTGACGGCTGATGCGCCCTTTACGGCTTCAAGTTCGGTCTCGAGTGCGTATATCCTGCTGACGGCATCATCGAGATTGGTATATCCGCCGTACATATCGGGATCGAGCGTTTCGGTCGTCGTACCCGAAGGAAGGATCCTGTTGATGACGGGTACATTCTTGAGCACGGGAGCAAGAACACCGCTTCCGAATCCGCCCACATCAAGCTTGATGATGACAACGATGACGGCAAGCCAGAGCAGGATAATGAAAACAGTAGCGATGAATGTGACGAAGCCGCCAGTATCTTCATCGCTTTCAAGCTCTTCTTCCTGCTTAGCTATCTCCTTGGCCCTCTTTTTGGCTTCTTTTTTCTGCTGGGCCTGTTCTTTCTTCAGTTTTTTCTTTTCTTCCTGAAGGCGCTTTTTTTCTTCCTGCGCGGCCTTCTCTTCGGGTGTGAGTTCTTTAGCCATTTTCCGTTACCTTCTGTCCGTATGTGTATGTGGTCAGTTCGTCGATGGATTTGCTTTCCGAGCGGTTCTCCTCACGTACGAATTCGTCAAACTGCTTCTCTTTGAGTTTCTCGTGCGTCTTGCGTTCCTTGACTGCCTCCTCGAGCTTCGATCTGGCATCTTCAAGTTCCAGCATCGCACGGTTTACGCGGTGTTTCTGTTCCTCTATCCTCTGGTCGCTTATGATCCTTGCCATCTGCGAATCCTCGATCTCATGAAGATCAAGGTCTCCCTGAAGGACTTCAACCGCATGCTTTTCAATCTCTTCCCTTTTACGGTAGAGTCTTTCAAGAGCTTCTTCCTCAAGGTCAAGCTTTCTTTTGGCATCCGCAAAGGCCTGCTTGGCCTGAGTCTCCATCTTTTCCTTGATGCTCAGGATATTCTGCAATTTATAGCGGAATCTTGCCATCTATGCACCTGTTATTTCTTTTCGTCTTCAAACAGCTCTTCCAGGAGAGCTACGCTTTCTTCAAAAGTGTACTTGGCATCCGTATCCTGACAAAGGAAATCGTTGACGGCATTTATCTTGCTGATCGCATAATCGATATTGGGATTGGATCCGCTCTTGTACGCACCGATGTTGATGAGATCTTCGGCTTCGTTATATGTCGCAAGAACTGTCTTTAACCTGCTTGCCGCCATTTTGTGCTTCTTGTCGCAGATGGAGCTCATACATCTCGAAATGCTCATCAGAACATCGATGGCCGGATAGTGGTTCTTGTGTCCGAGCTTTCTGTCGAGCATGATATGACCGTCAAGGATACTTCTTGCGGTATCCGTAATGGGCTCGTTGAAATCGTCTCCGTCGACAAGGACGGTATAGAGTCCTGTGATGGATCCCTTGCTGGATCTGCCGGCCCTTTCGAGGAGCTTGGGCATTTCCGAATAAACGGAAGGCGGATATCCTCTGGTTACGGGAGGCTCGCCGCTCGCAAGGCCTATCTCACGTTGCGCCATTGAGAATCTGGTAAGCGAGTCCATCATAAGAAGAACATCCTCTCCCTGATCCCTGAAATATTCCGCGATAGCCGTTGCGGTAAGTGCGGCCTTTTTTCTCTCGAGTGCGGGACGGTCACTTGTCGCGACTACGACCACACTTCTCTTCATACCCTCTTCTCCGAGGTCTCTTTCAATGAATTCCCTGACTTCCCTGCCTCGCTCTCCGATAAGTGCGATGACATTGATATCAGCCTTGGTATTTCTTGCGAACATACCCATAAGTGTGGATTTGCCGACACCGGAACCGGCAAATATTCCGATACGCTGTCCCTTACCGAGAGTGATCATTCCGTCGACGGCCTTGACTCCCAGAGGAAGAACCTCGTCGATTATCGCTCTCTGCATAGGATCCGGAGGAGCATTTTCAACGGAATATCTCTCGCCTTCGATATGTGTTCCGTCCGTAGGCTCTCCGAGCGCATTAAGCGTTTGCCGAGAAGCTGGCGGCTTGCGGTCACCATCAGAGGATAACCGGTATTGATGACCATGCTTCCGAGTCCGATACCGTCGGTAACTCCGTACGGCATGAGCAGGGTCTTTTTATCCTTGAAACCGACTACCTCCGCAAGGATCTCTTCATCTGCGGCTTCATGTATATCATCGCTTTTAGGGATGATACGGCACAGATCTCCGAGCTTTGCATCGGGTCCCGCGGATTCGATGGTAAGACCTACAACGTTAACAACCTTTCCCATCTTTTTGAAAAAGGTGAACTGGACCGCCTTATTATATTTTGAGTAATCAACGTCCCGTACGGTTACCATGATTACCTTCCCGTTACCTCATAAAATGAAAGGCCGGATGAACCGGCCTTCAGATCATTGTTCATCCCTGCTGTATGATAAAAGCTTGAGTTTAGTGGACAGTTCCGATAGTTCAGTACCAAGGCTGCAATCGAATATGCCGCCGTCCGTTTCGATCATACATGAATCGGGAGGAAGGGATATATCCTCCATTATTTCTATAATACTGCCGGGTGCCTTGGCAGCTTCCTCAAGGACACTCTTGCGCGAATTGACGTAATCGAAATTGTCCTTGCTTATATGTATCAGGAAGCTTCTTGCGCCTTCGATATTCCTCAAGGCATTTGCCACAAGATGTCCGGCGATCGTCTTATGGATCTTAAGATCCGTTTTTAAGATATGTTCGTAGACATCCGTGATCGTATCGACAAGTTCGGGCTCCATATCGTTGAGTCTCTTCTGATACAGATCCTCGAGTTCTTCTCTTTCTTTATCAAGTGCTTCGACCTTGTCCTGGAATTCCTGTGCCGCTCTTGCGGAGCCTTCGGAATATCCTTCATCAAAGCCTTTGCTCCTGGCCTCTTCCTCTATGGAACCGGCCTTATCCTTGGCGGATGCGAGGATATCATCCACAGAAGCTCTTGCTTCATCGATGATCCTTGCAGCTTCGGCCTTGGCCTCTTCAACCATCCTCTTCGCATCCTCGAGCTGATCGCCCTTGATGACGGAACCGGAAAAATCGGCTTCGGTGAATTCTCCGCTGTCACGGGTTATTCCTTCTATGCCGGGTTCGAAATCGCTGTCGAGAGTAATGCCCTCGACCAGTTCCATCGCACCCTTACTATCCGCATTGATGTCATCCACAAAACCGGAATTCTCAGGCCTCTGCATTTTCATGCCGAGAGCATCAATACGTTTCTTGACAAGCTCGTTCATATCAATGACACGCTTGTCATTTCCCATATTCATATATGAGGTTTTATACAGATTAGACAACTATCTCATCTCCGCCGCCTCTGGAGATAACGATCTCGCCGGAATCCTCCAGTTTACGGATAATATTAACAATCTTCTGCTGAGCTTCTTCAACATCCTTCATACGTACGGGACCCATGAATTCCATGTCTTCTTTTATCATGGTTGCAAGACGCTTTGAAAGGTTATTGAATATAGCATTCTGTACCTGTTCGTTTGCTGCCTTGAGAGCAATGCCGAGATCGTTATTATCGACATCACGCAGCACTCTCTGTATGGATCTGTCGTCGAGCAGAAGGATGTCTTCGAATACGAACATCTTCTTTCTGATCTCGTCGGCAAGCTCGGGCTCTTCGATCTCGAGAGATTCCATGATGTGCTTCTCGGTACCGCGGTCGACGGAATTGAGGATCTCGACGACCGAATCGACACCGCCGATGATGGTATAGTCCTGATTGACCAGGGATGCGAGCTTCTGCTCGAGAACATTCTCGACTTCCTTAATGACATCGGGGCTTGTTCTGTCCATGACCGCTATTCTTCTTGCAACATCGGCCTGACGGTCGGGTGCAAGTCCGGATATGATCTGTGCAGCCTGTCCGGGAGCCAGATACGAAAGGATGAGTGCGATCGTCTGAGGGTGCTCATCCTGAATGAAGTTAATGAGCTGTGTTGCGTCGGTCTTACGCACGAATTCAAAAGGCTTGACCTGAAGCGATGCGGTAAGTCTTCCGATGACGTCCATAGCCTTTTCGCTTCCGAGTGATTTCTCGAGAAGCTCTCTCGCATAATTGATACCGCCCTCGGCGATATACTGCTGGGCAAGGCACACTCCGTAGAATTCTTCGAGTATCGCTTCCTTGACGTCGGGGCCGACGGTTCTGGTATTGGCTATCTCAAGGGTAAGTTCTTCGATCTCCTCTTCCTTGAGGTGCTTGAATATACCTGCGCTCCTCTCAGGTCCAAGTGTGATGAGGAGGATCGCAGCTTTCTGAACTCCGCTCAGATCATTTGATGAAGATAAAGCCATTTAGAATTACTCCTTAGATCAGCCCCAGTCGTCTGTCAGCCAGTTACGCAAAAGCGCTGCGGCAGCTTCGGGGTTTTCATCAACAAATTTTTCTATCATCCTTCTGGTCTCAGACTTATTCTCGACATCGATGTTCTCGATCTGAGGCTCGGGATTGGACTGAAGAAGCTGTTCAACGGAAAGCTCGTTCTCAGTCTCCTCTTCGTTCTTCCTGCCACCCATGCTCCTGAGAATGACGAAGGCAAGAAGTCCGAGTATGAGAATGATAAGGAACGCGGAAAGGACCGTGGTCCAGCTTATCGCAAGGCTTTCCTTGTCATAGAATATCGGTGACTCGTAAGCAACGATGGTGATATTTTCAACCGGGATACCGGTAGCGTTTGCCGCAATCTGATAAAGCTCGGGATCGACCTCAAGCTTCTTGTCTGCGGAATTGGCAAGCTTATACTCTTCCCATGTCGTTCCGTCGAGAAGTCCCTGTGCCTTGACATCCTCTTCGCGGATCTCTTTATAGGAGATAGCCGCTATGGACATGGAAGAATTGGGATAATTGATCGCACCTGCGGGTGTGACCTTGTACTCGGAAGATTCGTTGGGAAGGTAATCCTTCTCAAGCTCCGTTGTGGACTGTGAACTGGTTCCGTAATCACTGGTCACGTAAGTTGTGCCCTCGCCGTTCGAATCGGTTCCGGGGATTCCGCCCACGCCGTTTTCGGCTGTGGATTCATACTGCTCTTCATGTGAGAGCATACCTTCCGTACGATCCGCATTGGCATAATATTCCTTGACGGTCTTCTCGTAGTTGGAGTAATCCATGTCCAGATGACTGGTGACTTCGACCATATTGTAATTGGGAGTTCCGAGAAGAACCCTCTTTACCTGGTTTGCGATCATTGCCTCGGCCTGGTTGCGAAGCTCCTGCATGGAATTGGCGATGCCCGATGATGAATAATCATCTCCGCCCGCAAAAAGAAGCGTACCGTCGGAATCAAGTATCGTGATGTTCGCGGTATTGCTGTTTCTTAAGAATGTCTGAATGCACTTTGCCAGATTGGCAGCCTTGGCAGCGGTAAAGCTTCCGTCGTGCTCTATCTGGATATATGCGGATGACTCCTCCTCGTTGGAGATAAGAGTTCCGGTATCTTCGGGTATATTAAGATTTACCTTGCAGCTTTCGACTCCGTCGATGTCAAGGATCACGGCCTTAAGCTTATTCTCGTAATACAGCTGGTACATCTTGGCACGGTCGGAATTCGTGGTGGAAAGATTGCTGCTGAGGGCATCCTCGAGAGAATACTCCTCGGGAACGTACCCCGACGAACCGAGGGCAAGTTCGGCCTGTGTATACTGCGTGGTCTGAACACTTATCGTAAGAGCATCCTGAGATTCGGTATGTGCAATGGAATTCTCATCGAGGATCGCAATGATCTGGGATGCATCCTTGGTATTGGGTGCAGTGATCAGGACCTTGTACTTAGGTCTGGAAACAAAAAAGATGATGAGAGCAAAGACCGCTATCGCAAAAAGGATAAGACCGATGATGATGCCTTTCTGTCTCGCGGTGAATTTGTTCCACCAAGCTTTTATCTTTTCGATTATTTCCTTGATTCTCTCGGGCATTTCAAGCCTCCGGTTATAGCCGATGTTACTGGTTTACGGATCATACCTGCATCTGCATGATCTCTTTATAAGCTTCAAGAAGCCTGTCCCTGATGGCAACGGTGTACTGCAATGCCGTCTGTGCCTTCTGCAAAGCGATCGTAAGATCGTGCGTGGAATCGGACTGTCCGAGTGCAAAGAGTATCTCCTGATTCTCGGCATCCGACAGATAAGCATTGGTAGTCTTTATGCTGTCAACAGCGGAATTAAAGACCGACGAAAACAGAGTGCCGTCGGAAGCTTCTCCCTGAAGCGAATTAACACCCTTTGCAGCCGATGATGTCTTATAAAATTCGGCTGCACCGGTAAGTTCATGTACAAGTGATGCGTTCATCTGTCATTCACCTCTTACGATCAACTGCCCTGTCCGATCTGGAGTCCCTGCTGCGCCATTGATTTGGTCGCTTCGAAAGCTGTTGCGTTCGCTTCATAGGAACGGCTCGCATCGATCAGGTTAGTCATCTCGGTGATTATATTTACATTGGGATACATTACATATCCGTTCTCATCCGCATCGGGATGTGAAGGATCGTAGACCATGTTCTGGGGTGTGACGCGATCTTCCAGAACCTTTGCAACCTTTACGCCCTTGCCGGCGTAATTCTTGGAAACCGAATTGAGGACATGGCTGAAGGTATCGCTTCCTCTGACACCCTTTTCCTCAAAGTAAACAACCTTTCTCACATAAGGAGACCCATCCTTGGTACGGGTTGTGTTCGCATTCGCAACGTTCTCGGATATGATATCCATCCTGTAACGCTGGGCTGTAAGGCCTGATGCGCTGATGTCAAATGCCGTAAACATTCCCATAGGATACTCCTTTCACTACTTCATTACACGCTTGAGATTATCAAACTCCGCACTGATTCCCCTCATCAGACCCTGGTACTGGATCTGGTTTCTGGCAAGCAGTACGTTTTCATTTTCTATATCGACATTGTTCTTGTCGGTACGGTACGAAAAATTGGCCGCATCGGTATAGGCTCCCACTTTGAGTTTCGAGAGATTGACGTTCGCAACCTTTTCGTCCATGGACTTATATCTGCGATATCCGAGCTCCTTTTCAAGGACGGATTCAAAATCAACATCCTGTCTCTTGTAGCCCGGAGTATCGACATTGGCTATGTTGTTGGCAATGCACTGATCCCTGAGCCAGGAAGCATCAGCGGCTTTTTCAAGCACGTTAATATAATCAAATGCACTTGTATTGACCATAAACACTCCTTTTTGGGCATAAAAGTCCTTCTTTTATACCTTACCAAATATTAATTATACTGAAAATACCAAAAAACACAATATCTTTTTAGCTTTAAGCGGCCTTACCACAAAATCTTGTATGAGCCGAAACCAAAATTTAAATTCCGGTTTCTTATATACAAAAAAGGACCTACCCGAAAGTAAATCCTTTTAAACGCCGTCAATCCTTTAATATTGTGAGAATACCGTATCGTCCGGATACCGGAATAACCCGTCTCCTACTTGATGCCCTGGGAAACCTTCATGGAACCTATCTCGTCAAACACGTATTCGTTGAGGATCTTGATATATGTTCCCTTCATTCCCGAAGATCTCGACTCGATTATGCCTGCGCTCTCGAACTTTCTGAGGGCATTGACGATAACACTTCTCGTTATACCTACTCTATCGGCTATTTTGCTCGCAACCAATATACCCTCATCGCCTTCAAGTTCATCAAATATGTGAACAATTGCTTCCATCTCGGAAAAAGAAAGAGTACTTATAGCCGATTTAACGACAGCTATCTTCCTGCTCTCCTCAGCACTTTCCTCGCTTACGGAACGAAGCATCTCGAGTCCGACGACGGTGGTGCCATATTCGAGAAGGATGATATCATCTATGTCATATTCTTTATCGGTACGATACACGAAAAGAGTACCGAGCCTCTCACCCGCGATCTCAATCGGGGTGATGATGGCCTTGTACATTTTCGTATCGGTCTTTTCAAAACCGAGCGTATCGAGATTTACATTTTCCTTGGTGGAAAGAACGGAAAGAAGTCTTTCATTCAGCATCTTGTCGATGAACTCTCCGACATTGCCGCCGATGAGTTCGGCTATGGGCTCTTCTCCGGGAAGAAGTCCCTGACCGAGAAGCTTGCCCTTCCTGCTGATGACGATGACACTTGAAGACAGGATATCACGCATGACGGAGCAGATATCGTTAAATACAACCTTGCTGGAATTGTTGTTGTGGAGCAGACTTCCTATTTTTCTCGTCTTATCAAGAAGCTGTACACTACTCATATCCGCCTCCGCAAACTAATTAACGCAATTAATAACTTTCACAGATCAAAATGGGCGCACAAATACGCTACGGAGTGATTGTATCAGATAAATATGCTCTTTTCAATGCAAATTTTCAGAAACTTTTGGACAAAATTACAAACTTTTTAAATATTTAGAGAATTATATCTCACTCTTCGTTTTCGATGTTTTCGGAATGTCCGCATTCCTTGTCGGAGCAGACTGCCTTCTTGCCCTTGATGACCATGTATTTTCCGCACTTGGGGCAGGGCTTTTTCGCGGGTCTGTCCCAACTCATGAACTCACAATCGGGATATCCGAGACAGCCGTAATACTTTCTGCCCTTTCTGGTTATCTTGATCACGATCTCATTGCCGCATGAAGGACAATTGATGCCGGTCTTCTCGTAATAGGGCTTGGTATTCTTACACTCCGGATAACCGGGGCATGCAAGGAACTTGCCGGAGGGACCGTACTTGATGACAAGCTTTCTTCCGCACTTTTCGCATACCTCGTCGGATTCCTCTTCCCTGATCTCAACCTTCTCGAGTTCTTCATTCGCCTTATCGACGGATTCCTTGAGATCGGGATAGAAATTCCTAATGACGGTCTTCCACTTTACATCGCCTTCTTCAACACCGTCGAGAAGTCCCTCGACATTGGCGGTGAACTTGGCGTCGACTATCGAAGGGAATGCCTGGCTCATAAGATCGTCCACGGCATGTCCGATATCGGTGACATACAGATTCTTCTGTTCCTTGGTCACATAGCGTCTCTTGATGAGAGTGGTTATGGTCGGAGCATAGGTACTGGGACGTCCGATGCCCTGCTCTTCGAGAGCTCTAACAAGGGAGCTTTCGGTGTAGTGAGCGGGAGGCTGGGTAAAGTGCTGTCTGGGATCGAGGTCATTCAGTGTAAGAACCGACTTCTCGCTTACTGCGGAATCAAGACTCTTTTCATCCTCGGTATCGTCAGCCTGGATATAAACCTTCCTGTAACCTTCGAAGGTAAGTCTGCTTGATGAAACGGTAAACACATGCCTGCCGGCTCCGATCTTTATCGAAAGGGTCTCATAGACCGCGGGAGTCATACGGCTTGCAAGGAATCTCTGCCAGATGAGCTTGTAAAGTCTGTACTGGTCTCTTGAGAGCTGACCCTTGAGCGATTCGGGCTCTCTTGTGAGAAGTGTGGGCCTGATAGCTTCGTGGGCATCCTGGATTCTTTTTCCGGATCCTTCATCGGCCGAAGTCTCGGCAATGTACTCTGATGAGAAATTATCGGCAAGATACTTGGAAGCCTGTGCCTGGGCTTCATCGGAAACTCTGGTCGAATCGGTTCTCAGGTAAGAAATAAGACCTACCGTGCCCTCTCCCTTTATCTCGATTCCTTCATAGAGCTGCTGGGCAACGCTCATTGTCTTGGATGTGGAGAAATTGAGAGTCTTGCCCGCTTCCTGCTGAAGAGTTGATGTAGTGAAGGGAAGGGGTGCTTTCTTCTGTCTTGTTCCGGTAGTTACATCGGTTACGACAAATTTCTCGTCCTTTACCTCGGACATGATCTTTTCAACTTCCGACTTGGTCGAAAGAGTCTTCTTGTTCTGATCCTCACCGTAGTATTTCGCTACGAGGGGTTTCTTTTCACCCTTAATGTCAAGGATCGCATCAAGGGTCCAGTACTCCTCGGGAATGAATGCGTCAATCTCATTCTCCCTGTCACATACCATATGGAGTGCAGCGGACTGTACACGTCCTGCGGAAAGTCCGCGCTTTACCTTGACCCACATAACGGGAGAAATGCTGTAACCCACGATACGGTCGATGATACGTCTTGCCTGCTGCGCATCGACAAGATTCATATCTATCTCCCTGGGGTGCTTTAAGGATTCCTTGACCGCATTCTTGGTAATCTCGTTGAAGGTGATCCTGTAGCACTTCTTAGTACCGAGACCAAGCGCTGCATACAGATGCCAGCTGATTGCTTCTCCCTCACGGTCAGGGTCCGTTGCAAGATATATATTGTCGGCCTTTTTGACTTCTTTTCTCAGGGAAGCGAGAATATCGCCCTTTCCCCTGATGGTTATATATTTAGGCTCGAAATCATTATCAATATCTATTCCCATTGAGCTCTTGGGAAGATCGCGCACATGTCCCTGGGAAGCGGTTACTTCGTATCCGGATCCAAGGAACTTTTTGATTGTCTTAACCTTCGCAGGCGACTCAACTATTACAAGATTCTTAGCCATGAAAAATCCTCCGGGCATTTTTTTAAACCAAACGTAAAGATATATACAACAAAAAAAATAAAAATGCAAATGTATATATTAGAAGAAACGGAAAATGAGTCGCCGGGGACAGTCCCTGTGACTCACATTCACCGCAATAAAAAATGAGTCACGGGGACTGTCCCTGTGACTCATTCGCAGCTGGTAGGGGAATCGAACCCCTGTTTCCGCCGTGAGAGGGCGGCGTCTTAACCGCTTGACCAACCAGCCATATGCAAGCCGCTTTCATTTGTGCGACTTGCTTATATTACAATAAGACAAAACAAAATGCAAGAAGAAAATTTTATGCGGTCCTACTCCCCGAACATATCAAATATGCTCATCTGGTTCGATTCGGGAATATCACCGAGAATGCCGAGTGATTTCAGCTTGTCGGTAACCGTGCCCGATGCCTTGGTCCTGGACCTGAAGTCTTCGCAGCTTATGAACTTTCCGCGTTTTCCCTCGAACGCGATAGCATCGGCAACAGATGCACCGAGGCCGTCAATACTTGTAAGAGCGGGCATTATCTTGCCGTCTATTACCTGGAACTGCTTGGCCTTTACAAGTGAAAGATCGATGGGCATGAATTCAAAGCCTCTCGCGTGCATCTCCTGCACTATCCTGAGATCCGACATCTGATCGACCTGGGTGTTGGAAAGCTTGGGAGCGTTCTTATCCTTGTCGGATATCTCCTTGATCTTCTTAAGTTCCTCAAGCTTGGCTTCAACGTGAGCCTTGCCGAGACACATCACTTCATAACTGAATGCCTTGGCCCTGATACTGTAATAAGCCGCATAATATTCAAGCGGATAATTGATCTTGCAGTACGCGATTCTCCAGGCCATCATGACGTAAGCCGCAGCGTGCGCTCTCGGGAACATATACTCTATGCGCTCGCAGGACCAGATATACCAGTCGGGAACCTGGCACTTATCCATATCGGCTTTCCATTCGGGCCAGTCCTTAAAGGTGATCTCTCCCTGTGCGTTACGGCTGCCGGCAACCTTACCCTTTCTGACGGCTTCCATTATGTTGAATGCCTCTTCGGATTCAACACCCTTTCCTATCAGATAGGTCATGATATCGTCACGTGTGCAGATGGCTGTCGAAATGTCAGCGGTTCCGTTATTGATCAAAACTTCCGCATTGTTCTGCCATACATTCGTTCCGTGTGAAAGACCCGATATTCTTACAAGATCCGAGAACATCTTGGGCTTGGCCTGCAGAACGAGGTTTATCGCAAAGTCGGTTCCAAACTCAGGAATTCCCAGGCATCCGAGCTTGCATCCTCCGATATCATCGGGTGTGATACCAAGTGCTTCGGTATTCTGGAACAGGGTCATAACCTTCTTGTCATCAAGAGGAATGTCCCTGATCGGATCGAAGCCTATGAGATCCTGGAGCATTCTTATCATGGTAGGATCATCGTGTCCGAGAATATCAAGCTTGAGCAGGTTATGGTCAATGGAGTGATAATCGAAGTGAGTCGTTATCGTATCCGTGGTCATATCGTTGGCGGGATGCTGCACCGGAGTAAAGGTATTTATATCCTCGCCGTTGGGAAGAACGACTATACCGCCGGGATGCTGTCCCGTACTTCTCTTTACGCCCATGCATCCGTTCTGAAGAAATTCGACTTCAGCGTTTCTTCTGTGAATGCCGCGCTTTTCATAGAACTTCTTGATGAAACCGAATGCTGTCTTATCGGCGACGGTACCGACCGTGCCCGCACGGAATGTCTGTCCGGTTCCGAAAATAACTTCGGTGTATTTATGTGCCTTGGCCTGATATTCTCCGGAGAAGTTAAGGTCGATATCGGGCTCCTTATTACCCTTGAATCCGAGGAATGTTTCGAAGGGAATATCAAAGCCTTCCTTGCACAGAGGTTTTCCGCAGTTCGGACAATTGCGGTCGGGCATATCTACTCCCGCTTTGCCACGGAATTTCAGTACCTCTTCGGAGTCAAAATCATAGAAGTGGCATTCGGAACAATAATAGTGAGGAACAAGAGGATTGACCTCCGTGATTCCGGCCATCGTCGCAACAAATGAGCTTCCTACGGATCCTCTCGAACCTACCAGATATCCGTCTTCCACCGATTTCCAGACCAGCTTCTGGGCAATGATATACATGACCGCGAATCCGTTTGAAATGATCGATTTCAATTCTCTCTCAAGTCTTTCCGTAACAACGGGAGGAAGATCCGGGCCGTAGATCTCATGAGCCTTGTTATAGCAGATCTGGGTAAGCATCTTGTCGGAATCGGGGATTACCGGAGGACATTTATCGGGTCTTACGGGCGAGATGCACTCACACATATCCGCGATCATATTGGAATTCTTTATTACGATCTCGTCAGCCTTCTGGGTTCCGAGGAAGGAGAATTCCTCGAGCATCTCCTCCGTTGTCCTGAAATACAGAGGCGCGGTGGGAGGCAGTATCCTGTCGCGGTTCTCACTCTTTGAATCGTAGATGACATCACGGTAGATGCCGTCATCGGGATCGAGGAAATACACATCTCCCGTTGCGACAACAGGCTTTCTGAACTGCTTTCCGAGTTCGGTCACTTCCCTGACGATATCGCGAATATCATCGATCGATGTTATGTTCGGAAAATGATCGTTGCCGACCATGAATTCGTATACGGAAGGCGGCTGGACCTCAAGGAAATCATAAAAGCTTACGACATTGGATATCTGTTCGGAGGTATGTCCCTCGAGCAGCGCATCCATCAGTTCACCGTTTTGATTGCCGCTTCCGACAAGAAGTCCTTCACGGTATTTTTCGACAAGAGATTTAGGTATCTTCGGGAATCTGTTGAAATATTTCAGGTGAGATTCCGAAACCAGCGTATAAAGATGAATCCTTCCGAGTTCGTTCTTCGCAAGGAGCGTACATCTTGAGGGACGGAGCTTGGATATCGCCGATTCGCTTGATGCACCCTTCCTATTGACATCTTCCAGTGTCTTCATGCCTTCATCACGGAGCTGCTCCAGCATTTTGACAAAGATATTGGCGGTACATTCCGCATCATCCACAGCTCTGTGGTGATGACCGAGATCGACTCCGAGTGCTTTGGCAACCGCATCGAGAGTGAACTTGGAATGACCGGGAAGCTGTACTCTGGACAAAGGAAGCGTATCGATATAAACAGGATCAACGGGAGTGCCCAGTGAACGGCATTTTTCCTTGACGAAGTTAACGTCGAATTCCGCATTATGCGCAACCCATACACATCCCTCACAGAATCTGAGGAATCTGGGCATTACAAGATTGATGTTATCTGCGGTATTTACATCATCATCCGTTATCGATGTAAGCTTTGTGATCTCGTAAGGAATCGGTTCCTCGGGATTAACGAATGTCGAGAATCTGTCGACTATCCTTCCGCCGGACACCTTGACGGCGCCAAATTCAATTATCTTGTTCTTAACGGGCGAAAGTCCGGTGGTCTCAATATCATAGACCACATAATCTGTCTCGAGCAGAGGAAGGTTTGCATCACCCGTCACAATCCTGTGAAGATCATCGACAAGATATGCCTCAACACCGTAAAGGATCTTGAAGAAATCCTGTCTGTCGGGATCCGGGTCTCCGGCCTCCTTACGTCTGTTCTTCTCGCCTTTCTTGCCGCCCCAGAGATCATCCCATACATGTCCGGCATCGGTGAATCCCTGAACGACTCCGTTATCCGTGATCGCTACGGCTTTGTGTCCCCACTTGAACGCACGCTTGACGATATCCTTGCATTCGGATACACCGTCCATATCGCTCATCTTGGTATGACAGTGAAGCTCCACTCTCTTTCTCTCGGCCTTGTCGACACGCGGAGTTCTGAAGTCATCGATCTTAACGATGCCTTTGACGTTCTTCATATACAGATCGCCGTGATCGAATTTTCCGTTACTGATCTCGAGAAATCCCGTTACTCTCACGAATGTTCCGGGCTCGAGCTTCTCCTGAATGGCAGGTGCTTCAGCCGTATCTATATACATCTTGCAGCTGATGGCATCGGTAAAGTCGGCGATATTGAATGATACGACAGTTCTTTCATCCTTAATGGGAACGGCTTTGTATGAAAAGACCATGCCCTTTACGGACACATTGGACATGCCCTCATTGATCTCGCTGAGAGGAACTGTTTTCTCATCGGGATAAGTGAAGCCGAATATGTGATTCGGATCATCTGCCATCGGATTCTTGCGCTGTGGATTGCCGTTTCTGAATCCGGTCTTATCCCTGTTCCAGCTGCGTCCGCCTCCGTTAAAGCCCGGTGATGCTTTGGGAGCCGGCTTGCTTTCTTCCTTGGGCTTTTCGCTGCCGGAAGGTGCCGTCGTTGTTTCGGATTCCTTGGCGCCTATGAATTTTTCCGCGGACTTTCTTTCGTTCTCTGAAACGGTTCTTATAAGTTCGCGGTATTCTTCATCATCCTTCTGTTCAAAATCGATCTTGTGATAAGCAAACTCGATCTTTCCGGTTGTACCGAACCTTTTTATATAGATATTTTCAAGGAGATCTTCGAATTCTTTTTCTTTTACGTGATAAACGGGAATATCGGCAAGAGAAACCGTCATTACATCGGGTGAATCGAATGTAACGTTCGCGGTGCGCATCATATTGAAGAACATGATATTATCCGCTTCTATTTCCAAAAGGGCGGAATCGGAATATTCTTCGTAAACACTTTTAAGCTCCGGAGATTTCGGGAGCTTGAAAGTTTCGAATATGCGCACTTCGGTTCTGGTGTTGTTTATGACCTGTTTTTTGATCTCACGCTCAACTTCACGAATGATGTCCTTGGTGATTATATGATCGCTTTCCAGGTAGATATTGAGATAGTCGTGGGATCTCGGCGTAGTCACACGTGTGACGGTCGTGTCCTCGAGCAAGACCTCCGCACGGCCTTTAAGCTGAAGGCTCGGAAAAGCCTCTTTGAAAACAAAACTCATATTCAGTTCCTCTCTCAGTCTGTCCTGCCGTGGCGCTATCGCCTACCCGGTCAGGTACATATTTAAATGTAGGCCGGTACGTGACCGGTCATATCTTGTCCGGATGAAAAGAGATCATTCTTTTCCCCAGTTATCAAGTTCTTCCTTAAGTGCAGCGAGAAGATCGGCTTCCGGAACCTTTCTTATGATCTCTCCGTGCTTCATAAGAAGTCCTTCATGCAGCCCGCCTGCAACTCCGAGATCCGCTTCCCTGGCCTCTCCCGGCCCATTTACGGCGCATCCCATAACAGCAAGCTTGATATCGTAAGGATAATCCTCCGCTATCTTCTCAACCTTCTGTGCCAGTGAGATAAGATCTATTTTCGTCCTTCCGCATGTGGGACAGGACACGACATCAATACCGCCCTTTCTCAGTCCGAGCGTCTTAAGGATAAGCCTTGCAGCGGTGATCTCCTCACAGGGGTCTCCCGTAAGCGAAACCCTGATCGTATCTCCTATTCCCTGTCCGAGGATAAGTCCGAGTCCGACCGATGATTTGATGCTTCCGCTCCGTACGGTTCCGGATTCTGTAATGCCTACATGAAGAGGATAAGGAGTCTTTCCCGCGATCAGTTCATGAGCCCTGACACACATCATCACATCCGATGATTTGATACTTATGACAAGATTGTCATATCCCATATCCTCGATGAGTTTAACCTTGTCCAGTGCACTTTCCACGATGCCTTCGGCGGTAACTCCGCCATATTTTTCAACGAGATTCTTCTCAAGAGATCCGGAATTGACTCCGACTCTTATGGGGATGTTTTTCTCCTTCGCAAGATTTACAACTTCCCTTACTTTATCGACGGAGCCTATGTTACCGGGATTGATGCGTATCTTGTCCGCACCGTTTTCCATGGCCATCAGAGCCATCTTATGATCGAAATGAATATCCGCAACAAGGGGAATATGTATCCGGTTTTTAATCTCTTTTATCGCTCTGGCGCTATCCTCATCGGGAACGGTGCATCTTACTATCTCGCATCCCGCTTTTTCGAGCGCAAGGATCTGAGCGACCGTTGCATTAACATCCGAAGTGGGGGTGTTGGTCATGGACTGGATCGCGACAGGGTTACCGTGCCCGATCTTCACACCGCCTATATTTATCTCTTTAGTTAGTTCTCTATATGACATTTTGACCTCTTTTCGAATGAATATATTGTAGCATATTCCGTCTTCCGATGATCAAATGTCATCAGTTATTTTATTGACGGATCGTCGGTTCATATCCGGAAATAATCAAGATCCGGGCGAAAAGCCGCAGCTTCAAGAAGGTGTTTTGAGGTTATGTCATACGAACCTTCTATATCCGCTATGGTCCTTGAAACACGCAATATCCTGTGGTATGAACGGGCAGATAATGACAGTTTCTTATAAAGGGTTTCCATAAGCCCGGATTCCTTACTGCCCAGACGGCATATCTCATCCATATCGTCCGCTTTGAGCTCCGCATTGAACCTGTACCCCGTACCCTTATATCTGCTTTCCTGCATATCCCTGGCTCTTGCTACCATCTCAGCCATTTCGCCTGTGCGCATACCGCTTTTTTCGCCTGTCATGTCACCAATCTCAACAGCCTTAAGAGACGTACATAGATCGATACGGTCCAATATCGGGCCCGAGATCTTACCGAGATATCTCCTTATCGCATTTTCCGAGCATCTGCATTTATTCCTGTCCGGAAAATAGCCGCACGGACAGGGGTTCATAGCACAGATCAGCAGAAAATCCGCAGGATACTCCACAGTGTACCTGAGCCTCGAAATCCGGATGGATTTCTCTTCCAGGGGCTGCCTGAGACTTTCTATCGCATCACGTCCGAATTCGGGAAGCTCATCCAAAAAGAGAACGGATCTGTGAGAAAGACTGATCATACCGGGCATCGGAACAGAGCCTCCTCCGCCGACAAGTGCCTGATCCGTGATCGTATGGTGAGGCGCCTGAAAAGATCTGCCTGTTATCAGTGCCTTTCCCTTCGGCATTTTCCCCGCAACGCTGTATATGGAAGTCAGTTCAAGACTCTCAGGCAGCGTAAGAGGAGGCAGTATCCCCGGGATCCTGCGTGCGATCATTGATTTTCCCGCCCCCGGAGGACCCGTCATAAGAAGAGAATGAAATCCAGCTGCACTGATCACTGCTGCACGTTTAGCTCTTTCCTGTCCCCTTACTTCGTCAAAATCAGGAATACAGCCCGAATTATCAGCGAACAATTTACCGGGATCCGTATGCGTCGCCGGTAAAACGGAGTCATCCTTACCGATAAGATAATCGATAACGCTCTTAAGATCCGATGCGCCCCTTACCGTTATCCCTGGCACTATCGAACCTTCGGCGGCGTTATCCGCGGGTACAATGCATTCCACGATTCCTTCCTTAGCAGCAGCCATGACCATGGGAAGAACACCCCTTACCGGTCTTATTTCGCCGCCCAGTCCTATTTCTCCGAGAAAAAGAATCCCTTCGGCCGACTCTGCCGGTAGATATTCCATGGCGGTAAGCATTCCGATACAGATCGGAAGATCAAAAGCCGTCGTATCCTTCCTGAGATCACCGGGCGAAAGATTTACCGTTATCCTAGAAGGCGGAATGCTTATCCCGTTGTTTTTAAGCGCAGATCTGACCCTGTCCTTAGCCTCCTTTACTTCCGTACCGACGGACCCGACTATATTGAACATCGGCAGGCCATTTGCTATATCAGTTTCAACATGAACGATCAGGGCATTTATCCCTCTGACCGTTGCCGATAATGTATCAGTAAACATATTCAAACCTCTCATCAGATTTTTTTACAATAATATCCCGGGCTTACCTGAACGGCATACCCCTCCAGGCAAAGTTCCATAAGTATCAGGCATATGCCTGTCTCTCCCGGTGAATCGATATTTTTCCGCCGCATTGCCGTATCAATATCCTCCGCACTCTGAGGGAAAAGAGAAAGCAATCTGTAAACCTCGAGATGACTCTTTTCCATTTCGGGTTCGGTTTCTTTTTGCACGGTAAAATTCCTGTGTCTTATGTCGGAAGCCTCATCAAAAGCGGGTTTCATCGAATACGATGCCGCATCCGATTCGGTATAGCCTTCAGTCAGGATCGACGAATGTTCCTCGAAAAGATCACCCATAAACACTTCGGGGGATAGATATATCCTTGCTCCGTGGCCTATAAGTCCGTTCGTCCCCGAGCTCAGTTCATCCGTAAGTCTTCCGGGAGCGGCATATATATCACGCCCCTGTTCAAGCGCCATATCCACGGTGATCAGAGTTCCGCTCCTGCTCCTTGCCTCAAGAACCACCACGGCATCCGACAATCCGCTCACAATGCGGTTTCTCGGAGGAAAAAACCTTGCTATTGCCTTCGTTCCGGGAGGATATGCGGACAGTATTCCACCGGATGTTTTAAGCTTTTCATACAGACCGTAATTCGAATCCGGATAACAGATATCCACTCCGCATCCGAGCACGGCATATGACGAACCGCCCGCCGAAACCGCCGCAGACTGGGATATCCCGTCGATCCCGGTAGCCATTCCGCTTATCACATTCACACCGTTTTTGCCGAGTTTTCTCCCGAGATCTTCCGCAAGCATTTCCCCATATTCGGAGCATGCACGCGCTCCTATCACGGCAACCGAAAGCTTATTCTTTTCCGGCAGTTTTCCCAGATAAAAAAGAGCAAGAGGCGGATCAGGGATATATTTAAGCCTTTCGGGATAATCTCTTTCCCAAGCGAAAGTAAGCTTTATCTCGGACCGGATCAGCTCATCGTATTTCTCGAAGATATCAAAATCCCTGCGATATGAAAGAAGATCACGAAGATCGGATCTTTTCCCCGCGACCGACCTGATCTCTTCATCGCTTGCCAGAAAAGCTTCCTTAGGCGATCCGAAATGATCAAGGATTGCGGGAACAGGTCCCTGACCTATCCAAGGAACGCTATGAAGCCAGAAAGCATAAACCCTTTCATCATCACTGATGCCAAGGCTTAATATTTCATCAATGTTCAATTAATTCCTTTCCGTTGTCTTCACATGGAAAAAGCGGGCGAATGCCCTTAGAATGCGTAGTTCAATAATATTTTACGGAACGGGCAAAGTCAAGATAAAGATACCGGGCCTGAGTTTGAATTCAAGCGGTATTACATATACAGATAATAAAAAATGTCGCCGGCCCCTTACTGCCGGCGACATTACATATACCAAAATTTTTATCAGATCTTGATCTCCATTGCATCGGGATCCTGTGCGAAGTGGATAGCCTGATCTCTGTCGATCTTTCCTTCGTAGAAGAAGTTGCAGATAGCTTCGTCCATGGTGATCATACCCATAGCCTTGTTGGTCTGCATTACACCCATGATCTGGTGTGACTTACCTTCACGGATAAGGTTTCTGATAGCGTGGTTTGCAAGAAGAACCTCGAATGCAGCAACACGGCCCTTGCCGTCATATGTAGGAATGAGCTGCTGGGAAATGATTGCTTCGAGAACGCCCGCAAGCTGGATTCTGATCTGCTGCTGCTGGTGAGGAGGGAATACGTCGATAACACGGTCGACGGTTGATGCAGCACCGATGGTATGCAGTGTTGAAAGGACCAAGTGACCGGTCTCGGCTGCGGTGATAGCAGTGGAAATGGTCTCAAGGTCTCTCATCTCACCGACGAGAATAACATCGGGATCTTCACGGAGTGCGGCACGGAGTGCATTTGCATATGAACCGGAGTCCATACCGATCTCACGCTGGTTAACAACGGATCTCTTATGCATATGCAGATACTCTATAGGATCCTCAAGGGTGATGATATGAGCGTCGCGGTTTTCGTTGATCCTGTCGATGATGGATGCAAGAGTTGTAGACTTACCGGATCCGGTAGGTCCTGTTACGAGGACAAGTCCTCTCTTTCTCTCATGAAGATCGATAACAGCCTTGGGAACACCGAGCTTCTCGGGATTGGGAATTTCGGTACCGACAAGTCTGAGTGCAAGTCCGGCTGAACCTCTCTGTTTGAAGATGTTAACACGATAACGGCCGAGTGCGGGGATTGAGAATGACATATCGTATTCACCGATATCCTCGAATCTGCGTCTCTGCTCTTCGTTAGCGATGGACATAACTACGTCCAGAGTGTCCTGAGGCATAAGTCTGTCATAGCCTTCGACCGAAAGAAGGGAGCCGTTGACTCTCATCTTGGGAGGGACACCAACCGTGATGTGCACGTCACTGGCGCCGGCATTTTTAGCCTTTTGCATTACGTCATAAATATCAACCATTTTGTTCACCCCTGAATATTGTTTTTGGTTTTTATATCATTCCCTCTGCGGGGACATTGATACCTGCGTTACTGATCGCGTCTCTGTCCATGATGTATCTGTTGTCCAGAGTCTTCATGATGTCTTCAACTCTTATGTCGGAATAATCGTGGATCGAAAGGTCCATTATCTTGTTCTGACGGAAAGTGATGACCGTCGGCTTAAGGATATTGGACGGATTCTCGTTGATGACAAGTGCCTTCTCACCGGATGAGAGTTCTACGCTGACTCCGGGGAAAAGAATGAATACGGAATCGATAAGGGCCTGTACAACGCTCTGATCATAGATGTCTTCTTTATCCTGGAACTCCATGATCGCCTTGACTTCGGAAAGAGATTCTCCGGTAAGGCTCATTCCCGTTATCTCATCGTAGCGGCTTGCCACGAGAAGGATCTTGGCTTCCATCGACATCTTCTTGATCTCGATCTCTTCGCCGAGATCAACCGCTCTCTGTACCCTGAGTGCCTGCTGACAGATTCTTCTGACTTTGGTGCCATCCGTACCGAGACATTCTTCGAGTGCCTCAGCTCCGCTCAATGCATCATCATACATTGGCTTTATCATATTCGGATCGGTCTCGCCACCGTAAATGGCAGGATTTCCGGAACCAACTTTACCTATATCGTGTGTCAGAGCTGCGGTGACAAGCGCAAGTCTGTCTTCTATGGAGATGTTCAAACGGCTCGCGAGCATTGCGCTCAGGATAGCTGTATTGAACATATGCCTGCAGGTGTAATCGTCCTTACTTCTGAGATTCTGGTAGAAATGGATCTTACCTTCCAGATGACCGTACTGACGTATTATCTGGCTTACGATCGTAGGAAGATTTTTCTGTTTCTTGGTGGTTTTGATGCGTGTTATTTCATCCTGAAGAGATGATACGGTCTTTATCTCGAATTTTTCGAAAGCAAGATCTTCCTCAGACATTGGAGGCAGCGGCTCCGCGGGCTCAAGGATGTAGATTCCGAGAAGACCGAAGTTCTTAACAGACTCGATACTTCCTTCCGTGAGCTTGGCATCACGTTCATAAAGAAGGACACCGCTCTTGGAATAAATAGGCCTTGCGAGTCTCATTCCGCTTTTAAGATCTTCCCATCTTACGAATTTCAATTGTCTCTCCCCGAATAAGATGAAAATACGAACAAAGCAACAAAATTATTCTACTATAAATATAATGCGATAACAAGAGTTTTTGATTGACAGTATACTTAAAGTATACTGATGGAAACTGGGATTACAGCCATCTCTCACCCGACTCCTTCGTCGAGTGAAAACCTGTTTTTTAATGAATTTAAGTATTTCTCGTTTTTACCCGATGCAGCCAACACGGGGGCATATGCATCACGTCCGCTGATATGCAGTAAATACGGGAATTTCGAGAACTTTTCACTGTACTCTTTCACAAAATCAAGGATGCCTTTTTGAATCTCACCCGCTTTTACTAAATCGATATCGGAATCCTCGAAATGAGGACCGTCTGAGTAAAAACCGGAGAATTTAGCCTGGGGTGATGACAGAAGCAGTTCCCAAAAAACATTATATCCCTTACCCGGATCGTGCTTTTTCAGAAGATCCCTGTTATGGGACTGCGAGAACATATAGCTCTTAAGCATTCCGCTCTGAAGAAAGATCTCGGACGCATCCGGCTCCACATTATGAGGAGTGTTGGTCCCGGCAACGATACCGCTGACGGTGCAGGGCATCTTCCATACTTTTTCAGTCAGATATGACAGGGAGATCGCACCGCTGCCTGCCCAGCCGATATCGACGGAGCAGACTTTCTTACATCCTCTTAATATGTCTTCGTAATACTTTTTTGCAGCAGCAAACTGTTCATCATAAGAAGAGATGATGCGATCGCGGTTATGTATCACAAATCTGATAAGTGCTTCATGATTTTTGGAAGTCAGTTTGTCTTCCGGATTTAAGATCACATCGGAAGCAGGATCGGTCCATTTCGAAAGCTCATCTTTCAAAAACGATACTTCCATGGAATCAAAAGCAGCTCCAACAGTGATTCCTTCTCCGATCCTGTGAGTGATGAAACGTCTCACATAATCCGAAGTGTCCGCTCCCGCCATAAGCTTCGCTGCGGCTTTTCTCGACCACAGAGCATAAGCGGTTTTATCCTCAGGGAACAGCCTGTCATAGACCTGTTTTAAGATATCGCCGTCCCTTGATAAAAAGAGAACCTTATCAAAGTTTTCTTTTACATATTGTTCGTGAATGAAATTGCAGTACCCGAGAGCGAACAGTCCGCCGTAGATGAATCCGTATTCATACTCCATTGAATATTTGTTAAGGCAGTTGTAGACGTGCGAATCAACGATCCCGCGGTATGCGCTTCCGACTATTGCAGACATATCGTAGGGACGGTAAAGCAGATCACAGCGGTTTATCTGAGGATAATGAAGGACGTCGATACCTGCTTTTTCAGCCATCATAACATCGCTTCTCGGATCGTCGCCGACATGGATGATCTTCTCTTCCGAACCGATCTCATCACGGACTTTCGAATATATCCTTCCTTCATATTTATTGATATTATGCTCGCAGGAAACATAGATCTTCTCCGCTCCGGCAAAGCCGTTCTTTTCAAGGAGCTGCCCTATAAAGCTTTCGGGCATATACATATCAGAAACGATGATGAGTTTTTTCCCGGCTTCGGACAGACGCTTCCATACATCGAACATGAAGGGATTTGCAAAGCAGAGATCAAGTTCAGTTTCGATCTCCGCGTTCATTCCATCATCAACGCTTATTGAAGTCACGGCGCTCAGTTCGGTCCAGATTTCTTTAAGCGTAACTTCGTAATGGCCTTCCTTTTTGTATTTCTTCTCGCGTGCTCTGCGCTCTGCAAGGATTCGTTTGTTCTTAAAATCAAGTATTCCGAATCTTTCCCCGAGAATGAAAAACAGATCCGCCGGATCGGAAAACGGCCTGAAGATCAGAGTGCCGAAAACATCGAACGAGATAACGGAATACTCCGACAGTTTTCGGACAAACGTATCGACATCATATCCGAATTCTCTTGACGCAAGTTCCGATTCGGATGCATTGCAGGGAACCTTTTTGGTCTCGTAGACTTCGGCATCCGGTACTTTTCCGAGAAATCGGCAGAATAAAACATAGTATGCAAAATTAAGCCACAAAAGATATATCCGGGAAATGGCTTTCTTTATCCCCGAGCTTTCTTTGTGGAACCTGTGATATCTGTATGCGATACCCGGTATTCTGTTGACAAGTGCGTTGTAGATTTTGAGTCTCATTGAAGGATGCTTTATATATTTCCGAGAAGAACTCTGTTTAAATGCTTTTCCGCTATCGATCTGAGTTCATGCATAAGCCTGATATCCGTAGCAGGTTCTCTGTATCTGAATCTCGGGAAATATCTCGTTATGTGAAGCGGAATATCCGGATCGATCGATGCGATCCACTTAGCTTCCTCTTCCATATCCTCCGGTGAATCATTAAGACCCGGAACGATCAGCGAAGTGATTTCTATAAGGCTTTCCTCTGTTGATCTGCGTATAAAGTTCTTTACCGTCTCCAGATCTCCGCCGAGTTTTTCATATATCTCCGGTCTGAATCCCTTAAGATCAATATTCATCGCATCGATGTAAGGAAGGATCTTTTCCAGTACAGGAAGTTCACAGCATCCGTTTGTCACAAGGACATTTTTAAGTCCGTTTTCGTGCACAAGTTTTGCTGTATCCCTGACGAATTCATATCCGACAAGTGCTTCGTTATACGTGTAGGCAACGCCGATATTTCCGCTTGCAACTTCATCAAGTGCGATCGAAAGGATTTTCTCCGGAGTAACGGTATATACTTCCGGAATATCCTTCTCACCCGCCTGTGCTATGTCATGATTCTGACAGAACGGACAGCTCAGATTGCATCCGAAGCTCCCCACGGATAACACCTTGCTTCCGGGCAAAAAGAAAGCGAGCGGTTTCTTTTCGATCGGATCTAGCGCGATGGAAGTCACCTTGCCGTAGTTAACGGAAACCACATTACCGTTACGGTTTGCTCTCGCTCTGCATCTTCCGAGTGCGCCTTCAGCAAGCCTGCAATGATGCGGGCACACCGGGCATACGGATATGATTTTTTCTTTTCCGTCATCAGACATGACGGACAACCTCAAAACGGTACATCTTCACTCCGTTTTCGGTAAGGTCCAGTCCGGCTTTCTGTTTTGCGATAGCGATCTGCTCTTCAACGGTATCAACTCCGTCAAGATCCGGAAGGAGAAGTCCGCGCTTATACCCCTTCTCAACAATGACACCGTAACGCTTTACATCAAGCTGATCGGGTGAATCGATGGGCTCTTCGGGACTGAGGACATCGACATTTATCTCAAGGCTGTCAAGCTCTTCGGTGCGGATCGGATGGAATCTTGGGTCTCTGGTCGAAGCAGCAATGGCATTTGAAATTATTTCTTCGGCAATATTTTTGCAGGTCGGAGCTATGGTTCCTATGCAGCCGCGGAGTTTTCCGCCTTCATGAATGGATACAAACGCTCCGGCCCTGCCGGTTTTCATTTCATCGGTAAGTTCCTCATCCGCGGGAACATATACTTCGTTTTTGCTGATGATCAGATCAATGGTCTTTTGGGCAAGTTCAACGTATTTGTCCATAGCTTCCTCCTTTTTATGCTTCCGAATACGGCAGCGGATGATATATGCATAATCCGTAGCCTACGCCGAATGTTGCTTCGTGTGAAAGTTCCCTTGTTTCAAAATTTATTCCTTCAAATGCACCGCCCATGATCGTAAACGATCTGTGCCCGCATTCCATAGACTTATCCAGCAAGCTTTCGTCATATGATGTCAGAGCGCCGAAATCACCTGCCGACATTGTCTTCATGATCATCTCATCATAAACGGGACCCTCTGGCCTGAATCCGTAAGGGCCGTCTTCCTTCTGGCAATGGCTCAGATCACCGCTTGCCACAAAGACACATCTTCTGCCGGTTTTATCTATCGCTTTTCTGATGGCTTTTCCGAATTCAAAATGCGTATTAAGATTCAGCCCCGAAAGGCCTATACGGATAAGCTTGTAATTTTGGTATCTTTTGTTGATGAAATAAAGAGGAACCATTGTCCCGTGATCAAGAAGAGGATCCCTTTCACCCTCGGTCCCGGCAGGGATATTTTCCCTGTCGCAAATGGTTTCTATCTCGCTTACCAGTTCATCGTCATAGGATACATTAAAGCGGACGTTACGTGCGCCGAAACGGCTGAAGTCACCGGCGGCACTCTTACCGGGTGAAATATGAAAATAGTCCCTGTACATGATCGAATGAGGGGACGTGAGAATTATCGTATCAGGCTTTACGGACGCAATATCAGAAGCGACCTCATCAAATGAGTTCAGTGTTGAAATGATCTTCTGTTCTTCTCCCCCGCCTATTTCCGGAACGGCTATCGGCGGATGAGGTACCATATATCCTGCAAGAAGCGGCATAATTATCCCTCCCAAAGGAAATTGTACTATATTTTCGGGGATAATAAAGAAAAAACTTAAGCATTTGAAAAATCGACATTGTTTATGATACGGACGCTTTGTAATCCTGCCAATACAAACACAGAACCGGGAACTGTAGCAGGGGCTCCCGGTCCGGAATCTACCGATGATTCAGTCAGGAGAGCAACGCTACTCCGGCTATAATCATTGTTCTTATTGCTGTATGTGCTTGTGCGGGTGGGGCATACTATCTTAAGAAAAGCTGAATACTAAACAAATATTCCTCTTTGAAGAACATCGTGAGTGCGAAGAAGCCCGACCACTTTATTGTCTCTGCTTAAAACCGGAAGAACAGATAATTGTTTTTCCCTGTTTTCCATTGTACGCAAAGCATCTACGGCAAGCATATCTTCATACACAACAACAGGCGACTTTGTCATTACATCATCTACTATGGTCGAGTACATATCTATATTCTTTCGCATATAACGCTTTAAATCGCCATCTGTAATAAGGCCTTTGAGTTTCAATTCGGAATCCGTGATCATCACGCCGCCATGTCCGGTTTCGCACAATACTTCAACAGCCTTTTCAAGAGATTCGCCGACAGAGATTCTCGGAATCATTTCATCAGATATCATAAGGTCGGAAACCTTTGTATTTAATTTCTGTCCCAAAGATCCGGCCGGATGATATGATGCAAACTCTTCTTTCTTAAAATTTCTCATCTTAGAAACAACAACAGCAATTGCATCACCGATCACTAGTTCCGCTGTTGTGCTGCTGGTAGGAGCCAATCCGAGCGCCCCTGCTTCTGTCAGTTTAGGAATAGATACCAGATAATCAACATACTTTCCCAAAGTCGAATCAGGACTCGAAGTAATTCCAACCATCTTCAACCCAATAAGTCTGACTGTAGGAAGTATCTGACAGATTTCTTTGGTTTCGCCACTATTACTGATAAAGATGATAACATCATCCTTTGTAAGCATTCCGAGATCACCATGCTGAGCATCTGCGGGATGAAGCACATATGAAGGAATTCCCATACTGCTCATAGATGCAGAAATCTTCCTTGCAATATGACCGGGTTTACCCATTCCGCAAAGAACGACTTTTCCATTACAGTCATTTATCAATTTGATTACATCAACAATGGATTCATCGAGATATGCTTCTACGCTTTGAAGTTGTTCTATTTCGATATCAAAAACATTTTTTACTTCTTTTAAGATATCCATTATCAATCTCCAAATGAAGAAACAACATCATTAACAGAAACGATCTCATTCATAAATTCTTTGAATTCAGACAGTCGAATCATATTTGGGCCATCAGACAATGCATTATCCGGATCCGGATGAACTTCAGCAAAAATACCGTCAATCCCAACTGCGCAGGCAGCTCTTGCAAGATACTTTGCATAATCACGATTTCCGCCGGTGGATGTCCCATTCCCTCCGGGTTTTTGCACGCTATGTGTAGCATCGAAGATGACAGGATAACCAAATTCCTTCATCACAACAAGTCCGGTCATATCAACAACAAGATTGTTGTATCCGAAAGAACTTCCTCTCTCGCAAAGCATTATGTCCTTATTTCCAGTCTCTTCAATCTTCTGTATTACAGGTTTCATATCCCAAGGAGCAAGAAACTGAGCTTTCTTCACATTAATACGCTTACCAGTTTTTGCTGCAGCTATAAGCAGATCTGTCTGTCTGCATAGAAAAGCCGGAATCTGAATTATATCCGCAACATCTGCAACAGGTTCCGCTTGCCAGTGTTCGTGAATATCGGTGGCAATCTTAAGCCCCAGTTCTTCTTTGACTTTCTTAAGTATTCTGAGTCCTTCCTCAATTCCCGGTCCTCGGAACGAATTGATCGAAGTACGGTTTGCCTTATCAAATGAAGCTTTGAAAAAGAAATCCACATCAAATAACTCTGTGATCTTCTTAAGTTCCTCAGCTTCTTCCATAACAAGTTTTTCATTTTCAATTACACAAGGTCCGGTAATAATAATCATTCCGACTGCCTCCTATAATTCAAAATTGTCTCAAGTCTATCTTTTTTATCTACAGATAACACTTCCTCAGAGATTCCTCTTTCGGATAAATAATGTTTTATATGGTACATGTAGATCTTATCCGGCGAATTCTCATGAATTCTCCAATCAATATATTTTTTATCAAAAGCAATATCGAAAGGTGCCAAATAGACAAGAAGTAAATAATTAAGTGAAATGTCATCAATCTCCGACAGTTTCTTATCAGAAAGATTGTCCTTCAAGAATAATTGAAACGCCGAAATATCATGCGAATATACCGTGCGTCCCAGCAACAATGCCTCAAGAAGAATATTAGATCCATGAGCTGCTATTCTCTTGCATTTCAAAATGAAATCACTTGAAAATTCTGAGTCATCATTATTTTTCAACGTATATTTAGCTTGATACGGCTCATCGCCCGGATGATTTCTGAGGAGAATATCATCTTCAGAATAATGGTTTCGAACATCCTGGATCAACTCAATATCCGTATATGAAGATTCGGCAAATAACGATGGAACAAAGGGATGAACTGTTGCTATGCCCATTTCATACTTTGGATCATAGACATTTTTAAGAAGATCCAATCTGTTATTATTCAAAAAAATAGCCAGAAGTTCTTTTTTTGTTAATACATCAATTAGGCCATTGTTAACTAGATCTCTAAATTTTCGGACTTCAACATTTGATATAGCATCACCATACATCCTATGTCGTGTAAAATAGCAAGTCGGAAAATATTCAGGAAACCTCAAGGCAAATTCCATGGTTATAACCGGAACTTTCATCTTCTGTGCCAGATAATCGATGCTTTTATAATGTGCATTCCACGTGATAAAACCTTCAATTTCTCCATGAATTTTTTTAATTTCTTTAGCTAATCGGAACAATTCGTTTTCCAAAACACGGTTGCGATTTTTCAGTAGATCAATCTGAGTTCCGATTCTTGATCCGGTCTTTACATATTCGTCATTAAAAACGGCATTATTAATGTAATATACAGGGACTTCTTTTTCTTCTTCAACAGACAATACTGTATACTGATGAGCAGAAGTAAACCGTTCATCATATACATTACTTATCGGTCTTTTGTCTCTCCATTCCTTATACTCACATGTAGTGATCAAAACCCAACCATTCTCATGTGCATGATAAAGAAATTTCAAGTAAACCCATAGGTATCTATAATCATAAAATTGGCATGGATCGATAACTATAGGAACAAACACTATACCCAGCCTTCCTTTATCATGGATTCTTCTACAGCTTTCAATTGCTCAGGAGTATCAACGCCAATAGTTTCACCATTAGTTTCTATGACACGAATTTTAAATCCGTTTTCAAGACATCTTAACTGTTCAAGAGATTCTGATTTCTCCAAGAATGATTTAGGTAAATTAACGAAAGTTTTCAGGAAGTCCTTTTTATACGCATACATCCCGACATGTTTATAAACTTTGTATTCATCTAGATCATTCCTCTTATACGGAATAGGATACCTCGAAAAATAAATTGCATCGTTACTGGTGTCGGTAATCACTTTCACAACATTCGGGTTATCTATATCTTCCTGATCATCAATCCGTTTCCTCAACGTAGACATCAACACATTTTCATCTTCAAACGCTGACAAAACCTCCTCGATCATTTGAGGTCTTATCATAGGTTCATCGCCTTGTACGTTAACAATTATATCGGCATCCATATCTTTACTTGCTTCAAAAATCCTATCAGTTCCGCAAGAACAATCTCCGGTCATAATTGCCTGTCCGCCAAATGATACAACCGTATCAAAAATCCTCTTATCATCGGTCGCTACATAAACATCTTTAATCAAAACAACTTTCTTGGTTTGTTCATAAACCCATTGAATCATGGGTTTCCCATTTACAATCGCAAGTGGCTTGCCAGGGAATCTTGATGACTGATAACGTGCCGGTATAATTGCTATGATATTTCTTGTATGCATAATGTCATTCCACTAATAGTTTATATCTCAACGCATTGAGGCATTCATTTCATCGATTACTTTTATAATCATTTCAGAATACCTATTCTTAAATACAGATTTAGAAAAATAAATATCAAACGCCTCAATATTTCTCTGTTTTAAATCCTGAATTTCATTCACATTAAATATTCTATCCGAGTTTACACCCATCGAATCAGAAAAGATGACATTATCGCGCACATTGTATTCCTTATTTCCACCAACATCAGAAAGAATCAATGCACATCCATTTTTCATAGCTTCTAAGGTCGATAAGTCAAAAACAGATAATCTGTGAAGCATTATATATACATCCGAAACAGAATATAAGTACTGAACTTCTGCATATGTCAGTTTATCAAATGGTACAAAGCTAAAACTGGAATACTCCTGCTCAAGTAATCTTGCAGACTCATAAACCGTATCTTTGTTAGGGCCTTTCCCTACACAGATCCACCTGATCCTTTTATCAGTCTTATCAAGAGTGTTATGAAAAAAGCGAACCACTTCATCTTGACCTTTTGATGAAGTTATTGTTCCAACCGAAATAAAAGTTATTGTATCAGGTTCTTTTTTTACTGAAGATATTTTCTTAGGAGTAACATCCGCATATATAGTGTTATATAAAGTCGGTCCATTGTTATATTGTCTGCAATGTATATACTTACTAGCAAAAAACGAATTTTCAGCACCTTTACTAGGAAAGCAAACTAAAACAGCATTTTCTACAGCGAGTTTCTCACATTTCTGAATAATACTCATTTCATGCTTTGTGATTGACTCTCCAAGAGCTATCTTCTCATCAATTCTCGAGCCCTGAGTATGAACAACAAATATGTATTTTTTGTTCATTAAATACAAACCATACGCTGTCGCATAGTCATGGCATACATATAATTTATCATGTTCATTTTTTGTTTTTTCAATAACAAAACAAACAGCAGCATACAATGGAATAAGATTACTCTTCGGATTAATCATTCTATTATATGTACTATATGTAAAGTATCGATTCTTTAATGTATGCCAAATACCATCTTTTTCACTATAGTTATACGTTATAGGAAAACCCTTAATATCATTTCCTATAATAGATTCCATAGCCGACAAAACGGCACCACCACCGCCCCTTCCACCATGAGGTGCATGTGGTCTATATGTAATACCTTTAATAGAAGTAATCTTTTCATCGGCTCTATGATTACTTTTTGCGACTTTAGACAGCTTATATAAAACTATATCCGGGTTAAAAAATACACTTGTCTGAGCCAACGAAAAAATCTTAGTTTTTGTATATCTTTTAATTGGATTATTCTCAAAAGCCGGTTCATTTCTAAGAATACCAATTGTAGTTTCCAAATTTCTCACTTCATTTTGAAGTAAGCATACTTGATTTTGTAAATTGTCATATACTTCTTTTGAGACGTAGGATTGAGGTCTATTTATCGACTTTTCCTCAGATTTTTTTCTAAATAACTTAGAAGCCGTAATGATGGTCGGATCCAGATCTGTATAGCTCCAATAATCGTTAAATGTCGCTCTAATCCTGTTAGGAATTGTGCTCATAATAAGATTTTCACAGTTGTTATTTACAGAAATAAGATCCTGAAAACAATCTTTCCAAAATACAGGATTAATAAAATCATTATATATTGATAGATATGTCTCTTCAGAATAAGGACAATTCAAATCGTAATCAAAATGGAAGCAAGGACGATGTAAAAATCTCACTTCCTTTCCAAAATAAGGTGCTTCATACAACACACCCGAAGTGATTGCATATACCTTTTTTAAATTGTCATTTGAAATTATTCTATATGTGTTCCAATCAGAAGGGCAAAGCTTTATGAAGTCAAATTGCTTTAAGAAAGAATAAATCTTTCCCAACTCTTTATTATATGGATGTGCTTTATAGTAAACACAATCATACATATGTCCCATATTTCTTATTTCATCTTCATAATCCATTATAGATAGACATCTACCATTATTATATAAAGCTTTATCTATATTTGTTTGTCCTGCTATTAACGCAGAATTCGGGAGAATATTATATGGATTAAATGCCGTGATTGCCTTTATTGCATTAGCCTGAATGTTAAATAACTTTTCGTTAATCTGATATTTCTTCATTCGATCAAATATAAATGATGAATTTGTAGACATGCCAAATAGATGATCATCATAAAATCGAATAGGATGAACGGTGATATCAATATAAGGAATATTTAGAAAATTATGAATTCGCTTAAAGATTTGAGGCATTTCTATGTATATCACAATAGAATCCGCGATATAACTTGAAAAATAATCAATTGCATTTTGTGGAATAATACTCAAATCATATATCTTAAGCCATTCTTCATCATCGAGATATTCTCCACCACACAACTTGTAAAAAATCGAAGGAGAAAAAGAAGTGTTGTCGGTATTTAATTTATGCACCGACAAATTTGTAGACTCTTCAAGTTGATATTTTAAAAATTCAAAGTATTTATTGATTCTTTTTTCATGAAAATTAATAGTTTTACCAGATTCGATTTTCGGTCTCAGCAAATCTCCAGAAATCAAAATCTTGTTGATCATTTGTAAATACCTTCCTATACAATCAAATATATATATAGCATTAGATTTATGCACCTACGGCATTATCCGATTCTTCCATATGGCGATACGCTTCACATACTTCCTTGGGATTACCTACCATTCTGAGTTCTCCCTTTTCAATCCATACGCACTTGGAACAATTATCCAAAATCGTATTCATGCCATGGCTAACAATAAGAACAGTGCTGCCACCGTGGATCATTTCCTTGATGCGTGCGAGGCTCTTCTTTCTGAAAAATTCATCTCCTACGGAGAGGACTTCATCAAGAATTAGTATTTCGGCAGCATCGCCTGCGGTTGCAATGGCAAAGCCGAGCCTGGATACCATGCCGGATGAGAAGTTCTTGACCTTCTCTTCCATGAAATCCTGAAGTTCAGCAAATTCAACTATGTCGTTATAGTGCTTATCGAGAAATTCTTTTGAATAACCGATAATGGAACCGTTCAGATATACATTCTCCCTTGCGGTAAGTTCCATATCAAATCCGGTACCGAGAGTAAGGAGCTGTACCTTCTTTCTGTCAACGATAACCTTACCGGATGTGGGTCTGAGCGCACCGGATACGATCTTGAGAAGTGTACTCTTACCGGAGCCGTTGGTTCCTATGATACCGACGACTTCACCTTTATATACGTCAAAGCTTACATGATAGAGTGCAAAGAGCCTGCGGTACTCTATCTTTCGCTTTACGGCCTGAATGAGATAATCCTTAAGTCCCGAAGGGTTATAAGTCGAAAGGTGAAATTCCATCGTGACATCCTTAACGGAAATGACACGCTCTCTTTCATCGGATACGATCATTCCGTCAACATCAACAAACTGAATTTCATCCTCCGCATATGAATCCGATATTGGAGTATAGTCGATGTCCGCTTCTTCGCTATCATGATCAGCTATTTCAGAAGTTTCATTCACTGCCTGTGCATCTGCAGGTTCTTCAAGCTGTGAAACAGCATAATACTCATCAGGCTTTTCATACAATCCGTCGTCTTCGGGAGCTACTTCACCCTCTTCCGGAAGATCGTAAATATACTCATCCTCAGAATGCGGATTCTCAAGTTCATCAATATACTGCTGTGCTTCTTTCTTTCTGGCCTTAAACTCATCTCTTGAAAGCCAGAGAAGAAGTATCAGTGAAACGGCGGAGATAACAAGAACAATTGCAAGAAGAAACGAATAATCCGTTCTCACAGGCTCCGGATTATCACCCGTGGCAAATACCTGCGGATTGGCATCATATATATTGGTCGGTTCGACCTGAATGACCTCAATGTTATCTATATCTTCGGGAATATCGATCTGAACAGATCCCGATAAATGATAATCTCTGTCTTCGGCACTCGTAGTTTCATCGGCTGAATTATCATCCTCAGAAATAACTGTATCCGTTTCAGCAGTCTCATCGTCCGATGCGGTATCCTCTTCTTCAGATACAGTCTCTTCCGCAATCACTTCCGGTTTTTCTTCCTTTTCTGGTTCGGGAGCAGCAGCCGCCTGAATGGTAATGGGAGCCGATGCATCTCTTGTGATAGTGCATTCAACAGGTGGTGCCGCGGGAACCACAGTACCGTCTTCAAGGATCACATCGGGGAATGCATATGTGTATGCATAATTGGCCACCGCATATATCGATGTGTAGCACTGAGTCTTTGCACGGAACTTCAGAAGAAACTTCCTGGAATTGGCACCGTTACCAACTTCATCAACAATAAACACAAGGCCGTTAGCCGCATCGTAACCCGAACCGCCCTCGACATATTCAAGACAGTTGGGATCGTAACCGACTGTAAGACTGCAGGCACCGACGCCTTCAACACATTTTACATATACGCCGACTTTGAATTCCTTGCCTTCAACAACCTCATAAGAGGTCGATCCGAATGCGGCATATGCATCGGTAGCACATACATTTTCTGTCGGGATGAGCACATTGCAAACAGCCGTAACCAACAAGATTACAGCCATAAACATTCGGCATATTCTGTTTTTCCAAACAGTTTTCTTCAAATCTCTATCCATAACAGACTATATTGTCTGCATTATCTTATTTTCTCTGGACTTGAATACGATCATTCCGAAAAGAATACTTCCCACACACCAGATAACAAGTCTTATCCAGACCCAGTTCTCGGGAAACTGTCCATACATAACGCATTCTCTGGCAAACAGTATCTGGAGATATACAGGATTCCAATTGATCACCAGCTGCATTGTTTCCGGCAGACTTTCAACCGGATAAAAGATTGCAGACAGATACATCAACAGTGTCAGGAAAATCCCGTAAAGATATTTGATATCAGCAAAAAACACATAAAGCGTTGCCAGAAAATATCCCATTCCAATTGCAAATAGAAGTGCAAATACAATGCATATCGGGAAAAGAAGCATTGTAAAACTAGGTTTGATCCTGAATATCACAAGCATCAGCACATAAGCTATGCAGGTATATCCAAAATTCACAAGAGCGGTATATACTCTCGAAAGGATAAATGTATGCTTGGGAAGCTTGGCTTTTATAAGCAGGCTCTTATTATCTACCAGCGCAGTCATTGCGGCATTTGTCGCCCCGCTGAAAAGTCCCCATATTGTCTGACCTGTAAGATAATAAATCGGGAAGTTCTCAATCTTCCTTTTAAACATCGTCGAGAAAATAAGCGACATTACGACCATCATAAGAAGCGGATTGAGCACGCTCCAGATGATGCCCAGCGAGCTTCTCGCATACTTCCTCTTGATCTCACGGGCTGTCAGTTCCCTTATAACGAACACATATTGTAATATGTCGCTGAATTTACCCTTCACGCTCTGATGCTCTTCCTTATCTCGGTGACCGTTTTGGATGCTCTTTCCGAAAACAGGCACATTTTTCTTTTTAATCCGGTGCAGGAATCGGTAATGCTGCCCTCCGGCCATCCGCTTGCGGGAATGTCACCCTCTCCGATCCCGCTCTTGATGAACATCTTCCTGAAAAATGAATTCTTCTTCAGATCTTCATCCGACCATTTTCCGGCAAGCTTATAATCCGAATCCGCAATAACATCATCATTGAATAACAGCTTTCCGAATGCTCTGCTCTCTTCCGGTATCGGTTCACTCATAAGAGGCTTAAGAAGTTCCTCACAGATCCAAATAAGATCATGATTATGGATGGTAGCAATATCATCCTTTAAGGAATCAGCCAGCCTTACGGAATAATCCTTCATATAATCCGTTATCCTCAGGATATAATCCCTATTCGGATTTCCCTCGGGCTTAAGAATCGGAACGATCTTTTCGCCCTGTCTCTCATATCCGTATGTCATGGATTCAGGCGAGGAACAAACTGTTTCAAACAGGCAGACACTGAAGCGGTTCTTTCGTCCGAGATTCATCACGCCCGCTCCGGGAGAAAAATAAAAACTGTCATATCTTTCTTCGGATACACCTTTCGGAACGGAATAAAGTCCGAAATAATATCCTTCAAGTTTTTCTCCCACGCCTATAAGTTTATTCAGACTCTTCTGAACCGTACCGATCCATCCGCTGTCAACTATCGCAGTCCCGGTTTCACGAAGGCTGTCCTTATCCAATCCTTCCTGCTTAAGATAATCCAGGGCAGGTTCAAGTTTATCTTTCGCATGTACATGCACAGCTTCAAAAAATTCCTTGCTGTTCAGAAGTCTTTTCTTTATCTCAGAGATCTGTCGGTTATCCAGCTTTTCGGAAGTTTTCCCATCGAGACCGCATATCTTGGCAAAATGCTTTATCTCTTCATCTGAAAGCGATGCTCTTTTCATCATCTTTTCAAAAGAAAGATCCAGAGCACCGAGGCATATTGTATCAAGGCAGTCATCCGGGCTTAAAGCATATTCCGCGGCACGCAGGGAATATCTGGAAACATGGATATATGAAAGCGATATCTCAGGTGCGATAACAGGTCCCAGGATCTGCGCGGACTTATAAAACAGATAAGCATCCCTTGCGCAGAATACCAGCCTTTTAAAGCCTCTCTTTTTGGCATCGGTCAGAACATAGAAGACAAATGCCGATATAACGGGAGCAAACACACAGATAAACAGACTGTCCTCCGCAGGAAGTTCGGCATCCTCTTTGCATGCGCTACGAAGACATTCTTCTGTAGCTTCCGAGAATGCAGGGATCCTGCGCACGATATTCAGATACTTCGATGATCTGTTCTCCGTCACCCGGCTCTGCTGCATTTAAACTCTCCCTCTTAGCCTGTGCTCTTTTTCCCTCACGGCGCTTGATTGCAGCGATAAGGCCGGAAGGAACGATGCACGCAATGATCGGTCTGAGAACATGTATCCATCCGAATGGAAAAAGAATTCCCATCTTCCTGTAACCGTAAGCCCTGACTCTGGCTTCATTGAAACGGTTTTTCAGGTTGCGTGATCTGTATGAAGCATTGCATTCATGGTATCTGAAAAGAGGTTCCGGGATGTTATAACCTTTGAGCCCCTTTTGCATGAGCCTCATAAAGATCTCATAATCTTCGCATCTGTAAGTTTCGTTTTCTTCAAGATAGCCTGCGAAGGAATCGAAGACCTCTTTTCTGAACATTACGGACGGATGGATATAAGGTGAAAATCTGTAGTAATCTTTCTTTTCCGGGACTTCAGGCATGAACCTGCATCCCCAAACTCCGTTCTCATCAAACAGTTCGGCTCCGGTACCGCACCATGCGTATCCGGGATTGTTTTCAAGAAAAGCAACCTGCCTTGCAAAACGCTCGGGAAGGCATTCATCATCCGCATCCATTCTTGCGATGTATTTTCCCTTTGCAAGTTTTATGCATTCATTAAGTGAAAATGCGAGTCCTCTGTTTTCATCACGTCCCGCAAGAATGATCCTGTCATCCAGTTCGGGGAGTTTCTTAAGAGCGGAAGCGGCTTTGTCTTCCGAACCGTCATCCCAGATGATGAATTCGAAATTTCTCAGGCTCTGGTCCAGCACGGAACGCACGGCTCTCTCAAGAGCATCCGTATCCCATTGATTGTAGACTCCCATAATAACGGAGATGAGTGGTCCGTTCACTTTCTTCCCCCAAATGATCGCTTACTTTCCGGATTCGACGGTAAGGATTGCTTTCTCATAAACAGGCCGCATTATCTTGCGGACTTCACCGCACGTAAAATCAAATGCGGAATCCCTGCATGCACCCGACATTCTTTTTACTAGACCGGGATTACTTTTAAGCTTTATTATCGCAGCGGCATATTCATCGGATTTGCCGGATCTGCAGATAAGTGCATTCACACCTTCGCGGGCATATTCACCGGTACCGCGTGTATCCGATGCGATAAGCGGAACCCCGCACAGAAGTGCTTCAACCGCGGCAACTCCGAATCCTTCTCTTTTCGAAGGAAAAGCAAATACATCCGCAGTCTGTAATATCTCTTCCATATCGGTCCTGTAACCGATAAGTCTGACTCTGTCTTCAAGGCCGTACTTTTTTATCAGCCCGTTAAGATATTCTTCATTGGGACCTTTGCCGCAGACAGTGTAATAAATATCTTTATCGGGTATCGATGCTATCGCTTCGATGATAACTTTCTGATTCTTGTTGTCATTGATCTCGGCCGCAGTGACTATGTGAAATGCATCTTTCGGAACGCCTATCTCACTTCTCTTTTGGTCACAGATCTCAGGTATGGGTCTGAATTTCTCACAGTCAACACCCACACCGCCGATCTTGGTAACTCCGGCCTTCTGTCTTATATGGAATCGAAGAGCTCTTGTATAGTCTTCGCTGTTTATCGTGATTATATGATCGGTCCACCGTGCCAGATATTTCTCCGCTGAATAATAAAGGATCCAGTTTTTTAGCGGTGCACCTTTGTAAAAATGAAATCCATGTGCCGTATATATCACATACGGATGCTTCTTCGAAAATCTGGCCGCAACTCTTGCGGTCACGGCGCCCATAGGATTGTGGCAATGAATGATATCTATATCACATTCATTGATGATCTTTTTCAATTCCTTTATTGCACGAAGATTGGACTTGACCGAAAGAGGACTTTTTCTGACTCCGATCTGATGAAGTTCAATTCCCTGCTTTATCAGATCTTCTTTATCGAATACATAAACGGGATTATCAAAATTGGACGCATAGCTGACTTTACATCCCAGCTGCTGCGCCAGCAGACAATCACCCGATTCAAACTGCGGCAAAAAGCCGCTGATAGTTGTAACAAAAAGGAAATTTGTCATAATGGTAAAGCCCCCGCCTGCAGGACCTGTGCCTGCAGGCCAAAGGCTCACTGTTTAGATCTTATGCTCTGCGATAATTCCTGAAGCAGATGATTGCTCCGGCCATTGCGGCAAGAACGATGAGTGCCATGAAAGAATAGGTAACTCCGGTCTTGGGTGATGCTGCGGGAGCATTGGTAGAAATCTTGACTATGGAAATAGGTGAAAGGCTTGAAACCTGGAATGCAACGGAACCGGTAGATACTGCAACGGGCTTGATGAGCTCCCAGTTGGTTCCGTTAAAGTGAAGAATGGCAATGGTATCGCCTGCGGCAATCTGTCCGTTGGTCATGACGATATTGTACATTCCGGTTGAATCCTTGGTAGCGGTAGTAGGATCAACATCAACGGTTGAAAGGATATTGGCAGCAACAACGCTTCCCTGTGTGGTGGCTGCGGTTACAAGATCGGGATTGCCGAGGAAATATCCGATCGCAGCAACATCCCTGAGGACAGTATTCTGTACGGCAACAGCGGCTGCCTTAGCGGTTGAATCGGATACCGCAGAAACCTTAAATCCCTCTGAAGTAGCTGTAAGGATAGCATACTGTGCGGGAGTTGCGGTGTCAGCAACAGCGGTTATGGATGTCTGAGTTGAAACGGGAGGCTGTACGGTACCTACAGCGGGGCTTGCGGCAAATACGGTGATCGCATTGAGCATCATCAGCATTGCAGCGGAGATAATTGCCAGAACCTTCTTTTTCATTATTTTTCCCTCCTGAAAAAATGATAAACATTTTTATTTATATTTTTATCCGGATCACAGATCCGGTAAGGCAACCGTCATACAGGTTCATAAAAGAGCTTTACTATCAGATCCTGAAGCGCATCATCGTCGGCATAGAACTCTTCGAACATCTCGCCCTGAAGTGTCTCACCCTGTACGGAATAGATATTGTCCGCATCGAATGAATAATCCATGGTTTCCGTTGCAAGATAGGTATAACTGCTCACATTCAGATCGGTGACCATGTACTTCTGGAGAGTTGTAAAAAGAGAAACCGCAACTGTAATGTCTCCGTTCACTCTCTCCCTTGCCGTGACGGCAAATGTGGTCAGATACTGTTTCTGTCTTTCCTGCCTCACAGAGTTGGAATCGAATTCATCCTCATGTCTGAGACGTACATACCAATAAGCTGTGTCTCCCATCAGGGTAACGACCTGACCTCTGTGAAGATCCATGTCATATTCGGGATATACGATGTCATCAAGCACTTCGAGTGTCACACCGCCGACCGCGTCGTTGAGTTCCGGTATGGCATCCATGCTTATAGCGGCATATGCATGTATCGGAATATTGTGGAAGAACCTCGATACTGCCTTGACCTGATGTTCGGCACACGCAACTTCATCGTTACCGTATCCGTGCTGAAGCGCTATCTGCTCTTTCAGTATGCCTCTGTAATTACCTTCATCATCCCAGACATCAACATCGGCCATAGCATTTCTGTTGATGCTGACGACTTTAATGCTTTCATCATGCGGATTCAGGAGAACCAGAAAGAGTGCATCCGCCTGGCCGCCGTTGTTATACGAATCCGGATTGCTTTCCCAGCTCTGTCCGCCAATCTCCGTCACAGTCTCTTTATCAAGTCCCATAACAAGGATGCAGATAAGGTCTTTGTTCGGAGCGTATTCTTTTCCGTTATAAACGATATGACCTTCTTCTATTCCGGTATCCGGCGATCCGTTTTGTACCGCTTCGCCTACGTCTGCCGTATCGGATTCAAGTCCGGAGCTGAGTTCGTACAACGATCTTCTTCCCATCGATCTTACGAGAAGGAAAATACCGGTGATCAGTAAAGCGATAACTATCAGCGTAAAAACAAGCCGTCCCCAGGCAGTAAAGGTTTTCTTTTCGGTTATGATCTTATCTTCTATCACTTCCCGCCTCGCGTGCCTATGGGTTAAGCAGTACTCCCGTAACCAGGAATCTCTTTGAAGCGTCATGATCCGTCGTGCAGGTAGAAAGAGTAATGATGCGGTCATCTACCGTTACATCGATGTCATGACGAATGTTCGCAAGATCCGAACTCGTAAGATCCATATTGCTGATATTTCTCAAGTACTGCTCGAATATGTAATCATTCTTGACGTCAAAATTCAGCAGCAGATGGATCGACGGATATATGTATGCGGCATAGATCTCATATACAAGTGTCCTGCCGTCTTCCGTGTAAATGTAGATATAATGCGGTTCACTCACCATGTCGGGATTGCGGAAGTTATGCAGAGTCGAGAACATGGTTGTGTTATCCATATTGTGGCCGTAGATAACGGTATTGGGATCGGTGAAATCCTTGCTGTTATAGTTCTCCGTATATATGACACCCGGAAAACCGTACGAGCCGTCAAGATTGTGGTTCAGGTAGTATTCGTTGTTGCTCGGATGCTGAAGCACCGGATAATCCACGCTTGTTCCGGGTACGTAGATCCACGCATAAATATCCGGATTGGTCTGATGAAGCTCGTCCCAGTCAATGTTCTTGCCGGGAGCATCGGATACGGCTTCGGGGATCTCCTCTTCTTCATTGCCGCTTACATCACCTTCACCGGATGCCTGAAGAAGTCCCTCGGGTGAAAGACCCTGCGGTGCATCCTCCGTATCGGGAACATCATTAACCGGATCGGCGGGATCCTGAGGTTGCTCATCACTTACGGCATTTACATTTTCAGACAATTCACGGTAAGTGTTTTCCGCATCGATACGATTCTTGTATCTTACCGCAATGTAAACAGCGCCTATAACTGCGGCTAAAGCGAGAAGCATTCCCGCGTACAACCATATTTTATTTCCGGAGCCTTTATTATTTGAATACATAACAAACAGCAGGCCGAAATACGGCCCTTATACATCACACTACATTATATCACTGATTTACATAATATTGAATAAATTTTCGGAATTTTCAGATAAAAGCTCTCATGACAAAATTTGCCAGATCCAAGCCTTTTTCAGACAGTTTTATACGATCTTCACAGTGCTCAAGGAGTCCGTCCGAGATAAAACGGTCTATCTCCCTGCCGTATACGTCAAAAATACCGGTCTTAAACCTTTTTTCAAACTCGGAAACGCTTACACCGCTTATAAGGCGCAGTCCGAGGATCATATACTCGCTTATGAGTCCCTGCTGATCCAGCTTTTCTATCAAAACCGGACCCGCAAGCGGATCTTTCAGATACTCTTCCATATCGGGAGTATCGGTATATCTGCAATGTCCGTAATATGATGCGGCATCGAGTCCGGCAGCGAAGTACTCCACTCCGGTCCAATACCCGATGTTGTGAATGCACTCATATCCCTTCCTTGCATAATTGGATATCTCATATCTTTCGAATCCGTACTCTTTTAATATACGGGATGTCATATGATACATTTCCCGGTCCGCATCTTCATCCGGAAGGTCCAGCCTTCCGTCCTCATACATCTGACCGAAGGGAGTCTCTTCCTCGATTATCAGACTGTATGCGGATATATGCTTTATGTTCTCCGAAAGCGTGCAGACCTTTCTCAGAGTCTCCTCAAAAGAAGACGCACTCTGACCCGGAAGTCCGCTCATAAGATCTACATTGATATTATCAAAACCGGCTTTCTCAGCCATGCGGATGCTTCTTACGAAATCCTCGTAATTATGGATCCTTCCGAGGCTCTTAAGCTCGGATTCATGTGATGACTGAAGTCCTATGCTCAGGCGGTTTATTCCGCATGCCCTGTACGCTGTGAGCTTTTCTTCATCAAGTGTTCCGGGATTGCATTCTATGGTTATCTCCGCATCATCTTCAAGGGTGAATCTTTCTTTTACGACATTCATGACCCTTACCATATGCTCCGCAGGGAGCACGGAAGGTGTTCCGCCGCCGATGAACACGCTTCTTAAGGGCTTATCGCATCTTTCACTGCCGATAAATAAGAGTTCATCACAAAGAGCCTCTATGTATCTTTCCTTCGTTTTCTCATCTGCGGGAAAAGAAAGAAAATCACAATAGAGGCACTTCTTAACGCAAAAAGGTATATGTATATAGAGCTCTGATTTTGTAAGATCAGTTATCATCATCGAGTTTGAGAACGCTCATGAATGCGGACTGGGGAATCTCCACGCTTCCGACCTGTCTCATACGCTTCTTGCCTTCCTTCTGTTTTTCAAGAAGCTTTTTCTTACGTGTGATATCACCGCCGTAGCATTTGGCAAGGACATCCTTTCTCATAGCCTTTACGGTCTCACGGGCAATGACTCTTCCGCCGACGCAGGCCTGAATGGGAATTTCGAACAGATGCCTCGGGATCTCGTCCTTGAGCTTCTCGCACATCTTCCTTCCGCGCTCATATGCGGAGTCGGAGTGTACGATAAAGCTGAGCGCATCAACCTGCTCTTTATTGATCAGTATATCGAGTTTTACGAGCGAACTCTTCTCATAATCCTTGAGATCGTAGTCGAACGATGCGTATCCTCTGGATCTTGATTTGAGAGCATCGAAGAAATCGTAGATTATCTCATTAAGCGGAAGTTCATACTTGATAAGCGCTCTTCCCGCTTCGATATATTCCATGCTCACATACCTGCCGCGTCTCTGCTGGCACAGTTCCATGATGGATCCCACAAAGTCCTTGGTCACCATTATTTCGGCATTGACTATGGGCTCTTCCATATATTCGATCTCACTGGGATCGGGAAGATTGGATGGATTGGTCAGATCGATCACGGTGCCGTCGGTCTTATAGACCTTGTAAACAACGGAAGGAGCGGTTGTAACTAGATCTAGATCATATTCTCTCTCAAGTCTTTCCTGGATTATGTCCAGATGGAGAAGTCCGAGGAAACCGCATCTGAAACCGAAGCCCAGAGCGAGCGATGTTTCAGGCTCATAGAAAAGGGACGCATCATTAAGCTGGAGCTTTTCAAGCGCTTCCTTAAGGTCTTCGTATTTTGCACTGTCGGCGGGATATACGCCGCAGTAGACAACGGGCTGAACCTTCTTGTATCCGGGAAGAGGTTCGGCACAGGGGTTATCGGCTTCCGTTACGGTATCGCCGACTTCAGTCTCGGAAAGCGTCTTTATGGATGCTGTGATATAACCGACCATTCCGGCGGAAAGTTCTTCACAGGGAATGAATCTTCCGGCACCGAAATACCCGACCTCGACAACTTCCTCACACGCACCCGTAGCCATCATTTTGATCTTCGTGCCCTTTTTGACGGTTCCGTCCATCACGCGTACGAATACGATGACACCCTTATATGAATCGTAGATGGAATCGAATATCAGCGCGGACAGCGGAGCATTCTCATCCCCCTTGGGAGCGGGGATCTTATTCACTACGGCTTCAAGGACTTCCTCTATGCCTATTCCGTTTTTGGCGGAGATAAGGGGAGCATCCTGAGCCTCAATACCGATGACATCTTCGATCTCATCCTTGACTCTCTGGGGTTCCGCGCTGGGAAGATCGATCTTATTGATGACTGGGAATACGTCGAGGTTATGGTCCAGAGCAAGATATACATTGGCAAGAGTCTGTGCTTCTACGCCCTGCGCGGCATCAACGACAAGGATAGCGCCATCGCATGCGGCAAGGCTTCTCGAAACCTCATAGTTAAAGTCGACATGTCCCGGAGTATCGATGAGATTGAAGATATACTCCTTACCGTCATTAGCCTTATAGACCGTTCGTACGGCCTGGGATTTGATGGTGATTCCTCTTTCCCTTTCAAGCTCCATATTGTCAAGGACCTGCTCCTGCATCTCTCTTGCGGTAAGCAGACCTGTTTTCTCAATGATACGGTCGGCAAGCGTGGACTTGCCGTGATCGATATGGGCAACTATGCAAAAATTTCTTATAAGACTCTTATCCATAAAACCTCAATAATGGGACTCGGTTTCACAGCCGCGTTCCGTATGGTGTTTTTTAAAAAAACCCTCGGAAGACTCCGAGGGTTTTGTGATTAATGATCTTGCGAAAGCTTAAGCCATCTTGTTAACAGCCTTAGCCATCTTAGAAGTCTTGTTAGCTACGTTGTTCTTGTGATATACGCCCTTGGTAGCAGCCATCTCAAGAGTCTTGGTAGCCTCTCTGAGCTCAGCTTCAGCTGCGCTCTTGTCTCCGCCTTCTACTGCAGAATAAACCTTCTTGATCGCGGTCTTTGCAGATGAACGGATAGCCTTATTTCTCTCTTCGTTCCTGCGATCAACAAGTACTCTCTTCTTAGCAGATTTAATGTTAGCCAAAGTAACACCTCCAAAAAATATTAAAAACAAGTTATTACAAGTGCCGGTGACTTTAGCCTAATGCATTGACGGGATGCATTCAAAGCGAGACACGCACGCTAAAACATCACACACTTTGCTAATATACCCACTTTACGGGCATTTGTCAACGATTTTTATCAATTATTGTTAAGTTGACGGGTTTTGGTCTCCCTTCCCCTGAAGACATCGGTTGCGACCTTGACCTGCTTATTGCCGGGCGATACATAGGTTGCGGAATTGACCGTTACCTTGCCTGCTGCGGGATGCATATTCACGAAGCCCACGATCAGTCCGATAATGATACCTGCAACGATGGGAAGGAAGATGCTGAAATCCATCATGAATGAGAGGATCACTCCGATCGCTATGATAACGGCTCCGACGATCGCAGCGAATGACCATACTCTCTTCGGATCAACGGGAGCGGTTCCTACGATCTTTCCGGTCTGGCCGTTGATGTAGAAGGGATAGGGCTGATCCTTGTATGAATAATCGTATTTCCATACGGGCATAAGTCCGTAATGGGAAACAACAGCATTGTACTGAACCTTCAGGTTCTCATTCTCGGTCCTGTTGTATTTACCGTGTGAGCCGCTCTGGGCCTCATCATGGCACATGCTTCTGCCGAAATGTTCAACCTGCTTCTCTGCTCTGGGGCGGAGTGCATCAGCAGGCTGATTGTACTGTTCCGAATAGAAGCCCGACATATATCTCGAATCGTAGGGCATTGAATCATTCGTATCGAATGGAGCCAGAAGATCCATCATATCATCGGGAAGTGCATCGGCTGCATCAACGGGAAGCTTATTGAACTTGGCATCCATTACACGGTTAACATCATAGGAATCGATATCCGTGTATTCGGTATTTCCCTTGGTGTATTTCTTTTCCTGGATACCGGTTGCGTAATAATCAAGGGTCGTATCCATATCATAGAACCATGTAGGCATATACCAGCCCTGGATCTTTTTGAGTCTTGCTTCGCTTACAAGATCCCTGGGAGCAAACTTCATGGAGGCGAATTTCTGCTTGATCATATCCTTCGCCTTCTTCTCATCGATCTTGAAAGGAGTCATAAATTCGGGCTTGTACTCTCCCTTCATCCTGGAATCAACGATGATGTTGGAATCGCATGCGGGGCACTTGAGCGCAGAAGTGAACTTTCCGAGTTCGATCTCACATCCGCAGTTGGGGCAGAGCAGATTTCCGGCAGCGGAATAACCGAGTTCCTGAACGGTCTCTTCGGTGGCAACATCACCGTCCTTGATCTCGGAACCTGTGCTTACTTCCTCGCACTCGGTCGAATCACAGAACGGGCACTTCATCTTGCCGATAGAAGGCTCAAACACCATATCACCGCCACAGTTTTTACATTTGTAAATCATATACTATTGCTCCTTTAACTTTTTAAAATATTTAAAGTGCATCGAATGCATTTTTATCAGAAAAGATCATGATATGCCTGAGGAATATGATCCGCATTCATTTGTGCTTCGGGGATCAGATAATAACTGTAAAGCAGTTTGTCCCTGCGCGCTCCGTTAACGGTATAAACGGGATCGTCCCAGGTAACATCAATATAAAGCCAGACGCCGTTTACCGCAACTCTGTTCCATGCATGATCGGAACCGTCGCCGTAACCTGTGATCGTCTCGCAGGGAATACCGAGCACCTTCATGAAATACTCAAATGTCTTGGCATATCCGGCACATACCGCGGTGCGGTTATAAATGAATCCTTCGATCGTCTGTGATACATCGGCATAGGTTATGTCGTAATTGGCATAATTTATCATCCAGTCATGAACGGCGCGGATCTTCTGTTCGGTTGTCATATTGGGAGTGGTGATGGCCTGTGCAACCTGGATGATGAGCAGCTTGGCATTTGCATTGAGAGTTGTTCCCATAGCCTGACGGCCCTGATATACGCCTTCGGTCTTATATTCATTCCAGAGTGCGTTCTTATCCGTTCCGTAGACAGCGGCAAGATCCGGATTCAGCATGGCATATGCGTTCGCATCGAAAAGAACGGATTCATCTTTATAAACATTGATTCCGCTTCCGCGTATGGTATAGACATACTCGGGCGTTTCTATCTGAAGATATCCGGGAGACTGAGCGGCGATATGACCGTTTTCAAATATCTTGCCGTGTCCGACAAGCGAAGAGAAAACATCCAGCTGAAGAGCGGCCGTATTGGTTGTACCGGCGGGAACAACTGCGGCTGCTCCGTTGGGTGCATAAGGAAGCCTGCCTTCTGCCTGTCCGCATACCACATAATGAAGATAAAGGTAATTGGGATCGGTTCCGAATATCGATACGACATCCGGATTGTTGGCCGCATAGTATTCGGGATCGAACAGATTACCGTCTGCCATCTGTACGGGTGCCGCGCTCACTGCCTGCGAATACGCAAATACAGAGATCAAAAGCGCAGCGGCGGATAATAATAGTTTTCTTATATTCATATGGTCATACCTCCATCAAACTAACCTGTCATTCCACGACAATCACATCTTTAAGAATATAACGGAATGTCGGAGCCGAACTGTCGCTGTTTTCAGGATATTCGGTATTAAGATCCCAGGAATCGGAAGGATCGGTGGGATTCAGCCCGATATAATCGCCGCGGAATACATGGATCCGTCCGTTCTTAAAATCTTCTATCGAGCGGTTTACAAGCTCCGCACCGCCTTCGGGTGCTATTGCGGGATTAAGTTCGAGCATTTCAACCCATCCCTTTTCAAATCCTGCACCTATGTCATTACCGTGAACATGTCCGCGGATCACCTCTTCTATCTTGCGGTTATTCATAGTTGCTTTGATCGCATCGCGGATATACGGAGTCCAATTGATCCTTGTTCCGATGAGAGAAGTGGTCGGTGCGACATCTATCATATCCTGATTATAACCGACATGGAAAACCGGGTGATCTGTTTCGGCACTCTCACACATTACCGCGGGTCCTATAGTATCGGAATGCTGCGAAATGATGATACAGCCTTCATCGATCAGTTCTCCGGCGATCTCTTTTTCCTTCATATAGCTGGTCCAGGTATTGGTATACTTAACTCTCATCCTTGCGCTCGGGCAGGTCTGTCTTGCTCCGAGAAGAAAGGCGGTATATCCGGATATGACTTCGGGATAGGGATAAGCTCCCACATAACCGATCCATGCTTCTTCGGGTATGATGACGCCCTTGTCGATCAGTTCGGTAAGCTTAAGTCCCGCAACCATTCCGGCGATGTATCTTCCCTCATAGATCTCTCCCATAAAGGTATGGTAGTTGGAGACGATACTCTTATCGGCATTATCACAGGTAGCCTGGCAGAACTGAACGCCGGGGTACTCGGCCGCAACCGCCTTTACGGTCTCGCCGTAACCGTAGCTGTTGGTGAAAATGATATCACAGCCCTTATCCGCAAGTTCCCTCAAGACCTCATCAACATCCTCGTAAGGAACATTGCACCTGATCATGATATCGATGTCATCCCCGAATTCCATCTTCATCGTATCCATTGCACGGATGAAGTTTTCACTGTAGGGAGTACTTTCATCACCGTCTACGATCAGACCGACCGTGATGCTCTTATGGCCGAAATCGATCTTTTCTTCCAGATGCCTGTATGCAAAAAATTCAAGTATGCATATCAGGGAGGCTATCACAACCCATATGATCTTTTTCTTTTCAGCATCAGACATTTTCATCCTCCATATCCGTATACAGAGTTTCAACATCTATATTGCCTTCGCCGAGAAGTTCAAGGAACATATCGAGCAGTACCGGATCGAACTGTGTGCCGCGTCCGTTTTCGAGTTCCTTCATAACCTGATCAAAAGAAAGCCGCTTTCTGTAGACACGGTTTGCAGTCATCGCATCAAATGCATCCGCGATTGCTATGATCCTTCCGTACAGAGGAATCTCTTCGCCCTTAAGTCCTTCGGGATATCCTGTTCCGTCATAGCGCTCGTGATGGTACTTCGCACCTTCGACGGCATGCTCGACAAGCGTGAAGTCCTTGAGTATCTCCGCGCCGAGTGTGACATGTGTCTTCATCCTTGCATACTCTTCGTCGGTAAGCTTATCGGGCTTATTAAGTATCGCATCGGGGATTCCTATCTTGCCGATATCATGGAGCAGTGCGGCATTTCTGAGATTATCTATCTCCTCTTCAAAGAATCCCATCTTCCTTGCGATAAGGACGGAATATTCCGAAACCCTCTGGGAATGCTTACTCGTCATCGAATCCTTGGCATCTACGGTTCTTGCGATAGCCATGATCGTCTCATTACCCATCTCCACCTGTTTGAGAGCAAGGGTAAGCCTTTCCTGCTGGACTCTCATTTTCTTCTGGGCCCAGTATCTGGTATAGAACCAGGTTGCCCATCCGACGAACAGTCCGCCTACAAAGAGCATGTAGAACATGAACCAGTTATTGTCATAGATAGAGTTTTCTTTTACAAAACCGTATGAACTTTCCTCAAGTATGCTGCCGGTCTCTTCATCTATTATCGCGATATGGAAAGTGTACTCACCGGCAGGCAGATTGGTATAAATCGCACTGGTAAGTTCACTCTGCGGTACGGTCTTATAGCTTCCGTCGACACCTTCAAGATAATATGAAACCTTGGGATCTTCGAGCGAGAAATTGACTATCTCGGGTACAAATTCTATCGTGCTGACATCTTTATCGATGACAAGCCTGTTGCCTCTTTCGATATTTGCGGGCACTCCATCCAGAATGACCTGCGATACCATAAGCCTGTATGCACGTCTGTTTGATCTGTAATTATCGAGATTGACCTTGATGACACCGCGGTCCGTCGACAGATAAAGATCATCATTTTCCGTTACTTCATTCCAGGAATTGGCTGTGAGAGCTCCCCTTAATCCGAGCCTGGAATTAAGAAGAATATAATCCATCGGAGCATCCGATAGAAGAGATGCTTTTCTGACAACATATATTCCGGCGCTTCCGAGAACAAACGCTTCACCGTCCCTGTCGAGGACGATGTCATAGTTATTGGAATAAGGAAATCCCTGTACCCGGGTAATGACCGATCTTCTCATATAACAGAGACTGTTGCTCGTTACGATGAACATTACATCATATTCGCTGTCATATACCATCTTAAGAATGACACCCGATCCCAGCCCGTCATCCTTGGTTAAATGGCCTGTTATCTCGCCGTTTTCATAGACCATTATTCCGTTTCCGTCGGTTCCCAGATAAAGCTTTCCGTCGGAATATTCGCAAAGCGAAAGTATCTGCGATGAACCGAGCTCATCGCCGTAGGGAATGGTATTTATCACCGCACCGTTGCGTATAATGGAAAGTCCGGAATCGGCACTTACGGCAATGCTTCCGTCGGAAAGTTCAATGCATCCCCTGGCTCTGTTGCCGAGACCGTATTCCTCGGAATTATAAAAGACGATCTCTCCGTCGGCTCTCTCACATACGAGACCCTTTCCGTATGTGCAGATCCAGAGATTGCCGGCCGTATCATCATATATGCATCTAATACGTATTCCGTTCAGCGTTTCGGTAAGCCGGTCACGGCGAAGGGAGCCGGAAGACATATGAACTTCCGTAAGACCGTTGTCCGCACCGATATACAGAATGCCGTCATGTATGGCCGTGGTATTAACTACCGCACTGCTCAGCCCATACAATGTATAAAGATCGGAAAAGCAGGACTCGGAAAGCTGGAGGAGTCCGTGCCTTGTTGAAGCGAACCAGAGATTGCCCTGATAATCAACGCACATTCTTTCCACGGATGAATTAAAATCACCTGTGGGCACTCTGGTATAAGCGTTTCCGTGCAGTCTTCCCACACCGTTATCGGCAAGTACCCATGTATCACGATCGGTAAAATAAATCCTGTTGATCTCGGATACGCCCGAGCATACCGATGTATGCTGTATGACAACGGAATTGATCATCAGCTTATAGACCATGACCCTGCCGTCCGTTGTTCCGGCATAGAGAAGTCCTTCGGGGCTGAACTCACAGCAGGAATACATTGTCTTTTCATCAAATTTCGGAACTTCGCAGGATATTTTTCCGCTGTTTAAAATATAAAGACTGCCGTCAGCCGTTACGGTAGCGACGTTTCCGTGCCTGTCTGCCGCAATGCTCTGGGCATAACGTATCTCCGGAAGCTCGGCGGATATGGTAATGCCGTTCTTCAATCTGACGACCACCATCTGGTCCGAAGTTCCTATGTAATAATCTCCGTCCGAACTCTGTACAATGCTCCTGACGGAATCCGAGGGAAGCCCCTTTGTCGTATTTAGAATATTGACCTGTTCGGAACCTATTGCAATGACAACGCCGCTGTCATTGGTTCCGATCCAGAGCCTGCCTTCTTCATCAACATAAAGGCAATTGACGTTCTTTACGGTATCGAATTCCTCCATAAAGCGGAAATTATTGCCGTTATATCTGTACAGTCCGGAATAGCTTCCGACCCAGAGTATTCCGTCATTGGTCTGAACGATATCATTGGCATGTCCGCAGGGTAGCCCGCTGTCAGCGTTGAAGATCCTCTGTATGTATGTAACATCATTTCTGACGGCGGCTTCGGATCTGATCGAAGGCGCAAGCGTTCCCGCAATAAGCGCAAGAATGATCAGTCCGGATCCTGCGGATTTCCTGATCGCATCATTGAATTCCTTATGCTTTCTGTAAAACCTGACTATCTTGATCAGGTAGTACATGAACAGCACGGTAATGATCTTATCCAGAAAGTCCAGATAGCACTCACCGATCGTCGAAGCTATGAACTTAGGTATATTTCTGTCCATGAGGAAATTGACGACACCGTCACCCCAGATATTACCGGTATATCCCCCGTAAAAAGACAGATTGAGTATGGTTGAGATAAATACGGAACCAATGGTCACTCCGCCGGCAACGGTAGTTGCGCCGAAGAAGGATTCGAAATATTTCTTCCTTGCGGCAACACCCATTCCCGCACCTATGAATATGCTTGTAAGGCTGTAAGCGAGTGAATTGGCATCCCAGAACGAATAGATGATGTTACCGGTGCATCCGATTATCGCACCGCTGATGGGGCCCAGAACATAAGCTGCAATGACTGTCCCAATAGAATCGAGCCAGAGGGGAAGTTCATATTTTACGGCAAGATGCTTGCCTGCGAAATTAACAACAATACAAAAGAAAACAATGAGTATTGTTCCCAGAGGAGAGTTCTTGAATTTTCTACCCTCAATTTTCCCCATACATCAGTAATTTTATCCGAAAATGCAGTTTTTTTCAATAAAAACGGCCCGGGCTTTTAAGGCCCGGGCCGCGCATTTTAAGGTTACTCTTCTACATCTTTCTTGACGGCTTTTACAGCTTCCTTAACGGTTTCTGCTTCAAGTCCGGTCACGTTGATGTTCTTATTGACCTTAGCGTCATAGGTCTGTGCCTTCATGACATCCATAAGATCAAATCCTGTGGTCTCCTTAACTGCTTCGATGACCTTCGCCATAACTGCGGGAGTGTAGCCGCCTACGCTTGCTACGCCGGAATCACCGCTGCCGGAATCGATAACGGTAACCTTTTCGATAGCTGCGATGGGAGCTGCAACCTCTTTTGCGATAGCAGGGAGCTGCTTGATGATCATCTCGGTGATAGCGGCATTGTTATACTTAGCGTATGCCTCTGCCTTCTTCTCCATTGCCTCAGCTTCTGCAAGACCCTTTGCTGCGATAGCTTCTGCCTCTGCACGACCGACGGCTGCGATACCGGCAGCTTCCTTCTCCTTGGCATAGACGCTTGCATCTGCCTGTGCCTTAACAGCTTCGGCTGCTTTCTCCTGCTCGTACTTCTTAGCATCTGCTTCACGCTGTCTTTCGATCAGTGCTGCATCTGCTTCCTGCTGACGACGATACTTCTCAGCATCTGCTTTCTTTCTGACTTCAGCGTTGAGGACCTGCTCTTTAACATCAGCTTCACGCTGCTTGAGTTCGGTCTCTCTCTCCTGACGTGCGATGTCCGCATTTGCTCTGGTGACCTCGATGGTCTTTCTCTGTTCCTGTTGCTGGATCTCATAAGCAGCGTCTGCGGCAGCCTGCTTGGTATCAGCTTCCTGCTTCAGTTCGGATTGCTTGATAGCCAGTTCGTTCTGCTTGGTAGCGATCTCGGTCTGAGCCTTTACCTGCTCGTCATTTGCAGCCTTGTCAGCCTGTGCCTGTGCGATCTTGATGTCTCTTTCGGACTCAGCTCTTGAAATAGCTGCAGCCTTCTGGATACGTACAACGTTATCAACACCGAGGTTTTCAATGACGTGATTGTCATCAACGAAATTCTGAACGTTGAAGCTGGTGATCACAAGACCCATTGCCTCAAGATCGGGATCTGCGTTCTCTTTTACGAGAGTAGCGAATTTCTGACGGTCCGAAACCATCTCTTCAAGGTGCATCTTACCTACGATCTCACGGACATTACCTTCGAGAACTTCTCTGGCAACAGCTGCGATATACTCGGGCTTCTTGTTAAGGAAGTTCTTGGATGCCTTCTTGATGAGATCGGGAGTATGTCCGATCTGTACGTTGACGGTAGCATCAACCATGATGTTGATGTAGTCTGCGGTGGGAACTGCGGAACTTGTCTTAACATCAATGGGGATCAGCTGGAGCTTCAAAACGTCTTTCTTCTCGAAGAAAGGGATCTTGATGCCCGCACGACCGATCAGGTATCTGGGCTCTTTGTGGAGACCGGTGATGATGAAAGCCTCATCGGTGGAAGCCTTCACGTAACCGGTGATGAATATGATGATCAGAAAGACCAGCACTATTCCTCCGATAACAAAAGCAAACATTACTTCATCCATAAATTTCCTCTCTTTCTGCCTTTCAGGCGTACGCACACCGGATGACGTTATCCGATATGCCGGTTACCGGTATCCGGTAACTTTGTTATCCCGGATGCGGTATACCTATAAAAAAAGACTTTTACCGCAACCGTTTAGTTACAGTAAAAGTCTTGCCTTCTCACTTGATACGGGCTCTCATCTTACGATGATGCCGGATGACGATCTCAAGCCGGGTGGAAAAAGTTTCCGCCTTTGGGCTACTCCCTTTCACTTGAGATGATTATATATATTTTTCGTTTCCAAGTCAAGAAAAATCGGTTTCCGAATCCAAAAATTTTTGAGCGGTTTTTATGGATGCGTTTCCGTTATTATCAGAACATCTTCGGCATAAAAATGGATGAGTATTTACTCCAAAAGACCATATCGTGTACGCCTTCGGATTCCTCGTAAACATGCTCTATCCCTTCACTTTCAAGGAATCTGTGGAATGCTCTGTTGGGTTCGAGCAGGAAATCCTCTGTTCCGCATGCCATGAAAATCTTCGGCATCTTAGAGCCGGATGCTATGATCTTCTTAGCCAGAGTTTCCGGATTGTTATCGCTTTCAAGCAGCTTTTCGGGATCACCGAAGCATTCTCTGTAGTATTCGTAATTGGCTACGGAATTGCCTTCTCCGGGTTTCATTTTCGCAACCTCATGATGGATGAGTGCGGATGAAAGCGCGGCGCAGCATCCGAAGGTTTCGGGATAAGCAAATGCGGTATGGAGCGCTCCGAAACCGCCCATCGAAAGCCCCATTACACCGGTCTTCTCCGGAGTCTTCGCAAGTCCGAATGTCCTTCTGATATAATCGATAAGTTCTACACCTATGTATGATGCATACTGTCTTCCGGTAGCTTCCTGATCCAGCCAGAAGCCGTTCTCACCGGAAGGAGCAACGACCGCGATGTTAAGCTTTGCAGCCTCTTCCCTGTTTACCCATATATCTCCGTCTCCGGTATAACCGTGAAGAAGAAGGATCGTGTTCATATCCTCCTGTCTGTGCTTATCCTCTTCCCAGGGAATGTCCTTTCTTTCCTCATTGGGCAGGAACATCTTAAATTCAACTGTCCTCCTCAGACAGTTTGAAAAAAATCTTACGCTGAGCTCTGCCATATTTACCTCCGGCAATCATTTAATCTCTGTAAATATCATCAATCACGTTTTCGCGGAACATACGCCTCATCGCACGGTATCTCTCACCGCTTCTCCATCCCTGATCGATGGAGCCCTCACCGCTCGATACGATCCTTGCATTCGGATAAAGCTGTCTTAAGGTGTTGACACCGGCACCGGAAATGTAAGTGTGCTCCATCCAAAGTTTCTTGATGTTCGGCATATTCTTCATATATTCGATACTGCTCATCGAATTATAACTGATGTTCAGGTCTTCCAGTTCGGGAAGATACTGAAGGAACGAAGTATCGGACACGTTATTGGCAAAGATCTCGAGATACCTGAGCTTGGGAACATACCTGAGCTCTGACAGATCGGTAAGATGCCTTAGGGTTTCGCCGTCTTTTTCCTTCACATTATCGACGAGAATGAGGATCTTAAGTTCCGGCATATATTCAAGAAATGAAAGATCCGAAACATAATTATGTCCGAGATCTAGCGCAACGAGTTCATTGCAGTATTTCAGATAATATGCCTCTTCATTGTTCATATAGAATTCTTCAGCCGTTGTCTTAAACGTGCTGAATGCCACCACATCGGTACGTATCGTCCAGTGCGAAAGAACTATCTCCCATACTATCTTTATGTCAGGGTGACGGTCCTGAAGCGCAGCGTAGCCGTCGTTATCAAGTCCGCAGTTCACTGTCACAAGACGCTTCACATTTGGCATTCTTGAAATGATCATATCGATATCGACATTACTGATATCGGTTCCCGAAATATCGATATACTCAGACTCTTTGTAAATACCGTGTTCCTTGATCCACGCATCGGCCTCTTCGATCGCAGCTTCATGCTCGGCGGGAGTGATCACGCCGGGAGTAGCGATGTCATCTATGGGAGCCGTATCGGCTTCGGCATCCCGGATGGTGCTTTCGGTATTGTCACCTTCTGCCGAAGTAAGATCGGTTAGTCTTGATTCCCTCCGGTCTTCCTCGGAAAAGATATCCTCTTCACCCGTATCAGGTACTCGGGAACACGAAGAAACTCCGCTGCATATGATGAATAAGATCAGCAGCACAGGAATGATGCACATTATTATCCTGTATATTTTTTCTTTTTTCATTCGTCTGAGAAAAATATCGTTTAATGCGGATGTAAGAAACATTATATCAAAAAAGAGAGACCGCGAGGGTCTCTCTTTTAACAAAATCGGAAGGAATTATGCGTTGACGATCTGGCCAAAGTCGGGCTTAAGTGAAGCACCGCCGATAAGGCCGCCGTCGATGTTGGGCTTGGAAAGAAGCTCTGCTGCATTTCCCGCATTCATGGATCCGCCGTACTGGATACGTACTGCCTCTGCGGTAGCTGCATCATACATTGAAGCGATGGTCTCACGGATCATAGCACAGACTTCCTCAGCCTGATCTGCCGTTGCGGTCTCGCCGGTTCCGATAGCCCAGATAGGCTCGTAAGCGATTACGAGAGTCTTAACCTGGTCAGCGGACACACCTGTAAGATCCCACTCGATCTGTCTCTTGATCCACTCTTTGTAGGTTCCTGCTTTACGGAGAGCAAGTGACTCGCCGCAGCAAAGGATGGGAGTAAGACCTGATGCGAATGCCTTCTTAACCTTGGCATTGATGAGGATATCATTCTCTCCGAAGATATCTCTTCTCTCGGAGTGTCCGATGATAACAAATTCAACACCTGCTTCCTTGAGCATGGGAGCTGAGATCTCACCGGTGAATGCACCCTTATCTTCGATATAGAAATTCTCTGCACCTACGTGTACATTGGTTCCCTTAACCGCTTCAGCTACGGGAACGATGTCGATAGCGGGTACACAGTAAACTACGTCAACTGCATCGTTAACGACAAGATCCTTGAGCTCTGCGCAGAGAGCAACAGCCTCTGAAGGAGTCTTGTTCATCTTCCAGTTGCCGGCAATGATTCTTCTACGTGCCATTATATGTTTCTCCTTTATTTAACGGTTGTCTGCAGCATCTACTCCGGGAAGAACCTTGCCCTCAAGGAACTCAAGGGAAGCTCCGCCGCCGGTAGAAATGTGGCTCATCTTGTCTGCAAATCCGAGCTGGTTTACAGCTGCTGCGGAATCACCGCCGCCGATGATGGTGGTAGCATCGGTCTCAGCGAGAGCCTTAGCTACAGCCTTGGTACCTGCTGCAAGAACGGGATTCTCGAACACGCCCATAGGTCCGTTCCATACAACGGTCTTAGCGGACTTAACAGCATCAGCATAAAGAGCTGCGGTCTCGGGGCCGATATCAGCGCCTTCCTTGTCTGCAGGGATAGCGTCAGCCTTAACTACTTCGGTAGCGATGTCAGCCTTGTCGATGGGATCGGGGAATGCATCGATGAGAACGGTATCAACGGGAAGAAGGAGCTTCTTGCCGTTCTTCTCAGCCTTCTCGATCATTTCCTTGCAGTAATCGATCTTGGTCTCGTCAAGGAGTGACTTACCAACTTCATATCCCTTAGCCTTAAGGAAGGTATAAGCCATACCGCCGCCGATGATGAGGGTATCGCACTTCTCAAGGAGGTTATTGATAACGTTGAGCTTGTCAGCAACCTTAGCGCCGCCGAGGATTGCAACGAAAGGACGAACGGGATTCTCAACTGCATTTCCGAGGAAGTCGATCTCCTTCTGCATAAGATATCCTACAGCACAGTTGCCGCCCTTCTCGCGGACATACTTGGTAACTACGGAAACGGAAGCATGAGCTCTGTGTGATGATCCGAATGCATCGCATACATAGTCATCGCAGAGATCAGCGAGTTCCTTAGCGAAAGCCTCGCCTGCCTTCTCGGGCTTGGTCTCTTCTTCCATACGGAAACGGGTATTCTGAAGAAGGATAACATCACCTTCGTTCATAGCGTTAACTGCAGCGGTGGTAGCTTCGCCGGTAACGGTATAATCAGAGATGAACTTAACTTCCTTGCCGAGTTTTTCGGTAAGAGCCTTTGCAACGGGTGCAAGAGATTCCTTCTCGTTAGGTCCTTCCTTAACTTTTCCGAGGTGGGAGCAAAGGATAACCTTTCCGCCGTCGTTTATAAGCTTCTTGATGGTGGGAAGAGCTGCTACGATACGGGTCTCGTCAGTGATCTCGCCGCTCTTAAGGGGAACGTTGAAGTCACATCTTACGAGGACTCTTCTTCCCTTTGCATTAAAATCATCAACTGATTTCTTGTTTAATGCCATGTTCTTATCTCCTTATTGTTTTTTTTGATAAAAAAGGCCCGGCCCTTGCCGGACCGGGCCCTTACTTCATATTCGTTATGCTGCCTTAAGATTACTTAAGAAGGCTTCCGAAGTGCTTGATGGTACGAACCATCTGGCTGGTGTAAGAATTCTCGTTGTCATACCATGAAACAACCTGAACCTGAGTGGTTCCGTTGTCAAGAGGAAGAACCATGGTCTGAGTAGCATCGAAGAGTGATCCGTAGGTCATTCCAACGATATCGCTGGAAACGATCTCATCAACGTTGTATCCGAAGCTCTCGTTGGAAGCAGCCTTCATAGCGTCGTTGATCTGCTCCTTGGTTACATTGCCTTCAACAACTGCGGTAAGGATGGTGGTTGATCCGGTAGGGGTAGGAACACGCTGAGCAGCGCCGATGAGCTTTCCGTTGAGCTCAGGGATAACAAGGCCGATAGCCTTTGCAGCGCCGGTAGAGTTGGGAACGATGTTGCAAGCAGCTGCACGGGAACGTCTCTTGTCGCCCTTTCTCTGAGGTCCGTCAAGGGTCATCTGATCGCCGGTGTAAGCGTGGATGGTGCACATAATACCGGACTTGATGGTAGCAAGATCATTAAGAGCCTTAGCCATAGGAGCAAGGCAGTTGGTGGTGCAGGATGCTGCAGAGATGATCTTGTCATCAGCGGTAAGTGACTGATGGTTAACATTGTATACGATAGTAGGAAGATCGTTTCCTGCGGGAGCAGAGATGATAACGTGCTTAGCACCTGCATCGATGTGTGCCTGAGCCTTATCCTTGCTGGTGTAGAAACCGGTGCACTCAAGTACAACGTCTACTCCGAGCTGTCCCCAAGGAAGATCAGCAGCCTTAGCCTCAGCATAGATGGTGATCTTCTTGCCATCTACAGTGATGCTGTTCTCATCGAAAGAAACCTTGTCTGCTAATGCATACTTTCCCTGTGTTGAGTCATACTTAAGAAGATGAGCGAGCATCTCGGGAGAAGTAAGATCGTTGATAGCTACGATCTCGAATCCCTCAGCACCAAACATCTGTCTGAAAGCAAGACGGCCGATACGGCCAAAACCATTGATTGCAACTTTTACTGCCATTGAACAATTCCTCCTAGAAATTTGTTATTTTAACTGACAAAAAACTTTGTCAAATTTTTATCAGCCAACGAAAATCATTTTACAAGTTTCACACTTATAATTCAAGTGAAAAACCGCAAAAAATCAGCGTTTCGTGATAACGTTTGTTATCGGTTTACATAACCGAAAAACTCAGATGACCCTTACTGTCTCTTGCCGCAGTCGGGGCAGAAAACGGAGTCGGGCTCAAGATTTGCACCGCACTGCTTGCATCTGGGCACAGCGGTGGGTCTCATCTTCTTCTCATCGGGCTTGGAAGGGAACTTGTATCCGCACATATTACAGAATTTAGATGCAAGAACAACTTCGTTCTCACAATCGGGACAAGCCTTAAGTCCCTTAGCTGCAAGCTCTGCGGAAATGATCTTGTCCATCTTTTCTTTGATGTTCTTGATCCTGCCGACAGAATCGTTGAAAAGTGAAGGTCTGGGAAGCTCTCTGGGTCTGCCGGATGTAGGAGCGCAGACTTCCTTATAGAACTTGGAACCGAGCTCGGTATAAGCCTCGTTCAGCTTCTTCTTCAGCTCTTCCTTGTTAACATTGACGAATTCGTCGTTCTCTTTGTCTTCCTCTTCGACTACTGCTTCAGCCTTGGGCTTGACCTCTTCGACAACTTCGTCCTCTACAGCTTTTTCTAATTCTTTCTTCTCTTCCATGGATACCCTCCCTATAATTTATTTTGGAAAAAGATACTGCCCTTTTTTCCCCTTCGTATGGAAACACAGATCAGGTTTATCCACATACTCTCGGACAGCATATCGATTATACCATCTGAACGATTTATTAAAAAGGTATGTAATTGTACAATATAGATGGTAAAATATCAGCACATTTACTCATGACTTGTGTTTGGAGGAAAGAAAATGTCCATTATTTGTGATTGCCATATGCACTCTCATCATTCCGGTGACTCCGAGGCCTCAATGGAGTCGATGATAGACAGGGCTGTCGAGCTCGGTCTTGATACCATCTGTTTCACGGAGCACCAGGATTTCAATTACGCAAAATCCCCCGAGGGAGAAACCGAATACTGTGACGAGAACGCATTTATGCTCAATGCAGACTCATATCTGTACGAACTTCTCGGCCTGCGTGAAAAATACAGGGATAAGATCCGCATTGAATTCGGCGTCGAAGTCGGTCTTCAGAAGAGCTGTGTAAAAGAAAACCTCATCTTCTGCAGGGATCATGAATATGATTTCATCATAGGATCGCTTCATCTGGTAGACGGAAAAGATCCCTATTATAAGCAGTTCTTTGAAGGAAGGGATGAAAAAAACGTATTAAAGCAGTATTTCACCGAATATCTCGAGAACATCAAAAAATTCCATAATTTCGATGTTCTGGGTCACCTCGACTACATCGTCAGATATCTGCCCAGCGGAACAAGAGAATACAATTACGCTGATTACGGAGACATAATCGATGAGATCTTCAGATACCTGATCGATAATGAAAAAGGAATCGAGATCAACACCAAGGCCATGAGCAAGGGAATGAAGGAGTTCCACCCCTGCATGGCCGCTCTCAAGCGTTACCGCGAACTCGGCGGAGAGATTGTGACCGTAGGCTCCGATGCCCACAAGCCCGAGAACATCGCCGATCATTTCGACAAAGTTCCCGATGTACTTAAGGAAGCAGGCTTCAACTACTACTGCATCTACGAAAACCGCCTTCCCGAATATCACAAACTCTGATACGTATCCGGCATCCAAAAAAGCAGCGGCACCACTGTGTCGCTGCTTTTTTTCATCCTATCGGGAATCAGTCATCATATTCATTATATCCGTCAAAATCAATCATTTTGACGGAATAGATGCAGAATTTATCCAATGTTGATGAATTTCCGAGGTCATACGCTTTCGGGTCTTTTTTCAGAAAATCACTGTACTCTTTCAGATGTTCAGGGTCCGGGTAGCTCGTCAGCACATAAATGATGCGGTCATTCGCTTCATCTAACAGCGCATATTCGTATGTGTGGCAATATCCGTCTATCGCGATATATGCGGGGTAATTGTACATATCCTCATCATATATTACCGCCTGTGTATGATCTTCCTGTCCGTCACTTACGGTACATGTAATTCCGGATATACGTTCTATCTCCTCTGCAAATGCTTCTTCCGAATACTCCGCTGTCAGGAAGAAAGAAGCATCCGTATCGAGAAGTCCTACCTTGTACTCATAACGGAAATCCGCATCTTCGGTACCGCTCAGATCATCCGGGAAAAGGAAAAAGTGCGAAGTCATATCTCCCGAAAACTCTTCGATCAGATACTGCTTGTCGTACTTATCAAGGCCTTCCACATCATTCATGGGCTTTACGTAATCAAAGACCAGCATGGAAAGTACAAATATCAGGCCTAAAAAGTATTTGAGTACCGCAAGGAACGCAAAAGCAACCAGCACTATCACTGTTATCGTAAAAGTCTGATTTCTCACCAGCTTGCGAAGCACACCCGTAACATACAGTGTCATGACCATCATCGATACCAGTGCCGCAAAAGCAAACAGTATCGGAATAAATGAAATCACCGACGGTTCGCTTACATTCACGCACATAAGTATCGTGGCGACCGACAGTGCAATGATACCGATAATTCCTATGATCTGTGCAAATCTGAGCAGTCTGCCTTTTTCCGCACCTGCATAATCCGCCATCTTTTCGGCGGTGTCTCTTATTTCTTCATTCATCATCTCGCTTTTTTTCTCTCCTTCAATGATCTCTCTGACGTCGACATCATAGAAGTCCGCGATCTCAACAAGGAGCGAAATATCAGGCATATTTGAGCCTGTCTCCCATCTCGATACAGTCCTTCCGGAGACGCCGATCTTTTCTGCAAATTCTTCCTGGGTTATTCCTTTTTCTTTTCTGAGCTGTTTTAAAAACTGTCCTACTTTGGTCTGATCCACTTGGAATACCTCCTTTCGTTTGCAGAATATGAAAATCTCCGGAAAATTAACACGACACAAAGCGAGAAATGCCGTTTTTTTATGTATGGACAAGGTTGTCCGGTCTCTTTACCGGCAGATTTTATCACAATCCCATCGTGCTTTCCAATATGAGCATATGCAATTGTTTCATCACTCCCGGTTAAGACGCTTTCTTCAAATTAATATGAGTTGAACGAAAAACAATAATGTTGTACTATATTAAGGTTGTTTGTTCAAACAGATTCTTCACACAAAATGTGTATCTGGGCGCAACAAATGGGGAGGAGAAGCTTTTACACATGAAATCTGAAAAATTTGCCGTCAAAAATACGGCAGGTATGTTTGATCTTCTTAAAGGAATAACGATGTTTGCCATCATTGTGTGGCATACAAGTGCATTGTTTCCGTCCAATTTTGTTTATCAGACGTCTCGTGAAATTAACTCCGTTTCGCAAATAGTCCCAATTGTCGTATTGACCCTGTACAGCATATTTGAGCATGCATTGATGCCTTCTCTGTTCTTCATAAGCGGTTATGGTTTCAGAAAAAACTCATTTAAAAAGAACCTTTCCAAGCAGTTTAAATCACTTATGATCCCGTATATCATTACGGCTTTTTTAACCGCGGGGTTACTTCTGTGTACACACTTCTATCTGTACAGAAATTTTAAGGATTCCTTCAAAGAATCATTAAGCCAATTGGGAGGCTCGATGTTGGGCCTTCCGGTAACAACTACTTACGGAGGAATAAAATTCTATTTCTGCGGTCCGTGCTGGTTTGTTATAGCTCTTTTTGTAGGAATGATCATTTTCAATGCTCTTCTTGCATTTTTTGACAATATTAAACTCTTTATTGCAGTTCTTTTAGTCACAACATTCGGATGGCTGATAAGTCAGATAACCACAACTCCATGGTGCTTTTCGCAGGGATGCATCTCCGTATTTTTTATTTACCTTGGTTACTATACAAAAAAACACAAGCTGTTTGTTGAAGGAATTGATATTAAGAAAAAAGTGGTTTACGTCATTCTGGTCTTTATTCCTTATGTAGTTATGAGGTCTCTCGGTTATTTCGATAGCATGACTGATAGCATGTATCCGCTTGGTATGATCACCATTGCGTTAAACGGTTTATTTGCGTTGTGTTTTATATATGCCTTCCTGCTGCTGAACAGATTTAACGGTATTATTTCTTCTTCGATCAGAAGTGTGGGCAGGTATTCAATTTATATTGTTTGCATTCATACAATAGATATGATGGGATTCCCGCTTTATCATTTCGCGGGAAAATTCGAAGACACATCCCTTACCATAATCGTTTTTTCTCTGATACGTGTGGCGGTTGTATGCGGTATCTGTTTTCTTTATATAAAGACAAAGGATTTCGTTTTATCAAAAGCTGCAGACAAGAAGATATCGGATAATAATTCATAACCGGGAGAAGACATCACATATGAAAACCGAGAAATATACTGTAAAAAACACGGCAGGAATGTTTAATCTGTTAAAGGGAATAGCGATGTTTATCGTTATTTTCGGGCATACATATACATTGTTTCCCGACTCTATATTGAATCATGCAATAAGTGATTCAGGCATGACTCTATTTGCTAATTTCTCATCAGGTCAAGCAATCGCTCTTTTGCTCTATAGCATTTTTTATTGTATATTGATGCCTTCGCTTTTCGTAATAAGCGGATACGGAACCAGAAAAACGACATTTAAGAAGAATCTTTCAAAACAGTTCAAAGCATTAATTGTTCCGTACATCATTACCATGCTTTTAACCTCTGCATTACATCTGTGTACCCATTTCTGCCTGTACAGATATTTTCCCGGATCGGTCAAAGAGACATTGAAAGTTCTTGCCGGTTCGCTCCTTGGGCTTTCAAAAACCACACATTTCGGAGATGTGGAGATTTTTTCCAACGGACCGAACTGGTTCCTTCTGACACTTTTTGTAAGTATGATCATTTTTAATACTCTTGTTTCATACTTCGATAAGGCCAAACTCCTTATCGCGGTTCTGCTGGTTTCTACGGCAGGATGGCTTTTAAGTCTGGTATACATTGTTCCATGGTGTTTATCTCAGGGACTTATTTCCGTAGCATACATTTACATGGGGTACTATGCTAAAAAGAACAAACTCTTTACTGAAGGAATCAATACCGGAAAAAAAGCGGTCTGTGTCATTTTGATCGTTGTTTCCTTTATGACAATAAGAATCCTGGGACATGTGGATATGATGGCCAGCAGCGTTTATCCGCTCAGCATGCTATCGATTCTGTCAGACGGTTTATTTGCGGTATGTTTTATCTATCTGTTTTTATTCCTGAACAGATTCAATGGATTTATTACTTCGTTTATAAGAAATGTAGGCCAGTATTCGATCTATGTTCTTTGTATTCATACAATCGAGATGTTGGGATTTCCACTCTATCATTTTTCGGAAAAATGGAAAGGCGATCCAATCTCAGGAGCATTACTGTTCTGGTTAATACGCTCAGCAGTTATTATCAGTACCTGTTTTCTGTTTGTAAAGGTTAAAGATATTGTTTTGATAAAAGTTTCAAAAAAGGAGGAAACTACCGATAATGTATGATCTGATCAAAGAAATCCTCGCTAGAAAAGAAAGGATTGGTTTTAGGTATGTACGTGATGGAAAGGAATTTACCGTCACCTACGAACAATATTATAGGAATATATGTGAGTGTTACCACAACCTCACTGAACGCCTGGGCGATATAAGCGGAAAGCACATAGCAATTGCCATGAACAACTGCTATGAGTATCTTGTTACGATGCCCGCGATCATCTTTGGCGGCGCTGCAGTTTTACCCGTAAACATCCTTGAATCTGCGGAAACCGTTTCTATAATACTTAAAAAAGCAGATACCTGCGCTATAGTGATCAAAGATGAAGAATCCGAAAGCTACGATATACCGAATGTTATCCCGGTTAAGGATATCTGCACCTTTACAGATCAGGGTGACTGGGAACTGCCCAACTACGAAGAAAACCCCGACAGAATTGCTCTTATGATCCATACATCCGGTACTACGGGACGTCCTAAAGGTGTTATGGAATTATACAAGAATTTGTTTTACAGGAAGAAACATGACCTTCCCAAAGAATATATATTAGACCCTGCAAAAGATGACCCCCTGAACACCATACTTACGTTCCCTCTGTATCACCAGGTGGGTGTTTGCTGCTGGCTCAGCTGGGTTACGAGAGGCTGTACAACATTCATCAATGAGAATCCCGGCGATATTCTTAACGATTTCAAAAACAACAAATTTGATTTCACTCTCGCAACACCTGCCGTTATGAAACTGCTTGGCAAGAGACTCAAGCGCGGAAAAGTGGATGAACTCGGAGGGATCAAATCTATCGGATCCGCCGGAGCACCGATCCAGAAAGATATTATCGATCTGTTCCTTGAAAACGGAATCTCTTATGTACAGATTTACGGATTGACCGAAACCGGAGAAATAACCTACAATTATGATGACGGCGACCATGTGACGTCTGTAGGTTTGCCTATAGAGGACACCAAGGTATGTCTCATCGATGGGGAAATATGTGTTGATTCCGGCACCAATTGTGCAGGATATTATAAAAACGAGCAGGCAACCGACGAATTGATTCGGGACGGATGGATCCATACCGGTGATCTGGGAGCCATTGATGATGAAGGATATATTTATATTGTCGGAAGGAAGAAAAACCTGATCATTCTTTCCGGTGGCGAGAATGTCAGTCCCGAAGAAATCGAGGAATCGCTCTATGCCAATGAAGCAATAAAGGAATGCAGGGTTTTTGAGCAGGACGATAAAATATATGCGGAAATCTTTGCGAATGAATCCGATCAAGACGAAATAAGGGATTTTGTTACGGAACTGAATAAGAAATTACCGATATTCAAGCGTATTTATCGGGTAGTTTTTAGTGAAACCGATCTTGAAAAAACAGCAGCAGGAAAAATAAGGAGGAAATACAATTGAGTAAATATTTTGACATTGTTGCAGAGGTGATCGAAGACGTTGCGGATATCTCCAGGGATGAGATCAATATGGACAGTTCCCTCATGGATGATCTTGAATTATCTTCACTGGAATTGATGACGATCTTCAGTGATATATCCAGAAAGACCTCTATTCCGATATCCAATAAGAATATCCTTGAATTTGAGACGGTTGCGGATATAGTTGCCGTACTGGATGCTCATTCATAAACTGTTTATTGGAAGTACAGGATAAAAAAGAGTCAGGTAGATGCATCTCCCTGACTCTTTTATTGTTCATATCTCGATCTAAGAAAGCGACAGAACCGTCAATTCGGAACCATTTACAGAAAATCTTATGTTGCATCCGGCATAGGACAGACCATAGACACGGTTGGGATCATCATGATATGAGGGTCTGGGGTCAAGGGATAATACCTCAACCAGTCCCCTGAGCTGCTCATCCGGAAAGTTCGCACTGATCTCATCCGGTATCGTGACACTCAGTCTGTGTTCTCTGTTCTCTTCTTCCTGAGCGAAGCCCCCTCTTGCTTCGGGATATGCATCGGCATATGGAAGATACGGTTTTACATCGTATATTTCGGTGCCGTCTGTCATATCGGCACCGGATACATCGATATAGCATCTTCCTTTTTCATCAGTCCCGAAGCATTCGATCTTCGCACATGTAAGTCCCAGATGATTGGGCCTGAACGGTGAACGTGTGGCAAACACGCCCATATAAGTATTGCCACCCAGTCTGGGAGGGCGGACTTTGGCACGGAATGACTCATCATCCTTTACATCAAATCTCCAGATGATCCAGATCCTATCAAACCCTTCAAGACCGTCAAACGCATGCGGATCCGAGTACTTCTCTTCGAACAAAATGCGCCCCTTCAGATGAGGAGCAAGTCCGCTCTGGCGAGGCACTCCGAACTTCTCGGGCATATCCGATTTATAATACGCGATTACATCCATAAGCAATTAGGCAACGTCTTAAGCCATGATGCATTTCAAAGCAAACGTGGCTTACGGCTGTTTATTTAGATTATCGTTCCGCCGCCGTATATATATGTTCCTGTTTCATCATAGTAAACCAGTGCCTGACCGGGGGCTGCGGCACGTACAGGTTTGTCGAATGAAACTTTGACTTTCCCCTCTCCTGCGCTCTCGAGCACTCCGGTTTCCCCGCCGTGATTGTATCGGATCTTGGCCTTTACTCTTACTTTCTCATCCGGAGCAATTCCTTCTAATCCCATCCAGCACACATCATCTGCGATCACAACGGATGTGAACAGATCTTCGTCCGCGCCGAGAGTAACACGGTCTGTTGCCGGATCGATATTTGTTACATATATCCGCTCTCCCGCTGCGACCCCAAGGCCGCGTCTCTGTCCGACCGTGTAATGCGTGATGCCTTTGTGCTTTGCAATGAAGGTTCCGTCAGGTGTAACGAAATCACCGGGACCGGGTACGGCAATGCCATCCTCTTTTTCAATAAAGGATGCGTAGTCTCCGTCGGGTACGAAGCATATCTCCTGGGAATCCTTTTTATGAGCCACGGGAAGTCCCGCCTCTTCCGCAATCCTGCGGACATCGGGCTTTTCGTATTCGCCTATCGGAAGAAGCGTATGCGAAAGCTGGTCCTGGGTCAGTGCATAAAGAGCATAGGTCTGATCCTTTGCCGCAGTCTTAGATGCCGATATGGTATATCTTCCGTTTTCAAGCTGCGTTATTCTCGCATAATGTCCGGTCGCAAGGAAGTCCGCACCGATATCACGGGATTTCTGCAATAGTGCTTCCCACTTTACATGCCTGTTGCATTCAATGCATGGATTGGGCGTTCTGCCTTTTACATACTGCGATGTGAAATTATCTATGACATGCTTCTGGAATTCCTCACGGAAATCCATGACGTAATAGGGGATTCCGATCACTTCCGCAACGCGGCGTGCATCATCAACCGCGGACAATCCGCAGCAACCACCATTGTACGATACATCACATGCATTCTCGGGTCTCCATATCTGCATGGTGACACCGATGACATCATATCCCTGTTCTTTTAAAAGGTATGCGCAGACCGATGAATCAACGCCTCCGCTCATACCGACAACTACCGTTTTCTTCATATCCATAACCTGAATACTGTTAGGCAATGTCAAAATCTGTTTCTTTCCCGAAGTTTCAAAACAATCTCTGTGAGGATTTCCGCCGCTTTATCTATCTCCTCTTCGGTGTTGTGATGCGACAGCGTAAATCTCAGGGATCCCTTTGCTTCGTCATCCGCTCTTCCTATCGCCTTAAGCACGTGAGAAGGCTCTCTTGCGCCTGAGGTGCATGCGGAGCCGGCCGATGCGCATATACCCGTCCTGTCGAGCATTATGAGCGCAGATTCGCCTTCTATGCCTCTTATGCATACCGATATGTTACCCGGAAGCCTCTTTGCGGAATCTCCCTCCACATACGGTCCATTTATAATAACATCTGTTATATCGCCTATTTTTGCAAGCAGTCTGTCACGAAGCGCGGTTTCTGCACTGATTTTTGCATCTAATCCTGCAAAAGAGTTCTCGGCTGCAGCTCCGAAGCCCACAATACCGGGTACATTTTCCGTTCCCGCCCTTCTTCCGCTCTCCTGCATTCCGCCCCTGATGAGTGGTCCGAATTTCACACCGTCCCTGATATAGAGCATTCCGACACCCTTGGGACCGCCAAGCTTATGTGCACTTGCGGAAAGCAGGTCGACATGGCCGGCATAACCGTCCAGACAGATCTGTCCGTATGCCTGCACCGCATCGGTATGAACAAGGATATCTTTCCTTATTCCGTGAACGGCATCGGCTATCTCACAAACAGGCTCAACAGTACCTATCTCGTTATTTGCGGTCATTACGGATACAAGGAAGGTATCTTCCCTTATCGCATCAAGAACCTGCGCAGGCTTTATAAAACCTTCACAGTCAGGTTTCAGATATGATACTGCCACACCCTGCGATTCGAGGTATTCCGCAGATCTGAGTACCGCATGATGTTCAATGGCCGTGGTGATAATATGCCCGCTGTATCCCTGTCCGCTATGAACGAAAGAACGGTCCCCATGTTCACTCTTTTTCTTTTTCCATGCTTCATATGCGCCGATGAGAGCCCAGTTATCTGATTCGCTTCCTCCCGATGTAAAGAAGATCTCGTTAGGTGCGGCACCGATCACATTTGCGCATTGTTTCCTGGCATTAAAAACTGCCCTCTTCGAGTCCCTTGCAAGCTCGTAGACGGCAGAAGCATTGCCATACTCCCCTTTTAAAAAGGGAAGCATGGCATCAAAAGCAGTTTCTTCTATCTGTGTTGTTGCAGCGTTATCAAGATAGATCATTACAAATCATGTCTTAATTCTTATCGCTTACATACTTGGGAAGGAAAGCGATAAGACAAATGATCACGGCACCGATCAAAAGAGGAACTATGGGATTTCTCATAAATCCGGCAACAAAGTAGCAAAGTCCCGAGATGATGGCACAGGTAAGTGCATAGGGGATCTGGGTCGAAACATGGTTCAGATGGTTACACTGTGCTCCGGCAGAGCTCATGATCGTAGTATCGGATATCGGTGAGCAGTGGTCTCCGCATACGGCGCCTGCCATACATGCGCTCATCGCGATGATCATCATTGTGGTATCGGAATCGACGAAAAGGTTTACAACGATGGGAATAAGGATTCCGAAGGTTCCCCACGAAGTACCGGTTGCGAATGAAAGGAATACGGCAACCAGGAATACGATCAAAGGAAGGATAAAGAGCACTTCGCTTGCATAATTTTCAACAAGTCCGGCTACAAATTCCTTGGCGCCGAGTGAACTGGTCATTTCCTTGAGAGTCCATGCAAAGATAAGGATCAGAATGGGAGCGACCATGGCCTTGAAGCCCTCGGGAATGCATTCCATGCAGTCCTTGAAGCTGAGAACTCTTCTGACCAGATAAAGGATCAGTGTAATGATAAGTCCGAAGAAGGATCCGTAAACAAGGCCTACAGATGCATCGGAATTTGCAAATGCATTTATGAATGATTCACCCGAGAAGAATCCGCCGGTATAGATCATTCCGATGATACAGCAGATAACAAGAGCAATTACAGGGATCACGAGATCTATGACCTTGCCCTTGGAGCTGACCTTTTCATTAGCCGAATCGGTATAGGGTCTTTCGGGTGTGGTAAAGAGATCGTCATTATTCTTCGCATTCTTTTCATGGAGTGCCATGGGTCCAAAATCGGTACCTGAGATCGCAAGCGCGATCATCATGACGATGGTAAGGATCGCATAGAAGTTGTAAGGAATTGTCTTGATAAAAAGAGCGATTCCGTTTTCATCACCGGGCACGAATCCCGAAACCGCAGCTGCCCAGGATGATACGGGAGCAATTATACAGATGGGAGCCGCTGTCGAATCGATAAGATATGAAAGCTTAGCCCTTGAAACCTTGTGCTTATCCGTAACGGGTCTCATGACGGAGCCTACGGTAAGGCAGTTGAAATAATCGTCTATGAAAATAAGTACGCCCAGGAAGATCGTTGCAAGCTGAGCACCGACCCTGGTCTTGATATGTTTAGATGCCCACTCACCGAATGCGGCACTTCCGCCCGCGCGGTTCATAAGACATACAATAATTCCGAGAAGTACAAGGAAAATGAGGATTCCGACGTTATACGGACCGTCATCGGGATCACAGAGCGTATAGATAAGGCCATCGGAGTAAACATGATCAATGGTGGCCTCGAATGCGTATCCGGAATAAAGAAGTCCACCGGTAATGATTCCGATGAAAAGAGAGCTGTATACTTCTTTGGTGATAAGTGCGAGTACAATAGCTACAAGAGGAGGAACAAGAGCCCATGCCGTTTCTCCGACCGTATCGGCTGTGGTACAGAACTTACCTGCAACGATAAGTGCGATCACCGCGGCCAAAAAGACCAGCTTTATCACTAAGAATACTTTTTTACTGTTGTCTGACGTGCCTTTCTCTTTCATAAGCGCTCCTTATTTACGGGTATGTTTTTTTAAGATCAAAACCCTCGTCTATTATACAACATCAACAGCCGTTGTGGAACAGGGGTGAACGCAGGAACCGCCCCTTGTTCACCCTTGTAAAAGCACAATGAGTCACGGGGACTGTCCCCGTGACTCAAAAAAGAGGACAGGTTTTCACCTGTCCTCCTACATATGCTCTTATTATTTTGCGATGACCGTTCCGTCTTCTCCGGCATATACGGGAAGTGCATTCTCCGCTGCCTTGTAGTTATTCAGGATGTCATCCTTTTTGGATATTGAAACCGCCTTCTGAAGATCAAGATCGGTTATATCGCTTGTCTTGCCTATGATATCAAAATCATCATTCTTATTGAAAGTTATCGATATATCTTCAAGTCCGAGGAGCCTTTCACGCTTTACTGCGCTTTCGGTATAGGCCTTAGGCTGTTCGGAAGCCGCATTTAAGCTTTCCCCGGAAGCCTTTGATTCTTCGGGCTTCTTAACCTCGGCAAGGGATTCGCGGATCTTCAGAGATGAGTAATCGTTATATATTTGTGAATGATCGAAATAATTCCCTATCCTCATATCATGACCTCCGTGTCAAAAACCTATCCGCTTTATATATCGGCAGAATGCTTTGACAAATTTATACGGAGATGGAAAAAACTCAGTTCTTTCCGATGAATCCCTTAAGTTCATCCATGAACGAATCTACATCCTTGAACTCTCTGTATACGGATGCAAACCTTACATATGCGACCGCATCGAGATTCTTTAGCTTCTTCATTACGATCTCACCGATGATGCGGGAAGGGATCTCCTTATCCTCAAGTGTAGAGATCTCGTTCTCAACCTCATCGACAAGCTGTGTGATCTGGGTAGCGCTTACAGGTCTCTTATGGCAGGCACGGAGCACACCGGATTCGATCTTGGCGCGATCGTACTGTTCCCTGTTATTATCCTTCTTGATGATGATAAGGGGGATGGTCTCAACCTTCTCATATGTCGTGAAACGCTTGGTACAGTTATCACAGATCCTGCGCCTTCTGATGGAATAATTATCATCGGCAGGTCTGGAATCGATTACTCTCGTATCATCACTTCCGCAATATGGACATTTCATGGCGTTCTCCTCACAAAAAGATTAAGCTTGGTAGCTTTCCCAATCGGCAGCGGCTTTTTCCCACTTACCGGGGTCCTTGGCATATTCGTCATTCATCCAGGAAATCGCATCGCACACACCGTCTTCGTCAAAAGAAAACTTATTCGATATCTTAACTTCATCAGGGGTTGTGTGATAATTAAAAGGACCCGGCCAGATCTCGCAAAGCAGATGATCTTCCTTACGCTCTTCTCCCGAATCCGATGCGACTGTTTCAGATATTTTCTTAAGTCTGTATCTAAGTCCTCCATAGGATCCCGAAAAATCGGATTTTTTCAGGAATCCCATGGGAAGGATGTCTTCACGTTTGATCACGGGTCACCTCAATGAGAAAGTCACTCGTCATTCTTTTTCCTAAGGAAAGAAGGAACCTCCATATGAACGTCCTTTACTCTGCTCTTAAGACCGGTTCCGTCCGATGCTCCGAGAGCCGAAGGGCTGACCGTTCTGATGGGAGAAACGGGCCTGTCGATGCTTTCGCGTGATACGGGCGAAGGAGCGGGTGAAGGTGAAGGATTGAATGAAATACTGTCAACGGAAGGAATGTTAGCCGTTCCGTATCTGGGCTGTGCGGGAATGCTGCGGGGAACAAATCCGCCTGTAGGCATACCGTCGTCAATACCGGTAGCGATAATGGTGACACTGATCTTGTCGCCAAGGCTTTCATCATTACGCATACCGAGGAAGAAATCAACTCTGTCGCCGACAAGATCGTGGAAGTATTCGTCGATCTCCATGATGTCACCGGCAGTAACATTACCGACAACGTTAGCGATGATCGCATTTGCGGAATTGATCTTGGAGTCGAGGAGCTTGCTCTCAACAGCAGCCTTTGCAGCGGCAACCGCTCTGCCTTCGCCCTCAGCTTCTCCGATTCCGATAAGTGCCGTTCCCTTATCCTTCATTGCCTTCTTGATATCGGCAAAGTCAAGGTTAAGATCTCCGTCTTCATTGATGATATCGGTTATACCGCGAACAGCCTGCTTGACTACTTCGTCAGCAAGCTTGAACATTGTTTTGATGGGAGTGGATTTGCTGGCAAGATTGAAAAGCTTGTCATTGGGAATAACGAGAATGGTGTCGAGATCGTCACGGATCTTGGCAATACCCATCTGGGCATTTTCTCTTCTTACTGCTCTTTCAATAGTGAAGGGAGTGGTCATAACACCAACGGTAAGGATACCGAGTTCCCTTGCTTCGTGTGCGATGACGGGAGCTGCACCTGTTCCGGTTCCGCCGCCCATTCCGCAGACGATAAATACCATATTTGCATCCTTAAGATGCTCTCTTATCTCATCGATGCTTTCCTGAGCAGCTCTTTCGCCGACTTCGGGATCGGCACCTGCGCCGAGACCCTGGGTTTCTTTTTCTCCGAGGGGAACCTTATCGGGAGCGAGTGAAAGCTCAAGGTCCTGAAGGTCAGTATTCATTGCCACAAACTCTACGCCTGTGACTCCGTCTTCTATCATTCTGTCTACAACGTTGTTGCCGGCACCGCCGACACCTACAACGATAATTCTTGCTTTTCCGTTAGGCTTTGTGGACTCTTTTATCTCGTACAAGGTTTTGTCCTCCTAAAAAATGTCTACATTCTGTACCATAATACTTTAAAAACACTATATTTTCAACTCTTAATGTGGATAACTACCGTTATTATTCGTCCGTATCGGGCTTAAATACATATATTCCTTCTTCGTTGTACTCTTCCATATCGAGCACTCCGCTGAGCGTTTCGACTCTTTGAAGGAATGTTCCGAGGAGCATGACCTTGTCTTCTATGCCTTTGTCATCAGTTCCGAGATCGACCCTTATATTCCCGAAATACACGGTAACTTCGCCGTTTCCGTGGAAATGGATCCTGTCCGCGGTCAACTCATATTTTTCAAGAAGCTTAGTCAGGTCGAGTGTCCTTAAGAAGATGTCGGTTTCTTCCGTTGTAAGCGGTTTTCCGACCTGTATTCCCGAGAAATTGATGCCGGTAACCTGGGGGATTCCCTTTGTGAGCACATCGGAGCTTTCAACAACGCATCCGTCCTTGTCAAAATAGATATATCTGTCCAGATACTTTACATATCCCGCAAGTGCTTTTTCGAAAACCCTGATCCTTATGGAATCCGATGAGATAACCTCTACGGTTATGGCATCTACAAAAGGAACATCGGTAATCTTTCTGTTTTTATACTTGAGTGAAAGGACTATGGAATTATCTCCCAAAGGTCCCGTCATTACGATATCTATGATCTCCTGATTGGAGTAGTGGGTATTGCCGTCAACATAGATCTTGGCAGGATCCACCCTGTATATCTCAAGAAAATATGCAATTCCCAAAACACAGGCAAATATGATAAGGAAAATGAGCAAAGGAAGCATCAGCCTGCGTGCCGCCTTGCCCTTTCTGCCGCTCATCCTCTCCTGCTTTCCGCTCTGTTGACCCTGTCTATATTGAGGACGAGTCCGACCTCGATAAGAAGGAAAAGAGCTGAAGATCCGCCGTAGCTGATGAAGGGAAGCGAAACACCGGTGTTGGGAATGGAACCTGTAACAACCGCAATGTTAAGAACAACCTGTATCGCAAAGTGTGCCATGACACCGGTAACAACAAGGAAATTAAATCTGTCCTTGGTATTTCTAGCAATAAGAAGCATCCTGTAGATCATAAGTGCGAACATGATCATAAGTGATATGGCACCTATGATCCCGAGTTCTTCGCATATGACCGCAAAGATCATATCATTATGAGGCTCGGGAAGAACCGTTATCTTCTGTACGCTCTGACCGAGTCCTCTTCCGAACCATCCGCCGTTTCCGATTGCATAAAGTCCCTGAAGCATCTGATGTGCGGATGTCTCCGTAGAATTCTCGGGGTGAAGCCATGAAGAAATTCTGGTAAGTCTGAACGATCCTTCCGATGCGGAATCATTCGATGATACATACGCTATGATTCCCGCCGCCGCGGCCAGTCCCGCTGCGACGAAAAAAAGGTATTTCTTGAAATCGGATGAAGCTACAAAGCACATTACAAATGCAATGCAGAAAACAATAAGCGCGGAGCTTAAGTTATCGGTGATCGTATAAAGAAGTCCGGAAGCAACACAGGTAAGACCCATGCAGAATCCGAATCCCTTCCATGAGGATATGTATGCATTACCCATTGCATTGATCATTGCAGCAAGGAACAGGATCATGAAAAGCTTAGTGATCTCTGCGGGCTGGAGATTTCCTCCGATAAAGGGAACCTGTATCCATCTTCTTGCACCGTGTGATTCGATGCCGAACGGAATTACAAGGAATATCACTCCGATCGCGACGATATAAAGCATCTTCTTGATGTGAGGAAGATTGATTATTCTCTTGATGGGAATAAAAAGAGTTACGACCATGCAGAACAGACCGAGAACATCAGCGGTGATCTGCTTTTTGAAAAAGTAAGCACTGCTTCCGTGATCCCTGAGAGCAATATACGATGATGCGGAATAGACCATGAGCAGTCCGAAGCCTATCAAAAAGAGCACGATGAATACAAGGTTAAAGTCGATATCCGTTTCAAGATATTCCTTGAAACTATCGGCACTGTCCTTCCATGTGCGGCTGTTCATGCTGACAACCTTATTCTGTTTTCCGGTTTTCGTATTTGCCATCAGCTAGAATTAATTAGTCTGCGAGCTTCCGTCAAGATTCTCATTGACGGGTATTGTATCGTCAAGTATTGTGGTCGATTCAACGGCAAGTTCACCGGTATCGGCATCATAATACTTTCCGTCGGGTCCGACTCTGTAACCTGTTCTTTCATCGATCGGATATGACATCCATCTGGGATAAACGCTTGCCGTCTCACCCGTTGAATCCGTGATCTCGGTAAGTTCTATTTCCTCGTAAGGATCCTCAGTTCCGGGTTCGGCATCCTGTGAATCTCCGCCCTGGGTATATCTGAGAGTATTCTCGAGCTGCTTTTCTTCAAGATACTTGATCTCCTCATCGGTAAGAGGTTCAGTCATATAGATACCCATATAGGGAAGTACTTCCTGAAGAATATCCCTGCAAAGAAGACATGCATATTTGACGTTGTCCTGCTTTGCAAAATTGGGTCTGTCTATAACAACATAGATAGCTATCTGGGGATCGTCCGCGGGAGCATAGCCCATAAAGGAGATAACGATCTGTCCTGTCTCACGGGGAATGGTCTGTGCGGTTCCTGTCTTTCCGCCAATCGCGTATCCGTAAGGTCTTGCGTTCCTTCCGCTTCGTCTGGATCCGCCCTCTTCCATAACGGTAGCTCTGCAGTACTGTCTCATTCTCTCGGATACCGATTCCGATACAGTCTGCTTAAGCACTCTGGGTTCTATGGTCTGAATGACGGCTCCGTTCGAATCCGTTATCGAACTTACAAGATGAGGCTCGTAATAATATCCGCCGTTTATAAGGGATGAAAATCCGGCGATCATCTGGATCATGGTCGCGTTGAAGTTCTGACCGAACGAATTGGTCGCAAGGTCTACCGGGCCCATGGTCGAAGGATTATATACGAGGGTTTCCGTTCTTGCTTCACCCGCAAGATCGATACCCGTCTTAAGTCCGAGGTTGAATACTCTCTGATACTTGCACATATTTTCGGTGCCGAGAGACTGTGCGATCTTCATCAGTGCCACGTTACAGCTCCATGCTATCGAATCCTGTACGGTGACAACGCCGTCTCCGCCGGAATCATAAGTATGGCACTTGATAAAATAATTCGAAACCTGGAGAGCTCCGTTACAGGTATATACTTCGTTACCCGTTATGGCTCCGCAGTCCAGAGCAGCTGCAACGGTAAAAGGTTTTGCAGTCGATCCGGGTTCATAAGTATAGCTTATGCACTGGTTCTTCCAGAGATTGTAAAGATTGACATTGATCTGGTCGGAAGACATCTGATCGAGCATTTCCTGGGTGATCGTCTCGGGAGATTTTCTGTACTCGATGTATCCGCCCGCATTTTCTACCGCTTCATAATAGTTGCAACCGATGAGCGGATCTGTGTTCATATAGTCGCCGGGATTGTATGTGGGGAAATCAGCCATGGCAAGTATCTCGCCGGTATTGATATCCATGATGATGCATCCCAGATTTTCAGCACCGTTGCCCTGACGGTAATTATTCTTATATGTCTCGTTGAATTCGTTTAAATGCTTCTCGACTATTCCCTGTATGGTCGCATCAATGGTCGTATGAATGGTGTATCCGTCGACCGCAGGTTTGATGGTTCTTTCAAGAGTGGCATCTTCATTCTGGAATCCGTACTCTCTTCCGTCGGTTCCGGTAAGAACGGATTCGTAGAATTCCTCAAGTCCGTATTTTCCGCCCGAGTTACTGTTTCCGATCGTATATCCCAGAACGGTGGAACATGAATTGCCCATGGGATAAACTCTTCTGTACTCTTCTTCGAAAGTGACTCCGCGGATATACGAATTGTTTTCCTGCATATTCAGGAATTCACTGATCTCGCCATAGGTAAGTCTCTTTGCCAGAATGCGGTACTGGCTGCTCTCATTGTTGGTCACATACGCCCTGAGTTCCGCAATGTCAATCTGGGGAAAGCACTGCCCGAGTGCGTTGAGCGTAGGTTCAAGATATCTGTTGTCGTCATATGTCATCATTACGGATGCATCCACGACAAGGTTATATACCTTCTCACTCGTTGCAAGAATGGTTCCCTTTGAATCAACAATATCCCCTCTTCTGAAGGGGATGATGATGGAGTCATATCTCTGGTTGGATAAAACTATTCTCTGATAATCTTCTCCGTGATCGTGGACGATCTTTACAAGCCTTATCGAAAGAAATACCAATATAACGAGTAAAACCAGAAGTAACATACTCAGCTTGTAGAATCTTAACTGCCTTGCTGTGAATGTTCCTCTGGAATCACTTTTCTTTTTTTTCTTTTTTAAAGCCATACGTCAGCCTCAGTCACTGTATCTTCTCATATAATCACCGGTCTCTCCGGAATAGAAGCAGATCTGGCCTTCATCGGCATAAGTCATACCAAGCTCGCCTCTTGCGATCGCTTCGATATCCGACAGGTCGACACTTGCCATGATCCTGTTATACTCTGCATCGTTTCTTGAGATCATGCTTGAAAGCTCGCTTCTCTTGGCGGTAACGCTTCTGCTGATCTCGGTAAGATCACTTCTGAGCCTTACATATGTTACCATTAAAAATGCGCAAACGGCAAAAGAAACAATAGCAAGTCCAGCAGAAAGAACAACGGGAAGAGAAAGTCTTCTTCTCGCAACCTTCTTTTTGGGTGCCTTGCGTACTTCGGGGCGCACATAAGGTCTTGCAGGAGCTTCCTTCCTGACTGCGGTTCCCTGTACAAAATCCGAATATGATGTTCTGATTGCCATTTCCGTTTCCCCCTCTGTTAACTGAAGAATCCGTTCTTCATAGAGTTCTTACATTTTGTATTGCTTTATACCCTTTCAAATACCCTGAGCTTTGCGCTTCTGGATCTCGGATTATCTTCTATCTCTTCATCCGTCGGTATGATGGGCTTTCTTGTTATTACTTTTCCCTTTGATACTTTTCCGCATACGCACTTCGGAAAATTCGGAGGACATATGCAGGGATTTTCAAATCTCTTAAATGCGTTCTTTACTATCCTGTCTTCAAGCGAATGGAAGGTTATGATGCTGAGTCTTCCGCCGGGATTCAGGAAATCCGCCATATCGTCGAGCGATGTTTCAAGCACATCTAGTTCTTCGTTGCATGCGATCCTGAGCGCCTGGAAGGTCTGCCTCGAAGGATGGCCGTTTGCCCTGAACTTGGCGGGTATCGAGTTTTTGATGATCTCATTCAACCCGAATGTGGTCTCAATCCTGCCCTTACTTCTTGCCTTTACGATGTTTGCCGCAATCTGCGGTGCAAACTTTTCTTCTCCGTAATCTCTTAATATCCTTCTGATCTCTTCTTCCGGATATTCATTTACTATCACCGCCGCGGTAAGATCCTTCCTCGTGTCCATTCTCATATCGAGGGGTGCGTCGGTGTTGTAGGAAAATCCTCTGTCGCCGTTATCGAACTGATAGGAGCTGACTCCCAGGTCAAGCATGATGCCGTCCGCTCCGGTGATGCCCATTTCCTTAAGGATCCTTACTGCGTTGCGGTAGTTGTCCCTTATAACCGTTACCTTATCCTTAAATTCATCAAGCCTTTCGCTTGCCGCCTTTATCGCATCTTCATCCTGGTCAAATCCGTACAGATGACCGGTCGTTAGTTTTGAAGCGATCAAGGAGGAGTGGCCCGCCCCGCCGAGAGTACCGTCCAGGTAAATTCCGTCAGGGCGGACCATCAATGAACCTATTGTTTCGTTTAGCAGAACCGAGGTGTGTTTGAATTCCATCTGTTAAAGAATGATTCCCTTTTCAAAAAGGCTCTGAGCTGCTTCTTCGGGACTTACATCATCATTAAGCGAATTCCACTTGTCCGAATCCCAGACCTCCGCTCTTCCGTCCGCCGTACCGACTATCGTTACGTCCTTGGAAAGTCCCGCATATTCTATAAGCGATGAAGGAACGAGAACTCTTCCGTGGGCATCAATGTCCACCCTTGAAGCACCCGATCCGAAGAATCTCTTAAGTTCACGTGCTGTTCTGTCCGCGTTGGAAAGGCTTTTAAGCTTTGCGGAAAAATCTTCCCACTCTTCGTCCGTGTAGATCACGAGACACCCGTCAAAACCCTTTGAAATAACGAAAGAATCTCCCAGGATCGCAGTGAACTTGGAAGGTACGGACATACGGCCCTTGGCGTCTATTGTTCTGTTGTATTCGCCGATAAGACCGGTCATCGATGCTGATCTCCGAAAAATCCACTGTTTATGAGGGATTGGGCAGGTTTTATATCTCTCTTGTGGTTTCCTGTTTTTCCCACTTTATGGGGTATTTTGCCCACTCTTTCCCACGACAATATGATAATAACCAATATTTTAACGATTTGCAAGCAATTTATTAATATTTCTTAAAATTTTGTTTGGGTAAAAATTGACAAAAAAAGACTCCCAAAATCTACATTTTGGGAGTCGGTTTTAACAGACACTACAAGATTTTGTTTTTAGTGGGAATCGGTGGGGCAAAAAATAATAGATTTTAATTTTCCCTTGGAAATGAAATATCTTACTACAATGTCGATCACTATGCTTCCTACGACCATGACAGCCGCCAGAACCTGCGATACGGCAAGGCTTGTGCCCGGTATGAACAGCGTATCGGTACGGATTCCTTCTATCCAGAATCTTCCCACTCCGTACCCTATAAGATACATAAGTCCGATCTCGCCGTAGAATTTTCTCTTTTTACCGAGGAGCACGAGCAGTATCACTACTCCTACGTTCCAGAGGCTTTCATACAGGAATGTCGGATGCACCTGGATGAAATTGTCACCCGCCGCCATATGAGCCTTAATGCTTTCGCTTATATCCCTGGCTCTTACGGCTGCTACCGGAAGCCTCATAGCCAAAAAATTGTCCGTGTATTCTCCGAACACTTCGCGGTTGAAGAAATTGCCCCATCTTCCGAATGCCTGTCCGAGTATCAGTCCGGGCACACAGGTATCGAGGAGTCTCAGACCGTTCAGCTTTTTGATACGGCAGTAAATGAACACCGTTGCGAATGCGGCAATGACACCGCCGTATATCGCAAGTCCGCCCTGCCTAATGTTGAGAATCGTTATGGGATTATCCTTATAATATTCCCACGAGAAGATCACATAGTAGATGCGGGCACCGAGTACTCCGAAGAACACTCCGTAAAAGAAAAAGTCCCAGATGATCTCCTTGCTCCATCCCTCGCGCTTTGCTATCCACGCCGCAAGATAACCTCCCGCAAACATTCCGAGCACTACGCATATGGCATAGAGCTTGATCTCAAAACCGAACAGATTTATTCCGTCGGGAACATTCCTTAAGTACAGATGAAGATGTGGGAATGAAATATCGGTTGCATTCATCATACGTTAAACCTGAACAGGATGACATCGCCGTCCTGTACGACATATTCCTTGCCTTCGATACGGACAATGCCCTTCTCCTTGGCTGCCGCGATCGAGCCGTTGTCGAGAAGATCCTGATAATTGATGACCTCAGCCTTGATGAAGCCGCGCTCAAAATCTGTATGGATCTTTCCCGCAGCCTGGGGAGCCTTGGTTCCCTTCTTAATGGTCCATGCACGGCACTCATCCTCTCCTGCGGTAAGGAAGCTCATAAGTCCGAGAAGATCATAGCTTGCTCTTACGAGTTTATCGAGTCCGGATTCCCTGAGACCGAGTGCATCGAGGAATTCTTTCTTTTCCTCATCATCGAGTTCGGAGATCTCTTCTTCCGTTCTCGCAGAGATGACGAAAACTTCCGAGCCTTCATTCTTGGCAAACTCTCTTACCTTCTTTACCTGATCATTAGATGCTCCGTCATCGGCAAGATCTCCGTCTTCTACATTTGCCGCATAGATAACGGGCTTGTCGGTAAGAAGATTGAACTCTTTGCGAAGCTTTGCTTCATCCTCATCATCGGTAACAAGGCTCCTCGCGGCGTTATTGGCCTCAAGGTGAGCTTTAAATCTTTCAAGCAGGTCAAGTTCCTTTGCAGCCGTCTTGTCCATTCTCGCGGTCTTGGCGACCTTGGCGATACGCTTCTCGAGAACTTCAAGGTCCGCAAAGATGAGCTCAAGATTAATAGTCTCGATATCTCTTATGGAATCAACGCTTCCGTCAACGTGAATGACATTGTCATCATCAAAGCATCTTACAACATGCACGATCGCATCCACTTCACGTATGTTGGCAAGGAACTGGTTTCCTAGACCTTCACCCTTTGACGCACCCTTTACGAGTCCTGCGATATCGACGAACTCTATGGTTGCAGGTGTAACCTTCTTGGTATTGTAGAGCTTGCCCAGCTTCTCGATCCTTTCATCGGGAACGGCTACAACGCCCACATTGGGATCTATGGTACAGAACGGGAAGTTCGCAGCCTGCGCTCCCGCCTTTGTTATTGAATTGAAAAGAGTACTCTTTCCTACATTGGGTAATCCCACGATTCCGAGCTTCATGACATAATCTCCTTACAAATAAAATAAGTCCCGAAAAACATAGATATTCTACACTAATCGGGACTTGTTTACAATTTTAAATTATATGCTCAAAGACCGAATTCAGCGCAACCGAAACCGTCCATGCCTTGATCACATAGCAAAGCTTAAAATGAAGGCTTGCAATATGAAAGTTTCCCAAATATCTCAGTATGACCGCATATACGATGATGCAGAATATAAAGACGACCACATAAGCAAAGGTCGCCAGCGCTTTATCGGAAACACCCGATCCGCCGCTTGCGATCATTTTTCTCATTATCAGTTTCAGAATAGCCATAAGCACAAAGCATATGCTGCCGGTAAGCAGAATAACATAGAAATCCATATATCCCTCACCTTTTTTTCTGAATGAACGTTTTATAGAATTCCAATTCCGTAATCGCAAAGGATGCACTTATAATGCTTGCAGGAACCGAATTATGTACGAGCGGGGATATAACTGACACAGCGGTAAATAACAGAAACGCAAGCAGAATAACCAAAATATAGATCAATCCCCATACTCTTCTCGTGACAGCCCTTTGACGGTCCTGTGTGCGATCGGAATAGCGCTTATTTACCCATCCCTCGATCATCTTATCGATGGATCCCTTCCAGACATAGATCAGGAAAAAGATTATCGTTCCGACCAGGAGTGAATGAATATCATAAATATGCGATTTGCAATAGCTCAAGAACATATGTAACATATTCTTTTACCTAGACGATCTGTGCTTCTTTTGAGATCTTTTTTAAATGTATGATCGCAGCAAACGTCAACGCCAGAAAAGCATAAACGAATTTTAATGTCTGCAGAGCATCCACCCACCACAGATTAATAAAATAAATAGTCAAAGCGATGGCGATCAGTGAAAACAGAGCACATCTGAATCGATACGCATTCCTAAAGAGCGTCACCACAGCGGTTATGATAAACAAAAGATAGGTAAACAGTCCGGGGTATGCGTATTTGATATACTGAGCGACATAGTAATTATCAACTGACTTAATAACTACCCACGACCCGTCCGGACCATAAAATTCAGCTCCAAATGTCCTCTTGACGCCTCGTCCCAGTATCGGATTAAGCCATTCCAAACTAAATATCTCGGGAAGATATCTTCTGTATTCCTCACTGCTGTCAAGTCTTCCTATTTCCGCTCCAAACTGTTCAGAGTATCTTGTACCGAGAGCAGTGTCGATAACACTGGCGATCTGCATCATAAGATATTGGCCAAAGCTGTTGTTCCTGTTTATGAACAGAAATGCTCCGACAAATATCACCAGCACGAGCAGAACAACAAGAGATTTCTTTATATTCTTGACCCCACTGAAAAGAAGGATGGCTGCGATCTCAAACACCGCCAATCCCAACGTGGATCGGGATCCGGTGAAGAAAATATCCATAAACAGTACGATCAGCAGAACAGGTCTCTTAAACAGATACATCTCATCCCTGTCAATATCGTAGCAGGCGATCGCCAGGAAGAGAAGCAACAGAAGTCCAAAGCCCAGCGGATGTCCGCAAGGACCCATGATCCTGTAATGTCCCGATCTGTATACATTGCTGACTGTATTAGGTACAGTGGAGAGAAACTGAAGGTAAAGAGAATGGTTTGCCGCATATTCCACGAAACCGTAAAATCCCAGAAAATATGCACAGAATAAAATTACCTTGATTGACCTGATAACACCGATAACATATCTTATGCCGAATAGCAGCATATAGAAAGTCAGGATCTCAAGAAATACCATCATGAACGCATTGATATCCGCTCTGAAAATCGCGGTATATAATGCTACAAACAGATATGCGAATAACGGAAATGTCACGGCGCACTTGTTCATATTATCCACGAACACCAGAACTACTTTCAGATTAAAAAGTATGTACACGACCAAAAGCACATTGGCAAACCTCGTGCAGGTAATATCATAACCTATATGTATGCCAAAATACTGGGGCATCAAATAGAGTGCGGCAAGCAGAAAAAGATTGACACAGTACAACCCTCTCAATTTCCGCAATTCCGGTTCAACAAATTCCGGTATATCATACAAAGTAAGTTTCTTACTTGATGTTTCCAATTTTTCACTCCAATCAGATGAATGTTTACGAGTGTTTCTCTGTCATCTCGAGAAAATCTTCAATAGAATCGATGATCGCCTGTGTATTAGACACATAGGGTTTATATGTCTTGTTCCGGACTTCATTAAGGCACTCGTCCAATCTATCCAGTTCATAGCAGGAACAGATAATTCCAAGTTCATCGAACTGATGAAGAAGCTGTAATTGATGATCATCCACATGCTCACCGTATTTTGCCAGCCTGGGAACCGCAATGACTTTTTTTCCTTTCTTCACAGCTCCTATGATCACACCGGTGCCTCCGTGTGTCACTATCAGAGAAGCATTTTCAATACATTTGGAAAACTCTTCCCTGTCCATAAAACGGGTATACTTATATTTCTGAGGCATATAAGTACTTGCACCGATCTGGGCAAAGATTTCATCAGTGATTATGCCTTTATCGATCAGTTCATCAAGTTTTTTCAGCAATCGGTCAAACTGAAACTTCTGTGAACCCAAAGTAACAAAAATCATGAGAGATCCTAATAAATTCCGCCTTTATAAATGGCATTCGGATAAAATTCGAGCATTTCTTTCCACTGAACATAAAACTGATCGGCGTATTTATACAAAAGCCTGCCACTGAGAGTCTGCGATGTCACCTTTGCAAAAGACTCGATATAGATCAGTTTCTTTCCCAGAGCCTTCATCAGAAGCGCACAAGGTATCATAGCAAGAACTCCCGTAGTGATCATCACATCCGGCTTCTCCCGGATGATGATGACCAGACATTTACAGGCATTTGCGATGAATTTAAAAGGGAAAAGAAGCTCTTTCCTGTTGATCTGACTGACATAAAATGTCTTAACATCATCAAATTTTATGCCATATTCAGTCTTCTCCGTGAGGAGTATGCTGTCATGTTTCAGCATTAACGGCTTAAGCATCATAAGCTGTTCAAGGTGCCCCCCGGAGGAGGCACCAAAGATTATTTTCATATAATGCCTTTTTCCTTAACATTGGGGATCAGCCCAAGGACAAGATCATTATTCTGTTCACACTGAGCGATCGTATAAACCTTCTCAGAGAAGAACTCTTTTGCAAAAACAAGCAATGATGCAAATACGAACATAACTCCGGAGAAAATAAGTGCGACCAGAACCACGCTTATATTCTTGGACTCCTCTACTTCTCTTGCCTCATCCAGCACCTGAAGAGTTCCGCCTCCGACAATATCGTTGATCTCAACTACGAATGCATTTGCCATAGCGTTGGCAATGTTTACCGCATCTGAAGGATCTTCGGCAATCGCTACCAGATCAATCTTATATCCGAAATATTTAGAATTTGCGCTCGCTCCACTGATGATGATATCTTCTTCCTCAACCATAGTTTTCAGAACATCTGCAGTGTAAAGAGCATTATTAAGCTCCGCAGCAGCTTTTTCACATACACGGTTACTGTTAAGCAGGTTGCTGTATGTATTCATTGCCGATACACCAACGTTTGATTCTGAAATTGATCCGTAAGCAGCACTGAATATGGTAGATGTTGCCTTATAATTCGTCCTTACGCCTACAAAACTGACAAATATAAACGACAACACCAGACCAATGAGCGTCATAACAAAAACAGCACTTTTAAGCTTCCACAATCTGTAAAAAGCAGCTTTTATGTTTTCCAGCAGATCGTAATCAGCCAGTTCCAATTCTTTAACTTCTAACCTCATAATCCGTTCAACCTCACTTCTTCTTCAAAATAATCACTAAAGTAAAGAACAGAATAACAACGACGGCAGCCAAAGCTCCCATTCCGACATAATTAGGTTCGGCAGCGTCTCTTCTGACATAATCGGCATCTCCCGTGGGGTTCTGCGGGTTTTCACCTTTTTGAATGGTGATAGATTGTCTGCCGACCTCCATATAATATACCTGACCTGCAGGATCGGCATATCTGATGACTACTTCAATCGTGTGCTGTCCGGCTTCCGAAATGGTAAATGCAACCGCTGAATTCTTGGTTGCTCCCGGCTTCATGATTCCGATGGAAGAAGTAGCCACTTCCTCACCGTCAACTTTGACAATGTAAGCAACGTCCGTTACGTTACCTTCTCCAAGTGCCTTGAATGTCAGTGATGTGGAAATGCTGTCATACTGCTTGCCTGTGTCGGGAATCTCGGACGAAAGAATTGCAAACGGCTCTTCTGTTCCGGCAGGAATTCTCAGCGTGGTGGTATGACTTCTGTCTGAAGTTGCAATGGTGACATAGAAATCCAATGTATCCGAATAGATCGAAGGCCATGAATTATATTTCAGTTCCAGGGTCTGTGTCTCTTCGGGCTGAAGATCACCGATAAAGAACTCGGCTACCTTACCATACTCCGGCGCTACGCCTGAAGGATTGGTTATTTCAACCAGCGTATCTCTTGCAACTACACTTTTGCTGGCATTTTTTATAATTACAGTAAGTACAAAGGATTCTCCGGGATTGATCCTTTCATTGGTGACGCTGTATGATTCCACGATAACGTGGGCACTTTCAACCCAAGAACCCGGATTAAACTCAACCGCATGGACAGTATTGGGGATTGCAAGCATCAAAACCAATAAGAGAATCGTGAAAGCTTTAATTCTTATTTTCATCGCTTAATGTGCTCCTTTTTTCTTCATTTTGTCCGCAATGTTTTCCTGAAGGTGCTGTTCACCCTTAGCATTGACAAAGTAGTAATCATAATCCTTAACATTCTTCTTATATTGATCACCTTCGATCTTATTGATGATCATGCCATAATATCTGTCAGGATAATCCTTCAGCATCCTCTTTGTGTTCTTGATCTGGCCCTTTCTGGTCTCACCCAGTGCAGCTATTGTTATGATACCGTCTGCTACTCCGAACATAACCTTTGCATCGGGAACGATATTGATTGAAGGGAAATCAAGGATTACGTAATCGTACTTCTTGCGAAGTGCCTCTACCAGCTCCTTCATCTTAACTGAGCAAAGAATACGTGTCGGATTGACATCACATTCACCGCAGGGAATATAAGACAGATTTTCAATATTGGAAGAATAGGTTATCTTCTCGATTCCCGCATCCGAAACTTCTCCCGGAGCAATCAAAAAATCTGCCAGGCCGCTGTCAACATTATCATTCAGCTTCTTGTATCTTGCCGACTTTCTCACATCGCAATCCACAAGGATCGTTTTGCGCTTTCCGGCAGCTACAGCAATACTGATACCGATACAGGTTGTGGTTGTACCCGCAAGGGGTGAACAACCGGTAAACAGCAGAACCTGTGATTGGTTATTGCTCTTATTGATAAGATCGACTGCTATCTTATCAATTGCAGCACTGACTGTCTGGCTTCTGTTTTCGTACAATTGAACTGTTTTTTTCTCCTGATCCATAGCCTCTCCGTTCTAATCTTTTTCCTCTTATTTATTTACAACGGGATTGAAACACTGTCACTTCCGTCCCATGTAACAAACCGAATCTGATTATATGTGCCTGTGGTTGCATCAAAGCATGCCACGTACTTGCAATCCGCTTCAATGCAGATATCAATATCTATGGGATAGTCCTCAAAACGATCGAAATAACTATCCTTGCCACCTCTGCTTGCGGGAATGACGTATTCATATCTCACCCCATCCGCATAAACAACAAGCAATCTGTCCTGAAGGGTATCATTGGTCACAGATAAATGCGTTTTTCCGCTTCCCTTCCATACACTTGCGACATAAAGATCACCTATATCGATTACATTGGAAATCTCCACGCCTGCCGCTACATTCGGACAAACCGCTCCGTACTTTCGTGACTGTCCTACCGAAATATTTGATATAACAACATTCCGGTAATATTCAAATCCCTTATCCTTGGATGTGGCATAGATCGTATATCCGCCTCCGTTACAGATGGAATTCGTAAATGAGATATTTTTTCCGCTGCTGAATTCCAGCTGAAGCATTATACAAGCATTGATCGCATTCGATCCCGGGATCCAGGGTACTTCAAAACGGCAAAACTCATATTTAATATTTTCGGCAAGAATGCCTTCTTTTCCGTAGATCTGGGTTCCGTCCGAATGATAACCCGCACCTGCAGGATCCTGACTTGAAAAATTGCTGAAATAACAATACTTTACGGAAATATCATGATACGGAACAAGACCGTCCCTATAGTACCCACCGAACTTACAGTATGTAAAATCCGCGCAGCTTCCGTAGAAACTGTTAAATGTACAGTTTTTAAATACCAGCTTTACCCTGGGATAAGGTGAAAGCGATCTGAAAATGAAAAATTTACAATTTTCAAATACGAGTGTGATATCGCGATCGATCAGATCGGAGTTATAGATTTCGACAATATAGTCAGAAAAATCATAACCGCTAAAGTAGATCTCCCCCGAGATATCAGTATTTCTTGTTAAGAAATCAAACGAATTGATTCCTTCGTTCTCCTGCAGAACGATCCCATTAACCGTATCGCTTGCAAGGACCTTCGTAAAGCCACCCCACGCTCCACAGTTATACCTGTCAGGAATAACATTATAATCTGTTGGCTGCCTCGTGACGTTTAGAACGTTAGTTGGCTGGTGATCTTTATCTTGTGAAACAGACTGTACGGTGACTGCATTGGGGTCAATTTCAGGATCAACTCCCGGCTTTTCATCCGATACATCTTCAGAGCCCGAGTCATATTGAGCAGGAACCTCATCGGTCGTCGCGTCAGAAACCGCAGTCACAGGTGCCGTGACTTCGCCGGGATTCACAACAGCCTCCATAACAGACAGATCGGCAACATCCGTATCATCTTCAGCAACCTGCCCGGTCACCTCAGCCGATCCATCCTGATTCTGCTCCGGCTCAGCGGGACGAAAGTGTCCGAACGCATACACACCAATCACAGCAACGACCGCCACGCCCAAAATCAGCGCTATACGTTTTTTCATAGGCATATTTGCACTCTCCCCTTTCTGTCCGTCAGACATTTTTTGTTTGTAAAAATCAGGACTGTCTCAGACAATACAGATCGATCAGATAAGATCTGTAATTTTGGTAATACTTAAGGAACTTTATCAGTTTCAAAGCATGACCGGGCTTTCTGTTCTCCAGCATCTCACATCTTCTTTTCATCATCATGGTGTGAGAAGAAAGTATTTTCATATCCCCGGCAGAGGCCGAAAACTCTTTAGCCGCTTTTTCGGATTGCTCACAGGCAAAGAGCATATTCCTAAACAGTTCTGCCCTTTTTGCCCTGTTATGATAATTTCCGAATGTTGAAGTATTGTGGGCATGAATCCTGTGCCATACAAGATTGCGGTGAAGTACATACAATCCGTCCGCACACTGTGCAAGCCGCCACATCCGGTCATCCTGAGCCCATCCGTCAAACCAAAACTGCTCTGCTCTGTCAAAAAATGTCTTTCTGACGCACATACAGCATCCGATGGCTCCTATATACAGACTCCGGTTTCCCAGTTTGATCTTCTCAAGAATACCGTTATCAGGCATTTTATCCCTGATATTCTTCGGAGCCTTGAATGTCGGATCTTCGGGAGCCCACGGAAGATAATCGGAGCAAAGAACCGAGCAATCTTCATGCTCCTGCATGATCTTCTCCATAACAGCGATCTTCTCCGGATCCCATCTGTCATCCTGATCCGAAAAAAGGATAAGATCACACGTTGCCAAAGAAGCCGCATGGTTAAAATTGTTTGCAAACCCCAGGTTATCGGGATTTACATAAACACGCCATTTTTCATCGAGGCCGTGCCGGGAGATATATTCCCGTACTATCTCAACCGTATTATCGGTTGAACCATCGTCACAGACTATCAGTTCATCCGCGGATCTGCTCTGTTCACGTATCGTGTCCAGCTGCTCTTCGATATACTCAGCCCCGTTGTAGGTAGCCATTATCACAGATACTGACATAAAAAAAGCCCAACCTTTTTAATTATACGTACTTCAGAATAAATGTCAATTTTTTACTTAGAAATATTAAATTTTTTGACATCGAATACTAAAACGGCAATTATTCGTCAGGTGTTGTAGTCTCTTTTTATGATAAATCTCAGCCTGAGCATCTCGGCAATCAGGTTCATAAAAAGCTTGTTGTAATGCTTCAGATAATATCCCTTTGCACCGCTTCTGATGTAAGGATTTTTCCTGAACTCCGGAACATTCCTTCGAAGGAATTCATGCGTCCTGTTTACAAGTTTACGTCTGGAACCAAATCCCTTTACAAAACCGATCCTGTTAAGTGAACTGCACAGAAGAACCTTTCCGACAAAATACTCCAGTTCGAAATTATAATCATTTCTCAGGTTCTTACTTTCATAAAAGCGGATAAGTGCATCAAACACGTTAAATATGTCAGCCACTTTTTCCGGTCTGGCGTTCGTCATGGTGGAGCCTGCGTGAAGAGTCCTGGAACTGAGAGCCTCTTCAATATAAACCGGCTTCCTGATCCAGGGGAGCAGTTCTATAAAAAATGCCGTATCCTCGTAAATGCACCCTTCGGGATATCTGGCTCCGGACGCCTCCAAAACAGTTCTTTTGAAAAGCGTGGTGAACATGCTTACATTGGCGTCAATGAACATTTCCCTGTTATTGCGGCAGATCGGACGCATATCCATCGCCCTGACAACGACCTCAAGGTCATTCTCATATCTCACCGCCTTGTATCCGCATCCCACAAAGTCCGCATCATGCTCCTTTGCGGCACCATACATCTTTTGAACCCATTCAGGATCAAAACAGTCGTCCGAATCAAGGCAGGTGATATACTCGCCTGTGCACACGTCGAAAGCCAGGTTTCTTGCACTGCCCTGACCTCCGTTCGGCTTGGTGATCACTTTGAACGTTTCCGGATACCTGTCCGCATATTCTTTGATGATATCCGGAGACTTTCCATCCGTAGATCCGTCATCCACAACGATCACTTCGATATTCTCTTTTCCGATGCTCTGACAAACAAGACTGTCAAAACACCTTCGCATAAGCTCTCCCGTGTTATAGACAGGGATGATGACACTTACCTTCTTCATAAGATAATTCATATATTCCTAATTTACTATATACGAAAAGTATACTCTTCCGATCTTGCTTCTGAGAATGCGTGCCGCTTCGTCATCGGGCATCCCCCCTGCTTCCGAATATATAAGCATGGCGGAAGCCGCATCGTCCGATATAAATTCGTTGTATCTGTAATCCCCGCACACATTTCTGATAAGATACCTTCCCTCGTAGGTATCCGATTCCCACGGAGGTTTACCGTCAATGCTGGCAGCGCCGAAATCGATCAGCAAATACTTCTCCACACGGCCGCTTTGATCCGTTACTACCATTATGTTCGTATCCCTCAGATCATTATGTACTATATTGGTCCGGTAAAGCACATCGAGGATCTTACATAAAAACTCACCCAGAAGTCTGATCGAATCACGGTCCAGCCGGTGCTTTTTCAGGTGATCATCCAGCGTTTCATACGGAACATACGGATACTTAACCCAGGAGTGATCATCCGCATGTTTTTCCATCAGGACAAAACAGTCTTTATCCTCTCCGCTTTCAATGATCCTCTTTTGAACAGTGATTTCATTTTTTATTGCCTTTACGGGTCCCGGCTCATTGCCCTTAATAAAGGATTTCTTATTTCCTTCGTTAAATATATATATATTTCCTCCGGAGTTGCTGTTAAGCAATCTCCCTTTGCTGTCATACGAACCGGCGCTTATGACATTTTCTCTGATCAAACGGTCTGTAAACGCCTCGCATGAATGTTTCTTATCTTTACCGATCCGGAAAAACTTGAGCCTGAAATATGTTCTCATTCTGAGCAGGCTCATCTTTTTTGACAGTTTGATCCGGACTTTACCCGAAAAAGTTATTCTTTTACCGATCTTTCTCGAATAGATCGTATTATTTGCATGACTGATCTTTACATTGTTTTTCAATGTATAATCGACAAAAAAATCCTCAACGCCCTTTTCATCTTTCATAAGGCATTTCATATACCGGGATATTATATTTTCCCTAAGCCAGGAAGCACGGTTCGAAAGGCAATACGCTGTATTCAGCCATAGAAAAGCAACGTCTTCGGAAGAAATATCGAATCCGGATTTTTTCTTTTTACGATACCATTCAGCCAGTCCCGCTTCTTTAAAGGTCTGAAGAACAATGATCCGTTTTCTGTCACCGTCAATGAAACCGAACCGGTTACTTTCACTTTTTAATGTCTCCGGAACAGTATTCAGAAAAAACAATACTTCAATAGGATTGCACTCGGGATCGTCCAAAATAATGTAAAAGGCTTTATTCTCTTCCAATATTTTGACTACTTCTTTTACAGTCACAACTCATTCTCCCAAACAAGGCGATAAAACCGGATCAGTCCCAATACGTTTCAGTGGTCACATTGCGGAACTTGATCTTCCCATAAATGTACGGCATCAAGGATTGAATATAACATTTAAACCTGGTTTTCCCGCTGATTTCGGAATTGTTCATAAACTCTTTCATTTCTTTTCTCAAAAGAGGTTTCAGCTTCTCTTTCCTTGTTTTCCTGCTGCAGAGATGATACTTTTCAATAAGTCTTTTGATGTAAAGTTTTTGAAGTATGTTATACAGATCATCTCTGCCGGTAGCTTTTAATCCTTCCAGATGATCATTGATCCAGCTTATATCTCCAAACAGAAGCGCTTCCCGATTATTATTGGCCAGACTGCTTTTTCTTCTGCGGTAATAATACAGAGCATCGGACACGAAAACTATTTTTCCGGCACGGTCGGCTACGGGAAGCATGATCTGTACATCTTCACACAGGATCGGTTTAAACTCAAGATCCTGAAATATCTCTTTTTTATACATCTTATTCCACGCAAAAGAAAAGGACCCCGAATACGTTGTATATATCTTGCGGAGAAAATCTTCCGGAGAATACTGTTTTCCATCTTCGATTCCGGAAAGACTGTGACTGGGTATGTTTTTATTCGGATAACAGGAATAATAATTGCAAAAAACCATCCCTGCATCATGTTTGATCAGTGCGTTAAGCAGTTTTTCAACATATTCCGGTTCGATATAATCATCCGAATCAATGAAACAGTAATATTCACCCGTTGCATGTTTCATTCCGGTATTTCGGGCCCTGGCCAATCCACCGTTTTCTTTGTGAATGACTGTTATCCGTTCGTCCTGTTTTGCGAATTCATCTGCTTTCTTCCCGCAGTTGTCTTTTGTTCCGTCATCAACAATTATTATTTCAAGATTTCGGTAAGTCTGATGCAATATGGAATTTATACATTCGTCAAAATACTTTTCAACATTATATACCGGAACGATCACACTTACTTTTCCAAGATCACTGCTCATATTTCCGATCCCTTCCTTATGATCTGATTTAATCTTTTTTCCTTTATGATCCAATATATATACCCCCTGTGTATTTGCAGGGGGTGTATGAAAATACAAAAATTATAAATCAGGAAGTTCCTTATGATATTTCTGAGCCTGTGAATATCTGTAAAAAGGAATCCTTTTATTTTTCTTGTAATATCGAGGTTTTCTGATAATTATCTGAATCAGCTCAAATGCCGCAGGATGTCCTGAAAGAAACAGTTTTATTTTGTCTTTGAATGATTTTGATTCTTTTGCTTTGGTTCTCCAGGAACCTGTATTCAGATGAATCGTATAATGTTTGCCCGTCAGAGAACCGATCTCAAAAAATTCCTTGGGGTATATGGTAAAATCCGATAATTCCTGATAACGGTTATTGAGCTGAAATTCCGGATAGTTTTTCAGTGCATACCATGTGACATAGTAGTTATTAGTTACGTAATCGGATATGTAGAATTTACCATCCTTCTCCACCAGCTGAAGATCACTTTTGGTGTCGGTGAAAACAGTTCTATCATACATTGATAAAAGTGAAGCGATGAGATCACTTCCTTTTGAGGCGCCTATTATAGCGGTACCGATGCAGCAATTATAACTGAATCCCAGAAGGACGTTATTATTCAATAATGGATCCAGTTCTTTTTTTATGATCACATCGGTATCAAGATAGATACCGCCATATTCATACAATGCTTTTAATCTGTAGTAATCCGAGACAAAAGCGTATTTTTTGTCCGAGTAAGCTTTTTTGACAAAGTCATTCTCATCAAAAGAGCAATTGCTCTCGTCCCATCTGATCAGCTTATAGTCCTTAAGTATTCTCCAGCTGTTTATGCATTCTTCAATCTCAGCAGGAAGTTCACCCCTCCCAAACCAACAGTAATGAATGATCTTGGGAATGGTCCTAAGGCCGGATTCGGTATTTGGCTGAATAGAGGTATTGCTGATAGTCGACATCTCTTTATATCCGGATCAAAGTTTATGCTGCAGATTCAATAAGGGTTTCAAAATTCCCGCTTTATACAGCACCCGGTGTATGAACAGTTTTCCGGCAACCTTGGGCTCTGTTTTATGGCTGTTTATATACGGTAAGATATATTTACTGTATATATCCTTGTCTATATTCTTGCGGATATATCCGTACCAGATATCTCCCTTGTAAACATATCTGCATTGCCAGGGTTTGGTCGGCTGTGCATAATGTATCATTACGGGTGTATCAATCGCTTCATGTATTTCGGATGTTTGGAAATACTGACTTACGAAATCGCTGTAATGATCCTGTTTGTGGTTTACAAAACGGTATTTAACAAGAACGTTATATTTCAGTTCCAGAAATTTGATATTGTCCTTACATACAATATTTAAGATATCCTGATCGCCGAAGAACAGACGCTCCTTTGACAGTTCCAAAAACTTGGAAACCAGATCATCCTGTCGCATCCTTTTCAGATTCATATATAACATACCGGAATTAACATATCCGGCCGGATCGGGGCGATCGCATGAATAGTCAAATTTACTGATATAAGGCATAGCTTCGATGTCGCGGACAGCGCCGAAATAATAATCACTTATGTCTATATCAAAAACGGATGACATATCACCGGTAACAATGATATCACCGTCTATGTAAACGCAATAATCACTGTCCGGAAGCAGTTCCGGAAGCAATAATCTGTACATCGACGGCAGAGTAGTATGTTTTATCACAAGCTTTGTATCAGAAAATGAATTCCCCATATTAATGAATGACAGGGAAAGATTCTGAAATTCCCGGCTGACGGAATCTATAAGATTCTTACAATCCGAGCTAAGATCTTTTGAGACAAGAATATACACATAATAATCTTCATCCCGATTTGAATGCTTCATCAATGAATGAATTGCTATATATGTCGGAACGGTATAGTTATCATCCGTTGAAAAAACAAATACATTCTTATTCATCCTGAACCTCAAAAATATGTGACCGGTGACTGAGTGATGGATCGTCCGTTACATCAGCTCAATATTTCCCCAAGCCGAATTATGCCAATTGAGTCTTGAGTCTTCATGTTCTTCACGATGTATCACAATATCCAATCCCTTTACACAGTCAAGATCCGCGCCTTCACCGAATTGTTCCATGGCAAATACGGTATAAAATGTCTTGTATTCCCCGTTCTTCACCTGGGACAGATCCAGCTTGATGACACTCTCACCGGCATCACCCGGAGCGCCCTCGATCAGGTCATAAAAAACCTTCGTTGCAAAAGCTCTTTCTTCCTGATCGTTGATCTCGACCCTTACACCGACTTTTACAACATCTTTGAGGACTCTCCATTTGAGCTTGATCTCCAGTTCTTCCGATCCGGTGATCTCACTGTTTTCGTTTACATATTCTGCGCTTATAAGCCTTACGTCTTCCCTGCCGAGCCATCCCGGTCTTACATAATCCGAAAAATCCACGAATTTTTCGGTTTTAACACTTTCATTGCCAAAGTAGCGGTCACAGGCCTCTTCAGTGTCTCCGTTAAAAACAAGCGTGCCATGATCAAGTATGATACAGCGCTGGCAAAGCCTTCTGACAGTTCCCATATTGTGGCTGACATAAAGGATTGTCTTGTTTTCCTGAGTTGCGATCTCACGCATCTTTTTAAGGCACTTATGCTGGAACTTCACATCTCCTACAGCCAGAACTTCATCCATGATCAGAATGTCCGCATCAAGATGAACCGCCACGGAGAATGCCAGCTTTACATACATTCCCGATGAATACCTTTTTACAGGTGTATCTATAAAACGCCCGCACTCGGAAAAAGCGATAATGGACTCAATCTTGGAATCGATCTCCTTCATCGTCATACCAAGGATTGAGCCATTCAGATAGATATTCTCCCTTCCCGTAAGTTCAGGATGGAAACCTGTTCCGACCTCCAGGAGACTGGCCACCTTTCCGTTAATGCAGATCTTTCCTCTCGTGGGACTGGTAATGCGGGAGATCAATTTTAACAGTGTTGATTTTCCCGCACCGTTTGACCCTATGATTCCGAGAGTCTCTCCGCGCTTTACTTCAAATGAGACATCATTCAATGCCGTAAAGCTTTCGTTATGAAGTTTGCCTGTTTTTTTATTTGCCTGCCTCTTTACGGCATCTTTCAGGGTTTCGCCGGTCACAGTTCCGAGCACGTAATCTTTTCCGACATTTGAAACCTTTAAAATCACATCATCCATAATAGACCCTTCGTTTCTTTTCGAATCTTATCCAAATTGTACTTATGAAAACCTGTGCATCCGTTACGGCCCTAACCTTTTCGTCTTTCAGGCATCATCTGTTCCAGCTGGGAAGATACGGCTGATATATATTTTCCAATCACAGGATTTTTAGCCGCATCCAGAATCTCGCTGCGGACCTCGTCGTCGGACAGTTCATTCAGTTTATTCTTTATATGATTGCCGAAGGACGAAAGACAGATCTTATCAAAGTTACTGCTTATGATATTTTTCTTCAACCGCCCGGCTTCTCTGAATACATGTTCCAATAAAACAGTCAGCCTGGGAAGAATAGTCTTTTGATCCAATGTATGCATTATGGAAGAATTCTGTTGTCTGTAATAATACAGATAATTTACCAGCATCACTGTGGACCGAATGCACAGCGAATATTCTGCAGCAAAACACAGATCCTCACCAAAATTGAATTCCGTCTCGTAAAACCGCAGATCATTATTTAATACGATGTCTCTTCTGTAAAGTCTGGTAGGTGCCTCCCAACCATCCCTATAATCGAAAAGCCTGTCCGTAAGATGTGAAAGAAGTGCGTTTTCATCGGGCAGCTTATATGCTTCCTGTTCGACCCTGAAATAAACACGTTCCTCATTCTGTCTGTTTGCATCTGTCTTGATATATTCAAATACATACTGCTCGCCCTTGGCATAGCGCATTCTTTCATGCAGTACAGCAAGCGCATCGGAAGGTATCCAGTCATCACTGTCCACAAACCAGAGCCACTCTCCGCCGGCTTCGCTGATTCCACGATTGCGGGCACCTGAAAGACCTGCATTTTCCTGATGGATGACCTTAGCGGTACTTTTCCGTCCCGCACGCCCGTTGAACTGTTCACAAAAGCTGTCACATATTGCGGGACAGCCATCCGTGGAACCATCGTCAACCAGGATCACTTCGAAATCATCAAAATCCTGCGCCGCAACCGAATCCAGACATTCCTGCAGGTACTTTTCGGTATTATAAACAGGTATTATCAAACTAAACAGCACCGTTACTCTCCTCTTATCCTTTATACGATATCAACAAAATTCTTTTCAGTTTTTCCAAACAGGATCAGCCCTATTATGGTTATCACGATTGAAAAGACTACTCCGTATACCATTCCCGGCCAGTAGATACTGCCCGTTCCGGTAAGACAGTATCTGAAAGCTTCAACAAATGCAGACATCGGATTCAGATAGACGATACGCTTGAGTAACGGAGAAAGCTGCGAAACCGGATACAGAACAGGAGAAACATACATAAGACCCTGAACACCGATTCCCGCCACATGTCCCAGATCCCTGTATTTAACAGTCAGTGAAGAAATGATCATTCCCAGGGAAGTTCCCATAAATGAAGACAAAAGCAGAAGCGGTATCATTCCCAAAAGCGGAAGTCCGGTAAAAACCACCTCTCCGCGTATCAGGTAATAGGCCCACACACCGGCACACACAATAAGCTGAATAAGGCACTTCATCATATTCAGCAATCCGTTTGCAACCGGAACAGCAAGTCTGGGAAAATAGACTTTACCAAACAGATATGCATTTTCCATCAGCACCCTGGTATTACCAAGAAAACAGGAAGCAAACAGAGTCCAGATAATATTACCTGATAAACAGAAAAGGAAATACGGAATCCCGTCGGAATCCATATTCCCGACGTAACCGAATACCAGAGTAAAGATACCTGTATTAAAAACCACACCAAAGATCATCCAGAACGGTCCCAGGACAGTCTGCTTATACTGAACGGAATAATTACGCTTATACAGCATCCATATCAGACTTCGGAACTGCCACAGTTCACGAAGGTTAAAATTCCATAATTTCGGCTTTCCGTCAATCTCAACCTGCCACTTACTATCCATAATTCTCCAATCCTGATCACATCATAATTGTAATTTCATATCGGGAATGTACAGATCATCCCCGGAGATCATCTTTATTCCGAAAAGAGCATCTCTTCAATCTCACGGAATCTCTGATCCTGATCGATGATCTTTCTGCGTTCAAGGATCTTTTCTTTGTAATGCTTTTGTAATGAGGGATCGTCCAACACCTTTTTCATTCCCTCATATATTCCCTTGACCGAAGGCTCCATGACCAGGCCATATTCGTTATCACCGACCAGCTCTCTGACGCCGGAACAGTCGGTTAAAAGAAGGGGAGTTCCCAGAATGGCAGCCTCCTGACTCACCAGAGAATAACCTTCGAAGATCGACGTGGACAACAGCCAATCGGCCATTTTCATATATTTCTGAGGATTGCTGCGGAGTCCGATGAACTTAACATTCTGTATGTGAAGTCTGTCCATACTTCTCATAATGCGCTTATATTCATCGCCCCAGTTTTCTTTTCCGCCCACAACCACAACATCAAATTTATATCCGTCTTCTTCCAGCATATGAGCAGCTTCCAAAAGAAGATCAAATCCTTTTTGATAGTTGATCCTGCCGACAGCAACAAATAACGGCCTGTCCGGATCTTTTTCGATGTCGTTAACAGGTTCATTACCCTGATACTGTATAAAGTCCACATTCAAAGGATTATATTTCACAACATAATTGCCGGTATCTCCCAGCACTTCGATAAGCGACTTTTTTATGTCCTCGGAGACACAGACCACATTGGTATACTTCTCCAAAGCCTGCCGCTCGTTTTCAGCGCCTCCGTACAGAGACTGTGTATAGTAATGATGCTTATAATCTGTATGGCACCATGAAAATTTCCTCTGATTATTAAACTCAGAAATTATTTTGGTTACTTCTCCGTCTTTAAGAGCAATGACTACATCAAAGTCATTATTTGCTTTCAACTTGTTATAACGGTATCTGCATATTGCTTTCTGAGCCATGCATCTGACATATGCTTTGCTGAATTTGCCCTTGGTTGTTTTCGGCACAGTCTTGTAGATGTATTTTACGTTTTCGGGGAATAACTCATCAAACCTCCTGTGTTTATAGATGGTCATTACCGTGATATCGTATGTGTCATGCCATCTTTCCACAAAATCCACAAGAAGTTTTTCTACGCCTCCTCCGGCCAGAAGATCGTTTACTATAAGGATTTTTTTCATATATGTGCTATCACTTTCTTAAAATATTTTATGCTTTCGTTTTCGACAGATCCGTTTGATTTTTTTCGCACATCAATACGCTCCGGTCCTCTTCAAGATCAGCTGGACCAATGTCTTTATGATGATCTTCAGATCAAGCCATATGCTCCAGTTATCGATGTAGTAGGTATCGAGGGCGACAACTTCCTCAAAATTCGTGATCTCGCTGCGGCCGCTTGTCTGCCACATGCCTGTGATTCCGGGTTTGATGGACAGACGTCTCCAATGCCTGGTGTCATATCTTGCAACTTCATCGACCGTGGGCGGACGTGTGCCGACGAGGCTCATCGTTCCGAACAGCACGTTAAAAAGCTGCGGAAGTTCATCAATGGAAGTTTTACGGATGAATTTCCCGACCCGGGTGATACGGGGATCATCCTTGATCTTAAACATATATCCGCCGGAGACTTTGTTCTTATCTTCAAGCTCCTTTTTTCTCTTCTCCGCATCGGCGACCATGCTCCGGAATTTATACATCTTGAAACGGCGTCCGTTCATTCCGACGCGCTCCTGCTTGAAGATCACAGGTCCCTTTGAATCGATCTTGATCATGATCGCGACAATGATCATCGGGATTCCGAATATGATGATCCCGAACAGGCTTCCGGCAATATCTATGACCCTCTTGGCAAATTTAGCATATGCATTCAGGACAACGTTGTGATAAGTCAGTGCCGGATAAGGTCCGATGCTGCATAGCGTGCTGCTTGCACGCTGGACATGATAAGGTCTTTCAATCACGCGTGTGATCAGTCCCATTTCGAGGCAGAGTGCAACATACTTTTCGTAATTGACGGGCCGTGCCCTGTGCTGCATGAAAAAGACCTGATCGATCTGATGACTGTGAACTATCTCCTCAAGCTGTTCTATCGATCCCAGATACGGAGTTTTATCGTTCTCCGGAATATCATCGGTCTCGGCCAGATAACCGATCACATCCACGCTCATACTGTTATGTCCGATAAAGCGCAGCACCTTCTCGTACATCTCTTTTGAGCCCACAAGGAGCGTTCTCGAAGCATAGGTCTTTCTTTTACGAAGAATCTTTCGCATTCCGAAAGCACTGAGAAGCAAAAAGATGTACTCAATGATGCAGAACATCAGGTAGAAGAAAATACTGACCTTACATCTGCCGACCCAGAAGGCCAGAACGATCACGAGCCCGTTGGAATATATGAAATCCCAGCTCAGATAGTTCAGCCATCGGTCAAAATAAAAGAACAATGTGGTGTCATACAGCCTTTTACTGTTGTTAAATACAATGATCAGAAAGATTGCGGACGCGTGAAGAATATAATAATCCAGATTTGCGATATACTTGCACTTAAAGATCAAAGATGTGATAACAAAAGCCAAAGAAGCCAGCAGAATATCGGACAAGAAATATGCAATATTGTAATTGGCATGTCTGCTACGATTCTTCATTTCCCCTCATATGTCGAAGCGTAAAAAATTTGATCCGAAAGGACACTTTTCCACTGATCGGAATGCATTCTTTCATAATGTATGCGTGGCACCTTATGCACAAAACGCACGACTATATATTATATTGCTTTGGTCTTATATCGTCAAATCAGCCCCCGGGAACAAACGTAAAAAAAGTGTTGACATATATATCGGCTTCCGATATACTCGAATCACGATATATCGGTGGTCGGTATATCGTGATTCGATATAAACGCGTTTAACACACAAAATCCATACATTACCGGATAACAGGAGGCAAATATGCCACAACAAGCACTTACGGAAGCAGTTTTCTATATAATGCTCTCACTTCTGAAACCGCTTCACGGGTACGGTATCATTCAAAATGTCGGTGAACTTTCAAAGGGCCGGGTCAAACTTGCGCCGGGAACTCTTTACGGAGCCCTGAACACCCTGACGGATAAGGGCTGGATCGATGCTCTTCCCGAAAATCCCGAATCACGCAAGAAAGAATACGTGATAACGGAGGCAGGAAAGGCTGTACTAAGCGAAGAGATCGGCAGGCTTTCCGAACTCGTTGAAAACGGCAGGAAATTTATGGAGGAAAACTGATATGCGCACGACAGTTCATAAGCTCTTCTGGATATGGCAGCTGCCCAAGGAAGAAGCCTGGATCAATGAAATGGCAGAGCACGGGTACGGCCTTGTGAGCGCAGGAAAGATCACCTTCGAATTCGAAGATATCGAAAGCGGACAATACAAATACAAAGAGATGATGCTGAAAGGAAGCTTTGATTCCAAAAATGTCCGGAATTTCCTTAAGTTCATGGAAGAAATGGGAGTTGATAACGTAGGACACGTCTCCTATCCCGGCCACACCATAGTCTATCTGCGATATGACAGTTCTCTGGAGAATTTCGATATATATTCCGATCTTGATTCGAAGATCGAATATGAAAAAATAATGGTAGGCTATCTTCTCTTTGCAGCCATCATCAATCTGGCAGCCTGGATATTAAACATGGCGATATTCATAGCCAATTGTCTGAGAGGGTATCCTTCCTATATAAGCCTCGTAAGTACACTGAGCCTTGTGCTTACGGTCATCATATTCATCAACATATCAAAAAGAAACAGCACGATAAGCACACTCAAAGCTGAACGTGAAATACACGAATAAGGAGAAGAAAAATGCAAAAACTTACGAATCAGGAAAGACTTCGTCCCTGGATGGGATTTGTACTCTTCGGTTTTATGATGGCAGTATTTGTAACCCTGTGCGCATGGATGCAGCAGAACTGGGGAATGGTCGGACTTGTACTTACGGAATTGATCCTCGCCGCCATCGCAATAGGATTCTGTCTTATAAGAAAAGTTAAAATAAGTGAGGTTCTTCCGATAAAGAAGATCACCGTAAGGGATTTCTTCGGATGCGTGATACTTCTCATCAGTACTTATATGATCTCAATGGCCTCCGTTATGTTAACTGCGTTTATCTTCCCGGATTCCGCAGCGGAAGCAAATGCACTCGGAAGCTTTCTCTATGACGGCACTTATGGCCTGATACCCCTGCTCCTCATAGTTGCCCTTCTTCCCGCAACCTGCGAAGAGATCTTTCACAGAGGCGCTGTTCTCTCCACATTCAGATCACTTGATAAGGAATGGATCGCTGTCATACTTGTAGGACTCTTCTTCTCGATCAACCACCTTTCAATACTCAGAGGTCCGTTTACCTTCATACTCGGTGCTGTCTTCGCATATGTTGTGATCAAAAAGAACAACATACTCCTGACAATGATGATGCATTTCATGGTCAATTCTTTTTCGGTATGTCTTACCTACTTTGTACTGAGCAATACCGAGATGGAGGCTTCATCCATGAGTCTGGAAGTGGGACTTGATACCGTGGGATTATATACTGCCTTGATGTTCCTTGCTCCCGTCCTCTTTGTAACAGGCAAGATGCTGCTCATGCCCGAAACACATAAGAATAAACATTTTGCGATAGCAGGCATCATCTCCGCAGCTATGCTCATCGGCGGGATCGTGATAATGATGCTCGGTTCAAAACAATCATTGTTTTCCGCAAACGGCCCTCTTGATATGTCCGAAGGCGAAGTCAAAACCTTTGACGGCATCTGCATTCAGGAAGAAGACGATTACACGATCGTAGTTGTCATCACAGGTTCCGAAGGAAATTTCAGAGTTGAAGTAAAGGATGAAAACGGTGAAGTTGCCTGCGGCGGAAATATGGATACTTCCATGATGCAGATATACAACTCGACGGTCCGTCTGGACGAAGGCGAGATATCAATAGATATAATAAGCCTCAGCGGAGATCCCGGTCAGAACGCTTCGTATTCCATCGCAGTAAAATGAATGCGAACGACGGAACCGTCCCCTTTTACAATTTCATTGAAAAAATAACGGAACACGGGATAATTCCCGTGTTCCTTTTTTTCGCTCAGGTTTTATTATAATGCGATTATGACTCCGCCGGGATTTTCATAAGTTGTCGAAAGTCCTCCGGCATTGATTATCTTAACATCGGAAAATCCGAAACGCTCCGTCAGGATCCTGGCAACCTTCGTACATATTTCCTTACTGTCGCACTGGGTTATCCTGACCTTACGTGTCTTATCGAAATCTTTCTTTTCGATGTGATAAAGCATTCTGTTGATCGCATGATTAACGCCTATCGACTGGTCGATCTGCTTTATCTCACCGTCCACACCTATAAGAACGGGTTTGACATTCATTGTTGTTGCGACAAGAGCTTTGACGCCTTTAAGTCTTCCGCTCTTTTTGAAGGTTTCGAGATCATCGAGAACGAAGATCGTGTACATCTCATCACGGAATGTCTCAACCTTTTTGACAACCTCTTCAAAGCTGCAGCCCATTTCAGCAAATTCAATGATCTTCTCGACAAGTACATGCTCTCCCGCCGCTGCGGATTTCGAATCGAAGATATGTATCTTCGCATCCTCATGTTCATCTTCGAACATATCCTTGGCTACCATCGCGGAATTATAAACTCCGCTGAGTTTAGATGAGATAGTCACAACATAATTATCGCAATTCTCTTCGAATGCGTTGAGGAATTCTTCGGGAGAAGGACATGCGGATCTGGGATATCCGGGATCTTCCTTGATAAGCTTAATCCACTCTTCCTGGGTGCGTCTTCCGTCGTCCCTGTATTCCACACCGCCGATTATTACCGACATGGGAACGCGTACAACATTGCCCGTTTTCATCTGCAGCTTTGTAAAATCACAGCAGCTGTCTCCTATTACCTTAAATGCCATATGATCTCCTTAATACCTAAAGTCTTTACCGGCTCACCTCTTTTACTTGGAGGGAGCAAATTCCATTATCTCGTCATCGTCTTCTGTGTTTCCGGTCTCATTAACATCATCCGCCGTTCCGAGCGCATCCTTTACCGCAGAAGCAATTTTTGAATACAGGTCAAGCGTATTCTCATGTTCTTTTTCAACAAAGCCAAGATCCCTGTCTTTCGATGCGTTTTCCATCTCCAGGGCAAGATCCGCAAGTTCCGAAGCTCCGATCGTTCTGGAAGTGCTCTTCACCGCATGGACAAGAACGGAATAATTATCCCAATCCTTCTTCTCATAATATCCGGCGAGCTTTTCGCTGTGATCGGCATATTCGGTCGCATATTCTTTCAGGATATCACGGTAGAATTCCTTATCTCCCTGTGCAAATGCTATTCCCGCATCCACATCGATTCCGGCAGCCTTAAGCTTATCTTCAAATCCCTCTCCGCTTCCGGACGCGTTATCATAAGATTTTACTTCATCTGCCGAAACGGCAGTCTCTGCTTCGGATGCTGCATCCTCTTTCTCTGAAGGCACGATACCGTCATCCCTGTTATTCTTCTCGACTTTCTCGGGCGGCAGGTAAGCAACCAGCATCTTTTCAAGTGCCTTGCCTTCAACGGGCTTGGTCAGATAATCGGTAAAGCCTTCGGACATATATCTTTCCTTCGCGCCTCTGATCGCATCCGCGGTAAGACATATGACAGGTGTATCGGCATTAAGCCTGCTGTCAAGATCGCGGATGATCTTGAGTGTCTGGGTTCCGTCCATTCCGGGCATTCTCTGATCAAGAAGGATCAGATCGTATCTGACGGAATCGGCAAGCTTTATTGCCTCATCACCGCTGGGCGCGGTATCGATCTGCACCCCGGTCTTCTTGAGGAGATTGACCACAACGAGGATATTCATTCTGGTATCATCCACAACAAGTATCCTTGCGCCGGGAGCATGGAAGGATTCATGATACAGCTGCTCACTTCCGGCATAGAGAGAATGTATCTTGTATTCACCGAGCGGTTCCGGATTTTCTATCTTCTGCCACAGGTCAAAAGAGAAAACGGATCCCTGTCCGTAAGTACTCTTTACATTGAGCTTGCTGTCCATAAGTGCAAGCAGTTTTGTTGCGATGGACATACCGAGCCCCGTTCCCTCGATAGTTCTGTTACGTATGACATCCAGCCTTTCGAAGGATTCGAAAAGCTTGTCCATATCGCTTTCCTTTATTCCTATACCGGTATCGGCAACTTCAAAATACAGCAGTGCTTTTCCGTCTTTTACTTCTTTTCCTTTTACGGTAAGTGTTACGCTTCCTTCGTGGGTATACTTGACCGCATTCGTAAGAAGATTGAGGACTACCTGATTGATCCTGGAGTCATCTCCGTAAAATTCCGAAGGAAGATCCGGATCGATACAGACCTTGAATCTTAGTTTCTTCTCCTCAGCCTTTTCCTGTACCGAATTGACAAGATATGTGATAAGAGTGCTCAGACTGTAGCGCACGGGAACGATCTCCATCTTGCCGTCTTCAATCTTGGAAAAATCGAGGATGCTGTTTACAAGCTGAAGAAGATTCTTTCCGGAGTTACTGATATTTCCCGCATATTCCCTGATACTGTCTTCACTCGTTTCCCTGAGGATCATCTCATTCATTCCGAGGATGGCATTTATGGGAGTTCTTATCTCATGTGACATATCGGCAAGGAAATTACTCTTTGCCTTATTAGCCTCATCGGCGGATACTTTTTCAAGCCTCAGCACTTCGGCCTCATATTGCTCTTTCTGTCTGGCAGAGTTCATCTCCTCCACCTTTTTTCCGTATGCCTGCTCGTTCTTATATCCGATGAAATAGAAAATCGTTACAAGCACGAAGATGGTAAGAGATACCAGTATGTTGACCGTCAGCTGTGAATAAGCGTCAGCAAACAGATCCGCATTCCTTACCACGATGACTACATGCCACTGATCCATTACACTGCTGGTGAAAAGAGTACACTTCTCGCCCATCACTTCGGCTTCTATCGACGGTTTATCGGCACCTGCAACCGTATCAAGAAGTGCCTCGCCGTAATTATCGCGGATGTTGGTTCCGACATATTTCCTGTCCTTATGAGTGACGATGAGTCCGTCACTGTTTACTATCATCGCATATCCGTTGCCTGCGATATCGGCCGCCTCGGTTATGTCCTGAACATGTCCTACGGTTACATCAAGGCATACGATATTATCATCGTATCCTCCCGCCGAATGAAGCAGTCTGCCTATGGTAATGACTATGTCTCCGGTGTGTGCATCAACATAAGGTGAAACTATGATAGTCTTACCGTCCGCTTCGAGTATTGCACTGTACCAGTCTCTTTCCCTTGCATCATATCCTTCGGGAGGGATCCATCCGGATCCGTCAAGGAATTCTCCGCGGATATATCCGTATACACCGGTGAAATTCTCATCAAATCTGGACTTGAGCCTGGTTGTCTGATTCGTAAGATAAGCATTTATCTTTTCCTCGGACTCATTGTTCTCAAGCATGATGTCGATCGAATCGGCTGTAACATTGAGAGATGACTGGGCTATCGCAAGATAATTGTCCAGTTCGGATGAAATGTTAGCTGCTTTGTCCTCACCCGAGGTATAGATGCCGCTTAGCGATACTCTGTAGAATAATCTTGAATTATAAATGACGGTAAAGACCATAAGACCGAGGGTGACGATTATCGTCACGAACAGGTTTATCCTGCCCCTCTTGATCTTTATGCCCGAATCGCCGCTTGCTCTCTTGTATTTGTATCTCTGAGCGGCAATATAGACCAGCGCCAGGATTATCAGGCACAGGAATATAGAGATCATAAAAAGAATGACCGCGATCATATTAAGGACAGCGGAATTATCCGTTCCCTGCGGTATGGTCTTCCTCATCCAGTCTGCAACAAGGTAACCGCCCACACAGGCTGCAAGAAGAAGTCCCGATATAATGACTTCGATCCTTGCATGGAATCTGGTATCGCGCGCGGTACTGTCCAAGTGCTCCAAACCACGTGTTTTATATGTCTTGTTTATCGCCCATGCAAAGAACATCTCGGCAAAATATCCGATGACGCAGCTGTAGTAATAAGGATTTGTAAATCCCGAGCTCCAGTCAAAGCAGGAAGCCGTCCACATGACATACTGTGTGGTGATATAGAACAGAATGAGAAAATGGAAATAAGGAACAGGTTCTCCGTTTTTCTTTTCCTTCAGATAATACAGGATGGACTGTAGACAGATAACGACTATGGCCGTGGAAAAACCAACCTGCCAGACATTGTTGAAATATCCGCCGTACTGGATATAGATAAAGAACTGAAAAACATTAAGGGGAATGGGAAGCAGCATCAAAGGGTTGAAGTACTTAACCGACTTTTCGCTTCGCATATGAAGAACAGACAGAAAGATGATAACATATCCGATATTCCAGCCGAAGTATGCGAGGAACGCGGAAACATCCGGTTCCTCATGCATAACTATCGTATATGTGGTCCAGTAATAATCACTCAGAAGTTCAGACAGGAAAAAGAGGGTCGCATAAAACCATCCCTTCTTCGGAATCTCCACATATCTGAACAGACTGCCCAGAAGACCTATGATGGCAGCCAGGAGCATGATGACATCGGTAACAATATCAAGATTCACCATTCTTCACACCCTCACCGGATATAAAAAGTAATTATCTGAGATTGAAGTTCCTGAGATCACCTTCGATCTCGGATGAATACCCTGTAAGCTTTTCGGATACTTCGGAAAGATTATCGGTCTCGTGGGATATCCTTGAGCTTTCATGAACGATCGAATCGGACAGATCAAGTATCTGATTGATCGTTGCAGCCTGTTCCTCGGTTGCCGCTGCATTTCCGGTGGCAACATCATTTATCCTGCTTATGCCGTCGGCTATATCACCGATAGCATCGGTAGCTTTAGAAATATTTTCGAAGATCACATCAAAGGATTCATTGGAGCGGTCAACACCCGCAAGGCACTTCTCCATATCCTTGAGGCAGTCATCGGCCTTTTTGTTGATGTCTACGATATTCTCGGTGATGGTCTCAACAAGAGTGCTGATATGCGAAGCAGCCTGTGATGACTGATTTGCCAGTGCACCGACTTCTCCTGCGACAACGGCAAAACCTCTGCCCATTTCTCCGGCTCTGGCAGCCTCGATGGATGCGTTGAGAGAAAGAAGGTTGGTCTGTGAAGAGATATCTCCGATCGTATCGGTTATTCCCTTGATCTCATCAACAGTAGCGGCAGTCATACGGATGATCTCCGCAAGCTGTCCGATCGTATTGTTGAGAACGGTAACGCTTTCGGTCATGACCTTCATCTCACTGCGTCCGTCTTCGGAGGACTTAACAGCCTCGGAGCAGAGAACTCTTACTTCATCGGAACCGGTAGCAAGACTGGACGAAACCCCCGCAAGCTCGGTAGCCGCATTTGCGACATCCTCGATCGACTGGTTGAGATCGGTAAGGTAATCGTTGAGCTTTTCGATGGAACCGTTCTGTGATGAATTGGAATCGGTAAGTCCGTCGGAAATATTCTTGCACTGCTCGGCGCTCTGTGACATATCATCGGAGATCTCGGTAAGGTGAAGGAGCATCCCCCTCATACGGTCGATATAATCATTGAGCTGTTCACTCAGTGTGGTGATCTCATTATTTCCTTCGGGATCGATCTTTGCAGTAAAATCACCGCCGGTAAGATCACCGATCTTGCCCGAAACGGATGATACGGGATCAAGATGCTTTCTGATTGTCAGGAAAAGGAATACCGCAAGTGCGATAAGAAGAAGCAGCGATATTACAAGGCTGACATTCAGTGAGGCAATGGTTCTGTCCATTACGAAGCTGTTGGGTGTGGCACTTACAACGACCCATGAAGTTCCCTGAACCTCGGTAGCGGCAAACATCATCTTGCCTGCGCCGGTCTTGACGACCTGGATCTTATCCTCGTTATATGAAACGGAAGTATCAAGAGAAGAATAAACGGAATTAAGACCGGCAAGCACGGGATCGGTGCTACCGCTTAAATTGGTTCCGACAACAGACTCGTCGGTTGAAAGGAGTATATCTCCGCTCTCGGAATTGATGATGTAGATCTTTACATCGGACGAGCTTGACTTGAATGCATTCATCTTCTCCGCCATCTCATCGAATACGATGTCGGAACTGAGAACCGTCTTGTCATCAAGTGCTATGGAACATGCAAGACAGGTCTTGCCGGTGGATGCGTCAACGTAAGGATCGGAAACATAAAGCTCGCCCTTTGCGGCAAGTGCGCCCGTATACCAGGGTCTGCCGGTGAAATCAAATGTATCATCGGGTATCCATCCGGATCCGTCGAGGAATGTCATATCGCTTCCGTAAGCAACATATACATCCTGTGAATCGGGGTCCGAAGCGGTGATCGCAAGAAGCATCTGCCTGGCATCTTCATAATCCATTTCGGGTGAACTCTTCCATACATCGGCGGTCTGCTGAACCCTGCTCTCGATAAGACTCCACCAGTTGTAGATCTCATGGGAGTACGAAACGGATTCGCGAACAAGAAGTGACTGCGACAGATCATCGATCTGTACCGACTGTCTGTTCATGCTGAACTCGGTGATGATCACTATGATGACCGTTACGGCGATGAGCACTCTTCCGAGCAAGATCTTTTTTAATGACTTTCTTTTCTTCATCCTGATAATCCCCCGTTCTTTGATATATATTTACAAACTATCTTTCCGGCATTTACGAACGATCCGAACCGATAGTCGTAACATCATAAGGTGTTGCCTGATATACGTAATAATTGAGCCAGTTGCTGTAGAGATTGATCGAATGGCTTCTCCAGGTAAGCAGAGGCCTCTGCGTCGGATCGTCATTCGGGAAATAATTTTCGGGAAGACTTACATCATCCCTCTTTCCGAGATCTCTTTCATACTCGTTCTTAAGAGTCAGACGGTCATATTCCGAATGTCCCGTTACGAATATCTTGTGTCCGTTCTCAGCCATCGCAAGGTACACACCGGCTCTGTCCGATTCGGCAAGGATAGTAAGTTCCTTGCAGGCTTTAAGTGCTTCCGCGGGAGTGTCGGTATGTCTTGAATGAGGAGCAAGGAAGACATCATCGAACCCTCTCACAAGAGGTATCTTGCGGTTGAGCACACGGTGCTCAAAGACACCGAAGAGCTTTTCGGGAAGCTGTCTTTTATCAATTCCGTAGTAATGATAAAAGCCGGCCTGAGCGCCCCAGCATATATGGAAGATGCTGGTAACGTGCTTATCCGCCCAGTCGAGGATCTTGACCGTCTCGTCCCAGTAATCTACTTCCTCGAATGAGATATCCTCTACAGGAGCACCTGTAATGATCATTCCGTCAAAGTTTTGATCCTTGATCTCATCGAATGTCACATAGAACTTATTGAGATGGGATGCGGAAGTGTTCTTGGATACGTGAGTCTCGGTCATCATGAACGTCACGTCGACCTGAAGAGGAGTATTGGAAAGAGCTCTGAGGAGCTGCAGTTCCGTATCCTGCTTGACCGGCATGTTGTTCAGGATAAGAACCTTAAGCGGTCTTATATCCTGATGCATCGCACGGTTTTCATCCATCACGAATATATTTTCAGTTTCAAGTATCTGCCTGGCGGGCAGCTCGCTCTGCACCTTAATGGGCATCTGACATCACTCCTTCAGATATGTATTTATGAAATCTTCCTCGGTGATTATTGTTACTCCGAGGCTCTTTGCAGTTTTGTTCTTGGACGAATTCGACGCCGCATCGTTATTGATGAGCGCGGTGGTCTTGGCGGAAACGCTTCCTGCAACCTTGCCGCCCCTGTTTTCTATCTCCGCTTTCAGGGCATTTCTGTTTTCAAACCGGTCCAGGCTTCCCGTGATAACGAAAGTAAGACCCGCGAGATTCTGCGACGAAGTATTAACGGGAACTTCCAGTTCCAGATGTGCAAGCACAGCATCTATCCTGCGGTTATTCTCTTCATCCGCAAAATATGCGGTTATATCGCCGGCCATAATGTCACCGATTCCTTCGACTTCGGACAGCTCGTCCACGGCAGCTTTTCTGATCTTCTCGATATCATGATCGAATGCCTTGGCAAGGACCTTGGCATTTGCAACACCTATTCCGGGTATGCCGAGTCCGAACAGGAATCTGGGAAGGGTTGTCTTCGAAGCTTTCTCTATCGACTCAATAAGATTCGAATAGGATTTTTCTCCGAAGCCTTCCATATTTATGATCTTTTCCCTGTATCTGTCCAGACGGAAAAGATCATCGAACTCTTTTACAAATCCCATATCGATAAGCTTTTCCAAAGTCATCTCGGAAAGCCCGTCGATATTAAGTGCATCCCTTGACACAAACTGCGAGAAGGTCTTGATCTGTTTTGCAGCACATGCCGGATTGGTACAGTAAAGGCTCTCGGCTTCGTTAAGAGCTCTTATCTCGGTGGGTGCACCGCATACCGGACACTTATCGGGAACGGTTACATTTCCGCTCTTCGTGAGATTCTCGGCGATCTGCGGGATTATCATATTGGCTTTGTAAACCGTGATGCGGTCACCTATGCCAAGCTTAAGTTCCCTTACAATGCTTACATTATGTACCGAAGCTCTTGTGACCGTGGTTCCTTCAAGTTCAACGGGATCGAATATCGCAACGGGATTGATAAGTCCCGTCCTGCTCGCACTCCATTCGATCTCTTTAAGCGTTGTCTCGGCAGTCTCATCGGCCCATTTGAACGCGATCGCATTCCTGGGAGACTTCGCAGTCCTGCCGAGTGAAAGACCGTAATCAACATCTTCGTACGTAAGTACCAGACCGTCGGAGGGAATATCGTAATCCGCGATCTTTTTCTCATATTCACCCACGGCATCTACAACGGTCTGTGCCGATACCTTCACTCTTTCTACGGCTTCGAATCCGAGCGATTCAAGAAATGACAGTCTGCCGTCCGTCGATGCAAGGACACCTTCATCCGCACCGTCCGCAGATACAAGATTGAACGCAACGAACCTTACATGTCTTCCCGCGGTGATCTTGGAATCGAGCTGCCTTACCGATCCGCTGCAGAGGTTCCTGGGATTTTTATATTTATCCGCATCGTTTATTATCGATGCGTTGATTTTCTCAAAATCCTTATAAGAGATTACGGCTTCGCCTCTTACAACGAGCTCTCCCGCAAAAGAGATCTTAAGCGGAACATTGTCGAACACCCTTGCATTCGGTGTGATGACTTCACCTATCTCTCCGTTGCCTCTTGTTACGGCTTTGGACAGTTCGCCGTTCTGATATGTCAGCACAACGGTAAGTCCGTCGAGCTTCCAGCTTAAGACTCCTTCGTGATCCCCGAGCCAGTCAGCGAGTTCTTCCCTCGACTTGGTCTTGCCGAGTGAGAGCATCGGTGAGGGATGGCGCTCCTTGGGAAGTTCATCTACAGCTTCATATCCCACGGTCTGAGTCGGGCTTCCGGCAAGTACAACACCTGTCTCCTCTTCAAGTCTTACAAGCTCATCATAGAGTGCATCGTACTCCCTGTCTGAAAGAGGCGATTCGTCCTTGGCATAATAATCCTCGGATGCCTTCTTCAAAATGACATTTAATTCCTTTATCCTGTTTATCTTGACTTCGTCTGCCATAAAAAGATTTCTTTACTTCATCAGTTTTAAATTCTTCCGGATGATGCCGGATGACATCATTTACGCAGTCCCCTGATCTCTTCTTCCGTAAGCTCTCTGTACTGACCGGGCTTAAGACCGCTCAGGGTCACGTTCATGACTCGTACTCTCTTAAGCTTTTTAACCTTCAGACCGGCCTGTTCGCACATACGCCTTATCTGCCTGTTAAGTCCCTGTGTAAGGGTTATAGACATCGTCACTTTGTCCTTGATGACAACCTTGCAGGGTCTGGTCTTAACCTTGAGCTCGGGTATGTAGATACCCTTTCTGAGCTTCTCTGCGGTCTCTTCGGTAACTTCCTTATCGACTGTGACAATGTATTCTTTTTCGTGGAGATTCGCCCCTCTCATCATATGGTCGATGAGATCGCCGTCATTGGTGAGGAGGATCAGTCCCTCAGAATCCTTATCGAGCCTGCCCGCATAGGTGACTCTTACGGGATAATCTATATAGTCGGTTATGAGTCTGTCGGCATGGTCGTCTTTTTCGGAAGTGGTAACCCCCTTGGGCTTATAGAAAGCCAGAACAACGGTATCCTTCCTGCCCTTCAGAACCCTTCCTTCATACTCTACCCTGTCGCCTTCGGACACTCCCTCTCCGACCTTAGCCACATGATCGTTGATGAGCACCTTGCCGGCTTCGATGAGTCTGTCCGCTTCACGCCTCGAGCATATGCCGGACTCCGCAAGGAATTTATTGAGTCTTATTTTTCCTGAGTCCATATCTCCATATCCTCTATGCGGCGCGTCTCGGGGATGCCAACCGTCTCGGAACCTCTCTTGGCCATCTTATCCGCAAGTTCATTGTATTTAACGCCCGTGTGGGCATCGACTTTTTTAAACCTGATATCTATGTGGCTCATCCAGCCCTTCATGGTCATCGAATACGATCTGGTCAGGTCGTTCTTGCTCTTCCATGCGCCGGTAACCCAGCTTTCTATTCCCTGATAATCGTAATAGATCTCTATGGCCTTATAGCCGCTCTTAATGGCGCAAAGTACGGCATTCATCGATCCGAGCATTTCGCCTGTGACATTCCTCTGCTTAGCATTTTCGGGATCGTTGCCGCTGCCGCAAAGAACTCTTACGCTGCCGTCTTCGGGTAAAAAAACGCAGCCGAAAGAATACACTCCCGTCTCCACGTTGAATGATCCGTCGACATATGCTTTTATCAGGTCTTTTCCCGCCAAATCGGCCCCTTCCGGATTCACATAAATATTCAATCTATTTTACCACAGAACGCCTATTTTTTGAACAAATTAAAAGGCGGGACGAACGATTCGTCCCGCCGTGTGTTTTTCGTGAAATCATGTGATTTTATAAGGCCCGGCAATGGCCTCAGCTGTACATCTTCTCCTGGGAGCGGTACATTCGGGCATAGAGGCCGTCGGGAATAACGAGAAGGCTCTCATGAGTTCCGCTCTCCACAATTTCACCGTCCTTGAAGACCAGTAGCCTGTCACAGAACTTACACGATGCAAGCCTGTGGGATATGAAAATGGCCGTCTTACCTGTCACCATCGAACCGAACTGCTCATAGATCTCTTTTTCGGCAACGGGATCAAGAGCTGCCGTGGGCTCATCGAGAATAAGGACAGGTCCGTCCTTGTAAAGGGCCCTTGCCATTGCAATCTTCTGTTGCTCTCCGCCGGAGGGTTCGAATCCGCTCTGATCGTAATATCTGAACACAGGAGTCATAAGTCCCATCGGAAGAGAATCCACCTTCTCCTTAAGTCCGACTCTTTCAATAAGAGGCATCAACTCGGCATCATCCACGGTATCAGGCTTGTCGCAGATAAGGTTTTCTTTTATCGAAAAACCGAGAAGACAGAAATCCTGGAAAACGACCGAAAGAAGCTTCATATAGCTGCCGTATTCATAATCGAAAATGCTCACTCCGTTTACGAGTATCTCGCCATCCGTCGGCTCATACAGCCTGCACAGAAGCTTTATGAACGTTGTCTTGCCCGCACCGTTTAATCCTACGACCGACAGCTTTTCACCGTTACGTATGACAGTGCTGACATTCTTAAGAGCATAAGCGGAAGAACCGGGATATCTGAAAGAAACATTTTTAAACTCGATAACAACACCGTTTGATACATCTGCAAGCTTGTCACCTTTCTCGTTATAAATATTCCCCTCGACATATCTGATGTATTTATCCGTGTATCCGCAGAATTTCTTAAGCTCGAGCATCTTGCCGAGCACCGTATTGATCGAAGCGACTATGGTTGTCACTGCGGTTGAGAGCATCGTAAAATCACCTATGCTTATCTCTCCGCGGATGACCATCATCGCAAATATCAGATAAGTAAGCGCTGCCGTAACAGCCAGATTGATCTTGGAGCCCGTAACGTATTTCAGGGCACTCTTTGCGTGCGACCTGTTGATCTCCGACTGTCTGTCATTGAATTCATCGACTCTTCCGAGCATCATATCCTTTGCTCCGAACAGTCTTATGTCCTTGCCGTACTTTATATCCGACAGACCGTGAAGCAGATAAAAATATGCGCGGTCATTCTTGGCAAGAAGCGCGATCTGATCCATCTTTATCTTATTGAGCCTGTTTTCAAAAAACGTATTAAGGATGACATTTACAAGAACAAGGATCAGGGGTATCCATGTATAACCGAGGACCAGCACAGCACTGAGAACCAGCACAACGATGGATGATATGATGCCCGCGAGTGATTCGAAAAGTCCCTTGGAACCTCCGGAGTACGATTCATCGATTCCCGTCCTTGCATCGGCGAGACTGTCGAGTATCTCTTTATTCTCGGTGGTCTCATATTTAAGTTCCATGCTCTTTCTGCCGACACCCGCTTCGAGAAATCTGTTAAGCCCCTGATAATAAACCTTATCGAGTTCAATAAACAGATATCCCGTTAAAACTTTTATCGCAAAGTCCGCAAACACCATCACCGCGGCGATCCTGATCAGGACCCTCAGGTCCATATTACCCATGATCTCATCGATCATCATCCTGGGTGCGAACATATTTATGAACGGCTGTATCATCATAGAGATGATAAGGATCGCATAAAGGGGATAGAACCCTTTTTTATACTTTTTCATTGCGGCCGCAAAGTATTTTATCGGATGTGTTTTGATGTTGTTTTTTTCTTCATTCCTCATCACTTTTTTCCTCCCGATAAAACTGAGCCTGTGTTTCGTACAGATCGTAATATTTTCCTTTCTTAGCCATCAGTTCTTCATGACTTCCGTATTCCACAAGATGTGAATCTTCAAACATCGCCACCTTGTCGCAGAATTTGGTCGATGATAATCTGTGCGAAATGAAGATTCCGGTCCTGTCGCCTATCAGGTCGTTGAAGCTTGTATATACCCTTTCTTCCGCAAGAGGATCAAGTGCCGATGTCGGCTCATCCAGGATGATCACCGGGGCGTTCTTGTACAGCGCTCTCGCAAGAGCAAGCTTCTGCTTTTCACCGCCCGAAAAATCCACACCGTCCTTCTCGATGACTTTCAGCACCTGGCTGTGAATACCGGCATCCAGAGTATCTATCTTTTCCGACAATCCGCATCTTTCGATGCAATCTTCGACTCTCTTCTCATCCGTATCCCGGAGATTTTTCATTGATACATTTTCCGCAACGGTAAATGGATATTCCTCAACATTCTGGAACACGGCCGAAAAATATCTGAACAGACCGGCACGTGACATATCGGATGTGTCGCTTCCATTCAACGTGATCCGGCCTTTCACGGGCTTGTAAAAACCTGCGAGCAGTTTTATGAAGGTTGTCTTTCCCGCACCGTTAAGACCGACGATCGCAAGTCTCTGTCCGTATGGGATCCTGATCGAAATGTTTTCAAGCGCATTCTTTTCCTGACCGTCATAGCAGAATGTAACATCTTCAAATTCGAATTCGGGGTGATCGGTCTGCATGGCCGTTCCGGATTCTGAAGCAGCGGTATCACAGGCAGGCTCGTCCGGAATTCTGTAAGTTTCGATGAACGATCTGAAATCCTTAACTTCAAGCGACTGCTTCTTGATCTCCGTGTATTCCTGTATGAATTCGCTGAGTGCCTTTGTGAAGATATGCACCGATGCGATATAAAGAGTAAATTCCGCTACGGTCAGGTTATTCTTCGACAATTCGTATATCAAGAATCCGTAAAGGCTTATTTCCTGAAGCAGCGCAAGCGGCATGCAGATCGCATTGCTCTTAAACCAGATATTTCTCGAAAGTCTGTATTTATCCAGTATATCCGCAGTGACATCAAGGTATTTACCGTAGATGTAATCCTTCATGTCATAGACCCTGATCTCTTTTGCCGATGTGAAGTGGTTGGTCAGATAACCGAGATTAAAATGCTTCCTCCAATAGGGACCGAGCGCATCCCAGACATTTTTCTTATCTATGATCTTGGTCTTATCTATCACGAAAAAAGAAAGAAGCAGCAGTCCCAAAAGGATCACTATAAGAAGCGGATGCAGACCGGAAACAAGTATCCCCGCCATGATGATCTGAAGGATCAGTTTGCCGCACTTAACTGTAGAATCCATCATTCCCTCGATGCCCTGCGTCTTCACGTTCATGACATTCCTGATGCGCTCATGTTCGTCGAGCACCTTGGGGTTTTCGAGATTGGAATATTCCATCGAAGTCATCGTTTCGGTGAGTTCTCTTTTGAAGCTTATAAGCGCATGCTTCATCTTATAGGGCGTGTTGTTTTCAACATATCCGTTTATCAGATATACGATCAGCATCACAACGGAATTGATCCCGATAAGAATAAGTGTCTTCTCCGGTCCGTCTTCTGCAGTAAGTGAATCGATGATAAGTTTTACCGTTACCGGAATGATGAAAAGAGACACCGTCTCTGCTGTCACCCCCAGTATCTGCAGGGCAAGCAGATGTCCTCCGTCTTTTTTCATACCGCGTATGACATATTTCAGATTGCTCCAAAAGCCGTATCTTTCCTTCATGACCGATATTGCACTCCTTTCATGTATCACACGATAAAGGGTGCCCCAGGGGAAGAGTCAACGGCAAAGCATAAAAAAATCCCGTGGATTTTCATCCACGGGATTTGAGTTTTTTTGATCGGGATTAAACGATTCCCTGAGCCTTCATAGCATCGGCAACCTTAAGGAAGCCTGCGATGTTGGCACCTGCAACATAGTCACCCTCAAGACCGTACTTCTTGGAAGCATCGTCAAGATTGTGGAAGATGTTGATCATGATGTTCTTGAGCTTAGCATCAACCTCTTCGAAGGTCCAGCTGAGTCTCTCGGAGTTCTGGCTCATCTCAAGAGCTGAAGTAGCTACGCCGCCTGCGTTTGCTGCCTTGCCGGGAACGAAGTAAACCTTGTTCTCCTGGAAGTACTTGGTAGCATCGAGAGTGGTAGGCATGTTAGCGCCCTCACAAACAGCGATCACGCCGTTAGCAACAAGCTTCTTGGCATCCTCGAGGTTAAGCTCGTTCTGGGTTGCGCAGGGAAGAGCGATGTCAACCTTGATCTCCCACTGATTGGTTCCCTCGGTAGCCTTGTCATGATACTGAGCTGAAGGTCTCTTTGCAGCATACTCGGTAAGTCTTGCTCTCTTTACTTCCTTGACTTCCTTGAGAAGTGCAACATCGATTCCTTCGGGATCATAGATCCATCCGGTAGAATCGGAGCAGGTAACAGGCTTAGCGCCGAGCTGCTGTGCCTTCTGGATAGCGTAGATAGCAACGTTTCCTGAACCGGATACAGCACAGGTCTTGCCTGCGATGTCGATTCCGTTGCACTTGAGCATTTCCTCGGTCATGTAAAGGAGACCGTATCCGGTAGCTTCGGTTCTTGCAAGAGATCCGCCGTATGAAAGTCCCTTTCCGGTAAGAACTCCTTCATAGAGTCCGGTAAGTCTCTTGTACTGTCCGTACATAAATCCGATCTCACGAGCGCCGGTTCCGATATCACCTGCGGGAACGTCGGTGTCAGCTCCGATGTACTTGTGAAGCTCGGTCATGAAGCTCTGGCAGAATGCCATGACTTCTCTGTCAGACTTGCCCTTGGGATCGAAATCGGATCCGCCCTTGCCGCCGCCGATGGGAAGTCCGGTAAGGGAATTCTTGAAGATCTGCTCGAAGCCGAGGAACTTGATGATACCAATATTTACTGAAGGATGGAGACGAAGTCCTCCCTTGTAAGGTCCGATCGCTGAGTTGAACTGTACTCTCATTGCGTTGTTGACCTGAACCTGTCCCTTGTCATCTACCCAGGGAACTCTGAAAAGGATCTGGCGCTCGGGAGTGGTAAGTCTCTCAAGAAGTGCGTCCTTTCTGTACTCCTCTTCATTTGCCTCGATGACCACTCTGAGGGACTCAAGAACTTCCTTGACTGCCTGGTGGAATTCGGGCTGAGCGGGATTCTGTGCTACTACTCTGTCATAGATCTCGTCAACGTAAGACATAAAAAACTCCTCCTATAATAAATAATTGGCTTGTCTTCTTAAAACAGCCTGTTATATATGTGGCGGTTTTTAACACCAAAAAATAATATAATACATTAAAGGGATAAAGTAAATACAAAAATACATGTATACAATTGTTATTTTTTGCTGAATCTCCTTCTGCCGCGAACCCCCAAAAATAGTCACATGTACTCAAAAAGGCCCCTGCATATACGCAGGGGCCTCAGCCGTTAATTCTTATCAGTCATATGTTATCTCAAGATACTGTGAGCTTAAGTATACGACCTTATTGTTATATACTACTTCGCACCAGCCGTCCTTTTCGGAGACAAGTCTTGCGGTGGTTCCCTTTGCAAAAGAACCCATCACCATTCCGTCGGTGCTTGCGCTTGCTCTTATGTTCAGCGTTTCTGTAGCGGTTACGGTACCTATGGTAACGACACTGCTGACATCTATATCAAGCGTCAGATACTCGGACTTTACATATCCGGTCTTTCCTTCGAAATTGATCTGTGACCAGCCGTTACCCTTGATCTCCACAACCTCTACGGATTGTCCGCCCCTGAGCTGTCCCATGGTATCAGCGTTCATGGAATCGGAAACCCTGACATTGACGGTCTGGTTGGCGGTAGCCATCTGTATCTCGGGCTCGTCGTTGCCGCTAACATCGTACTGCTCTATCTCGGGCATCTCGATCTCTTCACCGGAATTAAGCGCCGCAAGCTTTTCACCGGCTTCGGTGCTGACAACGGAATCGAGCTCCTTCATATATGTGAGAAGCTCCGGTGTCGCGGTGATCCTGTCATTGTAATCGGTGGTGATCCTGTTGCCGAGTTCGATAACATCATCACAGGCAAGAACTCTGGCGATATAATCGTTCTCTTCCGCCGAAACCTCACCGGTAACGATCCTGTATCCTCCCTCCGCATCAACGGAAACATTGAATCCGTCATAGCAGGGAAGCTTATTATCGGGATATCTGTCGAATGTTACATTCGAAACGACAAAAGCAATGATCTTGCTCTGATCGTAGCCGGGGATACAGTAGATGCTTTCAATCTCATAATCAAGATACCGGCTCTGTTCAGCCTTGATCAGTTTGTCATAGGTCTCGATCGAATCGACCATGGTTTCCAGAGTGTCCACATCACCGTTCGAAAGACAGAGATAATATCCTGCGAAAAAATCAGCCAGAGCGGTATCGGTGTTTTCCGTAAGGACTAAGGGCACCTCCTCAACAACCGGCTCGTCTCCGCCGCTTACGGTAACTGCCGCGGGATCGGCTGCGGAAACATCCGCGGGTACATTCCTGCCTCTTGCCGAAAGTGCCGCATAAGTAACTACCGCGGTAACCAGCATCAGAAAAACAGGGGCAAGAATCTTTATATGATTTTTAACGAACGGGACTATTCTGTTATATAAATCCTTGTTCATTGGTTCTCCATATGCAGCCGACAGGAATCGAACCTGCATTAAAGGCGTCGGAGGCCTTCGTTCTATCCATTAGACTACGGCTGCAAGTTTAATGGAATCTGTAACCTTTTTTTATTTGTTACAAATTTATTACAATCTTTGGGATTGTACCATAAATGGCCTTTTGTGTAAAGTTTTGCCCCCGCTCCGCCCCTTCATGCTAAGCTATCGTTATCTTCCCGGTTTCCCTGTCAAAATAGTAGAGAGAATCCGATAAAACGTCCTGCGGAGCTATCTGGGTCCTGTTGATCACCTTGATCATATCCTTCAGATATGTAAGATCCGTTTCATTCCTGTCCGACAGCACGATTATTTCATGAATGGAGCTGGGAATTATATATACATTGCTTCCGAGAAGCTCCGACACCTCTTCCATTTTTCCCGGATACAGCATGACTGCCGCTCCGAGGGTCAGTCGTTCATTGGAAAGCACATAGAGATTCAGGTCCCTCAGTTCTTCGGTCAGCATACCTGCCTTTTCCGGGCATATCGACTCCATAAGATTGCATATCTCCCTGCATGTCCCGGGCAGGATCTTCGGGGCATTTTCCATGGAATCCCTCATCAGATCCTCTGTCTTTACACCCCAGTGCTCCATATGGGTATTTCTGACGAGTATGGCCCCGCCATCCATTTTGCCGACATCCACGGAATAATAGAATGCTATCTCCAGATCCAGAAAAGGCAGATGAGGTATGGATTCAAGAAGCTCTTCGTTCAGTTCGGATGAGATCAGCTTAAATGCCAGCCTTTTTCTAACCTCCTCATAATCCTCAAAAAAACCGATATCAATGCCTTCCTCGGGAAGTGCGGCCATGTAATCCTTTACGAGTCTTCCCGCCGCATTCCGAATGCATTCACCGTCCAGATAATCTTCATAGTAGGAGTTCAGGTATACCGTGGGTGACAGGTTCAGTCCGTTCTTTTTGATCAGAAGGGCATCAAGGCAAACCCCGTTGTTCTTCTCCACGGAAACTTCCTTTACATTGTATCCTTCGCCAAGTTCCAGAGAAACTGCCTGCTTCATATTTCCGGAAAATTCTTTTATTGTCATATTCTTCCTTTCATAGCAAATGTGTTAACGGTAAATACGCGCACTAAAACAGCCATGCGTTGTCCGCATGGCTGTCAGTCACATTGCTATGAAAGGTGATCAGACTCTGGAGAGATACTCGCCGGTTCTGGTATCGATCTTGATCTTGTCTCCGGTCTCTACGAAGAGAGGAACGGCAACCTGTGCTCCGGTCTCTACGAAAGCGGGCTTGTTGGCACCGGTAGCGGTGTCTCCCTTGAATCCGGGCTCGGTCTCGGTAACTTCAAGCTCTACGAAAAGAGGAGGCTCGATGGAAAATGCATTTCCGTTGTGTGAGCAGACTTTGCAGATGTCATTCTCTTTAACGAACTTGAGAGCGTCTCCTACGAGATCGGAGGAAAGCTGTACCTGATCGTATGTCTCGGTATCCATAAAGGTGTAAAGATCGCCATCCTTGTACAGATACTGCATATCCTTTCTATCTATATGAGCCTGAGGGCACTTCTCGGTAGGACGGAAAGTTCTCTCAACTACGCCGCCGTTCTTGATGTCCTTAAGCTTGGTGCGGACGAAAGCCGCTCCCTTGCCGGGCTTAACATGCTGGAAATCGATGATCTGATATACGGAATTATCAAGTTCGATGGTAATACCGTTTCTGAAGTCACCTGCAGAAATCATAAAAAAACCTCCTAAATTCTATGCAGCCAAAATAATCCTCAGATATCTTACATTAAAAGTATCGGGATTTCAACCTATTTTATCATTTCGGTCACGTAGTCCATGGCTTCGAGATAGCCGTCAAGCCCTTTTCCGTATATCTGGCGGTCACAGGCGGGGGCGGTGACCGATACTTTGCGGAAGTCTTCCCTGGACTGTATATCCGAGATGTGAACCTCTACCTTTACGGGCTTTTCGAGGGACTTGAGCGCATCGTGTATCGCATAACTGTAATGGGTATATGCTCCGGGATTGATGACGATGCCGTCGGTTCCGTTAAAATAGCTCTCCTGGAGCTTATCTATGATCGCACCCTCGTGATTGGACTGGAACACTTCCACCTCTGCTCCGATCGCGTCCGCATGCTCACGGATCATTTTCACAAGACTGTCATAATCCTGATTCCCGTAGATATTCTTTTCCCTTATTCCGAGAAAGTTAAGATTGGGGCCGTTGATCACCAGTATCTTCATTCTTTTCATTCTCCGTTTTTTCGATCACAGGGATATCCCATCCCAGCTGTCTTAATTTATCCAGCACGGTTTCCATTACCAGATCTCTTGAGATGCTGCCCGTATCTACCACGATATCGGCGCATCTTTCGTAAGCGGGTCCTCTTTTGGCGATAAGCTCCCTGATCCTTGATAACGGATCTTCACACTGAAGAAGCGGCCTGGTCGTATCGCCCTTAAGCCTTTCGTAGACCTCTTCAGCCGATATCCTCAGATAGCATACCGTTCCGCACTTTTTGATCAGAGGCTGGTTCTCCAGCAGCACCGGTGTGCCGCCTCCGAGGGAATAGATCCTTCCTATGCGGTCATCCCTTATCTCCCTGAGGACCTGTGTCTCCATCTGTCTGAACGCTCTCTCGCCCTTCGATGCGAAGATCTCTGATATGCTCATGCCCTCTTTTTCTTCAATCATCCTGTCCGTATCATAGAAAGCACGTCTGAGCTTATATGAAAGCCCTCTTCCTATCGATGTCTTTCCGCTTCCCATGAATCCGATGAGTATCAGATGAGGTCCCTTGCTGTATTCACTGTTTTTTTTGTGCTTCTTATACATCGGCCAAAACTTTTTCGTATACTTCGCCTGCGAGTTCATCACCGATACTTATGCCGGTCCAGTATTCGTAGGCGATCACTCCCTGATAGAGCAGCATCTTCGAACCGTTATACGCTCTTGCACCGGACGTCGCGCACAGCTGCATAAAGCGTGTCGTCTTCGGATTAAAGATCAGATCGTAACCGACCTTTACCCTTTCGTAAAATGCGGGATCTTCTATCACGGCCTTTTCCACATCGGGATACATTCCGACGCTGGTAGCCTGGATCACAATATACTTCCTGTCTTCGGGAAGCCTGCCGTAATCTCCGATGGAAAGCGGTCTTGCGAAATTCCTGTCACATATTGCGTTGACGCTTCCGGCAAGTTCCTCCGCGTGGTCCCCGTTACGGTTGATGATCGTAACCGATGAAGCTCCCCGGTCTTCGAGCAGCATGACAACGGCACGTGCTACTCCGCCCGCACCGAGCACGACAATGTCTTCGCCTTTTATATCCACACCGTCTTTTTCGAATGCCCTCATAAGTCCGGGCATATCCGTGTTATATCCCTTATATCCGTTCTCACATCTGACAAGAGTGTTTACGGATCCTATCTTCTTCGCAAGAGGATCTATGTCACACAGGAAAGGAATGACATCCTGCTTATAAGGAACCGTGACATTGAGTCCGAAAATGCCGAGAGCATGTGCACCCTTTATCGCTTTTTCGAGATCGCCGTCCGCAACGGGAAATGCTCCGTATGCAAGATCAAAGCCGGTCTTTTCGGCAAGCATGTTATGCATTGCCGGCGATTTGGTATGACCGACCGGATTACCGATAAGTCCGCAAATTAAAGTTGTTCCGCTTATATCCTTCATTTCTTTTCCGTGTTTTCTTTTTTCCCGTTTTTGAGTTTCTTATGATATGCCCTGAGTATAAACCACTCAAGTCTTCTTTTCAGTATGATCTGTATCTCTTCCCTGGGATCGATGGGCTCGGTAAGTATCGTATCTATGCCCGCTCTGTTTGCACCCCATACATCCGTGAATATCTGGTCTCCCACAAACAGAGTAGTATCCGGTGTCGTGCCCATGAGCTTCATCGCCTTCTCATATCCCTTTACCGAAGGCTTTCCGGCTTTGTAAACATAGAGCGATCCTACTTCGTCCGCAAAGGGCTTTACCCTCGGCTCTTTGTTATTGGAAAGGAGAACAGTCTTAAAGCCTATGTACCTGAGCTTTTCAAACAGTTCGATGCTCCTTTTATCCGCAGGTGCCCCGTGCATTACAAGGGTATTGTCTATATCGTAAATGATACCTCTTTTCCCCATGGCATAATAGCTTTCATAGGGAACGGAATATGCGGATGCTATTTCTTTAGTCGGATACAGGTTATCAAACAATTGCGGATCCTCTTTTGTCAAAATCCTCTGCGGACCGTTACATTGCCAAAGTGGTATAATGATACTGTACTGCAGTTCATATGTGAGGTAATACAAATGGAAAAAAGATTACTCGATTATATGGCATACCTTAAAGGTATTTCCGAAAAAGCGGAAAAGGGAGAATTCACACCCGAAGAGCTCGAAGTCTTAAGACAGCAGGCTTCTCTTCAGATAGCATTCTTCCAGCATGAAAGGCTCATCCATCTCATAGTGACCATGACATTCGCTCTTATGACGATCATGACACTTATCGGAATATGCCTCACTTCATATCTTCCTCTTGTGGCTCTTATAGTGCTTCTGCTCGTGCTCCTCGTTCCCTATATCAGGCATTACTACATCCTTGAAAACGGAACGCAGACTCTCTACAGATATTTCGACAGTCTCGAAAAACAGCGCACTCCCGGAAAAGCGGAAATCTTTGCACAGAGACCGCCGAAGAAATAAACTCCCCGCCCGGTATTATAAACGGAATACCTGTATCAGGATTATATAGCAGAGTCCGTAATACAGAGCTACTCCGAGGATATCATTAAGCGTTGAGATAAACGGACCCGATGCTGCGGCAGGGTCCACTTTTATTTTGTTGAAAAAGAGCGGTATGATCGTTCCGGTTATCGATGCGACAAGCATCGCGATAAGCATCGCAAAACCCACGCACATTGATACGGTCACCGAATAATTCCACGCTCCGCCTTTTGCAAAGTGGATATAGAATCCGACTACAAGCACTGAAATGATCCCGAGTATGAGCCCGTTTCCGAGTCCTACCTTCATCTCCTTAAGCACAAGTCTTATCTTATCTCCGGCAGACAGTTCCTCATCGGCGATGACTCTTATGGTCACAGCGAGCGACTGAGTTCCGACATTTCCGGACATGGAAAGTATCAGTGACTGAAATGCAATGACAACGGGGATCGCGGCAATGACACCTTCGAATGCACCGACAAGCGTTGATGTGAGCATTCCGAGAAGAAGCAGTGCGATCAGCCAGGGAATACGCTTTTTGATGGAAGCGGATGTTTTCTCATCCAGATCTTCCTCTTCGGTAAGACCTGCCAGCTTTGCGTAATCATCGCCCATCTCATCATCGACGGCCTCTACGATATCCTGGGATGTGATGACGCCGAGTATATGTCCTTCATCATTGAGCACGGGGATCGAATCCTCCGCGTAACTCTTGATCCTTTCGATGCATTCCGAAACTATGTCATGATCGTTCAGGCAGGGATAGGATGTGATTATCAGATCGTTCAGATCCGCGGTATCTCTAGCAACTATCAGATCCTTAAGATCTATCGCTCCGTAGAAAACATCATTTTCATCGGTCACATAGATGGTCATGATGTTATCGTTTTCACCCGCCTGATTGACGAGTTCCTTCATTGCGGATTTTATATTCAGCGTATTTTTGATGACGACGTAATTGGTAGTCATTCGGCTACCGATCTCATCTTCGTCATACGACTGGATCAGCCTGATGTCTTCACCGGCTTCTTCATCCATCAGATCGACCAGGGTTTCCGCGGTCTTCTCATCCATGTTCTCGAGAATATCGACAGCGTCGTCGGTATCCATGTTCTCGAGGAACTTTGCAGCCTGGGATGCGGGGAGTTCGGCGAGCAGCTCATGCGAATCTTCCACATAAGCAAGTATCTCGGAGAACCTTTCTTCACCGAGCAGTTCAAGGATCTTTCTTCTTTTTTCTTTTTCAAGCTCTTCGAAAGCACCCGCGATATCGTTGTCATGATAATCGGCGAGTCTTTCGGAAAGTTCTTCATCGGAGAGTCCTTCGGAAAAGAGATCGATTATCTCACGGACATAATCTCTCTCCTCTCTTTCCTCTTTCTCTTCGGAAACCTGCTCTTTGATCAGTTCTTTTTCATCCATATGGCTGTCACCTGTATAAATAAATTTACCGGTGCCGCGGATACTCTCCGGACACCGGTTCATTCCGGCAGTAAAAGTATTAACTGCAATTCCGGATCATTTATTTGATCATTGCATGATATTCCTGGAGCGAACGTACGGGAACGCCTTCTCCGGAAAGCTCGGCCTTGATTCCCTCTGCGGTAGCTCTTGCGCCTGCGATCGTAGTGATGTAGGGAACATGATGCTTGATCGCGTTCTGACGGATGTAAGAATCGCTTACATCATCCTTCTTGGTGCTGGGAGTATCTACGATAAGATCGATCTCGCCGTTCTTGATGGCATCAACGATATTGGGACGTCCCTCGAATATCTTGTTGATGCGCTCTGCCTTGATGCCCGCTTCAACGATCTTCTCGTAGGTGGAGCCTGTAGCGAGGATCTTGAATCCGTCATCCGCAAAGCTCTGTGCGATGGGAAGAAGGTAAGGCTTATCGTTGTGGTTTACGCTTATGAGTACGGTACCCTTAAGAGGAAGCTCTGTCTTGGTTGCTTCTTCTGCCTTGTAGAATGCCTTTCCGACATTCTCGGAGATACCGAGGACCTCACCGGTCGAACGCATCTCGGGTCCGAGGATGGGATCGACTTCGGGGAACATATTGAAGGGGAATACCGCTTCCTTGACTCCGTAGTAAGGAATGTTCCTGTCCTTAAGTGCGGGTACGGGTGAAGGATCACCTGTGATCGCACTCATCATTATCTGGGTTGCGAGCCTTACCATATTGATGTCACATACCTTGGAAACAAGAGGCACGGTGCGTGATGCTCTGGGATTGGCTTCGAGTACGTATACAACATCATCCTCGATCGCATACTGCATGTTCATGAGACCTACTACATGCATCTCCTTGGCGATCTTTCTGGTGTATTCCTTGATGGTGGCAACCTGCTTTTCGGTAAGGTGCTTGGAAGGAAGGATACATGCGGAGTCTCCGGAGTGGATGCCCGCAAGCTCGATGTGCTCCATGACTGCGGGAACGAATACGTTCTCACCGTCGCTTATGGCATCAGCTTCACACTCTGTTGCATTGTGAAGGAATCTGTCAATGAGGATGGGTCTGTCGGGAGTAACTCCTACGGCTTCTGCCATATAGACATCCATCTGCTCATCATCGTGAACGACTTCCATTCCTCTTCCGCCGAGGACATATGAAGGACGGACCATAACGGGATATCCGATACGGTGTGCGATCTCCTTGGCTCCGTCGACATCGGATGCCATTCCCGATTCAGCCATGGGGATCTCGAGTCTGTCCATCATATCGCGGAACAGATCTCTGTCCTCTGCCATATCGATGGTCTCGGGAGTTGTTCCGAGGATGTTTACACCATATTTCTTGAGGTCTGCCGCAAGGTTGAGAGGAGTCTGTCCTCCGAACTGGGCGATGACACCGACGGGCTTCTCCTTCCTGTAGATGCTTAAGACATCTTCGAGGGTAAGAGGCTCGAAGTAAAGCTTGTCGGAAGTGTCGTAGTCGGTTGATACGGTCTCGGGGTTACAGTTTACGATGACCGTCTCATAACCGAGCTTCTTGAGTGCGAATGCGGCATGTACGCAGCAATAGTCGAACTCGATACCCTGGCCGATACGGTTGGGACCGCCGCCGAGGATCATGACCTTCTTGGAATTATCGGAAGCTACGCTCTTATCTTCGATATTGTAGCTTGAGTAGTAATATGCACTGTCCTTGGTTCCGCTTACGTGAACACCTTCCCATCCTTCCGTGACGCCTGCTGCCTCACGTGCGTTGCGGATCTCCTCTTCCGATACTTCGCAGATCTGAGCGAGGTACTTATCGGAGAAGCCGTCCTTCTTGGCCTTGGTGAGCATTTGGGTATCGGGAACCTTGCCCTTGGAAGAAGCGATGATGGCCTCCTCTTCTTCAACAAGTTCCTTCATCTGCTCGATGAAATATTTCTTGATCTTAGTAAGCTCGTAAAGCTCATCTACGCTTGCGCCCTTACGGAGTGCTTCGTACATGATGAACTGTCTTTCGGAAGTGGGATTGACGAGCTCCTTCATAAGCTCTTCAAGAGTCATCTCGTGGAAGTTCTTGACATATCCGAGTCCGTATCTGCTCTTCTCAAGAGATCTGATAGCCTTCTGGAATGCTTCCTTATAGGTCTTACCGATACTCATGACTTCACCTACGGCTCTCATCTGGGTTCCGAGATGATCGTCAACACCCTTGAACTTTTCGAATGCCCATCTTGCGAACTTGATAACGATGTAATCGCCGTCGGGAACATACTTATCAAGAGTACCGTACTTTCCGCACTCGATATCCTTGAGATCGAGTCCGCATGCAAGCATTGCGGAAACAAGTGCGATGGGGAATCCTGTAGCCTTTGATGCAAGAGCTGAGGATCTTGATGTTCTGGGATTGATCTCGATAACGATGATACGGTCGGTCTTGGGATCGTGTGCAAACTGGCAGTTACATCCGCCGATGACCTGTACCTTGTCTACGATGCTGTAAGCGTATTTCTGAAGTCTGTCCTGAACTTCCTGGGAAATGGTGAGCATGGGTGCGGAGCAGAATGAGTCTCCGGTATGAACGCCCATGGGATCGATATTTTCGATGAAGCATACGGTGATCATCTTGCCGGTCGAATCTCTTACTACTTCGAGCTCGAGCTCTTCCCAGCCGATGACCGATTCTTCTACGAGTACCTGATGTACCATTGATGCCTGAAGACCTCTTGCACAGACGGTCTTGAGTTCTTCGACATTATATACGAGTCCGCCGCCGGAACCGCCCATGGTGTAAGCGGGTCTGAGTACTACGGGGTAGCCGAGCTTCGATGCTATCTCAACAGCTTCGTCTACGGAATAAGCAACCTGTGAACGGGCCATCTCAATTCCGAGCTCATCCATGGTGTTCTTGAACTCGATCCTGTCCTCGCCTCTTTCGATGGCATCAACCTGGACACCGATGACCTTTACGCCGTACTTATCAAGGACACCTTCCTTGGCAAGCTCCGAGCAGAGGTTGAGTCCGGACTGTCCTCCGAGGTTGGGAAGAAGCGCATCGGGACGCTCTTTTTCGATGATCTGGGTAAGTCTCTTTACATTAAGAGGCTCTATATAAGTGACATCCGCAGTTTCGGTATCTGTCATTATCGTAGCGGGGTTGGAATTTACGAGTATGATCTCGTATCCGAGCTTTCTCAGTGCCTTGCAGGCCTGTGTTCCTGAATAGTCGAATTCGCACGCCTGACCGATGATGATCGGGCCCGAACCGATAATGAGGATTCGATGGATGTCTGTTCTTTTCATGAAAATCTTCCTTTCTGATACTTCCGGTTGCCCGGAATTACTGCATGATATCATTTAATATGCTTTCATAATCCAGCAGATATTATAGGTGTTTTCGGGATATATGGCAACCTCTCAAAAACCCCGTAAATACGTCATTTTGACCATCTTTTGCGGTCCTCTCACGGCTTTCCCGGATTGTTTAGAATTTTCACGTATTTTTCCGGAATTTTCCGTCATTTCGGATCAGTCAGAGGGCTCCCGGAGTCATGAATCGATCAAGCTCTCCTGAGATGCATCACGGTTTCCACTTCCTTGGTCCAGGGAAACTGGTCCACACAGCCGTAGCGTTCTATCCTGTATCCCGCATCTATGAAAGACTCAAGATCCCTTTCAAGAGAAGTGGGCTTGCAGGAAATGTAAATGATATTCTCGACACCGTAAGAGATGATCTTCGGCAATGCCTTGGGATGAATACCATCCCTTGGCGGATCGAGGATGATGATGTCGGGCATATCGGTAAGTTCATCCAGGACCTTCAGCACATCTCCGCAGATGAATTCGCAGTTATCTATTCCGTTTTCCCTGACACTTGCTTTAGCCGCTTCGACAGCTTCGGGGATTATCTCCACACCGTATACCTTGCCTGCATCACTTGCAGCGATCTGTGCTATCGTTCCGGTACCGCTGTAAAGATCGAATACCTTGCGGCCCTTTGCGCCGCCGTTACATCCGGCAACGTAGTCTCTCACCATGGAATAAAGCACTTCCGCACTGTAAGTGTTTGTCTGGAAAAAAGAAAACGGTCCTATCTTAAACCTCAGATCCAGAAGAGTCTCGCTTATATAGTCTCTCCCGTACAGAAGCTTTACGTCATCTGCGATGATCGCATCGGATATGCAATCATTAACGATCTGCACTATTCCGCAAAGCCTGCCTTCAAACTCAAGCGCAGCAAGCCCCGAGACATATCCGTTTAAAAGTCCGGTGTGATCTTCGCCTGCAGCATCATCGGAAGCCGTAACGGGACAGATAAGTATTTCACCGGTGTGGGCCGCTTTTCTTACAAGAAGATTTCTTAAGTATCCGGTATGATCTTTCTTGTGATAAAAGGGAGTGCCTGCCTCCCTGAAATAATCCCTTGTAAATGTGAGGATCTTCCTGTAATCCTCATCCACTATCAAGCAGTCGCTGACATCAAGAATATCGTGGAATGCACCTCTTTTGTGGAGACCGATGTTCAGTTCTCCTCCGAGCTTTTCGTCGCCGAAGGAAAACTCCATCTTGTTACGGTATCCGTACATGACGGGGGATTCTTTTATTCCGTCGAATACGGGGGAATAACCGTACTTTTCATAGCTTTCGGCAACTCTTGCATTAAAAAGCTTCTTTACCTGATCGCATTTCAGCTCCGCTTCTTTTTCTCCGGACATAGAAAGATATGCGCATCCTCCGCATTCTCCGAAGTGTGCGCATATCCTGCCTGTTTCAATATCACTTTTTTCAAGTACTTCAAGAAGAGTGCCTTCGGCTCTGTCAGAATGGCTTCTTCCGATGCGAACGGAAACCTTCTGTCCGGGAAGGGCATTTTTAACCACAACAACACCCTCATCGCACCTTACGCGTGCTCTGCAGGGGTAATCACATTCCTCTACCCATCCTTCGACAATCTGGCCTCTCTTCATGATCAGCTGTCTGCTTCGTCAGCAAAAAAATCCTCGTCTTCGAATTCGTCATCTTCGAACTCGTCATCGAAGTCCTCGAGATAATCGGGGCTGAAATGGCGATATACAAGGTATCCTACTACGCATCCGATTGCGATGATGCCGATGATCGCAAGGATAACAAGTCCCGCATGAGACTTCTTCTCATCCTCTTTCTCATCCGCAGGCTTAGCGATAAGATTGCCTATTCCGGCTGCTGCTGCAAGCTCTGCAACCCTTGCTGCCTGGGTTCCGCCGAAATCCTTGATCTGATCAAGATCGAAAGGAATCTTGTTCTTAAGGTCTACCTTCTTCTTGCAATTCTTACAACTCATATGAACCGCCTTTCTTATAAGAATCAAAAAAATATTCTTCAAAAAAGTCCCTGAATAATCAATTCAGTATATCATTCTTTGACCAGTTTTGCAAAGGATGCATACATCACTTTTTGGCCGTGTGCGTCAAAATCAACGCTGACTTTGTAATCCCTCGGCTCCCTGACAAGTGCCGTAACGGTGCCCGCTCCGAACTTGAAATGCCTGACCCTGTCGCCGACCGCATAATCGGGCTCGGCAGCCTCCGCCGCCTTCTGGAATCCCTTCTTTATACCGAGTGATTCAAGTCCCGCAGTACCTGTATAGAGAGCCTTGACCGGCTTTACCGGCTTTTCTTCCTTTTTCGCATATGAAAAAGAAGACGCTCTCCTCGGATAATCGCTTTCGTAACAGTCATCCGCGGGACGCTTTTTCTTTTTACCCGGAACAAAACCCTCGACAAGCTCCGAAGGTATCTCCGTAACAAACCTGCTCACCGGATTGAACTGGGTCTCGCCCCTGAGCATTCTTGCCTTGGCGCAGGTCATGATCAGTTCCTTCTCGGCTCTTGTCATTCCGACATACGCAAGACGTCTCTCCTCCTCGATATCCTCATCGTCTCCGGAGGATATGGACATATATCCGGGGAAAAGACCGTCCTCCATTCCGGCAAGATAGACTATAGGAAATTCAAGTCCCTTAGCCGAATGCAGCGTCATGAGAAGGACTCTTTCTTCGGTAAGATCCGCAGAATCCAGATCACTTACGAGCGCAACCTCTTCAAGGAAATCGGAAAGCGACGCATCCGGTCTTCCGTCGCAGAAGGCTACGGCCTTACTTACAAGTTCGTTCACATTGCCGATCTTATCCTCGGCTTTCTCTTCATCCTGATCCTTGAGGTATTCCTCATAGTCGGTCATCTCGATGATCTTATTGATGAGTTCGGCTATGGAAGCGTTATCCCTGTATGCCCTGAGGACACCTATCATATCAGTGAAGACCTTTATCTTGGAAGCGGCCTTTCCGAGTCCGGGCACGTCCTGTGCTTCGCACATGGCAGTAAAAAGAGAGATATCCCTTGCATCGGCATAATCCAGAACCTTCTCGAGAGTCGCATTTCCTATCGATCTCTTCGGTACATTCACGATCCTTCTTACCGACAGATCGTCAATACCCGAATCAATGACCTTAAGGTATGCGATGATATCCTTGATCTCGGCTCTTGAATAGAAATTCACGCCGCCGACAACATTGTAAGGAATGCCCGCCATGATGAGGCGCTCCTCAAGTATTCTGGCCTGTGCGTTGGTCCTGTAGAGCACGGCACAGCTTCCGTATCCGGTTCCCATCTTATTCCTGTGCCTTATATCGGATACTATATATTCGGCTTCTTCGAAAGCGGTATCGAACTGATTGAATACGGGCTTCTTACCCTCTCCCGCATCGGTCCAGAGCTTTTTGTCCTTCCTGCCCCTGTTATTGGCGATCACGGCATTGGCGGCATCGAGTATGTACTGCGTGGAACGGTAATTCTGCTCAAGCTTTATGACCGTTGCTTCCGGGTAATGCTCTTCGAAATCAAGGATATTCCTTATATTGGCACCCCTGAAGCGGTATATTGACTGATCGTCATCGCCTACCACACAGAGGTTCTTATACTTGTCCGCAAGGAGCCTTATCAGCTCGAACTGTGCGGTATTGGTATCCTGATACTCATCGACAAGGATGTATTTGAATCTTTCCCTGTACCTTTCAAGGACATCCGGGAATTCATCAAAGAGCCTTACCGTAAGCATGATGATATCGTCAAAATCAACGGCATTATTCTTGCGGAGAGTTTCCTGGTACTCCCTGTAAGCCCTTGCATAAACTGTCTTGGAAAAATCATTCAGTACATATTTTTCGTATCCGCTCTCATCCATCAGCTCATTCTTGGCGGATGAGATCTCCGAGAGAATGGTCCTTTCCTTATATCTCTTGGTATCGATGTTCAGACGCTTGCAGACGTTCTTCATCGTCGTCTTCTGGTCATCGGTATCGTAAACGGTAAATCTGTCATCATATCCGAGAAGAGATATGTTGGATCTGAGGATCCTCATGCATGCGGAATGAAAGGTCGAGACCCACATACGGTCCGCATCGGGACCGACAAGAGCCGCAACCCTTTCCTTCATCTCGCCCGCCGCCTTATTGGTGAAGGTCACGGCGAGGATATTCATTGGATTGATATGCTTTTCGGCTATAAGATAGGCGATCCTGTAAGTGAGAGTCCTTGTCTTGCCGGATCCGGCTCCCGCGAGTATAAGAAGCGGACCGTCTCCCGCACAGGCAGCCTCTCTCTGCTTGGGATTAAGGCCATCGAACATTCCCATCAGCCTATCTCCTTAATGGCACAGAACTGCCAGACTTTTATGTTGAACTCGGTTATGGCACAGCCGCAATAAGGGCATGTTTTATTTCCGAGTGTTGTTATCGCACCTCCGCAATTGGGACAGTTGAGCGCATGACCCGCAGCCCTGATATCATCGACCTTATCCGCATCCTGGATATAACAGCAGTCGATGTTGTATCTGCTCTGGGTAATGGAATCCTTGCTGCCCCTGATGACCTTGCCTTCCTGCTCCGCCCAGAATTTGTACTGGAGCGCACACTGGAATCTGACAACGCATCTTCCGCCGTAGCGGTTATAAGTATTGAGTACGGTATTGTGAACCTTGATGCCTTCGAAATGTTCCCTGATCTCACGAAGGTTAAGGTCGTTGAGTCTTAAATAGAGCGACTCCTTCAGCTCCTCATTTCCGTCGGAAAAAAGAGAAAGATTATGCTCATCTATGGCTCTGAGATATTCCTTCAGACAATTTTCAGCTCTGCTCTTCATCTCATCGACATTAAACTCCGGAAAATCCCTGGCGAGTTTCGGAGTGTAGATGGAATGACCGTCGGATACGGACTTGGGTGTCTGCATATATTCCTGCTCGGTCTTCTTGATGTTGGAGATAAGATCCTCATCTCCGAACATGGACTTGGAAACCTCGCGTGCTTTCTTTTTGATCTTGAACCAGATCACGAGCACGGCAATTATCACCGTGAGAAGAAGAACCAGAAATATGGTTGAAAAAATTATGGGAATGAGAGCCATGGCTGTCCTTTCAAAAAGCCCGTCCCCATAACGGAGACGGGCTTAAACTAAAACCGTTTAATTACTGCTTGATGTCTGCCTCATTGAAGGGGTCTCCGCACTGAGGGCAGAACTTGGGAGGATTAGCGGGATCCTCGGGCTCGAAGCCGCACTTATCGCACTTGTAAAGAGGTACGCCTGCAGGTCTCTTTGCTCCGCAGCCACTGCAGAAGTTGCCCTGGTTTACGGTTCCGCATGAGCAGGTCCATCCTGCATCGGAGGGCTTGGGATTTCCGCAGTTAGAGCAGAACTTGCCGGTGTTGCCGCCGGTTCCGCATGAACAGGTCCATCCTGCGATAACGCCGCCTGCTACGGCACCTGCGGGCTGCATCTGAGGCTGCTGCATCTGGGGCTGCTGGTACATATTCTGAGCCTGGCCCATCTGATACATGCCTGCTGCCTGCTGTCCGCCCATCATGCTTGCCATGTTCATTCCTGCGAATGCCATCATGGGGCCGGTAGAGGTGTTCTTTGCAGCTGCTTCCATAGCGTTTACGGTTCCGAGAGTCATAGCTGCAGCACCCATGTTGGGATCTCTGTAGACTGCTCTCTCCTGAGCGTCCTTAAGTCTCTTCTCATCTTCCTCGTTAGCCTTGACGGAGTTGATGGAGATGGAAGCGATGTTGATACCGCGGAGGTCGCCCCACTGGCTTGAAAGCTCTTCGTTAAGGATGTTGCAGAGCTCGGTGGTATGAGCAACAAGCTGATCATACTCGATGCGCTGAGCGCTGATCTTAGCGAATGCGGGCTGGAGTGCGCTTACGAGCTCACTCTTCATGATCGAAGAAAGATTCTCTTTGCTGTAGTCGCCGGTTACGTTGCCGGATACATGCTTGTAGAAAAGAAGGGGATCTACGATCTTGAAGGAGTACTCACCGTTAGCCTTGATGTTAACGGTAAGCTTCATGTTAAGATCGGGATCTACGATCTTGAAGGGAACGGTCTGGGGAGTTCCCCACTTGTTCTGAAGGATCTCCTTGGTGTTTACGAAGTAAACTCTCTGATCCTTACCGGTGTTGCCGCCCATAGCGATACGGCGTCCTACAGTCTTGAAGGTGTTGATGAGGTTCTCACCGAGTTTGCCGTAGAAAAGTGAAGGCTCGGTTGAAGTATCATAGATGAATTCACCGGGCTCTGCACAGAAATCGACAACAGCACCCTGATCTACGATCAGCATGCACTGTCCTTCGTTAACAGCGATCTTGGAGCCGTTGGAAATGATGTTGTCATTTCCCTTTGTATTATTGTTTCTCGCACCGTTGGTCCTTACCTGGCCCTTGGTAAGAAGCACATCGTTAGGCATTGAATCGCAGTAGAAAAACTCGAGCCACTGATCGGCAAGTGTTCCGCCTGCGGCAGCCATTGCAGCGCTAATAAGTCCCATTCTTTAACCCTCCTGATTAAGTGTTTTTGCTCGGGCTCATAAGAGGAAAAACATGCTTTTCCGATAAGCCCCGACTAAATGAAATTATACACTTTGGGCGGCTTTCTTGCAAGGAATACACACCCCTTTCCAAAAGGTTTGGAAACAGGATAAATATATGGTAAAATCTATTCAAATGTTTAGTTCAACTTCTTTACTTTTAATCCGAAAAGAGAAGAATTTTATGACGGGGGCCATCACCAAGGGATTGGAGAAGGCTCATTTTAACGTTATCGAAGAATCCCTGAGCGTGAACGCCATCCAGAAGTATAAGGACGAGTGCGCTCTCATTCTTTTCTATACCGACGGCTATGAGACTCTTGAATACATCTCATCCGTGCTTGTATATCTCAAGGACCTCATCGTAGAGGAGAACAAGCTTCTCTACCTGATCGGCGATCCCAACGAATTCGCCGCCATCTGCAGGACCATACCCCAGGCCTCTCTTTGCGATACCATGGCCAGACCGCTTGATATGAACAGGCTGGTCGACGATATGAGGAAATACACTTCCGAGGATTTCAGCCAAAAGAAAAACATCCTCGTCGTGGATGATGATGCCACATATCTTAAGATAATCAGGGAATGGCTCAAGAACGATTACAACGTCGCGATAGTCACATCGGCCATGCAGGCGGTAATGCATATGTCCAATAACGAGACCGATCTCGTGCTGCTCGATTACGATATGCCCGTAACAAACGGACCCAAGATCTACGAAATGATGAAATCCGATCCCGAGATATCGGGGATCCCGGTCATGTTCCTTACAGGCAAGAACGATAAGGACAGCATAATGAAGGTCATGTCGCTCAAGCCGGCCGGTTATCTGCTCAAGACCATCGGAAAAGCCGACCTGATCAAGACATTAAAGCAGTTTTTCGTAAATCAGAAATTCAATAAATAAAAGGATGCAGCATATGCCGCATCCTTTCTTTTTTCACTCATCCGCGAACTGCAAATGCAGTCGGTGTTCGCTTATTTTTCATCGGGATCTTCAAAGAGGAACTGTTCCTCCGCCATATCGTCTATCATATGCTCGATGATGGTCTTCTTCAGATAGATGTCATAACCGAGCTGACAGATGAATGCGAATTTCTTGAGATATTCTCTCTTATCGTCGGGAGCATCATCGAATGACCTCTCGATCTTCTCGACCTTTTCGTCCAGATCCTTCTTGAGCTTGCCTCTCGCGCCCTTGCCTGCCTGGATCATTCCGGCATAGAGCTTGGCTACGGAATAGTCATCTCCCATCGTATCATCCGAAAGCGGTGACAGAAGTGTCTGAATATCGCTTATCGAAAGGAATGACTTGAAATAGAAAATAAAGAGAAGCTCGAGCATATGCTCTCTCGAGTATTTCTTTTTGACGGGGGGATGGATCAGATGGTTCTTCGCATAATTGTTGATCATGGTCTTGGTAAGGACCTTATCTCTTGAAGGCTTCCTTACAAGATTCGAAAGCTTGCGGTCCATGAAGGTCGTTAGCTGATCCATATATAATTCCATAGCGGGAAGTTCATCGGGGGATATCGTATTGATCGTCCTCAGATGGTCTATCGCTCTTTCAACTGTTTCCGTGAATCTTTCTTCGCTCATAAAGGTCTCCGATATTTATGATGTACGGATTGCTTCGTTCTTCACGCAATCCCGCAAACATCATTATATAGTTTTCAATACTATATAGCAAGCATTTTGGGCGGCTAAAATCTGTCGATTTTCCGATTGATAATGCGCGAATCTGTGATACAATTTCACCTATGAAAAAATTACTGTTGCTTATCAAAAAAGATCCGATGCTTCCGGTATCGCTTCTTGCGGCGGTGATCTCGCTGTTCATCACACCGCCTTCGAAAAACCTTATTTCAGCCATAGACTGGCATACTCTCGGAATACTCTTCATGATGCTGACGGTCCTCGAAGGATTCAAGCAGGAAGATCTGTTCCAGCCCCTATTGAAACTCAGTTCAAGATTTTCCACAATGGCGACGCTGTCGCTCTTTCTGATATTCGGAGTGTTCTTCACTTCGATGTTCGTGACCAATGACGTATCTCTGATAATCTTCGTTCCCCTCACGATCCTTCTTTTCAGAAGCGTTAAAAGAGAAGAATGCATCCTTCCGATAATCTCGATGGAAAACATCGCTGCGATCCGCGGCTCACTGCTCATGCCTTTCGGAAGTCCGCAGAACCTTTTTCTGTTCAACAGTTCCGGTGTCAGCGCCGGCAGGTTCATATTCCACATGTCGCCACTGTGTGCGGGCAGTGCGATCCTTCTTATCGTATTCGTGCTTGTCTGCTACAGGAAGGAAAAGGGACGCAAGGTGGAGTTCGAACTTGATCTCGTTCCCTGGAAAAAAGAAAACAGGATAAGACGCGTTACATATCTTATACTGTTTCTGATGATACTCATCGTCATAGTATCGAGAACGGCTCTCTGGCCGTTTGCGGTGGGAATCGTTCTCATATCCGTTCTCATCGTCAACAGGAAGCTTCTTAAAAGTGTCGATTATGTTCTCCTCGTTACATTCTTCTGCTTCTTCGTATTCTCTTCTTCCATCACCGCAAATCCTGCGATAGAAAGCTTTCTTGCACGTACCGTAACCGGAAGGGAATACATATCGGTGATCCTGCTCAGCCAGATTATCTCCAATGTGCCCGCTTCGATCGTACTGTATCCGTTCTCCGATAATTTCGCCGGACTCATCTACGGCGCGGATACTGCAGGACTCGTATCACTAATAGGTTCTCTTGCTTCGGTGATCAATTACCGTATCTATGTGAGAGAATATCCCGGAAAGGGCAAGGACTTCATCAAGACCTTCACTCTTATAAGCTGGATGTTCTTCATCCTCGTAGTCATGCCCGGATACTGGCTGAGCCATTGGAATTTCTTCTGAGCATGCTTTGCAAAAACGAAACAGCAGGCCCGGTATGAGCCTGCTGTTTTTTATATGTCTTTTTTCAGATCAGTTTGCGGATATGAAGGATGTTCTGTCCGTCCTTATATTCGTATTCGATACTGTCCATACTCTTTTTGACCATGAAGATACCGAGTCCGCCGATGTCACGATCTTCAGCGGAAAGAGTGATATCGGGATCTTCCTTGGCAAGAGGATCGTAAGGAATTCCGTGATCGATGAAAGTGATCGATATGGCGGGAGGATCCTTCTCAACCTCAACGCGCACCGTTGCCGGGCCGGTTTCCGGTTTGTATGCATAGTGTGCGATATTGACGAAAAGCTCTTCTACGGCAACATCTATCTGGGTATGGATCTTGACGGAACATTCAAGCTTTTCGATCTCTTCGTCAACAAACGCGAGAACCTGATCGAGATTTTCAACCAATGCTTCAATGTTTAATTCCCGCATGTCTCACTCCTTTCCGGATCCCAGGTACTTGAATCCGAGCATTGTAATATCATCAAACTGAGGTGCTTCACCTACAAACAGATCGATATCGGAACGGACATTTTCGAGCATTGTCTTGGGATCCGCATCGGGATTCTTATTGAGTGCTTCGAGCATTCTGTCGATACCGAAGAGAACATCATCGGATCTTGTGGCTTCGGTAACACCGTCGGTGTAAACATACAGGCTGTCTCCGGGATTGAGCTTAAATTCATGCTCCTTGAACTTGATGCCCGGAAGCGTTGCAACAGCGGGTGAGTGACGGTACTTGACGAGTTCAAACCTGCCGTCCTTCCTGCGGATCGCGGGATGCTCATGACCTGCGTTGGCAGCGTATCCCTTACCTGTGGAGATCTGGATGATCGCAAACCATACGGTTACGAACAGCTCAGCTTCATTGCCTTCACCGAGCTGGTCATTGGCATATGCCAGAACCTCTGCGGGTGAACCGCCCATCTGCGCTCTGTTCTTGATAAGGGTCTTGGCAATGACCATGAACAGTGCAGCGGGAACTCCCTTACCGGACACGTCAGCCATGACAAGACCGATATGATCGTCATCGATAAGGAAGAAGTCATAGAAGTCACCACCGACTTCCTTAGCGGGACTCATGGAAGCATAAAGATCGAATTCCGTTCTGTCGGGGAAAGCGGGGAATATTCTGGGCAGCATGTCCGCCTGTATCTGTGTGGCGACATTGAGCTCCGCTCCGATACGCTCCTTCTCCGCGGTGATCTTGGTAATGTTATCGATGTATTCGTTGATACCGATCTCCATTGCGAGGACGCTTTCCGCAAGCACCTGTATCTCGTCGCGGTTGCGTACCTTCTTTAGGTTTTCGGATACTTCGTTCTCATTCTCCACGAAGTATGCTGCTTCATGAGAGATAAGCTTGATCGGCTTGATGAGAAGATTGACCAGTATGAATGCGGTAATGATGAAGAGCACCGCCGAAATGATACATACGATGACAAGCACGATAAAGATGTACTGATTAACATCGGTCTGGAGCGTACGCATGGGTGTTTCAACACCTACGAATGCGATCGTCTTCCCGTTATTGACTATCGGATATACCGCGGTGATGTTATATCCGTATGTACCCTCTGAAATATAATATCCGTCGTAAGGGATACCGGTTCTGTAGGATATGCGGGCACCTTCGATGTAATCGGGCAGAATGGGGCTCTTGTCGCCGAGGAAGAATCTGTACTCTTCCATCGGATATGTATCCATGATGTAGCAGATAGGATTCCAGGTTCCGTCGGCAAAGCTTTCGGGTGTGTAGACATCCAGTTCTTCTATATTGATGATACCGACGAAAATATCGTTAACATCCATGCCTTCTCTCATATCAAGAAGGATCCCGAGAAGATTCTGATAGCGGTCTGAATTGATTATCTCTTCTATCTCTTCAGCACCTTCTCCGGTGGTGTTGTATTTATACGAAAGCTCACCCCACGATTCCAGTTCTTCCTTGTCATCGAAGAGAAGATCGACAGACTTTGCTATCTGATATCCGATATCATTATAGTGTCTGTAGATCGAATCACGGTATGTCCTGATACCGACAATGATCGAACCTGCGGTAACCAGCGCAACGAACACCGCGAGTCCGAGGATCAGTCTTCCCGTCAGTCCGGTAACGTAGATTTTCTTACTCTTCATGCCTCTTCTACCCACTTTCTGTATAATTGATATGTGAATCCGTTATTGGCCACGTGATTGGGTTTCTTATGTCCGCCGGCGAGTCCTATCTCTTTGAGGACATTGCCGTATGTACCGGGTTTCATCAAAAGCACCTGCGGCCTTCGTATGTAATCCATCTGTCTGAGATCCGCATAATCCGGATTGTATTCCGATAATTTCTCATCAAGCTTATTCGATATATCGGTGTTGAAACCGACATAACCCTTCGATGATACCGCGGCTATGAAATATCTTCCCGGAGTAGTATCATGCTCTATCCCGATGGTCCATTCCGAAATGCTGTTCTTATCATCAAGTTCCGATATCGCCTTTTCTATCAGATGTATATCCATCTTTTCACCGGCGATATTGAGTGTCTGCGAGCTTCGCATGATAAACTCGAATATCGGGGACTTTCCGAGGAACCCCTGGACGCGGAGTATATCCTCCATGACATATCTGTACAGCCCGGAGAAATTTGTTATCACGGGTTTATAGCATTTACCAAGTTCCAATTCCAGTGGCAGATATGTCGTCTCCCCTCCTTCGGCCGGAAGGAATTCATAGAACGCCGTCCTGGGCATGAACACGTAATTGAAATCATTATCGTCCACGGCGGCTCCCATATAACATTCGGATGCACAATATGCCAGATAATAGTACTGCGCGTCACCGATGTATGCCCTGAGAGTTTTGTCTTCGGTAAAATAGGACCTGTTGCTGACGCCGCTCACAAGCTTCAGTCCCGGCCAGAGTTTCTTGGCTATGCCGTAAGCTCCTCCCATGCACAGGGTCCTGACCTCATTAAGTCTGTCATTGCTCACCGGAAGCGAAAGCAGGTAATTTCTTATATCTTCCGGAATCTTGTAACCCTCCGGTATACGGCGCTTTGCCATGGCGCTGAGCACCTCTTCCCAGAATTCTTCCAGATATGTGAAGAATATCAGAAGGTCATACAGGAATATGCTTTCCAGGACGGTTATATCCCTCTCCGCAAATCCTACCCAGAGCTTTACGAAAAGCCTGTCTCCGAGAGAATCGGAAAAAAGTGTTTTGAATCCTCCGGCAAAATGCGATTCGTCCAGACTGCCTTCCTCATACAGGTATCTGAAAAGAGATTCCGACAAAAGAAGATCCTTCGTCGATTCTTTGGAAAGATCGGTCCTGAACGTATTGATCATGAATCTCTTTCCGCCGAATTCATTTATTATCTCTTCCTGACGGTATCCGACGGCATTACCATATCTTCTGAAAGCTTCGGAGGTCACGGGGATATTCTTGGCTATGCCCTCAGTCCCCGAGGTGCGGCAGTAATTTTCAACGGGATATACGGTCAGAACATTGTTCTTACCTTCAAGCATCGAATCAACATAACCGCGGAAAGGTTCATAATGAGAAAGCGGAAGTCTTCTGCGATATTCATCGATGCCGTCTATGGTACCGAAATCATATGTCTTTCCGATCTCGGTATCCTTATTATCCCGCATCAATGCGAGCAGATTGTTCCGGTTGATCTCATCCGCATGAAAACAATCTTCTTCAAGCTGATGCCAGTATTCTGCATTATCGAAATGCATAAATCCCCCCTGAGATTTTTTTATGTTTCTGCAGTCTTGGCAGTTCTTGTTTTCTATAAAAGAATGATTATCGTATTCATTCCAAGCGTGTAACTGTGATGCACATAGGTAGCGGTTTTTTCCAGCATGCTGATGCCCATGTAGAAATCTTCGTCCTCATCGACATGTTCGAACGGATTGTATCTTTCTCCGGCGCATCTGATACGCACGCCTGTTGTTTCCTCGAGAGCAAAGCTTCTCATATCTATGGTCTTAAGATCCGAATTGCTCTTCTGTATCATGACGGTAAGCAGCTCTTCTATGGCAAGACCCATCTTATAGATGTTCTTTTTGTCCATATTATTGGCCTGGCAGAATTCCTTGATCCGCTCGCTCGCATCGCACACGCTCTCTATATCTGCGGCAACCGAATAATCAAGGACCTTGTTCTCTCTTTCCAGATGATCGTCAAGAAGAAGCATTCCGGAAAGCGGAACCTTGCCGCTCCTGCTCTTCGCCGATATCACGGTAACGATCATCCATGTAAGGACGATAGAGAGCAATGCGGATATCGGAAGGAAGTTCCAGAGATAAAGCTCTCTCCTGATCCCGTATAAAAACAGAACGGCTATGGGGAATATCAGTCTTCTCATCACGGTGATGAAATTGGAAAGACCGATACGTCCAGAGGTATTAAAATATACCGACCATATGGTTGAAATGACATTTGCGAGCACGGAAAGAGAAAGTGCAAGCAAAGGAAGTGTCAGATCCTCCGGTGAATTGAACAGTATTTCCAGCGGTCCGTGAAGCAGAATAAGTACCGCTCCGAATATCAGGCTCATGAAAAAAGCCACAACGATCTCTATCTTGAACAGAACACGGATACCGGTATTTTCATGAGCCGCATAATAAACTCCCGTCATGGGTGCGGCTGCCTGGGGTATTCCGGACACTATGATAAGCGACAGTTCGGAAAGGGTATTAAGTATTGCCCATACCGCAGCCCCGCTCACACCGGCGATCTTAAGGATCAGGGCATTGATTATAAGAAGTCTTACCGCATCGTAGAAATTACCGAGTGCCGTCGGGCTTCCGAAACGGATTATGGATCCCGTTCCCTTAACTCCGAACAGTTTCAGGGATATCCTGTAATCCGATCCCTTACGGTTAAGGCATGCGAAACCGTAAATACATGCAATAAGAGTCGATACAACGCTGGCGATCGCTGCTCCCGTTATCCCCATCGGATAAATGAACAAAAGCACTGCGTCCAATATGGTATCAAGGCTCACCATGATGAATGTCATCATAGTGATCTCCTTGCGTTTTCCGGCCAGCTGAAGATAGAAAACCGGAGAATAAAGCATCATAAAGGGAAGTGCACCCAGCAGCGATACATAAATATACCGGTATATGTATTCATTTAACGCACTGCCCTGCGCGAGAAGATCCGAAAGAGGTCTGCAGAAAAACGCAAATGCCGAAAAAAGAATTCCGCAGATGAATGTAAGCGTCAGGGAACTGTGATAATACCTGACGGCCGATTGAATGTTCTCTTTTCCCGCCTCACGCGCGGAAAGGAGGCTTCCGCCCGAAGCTATCAGGGCACCGATACTGCAGAGCACAAGATACACAGGCATCGACAGCGTGACCGCACTGAGTCCGTCCTTACCGAGTACAAGCGAGATAAAGACGCTGTCTATCAGAGCATTGACCGTTCCACCCAGTATTGAGAACATGATCGGGAAAAGATTGATCAGATATTGTCTGCGTAAAAAACTGTCGTCGTAGTTCATAGTAAAGTCGAGAACTTAGCCTTCTTTCCTTTAAACACTTCATCAAGCATCTTTTTGGTATCATCCCCGAAAAGAGGTCCGCAGGTAACCTGCATATCATTGATACCGCAAAGAGTGAAATTCACTTCAACAAGTACGGCTTCACCGTTCTCATCGATCGCAACATCCCATCCGACAAGTCTGAAATGGCTTATTGAGGGGTGTGCATTCTTTACCAGTTCATACGCCTTGTCCATATATGCAAGACGCTTGTCTCCGAATCTGTATCCGAGTTCAGGATGCGTATCCGTCTGTCGCCCGTCATGGAAAACTCCCGTTGCGGTGAGCTGTCCGTTTTCACCTATCCCGCAGATGACCCCTCCGTGGGAACTGTTATCGACGCGGTCTCCGCCCACACCGATCCTCGACATTGCACGAAGAACCTTGACCTCGCATCCGTCCATCCAAGTCATGATGCGGATGGTATTTACAGAGGAAGGATTAAGTGCGGCCATATCCGCATGCTGCTTTATAGGCTCCTGTATGATCGCATCCGTCTTAATGCCGCGTAGAATCCTGCGGAATTCATTGAATTTATCGTCGCCGGAAATAAAATGCACTCCGAAACCGCCCTCGGAAAGCACCGCCTGCTTGAGGACCACTTCGTCCTCCGCAAGGATGCGCTTTTTTACCTGCTCGGGAGTGATCAGCCTGCCGCTTCCATCAAGCCAGCTTTTGCCGACACGCATGGCAACGGTCCTCGGCTGAGGAGTGTCCGGAAAGAGCTTACTATAGTAACACTTATTGTCCATATAACACGATTCACGCCTGTCATTGTAGAACCGGTCAATGTACATAAAATAAAAATCTTCCGGAAGGTATTCCGGATAGAATTTTCCGCCGGAGCGGTATGTGTAAAGCCTGTGATATTTATCGTCCATATGACGTACATAGGGACGATAGAAATCATCTATGGCCTTCTTCTGCTCGGCGGTCAGTTCCGGTATATCCTTAAAGGAAGGCAGCGTGATCTTACGCGAAAGACGCATTACGGCCGCGTTGTTCAGAAGATCGAGACTGGTACTTCCTTCATGATATTTACCGGTAAGTATTGTATAGACGTTATCTTTAAATACCTGAAAACCGGAAGGTAAAGTATTCATATAAAAAGAGATCACTCCTCAATATTGAGTATATCGATGAATCCGGTGACCTCGAAGATCTCCATGACTTCTTCGTTGGCATTTCTGATCGTCATGCTTCCCTGCTTGTTCATGATCTTCTGTGCGGATAAAAGAACACGAAGACCTGCGGAAGAAACATACGCAAGATTCTTAAGATCAAAGATGAGTTCCTTGATGCCTTCGATGTTGTTCTTGACCTCTTCTTCAAGCTGAGGTGCCGTCATGGTATCAAGTCTTCCTTCAAGAGCGATCTCAAGTTTTGTTCCGTCAAGAGTTTTGTCGATAGTCATATTGTTCTCCTTTTTATATGATCACCTGGCGTTGGGATCTTCACCACGTGACAATTTAATGGCTACTTTATTCTCATACATGCGGTCATCCGCAAGTTTAAGAAGCTCCTTAAGATCGAAATCATCCTTGCCGTATGCAAGGCCGCAGGCAATGACGCACTCGACTTCTTCCTTGTTCTCATTGAGCTTTGCAAGTGCATCTTCCCAGTCCTTCCTGAGCTTTTCCGCTTCCGTCTCGGTCATGTCCCAGCCCAGAAGCATGAATTCGTCTCCGCCCATACGGAAACCGTAAACATTGTCTCTCTCGACAGCCTGAAGACTTCTGGCAGCCTTGACGAGGAGTGCATCACCCGCCTCATGTCCGAGGTTGTCATTGGTACGCTTAAGGTAGTTGACATCCATGTTATAGATGGCAACCCGACTTTGCTTTGGCATGAAATCGGAAAGCATGGACATATACTTACCCTTATTGTACAGACCGGTAAGCTTGTCATGCTCACTTTCATAAGTGATCTGTTCACGCAGCAGTCCGTTTTCAATGAACAGCTTTATAACGTTGTAATGCATGCTGAAATTGTCGTCATCCTCGAGACCGTCGGCATACAGATACAATGCATAATCGGTGCCATGGATTGCACGGTCGCAGATATAGCAGAGATAATCTTTCTCTCCGAGATCGGGAAGCCTTCTGAACTCACCCTTGGTGGACTCGAAAACATCCTCTCTTTCAATACGTGAACTCTGTATCGACTTGGTCTCTTTATCAAGAAGATGTCTCTCCATCTTCCTTCCGCGGCCGATATACATGACGACGCTTGATACTTTGAAATATTTGAGAACAACCGGCAGACAGGATTCGTAGTTGCCTGAAAGCTTTTCCAGCATTGCCGTCTGGAATGCGCTCAGCTCTCTCCAATCCTTAAGATAGCCTGAAACATCACGCAATAGAGTTGCATACTGACTGGTGTTATAGACATGATGCAATATCACCTCGGTTCCGTCCTGAGTTACGGGAAGGGAACGCGCTGTGTAATAATTGCCGCCGGTCCTGTCTGATATTTCCCAGTCTTCCTCATGATCGATAGTCTCCGTATCAATGTTGAACGCAGACCATGCCGACCACTGTTCATCGGAGAAATTCTCGACTCTGTTACGATAGAGTATCTTACCCTGTCTGTCGGTAATGATGAATTCTCCGGCACGATTTTTTACAAAATCACTGATGATCTTCTCATAATCCATAAATACCCCCCGATATGAAAAATCACTCATTAATTATACACGATACAGGGATTATTATCATCTGTTTTATGCTCATAAATATGTATGATTTTACTCTTTACTTTCACAAGATAAAGTATTAAAATTTTATCTTGGTAAAGCATTATAACCATCACCCGCAACACGGGTGCCGTCATAAAGGAGAATCCTTAAGATGAACGATAAATTAAGATCTGAATCGGTGGATCAGCTGTTCAAGGGAATCCTGGAACTTGAGACCGTGGATGAGTGCTATTCATTCTTTGAAGATCTCTGCACGATCGGCGAACTCGTAAGTATGTCCCAGAGATTCGAAGTTGCCAAGATGCTCAAGGAAGGCCAGACCTATCTAGCCATATCCGCTAAGACCGGCGCTTCTACCGCAACTATAAGCCGTGTAAACAGAAGCCTTACATACGGCAATGACGGATACGATATCGTCCTTGCCAGAATGAAGGACGAAGACAAACAGTAATCCCGGAAACGAGTGAAGGTTTCGTCCGCTCACCATATATGATCACTGCATAATAAAGGACGGTTGCAACTGCAACCGTCCTTTTTCTTTATATTTTCATTTCTCGGAATCAGCCTCGACTATGTTCTCTTCTACGGGTTCAGGCTCCGTATCCTTGGCGTCTTCCAGCGCATCCCTGACTTCGGCCTCGGCTTCCCTGCGGTCTTTTCTTTCCTTGGCCTTGTAGGATAGCTTATCTTTATTTCTCTCCGGCACCCCGTCCTCACTCATTATGATCTTGCCCTGGAAAAGAGCCTTCTCATCAATAATGATATTACCGGTGTGGATATCACCTATGATCCTGGAGGTCGATGAAAGCTCAGCTCTTTCGGGAGCGATGATATTGCCTTCAATATCCCCTCCGACAATGATGCCGCTGCATTTAACATTGCCTTTGATGACGCCGCTGGTTCCGACAACAAGTGTACCCTCGACATTCACGTTTCCCGTGATCTTACCGTCTATTCGCGCAGATCCCGGAGCGGCAAAATCTCCGTTCACAACAGAGCCCTTGCCAAGAAGCGTGCTTATATTCAGTTTCTGATTTTTCATTACCTTTACTCCCTTATAATAGGTGCGGCAAAGATCAGCCGCTTATTATCATAACCTCGTCGGGATCGATGTATTCTCCGTTACGGATCATCTCATATCCCAGTGAGGTATTTCCCGATTTGAGATTGTAAAGTGTATTTCCTACAGAAACAGTATCACCCTCGGATACGACAGGGTCACCGTCATTCATATACACGGTCATATATCCGTTACCGTGATCGATGGTGATGACATTATAGAATCCGAGGTCTTTAACTTCATTATCGCTGCCGTCGGTGCTCTCGCCCGCGACATAATATTCGGCTATTGAGCCGTTGTCATTTCTCTTGGGATTTGTCCTGATCTCGATGACGGTTCCGCATGCGGTTGCCCTGACAAAATCACCTTCGGAACCGGTCAATATGACTACAGGTATATCTCCGTCAGCCGTAATGCGCATCGAAGCCGATCCGCTCATGGGGAAATCGGTCGGAACATACATGTTCTCGATCTGGGTGCTCATCACTCCCAGCTCTTCGCTCTTTGCATTGACTGTCTGACTCAGAACCTGTATTTCATTATCTTTGGAAGCTATAGTGGAATTAAGGCTTATAACCTGAGCTTCAAGCTCGGCTATCTTCGCATCCCTTATGCCTATGCTTTCGTTATAGCTGTTTATGATACCGGCTTCATTGGCAAAGTATCCGATGGATATGCCGATAAATACGGCAAGAAAGATCACGCCGAACCAGATAAGTCCCTTATGAACGACAACGGGTCTGATCTTCTCATTTACATCGCTCGATGCAACGATCATCTGGCGATTGATTTTTTTTCTGTGCCTGGAATCCTTAAGCACATACACAAAGCGTGAATCCATTAAACCTCCGTATCCGGTTCGAAACCGATTATTGGGTAATTATATCCGTTTAAAAAAATGAATGCAATTAAATTGCAATAATATCGTAATAATTTCGAAAATTTTAACCATATCTGATCAAAAAAGAATGATTTTTGGTAAAAAAAAGGGCTCCGGTGGGAACCGAAACCCTTTTTTGGATCATTTTTCAGTTTTACGAACAGATCTTTACGATCTCATCCATCTCAAGCTTTCCGCCGTAGATATCAAGTGCGGAACCGACAGTGATGTCAACTTTTCCTTCGCACAGATCTCTTATGGAAATAATATCTTCATACGATGCAATGCCGCCCGCATATGTAACAGGTCTGAGATCGAAGTCCTTAAGGATCTCAAGCACTCCTTTTTCGGGACCGTTTGCCTTCCCCTCCGAATCAACCGCATGTACGAGGAACTCATCACAGAATGCGGACAATTCTTCCAGCAGTTTCAGTGTGAGTATCTCGTCGGTCTTCTTCTGCCACCTGTCCGTCATGACAAAATACGAACTGTCGATCTTCTTACAGCTGAGATCAAGGACGAGTTTATCGGGCGTGGCCGCTTTGCTTATCTTATCGAGATTATCCTTGTTGATGATACCGTCGGCAAAAACATATGAAGTCACGATCACATGAGATGCACCGGCATCCAGGAACTCACCTGCATTTTCAGGATTTATTCCTCCGCCGACCTGCAATCCTCCCGGATATGCCTTCAATGCTTTAATGCACTCTTCATATGATGCTTCATATTCGGGAGTGCCCTTCCTGTTCAGGATTATCGCATGCCCGCCGCTCAGCCCGCGTTCTCTGAACATATCCGCATAATGAACCGAATCATATGCCGATACATAATTCTCCGATGCCGACGAGCCTTCATCCTTAAGGGATGAACCTATTATCTGCTTTACTATTCCGTTGTGGATATCTATACAGGGACGAAATCTCATTATTTCTTAAGCGACTCCTCTATGACGTTACTCATATCATAGAACCCTGCGGGCTTTCCTGCAAGGAATACCGCAGCGCTTACCGCACCCTTTGCAAATACGGCTCTTGAATATGCGGTATGCGAGAAGGTGATGACCTCATCGGTTCCGGCGAAAATGACATCATGGTCGCCTACGATCGTTCCGCCTCTTACGGCACTGATACCGATCTCTTTATCGGGTCTCTTCTCTCTTCTCTGCGATCTGTCGAATACATATTCATATTCATTGCCCAGAGCTTCGTTAACGGAATCCGCAAGTGCAAGGGCTGTTCCGCTGGGTGCATCGAGCTTCATGCGGTGATGCTTTTCAACGATCTCGATATCGAATCCCGAAGGAGCAAGTATAGCCGCAGCCTGCTTAAGAAGATTCTGGAGAAGGTTGATGCCGAGGCTCATATTGGCGCTCTTTAAAACTGCGATCTTTTCGGAAAGAGCCTTTGCTCTGCCAAGCTGCTCCTCCGAAAGTCCGGTAGAGCACAGAACAAGCGGAAGGTTCTTAGCCTCGCAGTAATCCATCAGTTTGTCGACTGCAGCTGCGGATGAAAAATCGATGACAACATCCGCCTGTACATCGCATGCATTTATGTCAGTGAAAACAGGATATCCGTTAGTGGAAATATTGTCGGCGATATCGATGCCGGCAACGATCTCAGCATCGCTGCGCTCTTTGACGATCGCGGTGATCATCTGCCCCATACGGCCGTTGCAGCCGTGCATGATTATTCTTGTCATATCATTTTCCTCTTTTAACATACAGCCCGCAAAGTTTCCTTCACGGGCCGTTTCCTTACTTCATCAGTCTTTGGAAAGATCGTTGAATTTGATTACTGCGCCTTCGGCTACCTTGATGCCGTAATCGGAAAGGGACTTCTTGAGTCTTGCGGCATTTGCATCTTCCATTTCGGTAAGGGGAAGACGAAGCGGTCCCGCATTCATTCCCATAAGGTTAAGAGCGGTCTTAACGGGGATGGGATTGACTTCACAGAAGAGGCTTCCGATGAGGTCGAGTGCTTCAAGCTGGAGCTTGCAGCTCTTCTTTACATCACCTTCAAGGTAAGAAGCAACGATGTCGTGAGTCTGCCTGGGTGCAACATTGGAAAGAACGGAGATGACTCCGAGTCCGCCGAGTGCAAGCAGGGGAACGATCTGATCGTCATTGCCGGAGTAGATTGCAAAGTCCTCATCCATGATCGATGCAAGTGTTGCAACCTGGGAGATGTTACCGCTTGCTTCCTTGATCGCAACTACATTCTTAGCTCTCTCATTGATCTTCTTGACGGTTGCGGGAAGGATGTTGCAGCCGGTTCTTGAAGGAACATTGTAAAGGATGACGGGAATCTTTACGGCTTCCGCAGTCTTTACGAAATGCTCGACAAGACCGTTCTGTGTAGCCTTGTTGTAATAAGGGGTAACAAGAAGGAGTGCATCTGCTCCTGCCTTCTCTGCTTCTACGCTGAGGTAAATGGCGGTCTCGGTTGAGTTGGAGCCGGTTCCGGCAATGACGGGAACTCTTCCGGCTACCTTCTCTACGGTATGTCTGATAACATTCAGGTGCTCCTCATGGGTAAGGGTAGATGCCTCACCTGTTGTTCCGCACGCTACGATTGCATCGGTTCCGCCCGCGATCTGGAATTCGATAAGCTCGTCAAGCTTTTCGAAATTAACGCTTCCGTCTGCGGTCATGGGTGTTACGAGTGCAACTGCTGCTCCTGTGAAAATCGGTTTGCTCATTTTAGTACTCCTCTCGAATTTTGTTTACGTGTCATAGTTAACGTCACCATGACGTTTACTATTCGTCAGCCTTCTTCATACCTTCCGAGAAAAAAGAAGACTGACACGTAATAAAATACGGTCAGCCGTTATCAACAAATAATTTGATAGCTCCCCATCCCTTCCGGGATGACAGTCATACGACTCTTCATCGTATGCCCAGGATCCGGATCTTCCGTTTGAACCGTTCCTTCGGCGTCTCACCCTTTCATAAATCCTCATCTGTGTACGGCACATCAGACTTACTACTGTTGATCAACGCAACCTCTACCGTTTTTATTAACTTGAAATGAATACTAACACCATCATCCCGATGTGTCAAGCACAGAACCGTGTAACCATACCCGTGCTCATCTGCATCAGATCTCTATCACTGTATATGCATCACGTGTCTTCTTGGATTCATAAAGTGCTTTATCCGCAGTTCCTATCAGATTATTCACAAGTTCCGTGCCGAAAGCCGCTCCAAAGCTCATGGTTATCCGGACATCGGGATTACCGTCAATGGTTATCTCCCTTAGCGAGGACTTAATACGTGCAAGTTTATTCTCCAGATCTTCCTTAGTTATATTGAAGAACACCATCATAAACTCATCCCCGCCGTAACGGATGACCACGTCATCTTTCCTGACCGAGCGCTCCAGAAGTTTTGCGACCAGCTTGATTGCTTCATCACCGCCGCGGTGACCTATAGTGTCATTTATCGTCTTAAACAGATCGATGTCCGCCATGACAACCGCTCTGCAGGGTTCGAAAACAAGCTTCTCATCCAGGAACTTCCTGTTCCTGATCTCTGACAGAGAATCGATATATACCTTCTCCTCATATTCGGAGATCTTCTTTTGCTGGGCCAGACTATGCAGCTTGGCATCGGTAGTATCCTGACAGCCGTATACGATGTGTGCAAGAGTTCCGTCCTCGTTACGGTCTCCCACCATAAAGACGCCGTTGAACCAGCGGCCCGCACCGTCACTGTAGAACTCCATACTCGTAGACCCCTGTTCTTCTATCGCAGCAAGGATCTTATCCTTATCGAGCCAATCGTATAAACTGTTTTTAAAGCTCTCGGCAACCGTTGCATCGACGTTATTTCTCAGGAACACGAAAGCATCCGGATCCTTCGGTGCCATCTCCACAAATTCATTTGTACTGATCATGCGATAGCTCATATCGCTGACATCAATGAAAAGGGAGAAATTGAAAACTTTGCCGATCGCCTCAATGATCTTAAGATGTTCCTCAAGCTCCAGCTGTGCCGTGATATCACGGTAACAGCCCATATAGATCTCAAGCGAACCGTCATCGGGTCGTCTTACGAACCTGCCTGCTCCGGTCACCCAGATGATGCTCCCGTCCTTCCTGCGCATACGATATGTTGCATGGGTTATATCAGGCAGTTCGCGGTGAATACGGACCGAATCCCAGAACAGTTTGACTATGGCCTCCTTCTCTTCGGGAACCAGTGTCTTTACCCAGCTGTCAAACTCATTGGGCAGATCTTCAAGACCATCGTATCCCAGCATCTGCCTTGTCTCATCGTTGAATTCAAAACCGAGCATGTTCTCATTGCGGTCGAAAGTACAGAAATACATACCTGCCCTTAATCCCTTGGCGAACATATCCTCTCTGATCCTGGCAATTCTGTACTTACTGTTTGCTTCATCGATCCTTCTGTTACATTCGGTGACGAGATCCCGCTGTTCCTCAGGGTAGGAGGATACATCGAATAACGGCGTCAGATCATCAACTGTTATGCCGGCTTCGGCGGCAAATTTTCCTATACCGTAATCAATGCTGTCAGCAGCTTCATTCTTTTCCATCAGCAATTCTTCCCCCTCTAAAAGACTGTGCATAAACAGTCTTTATGCTTATAAAGAAAGTTTACCACTTTTTACAAAAAAAAGTCAGGAATCTTCAGATTCCTGACATATAAAAGCCGTCTCGGGATCAAGCCATTCGGGACGCTTAGCCATAATCTTCCTCCGTACGGGTAAAAAAAGGACGGCCATTTCGTTCACGAATTTTTGTGAACAAAGGAACCGTCCCCGTGTTTATCAGTTATTGAAATTAGCTCTCTTACGCATACGCGAATCAAGGATCTTCTTGCGGATACGCAGCGTCTTGGGTGTTACCTCGAGAAGCTCGTCCGTTTCGATAAAGTCGAGCGCCTGCTCAAGTGAAAGGATCTTGGGAGGAGTAAGCCTGAGTGCTTCATCTGCGGATGACGATCTGGTGTTGGTCATCTGTTTCTTTTTGCAGACATTGACCTCAATGTCTTCCGACTTACCGGTCTCGCCGACGACCATTCCCGCATAAACCTTCTCACCGGGTCCGATGAAAAGACTGCCTCTTTCCTGTGCATTGAATAGTCCGTAGGTGACTGCTTCACCTGCTTCGAACGCTATGAGCGAACCGAGCTTTCTGTAAGCGATATCCCCTTTATAAGGTGCATATCCGTCGAACTCGGTATTGATGACGCCGTTACCCTTGGTATCGGTGAGAAATTCTCCCCTGTATCCGATAAGTCCTCTTGAGGGGATCGAGAACTCGAGTCTTGTATAGGTTCCGCCGCTGATGGAGCTCATATTGCGGAGCTCACCCTTTCTGGCGCCGAGCTTTTCGATGATCGCACCGGTATTGTCATTGGGAACATCAATGTATGCGACTTCCATAGGCTCTGTCTTCTTGCCGTTTTCATCGGTCTTGTAGAGAACCTCTGCCTTGGATACGGCAAACTCATAACCTTCACGTCTCATCGTCTCGATAAGGACTGACAAGTGGAGTTCTCCTCTTCCGGATACCTTGAATCTGTCGGTGTCCTCAGTCTCCTCCACCCTGAGGGAAACGTCGGTATTAAGTTCCTTGAAAAGCCTGTCTCTTAAATGTCTAGAGGTTACGTACTTTCCCTCCTGACCTGCAAGAGGCGAATCGTTTACGCAGAAATCGATCGCAATCGTAGGCTCGGAGATCTTCTGGAAAGGAATCGGACTTACTTTGTCAGGGCTGCAGAGAGTATCACCGATATGTATCTCGGAGATACCTGATATGGCTACTATGGAACCTATACGAGCCTCGGTAACCTCAACCTTCTTAAGTCCGTCGAATTCATAAAGCTTGCTTATCTTGGTTTTGATAAGCTTATCGGGATCGTGATGGTTACAGATGACAACTTCCTGGTTAACCTTAACCGAACCGTTCTCTACTTTTCCGATACCGATACGTCCGACATACTCATTGTAGTCGATGGTGGAAATAAGAACCTGTGTGCCCGCATCGGGATCTCCTTCGGGTGCGGGGATGTAATCAAGGATGGTATCGAAAAGAGGAGCCATCGAGGTTCCCTGCTCATCGGGATCCATGCTTGCTATGCCGCTCTTTGCCGATGCATATACGAAGGGACAGTCGAGCTGTGCATCATCCGCATCAAGCTCTAGGAAGAGCTCCAGCACTTCATCGACAACCTCCCTGGGACGTGCCTCGGGTCTGTCGATCTTGTTGATACATACGATAACGGGAAGTTTAAGCTCAAGTGCCTTTCTGAGAACGAACTTGGTCTGGGGCATTGCACCCTCGAATGCATCAACGACAAGGATAACGCCGTTGACCATCTTGAGCACACGCTCTACCTCGCCGCCGAAATCGGCATGTCCCGGGGTATCGATGATGTTGATCTTGGTATTTTTATATGTTACCGCGGTATTCTTGGAAAGGATCGTGATACCGCGCTCACGCTCGATATCTCCCGAGTCCATGACACGCTCTGCCACTTCCTGGTTCTCCCTGAATACACCGCTCTGCTTCAAAAGTTCATCGACCAGGGTGGTCTTACCGTGGTCTACATGCGCGATGATCGCTACGTTTCTGATGTCTTCTCTCTTGGTGACCATTTCTTTCTCCTTCTCAAAACCTAAATATATTACCTTAATATATGGGATTTTTCAAGTATCGGTTGAAAAGGAGGGATATATACGCCGGAAATGCTTTAAAAAACGCAAAAAAGGATCCGGCCTCAGCCGGATCCCTTAAACCTGCTTATTCAACTCTTTGGAATATCCAGTAACTGCCTGTCAGCCATTCTCCCGAAAGATCATAGACATCATAGAACAGTTCGAGATTTTCATCGTCCACATAAACGATCTCATATACGTCCCTGGCGGCGCCCCAATCCGATGTCGAACCGGTACGTGCAACTATATTGTCCTCAAACAAAAGATGGCCGCTGTCATTCTCCGTTATAGACGCCCAAAAACTGTACTCGAGAGCGGTTCCTTCATATGACTCGAAATATGCCTGGGCATTATCCGTTATCTGCAGTTTATAGAACCAGGGCGAACCCCAGTAATAATCCGTCACGGATCCTTCGATCTCTGTGGAAACTATCTCCCAGTTACCGATGGAAGCATCGAACATGTTTTTATACATCTCGGCTTTTCCGAATGAATTATACTTGTCATAAAACTCGACATCATCCATAGTGCCGGCAAAGACATGATAGGAATCGGTCAGGATCCCCTTCAGTTCTTCGTCACCGATCTGTTCCAGGGAACGGCTTTCTTCGTCATATCCGCTTCTGTCCCTGTAAGCTCCGTAGTTGTACTGCTTTCTTACTTTCCCTTCGGGATAAGCCTGAACATATTCGTAAAATTCCGTCTCACCGATTTCTTCATTCGGAAGCCTGTAGGTGCACTCGGGCTCGCCGTCATCCCATGCGTAATTCATTTCAGAAACCGCGTAAACATCAACATACAGCGTTCCTTCAAGCAGAGTCACATCGGTATATCTGGTAGTCCATGCAGTCTCATCGTAATTGTGATAATAATCCTCGATAAGATAATGGAACGCCTGGTTTCTCTTATCGAAATACGAATAGGGTGCTATGTTTGTCGCCATATCGGGTGCTATGTCTTCATCGGAATCCATGCCGGAAACTTCCATAGTGATAAGTTCTATGTCATTTCCTTTTTCGTTGATCTCATAGATGCTGTTCTCGGTAAATTCGAACTCGGAAGACCAGCATGCGGTGACGAGCTCAATGCGTCCGTTATGGTCAAGATCCGTGACATAATATCCGACGCTGTCATAGACCGCAACCTCATCACGCGGGATCTGCCATGTATCGCGTTTTTCAATAAGAACATCTATCTGCGGATCGAGGTCCTTATCTTTTATCTCTTCAACGATGGCAGGCTTTTCACTCTCGACATGATGTGGAGTCTCCTCCTCTTCTTCCTCTTCCTCTTCTGCCGTTTCCTCGGTAACCTCTTCGGTCTTGCCGCATCCGGAAAAGAAAACGGATGAGCATAATACGGCTGACAGCAGTATCGCAAAATACCTTTTTTTCATTCAGATCCCCTCGTTAAGAAAAATCTAAGTCAGGGGATCCCTCCCCTGACTCTTAAAGCTTTAATCAACCGTTTGGAAATACCAGGTGCTTCCCGGGAAGTATTCATTTCCGTTCCATGAATCACACATAACTACAAGATGACCGTCCTCGTCGATCGTAGTAAAGGTCAGAAGCATGAAATCGTACGCCATTCCGTCGGATGCAGGCGGCATATACTGTACTATAAGCATCCCGTCTGCCTTATCCAGAAGTTCACCTTCTATTGTGTACTCATAATCGGTATTCAGATACTCTTCCAGATGCATTGTCCTGTCTTCAAACACATCAAGAGTCATATAATACTGGTCATCGGGCTCATAATATTCAACATAGCCTTCGGCATCGGTCATATAAAGTCCCCAGCTTCCGATCATATCCATGAAAAGTCCTTCAGAGGTCTGTTCGGGGCTGTTTACGGAAATATATCTTTCGAAGAAATCTTCAAATGTGATCCTTCCTGCGAACAGAAGGTAAGAGTCCGTCAGAATACCCTTTATCTCATCATCGGACATATCTTCCACTATATGTCTGTTCTGTGAATAGATGGAATCCGCGTCAAAAAGTCCGAGCCAGAACTCTTTTGTGGTATAACCATCAGGATATGAACCCAGATAATTAAAGTATGCATTTTCACTCATCTCACCGTCAGGTCCGGTAAATGTCGTCACCTCGTCGCGATCGGAACCCTTGGATTCGCTCTTTGCATATACTTCGTCGATCACCTTACCGTCTGCGAATGATACGTCGTGCATTCTGCATCCGCCGTGGGAAAAGGAATACGCATAATAATCATTGAAAAGATAATGGAATACGCCGTTATCCTTGTCATAATAACCGTTTAGTGCATTGAAATATCCCACATCGGGAAGGGACTTCTGCTCCTTATCGATTCCTTCAAACTCCCACTCAAGAAGATCGTATCCGTCTCCCTTTTCATTGATCTCATAGATATAAACGGTGCTGACTGTTCCCATGCCTTCCCAGTATGTGACAATGAGTTCGGTGCGCCCGTTGTAATTCAGATCGCTCAGGGAATAAGTCAATCCTTCATAGAGCACGGCTTCATCGTGAGGAATGACCCAGTCTTTTCTTCCGTCAATAAATACATCTATCTGCGATTCAAGTACCTTATCATCTATCGACTTAACAACTTCGGGAATCGATGGTTTTTCATCCTCATCCTCATCTTCGTCGTCATCGTCATCCTTATCATCTTTGTCATCGTCCTCATCCTCGTCATCATCTTCTTCGATGACAGGCTCATCAGCGGTCTTTCCGCATCCGGAAAAGAAAACGGATGAGCACATGACAAGCGACAATATCAGTGCAAGATATTTTTTTCTCATGATCGTCTCCTCAGGGTCAATTCCAGTCTTTGATCAGTTTAAGAGTGCTTCCTCCAAGGCATCCGTCCTCACCGTAGAATGTTACATCCACAGTTATAAGATCCCTGTCGGAATTCATGCCCAGAACGGTATATCTGTCACATACATAGCCGTCGGGAAGGCGTGAGGTGTCATCCATATCGAAGTAAGGACGCATATCGTCATCCATATTGATCTCTGCTCTCCAGACATTTGTCACTTCACCGTTTTCATAATTGGTCATGACAGCCTCATAATCAGAGGTGAATTCGATCGTCATATAGTGAAATGACGAAGAAGTATAATACTCCTCATATCCGTCGACTTCGCTGTAATAAAGGCCCCAGTTTCCTATGTACTGCTCGTAATAGGTTTCGGTGTCACTTCCCGGTGCCCAGGGATCATTGTAGGACTGATAGAAATCGGCGTAATCCATCTTACCGGCGAAAACCTTGTAGGAATCGGTCAGAACACTTACAAGCAGGGAATCCTCCAGTTTCATGACGCCGTAATCGTCAGACCATCCGCGGTAATAGATCCCGAATTCCATATCACTGCATCCGTGCGCCTCCGGATAACCGTCAATGGTATCGTAATATTCCTTCTCACTCATCTCGCCGTCGGGAGATGTATAAGTATATTCGTAATCGAATTGCTGGGTATCAAGAGAAAACGACTCATTGACCCTTACGGAAGCATATGTATAAACCCCGGCTTTGCCTTCCGAGTAGGAAAGGTCACAAAAGCAGTTGCCGTATTCACCGTTACCGTTATCGTATCGGTTGTTTATAAGATAATGCGATACGCCTTTTTTTTCATCGTAATAAGTCTCTGAAAGCGGAAAATAGATAAGATCGGGAACGAGGCTTGAACACTCATCCATGATCCCGGTGTAATCAAATTCGGCTTCCCTGAATGCGTCGCCCTTCTCGGTGATCTCATATATACGCATATCCGTTACGGTGGAATATGCGCTTTCCGTCAGGACAATGATCTCGCATCTTCCGTTATGGTCCAGATCGGCGACACAGTATCCGGAATCCGCAAGCACGATCGTTGAGTCATCCGTAACGGACCATAGTTTCTTGTTTTTGACAAAGACCTTGATCTGATCGGCAAGCGTATCGTCATCGATCGTTTCTACATAGACGTTTTTATCATCGTCTTCATCGTCATCGTCTTTATCGTCATCATCGTCTTCTTCATCATCTTCATCTTCTTCGGCGGCAGGCTCTTCCGCAGTCTTGCCGCATCCGGTGAAGAACACCGATGAACACATGATCACAGACAGAAGCATTGCAAGATACTTTTTCTTCATGATTCCCCCTCCGGAACAGATCTTTCTTTATCTTTCGAAATACAGGGTATAACCGCCTTCAAGATAATCGTCTTCATCGTAGAACATAAGATAGAGATACATGAAGTCATCATCGGCAAAAAGAACCATATATTCTTCGTAAGCTATATCTGCAGGAAGAATATCCGGATCATCACAGATAAAAGATACATAGATATCGTCATATTCGATATCCATATCTTGGAACAGAGTCTGGACACCGTCGGTGAATTCATAAAGGTATACGGTCTGATCGTCATTAAATTCAAGTTTCATGTCAAAACTCGAATCCTCGTCGAAATACTGCATCTCACCGTCCATCTCGGCCATATAGAGGCTCCACTCACCGATCAGCACGTCATAATCATTTCTGTCATCATCGATCACCGGTTCGGTTTCGACAGTTTCGTAAGTGAGCAGCTCCTCCATTGCTTCCGCCTCCTCAGCATAGTGCTGCTGAGCCTGCTGGGACATCTGCATATAATGTCCGTACTGGTGCAATGTGCTCGCAAGCAAAAATATAATGATCATCACTCTCATATCCTACGTTCCTCCTTCATAAAAAACACAAACCGTTATCTGCCTTTTTTCACTTCCGCAGCTTTTGCCTTCAGTTCCCTCGCGTTTTCAAGAGAGCTTTCCGATACCGAATCCGTACCGAGAAGTCTTGCGATCTCTGCGATCGAAGCATCCCCTTCGGCGCTGATCACATCCGTGGTGGTGGATGAATCATCGGAAGATTTTACGATCATAAAATGATGATCCGCCATCGCTGCGATCTGGGGAAGATGCGTGATGCAGATGACCTGATGATGCTCCGAAACACGTGCCAGAGCCCCCGCGACCTTCCATGCCGTAATACCGCTGATACCCGAATCGATCTCATCGAATATAAGCGTTCCGGTAGATTCCCTTCCGGCCATTACAGTCTTGACGGCAAGCATCATACGGGAAAGCTCACCGCCCGATGCAACATCCGCAATAGGCTTTCTGTCCTCACCGGGATTTACCGAGATGAGGAAATCCGCGGAATCACTTCCCTTTGCGGAAGGTTCTGTCTTTTCAAGCTTTATTTCAAGATCCACGGTCTCGAAATTCAGTTCCTTAAGTCTTTCGGTAAGCTGCTTTTCAAGAAGCGGTGCATTTTTCTTACGTATCTTATGCAGCTTATCGGCAGCATCAAAATATTTATCTTCCGCTTCCTTAAGATCTGCTTTCAATCCTTCGATATATGCATCATAGTCTTCGAATTTCGCTATGATCTCTTTTCTTGATCCTGCATATGCGAGAATATCGGGAATTGTTTTTCCGTATTTACTCTTCAGTTTATTGATAAGATCGAGTCTTTCTTCGGTGAGAGCAAATCTCTCATCATCAAATTCCATCTGGGAAAGATATGATCCCAGTTCCATCTGCAGATCGGAAAGAATGGATTCCGCCGATCTTAATTCTTCTTCAAATCCCGACAGGCTGTCATCATATTCGGAGACTGCGGACAATTCTCTAAGTGCCTGCGATGTCAGACTGCCCGCATTCTCGTCGTCTCCTCCGATGAGTTCATGCGCTCTGCTGACTCCTTCGGCGATCTTCCTGAAATTACTCATCCTGCGATAAGCATTTTCAAGTTCCTCGTCTTCTCCTTCCTTAAGTCCGGCCTCTTCTATCTCATCAAGTTCAAACCTTGCAAGAGAAGCTTCTTTCTCAGCCGAGCCGGTATCACTCAGTTCTTCATCAAGCTTATCCTTAAGTTCACACATTACATGATACTTTTCGGATACGTCGCCGAGAAGCTTTCCGGTATCACCGCCCGAATAAAGGTCCAGGATATCCAGAAGCTCAGATCTGTGGAGAAGTGTCTCATAGTCTCTCTGTCCGTGCACATTAATGAGCACCTGTGAAAGACGCTTCATTTCCCTGACGGCAACATTGCTTCCGTTGATACGGCATGAACTTTTCTGGGAATTACACGTTCTCTTGACAATGACGCTTCCGTCATCTTCGGGAGAGATGTCGAGATCTCTCAGAACGGCAAGAGCCGGTTCCGGCAATGAATCAAATACAAGTTCGACGGATGCGTTCTCGGCACCCTTTCTGATCATGGAAGTATCGAATCTCGAGCCCAGTGCCATAAGCACCGAACCCATAAGAAGGCTTTTTCCCGCACCGGTCTCACCGGTAAGGATATTAAGCCCGTCTGAAAAGTCTATATCGGCATCTTCGATAAGTGCCAGATTTTTAACATGAAGATTTTTAAGCATTTCATCCTCCGCCTTTTTGCGGGCGGGTCGAAGGTGTCAGGGATTTACTATATCCTTTATCTTAGTCATGAGTTCATCGGCTTTGTCCGCGTATCTTACAGCGATCATAACGGTGTCATCGCCCGCTATGCATCCGGACACTTCTTCAAGATGCATTGCATCGATGGACGCGGCAACAGCCATAGCCATTCCCGCCACCGTCCTTAAGACAAGTATGCTCTGTGCCTTGTCCATAGCCACGAATCCGTCACGGAGCACTCTGGAGTATTTCTCCTCCATAGCGCCGGAATCCGTAGTGATACGCACATATTTCAAGCCGTTTTTTTCGGAGGGCATTTTGGACAGGGACAGTTCACGGATATCCCTGCTTACGGTGGCCTGCGTTGCCTTAAAGCCCTCCTTCTCAAGAAGTTCGCAAAGTTCTTCCTGAGTGGCTATATCGTTTTTTTCGATGAGATCGATTATCGCTCTCTGCCTGGCATCCTTTTTAAGCATTATTCATCTCCCATCTTTTTGTGGAGATTCTCGAGGAAGCTCAGATTGTTCAGTATCATGAATTCGGTGGACTTCTCGGACTTTCTTATCCTGATGATATCTCCCTTTTGAAGCATGGTCCTGCCCTGTCCGTCCAGGGAAAACTCGATCTGTCTTTCTGCCCACATCCCCTCTTCGGGAATTCTCACTTCAATGCAATCATCGGAAGAAAGGATCAGCGATGCACGGTTGAGCGAGTGCGAGCATATGGAAGTGAGCACCATGACCTCAGCGGAAGGCTCAACAATGGGACCGCCTGCCGAAAGGTTATATCCCGAAGAACCTGTGGGAGTGGTTATGATAATTCCGTCGCCCTTGTATTCGTGAAGGAACTGTCCGTTGATATACACGGGAAGGTTCACCATATTCATACCGCCGAAACGCGTGATAACGATATCGTTGAGTGAACGTCCGCTGAACACCTCACCGTTCTTTCTTATGATCTCACCGCGGAGCATCATTCTCTTCTGGGTCAGGAAGTCTCCCATAAAGATGCGGTTAAGGCTGTCTTCGATCTTATCTACTTCGATCTCTGTAAGAAAACCGAGTCTTCCGAGATTGACTCCGACTATGGGAACATCAAGCTTCCACGCTTCCCTGGCAGCCTGAAGCACGGTGCCGTCTCCGCCGAGAACAAGTATGCAGTCGTATCCGGGATGATCTATCTCGGCATCGAGATCTTCCGTCCTTTTTTTATCGGAGATGAGCACGTCATATGCAACATTCTTGGATTCACAAAAGTCAGACACTCTCTTTGTGATCTTGCCGTTTGGATCCTTGAATTGATTTGTGTAGATCAGAACTCTTTTCATTTTGTAAGCTCCGTATGTGACATTCCCACAAGTTCGCTGATCCTGTTCTTCCAGACTTCATCGGATGCCAGAATGCGTTCCTCGGCTCTTGCGGCTTCAAAACCTTCTATGGCTTCTTTTTCATTCATCGACAGGATCTCTCCGGGCACGGTATCCTTCCTGATAAGGTTCATCAGGTATTCAATATTGCCCTCGGGACCTTTTATCGGTGAAAAATCAATTCCGAGAACTTCAAATCCGACATAGTCGGCGAAACTGACCGTACGTGCTATGACTTCTTCATGAACGGATATATCCCTTACCACACCGTTCTTGCCGACCTTGCCCTTTCCGGCTTCAAACTGAGGCTTTATCAGGGCTACGATCCTTCCTCCGTCCTTAAGAAGATTTCTGGCGGGTATAAGGATCTTATCAAGCGAGATGAACGACACATCCACACTCGCAAAATCAATTCTTTCGGGGAGATTGTCCGGAGTCAGGAACCTGAAATTGGTCTGTTCCATCACAACGACCCTGTCATCATTCCTGAGTTTCCAATCGAGCTGTCCTTTTCCGACATCAACGGAATAGACCCTGGAAGCACCGCTCTGGAGCATGCAATCCGTAAAGCCTCCGGTAGACGATCCGATATCCATACAGACTTTGCCGGTAAGATCAAATCCCCAGACCTGCATTGCCTTCTCAAGCTTGAATCCGCCGCGGCTTACATACTTCAGCTGCTTGGATCTTACCTCTATATTTACTTTTTCCGGATCGAAGGATGTTCCGGGCTTGTCTTCCTTCTGGCCGTCAACAAATACTTCGCCGGCCATGATGAGAGCTTTCGCTTTTTCCCTGGAAGGTGCCAGCCCTTTTTCCGTAAGGATCAGGTCAAGTCTTTCTTTCATATCACAGTCCCATGGAGATCTTCGCTCTTACGGCTTCCGCTATTCCCTCCGGATCGAGTCCGAGTTCTTCACGGAGCTTGTCCACACTTCCCTGATGTATGAATCTGTCTGGAATTCCGAGACAGAGAACTTCTTTTTCCACGCCCTCCGCAGCAAGGCATTCAAGCACCTGTGAACCGAAGCCTCCGATGAGAACATTGTCTTCAACGGTCACGATAAGGGAATGGGTACGTGCGCATTCGATTATCATATCCTTATCGAGCGGCTTTACGAATCTTGCGTTGACAAGGCTTACATGGATTCCTTCGGCTTTCAGTATTTCTCTTGCTTTCTCTGCCGCTTCCATCATTCCGCCGAGTGCCAGAATGCACACACCGTCTTCCTTGTAGATCCATTCGCTCTTACCGAGCTCGACAGGCTGTCTGAATTCCTGAAGTCCGGTATACGCACATCCTCTCGGATATCTTACCGCTATGGGGCCGTCGTATCCGACAGCGAATTTGAGCATGTCGGAAAGCTCCCATTTATTCTTGGGAGAACATACCGTCATTCCGGGTATCTGTGAAAGGTACGACAGATCGAAAACACCCTGGTGGGTTTCACCGTCGGCGCCTACGAGTCCCGCCCTGTCTATGGCAAATACTACGGGAAGATTCTGGAGGCACACATCCTCAACAACCTGGTCGTAAGCCCTTTGCAGGAATGAAGAATACACAGCAACAACAGGCTTGTATCCGCCCTTTGCAAGGCCTGCCGCAAATGTCACGGCGTGCTGCTCGGCTATCCCAACATCGAAGAATCTGTCCGGATATTTATTTCTGAATCTCTTAAGACCGCACCCTTCTGCCATTGCGGCGGTTATTGCGACTATCTTCTCATCCTTTTCTCCGAGCTTGCACATAACGGTAGAAAAGATATCCGTCCAGCCCGCTACGGTCCTGGGATGAAGGGGAACACCGTTCGTTACGTCAAAAGGCTCTGTTCCGTGGAATCTTGCAGGATGCTTTTCCGCAGGTGCGAAGCCCTTTCCCTTCTTCGTAAGGACATGGATGAGAACGCATCTCTTAAATCTCTTGGCTTCCCTGATGGCATTTCTCATTGCTTTGATATTATGTCCGTCAACGGGTCCGAGGTATACGATGCCCATCTCCTCGAAAAGCATTCCCGCGGGAACCATCAGTGATTTGAAACTGTTCTTCGCACGTCTTATCTTACCTACGATCTCCTGACCATAGGGCTTGTCGATAATGCTCTTATAAACGCTGGCCTTAAGCCCGAGATAACCGTTTGATGTACGGATCGAATTCAGGTACTTCGGAATCCCGCCTACATTCTCCGAAATGGACATATTGTTGTCATTAAGGATTATGATGAAATTGGAATCAGTACGTCCCGCATTGTTCAGCGCTTCAAAAGCAAGACCGCCGGTAAGCGATCCGTCTCCGATAACGGAAACTATCGTCTCGTCCCCGCCTCTTAAGTCTCTCGCACAGACCATTCCGAGGCCTGCGGATATCGATGTAGAGCTGTGACCGGTATCGAAAGTATCGCACTCACTTTCACAGGCTTTGGGAAATCCGCTCATTCCGCCGTACTTGCGCAGATTGTCAAAGCCTTCTTTTCTTCCCGTAAGTATCTTATGGGTATAAGCCTGATGTCCCACATCCCATATGATCTTATCCTTGGGAAGATCGAGTTCAAGATGAAGTGCCATCGTAAGTTCGACAACACCGAGATTGGCACCCAGATGTCCTCCCGTTTTGGAAACCTTATCGATCAGAAATTCCCTGATCTCGGATGCGAGTTCACCGTAGTGCTCTTCTTCTATGTTTTTTATATCACCGGTACGGTTTATTTTTTCTAAGATCATTATTACTTGCGTCTTCCGAGGAGTGAAAGGATCAGCTCCTCCATAAATTCATGATTGCCGGGAAGTCCTTCAAGAAGTGACAGCGCTTCCTCGGTCAGTTTCTTTTCATCCGCTTCGGATTGTTCTATTCCGTGAAGCGTTACATAGGTCTGTTTTCCGTCCTTCTCATCGGATCCCACATTCTTGCCGAGCGTTTCGGTATCACCGATCACATCAAGCAGATCGTCCCTGATCTGGAATGCCACGCCTACGTTGTATCCGATCTTTTCAAGTCTTTCTATCTGTCTCTTTCCCGCTCCGGCAAGCACACCGCCGATCATGAAGCATGCCTGTATAAGAGCTGCGGTCTTATGCTCGTGAATGAATAAAAGTTCTTCCTCCGACAGATCGAGTCTCTGCTTTTCCGCTTCGACATCAAGACACTGTCCGCCGACCATACCGTAGATGCCCGCTTTTTCCGCAAGTATATTCAATGCTTTCGCACAGGACTGGTATCTGGACACTTCGGTCTCGGGACTTACTTCAAACGCACTTCCCTCTTTTTCGATAAGATCGAAGCTCTTCAGAGCGGTTTCATACGCATAATTGAGAAGCCCGTCTCCCGCAAGGAGTGCCATTGCATCACCGTACTTTTTCCAGGTGGTGTCACAGCCTCTTCTGAGAGTATCGTTATCGAGACAGGGAAGATCATCATGCACGAGTGAATACGTATGTATCATCTCGATCGCAGCCATGAAAGGCTCGACATAATCATCCTGTCCCCTGAACATGCGATAGGTCTCCTGTATAAGGAGAGGCCTTAATCTCTTTCCTCCGACCGTTACGGAATAATTCATTGCTTCCATTACGGAATGCTGGAACTTATCCTCCGGATCCGGCAGATATTTCATTACGATCTTTTCAGAGTTCTCCGTCTGTTTTTTCAGTTCACTGACAAATTGCTTTCTGTCCAATTCTCCCGCCCTTTTGATTCAGATCTTTTCAAGTCCCATATCGGAGCCGAGCTTGAGCACTTCCTTCTCGACCGTATCGATCTGGGATGAACACTTTTTGATAAGATCCATTCCCTTCTTATAATTCTCGAATGCCTCTTCCAAAGGAAGATCGTCCGACTGCAATCTGGAAGTCACTTCCTCGAGCAGTTCGAAATTTTCTTCGAGTGTATTTTCTTTTTCACCCGATTCGGGTGCAGTCTTTGTCTTTGCTGCCATAGATAAGCCTCTTTACAAACTCTCGGTTCCGGTAACATCTGCATGGATCTCTCCGTCCAGAACCCTTATGTTGATGCTGTCTCCCGCTTTCACTTTCGATACCGATCTGATGTTTTTACCGTCTGCATCGGATGCATATGAAAAGCCGCTCTTTAGTCTTCCTACCGGTGACAGGCCTTCAAGCCTGCCGATGAAATTATCAAGCCTGCCCGATGCTCTCTTCACCGACAGATCCATCAGATGAGGAACGGAAGCGGTGTATTTTTCGAGAGTGTTCTTCCGGGCGTTCACCATCCGGGTCATCGAATTATTCAGGCTCATGCGGTATTTCTCGAGATCTTTCTTTTTGCGCTCCAGTTTATTCTCCGGAGACGAATACCTGACCGCGGAATAATAATCCTTCAAAAGAGATCTCTTATCCCTGATGCATCTTTCCATAAGATCCGTCAGGACCTGCGGTGCATCTTCGAGAAAAGAAAGAAGATCCTTCGTCTGCTCCGTCAGGAACAATGCCGCTCCGGTCGGAGTCGATTCATAATGATCCGCAATATCGTCGGTAAGGGATCTGTCCCTGTCATGACCTATCGCGGATACGATCGGAGTGCTGCAGTCAAAAACCGCCTGTGCGACGATCCTTTCATTGAATGTCCAGAGACTGTCCTTGGAACCGCCGCCTCTGGTAAGGAGTATGACGTCGGGTGAGATGCTGTCCATCGCCGCTATTGCCGAAGCAACGCTTTCCGCAGCGCCTTCGCCCTCCATAAGTGCGGGAGCAACGATTATCTGTACGTAAGGATCGTTCTTCTTCGCATTGGTCACCACATCACCGACAGCGGCTCCCGTGAGCGAAGTAATGACACCGATTGTTCTCGGAAATCTCGGGATGTCCTTTTTGTACATCTCATCGAACATTCCGAGTTCTTCAAGTTCCTTCCTCAGTTCAAGGAGCGCTCTCATGCGCGCACCCTCTCCCGATTCGGAAACTCTCTCAAATACAAAAGAAAGCCCGAACTGCTGGTGATAATTCAGGCTCCCGTAAAGTGTTACATGCGCGCCTTCCCGAATGATCCGTTTATATTCGTAGGTGCACTTGCTTGCAAACATCATGCATTTAATGTTTGCTTTTTCATCCTTGAGTTCAAAATAGATGTGCCCGTTTCGGTTAGGCCCGTTATATCCCACGATCTCGCCTTCGATCTCGATCCTGCTTAAGGCGGATGAAAGTCTGATCGCATTATTCAGATTCTGTACTAATTCAGATACGCTGTATGCCATTAAGCAGATTCGTCTCTTACCTTGGTGAGGATGGCATTTACGAATGCTCCGCCGGTATTGTCACCGTATGTCTTGGCGATCTCTACGGCTTCATTCATAGCCACGTTCTCGGGAATATCATCATCGTAGAGCATCTCATAAATGCCGAGCCTGAGTGCGGACAGCTCCGCCTTACCCATACGGTTTCTTGTCCAGCCCACGGCCGCTTTGTCTATCCTTGCGTCTATCTCGGGAAGCTTTTCCCTTACAGCCCTGAACTTGGTGACGATATATTCAAGATCTTCGGGGAGATATTCCTCTTCCCTGGCGAACTCCTCGAAGCTGTTTATCTGGTCATCGAGCTCATTTTCCGGATAAAACTCAATGCGGAACACAAGTCCGAAGACCTTGTCCCGCAGTTTATGTCTTGTCATGTTCTTTTTATCGCTTACTTCCACGTCAGATCTCTACTCCGCTTACTCTGATATTTACGTCCGTGCAGGTAAGTCCCGTCATATTCTCGACAGAGGACTTGACCCTTGTCTGTACTGCCTGGCAGGTAGCGGGGATGGGATATCCGAATCTGGTGGAAATGATCATGGATATCTTAACATTGGTTCCTGCAATATCTGCCTTGATCAGTGATCTGCCCTTGGTCTTCTCACTGATTCCTTCGACGCCTTCAACCTCGCTTGCGGCAAGCGAAGCGATCTCTTCAACAACAGCGTCTGCTATAAATACGTGTCCGTTGTTCTCGCTGGTTCCGATGGAGATGCCGGACTTTTCCGTAGTATTCTTAGGTGCTTTGACCTTCTTTTCCTTAACAGCTGCCATATCAGGTCTCCTTTCAAAAAACTATACTCTTAAGGCCTAAAACCATACTGAATTATTATACCATAAAACGTTAATTTTTGGAAAATTCGGCGAGTTCGAGGCCCTTGTTGCGCTCGACGGTCATCTGGGCGCTCCACTCGTTTACGAAGAGAAGGAGCGGGTTGCCCTTCATGTCACGGACCTTCTTCATATCGGAGGTTCCGGAAAGCTTTTCGACATCGAATTCGCCCGGATTGGTGATCCATCTTATGTGCTCGTAAGGAAGCGAATCCATCCTGACTTCGACATTGTATTCATTCTCCATACGGTATTTGAATACATCGAACTGGAGAACACCGACAACGCCTACGATGACATCCTCCATGGTTCCGGAAAGCTCGGTGAAGATCTGGATCGCACCCTCCTGTGCTATCTGGGTGGCTCCCTTGACGAACTGCTTTCTCTTCATCGTATCCATCAGATGCACCCTGCAGAAATGCTCGGGAGCAAATGTGGGGATGCCGTCATATTTAACGTTCATCGAAGGTGCACATACGGTATCACCGATGGAAAAGATACCCGGATCGAACACACCAATGATGTCCCCGCCGTAAGCCTCGGTAAGGATCTTTCTTTCGTCCGCCATGATCTGCTGGGGCTGTGAAAGTCTCATGGTCTTGCCGCTTGCGGGATGCTTTACTTCCTTGTCAGCATCGAATCTTCCGGATACGATACGCATGAATGCAACCCTGTCGCGGTGTGCCTTGTTCATATTCGCCTGAATCTTGAATACGAATGCGGAGAAATCATTCTTTACGGGATCTATCTCTATTCTCTCTCCGGCACCGTTCTCGGCACTTCTTGAAAGAGGAGGTGTGGTCATGTTGAGGAAATGCTTGAGGAATATCTCGACACCGAAATTGGTGAGTGCCGAACCGAAGCATACGGGAGTAAGCTCGCCGGCCCTTACGGCATCCAGATCAAAATCCGCTCCCGCTCCGTCGAGAAGTTCCATCTCTCCGAGAAGCTTATCGGATGCATCATCACCTATAAGTGCTCTCATTGCTGATTCATCCGATACGGATACGACCTCGGCGTTACCTTCCTTCGTACCCTTTTCGGTATCGGAATATTTAATGACCGTCTTGCTGTCACGGTCATATACACCCTGAAAGCTCTTGCCGGAACCTATGGGCCAGTTGACGGGACAGGTTGCAATTCCAAGCTCCTTCTCAATATCATCGAGAAGGTCGAATGTATCCATCGCATCGCGGTCCAGCTTATTAATAAAAGTGAAAATGGGAATTTGGCGCATTACACAGACTTTGAAGAGTTTTCTTGTCTGTGCCTCAACGCCCTTTGATCCGTCTATTACCATGACTGCTGAATCGGCAGCCATAAGAGTTCTGTATGTGTCCTCGGAGAAATCCTGGTGACCCGGAGTATCGAGAATATTGATGCAGTAGCCGTCATATTCAAACTGGAGGACCGAGGATGTAACGGAAATACCACGCTGCTTTTCGATCTCCATCCAGTCGGAAACCGCATGTCTTGCGGTTGCCTTACCCTTAACGGAACCTGCGAGATTTATCGCTCCGCCGTAGAGAAGAAATTTCTCGGTGAGTGTCGTCTTACCTGCATCGGGATGCGAGATGATCGCAAACGTGCGGCGACGGTTTATCTGTGATTCAATACTTTCTGAACTCATGTTTTCAAAGATCTCCTTGGAAAATAAAACTTATAAACGTCAAAATATCAGGCCCAGATGAACCATACGAAGAGATATCCGGTCATTACCGCTGTAAGGGTAAAGGGCACACCTATCTTCATGAAGTCGCCGAAGCTGACTTCATATCCCGCTTTCCTGAGCATTCCGACACCTGCGATATTGGCGGATGCACCGATGGGGGTGAGGTTTCCTCCGAGGGTAGCGCCTACGAGCAGTCCGAAGAAAAGGAAATATGGTTCGACTCCGAGCGTTGCGGCTACACTTCCGAGTATGGGAAGCATTGTGGCAACATAAGGTATATTATCAATAAATGCGGAAATTGCAACAGATCCCCATACAACTATCGTAAAAAGAAGGAATTTATTGCTTCCTCCGGCACCTGCGATAAGTCCGGCAAGATCATCGATGACTCCCACATTGGTGATGCCTCCGATGACACAGAACAGTCCGATGAGGAGAAGTACCATATCGATATCGAGGCTCTTGAAGGAATGCTTAAGTCCCACGGTATTCTTATGTATGAGCAGTTCTCCGATTATCGTGATGACTGCACCGGTAATACAGATATATCCGTTGATCAGATCGGGAGTGTTCGGTATGAATGAAGCGATGATAAGTGCAAGGACGTATGCGATCATCATGAATGAAGGGAACAGGTCCCTGACCTTCGTACGCTCCTCTGAGGAAACCGGTGCTTTCTCTTTTCTGAACATGAACATCATGATGGGAATGGTAAATAATGCTCCGAGCTCGGTTGCGAAGAACATTCCGAGCTTGCCGTTCATGACGAAGAAATCCGCAAAATTCATATTTGCTGCGCCCGCAAGCATAATGGAAGTGGTATCGCCTACAAGAGTTGCGGCTCCCTGAAGGTTGGACGATACCGCTATGCATATGATCATTCCGACGGGTGATACGTTCAGTTTCTTGCAGATGACCATCGCAACGGGAGCAACCATAAGTACTGTTGCAACATTGTCGATGAATGCCGAGATCAGTCCCGAGAAAACGGACATAAGAACAGTCACCCACAGAATGTTGGGTGCGATCCTGAGCAGTGATTCGGCAATGACATTGGGCATCTTGGACTCGATGAAATAATCAACGATGATCATCGTACCCGAGATCATCAGTATGACATTCCAGTTGACCGCATGCGGTATGTCCGTTATATCAAGTATCTTAATGTCCGCTATCGGAAGCAGTGACAATACGACGAATATTGCCGCGGTGGTCAGCGCGGTGATCGATCTTCTCTTGGGAAAAGCGATCATAAGAACGTACATTATCACGAATAGTACTATAGCTGTAATCTTCACTTTGAATTACTCCTTACATAATGATCACAGCCCGCACAGTTTACACGCTGCGACATAACATATTTTTTGATTGCTTCAAAACTTTCCCCGGATATATCGTGCTCAACCTTGCACGCATCATCGGATGCGGTCTTCGGATCTATCCCGATATTAACGAACCATTCGGTAAGCAGGGTGTGTCTTTCGTAGATCATCTCCGCTATCTGTTTTCCGGTCTCCGTCAGGGAGATGTAGCCTTCCTCAGAAACCGTTATATGACCCTTTTCACGAAGATTTTTCATTGCAACGCTTACGGATGACTTTTTGAAGCCCATCTCATTGGCGACATCAACGCCGCGTACAACGGGCTTTTTCTCTCCGAGTATCAGGATGCATTCGAGATAATCTTCGATCGATTCATTTTTACGAAGTGCCATTGTATTACCTTCCAATCATTTATCGCCGAAGCCGTCATACGGATTGCCCGCTTCGGAAAGCCTGAGCATCGCCCTGGCCATTGATGCCCTGCTCTGTTCGTATTCCTGTATGCTCTGATCCTGCCTGAGCTGTTCCATCGCCCTTTTGAGCGCACGCTCCGCTCTAGCCCTGTCGATATCCTCGGGAGCTTCGATCGAATCCACGAGCACCATCACGATATCTTTTCTGATGTTGACAAGGCCCAGTCCGTTCACTCCGGTCTTTAAGATCTCTTTCCCTTCATCATTCACGAACCTGAATCTGAGCACGCCTTCCTTAAGCGCCATGACGACCGGCTCATGATGGGCAAGTATCTGGTACGAACCGTCGAATGCGGGAATGCTCAGCGATATCGCCTCGCCGTCAAAAAAGGTTTTGTCGGCAGCTAAGATTTTAAGATGAAAGCCCTCACTCATGCTTAAAGAGTCTCCGCTTTTTTGATCACATCATCGATTGTTCCGACATTGAAGAATGCGTTCTCCGGATAATCATCCATCTTGCCCTCAAGTATTGCGGAAAAGCCCTTGATAGTGTCGGAAAGAGGGACATATACGCCCTTGACACCGGTGAAGTTCTCGGCAACGTGGAAGGGCTGTGACAGGAACTTCTGTATCTTACGCGCTCTGTAAACCGTAAGCTTATCATCTTCGGAAAGTTCATCCATTCCGAGGATCGCAATGATATCCTGAAGCTCTCTGTAATTCTGAAGGGTAGCCTGCACTCTTCTTGCGGTACCATAATGCTCCTCTCCTACAACATCCGCTTCGAGTATCCTGGATGTCGATTCAAGAGGATCGACCGCGGGATATATACCCTGTTCAACGATCTTTCTGGAAAGAACCGTCGTTGCATCAAGGTGTGCGAAAGTTGTAGCGGGTGCGGGATCGGTAAGATCATCCGCGGGAACATATACCGCCTGTACGGAAGTAATGGATCCGCCCCTCGTAGACGCTATCCTCTCCTGAAGTTCTCCGAGTTCCGTAGCCAGTGTGGGCTGATATCCGACCGCCGAAGGCATACGTCCGAGAAGAGCCGAAACTTCGCTTCCCGCCTGTACGAATCTGAATATGTTATCTATGAAAAGAAGAACATCCTTGTGCTTAACATCCCTGAAATATTCAGCCATTGTAAGACCGGTCTCGGCAACTCTCATTCTTGCCCCGGGAGGCTCGTTCATCTGGCCGAACACAAGTGCCGTACGTCCGAGAACACCGGATTCATCCATCTCTCTCCAGAGATCGTTACCTTCCCTGGATCTTTCTCCGACACCGGTAAATATCGAATAGCCGCCGTGCTCCATTGCAACATTGGTTATTAGTTCCTGGATGAGCACGGTCTTGCCGACACCCGCACCGCCGAACAGTCCGACCTTACCGCCTTTTGCGTAAGGCGCCAGCAGATCGATGACCTTGATACCGGTTTCAAGTATCTCGACAACGGGACTCTGATGCTCGAAAGAAGGAGCGTCCCTGTGAATGGACCATTTTTCGGTATTCTCCAGTTCTCCCTTGCCGTCAAGCGTATGTCCGAACACATTGAAAAGTCTTCCGAGAGTAAGCTCCCCTACAGGCACGGTTATAGGTCCGCCCGTAGCCTCGACTTCCATATGTTTGGAAAGTCCTTCCGAGGGTGAGAGCATGATGCACCTGACGGTATTGTCATCGAGCAGCTGAGCCACTTCCATGATCCTCGTCTCTCCGTCGGCTTTGACAGTGAGTGCATCCTTTATGAAAGGTTTTACGTCCGGAGAAAATTCAACGTCAACAACAGGTCCCATGACCTGAACTATCACACCGGTTCCCTTGTTAGTTATGTTTCTCATCTGCTTTATTCCTTCGGGCCTTGGCTGCCTTCTGTGCCTTTGCTCCGGCTGCGACTTCGGTGATCTCCTGTGTGATCATCGCCTGTCTTTCGCGGTTATATTCGATACCAAGGTTTCTTATCATCTCGTTGCCGTTACGGTCCGCGGCATCCATTGCGAGCATCCTGTCATTCTGTTCAGCACAGTATGAATCGACAAGTGCACAGTAGATATATCCGGTGAGGACATCGGGGACTATGATGTCCATAACCTCCGATGCGGAAGGAATGAAATTCAGTTCTTCCTTGCTCCCCCTTACATCGGTCCTGTCATCCACCTCGGTCCTGACAAGCGGAAGCAGATGCATTACCCTTGCTTCACTTGTAAGCTGGTCCTTCATCGTGGTATAGACGATCGATACATCATCGACATTTCCCGAATTGAATTCCTTCAACATTGTGTCACATATGATCCTGGCTCTGCTGAGCGTCGGGTTCTGGGCGGTATATTTGAACTGCCCTTCCATATGGACTTTCTTGCTTGCAAAATACTGCCTTCCGGCTTCACCGACCACATAGAGGACTATCCGCTCTTTGCTTTCCCCGAACCTGCTCTCGGTGAGCTTGAGTACGTTGTGATTATACGCACCGCAAAGTCCCTTGTCGGCGGTTATGACTATTACCGCATGCGTTCTGTCCCTGCCCTTTTTATCCGGCCTTCCGTCGGTAAAGCGGTGCTTTACGTTTTCGGAAGCATCCATGATCGTCAGGAGCATCTCCTGGAGCGCATCAAAGTAAGGATCGTTGAGCTCCGCATCTTTCTTGGCTTTACGAAGCTTGGTCGACGAGATCATATACATGGCATTTGTGATTTTCATGGTATCCCGTACGCTTCTTATGCGTCCCGAGATTTCTCTTAATCCCGCCATATCATTCCCTGATGCTCATAAACTCCGTTAACTGCTGCTGTGCTTTCTGGACAAGGAAATATTTCTCATCATCGTTGAGAACTCCGCCGAGTTCAATATCGTGTACCACAGTCTGTTCCTCGGCATGGACCTTCCCGAGGTAACCCTCCATGAATTCCCTTACTCTTTCAACGGGAACCGTATCGATCACACCGGAATTGACCACGGTAAGGGTAATGACCTGATCTGCCATGGATCTGGGATGTCCGATGGGCTGCTTTAACAGTTCCATCAAAAGTCTTCCGTGACGCAGCTGGTTCTTGGTCGCATCATCAAGATCTGAAGAGAACTGGGTAAACACTTCCATCTCCCTGTACTGCGCAAGATCTATTCTGACGGAACCGGCCGCTTTCTTCATGGACTTGGTCTGAGCCGCACCGCCGACTCTCGATACCGAAAGACCTACATTGACCGCGGGTCTGAATCCGAGGAAAAAGAGATCGCTCTCCAGATAGATCTGTCCGTCCGTTATCGATATGACATTGGTCGGGATATATGCCGATACATCTCCGGCCTGGGTTTCGATTATGGGAAGTGCCGTGATCGAACCTCCGCCGAGATCGTCGGAAAGTCTCGCACTTCTTTCGAGAAGTCTCGAGTGGAGATAGAATACGTCTCCGGGATAAGCCTCTCTTCCGGGGCTTCTCTCAAGAAGGAGTGACAGAGCCCTGTAAGCGACCGCATGCTTGGAAAGATCATCATAAACGATCAGCACGTCCTCACCCTTGTGCATGAAAAACTCCGCTATCGAAGTTCCGGAATAAGGCGCAATATACTGAAGGGGTGCGGGATCCGAGGCAGTTGACGATACAACTACCGTATAGTCCATTGCACCTGCATTCTTCAGGGTATTAACAAGTTTTGCTATGGTGGAAGCTTTCTGACCTATCGCAACATATATGCACTTAACTCCCTTGCCCTTCTGATTGATGATGGTATCAAGAGCAATGGAGGTTTTTCCCGTCTGTCTGTCGCCTATGATAAGTTCCCTCTGGCCGCGTCCGATCGGGAACATTGAATCGATCGAAAGTATTCCGGTCTCAAGAGGGGTATCGACAGGCTGCCTGGAAGTTATGGAAGGAGCCGGACTTTCTATCGGCCTGTATCCTTCGGCTTCAAAAGGTCTTCCGCCGTCTATGGGTTCTCCGAGTGCATTGAGTACTCTTCCGATGAGCGCATCTCCGACGGGAACACCCGCTCTCATTCCGGTACGCGCAACTTCATCCCATACTCTTATCTCGCTGTCCTTGCCGAAAAGAATGACACCGCAGTCTTCCCTTCTGATGTCCTGTACCATTCCCTTGACACCGCTTGAAAAGATGAGTATCTCGCCGTATTCGGCACGCTCAAGTCCCTTGACTCTCGCTATTCCGTCACCTGCGGAGGTGACATATCCGGATCTTCTGAAACGGGCAGCAAGCCTGAATTCTTCCGTTGTTGTTCTGAGGATGGAAATGACATCCTCATCGGCTCCGACGTTTTTCCTGATGCTCTGAAGCTTTTCGTTGAACTGGCCGAGTCTTCCTCTTGTACTCCAGTTATAAACTTCATTGCCGCATTTAAGAATGAATCCTCCGCCGAGAGATTCGTCATATTCAACGGAGAAATCAATATCTTCCGCACTGCGGTCATCATTTACATATTTTCCGAGAACAAAATTCCAGATTCCCTGAAGCTGTTCTTCACTGGGGGCGGTCACATAATAAAGGACGACCTGAAATCCGGGTTTTTTACTCATACCCTTTATCCCCCTTACTTAGCCTGCTCCAGGAATCTGTCGTAAAGCTGTTTATCCATTTCTTCACTCTGGTCGGCAGTAACGATCCTCTCGGCAGCCTTGGCTACCATATCGGTGATCTCCTGATTGGCCTTGCGGAGTCTGAGCTGTCTTTCCTCCTCAGCTTCCTTCCTGGCCTGGGCGATGATCTTGTCGGATTCTTTCTTCGCCTGTTCCATCAGTCTGTCATATTCACCCGAAGCCTGATTGCGCGCTTCGGTAAAACGGCGTTCCTTCTCATTCTCAATATCTTGGATGGATTCGTCGTATTTCTGCTTGGTGGCAAGCGCTTCTTCATTCACCTTGTCGGCCTCGGCATATTTGTCCTCGACCTCCTGTCTTCTCTTATCAAGTATCTTGTGTACCGGCTTGATAAGAAAGATCTTCACGATGGCGAATAAAAGAAGAACATTTATGATGGTAAATACCAGATTAATGTCTATCCTGAGCATTTTTTACCCCTCGAATCAGCCCAAAAAGAGAATTATCATAACGCCTACAACGAACGCATAGATCGCAGTTGCCTCAGCAAGAGCTCCGCCCAGGATCAGAAGTTTCATGATCTTGGAATCCGCTTCGGGCTGACGCGCACATGCATCACATGCCTTGGCGGTTGCTATTCCGAGACTTACTCCCGCTCCCACACATCCGAGTGCCGCAATGCTTGCTCCAATTGCTACCATTTTGATTACCTCCTTGGATAAACCTAGAATATTATTCCAGAGCTTCTTTTATATACATACCTGTCAGGAATACGAATACATATGCCTGAAGGAGTCCGTCGAAAATATCGAAATACAGTGAAAAGGCTGCGGGGATGACCGCGGGCACGACGCATTTTAAAAGCTCCATGATGACGAATGCGCCGAGGACATTACCGAAAAGTCGCATGCACAGCGAAAGCGGTTTGATCCCGAGTTCAAGGATATTGATCGGAGTTACCAGCGCTACGGGCTGAGTGAATCCCTTGAGCCATCCTCCGAGATGCTTTTTCCTGATCGCTGCGACCTGCACAAGAATGATGCTCATTACCGCAAGTGCGGCGGTGACGTTCAGATCCTTGGTGGGCGGCTTGAAGCCTATAAGTCCGATCATATTGGAAAGACCGATGAAGATCAGGACTGTAAGAAGATAGGGGATATATTCATGTCCCTCTTCTCCGACCATCGATCCTACAAGTTCCTCACCCTTTATGACGAGCCACTCCGCAAGCGCCTGCCTTCTGGATATGTTCTTCACCTTAAGTCCCGCGGTAAGAACAAGGCACAATATGAGTACTATGCCTATGACTATCCAGCTGACGACAACGGACTCGGAAACACCTATCGTATGTCCCGCTATCTCGACCGAGAAAACATCTTCAGTTTGCAGCTGTTCAAGGATTTCTTCAGCTATCCTTTCCATTCCCTACACTCCCTCGGACTGTATCTTTTTGTTTCTTTTCGTGCTCTTTTTACGGATCTGCTTTTCTTCTATCCTGCCCTGGACGGACTCGATCCACTTATCGACGCCTTCGACAAATTCGCTCCATTCCGCACGGGCTTCGCTCTTTGCCTGCACTCCGGTATCCCTGATAAAAGCATTGATGACCGTGCGGAGGAATTCCTTCTCCTTATCATCCATGCCCTCGTATCCGTCGATCATCTGCCTCATGCTCTTGACGGGGGCGACACCCATGCTGACAAGGTCATTGCTGTCGCACGCATCGGCAACACCGAAAACAATGTCGATGAATCTGGCGCGGTCTTCCATATCAATCTTGGAAAGCCAGTCCCTGAGGGCACTGCTTATGATGACTGCGCTCTTTTTTAGGCTCTTCAGATGGTCGAGATCGATATCCTTTACGACCCATGTATAGGGATCGTGCTGGCCGACGCCCTTTCCGCTGCTCTTTACCACGGAATAAATGTCATCGGTCTCAAAGAGCATACCGACGAGAGAGCTCTGGGGGACACATTTGATTATCCTGTCCCTGATGCTCCCGTATCCTATCTTCTCTCTGAATTCTTCCCTGACGGCGGGTCCGTCAAAAGAATACACGTTCATTATACGCTTTTTTATCGGATCTGGCACTAATGACGATGCATATACGGACAAAAGTCCGCCCTTGGAATGACCGCCTACGTAAAAATCGCCGGAAAGCAGTCCCGAAGCCGTTTTCAGGTATCCAACGGCCTCTTTTTCACCGGGGATCCTGTCCATAATGGAAAGATTGAAATCCTCCTTCCATCCGACAACGTTCTCATCGGTGCCCCTGAATGCGACAAAGCCCGTTCCTCCGGGAAGTTTATAGGTAACGGCGGAAAACTGGATATCGCGCTTTGTGTCGACGATATTCACATAATGAGCCAGCGACAGACCGCCGAAGCGCTTGCCTGAGACCATCAGCGCAAAAAGCTTCCTGTTCACCTTCTCATACCTGGTATCGGTGAAAAGCCTGTCAAAATCGGTATTCTTTTTTATTGACTTAAGGGTAATAAAAGAATCGCTTTCGCCCGGCCCGGGAACCAGGCCGTCGAATTTCAGATACGCAAACTGGGAAAGAATAAGAGCATCGACTTCTCCGAAGGGAAGCCGTTCAAAGGTTTTGTCACCGAATTTTTCAAGATAATCAAGAATGTTATCGCTCATTTTACTCTTTTTGTTTCATTATCCGGAGATTTGGGTTATTATACAATCTATGGAAAAAAAATGGACTCCCAAGAGAATATGTGCTCTGCTGATAGTCATCCTTCTGGTACTGATGTATGTGGGTACGCTCGTCGTCGCGATCGTCTGGCCGGCAAATGCATCAAAGCTGTTTGCGATGTGCATCTTCGCAACGGTATGCATTCCCATCTGCGCTTACTTAGGCATATGGCTCTATACCAAGGCTACCGGCAAGAAGACCATCGCCAGTGTTCCGGAAGTCCCCGGAGAAGATGAGGCAAGGAACGCGTCAGATATTGACTCCGAGGCTCCTTAGATCTTCACACGCCTTTTCCCGATCCGTAAAAACAAACGCATTGAAGCCGCAAGCCTTTGCGGCTTTTATATTTCTCTCAAGATCATCAAAAAATACGCACTCCTGCGGAACAAGCGAATATCTCTCACAGAGCAGGTTATAAAATTCGGGCTCGGGCTTTATGATCTTTACCTCGTAGCTGTATATTCCGCCGTCACAGTACTTGTCGAACTCAAGCGCATCACTGCATTCATGATAAGCCTTTTCGGAGAAATTGGACAGATAGAATACCTTGTATCCCGCTGCCCTGAGGCTCTTTATCCAGGGTATCGCATAATCCCTGGCTGTGACCATTCCGTGAACATTTGCAAAGGTTGATCTGAGAACATCTTCAAGCTCGGGATCTTCCGAGATGAATCCCTTCATGCACTCCTCATCACTCATTTCACCCCTGTCGAATTCATGCCAGTAAGGGCTGTCTACGGTGGCTTTTTCGATACGCTCTATCATGGCGTCATCGTGGCCCTTGTCCTCAAGGAATCCTCTCCACCTGAAATCCGTCAATACATTTCCTACATCAAAAACAATATTTTTTATCATATGAAAACCTTAAAAAAATCGGAACGCGTATGCGGCCCTGCATTCCATGCTTTTCTGGAACGTCGGGAACCGTCTGCGCGTTCCTCCTTACGTTTATAATTTCTTATTTTGAAAGAGGTGACTTCCTGTAGATGATATCGTCTCTGGAAGGTCCGTTGGATATCATGGTTATAGGATATCCGATCTCCTGCTCGATGAACTCTACATAGTCGCGGCACTCCTGAGGCAGATCTTCGTAATTCTTGATGCCTCTTATGTCGGTCTTCCATCCCTTGAATACTTTGAGAACGGGCTTAGCCTTTTCAAGCTTGCTGGTCACAGGGAAGTCCTTGGTCTCTTTGCCGTCAACCTCATATGCGACACATACGGGGATCTCATCAAGATACTTGAGGATATCGAGAACGGTAAATGCCACATCGGTAGTTCCCTGAAGTCTGCATCCGTACTTGGAAGCCACACAGTCGAACCATCCCACTCTTCTGGGGCGTCCGGTAGTTGCGCCGTACTCTCCGCCGTCTCCGCCGTTACGTCTGAGCTGTTCAGCCTCGTCTCCGAAGATCTCGGATACGAAAGCACCGGCACCTACTGCGGATGAATATGCCTTACATACGGTTACGATCCTCTTTATCTCATAAGGAGGGATTCCCGCTCCGATGGCACCGTATGCCGCAAGAGTCGATGAAGATGTTACCATGGGATAGATTCCGTGATCGGGATCCTTCATGGTTCCGAGCTGACCCTCTAAGAGGATCTTCTTGCCCGCTTTGATCGCCTCATCAAGGAAAAGAGAAACATCACATACATAAGGAGCGATCATATCCCTGTATTCCCTGAGGGTCTTGAGAGTCTCTTCAACGCTTATCTCAGGCTGATGGTAAAGCTCTCTTAAGAGAACGTTCTTCTGGACAAGCACTCTGGGAACCTTCTCCTCAAGAAGCTCGTCATCAAAAAGCTCGCTTACCTGGAAGCCGATCTTCGCATATTTATCGGAATAGAAAGGAGCGATTCCCGACTTGGTGGATCCGAATGACTTGCCTGCAAGTCTCTCTTCTTCATACTTGTCGAAAAGAATGTGATAAGGCATTACGATCTGAGCCCTGTCGGATACGAGAATATGGGGCTTGGGAACGCCCTTCTCTATGATGCCGTTTAACTCATTTATAAGAACGGGAATGTTGAGTGCAACACCGTTTCCTATAATGGAAGTGGTATGTGAATAGAAAACTCCGGAAGGAAGCGTATGGAGGGCAAATTTACCGTAGTTATTGACTATGGTGTGACCTGCATTTGCTCCGCCCTGAAATCTGATGATGATATCGGAATCCTGAGCAAGCATATCGGTGATCTTGCCCTTGCCTTCATCACCCCAGTTAGCGCCTACGATCGCTGTGACCATTTAATTTCCGCCTTTCAAATCTAAAACAACTTTGCCTCGGAGTATGCGGACAAAAACGTCCTGTCCGATGCCCCGACTGTCTATTATATGTTAATGCTTTATTTTAGTAAAGCATTAAATCAAACATTTATCTCGGCGCCCATTCCGAGCACGTCCGCATTGGCCTTGAGAACAGGATTCACGACATCCCTGAGGTAAACCTCAACCTGTCTGGGAGCCCTTCCGACATAATTTTCGGGCTTAAGGGACTTCTTAAGATCGTCAATGCTCATATTGAAATCGGGATCTGCGGCGATCATATCGAGAAGATCGTTGTCGCGTCCCTCTTCCTTAACATGTCTGCCTGCTTCCATGGAAAGGGTTCTGATCTTCTCATGGAGCTCCTGTCTGTTTCCGCCGTTCTTGACCGCATCCATCATGATGTTCTCGGTAGCCATGAAGGGGATCTCTGCCATGAACTGCTTCTCGATGACCTTGGGATATACCTTCATTCCGCCGGGAGCGGTGATATTCATGCACAGATCGAGTATTCCGTCGGTCGCAAGGAAGCCTTCAGGAACGGAAAGTCTCTTGTTGGCGGAATCGTCGAGGGTTCTCTCGAACCACTGTACGCTCGAAGTGATGGCGGGATTGAGAGCATCAACCATTACGTATCTTGCAAGGGATGCTATTCTCTCGCTTCTCATGGGATTTCTCTTATATGCCATTGCGGAAGATCCGATCTGGGTCTTCTCGAAGGGCTCTTCCACCTGCTTTAAGTGCTGGAGAAGTCTGATGTCGTTGCTCATCTTGTGAGCGGATGCGGCAATGCCCGCAAGAACATTTACGACTCTCGTATCTACCTTACGTGAATAGGTCTGTCCGGAAACGGGATAAACGGCATCGAATCCCATCTTCTTCGCGATCATGGGATCGATCTTGTCGATGGTCTCATCATCTCCGTTGAAAAGCTCCTTGAACGAAGCCTGTGTTCCGGTGGTTCCCTTCGAGCCGAGGAGCTTGAGTGAACCGAGAACATAATCGAGATCCTCGAGATCGATCATGAACTCATTCATCCACAGAGTCGCTCTCTTGCCTACGGTCGTGGGCTGGGCGGGCTGGAAATGGGTAAATGCGAGGGTGGGCAGATCCTTATATTCATCCGCAAACTTCGCAAGATTGGAAATTACATTAAGAAGCTTCTTGCGTGTAAGCTCAAGCGCTTCCTTCATAAGGATGATATCGGTATTGTCACCGACATAGCAGCTTGTCGCTCCGAGATGGATGATTCCGGCAGCCTTGGGACACTGCTGTCCGTATGCGAAAACATGGCTCATTACGTCGTGACGCACAACCTTTTCTCTTTCGCGGGCAACATCATAATTGATGTCCTCGGCATGACTTTTGAGTTCATCTATCATCTCCTGAGTGATGACGGGCTTGCCGTTTTCGGAAAGTCCGAGTTCCATCTCAGTCTCTGCAAGTGCGATCCAGAGCTTTCTCCAGGTACGGAATTTCTTGTCCTGTGAAAAGATGAACTGCATCTCCTTGCTTGCATATCTTTCGGAGAGCGGGCTTGAATAGCAATCTGTAGCCATAATAAAACCTTTCTTAATCAACAAAACCTGTAATAAAGATCAGAAGCAAACCTTAGAGCTCTTTTCCGGTAAGGAGTCTGTAGCCCTCAAGGTACTTGGCGATAGTCTTGTCGACGATATCCTGGGGAAGTGTCCAGTCATGATTTCCGTCATTGGCCTTGAGCCAGTCACGAGCAAACTGCTTATCGAACGAAGGCTGTCCCTTTCCTGCCTCATATCCTTCAAGGGGCCAGAATCTGGAAGAATCGGGAGTGAGCATCTCATCACCGAGTACGACGTTTCCGTTTTCATCAAGTCCGAACTCGAACTTGGTATCTGCGATTATGATGCCTCTGGTAAGAGCGTAATCGGCACACTTCTTATAGAGGGCAATGGTGAGATCCTTGAGCTGCTTTGCAAGCTGCTCGCCCTTTCCGGGATAGAACTTCTCGAGATGGGCAATGGACTGCTCATAGGAGATGTTCTCGTCATGGTCTCCGATCTCAGCCTTGGTCGAAGGGGTGTAGATGGGCTCAGGGAGCTTCTCGGATTCCTTAAGTCCCTCGGGAAGCTTGATTCCGCAAACGGTTCCGTTCTTCTGATATGAAGCCCAGCCGCTTCCGGTGATATATCCTCTTACGATGCACTCAAGGGGAAGCATCTCGAGCTTTTTGCACATCATGGAATTGCCGACAAACTGAGGCTGTCTGAAGAATTCGGGCATCTCGTTATTATCAACGGTGATCATATGATTGGGAACAATGTCCTTCGTATAATCGAACCAGAATTTGGACATCTGGGTGAGGACGGTGCCCTTTTTGGTGACGATATTGTGAAGGATCACGTCGAAACAGCTGATCCTGTCGGTTGCCACCATGATGAGGGAATCCCCGTTATCATAGATCTCTCTTACTTTTCCTGCTTTTACCGGCTTAAGTTCTTCCATTTTTATCTCCTCCAAAACGGTCTATAAACAGACCAAAATAATATACACTTTTCTCTATATTCTTGCAAATCCCGAAAATCGCCGAAAACGGGACAGGCCATATGGCTGATGGGCTAAAAAAATGAAACAGCCGTATGGCTCCGGTCATTCCTCGGGCTCGAATTTTTCGGTCATTTCGAGGATCTCCTGCGCATACATAGGATATGCCTTGGCCACATCGGTGATCTCTTCCTTGGCCGAGCGGGCTCTGGTCTCGTTGTAATCGATCTGTTCGCGCAGAGCCTGTCTTCTCAGGATAAGCCCGTGGCGCAGCTCGACCATCTCTCTTTTATCGAGAAGTGCGGCAAGCTGGTCGATCCATCTTGCGGGACTGGTCACATGATATCTTGCAAGGAGTCTTATAAGGTCTTCCTTGGCCTGATGAAGTCCGACGGTGTTCTCATTGAACTGCCTGCGGTCCTCATATTCCTGCTTATACATGCTCCAGAGCTGTTCGAGCTCCTGACCGTTCTTGCATTCATATTTGATGTAAAGATATGACAGAAGGTTTCTGTTATTGACGTATCTGATCTTGACAGTGTTCTGGAGCTGGATGAGCTTGCCCATATTGCCGGAAGCACGGTCATATTCTTTGTTCGCATCGATGTATCTGACGCAGACAACGGTGATCGCGATCGCTGCCGTCGCGATGCAGAGGAAGTATCCGATGTAAACATTCATATCGAGAGCAAACTGCATTATCGCAAGGATCACCATAAGGCCCGCTGCCGCTGCGGTAAAGATAACGGCCATTCCCCTCATGTTTTCCATCGAATCCTTGAGTTCGCTCTTTCTGAATGCCACGGCTTTTCTTTCACCGTCAAGGCGCTTTAAGTCCTTCTTGATGAGTACGGCCATGCGCTCATTTTCCTTGATCGAAGCAAGTCCGCCCTCTATCTCATTCTCCCTGCGTCTTAATGCCGCAAACTGCTCATCGGTAAGGGGTGATTTCCTGGTACGGAACTTCTCGATATCGCTCTCATACGAAATGAGTTTCCTCGCAACTGAATTAACCTCGGCTCTCTGAGCATCGGGAAGAGCTTCTATCTCCTCCATGTCCTTGAGATACGAGGTCACCTTTTCATACTCGCCCTTCAGCATATCGATCTCACGGCTGCCCTCGGCGATCTGCTCAAGGCACTCCGCTATGTATCTGGTACGCTGCTGCTGATCGTGAAAATTTATACCTTCACGGTCATATACTATGTCTTCGAAAACCGATTCATCATCCGGAGACATTACGCGCGATGCTTTTTTGAATAGATTAGAAAAAAATCCCATTTAGTTCACCGGAACCATGCTTCTGTATTTTTCCTTGAGGCCTTCAAGGATGTGTTCGTTATCCGCAGTCTCGTCGTCATCGGCTATCTGCTGTCTGATATTCTTCATGATCATATGGGATATGCCTTCACCGGTAGCTTCGTATTCTTTTTTCAGAGCATCCATCTCACTTTCGATGGCTATCGAATCGGGGCCCAGATCCTGATGTACGGCGACATATTTGATGAACTGCGTTCCGCTCATGGAAAGTCTCAGAGCGGCTATGTAACTGTGACGGTGTGCGGGTGTGGCATCATATTCAAATGCTTTCCTGAAGCTTTCCGCGGCAAGGCGGTACTTCATCATCCCGGCATACGAATAACCGAGATTGTGATATACGCTTCCCATGAAAACTGCCTTGGCGGGAGATTCGTCACTGCCCTCCGCGCTCCACTTATCTATGATGTTTCTGTAAGCGTGGATCGCGGCCTCGTAATTGCCTGCTTCGGCAAGATTGTCCGCCTGTTTCTTCTGACGCTCCATTACGGACATTCCGGCGCCCATGGTAAGTGTCTTGCATGTCTCAAAGATTACGCTTCTTTCAAAGAGGCCTGTATATTCAAGGATATATCTGCAGAAGTCACCTAAGGATGCTTTGCTGCCGAGAATACCCATCAGTGCATCGGCAAGTTCACGGAGTCCCAGATCCCTGTAGATCCACTCGGTCAGATTCTTATTCATTATCTGATCGTCTATCAGCACGGCATTTTCACGCAGCGCAACGCAAAGCTCCTCTATGCAGTAGACCGGTATCTCAATGCCGGGTATCACATAGGGGACCTGCGAATATATTCCGATGCCGAGTGAAATCCTTGATGCCATTACGGTAAGGTTATCTCCTCTTCCCATTTATTGGCCTTGGTGCGCGTGAATGCTCCGAGACCCATATCTTCTATCTCTATGCTGAGTGTCTTTATTCCGGACATGGATGCGCTAAGCTTCATCCTTGTCAGTTCTCCCTCATATCCTTCGAGGGTTATGATCACATCCGAATTGCCGCCTCCGGTGATCGACGAAACGGAAAGCGTGACATCATTTCCTCCGGATATATAGAACTCTACCGAAGACTCCGCTTCATACCAGCATGTACCCGCATCCAGAAGAGCATAGTACACATCCGATCCCTGGCTCAGAAGATGCATTCCTATATTGCTTGAAAGCTTGTCATCCCCGAGGAAGATATGATCGCTGTGTCCGGCGGGAGCATTGTCATCGTTCCTGCCGCGGCCTTCGGAGAACAGGTTCTTATCGAAGAGTGCATATACCGCGCCCTTGGAAAAGAGATTGGTACCTCCGAAAACCTTGCCCTTGCTGCACATGTATTTAAGCGAATTGGGAAGCGAATCCCCGTTAAAGTCTTCGCCTACCAGATAGTAGGAATAATCCTGACCGAAGGAGCATCCGCTCTGAACCGCTTTGAACAGGATGGCATCGAATTCATCGGGGAGCGTTCCCCTGTCTCTGGGAAGCTCGAAGAACGTTGTCTCCGCATGCACAACCTGCGGTCTGGTGTGCTTATTGACGGGAAGCGTGGTCATACACAGCTTTTTCTCATCAACGGTAAAAAGCATGGGGTTCGAATAGATCTTGTCCTCACCCTGATGGGAAACGTAATGATAAAAGCTTTCCGAATGCGTCATAAAGAAGATCTTATCGGTCTTGATGTGAAGACTCTTAAGCGCTTCCCTGATAAGATCCATTGCCTGGGAAGTGACTTCGGGAAGAGTGAACATCACAGCTTCCATTCTGTCGGATGAACCGACATTCTGAAGAAGTCCGAATGCTCTCTTCAGATAAAGAGTGAACAGTGAATCCGCACTGTAGACCAGACCGTCGATCTGGGTATCTTCCCCGTTTAACGCCTTATTATATATATCCTCGACAAGAGCGCTTTCACCGGCATCCGAAGAAGCAAACGCTTCCTTTCCGAAGAACCATTGTCCGGCTCCGTGCCTTTTGGAAAGAGCCATGGGAATGACATACTCCTCCGAACCCGCAACAAGCGATACCGTCCGGATCTCGCCGTGATCCGAACTGTAGCTTATGCCGCAGGATGTGTCACTGATGTCAAATCCCACAATATACCTTTTTCCGCTGCCGCCAAAGCCGCCGGGAAGTTTTAACATATCACTCCAGACTGAACAGTTTTCTGTTCATGTACTCCTTTTGATAATACTCGTCGTATAGCTTGTCGAAGGTTTCGCCGTCCTGAAGAGTGTTGCTCACGAGCATGTCGGATATAAGACCGAACCTTGTGCCTTCTGCCGGTCCCAATACATCATTTTTTCTGAGCACTCCGCTCGTACGGAGTTCGGATCCGTTTCCGGTCTCTTCCGTTATGTAGTACTGGACACACTCACCGAAAAAGAGAATGAATTCTTTGAAGCATACTCCTCCGCACACCTCTCTCATCCGCTCTTCCCTGTACTTGCCCGTATCACCGGAATCGTTCGCGAATGTGTAATGAATGATCGCGCTGTTGCCTTCCGAAGCCCTGTAATCGATGATCGTTCTGTCGCACATCACATCAAGCACTTCGAGAAGCTTCATTCTCAGATCGCCCTCGGGGAACGAATCCTCGGAAAGAAAGCTCTGGAACATTCCGAGATGTATCCTTTCCTTCATCATCATTCCGAGAAGCTTTATGATCCTTACCCTGATATCATCCGTGATCTCCTTGGGATTTTCGGAATAATACTTAAGATATGCAAGTGCGGCTTCCTTGGGGAACTGCTCTCCTTCATTCGCAAGACTTCCGAGTTCTTCGAATACACCGGGTGATATCAGTTTCTCGTGAACGAAATAGTCGTAGCAGGACTGCAGAAGGAATGCCTTTACGACTTCGGTATCCGGACTCATTGTCAGGTAGTCGGAGAATATCTCATTCCTCTCGCCGACAAATGCGCCGCTGTACAGCATCTGTATGAGCATACGCTCTTCAAGGCTCTTACGGTCAACTCCGTATCCGCCCGCCATCTTCCAGATATTCCGAAGATCCTTGCACTGTCCGCGATAATATTTCGACAGGTACGAAAGAATGATGCCGTCCTTTTTGCCGAGGCTGATGCAGTAGATCGCAGAAGCGGTAAGCACCGGATCCTCTTCCTCCGAAGGCTCCGAAAGCTGTCTGTCGAGGAAGGTCTGCATATATCTGGGATCCGCAAAATAAGGTCCGCAGTTTTTGATAAGATCGTAGATCGGTTTATAATCCGCGGTCATGAGCATAAGGCGCATGACTTCGCATCTGTTTGCGGGAGTCATCATTTCGGGACGTGCGTGCTTAAGACCGGTTATCAGAGACGATCTGTCTCCCTTTTGTGCAAAATGATCGAGAAGCTTCAGCAGATATTCATCCGCGGTACTTCTCTCAAGCTCCTGCGAAGCAGCAAGATTCTGATACCTGAGAATATTATTGTCATCGATCCTGTCATCTTTTTTCGAAGATGCCAGTGTGATCATGTTGAACCTGTCGTTGTCATATACGCAGTCCGACACAGCCTTCATGAACTTGCCCGGAAGCATGAGCTTTTCGAGAGTGTATTCTCCGCTCTTTACGTATCTGTTGCCGTTAGCGTCTTCAAGTGCTATCACATAATCGCTTCCGTAAACGGATATCCATCCGCCGCCCTCGCCGAGCTTGTATTCCCAGGGATGCCTGAAGCCTTTCTGATAGACATACGCCTTGACGAATCTCGGATCGGATGACTGGAGCCATACGCTGAAAAGCATATCCGCAAATATCCTTGCGTTGCTCCTGTCGAGCGATGCCGGACTCAGAACATCATAATAGACAGCCGCAAGGTGCCTTGTGATGATTCCCTTGGATATCTGGTCCATCGCAAAGCTCTCCATCTTGGGCTGATATACTTCCATAAGACTGCCGAGCTCTCTCTTATGCCTGATCACATAATGATACAGATATGCGGTATGAAGAGGATCGAGAGTATCCGACATGGAAAAATATTTAAGGACATTCATGGGGATATCATCGAATGTATCCTCATCCAGGCTCATGACATAATTCTCATAAAGATTGGTGAGTCTTATATCTTCGAGAGTTGCCCTCTTATACCAGGCGGCCGATTCAGCGTCGCGTCTGAAGCTTCTGATAAGCTGCGAACAGATCTCTTCGAGAATACGGTTGTCGGGGCTGACCGTATACATCGCTTCAAGATCCTTCAGAAGAAGCGGAAGTGCGGTCCTGCTCCTTCCGGAGATATAGAGAAGATTTTCCTTCATCTCTTCTCCGAGCACATTTTTCCTGAGACCGAAAAGAATGGTCTGAAGCGTATATCTGTCGGGCTCGGAAGCAAGTCTGGGATTATCCTTGAGGAGCATGGTTCCCTCGGCGAAGATTCCGGGGCTGTTGCATCCCTCCTCGCAGAGCTTTCTCATGGCGTTCCAGAGTCCTTCCGCATCACCGTTCTCCGAATAGCGGACTTTGGCATGGAGCCATCTGACTCTCCAGTCATCGCTGAAGCGCTTGGACATTTCATCGAGATGCCTGCGTGAACGCTTTGCCACAGCTTCATTGGGAAGTGAAGTGCTCAGGTAATCAAGGTATGCCATATCGAGGACGAAAGTCCTTGAATTGGAAGCACGGCCTTTTTCGTTTTTCTCGAGAAGCTCGCTTGCATATCTGCAGGTCCATTCGGCTTCGCTGTCCCTTCCCTGGATCAGAAGAAGGTGTGCCTGCATAAGCTTTGCGGTAATGTCATATTCATCGAGGGTGAGCATCTGGTCTATGAGCCTGCCCATCTCGGCGATAAAGGCGCTGCCGGCTGTGATGCCAAGCATGCTGCGGATATAGCACTCGGTCACCTTGATCGAAAGATTCTTTCTGGCGCGCTGGGTTTTCGTACTTCCGACACCTCTGTCAACACTCAGCCACACAGGTATGTCGAGTTCGGTGTATGAGTTATAGAGGATGACCTTTCCGGGATGAAGTCCGGGCGCACATGCCGAAGGATCGACAAAAAGCTTTAACGGACATATATTGCCGGAAAAATCTGCTCCCGAAAGAGACTTGGCTTCGGTAAAGATAAAGCCGCCCTCGCATCTGACGGAAAGGTTTGTATATCCCCAGCCGTCCTTGGCGATCTCTATGCCTATCTCTTTGAGCTCGGACGATCTGTTCCTTGCGGAAACGTTGATATTGATCTCGTTGCCTCTGTAGGTATATGTAACGCGGTTCTTTTTGCCCGCAAAGATAAGGAACTCCTCCACGCCCTGCTCGGAGCCGCGCTTATGTGAAAGAGCCTTGTAGGATAACTTGGTCTGGGTATCCGCATCCGCTATCACATAAGGGAATTCCTTGGAATAGAAAAGCTCTACAGCTTCATCCCAGTTCGATCTTGCAAGATTTGTGAAATGAAAAAGATTCTTAACAGGCCCGATGGAAGAATCCGGAACGGGTCTGATGATATTGACGGTGAAAGGGATATAGTACTCTCCCATATTCGAGATGACGGAAAACACACCTTTAACGGTGTCTCCTTCGTTACAGTATTCTTTTTTAAGACTGTAGGTGATCTCGGAATCGGATCCGGTAAGAGTGTCGGAAATAAGTTCCATCCTCAGATCGGAGGATATGACCTTTCCCTCGGGAACGGTGCCCGCCGGGGAATAAACGTGAAATGACCCTTCATATTCCTCCCCCATCGGAATATCAAGCTCAATCCTGGAACAGGAAAAATCAAGAGACAGATCTTCGGATGTGTAATTGCCCTGTAAAATCCTCGAAAGAACCCGGCGCATTTACCCCTCTCCATACATTCACAAAGTTACTGAAATTATAGCAAATTTTCTGAATTTAGTAAACAAAAAAGCCCCGTAAAATACGGGGCTTTTGAGTATTTTTTACCGGTTATTTTTCGTCGGCGAGAAGCATCAGAATATCGTTGCTCCTTGCGATGAATGTAGCCATATCGTCAGCCGAAAGAGGTGCCTGCTGGATCTTGGCAAGATCGTAAAGCTGTTCGCAGATAAGACGGGTGTTCTCGCCGTCCTCGTGTTCGGTAACGTACTTGACGAGAGGATGTCCGGCGTTGAGGATAAGGGTCTCTCCCTCGCTTCCGAAATCGCCCATATCCATGCCTCTTGCGGCATACATCTTCATCATATCCTGCATACGTCTGGTCTCTTCGGAAAGAGTGAGCATTGAAGCGACCTTCTTGTTCTTGAGCTTTTCAACCTTGATGGTGATCTTGTCCTTCTTGAGGACCTTCTTCATGATGCCTTCGATCTTCTTCGTAAGCTCGCCGAGTTCCTCTTCGGTCTTCTTGGAAGTCTTGGTCTTCATGGCATCGGTGACGTCGGCATCGATACGCTTGAACCTTACGCCTTCATTCTTGCTCTCAAGCTGCTGGATGAAAGGCATATCGATATTGTGTGTGAGGATAACGGCATCCATCTTGGCAGCCTTGAACATTGCAATGTACTGGCTCTGCTGCTGGGGATCGGTGACGTAGTAGATGGTCTTCTCTTTCTTTTCGTCCTCTTTTTCCTCAGCTGCTTCCTCGGTCTTCTCCTCTGCGGTCTCCTCCGAAGCCTTCTCACCGTCCTCATCTTCGGTGTCGATGGGCTTGACTTCAAGGCACTCGGGAAGTGTCAGATACTTGCCGTCGATATTCTTGAAAAGGATGTAGTCATTGATCTTGGTGCAGAATTTGTCATCCTTGAGGCAGCCGAACTTGATGAAGGGAGCGATGTCGTCCCAATACTTCTCGTATTCTTCCTTGTCGGTCTTGCACATTCCGGAAAGCTTCTCGGCAACCTTCTTGGTGATATACTCCGAGATCTTGGTAACGAATCCGTCGTTCTGAAGAGCGCTTCTCGAAACGTTCAGGGGAAGATCGGGACAGTCGATGACGCCCTTTAAGAGCATAAGGAATTCGGGGATGACTTCCTTGATATTGTCCGCGATGAATACCTGGTTATTGTACAGCTTGATGGTTCCCTCAAGAGAATCGTACTCCATGTTGATCTTGGGGAAATAAAGGATTCCCTTGAGATTGAAGGGATAATCCATATTCAGGTGTATCCAGAAAAGAGGCTCCTTGTAATCCTGGAATACCTTGCGGTAAAACTCGAGATACTGATCCTTGGTGCACTCGGAAGGATTTCTCGCCCAGAGGGGATTGGGCTCGTTGATGAGCTCGGGACGCTTCTTGATCTTAAGACGCTCCTTGCCCTTGGTCTCCTCGGTTCCGTCCTCTTTCTTTTCAACGGTGGGATGGATCTCTTCAACTACGACGTCATCGTCCCTCTTATCCTCGAGGTCGATGGTCTCGGTCGCATCGTCATCCTTCTTGGTGAGATAGATCTCGGTGGGCATGAATCCGCAATACTTCTTCAGAACCTCCCTTGCCTTATATTCGTTGCAGAATTCAAGGCAGTCCTCGTTTACAAAAAGAGTGATAGTGGTTCCGACCTCGGTCCTGTCACCGTCCTTAATGCTGTATGATGTGCTTCCGTCGCACTCCCAGTGAACGGCCGCGGCATCCTTTTTGTATGAAAGGGTGTCGATATGAACCTCATCGGCGATCATGAATGCGGAATAGAATCCGAGTCCGAAATGTCCGATGATCTGATCCGAATTGCTCTTGTCCTTGTATTTCTCGATGAAATCGGTTGCACCGGAGAATGCGATCTTGGTGATATATTCCTCGACCTCATCGGCGGTCATTCCGAGTCCGTTATCGGTAATGGTTATGGTCTTGGCAGTGGGATCGACCTGAACATCTATCCTGCCCTTAAAGCCTTCGGGAAGCTCATATTCTCCCATCATATCGAGCTTCTTGAGCTTCGTAACGGCATCGCATCCGTTGGAAACAAGCTCACGATAGAAAATATCGTGGTCCGAATACATCCATTTCTTGATTATCGGGAATATGTTTTCACTGTCTATCGAAAGATTTCCCATTTTTTCGTTCATAATATACGCCTCCTTAAACGCAGTTTACGGCACTGCATTCTTCAAACAAACCTATCTTATGACCCCTTTCCCGCAAAGTCAATAAAAAATTAGCACTCAAATCATCTGAGTGCTAACAAAAGCCTGCAAGTCCTTATAAATACTGCGTTTTACGACTTCTAAAACTTTTCTAAAAAGAAATCGGGACGGCCCTGCCGGCCAGTTCTTCGTCCACGGGTGACGCAGAAGAAAAAAGTCGACGTTGAGGCGCTTGCGAGAAATTCGGTCGCCTGGCCTGAGCGAAGCGAATGGCCTGCGGCAAGAAGTATAACTTCGGAGTACTAAGAATTTCCGCCTAGCGCCGAAGTAAGGAGACTTTTTTCTCAGCGGCAGGACCCGTGCATAATAAAATCGGGACGGCTGGGCCGTCCCGGTGGGGTTATTCATCTTCAAGTTCGGAGAGGTACATGTCGTGGATCATATCGAGCTGTGCGATCATCGTGGTGGCTTCGCGCCCATAAGCTTTGGAGCACTTGTGGGAGACCTTTGAATGCTCTTCCTGATGATCATCCATCTCAACGGTCATCTTGACCGCACCGATCTCAAGCTCATTGTCGAGATGAGCTATCACCTCATCAATGAATTCTTCTGTCGGCTCCCTTTCGGGATAATCTATTCCCCTGTATCTGTCTTCGTGCATATCGTATCCTCATTCGGAACGCAGGGTCCCTGTAACGGTTTTAACCGGTGCTGTCCGACGTTTTATTCTTCAGCGCTTCCTAGGCCGGCTTCTACATTGGCTGCCCTAAGGAGCGTTCTGATCGAATCACGGTCAAGGTTGAGCTGCTCTCCGAAGGGATTGATGGTAACACCCTTTACATCATTAACGGAAAGGGCATAATCGAGAAGCCAGATGATGCCTGTTTCGAGAAGTTCATGGCCTGCGCCGAGAGTCTTCTGCTCATTCGAGGTAAATGCCGGTATCCACGCTCCGTCGGGTGCTCCGACAAGGCTGATCGATATCGGTCTTGAACCGTCCGCATTCTTTTCATCGGCAACATCATCAAATGTTGCACCCTTTTTGAGGATCCTTACGGAAGTAAGAACCGTATCGTTTCTGTTGATGAATGAAACAAGTTCTTCCCTGAGCTTAAGATTGTTATCTTCCGTCTTTTTGAAAAGATAAGCGTTAACAGCTTCTTCAAGTGATGCACAACCTTCGTTAAGTGCCATGGCAAACCTCCGTTTCCGATCATCGTTTACTCATATCTGTAATCCGCATTGTCATTTTTGAAATTGGGATTGTAACAGCTGTCTTTGCCTTTCATAGAAGGATGCAGACTGTACAGCCTTTCCATCTCGGCGATCCTGCGCTTGGTCTTCTCGCTGTTCTCATCATCGAGTCCCCTGCTCACCGATTCGTAATGGGTCAGGGCAACATCCGGTCTGAGCACATTCACATAGCCGAGCTCAAGGAGCGAAAAACATAACGCAACATCATTATAAGCCACCGCAAAGGATTCATCAAAGCCCCCTGCCTCTTTGTATTTTGACGCTTCCATCATCATGGCCGCTCCGGTCACAACGCTGAAATTATATGGCAGGAGATTCCTTCCGCCGTACATGACGACGCCGGTATCTTCTATTCCGTAAAAAGCATGTCCGGGTCCGACTGCGGTATTTACGACTCCGCAATGCTGGATGGCATGTCCCCTGGGATAATAGAGTTTGCAGCCGACCGCTCCGACATGGGGAAGCTTAGCGTGTCCGGCCATTACCCCCAGCCAGTTATCGCCTGCGACCTTGATATCATCATTCAGGAAAAGAATGATATTTCCCTTTGCATGCGATGCGCCCTTATTGCACATCCTCGAAAAATTGAACTGCTCCGGCTCGTGGAAATACGAATCTCCGTATCCGCTCAAAAGCTTTTCATATTTCGCCTTGTTCTTTTCGTTCGATCCGTTGTCCACGACGATGACTTCATACCTGACGCCTGCTGCCACCGCATGAATGCTGTCGATACACCTCTTAAGTACTTTGTAATTATCCTTGGAAGGTATAACGATGCTTACAAGATCGTCATCGGAAACCGCATAAACCGGATAGCACTGAACGACTTCTTTTAACGGACACCATACGATATCCGCCTTAAGACCTCTCCTTTCGAGAGCTTCTTTTTTCAGATTTACGCTCGCATCCTTTAAGTATTCCTTGGCTCCCATATCAAGCGCAGTCGATCCGCTTATCTCTCTCCAATGGTAGAGAACCTGGGGAACATGGCCGATCTTATCCGTGATCTCGGAGATACGCATTACCAGATCGTAATCCTGCGCTCCGTCGAATCTCTTATCAAATCCTCCCACCTTCTCCACAATGCTCTTTCTGATCATGCAGAGATGGCATGTGTACATGATGGACATGAACGTATCGGGCGACCAGTCGGGCTTGAACTTGGGATCGTGACGAAGCGATCCGTCTTCGGAAAGCATATCCTCATCCGAATAGACCATATCGGTATCCGGCCGGTCGTTCAGATAGCGGACCATCTCAAGCAGCGAATAAGGCTCCAGCGTATCGTCATCGTCGACAAGTGCAATGAACTCACCCTTTGCGATAGAAAGAGCGGAATTGGTATTCTCTGATATTCTTCCGTTCTCGCTGCGGTATACCACATGAAAATTCTCATACTTCGATTCATATTCCGAAAGGGTTTCGCGTACCGATGCAAGACTTGAATTATCATCGGAAACACAGACCTCGAAATTATCATAGGTCTGGGCCATGCACGAATCGAGACAGGGTCTTAAGAATCTGTCTTCGATATTGTAGATGGGAATGATGATCGAAATAAGAGGCCTGTAAGACAGATCATCGGGATGCGGGATTTCCGCTTCTCTCTGCCTTACAAGCTCATCATAGGGAACAGGCTTGATCTTTCCTATGCAGACAAGAAATGCTTTCTTTACACTGCTTCCGGTAAAGATCATCCTGAAAAAATGCCGTATTCTCAAAAATCCGAGTTTTATAACGACAAGAAGCCCTTTTTGTTTAATTTTCTTTATCAGGAAACGGATCATTTAGGTAACACGAATCCTACTTTTTTATAGACCTTGTAAAGAGTCTTGTCTGCGACTCTCGATGCCCTTGCGGCGCCATCCTTATATACGGACTCCAGGTATGCCTTGTCCTTTATGATCCTGGATGCTTCCTCTCTTATGGGACGCAGGGTCTCGATAACGGCTTCTCCTACAGCGGGCTTGAACACGCCGTATCCTTTGCCTTCGAATTCTTTTTCGATCTCTTCGAAGGTCTTGCCTGTTACGGTTGAATAGATGTTCATCAGATTCGATACACCGGGTTTATTCTCCTTGTCGAATCTTACGCACCTTTCCGTATCGGAATCGGTTACCGCACGCTTGAACTTACGCGCGATGGTATCGGGATCGTCCATAAGGAATACGCATCCCTCGGGGATGGATTTGCTCATCTTGGAATCGGGAGTCGTTAGTCCGTAGATCCTTGCACCGGTCTTGGCGATGTAAGGCTCGGGAATCTTGAAAACATCTCCGTAAACCGAATTGAAACGGATCGCAATGTTTCTGGTAAGTTCCACGTGCTGCTTCTGGTCCTCTCCTACGGGAACATAATCGGGTCTGTAGAGAAGGATGTCGGAAGCCATAAGCGAAGGATATGCGAACAGTCCGGCATTGATATTGTCCTTATGCTTTTCGGACTTATCCTTGAACTGTGTCATCCTTGTAAGTTCACCGAACATCGTATAGCACTGAAGCACCCATCCGAGCTGTGCATGTGCGGGAACCTGTGACTGGATGAAAAGAGTATTCTTTTCGGGATCGAGTCCGCATGCGATATAAAGAGCAAGCTGCTCGAGAGTTCTTCTTCTGAGCTCGGCCGGCTCCTGTCTTACGGTAATTGTATGAAGGTCTGCCATAAAGTAAAAGCAGTCGAATTCTTCACTTCTTGCGCCCCAATTCTTGATTGCTCCGAGATAGTTGCCCAGATGAAGGTCTCCGCTGGGCTGTATGCCCGAAAGCATAACCTTCTTTGCGGGCGCCTGTGACTGCTGTGTTTCGATTTCACTCATTTTGATCTCTCCGTTTATTTATTTCTTGAATCCGAGCTCGGCATGATGACGTTCCTTCTCTTCGTACATCTGCGCATCTGCCGCTTTGAGCAGATCCTCGGGATTCTTGATATTATCTTTGGGATAGAACGCGGTTCCGCAGCTGATGCTGAGGCTCATGGGGAAAGCCTTTCTCGAATTAAAATCTTCAAGATTGGCTCTCAGGTCTCTCATATAACTGTCGATCATCCTGGGGTCGTCAACCTGGGGAACGATCACAACGAACTCATCTCCTCCGTATCTCGAAAGGAAGTTATGTCCCTGTGAGAAGGATTTTCTGATTATCTCTGATACTTCCCTGAGTGCCACGTCTCCCATATCATGTCCGAGATTGTCGTTGATGAGCTTGAACTTATCAACATCCATAAGGATCAGTGTGAGTCTTTCCTCGGAATCGGAATGCACTCTTTCGAGAAGATACTTATCCAGGCTTCCGCGGTTGTTAAGACCCGTGAGCGCATCGATCGATATTTCATCTCTGGATCTGTTTATGTACAGAAGCAGCATGCTGATGCTCGTGAGAGGCCAGATAAGGCTTATTCCGTACATCTGAAGCTGTATGATCGCACCAATAAAAGGAGCAACAACGAATCCCGCAAGTATGAGATATTCTCTCTTGGTGCTCGCAAGCTTTTCCTGAGTCCTCTTATAAAGAACCCAGAGGCTGATCCCGAGAAGATAACCCATAACAAGAAGTGCTACCGGATTGCTGACAGGTCCTCTTTCGTATCCGTTGGAGGGTGTGATCGTGAACACAGCCGAAGTAAACGGATTGATCAGCATGAGCAGAAGTGTGATGCCGATGGGAACATATGCCGCCGCTATCTGCGCATTTCTTGAACGGACCTTACCGGTCACCCTGTAGTGAACATAATCGCCCCAGGCCACAACGGACGCTATCTGGGATATGTAATATGCGGAAACATCCAGATGCATAAGTATATGTATATTGGTACCCGGAGTGTTTTCTATCGCCCACTGTATCAGGTCAAAGAAAAGAGTGCAGGTAAGAAGGATGAATGTCAGTCTCAGAAACCTGACATCCTGGGTATTATCAAAGCTTGTAAAGCATGTGAAAAGAATGATCAGCATTACAGCCAATCCAAAGCAGTCCACACCGTAATTGAATAAAATAAACTCCTGCATATGATTCTCCCTAAGAATCTACCAGACATAGATATTATGCCAGATCCTGTAGTAGCCTCCTCCGAGCCTTTCAGCCTGTATCACTATGTTGCAGTTTGAAGCACCTATCGTTTTCAGAGCCGAGTCAAAATAACCCGTTCTGTAATTGCCTTTTCCGTATTCGCTCTCGATGGTCCTGTATAAAGACTCGGGAACCACGTTATAGAAACAGTGATCTCCCATTCCGCAGGAAACCATCTGCACTTTGCAATCGGCATAGTATTCGGAAAGCGTAGTGAGCGCATCGCTTTCTTTTAATCCGAATACAGCAAGCTGGGCCGCTGCATTGGAGTGGTCGATGCTGTTGTTATTGGAGGAGCCGTTTCCGGATCCCGAATTGCCCGATACATCCGGATGCTCCGATTCGTAATCAAGAGGAACCGAAGGATCGTTATTGATGTACGGATCAAAATATGGATCGTAACCCTCGTATCCGGTACCGGTACCGTCTTCCGCAGCCCCATCCGCAGTCTGCGCGGATGCCGGTGATGAACTCTCAAGATTTCTGTACTGCGTTCCTTCACAGGCGGGAAGATATATCGAAAGGCTCTTTCTGACATGGGTGCCGGCATAATCTCCGTCGGTCCTGTTGAAATAGTCGTACGTAGGGCTTTCCGAATCGTCCCAGGTAACGTCTACATTATAATAACCGTCTCCGAGCCTGACTATGTTCCAGGCATGGTCCTCACCCGACGATCCCGCACAATAATATGCGGGTATTCCCAGTCTCTGACAAATATACTGGAATGCCCTGGCATATCCCGCACAAACGCTCTTTCCCTGCACCAGTGCCGAATATGCGCTCTGGTCGAGTGAAGCGCCAGCATCATAGGTAACTCTTTCTATAAGAGCATCATGAACGTATTTTTCCCTCGAATAATCATCGGGGTACTGTCTGGCTCCCTCTTCTATGGCTGTGGCCGCGGATTCGAAAAGAGCCGTCGCATTCTCGAGGTCATTCGCGATCGTGTAGTAACTCAGATCGATCTCAACAACCTTTTTATCCGAAGTGTATTTCACCGTATAAGCGGTCTGTACGTAAAAGAGTTCGGGATGATCTCCGAACACCGCTTCAAAAACATACTTAACGGCATCAGCCTTTATATCCGTGCAGGGAGCAAAGGATGATACAAGATCGCAGGCATTGGCATATATCTGCTTGTACAGAGCCTGTCCGTTCGAATCAAGCATTGCATAGTAGGGATATATCTCCGGATCGAATGCAAGATCGGATCCGACGGAACCCTTATCGATGCTGCCTTCAACTTCCCTGGCCTGTGATTCACTGAGCTGTGTCTCCGTTCCTTCAACAGGCATAAGACCGCTCCTGCCGACTACTTCGTCGGGAATAGCGGTAACGGTGCCGTTATAAGGCGTATAGGGGATAAGATCAAGCTGTGTGCCCGCCTGCACGGGAAGCGCATCGGGATTGATGCCCGGAAGAATCTGACTCTGCTCACCGGATCCCTGTCCGATAAGCCCGCCTTCTCCGTCCTCACCGTAAAGCGCCTTGCTTACCTTATCGGTAAAAGAAGGATTGAACGCACAGAAAAGAACAAAAAGACAAAGGGCAGCTATGATGGCCGAGAGCCCGATACCAAGCTTTTTCAAAAAGCCCATGTCTTCCTCCTTTCCCGGATGCGATAAAGGCACAAAATCCCATATATATACATAGTTAAATATATCACAAATCATGACAATATTAAAGTAAAGATTCCGATTGAAATAGGGCGCTCCGAATGTTAAAATTTTGCGTGAAAAGTTTTAGTCAGGAGGTACTCCATGGAAACGGTAAAATGTATCAAAGAGCGTCGCAGTGTACGTAAATTCGATGCTTCCAAAGAGATTTCCCGAGAACTTATCGATTCCGTCATCGATACCGCAAGGTTCGCTCCCAGCTGGAAGAACACTCAGGTAACCCGTTATACCGTGCTTACCGGAGAGGCCAAGGATAAGCTGGCCGGCTGCACCGAGATCTGGGCCAAGAACGGCGACATCATGAGAAACGCTCCCATGGTCGTTGCTCTCAGTATCGTTGATAAGAGAAGCGGATATGAAAGAGACGGCTCTCCCTCCACTCCTCTCGGAAACGGATGGCAGATGTTCGACGCAGGTATCGCTTGTCAGAGTTTTTGTCTCGCAGCTTTTGATGCGGGACTTTCCACCGTCATCATGGGACTTTATGATGACAATGCCGCTGACGTTATCGGCATTCCCGAAGGACAGATACTTACCGCACTTATAGCCGTCGGTTTCGCAGCGGAATCACCCGAAGCTCCGAAGCGTAAAGAGCTTTCCGATCTGGTTACATATAAGAGTTGATTTTTAAGGACTGATATTTTTATCAGTCCTTTTTTTAGGAGGTATGAGGAATATATGAGACATCTGATGAGTCCGCTGGACTTTACACCCGAGGAGCTCGATGCCCTCTTCGATCTTGCCGCAGAGATTGAAAAAGATCCTGCAAGATTTGCCCACGTCTGTGACGGGCGCATACTTGCCACGGCTTTTTACGAGCCCAGCACAAGAACAAGACTTTCATTCGAGGCAGCCATGCTCAGGCTCGGCGGAAAGGTCATAGGCTTTTCCGATGCGGGTTCTTCATCCGCTGCCAAGGGAGAAAGCGTATCCGATACGATAAAGGTCATCTCCCAGTATGCGGATATCTGCGCAATGAGACATCCCAAGGAAGGTGCCGCATATGTCGCAGCCTCCAAATCGGAGATACCCGTCATCAACGCAGGCGACGGCGGACATCAGCACCCTACACAGACCCTTGCGGATCTGATGACAATAAGAAGCATGCACGGAAAGCTCGGCGGCTTCACCATCGGACTTTGCGGAGACCTTAAGTTCGGGCGCACGGTACATTCGCTCATCAACGCACTTGTAAGATATGAGGACATAAGCTTTGTCTTCATCTCCCCTCCCGAGCTGAAGGTTCCCGATTACATCACCGAGATGTTAAACGAAAAAAACATTCCCTACACCGAAGTCATAAAGCTTGAAGATGTCATAGCCGATCTCGATATGCTCTATATGACAAGAGTCCAGAAAGAAAGATTCTTCAACGAAGAGGACTACGTAAGACTGAAGGATTTCTACATCCTCACCAAGGAAAAGATGAATCTTGCCGGAAAGGATATGCTCGTACTCCATCCTCTTCCCAGAGTCAACGAGATATCGGTAGAGGTGGACGAAGACCCGAGAGCATGCTACTTCAAGCAGGTCAAATACGGAATGTACGTAAGAATGGCTCTCATCATGACACTTTTAGGAATCAAGGAGGCGTGATAATCTATGCTTAATGTAGGAAAGATCGAAGAAGGCTTCGTCCTTGACCATATACAGGCCGGCAAATCAATGAGCATCTACGAGCATCTCGGACTCGATAAGATGGATTGCACGGTTGCGATAATAAAGAATGCCCGTTCCAAGATAATGGGAAAGAAAGACATCCTGAAGGTAGAATGTGATATAGATACTCTCGATCTCGATGTCCTCGCATTCATCGATCACAACATCACGATCAACGTCATCAAGGCCGGGGAGATAATAGAAAAAAGAAGCCTCAAGCTTCCCAAGGAAGTAAAGAATGTCATCAAGTGCAGAAACCCCAGATGCATAACTTCCATCGAACAGGAACTTCCCCACATCTTCTTCCTTGCCGATGAGGAGAAGGAAATCTACAGATGCAAATACTGTGAAGAGAAATTCTCACAGAAGGATAAATTCTGATCTTAAAGCAAACATAAAAAACTGCCGCATCGATGCGGCAGTTTTCTGTTTTGCTCAGAAACGCTTCACGTTCCGGATTATTTATTCTTTGATGCTTTCTTGAGTTCTTCAAGTGCTTCGTAGTAATCATCCGAAATGATCGAAGGATTGGATCTGATGATATTTCTGATGAAGAGCTTCTTAAGCGTTCCCCCAAGAGACGTGAATGAAGCATGCTCCTTGATGACGGAAGCATACTTTTCTCCGAGCGTCCTGATCTCTTCCATGATCTCTTTGCCGGAATCGGGAATGATCTTATCGGAAATATCGGAAACATTCTTGCGTACAAATTCCAGCCTGCGCTTTACATCGTCGCTGAAATCATCGAACTTATCGCTGACACCGTCCGCGAACTCGGCAACCTTTCCGCTCACGCCCTCCGTAAATTCATCATATCTTTCTCCGACTTCTTCTGCCAGAACCGCATAGATGACATCAAGACGCTTCTGCATGAGCTGCATCTCGTGGCGCGCCTCTTCCATCTTCACAAGTATTGCACGCAGATCCATTGCGGCTTTGAACGAAATGATGAAGTCAATCACCGCTATTCCCATGACCACGGAATCCGCTATGGTGATCTGAGTAAGGCTGAACATTTTCATAAGTGCGGTCACAGGTTTTTGCAGGATCCTGTTGACTACGAATGTGGCAACGAACCAGCCGAGCGAAGCACCGAGACAAATATGGCCGTTTAAGTTGAATTTCTCCTTGGAATAATCCCAGTATCTGACCTTGAACAGATGCTGCATCAGTTCACCCGTCACATATTCAAGCACCGTGGCACAGATCATTCCCGAGAAACATTCAAGCAGAACATTTCCTTCAAAGGGAGCTGCGGCAACAAGCATCACACACACTCCGCTTCCGTATATCGGAAGGAAAGGTCCCTTCATGAAACCTCTGTTAACAAGCTTTCTTTCCTTGAATGAGCAATATGCGGTTTCCCATATGAATCCGATGACCGAATATATGCAAAACAAAAATATCCATTCGGCGTAAAGATATTTACCCATGATCTTTCCTTTATAGATTTACTGCCTGACATTTAAGCCAGGCAGATAAGCATTACGTTTTTCTTTTACGCAGTGAACGAAACAACCGCATCCTTGGGCTCGCGCGATTTTTCAATGGAAACCGCGTGAAGAACCGGACCTTCTCCTCCGTATTCCGCAAAGAATTCCTTCTTTACCACGGCAGTGACGACAACCCAGTCCTTATCCTTTACAGGCTCCTGACCGTCTCCGTATTTACATGCATATCCGAGGAATGCCATATCCTGTGCACAGCACGTCATTGCCATTCTGCCCGGAATGAAATACCCTTTCGGGAAATCGGGAGGTGTCATGCAAAGTGCCTGGAATACGATTTTCTTGCCTTCATATCTTTCAAGATGATCCATAGCATCCAGATAAAAGATACCGTACGCATTGGTGTCGAGTACAAGCTCCTCGGACTTGAGATCATAGGGAAGATCTTCCTCAAAGATCTCGTTGATCTCACCGTTTGCATCTTCAAACACGATATCCGCGCTCTGATTGACAGCCTTTATATTTCTTCTGTATGCAGGAAGATCGTTCCTTACATTGTCGCATCTGTTGAAGACGATCATCTCGGAATTTCTGATCTGCTCCGCAAGAAGCGACTTCATATTTGTGTAATACACAGGGAATGTGGAAGCATCAATAATGGTTATCTGCTGTGCGAGCTTCCAATTATCCGGCATCTTGAAATCCTTGAAATTCCACATGCCGTTCCACTCGATTATGATCCTGTCGGGCTTGTATGTTTTCTCGATCGCGGCAAGCTGCATCGGATTCATCTGTTCCTCATCCTCGATAAGGATCATATCGGTATTCGACTTTTTCATCAGCTCAGCCGGATACTCTTCCTCTCCCTCTTCGCAGAGGATGAGCAGTGTATTTCCCTTGATACGGAAATAATCCTGACCGAGAGTGAACTTGATGAACTCGGTCTTGCCCGCCTCAAGAAATCCGTTGATCATATAAACCTGTTTGGGTTTTCCTGCAAACATATGAAACTCCTTAAGCAAAAAGTTCTTTCAGCTTATCTTCTTTAAGATCGGATCCGATGACACAGATCTTGCCGGTAACCTGGGGCTTTCCGGAACGTACATTGGTCTCTTCGGGAACATAATCATAATAGATCCAGGTTCCGTCTTCGGCGGGTACCATTCCCTTTGCCCTGAGGATGACACCGTACTCACCGGAATCAAGTGCCTTGAGGATGGATTCAATACGCTCGGAAGTGAACTTAACGGGTGATTCGATTCCCCAGCTTGTAAAGATCTCATCGGCATCGTGTCCGTGATGATGGTGATGATGATGTTCGTGATCGTCATCATCGTCATCGTGGTGGTGATGATGGCAGCACTCGTGATCATCGTCGTCATCGTCATCGTCGTGGTGATGGTGATGGCAGCACTCGTGATCATCGTCGTCATCGTCGTGGTGATGATGATGACAGCACTCGTGATCATCGTCGTCATGGTGATGGTGATGGCAGCACTCGTGATCATCGTCGTCATCGTCATCATCTTCATCGTGATGATGGTGGCAGCAGCACTCTTCGTCATGATCGTCGTGGTCATGATGATGGTGGTGATGATGTTCGGGAGCCTCCTTAGCCTTCTCCATCATTTCTTCGAGAAGCGAATCGATGCTGTCATTTCCCTCAATGGCGTCGAGAACCGCTTTGGCATCAAGCTGATCGAGAGGTGTGGTGATGACCGTGGCTTTGGGATTGTGCTCCTTGACTATGGCAACCGCTTCTGCGATCTTTTCCGCGGATGCGGTATCGGTACGGCTGAGGATGACTGTGCCCGCATACTCGATCTGGTTTACAAAGAACTCACCGAAGTTCTTGGAATACATCTTTGCTTTGGAAGCATCAACAACGGCAACTGCGGAATTGATCTTGACATCAAGTTCTCCGGCAACTCTTTCGATAGCCTTGAGAACATCGGAAAGCTTTCCTACGCCCGAAGGCTCGATAAGGATCCTCTCGGGAGAATAGGTATTGATAACTTCCTTAAGTGATGTTCCGAAATCGCCTACAAGTGAGCAGCAGATACAGCCCTGGCTCATCTCCTTGATCTCTATACCCGATTCTTCAAGGAATCCGCCGTCTATTCCGATCTCACCGAATTCATTTTCGATCAGTACGGTCTTGGTTGCATCAATGGCATCCTTAAGAAGCTTTTTGATAAGTGTGGTCTTGCCTGCGCCGAGAAAGCCGCTGACAACGTCAATTCTGGTCATTGTATATACCTCCGATAAATCATAAAAACCCGCAATGAGTCCGGGAGGAAAAAACTCCCGGATCATGCGGAAAAATTTATTGTTTAAGCGAAACTGTAAGCCGGGTTCTGTCTTAAAGCATACGCTTCGGGACGATCATCTATCTAGTACGTACGTTGCCGCACGCATCAAGCGACCTACCTGAAAGACGGGCGGGCAGCCCTTAACCTTTCTGTTTGGTCTTGCTCCGGATGGGGTTTACACGACTTCGCATGTTACCATGCGAATGGTGGTCTCTTACACCGCCTTTTCACCCTTACCTGCCTGAAGCAGGCGGTTATTTTCTGTTGCACTGTCCCGGGAGTTTCCTCCGCCGGACGTTATCCGGCATCCTGCCCTCTGGAGCCCGGACTTTCCTCACGGATCCTGAGATCCCCGCGATCGTCCGTTTCGCTCAAAATCAATTATACAGCACGTGTCAAATATGAAAAAACACGGATTACTTCATCGCTTCGCGATTCCCGTAATCCTAAAAACATTCGCAACTCCGCGTATTTTTTCAAAATACGCAATTGCTCATGTTTTTGGCGGGGCAATAATGCAGCAATTCGAATTAATGCAAGCATTATTCGCATTGCTGCATTTTGCCCCTGTTTTTTACACGTTGAAACACGATCCTCCGACGAACTCCCTGCAGATGGAGTTGTTGGGAAGGAATTCGCTGGGAAGGGACAGGAAATAATCAAGGAACTTGAGCAGTCTCTTCGCTTCGTAATATGTAGGATCGTCCTTCTGGATGCTGAAAAGCAGGGGCTCCGCAAACTGCTTAAGAAGCGCAAGCTCATAAACCTGAGCGGAGTTGAACATTACATCCGCCTCTTCCTGAAACGGGAAGATATTCTCCTCTTCGCCTCTTCTTACGGAATGCCACATTGAAAGTGTTCTCTTTGCATCCGAACCTCTTGTACGCGCATCCCTTACAAGACGTCTTAAGAGTCTCGCATCGGTTGTAGGGATCCTGTTGTGCTCATCGATATTGATCGAAGTAAGTGCGGAGATATAGATCTTGAACTTACTTTCATCGGGAAGAGCATAACTCATCTTGGGATTGAGTCCATGGATTCCTTCTATTACAAGTATGTCATCCTTTTCAAGCTGCATGTAATTGCCGTGGTATTCTCTCTGGCCGATCTTGAAATTGAAAGTGGGAAGTTCGACTCTTTCACCCGCAAGGAGTTTAAGCATATCATCATTAAATCCCTTGGTGTCGATTGCTTCGATGCATTCGAAATTGTAGTCGCCGTTCTCATCTCTCGGTGTATCCTCACGGTTTACGAAATAGTCATCAAGTCCTATCGCATGAGGCTTGAGTCCGAAGGTTCGAAGCTGTATTGAAAGTCTGTGTGAAAAACTCGTCTTACCGGATGATGAAGGTCCGGCGATCATGACGAACTTAACACCCTTTCTGGATGCTATCTCTGCGGCGATCTCAGCAATACGTCTTTCCTGCTCGGCTTCCTGGACAAGGATGAGATCCTCCATGCTTCCGGAACAGATCCTTTCATTAAGGTCACCGACATTTTCTATGCCAACATATTCGCACCACTTATGCGAACGCTGGAATGTATCAAAGAGCATTCTGCTCTCTTCATACTTGGGCACGACTGTGGGGGCACTCTTTTCCGGAAGGATGAGCATGAATCCTGTATCGTACTGAATGAGATCGAAATACTTTACGTATGAAGCGTTGGGAAGCATATAGCCGTAGTAATAATCCCTGTATCCGTCCATCTCGTAGATATTTACGTTGGAGGTCCTTCTGTATCTGAAAAGCTTTACCTTATCCTCCATGCCTCTCTTTGAAAAGATGTCGAGAGCATCATCGATCGGATAGGATCTCTTCATATAAGGAGTACCGGCTTCAACGATCTCAAGCATGCGCTTTTTGATCTTCTCCGCATTTTCTTCGGTGCTTTCGATAAGACCTTCCGTATTGATGAACAATCCTCTTTTAACGGTAAAGTCAGCCCTGCATTTATTGGCAGTCTCTTCTCCGAAAAGATCCCATATGGATTTCATAAGGAGCATCGTTGCGCTTCTTACATATGTAAGATGGCCGACATTATCCTTAAGGGTGAAGAACTTTACTTCACCGCTCCTGGTAACTTTCTTGAAAAGCTCTCTTATCTTTCCGTCCAGGCTGATCGCAGCAATGGGCGAATCATAATCTTTCTGGTAATCCTTCGCTACATCTTCCCATGTGGCATCGGGAGCATATTCCTTTTTTTCACCGTTAATGATAAGTGTGTACATAGATTCCCTCTCAATCTTTGTTGATGCGTGATCTGATCCTGCGGTTCAGATCCATCAGTTCTCTTATCTCTTCCGTACGCTCATTATGTTCTCCGCTTTCAGAGATCAGTTTCTCCAGGATCTTTTCGTAAGAACCCATCTCTGCATCGAGATAATCCGAAAGACCTCTGTCTTCCTCGATAAGGTCCGCACCGTATCTGTCTTCCGGAGTGATGTTAAGTGCAGGCTCCGTTTTTCCGGTATATCTTATCTTCATCGGAAAATAATATTTTTCCGCATCGATAAGAATATTGTTGCGGACTATCTCAAAACCGCTCTGTCTTAAGAAATTTCTGAACTCCGGAATATTCGACTGCGGCTGGACAATGAATTCATCCATCTGTCTGATGCAATCCATTCCGTTCGTCAGTATATCCCTTATGAGCATTCCGCCCATTCCGGCAATGACCGCAGTCTTTACGGTTCCGGGTTCTATCTTTTCAAAGCCGTCGGAGATGATGAGTTCTATCTTATCCGAAAGCCCGGCCTTTTCCACATTCTCCCTTGCTCTTTTAAGCGGGCCTGTGCGAAGATCGGAAGCTATCACCTTGGGAGAGATGCCTCTCGATACCAGTTCGATAGCCATAAATCCGTGGTCGCAGCCTATATCGGCACATACAAGCCCCTTTGGAACAAGTTCGAGTATGTTCTCTAATCTGTCAGAGAGCCTCATGTATCCTCCAGATAATCCTTGAGCTGCTTGGAACGGCTGGGATGACGAAGCTTACGGAGTGCCTTTGCTTCGATCTGTCTGATCCTCTCACGGGTAACGTTGAATTCTTTTCCTACCTCTTCAAGAGTACGCTGTCTTCCGTCATCAAGTCCGAAACGAAGTCTGAGTACTTTCTTTTCCCTGTCGGTAAGTGAATCGAGAACCTTGTCGAGCTGTTCTCTGAGAAGCATCTGTGTGGCAGCTTCTGCGGGTGCGGGAACATTGTCGTCCTCGATGAAATCTCCGAGATGCGAATCTTCCTCTTCACCGATGGGAGTCTCGAGTGATACGGGCTCCTGGGAGATCTTGAGGATCTCGCGGACCTTCTCTTCGGGGATGTTCATCTCCGCTGCGATCTCCTCGGGACTGGGCTCTCTTCCGAGAGTCTGAAGGAGCTGACGGCTTACACGGATCAGCTTATTGATGGTCTCTACCATATGAACGGGAATACGGATGGTACGGGCCTGGTCAGCGATTGCTCTGGTAATGGCCTGTCTGATCCACCATGTTGCATATGTCGAGAATTTATATCCCTTGCGGTAATCGAACTTTTCAACCGCCTTGATGAGTCCGAGGTTTCCTTCCTGGATCAGGTCAAGGAAGAGCATTCCTCTTCCGACATATCTCTTTGCAATGGAAACAACGAGTCTGAGGTTTGCTTCGGCAAGCGCGTTCTTGGCTTCCTCGTCTCCCTTTTCCATTCTCTTGGCGAGCTTGATCTCTTCCTCTGCGGTAAGAAGAGGAACCTTACCGATCTCCTTGAGATACATACGGACGGGATCCTCTATGCTGACGCCCTCTACGAGTGCATCTATATCGATCCTGTCTACCGCATCTTCATCGGCATCAACAAGATCTTCGGGGCTGGGACCGTCAAGCTCAAACTCATCGGGAGGAAGATCGGATCCTCCGGGGCCGTCATCGGGGAAAAGAATGATTATTCCCTTGGATGAAAGATTCTCAATGACCTTATCAACCATCTTGTCGATAAGCTCATCATCATCGGTAACCTTGGTCACGGCATCATTGATCTTGTCGTAATCAAGACCCTTGTTCTTTTTGCAGTGCTTGACCAAAGCCGCAGTGATCTCCTGAACCTTGTCGTCAAAAGACATCTCTTCGGAATCGGTTATAACGATAGGTTCTTCAACAACCTTTTTGCCTGCGTCCTTGCCCTTGCCTTTAGCGGTCTTGGGCTCGGGAACTGCCTTGCCCTTTGACTTGGTATCGGCTTTTGCCTTAGGCTCAGCCTTTGCCTTGTCCTTAGCCTTGCTCTTGGGTTCAGCCTTGGGAGCGGGCTTGGTCTTTACATTCTTGGTATCAGCCTTCTTAGGTGCGGGCTTTGCCGTCTTCTTGGGAGCTGCCTTTGCTGCGGGCTTTGCTGCTTTCTTGGGAGCAGCCTTTGCTGCGGGCTTTGCTGCTTTCTTGGGAGCTGCCTTTGCTGCGGGCTTTCCTGCTTTCTTGGGAGCTGCCTTTGCTGCGGGCTTTGCTGCCTTCTTAGGTGCTGCCTTCGCTGCGGGCTTTGCTGCCTTCTTGGGTGCTGCCTTTGCAGCAGGCTTTGCTGTCTTCTTAGGTGCTGCCTTTGCTGCGGGCTTTGCCGCTTTCTTAGGCATAGCCTTTGCTGCGGGCTTTGCTGTCTTCTTAGGTGCTGCCTTTGCTGCGGGCTTTGCTGTCTTCTTAGGCGCTGCCTTTACTGCAGGCTTTGCTGCCTTCTTGGGTGCTGCCTTTGCTGCGGGCTTTGCTGCTTTCTTGGGTGCTGCCTTTGCTGCGGGCTTTGCTGCCTTCTTGGGCGCCGCCTTTGCTGCGGGCTTTGCTGCTTTCTTGGGTGCTGCCTTTGCTGCGGGCTTTGCTGCCTTCTTGGGCGCCGCCTTTGCTGCAGGCTTTGCTGCCTTCTTGGGGGCTGCCTTTGCTGCGGGCTTTGCTGTCTTTTTAGGTGCTGCCTTTGCTGCGGGCTTTGCAGCAGCCTTCTTTACATTCTTCTTTTCTTCCTTCTTAGCCATCTGGTTTATTCCTCCTCGTCAGTAATACGTAATTTTTCCTGTTTTAATCTGTCTATCTCGAGTCTGCAGTTAAAGACTTTGAGTTCTTTTTCCGGATCATCCGTATGTGTCAGAAGTTCGCACTTCCTTTCCATTACTTTTATGATCAGATCCTTCAGCATTGCTATCCGCTTTTCCGGTGTATCTATATCCGGTGCGGAGTTCTGCAGGATACCCGTAGCATCTTTTATGACTTCTTCATCTTCAAACTCCGATAAAAGTTTTGAGATATCGAATGTCCCCGTTTCAAGCATCTCATATGCTTTTTCGGCTACGCTTCTGCATGAACCCGGTGAAAAGTCATCAGCTTTCAGATATTTTTTCACCACCCTGAAGATAGCAGGTTCATCGGTCATCCATGTAAGAAGAGAGCTTTCGGCGGGAGTCCACTCGCTTTCCTTCTTTTTGCCGGAAGGCTTCTTAGGCGGAGAATATACCGTCTTGGATGCCGGTCCCATCGGAGCAAATTCGGGAGGTCTGGTCTCCTCGAGAAGCTTGGACACTTCCGATGCCGCAATGCCAAACCTGCTTACGATCGAGCCTGCATAGGAATTCATCCTGACTTCATCGCCTCCGAACATCCACAGATTCTCGACGATCTCGCGCTTGCATCTGTACTGTTCTTCGGGATCGGACAGATCGTATTTCTCTTTAACCCTGTCCTCTATATAAAGGAAGCCGTTCTCAGCTTCTTCTATACGCTTTTCAAATTCCTCCGCGCCGTTCTTGTTGAGGAATTCATCGGGATCCTTACAGGGTCTGATGCTTATTCTCTTCGGCGTTATGCCGACATTCGTGAGCATCCTGACCGCCTTGAGCGCCGCCTTTTCACCGGCTTCATCCATATCGTAAGCCAGATACACATCCCTGCGGTCTCTTTTTATCATAGCGGCCTGTTCTTCGGTAAAAGCCGTTCCCAGAGACGCTATCGCCGAATCAAATCCGGCCTGATGCATTGATATGACATCCATATACCCTTCACAGAGTATGTAATATTTCTTGCGCGATCTCTTGGCGAAATTATATCCGTAGAGATTTCTTCTTTTATCGAAGATCGCGGTTTCGGATGTGTTCAGATATTTCGGTTCACCGCTTCCGAGAACTCTTCCGCCGAATCCGATCACCTTCTTATCCGGCGTGATTATCGGAAACATGACCCTTCCGAAAAACGCTGAACTCATTCCGTACTTTTCATGGTTCGTCGCCATTCCGGATGCTATGATCAGTTCATCGGAATAGCCCTTCTTCCTGAGGAATTCGACCACTTCGCGGCCGTTATTTCCCGCAAAGCCGAGTCCGAAATGCCTTATCGTCTCGTCGGTAAGGCCTCTGTCTTTAAAATATGCCAGGCCCCTTTCACCGTGCGGAGAACTTAAGTTGTTCATGAAAAAGAGTGCGGCATCCGAATTGATCTGCTTCAGAAGATCCGACTTCTGACGCCTTTCCTTGTCCGCAGGTGAGTCTTCCGATTCAACCACTTCCATTCCGGCGCGTTCGGCCAGGATCTTCACAGCCTCCGGAAACGAAACATTTTCATACTTCATAACAAAGCCGAAAACATTTCCGCCTTCGCCGCATCCGAAACAGTGGAACATCTGCTTCGGCGGATAGACCGAGAACGACGGAGTCTTTTCGTTATGGAAAGGACACAGTCCCCAGTAATTATTTCCTTTTTTCTTGAGAGGCACGTAACTTCCCACGACATCGAGGATGTCATTGCGGGATCTTACTTCCTCCACGAATTCATCCGTAAAATACATTTATCAGATCATCTCCCATGATTTGGGAACAAAGAGGTCATTGTATGTAAGGATTGCGAATCTGTCTGTCATGGCACCGACGTAATCGCACACAGCCCTTTCCGGAGCTTCACCCTCATCGATCATCAGTCTGTTTTCCTCGGGCAGCTTGTCCAGATGGTGCATGTAATAATCGTAGAGCGTTATGACAAGAGTTTCGGCCTTGCCTTCTTCGGATTTGATGTCGGGGTTCGTATAAACCCTTTCAAACATGAACTGTCTGATCTCCTTCATGGCATCCATCACGCCGTCACTCATGCAGATATCATTCTTTTCCTTGCTGTTCGTGATGATGTCGTGCATAAAGGTATCGAGCCTGTCACCGGGAGTCGATCCGAGGACATCCCTTATCGAAGCGGGAACGTCCATTTCGGTAAGAACCCCGCCCCTTACAGCATCGTCCATATCGTGATGGATATATGCGATCTTGTCGGATAATCTCACGACCTTGCCTTCAAGCGTGGAGGGCATTCTGGAGGTCTGGTGGTTCAGTATCCCGTCCCTGACTTCCCAGGTAAGATTCAGGCCCTTTCCGTCCTTTTCAAGCTTTTCGACGGTTCTTACGCTCTGCTCGTTGTGTTTGAAGCCTAAGGGACAAACGGAATTGAGAGCTCTTTCTCCGGCATGTCCGAAGGGAGTATGACCGAGATCATGGCCCAGTGCTATTGCCTCGGTGAGGTCCTCGTTCAGCCTGAGCGCCTTGGAGATCGTGCGGGCTATCTGTGAAACCTCGAGAGTATGGGTAAGTCTGGTCCTGTAGTGGTCGCCCTCGGGGATCAGATAAACCTGGGTCTTATCCTTGAGCCTTCTGAAGGCTTTACAGTGGACTATCCTGTCACGGTCCCTCTGGTAAACGGGTCTTATGTCACACTGGGGCTCATCCGTGTCGCGTCCTTTTGAATTTTTGGAAAGTGATGCGTAAGGGCTTAAGATCTGCTCTTCACGCTCCTCAAGCATTTCTCTGATGGTCATAGTTTTCTCCTGTAAAAACAGTCACCGTATGTATATACCCCATTAATTAAGAAATCCCTCTCTTTTTTCATAAAAATTTTACGAAAAACTCAAAAGTCTCAAAAAGCCTGCTTTTCTACCGTGAGTTGTTCTACCGCAGGTATAATATGGATGATTCAGGGGTTTTCCTATGTTAAAATACAAATCAATTCGAAAAAAGAGACAATAACGGAGAAATTTCTTGAACAAAGATCCAAAACTCAAAAAAACCGATATTGAAAAGCTAAAAAGTCTCGGAATAGAGGAATCCGGGGTTCTGTTATCAAGCCCCATAGATCTTTCATTTTCGGGAGAATATATCGAGGGCTTTATAGCCGTCACCACTGACAAGGTAGTCGTCTGCACAAAAGAGCTCCCCGAAGGACATCTGAATCTTTTTAACGGGGTGCCCGTACCCGAAAACCTGCCGGACGAAGAGGCGGCCATAACGGATACATACGTTTACGAAATAAGTGAGCTGGCCCACCTGCGCCTCGATGCCTACATAGGTTCAAATGTCCTTTCGGCTTCCTACAAAGGAGTTCCCACGCACCTTGCGGCATTCACCAACAGGTATTCATCCGGAATGAATGTCCTCTTCCGCAAGCTCAAGGGCTTCCTTAAGGGTGAAGAGATCACGCAGGATGAAGAAAGCCCCGATGACGGTGCCGAAGAGACAGAGGAAAAGAAGAAAAAGAGCAAGCGCTCCATCTTCTTCAGAACCCTGAGATACTTCCTTAAATACAAGTTCGGGCTGTTCATTCTTTTCATTACATATCTGACCTCAGCAGCACTCAGCATTGCGTGGCCGTACCTGACGGGTAAGGTCCTCTTCGACCACGTCCTCGAAAAGGACGAAGTATTCCTCGCCCGTTTCGGACTTGACGGCAGATACGTCCTTGCACTCGGAATGGTCGCCCTCACGATGATCGGCGTAAAGGTCATTCAGTCGGTCTCAAACTATTTCCAGGTATTCTGCATGGCGAAGGTCGCAGCCTACACTGTCAGGGATATCAAGACCGATGTCTTCGATTCTATGAGCAGGCTTTCCCTTAACTTCTTCGTAAACAAACAGACCGGCGGTCTGATGACAAGAGTCCTGAGTGATTCCGAAAGAGTAAGGGAATTCTTCATAGACGGAATCCCGATGGTATTCGTTCACGGAATAACGATCATCGTCACGTTTACCGTCATGTACAGGCTGAACTGGAAGATGGCACTCATAGCATGCATACTCCTTCCTCTTCTGGTCTTCATGACAATCAAGCTCCGCCCCGGACTCTGGAATCTTTCCGGCAAAAGACACCGTGCCGAGAAAGCCGTTACCGCCAAGGCCAACGACAATCTCACCGGAGCACGTGTTGTAAAGGCATTCGGACAGCAGGAAAACGAGATCGTAAAGTTTGTCCACCCCAGCGAAAATCTCCGTGATGCCGAGATCAACATAGTAAGACTCAGAAACAAATTCGCGATCCTCTACAACATGGTCCAGGAGGTTTCAAGCATCTGGATCTGGATCGTCGGCGTATTCTTTGTAATGAAGACCCATGAGATCGAGCTCGGTGTGCTCATCACATTCGTCGGATACGTAATGCAGCTGAACGGTCCCATGAATTCCTTTTCCTGGATATTTAGGATGTGGGCCGAAAGCATAAACTCAGCGGAAAGACTCTTTGAGATCATAGATGCGATCCCCGAGATCCGCGAAAAGGAAAACCCTGTAAGGCTGACGCAGCCGAGGGGCGAGATCGAACTTGATAATGTAACCTTCGGCTACAGGATCGGACGTCCGGTTCTCAAGAACATAAACCTCAAGGTAAAAGAAGGAGAAATGCTCGGCATAGTCGGAAGATCCGGTGCCGGCAAATCCACTCTCGTCAACCTGATATCCAGACTCTACGATGTAAACGAAGGATCGATCAGCATCGACGGAACCTGTGTCAAGGACCTTGCGCTCTCAGACCTCAGAAGAAACGTTGCGATGGTATCACAGGATACATACATCTTCATGGGATCCGTTGCAAAGAACATCGCATACGGAAATGAAAACGCAAGCAAGGCCGACATCATCAGGGCCGCAAAGCTTGCAAGCGCACACGAATTCATTTCAAAACTTCCCGACGGATACGACACTGTCATAGGTGCATCCGGCAAGGACTTATCGGGCGGCGAAAAGCAGCGTATATCGATCGCAAGAGCGATTCTCGCAGATCCCAAGATACTGATACTCGATGAAGCTACCGCAAGCGTTGATACCGAAACGGAAAAAGCGATACAGCATTCTCTAAAGTATCTTGTCAAAGGAAGAACAACTCTTTCCATCGCACACAGACTCTCAACCCTTAAGGATGCCGACAGGCTGATCGTTATCGACGGCGGCAGGATCGTTGAAGAAGGAACCTGGGACGAACTGTACGCACGTGAAGACGGAATCTTCCATAACCTCTTAGACCTTCAGAACAAATCGCTGCAGCGTAAAAGCGAAAGCTTTTAAAACAGACCTTCCTGTGTTACCAAGGAGAACAAAATGTCAGACAACACTCTCAACATATTTGAACAAAAAGCGGAAGAAATGACCGCAACACGCATCATCCCCGTGAGTGCCGCATTCACACGTACGGACGGAGGATTTGTAAGCCTCGATCTTGACGGCAAACATTACGACAGGATAAGGATCATAAGACTCTTTCCTTTTTCGGATGCAAACAGATTTCTCTCTGTAAGGGAATATGAAGGCGACGGAAAAGAGATAGGCATCATCGAAGACCTTGATGCAATGTCCGGAGAAACGAAAGAGGTCATCTCCGATCAGCTTACTCTCTGCTATTTCACCCCCGTCATCAGCAGGATCTACAGCATCAAGGACGAATACGGCTATGCTTATTTCCACGTTATGACTGACAAGGGCGAATGCAGATTCGCGATCAACATGGGATCGAATGCCGTTAGCAAACTCTCCGACACAAGACTGGTCATTGTCGACGTCGATGAGAACCGCTTCGAGATACGGGATGTCGATGCACTTTCGCAGAAAGAAAAGAGAATGCTCGATCTCTTCCTGTAACAGTTCAAAGATCATGAGGACCTGAAATGATTTTAAGATACGACATTCCGCATAAGGCAGAAAGCATGGTGGAGCTTTCGGAAGGTGATAAAATCTACTACGCCGTCCCGATCGACATCGATGAAAAAGGAAACTGGACAGACGATTCTTTCTTTGTCGTGACCACCTCAAAGCTCTTCATCATCCGCGGAAAAAAGAAAACGATAATAAATATCGCAGACCTTGACAAAGCCACCGCCGAACCCGGCATAGGAGGAGGAATCCTCACGGTCAGACAAGGTGATTCTCACAAGGTACTCGCTCACTATTCTTCCAGGCATCTCGGAAGATACGCTTACGTTGCGCGTGGTATCAACATCCTGATCTCCGGAAGGTTCGAAGAAGTCATCAGCAACGAATACGAAAAGACCTGTCCCATATGCGGAAGGGCGATCCCCGGAACAAAACGCTGCCCCAAGTGCTCGGGCGAAGGCGGTTTCTTAAGTATGTTCGTGAAAATGGCCGGTCCCTACAAAAAGGACTTTCTCGGTGTCTTCCTGATCATGGTATTGGTGGCAGTGACAACGCTGTTAAATCCCGAAGTACAAAAGCACCTCATCAACGATGTACTCAGCGGAAACGGCAGCCTTAAGACCGCATATGCTCTTCTTGCACTGATGTTCACCTTCAGTGCATCGATCGTTGTCCTTAACATAATGAAGAGCAACGCATCCGCAAGGCTCGGTTCCAAGATCGCGGCGGACTTAAGAAGACAGCTTTTTGAAAAATACCAGAAGCTCCCCTTAAGCTTTATAGGTGACAGAAGGCCCGGCGAGCTACTGAACAGGATCACCCAGGATACAAGGTTCATCAGTGACTTCATGGCCGATGTATTCTGCAACCTGTTTGCGATTCTCTTCATCTTCATCTGGGACATCGTATTCATGATGGTGCTGAACATTAAGCTTGCGCTGCTCACCTTCATCCTGGTTCCGTTCGTATCGGCACTTATGATCACGTTCAGGAAAACCATAGGCCGCATCTTCCATCTCCAGTACAAGAAAAATGACGACGTAGCCAGTGAGCTTCAGGACGTCATCTCGGGAATGAGAGTCGTCAAGACATACGGTAAGGAAAAGGACGAATCGGAAAGATTTAAGTCGGTCTCCGGAATCTTTGCAGATATCCAGAAAAAGAACGAACGTTTCTGGGCAATGTTTGATTTTCTCGTAAACGTTCTTATGGGAATGGGGCTTGTCATAGTCGTTTATTTCGGTGGACTTGATGTCTTCAACTATAAGATGACACCCGGTGAGCTCTATCAGTTCATCGCTTACACTCTCCTCCTCTTCCAGTACATAGGATGGCTCGGAAGACTTCCAAGAGAGATATCCAGACTCACGAGCAGCCTCGAGAGAATATACGATGTCCTCGCACAGGACGTACCCGAAGAGTCTGATAACGTCAAGGATATCGATATAAAAGGCGAGATCACATTCGATCATGCAACATTCGGATACAAATCATACCGTCCCGTTCTTGAAGACATCAATGCGGTGGTAAAACCCGGAGAAATGATCGGAATAGTCGGCGCCTCCGGAACGGGAAAGTCAACGCTCATCAACCTGCTCATGAGACTGTATGAAACCGATGACGGAAGGATCCTCGTAGACGGAACCGATATGAAGGACATCAGCAGGAAGTCATACCATTCCCAGCTCGGTGTCGTTCTTCAGGAGACATTCCTTTTCTCGGGAACGATCATAGACAACATCAGATTCTCAAAGCCCGATGCCACGACAGAAGAAATAATAAGAGCTGCCAAGCTTGCAAACGCACACGACTTCATCTGTGCACTTCCGGACGGATACAATACATATGTAGGCGAAAAGGGATATACCCTTTCCGGCGGAGAACGCCAGAGAATAGCGATCGCAAGAGCCATCCTTCCCGACCCTCGGATCCTGATACTCGATGAAGCAACCGCAAGCCTTGATACCGAGAGCGAGTTCATGATCCAGAAAGCACTGGAGAGACTCACAAAGGGAAAGACGACATTCGCGATAGCGCACAGACTGTCCACTCTCAAGAATGCCGACAGGATCATGGTAATAGACGGCCATCACATTGCGGAGATCGGAACGCATTCTGAACTTCTCGACAGAAAAGGCATCTATTACAATCTCTATACGGCGCAGATACAGACTTAAGATCAAAAAACCCCGCTCATATGAGCGGGGCCGTTTTTGAGTCACAGGGGCTGTACTTATTCAACATTCTTAAGTGCCACATCCATCGGGATCTTTTTTATCCTTATAAAATCAATCACCGACACGAACGCATATCCTATCAGCAGATACAATACCGAAAGGATCATGGATCCGGTAGTCATATAGAATGCGAAATAACCGTCCATCTGAAGCATGAATGCATGGAAAAGCCATAGCATCAGATAATACCCGGCTCCGAATCCTATGATCGAAAAGAAAACAACAACTATTGCGGTAGGCGCGATGTACAGCTTTCCTATCTCACCGTTCTTAAAGCCAAGGATCTTGACCATCGAAATGGAATGTTCATTCCTCTCGATTATTATCTTGGCGAGAAGATATATCAGTGCCGCGGCAAGAACAACCAGAGCATATTTGAACATATCGATTATTGCTCCGAATGAATGATTGAGCTGTACCGCAACCTTTTCGATATCTTCCGCAGTGATGACTGTGGCGATATACTGATCATCTATGTCGGTGATCTCATTGCGTGAAAAATACCCGGAGAATTCATCATCTTCCATTTCAAATACGGACTTAAAATCATCACTGTTCATAAAAGCCGCAACCGATCCGTCGTAATCTATGAATCCCGCAACCGTAAATTCATAGGATCTGTTCTCGTATTCCTCATGAAGAGTTATCGTATCGCCAGCCGATATCCTGAACTTATCTCTGAAAGCGCTTGAAATATAAACGCTGCCCTCGGAGGTTCCTTCCGGAACAGTAATATATGCGCTTCCGGGATCGATGCCATATACGGTTACTCCCTCATCTCCTCCGCTTCCCATTCCGGTACGGAAGGTAGATTTCGCTTTAGGATACAAAAGATTTACCGCACAGAATTTTTCCGCCGTTTCTTCCGATGTGCTTATCACTTCGCCTTCATCATCAAGGTTACTCATGAGCATATACTGGTAATCGGCGAACATCATACCTGCAGCCGTATCCGAATAATTATCAAGCGAATCCGGAAGTCCGAATGCAAAACACAGCATAAGTTCGATGAATACTACACCGAATATAAGTACTATGTAGTTGGGTATATTCTGGAACAGGATCCTCAGTCTGAATCTTCTTAAGAATGACCAGTGAGGAAGTCTTCTTGCTTTTGTTCTCTTGGTACGGACAAGATCATGTCGTAAGAAACGAAGCGGACTGATCTGCATCTTTTTGACAATGATAAAAAGATTGATGAAGAACATCAAAAGCAAGGGGATGACCGTTGTCTTGACCAGGGCCGTGTTGCTCCATACAAGCCTGTATTTGGGAAGGCTGTAACTCTCATAATACAGGTTCATCATAAGATCCTTGAATGAGGTATATCCGAGCACGTTACCGATGACAGCTCCGATAAGCGTAACGATCACCGGCATGGACATATAGTGGAAGATAAGTTCGCTTCTGCTGTATCCGGATGCCCTGAGCGTTCCTATGACAGTACACTCTTTATCGATCGTATTACTGATGGTTATCGCAAAGATAAAAGCAATTACACCGATCAGGATGTAACACAGTATTGCTGTTGCGGACGAATCGCCCTCAATATCCGAAACTGCGAAATTACTGGCCTGTCTGAGGTATTCGGGCAGATAGTCCCTGATCTCATTGTCGGAGGTGAGACTCTGAGTTATGAGACATTTCATAAAGCTTTCGGAATGATCGGCAAGCGCAACCTTATCCGCAGGTTTGTCATCGTACTTATAAGCATAACTGTAATGTATCCTGGAATGAAGTGAATCAAATCCTTCGGGAGTTACCATTGCAACATCAAATCCGAATGCGTCAAACATCATATCGGTATTTGATTCGTGAAGCGTCAGGTAATTAACGTATGAAAGAAGTCCGACTACGGTAAATTCTTTTTCGCCGACGGTGATCCTGTCACCGATCTTTATGCCGCGGTTATCCGCATGCATTCTGTCTATGGCTATCTCATCCGCACTTTCGGGTGCGCGTCCTTCATTAAAAGAAGCCATATCTATCACGGAATCACTTTTATATATCCTTACATTTGCATCAGAGATTCCGTCATTATCAAAATCTTCATTTTCCTCTCTGAAAAAATGCTCATAGATCGTCACGCGGACCGGAGTATGTTCGGCATTCAGTTCATACCTGTCGGCGATCTTTTCCCACTCCTCATCCACAGCTTTGATCACTTCATCGTGAGCTTCGGAATATGCATCATCCACAGCCTGTTTGAACTCATCGGAATTACGCGCTTCCTCCATTGCCGAGTCATAGTTTTCCTCGATGGCTTTTTCTGCCCGGTCGTTTATGATGTCTTCATCGGTTATGCCGAAAGCTTCACACTGCAGGCGGACATTCTCTTCTATCGCCTCACGTACCTTTTTATCCAGTTCTTCTTCAACGGCTTCGGCAACCTTTTCATCCGCCTCCTTCATTCCCTCCTGAATAAAGTATTCACGGACATCGGCGAGTTCACCTGAACTGATTCCTTCAAGCATCTGCTCCGAAGCCTTTTTAGATAATTCAAAGCTTCCGTCCTCCAGATTCAGTTCTTCCCTGCCGGCATATACGGAAGCAAGCATGCTGTCATGACCGACATACATTCCCGATATAACGCTGATCATAACCACCATAAAAATAATAATGACCAGATATTTATGCCAGTCGGATACAAGCTCTTTGGGAATTCTTTTTATCAAAGGATTTCTCATTGCTTTATCCTCCTTACCACTCAAGCTCGGAAGCCGGAACTTTTTTATCATTGATATCATTATGGCGGACAACACCGTCCCTCAGCTTAATGACGTGATCCGCCATATTCTTGATTGCTTCATTATGCGTAACCATGATGATTGTGCTGCCGTATTTTTTGTTGCAGTCTTCTATGAGTGCGAGGATCTCCTTGGATGTCTTATAATCAAGTGCACCGGTGGGTTCATCACACATAAGAATATCCGGATTCTTAACGACTGCACGACCTATGGACACTCTCTGCTGCTGTCCGCCCGATAACTGGTTGGGATATTTATACTTATGATCCTGAAGCCCGAGTGTGGTGATCACTTCCTCCACATCAAGAGGCTTATCGGAAAGATACGCACCCACTTCAATGTTCTCTTTTACATTCAGATTAGGAATAAGATTATACATCTGGAAGACGTAGCCAAGATGCTTTCGTCTGTAGAGGGTGAGCTGATGCTCATTCATGTCTTCGAGTTTGTCTCCGTTAATGCTGACATAACCCGAGTCGGGAGTATCGATTCCCCCGATGATGTTGAGAAGCGTTGATTTTCCGGAACCCGAAGGTCCGAGCAGAACACAGAACTCACCTTTTGCAACGGTAAAATCCATGCCCCGCAGAACATCCTGTCTGGCTTCGCCGCTTCCGAAACTCTTTTTCAGATCCTTGATCTCAAGAAAATTTTCCTTCATACAATTCCTCCAAACCTTTCATGATCGTTTTTCGAAAATGTATTCCCTTGATCACACAAAAAAACCAAGTACAGCGTTAACTATACCTGGTTAAATATCGGATCCGACACTTCATGTATAGTTAACCTATACATGAGTCTCGCAATTTAAAACAAGCCAGACCTCGCGGCCATGATGTTGACTTGCTGCGCACATGCGCCTGCTACTCCCCCATGGGAATTATCAAATAATATTTTACATAATTATTCATTTATGTCAAATGTTTATTTTTCAAAAATTTAGCAACACCGTCATCATCATTGCTTTCAATAACGACGTCCGCAATTTCTTTTACGCTTTCAATGGCATTGCTTACCGCCGCTCCGAGTCCGCAATACCTGATGCATTCAATATCATCGTTATCATCACCGAAATAGATCGCCTGCCCGGAAGAAATTCCGAATGCATCCAGCATTCTTTTCACTCCGTTCCACTTCGTTGCATCTGCGGCCATGATCTGCAGCAGCTTATGTTCCGCTATGGTGCTGTATACGTCATCCGGAAGATCGATCTTTATATCATCCGCATTCTTATCGGGATGACTTACAAGAATTTTATATACTTTCTCTCTTTCGGCAATGGTACGCAGATCTTCAACAACCTCAGGCTCCCAAAGCGGAATGTCAACGTTGGAATAAATACCGCTGCCTGTTTCCATGGATATCACATTGCCTTTAACATCGTACAGCTGATCCAGGACTTTCACCACACTTTTTGTATCTATCGATGTCTCATAAACGGCATCCGAGGTTATTGTCCTGGCGCCATTCAAAGTAGTCACGGCATCAAAATGAATCTGCTTACAATAGCTTGTTATGGCTCTTTCCGGTCTGGCTGTGGCGGCAAAAAGTTTCATTCCCGAATTCTTTTGATCATTCAGAACATCAAGAGTCAATTCGGAAATTGTTTTATCAGTCCGAAGAAGAGTCCTGTCGAAATCCACTATTATCGCTTTATATTTGTCCGACATATATTCCATTTATTCGTAATATTATCCTGTAAATAAATAATCATTTAGAACTCATAATCTGAAATATTGAATTCTTCGTCAAAAAACGTCGTTGCCTCTCCTGTTACAGGATCGACATATATCCAATCTATCGTTGCACAATGTGATCCGGTCTCATCGATCACTAATTCATATAAATGGTATACATAAATCCCGTCTTCATCGATATGATCAAAGACTGTATAAAAAGGAGACTCATTGCATGAATATTTTGCTGCCAGAATTTCACGTATCTTCTCTGCGTCATTATCCTTGGTTTCTTCAACACTTACCAGGCTGTAGCCATACTTATTATCCGATTCGGCTATCGTCAAATCAACAGTGCTGTATGGTGCGTAAACCGGCGAAAGATCACTGTAAAGATCATATGTGATCACATAGGTATTCCCCTCTGTTTTTACCTCTCTTACTTTTGCATATTCATAGCCCCAGCCGATAGCACCGACTTCCATATAAATGTAATTATCATCAGGGTTATAATACACTTCCATTTCACCGGCAAACTCGGTGCTCATCTTATCCCTGAGATTCTGCGGATTCTTTTCATTTAATACCTCTCTCAAAAGGCATTCCCAGTCCTCATATTTGATCCTCCATTGTTTTGTCGGAATATCCGCTCCTCCGTTGTAATCGTGCATTAATTCAACGTTTTCATTGTCTGCATTTATAAAACAAATAAGGAATTCTTCGATTTCATACAATTCCTTAGAACTTAACATATCTCCATTATCGGTATTGCTTCCGGTTTCCAGATAGATCGCACAGGTAGCAAACAGATCCAGAGTTTCTTCGGATAGTCCCTTTGTATCTACTTCGTCATAATTAAACTCCGTTTCCGGAATGTACTCCATTGAGTTGACCGAATCCACATGAAGTGAAACATCATGAGCGGGCATTATGAAAGTGATAACAAAGCCTTTCTTATCATCATAATCCCGCTTCAGTTCAATATCATCGCTGTCCGTATAGAATGAGTAGTCCGTATCCGTAGCGATAAGATCGTAATACACCTTGACCTTGTCGCCTTCGGCATAAGATGTCTTCTTCGATTCAAATCCATAATCCAGGATGAGCTGATATTTTACGGTATCATCCTGCTCATCATCAATAACAGGATCATCCTGCTCATCTCCGATAACAGGTTCGGGCTGATCCGAAACATTTTTCCCGCACCCCGCAAGTATCAGGATCAGTGATAACATTATGAGACTAAATACTTTTTTCATAAAATCTCCGTTTTTTATTTGCGATCAATGTAACGATCAATGATCTTTTTGCTATTTTCCGGAAATCAGGCTTGCCTTCTTTATCCCAAGCTGCTTCCATGTGTATTTAAAAGCATAAGAAACTCCACAATTACGCAGATAATACCGGAAACAATAACAGTTATCAGAAATATTATCAGTTTATTCCGGCTTTTAAGATCACCGAGTTTAGCTGAATTTGCAATGCCTATTGCAAGTAAAATAATATCGACGAGAGAAGGGATCTTAAACAGCACATTCAAAAACAGGAAGAAAAGAAACGTAAAAGGAATGACAAGCCCAAACTGACCATTAACATAATTCTTCCAAAAACCGTATGAGCAGGCCAGTCCGCCGTAAAGGAGCACAAGACAGATAATTGAATAGACTGTAACTCCCTTTGTTTTTGCGACATTTCCGTTTGTGTTATTCATATGATTCCTTATTATCTATGCTATGTTATCTGTTCACCAAAATGATCCGTTCATTCATCAATAGCATCGCAGTTTCCGACGGAGCCGGTAGCCCAAGGGCTTCCGACATCGCATCTTCCGTGATGATATGCCTCCTTTTTTTCACCGGCCTGCATCTCATCACTGAATCCGACCTTCAGGCGGCTGACGCCTCCGTTCATCTTATTGTCTATCATTTCAATCAGTTCATCAATATTCTCAGTGTCCATAACCTCATCCTATCTGATCGATCAATCATAATACCCTATATCATTGACCACGATCCTGCCATCTTCGCTTCCGTCAAATGAAACAGTTATGGCAACGATGCTTGAAGCATCAAATCCGCCCGATATGTCGAAATCAGAAAGACCGATCATGACCGTCTGCAGCTGATGCTTATATTCGTATGAGCCGAACAGAGCATCCTGCTTATAAAGCTGTACCGCAAGTGACGGATAGACCAATACCGGGCAGTGACAGCTTACAGTGCGTCCGCGCTCATCGGTGATCATGACCGTATAATCCAGCCCGCCGTCAATATCCTCGGTATCATCTCTCATATCCGCTATCCTGAAACTGATATATCCTTCAGAGATATCCGTTTTAGGGATAAACACCTTCAGTTCAGGTTCGGATTCTTCATCCCATGACATGGCCAGCACAAAGTCTTCACTTTCACCGCCGTTTCCTCTTGAGTATGGAACGACCGTCCATGTATCCGTTCCGTCGACATCCAGAGTCACACCACCGACGTAATTCTCAATATCCACGGTATCGTCAAATGAACATAAGGAATGGAAATCGGAATCTTCAAAATTGGTTATATAAACCGTATCGGGAAGTACGTCCTCATATCCCGACCGATCTCTGAGCAGTGACGCATACTTGTCATCATTTCCGATCGTTGTATCGAGGAACGCACGGATATAAGCTTTGGCTATCAGTTTCTGATCGGCTTCATCAATGAAATGATTCGTATTCAGATATCCGTTAGTCGCACCGGCCATATCATAACGGCCCCACAGGCTGTTGAACTGTCCGTGATTTGCACCGAGTATATAGACCGAAGTCTTAAAGTGATATCCGTCTTCCTCGGAAAAAGAAATATTGTTATACTGCTTTTCTCCCATCATGGAGCTGACATCCTGGTCATTCGATCCGTGGATCAGAAGGTAATCGACATCGGATATTTCAACAGACCGTCTGACGGGCCTGTATTGATCGACACACGGAGCGATTGCCACTATGGATGAGATATTGAAATGATAATCAAAACTTATATTTCCGTCCTCGGGATATCTGTCAAGATCATTGAACAGATATGCGACAGGAGCCATCTCACCTCCGCGCGAATGACCTCCTATGGCTATCCTGTCCGGGTCGATCAGTCCGCAGATCGGGCTTTCCGGATCTTCATTACTCTCCAGAACAGCTTTCATATTATCGAGAAGAAGTATCGCTCTCTTATCGTTGCCTTCTCCGAGTTCATTAATGATATTCTCATCAACCGACACAACAACATATCCGTTGGATGCAAGATATTCTCCGAGATATTCATATCCCAGGTATGAAGGAACATCCGAATCATGATTTCCGTGAACGAAAAAGAAAACAGGAAGATCCGTCATTCCTTCCGGATACCAGATTTGTCCTTTCACAGGCGTTTCGGCAAAATCGTAATCACTGAAGAACTCCGTTATCTTATCAGAGAATCCGCGTTCATCCATCGAATCAAATCCGGAATAATCGACCGTTTCCGTAATGATATCCGAATCCTCTCCCGGACCGTAGGATAAAGTGCAAACCTTTAACGAACCGTCAAGAAGATAATCTTCAAATCCGGGTACCCGGCTTGCGGTATCTGCCGCAGCATCTCTCATGCCGGTGTAATGAGCAATGCGGCTCTCTCCCCAGAAATCGTTATGGAAAAATACCGCATAAAAGACCATATATGTCAAAACCAGAACAAGTGCGATATAGGCAAATACCTGTTTGAATCTGCGTGTTTTGCAAAAGCTCCATACGCATCTTCCGAGAATATCCGCGGAGAGCACCAGCGCAAATGTCATCAGGATAACAGCAGCGGAATTATCACCCTGGTTACCTATATAATTATTCATTCCGACAATGCCGAGTGCCGTCAGAAAATATCCCTTGCTGCGCTTTACGCCTCCGCCCAGGATCCTGATTGCAAGATTGATCAACTCGGAAATCAGAAACGGAATGATCATTGCTATCAGAATTCCAAGAACCTGCGGGAGCTTTTTTAATGTAAATTCATCTACGATCCAGTAATAAAACTGTGTTGAAAGCAAAAGCTCTGCTATCATTGCACCCGCGCGTCCGGCTTTCATGAACTCACGAGGCTTTTCGGTCTTTCTTTTAATAAAATCAAAAGGTCTTTTTAATTGCTTTTTAATTTTTGAAACTTGCATATGAAACCCTTCGGAAGCTTATCCCACTCATCAAAGAAGAGATGCTGCTTCACATAATTATCATCGTTGTATATAACCTCAAGATACTTCTTGGGCCGTGCAAATCTGCGCAGCCGTCCGCCTGACGTAAAAGGAGTGATTACAGAACCCGATTCACGGAACTGTTCGCGTTTCGACGCCTCCCTGTTATAAAAGGCTGCTGAACCGGCTTTGGGAGTGTTATCGGTATTGAAGGGAGTGCTGACAGTGATATCATCTATGAACTTAATATCAATTACATAGTGCTCCTCGAAAGTGCCGTTAAAATTATCCTCCAGAACAAAAAGATGCCTTTCCGTAAGCACCAGGTTACATCTGCAATCGGGAATATTCTTATCCGCAGGATGAATCTTAGCCGTAATCTCCGCCACAACATTTTCAGTCTTGTAAGTATCCATTTATCCCTCCGAAAAACCGCGATCTTACTAAAGCATATAGATAGTATAATTATACATTATTTGGGCGACATTTGAAATGCAGAAGAAGGGGTGAGGCGGAAATAGAAAAAGGTCCGGTGGACCTTTTTTCCGCCGAACCGACCGAGGAACACGCATGCGTGTTCCGAGATCTGAACCCTCGGGTTCACGGAGCGCTTCTGCGCGACGTAAAAACAGAACCCCCTGGGCATAGCCCAAGGGGTTCTGTTTTTCCATCGTGCAGAAGAAGGGACTTGAACCCTCAAGAGATTGCTCCCACACGGACCTGAACCGTGCGCGTCTACCAATTCCGCCACTTCTGCAGACAACGATAGGATTTTAAAACAATATCACTTCAATGTCAATAATTCCGTCATCCTATCGCAATCTTCAATATCATTTCTCAAACTTCCAGTTTTCGAGCTCTAAGCACTCTCCGGAAAAGACGAGATATATGTCATGAACTCCGGTGATCTTCGAAGCAATATCAACGGTAAATTCCTCAAAATCATCGGTAAGTTCCGAAGTTCCGAATACCGCGGCAGCTTCACCGTTTACATCATCGAGCACAACGGAAACCTCTCCGAAACCTTTGCCTCTTGCACTGAGCGTAAAGGCGGATGCTCCTTCACTTCCGAAATCAGCGCCGCTGACCATTACCCAGTTTCCGCTCTCTTCGGATCTTACGATCATATTGCCTGCCGAAAGCTTCGGATCGGTAAGGGGCTTTTCGGAATCATATGCAAATGTCTTTACTCCCGCCATGGATGCGAATGTAGAAGCACTTGTAAGCTTATAAGGATCAAAACCACAGACCTGCTCTACGCCCTTTCTGGTGCCTGTGGAATGAGTGGGTGCACCGTCAGCTGACTGAGCGATCAGATCGACATTCGTGCTCCTGTATCCGCCGGTAAGATCCATATACTCCTCAAGGATGCGTGAGTGATATGCGATATACCACTTACCCTTGAATTCAAACATGCAGTGATGATTGTTTCCGCCCCTTCCGAAGAACACTTCGGGATTCTTAAGCACGGGGCTTGCAGGCTTGAAGGGACCGTCAGGCTTGTCGGAAACCATTGTTACGATCTCACCCGATGAAAAGCCGTGCTCTTTCTCAGCTTCGGGAGTTACGTTGAAATTGGAGCAATATGAATAATAATATTTTCCGTTTATCTTGTTGATTCCCGAATCCTCAAAGAGATAAGCTACATTCTCAATAGGTCTGGGATCCTCGGCAAGACTGATCATATCGTCACCCAGCCTTACGACTCTTGCGGTTCCGGGATTTGATGCCTTGTCATCCGAAGGGATTCCGCCGCCGATATAAAGCCATCCGGTTCCGTCATCATCAACGAGAACAGCGGGATCGAAAAGCCAGGTTACGGAATCACAGTTGGGTGTTTCCCTAGATACAAGAGGTCCGTTAATGGGATCGATGAAGGGACCGGTGGGACTGTCCGAAGTAAGAACCGCAATACCGTTTCCGCTGTTGGCAAAGTAAAGGAAGAACTTATCCTTGCCGTTTATATTCTTCCAGCATGCGGCGGGAGCCCATGAATTGCCTCCCCAGGTTGCTATTCCGTTCTTTCCTGCGGCATATACCTCTCCGTGATCGGTCCAGTTTACCAGATCGGAGGATGAAGCAACGCTTATGGTATCTATCTTCTGGTATGTATTGTCGGTAAGTTTACCCGCATCATCGTAGGTCAGAATGTCACAGGTCATATACATATAGACCCTGTCCTTATAGACCATTGCGAAGGGATCAGCACCGAAGCGCTGGGTCATTATCGGATTGTGATCACCCTGAGGCTTAAAGCTTTTTTTGATATCCATAGCTGCTCTCCTTTAAAACCAAAATACCTGTTTATTATATCATAACGGACAAAAAAAGACTCTTCCCATATGGGAAGAGTCTCAGGATTTAAATGACCATCAGGTGAACAAATCAAAACTGTATCCGTATGATCCCGTTATGCTTGTTCCGGTTCCGTTATAAAGTGAAGCTCTGGTAGCGGCATAATCTGCATTACTCTGGATCATTGAAGCGGAAACCGAGACACTGTATCCGTATGAGGATTTCTCGGCAAACAGATCCTTGATATCCTTAGCATCCGCTGTCTTAAGCTTATCCTCATCGAGCTTAAGCGTTCCGTCATCAGAGGTACTGATGCCCGCAATGGACATCTTCTCCGAATAACCTCCGTTCATAACGGTAAGATACGATAATCTTCCGGAAATGGAAGCATCATTTATATCGTCTCCCTCTGCGGCTTTCACCATTGAGTTGTAGCTCTTTACGAAGTTCTTGACCGTGGAAAGAAGAAGGTCCTTGTCTTCCCCATCCGCATCCTGAATACTCTTGACCGAACTCTTTACCGAACCCGCTGCCTCTGAAAGCTTGCTGTAGGAATCCGATACGGTGGATTTTTCCTTAACGGGATTCTTTACATTGGTTATCTTCGAAGCGGTCTCGGACTTTTTATCCGGGTCGGCATAATATGCCTTCATCAGCTTGGAATACGCTCCGCTCTTGACCAATCCGTAGTCCTTGAGCCAGCTCATCGAATTGAACGAATCATTCTTAGCCGATATTCCCGAAAAAAGAAAGCTTGTATCGTTTTTAGCCTGAATATTTATACTCATAGGCTTTACCTCCGGCATCCCTGCCAAAAGCGGTAACCCGCACATATAGTTCCTTCATATAATACATATCATTTATGACTGTATTATGTAAAGTGATTATTTTTTCTTAAATACGGGTATTGATTCGATGGGTGCGGCAGCGGTGATCGTCTGTCCGCCCTCGTATACCTTGCCGTCACGGATGTCTTCCCACTGTCCTGCGGGCAGATATACCTGTCTTTCCCTCATTCCCTCGTACATTACGGGAGCAACGAGATACTCGCTTCCGAACATATACTGGTCATCGAGATCCCAGCACTTTTCATCCTCCGGGAACTCATAGAACATCGTTCTCATAAGGGGTGAACCGTTTGAGGAAGCTTCATCATAGAGCGACTTGATGTAATCCTTGAGATCCCATCTGATCTTAAGGTTATCGGTCATGATCTTCTGAACCTCTTCACCGTAGCTCCAGATCTCATTGGCATGACCCGTGTGAAGATATCCGCTTCCCCAGTCCTTATGATCGAGGGGCTCTATATCGAGAGGACCTCTTTCTCCGTGAAGTCTTAAGATGGGAGTAAATACCGCCCACTCGTACCATCTTACAAGGAGTTCCTTAAAGTAGTCCGTATTTACGTCGCTGTTCATGAATCCGCCGATATCGGTGGTCCACCAGGGGATTCCCGCAAGACCTATATCAAGTCCTCCTCTTACGGAATTCTGAAGTGCTTCGAAGGTTGAATAAACATCTCCGCTCCAGAGAAGCGTTCCGTACTTCTGCGATCCTACCCATCCGCAGCGAAGGAGGTTGAGGATCTTCTTGTCGGGATGTACTTCCTTTTCACCCTCGAAGAATCCCTGTGCATAGCATCTGGGATAGATACAGCTGACCTCCGCACCGGGTCCGAGATAATAGCGGTAATTGTCGAAATCATATGCCGTAAGATCGGGCTCGGCATTATCAAGCCAGAACATGTCTATGCCGTAATCGTAATAATTCTTTTTGCAGATATCCCATACAAACTTTCTGGCTTCGGGATTGGTCGCATCATATACTACGCAGTCGCCCTGGTAGTCATAGGTCTGCATAGCGCCCTTCTCGGTCCTCATGAGAAGTCCGCGGTCAGCCATGGGATAGAAATTCTCACTCTTTCTGTCTACCGAAGGCCATACGGATACCATTACCTTGATGCCGTATGAGTGAAGCTCATCGACCATTGCCTTTACATCGGGCCAGTATTCCTTATCGAATTTCCATTCACCCTGAAGAGTCCAGTGGAAGAAATCAATGACAAGAACGTCGATCTTGATACCGAGTTCCTGATACTTCCTTGCAACGGTAAGAACCTCATCCTGTGTCCTGTATCTGAGCTTGCACTGCCAGAGCCCGAGGAGATCTTCATCAATCTCGGGAGCACGTCCGACAACAGCCGTGTAGTTTTCAATAATGGCTTTGGGGGATTCGTCCGTAGTGATCCAGAGATCGAATTCCCTGGATGCATCTGCTGACCACTCTGTCATATTCTTTCCGAAGGTTACGTGACCGACCGCGGGATTGTTCCAGAGAAGTCCGTACCCTTTATTGGAAACCTCAAAGGGGATTGAGGTCTGTGCATTGCGCTGCGCAAGCTCGAGAGTTGTTCCCTTAAGTTCGATGTACGGATTCTGGTAAACGCCCATACCGTAGATCTTCTCGCCCTCTATGGGCTCGAAACGGAGCGTAAGCTTATAATCTCCGTTGAGATAGGGCTTATACTCTCTGTTTACTCTCTTAAAACAGCTTACGGCATTGTTCTCGGTTCCGCCGTAGTTGCTGAAGTATTCCCTCATAAGGAATTCATCGTTCTTATAATACGTGATGATTCCTTCACTGCTCACGGACATGGATGTGGAACCGTTTTTGATAAGCGCTCTCTGCTCGGTTATCTCGATCTTTGCATTCGTCTGTTCTGCCGGCAGTTCATCCTTCGGACAAAGTGCCCAGAGATTACCGGTAAAATCATTGTTCTTGGTTGCTCTGAGGCGCAGGGCATTCTTTCCCCAGCCTTCTATCCTTACGATCTCTCCGCCCTTCTTAAAGACGAGCGCATTACTGTCCTGATAAAACATATGTACCTCCGAATAAAATACAGATCATAAAAGTTCGATCTTAAATACTACAGGCATATCATCGCGGGACCTACCATTTACTCTGATATCAAGTCCTTCAGCCCCATGATCCCACTTTACTTCCGAACCGTCGGCAAGAAGGACAACCTTTGATATAAGTCCCTTGTAGGAATGTCCGCCGTCCTCGCCGTTTTTTGCAAAGCTCTTAATTACGTAATGTCCGTCCTCTGCAGGCTTCATAGCCGCTGCATAGATGTATCCGTCCTTTGCGGTGAATCTGAAATCCTCAGAGGTATATTCAAGGCTTTCCATATCCTTGAATCCTCCCTCTTCCCTGTTGATCTTGCCTTCGCCGTAGATCTTGTAAGGCGTGCTTCCGTAGATCATCTCACCGTTCTTATCGAGCCACTTTCCGATCTCGAGAAGTGCTTTCTTTTCCTCATCGCATATGGTTCCGTCCGCCTTGGGACCTACATTGAGAAGAAGGTTACCGTTCTTGGAAACGATATCGATAAGTTCTCTTACGATATCAAGTCCGGACTTGTAGGAAAGGCCGGGTACATATCCCCATGACTCCCTGCATATGGGAGTATCCGATTGCCAGATGTATGATGCGGAGCCTGACAGGCCTCCTCTTTCGATATCCCTTACGGATGCGCCGGGTGCAAATGCATCGACCTTGGATACGATCACACCCTCTAATCCCTTGGATGCCATCACATTATAGTAATATGCGGCAGCCTTCTTAAGGTAGGGCTTGAGAACCTTCTGTGCTATCCACCAGTCAAAATAAATAACTTCGGGAGTAAAGAGATCCACTATCTCGCAGGTTCTTGCAAGCCAGTCCTGCATAAACTCTTCGCTGGGTGCAGGCTTTACATCGAAGTCCTGGATGTTCTCGGGCTCGGGCTGTGAAGGCCAGTAGAGATCTCCTCTTTTGAACTCACCCTTGATATCACTGTCGAAATTTCTTCCGTTTCCGAGGAACCACCAGTGCTCGATCCTGTGTGAGGAAACGCCGAAATGAATTCCGTATTCTTTCGCCGACTTTTTAAGCTCAGCGACTATGTCCCTGTGAGGACCTTTCTCCGCCGCATTCCAGTGAGACATACGGCTCTTATACATCTGGAATCCGTCATGATGCTCGCCAACCGGAACGACATATCTTGCACCGGATTTTTTGAAGATGTCCATCCAGGTATCGGGATCGAATTTCTCTCCCTTGAACCTGTCTACGTAATCCCTGTATCCGGTCTCGGTGTGAGGTCCGTACTTTTCTATATGATGCTTCCACTCCTCGCTATCCTTGATATACATACATCTCGGATACCATTCATTGGAAAACTCCTCGGAGGTGAATACACCCCAGTGAATGAAGATTCCGAATCTTTCGGATGCAAACCAGTCGGGAACCTTAACCTTGGAAAGCGAAGCCCAGTCATCCTTGAACGGACCTTTTGCAATGACCTCGTCGATCCTCTTCATCTCTTCGGAAAGCTCGGGCAGATCATCGGCATCCTGATCTTTGTCATCAGTCAGTACCGCAGCGGATGCCGAAGCTTTCTTATCCTTTTTTTCGGATTTCTCTTCCTCTGCTTCCTCTTTTTTCTCTTCTTCCGCTATATCATCGAGGGCTTTATCAAAAGCCTTATCGTCGGTTTCATCGTCATCACCGTATCCGGTTTTGTCCATATCATCCTTCAGATCCTCTTCCCTGGGAGGTCTTTCTTTCGAAAGAAGGATTCCGCAGATGATCATGGCTATTGCAGCTATGGCTATGATCACGCCTATAACAAGTCCTTTCGAAGTATTCTCTTCTTCTACAACAATATCCGCAGGCTGAACCGGCTGGACAGGCTCAACAACTTCTACAATATCGTCGGGCACGACCTCTTCGATCACTTCGGGTTCGGGCTCACGGTATTCTTCAAAGATTGAATTTACCGTGATGATATATTCAATCTTGGTTGCTCCGGCAAAAAGAGCGGGATCAACGTAAAGCACACCGTTCTCATCACATCCGCCGCAGATCCTCCAGGCATTTTCATTATCCCCGACGGTTTCAGCCCATGCGGGAGATCCTGCCATATAATTGATGACCGTATCGGAGCCGTCGATGCGAAGTGCAACTGATATATCCATCTCGGCAAATGATTTGCCTTCCTCGGACGGAACTATGACCGGTGAAATATGATGAACATGAGTTATTGCATTGGGAAACTGAAGTGAAACGGTAACAGTATCTCCGACAAGCGCACTTGCGGTCGTTGCGGTAATGCTGTCGCTGTTATTCTCATTGCCGGGTCCCTGATAAACATGAGTCTCTCCGCCGGCAACATCTCCGGAAAAATCGATATAGACAAGTGATTCACCTTCATACGCAGGTCCGAGCCTGTGTGCTACGGTGAAGGAATTAAGAGTGATAGTGTATTCTATCTTGGTTGCTCCGGCGAACGAATTAACGGGAAGCGTACCCGTACCGTCCTCATCATATCCGCCGTAAAGCTTCCATGAATGCATGAGCGTACCGACAGGACATGCCCACGCTTTTGCAGCTTCGGGATCGGGTGTGATCTCAACATCTTCCCCGTTTACCCTGAGAGATACATCGGCGTTTACGGAACCGAAGACGACAGTATCATCGCCCGTGTACATTACCGGTGCGATCGAAGTGATATGTGACGGCATCTCAGGAAGTACAAGAGATATGACAACCGTGTCACCTGCTTTTGCCGAAGCATTTACAGCCACGATTCCTTCGCTGTTCGAATTGCCGGTCGGATCCGTATAAACAAGACCTCCGTCTCCGGCTTCAAGTCCCGATCCGACAAAAGAAATAAAGAACGATACAGTCTCTTCCTGATCACCGGCCGCCTGAGCCGGGATCACCGGAACGATCGATGCTGCCAAAAGCAAAGCCGCCATGACCGCTCCGAGTTTTCCCAACATTTTTTTCATTTCTGATTCTTCTTTCCGAAAATATTAAAGTCTTTCAAAAGGAACTTCACATGCGTTCTTACCCATAACGGCTTCGATCTTGTTATCGCCGTCAACGAGCTTGGATACGGGGATGACCGCAGAATTGATCTTTTCTCCGTTTACGGTAATGTACGCTACGCCCTTGCATACATGCTCGGGGTTCTTGACTTCGATGTGAAGATTCTTTCCTCTGAATACTCTTTCGACCTCAAAGCCGCCCCAGGAATCGGGAATGCAGGGATCGATGAGCATTCCGTCGTACTGGGGTCTGATACCGAGTACATACTGTGTAAGTGAATAGTATGTCCATGCAACCGCACCGGAAAGCCATGAAGTACGACAGTTACCGGGTCTGGGTGACTCATCCGAATAGGTGGTCTGACCCTGAACATAAGGCTCCGACTGACGGATCTCGGCTCTGGTATTGTAGCTTGCGGGAAGCGCAGCCTTTAAGTACTTGTATGCCCTGTTTCCGTTGCCGGCAACGGTCTCTGCCATTACGCCCCATCCCTGGGTATGATTGAAGATACCGCCGTTCTCCTTGATGCCGGTAGGGAATACTACGCAGCCCATAACGGTCTGGGGAGTGTAAACAATAGGAGGTGCGCAGAGCTTGAGTCCGTATTCGGAGAAGAGCTGCTCATCAACGGAATCAAGGCAGAGCTTTTCCTGATCATCCTTGCATGCACCGGACATAACAGCCCATACCTGGGTGTTGAGGTAAACCTTTCCCTCGTCATACTTATCGGTTCCGTATACGGTTCCGTCTTCGCCGACAGCCCAGATCCACCACTTTCCGTCCCATGCTTTCTTCTGGATTGCTTCGTCAAGGATGTCTCTCTGCTTAAGCGCCCATGCTGCCTCGTCTTCTTTTCCGAGGAGTTTGGAAATATCGGCATAGGTGGTAAGACCGAGTCTTAACTGGAATGTTACCATTACGCTCTCGCCGTGATAACCGGTCTGGAGACAGTCGTTCCAATCGGCTGCAAGTCCGGAAGGAAGTCCGTCGGCACCGCTTCTTTCAATATTGAAAAGAAGCGCTTTCTTGAGGTGACCGTAAACGGTATCCTCTCCGTGATCTGCATAGGGAATAACTTCATTATAGAAATCAAGATCACCGGTCTCGGCAACATATGCAGGGATCGCATTGAAGAACCACTGGCAGTCATCCGATCTGAATTCCTTCTCATCGGGGCACTGCATATGTCCGGGATTATGACCGAGCTTGATGAGGGGCATTGCGCCTCCGCAGAATGTCTGACCGGAAAGCATCAGTTTAAGGCGGTCCTTGGAAAGACCGGGAATAGCTGCGTTGACACCGAGAGTATCCTGAACGGAATCACGGTATCCGAGTCCGTCTCTTTCTCCGTTGTAAACAAGCGATGCAGCTCTTGACCATGAGAATGTGATGAGGTTGTTGTAAAGTCCCCATACATTCGCGGTGTGGTTGATATCTTCATCGGGAGTCTTAGCCTTGAATGAAGTAAGCTTTGAGTGCCAGTCTTCCTTGAGCTTTTCGAACTCCTCGTCAAATCTCTTTACAGAGCCGTACTCCGCAACGGTCTTCTCACCTACGGCATTTGCATTTCCGATTCCGAGAAGGATGAGGACTGTTTTCTTTTCACCGGGAGCAAGAACCATATCGGACTGGATAGATCCGCAGGCGGTATCGCCGTAGCACCAGGAATCGGAGCACTGTCCTTCGATGACAGCCCTGGGCTCCTTGTATGATCCGTATGTTCCGAGGAACTTTTCCCTGGAAGTATCGTAGTGGGTCATGGGTGCTTCGCATACCGCGAACCACTCCTGCTGGATGAGACCGCCGAGTTCATACTCGGGATGCTGTTTGTAGATATTGTCATGGATGGAATAGCCGAGAATGTTGTCGGCCTTCTTGTCCGCTTCCATAATGAAGAGTGAATACTGAAGATTTACAAGATCCTGGGTGGTATTCCACTGGCTTGCAAATTCGCAGTATGTGAATGCAGAAAGATTTCTGGGCTTATCGGACTTGTTCTCAACATCAAGTCTCCAATACTCGAATCTCTGTCCGAGAGGAACGAAGTAAGTAGCATCGGTGTGGATGCCCGAATAATCTGAACTGAATATGGAATATGCAGTACCGTGACGGCATACGGTCTTGTACTGATCGAGAGGCTTGCCTACGGGCTGCCATGATGCAGACCAGTAATCCTTGGAATCGTTGTCTCTTAAATAGAAATATCTTCCGGGCTGGTCCATGGGGATCGAATTGAAACGAAGACGCATGAATCTTCCCTGCGCACCGGAACGATAGAATCCGTATCCGCCCGCATTATTTGTAATGATCGCACCGTACTCAGTGGTACCGAGATAATTGCTCCACGATGTGGGAGTATCCGGTCTGTCTACGACATATTCGTAGGCTTCATCATCAAAATGTCCAAACTGCATAATAATTACCCCTTAAAATAATTGATTAACCCCGATACAGGGAACTGCAAGCATAAGTATAGCAAAACAAAGGTTAAAAAAATAGTTTAAGAAGATTAAACCGAAATAATTTTTCACAGATGTGATAGTATTAATCCGAGGCAGGTAAGCCGAACAGTATACAGGTTAAAAATCCGCCTCCGAAAGGACAGAAAATGGAAGCTTCCAAAAAGAAACTACTTAAAAATGTCATGGAAAGATCGGCCGAAAGCGGCGAAACCGCAGGTTCTCTTCTGCTCGTAATGAAAAACGGCAGGGAAGAATGCTTTCTGAAGACAGGCTATGCCGACATCGAGGCTAAAAAGCCCCTGGAAAGAAACACTCTGTTCAGGCTTTATTCAATGACCAAGCCCGTTACCGCTGCGGCCGTCATGATCCTTGTCGAAAGAGGCCTGATCGACCTCAATGACCAGATCAAATATATCTTTCCCACATTTGAGAATATGAAGGTCGTCGAAAACGGCAAGCCCTCAAGAGCCGTCAGGGACGTTAATCTATTTGACATTTACAATATGACGAGCGGCATCGCTTACCCGGGTCCCGAAGGCGCGCATCTTCAGGCTGCGAAGATCTTCGACGACATCATAAAGGGTCTGGCCGAAACACCGGGCGGAAATGTCACAACCCTTGAATACGCCGAGCGCACCGGAAAGGTTCCTCTCGCATTCCAGCCCGGATCACACTGGCAGTACGGAGCGGGGGCGGATGTCTTAGGCGCCGTCGTCGAGAAGGTATCCGGTATGAGATACGGCGACTTCCTGAAAAAAGAAATCTTTGAGCCGCTCGGAATGAAGGATACGGACTTCTACGTTCCCGCAAAAAAGAAAACCAGGCTCGCCAAGGTTTACGAAACCGTACCCGGCAGCGATATGATCGAATACACTGGTGAAAACCTCGGAATAGAAAATCCCCCCTATCACAGGCCGGCTTTCGAATCCGGCGGTGCGGGCCTTATATCCAGCATCGATGATTACGAGAAATTCGCCTCGATGCTCTTAAACGGCGGAAAACTGAACGGCAAAAAGATTCTATCCGAAAACAGCGTCGAATTCCTCACAAACGGAAGACTCACACCCGAACAGCAGAAGGACTTCAACTGGGACGGTCTGCAGGGATTCACATATTCCCATTTCCTGAGGATCATGGACGAACCCGAAAAAGCGGTGACGATCGCCAAAAAAGGGGAGTACGGATGGGACGGATGGCTCGGATGCTATGTAGCCAATTTCCCTTCGGAAAAGATGACAATCCTGATCATGACACAGAAGAAAGATTCCGGTACATTCGGTCTTACAAGAAGGATCAGAAATATAGTGCTTGCATAATAAAACGGCTGCCCGCTCCGGGCAGCCGTAAACCTTTATATATTATGAATTCCTCAGGTCGATGCCGAGCATGTTTCCGATGAGATCGTAGAGCTCGGCGGTAACTTCGATGGTGGAGATGCTCTCACCGGTAAGTCCGAATACCGCGAACAGCACGGTTGCGGCTCTGGCTCTGGGATTGACTATCCTGAGGACGCCTTCCTCATTTCCTCTTTCGAGAAGAGCTTCGAATGAATCAAGAAGTTTATAGTATGTGCTTATCCTTACGCAGTCCAGCTGATATCGCAGTGTCTCGTCGCCGAAGCATCTGTCCGTATCTTCCTTGTCTTCCTTGAACTGCCTCATGCAGAAGTACACGAAGGTCTTGAGGATTTCTATAACGGGCTGCTCTTTGTTGACCATCAGTGCAATAAGAAGGTCTGCGGATTTCTGGGATTTCCTGTCAAGAACGCACTTAAAGAGCTTTTCCTTGGATTCGAAATAATGCAGTACCGTTCCCCTGACGACCTGCGCTTCACGCGCAATATCATCAAGATTTACCCCGTAATATCCGTGCTTAAGGAACAGATCCTCCGCAATGTCCAGGATCTGCTTTTTTCTTTCTTCGGTATTGTTCATTCTTTTTGCCATAAGCGTACCCCTTTTCGATAAAAACGATGAACCAAGCACCGATACGGAATTATTATAATCTTTTTATTGACACGAGGTCAACTGATGATTTGCACACGCCTATTCTTTTCCGCATGTTCAGGCAGACAACCATTAAGGAATACTTAATATTCCGAATATGACAGGATATGCGGTTTCATGGTATCATATACAGGATCTACGGAGGTTTTTAACGTGAGAAAAACAGTTTTTAAATTTACAGCACTTACGGCAGCCGCATGTTTTCTTTTGTCCGGCTGCAAGTATTCATATTTCGGACTTCCCGGTCTCTTTTACGAAGCTGTGGATGCCACGGAGGATATACTCGAAGATTCCCTCTATTATGACGGGGATTACTATGGTGAAGAAGAAACCGACATATGGACATGGCCGGATTCAGGCGACCACGACGATACCTTCGACTGGGATACCGACGAACACGATAATCCCGATGCGAAGCCCGGATCGGTCACCGTCATGGTATATATGAACGGCTCCACACTCGAGACCGAAGGCGGAGTTGCCACAGCCGATATCAGTGAGATGATAAGGGCCGGCTACAGTGAGGATGTCAACGTCGTAATCCAGACAATGGGCACCAAATACTGGTCCGAAAAACTCGGGATCGCATCAAACAGATCGCAGACATACGTGATCGGAGAAGACGGACTCGAGCTTGTCCGCGACGATCTCGGACAGCTTGACTGCACCAAGGCGGATACTCTTTATGAGTTCATTCAATACTGCGCAAAAGCTTATCCCGCCGACAGAAATATACTGATCCTCTGGGATCACGGCGGCGGTCCCGCATACGGATTCGGATGGGACGAATTCCAGGATGACTGGGAGAACCTCAGCATCGATGAGATGAGGAAGGCCCTCAAGAACTGCAGTGTCCACTTTGATTTTATAGGCATGGACTGCTGCATCATGTCATGCCTTGAGATCACTTACGCACTCAGGGATTACTGTGATTACATGATACTTTCGGAAGACTTCGAAAGCTGCCTCGGATGGTATTACACCGGATGGCTCGAAGCGCTTTACGATAACACTTCCATCTCCACTTATGACCTCGGCAAGATCCTGATCGATGATATGATCAGGAAAAATGAAAACGACAGATTCAACGGAGACAGATCGATCCTTGCTCTCGTGGATGAAAGCAAGATGGATAAGCTCTGGGATGTCTGGGTCGAGTTCGCATACGAAAATGAAGATGCTCTCCTTGCCACCAATTTCAGCCAGCAGATGGAGGAGACCGGAAAAGGTGTCGGACTGGGTGCAAGACGCGCACATGCGGATCTGAGGCTCAATGACCTGATGGATCTGTTCTTCGATGACAGTGAAATCTGGGATGTTCTGGAGGATATCTCGGAAGATGATGTTTATATGTCCGACTACTGCATTACCGACCTGATGGGACTTGCCTATTTCATAGAGTCGGATTCTTCCGAAAAGCTCATCAGAGCCGTGGACAAAACACTTCTCTACGTAGGTGCGACAAGTGACAACTTAAGCCTTACCGGCATATCGGTCACTCTTCCGTACAACGATTCGGATCTGTACTATGAACTCGCCGATGTTCTCGACAGAAGCGGATATGACGACGAATATATCACCTGGCTCAAGAAATTCTGTGATACCGATAGCGACAGCAGTTTCGACTGGTCGGGCTGGGGTGAAGATTTCTGGAATGAATGGGGCGAATACGACAACTCCGATATCTGGGGCGAGTGGTAAGCTCACATTAAAATATATCAAGAAAATGGTTAAGATAATCCCTTGACGGGAATCCTCCTCAGGGAGGATAATACTCTTGCTTGATAATTTTTTAACAGGATTGATAAATTTAAAACGAAAGGAATCAGTCATGAAGAATTATTTTGATCTTACGGGACAAGTTGCGATTGTCACCGGATGTTCTACAGGTCTCGGAGTTCAGATGGCTAAGGCACTTGCAAGCCAGGGTGCCAATATCGCCGCTCTTGCCCGCCGCAAGGACAAGATCGATGAGGTTGCCGCTTCTCTCGAAAAAGAATTCGGAGTAAAGGCGATCGGCGTTCAGTGCGACATTACCAGCACAGAGAATGTCGATGCCGCAGTCGATGAGGTCATGAAGGTATTCGGCCGTGTTGATATCCTTATCAACAATGCAGGTACCGGTGCGGTTGCACCCGCCGAGGAGATCACCGATGAACAGTTCCACAACGAGATGGATATCGACCTCTTCGGAACATTCAGGGTATCACGTTCGGTTGCAAAGAAAGCCATGATCCCCGCTAATTACGGACGCATCATCAACATCTCTTCCATGTACGGTCTTGTCGGAAACAAGATCTGCGGAAGCGCTCCCTATCACGCTGCAAAGGGCGGTGTTGTAAACCTTACCAGAGCACTCGCCGCAGAGTGGGGTGCAAAGGGAATCACCGTTAACGCCATCTGTCCCGGATATTTCTACACCGACCTTACCACCGAGACTCTCAACAGTGATTTCTTCCAGGCTAACGCAAGGACAATGATTCCTCTTGAGAGATACGGAAAAGAAGGCGAGCTCGACTCAGCGGCTCTCTTCCTTTCATCTCCCGCAAGTTCATATGTTACCGGAGTAATGATCCCCGTAGACGGCGGATACACCTGTATGTAATAATTTCCGAGAATAAGAAAATGCGGCTTCTGCTGAAGCCGCATTTTTTCACTTTATTCCTGTTCGCTGCCCTTCATCTTCTTGTCGATGGCCCATTTAAGCCCGTATGCCGGATTCCTGATCGCACGCTTGAGCTTTTCGATGAACGCCTGCTGCTCCTGCGTAACTCTCTTCAGTTCCTTATTCTCAGCATCAAGTGCTTCGATACGGCTTATAAGACCTTCACGTTCCGATGCAAATTCATCAAGCCTTCTGAAAGGCTTCCTGTAATCAGCTATCTTTTCGGCAGATAATCCGTCTCCCGCTATCATCTTCTGGAATGCATTTTCCATACGGTCATAGGTATCAACCATATACATATCTATACCGCAGAGATTTGCGAATTCCTGTCTGGTCTTTATCTTCCATGCAATATTCGTATGTGTCTCGAATACGCATCTGTAAACCCTGTATCTTATATAATCCTCGGGAACGGGGAAATCAAAGAACCACTCGGGATCTATGCATACGATACCGTCATCGGTCCTGAGGAAATTACCGAAGATCATATCCGCATCGGATCTGCGGAAGGCCGGCGTGTGCGGAGGAATCTCGACATCACCGAATACACTTCTGAATCCGTCTGTCATTTCAAAGGTGCATCTGTTCTCGTCCTTGATATCATAAAGCAGGATATCCAGATGCTCTTTCAGATCGCGGCATATATCAGGCACGGATGCGGATGAATAATCAACGCAGTCATTATCGAACGGAACACCGACAACATAATCGAAATACAGATCGTTTCCTTTTCTGCTCAGACCCGCAACCTTTATGGAATTAAATATCTCTTCGGTGATCGAAGCATTTTTTTCAACGGTATTTATGTGAGAAACCGCTTCATCACATGCGGGTGATTTCACGGCATATAATCTGCCGTCCACGATCATGATGCGCGTATCGACTCTGTACTCGGGAGCTCTTAAGGTATTGAACTTGGCATACAGGCACCCCTGAACCGGATCTTCTCCTCCGTTATGTGCGGTAATGATAAATGAATTTGCAAAGTCGGGGAAAAGTCCGTCCGCACAGATCTGATCAAGAACCTTGACTTCGTCAAACGAATCCATCCTCTCCCTGTCATAATTCGGAGATCTGGTAACTATATCGCCGGGTGCGGGAAGCTTTTCGTCAGAATAGATCTCAAGCGGAAGCTTATAATCGGGAACGGGATATCTGAACCTTACGCCAGTAAATCCGGCTTCCTTAAGCATGGCATTGAGCGCATATCCGGAGAACGTCCTTACTCTCTCGACACCGTGATAGCCCTCTATTCCGTCATACGCCTTACCGGTATGATCTTCCTTCGCTCCCGCAAAATATTTCATGCCGTATTTATTCTCGATCGCAATATAGAGCCTGCCGCCTTCTTTTAACAGACTGCGGCACTTCTTCAGCATATCGATGAAAGGATCATCGGAGGAAATGTAATAGATCGAATATTCAAAAACTCCGATCAGAGTTATAACATCATATTTCTCGGTAAATTCTATGTCTTCGAAATTACCGACAAGGATCTTCAGATTGTCATACTTACTGTTTCTGTATGCATTAATGGTGGAACGCTTTTTGGAAAGATCGACACTTGTTACACGTCCGCACTTTTCGCACAGCACGCCGGTCACAGCACCGCATCCGGAACCTATCTCAAGTGCGGATGAATCCTTATCAAAGTTTTCCCATGCAAGGATATTCTTCCTGATGTCGGAGAGATGATAAAGCTCCGCCCAGTCGTTTCCTTCGGAAAGCCTTTCATCAATATCGCATCCGCTTTTTACTATATCGAGGATGCGGTCTTCCACGCTCTCACCGTCGGAGTAAGTATCACTGCCTTTGTAAAAAGACAGATCCATTATTACATTTCCGATCTTTTCTTCATTCATCGTATGAGTTTATTCTCCGTATCTTTCCTGCCTATGCCGCTCCAAAGACATAGATCGTATGTACCTTCTTCAATGAGCTTTTTATCGAACTTGGCCCTGAATCCGCAGTACTCGGTATCCTTGGTCATGTTGAGACTGTACACATCGGGCCTGTACCAGTCGCCAAGCTCTGCGAGGTAATGATGCTTATCGTTATATATGACCATCTTTCTTCTCTGGGTATAATTCTTATCATAGTTTTCGGCATATGCCCAGCCGAAAAGATGGATGCATTTGAATGAATCGCATTCGTCAAAGCAGATCTTGTAATCTTCCCTGACCGGAGCATTCTCCCACTCTCTTATCTCACCGTCCGTCATCTCTCTGACGGAAGTTGTGACATCATAGAGCCACTTGGAATAATCGGGCTTTTTATCGGAATGCCTGTATGTCTGATTAACGTTATAAAAAGGATGAGGCGAATTCTTCAGCGCATGATGCTCATACAGATATTCATGCTCTTTAAGCATTCTCCTGTATTTGGCTTCGTTTACTTCATCCGATCCGCGGCTTACCGATTCCTTGTGTATCAGCTTTATATCGCCCCTTACACAGTTGACGTATCCTTCGTTAATCAGATCGAAGCAGAGCGCTACATCATTATAGCAGACACTCATATTTTCATCGAAACGTCCGATCTTCTCAAATACATCCTTCCTTATCGCAAGACATGCTGCGGTAACTCCGTTTACATCCGCGGGATATACCGCATCGAAAACTTCGGGATCGTCCAGATAATATCCCTGGTAAATATGATTCGGTCCGTCTTCGGAATCCTTGGTTCCCGCATGCTGGATCATATTGTTATCGGGATATACGAGAAGGCATCCGACGGCACCGGAATACGGAAGCCTTGCCTGACCTGCCATTGAGCCGAGCCAGCGCGGTTCGGTTATCTTAATGTCATCGTTTAAAAATATTATCACATCACCGGCTGCTTTTGATGCGCCGAGATTACACATATACGAAAAATTGAAATCCTTCTTTTCATAGAAGTATTTTGCCCTGTATTTTTCGCAGAGCGTTTCTATCTTGGAACGGTTTTCATCGGAGCTTCCGTTATCGACGACTATGATCTCGTAATCCCTGTAAATGGTAAGTTCATCGATCGATGCCAGACAGTCGGAAAGCATCGCGGGATTATCCTTCGAAGGAATGACGATGCTCACAAGCCCTTCCGTCTCATGATCGATGATGCATCTGTCACCTGCAACTGTTACATTGCCTTTAAGTCCTCTTCTTGCGAGAGCTCTTTCAACCGAAGCTTTATCCGGTCCGGGCATTTTTGCTTTTTCCGTCTTATGGAAAAGAATACGGTCTATGTGGGATACTTTCTCATTCTCGGATATCCTGAGCCACAGATCGTAATACGGATCTCCTTCAGTCTCGGCATCGAGCCCGCCGGCTTTTTCATAAGCTTCTTTCGATATGAATACGAACCCTCCGTAATAATCGTACGACATAAGAAGATCCGGTGCATAGTCAGGTTTAAAGTCGGGTGCGAATCTCGTTCCGCACTGCATGACGGTATCTTCATCGGAATAGATGAGTCCGGGCTTTTCTCCGCTCAGGAGAATTTTTCCGCACTCGTAGAACGCTCTCTTTTCAAGGACGTTACCGTTTCGGATCAGCGCAATGTATTCGCTGCCGGTGCTCCTTATCTGCTTATCCGCATCGTCCGCGCTCAGACCGCACAAGCCGCAGATTGCATCAGCTTTGCAGAACTGGTTTTTTACGGAATCAAAAGTACGGCCGAAAGCATCAGCATCTTTATCCCCGATGATGAACGCGGAAAAAGAAGGCATGCCGGAAAGTCTATGCGGCTTTTCATATTCCCTGTCGAGTATCCTGACGAAGCTGTCCGGATCATTCGAATAAAACCTGCGAAGATGCCAATGGCGCATCGTCGCAAATGTCTTACGATGGAAATATGCTATATGGGTCTCTTCGGAAAAAAAGGACCAGAAAAGAGCAGATATTTTGCTTTTCAGATTATCACCGGGCATACGGCTATTTTACCATACAGGCGGAAAAAGCGGAACAGGGGACAGGTGAACGAGGGGACGGTTCCTCCGTTCACCCCCTGTTTCACAATAGAAAAGGCCGGAGCATTAAGCTCCGGCCTTTCCGGCGAATCTACTCACAGGAGAATATGGTCAGGGGAATTATCCCTCAATGGCTATGTACTTATTCTGTGTCTTGTCGGGAAGTGCTTCCTTCTTGGGTACGGTCAACTTAAGGATACCGCCCTTGAACTCAGCCTTGATGTCTTCCTGGACAAGTCCGTCACCGACATAGAACTGTCTCATGCAGCTGCCTGCGTAGCGCTCCTTGTGGATCCACTTGCCGTCCTTTTCATCCTCATCCTTATCGAGTCCCTTCGAAGCCTGGATGGTGAGATAACCGTTTTCAAGCGAAACCTGGATCTCATCCTTATCGAAGCCGGGGAGATCGATGTGGAGCTCATACTCCTTATCCTTCTCCTTGATATCGGTCTTCATAAGGTTGCCGGCATGATGGCCGTAGAGCTTCTTCTCTGCTTTCTTCATGTCTCTGTCGTTCCATACAGGAAAATCAAAAAGATCGTCAAACAGATCGTTGTTATAAATACTAGGGAACATCATCATAAGTCATTCCTCCTTTGTATCAAGCGTTCTGATGTGCCGTTATGGTCACCCTTGAGTGTTCTGAACGCTTTGTTTTCCTTGTTCTAGATGCAATATAACACGCATTATTAGCACTGTCAATAGGTGAGTGCTAATTTTAGAAAATGTTTATAATTTACGAAAAAACCGGACAGGCCCAGCCTGTCCGGCAGTAAGAATAAGTCTTATTTATTGTATGTAATCCGCGATATCGATCGGGCATTCATCCACTACCAGCTGGATTCCGAGATGAGGTCCTGTCGAATTTCCCGTATTTCCGAGAGTTCCTACGGTATCACCCGCATTTACTGATTCACCTTCATCTACGGAGATGTCCTCCATGTGACTGTAAATAACGGATATTGTATGTCCCTCATATTCCCTGGTCAATACAATATAGTTGCCGGAGCTTTCGGTAAATCCTGTCGCGGAAACTTCTGCATCGCAGACCGCATATACCGGAGTTCCCTCCGCACCCGGAATGTCCGTCTCGGGATGATCGTTGGGATCAAAAGGTCTCGATATAAAGAAGCTGTCTGTGGGGCTGCAGAATTCACTTTCAAAGAATTCCGAGGCCTGTGCAAAAGGAATATTGATGTTGATCGCCATCTTGTCACCGACCTTGACCTCATCACCTTCGTCAACGTAAATCTGGTACAGACCCGAAAATCCCGAGACAGCACCAAATTCATCCTTGATCTCAAGGTAATATCCTACACCGTCCTCGTATCTTGCTGCCGTCACAACTCCCGGGAATGCAACATATATATAGCCTCCCTTAAGATAATCAGCCTCCCCGTACAGGTACGCCGGATCATCCATAATGAATGCTTCTCCGTCCTTAAGTGTATGCATCCGGAAATTATCGGAGCCGTCCGCAATATAATACAGCTTGTCTCCATCCATACGGAATCTGTTGACTCTCTTATCGCACCCGGCAGACGTATCATCGATCAGCGTAAGCACGTCATCCTCAATGGTATAATCACCGAATCCCAGATAACTGCTTGTAAGATCTTCGTACCAGGTATATTTTCCGTCATCATAGAGGGAAATGCAAAAGCCCATCCAGAATTCCTTATCCGGATCATTGCCGCTGTATCTGTAGATCTGGCCGCTGTATACTTCATGAGTTGATAAAGGATCGACGACAATGTACTCTTCACCGGAAGATTCTCCGGTAACGGGCTGATCTTCCGTCACCTCGGAAACCGAAGCTGCGACCGCATTTGCGGCATTCTCATCGGGCACATCATTATTTCTGCCCGGTGCCGTGATAAAGCATACCGCAACAACTATGCACGCCGCTACGGATGCGATGATGATCCAGAATGCGGGCTTTTTGTAATTGAGTATTCCCTTCACTCTTCCCTTAACATCGGTCTCACCGAATGCAAGAGGACATGCCGCTATCACTCTTCTGCGCACGCTGCAGTCAAGCAGAGCCTGGGAATATGCAGCCATATACTGCATATCCTTATCATGGATAACCTTCTCATCACATGCGGCTTCTATATCCCTGCAAAGCAGAACATATGCAAGCCAGCTGAAGGGATTGAACCAGTAAACGGATAAAAGGAAAAATCCCAGAGGCTTCCAGAGATGATCATTCCTTTTAAGGTGTGCTCTTTCATGTGCAGTCACATATTCGAGAGTCTCCGGATCCATTCCCGAAGGAACATAGATGACGGGACGGAATATTCCGAGAATGAAAGGTGATGAAACTTCATCACATTCGTATATGCCTTCCGATAATCTGACGGATGCGCTGACTCTCCTGCGAAGAAGCAGACAGCTGACAAGTACATAGACAAGCATTGCGACAAATCCGAGCAACCAGACGATCCACGCTATTGCTATGAACACCTGCAGCGGATTTACACCGTATCCCGCTTCGGGTGTGAATGCGCTCTCAACTATCGGATTGACCGTATTGTCGAACAGCCTGACTCCCGAATAGATCCGAGGATTCTGCTGCATCATTATATTGCTCGGTACCACTTCATCACTCGGCAGCAGGCTGAGCATACTGTGAATGGTGAAAGGACATATCAGTCTGAAAGCTACAAGTCCCCACAGAAGACACGAAACCCATTTGGGAGATTTCTTAAGGAAAACCCTGACGATGACCACGGCAAGGATAAGCCACGATGCGTTCAGGGACATATTCAGAATCTTAAGGAATAATGCACTCATCTGCCGTGGCCTCCTTTCTTGAAATCATTGATCATCTTCTGTATCTCATCAACATCCTTCTTCGAAAGCTTCTTACCGGATGCAAAAGCCGCGATGAATGCGGGAAGTGATCCGTTGTAGGAATCCTCCACTATCTGCTTGCTCTTTGCAGAGTAAAATTCATCTTTACTTACAAGCGAAGAAACTATTCCGTCTTCATTCTGCAGAAGACCTTTCTCACAAAGTTTTCTTAAGACCGTATATGTTGTGGGCTTTTTCCAGTTGAGTTCCTTCTCGCATACCTTGACGAGATCACCGGATGCGATAGGCTCATTTGCCCATACGATATCGGCGAATCTTTCCTGTACAGCCGCAAGTTCCATATCTTTCATAAGGATTTCCTCCTTTGGTTTATTCCTGTAAACTAATGCTAGTTTATACCTATAAACCAAACTTGTCAAGAAAACCGGCAGAAAATATTTCTGCCGGTAATTCACGTCAAAGAAGTCTTGCGTTTCTGAGTGTGCAGTACTCGTATCCGCCATCCATGTATGTGTCGAATGTTCCGATGACGGTTATCGTATCTTCATACTCGGGATAATCATCGGGATATGTGTATGTATCATCAAGTTCAAATTCTATTCCCTGTGAACAGCATGCGGTAGCATCCATGATGATGCATGCGCAGTAAAACGGTTCTCCTTCCTTCGGGAAATTGCACACATACATGCCATCCATCTTGACAACCTTTCCCTTATAATCTTCCGGGTTGGTTATCATATCGAAGACCTGGGAATAGGTCATAACGGAATTGAGTACGGTAATATCGACATCAACGCCTTCCGTTGATTCATACAGTTCCTTCATCTCATCGGGATCGGGCGGCTGTGCCTCTGCCGCTGCCTGAATAGCTGTGCCGTCACCGAAATCAAAAAGTGCCGGATCGTTTGAATCTAGCGGAACGACTATCTCATTTCCGGAATCTGCATCAGACTGCTGTGCATCATATTCCGCCATGCCTGCCTGCAGTGCATCTTCAACAGCTGAACCCTGACTTCCGGCGTGATCCGCCGAAGCACTGTTTCCGCATCCTGTAAGCAGGACTGCCGTACATAATAAAATTGATAAAAAAGTTTTCTTTTTCATCTGTTTACTCCACGGACCAAGCCGATCAGACAGCATATTCCGAATACGATCATGTCGGCCGCAACTATTGTGGAACCTACCGGAGTGCCCGCAACTATCGAAACGATCATTCCCGTAAGTGCGCATATTACCGACAGTACGGCAGAACATATTGTAACACTTTTAAAACTTTTAAAAAGCTTCATTGCGGAAAGCGCGGGGAAGATCACAAGTGCGGATATAAGGAGCGAACCTACGAGGTTCATTGCAAGCACGATGATCACTGCGGTTATCACGGCGATGATCAGATTATACAAATCCGTTCGGGTTCCGGTGGCTTTTGCAAAATTCTCATCGAATGTTACCGCGAAGATCCTGTTGTAGAACAGAACAAAAGTCACGACAACGATCACCGACAATATAACGCACAGCCATACTTCGGCACCCTTTAACGTAAGGATCGACATAGAACCAAAAAGTGTCGAGCACACATCACCCGAAATGTTCGATGATGTAGGGAATATGTTCATGAGCAGATAGCCGAATGCAAGCGCACCGACAGAGATCATCGCGATGGCAGCATCACCCTTTATCTTCGCATTCTGTCCCGTTCTGAGAAGAAGGACTGCACTGACAATGGTTATCGGCATTACGATAAGCATATTGTTGGTAAGATTGAATACCGCTGCGATCGCCATCGCTCCGAATGCAACATGTGACAGACCGTCACCGATATATGAAAATCTCTTGAGGACAAGTGTCACACCGAGAAGCGATGAGCAGAGTGCAATGAGTACACCCACTATGATCGCATATCTTACGAAAGGATACTGGAGGTATAAGAATAATTTATCCATTATCTTTGTCCTCCTTTACCTTCATTGTTGTCCTGGACTTATACATAACGGGATTATCGAGTTCTCTCGACTGCATCATAAGGAAGAACTTGCCTGCTTTGCTTCCGAGATATTCATCCCTTGTTCCGAAGAAGACATTGTCTCCGACATGCAGAATGTGATCCGCATAATTGACTGCGGTCCCGATGTCATGGGATATCATTATTATCGTTACTTTCTCTTTGTGAAGCTCCGAGATCAGCGCATACATCTCCGCAGTGACCTTGGGATCGAGTCCCGAAACGGGCTCATCGAGAAGAAGGAGCTTTCTTGTCGCACAGAGCGCTCTTGCAAGAAGGACTCTCTGCTGCTGTCCGCCGGATAACTCTCTGTAGCATTTCTGTGCCAGATCCGTTATTCCCATCTTCTCCATATTTTCCGATGCTTTCTTTTTGTCCTCCGCACTGTAGAAGGGTCTGAATCCTCCCCTCCCTTGACATCCGGACAAAACGACTTCTCTCACCGACGCGGGAAAATCTCTCTGTACCTGGGTCTGCTGGGGAAGATATCCGATCTCATTTTCCCTGAGTCCCTCTCCTGCGATTATCTCGCCCTTAACAGGCTTCTGAAGGCCGAGAAGAGTCTTCATGAGCGTGGATTTACCCGATCCGTTCTCGCCCACGATGCACAGATAATCACCGGCCTTTACTTCGAAATTGATATTTTCCGCAACGATCTGTGATCCGTATCCTACGGTCAGATCTTTAACGGTGAGAAGAGCCATTTTATATTCCTCCGATCGTCAGTACGAAAGTGCTTCCTTCAATACTTCCAGATTTTCTTTCATAAGCGAAAGATATGTCACTCCGTTTGCGATATCCGCCGATGTCACGGACTGCATGGAATCAAGTGTAAGGATCTTCTGATCCTTTGAAGCGGTATTCTGTATTATGGTCTCCGCAATGCTGTGATCTTTTCCCTCGATGGTAAGAACACATCCGAGACCGAGTTCGTCAACCTTTCCGGAAAGGAAGGTGATCGTCTCAAAGCTTGCCTCAGACTCAGCGGAGCATCCTACGAATGCCGCATAATAGTTAAGGTCATAATCATCCGTCATATAACGGAAAGGGAAACGGTCGCCGAAAAGAAGAGTATTTCCGGATGCACTTTGCACCGCTTCTTCATATTTATCATCAAGAGCAGACAGTTTTCTTATATACTCAGCGGAGTTTTCGGCGTAAGCGATCGCATTATTCGGGTCAATGGTCTGGAGTGAATGAGATATGCTTTCCGTGATCTTGATAGCATTCTTCAGAGAGAGCCATACATGCTCATCATATTCAACCTCATCCTCGTCGTGATGATGATGTTCATGCTCGTCATCATCTTCATCGTGGTTATGCTCATGATCGTGCTCATCTTCTTCCTGCATGCCTTCAACAAGCTCCTCTTCCTTGACGGAATCTCCGAGTTCTTCGAGAAGGTTAATAACTACCATATCCTTATTGATTGCTTCACTGAGCGCATCATCGACCCATCCGTCGGATTCTCCTCCGACATAGATGAACAGATCACAGGTTGAGATCTTCATTATATCATCAGCATTTGGCTGAAAGCTGTGAAGATCGACTCCGTTATTAAGAAGGAGCGTAACCTCCGCACCTGCGGGATTATCACCGAGTACATTCATCACCCAGTCGTACTCGGGAAAGATGGTTACGACAATGCTCAATCCGTCATTTCCGGCGGATGCGCCTGCGGTCGATGAACAGCCGCCGAGTGTACCTATTATCATTAAAGCTGTAAGTAAATATGCTAATATCTTTTTCATAATAAAATCATTGCCTCCGTAATAATTTATCAAACGCTTACATGTACGGAGGAACATCAATTGTCCATACGTATCTTTTCCGAAACCAGTGTGTCATATGATAAACCGAATCCGGTATTCTTTTTGATCAGACATATAAATACATACGCCGCTGCTGCGGAGATAAGGATAAATTCCGCTCCCCGGCTCTGATACAATATGCCTTCGCATATATGTATGCACTCACAGACGGAGCACTCTTCGCCTTCACATTCATGAACGGATTCTTCCGCTATATAGAATGCGGCAAAGACCATGAACAGCATCATCAGTACTGAAAGGATAAAAGGCAGAAGCTTCGATCTGTTATTTCGCATCTTCTTCCTTCTTTCCGCACTCTTCGCAGATACCGTAAAAAACGGTTCTCAGAGGATTCAGTTTAAAACCGTGTTCTTCGCTGAGATGCTTTCCGATCTCTTTTAATTCTTCACACTGAAGATGTATGAGCTTTCCGCATTTTTCACATTTACAGTGAAAGCAGGTCTTGCCCTTTTTATGAACTCTCATTCCCACATATTCAAAACATGCGGGTCCCGAAGCCTCCATGATGTATTTATTCAGAAGACCTTCATCGACAAGCTTTTCGAGCTGACGGTAGACGGTTGCCTGTCCGATGGATACATCCTGACCCTTGAAATACTCGCACACATCTCCTGCCGTGATATGATCGCCGGCATGCTTTTCGAGATATTTGAGAAGAATCTCACGCTGTTTGGTTTTGTATGTAGAACCTGCAGGCATGTAATTTGCTCCAAAATAAAATGAGAACAATTCTCAAATTCAAATTGAGAACCGTTCTCATTTTTATCATAATGGACCGTTTTTGTCAATAAAATACGGCACTTTTAAGAGGATTTTTACTATCTTCCCTTTATTTCGATCCTGTCCAGGATTCCCTGCACGGAAACTCCGGGATGTGTCAGATACATCCTCATTACATCGCCGACGAATTCTTTATCCGCTCCTGTCTTTCTGCAGATATGATCTATGCCATAACCCTTATCGATATGCTTTATTATTTTTCCCACAAGATCTTCTTTTTCGGACAGTGTGTTGTGCTCCGGTCTTTTTCCGAACAACCCGAATGGGCGCCTGCCCGTATCGCTCCCGGATTCACACCTCTCCGCTGAGGACGCGGATCCGCCCGCATCTCCGGTGATGAAAAATGTTTTCGCATGTCCGTAATATATCACTTTCGGCTTGCGGGCAAGCAGCTTATCCCAGTTGTCTCCGATAACCGTGCCCTTGTGAAGTTCAAGCTCATACAGAGGATTCAGGTCACCTACGAAAAGTTCTCCCGAATCCAGCAAAAGAGAAATGCTGTCATCACTGTGACCGGGCGTATGGATGATCTCACCGGAGATGCCGAGTTCATCGAGAAGTCTGCGCCCTTCGGAGATATCGAACAGACGGATCTTCGAATCATCTATCGGTTTATAGTCTTTCCTGTTTTCTTTTTCGAAGATATGATCGGATGAATGGATGAAGCTTTTCTGTATATCGCATACGGCAATGACAGGACCGTTATCCGCTATCTCCTGCGCTATGCCGATATGATCGGGATGATAATGGGATATGAGGATCATATTTATGTCAGAGATCTTCACTCCGGCTTCACCGATGCATCTGCAGAAGTCAGGGAATGTTCCGGCCCATCCGGTATCGAGTAAAAGACTGCCCTTCTCTCCGAGTATCAGATATGTATTTGTCTGAGAATATTTCAGTTCCGTTATCTTCATGATCTTCGGTTATGTATGTGTGCATTCTATTTTGCGCGGATACGTGGTAAAGTAGATATGATATGATCAAAACGATCGGAGAATTGTCATGAACGGTAATGATAAAAAAGCAAAACTCTGGAATCTGTTCCGTGACTATATGGAATACTTCCTCGTATATTGTTTCTTCGGCTGGGTATATGAATCCGTATGGTGCTGCATGATATATCACCGCAGGGGATTCATCAACCGCGGCTTTTTATTCGGACCCTGGCTTCCCATATACGGAATAGGCTTTTTCATCATTCTCGGAATCTTCACTCTTCTGAAGATCAAAAAACCTCTTCTCGTTTTCATCGTAGGTGCGGTAGTTGCCGCGACTGCGGAGCTCATCGCCAGCTATATCATCGAAGCCGCAGGCGGAGCACCTATGTGGGATTATCATGCGGAATTCCTTAACTTCGACGGAAGAATTGCACTCGTTCCTTCGCTGATGTTCGGATTCCTGATCTGGCTTGCGATATGTGTGATCCATCGCGGGATCATCAGGCTTCAGAAAAAATTCCGCGATTCCAAAGCTCACAACATCGGTTTCATCATCATTGCAGTTTTATTCTTCATCGACCTTATCGCAAGGATATGGCTCGGAAGCAATATCTGAATATCACGTACGTGTGAAATAATCGTAACGTGAATCGTCATCGTACGCTCCCCACGGATCGTCTTCTTTTTTTGTCATGTCTTCTTTTTCCTGAGAAGCTCGTCTGTCCGGATCATCGTGCCTGGATATGACCTTTCCTCTTGCACCATCGATAAAACAGATACCGGGATCATCGGTATTGTATATTACCCGGGCTTCAAACGGAAAAGATTTCTCACTCGGACCGGTCCTGCCAAGTCTGACCATATATACGGTATCCCCGACAACAAATTCATAAACCGGTATCCAGACATTAGGAACCTTCTGAGGATTCGGAGATTCGTTGCAGTCGGCATACATGAAGCGTGCCGTCGAAACACCCTTGCATTTCTTTTTCTGCACTCCGCTTATCAAAGCAGTGATCACGAAAAACATGATCACGGCAACAACTATGAAAAATAACAATAATCTCATCTTACTGTATCCCGCTTTCTCACAGCACGTATTGATCCGTCACATTCCGGTCTGCGTTTTATAATCCGCCGTTTATGATAGTCTTGATGATATATCCGTAAATGACATCGGCTCCCACAATGACAGCAAGAACGGATGAAAAAATAACGAGCACGCGTGCATTTGCCTTCCGTATGAATTCCATGAACTTAGGTATGACAAGCGCGCCGTATATGCTTCCGAACACTCCGAATATGAGTACGGATCTGGCACATACAAATCCGTCTATATTACCCCAGTTCCAGATCTCCGTGTTGTAATCCCAGAGTCTTACTCCGCCCATAAGATTATAAAGCACCCAGCCGGTCACATACTCAATGATCCCGGAGCCTATTACCGATATTATGAAAAGTATCGCGGGCCGGATCTTTTTCCTGATAACGATGAGCGTAAGTCCGAGGGCGCCGAACGCATAGATCGGAAGCCACGGTCCGAAGCCGTGTCCCCTCTTGATGAAATATCCGAGATCAATCCTGTAGAATATCATCTCATAGACCCAGCCTATGAATGCTCCAAGAACCGTCAGCAGGAATACTCCTATCACTGTTCTCTTTTTATCGCTAAGTTCATCCTTCATCACCGGTCTCCTGGCAGTCTTTTATATCGGTTTTATATCCGTGCTTTCTGAGCATAAGGATCGCAACAAACGAAACGATCACATATCCCGCAAGTGCGATCACGGAAGATTCAATACCGAATTCACCTCCGGTTATCGCAAAAGATTTCATCTTCAGAACATATGTGACCAGGGAGAATTCGTCAGGTGCATCCGATACCGTCAGTACTCCTCCGATGATTATGATGTTCCACATTGCATGAACAAAAGCACTGCACCATATCGATCCGCTTTCCATCATTATCAGCGAAAACATTATTCCAACCGCAGTGCCGGCAAGTATAACCAGCAGACAGCTTCCCACGGAATAATCCCTTCCGATGATATGGATCACTCCGAAAAGAAGTGACGGTACGATCAGGGCAACCTTTGTATTCCACGCTCTTTCAAGCGAATGGAAAATGAATCCCCTGAATACCATCTCCTCCACTATTCCCGCCGCGATTCCAGTATAGAACACTCCGATGATCACCGTCTCGAATACTCTTTCATTGGTCACTCCGGAGGTGACATATTCACCGGGGAATATCAGCAGATAGATTGCCATCACGGCGAGCGGAAGCAGGAATGCAAGCACCACCCATTTGAGCTCAAGTCTGAAACTTGTGATCCCGTTATCCGACAATTTCTGATGCAGTACCTTCTCCATAAAATATTTTGCGATCAGAAGTGCAAAAACGGGATAAAGTATTCCACACGCAAGATCACATATCCATACCGGCACCCCAAGCTGAAGCGCTCCGGACGATATCTCATCGGCAAGAAGCTGCGAAGCAACGAGCAGCACTATCGCCAATACGGAAATTCCAATTGCTTTTAAATACTTCATTTATCGTTTTCTCCTTCAAGAGATTTCTTACAGCTTTTTCTGTGTACCGTGATCACGGAAAGTATCATCACCATACATGCCGCGGCCATGATCGAATAACAGTATATATACAGATTTCCGTGTCTCTGCACATAATATTCCATATATCCCGTCAGCGACAGACCCGACAGAAATGCAAGCACAAACAGTACATGATACGCATGGAATCCGCGCGCCTTAGCCGATCTTATCATGCATACGGTGAACGTGATGATAAGGAAGACTCCCGACACGATCTGCATAAGACTTACAAATCCGTTGGATCTTAAGAAGGATGCATCATATCTCGCGCTGTCCAGTAAAGCCATGGCTGCAAAATAGCATACATATGTCTCAACTGCGGATCTGCCTTTATAATACAGGATCAGCGATACGACCGTTATGATCCCGAGTATCATGAACTTCCAGAAAAACACCGCCGTCCTGTACTGCACGCTTCCGTCGGAAAGATATGTGACATAGCTGAAAGGAAGTCTCTGATAAGCTCCATCGGTTATGACCGCTTTACCCCTGTCGGAATCACTGAACATCGAGACAAGTGATGCAAGCATCATAAAGAGCATCTGTCCCGCAGCACATGCGCTCATCATCTTTTTGTGAAGCTTCCTGCCGGATATAAGAACGCACAGACCGGCCGACAGGATAAAACCAAACATTATGCCCGCTTCATGATATCTTCCTTCAACGTCCGCAAATGCTCCGGACAATCCTTCGTAAGTTTCATAATGACTGTACCAGTGTATGAGCCGTCCGAAAAATAAAGCCGAAACAAGTGAAGATGCGGCATAGATCACAAGTGATGCAGATCGTCTTACCTTAACGGAACGCTCTTCCTTCCCGGTACATACAAGGCTGCATGTCATGAACCACGATGATATGAATGACAATGCGGCAATGATCACGCCGTATCCGATCCTTACATTTCCTGCGTATACTGCTGTAACGGTATCAAGATTCATTGCTCGTCCTCCGGTACAGCTGTCGCAAAATAGATTATGTCGCTTATCGTTCTCTCGACTCCCCAGTCAACATAACTGTATGGCCTGTCTCTCCATATCAGCTCAGCCGTCTGTCCTCCGTCGAGAGTGTAGGCGTTCACGCATCCCTTTAGGAGCATTATGTCCTGGGCACCTTTAAGGGTACAGCATTCCTTATACGGATATACATGTCCTATGGTCATAAGAAGATAATGGTTTTGTCCCAGCTGGCCGATCGCCGAGCGCGAATACCTCTGCATCGTCTCGCCGATGCGGTAATTCAGGTTTTCCTTCGGGACACCGTTATCTATGAGCACGGGACCGAACGACACCGAAAAGAGGATATCATTCTCATCGACAAATCTCTGTGCCTCATCCTTATCCGTAAGCTCTCCCGCATAGGAAAAGATCATATTTCCCTGCGTATCGAAAAAGCATGTATCAAGGCTTGCAGCTTCGCACCTGTAAACGGTTCTGTCATAAACACACAGTCCGAGCGGCCTGAACTTATAGAAATCCCCGTTCATCGCCACAACCGCATTTGCCTGCGCCGCCATTGAAGATGCATACAGCTGCGTGCCGTATCCGTAGGTATCTCCGGCGATCTTTCTTTTCAGCTGGCTGGGATCTGATATGAATACTTCCGCAAAATTACAGTAACAGTTATTGCAGTATTCCTTCCATACTATCGCAAATATCGAATCATCGGCGTAATAGTAGATCCTCTGTCCCGTTGCAAATGTGACATCCGGATCGAACACAAGATCCGCGTCACCTATCAGATGCTCACTGCCTGCGATTGCTTCGGTGATAAGATGCGGATCCTCAAGTTCATGATACTTATCCTCGCAGGGCTCATATCCGCACAGCGCATCCTCGGGTATCGAATAGAGCTTGGGAATATATACAAGATCTGCAAGGATGTTTGATTTCGAATTGTTGGCATAAAGTGCGATCTTCTCGGAAAGATTTTTTTCGGACGATGCACCCGGGCACACTCCTCCGCCGAGTATATCAAGCAGTTCATCGCTCGGATCGATCATCCAGTCTCCGTCTGCATAGGAAAGGGTGATCACCATATCCCTGCAGCACTCAGGCGCATCACCTGAAAGCACCCCGGCCGCAGCATCCGTATATGCCTGCTCGATGACCCATCCTTCATAGGAATCGTCATCGCCGTAAACATCCTTCCTCGAATTAGCCTGAACCACACGGTCAAGCTGTACATCAAAGCCTTCGTCTATCCTTGCGGACGCATCGGTCATATCCGCATACCATACTCGGACGGGGACAAATGCATTAAGATCGATGACATTGATCTCCCCCGTATATTCGCATCTGAAACTCTTTGTAAGAAAGCTGTAATACATGGCGGCGGTATCATCTCCGAATACCGCCCGGGCTCCCTCCGCACCGGAGCGATCCGTCGAAACCGTTCCATAGAGGATATCGTAAGCATCACCTATGCGTCCTTCGTTTACGGCAGTCAGAAAAGCATCCGTCTTTTCCGCAGGGTCTCCCGCGGGATGCGCATACAGAAGGTCAAGCTCCGGGTAAAAGATGCATATCACAAGAACCGCGGCTGCAGTCAGAATGCTTATGACGGCAGGAAGAAATCGCAGGGATCTTCTCACGGAAAAAAAGACGGCAAGAAGAAGTGCCGCAACAACAAAAGCGATAAGTATATACAGAAGCCTAACATGTCCCGCCGGAAGCTTCGGAAGGACATGATCCATTCTAAGAAAACATTCTTTTAGTATCTCAAAAAACATACCGTGATCCGTTTATTTCCTTTAGATTCGCATTTCATTTATTATATCGTACCTTGCATAAAAGACAAAATTAATAAACTGTTCGATTGAATATGACTTGATACAAATATAGAATGCATATACAAACATATGTTCGGAGAGGGAAATGAGCAAGGTATACGTGGATGTCACGGCAAAATTCGATAAAGAAGGCCGTATGGAACCGGTACAGATATCCTGGACGGACGGAACCAGATTCCGTGTGGACAAGGTTCTGAACGTATGCCGCGCCGTATCGACGGGCGGCGGAGGCATGGGCATCCGTTACACCTGCAGGATATGCGGCAGGAACGCTTTTGTCTTCTATTCGGAAAGAGATCACAGATGGTTTGTCGAAGGCAAAGGGTCAGTCAGATCCGACTGGGTCTATACGGTAATGTAACTGATACTGCATCTCCCGCTTTTTGTTAAATTTTTATTTTTTATAGACATGCACTGCCTTTTTGAAGGATAATCAATGTATATCGGAAACGTTTTCCGTGATCAGATCATCCGGCAAAAGAGGGCATGAATATGAACAGATTGAAAAACATCAAAATGAGATGGAAGCTCTTTGCGCTGTCCATACCTCTCATCATCGCGATCATCGTTTCGGTGATCATGACCGGCATCAAAGTCACCAAGACCGAGAATGATATCACCGGTGTATATTACGATATGCTCTACAAGGTAAACAGCGGTCTTCTGAGCGCCGACAGGGATCTGTATCAGACTCTGAACAGCGCTACATTCTATTATGATTTCCATAACACCACCGGAATGTTCGAGAGCATGACTCCGAGTGCCCTCAGGCAATACCATGAAAGCAGGCAGCTGATACTGGATAATGTAAATGAAGCCGCATCGATTGCATCAACCAATGAGCTTCTTTATACCGGCATCACATGTGAAGAAGGCGAAACATTCGAAGAAGCCTATCAGGCATTCCTTGAATCGTTCGAAAGATGGGAACAGCAGTATGACATCGAAACCGATAAGGGTTCATGGTTCCATTACCAGACGACATTCACCACTGCAAGAAGACATCTCGACAATATGCAGGAAATAACGGAATTATGGTCCGAACAGGAGCGTGCCGCACTTGCCGCACAGAACCGCGCGGCCATCATCTCCTATTCCGTCGTCTATGCCGTCGTCATAGCTGCGCTGATCGCATTCGTGCTTCTCATACTCAGACAGATCAATACCTCGATCAAAAGTGTTACCGTATCTCTTGATGCTCTTGCAGCCGGAGACCTTACGCATGAATTCCCCGATGAGAAACAGATGGGAAGCGATGAGCTCGGACAGATCCACAAGTCCGCCAAAAACCTTTCCGATGAGCTCAGGGAGATCATCGGACGCACCAAGGAAATGTCGGATATGCTGACCGCATCCGGCATCGAACTTTCGGATTCCTCCGATCAGGCTACCGCCGCATCAAACCAGGTATCGCAGGCTGTCGAGGAAATATCACAGGGTGCGATAGGACAGGCGGAAAGCGTTGAAGTCGCATCCAACAATACCTCGGACATTGAAAAGAATATCGGTGCGATAAATGCCATAATCGAAGTTCTTGCTTCCAAGACAGAGAGCATGAAGAAAAAGTGCGACGAGACAATGGCTACCATGCGTGTACTCCTTGACCAGAACGCCGAGGTCATAGAAAACATGAAGGATATACATGCACAGATCTCCGCCACCAATGAAGCGGTAGGAAGCATTTCGCAGGCATCCAAGATAATCACGGAGATCTCATCACAGACCAATCTCCTCTCACTCAACGCATCGATCGAAGCCGCTAGAGCGGGAGAATCGGGCAGAGGCTTCGCCGTTGTCGCAACCGAGATAGGTAATCTCGCGGATCAGTCGGGTAATGCCGCAGTAAGCATTTCAAAGATAGTAAGCAATCTTGTTGAAGAATCACAGAAATCCGTTGAGATCATCGAGAAGATGAATGTCGGATTTGAAAAGCAGAACGCACATATCGACGAGACGGGAAAAGATGTTGAAGAAATGGCGGATGAAGTAAATGCCATTGCTGAAGAGACCGAAGAGATCTCCGTACAGATCAAGAACCTCCTTGCTTCCAAGGAATCACTCGTAACGATCATCACCGAGCTTTCCGCTGTATCGGAAGAAAATGCGGCATCAACCCAGGAAACAAACGCATCGATGGAGGAACTGAATGCAACCTTCAGCCTGATAAGCGAATCTGCGGGACAGCTCCGTCAGCTTGCTTCCGAACTAAAAGAAAATATCAGCTTCTTTACAAGCTGATATTTACTCTATTACCATCGAAGCACAGTTTATATCTTCGAGCAGATTGTATTTCTTGCCGGTCTTGAAACCGATGACGACGGGACGCATCGGATATCCCGGATTGTTCGCCACAACCTTTCCGGTTTCGCCGTTTGAAAGTGTGACATAGGAATCGACAGGGAAGATAATGACCGAATTCATAAAGCTTGATATCGCTTTATTATCGAGTTCCGTAGACATACCGAATATCATCTCAAGGGCTTCTCTTTTCGGGAAGCCTTTTTTGTACGGTCTTTCCGTTACAAGCGCATCGTAGATATCCGCAACCGATAATATCCTTGCAAACTTGCTGATGGCATCCCCGGTAACGCCGAGAGGATATCCCTTGCCGTTCATCTTCTCATGATGCTGGAGAACGCCTTTCATAATATTTTCGTTGAATGCATTTTTCTCCTTGAGGATCTTAAATCCGAAAAGAGAATGCTGCTTCATAAGTGCAAATTCGTCATCATCGAGCTTGCCGGGTTTATTAAGGATCTCAAGAGGAATGTTGGATTTTCCGAGATCGTGAAGCAGTCCGGAAACACCTATGTCCCTCAGCTCCTCGGCGGAGAGTCCGTAATTCCTGCCTATTATCATTCCCATGGTTGCAACGTCAACACTGTGTTTAAATGTGTATTCATCGCTGACCTTGATAAGGTTTATATCGACAGCGATCGCATTATTGGATTCGATCGCTTTTACAAGTTCACCGGTAACATTGTTGGTGGCTTCAAGGAAATGTTCGGACTCGACATTATCGTACAAAAACTGTACACCCTCACCAACGCGCTTGATAACTTCGTTGCTGAGCGTGACCTTGCTCTTGTCTTCTACACGGCTCTTTTCAATTAATTCCTTGGTGTATGCGGGAAGATTTGCTTCGAGTGAATGGATCTCATCGGGATCGGGTTCTCCCTCCGAGACATATATCCCGCCTATTGATTTTTTCTGAAGATACTCTATCTGGAAATCGTCAAGATACGCACCTTTGGCTATGAGTTCGCGTCCTGTTTTATCGAGAATGGCCTGATCGATCTTCATTCCCGGCTGCAGAACTCTTGTACTTACGAATTTACGCTTAACCATCGGTCTCCCCACTGCCCAGATAATTATCGTAGATTTCAAAAAAGCTGCTTGTCGTGATCTGTGGATCGGAATTAAGAGTTACTGTTTTCCACAGTTCCGTATTCAGATTTCTGATAAGACTGTCAAGAAATTCGTTATAAACAGTCTCGAATGCTTCATCCTTAAGTTTCTCTGTAATGAGAACCTTGTTGGCGTCGGTCTGCGCTCTGTCAAGTGTACTGATGCATTGCATAAGATACAGACCGTCGGAAGTTTTTACTATTTCGCTTATCTCGTCATTCGCCAGTGAGAAAGCTTCTTCCTCTATTGCGGGATCCATCATACCCTTACCGAAAGAGATGACGTTTTCTTCCGCTTCGTTATATCTTGCAGCCTCGGTTTCAAAATCCAGCTGCCCTTCAAGCAATCCCGTGCGTATATCATTCAGATTGGCATATACACGCTCGTAATCACTGTTGGTATACGGGATCAGCGAATCACCGTTCCTGTACGCCGTCCTCATATATATGATCCTGACCTTTACATACCTTGCTTCGTCATCGGATATCTCCGGTGAAATATCCCTTATGATCTCATCATAAGCGGTCTGGGCAAGTGCGATCTGATAATACATCTTCTCTATCAGCTCTTCGCTCGCGCCCATCGCTTCTATCTCGGCATCATTAAGCGAAGCATAATAGCTTTCCGCCGCATTTTTGACGAGGATCTGTTTTTCGGGATCAAGCGAAAGTCCTCTGTCCGTTGCCATGAGATACATGGTCTTGACCTGGGCAAGTTCCGCAAGGGCGGTATTTTTTATGCTGTCTTCAAAGGTAACGCCGTCCGATGTAACGTTCCAGATCTCCTCTCCGTACACATTCTCGTATGTGTTCTGGATATTGGTCAGGTAGATCTCAAGTTCCTGTATGCTGCAGCTTTCACTTCCGACGATGAATATCTCATCCTTGTTAAAGCCTGTAGTCAGCACCACCTGCGTGCCGCCGCAACCGCACAGGGTTATAAGGGCGACAAGCAGGCAGAAGGCTTTTGAAATTTTTCCTTTGAAAAACTTTTGAAACATAGATCAAAAAACAGATCAAAGCTTGATCTCGTGTACCCATCCTTCGGGAGCTTCGAGGCGTCCCATCTGGATTCCGGTGAGAGTGTCGTAGAGCTTCTTGGTGACAGGTCCCATCTCCTCCATTCCGCTGGGGAAGCAGATCTCTCTGCCGTGATCGTTGATCTTGCCGACAGGAGAAATGACTGCTGCGGTTCCGCAAAGTCCGCACTCTGCCATATCCGCAACTTCCTCGAGAGTGATCTCTCTTTCCTCTGCTTCAAGTCCGAGATAATCTCTTGCTACCTGGATGAGGCTTCTTCTGGTGATGGAAGGAAGAATGCTGTTTGACTTGGGAGTGACAACCTTTCCGTCCTTGGTGACAAAGAGGAAGTTAGCTCCGCCGGTCTCCTCAACCTTGGTCCTGGTTGCGGCATCGAGATACATATTCTCGGCAAATCCTTCAGCATGTGCGGTAACGATCGCATGAAGGCTCATTGCATAGTTAAGTCCGGCCTTGATGTTACCGGTTCCGTGCGGTGCCGCACGGTCGAAATCGGACACCTTGATGACGATGGGCTTAGCGCCGCCCTTGAAGTAAGGTCCTACGGGTGTAACAAGGATCCTGAACTGATATTCATCAGCGGGCTTAACACCGATAACGGGATTTGATCCGAACATATAAGGTCTTACATAAAGAGTTGCACCGCTTCCGTAAGGAGGTACGAATGCAGCATTGGCCTTAATGGTCTTCTCAACGGCATCGATGAATCTTCCCTCGGGAAGAACGGGCATTTCAAGTCTTGCAGCAGACTGATTGAGACGCTCCGCATTCAGGTCGGGGCGGAATGTAACGATCCTTCCGTCTTCGGTGGTATATGCCTTAAGGCCTTCAAATACGGTCTGGGCATATTGAAGAACGCCGGCACACTCATTAAGCACCACCTTATCGTCGGTAGTGATCTCACCGTCGTCCCACTTTCCGTCCTTGAAGTTGGATACATAGCGATAATCGGTCTTGATGTATCCGAAACCTAAATTACCCCAGTCAATGTCTTTCTTTTCCATATCTGTAGCCTTCTTTCTTTAATAAATAAAATAAAAAAAACTTTTAAATATTTTAGCACAATGCGGTTTTTGGTACAATATTCTATGTTCGGATGTGTTTTTACCAACCACCCCGGAAAATATACAGAAAAGGCCGTTATCAGAATGGAAAAACCGATGACAGATCATCCCATAATAAACAGATTCTTACGCTTCCTGCCCCTTACGGGACTGGTGATCGTACTGTGCGCCTGTTCACAGACCCAGGGAACTCCGGCAGGCGACACAAACACCGGAAATGTCTCGGAAAACCAGGCAGTTCCCATGCAGCCCGAAGTTCCTGCAGAACCTGAACCCGAGTCCGAACCCGAGGTTATCGTGCCCGAAACGGTCACGATCCTCGGAAAAGAATACAATATTGACGAAACCACCCTTGATCTGTCCGATATGGCACCGGAAGACATAGAGGAAGTCAGCGGTATTCTCGCCGAAATGCCGGAACTGGAAGAAGTCGGTCTTATGCCGTCCGAAGGTGATCCGCTGCTTTCACTCGAAGCGGTTTGCGTACTTAAGGAAGCCGTTCCGGATGTCCATTTCGTATATGAATTCGATATGTATGACCGGCACCTGACCACGGAAGATACCGAAGTAAGCTACGTAAAGGCAGAGATCGGTAACGATGGCGAAGAGACGATCCGTCAGGCTCTTACGGTGCTTGATAAATGTGAATATTTCCTTCTCGATGACTGCGGTATCGATGATGAGATAATGGCTAAGATAAGGGAGGATTTCCCGGATACGAAAGTCGTGTGGAGAGTGCACGTCGGATGGAAGTCCGCTCTCACCGACGATCAGGTCATCCGTATGACGCACGGAATAAACGATTCAATGACCGGCCCGCTGAAATATTGTAATGAGGTCATCTATATCGATCTGGGACACGACAGCGGCATCACTGATATTTCATTTATCGAAAACATGCCGGATCTTGAATGTGTAATACTTTCGGATGCACAGTTTTCCGATCTGACACCGCTTACGAACTGCAGCAAGCTGACATGGCTCGAACTGGTAAGCTGCTATCATATACAGAATCTGTCCGTCATAGCGGATATGGATTCGATCAAATACCTGAACATAAGCTTCACTCGCACAAGCGATATAAGCGGGATAATGGATATGGATCTCGACCGTTTCAGCTGTATCGGAAATCCCGTCTCACGCGAATCCTTCGACGAATATGCGGAGGCTCATCCCGACTGCCTGTGCGTCTATTCCGGTAATCCTTACGGATACGCCTGGAGGTACGACGATTACGGATATCACTACTTCTCCTACTACGCAAGAATGCGTGAAGTATTCCGCTATGACAGGGGATGTCCGGGCGGATTCAAGATGCCCGAAGATGAGCCCGAAGATAATACCGATGAAGAACCTTGAACGGAATACGAAGAAGACTTTTGAATAGAAAAACAGCTGCACCGATGTGCAGCTGTTTTATTATTCGATTAACAGCGGAATCCGTCACAATCCGGATCTTACTTTTTTCTTTCGTATGTCACGAAATGATAGGTCAGGTCGAAGTAGGTCTGTTCGTCGGAAGTATCGGTGATCTCCCACTCTTCATCCGCATCGAGATCGTGTAAATACGTATCCGCTTCATATGTGTGATCTATGCGTGTTACGATCGCTTTGTCGCAATAGGGAAGAAGCTGGTCATAGATCGTGCCTCCGCCGATGACAAAGACTTCATCATCGATATCCTTTACCATCTCAAGAAGCTCATCAACGCTGTGGGCAACCTTTGCTCCCTCCACACTGTATCCGGGATCACGGCTCATGATGATGTTGGTTCTGTTCTTGAGGGGAAGGCCACCGGGAAATGTCGAAAGAGTTTTTCTTCCGAGTATTACGGTATGACCTGTAGTAAGTTCCTTGAAGTTCTTATGGTCTTCCTTGATCCTGACAAGAAGCTCGTCCTTGTTTCCGATTCCCCACTTCTCATCGGCTGCAACAATTATAGTCATGTAAGTCACTACTCCTTAATGGTGAGTCACGGGGACAGTCCCTCCTGACTCATGATATGAGTCAGTGGGGACTGTCCCCGTGACTCATTTCACCTCAGATTGCGATGGGTATGTTCCTGATCTGCTCATGATGCTGATAATTCTCAAGTGAAACGTCATCAGCGGTAAATTCATAGAAATCATGTACATCGGGATTCAAGATGAACTTCGGCGCAGGCAGAGGTTCTCTTTTCAGCATCTCCTCGATAAGAGGGATATGCCTGTCATAGATGTGGCAATCCGCGATGACATGTACAAGTTCACCCACTCTCATATCACATACCTGGGCGAGCATATGGACAAGTACCGCATACTGTACGATGTTCCAGTTATTGGCTGCGAGCATATCCTGTGAACGCTGGTTCAGGATTGCATTGAGCGTGAGCTTGTCATCCCCGTTCTTCTGGGTGACATTGAATGTCATTGAATAAGCACAGGGGTACAGATTCATCTCGTGAAGATCCTGGAAAACATAGATGTTGGTAAGGATCCTTCTCGAGAACGGGTTGTTCTTAAGATCATAGATCACACGGTCGACCTGGTCCATCATGCCCTCACGGTATTCATGCTTAACGCCCATCTGATATCCGTAAGCTTTTCCGATGGATCCGTTCTCATCGGCCCACTCATCCCAGATATGGGATCCGAGATCATGGATATTGTTGCTCTTTCTCTGCCATATCCAGAGCATCTCGTCCGTAGCGGATTTAAGTCCGGTACGGCGCAGTGTCATGATAGGAAATTCCCTGCTGAGATCGTATCTGTTCACAACACCGAATTTCTTGATCGTATATGCGGGAGTTCCGTCTTCCCAGTGGGGACGTACCTTCTGGCCTTCGGTACTGGTACCGTTCTCCAGAATATCCCTGCAGGTTTCTATGAATACTTCATCTGCATAACTCATAAATAAAACTCATCCTTTTATTTTCTGTCATCATACTTTTCACAAAGGGATGTGATCTGATCGGCGAATCTTCCGATCTCCTTGTTAGGCGCACCGTCCATTCCCTTGATGATAGCCATAAGTCTCTGGCCTGCAGCAACAAGACGTGCATAAACGCCGGATACGACTTTGGCAGCCTTCTTGGCCTTGGGGATGGGAGTAGCTTCGTAGGTGAATCTTCCCGCAGCAAGGTCGAATTCGGATCCGCTGTAGGGAGCTACGGCACGCTGACCGTACTCTATCTTAAGTGTCTCTGCAAACTGTGTTGCAACCGCATCTTCGCCGTGAACGATGAATACCTTCTTGGGCTTTTCTTCAAACTGCGAGATCCACCAGATAAGTCCGGATTTTCCGGCATGTCCGGAAAGACCTCTGAGCTGTTCGATCTTGGCTCTTACTTCTATCTCCTCGCCGAAAAGCTTTACGGTCTCTGCGCCTTCAACGATCGCACGTCCCAGGGTTCCGTTGGCCTGATATCCCACGAACAGGATGGTACATTCGGGTCTCCAGAGATTGTGCTTAAGATGATGTCTGATACGTCCCGCTTCACACATACCCGATGCGGAGATTATGACCTTGGGTTCTTCGATGAAATTGATGTCCCTTGATTCTTCACTTGTGATCGCAAGCTTAAGTCCCGCAAAAGAGATCGGGTTGATGCCCTGCTTTACAAGCTCCATCGCTTCATCCGAGAAGCAGTCCATGCGGTTGGCATTGAAGATCTCGGTGGCATCCACGGCAAGGGGTGAGTCCACATATACGGGGAAGTTCTCGTGTCCCTTGATCTTCTTACCAACTTTGATCCTTCTGAGGAAATACAGAAGTTCCTGGGTCCTGCCTACGGCAAAGGAAGGAATGACAACATTTCCGCCTTTATCAAATGTTCTCTGGATGATGTCGGCGAGCATGGTCTCAAAATCACCTTCGGGTTCGGGATGATCCCTGTCGCCATATGTGGATTCCATGACAACGTAATCAGCCTCCTTCGTAGGAATGGGATCCTTGATAAGGGGCTGCATATGATTTCCGATATCACCGGAAAATACTATCTTTTTGGTATTGTCATCCTCGGTGATCCACACTTCGATACTTGCGGATCCGAGAAGGTGACCGATATCCGTAAAGCGGATCTTAACGCCCTCGCATACATCCACCTCGGTATCGTAATGGCATGCCACAAGTCTTCTTATGGCACCCTCAGCATCCTCCATTCCGTAAAGAGGTTCAACGGGAGGAGCATCCTTGGTACGGCGGTTCTTTCTGTTCTTGTACTCCGCGTCCATCATCTGGATGTGGGCACAGTCACGGAGCATTATCGAGCACAGATCGCAGGTAGCATCCGTTGCGAAGATCTGTCCCCTGAATCCTCTCGCATACAAAAGAGGAAGAAGTCCCGAGTGATCGATATGTGCATGAGTCAGAAATACATAGTCAACATTTGCTTCGGGAACCGGAAGAGGAACATTTTCAAAGGTATCGATACCCTGTTCCATACCGTAATCCACCAGAATGTTCTTACCGCATGCCTGAAGGAAATGACAGCTTCCCGTAACCTCGTGATCAGCACCGACGAATATTAATTTCATAGGCCCGCTCCTTTTTGCCACAGTTATGACAGACTCTTGGATGTGTCTGCCACAGGCTTCATTTTTTAATCAGTGATCCCCGCATCTTCAAGAGTTCTGGGTTCCTGTCTGGGAACATCCGCAAGATACCATGTACCGTTCTGCTTTATGAAAACCCATACGGCGTCACTGCCTTCATTCTTGGTCTGGTAAGCTGCAGAATTGAATCTGACTACCAGATCGAAAGTGATATTCGCGGAAACACAGTTATCGCAATATGTTACGAAATTGTCCGCGCTCACATTGTAATAGTCGTAACTTGTTATGTGAGAAGTGGGATAGAAATTCGTCATAGCCGTGCTGAGTGATGCTCTGTACGGCGAATCGGGAAGCAGGTAATTATATACGGCTCCCGAATTGACTCCGATGAAATGCTTTCCGTATGCCTCTACGATCGTAGGGATAAGTGCATTTATCTCGGCCATGACATCGGCATCTGTCTGGAGAGGTGCACTGTAAGTCGTGCCCTCGCATGTCAGCTGCACGGGTTCTCCGTTTGCGGACATTGCCTCGACCGTAGGATTGCTCCAGAGTCCGGTGATCTGATAAGTCGTAAATGTGGGAACATAATTCATGTACGATGTAACTCCCGAGATCAGATCGATACCCTTTACTACGGGATTACCGCTTTCGTCCTTCATGATATCCGCCTGGGTAAGGGTTCTGCCCGATACCGCAACGGAAAAATCGGAAGGAACGGTGATGGTATATACATCGGTCGACATACAGTACTCATCGGGATAGAACTTGTCGCATCCCCAGATGTCCATGTCGTAATCATTCTTGCCGACAACCTTGAGGGTGACGTCCGTCACGGGTTCTCCGGCTGCCTTGATGATATATCTGGGAACTTCGGCTGATGATTGGGGAGACTCTTCTATGGTGATCTCCTTGCCTACGATCAGTTCCTTTATATGAGCTTCATAATCGAACACATTGTAATAAGTCGATGAGGTGATGAGATTGTCGCCTCTCATGACGGTCTCGATCGCACCCGAATCAAACGCCGCCTTGACTTCGGTAATACCGTTTGAAGGAAGTGCTGATTCGTAAGCGGTCAGATATCCGTTAAACCAGCGCAGGAAAAAGAATACGCCCACGCAGCCTATCACAAAATAAATAAAAAGTCCTAATCCGAAATAACTCTTTTTTCCGTCTCTTCTGCTCATTGCTTACGCCTCCCCGTTCATCATAGCCAATGCATCGTAGGAGGTGTTCTCTTCGGTACTCCTGATGATAAATGCAGTCGGACATCTTCTGGGACCTGTGGGTGAATAAGGATTATTGACCGTGACCCCGTTATATTCCATCTGGGTTGAAGTTCCGCCGTCAAGACAAGCGGCATTGATCGCACCGTAATCCTGCATGATGTCGATCATTTCCTTGAAGGTTGCTCCAAGGCTCGAAGCCTGACGTCCGTCTATGCAGCACATAAGAATGGCACCGTCGGCACGCTGTCCGATCGCGGTACGGGGATTCTTACCTCCTCCGTAAACATCGATGCTGGGAACCTCAAGGGGCTCTCCGTCGATGATAAGGAAAGGTCCGGTCTCATGCTTTACATGAACCGCATCCCTTACTCCGAGTTCAAGTGCCTGCTGTACGGAATAGCCCTTAAGCAGGATGAGCTTGTTGTCATTGGTAAGACATACGAGATTCCACTTGCCCGTATTATTGTTCTCATAAACGGGACGTCCTTCGGTGATGACTCCGCCGACGGGACATGCGGTATAGCTGTAAGAGCCCATATCAACGAACTCTCCGCCGTTTACTCCGCCTATCGCTCCGTATCTTTCGCAGAACTTCTTAACAACATCTCCGTCGCCCTGTCTGAACTGATCAACGGTTCCGACAAATACGGTCGAAGGATCCTGTATTATCATCATATATCCGTGGTAAGTTCCGCCGTTGATCTCTTCAATGACGATGGGAAGAACGCTCTCATCGGTTTCAGCGGGATCTGCGATCTGGATCAGCTCGGTATTCGATGCCGTTCCGTCCTCAGCCTCGGGCATGGTATTTTCAGCCACTATCTGATTAAAAGCATCTTCTCCGATAAAGAGTTTCGGAAGCCATTTAAGGGCACTGGTCTCATATGCGAACATTGCAAACTGGCTTCTGAATGCGGGAGAAGGACCGTGCATTGCCAAAAAGCACGCTCCTATGACAAGGATAAGAATAAGTGCTACGGTCACACCGAGAATTGCAAAGAATCTTCCTATCACCTTCAGGATTATCTTAGCGGTACGGGCCCCCGCCCCGGACCTCTTTTCATTACGACTGGACATTTTACAGATACAACCTTTCTTATTTTTTAAAGACCCAGTTTCTCTGGATCTTGAAACTTACAAAAAACAGACATGTGTCGACAACGGCCTTGATAAGTGTCTTGAGCCAGTCACTGTTTACGTTGAAAATGAATGTAAACAAAGCAACAAGCCCCAGAGACGCTCCAAGCTGTGCACAGGCAAGCAGCACGTATCTGACGGCACTTTTAACGGTACCTCCCTTATGGGAAAAGACTGCCTTTTTGTTGATAAAGAAATTGCAGGCCGCGGAAATGATCCTTGCAAGAGTTCCGGCTATCGTACCTCTGGTAGCTTCCGCGATCACCTTGGGAACAAAAAGGAGAATTACCCTAAAGCATACCAAGTCTATTATACACGAAATCACGCTGCTTGCGGCAAATTTCAGTATAACCCCGTAAATACGCGCAGAATCCCTGAACGGATGGAAATGAGAGGTCTGATTGTCATCGATATAGACCGTTTCGATGGGAACTTCCGAATATGCTATGCCATCCGAGCCTATCTTGAGAAGCTGGTTGGTCTCATATTCGTATCTGTCGCCCTCCACTTCGGTCATATACGAAAGAAGTGATGTGGGAACGGCCCTGAGTCCCGTCTGGGTATCGGAAATCTTTATTCCGCACACATATCTGAAGACATTCCTGGTAATGACATTTCCGAGCCTGCTCCTTGCAGGAACCTGGGGAAGCGAAAAGTCCCTGCAGCCTATGATGAACGCTTTCTTTTCGATCATCGCATCGATGCACTTGGCGGCATCCTCGGGAGTATGCTGTCCGTCGCCGTCGACCGTAACAACTCCCAGGGAGTCCTTTCTTTCCCTGAGCACATACTCAAAAGCCGTCTTCATCGCGCGTCCCTTGCCCTTATTTACTTCATGGACAAGCACGGTGATATTGTCCGGGAACGAATCCCTGATCTTGCCGAATTCACCCCTGTGAGCCTCATCCGAACCGTCATCCACAAGGATCACGTCGGTAAAACCTTTTTCTATCATTCCCGCCGCAGTCTTAGCGAGCTTTTCGTCCGGATTAAGGGACGGGATTATGACCTGAACATTATCGTACATAAAAACCTCTTTTTGTGTTATCATTGAACCTGTGAATAAACAGGATAAATCTTAAAGTGAAAGGAAAACATTTCAAATGGACGCATTTTTAAACATGCCCTGGGACGGACAGTTCCTCATCTGGCTCCAGGAAAACGTAAGATCGGAACTCCTCACTCCCGTAATGAAGCTTATTACCCATCTCGGTGACAAAGGTCTCTTCTGGATAATCATTGCGATAGTAATGCTCTTCTTCAAGAAGACCCGTCCCCTTGGTATAATGGCCGGTATCGCACTTGTCTTCTCCGTACTTATCAACAACGTACTCATCAAGCCCAATGTCGGACGCATACGTCCTTACGAAGTTATCGACGGGCTCAGGCTCCTCATCGAAAAGCAGGATGATCCTTCATTCCCTTCGGGACACTCGGGAGCATCATTTGCAGCCGCCGTTGTATTTCTCGTTAAGGGTCCCAAAAAGATCGGTATCCCTGCGATAATAATGGCCGCTCTGATCGCTTTTTCAAGACTTTACGTAGGTGTCCACTATCCTACCGATGTCATAACAGGCATCATCACCGGAACATTCTGTGCGATCATCTCATTCATGATCTGGAGCATCGTGGAGAAGAAAGCATCGCCCAAACTTGCCGGTATTCTCGCCATCGAAAAGAAGGACAGCGAAAAGTAAAAAATATTGTTGACAAAGAGTCTGCTTTTTAGTATATTAACTTTTGTCGTGCGAAAGCAGACCGATGCGACAGTAGCTTAGTTGGTAAAGCGCCACCTTGCCAAGGTGGAGACCGCGGGTTCGAGCCCCGTCTGTCGCTCTCAAACTTCTCTGATCATCAGAGAAGTTTTTTATTTCCCCGAAAACATTTATTTACCCCGGAATTACCCGGGGTAATTTTATTTCATCAATATGCCACGCCGGTAAGGTCAACACCGAGAGCCATTGCATCGGCTTCGTACTGTGCCCTGAATGCCTCAAGCCTGTCCGCATATCTGATGCGGTAGATCCTTATGAGTGCGTCATCGATCCTGTCTTCGGATATAACACCGTTCGAAACGGCCTCTAAAATACCGTCTACGGCTGCCCTGGGCTGAGGTGATGAATAGATCATGTCACAGCCCGCTTTAAGGGCCATAACGGCGCTCTCTGCAGGGGTATAGTACTCGGTTATGGCTGCATCACTTAAGGGGCCGCTTATGATGACTCCGTCGTATTTAAGCTCATCCCTGAGAACTCCGGTGACCGTCTTCTCCGAAAGGGTCGAAGGAAGCGAATCATTGTCTATCGAAGGATAGATGACATTGCTCATCTGTATCATACGTGCACCGGCATTTATGGCCGAAAGCCATACCTGGAATTCGTTCGCACGGAATTCTTCAAGTGTCCTGTCACTGAGTGCTCTTCCGTAAAGGGGATCCTGTGAGGATGCCGCAAGCGAAGGGAAATACTTATATGCCGCGATCACACCGCCCTGTGAAAGGCCGTCCGCCATAGCGGTAACATAGGGAGTTATCGCCGAAGCATCGCTTCCGTAAGTCGCATTTTCGCCTATTCCTCCGGCGGTTACGGAAAGATCCGCTACGGGGGCAAAATCAACGCTCACACCGACTCCGGCAAGTCCGGTTCCGATGGCGGTTCCGATATTTACCACCGCTTCCACATCTCCGTTCTCGGCAGCCTGTGAAGGCGTAAGAACAGTTTCTATGGCACCGGTGCCTATCAGTCCGGACTCATTGAGTCCCGTTTCGCTTGTGGCGAAAAATACGGGACGGCCGAGCATATTCACGGTATTGGATACCATGGTCGCGAACTGATCCGTTGCCGTTACATTCCTGGACGAATATACGATACCGCCGGGATTGAAATCACTGAGAGCGGCTGCGGTGCCGTCTCCTGCTATGACAACCCTGTCAACACCCGTAATGGATTCGGGAGTTATTAACATAAGACCCTGTACCTTTTCTTCGAGGGTCATCTGTGCGATCTCAGCTTCGATCTCGGCATCGAGAAGCTGTAATGGAGTATCTCCGAGTTCATCAACCGTATGGACCTCGGGTACATCTACGGGCTCAGCCTGGGCATTGGCTTCTTCCTCAAGCTGCTGCTGAAGTGCAAGCTGGGCTTCAAGCTCGGCCTGCTTGATGGCTCTCGAACGATTGACAAAATATCTTATGCCGAAAAACAGTCCCAGTCCCAAGGCGGCGATGATGGCGACCAGGATGATATAAGCCGTGACCTGCTGGCGCACTCTCTTTTTGTGCCTTGCCTCACGTCTTATTCTCTCGTTCTCGGTCTGTTCCCTTAATGCATTCCTGCTGACCCTGGACTTTTCCGATGATGCTTTCTTATCATCTTCCGCAGAATCCTTGGTATCTTCGGATGAAGCATCGTTTTCGTCATCGGATGAGATCTCATCCGCAGCGGTTTCTTCTGCGGCGGATTCCTCACTGACGATCTCTTCGGCAGAAACCTCATCGGCAGGTGACCCTTCCGAAACAGCCTCTTCTGCCGCCGTCTCGTCAGCCGCCTCTTCCGGTGCGTCTCCTTCGGTCTCGGCAGCTTCTCCGGGATCGGAATCCTCTCCGGCTTCAGCCGTTTCTCCGGCCTCGGAATTTTCGACTGTCTCTTCGGCTTCGGAGTCTTCTGCGGTATCCGCAGTCTCTTCGGTCACCGCTTCCTCTTCGGTCTCCTCCCGGATTTCGGAAGTGTTCAGAGATGCGGTATCCTGATTAACTTTCTTATTTTTCTTCTTGTGCTTGCTCAACTTTCCGGCTCCTTAAAATCTGAAAACAGGAAATGATCAAAGTTTTGTCTCAACGAAAATATCGTAGATAGCCCTGATGGCTGTCTCGAAATCGGAATTTGCAACACCGATGATGATGTTGATCTCGGATGAACCCTGGTCGATCATCTTGACATTGACATGGGCATGGGCAAGTGCGGAGAAAATCCTTCCCGCAGTTCCTCTTGTGGACTTCATGCCTCTTCCAACGACTGCAATGAGCGCAAGATCGGATTCGATATCTATGGTGTCGGGATCGGTCATCCTGCGTATCGAAGAAACAACGCTCTGCTCCTTATCCCTGAACTCATCCTGGTGTACGAATACGGTCATCGTGTCGATTCCGGAAGGAAGATGCTCGAAAGAGATATTGTTCTCTTCAAAAGCCTGGAGAACTCTTCTGCCGAATCCGATCTCGGAATTCATCATGTCCTTATCGACGTTAACGGCACAGAATCCCTTCTTTCCGGCAATACCGGTGATGACATACTTTGACTTCTTGGAAGTGGTGCCTACGATCCATGTTCCGTCATCCTTAGGATCGTTGGTATTCCTGATATTGATGGGGATGCCTTCCTGCCTTACGGGGAAGATCGCATCCTCGTGAAGAACTCCTGCTCCCATATATGCGAGCTCTCTGAGTTCTCTGTAGGTTATGGTCTCTATCTTGGCGGGATTCTTGATGATCCTGGGATCTGCGATCATAAATCCGGATACATCGGTCCAGTTCTCATACACATCCGCGTGGATGGCGCGTGCGACGATGGAACCGGTGATATCGGATCCGCCTCTTGAGAAGGTTTTTACGGTACCGTCGGCATATGCTCCGTAGAATCCGGGAATGACCGCTCTCTCAACCTTCGCAAGCTTTGTACCGAGTTTCTTGTAAGTCTTTTCAGCTTCGTAATTTTCGGTCTTTTTGTCAAAGATGATATAGTCGGCGGGATCGATGAACTCGTATCCGAGATATGCGGCCATGATACGGCCGTTAAGATATTCTCCTCTGGATGCGGCATAATCCTTATCCGCACCGTTTTTGAGATTCTTCTCGATCAGTTTGAACTCTGCGGAGAGATCAAGCTTGATCCCGAGTCCCTTTATGATCTCATCGTATCTTGCGCGAATGTTCTTGAGCACTTCGGAAAAGCTTCTGTCATCGGAAACGCTGTCGTACAGGTTATAGAGCATATCCGTAACCTTGGTATCCCTGGGTGATCTCTTGCCGGGAGCGGAAGGAACAACGTATCTTCTCTCCGGATCAGCCTTGATGATGTCTCCTACTTTTTTGAACTGCTCGGCCGATGCAAGTGAACTTCCGCCGAATTTTACTACCTTTGCCATTTCTTCATAAACCTCTTTATCAATTATTCATAGATCCTGATCATGTTTTCGATCACGCTCTTATCGAGTCCTTCAACCGCGGAATCCGAAACAGGTCCTGTGATGAAGCCTGCTTTTCCGTCGCTGACACCGATATCCGTAGATGCTTCAAAGAGAGCTTTAGCCTTGGCGGCATCAGCCTCGGATACTCTTACGAAATATCTGGATTTAGCGGATGAGCTGTCTGCAGCTTTTACCGGAGTCTCATCCCATCCGCAGTACATCGTGGATGAACCTTTTCTCGCAGCATCGATCACATCGGCAACAACCGCACTGGCGGTAGCAAGCTTGCCGGCGCCCTTACCGTAGTACATGGTATCTCCGAGAATATTGCCGGTCACGAAGATCGCATTGAAAACATCGCAAACTCCCGCAAGAGGATGTCCCTTTTCGATGAGGAAAGGAGCAACCATTGTCCTTACGCTGTCATCATCATATCTGTCACCGATACCGAGGAGTCTTATCTTAAAACCTGCCCCGGAGGCGAGAGCGATATCGCTCTTATCGATCTTGGTTATACCTTCAGTGGGAACATTATCGGAATCCACAAAATGACCCGACATTATATCCGACAGTATTGAGATCTTCCTTGCCGTATCATGACCCTCGATATCCGCAGTGGGATCACTCTCCGCATATCCGAGCTCCTGGGCGGTCTTAAGCGTCTCGTCAAAGCCTGCGCCTTCCTCTTCCATCTTCGTGAGGATGAAATTGGTGGTTCCGTTAAGGATGCCGGCGATACGGGTTATCCTCTCAGCGGTAAGAGCCGTGGTAAGGGTACGGAGCACGGGAATACCTCCTCCGACACTTGCCTCGAAAAGATATGTGCATCCGTGCTCTTTTGCAACCTTCATAAGCTCGGCGCCATGCTTGGCAACGAGCTCCTTATTGGATGAACATACGCTCTTTCCCTGTTCGAGAGCAGCCTTTGTGAACTTATAAGCGGCGCCCGTTCCTCCCATGGTCTCGCAGATGATGGAAACCTCGGGATCGCTGATTATGACATTAACGTCATGAACGATCTTCGCTTCATTGGGGTCACCCGGGAAATCAAGGAGATCAAGGATGTATTTTACGGAAACCTTGTCTCCGGATGCGGCGGATACGATATCGTTGTTGCGGTCGATGACTTCGACCACGCCTTTTCCGACGGTTCCGTATCCGAATACAGCAACATGAATCATATTTTTAACTCCAGTCTGTCTTTATTACTTATTCAAAGGGTATTTCTCGGTAAGTGCCATGACGATGGCCTTAGCCTTCTCTACGCCTGCTTCCTTTTCCTTGACGATGATGCTGATAGCCTCAGCGATTTGGTCCATATCATCGGTCTTAAGGCCTCTGGATGTAACTGCGGGAGTTCCGAGTCTGATACCGCTGGTCACATTGGGCTTCTGAGGATCATTGGGAATGGTGTTCTTATTGGCGGTAATATGTGCCTCGTCAAGAAGAACCTCGATCTCCTTACCGGTGAGGTTAAAAGGAGTAAGGTCAAGGAGCATCAGGTGGTTATCGGTTCCGCCGGATACGATCTTGAGTCCTCTTGAGATAAGTCCCTTTGCGAGAGCCTGCGCATTGTCGACGATGCCCTGCTGGTAAACCTTGAATGAAGGATCGAGAGCCTCCTTGAAGCATACTGCTTTTGCTGCGATGACATGCATAAGAGGTCCGCCCTGGATTCCGGGGAATACTGCCTTATTGAGCTTATGCTCCTTGGCAAACTCTGCGCTTGAAAGTATCATTCCGCCTCTGGGTCCGCGAAGAGTCTTGTGAGTGGTGGTGGTAACAACATGTGCGTAAGGGATCGGTGAAGGATGAAGTCCCGCAGCTACAAGGCCCGCAATATGAGCCATATCCACCATGAGGAATGCACCAACTTCATCGGCGATCTCTCTGAAACGCTTGAAATCGATGGTACGTGCATATGCGGAAGCACCTGCGATGATCATCTTGGGCTTGCACTCTTTTGCAATCTCCTCGAGCTTATCGTAGTCGATGAATCCGTCATCATTTACACCGTAAGGAACAATATTAAAATAGGTTCCGGAAATATTCGCGGGTGAACCGTGGGTAAGATGTCCGCCGTGATCGAGGTTCATACCCATAACGGTATCGCCGGGCTGAAGAAGTGCGAACTGTACTGCGAGGTTAGCCTGTGCTCCGGAGTGAGGCTGAACGTTTGCATAGGTGCATCCGTAAAGCTTCATTGCACGGTCTATTGCAAGCTGCTCAACAACGTCTACGCACTGACATCCGCCGTAGTAACGCTTTCCGGGATATCCTTCCGCATACTTATTGGTGAGAGGGCTTCCCATTGCAGCCATGACTGCCTTGCTTACCCAGTTCTCGGAAGCTATGAGCTCAAGATGTGAATTCTGTCTTTCCTGCTCACTTACTATAGCCTCTGCAATCTCGGGATCTACTTTTCTTACTTCATCAAGCGAATACATTTAACAAAACCTCCATATATTTTTTTCTTGTTTCGTTTGTAGTTTTATTTTTTTTCCGTATTTCTCATGCGAGATATTCCGGAAGAAGATCCTTGTAACCCCTGTATATGTTCAGGAGCTTTTCATGTGTCTCGTGAACGAACGAAAGCCTTCTCATGTTCACGGCATTCTCCGTCTCTTCGCACAGCAGCATCAGTTCGTCTGCGCCGATCTGTCTGGAAGCATTCTTGAGTCCGTGGATCTCGACAGCATAATCGGACCAGTTCTCGTCACGGTACAGCTTTTCCAGCCTATCGGACTTTTCGGGAATGATCCTCAGATATTCCGTAATGACCTGTCTGAACAGTTTTTCGCTTCCGAGGAGCTTCAGTGCTTCTTCTTTATCAAGCTCCGGCGATGTGCTTTCATGCTTAAATTCATGACCGAGCCTGACCGTTTCGGCGGGTACCGTGGCCGTAATGCCCTGTATCTTTTCCGGAGGGAGCCACTGTCTGAGCTTGGCTGTAAGTACCGGAAGCTCTATGGGCTTGGGAACAAAATCATTCATTCCCTCGGAAATGAACATCTCCCTTACTCCCCTGACGGCATTGGCCGTAAGTGCTATGATGGGCACCTCGTCATAATCCGGATACATCCTTCTTATGATCCTGGTGGTCTCGACGCCGTCCATCTCAGGCATCATATGATCCATGAGTATAAGGTCGAAATGTTCTTCCTCGATCTTGCGTATCGCCTCTTTGCCGCTCATTGCGGATGATATCTTCATGTTAAGAGGCTCAAGCAATCCTATCGCAACGGTAAGATTTACCGAATTGTCTTCGACTATCAGCACGCGTGCGTCCGGTGCGGTAAAAGGTATCTCCTCCGGCCTGTCGTCTTCGCTGTCCGCTCTTGCGGCTCCTCTTCCGAGTATCAGTGCCATGTTCATTGCGGACATCGGCTTCTTGGAAACAAGGAGATTGGGAAGATCCTTTTCCACCCTGCTGTAATAATCGGTTACCACCACAGCCGTCTTATCCGGATGGTTCCTGAAATAGTTCTTCTTCTCATCGTCGAAAAGCTCGTGTTCGATAAAAACAAAGATCTTCCTGCCGGGGTTTCTCCTCTCCACGGTCTCGACCGCAAGAGCAAGATCCGCATCGGGTGCTATGTTCATCGAAGTCACGCCGAGCTTGGCCGCATCCCACGTAAATCCGCCGAGAAGATATTCGTTATCGAATACCCCTATGACAAGATATCTTCCGGGTTCCCTGACTCCCATGCTGGGAGACGGGTCTACCACTCTCTGCGGAAGCTTGAACGAAAATACCGAACCCTTTTTATATTCGGATTCGACATGGAGGCTTCCGTCCATCAGGTTCAAAAGTTCCTTGGATATCGCAAGCCCGAGTCCGGTACCGCCGTTCGAACGGTTTCTCTTGGAGTCGACCTGGGAAAAGGATTCGAATATCTTACCCATATTCTCTTCCCTGATGCCTATTCCGGTATCCTCCACCGAAACGCTGAGAAGTATCTCATCGGTATCAAGAGAAGTGAAATCAACTACAAATCTTACCTGTCCGGATTCCGTGAACTTGACCGCATTACTGCCGAGGTTCAGAAGTATCTGTCTTATCCTGGTGCTGTCACCGTAAAGTCTCTTCGGGATGCTCGTGTTCAGATTGAGTATCAGTTCGACATCCTTATCGAGGACCTTGGATGCTATTATCGCCGCCACGTCGTCAAAAAGACCGACCGGTTCATACTCGGCAAGCTTTATGTCCAGCATTCCCGACTCTATCTTGGAGAAATCGAGAATGTCGTTGATGATCGTAAGGAGCACCTTGCCGGAAGACTTTATCTGGCTTATGTATTCCCTTGCGCTGTCGGGAAGCTCTTCCCTGAGTGCCATCTCCGCCATGCCTATTACGGCATTCATCGGAGTACGTATCTCATGGCTCATGTTGGCAAGGAAATCCGACTTCATCCGCGACACGCGCTCAAGTTCTCTTCCCGCCTTATCGGAAGTGTATTTTCCGTAGGCCATATCCGAAAGAACTCCGGATATCGTATACAGGAAATCCATAGCCTTTCCGACCTTTTCCTCGGAAACTATGTTCACCTCACGAATCGCGTCGAAATATTCGTCGGGATCCAGCCCCAGCTGTATTGCATGGGCCTTGCACTTGGCTTCATCGGGCGGTGCGGTCAGAGCCTGTCCGCCGACAAAACATCCGACCATCTCTCCGTTAACCAGTATCGGAGCCGAGAAATCTATAAGTCCGGCATGGCAGTAATACCATGTGGGCCTGCCGGTCCTGTGCGTCATCATTGCGCCGCTCTTGTCGGAATATTCACAAAGCTGCTTTCCGAGAGGGCACTGCCTGTTAAGCTCGGTACAAAAACGACAAAATCCGGAGCCTTCGGTAACCGCCGTTCCGTCCGGATTGGTAGTCAGCGCCGCAAGCCCGGTCATATTCGAAAATGCATCCTGAATGGTCTGCAATATGTTCTTGTCGATGTATTCCGTCAGCCTGACATCTGACTCCATATGAACGCTCCCCCGGATAGTCATTCGCCATATAAAGCTGGAAAGGCACAATCATAATTATTTTACTATCAAACAGCTATTTCATCAAGTAAAACGGCTCTAATTTGCCCCTTCAAAATCGACATTTCCGAGGTTTTCTTCGTCGTAATATGTCAGTGCATACATAAGTCTGTTTATGATCAGTTTTCTGCCGTCAGAATTCAGATATCTGCCGTCCGTAAGAAAGGCATCTCCGCCGTCAAAGCTGATGCCCGTATAATAATTATCCAGAAAGCTGATGTCATAACTTTCCGCACACATCCTGTACAGTCCGAGAACATAATCCGAAAGATCGGCGCCCTGACTGTTGGGGTGATCTTCACACGCCTCAAGCTTTCCGTCTTTGGAAACCGCATACATATAGGGAGACGACATAACAATGATCCTTGCTCCCGGCGCATAGGTCTTAAACAGTTCGACAGTCGATGAAAAAACTCCGATATAAGTCGAAAACGGATCCGAATACTTGGAATCATCAAGCCCCGTCGGGGTCGATCTTAAGTAATCTTCTCCGTCATAGAAAAAAACAATGACATCAACCGAAGTGATATCAAGATCTTTCAGCGTCTTAAGCGCGCTTCTGCCGTCCTCCGGGAAGGAATCTCCGAGAATCCTCTCCGCCTCGGCAATATCGTGCGAATAATCCTGACCGGTACACGCAACGCACGCCAGATAGTAAGGTGAAAAAATGTTCATCGGATTGTTCGTATAATCGAATGAAGGCTCCGTCATTCCGACATAGGAGCCGCTTACCGCACAGTTTATGACGGTGGCACCGGATGCTTTTTCGAGCATGGAACCGAGCCCCTCTTCTTCGTCCGCATCGGCGGCAAAAGGGGCATTTCCGAGAATAAGGATGGTCTCCTCATTCTGGCGTATAAGATTGTATTCCTCATCCGTAAGAGGCATGATGTGGTCATGCGATTCCACGTTGGCTATATGCTCATCCGAGCCCGTGATATCGCCGATCGTCACAACCCTTATCCACCCCTTGAGCCTGGCGATCAGCGCGACCGCAATAGCCAGGATCGTAAGTGCAAAGATGAGATGAAACAGCTTGGTTCTGCTCATAAAATGTGATCACCAGCAGAGAACTTCGTTACCGTCCTCGGTTATAAGTACCATTATCTCCCATTGTGCCGAAGGCATTCCGTCCCTGGTGGAAACCTCCCAGCCGTTGGACTTATCGGTCACAATGTCTTCTTTTCCCATATTGACCATGGGTTCTATCGTAAAGATCATTCCCGGAACAAGGAGCATCTCGGTTCCTTTTTTCGAGTGGTATCCGACCCAGGGATCTTCATGGAATTCAAGTCCCACGCCGTGTCCGCCGATCTCCCTTACGACAGTGTATCCGTTATCATAGCAGTAATCGTGAACGGCCTGTCCCACATCGCCCAAAAATCCCCAGGGCTTGCAGTATTTAAGGCCTTCATAGCAGGCTTCCCTGGTTATCTTTACGAGCCTCTTCTTCTCCTCGGATATTTCACCGATGCAGAACATTCTCGATGAATCGGAAAAGAAACCGTTAAGGATCGTGGAGCAGTCGACATTCACGATATCACCGCTCTTTAAGATGACCTTGTCGGAAGGAAATCCGTGGCACACCTGCTCGTTGACGGATGTGCAGACGCTGTAGGGATATCCCTCATAGTTAAGGGGTGCGGGGATCGCGCCGGCTTCAATGCTCATATCGTAGACGATCCTGTCGATCTCGGATGTCGGCATTCCCTCCCGGATCTCTTTTTCGATACGGTCAAGGATCGCGATGTTTATCTTGCAGGATTCCCTGATCTTTTCGATCTGTTCCGGTGTTTTCAATATGCTGTGGTCGGGCGTGATCTTGCCGGTAAGGGCTATCTTTTTGATCTTATCGTCAAAAGCCGCATGGCAGGTCTTGTACTTTTTCCCGCTTCCGCACCAGCAGGCATCATTTCTGCTGAGATGCTTTACAAGCTCCTCGGAATGCTTTGCCATTTCGGGGCAGAGAAAAGCATCATGGTTTTTCTTGGTGTTAGACATAACTATCTCCTTTACAAAACCGTAATATTATAGCATATTTCGGGGAAAAATGCTTGCTGCGTTTATCTCATTCGCCCTTGAAAAAACGTCTCCACTCTCCTATAGTTATATCTGTATCGCAGTTTAAGATATCAGCGGAAAAAAACGCGAAATCAGGAGAAAAGACATGTATTACGGCATGATCAAGAAATACGACGTCGCGGACGGCCCCGGCGTAAGAGTTTCGCTCTTCGTGAGCGGATGCCGTCATCTGTGCGAAGGCTGCTTTAACGCGCAGACACGCGATTTCAAATACGGAGAGGTCTATACCGCCGAAGTCGAGCAATCGCTCATCGATGCCATGGCTCCCGACTATATATCGGGCTTTACATTCCTCGGCGGAGAACCTATGGAACCCGAAAACAGGCCTTTTGTGTTCTCGCTTGCCAAAAAGCTCCGCGACAAATACCCGGAAAAGACCATATGGCTCTACAGCGGATATACCTACGAGACGGATATTCTGGAATGGGCGAAGACGGATGAGGTGGTCCGCAATCTCCTTCCTCTTCTGGATGTGATCGTGGACGGCGAATTCCACATAAAGGAAAAGAGCCTGATGCTCAAATTCCGCGGAAGTTCAAACCAGAGGCTCATAGATGTAAAGAGATCTCTCGAAGAAGGCAAGACCGTTCTGTGCGATGAAGATAATCTGAGATAAAAAAATGCGGGAAGGTTCTCATATTCCAAACCGGAATGAAGAAACCTTCCCGCCTTATTTTTTTGCTTTAGAAAAATCCGAATTTGTCGAGCTTGGCAAGTGCTGACTGGATATCATCCATTGTCTGGTTTATCTTCTCGATATCAAGCTGGCTGAGCTGCTCGGTTATCTCATCCAGATCGAGCTGGCCGAGCGTTTCATTGATCTGATCCAGATCGAGCGATTCGATCGTATTCTTGATCTCCTGAAGATCGAGTTCGTTGAGCCGGGTCGAAAGTGCATCCCAGTCAACCGCGTTTATCGCCTCGGACGTATTATGGATATCCTCCGCAAGCTGCGGAAGATCCGCTTTCTTTAGTTCCTTGACGACCTCAAACGTCGTCTCGATATCCTTTTTGTAATCCGACAATATCCTGACGCCCTGCAGCATCACGACAATAAGCGCCAGAAACATGACCAGTATGAGGATACACAGAGTCTGTGTGGCCCGCAGGGATTTCTGAAGTTTCTTGATCTCGTTTTCCATGTCATCCTCCTTTTCTCATCAGCATCCGAGACAGCTTGCGCAAAGGAACAGATTTATGCATGTATTGCAGCAACCGACGGCATTGGAATTGCCGTATCCGTATGTGTTCCTTCTGTCATTATACCATCCCGTATAGCTTGCCGCACCGTCTCTTGTGCTTCTCGTAAAAGGCCCGCCGGTAAGGTAATCGTAGAGGACCGAATACTCAGAATTGGACGGCTCCATGGACGTTGCCGCTCTCGAGTGGTATATGGCCTGGGTTCTGTTGCCGACCCTTTCGTAGGTAATGGCACTGTAGTAATACCATCTTGCATTTCTCTGTGAAGGATCGATCGCATCGAGAAGATTTCTCGCTTCCCGGAGCATTCCGTTTGCAATGAAATTGGCGACGGCTTCAAGCTGCACATCCGTCTCGCCGTAGCTTGCCGAAGTATCCCTCCTGAAACCGCTGTAGGATGTGCCTCCGGCACCGTATCCCTGATAGCTTCTTCCGTAGGATGAACCCGAAGAAGAACCTGCGGATGAAGAGTTCCTGTAAACCCTCGGATCCACTTTTCCGTCGATTATATTTTCATATGCGGTCTGGACTTCCTTGAACTTCTCTTCGGCCGCCTTCTTCTCGGATTCGGATTTGTTCATGTTGGAATCCGGATGATAGAGCCTGCTGAGCTTTCTGTATGCTTTTTTTATCTCATCCTCGGAGGCTGTGGGAGCGACTCCGAGGACCCTGTACGGATCCGTCATTTATCTGCTCCTTCTTTTTCAGTCTCGTCAGCCGCGACAGCTTTACGCTTTCCGGCAGCAATGTTGAATCTTATCCATATGCCGGAATAAAGGATATTCCGGAGTATATCCGCGTTTTCTATGAGAGGCATCTTCTCAAAAGCGATGCACGCCTCCTGAAGATGCACGGTTATCATTTCCCTTGCGGTATTTTCAAAATCACTCTTTTCGTAAATGTCGATAAAAGGATTGTATCTTCCCTTTTTAACGTCCCTGTAAACATCCTCATACGCATCCATCAGATATACGGCGCGTCCGAGATGATCTCCGAAAGGTCTCAGATACTTCTCCCATTCGTCCTGTCTGTAAGCATATACTTCGGCCATGCATCTGCCGAACTGAAACGCCATTTCCTCGGGGTCGTACTTGCCTTTTCTTTCGAGATCGTCTATCGCGGCTATCGCGTCGGAGATGACATTTATCTTGCTCTCGTAAAGGCTTTTGATCTTCTTCGTCTTGCCGTCCAGGATCGATGCGAGCATTTTTGCGGACAGCCTGCGGTCGTCATTCCAGTCGTCCCTGCACTTGAACATTGCCATGAGAACATTCATATCGGCGGCATAATCCGTTGCGGGATTGATCCTTACAACATGCTTTACGCCGGGATGCACAATGCATTTTCGGTCGGATATCTCATCCTTCATATCATACAGATCGCATAAAAGAGTACATAAAAAAGCACCGTCGTAAGAAAGCGTGAACTCACCCGTGAGCCCGTATTTTTTCTTAAGAACGGCGCAAAGACCACAGTAGTATGAATGATACAGATCATACTCTTTGAATTTCATTTCAGGTTTATTTACCGTAGTATATCCAAACATAGGCAGATCCTTTTATGATCCGGCAGGATACCGGTTCCTCATCTGATAAAAAACGGGTCCGTTCTTATGACAAACGGACCCGTCTGAGTTCAAACAGCTTATCAGTTCTGAGCTACATCCTTCATTGAGAAGCTGATACGTCCCATCTTGTCCTTGCCCAGGCACTTAACGGTAACGATGTCTCCGAGGGTCAGATAATCCTCGACATGCTCAACTCTCTCCTTGGCGATCTTGGAAATGTGTACCATTCCCTCCTTGCCGGGAGCGAACTCAACAAATGCTCCGAACTCTTTGATGGAAACAACCTTTCCCTTGAAAACCTGTCCCTCTTCGAACTCGGTGGTAATGATCTTGACCATATCGATGGCCTTGTCCATTCCCTCTTTGTCGGTTCCGCAGATATCAACTCTTCCGCTCTCATCGATGTCGATCTTGACACCGGTACGTGCGATGATCTCGTTGATGGTCTTACCGCGCTGGCCGACAACATCGCCGATCTTCTCGGGATCGATATTGATGGAAACGATCTTGGGAGCATACTTGCCGACCTCGGCTCTGGGAGCTGCGATAGCGGGCTTCATGCAGGTATCCATGATGAAGAGTCTTGCATCACGGCATCTTGCGATAGCACCCTCAACGATAGGTCTGGTAAGTCCGTGGATCTTGATGTCCATCTGGATGGCGGTGATTCCGTCGGTGGTACCGGTTACCTTGAAGTCCATGTCTCCGAAGAAGTCCTCGAGACCCTGGATATCGGTAAGGAGTACGAAATCGTCATCGGTCTCACCGGTAACAAGTCCGCATGAGATACCTGCTACCATCTTCTTGATGGGAACACCTGCTGCCATAAGGGACATGCAGGATGCGCAGGTGGAAGCCATTGAAGTGGATCCGTTGGACTCGAAGGTCTCGGATACGCATCTGATGGCATAAGGGAACTCCTCAGGGCTGGGAAGAACGGGAAGAAGGGCACGCTCTGCAAGAGCACCGTGTCCGATCTCACGACGTCCGGGACCGCGGCTTACCTTGGTCTCGCCAACCGAATATGAGGGGAAATTGTACTGATGGATATATCTCTTCTCGGTAACGTAAGGATCAAGTCCCTCAACTCTCTGTGCCTCGGAAAGAGGTGCAAGAGTGGTAACGTCACAGATCTGGGTCTGTCCTCTGGTGAACATAGCGGAACCGTGAACTCTGGGAATGATATCCACTTCTGCGGAAAGAGGTCTGATCTGGGTGATCTCACGGCCGTCGGGACGCTTGTGATCCTTGAGGATCATCTTTCTGACGGTCTTCTTCTCGTACTGATAAACAGCCTCTCCGAGAACTGCGAGGTATTCCTCGTTATCTGCGAATGCTTCCTTGAGACGCTCGGTGATCTCGGCGATGTTGCCCTCTCTGGTCTGCTTGTCATCGGTGAAGACAGCGGTCTCCATCTCAGCGGGAGGAACGATCTCCTTCATCTTCTCGAACATCTCTGCGGGGATAGCGCATGAAGTGTACTCATGCTTCTTCTTGCCGCACTCTGCAACAATCTTGTCGATGAACTGGATGATGGTCTGGTTAACATCATGAGCCTTGTAGATAGCCTCGAGCATACGGGCCTCGGGGATCTCATTGGCGCCTGCCTCGATCATGATGACCTTCTGGCGGGTAGATGCAACGGTAAGCTTAAGGTCGCCCTTGTCCCAGATCTCCTGACCGGGGTTGATGATAAGCTCTCCGTCCTTCATTCCTACCTGGGTCATAGCACAGGGACCGTCGAAAGGAATGTCGGAGATGCAGGTTGAGATTGCTGCACCGAGCATTGCGACAAGCTCGGGTCTGCACTCGGGATCAACGCTCATGACCATGCAGTCAAGAGTTACATCGTTGCGGTAATCCTTGGGGAAAAGAGGTCTCATGGGGCGGTCGATTACACGGCTGGTAAGAACCGCATTCTCGCTTGCCTTTCCCTCACGCTTATTGAAACCTCCGGGAAGTTTTCCTACTGCGTAGAATTTCTCTTCGTACTCAACCGAAAGGGGGAAGAAATCGATTCCGTCCCTGGGAGCACTTGAAGCCGTTGCGGTAGCAAGAACGGTGGTATCACCGTAATGCATGAGCGCACAGCCGTTTGCCTGCTTACCTACTCTGTCGATATCGACTACAAGCTTTTTGCCGGCAAGGTCCATTTCATACTTCTTGTACATAGATGCCTCCTTATAAAAAATATTTTATGGAACAGAGGGCACCGAAACTACTGAAAAATAGGTGAATAGCACGTTATTCATTTACTTTTCAGTGGTCTCGGGGTAGCACTCTGTTCCTTGCATAACAAGTCCGGTGCAGGGAAAAAACTATCATCCCTTAAATGCAGTAAGAGAGGCGTATGCAAAAGCACCGCCTCCCGCCAGATACTGTATTATTTACGAAGTCCGAGCTTTTCGATGAGAGCACGGTATCTGTTGATATCCTTGCTTGCGAGATAATCGAGAAGTCCGCGTCTCTGACCGATCATCTTGAGCATTCCGCGGCGTGAGTGGTTATCCTTGGGATTAGCCTTAAGGTGCTCGGTGAGCTCATTGATACGTGCGGTGAGAACCGCAACCTGTACCTCGGGTGAACCGGTATCCCCGGGTGTGCGGGCATACTCGTTCATGATAGCTGTTTTCTTTTCCTTACTGATCATTACTTTTTCCTCCATTTGGATATTTATTGTTTCCCGCGCTTCACCAATAGCCGGGCCCGGGTGGAGTGATCCGCTGGGCTAAGCCACGGTAAGACCGCGCGCAAAGAACATATTACCATCATTTTCCTTAAAAAACAAGGAAAACTTTCATATATAACGGTTACGGTGCAGTAACTACAGCACCTTTCCCAGAAAGTCCCTGAGCCTGTCGTTCTTAGGGTTGGAGAAGAATTCCGCAGGAGCGTTCTCTTCCAGGAAATCGCCGCCGTCCAGGAACATTACACGGCTGGCAACCTCTCTTGCAAATCCCATCTCGTGGGTAACGACTACCATCGTCATATGCTCTGCGGCAAGCTCCTTCATGACCTCAAGGACCTCTCCGACCATCTCGGGATCGAGTGCGGAGGTGGGCTCGTCGAAAAGCATTACCTCAGGCTTCATGCAGAGAGCCCTGACGATCGCGATACGCTGCTGCTGTCCTCCGGAAAGCTGGAGCGGATAATCGAGTGCCCTGTTTCCGAGTCCGACTCTTTCAAGAAGCTCCATTGCGTATCCCTCGGCCTCTTCCTTACTCTTTTTCTGGAGAGTCATGGGGGCCACGGTAAGGTTCTTCAGGATATTCATGTGTGGGAACAGGTTGAACTGCTGGAACACCATTCCCATTTTCTGTCTGTGAAGATCGATGTCGGTGGACGGATCGCAGATATTGACTCCGTCGAAGATAATCTCTCCGCCCGTAGGCTCATCAAGCCTGTTGAGGCATCTTAAGAACGTGGATTTGCCGGAACCCGAAGGTCCTATGACACATACGACATCTCCCTTTGCGATATCCACGGTGATGCCGTTCAATACTTTATGATCACCGAACGATTTCTGTAGATTCCTGACACTTATAAGGGGGCTTTGCGAATTATCATTTTTCATTCTTCTTAAGCCTCCTTTCTATTGCCCTGACCAGCCTTTCAAGAATAAGGACCATGACAAGATAGATGAGCGCAACGGCAATAAGGGGCATGAATGCCGAATAGGTGCGGCTCCTTATGATATCTCCGCCCTTGGTCAGATCCTCAAGAGCAATATAACCCGCAACGGATGTTTCCTTCAGCAGAGTGATGACTTCGTTAAGGAGTGTCGGAATGACATTCTTGATGGCCTGGGGCATGATGATGCGCGTCATTGTCTGAAGATAAGAAAAGCCCAGGGATCTTCCGGCTTCCATCTGCCCCTTGGGTATGGACTGGATTCCGGCCCTGAAGATCTCCGCCTGATACGCACCGGAATTGATACCGAATGCGAGAATGGCGGTAAGTGCCTTGTCTATCCTTACACTTCCGAAAATGACAAAGTAGATTATCATCAGCTGCACTACAACGGGAGTGCCACGGATAACGGTAAGATACAGATTGCAGAGAAAATTGGCGATCTTAAGCTTTCCCGTATTGTCGTGGATATTCTTGATCATCGCAATGCAAAAACCCAGCACGAGTCCGAGCAGTACCGCAAAGAAGGTCAGCTTTAACGTGACGAGCAGGCCGTTTGCAAGATAATGCCAGCGGCCGTCGTCAACGAAATTTAAAATAAATTGTGCTTTAAAATCTTCCCACATATTACTCTGCCGAAATGTACTTAGCTACGATCGCATCGAGAGTTCCGTCAGCCTTGAGTTCTTCGAGTGCCTTGTTGATCTGCTCGAGCAAAACGGTGTTGCCCTTCTTTACCGCAATCGCATATTCCTCATCGGCATATGCTTCGTCAAGGATGATGAGACCTTCATTCTCGGTGATGAAAACCTTGGCGGGCTCATTGTCGATGATGACCGCATCGATCTTGCCCTGGGAAAGTGCCTGAACCGCTTCCATTCCCTTTGCGTAACGCTCAATGTGATCGTCTCCGAACTCATCGGTAGCGTAAATGTCTCCGGTGGTTCCCTGCTGAACGCCGATGGTCTTGCCTTCAAGATCCGCAAGAGAAGTGATGCCGGATCCTTCGGCTACAATGACAACCTGACGTGCGACAGCATAAGTGGTTGAGAAATCAACGTTCTCCATTCTCTCCTCGGTAACGGTCATTCCGGCCATGCCCATGTCAGCCTTTCCGGAGGTGACCTCGGGAATGATGGCATCGAATGCGATATCCTCGATCTGAAGTTCGCATCCCATCTTCTCTGCGATAGCCGCTGCGATCTCGGCATCGATACCTACGATCGCGCTTCCCTCATGATACTCATAAGGAGGGAACTCGGCATTGGTAGCCATGACGAGCACACCTGCCTGAGCGGTCCCGCTTGCGGTTTTTCCGCATCCGGCAAGACACATTATCATTGCGGCACAAGTGATCAGTGTAATAAGTTTTTTCATAAAATCCTCCCTGCCTTTACAGGCATTTTTATATCAGGGGCATTTGCCCCAAGCTTACTGTTCTTCCTTTTTATCGGGATCATCAAGTTCGTAGTCCTCATGGATCGCGAATGCGATATTGGTCGCATGGTCTCCTACTCTCTCAAGTCCCGATACTATATCCGAGAATATCATTCCCGCTTCGGGTGAACACTCGCCGTTGGTAAGCCGGCGAATATGATTTGCCTGAAGTTCCTTCTCAAGACTGTCTACCGATTCCTCAAGCTTAATGATCTCCTGCATATGGCTCTCATCGGATTTGACAAACATCTCTATCGAATATCTGATAAGCAGGTTGACCTTATCAAGCATCTGTCCGAGTTCACGCTGTGCGGGCTTGGAAAGTTCGGTTCCGTTCTCTATCCTCTGTCTGGCAGCATCCGCGACGTTTTCGGCATGATCGCCGATCCTCTCGATATCATTGACGACATGGAACAGTGCACCCAGACTCTTCAAGTCCTCTATGGGCAGAGTCGACTGATTGATCTTGACAAGATATGCTGTGATCGAGTGATTCAGGAAATTGATATTCTTTTCAACCTGATACACTTCCTCGATGTCTTCTTCGTCAAGAGTTACCAGCGCATTCATTGCACGGTTTAAATTCTCGCTTGCCAAAGATGCCATTCTGTCAAGCTCCTTGACTACTTCGATCATGGCGGTCGCAGGATTGAATATCACCTTGGAGCCGATGTACTTAAGCTGGAAGTTCTCCCTGTATCCGACCTTCTTGTCTTCTCCCCTGACGGTCCAGCTCGCAAGTTTTACGAGAGGCTTTACAAAAGGAAGAAGTATGACAACCTGGAAGATCTTGATGAAGGTATGTGCATTTGCCACGAATCTTCCGTTATCCGCCGAAAACTTCATGATGAATGCTATGACGGGATCCATTGCAAAGGCCAGGATGAAATACATTATCACGGTGCCGATGATGTTGAACCAAAGGTGGATCATTGCGGCACGCTTTGCGTCCTTCTTACCGGAAAGTGAAGCAAGAACCGCGGTACTGCAGGCACCGATGTTACATCCGAGTATGATATAGATGCATATGGGAAGTGTAAGGAGATCCTGCTGAGCCATAAGGAGAACTATGGATACGGTTACCGAGGAACTCTGTACGATGGTAGTAATGGCAAATCCCATCAGCGTGGCAAGAAAGGGATTGTCGAGTGACTGGAGAAGTCCCGCAACCGCAGGATCCTCCTTAAGAAAGCTCATGGATGAACTCATCGTCTGGAGTCCCATGAAAAGAATACCGAAGCCTACGATTATCTCTCCGAAATCCTTGACCTTTTCCTTTTTTGAAAACGTCAGGCACACAACTCCCACAAACAGAAATATGGGAGCGTATTTACTGATATTGAACGAAACGAGCTGTGATGTAACCGTGGTACCGATATTGGCACCGAGGATGACGCCTGCTGCCTGATACAGATTCATCAGTCCCGCGTTGACAAACGAAACGACCATTGCGGTACATGCCGATGATGACTGGATGGCAGCGGTGAATATAAGACCGACTACCATACCGGTAAAACGGTTGGTAGTGAATATCTCAAGAATATGCCTGAGCTTGGCGCCCGCTACGGTTTCTATCGCCTTGCTCATTATTTTCATTCCGTAGAGGAAAAGTCCAAGTCCTCCACACAGTGAGATCATAACTGATAAACTCATTCTGTCCTCGATCTGAATATTTAGTGCCGTCAAAAAACGCTTTTGATTATATCACATCTGCCGGCCTGTATGTTTCTATATCACCTGCAAGCCTTTCCTTCAAGGCATCCAGGGAATCAAACCTGGTCTCGGGTCTGCAGAAATGCTTCAGATAAATCTCCGCATCCCTTCCGTAAACATCTCCTTCGAAATCATAGAGGAAAGTTTCCGCCCCCTTCACCTCGTGATCTGAAACGGTCGGCTTACAGCCTATGTTGGTAAGGCCGTTGTATTTCCTGCCGTCTATATACACGTCCGATGTATATACGCCGTTGGGAGGAAGCAGCTTGTCCTCGTCCGGGATCATATTGATGGTGGGAAAGCCAAGTTTTTTTCCCATATGATTGCCATGGACGATCTTACCGTATATGAAATAAGGTATTCCGAGAAGTTTCTCGGCATCCTCCATCCTTGCTTCGGATATCATCTGCCTTACAAGAGTCGAGCTGACTTCATATTCTCTGTCGAGCTCTATGGTTATCTTGTCAATGATGCTGACGGCAATGTCGTTTTTGCAGCCGTATTTGCTGAGTATATCCGCATTGCCGGCACCCTTTCTGCCGAATGATACATCCCTGCCTGCGGCAATGACCCTGGCACCTATCCTTCCCGAAATGATCTCTTCCAGGAACGGAACCGGTTCTGTATCGGCAGTCACTTTGTCGAAAGGATATTCAACAAGTATATCGATGCCCTTTCTTTCGAAAAGGATCCTCTTTTCCTTCCTTGTGGTAAGAAGGCTTTTCTCCTTGCCGAAGAAAACGCCCGGTGCGGGATCGAAGGTAAACACACAGGACTTGAGCTCTTCTCCCGATCTTTCTTCCCTCTTACCGGTTATCTCAAGCAGAAGCTTCTGATGACCGATATGCACACCGTCGAATTTTCCTATGGCAACGGCCGTAGGCGAACTTATATAAAAATCTTTTGTATCGGATATTATTTCCATATCTTCTAAAACATTTTTTCGGGTGTGAACATTCCGGTTCCGGGATCATATACGTAAACGGCGGCGAATTCTCCGTCCGGATGATAGACCCTGAACAGCTGCTTTTTATCGCATCCCGCAAAAGAAACCATGTCTTCCGCAGTCAGTTTGTTTCCGTTGAGAAGCAGCCTGTCTGCATCCCGGGTGACCGTAACCGGAGGATGCTCTCCGAATACCGTATCCACCGGGCTTACAAGAGAAAGAAGTTCATCCCTTCTGCCCTCGTCGGCAAGCTGTCTGAGTTCATCCAGCGAATGGGCTCCCGCAAGATCAAAAGGACCCACACGGCTTCTCACAAGGGATTTCATGCATCCGCCGCATCCGAGATCCCTTCCGATGTCATCGCAAAGCGACCTGATATATGTTCCCTTTGAACAGAGCACCCTGATCCTAACTGCAGGAAGATCGATCGAAAGAATCTCGATCTCCCTTATGCTGACTCTTCTCGGCTTTCTCTCTACGGTCCCACCGCTCCTTGCTATATCATAGAGCCTGCGGCCGTCCATTTTAAGTGCGGAATACATCGGAGGTATCTGATCGATATCGCCGAGATAATTCATCACCGCATTTTCGATCTGCTTTTCGGACAGGAGCATCGCCTTATCGGGATCGCCGCCCTCGGTCGTTCCCGTCACATCAAGCGTATCGGTAACCCGTCCGAGAAGAAGCTCGGCGATGTATTCCTTATCCCAGTCGGTGATCATGCCACATACCTTCGTGGCTTTTCCGAGAGCCACGGGGAGGACCCCCGTCGCCATGGGATCGAGTGTCCCGGTATGTCCTACCTTCTTTTGCCTGAAGATTCCTCTCACTACCGCTACAACATCAAAGGAGGTGTATCCCGCCTCCTTTGAAATATTAAGTATTCCGTTATTTACGGGATCAGACATGCGTATTTTCTTCCTCCGGAAGATTATCCAGCTGTCTTTCAATATACTTGGAAAGATTGTTCACACAATCATATACATTGCCGGTCATATTGCATCCCGCTGCCCTGGCATGTCCGCCGCCGCCGAAGCGCTCGGCAATCTTGGCAACATTGACCTTCTCCGAAGATCGCATGGAAACCTTGAATTCCTGCGCGGCAACTTCATACATGAATATCGAAACATCGACATCCCTTATATTGCGAAGCTGGGAAACTATTCCCTCGAAATCCTTGCTGACAACACCGTAGAACTGCTGGGTCTTAAGATCCAGCCAGCTTACGACACACCTTCCGCCCATGAATCTTACGCTCTCCATCAGACACCTTCCGAGTATCTGGGTCTGGAGATAAGTCTTTTCGTAAAACGCTCTCTGTATGAGAGATGTATGGTCAAAGCCATACTCCATAAGTTCCGCTGCGCGTCTCATTGTCTCGGGTGATGTGCATGAATACTGGAAAACTCCGGTATCGGTCACCATTCCCGTATAGATGCATCTTGCAACATCCGCATCGATATACTTTTTGTCAAAAAGAGTAAAGAGCAGTTCACAGGTGGAACTGATATCGGGATCCACCTCATTGAGATCACCGGATCCGTTCTTATTGCTTTCGTGATGATCGATGTTGATGCGCTTTTTCGCGCTGTCAAAATACGCGGCATAAACGCCGAGTCTTTCGCGGTTACAATCGAGGGCAAAATAGACATCGTAATCGACTCCGTCCTTAAATTCCCTGTTTATCTCATCGTATCCCGCTTCATCGTTGAAAATTGTAGGAATCGGATTTTCGAGATTTACATCTATCTCCGCACCCGGAAACGCATTCAGAAGATATTTTCTGAGTGCAAGGCAGGAAGATATCGCATCGCCGTCGGGTCTTATATGACCGCTGATGCCTATTCTCTTTGCATCCTGACATTCCCTGATAATATCGAGCATTAAATTACCTCTTAATTACTGTACGTATCCCCGTCATCCGAGTCGACATGCCTTGCCTCGTCATCGGCAATGACCTCGTCGATCTTGTGGATCATATCGACACCGTACTCGGTGGTCGTATCGGAGATGAACGTTAACTCCGGAGTATTCCTGAGATTCATCCTTACGGCAAGTTCATGCCTTATGTATCCCGCTGCGGACTGAAGACCTTTGATGGTATTGTCCCTGTCCTCTTCGGAACCGAGCACGGATACCCATACCTTGCAGGTTTTCAGATCGGGAGCAACATAAACCTCTGCAACGCCGGTCCAGGGGCTTACCCTGGGATCCTTGACGTCACGGATGATCTGGGAAAGTTCTTTCTGAACCTCCGAATTCAATCTTATATTTTTGATACTGTTTTTTCTCACGTTCTGGGAACCTCAACCATAATGTAAGCTTCAACCTGATCAAGTTCCTGGATGGAATCGAACTTATCGAATACAAGTCCGCATTCGAATCCTTCCTTGACTTCCTTGACATCGTCCTTGAATCTCTTGAGGGATGAAAGCTCTCCTTCGTAGATCTGCTCGTCGCCTCTCTTGATACGGACCTTGCAGCCTCTCTGCATATGTCCGTCGAGCACATAGGATCCCGCGATGTTTCCGATAGCGGATGCCTTGAAGATCTGTCTGATCTCGGCATGTCCGATGATCTTCTCTTCGAATACGGGATCGAGCATTCCCTTCATAGCGCGCTCGATATCTTCGATCGCTTTGTAGATGACGTCATAGCATCTTACATCGACGTTCTCTGCCTCTGCCTTGCTCTCTGCCTGAGTGTCGGGCTTGACGTTGAATCCGATGATGATCGCGTTGGATGCACCTGCGAGGTTGACATCAGATTCATTGATCGCACCTACGCCGCCGTGGATGACCTTGACGACAACTTCTTCATTGGAAAGCTTGAGCACGGATTCCTTGAGAGCTTCAACTGAACCCTGTACGTCTGCCTTGATGATGATATCAAGCTCTTTAAGATTCTCTTCCTTGATCTTGGAGAAGAGATCTTCGAGACTCATTCTGCCCTGGGTCTCGGCAAGCTTCTGCTTCTTGTTCTCTGCGGTATAGGTATCCGCATAAGACTTGGCTTCCTTGTCAGAATCGTGGGCAAGGAATACTTCGCCTGCCTCGGGAACGGATGAAAGACCGAGGATCTCAACGGGTGTGGAAGGTCCGCAGGTCTTGACGTTCTCACCCTTATCGTTGATCATCGCACGTACTTTACCGTGAGCGGCACCTGCCGAAACGAAATCTCCGATATGTAGGGTACCCTTCTGGACAAGAATGGTCGCAACGGGTCCTCTTCCCTTATCAAGCTGAGCCTCGATGACAAGACCTCTGGCCTTTCTGTCGGGATCCGCCTTGAGTTCAAGTACATCGGCTGTGAGCAGGATCATATCGAGAAGGTTATCAAGTCCTTCTCCGGTCTTAGCGGAAACGGGAGCAAATACTGTCGATCCTCCCCAATCCTCCGAAATGAGTTCATACTCGGAAAGTTCCTGCTTGACTCTGTCGATATTTGCCGAAGGCTTATCGATCTTGTTGACCGCAACAATGATCTCTACGCCTGCTGCCTTTGCATGGTTGATAGCCTCTACGGTCTGGGGCATTACACCGTCATCGGCCGCAACTACAAGAATTGCGATATCGGTGGAATTTGCACCACGCATACGCATAGCGGTGAATGCTTCGTGACCGGGAGTATCGAGGAAGGTGATCGTCTTGCCCTTTACATCAACGGTGTATGCACCGATGGCCTGGGTGATTCCGCCTGCCTCTCTCGAGGTTACGTGTGTCTTTCTTATTGCATCGAGAAGTGAAGTCTTACCGTGATCGACGTGACCCATAACACAGACTACGGGAGGTCTCTCCTTCATCCTGCTGGCATCTTCTTCGTCCTCCTTGAGGAGTTCTTCGATGACATTTACCTTCACTTCATGCTCACAGAGGATCTCGTACTCCATCGCGATGTTTTCGGCATCCTCATATGAAAGTTCCTGGTTAACGGTACATACCTTTCCGGACATGAAGAGCTTCTTGATTATATCGGAAGCCTTCATCTTCATCTTGGCTGCAAGATCACCTATGGTAATGGAATCCGGAAGAGTGATCACCTTGATCTGCTCCTCAACAACTTCCTCCACCTTCTTCTCGGGCTTGATGAAGCGTCCGGCCTTCTTGCTGCGTGAAAGCTCCTCTTCGTTGTAATTTATGTCCTTGTGCTTACCGTTTCTTTCTTCGTTCCTGCGCCTTGCGTCACGGCCCCCTTTATTGCTTGTAGGACCGTCCGAGGTAAAGATCTTACCGCCGCCAGCACCTTTTCCGTTTCCGAATCCGGCACCCGGCCTTCCATTTGGTCTTTGACCTCCAGGGCCACCAGCAAAGCCCCTGCCAGGAGCTCCGCCACCAAAATTGTTCTTCGAAACGTTCGGCGTACCCGCGAAATTGTTCGGACGCCCGCTCTGAGTCTGTCTGTAGTAACCGCCTTGCCTGTCTGTTTTTTCCGCGCCTTGCGAAGTCTGACCATATCCGTTTCCTCCACGGTATCCGCCTTTGGAACGCTGTCCGGGTCTGTCGTTGATGCTGATGGAATGGGTACCTCTCGCATTGTCCCTGTTACCCTGGTTCTTGCCTGCTGCTGCAGGTGCGGCATCATTCCTTACAGGCTTTGCTTCCTGTGCTGCGGGCTTGGTCTCTGCGGCAGCGGGAGCTTCGGTCTTAGCGGGAGCGGTCTCTGCCTGCTCAGGCTTGGGCTTTCTTGCTCCGGGGATATTCTTGGGATCCTGTACCATGTTGACGGAAGGAGTGTCGGAAGGTGCCGTAAGAGGCTTGATGATCTTCCTGGGCTCGGGTCTTCCGGTCATGGGAGTTCCGGGGCGGCCTGAAACAGCGGGCTTTCCGTAAGGGGAAGCCGCGCCTGAAGGCTTTACGCTCTGTCCGGTATATGCCTTGGCGGGCTGGGATGAAGCTCCGCCTGCCTGGGGCTTTCCGGGCTTGTTGTTAACGATGATTATCTTCTTTTTGGGTGCATCCGCAGGAGCAGGAGCCTTGGGCTTTACTGCTTCGGCAGGCTTTGCCTCGGGCTTTTTCTCCGCAGGCTCTTCCGGCTTCTTTTCAACCTTGCTTTCTGCAGGAGCCGGCTTTGCGCTTTCCGCGGGAGCGGAAGGCTTGTTTGCACCGAATCTGGCTCTGAGCTTATCCGCTTCTTCATCGGATACGGAGCTGGCATGGGATGTTACATCCATACCCATCTCTTTAGCGGCGTCAACCACCTCATTGCTCTTAATTCCAAATTCCTTTGCAAGTTGGTTCAATCTGATCTTTGCCATTAATTACAATTCCTCCTCAAAAAGCTCAGGTGCCGTTTTTCTTATAGCTTGGCACAATCCTTCATCTTCTACTGCCAGAGCACTTCGCAGGTCCTTGCCGACCGCGTGTCCGAGTGTCTGTCTGTCGGAGTAATACATGAACGGTACTCCGTAATATCTGCATTTGTCCGAGTACATCTTCTTGGAACCTTCGGATGCATCACCGGCGATTATCACACACATAGCGCTTCCCGCTCGTATGCTTTCGAGAACCTGTGTCTCTCCGCCGGCGATCTTACCCGCTTTCTGTGCAAGTCCCAGAAGCGATAAAACCCTGTCTGTCGTAATTACTCCTTCCCACCTTCAGGTGGCGTGCTCTTTTATGTATTCCGAAATGCTCTCGAGAGCTTCCTTCGGAACGGTTGTTTTAAATGCTCTGTCCAGTCCGTGCTTTTTAAATGCCTTGTCAAGACACTCCGCCGAAGGGCATATGTATGCCCCGCGTCCGTTCATACGGCCGGTTTCGTCAACAAGGATAAGACCGTCGGTATTACGCACGATGCGTATGAGTGATTTTTTATCAAATGTCTCACCGCATCCCACACATGTCCTGGAGCATTTCGAATTCATTATTCCTGTCCGTCCTCTGCAGGTGCCTCTTCAGCGGGAACCTCTTCGTAAGCTTCTTCGTATCCCTCTTCGTACTCTTCGCCTTCCTCATCGGAATACTCGTAGTCCTCATAACGGAATCCGACGGCATCCTTAGCCTGGGATTCGGACTTGATATCGATCTTGTAGCCGGTGAGTCTTGCGGCAAGTCTCGCATTCTGTCCTTCCTTACCGATGGCAAGTGAAAGCTGGTCATCGGGAACGACTACCTTAGCGGTCTTCTCATAAGGATCTGCGAATACGGCAAGTACGGATGCGGGTGAAAGTGCATTCTGTACAAGGTTTCCGGGGTTGTCATCCCAGCATACGATGTCGATCTTCTCGTCATTAAGCTCGGATACTACGGCACCGACTCTGTCTCCGTTCATACCTACGCATGCGCCTACGGGATCGACGTCGGGGTTGTTGCTCCATACGGCGATCTTGGAACGGCTGCCGGGCTCACGTGCGATGCTTCTGATCTCTACGATTCCGTCAGCGATCTCGGTAACTTCGTTTTCGAAAAGGCATCTTACAAGCTCCGGATGAGTACGGCTTACGCTGATACGGGGTCCCTTGGGTGTGGACTTAACGTCAAGCACATATACTTTGAGTCTGTCTCCGTTTCTGTATCTTTCGCCGGGGATCATCTCGGACTCTGCAAGGATTCCGTCAGCCTTGCCGAGGTTAAGACTTACATTGCCGCCTACATAATGATTGACGGTACCGGTAACAACATTCTTTCTTCTTCCGGAGAACTGATCGAATACCGCATGTCTCTCCTCTTCGCGGATCTTCTGCAGGATCACGTTCTTGGCGCTCATTGCGGCTATACGGGTAAGGTCTGCGGATTTGATCTCAACCTGTACAACGTCTCCCACCTGTGCATCGGGAGCGATGGCTCTTGCATCTTCGGGAGAAATATCCTCAAGAGGGTCCATGACATCATCAGCGGTCTCCACAACCGTCTTCTCCGCATAGATACGATAATCACCGGTGTCACGGTTGATCTCGGCACGGATGTTCTTGATGTTCTCATTTCTGCCATACAGATTTCTGCAACCTGCAACGAGTGCATTCTCGATAGCCTCGAAAATGGATTCTCTGTCGATGCCCTTTTCCTTTGCAAGCAGATTAAGACTCTCAATAAGTTCGCTGTTCATTTTGTTTTTTCCCTTTTCCTTTCTTTTTAAAAATCCAGAGTCAGCCTGATCTGTGAAATATCACTTCGCTGCCATTCGGATGAACATTCGGTTTCGGTGTTCGCTATCGTGATCCTGTCCTTATCAAAAGCTTTCAGGATTCCCGTAACGGATTTTGCTTTTATCTCTTTTTCTTTTTCCGTACCGACTACCTGCGGTTTGTAAAAAGAAATCTCAACCTCTTCTCCCAAAGACTTCTCAAGATGTCTGTCCTTGGTCAGTGACCTGCCCAGTCCGGGACTTGAGACTTCCAGAATGTACTGATCGCTGATCAGTCCGGAATCGTCAAGTTCTTTCTCAAAGGCACGGCTTACGTTCTCGCAATCATCTATGGTAACTCCGCCTTCTTTGTCGATATACGCCCGAAGGTATCTTTCTCCGTTCTCCAGAACATATTCGACATCGTAGACCGATACGCCGAATTTTTCCGTGACCGGTGTAAGGAGTTCCTCTGCCTTAGCGGCTAATGCATCGGACTTGCCCATTCGCACCCCCTGCGGAACAAAACTGTTCCTAACAAACAAGTAAGAGTGGCGCTCGGCCACTCTTACATCAATTACTTAACATAATGTATACCACTTGCGGGGCATTGTCAAGCGTAAAAAGCCCTGTTTTTCGCTGTCCGGCATACCCTATCATCAGCGTCCCGGCATATACTGCTGCTGCGCAAGCGAGTTCAGATAGTCTTTGTACTGTCTGTAATCTACGAATCCCGTAAGATTTCCTATCTCCGGGTAACGGTGGTAATACTGCTTGCTGAAGACTATATGGAACATCTTGGGAACCTTCTTGAAGGTCTTGACGATAGCCTCCTCTGAACCATAGATATTGAATATTTCATAATACGGCAGGAACGGATTGATGAACATCTTCTGTGCGGGATTATTGTAGAGCGGAACCTGAAGTATGTTCTGTTTTCCGATGACGGGTTTGATAAGATAGGTCACACCCTGTTCGGATACCATCCAGAAGCGGTCCCATTTATGCATTCCCTTAACCCCGGGCAGCGGTTTCAGAACATAAACCGGGATTACCATCTGAACATTCTTATCCGCAAGAAATGCCGTGACTTTTGAAGGAACCTTCTTAACGGTGAGAATGGGAATGTTAGGATCGTATCCTCCGAATAATTTTTTGAATATGGTCTTAACATAGATATCTTCGAAATACCTGACCGCCATGTATGCTGTCCTGAAAAGGAATGCGGACACTATCACTATCACACCGGCAAGGATGAAGAAAAACCAGGGGATGTAAACGGCGAAAAGGATCAGTATCCATACGAAGGCAAGCTTGCCGAGAACATACAGAAGCGATACGAAGGGCACCACGGTACATATGGGCACCATGATGATATCCAGAAGTGAAAAGAGATAATGCACCAGAAGATATACGATCATGGCAACGATAAGGATAACAAAGCACGCGAGTGCACTGACGCCGAACTTAATGGTGCTGCCTATCGCGGATGCTGCTTTTACGGTTGAAGACGGCTCAGCCGTCATTATCAGCTGGGACATCAGTATGACGGCCATCAGTATCCCGTTGACCTTCTTCTGCGAAGCCTCTATCGATGTTCCGAGCGCATTGGTCTTGCTGAAGGATTTAAGGATCAGCGGAACTCCGAACCATACCAGAAGAGCGATGCTGACATATCTGTTCTCAAATATTCCGAACGAAAATCCCGAAAGCTTGCTGAGAACGGGAACGCCGTCACCGATTCCTGCGGATGCACCGAGAGCGGAAGCACACATTATGATCATTACCCACGAAATATCGATGCCGCTGAGGAAACCCGTCGACACGACGGGAGCAAGGGCCTGACCGAAAGATCCGCCCGCGCCGCCTACCACGACCGAGCCCTCGATATCTATCGCATTCACAGCTGAAAGCTTACCGAAAAAGAGTATTGAAAAGACCATGCATAATGTTATGCAAAAGTTTATGTATCTTTTGTTCTCGCGGTAAACCTGTGCAAGGAACTGTCCGTATTTCATATCCGTGTCCTCTCTGAATGTACCTGAACCCAACGGTTATATTTTACACAAATAATCCGGTTCCTGCATCTTTTTCTTATGCGCACCGTTTGGGAATAAACGGCATTAAATAAGGCCGCCGCGATAACGCGGCAGCCCTGCTTTCGGTTAATTTCTGGTGACTTTAAATTCGTAAAACTCTCCGGGACTGAGTACAACCTCCGCGGTCTGTTCCGTGACGGGTCTCATATCCTGTCTGAACGTTTTCTTCGTAAGTTCGATATTCCGCTCACCCACAGGTCCGGGTGTGAACAGCTCCGTAAGAGCAGCATTGTCACCCTGAATATGTATCGTCGCACGTACGGGATGAGCGTGGTTAGTGACATGCGCATAAAGTATCATCACATCATTGTCGTAATGGAATACGGAAACATTCGGTGCGCTCACATAGATACCGTTATAATTCAGTTCCGCTTTGACGGTATCCATCGCCCACACGGGGATCCTTGCGAGATCCGAAGGATTTTCCGGAGTATTGATCAGATACATCCTGCCCTCTCCGTATGTGTCTCTCAGGAAAAGCGTCGAATGATATTCTCCCGCACCTCCGTTCAAAAGAGACCATGAGAGATTATTGGAATGCTGCACATCCGCAAAAAGAACGGGGGATACATCCTCAAGATATCCGGCTCTGTCATCGGTCTTATAATATCTGGTCACGGAAAGCTTTCTTCCGGTATGATATGCGCTGCTTATTTCCTTCCATTCCTTCTCGGGAGAATTAGCCATGAAGCCTGTTGTTACAAACGCCTTTCCTCCTTTTACGAGAAATGCTTTCAGATTATCGAAAACATCCGGATCACAGAGTGAACTTTCAGTCAAAAGCACGCTTCCGCTTTCGGGAAATACCGGAGTCGGATTCAGGGCAATGCCCTGCATTCCGAGAAAGTCTTCGATATGATTTTCACCCTCGGAAGCATGAGGGATATATGCGGGTATTCCGACGGGCTTTCCCGTCTTATCAAGCATGCGGTCGATCCTCTTAAGCTGAAGCCCGAGCGGGGTGACAAGTTTGTTTTCGAACAGATCCGTCCACTGGAAAAGAGTGATCTCCTCGGGTTTTGCAAAAGCGGAAAGATATCCCTGCTCCAGATAATCATCTATCGGCCAGCACTGATAAGTATCGAACCATGTTCCCTGATTCCTGCCGTCCGATGCTTCATCCATCCATCTTACAAGGCTGTAACTGAGGTATGTCGGAAGATGCTGGTCCTGATATGCACTGGCTCTGGTCTCGGTTCCGGTATAGACTCTGTCGAATATATCCTTCTCCACATCGGGTCTGTATCCGGTCGCATGATATGACTCACGCCAATTGGGGAATTTGATGATCATCTTAATATCCGGATTAACCTTCTTGGCAGGACCTACTATCAGATTCTCCGAGACATCCTTCATAAGATCTCTCCTGAAATCTGTCCATGACCTGCCGCCCTTGGCCTTTATGCATTCTTCGCATGTGCAGTTGGTAAAATAGAAATCATCGAGAATGACTTCATCGAAAAGTTCCGCGCAGTATTCGGAGATCTTCTTAATGTGATCCCTCATTCCTGCATTCGTATAGCAGAGGGTTCCGAATAATCTCTGCTTTTTTCTGTCGTCTTCCGTAAGAGGAGGACATACCGTCGTAAGTCCGCCCGACACTTCCACATTCCTGCTCCTGAAAAAATCGGCGATCGTGCGGATCTTATTCTTGTCTACGAGAATGGGACCTCTGAACGGTTCAAGATAGACTTTATCTATACCGACATATTTTTCTATGAAGTCATACTGCTTTTCAAGCGTCTGAAGATCCATCCCGTTAAGTATCTCCGCAACGCAATATACCGTTACTTTGAAATTCTTAAAATGTCCCATGATAATGACGCCTCCATTTTCCGCCAAACAGGCATGAACTATTTACGTTACCGTCTTCTTCCTGTGCAAGAAGCGGTGCCAGATATTTATACAGAGCATATACATTTACGACAAGTGCTCCGACCCATGCACTTATCTCGGCATATGCGGTCGCCTTGAAACCGAGCCTGCCCATAAGAAATGATATCACGGTTATCCTCAGTACCATCTCCAAAATACCGGAAGCCATCGGAAGCATGGGCTTTCCCATACCCTGGACACAGTTTCTGACGACAAACAGCGAATCGACGAATATCAGCATTATCCCGCATCTTGGCATGAACAGACAGGCCAGCCTTATCTGTTCACTGCCGTTTAGCAGGATTCCCGCCAGCATGCGGGGAAAAAATATCATCAGCGATCCGAGGATTATGTAGGAGACCGCTGCGACGGACAGACATACGTTAAGACCCTCTTTGATCCTTCCGAACTTACCTGCACCGAAATTCTGGGAGGTATATGCACTCATGGCGTTGCCCGCCGTGGATGCGGGATTCATGAAGAGATTCAGATACTTGCTGCAGGCAGCATATGCCGCGGTATACACAACGCCGTATCCGTTGACAAAATACTGCACGACCATACATCCGACCGCAGTGATGGAGTTCATGAAAGCCATCGGAAGCCCGTTTGCGAGAAGTTCGGTATATACCTTCCTCTCATTGTAAAAATGCTGCTTCTCAAGCTTTATCACACTCATCTGCCTTAATCTGTTCAGACAAAAAGCGGCGGATATGATCTGTGAAATGATAGTTGCGATCGCAACTCCCTCGACTCCCATCTTCATGCCGAATATGAACAGGCAATTGAACGAGACATTGAGCACGGACGAGATGATTATGGCTTTCAGAGGAGTCTTGCTGTCACCGAGCGCTCTGAGAACGGCTCCGGAGATATTATAGCAGATACCGGTCGTAAGACCGCCAAAGATTATATATCCGTATTTAAGGCTGTCGGACATGATGATCTCATCGGTCTGAAGAAGCCTTAATGCATGCGGAAGAAATATCACGCTGAGTGCGGAAAGAAGAACCGATATCACTAGTCCGAGCTCAATGACGGCGGCAAGTCTTCTCTTGAGTTTATCAACATCACCCGCGCCGTAGCTCTGGGCAACGAGGACACCGAATCCATTTGCTATGCCGAAGGAAAATCCGACAATAAGAAAGAACAGCGAACCCATATTTCCGACAGCGGCAAGGGCATCGTCACCGAGTCCCTGCCCGACAATCCATGTGTCCGCAAAATTATAGAACTGCTGCAGCATACTGGTCATAAGAAGAGGCCAGTAAAAAGACAGTATGAGTTTTGAAGGTTTACCGGTCGTAAGATCCGTTTCACGGCTTTTCATATAAGCGTATTCCTTTCCCTGCACTTATACTATGCCGTAAAAATGACTATTTTTATTATATTCTTGTTGAGTTTTGCCCGTTTTTTGTTATTATTTGATTATGGAAAGAAATGCGAAAGAAACCATACTATTCGACCCCTCTTCATCCGTTCAGGTCACCCGCGATGCAACTCCGGAGATCTTCCCGCCGCATTGGCACAATGCCGCGGAGTTTACGGTTGCGTTAAAAGACGGATGCAGATACAAGGTCGGCGATACTTCTTTCAAGCTGTCTGCAGGGGATATTCTCCTTGTATGGCCCGGACAGATCCATGAAACCGTCAAGATTCCGGCAAAAGGTGCGGTCTTTATCCAGTTCTCTTCTCTCATACTCGAGAACAATATGGACCTTCTGTCGATCTCCGGATTTCTCTACGATCATCACCTGATATCCGCATCCGAAGATCCGGAGCTTGCAAAATACATTTCCGATAAGATCCTCGAAATAGAAAGGATCCATTCATCGGGCGATCCTTTCGCGGAGACAAAATGCAAGGGAAGAATATATGAGATCCTTCTTAAGCTCGGAGAAAAGATCGTCTCCGAGACCGGATTCGATTCACAGCCCGAAGATCCCGCAAAATCCGGATGGCAGTATATACACGCGGCATGTAATTATATTGCGGAGAATTCAGCCAACAACATCTCGCAGACAGTCGTGGCGGATCATATAGGAATAAGCACTTTTTATTTTTCCAAACTGTTCAAACAATATATGCACACTTCTTTCCCCGCCTATCTGGCAAGCATCCGTGTAAAGAGTGCATCATCACTGCTCATGGATAAGAATCTGTCGATCACCGACTGCGCATTCATGTCGGGCTTCCAGTCGACTACGACATTCAATAAAGTATTCAGGGAAATAACGGGATATTCTCCCAGAGATTACAGAAAGCTGTACAGATGATCTGTACAGCTTTTTTATTTCCGGTTCTTTATGTATAAATGAAATCCGAAAATGCTGCGGTGCCGCCGGGTGCCAGTTCCGACATGACAAAGAGCCCAAAACGGCATCCGGTAAAATGATCAAGTCTGAAGCGAAGCCTGTGACTGCTTCCGATTCGCGATCTCTCACCGTTTATATATGCAAAGCAATCCGCATGGTCTTCTTCCGAAGGTGATGCACCGAAATGTGCGGATACGGATACTTTCAGGACGGGTTCACTTATTTCGATCTTCTCTTCGACCGTCGCGGCATCTTCCCCGAGTTTCCATATATCTCCGGTATTATTGGTGAACGAACTCATCACCGCATAATATTTTCCGGCTTCCCTGCGTATCCCGACCAGGGCATAGTCACCCTGGAAAGCGGCCAGTCCGGCAAAGTCACCGTCATTAAGATCCGATCCGTCCACTGTCACCTGCGCCTCACATTCGGGAAATGTCATTTTCTGTGTAAGAATATTTTTCGCATGGAAGACATTTGTGACACATCTGTCGGTTCTTACGATAAGTTTTCCTTTTTCCGGATCCGTGCCCACAAGCTTCAGATCCGGTTCGTGGTTAAACTGCCAGAAGCTCTTAAAGCCGAAGGCTCCGAAACGAACTCTGTCTTCCGTGAATTTCTTTTCCGGGTCGTATGCGAAATCATCGCTTCCGGTAAGCGGTGCATATTCATATCCGGGCCTGAAGCTTTCGGCGGTTATCTCTCTCGGAGCTTTTCCCGAAACTCCAAATTCGGGAACGGATTTTCCGTTTTCATCTTCCTTCCATGTGACAGGCACAAGTACGGGGATCCTTCCTATCGCACCCCTGTCCTGGAAAAGCACGGCATTCCACACTCCGTCAGGACCTTCAACAATTCCGCCCTGCGCCACACCGGAATTCCCGAAACCGAGATCATCCTCAAAGATATCTCCTCCGGTAAATTCACCGTCAAGCGAATCGGATACAAAACAGCTTTCCGTCCTCTTCCACATATCCCTTCTCGAATGGATCAGGAAAAGATAATACCTTCCGTTTATCTTGTACAGATGCGAACCTTCATAACCGAGATTGGGATTTCCCTTATCGGATACAATAAGCCTGTGAAGGCCGCCTTCCGCAGGTCCCGTCAAGTCTTCGCTTAGTTCGGTCAGCCAAATATCCGTGTTTCCGTATACGAGATATGCTTTTCCTTCATCGAATAAAAGCGAGCAGTCATGATAGAAGCCTTCGATATTACTCTTTTTCCACGGACCTTCTATCGAGGAAGATCTGTAGAGATATGTCTTATGAGTATCGTTGCAGACGAAAACAACATAGAAAATGCCTTCATGGAATCTCAAGGCAGCTGCCCACATTCCCTTGCCGTAGATATATTCACCGTTCTCAAGGCGCTGCGCATCCGTGCTGTCCAGTCTGTCAAACACGAACGATGCATGCTCCCAGCCTATAAGATCATAGGAACGCAGGATCTCGGCACCCGGAAAAAAATGCATCGATGTGCTTATCATATAGAAAGTATCATCCACACATATGACATCCGGATCCGGCTGATCGAATTTAAAAATCGGATTGGTTCCCTTTACCATAGATATTATCCCTCACGCTCTGAGCATGGATACGATCCACTCGGGATCGGGCATCTTCATCTCCTTGTCGGCGGACATCTCTTCCATTATGCCCTGCACCGAAGCCCAGAAGCATCTTGCCATCGTATCGGCATTTCCCTTACGGAAAATTCCGGCCTTCTGTCCCTTTTTGATCAGCTTTACGGTGGGAGTCACCGCATCGGCAGACTGTGCGAGACGTCTGGCTTCCTCGGGCATGCCGACGCGTCTCACTTGTCCCATGAACACGAACATGTTGAATACCCAGGGCTGTTCCTTGGCAAAAGAAAAAATGTTCTGCAAAAATCCTGTCAGATAGACATCGGGCGGGATCTTTTCATCATATGCAACCGATCCGGGTCCCTGTGTGCCCATCTTTACAAGCTCAAGAAGAAGTTCTTCCTTCGATGCGAAATAGTGGAATAAAAGTCCCGTACTCATCGGAACGGCTGCCGCAATATCCGTGATCTTGGTCTCGTAATAACCCCTCTCGACAAAGAGGGTGAGTGCCGTCATCAGTATCGCGTTTCTTCTTTCTTCCTTTTGTTCTTTTCTGGTCATTGCAACTCCTCAGATATCTATGGATCTGCCCTGCTTCTTAAGTATCCTCTGTACCGCAAACTTACCGGATACGACAGCGATCGGAAGTCCGCCGGGGCTCATGACCCACTGTCCCGCAACATAAAGGTTATCTATTCCCTTAACTACGCCCTTGAATCTCATCTGCTTATTTCCGACGGTCGTTACGAATCCCATGTAAGATCCGTGATAAGCATTACAATATCTGTTATACGTTAAAGGAGACCACGAATCAAGAAGTTCGATCCTTCCTTCAAGCTCGGGGAACTCTTTTACTATCCTCGCGGTGATCTCTTCCGTAAGCTCCGCCTTCTTGGCGGCATACTCTTCCTTGCCGAGACCGTTCCAGAATTCGTAATCGGCATCGCTCTGAATGAGATTGGCCTGAAGGACAGCCTTTCCCTCCGGTGCAAAGCTCGGATCGTAGGAATAATTCTTCACGGAGATCCTTCCGAAGGTCCTTGTTCCTATGGTAATGGGATCGATATCGAAGAATATCGTATCCTCACAGGAAAAGTCTGAAGGGATCGAATATGCGATCTGGAAACCGGTTGTGATGGGATAAGCATCCCTTCTTTCGTATGCAGCTGCCAGATCCTTAGGCATATATTTTCTGTCAATGAGCCTTCCGAAAAGGAAATCGGTATCGACAGCGCTGATCACATGATCGGCTTTCACCACGGTACCGTCCTCGAGCCTGATACCTTCGGTTTTCTTTCCTTTTACGATGATCTCCTTAACACCGGCGCAGGTATGGATGACTCCTCCCATTTCCCTGAACCTGTCGGCAATGCGAAGTGACATTGCAAGCGAGCCTTTCATGGGGATATTGCCGTTTCCGCTTGTCATGGTCGCATATGAAACAAGAAGAGAATATGCGGTGTACATTTCGGGAAGGTAGTCACTCATCATCTGTCTGATGACGGGGGATTTGAATCTTTCTCCGAGCTGCTTACAGTTTATCTTACCATACTCCTTCATGACCTTAGGCATATTTGCCATGCCCTTGCCCATTTCGATGTAATCCCTGATGCCCATCATATCGAGAGGCTTGATAGAAGGGATGACACACTCCTCGGCATATCTTACATACTGTATGAACTTTTTGATCTCCTCCTCATCTTCGGGAGATTCTTCGATAAGTTCCCTCTCCGTTTTATCAAGATCGTTCCAGAGAGTGACCTCCCTGTCTCCGACCTTGCTTGTGTAGAATTTTTTGGTGTTCGCATATTCGGTATTTTCATCTATCGCACCGACCGTCTTCCACACACCCCAAAGTCCGGTCTTAGGATCGGTACCGGTGAGCCAGTGGATGCAGTTATCAATGTGACAGCCTTTTCTGTTCCATCCCATGCACTCTCCGCCGACGACCGGGTTCTTCTCATAAACTTCCGCATCAAAACCCGCCTTGAGTGCATATATGCCTGCGGATAATCCAGCGATTCCTCCGCCGATGACTATTACCTTCTCTTTTGCCGTCTGTGACATTTTGAATCCCTCCGTAAATTGAATTGTTGTTCATTGAATCTGAATTCAATATAATACGCCGGAATTCTCCTGTCAACAGTTTTGTTGAATTAAGCAAGTGTTATAATCCCAAAGCTTTTTCGACCAGTTCAAGTGTCTGTTCCACCGTTCTGGAATCATCCCTGTATATCACATTAAAGCCTGAGCTTTCCAGCTCGTCATACGCTTCCTGTGAACAGATCAGTTCAAGTCCGCGTCTGTAATTTGCCATCGCTTTTTCCGGATCGGGCTCTTCGAGGAGAAGCCTGTATAAGAACTGCTTTTCGGGATCCGGACGGTCGAAGAATCTGTGTATCGATATCTGCGGATCGGATAAAAGTACAAGTGTATGATCTGCGGGTGCGATCTCTTTTAACTTATCTATACCGATGTTGGTATCGACAAAAACCTTTTTACCTTTATTACAGATCTCCGGAAGCATTCTCAGCTCGAGTATCTCGCACTCTTTCTTGGCACCGTCGATCCATGACTTGTATTCCTCGGGCGATCTTCTGATGAAATCGTGCCAGTCGACAAGATCCCTCGTATAGGTCAGACAGGGGAATTCTTTGGAATCGAGTTCTCCCGGATAATCATCATGATAATTTTCCTCGCAGGCGATGCCGTCATGCTTCTTCGCGAGTTCCTTTACCATGGTCGATTTTCCGGCATATGACGTACCTATGATGAAATATGCGTTTTCAAAATACGGTTTGCCGTTCATAACACACTTCCTTTGTGAGTCGCTGTTTGAGTCAGTGGGGACTGTCCCCGTGACTCACTTTTTATGATCAGACCGCAATGTAGGCTCCGGCCTGGACCTTCCACATACGGGCGTACTTTCCGCCGAGCGCCAGCAGTTCATCGTGGGTTCCCTGCTCGGCTATCCTTCCGTCTTCAAGCATGATGATCCTGTCTGCGGTTCTTGTGGTGGAAAGTCTGTGGGAGATGAACACCACAGTCTTGTCTCCCGTTGCGGTGAGCATTGCATGATTGAGCTGATACTCCGCTATCGGATCGAGAGCACTTGAAGGTTCGTCGAGGATCATAAGTCCGGCATCCTTGTAGAAGACTCTCGCAATGGCAAGCTTCTGTGCTTCGCCTCCTGACAGGTTCACGCCGTCTTTTTCGAATTCATTCGTAAGAGGTGTTTCAAGTCCCTTCTCGAATTTATCAACTCTTCCGATCAGTCCGCTGTCGGTAAGTGACTGTCTTACCTTCGCTTCATCGGCATTCTCCGGCACATCCAGTATGACGTTCTCTTTTATCGATCCTCCGAATATCTTGAAATCCTGGAAGACAGTGCCGATGGTATCTCGGTATTTTTCAACATCGTACTTACGGATGTTGCGGCCGTCCGCAAGTATCTCTCCGCTCTTTACATCATAGAGTCTCATGAGAAGCTTTACCAGAGTGGTCTTGCCGGCTCCGTTGTATCCGACAAGGGCTATCTTCTCACCCGGCTTTATGTGCAGATCGATGTCCTTAAGCAGCATATCTTCGCTCTTGCCGTACGCAAAAGAAACGTCCTTAAGCTCTATCTCCTTGGGTGATTTATCGGGGATCACACCTTCTTCGGATACGATCGAAGGTTCATAGCTCATGAACTTGCGTATCTTATTTATGTAGAGACTTGTCTCACATGCGAAGGGATATGTCTCGGAGAATACTCTCATTCCTTCCTTCAGTCCGCCGAAGGATGCATACAGTATGGCAACGCTTGAAAAAGAAAGCCTTCCCAGTACCGCTGCCTGATATACGAGATATGCGATGAAGATAACATCGCTGATCAGGGCATTTGAGATGTATTTTTTCATGAAGCCGAAGAACCACTTCTTAAAAGCATATTTCTTTTCGACCTTGTAAACCTCATCGTTGGCTTCATCAAATCTCTTTTCCAGAACATCGGAGATTCCGGGATTGAGCCTTATCTCCTTGGCGTAATCACTGAGGTAATAGATCCTCTTGATGTAATCGCGTTTTCTTGAATGAGGCAGGCTTTCGATCTTTACTTTATAATTCTGCTTATTGTAAAGCTGCTCGAATGCAAATGATGCCACGAAGGAGATCGCAACGAACAGTATCGAAAGCGGATCCTTGATCAAAAAGAAAACGCCTCTTGTGATGAATACCGTAAGTCCCGACAGTACACTTTTCACGAAATTGATGACCCTGTCGATCTGATTGTCAACTTCGGAGATCGCAAGCACCTGCTCATTGTAGAATTCGGGATCGTCATAGCAGGACAGATCCACGGACTTAGCTTTTTCGTAAAGCATCATCTTGATCTTTTTGCGGATCTTGGGACTTTCCCTGGGTGTGATGTAATCACCGGCAATGACCGTGTAGATCATGCCGAGCGTGATGAGTGCCGCAACCAGAAGTACTATCGCACCGACTTTTCTGAAGGGATATCCGAACTCCGCAGCTTCGATGACATATCCGATAAGAAGCGTATGCTCACAGAAAATGGATATCTGGCCTCTTATGGAATCAAGCGACTGGTGAAGAACGAATGCGGGTGATGACTTGAACATTAGTCCGAGGAAGTAGAAATTATTGGAGAATACCTGCTTTACGGACTGCCTGGTTTTTTCTTTTTCTGCAGACTTTCCGCTCACAGTATCACCTCCTCTTCATTCTCAAGTGCAAGATAATTCATTGCCTGCTTCTTATACATCTGTGCATATTTTCCGTTCGCCGCGATCAGTGCCGGATGGGTTCCCTCTTCTATCAGCGTGCCCTTTTCCAGCATGAACACCTTATCGCAATCTTTGACGGATGAAAGCCTGTGGGATATGAAGAGCATTGTGTGATCCCTGGCTTCCCTGAGGATGCTCTTAAACAGATCGTACTCGGCTATGGGGTCCAGTGCGCTTGAAGGTTCATCGAAGATCTTCATGGGAGTCTCCCTGACAAAGGTTCTTGCAACCGCAACCTTCTGGGTCTCACCGCCGGAAAGCACCGCTCCGTTTTCATCGAACTCCTTGGTCATCACGGTATCAAGGCCATCCGGAAGAGCTAAGATCCTGTCATACACACCGGCCATCTTTAGCGCCTTCACAACCTTGGCTTCCTCGTCATCATAATGCCTTCCCATGAGAACATTTTCCCTGACGCTCATTCCGAACACCTGGAAATCCTGGAAGGTTGTGGCAAAAATATCGCGGTACGCCTTCAGGTTGTACTCTTTGATATTCTTCCCGTTATACAGGATCTCTCCTTCATCGGGATCGTAGAGCCTGAGCAGCAGCTTTATAATGGTTGTCTTACCCGCACCGTTATGTCCGACCAGTGCGGCAGTCTCGCCTTTCTTTATGGTAAAGGAAAGATTGTCTATGGTTTTCTTTTTACCGTAGGAAAAAGAAACATTTCTGAATTCCAGACTCTCGAAATCACTTGAAGGGATCTCGCCGTCAAGGTCCTCGGGGATCTTCTCTTCATAATCGAGAAAACTTCTCAGGTTATTGATGAACATTCCGTTCTTGAGGATCTCCATGATGTTCTCGAACACTCTTATGAGGATCCAAGTCATGGCAACCATAAGGCTGGTCATGATGGTCAGCTGTGCAAGGCTGATGGTTCCTGATACTCTGTTTCTGTAGATCGCATAGAACATAACGCCTTCGAAAATGACGGTGAACGTAAATGTGATCCTAAGGAAACTGAGGCTGCAGTTGGCAAAGGCATACTTGACCGATACCTTTACATTTCTGTCGGTAGCTTCGGAATACTGCTTTCTCATAAGCTCGAAGACCTGTGAAAGCCTGATCTCCTTGGCTCCGTCGGGAAGATACATCATCCTGCTGACATAGTTGAGGACCTTGTCGTTCGGAACCCAGCCCTGATATCTTTTGTACTCATATTTATTCTTGAGATTTCCGAAGATGAAATTTCCTATGAGAGGAGAGATTATGAAAAGTATCGCATAATGATCTATCTCAAACATCAGGTAAAAGACAACGACTGCGGCCACCGCACCGACAAGAGCACCGAACACCCCGCGGAGAACCGCAGTGATCTTGGCCTCCGCTCCATCCATTGCCATTGTGTATTTATTGTAAAAGTCCGAATCCTCATAGCATCTGAGCTCAACATTCTTAGCCTTGGCATAAAGCTTCTTATAGATGCCTCCGAAGAGTCTGTTCGTCTCAAGAGGAAACACAACGTTCTCTATATATCCGGTATATATCCTGAGGACGCCGAACACTATTCCGCTTATGAGAATGAATTTGAAGATATGATCGAATCCAAGATTCTGATCCAGGCCGTTTACAATGACGCGCATGAAGACGCCGTCGAAGAAAACCCACTCTCCGTGACCTATAAGCCACAGAAAAAATGAGTGGATGACAATTGCGGGTGAGATGCTTGCCGCAAGCTTCAATGCATATGCCGCATTCTTAACTGTCACCGCAAAGGACAACTTTTCTTTGTCTTTTTTCTTCTCCTGATCGGACATAAAAACTCCTCACTTTTAAACCGAATTTTGTTAAGTATAATGGCTTCAAAGAGGGGAGTCAATAAACTACAGGTTTAGAATTTCTACCGCTTCGCAGTTATAGATAAATGAGTCACGGGGACAGTCCCCACTGACTCATTTATAAAAATGCACAAAATCTGAAAAGCCTATATTTTTCCGGATCATACAGCCACATATACCCCAAAATGACGAAAGTGTCATGAAAATCTTGTGAGATATTACACTTGATATCTCGTTTAATCATATATAAAAATCTATTCTACCTAACCGAATTAACAATTAATCATAACGAAAAGAAAAGAGGTGATCGATTGCCAAGAAGAGCAAGAGAACCAAGTGTCACCGGATATATGCATATCATTGTAAAAGGAAACGGAGGTCAGATACTGTTTGAAGAGCCTCAGGATTTCAGATTTTTTCTGACTAAAATGAAATATAGCTGCTATGATACCGGCGTTAAATTGTGTGCCTACTGTCTGATGGACAATCATGTTCATCTCCTTACATATTCCGATATTAATAATCTGTCCCTTTTTATGAAAAAACTCTGTGTTTCATATTCCGAATACTTTAATAAAAAACATAAACGAACGGGACATCTCTTTCAGGATAGATTTAAAAGTGAACCCATAAACAACGAAGAGTATCTTCTCACCGCATTTCGATACATCCTTTTAAATCCTCAAAAGGCCGGAATCTGTAAAGCATCGGAGTATAAATGGAGCAGTTATATGCTATACGATTTTCCACCTAATTTCATGGAACTGGATCTGTTATACAATCTGATCGGAAAAAAGAAAGAATACGAAGAATATATTTTCTCAGATAACAATGACGAATGCATGGAATTCTCATCTGAAAAACACACCGATGACTGGGCCATTACAGAAATCAGAAAATGGCTGGGCATAAACAGCGGAACGGAGATTCAAAAATTCGAAAAGAAAAAGCGTAACAGTGCTATACATACACTAAAGGTTCATGGTCTGAGCATAAGACAGATAGAGCGTCTTACCGGAATCAACAGAAACGTGATCCAAAGAGCATAAAAAATGAGTCACGGGGACTGTCCCCGTGACTCATATACTGTGGCAGTGATCTGTGAATTACATCATTCCGCCCATGCCGCCGCCTGCGGGCATAGGAGGCTGGGGCTCCTTGATGGTCGATACAACGCTCTCGGTGGTGAGAAGTGTTGATGCAACGCTGGTAGCGTTCTGAAGAGCGCTTCTGGTAACCTTGGCGGGATCGAGGATTCCTGCCTTGACCATATCAACGTACTCACCCTTGAGTGCATCGAAGCCGATGCCCTTCTTGGACTCACGTACCTTGTTAACGATAACGCTTCCGTCGAGGCCTGCGTTTGCAGCGATGTGGAAAAGAGGAGCTTCGAGAGCCTTGAGGACTACTCTTGCACCGGTCTTCTCATCTCCGTCGAGAGTCTCGGCGAGTTCTTCAACCTTCTTGGATGCGTGGATGTATGCGGATCCGCCGCCTGCGATGATACCCTCTTCAACAGCTGCTCTGGTAGCTGCGAGAGCATCTTCCATACGGAGCTTTGCTTCCTTCATCTCGGTCTCGGTAGCTGCACCTACTCTGATGACTGCTACGCCGCCTGCGAGCTTTGCAAGTCTCTCCTGAAGCTTTTCTCTGTCGAAATCGGAAGTGGTCTCTTCGATCTGCTTCTTGATCTGACCGATACGGGCCTGGATGTCTTTCTTTTTACCTTCGCCGTCAACGATAACGGTGTCATCCTTGCGGACCTTAACGCTCTTTGCACGTCCGAGCATATCTACGGTAGCATCCTTAAGCTCAAGGCCCACCTCGGAAGAAATAACGGTGCCGCCGGTGAGGATAGCGATATCCTCGAGCATAGCCTTTCTTCTGTCGCCGTAGCCGGGAGCCTTAACAGCAACTACATTGAAGGTTCCGCGGAGCTTGTTGACAATGAGAGTGGTAAGAGCTTCACCCTCGACATCCTCAGCGATGATGAGGAGCTTCTTGCCGGACTGAACGATCTGCTCAAGAAGAGGAAGGATCTCCTGGATGTTGGATATCTTCTTGTCGGTGATGAGGATGAGAGGATTATCGAGAACCGCTTCCATCTTATCCATATCGGTAGCCATGTATGCGGAGATATATCCGCGGTCGAACTGCATACCGTCAACGGTATCAAGCTCGGTAGCCATGGTCTTGGACTCCTCGATGGTGATGACACCGTCGCCGGAAACCTTCTCCATAGCATCTGCAACCATCTGGCCAACTTCGTCGTCTCCTGCGGAGATAGCTGCGACACGTGCGATGTGCTCCTTGCCGTTGACCTTCTGGCTCATTTCCTTGATGGCAGCTACGGCAACTTCGGTAGCCTTCTTCATTCCCTTTCTGAGAATGATGGGGTTAGCGCCTGCTGCGAGGTTCTTCATTCCTTCATTGACCATTGCCTGTGCAAGGACGGTAGCGGTTGTGGTTCCGTCTCCGGCTACATCATTGGTCTTGGTTGCGACTTCCTTAACGAGCTGTGCGCCCATGTTCTCGAAGCCGTCTTCAAGCTCGATCTCTTTTGCGATGGTAACACCGTCGTTGGTGATAAGGGGTGCACCGTAGCTCTTGTCGAGCACTACATTTCTTCCCTTAGGTCCGAGAGTTACACGGACAGTATCTGCAAGGCTGTTAACACCCCTCTCGAGTGCCTGGCGTGCCTCAGCGCCGTACTTGATCTCTTTAGCCATTTTAAAATGCGCCTCCCTTATTTAACGATTGCGAGGATATCGCTCTGCTTTACTACAATGTATTCTTCGTCGTCATCAAGCTTGACTTCGGTTCCCGCATACTTCTGGTAGATAACCCTGTCACCCTTTTTGACTTCCATTTTGACTTCCTTACCGTCACTGGTGATGCCGGGGCCTACAGCGACAACATCTGCCTGTGAGGGCTTCTCTTTGCCTGCAGCGCCTGCAAGAATGATTCCCGACTTGGTGGTCTCTTCAGCCGCAACAGCCTTAAGGACTACTCTGTCACCCAAAGGTACTAACTTCATATTATTGCCTCCTTTTTTCGCATACAAATGCGTTTTTGGTTTTTTTCTTGTTAGCACTCTTTTGATTTGAGTGCTAATCGACATTACATATATTAGTCTTTAGCCTGGGGAAATGCAAGAAAAAAATGCGATTTTTTCTAATTTTTTTATTAAGAAAAGATCAGTTTCCGTAGAATTCATCACGGCTCACGGCCCTTATGCCGGGTACGCCGAAATAATCCGCCATTATGCGGTTTTCCTCCTGGGACTGATCGTCCGTAATATCCCTGTTTATAAGGAACCAGGGTTTATATCCGTATTCGGGCACGGTGACAACGGATTCGTGGTCGGACTCTTCTATCATCCTCACCCTCTCGAGAAACTCCTCATGGAAAGCATATGCCTCACCCGTATGTACATAATAATATGCGCCGAACGAAGAAACGGCCCCTATCTTATCAAGAGTGAAATGAAAAGCGGTAAGCATCAGCACGGCCATCAGGGCATAATAAAGCGCAAAATGCCTTACCCCGCCCTTATACAGCCTGCGGAGCAGACCCATCAGCTTTTCGTTATGTGCGATATATCCGAGCCAATACACTTCATTGGCAAAAAGAAGGAGCTGGAAGGTAAAGCAGACCGCTATCCATGTTCTTGAAAGCCCCGCATTTCCCATGGAATAAAAGCTCGAGGTATATCCCGTACAGTAAAAACAGTACGAAAGGACGGTAAACAGTCCGGGGAGCCTGAATCTGTGCTCCGTCTTTTTCACCATCATCCATATTACCGGTGCGGCCGTCAAAAGAAGTATGACTACAAACCACCCGCTGAATTTCCATGCATTGAAAACACCCGCCTTAAGCGACTCGAGCACGGATCTGACCGCACCGAAGCCCTGATACGAAGCCTGACGGTGTGCGTTGCCCGGCGCCGTAAGATTAAGCCTAAGGCCGACGATATAAACAAAAAACGCGGGAAGATAATACAGAATCTTTTTGGGAGAAGTGATAAGAACTATCACGATAAAACCGGAAAGGATAAGTATTCCCTGAATGCAGGTGACAAAATTGGCACCCGCACATACGAAGCTGAGCGCTGTGATGACTGCCCCGAGAAGTATTCTGACCGGAAGCTTTTTCGCATCGGCGCAGATCACCAGAAGCGCAGTCATTACGAACATGATGCTGTGCATGAACACATAATGCACTCCGCTGTTATACCAGTAGAACCCCTGCTGTGCGGTATAGATGCACTCTGTCAGCGTAAGCGTGACTATCACGGAAAAAGAGATCCTGTCGGCCGGTTCACCCTTAAGGTAATGCCCCGTAAGTACCATGGACAGGAAAAAGACGGAAACGACCAGTGACGTGATGAGCAGTGCGGGACCGATAAAATAATACTGAAACCCTAAAGCTCCCGGCATCTGCGCCATCATGAAGATGGATGAATATGTACCCTGCCAGCTGTAATGAAAGCCCAGTGCGGTCTGATAACCCGCTTCGATGATCGTGCGGAGTCCGTATCCGTATCTCTGCGCCTTCCACAGATTCAGGCCGTAGCTGAAATCGTCATACCTCGGTATCGCATACAGAGTCAGTCTGTACAGCGGAACAAGAGCTGCGGCAATCGCGCACAGCATCAGAGCGGCAAGTATTATCCTTGAAAAAGAGATCCTGAATATCTTATTCATCTTTTACGCATAAAAATGCTCCGGCCTCCTGCAGACGGATACCGGAGCGATCTGTCATCATATCTTGATCTCGAGATATCCAACAAGCTTGGTCATGTCATATTCTTCCATGATCCCGAGATTGGGATCATAGTATTTTCCGTTGAAATAAAGGAGGTAATGGCTGAACCTTCCCATCTTCTCCATAAGGATCGCACAATCGGGAAGTACGACCTTCTCTCCCTCTGCGGGATAGACTATGACATTGCTGTGATCGATACCGTAATAATTGAGTGCGGAGATAAGCCTTCCCATTGTACCCTGCCACTCACGGCAATCCATGACCGTAACCACATCCGCAATGGTGACTCCTGCGAGCATTGCGATACATGCCTGTCCGCAGAGTCCGTCACCGGGCTGGATGATGAGATCGATAGAATCAATCTTTCTGATGGGATTATCCACGCTGTAAGGCGAATTCTGGTCCATCCTTATCAGGGTATCGGTGATATGGAGCAGGAATTTATGATTGACGTTCATATCCATATCAAGCTCCGTTCCCGAAGGTATCAGAAGCTTATAAAGTCCCTTTTCGAGCGGAACAAGATCGCAGTTGATAAACTGGTTATCGATAATAAGCTCGGCGTTTATCTCGTCACGGTGCTTGCAGACCTCCCAGATGTTGAAAGGTATGTTGATCTTGACCTCACCGTTTTCTTTTTCAATTTTGGAAGTAAAAAAATATTTCATTGTACCCTTTCCCCTTTTTCGCAACCCAGAACGAAAAAAGTATATAAAATCGGCAATATATTTGTCAACGAAGGTGGTGGGTGAACAGGGGGACGGTTCCATCGTTCACTAAGTGAACAGAGGAACCGTCCCCCTGTTCACCGGAGCACTCCGCCTGCCGTCTCTGCTCAGTAATATACGCTCTCGAGCAGTTCACACGCAGCTTTTCCGCCCGTCATGTCGATCACTCTTTTCACAAGATCCTCAGCTTTTTCCTCGGGTCCCAGCACGGTAAGCAAAACCCTGTCGGAATATGACGAATCCGTGATCTCAAAGCCTTCATTTTCAAAAAGCCTTCTGAGCGTGCTCTCATCCGGATAATCGGCGGTAAGCTTTATGTATCTTCCTCGTTTTATCGATGATATATCGCAGTCATCAAGAGCCTTTGCCGCAGCATCCGTATATGCCCTGACAAGACCTCCCGTTCCGAGAAGAACTCCGCCGAAATATCTGGTGACGACACATACGGCATTTACCAGGCCCGCGCCTTCCATCACGGCAAGCATCGGCTTTCCCGCGGTTCCCGAAGGCTCACCGTCGTCGGACGATCTCTTGATCAGCGAATCACCGTCCAGGATGATATATGCATAACAGTTATGCCTCGCATCGTTATATTTCTTGCGGATCCTCGTTACGATCTCCTCGGCCTGTTCAACGCTTGAAGCACTTCCGAGAAAACCGATGAACTTCGATTTGGTAACGACGATCTCGAAATTTCCGTCTTTCCTGATGATATTGTAGGCAGTATTTGAATCCAAGTTTATTCCTTTTCAAACATTGCATCAAATGGTATTATTGTATCCGTAGGGAAACCTCGCAAAAGGAGTGTTATTATGGATGTTTTTGAAAAAATAGGTGAGTCTGTCTATACGGCAACATATAAAGTAAAGAACAAAGCAAAAGAGGTGGCTGATATCGCCAGTCTCAAGGCACAGGTAACGACCTGTGACGAAGTCATCCGCAAGAACTACATTGCTATAGGAAAAGCATATTACGAAAAATATAAGGATTCCGAAGGCGCGGAATTTGCCAAGCACTGCACGGCGATCAAAAACGCTGAATCCGGCAAGAAAAGGCTTCTTCAGGAGATCGAAGACAGAAGGAACGGCCTCGATCCCGAAGCTGAAACGGATGCGGATCCGGATGACGAATAATTGCCTGATTAATCCAAACGGCGGAAGAAATCTTCCGCCGTTTTTTTGTGTTATCAACCGTCCTGTGATGCAACCGATGCATTGGCCGCAGCTGCTGCAGCCGCCTCATTGGCCTGTCTTACGGCTTCAAGCTGGGCCATCTGGGTCGCAAGTATCGCGTCATATCCGGGCGTGTTCAGCATCTCATCGGTATGCTGGCAGAAATGATCCGTATCGGGGATGTTCATCGTCTGCGTTCCGTCTTCATTTTCTATGATGACGGTATTACCCAGAGTGAGCGAAGGATCGCCGATCATCAGATCGGGATGGAATCCGTCAACCTTGGGAAGCAGCACAACTCCGTCATATGCGAAAGGACAGTTGTGACATGCTATCTTGCCGTCGTATGCACAGATGCGTCCCGCATAGTGAAGATCACACTCATACTGAGGTTCCGTTCCCTCGGCAAACCATTCGGTGACCACACATCCGTCGCAAAGACCCTCTATGGGAAGAAGTCCGGATTCGGCACAGACAGGAACGGCTATGAGTCCCTCAGGCATAGCGAACTCCTTGTATGCGAGTCCCTCATGAACCCTGCTCATTACCGCACGCCAGAGCTGTTCGGATGTATGCATCTCGTCCCAGGTCTGCTCGGTATTATCATCATATCCCGTCCATACGCCTGCGGTATAGTAAGGAGTCATTCCGACGAACCAGTGGTCCCATCCGGCGGATGTCGTTCCGGTCTTACCCGCGATATCCATTCCGGCAAAACGCACCCTGCTTCCGGTTCCGTAGTTCACACAATCCCTCATGGCATCTATCAGAAGCCATGCCGTGGTCTCTTTGAACACCTGCTTGGAACCCGGATTCCTGTTATCGAGGATTATATTTCCGTCAGGTCCGGTAACATATGAATAGAGATGAGGCTTGATAAATCTTCCGCCGTTTGCGATGCAGGCATATGCTCCGGTGACATCCTCATTGGTAACACCGTATGTAAGTCCGCCGAGAGCAAGTGACTGGTTGACATCGGAGTAGATCTGCCCGTTTATCTCCTTGCCTGCGGTCAGTGTGGTAAATCCCAGATCCTGCAGATAGGTGAATCCGACTTCCGGTCCTATATAAGTAAGATTCTTGACCGCAACGATATTCATCGAATATGCGATGCAGTATCTGAGGGAAAGGTTCTTAAAGCTGCAGGACTTGGAAGTATTCTGTACCGCTTTTCCGTTATCGTAATTGAAAGGCGCGTCGTAATAAGTCGTAGCCAGAGTGACCATTCCGGTATCGATACCGGGACCTACGCTGGCGATTACCTTGAATACCGATCCGGGAGAACGGCTGGATCCGGTAGCACGGTTCAGGGTTCTTCTTCCGGCCTTCTCTCCGCGGCCGCCGGCTATGGCTACTATTTCACCCGTGGTCTGATTTTCTATGACCATCGACATCTGGGGTTCGACCGTATATGAAATGGCTTCGCGGAAATTCTCCTCATTCTCCACAAGTCCGAGTTCTTCGAAGCATCCCGCCCTGAATTCGTCGATGGCTTCCTGTGCCTTCTCCTGAGTCGCATAGAGAAGCGTGTATTTACTGTAGCCGTATTTATTCTTGAACCAGGTGATCAGATTTTCTTTCGAGAAATTATGCGGTACACCGTCTTCATCATATATGGTGAGCGCATAATCGAGGAACCATCTGTCGGTAAACTTGAAATTGTCGGGATTTGCGAACTCTTCATCTACGATCTGCTGGATATAGGGATCCATAGTGGAGTAGATACGGAGTCCTCCGCTGGTGAGCATATGCTCGGCATAGTTCCTGTCATATCCCGCCACGTGGATAAGATCGTACATGACATCGTCATAAAGGGAATCGGAAAAATAATTTCCCTCCTGGGTATTGGATTCGGCGATGTATGTATCGTGATACTGGATCCTGTCATATACATCCGCGGTATCCGCTATTGCCTCGTCATACTCTTCCTGTGTGATGAATCCGAGTTCAAGCATTTTATCGAGACATGTCTTGCGGCGCTTGACATTATTCTCCGGATACTTTATGGGATTGTACCAGGAAGGGTTCTGTGTGATCGCCGCAAGTACCGCACATTCGCTCAGGTTAAGGTCGATCGCGGACTTTCCGAAATATCTCTGCGATGCCGACTCGACTCCGAGAGTATTCTGGCCCATGTTTATCGCATTGAGATATCTTAAGAGTACCTCGTCCTTCTCGGTGGATTTGGTGAGTTCTATCGCAAGATACTGCTCCTGGATCTTACGCTTGATCTTCTTGATCATATTGTCACCCTCTTCGGTCCAATCGACGAAGACGGTGTTCTTAAGAAGCTGCTGGGTTATCGTGGATGCACCCTGCGTTTCCTGACCGTGCGATCTGATAAACTGATACATGGCTCTGGCCATGCCCTTGTAGTCTATGCCGTTATGCTCATAGAATCTTTCATCCTCAACGGCAACGAAGGCAAGTCCGAGCTGCTTTGGGATCCCGTCCCAGGTAACCTCTATACGGTTGGCATCCTGACCTACGTAATGATCGAATTCATTGCCCATTACATCATAAACAATGGTCGCCTGACCGTTTGCAATGATGTCCGAGGTATGTATGACGGGAGTTCCCGCCAGGATCGAATTGAAAAGTCCGATACCTCCGGCAAGAAGGCATATTCCCACTCCGATCACACCGGCAAGGAATAACTTGAATCCGAGAAGTATGATCTTCCTTACGATCTTACCGCCGTATGAATTTAACCGGCGCCTCTTGGCTATGACGCCTTTTCTGCTATAGTCCATTTCTTACTCCATCCGTCCGGCTTACAGATAATCCACCGGATTCTTCATGGATATCATCTTGATATCCGGGTCGTCCTCACCGAAAAGATCCAATATGATGTCCTCGGCTTCGGTCAGATTACTTTCATTTACGCAAAAAACACAATTATACTTATGTCTGTCGAAAAGTTTCTTCCTCGGAAAACTTATATAATACGAGATCCTCGATTTAAGAAGAGCATGCTCAAGTATATTTTTGGCTTCCTCGGAATAAACGCTGCAGAGTTCATATTCATTGTTAACTTTAAGTGATGAATATATAGTTTCCATAAACACCTCATCAGGTTAAACCTAAACAGATATTATACACCAAAACGGTCTATTTTGAAAGGAGACACACCCTGTCCCCGAACACTCCGTCTTCCATAAGGAAGGTAAGCGATGTATAGCCGTACATGCTTCCGATCCTGCGCAGAACCTCTTCCTTATCGACTCCTTCACCTTCGATCACTATGACCGAATCAAGCGAAGCCATACGCTCGTCATATATATCAAGCTCGTCTTCCCTGACGAGAAGACAATTCCTGTAATTCATAAGTTCCGGAACATTCCTGTAAAAACTCGTGCCCGTATATACAACTATCGCATCATATGATGAATAATTCTCCGATAAATGCTCCTGATCCGAATATCCCTCGTACAGATAAGCGGGCCTGAGCACAAGAACAAGACATATGCAGGATACAGTCCAGATGAAAAGCACACCCGTATATATGATCTTCCTGAATCTCAGATCCTTCAGATACTTTTCAGCAACAAATGAAATAACGAATCCGAGTCCGAGTATCTCGATAATGATGATAAATGGAAATACGGGCATCAGATATCTGTCCACCGTATAAGGCGCTACCTTTGAGACCGCAAGGATATACCCGAGGGACGATACAAACAGTACCGGAGAATAGAATCCCATCCTTTTCGTCTTAAGGGCTATGAGCGCACCGATCAGGATAAACACGAACATCATGACACTTCCGCCGACCGACCATCCGCTCTGTGAAGCTGCGATATTCAGAAAAGCCCCGAGTTTTTCTCCGTATCCTCCGATCGATACCATATTTTCCCTTACGGAGGATCCTATCTGAGTTCCGAACAGGTCGTGGAAAACAAAGGGATAAAGCGCCACTCCCCATACCGCCGAGATGATCATGGTCCGAAGAAGACGCAGCGCATTCTTAGTCTTTTTGACGTATATGAGATAGATCACCGATGAAAGAATAATGAAAAAGAAAAGAATGCACGAAAAATACTGCGTCAGAAATCCCAGCACCGTCACAAGGATCAGCAGCTTGTTTTTCTTTTTGAAATCATGATCCGATCTGATCTTCAAAATGACAAGATAAGCAAACGCAAGGCAGAAAAAAGCCACAGCACCGTACATCCTTATAAGAAGCACGGTATCTATGCCCGCGGGAGAAAGACCGTAAAACAGAGCCGCCACGGGTCCGAGGTATTTCTTGTCGAAAATGTTTTTGAAAAATGAACTGATGACGATCATCGATGCCATCATAAAGATCATATTCAGGATGCATCCCGGCCAGGGGCTGAGCACGCCGTACGAAAACAGCGCCCATACAGCCGAGAATATGTTCAGAAGCATAAAATAGAGAGGCGGATGATTGTCCGTTGTGGAATTATAATATGCGGAAAGAGCGATGACGGAATCATCGCCGGAAAAAGTGACATACTCCGTCATATCGGAGGAACTCATCCAGACCGGACTGTCATAGACATCGGCAGTGTAATTGGCCGCAGTGGATGCTCCTCTTCTTCTTACCACATCGGAGATCTGTGAAAAGAGATTGGAAACAAGAACAAAGAAATTATCATCATATATTTCCGCACGATAATACTTTTCCAGTCTTCCTTCAGGCTGGGTCGGTGTTATCCACGGTGTGAATTCCGAATTCGAAAGCTCATAGCTGAGGACCTCGTCCATATGATAGCCTTCCTTCTGTGATACAAAGAACACATCAAAGGCAAGGACGATGATCAGAGCAAAGGTGAGCATCAGATTATATTTGGGGTCTTTTTCTTTCATTATCTGCAAATATAAATATCATAACCGGCGATCTGAGTATCAAATACAGCTCCGGGAATGGTGCTTACATCCGTTCCGGACGGAAATACAAGAAAGTCTCCCGCGTTGGTCTCACCCTCATAAAAACGCATCGGAGTCGACCAGAGAAAATATCCGTCGAGCTCCATCGTATATGCACCGACGGAAAGCTTTCCGTCGGACAGTTCAACAAGCACATTGGAATCGTCATACAGTGAATAGCCGTGAGACAGTCCCTTATCAACAAGATACTGCGCAACCTCCCTGCGGCCTTCGTTCTTGTCATTGGTATAAAGGGAATAAGATATCTTGAGTGTTGCAAGGGCAAGGCAGAACGCAAGAGCTGCCAGATACACCTTGCGGATCGCTCCGTCATTTTCGGAAGCAAGCCAGTTGGTCAGTATCGGAAGGGACATATAAATGCATGTCGAAAAATATCTCGGGGTCAGGGTGGTATCGGTGAAAGCAAGGAAGAAAGTCATCACCGCAAATCCCGCGATAAAGAAATGAACAAAGAACTGGTCGGACAATGCTTCCTTCGTATAGATATCCTCTCCGCCCAGGATTCCGGTACATCTGTTGAATTCTCTTGAGGTTCTTCTGACCATATAGAACATCAGAAAGATCATGATAAATGCGCAGACGGTCACAACGCCCCTGAGAGAAAGAACGCTTCCTCCGGGAATGTATCCGAATATCTCAAGAAGACATCCTATGACCGACGAGACTCTCTCATACCAGATGCCGTTATTGATTGGAACAAAAGAGACCGATTCGTAAGTGGTGAAAATATACATCGATCTGATATAGACCGTATTGTAGACATATCCGATGAGTGCGAAGAACGATGCTCCCATCGCGATATAGAAAAGCTTCATGTTCGAGCGCCATTTTTTCAGTGTGCCCTCCGCAATCCCGAACATGGCAAATGGTCTCCACAGTCCGCATATGAGAAGAGGCGCAAAGATTATCAGGAAATATCTCACACCCGAAGCTCCGCAGATAATGCTGATGACTGCGAGAAGAACAAGCCTTATGGGATTGGGTCTTCCGTCGTACACATCCGCATCGAGACGTCTTACCAGTCCGAGGCACAGGAACATAAGTATCATGTGCGGCATATATGTGTTTCCGAGCTGCATATGCTGGGCTATAGCTTCCGAGATAGGAAGCAGAAGGATCGAAGAAGTCATGGCAATGTATCTTTTTTCATAGCCATGCATCATGTAAAAGTATGAAAGAACAAGAACAATATAAAAGACTATATTGGTGATCGCCCTGACGAGAGCCCAGCTTGAAAAGATCTTTAACAGCGGAACAAAAAGAAGCTGGGTATAGGCGATACGGAATTCTGTCGAATAATACCAGTCGGGGCTGGCTATGTAATGACCGGTGTCTCCGAGAAGATCCGAAAATACCATTTCGGCGGACATATCGGAATCTATCCAGTTCTGTCCCCATACGATATTCAGTATAAGAAGCAGCACAAAAGCCAGTCCGAGAGGCACAAAATATTTAAGTGCCGCGCGGTCACTGCCTGTAAATAATCCTTTGCTTCTCTTAGAACTCATACTCATATTTGATCTTGTCACTTACGCTTATCTCATCGCCGTTCTGGACCTCAATAAGTTCAAGTCTTGTTTTGGCGATGACTGTATGTTTACATCCGACGGGAAGCTTTATGACATCTCCGTCACTTATCTCGATCTTTTGTCCGTCGATCACGGCGGTTCCCTGCCCTTCCGTCACGATCCACACCTCATCCCGTCTTTCGTGGGAATGATAATACATGTGATGACCCGGAAGAAGCGTTACCTTTATCGTAAGGCTGGTCTTGGAAGAATCCATTACCTTGAACGAACCCCAGCTCTTTTCGGAATACATGATCTCTCCGGCAACCTTGTCCACGATCGGCTTTATATAACTGGACTGATGCTTGTCGGAAACAAGTATTCCGTCGGGACCCGCTGCGACAACCACATCTTTCAGGCCCATACATACGAGAGGAATATCCAGATCGTTTATAGCCGTGGTGTTTTCACAATCTCCGCCGAAAACGACATTTCCGAGAGAATCCTCATCCATGGTCTCTGCCAGGGTGTTCCAGGTTCCGACATCCTTCCACTCTCCGGCAAATCTTATAACTCTTATATTCTCTTCATTCTCCAGAACGGCGTAGTCAAAGCTTATGCCTTCAAGAGATTCATATCTGTCCAAAAGATCTTCATAGCTTTTATATCCGATGAGCCTTCTTGCGATATCAAGGACATATCCGGCCCTGAAAGCAAACACTCCGGCATTCCAGAGAGCGCCGCCTTTTATCAGTTCTTCGGCTTCTTCTTCCGTGGGCTTTTCCTTAAAGCGCAGAACCGTGCTTACCGCATCCTTGCTCTCGGGAATGATGTATCCGTATTTTGCGGTGGGGAATGAAGGCTCCGTTCCGAGAAGGCATATTCCCTTTTCCTCCGAAAGAACGGCTTCTTCAAGCTTCTCGAGTGCACGGAAATAATCATCACCGACATAGGGATCCACCGGGCAGACTATCACGGGATCTTCGGGCGCAATTCCCTTTTTATCCGCAAGATACGCAACGGAAAGAACTATCGCGGGAAAAGTATCCCTTCTGCAGGGTTCGGGCGAAACATCCACCTTATCCCCGAGCTGGTTGGCAAGCGCCGAAAGCTGCTGCTTCGATGCCGCCACGGTCACATTGGATTCCGGAGAAACGGAAGTGATCTGGCGGTAAACGCGCTGCACCATGGATTCGGGTTCACCTTCCGGTGAAGTGAATATCCTGATGAACTGTTTACTTCTTACTTCATTCGAAAGCGGCCAGAGCCTTCTGCCCGAGCCGCCTGAAAGCAAAACGATATTCATTATCTGTTTGCTGCCTCCAAAGAAACCTTCTTGATATCGGCTTCGGTCATCATCTTAACAAGCTCTTCAAAGCTTGTCTCCGAAGGGTTCCACTTAAGCTCTTCAGCTGCCTTGGAAGGATCTCCGAGAAGATTGACAACATCGGTGGGTCTGAAGAAATCGGGGCTGACTTCGACAATCACTCTGCCCGTAGCCTTATCGATTCCCTTCTCATCTATTCCTTCACCCTTGAATTCAAGTTCTATTCCCGCATGATGGAAAGCAAGCGTGCAGAACTCTCTTACGGAGTGCTGTACACCCGTCGCTATTACATAATCATCGGGCTTGTCATTCTGGAGCATGAGATACATGCATTTTACATAGTCACCCGCAAAGCCCCAGTCACGAAGCGAAGAAAGATTGCCGAGATAAAGCTTGTCCTGAAGACCTGCGGCGATACGTGCTGCGGCGAGGGTAATCTTCCTGGTAACAAAGGTCTCTCCGCGTCTGGGTGATTCATGGTTGAAAAGAATGCCCGAGCATGCGAACATTCCGTATGCTTCCCTGTACTCCTTGACGATCCAGTAGCCGTACTGCTTGGCAACGGCGTAGGGTGAATAAGGATGGAAGGGAGTCTTCTCGCTCTGGGGAACTTCTTCCACCTTGCCGTAAAGCTCCGAAGTGGATGCCTGATAGATACGGCAGGTCCGGATCTGACCGGTAACCCTTACGGCTTCGAGAACCCTGAGAACGCCTGTCGCATCGACATCGGCGGTAAATTCGGGAACATCAAAAGAAACCTGCACATGGCTCTGTGCGGCAAGATTGTATATCTCATCGGGACGGATGGTTCCGATCAGATTGACGAGACTCAGCGAATCTCCGAGATCTCCGAAGTGAAGGAAGAAATCATTCCTGCCTTCGAGATGTGCTATCCTTTCACGGTAATCAACGGAAGATCTCCTTATCATACCGTGTACTTCATATCCTTTTTCAAGAAGGAACTCGGCCAGATAGCTTCCGTCCTGTCCGGTGATTCCCGTAATAAGTGCTTTCTTCATTACACAGCTCCGATCTGTTTTCTGTAATATGCAGCAAGCTTCTTGACTGCGGCGATCGTGTCTTCGATATCCTTATCGGTCATCTTGGGATAGAGAGGAATGCTCATGATGCCTTTATAGATTTCCTCGGCCACGGGACAGAGTCCCTTTTCATAACCCAGATGTCTGTAATAAGGGAACCAGTATACCGGAACATAATGTATCTGGCACTGGACATTCTCCGCACTCATCGCATCGAAAAATTCGCGTCTCGTGCAGGTCAGCTTGTCGAGATCAAGCCTGATGACATACAGATGTCTTGAAGTGTCCGATTCGGGAATCTCCTTCTGGACTATGATGCCCGGAACATCCGCAAATGCCTTGTCATAAGCTTCAACGATCCTCTTGCGCTTTTCGACGAATTCATCGATACGGTCCATCTGGCTCATAAGGAGAGCTGCCTGGAAATCGGTCATCCTGTAATTGTATCCGAGACTTATCTCCTCGTAATACCAGGGGCCCTCATGAGGAGCGTCTTCCATTTCCTCTTCTTCATGAGTGATGCCGTGCGCGTGTGCAAGGACCAGCTTCTTATAATAATCTTCATTGTTGGTGAGGATCGCACCGCCTTCGCCCGCGGTGACAGTCTTCACGGGATGGAACGAAAAGCAGGTCATATCGGCGATATTGCCGACCATCTTCCCGTTATATGAAGAGCCGATCGAATGAGCGGCGTCTTCGATGAAAACAAGACCAAACTCATCACATATCGCACGGATCTCATCAGCCTTTACAACCTGTCCGGTATAATCAACGGCGATGACAGCCTTTGTCTTATCGGTGATATGTGCTCTTATGCTTTCGGGATCTATGTTATAGGTTTCCGGATCGATATCCGCGAATACGGGTTTTGCCCCGCAGTAAAGAACGCAGTTGGCGGATGCTGCGAATGTGATGGGCGTGGTGATGACTTCATCGCCCTCTTTTATGCCGGCCGCAATGCAGGCACAATGAAGAGCACTGGTCCCGCTGTTGACCACTACCGCATATTTTGCGCCGGTATATGATGACAGTCTTTCCTCGGCTTCCCTGACCTTGGGGCCGCAGGTGATATAAGGTCCCGTAAGAACGTTCTTAACGGCTTCGATATCCTCATCAGATATCCACTGTCTGCCATAAAAGATCTTATCTTCTCTGACAGGCTTTCCGCCGAGTATTGCAGGTAATTCCATTTCAGATCCTTTCAATGGGCATTTACTGCTCATTCCTTCTTCTCGCCCTGTTTCTGATGGCGTTATATTTCTTGATATTCATCCTCTCGGATATACGTGCTACGTGATAAAATACAGGCTTCAGACGGCATGCTTCCTCGGGGGTTATGACATGATAAAGGTTCTCTCTGAGGAATTCAAAAATGGTCTCCCTGCCGTCGAGGTTCTCATTGTTCGTAGAGATGCACATTGTGAGAACACCCTTTTTATGATGCTTCCATGAAGGCGATACAGGGATGAACTTTACGCCTTCGATCATATAAGGCTTTCTGCTCATGCCGTCGGAAAAATAATTGATCCCAAGCTTCTTGCATGCTCTTACGGTATTAAGGTCGTAAGAATGATTGGGAGCGGCGAAAATCTCCGTATCAAGCCCCTGCTGTGCCAGAATATGCTTTCCTTCCCTGAGCTTTTTGAGCTGGGAATCATAGCTCATTCCCGCGTACTCTGTGGAGACATCACCGGAAATGAGGCCTATGCTCTTGCCTGTCGCAAGATGGTAGGTTCCGTGCATGGCAATCCCGTAGCCTTCATCCTTGAGGTCACGGACGAATTTCCAGAAATCCCTGTTTACGGTATCCTTGACGAGTTTGGGATCCCTGTTTTCGGGAATCACGCAGAGAAGCGGCTTAATGCCGGTCTCATCGAAAAACGCCTTGAAAATATCAAATTTCTGCCTGTCGAGTGTGGGGCAGATATCTTCAAGTCTTACCAATATCGGATAATCCACTTTTTTCGCCATAAGTAAGGTCTCCTTCACTGATAAAAAACCGCATGCACAATAAACCCATAATTATATACATTTTATGATATTTTGGGCATTTAGGCAACTTAAGGATATATTAAGGAAAGACCCGTGATCAAGAAAGGGGCACACCGCCCTCACCCTAAGGCGAAGTTGCCATCATTGCCCAGTGAAATCCGGGGCTGGTTCTCCAGCTGTCTCCCGGATCGAATTCGTTATCCTTTATCACCAGTCTGTCATTGATCCCGTCGTAAAGCACGACTTTTCCTTCAAGAATGAAGTAATCCAGCCTCAGTCCGGAGTCATAGTGAACAGGATCGGTTATGATCATATAATCCTCGGTCAGCTCATATGTCATGGTTATGGGCACCAGGCTGCCTTCTTCCGAACCGAACATTCCGTCCGAAGGATAAAAGAGCGTACCCGTTCCGTCTCCGAAAATGCTGAAAAACTGTTCTCCGTCCGCATACCATGTTCCGGTAAGCTCATCCGGATCAAATGTGTAAGCGGAATCCGGAGTGGGAGGTACGGCACCGGATGAAACATCATCGCCGGATGCCAGTCTCATTCTCAGTAATTCTTCATCCCACCCGGTTTCTTCCAAAACAGAAGAAAGCAGATCATCGTCGGATAAGAGGTATGCAACGAGTTCAAGTGGAAGGTCGGATTCGGTGATATCTTCCACGATAAGTGCGGCATCATCGTCCGAAACGACAGTGACCTTCTGACCGGCATTAAGCTTATCGGTCCCGGATTCTTCACCGTCTTCGTCAAGCCCCGTAACCTCCGCTTTGCCTGTGGTAAGATACAGCACGCTGTTTCCGTTTTCATCCGAATCGATGTATCCGCTTGTTCCGCGGATACCGATGATCATGGTGGAGGTAGAGATATCCAGTTCTTCATCATCTTCAAGCGGTCTTTCGATATTGAAAAAGAGTCTTCCTTCATCAAGCGAAAGATACAGTCTTTTCCCCTTTTGGGTAAAGGAAGCGGTACTCTTTTCCATAAGAGTGACCACACGGTCTTCATTAAGAAGGATCCATGCCTGAGATTCCTTTTTGGTCTTAATGACATTTCCGTTCGTAAGCCTTCTGTTCTCCGAAGCCTCAAGAACTTTTCCGTTTTCCGCCAAAAGAGAGATCTCACCGTCAAATCTCAAAAGACGCATCGACGTGGCGGCCCTATGGCTTCTCAGGGCTGTCAGGATAACGATCATTACCGCTGAGATAACGACAGCACCTGCGATACAGCCTACGATCAGTTTTTTATTTACTGTTTTCATATCATTAATGATCCGCATTCCATTCTGTATTTCCCTGAAGTTTTTCTTTTCGGTCTTCAGGGTACTTATCAAATATATCACGGGATAATACCCGCTGCATAGCCGATCGGTCTTTCATCTCGGCAATCCCAAAAAAGCGGCGAAAAAAATCCCGAAACCGTTAAGGTTTCGGGATCAGAGCTGATGACCAGAATCGAACTGGTGACCTCCGCCTTACCAAGGCGACGCTCTACCGACTGAGCCACATCAGCGTAGCGAGGGGGAGATTCGAACTCTCGACACCGCGGGTATGAACCGCGTGCTCTAGCCAACTGAGCTACCTCGCCTAAAAAAAATGGAACCTATAGGGCTCGAACCTATGACCCTCTGCTTGTAAGGCAGATGCTCTCCCAGCTGAGCTAAGATTCCATTTTGTCTTCGGCTTTCGCCGACCGACAAAGGCTATTTTACATATCTGAAGCTCTATTGTCAACAAAAAATTTTACTTTTTTCAAAAGTTTTTCAGGTGAACGGGGGGACGGTTCTGCCGTTCACTTTGAACCTCAGTGAACGGCAGAACCGTCCCCTCGTTCACCTCGTTTACATCCTGTCGGGAGCGGAGAAACCGAGCAGATCGATGCAGGTTTCAAGCACCTTTCTGGTAAAGTCGATAAGGGCGATATATTCTCCTTTTTTAGTCTCATCTTCCTCGGAAAGGATCTTGGTCTCGTGATAGAAGGAGTTGAGCGCATTTGCAAGGTCATAGATATATGCGCAGATTCTGTGAGGAGCAAGCTCAGTCGCCGCGCTCTCCATAGTCTGGGCGAATGAGGAAAGAGCCTTCATAAGGTCCTTCTCGGATGCATTGACGGGTGTTCCGATCTTAAGCGAGGATACATCTCCTCCCTGAGCCTTGTATTTGGCGATAATGGACTTGATACGGACAATCGTGTAGAGGATGTAAGGACCTGTATTTCCTTCGAAGGAAATGAACCTCTCCATATCGAATACATAATCCTTGACGGCCTGGTTGGAAAGATCTCCGTAAAGGAGCGCGGAAAGACCTACGAGGTTTGCTGTTTCCCTTGCCTCGGCATCGTCAATGTCCTTGTTTTCTTTTATCTTCGTATACATCTCATCCTGGATGTCGGTGATGAGACTCTCGAGACGCATGACTCCGCCGTCACGGGTCTTGAAGGGCTTGCCGTCCTTGCCGTTCATCGTACCGAATCCGATGTGGGAAAGAGTCACCTTATCGGAAACAAGGCCTGCCTTGATCGCAGCCCTGAATACCTGCTCGAAATACAGGTCCTGGCGCTTATCGGTGATATAGATGATCTGCGCGGGATCGTACTTGGCAACGCGCTCCTTGATGGTCGCAAGATCGGTGGTGTTGTAAAGGCTCGCACCGTCGGACTTAACGACGATACAGGGAGGGATCTCCTTGGTATCGGTATCCTTCTTTACATCAATGACGAGCGCGCCTTCGCTCTCATATGCAACGCCGCTCTCCTTCATCTCCCTGACCATATCGGGGATAAGGTACTGAACGGTGCTCTCGCCGTTCCAGAGATCGAAGTCGACATGAAGTCTTTCATAGATGCGCTTCATATCGTTAACGGATACATTGATTATGTGATCCCAGAGAGCGCGGTATCCCCTTACACCGCTCTGAAGCTTGAGAGTCGCCTCGAGAGCCCTTGCATTGTAATCGGGATCTTCCTTGCTCTTTGCGGATGCGGTGGGATAGATCTCTTCGAGATCCCTTACGGTGAAGGGAGGCTCCTTCGGATATTCTCCGGTATATGATTCGTCAAAGTAAGGAAGCTCGGGATGTCTTTCCTGTATCTCGACCATAACAAGTCCCATGGGCTTGCCCCAGTCTCCCATATGCACATCACCGATGACATTGTGACCCATATACTTGAGGATGCGCTTGATGCTCTCACCGATTATCGCGGGACGCAGGTGTCCGACATGGAGGGCCTTGGCGACATTGGGTCCGCCGTAGTCAACGATTATGGTCTTGGATTCCGGAAGATCGATGCCGTACTTTTCATCTCCGGCCATTTTCTTCACGTAATCGGCAAGGAAAACGGGACTGATGTTCATATTGATGAAACCGGGCATTACGGCTTCCACAGAGTCAAATGCATTACTGTCCTTAAGGATCCCGACTACAGCATCGGCGATCGCCTTGGGTGCGCATTTGAATTCCTTGGCAAGTGCCATTGCACCGTTGCACTGATACTCACACAGGTCGGGGCGGTTGGATACGGAAACCTTGCCGGCCTCCTTCTTATATCCTGCCTTCTCAAAGGCATTTCCGACTTCTTCACTTAACAGATCAAGAATACTTTTCATGAAAACTCCTTAAATACTTCACATCATACTTCCTACCATACCGATGATCAGCAGCAGGATCATAAGCGCGATCCTGACACCGGTAACGATAAGTGCAGCTATGGTACAGGCGTGCATCTTCTTACCCTGCTTTTTGGTATTGGTAAGATCGACAAGAGCTATTATCAGTCCGACAAGGGGAATGATGAAGCTGAAAACAAGCGCCATTATGGGAAGCATATTTTCCGATGTCATACGCATTCCGGGTCCCGAAAAAACGCCTGCGGCTCCGGTTGTTCTGTCCGGAGTTCCGGGCTCGGAAACCCTTATGGCAATCCCGAATGCCGCTTTTGAAACATAAACCCTGACCGCTTTTCCGTCACCGGGCACGCATACCGAACGGTACTCTGTCATGCCGTCGCAGGTTACCACCATGGTGTGATATCCGGGAGGGACATCCTTGGCTACAGCCTCTCCGTTTCTTATGATAAAGCCCAGATTGCTCTCGGCAAGTTTGACCGCAATCTCATTGGGTGTCTGGCTCTCGTTGAATACCATGAGATTATAGAAATCATCTCCGTTACCGCTTGGGGGGACGATCTCCTCATAGCCGCAGTACTCACATACTTTTTTACCGTCTTTGATCTTTAATGCTCCGCCGCAATTGGGACAATTCATCTTTCGCTTTTCCTTTCATAAACGCAGGTGAAACGTACCAAATAATAATTATACAATAAACGGGCCGTTCTCACAATTTCCGCACTTGCTACACGAAGAAGAAACTTTGGAATAAATGCAGCCGCAGTAATTCTGTCTGTAGAGATCGTATTCCTTCGACAGTTCTATCGATCTTAAATACCCGTTTCTTTTCTTGAAGTCCGAGGGAAGATATTTCATTCCCGTCTCTTCTTCAATCTTAAATCCGATGCGGTTTATTGCCTCACTGTCCTTGAGCGGCGACAGTGTAAGCGTTGTCGCAAAGAGATCGAATCCGCCCGCTTCAAGCGCAGCTTCCGCAGTCCTGCGCATCCGGAGTTCATAGCATTTGTGACACCTCGGACCTCTCTCGGGACAGTCCTCCATGCCCTTTGCCATGGCGGTAAAGCTTTCGGGATCATAGTCCGCATCGAGGATCTTTATCTCATACTTACCCTTCTTTTCGGAGTTGTAAGCATTTATGAGCCTGATCTGTTCTTCCTTCCTCTTAAGGTACTCCGCTTCTTCCCCGATATTCGGATTGTAATAATATACCGTGATATCGCATCTGTCACACAGTCTTTCGATGCAGGCGCTCGAACAGGGGGCGCAGCAAGAGTGAAGAAGGACAGTGAACAGGGGGACGGTTCCTCCGTTCACAAAGTGAACGTGGGAACCGTCCCCCTGTTCACCTCCACCTCCTTCGAGGATCTCTTCCATTAAGTTGTCATAGTTTATCTTATTCATAATACAAAAACGGACCGACCCGTAAGCCGGTCCGTTTGAAACATAACTTATCTGAAGTACTTTACACCGGATTCGAAGATCTTAAGATCCTGCTCTCCGTAAATGTTGATGGCAACTCCGTTTCCGATACGCTCCGAGTGGCACATCTTTCCGAGTACTCTTCCGTCGGGTGATGTGATACCTTCGATGCATCTGAAGGAACCGTTGATGTTGTAGTACTCATCCATCGAAGTGTTTCCGTCGGGATCCGAGTAAACCGTTGCGATCTGTCCGTTCCTAAACAGATCGTCGAGAACGTTCTCGGGAGCGATGAAACGGCCCTCTCCGTGTGATGCAGGGTTAGCATATACATTACCGAGTCCGGCCTCCTGCAGCCAGGGGCTCTTGTCGGATACAACCTTGATGTAAGCCATCTTGGAGATATGTCTGCCGATCGTATTGAATGTAAGTGTAGGTGACTCTGCGGTCTGTCCGGTTATCTTGCCGTTAGGTACAAGTCCGAGCTTGATAATAGCCTGGAATCCGTTACAGATACCGAGGACAAGTCCGTCCCTCTTATCGAGCATTTCCTCAACAGCTTCCTTGATGGATGCGTTTCTGAATGCGGTAGCGAAGAACTTGGCGGAACCGTCGGGCTCATCACCTGCGGAGAATCCGCCGGGGAACATTATCATCTGAGCCTGTGAGATCGCCTTCTTAAATTCGGCAACGGACTCTCTGATATCCTCTGCGGTAAGATTTCTGAAGATCCTGATATCCGCATTTGCGCCGGCTCTTTCGAATGCCTTGGCGGAATCGTACTCACAGTTTGTTCCGGGGAATACAGGGATAAATACGGTGGGCTTTGCAACCTTATTCTTACATACGTATACTTCCGGTGCCTTGTACTCGGGGATATCTACCTTATCCTTCTCATCCGTCGATACGGAGTGGAATACACTTTCAAGAGTTCCGGTCCACGCTTTCTTAAGGTCATCGTATGAAACCTTTGCATCCGCATATTCGAAGCCGGAAGAAATAACCTCACCGACAACTTCGAATTCATCGGCATTAAGAAGTGCGCTTACAGCGGATACCTTATCTGCGGGAATCTCGGCTACGATATTACCGAGACCGTTTCCGAATACATCCTTTTCGGATACGGTGCTCTCGATCTTTGCTCCGAGTCCGCAGCCCATACCCATCTTGGCCACAGCTGCAGCAAGGCCCTTGGAATCAAGCGCATACGCACTGACAACGGCCTTTTCGGAGATGAGCTTATAAACCGCATCGTAAAGCTTAAGAACCTGTGCATATTCGGGCTTGAAGTCCTTATCCTTTTTGATCTTAAAGAGAACAAGCTTATTGCCCGCAGCTTTAAGCTCGGGAGTGATGACTGTCTTAAGGCTGGAAATATCAACAGCAAATGACACGAGTGTCGGAGGAACATCGATGTCTCCGAATGTTCCGGACATTGAGTCCTTACCGCCGATGGAAGGAAGTCCGTATCCGATCTGAGCATCGAACGATCCGAGGAGTGCTGCGAAAGGCTGGCTCCAGCGGGTCGGTCTTTCATCCATTCTTCTGAAGTATTCCTGGAAGGTAAGTCTTACCTTGCTGACATCACCGCCGTTTGCGGCAATACGGGCAAGTGACTCGGTGACCGCATAGATTGCTCCGTGATAAGGTGACCAGCTTGAAAGGAATGGATCGAAGCCGTAACTCATCATGGTAACGGTATCGGTCTTACCCTCAAGTACGGGAAGTTTGGCGATCATTGCCTGCTCTTCCGTAAGCTGGTATTTACCGCCGTAAGGCATTACTACGGAGCCTGCTCCGATGGATGAGTCGAACATCTCGACAAGCCCCTTCTGAGAGCACTCATTAAGATCGGAAAGAGTATCGGTAAGAGCCTTGGCATAATCCTTATTCTTAACATCCTCGGCAACGTTATCGAGAGCATATTTGTCAAAATATGAATCAGCCGAAGGAGATTCAACCTCTACCTGAGTCTCCTGGTGAGCTCCGTTGGTATCAAGGAAGGCTCTTGCGATGTTGACCACATCCTTGCCTCTCCACTGAAGGCGGAGTCTGGGCTCTTCGGTAACAACAGCTACCTCAACGGCTTCGAGATTTTCCTCTGCCGCATATCCCAGGAATTCCTTAACATCCTTAGGTGCTACGACAACCGCCATTCTCTCCTGGGATTCGGAGATGGCAAGCTCGGTTCCGTCAAGACCCGCATACTTCTTGGGAACCTTATCCATATTTACGATAAGACCGTCTGCAAGTTCTCCGATGGCAACGCTGACACCGCCCGCACCGAAGTCATTACACTTCTTGATGAGCTTCGTTACCTCGGGACGTCTGAAGAGTCTCTGTATCTTTCTTTCGGTGGGTGCATTACCCTTCTGGACTTCGGCTCCGCAGGTATCGATCGACTTTACGTTATGAGCCTTGGATGAACCTGTAGCTCCGCCGATTCCGTCACGTCCGGTTCTTCCGCCGAGAAGAATGATGATATCTCCGGGATCGGAATTTTCCCTGATAACATTCTTTCTGGGAGCGGCACCCATGACGGCACCGATCTCCATACGCTTTGCAACATAATCGGGATGATATATTTCCTTGACATATCCTGTAGCAAGACCGATCTGGTTACCGTAGGATGAATATCCGCTTGCTGCGGTTCTTACAAGCTTCTTCTGGGGAAGCTTTCCGGGAAGAGTCTCGGATACGGGCTTTGTGGGATCGGCGGCACCGGTCACACGCATTGCCTGATAAACATATCCTCTTCCCGAAAGGGGATCTCTGATAGCTCCGCCGAGACATGTAGCTGCGCCTCCGAAAGGCTCGATCTCGGTGGGATGGTTATGGGTCTCGTTCTTGAAGAATACGAGCCACTCTTCGGTCTCTTTCTTACCGTCCTTCTCGATCTCAACGGGAACTACGATGGAGCATGCGTTGATCTCGTCGGACTTCTCTTCGTCCTCGAGCTTGCCTTCTTTTCTGAGGCGCTTTGCTGCGATCGTTCCGAGATCCATGAGGCAGGAGAACTTGTCGGGACGGTCTGCGAAGAGATCCTTTCTGGTATTCATATACTCTTCGAAGGACTTCTCGAAAGCAGCCTTGTATGCACCGTCGTCAAACTTAACTCCGGTAAGCTCTGTGGAGAAAGTGGTGTGACGGCAGTGATCCGACCAGTATGTATCGAGAACCCTGATCTCCGTGACGGTTGGATCGCGGTGTTCTTCATTCCTGAAATAGTTCTGGATATGAAGGAAATCCTTGAAGGTCATCGCAAGTCCGAGAGAATCATAGAGCTTCTTAAGCTCATCCTCGGGGCTGTCCGCAAATCCGTCAAAGGTCTTGACATCACCGGGCTCGGGATAATTAACGACAAGAGTGTCAGGCTTATCCATTCCGGCTTCCCTGGAATCAACGGGGTTGATGAGATATCCCTTGATACGGTTAAACTCATCATCGGTGATATCTCCGATAACAGCATATGCCACAGCGGTACGGATAATGGGATCTTCGTTCTCATTGAGGAATTTGATGCACTGAACGGCAGAATCCGCTCTCTGGTCAAACTGTCCGGGAAGGAATTCTACGGAAAAAACTCTTGTTCCTTCGGGAAGAGGAAGTGTCTCCTGATAGATATCATCTACGGGAGGCTCCGAAAAAACAGTCTTGCATGCGGTCTCGAATGTCGCATCGGAAATATTCTCGGAATCGTATCTGATGAACACTCTCATGTCATCGATCTTTATGCCGAGGAAATTCCTGACATCATGTCTTAAGTGCTTAGCCTGCACCGCATAAGGTTTTTTCTTTTCTACATAGACTCTTCTGACGCTCATTTATCTGCCCTTCTTTCTTAAAAAAGGCCTCAGAAAAAGTGATCACCCCTTCTGAAGCCCCTTTACTATTACTTTATTGTAAGATCATGCATCGACTCCGAGTGACTGTAAGATATAAAGGATCTGTCTGTCAAAGGAATCCGGTGATACTCCGATAGTTCCGGATGTAACCTTAAGTCCCTCGATGAGATATACGATGTTGAATGCTGCGGTAAGAGGATCATCGCAGACAAACTCTCCGCTCTCAACACCGATCTCGATAAGTTTGCCGATCATCTTGACATTGCTGTCAAATTTCTTCTTATAGACATTATCGCTCTTAGCGGGTCTTGCATCAAAATAGAATTCAAAATATGCCCTGTTCAGATTGCCTTTCTTTCTGAAAAGGTCCTTTTTCTCCTCCTGAAGGAAAAGAAGAAGGATATCTGCAGCAGTTGCATCATCGCTGATAAGGGAAGTGAAATCTTCTCCCGCAGCAGCCTGGGATTTCATCACGTCGACAAAAAGCTCCGAGGTGCTCTCATAATAGAGATACAGTCCGCCTCTGGAAATATCGCAGGCATCGACAATGTCCTTCATGGTAACGTTCTTGTATCCCATCTCGGAGAATACCTTAGCCGCTACATCGATAATGTACTGCTTTTTCTGAATTGATTTGTCACCCATCTTAAATCTCCCGATAGAATGCGATAAAAGCTCGCAATATTTTCAGTGCTCTTCAGTCCCAGAATTCAACTATTTCCTGCATTCTGCTGACCGTAAGATAGAAGATCTGCTCGGTTATGCCTTCACTCCAAAGTGCGGATCTTGTACGGCCGCCGAGAACATATTTACTGAGTATTCCGCAGAGAACATCCCATTCCTTCCAGGTTGCTCCTACAATGAGCCTGCGCTCCTGTTCATGGGTCTTGATGGCTTTTCTGGAATAAACATAAGGATAATTGCGGTCCATCAGTCCGGACACATTGCAGGCTTTTATGAAGCCCATCAACTCCGCAGAATAAACCGGAAATGAAATGCTCGAATCGCTTACTCCGTTATCGGAATAACTGCTGACCACAGCCTTTTCCGTTGCCTGACCGAGCCAGGGCAGATAGGGAGTCAAGGGACTTATCTTCATTTTGTAATCCTGCGCAAGAGCTCGCAGATATTCCGGTGAATCAGTCACATTTCCCATATTTTCATTCCCAATGATCCATAAGCCCCTTAAGGGGCAGACACTTAATATCTTAACATATTTTTAATATGATACAAGTGTCAATAATCAAAAAAATCGTATTTTTTAGGCATTTTAAAGCCATCAGACGTCCTCCCTGTCGGTTCCGGATTCCCCGCCCTCTCCGCGTATCCTGGAAATGGTCTTAACGTCTCCGTCAGCGATGTCGAGAAGTGTCTCCAGACTCTGTATGAAGAGCCTTTCCCTGTGCCATCTGTTGTTCTCTTCCCTGTCCATATAGGCCTTGAAGTGATCGACCTGCCATGCGATGCAATCGGAGATCGATATCCCTTCGGGTTCAAACTTTCCGAGGAGCCGGCCGTTTACACACCAGTAATACAGCTCTGCCAGGACACCTTCGCATGAAGCTATCCTTGACCACAGCTCTTCGCTGCCTCCCAGAGAAACAATGTATTCATGAAGTTTTTCAAGATCGCTCTGTGGAATATTCATATCATTTTCCGGAAGAGGGTTTGATGTCCTCATCACCGTTCTTGATGGTATCTATTATGAACGGAGGTCTGTTTCTGGAAGCATCCAGAGCCCTCCATATATACTCCCCGATGATCCCGATCATAGTCATGATCATTCCGAATCCGAGAAGCACAATGCACATAAGCGATGACCATCCGGCGATCGGAGTGCCTACGGTGAAGTACTCTACGAGAACCGATATGAAGATAAAAAGAGAAAAGATGTCGAATAAAAATCCCGCATACATCATCATTCTCAGGGGAGCATAGGAGAAGCTGAGGATCGAATCCATGACAAGCTTGACCTTCTTGGCCATGGTCCATCTTCCCTTGCCCTTCTCACGCTCCAGTCTGTCGAAGTAGATGATATCAGTCTGAAATCCCAGCCACATTACCTGAAGAGTAAGGGAGGAATTCTTTTCATTTAACTTTATGAGTTCATTTATGGCTTTTCTTCCGACAAGATAGCAGTCGCATCCGCCCTCCGGCATGTTCTTATTGACCATCTTGCGGATCATCCTGTAATACAGTCCGGCAAAGCAGACATAAATGGGATTATCCTTCCTCGTCCTTCTTGCCGCGAGAACTATCTCATTGCCCTTTTTCCAGCTTTCGTACATCTGAAGGATAAGCGAGGAATCCTCCTGAAGATCGGCCTGTTTGGTGACCGCACAATCGCCCGTACAAACGGAAAGGCCCGCAAAGATCGCAGCATGCTCACCGAAATTCCGGGACAGCTTTACGCACCTTACGTTCCTGTCTTCGAGGCGGATCTCGTTCATTATCTTCCAGGAATCATCGCCCGAACCGTCATCCACAAATACTATCTCGTATTCCCCGACGGTTCCGAGAACCTTAAGCTTAAGATCTTCATAGAGATCCCTGAGGGTATCCGAATTGTAATAGACGGGTATTACTATGGAAATCTTGCTCACTGTGCGGACTCCTTTATCAATTCCTTATACTCATCGAGATTTCTGATGTATTCCGTCTCGTCATAATGAGTGCTTGCGAGGCACAAAAGTACGGAATCCGGACTGAAATCATACATTTCCTTCCAGACCATATTGGGCAGATAGATGCCGGTCTTGGGCCTGTTCAGGATATAGATTATCTCATTGCCTTCTCCGTCAAGCACCTTGACCTTGCTGGATCCGGCAACGTTAATAAGCACAAACTCGGAGATACGGTTTGCATGGCATCCTCTGATCACATCGGGATCGGAACCGTATATATAAAAGACTCTTTTGATATCAAAGGGAATATCCGTGCCGCATTCCGCGATGACCAGATTTCCTCTCTCGTCTCCCCTCTCGGGAAGCTCAAGCATTCTTACCTTATCGATATTATTCATACAGTACCTCCGCAAACATAAGGATTATAACACATACTACATAAAATTCTCAAAGCGCGGGCGGCATTGGGAAATAAAAAAGACGCCTTCATACCGAAGACGTCTTCATACCAGCAGGGGAAGAGAGGATCGAACTCCCATTAACGGTTTTGGAGACCGCCGCACTACCATTGTACTATTCCCCTATGGTCCATAAAGCGACCGACCCACGTATTATACAACAACGTTATAAGCGTGGCAAGAAAAAAATAAATCGCTCAGATAACGCAGTCCACAGCCTCTCTTACATTGGATACTCCGATGATCTCAGCATCCTTACCGGCTGCCTTTTCGGCTTCCTTAAGTGAAGGCGCCGGAACGATCACAGTCTTGAATCCGAGTCTTACGGCTTCGGATACTCTCTGGGATACCTGGGATACGGTGCGGACTTCGCCGGAAAGGCCGACTTCGCCGAATGCGACCACGGATGCGGGAACCGCCTGGTTCTTGAAGGATGACACGATCGCAAGTACCATGGCAAGATCGAGTGCGGGCTCGGTAAGCTTCATTCCGCCTGTTAGATTCACATACGCATCGCAGTCACCTAAGTGCATTCCGCATCTCTTTTCCAGGACCGCCATGAGAAGATTGACACGGTTATAATCAACACCCGTTGCCTGTCTTCTCGGAACTCCGAGATTGGAACGGCATACAAGGCTCTGTATCTCAACGAGTATCGGCCTTGTTCCCTCCATGCTGCAGGAAACGATGCATCCCGAAGCATCAAGCGGCCTTCCGTTCAAGAGATATTCGGACGGATTGGTGACCTGAACAAGTCCCTCTCCCCTCATCTCAAACACACCGATCTCATTGGTGGAGCCGAAACGGTTCTTGACTCCTCTTAAGATCCTGTATGAAGCATGCCTGTCACCTTCGAAGTACAGGACCGTGTCGACCATATGCTCAAGCACTCTGGGGCCGGCAACTGTACCTTCCTTGGTAACATGTCCGACGATAAATACGGATATGCCCAGAACCTTGGCAAGCTGCATGAGCACCTGTGTGGATTCCCTTACCTGGGATACTGAGCCGGGTGCGGATGAAACCTGCTCGCTGTACATTGTCTGTATCGAATCTATGACGCATACATCCGGGATCATCGAACGCATGACTTCGGCAACCGCATTCAGATCCGTCTCACACAAAAGCTTCATGTCTCCGGTAAATTTGCCTATCCTGTCCGCTCTCATCTTGATCTGGGCGGCGGATTCCTCGCCGGATACATACAGAACTTTGCGTCCCGCGGCAGACATATTTCTGCACACCTGAAGAAGCAGCGTCGATTTTCCGATTCCGGGATCGCCGCCTATAAGAGTAAGGGAGCCTTTCATGACTCCCCCTCCGAGTACTCTGTCAAGCTCTTCGATTCCCGATGATTCCCTTATGCCTTCTTCGCCGGATACATCCGCGATGGATGTTACCGATGCCGCAAACACGGAAGGCGAACCTCCCTTTGCGGCCGAGGCGATGCGGAACGAAGCGCTGGATGAATCACCCTTTACAACCTTTTCTTCCACGAAAGTATTCCACTCGTGGCATCCTGGGCACTGCCCCATCCACTTGGCCGATTCATATCCGCAGCTCTGGCAGAAATATACGCTTGTCTGCTTTGTCTTAGCCATAGAGATTAAGCTTTGGATACCTTTACATGAGCCTTACGGTTGCCGGACAGATCGATGGAAAGACTGAGCTTTCCGCCGAGTCCCGTCTTGACCGCACCGGTCTCGGTTCCGTCCTCTTCTATGGAATAAAGAGTGTCTTCCGCAAGTCCGAGTGTGATGGATACCGCACCCTTACCGCTGACATCAAATTCCATTGAGTCTTCCGTCTCTTCAAATCCGGTAACGGTGGTTCCGGGAACGGATTCATATACGAAGAGACCGTTCTTCTCGAATCTGGTTATATCTTCATACGTCTTGACCTTGAGAAGATCTCCTCCGAAAGGAAAATCCTCCGCTTTGGTCTTTTCCTTGAGATGATGATCTCCGAACGCAAGCTTTCCGCCGTCTTCCGCATAAAGTATTTCAGCCATTTTTTATTCTCCTCCGTTTGTTTTATTTCTTAGGCTTGTTAACCTTAAAACAGACTTTTCCTCCCGAGTATGAGCAGGTTACGCTGTCACCCGGTTTAACATTCTTACGCAATATCTCTTCAGCAAGAGGGTCCTCCACAACAGTGAGCATGGCTCTCTTAAGAGGTCTTGCACCCATCTTCCTGTCGGAATATTTCTCTATCAGATGATTCTTGACCGACGGAGCAAGTTTTAGATCTATATCCATCTGTTCCTTGCATCTGTCACCGAGCTGTCTTGCGAGCAGATCGACTATATCCTTCAGATTCTCATCGCTGAGCTGGCTGAACACGACAATATCATCGATCCTGTTTATGAACTCGGGCTTGAAGATCCTCTTTACCTCCTCCATTACGCCCGACTTCATTCTCTCATAATCCGCCTTCTCACCGCCGCCTGAAGCACCGAATCCGAGATTCTTGGGATCCACGATGCGCTGTGCTCCGGCATTGGAGGTCATGATTATGATAGTATTCTTGAACGATACCTTCCTGCCCTTCGAATCGGTCAGATGACCGTCGTCGAGAACCTGAAGAAGTATGTTGAAAACATCGGGATGAGCCTTTTCTATCTCATCGAAAAGAACAACCGAATAAGGATTGCTCCTTATCTTATCGGTCAGCTGTCCGCCCTCGGAAAATCCTACATATCCCGGAGGCGATCCGATCATCTTCGTGGTTGAGAAGCTCTCCATATATTCGGACATATCGATCCTGATCAGGGAATCCTCGGATCCGAACATAGCCTCCGCAAGTGCCTTGGAAAGCTCGGTCTTACCTACACCGGTAGGTCCGAGGAAAAGGAAAGAGCCGACCGGACGCTTGGGATCCTTGAGACCCACACGTCCTCTCCTCATTGCCTTGGAGATGCCTTCAACGGCTTCTTCCTGACCGATGACTCTCTTATGGAGTATCGACTCGAGCTTAAGAAGCCTGTCGCTTTCTTTTTCATTGAGCTTGGTAACGGGGATCTTGGTCCACATAGCAACAACCTTGGCGATATCCTCCTCGCCTATGCTGCCCTTGCGGACGCCGGCCTGCTGCTCGCTCTTCCTGACCGCCTTCTCGTACTTTTTGATAAGTTCGTCCTGCTTGAGCTTGATCTCGCGCGCCTGAAGGAACGCTTCCATACGGATGGAAAGTTCGATCTGTCTGTCCATCTTATTGATCTCGTCAAGCATTGCTTTATGCTTTTCGGGAACTTCCATGGTGCGCAGATGCGCACTTGCGGCCGCTTCGTCGATAAGGTCTATTGCCTTGTCGGGAAGATTCCTGTCGTTGATGTATCTTGCGGAAAGTCTTACCGCAGCATCGATAGCTTCGGAAGTTATCTCTATATTGTGATGATCCTCGTATTTATGCTTGATGCCTTCGAGGATACGGATGCTCTCCTCCTCCGTGGGTTCCTCAACCGTAACGGGCTGGAAACGTCTTTCGAGAGCGGCATCCTTCTCTACATATTTGTGATACTCGGCAACGGTGGTGGCACCGATAAGCTGAAGCTCTCCTCTTGCAAGCGAGGGCTTCATGATATTGGATGCATCGATGGAGCCTTCAGCTCCTCCCGCACCGATAAGTGTATGTATCTCATCAAGGAAAAGAATGATATTACCGTTGTCTTCAACTTCCCTTATGACACGCTTGATCCTCTCTTCGAATTCTCCGCGGTACTTGGAACCGGCTACCATTCCGGGAAGATCCAGTGTAAGGAGTCTCTTGTTCTTAACGGTATCGGGAGCTTCTCCCGATGCGATGAGCTGTGCAAGTCCCTCTACAACCGCCGTCTTACCTACACCGGGTTCACCGATGAGGCAGGGATTGTTCTTGGTCCTGCGCGACAGGATCTGGATGATCCTCTTTATCTCGTCCTTCCTTCCGATAACGGGATCGAGCTTGCCTTCGGCGGCAAGCTTGGTAAGATCTCTGGAATACTGTCCGAGTATGGATACTTTTTCTCCGTTTTCTCCGCCGCGTGCCATCAGATCTTCACGCGCAAGTGCGGGATCCTGACCCATTGCAGCCAGAGTATCGGCATAGACCTTCATGGGATTGATGCCCATGGTGGCGAGAAGTCTTACGGCTACATTCTCACCTTCCTTGATGAGTGCAAGAAGGATATGCTCGGTTCCGACCGCTTCCGATCCGAATCTTTTGGCAAGTTTGGCAGCTTCCTCAAGTATCCCTCTGGCCCTGGGAGAATATTCTTCCCTGGATTCGATGGCGAGGGCGGTATTGAAGCTGATCATATCCCTGATCATATCGGTAAGCTTGGCGGTATCGACATTATTGGACGCAAGAACTCCGCCCGCCATACTTTCCGTATTGAGGGCAAGTCCGAGCAGGATATGTTCCGAACCGACATAACTCTGGCGAAGCTTTCTGGCCCACTTGAAAGCAATGCTCAGAGACTGTTTTGCTTTTTCAGAATAATTACCTTCCACCTTTATCTCCTGACTTATACTTCTTATTCTTTGGAGTGATCGGATGCATAATCATCGAATATCCGATCCACAAGCTTATGTACATCCTCACGTGAAATATTCCTGCAGAATGCTCTTGCAATATCTACTCTGAGGCTTTCTCCCAGCTCTTCGAGCGCGATCGCTTTATCGGGATCCACGCTTATGACGGCTCCGCGTCTTCTGTCCACTTTGACATATCCCTGCTGCCTGAGCACGGTATATGCCTTGTTGACGGTATGCATATTGATACCGATATCATTCGCAAGCTGCCTTACGGAAGGAAGAGGATCGCCGTCATTAAGCCTCGCCGCCGCAATACCCATTATTATCTGATCGCATAACTGGCTGTATATGGCTTCATCACTGTTAAAATCTATCTCTATATACATCTCTTCCTCCTTTCCGCAGATTTGTGGAAAATACGCCGTAAGCTGTTATATATAAGATATAACAAATACCCTTCCGGGTCAATCTTTACGGCCTTTATTTATCCCGTTTTATCGAAACGGGACGAACCGGATGACCGGCCGTCCCGTCTGAAGATCATGTTTATTTATCGTCGTCGTCCCAATTGAGGAATCCGAACTCAAATTCATCATCGTCATCATCAACGGGAGGTTTTCTGTGATGCTCCTTGACGGGAACATCAGCCTGAGGTCTGGGTCTGTGGGTTCTTCTTTCTGCCTCGGGTTCCGCGGGTGCCGCAGGTCTTGCTTCCTGAGGAGCAACTTCACGTACGGGAGCTTCGGCAGCTCTTCTCTCCTGAGGCTCGGAAGGTCTTACGGTATGTGAGCTCTGACCCTTCTGCACATCAACGGGTCTTCTCTCGCCTGCAGGTCTTACGGGTCTTTCACCGGTTCTTCCCTCGGGATTTCTTGCAGCGCCTTCAACGGGTCTTCTGCGCTCCGCGCCTTCCCTGCGGACAGGCTCTCTGTCTCTGGATGTACGCTGAACACGTCCTTCGGGAGCGGTTCTTCTTCCCTCACCGTGTCCTGCGATCCTCTTTGCTCTTTCTTTTTCGGCTTCGGCAAATGCAGCCCTGTCATCAAGATCCTTCCACTTCATGAAGAAGAATACCGCAGCTGCGATAACAGCGATCAGAAGGATGATAACGATTATAAGTCCGGTCCTGAGGGACTTGATCTTGGCTTCCTGCTTCTGGAGAAGCTGGGTGTTGGTCTCATTGGTCTGGAAGAGATTATCGATGTTCCACTGCTGGCCCTGCTCATAATCGAGGAGGAACCATCCGTCTGCCTGTTCCTGGGTCTCCCAGCGCCTCTGAACTGTGGTCTGAACGGTCTCGGTGGTGGTGGGAAGCGGATCGGGCTGTGCATCGGATGAGGGCTCTTTGAGCTCTCCGGAAAGATTTACGAAATCGGATCTGATGTATCCGGTGGTGCTTACTCCGTCCTTGGTGAAGGTCAGATAGTACCAGGTGTTGCCGTCGGTTCCCTGCTTGGTTCCGGTTACGGAAAGTGTAAGTCCGCTTGCAGCCTTTGCAACGATCTCACTGTTGGTGGATGCGTCAGCTCTTACGTTAACGTCTGCGGTGGTAGTTCCGCTGACGGTCTCGACTACGGTGACTCCCTCGGGATTGGCCGTCGGAGTTGATGTTGTAGTGGTAGTGGTCGTGGTGTTTCCGCCTGCTGCGGGAGTGGTTCCGTCGGTGATCTCTACAAGATCGGATCTGATGTATCCGGTCCTGGTCGCATCAACGGTTATCTCATACCAGACATATCCGTCGGTTCCGTTGGTCTGGCTTCTGATCTCAACCGTATCGCCCTTTGAAAGGCTTGCGATCGCTTCGGATGAAGTGGATGCCGAAGCTCTTACGTTAGCGGTTGTGGATGTGACCTTTCCGGTGCTGTTTGCGAGAACGGTAAGTGCAAACTGCTTTCCGAAAAGAATAGCGCATGCGGCGAGCACAATGGCTGCCGTTACGACTATCTGTCTTATGATCTCAGCTCTGTTTTTCGTTTTCATTTTTCCGATTACCTCCGCGTCATGCCTCATCGATTGCTTTACCGATGTCATGTCTCATGTATTTATTCTCAAAGCTGACCCACTCGGTTGCTTCATAAGCTTTCTTACGGGCTTCCTTAAGGTCATTACCGAGTGCCGTGATACCGAGCACTCTTCCGCCGTTAGTAACTATGCGGCCGTTTTCATCGAACTTCGTTCCCGCATGGAAGCAGAACGCATCATCCTTACCTTCAAAGTTCTCAAGACCTTCAATGGGGAATCCCTTTTCGTATTTAACGGGATATCCGTCACTTGCAAGCACAACGCATACCGCTGCTTTGTCGGAGAACTTCAGGTCGATCTGATCGAGCTTTCCGTCTATGCAGGCCTCGAAGACATCTATAATATCATTCTCAAGCCTGGGAAGTACTACCTGAGCCTCGGGATCGCCGAATCTTGCATTGTACTCGAGAACCCTGGGGCCCTTGGGAGTGAGCATGAGTCCGAAGAAGATTACGCCGTGGAAAGGCCTTCCCTCCGCAGCCATCGCATCGACGGTGGGCTGGAAGATATATTTCTGACAGAAGTCATCAACCTCTTTGGTATAGAAAGGGGTGGGGGAGAAATTGCCCATTCCTCCGGTATTGAGTCCGGTATCTCCGTCGCCTGCTCTCTTGTGATCCTGCGCGGAAGACATGATCTTGACGGTCTTGCCGTCAACGAATGAAAGAACACTGACTTCGCGGCCGGTCATGAATTCTTCGATGACCATTCTGTTTCCGGCGCTTCCGAACTTCTTGTCCTCCATGATCTCCTTAACTCCGGCTTCAGCCTGGGCAAGGTCTTCACAGATGAGAACTCCCTTTCCGAGAGCAAGTCCGTCAGCCTTAAGAACAATGGGGAAGTCAGCTTTTGTTCTGAGATATTCGAGAGCCTTCTCGGCATCGTCGAAAGTTTCGTAAGCAGCGGTGGGAATGTTGTACTTTTTCATCAGATCCTTGGAAAAAGCCTTGCTGCCTTCCAGGATAGCTGCGTTCTTGCGGGGACCGAATGTTCTGAAGCCCGCATTTTCAAACTCATCAACAATTCCGCCTACAAGAGGATCGTCCGGTCCTATAACCACAAAATCGATCTCTTTTTCCTTGGCGAAAGCAACGAGCTTGTCAAATTCCATCACACCGATGGGAACACACTCCGCAATAGCTGCAATTCCTGCATTTCCGGGTGCGCAATAAAGCTTGGTACATTTGGGGCTCTTTGAGATTGCACAAGCAATCGCATGCTCTCTTCCGCCACCACCGACTAAAAGTATTTTCATATCATGCCTTTCTGACGGCGCGGCCGTTTTCCATGACCAGGCGTCCGTTCGCAATATCATCTATAGCCTTGGGAAGCAGCTTCCATTCCGCCTCCTCCATAACTCTCCTCTGAAGAACTTCGGGAGTATCGCCGTCAAGTACTCTTACGGGGATCTGGTCGATGATGGGTCCTTCGTCCATACCCTCGTTTACGAAATGAACCGTAGCTCCGGTGATCTTAACTCCTCTCTCGAGCGCCTTCTCATGAACCTTGAGTCCGTAGAAACCTACTCCGCAAAAAGAAGGAATGAGTGAAGGATGAATGTTGATGATCCTTCCGGGATATACGCTTACCATCTCTTCCGGGATCTTTACGAGGAAACCGGCTAGGACGATAAGATCGGGTGAAAGCTCTGCAAGCTTATCAAGGAATGCCTTATGGAAATCCGCTCTTTCGGAAAACTCCTTGGGACAGATCACGAACGCGGGGATTCCTGCTGCCTTGGCTCTGTCAAGGCTCTTTACTCCGTGATTGTTGCTGATGACACCGACGATCTCGGTATTTGTTATCGAGCCGTTTGCTATGCCATCGATGATGGCCTGGAGATTGGTTCCTCCTCCGCTCACACAGACGACGATCTTCAGCATAAGGTTACTCCCTTTTCACCTGCTACGCACTTTCCGACAACATAAGCCTTCTCACCGGCACCGTTTAAGATCTCTACTGCCTTCTCGGCATCCGCGGGATCGAGTGCGAGCACCATTCCAAGTCCCATGTTGTAGGTATTGTACATCATATGCTCCTCAATTCCGCCTGTCTTTGCAAGAAGAGCGAAAATGGGGGGAATGTCATAACTGTTCTTATCGATCTGAGCGTTTATTCCGTCGGGAAGCATTCTCGGAATGTTCTCATAGAATCCGCCGCCCGTAATGTGGCTGCAGCCCTTAACCTTGACTCCGCCGTTCTTAAGAGCCTTGAGCGCCTTGACGTAGATCCTGGTGGGAGTAAGAAGCGCCTCGCCGAGCGTCTCACCGAGCTCGTCGTAATATTTGTTAAGAGACTCGGAAGTCATATCGAATACTTTTCTGATAAGTGAAAATCCGTTTGAATGGATTCCGCTTGATGCGATTCCGACAAGAGTGTCACCGTCCTTGATATCGGCTCCGGTAATGAGGTCTTTCTTATCAACCACACCTACGGAGAATCCTGCGATGTCATATTCATCATCGGGCATCATTCCGGGATGCTCTGCGGTCTCACCGCCCACAAGAGCACACTCGCTCATCTTGCAGCCTTCGGCAACACCCTTTACGATCTCTGCGATCTTCTCGGGATAATTCTTGCCGCATGCAATGTAATCAAGGAAAAAGAGAGGCTCGCCGCCGGCACAGGCTACGTCATTGACGCACATCGCAACGCAGTCGATACCGATCGTGTCGTGCTTATCAAGGATCATCGCCGCCTTGAGCTTGGTTCCTACTCCGTCCGTTCCGGACAGAAGTACGGGTTCTTCCATACCCTTAAATGCCGCTGCGCTGAACGCTCCCGAAAATCCTCCGAGTCCGCCCATAACCTCGGGCCTGTTAGTCTCACCGACGTATTTCTTGATGAGCTCAACGGATCTGTAACCTGCCTCAATGTCTACGCCTGCTGCCTTGTAATCAAGTGCCATGATTTCCCCTTTGCTTAAAAAGTTTATTTATTCTCAAGATACTTCTTGTATCCGACCTTCTGTAGTTTAGCATCTTTCTCCTGAACCTGTTTCTTAAGATCGGATGAATATTTTTTCAGCTTTGTAAGGAGCTTCTTGTCCGAAACCGCAAGGATCTTGGCCGCAAGAAGTCCGGCATTTGCTCCGCCGTTTATCGCAACGGTCGCAACAGGAATGCCCGAAGGCATCTGTACTATCGAATAGAGCGAATCCCTTCCGCCGAGTGAAGTCGTATGCATGGGTATTCCTATGACGGGCATGGGGAATATTGCGGCACACATTCCCGGAAGATGTGCGGCCATGCCGGCACCGGCGATGATGACCTTGAATCCCTTCTTCTCCGCAGTACTTGCATACTCAAAAAAAACATCCGGCTCCCTGTGGGCCGAAATAATCGTCATCTCATAACCTATACCGAGCTTATCAAGGATCTCGGCTGCTTTTGCCATTACAGGCATATCGGAGTCGGAACCCATGACTATTCCTACGGATGCAGGCTGTTTTTTAGCGGTTGTACTCATAAAAACCTCCCGATCATTTCATTAATGAATGAAAACCACTGTTTATTGTACTAGAAGAAGTCTGGTCATGCAATATCCAAATGACTATATTTAGTTACCGCGAAACCCTTTTCGACTATATTTGGTGCCTCTTCCGGCATCTGCCGGATTAAAAAACTCCGGCTTTTACGCCGGAGCATTTTCCTATACGGGTATCCACAAAAGAAATGCGGATATGATGAGCGAGACGGAATTGAGAACGATCCCTATTATCCCGCTGATATGGAATGAGTCCGGGAGTCTGACGGCCATTACCCCCATAAACCATCCGACAAGTGCATATAACGTGGCAAGAGCGCAGCCGGCTCCGAATCCCATCGGAACGTCCCCGCTCAGAAGATAGCTGCTTACGATCCCGTATCCAAGGGAAACGAGAGCTATCACGCCAAGTATGGCAGACATTATCCCCACGTAGGGGTGCCGCCTGTTTGTAAACATGTAAGATCTGCGCATCAGAACATTATCTTGGATCTTGATGAAAGGAGCTTAGCTCCGCTTACAACAAGCATGATCCCGGCGCCGAGTCCGAGAATGATGGTTGCGATGCCGATGGCAAGGTCCCATGCTCCGGTCGCTCTTACAACTTTATAGATCTTTTCCTCTTCCATTCTGTACTCCTTTCATGACATACCCCGTAAAATCGGGCATATCCGTCAGTTTTATTTTGCTCCGTAGAGAGCGTAATAATCGTCAATAGCTTTCTTAAGCTCGTCATCTATCCATACTTTACCCTGTCTTTCGGTATTGTAAAGATATTCGGTTACTTCCTTCATGGTGACGATGGCAGCGGTGTCAAATCCGTAGGTGGCCTTGATCTCATCAAGCGCACTGTTGTCCGAATGAAGTCCCTTTTCCATACGGTTCAGCGAAACGATCAGACCCTTGATCCGGACATCTGCCTGAGCCTTGATGATGGGATAAGTCTCCTCTATCGATTTGCCGGAGGTGGTAACATCCTCGATCATAATGACCCTGTCTCCGTCATTAAGCTTTGATCCGAGAAGTATTCCGGTATCGCCGTGATCCTTGACTTCCTTTCTGTTGGAGCAGTATCTGACATCGATACCGTAAAGTCTTGAATAAGCGATCGCGGTGGCAACTCCGAGAGGGATTCCCTTGTATGCGGGTCCGAAAAGAACATCGAAATCATCGCCGTAATTATCGTGAATAGCCTTCGCATAATACTCGCCGAGCCTTCCGAGCTGGGAGCCGGTGACATATGCTCCGGCATTCATGAAGAAGGGGGACTTGCGTCCGCTCTTGAGAGTGAAATCCCCGAATTTGAGGACCTGGCACTCTATCATAAAATCAATAAATTCCTGCTTGTACTGTTCCATTTTTTATTCCGCCTTTATTTATTCCGGATAAGCATGCGACCGGCGCCGGATCACAGCCGGATCAGATCCTGAGAGGATCCCGGGTGATCTTGATGGTCGTTATCGCACACTGGTCACCGGTAAGAGCCACATATACTTTATCAGGATTTCCCTGTATTGTCGTGGTGTTTTTGATAAAGAGCCCTTTATTCTCGGTAGTGGTCACGATGAGATTACCCTCGCGCCTGAAGTTCACGCTGCAGTCAATGCCCTCGGACAGCGCGCTCTTCCATGCTTCCCAGCCGGCAAAGTCATCGTTCTTATTGACAATAAGTTTGTTGTTGAAAGCACCGCTGTCCCAGTATTCACCGTCGAGTCTGACGAGCGCGTACTCTTTATAGCCTTTGGTATACGGATCTCCGCTGTCCGAAGAATAAATGCTGATATACGGACAATGCCATATAAGTCTCGCGGTGGGAAGGCTCATCGCATGGAATGTAAGAGTCATTCCGTTTCCGAGAGGGATGCCTTTGGACGCTTCCGTCTTATGCCCGTTGACCTGGACATTGGGGATATCTCCTTCGGGACGGTCGATATAGCTGACTTCATCGGCGATCCTGGTGATGTAATCATCGGGCACCTTCTCTTCATCCCTGTCGATCCTGACATCGCTGATGACACAGTATTCTCCGGTCAGGCTTATGTAAGCATATCTTGAACTGTCGGGAAGGGCAAGTGTTATGATCATCGAAACATCGGAACCGTCCCTTGATCCGGTGATCTTTACCTGCACATGATCCCTGATCTTGACCGCTTCGATATCGTATTCGCACGGATCGTCGGGAGATGCGGCAAATTCGCTTCCCTCCGGAACGATCTGCGTCTTAACATTCCTGAATCCGTCTCCGGTCACATTTCCGTTCAGCCCTATCATGCCGTATTCAAAATAGACCATGTCACGGACATTTTTATCCTCATAATGGACACGTCCGTCGAGAGCGTCAAAAAGAATGATCGAGGGCATTCCGGGAACCGGAGCATCCTCCTTAGGCGTATATGAAAGATGCACTCTGGTAACAGACGGTGAAAGATTGATACCGTCGGAAAAGTCGCTCATGAATTCATCGCATTCAAGACTGTTCCTGCCCGAAAGCTCCCGAACGGTATTGCGTTCCTTCATCTTGTATTCGGTATCGGAATCGATAAGATGCATCATGATCTTGGCATACTTGGGATCGAACTGGGTTCCGGCGCCCTTCACGATCTCCTCGCGCACCAGGGGCTGTGCTATGGCAGCCCTGTAGCTTCTGTTGGAGGTCATCGCATCATATGCATCGGCAACGGAAATGATCCTTGCTATCTCGGGGATATCCTCACCCTTACGGCCTTCGGGATAGCCCTTTCCGTCATAGCGCTCATGATGGTAATGTGCACCGATGCTCAGATACGGGTATTCGCCGATGCTCGAAAGGATCTGATTGCCCATGACGGGGTGCTGCTTGATAATGTCATATTCTTCCGGAGTGAGTTTTCCGTTCTTGTTGATTATGGAATCATCTATACCGATCTTTCCTACATCATGAAGAAGAGCGGCATAGTAAACCTTGTTGCATTCCTCTTCGCTCCATCCTAAAGTGCGGGCGATCTTCTCCGAATATTCCGCAACCCTGATCGAGTGTCCGTGCGAATATTCATCCTTGGCATCGATTGCGGTAACAAGGGACGTTGCGGTCTGCTCGAACAGTCTTTGAGAGTATTTCTGCTGTTCCTTAAGGTGCTCCATCTCGGTCGTTCTCAGTTTTCTCACCTGTTTGATCCCGTTATATATGAGCACTACCGCAACTATCGTTACGATATTGGTGAAAAATCCGGGGATTGCAGCCATATTGTGGTTGATGACTATACTGATGAAAAGCCCCGGGAACTGAAGTGTCAGAAGTATGAGTGACGTGATGAACCCGAGCTTTCCGAAGAAGACCACCATAAAGATCAGACAGATATTGGCGACGGAAGAAAACACTCCCGTAAAGCCGGAAAAGCCCATGGTGACACCCATGACTTCGACGGTATCATGAGATCTGGTGGCAAGAAGGGTATAAAGAGTCGCACCGGAATAAAGAACCAGCAAAAACACATACAGCGTTTTGGGTATGTCTTTTTTCTTGGAAGAATTTGACATTAACGGTCTCCTGGCGACATAAACGCACAAACAAGCCCTTATATTATACTCCACATCCGTGAAAAAAATCCAAAATTATGATAAAATATTCAAGCGCTGCCCAAGCGCAAATATCAGTCGGAGGCATTATATGATCAAATCTGAACTCGGTGAGATCAAAAAGCTCTACACACCCAAGAACTGTTCCGTCACAAGGATCGCCGGATGCTATGTTGACGCGGAAAAGAATAAAAAGGCAGTATTTGCGAAACCCTTTACCTCCATCCCCGAGGAAGAGATGTACAAATACTTCGATATCTTCAGAAAGGCCCTGTCAGGAACCGTCGGAAAAAGCGCACTGACGCTGGATATCACGGATGAAGCGGAAAAAAAGGGAGGCCAGCAGGATTTCCTTTTGAAGCTAAGGGAATCCGGGCTCAAGGATGACGATCTTCTCGACGATTACTACAACCGCATAATCTCATCCTACGAATATGTCGGAAATTACCTCATACTGGTAGTTCACGATATTTACGACGTTCCCGGCAAGACAAGGGACGGTGCGGTCAATGAAGATGCATCCGAAGATGTGTACGAATACATCCTTACGGTCATCTGCCCCGTGGACCTTACCGATGCGGCTCTTTCTTTTGACCCGAAGACAGGCGAATTCCACGACAGGAAAAGGGACTGGATCGTAAAGCTCCCGGCCATCGGATATCTCTTCCCCGCATTCAACGACCGCGGAAGCGATATCCACTCGGTAATGTACTACTCCAAGGATGCCGAGAACCTGAACGAGCAGTTCATCGAGCTGATGCTCGGAGCATATGAACCGATGAGTGCCGGCTCCCAGAAAGAGACCTTCGGTGCGATCGTCGAGGAAACCCTCGGTAACGAGTGCAGCTTCGGAAACGTCAAGAACATCCACGAAGAGATGACAAGGATGATCGCGGATGCGAAGGAACAGCTTGCTCCCCTTACGATGGAAAAGAATGACATCAGGGACCTTCTCGAGGGAAGCGGTGCGAGCAACAAGAAGCTCAAGACATTCGAGGATACCTATGAAAAGGTAGCACCCGAAGACAAGCCCCTTATGATGAGCAACATCTACAGTGCGAGAAGCTTCGACGTGAAAACACCCGACGTTGTCATCAAGGTCAAGCCCGACAGGACCGACCTCGTCAACGAGCAGAACGTGGACGGCAAGGACTGCATCGTGATCGAGCTGAACGGAGAAGTGGTCGTAAACGGCATTAACGTAAGATCTGATTCGGAGGCATAAGCTATGAACAAAATCGCAATCTTTATGGCAGACGGATTTGAAGAGATCGAAGGACTTACCGTTGTAGACATCTGCAGACGCGCCGGAATCGATATTGACATGGTGTCAATAGGCGGAAGGCTCGAAGTTAACGGTTCTCACGGCATAGTCATCAAAGCCGATAAGATCATTGCAGACATCAATAAGGACGAATACAACATGCTCGTTCTCCCCGGCGGAAAGGTCGGTACGGAGAATCTCGAAAAGTGCGATGCGCTCATCGATATGATCGGAAATTATTACGGTGCCGGAAAATATATCGCAGCCATCTGCGCAGCTCCGAGCATATTTGCACACAGGGGATTCCTCATGGGAAGGAAGGCAACCTCCCATCCCGCTTTCGAATCGCATCTCGAAGAAGGCGGCGCAATAGTAACCCACGCTCCCGTTGAGATTGATTCCGGCATCATAACCGGACAGGGAATGGGAGCATCAATCGAATTCGCACTTGCCATTACCGCGATCATGGCGGGACGAGAAAAAGCAGACAGCATAGCGGAAGCGATCGTTTACAGATCTCCCGCATCGTAAGACAGGAAAAGCATTATGGAAATAGAAAGAAAGTTTTTGATAGATAAGCTGCCCGAGAATCTCGAGCAGTACCAGTACCACCAGATCGAACAGGCATATCTGTGCACCACCCCCGTCGTAAGGATCCGCAGGGAGGATGATACCTTCTATCTCACCTGCAAGGGTTCGGGAATGATGGCCAGGGAAGAAGTTAATCATCAGCTCACATCGGAAGGCTATTACCATCTTCTTACCAAGGCGGACGGAAATGTAATTTCCAAAAAAAGATATCTCATTCCTCTTGATCATCCCCAGGTAATAGAGGGAACGCCACAGCCACCCGATGAATACACACTTACGATCGAACTCGATGTATTCGACAAGCCCTTTGCACCGCTCGTTATCGCCGAAGTAGAATTCGGAAGCGTCGAAGCGGCACAGAGCTTCCTTCCTCCCGACTGGTTCGGAGAAGAAGTCACTTACGAGCCTAAATATCACAACTCATATATGGCAATGCAGGAAATCCAAAAATAATATGGGAATAACACTCAGACCTGCGACAATCGAAGATGCGGAAATGATCCTTTCCTGGCGAAACGATGAGGTGGCAAGAGCCAATTCTTTTTCAGGTGATGTGATCACTTACGAAGCGCACATGGAATGGTTCCGAAAAAAGCTGGCCGATGAGAACTGTTACCTCTACATCATGACCGATGATGATGAATGCGTAGGACAGGCAAGGATAGATGTCGTAAACGACATCGGCGAGATCAGCTATATGACCGCTCCAGGAAAAAGAGGTAAGGGCTACGGCCGGAAGATCATCTCACTTTGCGAAGATGTACCGAACGGCGGAGTCATGGCTTTCATGGGACTTGTGCAAAAAGAAAACGAAGCATCGAGAAAATGCTTCCTGCAAAACGGTTACGCAGAATTTAACGGCGGAGATATTTACTGCTATATAAAAACACTGAATAAGTAAGAACGATAATAAGAGGCGGTTCCTTCCGGAACCGCCTTTTTCATTATCTTGGAACTATGGCACCGTCTCTTCCGTAGAGTCTTACGAGCTTGTTCATCCTCTTTGAAAGCTTCTCCGTCCAGTCGGAATACGTACTCCTCCACTTCCAGTTATCACCGAGCGTTGAAGGCGTATTGATGCGCGCTTCGTTATCGAGGCCGAGATAATCCTGAAGAGGAATTATGCAGGTATCGGCACAGCTCGAATAGCATGCCCTGATAAGGGCATCGGGAAGCTCCGAGCGTTTCTTTACTCCCGTATATTTCATCGCATATTTTGCGATCTTCTTGTCGCAGTTGAGCGACCAGTGAAGGATCGTATCGTTATCATGCGTTCCGGTATAGACGACGAAATTCCGGCGGAATGTATGCGGCGTATGCTCGCTGTTACCCGAAGGATCGAATCCGAACTGAAGCACCTTCATTCCGGGATAACCGGTCTTCTCCATCATTTTGATGACACCGTCCGTAAGGAATCCAAGGTCCTCCGCGATGACCGGCCTGTCGCCGAGCTTTTCCTTCATCACGTTGAAAAGATCCAGGCCCGGACCCTTGACCCATTTTCCGCCCCTTGCATTCTTGTCTCCGTAAGGAACGGACCAGTATGAATAAAAGCCTCTGAAATGATCTATGCGCACTATGTCGTACATATCAAAGCACGCTTTAAGTCTCTTCATCCACCACCTGTATCCGGTCTTTTTGTGATAATCCCAGTCATATAAAGGATTGCCCCAGAGCTGTCCGTCAGCGGTGAACTGATCGGGAGGACATCCCGCAACCGCCGTGGGATAACCCTTTTCATCAAGCTGGAAGAGCTTGGGCTCCGACCAGGTATCCGCACCGTCGGGCGCAACATAGATAGGAATGTCACCGACGATCATTATGCCGTTATCATTCGCATATTTCTTGAGCGCTTTCCACTGCTCGCTGAACTTGAACTGCTGGAATCTGTAAAAGTCGATATCGGAAGCAAGAAGCTTTGAATATTTATCCATCGCTTTCTTTTCGCGGAGGCGGATATCGTCATCCCAGAGAAGGAAGCTTTTTCCGTCGAAGTGATTCTTGAGAGCCATGTACAGGGAGTAATCGTCAAGCCATGACTTATTCTTCTTGCAAAAAGAAAGATACGCTTCATCCTTGAGAAGCCCTGCCTTTACGGCACGGGAATACGCCTTCTTAAGTATCGCAAAACGTGAGACGAACATCTTCTCATAATCGACATATCTTGTGCTTCCGCCCCAGTCAAGGGCATCACACTCGGCACGCTTTATAAGCCCCTCTTCCATCAGCTTTTCAAGATCGATGAAATAGGGGTTGCCCGCAAAGGTAGAAAAGCTCTGATAAGGAGAATCGCCGTATCCCGTCGGGCCGAGCGGAAGTATCTGCCAGAGCGACTGGCCCGATGCCTTCAGATAATCTATCCAGTCATAGGCAGCCTTTCCGAAGGTACCGATACCGTACGGCGACGGGAGCGATGAAACAGGCAAAAGGACGCCCGCTCTTCTGATGTTTTCTTTTTTTGCCATATATAAATCTCCCCACAAAAAGAATCCGCGAAAGGATCCCGTAAGAACATTTGGAAACCGTTTTCTGAATGCTATTTTATACCACGGATGCCTGTAAAGCAAGGATAAAAGCTTCACCGGCCGGATGAAATCTTCATTTTAGGCAAATTTGTATTGCAGATGTCTTGCAGTTTGCAATACATTGTTATATAATGCTTTCATCGGGAGGTCACAGGTTATGGCTAAAAACGCCACAGTCAGTGCCAGAATAGATGAAGATGTGAAGGACCGGGCTGAAGATATTCTGCGTCAGCTTGGCATTCCCGTGTCCGTTGTGATCAACACTCTCTACCACCAGATCATCAACAAGAACGGAATCCCGTTTACTCTCACACTTCCCGATAAGGACAAGGACAAAGATAAGCCACAAAAGGGAGACTAAGAAAATGATTGAAGAACGAGTAAGAGACTACTTTGAAGAACACTGCATCAGCATCCGCGGACTGATCGACAAGGCCGGACTCGGAAGAAGCTTTACCCGCTTCATCAACGGTACCGGACACCTTAAGAAAGATGACCTTATGGCTATCTGTTCCGTCCTGCACATTCAGCCGGAAGAGATCATAAACGGCTGATACAATATATGCCGCGCAATAGTAAACATCATTATTACCGATAATGTTTACTATAAAACGCCCGGTTGCCTCTCTCGAGGTCCGGGCGTATTTTTTGCATCAAAAAAGGAAGCCTCCATAGGCTTCCTTACTGTTATTCAAGTGAGACACGAGGGAATCGAACCCTCGACAACTTGATTAAAAGTCAAGCAACACCCACGCTACAAACCCCGTATTTTCAAGGCTTTTCGGGTTTTCGGTTGTCTTTGTACCCTAAAAAGTACCCTAAATCATACCGCAAAACTGATTTTTTGCATCTGTTCTTGCTTCGTTTCTTCCGGCAAATGATAGTAGCATCGCATCGTTATATCTAACGTCTTATGCCCTAATATCTTCTGCAATACGTGGGGCTGCATTCCTTGTTCTACGCATTCGGTTGCGAACGTATCACGGAAACAATGGGAAGAAAAATATTCTACGTTGTGCCCGTCTTTGGATGCCTTCTTTAATATCCTTTCTATGCCCCTATCAAGGCTGCTGCATCGTATCATATTGCCATTGATACCCGTAAAGATAACGGAATCGATAGATACCACGGAATCATTAAGGATATTGTTATACGCCTGCTGCCTTTTCAGTACGTTCTTTGCTTCTTCCGTTAATGGCACATCCCTTTTGCTTGTTTGGGTTTTAGGCATTCCCGTATCGATCTTGCCTTCTATATCGTATGTAACCGTTCTCTGTACGTGAATAACGTTCTTCTTATAGTCTATATCGCTATATCTTAATGCAGCTACTTCTGAAGGCCTTAAGCCCGTATAAAGCATGAATCTGAAGAAATTATCATATATAGTTTCCTTTGCATATTCAAAGAATATTCTCTGTTCTTCCGTGCTTAACGCCCTATGTATAGTGTTATACGCTTCATCCTTCTTTGTTTCCTTTATGGCCTTTATATCGCTTGCCGGATTATCTATACGGATTCCGTCACGCATCGCATCACGCAAAACCATTTTTACAGTTAGAAGGGAATAGTTAGCGGTATGAACGGACACCTTCTTACTGATGCCGTGAATCATATTCTGTATTTCCCTACGTTCCAACCTTTGAACCTTTGTCTTGCCGATCACGGGGGAAATGTGCGTGTTATATGTGCTGATATATGAACGTAACGTGTTAGCCTTTACTTGCTTTACTTTCTTCCATTCTTCGAAATAATCATCAAGGGTAATGAGATTATTCTTCTTATACATACCGCTGCTTAATTTGGCACGCATAGAAAGTTCTGCATCCTTGCATTCTTTACGGGTCTTTCCGTATACAGAATACTGTTTGCCTTCAAACGTAAACCGCTTTTCATATAAGCCTTTGGATTCTTTGAATCTGATGCCGTCTACGGTCTTACCTTTTTTAGCCATATCATTTACCCCTTTCTAAATTATCTATCTCTAAAAACGTTTCAAGCGGTATATCAAGTGCTTTACATAGCTTGCTATATGTTATGCAATCCAACTTTCCCAATGCCCTTATCAGGTCAACCGCTTGTATAGATTCATTCTTTGATGCCTTATCAATAAGATATTCCACTAAATACTTTGTTCTGTTGTCTGCCTTTGAATACAGTTCTATAAATTCTGCCTTATCCATTTGATACCCCTTTCTGTTGTCTGTTGGTGTATAGCGTTATACCTTGTTATGTATTGTATAGCGTTATACATATTTACGTCAAGAGATATACGGACATTTAATAATCTGCTAATATAACGTTATACTTTCACTAACGAGGGATATAAGCCTATGAAAGAAAAGAAGGAATCATCATATACGCCTGCAAGAAAGAAGGCACTATATGAACACGCTAAAAAAATCGATAGAATCTATGTAACCGTTCCAAAAGGGAAAAAGGCGATTATAGAAGAAGCTGCATCTGCTTCGGGAAAGTCTGTTAATCAGTTCATCAACGATCTAATCGATGAAAAGATAAACGGGAAATAGAAGGGAATTACCATATAAGCATTTCAGGGGCATTCTTCTGAAGAAAGCTATCTGTTAATGCCTTTACTGTATACCCCTTGCCGTATTCCTTTATCGGGTCTATCCATATCCCGTTGGTATAGATACTTGTTACGATGCAATCTTTCAGATATACCTTTTCGCCTTCCGGCACGTTGTGAGAACATACAAAAACTACGGCAGGCTTATCTTTGCTTGATATATCTTTTACTAACCTTTCAAGGGTTATCTTCTGCCCTATCGGGGGCATACTGTTTCCGTGCTTACATTCAAATATTACCCACGCTTTACCCACGGCATCCATAATTGCATCAACGTCCATAATGGGTACTATCTCTTTACCACGCACGCAATAAATCATGCCGTCAAATAAAACACGTTCTTCCAAATACTTGCTTGACCTAATCCGTTTATCGTCCATAACTAAACACCTTTATTCTTCTTCATAAATGCTACGTATAAGCATTTCCATTTTTGCTGCTGCATCGTTCTGTTCTTCTTCCGGCAACATAGATACAAGGGTACTTATGATATCGCTATACGTGGGAAGGATCGTGTTATACAGAATCAAGGAATCATATGCCCCTTCCCGTAATATGAATATCTGCAATTCCTGAAGCATCACGGAATAGAATGCAGCACTCTTTATTACGTCTTTTAAGGCCTTTTCTTTTGTCTGCCCTACATTCTCAAAGATGCCCGTTAATCTTTGTTCTTCAGCCTTTATAAGGCTTTCTCTTTTCTGTTCTGTAAATACGTTGTTAAATGCCTTCATACGCATATGCCTTTCTAAAAGTTCCACCGAAAAGGAAAAGGATTATGTAAACCTATGCCGAATTATTTGTATAACTTGTTATGCGAGATATAACGCCCTATTTAGCACGGGTAAATAAAGGAATATCAATTCTACCAACCACTACATAAAAGCCCCGTTATGGGCATAATATGGACGTTAGGCAGCAGGCGTAAAGCCGTGTGCCGTTTCAATGTGTAGAATTTTCCCCTATGCTTTCCCTATGCCCTACATAGATACATCAATATTTAAACGGGCACTTATTTTCTGCATCAAAAGCCTATCTGCATCCGTCATAATATCTACGTTTAAATTCTCTGAAGGCTTTTCGCCTACGGTATCCCTTATCACTTCAAAGGCGTGTACAGAACCTTCTAATGCCTTATCACATAATGCCTTTACAATCGCTTCCCTATATGTAACGCCTGCTTCTACTTCGGTATCTAATAGGGCTTCGATAGCTTCTCTAAACGTTCTTCTACGTTCCCACATTTCAGCCGTGGCCTGCCCACCTTTTCGGCAATTCTCTAACGTCTGTTTATCGCCCTTCTTCCCGAACGTGAGATACCCTTTACTGTTAGATATCTTTCCGGCATCGGATACTATCCCGTTAGGTAAATACTTCAAGTGAGACATAAACACATCATCAGCAATTACGGGTCTGCCCTTTTCATCCGTGGGGGCATTCGCTATCAGTTCTTCAAGTTCATAGTTATTCATTCTGCCGTTCCCTTTCTGCACGCTGTTATGAATAGAAAGTTACATATCCTGCCATATATAGATATTAGTGCCCTATGGTGTACTGTATAAATGAGTGAAAAGTGTTACAAACCCACTATTTACAAGGCTTACAAGGGAATGCCGTATTTACGCCTAAAACAAGCATTTTACCGTTTTACTGTTCACTATGGTGTACTGTATTGTTCACTATGGTGTACCGCTATTTTTTCCATTCATTAGAAAACTGATAAACGGTAACATTAGTATTCCAACCGCCATATCTTCCCTTACCGCCATATGCAACTTTGATAAATCCCTTTTCCTTAAGTTCCTTCATCAGCTTTGTAACATAGTTCTTTTTAAGCCCGTATGCTTCCATATGCTTTGTTGTAAATACAAAGTAATTGCTTGTGTACTTTGTTCTCTTATTTGGCATAGCTTCATCAAGTATCTGCCCTTCAGACATACCGAGATCAAAAATACGGTTATAATCTTCAAGTGCATTCTTTAGGCAAGCCCTTTGCATATCTGATGCTTTATGAACACATAGGATTATGTATAAAAGCCTTGCTGCAATAGTTAGGTTTTGGAATGATTTACTTTCAAACAGTTCCGGCACTAACATCGCAAACTTATTCGAAAGCAGCGATACATCAACGTCATAAACATATTCGGGAATTTTTGGATTTCCTTTTGCCATACGCCTGCTGCCTTCTTTGGTCTTTTGCTTGATTTCCGTGTATCTTCATATCGTTACGCCCTTTTCTGCATCGATTCGATATAATCTTCCAAAATATCCTTGCGATATCTTGCGATGCTTCCGATTTTCATTTTTGCATCACATTCCTTTGCAAGTTTCTTTATCGTGGATGCCGACATATTGAAGAATGAAACGGCATCTTGTAGCTGAAGATAGTTCGTATCCGAATCTGCTTTATACATTCTCTTTTTCATATCTTCCCTTTCTGCATATAGCATTCTCTGTTGTTGTCTTTTCTGCATTGGCCTTTGCAATTAAAGGTTATCATGCGTTGTACGTGGTTACAAACGGTTGTACAAACATATTTTCGTAGTTTATAATAGATAAAAAGTGTTTTAAACCACGTAAAGGAGATTCAAGCAAATGGAAAGATACAAGAAGATAGCCGAATCCGGCACTACACGCCCAAAATATCAAGAAATAGACCCACGTTATACATTTGGCACGCAGCTTGAAAAACTAAAAAAAGAGTTTTCAAAAACAAATAATGATATAGCAAATGATATACAACAGTATTTTGACAATGACGAATCTGCCGCCAAAGGGTCAACGGTTAATTGTTGGGTTAATCATGAAAACATACCTGAAGCTGATTTATTACTTGCATTAGCTAATATATATAAGCCCTTCTCTTTGGATTATCTTTTCGGCCTATCAGATAATCCCGATAAATGGTTAGACAATATATGCGATTACACGGGGTTATCGTGGAAAGCAATAGATCACTTGAAGAAATTAAGCAAGAAACACAAAGATACGCTAAATGCCGTTCTTGAAAGCGAATACATAGAAGATATCGTTCAATGCATAGAATCATCAAAAGGAGAAAAGCATCACGTATTAAGGGATGAATACAACGCGCTTGATTATATAAAAAAATATATAGAAGATTTTTACTGTTCTTATTCTGAAAACGAAAAAGCCCCTATAAAGCCTGAATTAGATTCATTACAACATAAGATAGAACGCCTATCAGATGAAGCCATTAACAAGCCTTTTGATAAGGTTAACGGTGGTTCTGTATCTGCCTTTGAGATAGCAGCATATAAATTACGTTTACAAGAATCATTTAATGAGTTTTTTAATAACATTGTTCCCAAATTAAAATCATTTCACTATCAAGATTTAAAAGATATTTTTGATAAGTTCATTAAGCCTACAGAAGCTATAGGCGGCTATTCTGAAGAATACTTTGTAAAAATATTAATGCCTTTGGCACGTATTATTACACAAGAAAAAATACCGCAATATCATAAAGATTCCGAAGAAGGAATAGTAATTGAGAATGAAGAAACACAAAAGAAGATATCTGCCCTATATGAAAAAGCCCAAAAGATAATAGAAGAATCCGGCAACTATAAATCTATAAAACCCACCAAAAAGAAAAGCCAACGGAAGAAAGTATAACAGTTATACAAAAAAGACCCCGGAGATTGATCCGGGGTATTTTATTGCTTATGGACTTATAGGTTTAAATCTTTTTTTCGAGTATACAATGGAGGAAATGATCCGAGACAAACAGCAACAGTACCCACAAGTGAAAAGTCAGTTAATGTAAAGTATATTGCTGCCATAATTAAAGTTGCGATAAAACCGATTATCAAAGAACGTTTGTCCGTTAAAAGAAGAGAAAGTTTACAAACTCCCAAATATAAAGAGAAACCCACAATCAAAATGTATGCTATGCTGATAAGGGCTGTCGTTGCTGTGTCAGTAAAATCCATTCTAAAGACTAAATAAATTGCCACTCCGTATAAAACTGCATAAATGGCAAATAGGCCACCAATATAACCTAATGCCTTTAAAACACTATTAGATGTTGGTTTATGTTGGATTATGTTTGATGAATTGCTATAAGGATTTGCGTTGTTATAGGGATTTATATTGCTGTATGGACTTTTTATTTCCGGATCGCCCATATCTCCATAAACGGCATGATGGTAAACTGTATCAACCGTTATTCCAGATTGGATCATTCTCTGAACATAGATGCTATAGTTTTCAACTATCTTGTCCCGCAACTTCATAGGATTTTGATAATCCTTTATTTCATTAAAAGTGCTTTCAAGATATGTCTTAAACTGCGGGTCTTTTGCGGAATTAAGAAGACAGTTAAGTTCATAAGTCACTTGTTCTTCTTCACTATCAAAGACCATATTAGTGCCGTTATATGTTGCCATAGCATCCACCTTTCTAAACATTGCCCCTTACAAGCCAATTATAACATAACAAAGTTATACTAACTGTGATATAATAGAGTTTGTAAAGGGTATCCCCCCTTTGTAGTTGTTTCTTTAGCGGCCTGACCGTGAAAGGTGGGCCGCTATTGTATTGCTTTTTTGGGGTGAAATAAAAGGGAAATGAAGCTATTTTCAGATAAAAAATTTTAGAAAAATAGGGAAGTTAAAAGGACACCCCCGTAGGAATGCCCCTTGTTTTAAAGGATTTGGTAGCCAAGCAACGCTGCTATACTCAACGCCACTAATACGGCAATGATTACAGCTAATATAATACGATCCTGCTTCTTCGTCTTTCTCATTTTAGATATCTTTGCAAGCATTTCATCACGATAACTTGCATATCTCGGTCCGATCAAGCACCGGTTTATTATCTCTTCTGCTTTATCAGGATCAATGTTAGGGTTTAAAAATCCATTGTCAGTCCATATAGTGAAGTATTCTTTCCTCGGATCAGTAGCGTAGTAATATAAAAAGTCATTCTTTAATCGTTCGTCTTTGGTTACAAGCCAATTCTCAAACATGGTATCAGCGTCCAAGTGACCACTTACATTGATATTAGCCCCTTGAATATTAATGTTCGCATTACTGACATTAAACTTATTGATGGCCTGATCTACGATATAAGGCGTATTACAGTAAGGGCATATCGCTGCATCTTTAGTATTGTCTACTTCTAATGTTCCACCGCAGTTAGTACACTGTGCTTTTACTAATGGCATATTTGACTCCTTTCAGTTGGGGATATAGGTATTTTACCATACAAAAGCTATGGGAGAAAAATTTTCTATCGGACATATAGACGTTAAACAAGGCACGGGGGTAGTCAAGGGTATGGGGGTATACCTACGGCCTACGATCCCGATAGAACACATAGAAAAAACGCCCGTCTTTATACAAAAGAAGCAGGCGTTTTTCTTTTACACGGATTTTCAAGCACCTTTATTATACTATCCGATGCCTTAAGATTCAATGTTTATGCACCTTTGAAGGCTATTCTTGTACCCTAATTTGTACCCTAAAATGTACCCTAAAACCTATTGAATACGTATACCTATACACACCTATACATACCATTCCATACAATAAGAGAAAATTAAAAGGAAGCCCGTGTATTCAAGGCTTCCTTACTCTTTTAAGCGTGAGACACGAGGGAATCGAACCCTCGACAACTTGATTAAAAGTCAAGTGCTCTACCGACTGAGCTAGTGTCTCAAATACAGGGCTAGCGGGATTCGAACCCACGAGTGCAGGAGTCAAAGTCCTGTGCCTTACCGCTTGGCGATAGCCCTACGGCCGGTCCGAACGCATGTGCCTGCGGTCATAAAAAAACGCCTTATATGGCGTTAGGGTGGGTAGAGGGACTCGAACCCTCGACCTTCAGAACCACAATCTGACGCGCTAACCAACTGTGCTACACCCACCATAAACGTGCCCGAAGGGATTCGAACCCCCGACCCACGGCTTAGAAGGCCGTTGCTCTATCCAGCTGAGCTACGGACACAAAACAGACAACGACTATATTATCTAAAATAGGTCGCTCTGTCAAGAAAAAATGCCTTATTTTTTTAATGATACAAACCTTATCAGAGATTGTTCTTATTCTCGTCGTAAATGGTATTCCAGACCTGATCCTTGGGAGGATTCTGATAAGGATTCTGCGAACTGTCCGGAGCCTGCGCATAAGGGTTCTGAGCGGGCTGTGCGGGCTGTGCAGGCTGAACGTTCTGAGGAGCCTGTGCAGTCTGATTCTGCATGTAAGGGTTGTTCGCATAAGGATTCAAAGGCGCAGGCTGATCTGCCTGAGCGGTATTCTGTGCATAGTAATTATTCTGATAAGCATTCTGTGCATAGGGATTCTGCTGATACGTATTCTGGGTATATCCGCCCTGCTGATAAGGATTCTGCTGATATCCGGGCTGTACTCCGGCCTGAGGCTTCGGAGCTCCGAAGGGATATCTCTTATGATTGATGGTCTTAGAGCATCCGATGATCATATAGAAGAGCCAGGGAAGAAGGATAAGTCCGACTGCCCATCCGCCTCCGAGCTGATAAGCCTGGGAAAGCTTTATCGCACGGAAGATCCTGACAATGAAAGTAAACAGGCAGCAGATTCCGCCGATGGCAAAAAGAGCCAGCATGGCTCCGCCCGCACTTGCGAAATCGGAGGTGCCGTATGCACCGAATGCTGCGGATATCGCATAAACAATAAAATATATGACAGCGATGAAAATGCAGATTCCGCCGATAAGTCCCGCAACAAGATAGCTCCAGAACCAGTTTTTGATATCCGAAATTTTGAATAACAGATAATCGTTATAAAAAGGAATGATCGCACCCCAGCCGTGCTCACCCGCTTTATCGAACATCTTCCAGAGACCGATGATCGTACAGACGGCAACGGCAAGTCTTATGAGACTGCTTATGGCATCGATAGTCTGATAACCCGTTCCGTAATAATACGGATTCTGACCAATATTTTCCAGTGCTTCCATAAAATCTGCTGAATTCATTTTATTCTCCCTGTCAAAAAATCATCTCAAAAAATAAAACACTACATAGCCTGCCACAATCAGCCAGAAGATTGTCGCAAACGGCTGCTTGAAAATAAATCCGAGAACCTTGAACGGAAGCTTTATCGCAAAAGCGAGAAGCTTGAGCAGGATCCAGATTATGGCAAGCAGTATGATTATTATGAGCATTGTAAACATCTGTATTCCTCCCGGGGCAATGCCCCCATGTGCCTAAAACACACTATAGAGATAATACCATAAGCAGGCATCCATATTCCAATTTTTTTGACATATTTTTCAAGGAAACGTAAAATGATTTCCGTAAGGTTTTTACTTAACAAAGAGCGAAAATCACCATGGGAAAAAAGAAGACAAAAAAACAGAAAAAAGATGTAAGACAGAGGATCTTTGAGATCATACAGATAGGAAGCAGGAAGGATATTCCGAGCTTTGCTTTCGATGCCGCACTGATCACCATAGTCATTCTCAACATTCTTTCGCTGATCCTCGAATCATTTGAGCAGCTGTCATATCTGTCATCTGTTTTCAAGTTCCTGGATGTGTTCAGCATCATCTTCTTCCTGATCGAATATATCCTCAGGATAATTACGGCTGACCATCTGTATCCCGATATGTCCAAAGCAAAGGCTGTGTTCAGGTTCATTTTTTCCTTTGACGGGATCATCGAACTCCTGACAATACTTCCGTTTTACTACCTGTCCGGATTCGTCGTATTCAGGCTTCTCAGAGTCGCAAGGATCCTCAGGCTGTTCAAGATCAACTCAACATATGATGCATTTCACGTGATCATCTCGGTATTCACGGATAAGATCCAGCAGATACTTTCTTCCGTGCTCATAATACTGATACTGATGCTCTCATCAAGCCTTTGCATGTATTCGGTAGAGCATACCGTTCAGCCCGATGCATTTCCCAATGCGCTTTCAGGCATGTGGTGGGCCGCGACTACGATCTTCACGGTCGGTTACGGAGATGTGTATCCCGTTACGATAATGGGCAAGATAATAGGAGTTGTGATAGACTTCCTGGCTATGGGAGTTGTTGCAATCCCCACCGGCATCATTTCTGCAGGCTTTGTTGAAAAATACACTGCGATCAGGAGAAACCAGTCCGATAGCGAAGAGATGACCGGACTGATCACTATAACCGTAACTCCCGATACCCCCTATGTCGGAAAAGAGATCGGACAGGTTGAGAACAAAGAAGACATTGATATACTTGTAGTCATTAGGGACGGTGCATGTGCAGTTCCGACAAGAACCCTCAAACTGAAAAAAGGCGACTCCCTTGTGTGCAGGAAGTCCAGATAAGAATTAACTCTTCATCCGCAAAAAAATGCCTCTCTGACGAGAGGCATTTTTATATGCGGATGAAGGGAGCTCGCTAGGGGTTCGAGTCCCTCATAATTTACATTAAAAAATGCGTCCATCTACGAGGGACGCATTTTTTAATGCGGATGAAGGGACTCGAACCCACACGCTTTCGCACAAGAACCTAAATCTTGCATGTCTACCAATTCCATCACATCCGCTTAACGGTACGGAAAAACCATACCGTGATACTTTACAACAAACCATTCATTCTGACAACATCAATCTGAACCGAGCATCGAGATACCTTCCACTATAGCGGGAAGGAACTGCTGCTTTCTCGATACGACTCCTCTGAGGAACAGACCGCTTCCGTCCGAAGGGATATCCGTCTGGAATCCCGCTTTCAGAACCTCTTCCGCACTCTCTCCGCTCCACAGCACTCTCGAACTTTCCGAAGGAATAAGCGTTACCATGAAAAAGACCATGTCGAGTTTTTCGGAAAGCATGAATTTATCGATCGCATCCTTCGCTTTCTTTTCCGCCACATCGATCTCTTCCTTCATCATTGCATTAACCTGGGCGATTCCAACGGAATAGCCGTCGATCGTAAACTTCTTGAAATCGCGCTTGAGTAATTCCTCTCCCGTCTTTCTTTCGAAATCACTTCCGGCCTTGAACATCTCACGGGCGAACTCATCCTGACGGATGCCTGCGATACGGGCAAGTTCATTTCCGCACTGGATATCGGTCTCGGTACAAGTGGGGCTCTTATAGATAAGTGTATCGGAAAGAATAGCGGCACAGAGAAGTCCGGCGATCTCGGGCTTGACTTCCACATGTGCTTCCTTGTACATCAGATAGACGATCGTTGAAGCAGAGCCCAGAGGCTGGTTTCTGAAAAATACCGGAGCTATCGTCTCAACCGCACCGAGCCTGTGGTGATCGATTATCTCAAGGATCGAAGCGGATTCGATTCCGGTAACAGCCTGATTCTTTTCATTGTGATCCACAAGGATGACCTGCTTGCGCTTTGCACCGAGAAGGTTTCTGCGCGAGATCATTCCCACATATTCACCCTTTTCATCAAGAACGGGGAAATATCTGTGATGAGCCTGTGCCATAACAGGCCTGATGTCGTCTATATAGTCGGTCATTCTGAATGTGACAAGATCCTGCGACTTCATGAAATAACTGACGGGTATCGACTGATCCATAAGTCTTGATACAAAGAATGCATCATACTTGGTAACGATAACGCGGACATTTTTTTCGGAAGCCGCATTTCTGACACCGTCACTGGGTCTGGTTCCGGAGCAGGTGATAAGACAGCTTGCGCCCGCCTCCAGGCATTCTTTTGCATCCTCCGTTCCGTCGGGAAGGATAACGATATCGCCTGCCGAAACTCCTGCGGCGCCTTTCTGTGAAACAACTACCTTACCGCCTTCAACTACACCTTCTTCGCTTCCGGCAACAAGCGTTCCTTCCAGAGTTTCGATGATATTGGAATAGGGAGTGTGTGCAGCCGCAAGTATTCCGGTATCTTCGGTATCCATATAGGAATCGACGATATCACCGAGCGTTATAAGCCCCTTAAGGATCTTTCCTTCGGTAATGCAGAGTGTTACTACATTCGCATCATGCATTGCTTTCCAGGCCTTCTTAAGCGACATATCATATGCCGCACCGGGAAGCTTGCGCATATCCATATCCATTACCTGGATCCTGATATCCTTGATATACTCGGGCGGTTTGACACCGAATCTGGAAAGAACAAATTTCGTCTCGTCATTCAGATGACCGCATCTGACCGCACGGAAATCACCTCCGGTCAGTCTGTTCTTAAGATCGGCATATCCGATCGCAGAACATATCGCATCGGTATCGGGATTTTTGTGTCCTATGACATATACGGGACGTGTCTGATCAACCTGCATATCGCACCTCTATCTTTCAATGAATGAAGGTATGGGACCAAAGAACGAATACGGCAAATCTCCCTGTGCTTTTCTCACGAATATCCTCATCAATACGGCGCCGGGTTCGCAGCCGTAAATGCGCAGGGTGTTTTTGCCTTTCCTGCAAATAATCTTCGCAGAGCCTTTCTTTTCCTGCATAAGGGCAACCTTGCACCATTCGGGATCGCTGTGATTTCCGGCTCTGTAGGTCTCGGATACCGGTCTTACCTTTACGATATCACCGCCATTCATGCTGACCGCAAGCGATGAAAAAGTATCCCTCATGATCGGACCGCCGGGTGCCTGCGAAAGTATGAACTCATATTCTCCGTCTTCGGGAACATAAATGCTGTAATCAGCAAAAGGCATTTCTTCGGGATTGCGGTTTCCTCCGTCGGCCGGGTAAACTCTCATTCCGCTCTCATATTTTCCGTAGGGAGAATAGACCTTGAAGTCACATTCTTTTCCGGGACCGATCATATCGTAATCCGCGGCTTCAACAGCACATGCAAGTCCTGCGCCGCCCAAAGGCATCCTGACATCATCCGGAAGAACGGGAACATAGTGAAGTGCGGAAATCTCCTCTTCGGCAAAAGCTCTGGCAACGACTTTAACGAATGCTTTGCACCTTCCGGATATAACGGTAACGATTCCGGTGATGTTTTCTTTGCCGGCATCCGATGCCGCTTTTCGGAGAAGTTCCTTATCTGCGGAAACAGTGATACGTGCGATGCTTCCCGTAGGACCTTCGGGGCACAGATTTCCTTCATCCGCAGCACCTTTGAGTTCTCCGTTTGAAACAGAAAGCTTTATCCATTCGGAACCGGCCTGTGCATTCCAGCTGCAGTCATCCTTACAGCAGTTTTCAACGATGATCTCTCCTGTTCTTCCCGGAACAAGAAGATCCGTCATCAAAAGTTCCTTCTTCGTCCAGTCATAACCCATCGTAAATGAAGGCATGCCGTTAACACTGACGCACACCCTGTCATGATCGTAGGGCTTAACATATGTTCTTACCGGGACCATATGCTCTTCTTCGTTCCAGTTGATGAAACCGATATGCTCGGAAAGCATGATGCCGTTCCACTTGCCGTTTCCGAGAGCGTTGTACTCCTTCGTGAGTTTCTCATCAAGTTCAATGCACTGCCTGATGCCCTCTGCGTAATAGTTGGCGGAAGGACATCCGCGCTTTGCAAGCAGCATATTCTTGCCGCTGTAGAGCTGCATTGTAAGTACATTCATCGAAGCTTTTGCGGGGAAATATACCAGCTGATAAAAAGCATCGAAGCTGTCCCTGCCTTTGAACTTTTCAAAAAGCGCATCCGCCGCAGCATTTACCCTTCCGGCTTTTGCGAGCATCTTCGCGCTTTCCCTGAAATAAACGGGACTGTATGTTTCGGGACCGATACTCTCCGGGCGCCTTACGGAATTGATGCGCGAATAATCATCAAGAAGACTTGCAACTTCCGATACCGTCTCCTTATCTTCGGAAGCAAACTGCTGCTGCGCCCAATATGCAGGATATGACGCGGGATCATCAGCCCATCTGTCATAGTCGTAGGCAAGATCCATAAAATAATTCAACGGATATTCAACAGGCTTGATATCGCCGACGTTTACGATCCACAGATCCCTTACGCCGCACTCCCATGCCTGCCCCATCTGCTCTGCGATCCTCGGTATATAGGTGCTGTTTACCCACTCATATGAGATGGGAGCGCCGTGGTAATCCAGATGATAGTACATTCCGAATCCGCCCTTATGATCACGGTCGCGGGCAGGAGGAAGAAGTCTCATATTTCCGAAATTATCATCGGAAAGAAGGATTATGGTTCCGTCAAGACCGTCCCAGGCTCTGAGTCCTTCATTATCTTCATCACCGTAATAAAAGTCCTCAACCTCTTTATATACGGCAAAAACCTTGGCAACCTCAGGCTCCCTGTCACCGTATACTTCCTTCAGAAGTTCCTTTTGTGTAGTGATAACATCCTTGAGATAATTGATATTATCTAAAACGGTGCATTCCCTTCCGAGCATTTCGGAATCGGCTTCGCCTCTCATTCCGACGGTAACAATATTTTCAAAAGGAGCATTTCTCTTAAGTCCGTCTCTCCAGAATTCGATAAGTCCTTCCCTGTTACGGTTGAAATTCCAGTCATTGCCGTATTTAGAATCCGGACCTTTGACATGGGAAAATTCCTCACCGTGTCTCATGCAGGGCTCATGGTGCGAAGTTCCCATCACGACACCGTATTCATCGGCAAGTGCCGCACTTTCGGTTCCGGGGCCGTCTTCCGAAAAACACGAAGACCACATGGCGGGCCAGAGATAATTACCGTGCATTCTGAGAAGAAGCTCGAATACGTGGTCATACATCTTCGCATTAAATCCACCGAAGAGATTATTCGTCCAAGTTCCGAACGAAGGCCACTCATCATTGATGAAAAAGCCCCTGTATCTAACGGAAGGAACCTTGCTGACATATTTGTCATTTTCCGTAATGACAACTTTGCTTTTCTTAACAGGCTTCGCATCGGCAAACCATACCCAGGGACTGACACCCATGAGTTCGGAAATCCGGAAGAGGCCGTAGATCGTTCCTCTCTTATCACTTCCGGCGATCACCAGCACGTTTTTACCGTTTGTGCTTACGGGAGCAAAAAGAAACACTTCCCTTTTTCCACAAACATCGGAAAGATCGATCAGACCGGCCTTTTCGAAATGATCAATGATCGAAGACCTGCCTATGCATCCGGCATATATGCCTCCGTCAATGATATCGGCATCAGTGAAAGCCTCTTTACTTATGACCGGCTTTTCCGATGATCCGAAGACGAGTTCAAAATCTCCGGATACTTTTCCGGCAACTCTTATCACTCCGGGCCAGTCATTATTATCAATGAAGATCTTAGTTTTTTCGTTAATTGTAAAACTCATTATGATAACCTTTACTTTTCTGTTTTTTCCGATGCTTCGAAATGAGGCATGAGTGTGATCTTATGAAGATTGAGCCTGTGCATTCTGTCTATCTTCTCGCGGATTGCATCATCCTCGCACTCACCGGTAGCAATATATTTATCGAGAACGGCATAGGTAAACCCGATCTTGTCTTCATCACTCATTCCGCTGAGTCCGTCCGAAGGAGTCTTATGCACAAGATTTGAAGGAAGTCCGAGATAATCTCCGATCTGAAGAACTTCCTCTACGGTAAAGCCGGCAAGGATGGACATATCACCGGCAGCATCACCGTACTTGGTGCTGTAACCGATATAGTCTTCGGATGCATTACAGGTATTAATGACTCTTCCGCCTTCTTCAAGTCCCTGGGCAACCGCATAAAGAGTTGTCATTCTGACTCTGGGTGGAATATTTATTCCGACATCCTTTGTAATGGTACCGCCCGCTTCTTCGATGCTCTTTTTAAGCGCCTTTACAGCTTCACCGATGTTCACGGTATAATGCCTGATTCCGAGATGATCTACAACCGCCTGTGAATCGCTGATATCGGGCTGTATACCGTCGGGCATCATAACGCCGACCACTCTTTCTTTTCCGAGCGCTCTCGCAAGAAGTGCTGCGGTTATGCATGAATCCTTACCGCCGGATATTCCGAGGACTGCACTGCAGGTCTTTCCGTTCTTTTCAAAAAAATCCCTTATCCATTCGCAGATCTCATCAACTGTCTTTTCTACATTTGCAAGCATAATCCACCTCTTATTCGTGCTTCATTCTCCAGTCGATACAGCGCTGCAGATATTCGACATAAGCGGGATTCTTGCACATTCCCTTACCTTCACTGTCGGAGATCTTGGCAACGTCCTGTCCGTTACATTCGGTTGTCTTCATAACGATGTTGAGAGCCGGAACATCAGTGTCATTGGCAACATAGGTTCCGATTCCGAATGCCACTTTTGCTCTTCCGTTAAAGTAAGAATTGATATTGTGAGCTTTCTCAAAATCGAGTGAATCGGAGAAAAGAAGTGTCTTGGTCTTAGGATCGATCCCAAGTTCTTCGTAATGCTTTATCATCTTGTCTCCCCACTTCATGGGATCTCCGCTGTCCTGTCTTACGCCGGAAAACAGAGTCGCGTAAGTAAGCTGGAAATCCTTAAGGAAGCAGTCTGTAGTGATCGCATCCGTAAGTGCGGTTCCGTTAAGCACTCCGTATTCCTTGACCCATGCATCGAGAGCATACCAGTTTGAATATGCCGGATTGTGCTTGTGATTGCCCTGTCCGACACACATGATCCACTCGTGAGCCATTGTTCCGACAGGCTTAAGTCCGAACTTTCTTGCAAGATATACATTGGAGGTTCCCACAAAAAGAGAACCGTTAAGCTTAGCCTTTGCAAGCTCCGATACCGCAAGTTCCTGAGCCTCTGCGGAAAGTCTTCTTCTGATGCCGAATTCGGAGAATGCACCGATCTTCCATGTTCCGTCCTCAAGCTTTTTGATCTTGTCGGCAAGGCGCTCCCTGAAGCTTTCAAGCAGCTTGTCATAATCAAATCCCATACGGAAATAAACACCGTTGACGATTGCAAGCGTGGGAATCTCATACATGGAAGTGTTGAGCCAGGTTCCCTTGGTTTCGATGGTAAGTCCGCAGGGAGACTTGGTACCTATCTCAAAATCCTCAAACCTGGGATGCCAGAGCCTTAAGAAGTCAACGTAAGAACGTCTGAACCATGTGATCTTTCCGAGATATTCAAGTTCATCCTCGGTGAACTTAAGATCACAGTACAGCTTGATCTGACGCTTTATCTCCTCGACCATTTCGGGAGTAAAACGTACATCCGTGTTCCTGCATCTGAATGTCCACGTGGTGGTATAGCTGGGGAATTGATGATAGATAGCCTGTCCCATCGAGAACTTGTACAGGTCCGTTTCAAGAAGACTGTTTATGATCTGTTCCATGGTCAATCCTTCCTTTCATACAGATGATGAGTTTTAATATATTCGAATGCACCTTCAGGGATAAGTTCACGGTATGCCTCCGGATTTTCCCTGATGAGCGTTGATGACAGCACCCTGCCTCTGAATGATGATACGATTATCTTTGCCCCGTACTTTTTCTTCAGCTTCTGTTTCTTTTCAAGAATGACATTGATATCATCTTCTCCTCTCGGAGTAACAACCAGAATGACTTCACTCAGAAGTTTTTCATATTCATGCCACTTTTCTATCTCAAAAAGTATATCGCTGCCGCAAAGGAAATAATAATCTCCGTCAGCGTATTTACTTTCTGCTTCCCTGTCCTTCGCCTTTAGTTCGGCTACGGTATCAACCGAATAGCTCGGCGTGTCCTTATCCGTTTCGATACGGGATATCTCGATCGGAAGATCAAGGTTCCTTATACCGGCTTCAAGCATACCGATGCGTTCCTCCGAAGAGGTTATACGCATTCCTTTTTCCTCTTTCATATAAGGATGCCCGGACGGAATTATGACAATCCTGTCCGGGCGTATCTCTTCATAAATATTTGCAAGCAACTCAATGTGGCCCATATGGATGGGATCGAATGTTCCACCGAATATTGCTGTTTTGGGTTTTCCCGCTATCTCCAAGGTTCTTCGCCTTTGCCTGTTATGTGTATCTGACAGCTTTCCATTGCTTTAAGGGCATTATCATGACTTTCGGGAGTCACTCCCGCACTGCAGGATGCATCGACGCCAATCGGAATGTCCGGGCAGAAAGCCTTAATAAGAAGTGCATTGCTTATTACGCAGATATCGGTGCAGAGACCGAACAGTTCTATGCTGTCGACTTTTCTGCTTTTCACAAGCTCCGATGCATATTCGCCGAGTGCCTTGCTTCCGAATGTTTCCTTATCAAGTACCTTGGCATCCGGGCACAAGCCTTCAAGCTTCGATGATATCTGCCAGCCTTCGCTTCCCTTTATGCAGTGGGGAACCGGAAGGTTCTTCCCCTCCTCGGTCTGCATATAGTCATCGCCGTGGGTATCTCTGGTAAATACAATGATATCACCGGCATCACGGGCTGATGCGATCTTAGCCGCACAGCGGTCTACAATCTTTACCGCCTCAGCGGAACCGAGTGCTCCGTCGATGAAATCCTTCTGCATATCCACTACTACGATAAGTTTTGCCATAACCGCCTCCCGACTTACGTAATTATACTATGAAATGCACTTTTTCAACAGACATTCACATCCTTCGAGGATCTGTTTGTATACTCCGGAGAAGTCTCCGGTGTACCAGGGGTCATCTATATCCTCCGGATGGTCGGTAAAATCCATCATCAGATGTACCTTCCCCTCGGGATCGCCGCCAAGAATGCGGTTCATGTAGCTCAGATTCAGATTCTCCATGCCGATGATGTAATCGAATCTGTCATAATCGGCGCGGTTCATCTGTCTGGCACGCTTTTGACTAAGTCCGAGTTCGTTGCCGGGAACACCGATTTTATGCCTTGCAAGTTCTGACTTGGCGGGTGGGTATATGGGGTTTCCTATTTCCTCCGTGCTGGTCGCCGCGGATTCAATATAGAACTCCGAAGACAATCCGTTCTTCTCCACAAGATCCTTCATTATGAATTCTGCCATCGGGGAACGGCAGATGTTGCCCCAACATACAAAAAGTACTTTAATCATTATTCAATGCCCTCCAAAGCATTGATTTTGCTGGATTTTTTCTTATCAAATGTTTGTATATCATGGCAATTTTACCACAAAAAAGTGGTAAATTGCCAAACTTCAAATTAATGTCGAGAAAAGCTTATATTCATATATCATCCCGGCATTTGCTGTTTTTCTATTTTTGCAAACTCATAAGCAACCTGATCATAACCAATATGCGTATAACAGTCTAAAGTTGTCTCGATCTTTGAATGTCCCATGATATATTGAAGCATCTTTGGATTCATACCCTCCCTGACCATTTTTGAGCAAAATGTATGTCTGCAGACATGCGGTGTTACATATATATAACGCCCGGTAGCTTGCTTCATTTTTTCACGGCAGCGCTGAAAGTATTTTTCAACCATATTAGGAAGTATGGGAACGCCTCGCCCATCTATAAAGACAAGGTCATCAATTCCTTCAACCTGTATTTTCTGAACTTTCTTTTTTCTGATCCTTATTATTCGTCCGAGAGAATTCCTGACATTTTTCGACATAGGAATCCTCCTGAATCCGGATGGCGTTTTTGTAGTACTAACAACATATCTTTTCCCGTATCGGTTCAGTGTTTTACTGATTTCTATAAACCCTTGTTCAAAATCAACATCATTAAGACTAAGCCCACACATTTCGGATATTCGAATTCCGGTCTCGAAAAGAAGGATAAACATATCATAGTGACGTTTAAAATGGTCATCATCATGGACAAAAGCGAGGAACCATTTTTCTTCCAAAGCTGTCAATGCCCCTATTCTTTTCATATCATTAAAAACAACCCCTTCAAATATAAAATCAAAGGGATTGCGATCCAGCAAGCCATCTTCTACTGCCATTTGAAACGCAGGCCGCAGCACACCGCGGACTGCATGGATTGAGCTGTAACCCCTTCCCTCCGCCTGGAGTTTCATGAGCCATTCCTTGGCATCTTTTACAGAAATTCGATCGATCTTCCTAAAGCCAAATTCATCTGCATTTAAAAGCTTTCTGACCGTTTTATAACCTGCTTTTGTCGATTCTTTCACATTTATCCTAAAGGCAAGATAATTATCGACCAGTTCAGAAACCACAATCCTGTCCGTGACCTTTAAGCCCTTTGCCTCCCACATTTTCTCGCTATTGATCTCCTCTTCTTTTTCACGAAGAGATTTGCATTTTCTTTTTCCTTGCGGCAATTCATCTGTATCCATCAACCTCCAGCTATATGTATATTTTGTTTCTCCTGTGAGATTTCGATATCTGAATACATATCTTCCATCGTTTTTTTGATATTCATTTCTTCCCAGCAAACGGCCAAAACTATCAGTTCTTTTCTTCAACACGAAAATACCTCCTTGTATATATGATGTTTAATCATACATACAAAGGAGGCATTCCAAATCTCAATTTAAACTTATTTAGCTATGATGAAAATTATTATCCTACTCTTGTTTAATGATTTGATTGAATATCCGTTGTTTAGTGTATCCTTCCAATCCGGCAGGGAGTATTCCTTCTCCCTGCCACTTCTGATAACTCATGCAGCGATCCTTTCGTAACGTGCTGATGAAAGGACACTCATCATGAATTTGTATGGTTCCAGATTACCGTCTTTCAGCATTGAAAAGACCTGTGGGCTACAACCTGATACCAGCGCCACTCCCTGATCATTCATTCTTACAGGCTGATGCAGATTTCGGCTGTTAACATTCCAAAAGATAACCTGAGGAAGCTTGTAGCCCCATTTTTCAAATTCTCTTTTGGCATTTTCAAAGTTGGTAGCCTCAGCATCACCGGCACAATAGTCAAACTCCATGTCCGATATGATGTAGATCTTTTCCGGCATATCTGACTGCTTCAATCTGTTGTAAATAGCAGTCTGGAGTATCAGCATAAATGTCTTTTCAATATTTGTATTATTGCATTCATTGAAGCTCATGCAGTAACGCACTTTATCAACTATGTCCTTGCCCTTGATCTCGATGAGTCTCGGGTTTGTAGAGAAAGTTATGAAGTGATTGTGGAATGCACCGGTATTTCTTTCTGCAAAATAGATACCCAGTGACTGTGCCACTGCCGCAGGGCATGGATCAGCATTCCAGTACATTGAGCCCGAACCATCGACTACAACAAGAGAATTGTCAGAACCGGCGTAATTCTCCAGTGCATTCCATGTTGCATCCATGGCACGTCTCTCAGCTTCAGAGAACTCTCTTCTGCCCAGGACAGGAGCTATAACATCATAAGGTGTCAGTGTACCTGTGTGCATTACTGTAGGATCCTCAGTCGCCTTACGGATAAAAGCCTCATACCTTACCTGGTCATTTCTGATGAAGGCCTGTCTGTACTTGTACAGGGCTTTTGAAGGCTGCTTCGCATAGTCAAAAGAGTAGTCTCTCTGACGGAGGTTATTCTCTATGATCTTGATCTGCGCCCTGAGAGCTGAGAGTGTTTTGCGATACTCAGCATCAGACATCTTCATTGCTCTCGCAATCTTCCTTGCTTTTCTTACAGCTTCTTTATTGCTGGTATTTATCGAAGGAAGCCATTTTGCCAAAAGAGACACTTCCGCGTTTTCCCTGTCAGCATCCAGAACAGCCATATCAGCTTTGAGAGCTTTATCAAAATATGCCAGTACTTCTTTTTCTAAAGGTGTGTCAAATAACGCCAGAAGATCATCGTACCTGCCACACTCCGCAACATACTCGATATTCTTTTTCACTGATTGCGGTTCGCACTCAGCCAAATACTTAAGTATAACCTTGAACACTCTTCTCTCACCAAGGCCACCTCTAATGTCTCTTGCAAAGAAAAGCATCTTCATTGCAAGATCTGCATTCTCAGCATAAGCTCTGGTAAATCTGAATATGATATCTTCGTCTGATGCATGTCTAAGCGCTCCGATCGTTGCAAAGAAATCCAAGCAGTCCGACTTTGTTGAAATATAAGTTGCCGCACCGTTCTCTGTATATGTTTTATTTGCTTCTGTCTCTAAAAAATCTAACATCTTCATTACCTCTTTCTTAAACAAGGTGCAACCGGGTTATAGTGCCCGGCACACTCTCCCTGCGCAGGCAGGGTACCATCTACAATCGTGAGATTTTTTGTCGCTGTATGCACCTATATGATCACTAGATACATCCCTTAACATAAGAGGGATTCGAACCCTCCGCCTGCCCGGTTATCATCCGGGTGCCACCCTCTGCAGCTATATGCGGTGTCGTTTGCTGTTAGTATCTATTATTCAAGACACATGTTCCCCGAAGGGTTGGAGCGGGATTCGAACCCGCGAATTCCGAATCCGTAATTCGGCGCTTAACCTTTTAGCCATCCTGTAATGATTGCTGTTCGTGTCTTTGTTGTGATTTAATCATAGTCCTTACAATTGGAGATAAAAAGATGCAGATTGACTTTGTATTGCAACCCCAATATAATTGAATATATACACAGTTTTGCATTATATTTCCATTTTTCACGACCCCAAATAAGAGGCGTAATATGACAGAGAAATACAAGATTTACCTTTCAGATGACACAAGATCAAGACTGATAAATGACGCAGAACTCTTTGAATTCACTAAGAAGGATGAGTCTGTCAACCTCAACTCATTCCTTAAGACTCTGATAGTCAATTTCTTTGACCGTTACAGGCATGACAGCGAAAACCTGCTTTCAAATATTAAGCAGGATCTGACAGGTATTACAGCGATCAGTGACAAGGACGCTGCACTTCTGGCAGACAAGATAATAAGCACGTACATTAAGGCTGACAACCTACAGAGCAGCAGGAATACAGCCCTCACCCTTACTGTAGGCGGATCTTCATATGAGATTCTCAAGATCATAGAGAACAACATGTTAAAAGATACATCCCTGTCCCAGTATCTTAAGGACATGTTTAATTCATATCTGTCCATACCGAGAAGTGAAAGAGAAACCATCATTTTCAAAGATACCTATGAAGATATCTCCAGGGCACTTAAAGAGCACAGAATTCTTTCTTTTACCAGCTCAGCCTCCGACGACGAGATATCTTTTAGTGTTGAGCCATATATTATCGCACCATCCAAAGAAGAACAGTGCAATTATCTGTTATGCAGGGATAGAAATACCGGAACACCGAGAACCTTTAGAATATCAAGACTCAGAAGCGTATTCGTAACTTCCGATACTTTTTCTGTGGATCCGGACATTCAAAAAGAGCTTCAGGAAAAAGCCATCCGAAGCCCTCATTCAGTGTCATTATCAGTCAAGGCAGTTGTCCGACTGAACAAATATGGAATTAAAAGGTTTAAGGCGATCACCAAGAACAGGCCTATCGTTTCGAAAATAGAAGGAGACCTGTACTACTTTGACTGGCCTGAACTTCAGCTGGAAGAATACTTCAAGCGTTTTGGAAACGATGCAGTAGTTATTAAACCCGCATCTCTTAAGGAGAGAATCAGGAAGTTCTATTACTATGGCCTCAGAGAGTATAATAAGTAGGACAGAGAACATCGATTAACTTGTGACTGGTTAAAAGAATCCGAATGTGAATGGCTAGCCAAGCCCGATGTTCATATTATAGAGGTCGTAAAAAAAAATCACATCAGATGATAAAAACAACGAAAACGAAACAGTCCGTTTTATGGATTCCTGGACAAAAGAATTACAGTCCTGCAAAAAATACAAAGAGGCTACAGTATTACTTTACACATGAGCGCCTGTGACAGCGTGATACAGATCGGAGTTGGCATGAATTCTAGGATAGATAAAATACGAGAAAGTGAGAAGCAATCTCACACAAAAATATACAATGAAGAAGACTTATACAACACAGACAGTTGGCTAAAAAAGCCAATTAAAACTGTACAGGATATCATGCCACTTCTTTCTGATCATGAGTGTTTCCGGGCGCTTGATCTTGGATGTGGAATTGGAAGAAATAGCATATATATAGCCGAGCAACTAGGGAATAAGGGAGGTCTGGTCGATTGTGTACCCTGATATTTTTTCTTCAGGGATGTCTATATATTCATGAAGAGGCCAACCGCTTCGGTTTTTAACAATAATTTCATTCATCCGCCTATATCATTCCTCTTTCATCATTTAAATCTTTTTTGGTGTTCACCACCACGTATTTTTCGTCCGTTCTTGGATCTATTGTCTCCTCAGATTTATAGTCAAACTTAAAACCACATGCATCCTGCAATCTTTTTGAAGCCAGATTCTTTTCACGATAACTACAGTGAAATTCTTTTGCTCCCTGTTTTCTTGCCTCTCCACACAATGCATTTAAAATCTGTTTTCCATATCCTTTTCCAACAAAGTCTGGTCCAATGGCGATTCCCATATCCTCATATACATAGGGATTCACTTCACGCATGGATGCCCATCCAATGGCTTCTAATCCGCTTTCCGTTTTCAGATATACAGTAAGCGCGTACTTTTCTTTACTTTGAAAATCAAGAGTTCGAAGCATCCTGTCCTTTGATTCTTCCTCAGAATCATCGATCTTCCATAGCATATATTTGGCAGACTCCGGTCGGCTTGTTATATTTCGGTACAGCTGCTCCCAGTCACCAAATACAGCCTTTTTCATGATCAGATTACTTGTCTCTATCACGACCTCTGAATAATCCGTAACAATTTCCATTTTCTCAACTCCATAAACTTCAGGTCGAAGATCCTGACAATTGATCCGAATAGCGCTTACGCCCAATTTCGCCAAAGTTTAATTCCTGATTTTCAAAATCGTATATGAGCATTCCCTCACTATCCTTATCCAGTTCTTTACCTACTCCCCCTGATGCATTGATAAAGCAGGTAGGCGCTGTCTGATAGGGATGAATCGCATTTACAGATAATACGGGTGTGATATTTTCTACAGCTCTTGTAATCAGATGTCCACGAATCATCTGGTACCGAATCTCATCCTCTTTATCAGCCACATCATAAAACAGCACAATATCCAAATCGGTATTTTCCCTATACAGTTCTCTAAAATACTCAGGGAACCGTACTTCAAAGCAAATTCTTACGCCAATCTTTATCCCATCTATTTCATATATTCCATTTTCATCGCCGAGTGCAAAATTATCCTCATCCCATCCATAGAGTGCCCGTTTATCATACCATCGTTTGGCTTTGGTAGGTGAAATCAAGTATGCTCTGTTATAATATTTTGAATCAACGTAATCGATTGTACCTACTATAATGTGAATATCCAGTTCGTCTGCCAGTTTCTGTAACTCCTGTATAGCTTCAGAAACCACATTGACATTGATTCTGTCTGAACCGGCAATATCACGAGGCGGATACCCTGTCAAAGCACATTCAGGAAATATGATCAAATCCACCTTATTCTCTGATGCGCTCACTATAGCTTTTTTTATTATTTCAAGATTATGATCAATATCACCACATACGGCAAATTGATAAGCCGCCAACCTCATAACTCTTTCTCATCCTTTCATAGGTCTTCAATTAAAAATGGCAACATGTATATTGGATATAATTTCAGCATTTCACTATTGCCTATATCTTTTTGTGATAACAATATTTCCTTCGAAACATGCTTAGAATATTTTTTCTGAAATTCTGTGATTGATTCATGCTTACCGATTCCGGATGACTTAACTTCAATCGAAACTATCTTTGTTTTCGAAGCAAGCAAAAAGTCAACCTCATAGTAGTGAGAACTGTTTTCTTTCTCCCATGTGTGATAATAAAGGTCTATATCCGATCCGGCAATTATCTGAGCAACTGCATTTTCGTATAAATATCCCAAATCTGCAGGAAGTGAATCGCTCAACAATTTCGTATAAATATTTTCATCCGTCTTTCCTGATGATCTGAAAATCATGGTAGTAAATAACCCTGTATCAGCCAAATAAAGTTTGAATGTATCATCATCTCTCGTTTGAGATAACGCAATGCTCGGATTAAGGACATTATGGCATGATAATACCGTCTTTGAATCCAGCAAATCATGTAAACGCTCTAAATCTTTATCGATCTTTTTTTTGCCTGTAGCTGCCGAAATAACATAGCTTCTTTTATCTGTTGCCAACTGCGTCGGAACAGAATCATACATTCTTCCAATCAGTCCGGTATCATCGATCTTGAAGAAATCGTCTTTGTACAAATCTATGATTTCTCTCTTTACTTCATCGATTTCTGTAAAATTCCTGCCTTCCACATAAGCTTCTACAGCCTGAGGCATTCCACCTACCGCCATATAAATTCTGAAATCCCGCATCAGCTTTCTGTTTAAGGAATTTCCAACCGGCTTCCCAAGCTTATATAAATCCCGCAATACGCCATAGGTATCATTTCCGATGGCCCACATAAATTCTTCATAGTCCATCGGATATATCTGTATTTTCATCTCCTCAGATGGAAGCACTATATCCTTGACATTCTTTTTTATACTGATCAGAGAACCGGTCTCAATATAGTCATATCTTCCGTCCGCAACCAGGTACTTTATAGCCTGGCGCACTTTAGGCATAAGCTGGATCTCGTCAAATATAATAACGGATTCTCTTTTATACAACGTTATCCCAGTTGCAGTTTGCAGTCTAAGAAAAAAAATATCCAAATTTGCTATGTCATCGAACACATCAAGAACATCCTGCGTTATGTTAGCAAAATCCACTTTTATATATGACCTATACTCTTGCTTTGCAAATTCTTCGGCAATTGTCGATTTTCCAACACGCCTGGCCCCTTCCAGAAGCACAGAATACTTTGGTGCCTTTTTTTCTTTCCAATATTTTAGCTTTTCTAAAGCTTTTCTCTTAAACATACTATCTCCTCAAAACAACATGGTTCCATTTCTTCAAACTTATAAATGGATTATAGTACCATTTCTTCAATATTTCAAGGGCATTATTCCGTTTCTTCAAGATTTATTTCTGATTTTAGTACCGTTTCTTCCAAATTACTGACAAAAAGCACCCTGCATAACGCAGAGTGCTCTCATCTCATCGGGTAGTTCACCTTAAAAGGTGTAAACGGGGTGTAAATCCATTTGATAGATCTTCAAAATGCCGTATTTTCAAGGTTTTCCGCCTTACTGAAATCTCTTGCCCCAGCAGATGAATAGTATTCTAAACATGCCTCAAACCCTTGATTTTACTGGATTTCTTGATTTTTGATTGTGCCAAAAAATGATATAATTTGACGTATTTTGATGGGCAAAAGGTGCAAAAAAGGTGCAAATTTCGAAAAATTTGCACCCGGGCCAAATCCAGTAACCAAGCCATTCTTGCAAAAATCCCCTTCTCCAAAACTCCAAAAAACGTTCTGCAAAAGGTGCAAAAAGGTGCAAATCATGAAATTGACCTGATTGGCTTTTTGCTTTGTCCATTATAGAGATTATCACAGGAAAAACAGTTTGAAAAGGTACGTGAGCAGTAATCCAGCGGTAACTCAGCGGTAAAGTAGCGGTATTAGAAATAGAATACGTCTTCAAATTTCTTATCAAGTGCTATACAGATTACCAACGCAAGTTTGGCTGTTGGACAGAATTGCCCTGTCTCGATTGAGCTTATTGTGTTTCTTGACACGCCGACCATTTTCGCCAGCTCATCCTGTGACAGATTCAGCTCCTTGCGGTATTCCTTTAATCTGTTCTTTAATACCAGTGAATCATCCATTGCGCTTACCTCATGGATAGACATTAAAGATCTCACAGACCGTCATAAACGTGAAAATACCAAACGGTATGGCGTTCGTGAGTGTCATGATGATGTATTTGCGTTCTTTCTTCTTGATGGCATTGTAGAGGCTCATTGCGAAAACAATACAAAACTCTGTAGCCACAATACCATAGATCATCTTGCTGTGTGCGATAAGGCTCAGTAATGCCATGATAACTATGAAGCCAAAACCGATTATTATCGCAAATCTCGCCGAATTCTTGCCCTCTTCTATCTTGGGCATATCACGCCCCTTGTTCTCCATACGGCTCTTCATTAAAATCTCATCTTTATCCATTTCCTATTTCTCCTGTTGCAAGTTTTATGACAAGTATACTTGGCAATTTGAATAATAGCATTGCCAAGTTTACTTGTCAAGAAATTGATCATGGTTGTGCAGAGAACGAGAAAAACTCTTCTGCGTTTTCACATATCCATATGGGGTCTTCTATGCTGTCACTCAAATACAAATATATGATATCTTAAGAAAAAGTAAAACGATCAAAGGATGCGACCTCTCCCTCTTCCTCCGACAGAAACTCAAAATAGATTGCATGCTTCCCCACTATGCCCGTCGTTAAGTCCACCGTTTTTTGGAGTTCCTCCCCCTCATAATCAAGCCTTCCGACTATGCGTCCCCTGTAGGAGTCCAGCCGAACATTGATTACAAGCGCCTTATGCCTGTTCAAAACTACGCAGACCTTCGTCGGAGCATTATTTCCGAATTGCAGATATCGAAATCCCACTGTCGTTCCTGTTGTAATGCCAACCACGGGTGTCGATACGTCGTCCCTCTGCTCATAACAGGGCTCCACGTACGCCCGCTGCCTGCTGCCATGGATATGACACGCATAGCCTGCAGAGATCCATTTGAATGCATCCAGACCGTTCACGTGCGCCCCCTGGGAAGTCATTTCCACTGGCCTTGAGGATACCGGCTCTCCATTTAGGTATTTCACGTCCCCAATAAATAAGAGTCCGTCCCGTCCCATTGCAACGTCGATGGGCTCCAGCATGGCCTGCCTGGAAAATTCATTGATTCCTGTCTGTCTGTGATAAAAAACATACCATTTACCACCCACCTCCATAATGGAGCCGTGGTTATTTCCCCATTGATATGTCATCTCTCCTACGCCTTCGCTGTCCCTAAGGATCTCTCCTCCGTTAAAGCTGATATCGCCTCCGTCATGAAACGGGCCAAACGGAGAATCGCTGAAACGATAGGACAGAAAACCATTGTTTGGCGAATAAACGCCCAATTCCGGCACCGGTTTCTCATAGCGCTTTGAAAAAATATAAACATATTTTCCCATAACCTTTCTGGGACTGGATGCCTCAAAGAAACCATCAATCAGGGAAATATGCCCGTCATCCGCCGGATTCCAGGGACAAGTCGAATGTCCCATAGGATTTTCCACCAATGTATCCGGTTTCATGGTCGCCATGTCGTCCTCCAATTCCGCAATATAGCAGGGCGATGCGCAGCCTCCCCAATAGGCATAAACCCTTCCGTCATCGTCCACTAATACGCCCGGATCAAATCCCAGCTTTGTTTCAACGGGATTCTCAAAGGGACCCCATGGATTTTTCGATGATGCAACCACAATCAGCCCTCCCCGTTTTTCTGCGGCATACAGATAATAGGTATCCCCTTTTTTAACGACATCCGGTGCATAAAGAATGGAATCATAATGCGTGCAATAAGATACTCCGTGGTAAGTCCAGTCAGTAAGATCCTCCACCGGTGCAGACCACACCACATAATTTCGCCCACAATATTCCGTCTTTTCTATGTCGTGGGAACCATATACATATACCCGTTTCTCCCCGTTATGCTCAAAAACTCTGGGTTCACCATCCGGCACATGCTCCCAAAGTGGCATATAGGGATTTGCCCCCTTCACATATTCCTTCACCTGATTTGCTTTCATCCTCACTTACCTCCCTGCCATGCATTTACATTGCGAAAAAAATAAACCTTCGCTCCGTGCCTGGGTATTTCGACCCTTATTTGATCGCCAAGCTCCATGGTTTGCCCACTCCAGAGCTCCGTCCCCATACGGGTCATGCCGGATAGCTCCAGCTCCTCAGTCTCAAACACAAGAGCTCCATCTTCATCCCCGAGATTAAATACTGCCAGGTAGGCTCCTCCTTCGCTGTCACCGGCTGTCCACGCCACATACTCATTTCCTTCGCAATCTCTTCGGAAAAGCTGACATGCATTTCGCGAGTTGCGGTGCATGCGCAAAATCCCCTCATTCGTGATCAGCTTTACCGTAAACTCATCAAAGCCCGTCATTTCCCCGCCGATGATCAGCGGCGAACGCATTATGCTCCATAGCGTCATCATTGTGATCTGCTCATCGGCTGTGAATGCAGTTTTATTGTTCTTGTCTATATCCTGCCTGATCGGACCAATGGGCAGCATGTCCGCATCCGGAAAATGCCCTGCCCCGGCGTGAATGCTCCATTTCTCCGCTCTTTCAAACATTGCATACAAAAGCTCCCATTCATCCCAAAAATCGTCAGTGATGCGCCACATATTTGCAATCTGCTTGTAAAGCTCCGCCTTCTCCAAAAGTGCAGGCCCCGGAGAAAGGGAGAGAATCATGTCCCTGCCACAGCTTTCCATCGCCTCTGACAAGATTCTAAGTTCCTTCTCTTCGTGCGGGAGCTCTCTGCAAATGTCATCGCATTTGATAAAATCAACGCCCCATTGAGCATACAACTGAAAAATGGATTTGTAATAGGCTTTCCCAATCTCATTCTCCCTGATTCCATACATGTCGGGATTCCACGCACATATGCTGTTAAATCTTGCGGCATCCCTTGCAGTTTTATCCGTTCCCATAACCGGAAGGTTTTTGTGAACTGCCTGGCGCGGAATTCCACGCATAATATGAATTCCAAATTTCAGTCCAAGCGAATGCACGTATTCCGCCAGTGGCGCAAAACCCTTGCCGTCCGCTGCCGATGGAAAGCGATTCGGTGCCGGAAGCAAGCGCCCATATTCGTCCATGCACAAATCCGCAAACGGCCTGTACTCATGACTCGTAGCTCCGGGTTCATACCATTGAATGTCGACAACCACATATTCCCAGCCATATTGTTTCAGATTAGACGCCATAAATTCAGCGTTATGCCGTACCTCATTCTCTGTTACGGCAGCACCGTAACAATCCCAACTGTTCCAGCCCATAGGTGCTATTTTCGGTCTCAGCATGATTCTCCTCCTTGTAAAAAGTCGCTTTTGTTATCTTTCCTTGCTGCCATTTTGCAATCTCCTACTACAACAATCAGGTATATGTCGCTCTTATCTGATTCGCTCTTATTTCTTCTTACCGATCTTCAAGAGATTAGAAAACTTTGCTCTTTCGATCATGTCCACATCTCCTCGGTTGCGGGACTTATATGTGCTGCATGGGATCCGATCACTGCCCTGTGGAGCTTGTCATCAAGTGTAGATATCATCTCTCTATCTTCGTCAGGGTGTACTTTCCGATTTCATATCCGTACCCGTCACCGTCATCTTCGTACAGTTCATATGAAGCCTTGCCTTCGCCGAATTTCTTCCATTCTGTCTCATCTGCCTGCTCTTCAGTAGAAAGGGCAGGCTTTCTTACAGGGATGAGGCTTCCTTCCTTCACAAACAGAGGGATCTTATCAAGTTCGGCACTGACCTCACATTCGGTGCCGCCTTCATATTTTTCACCTGTATAGAAATCAAACCAGTTGCAGCCTGCGGGGAAGTAAACCTTCCTGACGCCCTCAGATGCAGCTTCCTGCTGCGATACACCGTAGTACATGGGGGATGTCACAGGGCACACCATCATATTTTCGCCGAACATAAACTGGTCGGTGATGTCCCAGGTGCGTCTGTCTCCGGTGAAATCAAAAGCAAGCCATCTTATAAGGGATCTGTCCTCAAGCCACACCTTGCCGGCTTCTGAGTATATGTAAGGCATCAGGCTGTAACGGAGTCTGTTGGCCTTAAGCATGGCATCATAGAATTCACCGGTGAAGTTCCACATTTCCCTGTCGAAGTCGGTTCCGTGAGCACGGAACATGGGAAGGAATGCGGCATACTGATACCACCTGGTATAAAGCTCCTGATATGCGGGATCCTCCACGGTATTGTCATACTTTCCGTTCCAGTACCAGTATTCTCCCCGCTTTACGAAAAATGCACCTGTATCCATGGTCCAGTAAGGAAGCCCCGAAGCACTGAAATGAAGTCCTATTGCGATCTGGTCGCGGTAGGTCTCCCAGCTTGCATCGGTATCTCCCGACCACATGACGGTACCGAACCTCTGCTGTCCGGTGTATGCGCTCCTTGTAAGATTTACGACACGCTTGTCACATCCTGACTCTTCCATGGCTATACGCTGATTCTCATATATACCCATTGCATGGAAAAGAGGATATGAATTGCAGTATTCATAAGGCATACGGAGTCCCGCTTCCTCACAGAAATCCTTGTACAGGTCACTCTCCTCGGGTCTTACCCGGTGATTCCATTCAGGAGTAAAGGGCTCGGAGCTGTCGCACCACCAGGCATCGGTTCCGTATGAAAAGTGGGTTCTCTTCAGCTGGTCAAAATACAGCTTCCTTGCCTCTTCCTTAAAAGCATTATAAACAGAGCATCCGGGAAGGAAAAGATCTCTATCGGCGAACTCCTTATGATCCGGAGTATTACCTGCCATGGTGGGCCAGAGCGAGATCATGAAGTGTACGTGATCTTCATGAAGCTTATCTATCATCTCTTTAGGAGCCGGGAATCTTGCGGGATCGTATGATTTCTGACCCCACTCTCCGTCCGGCCAGCTTATCCAGTCGAGCACGATGCAGTCCATTCCGATACCAAGCTCTCTGGACTTTTTCACGGTATCAAGTATCTGCTCCTGCGTCTCGTAGCGCTCCTTGGACTGGACATATCCGAATGCCCATCTGGGAAGGAGTGCAGCCTTTCCGGTAAGGGATCTGTATCCCTTTACAACCTCGTTCATGCTGCCTGCAATGAAGTAAATATCGGATTCCTGAGCACTTTCCGTGTAAAGATATGTGCCGTTTTCATTATCGTTGAAAATAAGGGGACTGTAGCAGTCTGTGAGGATTCCGTAGCCTGCGGTTGATACAAAGAAGGGAACAGCTATCTTTCTGTTGCCCTGATGGATATATAGTCTCTTTCCGCGAAGTGATGCACAACCCTTTTCCTGCTGACCGAATCCGTAAACAGCCTCATCCCCGAGATTAAAATGATATCTGATGTGGAAGCTTTTTCCTGTGGAAACCTTAAGTGCATCCTCAAGTACTTCCTTCTTACCGTCAGCGGTATCGATCATCCTCGTCTTCTGGGGAACACCTGCAAGATGGAAGGTCTCAAACTCTTCGAACTCTCTCGGTTCATCCACTCCTTCAGCAAAAAGAAGCTTCCCGGTATTATCGTAATATCTGACAGAGCCGTCACATCTGTTAACGGATACAATAAGTCCCGGAAGCTTTACCTCAATCGCAAGGTCGGGACCATTGTCAAATGTCCAGTCTCCGAATACATCCTCACAGGTGACACCGGGCTTCTTTACTTCGGAGAAAGCATCCTGTACCGTATAGGTAACCCTGACGATACTGCCGGACTTCGGTTCTATGCGCATGGTTCCGTGCTTGGAATACAGAAAAAGTGCGTTTCCATTTCTCTCTACTCTGTCGATCTTCCTGCTCTTTGGTGCTATGGCTGTTAACATATGTACTCCCTCGTTTAATACGTGATCCGCCTTACATGACGGTCAGTAAATGTGCTGATACATTTTCTCTTATATTGTTTTGGAATGTATGCGGCACCATTTCGCAGTTTCTATGAAAAATATTATATTATTACGCTTTTTTGCACTTGAAGTATTATGTTTATTTATTGCACTATTTTGCTTTTTTTCATATAATCAGCCTTGATGAAAAAAATATCCCCCGTGGAAAACATCATACACAAGACGGGATCAAGCCCTTTTTCCATTCACAAGACATTGGTGGGCCCCGAAACCGAAAATGCATTATATTTTCACTGTCATGTGGAAGCAGAATTCTTCTACCTGGAAAGAGGCAGGCTTGATCTGTATATCGAATCGGAATGCTTCAGGCTTTCCGGGGGAGACGGCATCTTCATTCCTCCCGGAATGCTCCATCATGCCATCCAGCCTAAGGGCTGCAGACAGGTGGTGGAATACTCCGCGATCGTTTTTTCAACAGAGCCGCTGGAGCGCATTTTTCCTGCTAACAGCCCGTATTTCGAAGCACTTTATTCAAGGCGGAAGGATAGCGTGTACCGCATCTCCGGAAGCCTTCGGCAAAACAGGACATTACTGAAGCTGATAAGGGATATACTGGATATGAATACAGACTCTCCCGATTCATGTGAGCTTTCCATACAGGGCCGTCTGTTTGTTTGCTGGCAGGAGCTGTACAATCTTCACCTTTCAAAGCTCAGCGAAACGCCGGAAGATAATTCCCTTTCCAAGAACCTTATCAGAAGCATGGATTACATGCAGGAGCATTACCAGGAAGCACTGACGTTGTCGCTTCTTGCGGGCATATCCGGCTACAGCGAAAGCTACTACTGCCACAATTTCAGCACCTTCACCGGCAGCACTCCATTCGAATATCTGAACCGCATACGTATCGTCAAGGCATGCGAGCTTCTGAATTCGAGCGACAAAAAAATAACTGATATCGCCTCCCTTGTGGGATATAACAATATCAGCTATTTTAACCGTACATTCGTAAAGATAATGGGATTCACACCGTCATCGTACCGAAAGAACTGATGGTGATCATCTATTCAGATGATATCCTCGATCCTGCAATACATCGCCTTACTCAGCCTCACAAGTGATACCTGAAGCCATAGTTTTTTCTCGGCGTCAAAGTGTCCAGGATTTTGTCCGCACCCCCATCGCTTCCGTCCGCAATGCAAAAATTTATGGAAGAATATATTGCTCCAGCGCAATCTCCTGAATGATATCTTTCACGTTCTTACCGGTATTGTTGTAAATATGTCCCTGATTCTCTGGCATGGCTTCCAGTTTCTTTTTAAGAAAGAGTGCTCTGTCGATCATATCAACATCCCCTCTGTTCCGAATACGCTTTTCGATTTCATCTTCATCTGCTGTCAAAACAATGTAATAAAGTGAAGCATTGTTCGTCTCTGCTAGTTTCTTAACGAGATCAATTTCATCTTCAATCACATAATCTATAATGACATCAAGGTTATCCTGAAGGGCTCTTTGCGCTGTGGCAATGATACAGTCCCAGTTAAATCGCAAAATATCCTCCCACAGAACCTGATTTGAAGCCTGTCCATCCACAAAGAAGTCATCCTTATCTTCCGGTTCCACAAATCCTCTGTGGAAATCGTCTCCGTGAATGACATAAACAGATTTATGATTATGCGAAACAAGATATCTGGAATAGGCATTTACAAATGTGGTTTTTCCACAACCACATGCACCAGATATAAAAACAACTCTTGCCATGTTAATCAACCTCGCAGTTTCTTTGAAAAAAATAGGATCAGATCATCATCAATGGTACAGACTGTTTCATATTGAACGCATTGCTTACCATTGATTTTTTCTCCTCAGTTAAGGCCTTATTTCTTCAGCATATCCCAATATGTCATCGTACATAAAACTGTAATCTAAAACTTCTCTTGTTTTATGCTTATAGCATCATATACCCTAGCTCCATTGCAGGTACCAACAACGATATAGTCGCACATTTTCAAGAACTGACCAGTTTCAAGAACACCAACTGTATTATCAAGTTTTTGTTTTATATCATCAGAATTTGCATGTGAACCTATATGAAGATCTGCAATATAATTACCGTTATCGGTAACATATAATTCGTTGTTTTTTAATCGCATTACAGGATCGTAACCAAGAGCCTTTAATCGTTTGAAAGTAGCCTTATATCCATACGGAAGAATTTCCACCGGCAAGGGAAATTCCCCGATACTCTCGACTAACTTGCTATCATCCATTATCCAGATAACCTTCTTTGCGAGGCTAGCGACTATTTTTTCTCGAAACAATGCTCCACCTCCGCCCTTGGTGGCATTAAAATCTCTGTCGATTTCATCCACTCCATCTATTGCAACATCAATATAGTCAACATCATTGACATCGACCAGAGAAATTCCCAGTTCTTTTGCCATATTCTCAGTAGCCCTTGATGTCGCAACTGCTTGGATTTTTAATCCATTTTTGACCATTTCTCCAACCTTTTCAACCAAATACTTTGCAGTTGAACCAGTTCCCAGACCTACTGTCATTCCATCTTTAATATATTCAGTCGCTTTTTCACCAGCTATTTTCTTCTTGTTTATCGGCATATTTATCAATTTCCTTTTTCAAAAAACTTAAACACTATAAACTAATCAGCTTCAACTACAGACAGTCCTATTCCGATCACGCCGTATTTTTTTATCATATCTTGCGAGTAATACATAAACATATCTTCCGGATTAGCATCCTCATTATCTTTATAACCAATAGATCTTTTGTCATGATACTTATATAATTCGTAAAAGTCATGATATTTATACAAGCATATCACCTTACATTTTAATTTTTCTTCAGTTTTCACATTAGAAAACACTATTGTATCATTCAGTTTTATAGATACTCTTTTTTCATCAAGTAATCGCATTTCAATAGTTTTCCATCCTTCTTTGATTGCTTGAAAAGAATCATCCCACAAATTCATATAATGCGTCATGTGTTTTCCCTTATAGCTCCTCCACGCTTTCTTTCGCACTGTTGATAAGACCGAGAAGCCCCGTCTCCTTAATGAGAGCTATACCCTGAAATTCATCTCCGAGAACGATCAGATTGTCGCCTGTATTAATATCAAAGAGCTTTCTTGCCTTGGCAGGAATGACGATCTGACCCTTATCTCCCACTTTGACCATTCCAAAGATATGCTTTCCTTTCGGCGGGATAGCCCATCCCAAATTATCCAAATCATTCTTTTCATATGAAATAAGGTCATCTATGGTCACACCAAAGAGGTCCGCCAGCTGCTTACATCTTTCTATATCAGGCAACGACTCGCCGGTCTCATATTTTGAAAGCGTCTGCCTGGATACACCTATCTTCTCGGCAATATCCTCCTGTGACAGGTTATTAAGCTTTCTTAATTCCATAAGGTTATCTGCAAAACTCATTCTTTCTTCTCCTTTTTGATTCCCAGAACACACCACCTTATGAAAGGTATGCGGCTCATAATTTCATACAGAAGGCAGGAGCCTGCGAATGCTGCTATTGCAACAAGCAGGTAAACGATGATGGGTACAAGGGACGGACATAATGTATGCAGATACCATCCGCTGACAGCTATCATCAGATAATGGAATACATAGAGGCCCCATGACTTTTTACACATCCACTTTGCAAAAGCATTTTCAAAATTTCCCCATTTTTTCATGAAGGCGAGTATACCGAGAGTTCCAAACCATGCGTATACATTACACATGATTGTATCCAGAACCACGTGATCCGGATATGGCTGACCTATATATAGAATCACGAAGGCTGCACAGGATGCAAGGGCAAGGATGCTTAATAACAACCAGTTTTTGCCGAGTTGATCCATCACTTCGTCATGGGACAGTACAAAGTAGCCGATCAAAAATCCCAGTCCGTAGATACCGAATCTGTATACCACTATTACCGGTGTGTTGAGTATCTGCGCCGCTCCGTATACGGGTATGACAAGAAGTATAACCATCAGAAGATTGGCCTTATTGCAGATATTATAGAATCTGTCTTTTTCAATCCTTCTGATCAAAACCAGTACCAGACTGAAGAGCCAGAGCATCTGGATGTACCACAGTGGGCCTGATCCGCTGACTGCCATTATCAGGAAAAGGATTGGCATGGGTACGTTGTTCATGGAATCAAATGCGCCAGATATCAGCATATTGTAGTAGCCAAGAACCCAGCCGAAAACCAAAAGACCGATTGTTGATGGCACAAGATATTTTCTCGTCCTTATTCTTATGAATTCCTTCTCTGTTCGTTTAACCAGTTCATAGCGGGCAGACATACCGGATACCACAAACAGAAGCAACATGAACCAAGGGTATACAATGTACTGATATGTATCCTGGGGCTGATGTTCACTGAAGGGGCCGATGATTCCATACTGTGTTACGCCGTTGAATATGTAAATTACATGATAGATGACAACCAGCACTACCGTTATCCAGCGAATATTATCCAAGTAAACCTTTCTCATATTTCTACCACCTTTGCTAAATATTTTAACATTTTTCTCAATCATAAAAAAGTAAGCTCAGCCTGTCTACCAAGCTAAGCTTACATATTGTGTTATTTTATGTTAAATTTGGTTGCAAACTTATACTTCTACATATCACTCATTAAATTGTACCGACATGATATGCCTTGCAGGCCAGAACTCAAACAGGTGTAACGAAGTAACCGTTCCGCTTGGAATTGGCAATTCATCTAACACTATCTGCGTAGCCTTCTCTATAACCTCGCGCTTATCAATCAGCATCGTTGTGTGCGCCGACCAGCCAAACTCATCCTCGCTGTCCATAAACTCATCCTTCAAAAGGAGCATTTCCTTGCTCACTTCCGGTGCCACAAATAACACATCGTTCTCAGGCAGTCTGAAAAGACCGACATGATTAAACTCAACCCTAAATGGTTTGTGCGTATCGGCAATTATGCGAATGCGTTTCCTGAGTTCTTCTTCTCTTGAAGTGTTATAGGACCCCATAGTAAAATGCATTGGAATCCCCTTAGTCTGAACACCACTAAAGCCTTGTTCATACAATTTATTCTGTATTCCGGACAATAGTTTCTCCGTATCGTCATCATATCCGGCAAGGACATATAAAGCCTTTTCTGCCATTGTATTTACTCCTCGCATAAGCTGAATTATCTTTTATCCGGCCAAAACGCTTTAATATTTATTGCTCCGTATAAGAACCATATGTAGAAATACCATAAAACAAGAGTGATTGCAGGATAATCCACCCCGGCTATCTTCATTATGATCGCTATCAAGATTATTACCATTGAAAAGACATGGAACCATATTATCGTTTTCTTTTTATCTACGATCAGATGAATGATAGTCGCCGGCATAAAGGAATAATCCATACAGATCACAAGTATTCCCACTATGCCATACCATTTCAAAGTCATCCCTTCATAGAACACACCCGCAATAGCCAAAGTAGTTGCAATAAACACAAATACATCTATGATTTTTGAAATCTTATGTAATGTTTTCATAGCCTTTTATATTGCCCCATTCATGTAACGAAGAATTAAATGTTTCTCAGTAATTCCGGGATCAAATGATCCCGGATTAAGCTTTGCGTTTTTGTATTATCACATCTCCTGTAGTTTCACTTACAACACGCGGTAATAAGGGCATATATTCTCGTAATGTCCGTCCTTCATCCTGAATCCGCCGGGTATTATACCCAGACGCATAAATCCCAGGCGTTCATACAGATGTCTGGCATGGGTGTTGGTTTCCACGACGGCATTGAACTGAAGGATCAGAAAGCCGAGTTCCGAAGCCTTGGCAATGCAGTCCAGAACGAGCTTCTCGCCGATATGCTTTCCACGGCATTTTGAACTTACGGCAAAAGAAGCATTTGCGATATGTCCGCATCTTCCCTCATTATTCGGATGAAGTATATACAGTCCCACGATCTTGCCTTCGCTTTCGGCAACACCGACATAGCTCTGCGCCTTAAAAAGTTTTTTCGCAGAAAAGATATCCAGCGCATCTTCCTGGGGAAAAGCGATTCCTTCCTCCACAACCTCATTCCATATTTTGATCATCTGGGTAAGGTCTTTATCGGAGAATTTTCGAAGCGTAACTTCGATCTCCTTTTCTTCAGCCACTGCGCTGCCGGCCATAAATTCATCGTATTCTTTTTTCAGACGTTCTTTATCGGCATCGGAAAGGCCGTCATAGATCAGCTGAGCTGCATCCTGTGTCTGGGCCAAACGCTTTACCGCAAAAAGCCATAATTCAAAACTCATATTTCACCCCTCCGTAATGTATATTTAATTATATGACAAAAACAGAGCTTTTGGGTCATCAATCCAAAAGCCCTGTTTATGTAAACCAATCCGCATTTTTATTTCAGGATACGTTCGATCTGTCCGATGTCCGCATCCGGAAGGATCTTCGCAAAATGCCTGAGCAGCCGTTCATAAGATTCTTCGGGCGTATGCTTATAGACATTATCGGTGAACTTCTTCCCCAGAAACTTCTCGGGAGTAGAATACTCGGCAACGCCCCATCCGTACTTGTTGCCGTATCTGTCGGTCTCATAGCGGAAATCACTGATCACCGCATAGCACTGCTTCTGGAGTCTTCCTATCGATGAATCAAAGCCCTTCTTGCCGTTCTTGCCGTATCCACCGAGGCTTTTAAGCTGTTTGGACATTACCGGAGCATTGGCATCAAGCAGCTCGTAGAGTTCCTTATCGTAAAAAGAAGCCAGTCCGTCATCGTATCTTGAATCGAAATCATATCCGTCCCTGCGGTAATTCGCAAAGTCCGGGAAATACTTTTTACTGATATACATGGCTTTTCCGCGAAGGAACTTTCCGTATGCGCATTTCGATCCTGTAATGACAGGTCCCTTCCATTCCCATGCGGGCCAGAAGCCGTTATCTCCGTCCGTGTACCAGCACCCTTTTCCGATATGCTCTTCTATCGAAAAGCCGTCGATCTCATTAGCAAAAAAAGGAACAAATCCGGCCTCTTCTATCAGATCCATAAGGTCCTGCTCGGAACGTATCTTAAACCTGTCGGAAAATGTCATATCATCACCTCGTCAAATGATCAGAACAGATCGAGCGAACTGTCCAGATAAACTTCTTCTCTGACCTTCAGTCTGTGTTCCGGTCTTGTCATATAGTAAAGCAGGAATTCAAAAACTATCGCACTTCCGAGACTTCTGCCTTCGATCTTGAAATTCGAAAAGCCCATCGGCATATATACATTACGGATCTCGGAAGGGCCGATATATCCGGGATTTTCCATCGCATCGGAAAAGCGGTATCCGCGCGAAGCATTCGGCGATACGCATCTGTGATCCTCACACTCTTCGCCGAGTGCCTTCCTGCTAACGTTCTCATAACAGTTTTTGCGGTCATAACAGTTAAAATCGCAGCACTCATTACAGAGGAATTCGACTTTGTCCTTCTGAACCGCGGACAATCTGTTCAGTTTATTGAATTCTCTGTTGAGCCTGAAGTCGGGAACCACATATTCGAATTCCTCACGGTTCAATTCATCCTTAAACTGATTAAACTCCCTGAGCACCTTGGTGGTCGAAGACACGAAATACAATCCGGGATAATTATTCCCTATATAACTCATCAGAAGATCGGAACAGATGATCACGCCGTTCCGCCTGGATGATCCCTTTTCAAAAAGAGAACAGAGCATATTGCACTTTCTGTCGGAAAGATGCTTTTCTTCAAGAAGGGAATTACTGAACGTAAGACGGGCGGAAATCCCGTACTCATTCATCAGGTCATAAACCTTCTCGGGATCCGCATCTCCGAATCCGACGCGGCCGCCGCCCCATAAACAATCCGCGGGGGCGCCGTAGATCGAACCTATATCGCACCAATCGAAGAAGTATTCCCCGTGCTCTCTGAAAAGAGGAAGGAATACGCTGTAAAGGTCATAGAATTCGAATAACCCCGGAAGGTGGAAATATGCTTTCATATTTTTATTATATCAGCAAACGGTATCTTTATTGTATAATATGCAGGTAATTTATGAACCAAAAACAAGGAGTTAAGCAATGAAAGATAAAACCACCAGGACGATTGCACTCATCGCTATGATACTTCAGGGACTTGCGGTATTTGCAGCTATAATCGTCGTAATGTTCCAAAAGCCTCTGTCAGCACTGGTAAGCTATCATGCCACATCCGATATTATGGTGATACCTTCAACCGTCATTTTCCTGGCAGTACACCTCGCCATCTATGTTCTTATGTTTTGGATAACACAAAGTGAAGACAGCGAGAATAAAAAAATACTTACCATAATCCTCGTGATCATATCCGCTGTACTTGGCATCGTTTCACTTGTGGGAAATGTTTTTGAGTCCATACTCCTCGGAAGACGCGGAGAGGACTATCTTGTAAGGTTTACGGCCGTCAATTCACTTGTTGCATATTCGACCATGCTGTTTACAACAGCCGCCACACCGCTATATTACATCGCATGCGGGCGCTACTTAGTCAATACCAAATCCCCCAAAACAAACGAATAAAAAAAGGGAGCGTAAGCTCCCTTTTAGTTTACATCCAATCTTCCGCTTCCTTTTCGGATATGACTCCGTCTTCGACCATCATAGAGATCCGCTTCCGGTACTTATCCGCATCATCGTGTCCGGCATCAATTGCCTTCGCATACCAGATGAACGCATCCTTCCAGTCCATCATATTCTCGTATGCCATTGCGGCATTTGCCATGGCATTCACGTACTCATATTTTTCCGCACACTCCGTGAAAAAGAAAGCCGCCGTTTCATAATCGGCTTCGTAGTAATAATACAATCCCATCCTGTTGAGCATGGTACTGTCGGACACACCGCCGTGATATCCGTCATATGATACATGCCCCGTCTCATCGAAGGAATAATCGGAAGCTTTAAGGTAATACTCTACCGCCTTCTTTTCATCCATATCGAAGTAGACACCGTCATAATACATATCACCCAGGGTCTTCATTGAAGACCTGCCACCATACTCTTCGCTTTTATCATAATATTCGAGCGCATTATCGAATTCCCCGCGGGCATAGTACAGATCTCCCATATGACAATACGTCATATCCTTAATGGAACAGCACCTTGAGAGTGCCTCCTGATAACATCTGAGAGCATCATCATCCGTCATATCAGGGCCGGCGTTTCCGTCACGGTAGATATCTCCGAGAAGCACAAATGCCCCGGCAACGATCTCGGGATTGAAAGCATCCCTGTCATTTACTTTAATGTACATCGGAGCCGGTCCGAGCAGCTGTCTGAGATACTCCAATGCCTTCTCGTGATCCGGTCCTTCGGTGGAAACAAGTCCCTCTTCCCAGATCAGTGCCTCATAATAATTTGCTTCGGCGCATTCCGAAAAAAGCGCGTTGTCAAAATACTCTTTGGCCTTTACATAGTCAGTCTCAACACCGTATCCGTTCAGATAAAGATCACCCATTCCCAGGAGTGATAAACTGCTTCCCGCTTCGATACCGGCCTCATAATTCTCCATAGCCGCTTCGAAATCATACTCTCTTTCATAGAGCTGACCCAGATAATAATACTTATCCTTATAGTCATCCGAAAACTTTTCGAGCTCTTCAATGGCTGACTCGGGATGCTCCAACACGTCAAAATCGTTGTAGCAGCTTTCCACAGCGTTATGAAATGCTTTAACCTCATTATTATGCTTAATGCTCTTATAGGCCTCAAAAAAGCCCATGGCAAATATTACGAGAACAGCTCCGACAAAAAGATAACTGAGGATCTTTTCACGCTTCTTCGCATTCTTTTCCGCAGCGATCTCTTCCTCGGTCTTGGGTTTTTCCGGAACAGCGCCGTTTTCGGTATTTACGATCACATCGATATATTCCCTGAGAGCGGTGATGTTCTTCTTCAGAGGTTTTGAAACGGCATCGAGCCAGTGGACTCTTGTAAGGTAATACTCAAGCTCGCTGCTCATCTGCTCGTCGGTAAGCCTGAACGGAACTATCGTGATACCCGCGTTGAAAGCAACGGCTATCTCGTTCATGACCTGTCTTGAATTATTGGATTCATCGGTGAAGATAAGAACAAGAGCCCTGGAACCTTCCAAAGCATTGGTGATAGCCGTGACCCACTCCTCGCCGGGAAGTATGTCCCTCGGAGCGTACCAGCACTTTATTCCATGCTGTTCGAAATCCGATACGACCGCATCGGCCACATTCTTATTCTTGGTAGAATAGCTGATGAATACGTCGTGTTTTCCTTTGTTTTGTCCGTTCATTTTACCGTCTCCGAAACGCCGTTTACCGCATCATTATAACATGACAAAGGCATTTTTCTTCACGGAACACACAATTTTCTACCTCTTAGTCGCGTTTTTCTACCTCTTGGTCAAAACCCCTTTTTTTAACGATTTACGGATGATATATTACACTCATGAACAAAATGAAAGTCAAAATTGAAATCGATCCGGAGCTTAATGAGTGCGAAGTCACGATAAGATGCCCCGAGATCACTCCGGAGGTGGCAGGGATACAGAAGCTTCTGTCGGAAGCCTCATCGAATGAATCCCAGATAAGCTTCTTCAAGGATGATGCGGAATACTTCCTTCCGCTGAGCAGCATTTTGTTCTTCGAAACGGGAAGCGGAATAATACGGGCCCATACCGCAACCGATGATTTCGAAGCAAAATACAAGCTCTACGAACTTGAGGAAAAGCTTCCATCCTACTTTTTAAGGATATCCAAATCCACCATCCTGAACACAAGAAAGGTTTACTCCATAACCAAGAATCTTGCCGGCGCCAGCAAGATAGAATTCCGGGAAACCTATAAGATCGTTTATTGTTCAAGAAACTATTACAAGGCACTTAAGGAATCACTTATGCCGAGAGGAGAAAAATATGAATAGAAACTACAGATCAATCATCTTCGCATTACTGCTGATACTGCTTGCGGTAAGCCTCATTCTTTGGAAACTCAATGTATTTAATCTTCCGGTAGCCTTTGCAGGCGTAGGGCCCTGGGGACTGATCGTCTCCGTAATAATGATCATTGCCATAATCAACGGCATTATGGATCTGAACTTCGGCAGCATCTTTGTTCCGCTCGCGGTCATTGCCATAATCTTTGATGATGCTCTGGGGATCACTGCTCTCACTCCCTGGACTGTGATGATCGTTGCATTCCTTCTTACCGTCGCATTCGGCATGCTCTTCCCAAAGCACGGGCACTTCTATGGCCACCATCACGATCACCGCAGAAGAAGAGGAAATTTTTCCAATCAGTTCACCGAAACCTATGACGAAGGCGAGAACGGATACTTCATGTATTCAATGAAATTCGGCTCAACCACCAAGTATATCCGCTCTCAGAATCTTCACAGGGCAGACCTTTCATCCAGTTTCGGTGAGATGTCCGTATTCTTCGACGGATCTGTGCCTCAGGATAATAAGGTGGTCATCGACTGCCATGTGGCTTTCGGCGAGATGGACCTCTTCATCCCCAAGGAGTGGAAGATCGTAAACAAGGTATCCGTAATGCTCGGAGACTGCCAGGACAGAGCATCAGCCGGCGACTTTACGGATAATGCTCCCTTATGCGAGATCACCGGCAACGTATCGTTCGGAGAACTTCAGATAAACAGAGTTTAATCTCTTTGACATATATGTAAAAAACCGGCAGTCCGTATGTGGACTGCCGGTTTTTTCGATATTATTTTTCAAAATGCAGTTTTTCTTTTTTCAGATCATCGATATGTCCCATATCGTTGAAGAGCTCGAATCTGGGAACCACCTTCTCTCCCTCTCTTGAAGGAAAATCGATGATCGTGACCGAACATACTCCGTAGGGAAGCGATGCCAGCACAAACGGAAAAGGAAGACTGAATATATGGCTCAGCACCACCGCTCCGGATCCTCCGTGTGAAAAGAGTGCGATCGTATCGTCACAGGCTTTCTTACAAAAATACGATCCGTCCTTACGCTCAAGACCGAAGTTTTCGAGAAAGCCGTCGATCTTCTCGGAGATCATATGATAATACTGCGTGCACTTATTGTCCGCAAAATACGGATGCTTATCCCAGTCAAAGCTGCCGACATATTCGGGGCACTCTGCAAGCAGATCATTGGCAAGGCTCCAGGGATGACCTTCGTATTTAAGCTCGCCTTGGTCTTTCTTTTCATCGACGATGCCCCAGTTGATCTCATGCATGAAATCAAGGACATTAATATCAAGGCCATGATCTTCGGCCGTATATGAAGCCGTCTGCTTAGCCCTCCCCATCGGAGATGCATAGATTGCGGATATGGGCTCTTTCTTAAGTCTTTCAGCGGTGCTCTTTGCCTGGATCACTCCGTTTTCGGTAAGGCAGTCGTTAATATAATCCGGTTCACCGTGTCTTACAAAAATCAGTCTCATATGAGATTCCTCTCAGTACCTGCGTATTATTCCCAGATCTCCGTGGGATTCACCTCATAATATAATATCATAGCATCGTACATATCTGTAGGGGCATAGTTCAGCTGATGATATGCTTTAACGAACTTATATGTGATGTTGTAGTCCTCACCGAGGGATCCTGTGCTGATGGAGCGGTTTATCATCTTACCTACGGCACTATTCGGATCAACAGTGGAAAAATCAATATAATATCTGTTTTCCGGCATCGATCCCACCTGGTAAGCAAGCGGATCGTCGGAGCAGAATCTTTCTACGGTTCTGCCTGAAGTTCCGGGAAGATTATCCGATGTGTAATAATAATCGGTTCCGATCGTAAAATAGCTGTCTCCGTAGCTTTCATTCAGGAAGGATCCGAGATAAGTGAAATTGGACGAATTGTTCTCGGTCATATGTCCGTTATGGCATCCGATCATGATCGCGGTGCCGTATTCTTTTTCCTCAAGTGCAAGGATCCTGTCTACGAGCTCCTTCATCGCGGTATCCCTGAATTTATGATAATTGGTCGTATTCAGTTCAAGGTCCATGAAGTATCTGATGACGCCTGCTGCAATACGCGCCCTCTGCACTTCCTCATTTGAAGTGATACCCGCATATGCATCAAAATTATCCGTAAGGTCGCCTTCTATCTCATCCATGAGTGCGATTATCTCGTCATACTTTGATGCATCATAGGTGTCATACGAATCTCCGAGAAGCGTGTCCATACGCGCCGAATAATCGGCATACTTGCCGGCGTCGAGTCTTTCGTAAAGATTTTCGATATATACCTTGTCGTCGGTATCCTTCTGGATATCCATTCCGTAAAGACGGATCTTGTCGCCATCTTCAGCAGTCTCGTTGTACTGTCTCATCCATTCGATGAGATCGTACATCTGCTGCGTCCTGTAGATCCTGTAGCCGAGATGATTCACAAGTTCCTTCGGATCACCTTCACCGCCCTGTATATAATCGTTGACAAGGCAGCACCCTCCGAAATCACCCTCAAGGACAAGAGCCCTGACATTGGAATTATTCACAAGCACCTCGAGCACATCACGCTTTAGTTCCTGGAATTCCCTGTTTCCGTGTGTAGCTTCACCGAGTGCCACTATCCTTGTCCCCTCGGGGATCCTGATATTATCTATGGATGTTACAGCGGATTCAAATCCATCGATCCTGCCGGGTTTCTTAAAGTGCGATATACATACTATGATCGCAACCACGGCAATGACCGCCGCAATGATGATCGTTTTTGTTTTCTTATTCAGCTTATTCATTTTTTTGATGCTCCTATCATTTTTTTCGAACGATAGAAAGTATATCATCCTCATTCCCCCAAAACAATTGAGTAAACTTACCGTAATCTTACACATTTGTAAGGTTACAAAAAGGCACCGCAGCAAAAACTGCGGTGCCCCCCAAGATCAATATATTTATATATCAATCTCCCCTCTTATCCTCTGAAATCGATCTGTGTTCCGAGTGATCTCTCGGCTTCGGTCATGACATTGTTGGATGCATAATCGTATGAGTAATTCGATACCTTGTTGAGAAGCTGATGCATGGAGAATGCCTCTATCATGACATAGTCCTTGTGCTCATCGGTATCGATCCTCTCGGATATCTCCTCGTCCTCAGCCTTTCTTTCCTCACGGCCTTCTTTGATCCGCTCTTCGCGTGCCTTCTTTTCGGCCTCTTTCTTTTCCGCGGCCTTGTGCTCTTTCTTTTCTTCCGCCTTCTTTTCGATGCGCTCTTTCTGGAGCTCGGTCGACTTTTCTATGGTCGCGAACAGTTTCTCGTTGCCGTTAGCGTCAACGCTCATACCGAAATTCTTGACGTTTGCTCCGGTACTTGCAAGACTGTTCTTGGCTTCGAGAAGCTTCATCTGAGACATTGCGATGATGCCCTCGTACTTGTTGCGGTAATCCTCATCGGTCGCCATTTTTTCGAGCTTTTCTTCATCGATCAGGACGACCTGTTTTCTGGCATTACCGTACGCCGCAGCATTCTGCTGGACCTGTGCCTTCATGTCCTTGCTGACCACGATGAATTCCATCGTACCGAATTTGGACTTCAGCGTCTTGTAATAATCTGCCGCCGTATCGGAAAGCTTAACGTCTCCGATGGTAAATCCGTAGTCGGTCTTTCTCGGAACAAGCGAACTTGTAACATCAATCGGAGACCACGCTTTGGTCTCTGTCCTGGACGAAGATGCTTCCTTTGATGAAGCTGCCGCTTTGGTGTTTTCCGATGAGTAGGTCTTGGATGAATTCACGGCCTGAGCATTCTGCTGATAAGCATTAATGCCGTTAATTCCGTTCATAAGATCCACCTCCTTGTGAATTTGCGAACTCCGTTTCCATATAAAGAATCAGATAAGGATACTTATCTTACATCTTATATCGGATGCATTTTTCTTATTCTTAACCCCATATTTTAAAATACATGCGATATTTATTAAAACAGGGGACGGTTCTGCTGCAGTGAACAAGGGGACGGTTCCTCCGTTCACCCTCCTGTTTCGCCCAAAAAAGCGGATGACTGTTTAGTCATCCGCTTCGATGTTAAGTATTTAGTTTTAGCCCTGGAGTGCCTTGATGATGTCGGGAAGCTTTGCATCGACTTCATCGTTGGCAAGCTGGCAGGTGCCTGCTGCAGCATGTCCGCCACCGCCGTACTCGAGGCAGAGGTTTCCGATGTTAACGGTTGAAGCCTTGTTGATGATGGATCTTCCGATCATTACTGCAGTGTTCTGCTTCTTGAAGCCCCACGCAACATGTACGGATACTTCAACCTCGGGATGCATAGCATAGATCATGAATCTGTTGCCGGCATAGATGGTCTCCTCGTTACGGAGGTCAATGACAACAACCTTGCCTTCTATCTTGGCAATCCTGTCAAGCTGTGCCTTGAAGAGCTCCTGCTGCTCGAAGTAGAGATCAACTCTTTCTTTTACATCGGGAAGCTTAAGGACATCATCGATGCTGTGGTCTACACAGTAAGTGATGAGTTCCATCATAAGGTCGTAGTTGGAAATCCTGAAATCGTGGAATCTTCCGAGTCCGGTACGTGCATCCATAAGGAAGTTGAGAAGAACCCATCCCTTGGGATCAAGGATCTCATCCTTGGTGAAATCAGCGCTGTCACCCTTATCAACGGCAGTCATGATCTCTTCGGATACTCTGGTGAAGGTCTTGGCACCGCCGTAGTAATTATATACAACTCTTGCTGCGGATTTAGCTTCGCCTTCGATGATGAACTTAGCCTTGAGTTCATCGGAATGTACTCTGAGGAGTTCACTTTCGTGATGGTCAAATGCGAGCTTTACTCTGGGATCAAAGGGGAGGTTCGTGGTGATGTCATCACCGGTAATGTCTACTTTGCCGTCCTGCACATCCTTGGGGTGAACGAATTTGATCTCATCGATCATATCCATTTCCTTCAAAAGCATTGCACAGACAAGTCCGTCGAAATCGCTTCTGGTAATAAGTCTTCTGCTCATTTTCCAACCTTCCTTAAGAAATTAGATTTATCGGCCGTATGGCCGTACAGCATCGTACTATTCCATTTTATCATCAATTCCGACATTATCAACCTTGAATGCCTTAATTACTTAACAAAGTCAGAAAAGCTGTCAGAGCACTCTTTTTCCTCAGTAGGGGCTGTTCATCTTCTCTGCGGCTTCGACGGCTTCTTCGAGGCTCATATCATAGAAAAGTCCGGATCCGAAGATCCTGCCGCTCTTTCCGTCATCAACGAAGGCACCCACAACAACACCGGGTATGGAGGATTCGGGAGCATTGGGAGCATTGGGGCCTCCCAGGTCAGTCCTGCACCATCCGGGATCCGCAAGATTGATGAGAACGTCGCTTCCCTGAAGCTTGGATCCCAGATCTATGGTGACCTTGTTGAGAGCCGCCTTGCTTGCGGAATACCCTGCCTGCTCGGGCTCAAGTGCGATGCCACTGGTGGTGTTCACGATCCTTCCGAAGCCGTTCTCGATCATCTTAGGCACGAAATGATAGCAGATCATCATGGGCGCCGTGGTGTTGATCAGAAAACTGGTTGTGTAATCATCGGCGGGAGTCTTCAGATAATCCGTTCTGTATGCTATCTGCATTCCGGCATTGTTCATGACGATATCGACGGTGACGCCGAGCGCATCGATCTCCTTAAGCATAGCTTCAACTGCGCTGAGGTCCGAAAGTTCCGCCTCAACGGCTACGCACTTTACTCCGAGTGCTTCGATCTCGGACTTTACTTTGTCCGCGTGTTCTTTTTTCCTGCTCTGTACTATTATGTTGCAGCCTCTCTCCGCGAGGAAAAGAGAAACGAGTCTGCCTATGCCTCTTGCACCGCCCGTAACGAGTGCCCATCTGTCTTTTACATCAACCATGTTCAAAACCTCCCCAGATTACATGTTTTCATCATTACTTACCTCACTGTACCATACATATTTCGAAAAAAGGGAGGCTTGCCAAAAAGCGGGAATAAATTCGCCAATATATGGTATAATCCGAGAACAAGGGACGGATTCCTCCGTTCACCCGGCATATAGGAGGTATTAAAATGGAACATGTAACATTTACTCCGAGCGGAGTATGCTCAAGACAGATAGATTTTGATATTGAAGACGGCAAGATCTACAACGTCGCTTACATCGGCGGATGCAACGGCAACCTCAAGGCTGTGGGAAAGCTTGTTGAGGGCAAGGATGCGAAGGAGATCGCAGACCTCCTCAGAGGAAACCTCTGCCAGACAAGAGGCACATCCTGCGCCGACCAGCTTGCCAAGGCGATCGATCAGTACGTTGCCGCACACTGAGAAAATGAGTCAGGGGGACAGTCCCTGTGACTCAAAAGACATGTCCCGGACAGTTCGCGGTTTATGCCATCAAAAAACGTGTACCCACTTTCGTGAGTACACGTTTTTTTATTGAATCTTAAAGGAGGATCAAGGTTCCGGAAATTAAGCCTCGGGAACCTTGGGAAGCTTGGCGATTGATGCCGCGATATCCTCATCGGTGGGGATGGTATCGGTCATCTCGCCGTCATTGTACTTCTGGTATGCAACAAGATCGAAGTAACCGGTTCCGGTAAGACCAAATACGATGGTCTTCTCTTCGCCGGTCTCCTTGCACTTGAGCGCTTCGTCGATGGCAACCCTGATGGCATGTGAGCTTTCGGGAGCGGGAAGGATGCCTTCAACTCTCGCGAACTGCTCTGCTGCTTCGAATACGGAGGTCTGCTCTACGCTGGTAGCCTCCATGTATCCGTCATGGTAGAGCTGCGAAAGGGTGGAGCTCATGCCGTGGAATCTCAGGCCGCCTGCATGGTTTGCGGAAGGAATGAAGCTGCTTCCGAGGGTGTACATCTTGGCAAGAGGGCAGATCATGCCGGTATCGCAGAAATCGTATGCATAGGTTCCTCTTGTGAAGCTGGGGCAGGATGCGGGCTCTACTGCGATGATGCGGTAGTCTGCCTCACCGCGGAGCTTCTCACCCATGAAGGGAGCGATGAGTCCGCCGAGATTGGATCCGCCGCCTGCACATCCGATTATGATGTCGGGCTTGATGCCGTACTTATCGAGTGCTGCCTTGGTCTCGAGACCGATGACAGACTGGTGAAGGAGAACCTGATTGAGCACGCTTCCGAGAACGTATCTGTAGCCGGGATTTTTGGTAGCAACTTCAACTGCCTCTGAGATAGCGCATCCGAGGCTTCCGGTGGTTCCGGGATGCTCGGCAAGGATCTTCTTACCTACTTCGGTGGTCTCTGAAGGTGAAGGAACAACGGATGCTCCGTATGTACGCATTACTTCGCGGCGGAAAGGCTTCTGCTCGTAAGAAACCTTAACCATGAATACCTTGCAGTCAAGATCGAAGTATGAGCAAGCCATGGAAAGAGCTGTTCCCCACTGACCTGCACCGGTCTCGGTGGTAACGCCCTTGAGGCCCTGCTTCTTGGCATAGTAAGCCTGAGCGATAGCGGAGTTGAGCTTGTGGCTTCCGCTGGTGTTGTTTCCTTCGAACTTGTAATAGATCTTCGCCGGAGTACCGAGCTTCTGCTCGAGGCAGTAAGCACGTACAAGGGGTGAAGGTCTGTACATCTTGTAGAAATTCCTGATCTCCTCGGGAATCTCGATGAAGGGAGTTGTATCATCAAGTTCCTGAGCCACGAGCTCCTCACAGAAAATAGGTGAAAGTTCTTCAGCGGTGAGAGGCTTTCCGGTTCCGGGATTGAGAAGGGGAGCCGGCTTGTTCTTCATATCGGATCTGAGGTTATACCATGCTTTGGGCATTTCCTCTTCGGTCAGATAGATCTTGTAGGGAATTGTCTGGTCAGCCATATTTAGTCTCCTTTCGGTTATTCGGGACAAATAAAAATACCTGTCCCACAGTAGTTACTGCTGGGACAGGTAGAAATGTTTACCTGCGGTGCCACCCGGCTTGGTGCTTTCACACCCACTTAGCGCATACAACCATATGCCGAATTTGTTAACGGAGATTCACCTCCGGCTTTCATACTCTGCAAAGCATTTCTGATCGCCCTCAGAAGTCCATTCGGTTAAAACACTTTTACCGCAATCCCACCGCCTGCGGCTCTCTCTGAAAAGGAGGTCTCAACTTACTTACTCTTCCTCAACGGTTTAAAGAAATATTACACAGTCGGCGGAAAACTGTCAAGAGTAAACCCGCAGACATCCTCTTTATGCTATAATGGTCCGGAAGGTTTTCTTTTTAACCATTTAACAGTATCGGAGGAAGAGCATGAAAGGCATAAAAGAAATGCTGCTGGATGAAAGTCCAAAGAATGTAAAAAAACTTGAAAAAATGCTTGAAAAGGCCCCGGGATCCGCTGCCTATCTGGAAGCTGCAAAGGCAGAAGCAAGCGGCTCCGGAGCAATGGAATTCCCTAATCTCAACATGATGGTGACAGATTCGTTCTTATGCTATCACAGTGTAGGTATCGGGGCACAATTCCTGATACTTCCCTTATCTTCCATTGTTAATCTTTACAGGTCTAATAAAGTAGGAAACGAATATGACTACAGTAATTTCCGTTTGGCTGTGGAGACCGCAAACGGCACCAGCTATCTTATGCCCTATCCCCGCACAGGAAAAGGAATGGAAATTTATAACGATTTAATTGTCGCTGTAAAAGGTAAAAAGGCAGCAAACGGAGGAAACTAAAATGGTCATATATTACGGAATCAAAAGGAAATTAAAGATGGTCAGCGATCTGGGACAGATGACATGCACTAACTGCGGTCACAATGTCAGAGCAGCTCTCGCAAAAGAAGGCGGATATGTCCACATATTCTTCATTCCCGTATTTCCCGTTCTTACAGGCTATAAAATGGTCTACTGCCCCAACTGCGGAATAATGAGAAAGCTTTCAGGAGAAGAATTCAAGCAAATGAAGCAGAATAATCCTGCGATCAAATAATCTTCAAGTGAACGGGGGGACGGTTCCTCCGTTCACTTTTTTCTGTCCTTTTCCCCATTGAGTTCTTTAAAATATGCCAAATATCTATAGGCAGTTCTTCTGCTGATATCACTTTCGGCCACAATTTCCGCGATGGTTTTCCCATCCTCATACATAAGGGCAAATTCATTAAAAGAAGCCATCCATTTCTCGTCATGCTTCTTCCGGCCGCCCATGGATCCGAGAAGTCTTTCATTCTCAGCCTTAAGTTCGGCGACTTCTTTTTCCAGTTCCTTTATTCGTTTTTGTGCTTCTTCAAGCGATTTAATTGCCATAATCTTCCTACACCAATCTATCCATCAGTGCTTCCTGAAGAACCCTTGAGACATTGATATGTTCTTCATTTGCTCTTTTGTTAAGCCAATTTGGAAGACTGACATTTCTGCGAACCGGTTTATTATCAAATTTTTTACGGTACTCTTCCACATCCACATCAACGATCGAAACGATGGATTCTCCCGCACCATAGAACTCGCCTTTTGTAATGTCTATATCAGAGATTGAACTTGCTTTGGGATATTCTTTTTCCGTTTTCAGATAAAGAGAACTGCCGATATAATCCCTGGCCATACGGATAGCGTCGGCTATGCCATACCCTTCGGTTGCTCCGTCAAAATCGGGAATATAAACCAGATATGTATCTTTTTTATCACCTGTTTTTGTGAATATGACCGGATAAGCCATTATCATATTTTTACCTCGCGGAACAGCTACAGATTCCATTTCCTGATTATGTGTTTTGCCAGTAATTCATTTATCTCTTTATGCCTGGGGACTGATTCAATATCGTTTCCACGTCTGTAAACATCGTGGTCGCCACCATGTCTTTCTAATATGAATCCGGCTTTACGAAGCATTTTTATAAGATCTCTGTATTTCAAATACTCTCTCCATAAATATACACAATAATTGTGTATAAAGTCAAGGTGAACGGAGGAACCGTCCCCTCGTTCACCCTTTTGTCACGATCTTATGAACCATCGTCTTTGATCTTCCGGTCAATCTGGCAATCTGTGATAAAGATAATCCGTTTTTATGCAATTGCAATACATAGGACTCCTGCTTTTCTTTAGGTGAGTTCTGATAATCAGCAACCGTCCCGCATCCCGTGATCTGAAACATCTTTCTTTTCATCTCTTCATCACTCATTCTCGTTCTGACAGCAGAAATATCTAAAGCCGAATCTTCGTTGCTTTCATTTAAAAACTCAATCAGTTTTTCTTTTTCGCCTGCGATTTCGATTGCGAGTGCAACATCCGTGATATGATCGGCTCGACCGGCATAAGCACCGTAACTGCTCCATATATAATTTCCGGGCTGTGTTTCAATACCGGCTTTCATCGGATTCTGGATAATGTACCGAAGAACAGTCAGGAAGTACTTATCATTCTCAACCGTCTCACTTTTATACCTGTCCTGAAAAAGATGACCTACGCGCCCATACTTGTCATTAAAAAACTGTACATATCTGCAACCGATACGTTTCAAAATCACATCTATATCCTCAGTCACAATCCCGATAAGGATATGTACGTGATTGGACATAAGACAATATGCATAGATATGACATTCAGATACTTTGATGCAATCACGAAGGATAAACAGAAATTTCTTTTTATCTTCATCCTCTTCGAATAAATCCTGTCTGTTAATCCCACGCAGCATTACGTGATAAATATTGGTCGAACTCTTTTTTCTGGCACATCTGGGCATTCACCTGCCTCCTGATAATATGCGTGAGATGAATGCACATATGGGAATCGATTATCCGACTCGATAGCCGGTCAGTTCAATGCATATCTTTTCTGAGATTATTATTCCAATATTCAGTATTCATCTCCCTGTCGTTATGGAATGTACGATGTAATAAGAAAGCGTTGTGTCATTTCGATTATTGACACAATATATCATACTGTGCCATAGTGTCAATAGTTTTTTGACACAATATAAAAATCAGGATGTCCGCTAATTGAATATCCTGAAATATGTATATTTGCCGGGTGAAATGAGGAACCGTCCCCTCGTTCACACACCTAATGGTAACTATTGACTGTATAATGATTTGATAATTATAATGTATATGGATAATATATCTTTTGAATGGGATGACCATAAAAATCAAATAAACATTAAAAAGCACCAAATATCATTCGCAGAAGCAATGTCAGTCTTCTACGATGACTATGCCATTGTTTTTGATGATCCGGATCACTCTATCGAAGAGGACAGATTTCTTATCATAGGGAAAACGATCAAAGAAAAAACATGTATTGTGAGCTATTGCATAAGAAAAAGAGATGTAATCCGGATTATTTCCGCCAGAAAAGCCACCAAAAGAGAAAGAGAATACTATGAAGAAAACCGATGAGATGAAAAAAGAATACAATATAGCCGAATTAAATCCGAAGAAAAATCCCTATGCAAAAAAATTGAAAAAACAGATATCTATCAACATAAACAATTATGTGATCGATTATTTCAAAGAGCAATCTGCCGAAACAGGAATTCCATACCAGACACTTATCAATCTGTACCTTACAGATTGTGCTGACAATAAAAGAAAACTATCTTTCACTTGGAAGTGAGTGAATGAATTATATACACAAGAAACTCCCGTGAATTCTCAAGTTCCACGGGAGTTTTAGTTTACTTGGGTGAACGGAGGAACCGTCCCCTCGTTCTTTCTCATTTTATAAAGAAAAAATACAAATCACAATATATGTAATTTGTATTTATATTATTTTGAGCCGTAAGTTTTATCTCTTTGGATAGTATATGTTGTAGTTGATATTACTGCGCCAGAGTCGTTAAATTGGGTAATAGCAATATCTCCATCGACATATTGAAGTACATCATCAGCACAACTAGCATCAACCAAACCTAACGCATCATATTGAGAAACAAAGTCAGCATCATATCTTGCGCATATTTCTTCTTTAGTCATGCCCGTAGCAGTAACGCATTCTTGCATCCATTGATTAAACTTATCGTCACCATAATAAAGTCTTATAAACGCTAACGATAAATTGCCATTAGTTTGTTTTATAGAATCTTTAAGAATAACTGTACAAGCGATACAGCAATGTGGCGTAACCATGCCGTCATTAGTGTAAGACAAATCCCATAAAGGTACATATGACTCATCATTTTGATATTGTGTTGGATCATCCGTTATAACATAATTATGATTAAAACCATCACAGTCAGTCATATTAATAACTACATTTTTATACAAGTCATAATCAAATAATCTGCCATCCGGCGAATTCAACCCGTTTGTCATGACGGCATTAACTAAATTAGGAGATACGCCAAGCATTTCACTCCATAAGTCATTATAACATCTATCAATAGTTTGTTGAATTTCTGGAGCATTTGAATTATCAGGGCAATCCACATGCAATGTATAACTATTTTCTCCTGTTTGTACAAATGTAGCGTCAGCAAATTCATCTGCTTCTGGTTCTACTGTTGTATTATCACTTACATCAGCAGTTGGTTCTACTACAGGTACATCTACTACTGGATCATCAATAGTAGTTTCAATTGTTTGAGTTGGTTGTTGTTCTACTGTAGTATCAACAACAGTTTTACCACATCCCATTAAAGTGAATAGTAATCCGCAAAAAACTACAGTACCACCAACTTTTACTTTTATTTCTCTTTTCATTTTTTCAATATCTATGTTATTCATTAAAAACACCTCTAGTTAACCAGGGGACGGTTCCTCCGTTCACCCTTCACAACAAAAAAGCACTGCAGAATACTCTGCAATGCCAATCAACATAAATAATTTAACAAAAATAAAGCCCTGCTAACAGAACCCGAATCTACGCCTGCCTGCTGTCTGTCTGTCTGTCTGTCTATCTGTCAAAACGGTCTCTCCTCGGGTTTCTTTTGTCAACTGCATATTTGAATTATATCTCATCCTCACATTTTTTTCGAGAATTAAGTGAACTCAGCTGACGATGGGTGAACAGATGGGTGAACGGAGGAACCGTCCCCCTGTTCATGAGTCACAGGGGACTGTCCCCGTGACTCATTTCATTTCAACAAACCGTCCCCCTGTTCACTGTCATTTCTGCAGGATATGGTATATCTGCTCCATGAGTTTCATGTTGCCCATGATGACGAGTGCGATGTTCTTCTTGGCGCGGCTGAGTCCGTGGAAGAGATTCATTATCCTCGAGGTTTCTCCGCCAGCTTCCGATTCGGTGTTTCTCAGGAATCTCTTTTCATCATAGTAAAAAGAATCATCAAGGAGCATCACCACCTTGTCGAATTCCTTGCCGGTAACGGATGCGGATTCGATGCGTGTGAGTGCTTCGCCGGGGAAGCTTTCCATCGCGCTGATATCGATACCGAGCCCGCTGTCCCAGATGAACATATATCCTTCTTTTTCATAGAACCTTATCAGGTTCATCGCTTCCTGCGTATCGACGCCGTATGCAACGGACACATTCGGATACTCCCTCTTGTACATCTTGGATGCGGAAAGGAATGTCCTTAAAAATGTCGAGAGTTCATTGTTCATCCTGATCTTGTTGGTCAGCTTGAAGCCCTTGAAATCATCGCGCTTTTCAAAGACCGCAGCACCCATTCCGAGTCTTTCTTTTTCGGATACGCAGAGGGCATCGTCATAGGAAATGATGACCGGCGCATTCCACTTCCTGCTGTATGCGCAGACAAGATCGAATGCCTTCTCTCCCATGCCGTGGCCTTCATCGATGAATATGGCCGCATATTCCTTCGTCACATCGGGAACAGTGTTCTTGTCGCAGTAATAGAAATCTATCCTCTTAAGGCGCTCGTCGAGCTGCTGAAGCTCGCTTCTGTGTGAACCGAAATGGAAAAGACAGACCGGATTCTTTCGCGACATGCTCATCGCGATATCGTACAGAAGTATCGTCTTGCCGGTGCCGGGAAGACCCGTGAAGCCCTGGAGCATGGCACCGGATGATATGTTCTTAAGTATCTGCTTTTTGATGTCGCGCTGCTGGAAGGTGAGAAAATATTCCTGGCGCAGGAATCTTCCGGGATCCGTGATCGGTGAGATCAGGTATTTATCTTCCTTGAAAAGCTCCTCGATATCGCCCGTGTATATGCCGTCCTGATTGTCCAGGAGAACGCCCAGCTCCTCAAAGGTACTGTCAACAAGCCTTCCGCTGTTTGAAAGCCTTACGAGCATGTCCCGGCCGCTTATATAGGTATAGTAGTAAACGGGTTTTCCAAGCGTGGAGAGATAATATCTGTTCTGGATGAGCTGGCTTCGTATCGCTTCGGGAGATACGTTACCGCTCTTGAGTTCTATGTTGACTATCTGGTCGTCAGCGATGCGCAGGAGATCGAATTCTTTTCCGAGCTTTTGCATCGTGTAAGAATAATAGAAAGTAAGTGAGCAGGCATCGGAACACACAGGCTGCAGCCTTTCCGAAAAAAGCCTGAGCCCCTCGGTTTCCCATTCGCGGATCTTGATATTCCTTCCGCGCCCGGACATCTGTCGTTCAACCTTCGACATCAGCTCGGGATCGTTTAACCTTGTGAGTGCATAGATGTTGATGGGTTTCATGATATAAGTATGAAACTAAAAGGCTGAGATTTCAAACTCTTTTACAAAATAAAATGAGGCAGTCCTTTCGGACTGCCTCAAGTCCCCCCGAATAAAACCCTTTCGGGATTATTCAGTTCATTCTGACTGCCCAGGCGAAGTAAAGCGTAAGAATTATGAACACAGCCGATGCAAATGCAAGCAGAATGCATACGATCATTGCGATCATCTTCGCCATTTTATTTTCTTTTATCTGCGTGGTGACATAAACGATCCCGAATATGCTGCACAGCAGAATAAGAACGGCTAAGGTCATTACCATGGATTTATCTCCTACTGGTCAAGTCTCTCAAACATTACTTCTCCGTCGATTCCGTCATCCTCGGTGTTATCGCTTTCCCATCCGAGCATTCCGCCCTCGGTCATATAGAATCTTCCGGTACCGTTATCGTATATGTCCTCGTCTTCATAGCCGCCGTCTTCATCGTATGTACGGTGATAATAAAGTGCATCGGTATATACGAGTTCATCGCCGCTTCCGCCGTAGGCAGCACCTGTGATGGCCCATACGGATTCATCGGAAGCACTGTTAGACCAGTTGACAACGATGGTGTAGCTGTCTTCGGATTCCTTGGATATCTCGATAAGGCATCTTCCGAAATCGGGCTCGGTGTATCTTCCGGTGAAATCAACAACGCCCTCTTCGCCGCTGTCATCAACGACATTGGGATTGGGATATGCTGAGAATGCATCATATGCAAAATCCTTAACATCCGAATCATAGATATAGCTGAATCTGCGGTCTACGGTATTCTCAGCACCTACGACAAACACGATATCGGTATTGTCATCGCCGGTATTATCAATAAATTCGATCGAAAGCTTCTCATACTCTTCGTCGGAAAGCTTCTCGGGAAAGTCTATGGTCTTAAAGAGCTCCTGATTTTCCCGGTCATAGTAAAGCTCTGCTCTGTCGGCGAAAAGACATACACATACATCAGTGTCGGTTCCGTCAAGAGAAAGGGTTCCGTAATCATCGATGGTTCCCCAGGTTCTCCAGTCAGCTCCCTCAAGCTGCTGGTCATTTGATGAACCTCCGTTACTTCCTCCGTTGTTTACATCAGCCGCACCTCCGCATCCGCAGATGCTGAGAACGCATGCGGCTCCGATCGCAAAAAGTTTTGTTAAATTCTTTATATTCATAGTATTCTCCCTCAACCCTGTCCTTCTGCAGGAACAAGTCTTTCGCTTCCGCCGTTTCCGAAATAGATGATATCTTCCTCGCGCTCACCGGTGTAGCATCCTGCCCAGTAATTATTTCCTCCGGCAAAGAAGGAATAAATGGGAACCGCTGTTCCGTCGGGATACTCATCAAGCTCGATGATGATAACGCCTTCGGTCTCTGTATCGTCATCGTAGAAACGGATGGTATAAGTTCCGTCCTGACGGATCTGGATAAAGGCTACATCGTTATAATTCTCATAATTCTCGGTATCCTGCTCCTGATAGATCCACTCGCCTGCGATATCATTGAATCCGATCTCATCGGCAAGTTCGGCAGGGAACTTCTCGGGAAGATGACCTACGGGAAAATACTCTTCCATGTAGATCTCATCAAAAAGTTCACCGTCTTCGGTAATTGTAAAAGTGGTGTACAGCTCACCGTCTTCGTCATAAACACTGAAGGTATCCTCGTCCTCTGCATAGAGAGTTCCCTCTACGGCAGTCTCACCGTATTCATTGACAAGGTGCCAGAAAAGCCCTTCGGTAACAACCCAGTAATTATGTCCCTTTTTGTAGAGCCAGACTCCTTCGGGAATATCATTTACATGATCGGGAGAGAGCATCTGCTGCTCTTCGGGCTCTTCCTCTTCTACGGGTTCTTCCTCTTCAATTTCTTCCTCAACAGGAATGGGAGGCTCCTCGGTAACTTCTGCGGTTCCGCCGCATGCGGCAAGTGCACCGACCATCATTCCGGCCAAAAGCACAGCCAAAAACTTCTTTTTCATTTCTTCATATCCCCTTAATTTTTTTAATTACCTACTTCATCAAGGATCCACTGATCTACCGTATCATCCGTGTCGGTTCTGTACAGTCCGTCGCAGGGATCGTAAAGAAGATAATCCGTATCAAACAACAAAAACGAATCTGTTTCACCGGAGGGAACAAATGTCAGGTTAACATATGCACCGTCATAAGTATATGTTCCCCACTCAATGTAACCGTTATCCCTGTTGCAGTAGAAATCCCAGTTCGAAGTGAAGATAAACCAGTCATTGGGAGGTGTATTATATCCCTGCCAGTAACCTATGATATCGGACTGAAGATCATAGTCATCGTCATCATCGTCATCATTGTCATCATCTGAAGACAGGGAAGCTTCAAGCTCCGACAACTCAAGTACCTTCATGAATTCGGTTCCGTCATTGTCTGTGAGAAGTCCTCTCGAATATTCAAATTCCCAATGATAATTGTCTTCAGGTCCATTGAGAATAAGATTGCTTCCGTCAAACTCATAAGTACCTTCTTCACTCATTCCGCCATCCGAACTGTAATGATATGTTCCGTCAGGATAAAAGGTAAACTCCAGTACAAATACATTCTCTCCCTTCCAGACTCCGAGCAGTTCATCAACTTCATCCGGAGAAGCCTCGGTATATCCCGAATCGCTGTCAGACCCTTCCCAGTCTCCGTCCCGGTCGATATCGTAATCTTCATCGTATTCGACATCATCGATATCGATATCCGCAGAAGATCCGCAGGCTGAAAATACGGATAATGCGAGGACTCCCATAAGTATGGCGATTCTCTTTTTCATATATATAAATCCTCCTCATATAGAATCTTTACACGATGTCGATTATAAAGACTCATATATGAGGAGGATACATCCTAAAAGTATAATTATTTTTCAAGTGCACTCAGGCCAGGAAACGCCTTATATCTCCGCGTTTTTCAAGTCCGAGTTTTTCCTTCACGGAAGCAACAAGCTTCTTGGTATAAGGCATCGAAATATGAAGAATATCACATATCTCACGGTCGGATCTGAATTCTGCCATAAGCCTTGCCGTCTCAAGTTCTCTTTCCGTAAGCGGTTCGGGAATGGAAGCCAAAAGAGTCTCGTCGAGTTTTCCCTTGTTCTCGACGTCCGAATACAGTTCTATGTAATGCTGCACCCTTGCAAAGAGAACCTTTCCGGCAACGGGTTTTTTGAGATAATCTACGACATCCATCTCCAGGCCCCTGCACTCCGATACCTCATCAGTCATTCCGGTCAGGAAGACAACCGGGATCATCTTGAACTTATCGCTTGCCTTGAGCCTGCTGAGAACCTCGTAGCCGTCCATTTCCCTCATGCTTATATCAAGAAGTATGAGATTGGGAAGAGCATCCGTCATCTCCAGCTCCTTAAGAGCTTCTATTCCGGATGAAAAAGTTTCGACATCGTATAAAGCTTCGAGCTGGTTTTTCATCAGCAGAAGCATTACGCTGTCATCATCTATTACCATTACTTTCTTGCGAGTCATTGTACGGCAATCTCCTCCCTATACCTGGCAATTCCCTTTCTTACTCTTTCATATTCCGCAAGTATCAGGGGATTAACTTCCTTCGAAAAATCATCGTCTCTCCTGCGCTCCACAGTTTCTGCAAGCTCCGCAAGAAGATAAGCTCCTATGCCCTTGGCCACGGACTTGACCGAATGTATCTGAAGGTAATAATCATCTGTAAATGACTGACCTTTAAGATTTGCGATATTTGAATCGGCATATTCTTCAAACAGTTCGGCTCTTGTCTCGAATTCTCCGGTATTGCCCGCACAATATTCCAGCGCGAGCTTGAGATCTATGCCGAACGGAATAAGAAAGCTCTGTCCGATCTCAATCTTCTCGGGCGAAAGTCCCTTCTCATCTACTGCATCAAGCTCAACTATCTTATCCGGAATGAATTCCGCAATAGTCTTAAGAAGCCTGGTCAGGCTTACGGGCTTTGCAAGGAATCCGCTGAATCCCATGGACATAAGCTTACTTTCTACTCCATTCATTATATCCCCTGTAAGGGCAATAACGGGAGTATCAAAATCGGGATAGTCTTCCTTTATCTTGGCAAGAGTCTGCATTCCGTCCATATGCGGCATACGGATATCCATAAATACCAGATCGTAATCCTTGATGTCGATCATCTCGACGGCTTCATATCCGCTCTCTACATCATCCACCTGTATAAGTGCGGGCTCGGTGAATTCACGTATTACCTTCCTGTTATAAGCATTGTCATCGACAACAAGGATACGTGCATCGGGCGCAATAAACTGATCCGACTTTTTCTTTTCATTGGGCAGCGGTCTTTCCTCTGCCTTCATATTGATGACAAGGACCTCCTTCTGAGGAATCCTTACGGTGAATATACTTCCCTTACCGAGTTCACTGTCGCATTTTATCGTGCCGCCCATTGCCTCTACAAGTTCCTTGACAATGGAAAGTCCGAGACCGCTTCCGCTTGTCTCCTTATAGACCTCCTCCACTCCGCGCTCATACGGGCTGAAGATCTCATCGATATATTCGGGAGCAATTCCGACACCGGTATCTTCTACCGCGATCTCAAGCATATCATCCTGTTTTACGGATAAATGTATGCTTCCTTTTTTCGTGTACTTGACCGAATTGCTGAGAAGATTATCGGTTATCTTGCGGATGACGCTTTCATCACCGTTAAGATAAGCGGGGATATTTTTTGCAAAATCATACTTGAATTCCAGTCCGGATCTTGCGGCATTGAGTTTCCACACCTTGGCGATCTCGTCGAATACCTCCCTGGTATTCCAGGGCTCGGAAAGTATAATGTTCCTTCCGGCTTCTATCCTGGAAAGGTCGAGCATATCATCTATCATCGACAGCAAAAGCTCTCCCGATACATTACTGTCATTGACCCACTCCTTGATGCGTTCCGAAGAAGTATTGCTGACTATAAGTTCATTCATTGCGAGCATCGTATTAAGCGGTGTTCTGACATCATGGCTCATCTTGGCAATGAAATCACTCTTTGCCTTATTGGCTTCATCCGCATCATGTATCGCATCGTTAAGCTGCTGCTGCTTTTTCCTGTAAACACGTATCTGGAAATACATGGTTATCGCAAGGGACAGGGCCACAAGCGTCATATCCATGATGACACAGGTCATATAGAATTTCTCGTCATTATTGAGAGTGACGGGATGAAAATAGGAATAAAGTATCAGTGCTGCGTACCATACCAGCTCCATAGTGATCATAACGACCATTGAGACTCCGTCGAGCAAAAAGGCCGTGAACACGATACCGAAAATAAAGAATGAGGGAATGCCGCCGTGATATCCTCCCTGGATAAAATACAGGAGAGTGAACAATCCCATGAATATCAGGAAAGCGGTAAGGATCATCGCCCTTTTATAGTTCCCGGTCTTATGGCAATAGTACATAAGTGCAACGGAGCCGACCACTCCGAGGAGATCCGGAATGACCGCACTCGAACCGCGCAGTCCGTTGACCACACCCGTTATGATGCTGACAACGATGCCGCATACCGCAAGTATATTGAAAGCAATGACCTGTATCTCGCTGTCGGTAGCGAAAATGACAGATATCGCTTTATGAAGTTTTGAATTCTTTTTCTTCATATCTTCTCCGTAAACATACAAAAGTCTGATCATATTGTATATGTGCATCATTCGTGTGGATACATACGAAAAGTATACTAAAAGTCTCTTTTTATAAAAAGAAGCAAATGATAACCTTTTTATATCAGAAAGGAGATTATGACATGAGTGAAACAAGAACATGTCCGAATTGCGGCGCTCCTGTTCCCGAGGGAATATGTCAGTATTGCGGTACTGTGTTTGAAAGCACGGCAGCTCCGGAAGATTATCCCGAAGTAATATGCAAATATGCCGGGATCACATTTCATGAAATAAGGTTCTATTCCAGCGTGATCCTGTTTTCCGTCATCGCCTCGATATGCATAATCTCACAGTCGGATTACCTCGAAGGAGTGATGTTTGCACTGGTTTTTTCACTTCCGGGGATCATCATAGGATTCGTACTGATCAAAAAGATACTCACTTTTATAATGCTTACCTTAAGCGGAGCCAATGCGGACGGCGAGGTATACGGGTACAAGAACGATCTGATAAAGTACGGTGATGATTACTGCCAGATTGCGGAGGTCATGGTCAATGCACCGGCCGGAAAAAAGGTCCTGCTGGTACCTCTCAACAAAACATCCCATCCCTATCCGCTGAACAGCAGGGTTAAAGTAAAAACATATAAGGATTTCGCCAAGATAACCGGGTATGACCTGGTGTGAAGAATATAAGGAACAAAAAGAAAGAGCGCTGCGAGATGTGAACTGCACCCCGAATGTTTTGTCTAACATTCGGGGTGCAGTTCAATCTCGCGGCGCTCTTTGGATTTATAAAACTATCCGGAAAGCGGAGGAACCGTCCCCCGTTAACTCAGCCCATTCCCTCTTTTACAAAAACCGTACTTCCGTCGTCAAAGAGAATGATGGGAGTTCCGGACTGATCAAGATCCATAACGAAGATCGTGCCGCTGATATCTTCTCCGTTCATCATATATGAACCGCCGTCTGCGCCTGAGGGAGTGATACTGCCTGAATACTGTGCTTCGCCTTCGATATAATATGTGAATTTTCCGTCCGGAAGGATCTCATACCGGCTTGTACCGTCCTCGGATACCCAGGTTCCTTCTGCAGCTTCCATAAGTGCGGCCTCAAGTGAAGCGACATCATATCCTTCAACGGGAGATTCAATGGGGCAGCTTCCGCAGAGATATTCCATGGATTCAAATACCGCATGACCGTCTACTACTGTGAAAGGATACTCGTAGGTATCGACTTCTCCGTTTTCATACCAGTCTCCGAGAACCATATAGCAATCCTGGCGATGGATCGTTACAATGACTTTTCCGGTCTCACCGTCCGTTTCGGCAGCAAGTTCAACCCATCCGATGGAAAGATCGTCGCCTCTTCCTGCGGGGCAGGCATAAAGGGCACCGTCAGATTCCATGTACATCTCGGTTCCGCTCATGGCATCTTTTACATAGTCACGATCAACTCTTTCGGAAAGATAGTCTTCAAGCTCCTGAAGAGTTCCGATGCCGGGTTCGGTTACACGATAGAATTCCATTTCATAACCATTAATCTCTCCGGTTACGGTATCCGAATAATCGGATTCCATTCCGCCCTCAAATCTGAACCACAGATCCTGGGCTTCCTTGAAGTCATTGATCAGGGATTCCTCGGAAGGAGCATCGACATCGGCTACGGGATCGGTCTCGGGTTCCTTTTCGTTGTCCTCCCGTACATCTTCCACAACCTCTGCAGGTTCGGGCTCAGGCTGTCCGACTACCGTACCACCACAGGCTGTAAGAGTAATGGCAAGGCCTGTCATAAGCATTAATGATAATTTTTTCATAATCTTGATTCTCCTTTTTTCTTCTCGTGAATCGTCTTCACGCTTTCTCAATGATAATAAGGATAGGTGTCTGTGAATACATACAAAAAGTATACTAAAAGTCTCTTTTTCCCCAAAAGCCTGAGTGATAGTATTTTTTGTGAACAGAACAGAATTTGCTTACAAGAGATAATTCTCCCTCCCTATACGGTCCCGTGGCTTTTTGGCCACGGGATCTTTTTTGCATACATTCGGAATACATTTATGTGATAATGTCTATATGTGCACAAACGGAGGATGTTTATGATCGAGATCTTATTAATCGAAGACGACCCGGATATCGCGGATAATCTGCAGGAATATCTGAGCAATGTAAGCGGAGGCGAGTGGCGCATCCACATTTCCGACAACGGAAGCGATGGGCTTGAACTTGCAACACAGACGCTTTATTCACTGATCCTGCTGGATATCGGACTTCCGGAGCGTGACGGATTCGAAGTGTGCAAAGCTTTAAGGCGCCGTGGCATACAGACTCCCGTGATCTTCGTCACCGCAAGATATTCCGAGGAAGACGTTCTGAAAGGATACGAATGCGGCGGAGACGATTACATCATAAAGCCCTTCTCAATGGCTCAGCTTGCCGCCAAGATCAAGGCATTTCTGAAAAGATACGGCGACAGCAGGCCTGCGTGCATTACATATCTCGATCTGACAGCCGACCGAAAAGAAAGAAAGCTATATCTGGGTGAAAAAGAGATTACTCTTCAGCCCAGGGAATTCGATGTTCTCTTTTACCTGATGGAACATCCGGAGCGCCTTGTTTCCAAGGAAGAGCTCCTTGCACGTGTGTGGGGTGCCGAGAGCGATGCACTTCCGCGAAATCTGGATAACCCGATCAAGAACATCCGTAAAGCAACAGAAACCTCCGAAGCTAAGATAGTCACGATGCGTGGCTATGGTTACAGACTGGAGACCAAAAAATGACAAAGAAAAAACTGATAAAAAGAAATATAAAAGAAGAACCAAAGATCATTCTTTTCACTGCGATCGTATGTGCGGTGCTCTGCCTGCTTATGATCCCGCTTGTAAGAAATACCGTAGTATCATATGTCTACTCCATTGACGGACAAACTTATGCCAGACTCTATATGAGGCAGTATCTGAGCCGTTCGGAAAGCATTGAAGACGGAACTGCGGAGGAACCTAATACCGACGCCTTCGACTCCCAGGAAGATATCGTAAATGCTCTTTACGGTGCGTTTAACGATAAGTCCGCATTCTTGGAATCCGGGATCGGATTGCCGGGAGCGCCAATGATTTCTTTCCCGCTGTACAAATACGGCGGTGCAACATGGATTGCCGACAGGAATACCGGAGAACTTGTCACCAGAGGCGATTACGTAGTCCTGCGGGAAGGCGGAAAACGTATGCTCTGTGACATAAGGGCATGTTATTCCGAAGAAGAATTAACCCGCATATGCGCGCTTTACTACAGTCCCCTTGATAAACCGGCATATTTAAACGACATCAGTGAATTTGAAGAACCTGTATACCCTTATATAGAAAAGTACGTCTACAGGGAGGGAATAGTCTATCCTCTTGTGATCACTTTTCGCGAGCCTGATGGGGATATAAGCTTTTATTCGGATCTATCCTTTGAATACGCCCCTTCGGAAGTTACGGAAACAGAGGAATGTTTATTGGCTGACGACCTGCTGGATCCCGGTGACCGGGCATATCAGATAGCTGCAAGTCTTGCAGATGAAAACTACAGACGTTTTGCATCAAATCTCACGAAGCTTCCCTCGGATAATATCCACGATTTCACCAGAGGATATATCGTTAAGTTAACATCTGAGATGACAGACAGATATATCATATGCCAGTCCGAAGTGATCAATTATAAGGGCATGCTGAACGCTGCCACAGCTGCTGCATGGTTCATCATCATCCTGTCTTGCTTCATCACCGCTCTTGTTCTATGCAGGAAAGCAAAAAGAAAAAGAGAAAAAGCCGAATACGAAAGAAGTGTTACAAATGCCCTTGCCCACAACTACAAATCTTCCCTGATGGTCGTAAGAAGCTGTGCCGAAAACCTGATCTGGGGCGTGCCCGATGAAAAGAAAGCACAGTACGAGCAGAAGATAATCTCAGAGACGGACCGCATGAACGAAAGCACGGAGAAGATACTCTCTTTCTACAGAACCGGCGTCGCAGGATATGAACCGGCGGATGATGCCATAGATGCTTCCGCGATTTGCAGGGAACTTATCGGAAAGTATGAAAGCATATCCGCCGAAAGAAAGCTCGAATGGAAGGTGGATGATGCCGAGAAGTTCACATTCAAAGGTGATTCCGTACTGTTTGCCATGGCGATGGATAATCTGATCGGCAATGCCGCAAAATACGCCCTTAACGGATCGACGGTAAACATCAGGACTTATGCTACCGGAATGACACTCGAAAATAAGTGGAAGCCCGTGGACAAATTCCTCAAAAAGCCCGGACGTTTCTTCGAAAGCTTCGTAACGGGCGACGACACTCCCGGAAGATCCAATTCCGGCCTTGGCCTCAGCGTAGCGAAAGACCTCTTCGAGCGCATGAAGCTTAAGATCACAGCAAAGGCAGATACCGAGAAGGTTACTTTCGAGATCAAAAAGAAATGAACAAGGGGTGAACAAGGGGGACGTTTCCTCCGTTCAACGATTCAGTGAACGGAGGAACCGTCCCCCTGTTCAAAAAAGAGCAAGTATCCGGATGATACTTGCTCTTCTTTTTTCAGACACGGTCAAATATCGAGTTTCCTGTCCAGGATGTTCTTACTAATGCGGTACATGATCACTGCAGTCACACCATAGATCAGGATATATACCAGAGGTCCTTCGATATCGCGGACAAAAGCTCCATCGGGCCCGAATACAGTAAATCCTTTATCTGTAAACAGAAAGCCCATATTGAACATGATCTCAACTCTTGTTAATAACCATGAGACAAGAAGATGAATATTGAACATGGCTATCCCGGCGATCAGGATCACACCGTTCTTTTGAAGGATGTTGTATTTTCCGCATATACGGTTCGATGCGGTCAATGTGAAGATAAACGATATATAAATATTCACCGCGATCACGGCAAAAGCTGCAGCCATGATGACAAATGCTGCCAGAGCCTTTGCCCCGGGAGCGGACATATACTCTCCCATCCAGTTGTTCTTATACAAATTCACAAGCCCGGTATATGATCCGACGGGTCCGATGGGAACGCTTTCCTTTCCGACCGCTTCGGAAATACCCAAACATGCGATGAATACAAGTATCTGCAGCCCAAGCCACATTACCGCAAGTCTGACATTGTCTTTCAGATGCTCACTGTTTCTTACCGGATATGAGAATTTTATTAGGCCCTCATCCGTGAAAAGAATGCCGTAAAACCTTCTGACCATGAATATTCCGGTACAGATGATGCCCAGTGCGGATATAAGTATAAGTATCATTCTCAATGTAAGAGCCAGCCCGGAAGTCGACCTGCTTTCCGCAAACGCACAGACGACGGAAAGCACGGAATACGCAGCGATCAACACAGTCATGAGTACCATGACCTTTTTTATCTCTTGTGATTCAAGCTTATATGATCTTTTATTCATCTGTATTCCTCCATATACGTCTCGGAAAGAGACTTTCCCGTCTCGCTGCGGATCTCATCAACAGATCTGTGGAATACAATTCCGCCGTCCTTTATGAATATCGCTTCATCAAGCATCTGTTCTATCTCACCGATCTGATGAGTTGAGATGATCAGTGAAGAATCTTCCGGTACGCATCCGATCATGATCCTGATCACATTCTCCCTGGCAACCGGATCCAGGCCGTTAAAAGGCTCATCCAGAAGAAAGAGCTTTGCTTTTCTGGACATTGTAAGGATCACCTGAAGCTTCTCAGCATTTCCTTTTGAAAGCTTTCCAACATAGTCCGAAATCTCAATTCCGAAGTCACACAGTTTTTCCTCTGCGCTCTTTCTGTCAAAATCCTCATACATCAGCTCATACATATCCAGAAGATCCGTTACTTTCTTGCCGGCCGAATACGCCATTCTGTCGGGTGAATACGAAACGACCGACTTACTCTTTTCTCCGACGGGATTTCCGCAGATATTTACAGCACCGTTCTCATCATGGATCATCCCGGCGATCATCTTGATGAGCGTGGTCTTGCCGCTTCCGTTGGGGCCGAACAGTCCGACTATTTTTCCGGACTCTACGGAAAAAGAAATATCATCAAGGGCACGCTTTTTTCCGTAAGCATGGCTTAACCCTTTGCATTCAAGTAATTTACTCATAAGATCCTCCTTGCAGGAATCTGATGGCTTCTTCCCTGCCGATACCGAGTTCCTTCATGCCGGAAAGGAATTCTTCGGCGGTTTTCTCAGCCAGATCCTTTCTTGTCTTCTCGATGAGTCCCGCATCCTCCGTCACATATCTTCCGTTCGTGCGCTGCGAATATACGAGTCCGAGTCTTTCCAGCTCACCGTACGCCTTCTGCATCGTGTTCGGATTGACCGCGGCCTCCACGGCCAGATCCCTTACCGTGGGAAGCTTATCCCCGGGAGCATATTTCCCGGATACGATATCCGATTCAAGCCGCTCCACGAGCTGTATGAAGATCGGCTTATTCGAATCCAAATTCCAGGGCATCAGACCACCTCCGTAAACTATCTTTGGTCACCGGTTATCTTGTACTATTGGAATAGTACAATAATACATCAAACCTGTCAAATCTTTTTTTTGAAAAATGTGACCCGGGACGAAATCCTTCCGTCATATAGTGCAGAGGGGCATAAAACCCGGCACTGACGATCCTTTTAAGGGTTTGAGATACACGGAGGAAGATATTATGAAAAGAAAAACTTTGGGAAAAGGCTTAAGAACATACATCAGCCTGGCTCTTGCCGGACTGCTCCTGTTATCGGCTTGCGGACAGAGCGTGGATGTTCCGGATGACGAACAGGGTCCAATAGGCACAGCCGGATACACGGAAGAACAGATCAGAGACAGGATTGCCGACATAGGCAAGGATTATGACGGACTCGATGATTCCGATTCCAAATTCGATCTTTTCGGATTTGCAACCAACAGCGGTGGCAACGGAATGGTCATGTATGAGGCAACCTGCGATGAAGCAGCCGTATCGGGTGTTCCGGATGGTGCGGAAGTTTCGGCTGTTATCAGCGCACCCATTGAGCCCATAGTGATCGACCAGCCCTGGAATACCGAAGGCTACAATTCAATCACGGAAGCGGGCTTTATCACCACGAACGCCAACAGATTCTCAACCTTCGGTGCTGATGTCGATACCGCAACATATTCCAATTTCAGACGTACAGTCTATGAAGCATACGAATGGCGCAATGAAGGATACAGCATGGGCGGACTTGACAGAGAAGCCCTCAGGATTGAGGAAATGATCAATTATTTCGATTATTCCTATCCTGCAGCCAAGGACGGTGAGAAATTCTCCGTAAGCCAGACCGTGGTTCCCTGCCCCTGGAATGAAGATACCCTTCTCTACAGGGTCGGTGTAAGAGCCGAGAAGGTGGACATCTCCGGCGGATCAAATATCGTATTCCTTGTCGACACATCAGGTTCAATGTTCTGGAACAACGGCCTTCCTCTTGCACAGGAAGCCCTTAAGATCCTCCAGAAGAACCTTACCGAGAATGACCGCATCTCCATCGTCACCTACGCAGGTGATGCATCCGTAAGAGCCGAAGGCCTTTCAGGAGACCAGCACAGCGAGATCAAGAAGATCATCAATTCTCTCGAAGCAGGCGGCGGTACCAACGGCCAGGGCGGAATCATCAAGGCTTACGAGATCGCTGAGAAATATTTCATAGAAGGCGGAAATAACCGTGTCATTCTTTGCACCGACGGTGATTTCAACCTTGGAACCTCATCAGAAGCAGGCCTTATCGAACTGATCGAGGAAAAGAAAGAAACCGGCGTATTCCTCTCCTGTCTCGGATTCGGAACCGGAAATTATAAAGACGACAAGATGGAAGCTCTTGCCGATCACGGAAACGGAAATTACTTCTATATCGACTGCACCGCAGAGGCAGAGAAGGCACTTGAGAACGAGATCTGGTCAACCCTTTATACCGTAGCCAAGGACACCAAGTTCCAGGTTGAGTTCAATCCCGAGACCGTAGCGGCTTACAGGATCATCGGTTATGAGAACCGCCAGATGGCAGCGGAGGATTTCTCCGACGATACCAAGGACGGTGGAGAAGTAGGCTCCGGCCAGACCGTTACCATCCTTTACGAGATAGTTCCCGTAGGTTCGAACATGGATATCCCTGAAGTAGAATCAAGATACGGAAATGATGAAGAATCATTCATCAGCGGAAACAACGAATACTGCGTACTCAACATCAGATACAAAGAGCCCGACGGAAAAGAAAGTCAGCTCAGAACCTATCCCGTTACCACTGATATGTTCACCCGTCAGATGGACTTAGATACCTCCTGGGCCGCAGGCGTTGCACAGGTAGGAATGCTCTACAGAGGTTCTGCTTATGCAGGCACTTCCGATTACGAGGATGTCATCGAAAGACTTTCCGAGGATCCCGCAGTCATGGAAGACGACCTTAAGGCACAGTTCCTCTACATCGTAGGAATGCTTGAAGAGATGGAATAACAGCCATATGCACCCCCCGAATACAGGAAAAGCCCCGGCACCATGCCGGGGCTTTTCCGATATTGTTAAGAGTTAATAATCTATCGAATCCGCGAATTCAAGGAAATACGGAAGCGGAACAAACTGATCGAGATAGGTGATCTCGGGTGCGATCGCATATGTCGTTCCCCAGATGAATCCGAGGAAATTACCGTATTTATCAAAACAGGGCGAACCGCTGCAGCTTCCGACCGCATTCTTCAGATCACCGACCACCATATGTGAAGAGGCGGAAACCAGCTTTTCCGGATCCTCATCAAAATGATAAGCCGTCAGTCCATAACAATCTGTGTACATGACCGTGTTTTCAAGTACGATATCCTGCTGACATCTCCTCCACGACTGCGTATTCATCAGGAAAAAGTCACCGGTCTTCAGATTCTCAAAAGCATCCGTATCTACATGAACCTCCCTGAATGTCAGGAGTTCATCGACATTAAAATACGATATCGGAACGACAAACATCTGCTGGTCATACTGAAGATATCCATTCGCGACCGCATCATATTCGGGATGATACTTGAGGAAAGTGATGTCGGTATAGGGGATCTCTGTCATATTGTCGTTATAGTCATAAATGCACAGCGTCTCAGCGCTGTCCACCGGGCAATGCTTGTTGGTGAAAAAGTACAGATGATCCTTCGTCACCTTATAAAGAAAACATGTGCATGCTCCGTCATCGTATGCCGCACCGAATGAGGTCGGTGAAGTCAGTACGGTAAGTGCATCGATATCTCCGGCTTTGTCCTCCGGCAATACATCGTAACCGAAATATCCGTGATCTATCAGAAAACCGATCGTATCGCCGTCCAGGGCAAAGCCGTAATCATTCTTTTCATAATCACCGATCGAAACGGTTATTGTTTCTTCCGAACTTAGGCCTTTTTCATCGGTGGCACGATATGTGACCTGATATACCCCTGCAGAATCCGGATTATACCCGCCGTCACTTACGATATCGATACTGCCTGTTATATCTTTCCCTTCCGCATCCTCGGCATAAACAAGATCAAGAAGCGTCAGGTCGGTTCCGGTCTTATAAACCCTGTCGCAGAGCATGACAAAATGCGGAGGCTCGGGCGCGGGCTGCTGCTCTTCCGGTACGATCTCTTCGGGAATATCCATTACTTCAAGTTCCGCGATCTCAGACCCGTTATCACGTGAAAAAGAACCCGAGACCACAGAATGATAGATCAGGGCGGATATAACAGAAAGGGATAAAAGAATAATTGTAATAACAGTCTTTTTATTCATTGGGGTTACAAAACGGAAAAAATCATTCTATATGGATGTCCGTGATGGCAACCTGATCACCCGTGACAGCCGTATATACAGGCTTGTCGATGTCGGTCATGATAATGGTGCAGACGGCACATATTCCGGCATTTTCAGTGGTTACAGTGATCCTGTTCTCATCAACCTTATAAGTGACTGTTGTGTCAAATCCGTCATGATTATACTTCTTCCAGTCATCCCACCCCTTGAAATGATCTTCCGTCGTGACGTTATGCTCCAGTGAGATATTGGGATCGCATTCCCACGCTTCACCATCGAATCTCATAAAAGCAAGATCACGGTAATTTGATCCGTTCACTGTTCCGTCTGTCGAACAGAACACATCCACAAACGGACAATGCCAAACCAGTCTCGCCGTAGGAAGGCATTTGGCATGAAATCTGATCTTCAGTCCATCGCGAACCTCTATGCCCTTTGAAGCATCCGTACGGTATCCGTCAATCTGAACATTCGGGATATCTCCGGCAGGACCGTCAATATAACTTACTTCCTCTGCTATCCTCGGGATGAAATTTTCATCCACTTCTTTTGCGGTTTTTTCCGTGCTCACATTACCGTACTTGCAGTATTCACCGGTAAGACCGATGTAAAAATACCTGGAGCTGTCGGGAAGTGCGATGATATGCTCTATCATCTGTTTATATCCCAGGATCTTTATAAGGACGTGGTCCTTAACCTTAACGGCTTCTATCTTATATTCATTATTCTTTTTGACTTCCCCGGATCCGTGGTGATATACGGTGGTCTGTATCTTTCTTGCTTCGGACTGTTTGCTCTTTCCGTCGAACCACAGCTCTCCGAATTCACAATAATTCAGGTCTCTTATCTCGCGTTCGGTATCATGTACTCTTCCGTCAAGAGAATCAAAAAGCACCAGCGAAGGAACAGGCTTTTTGCCGTGCCCTTTCTCATTTTCGCTTATGGTCATATAGACCCCGGTTACACTGCGGGTAATGAGCATACCCTCTGAGATCTTGCTTCTGTATTCTCCGATGACAAGCTCGTCTTTACCGGCAAGTTCCCTTACCTCTTCGCGCTCACTCATCTCATATTCCGTATCCACATCGATCATATGGAGCATAAGTCTCGCATACTCAGGATCAAACTGGGTACCGCTTCCCTTTACAATCTCCTCACGTACGATCTGCTGGGGAATCGCTTCACGATAACTTCTCTTTGAAGACATGGCATCATAGGCATCGGCTACGGATATGATCCTGGCAATCTCCGGAATGTCTGTACCTTTAAGGCCGAAAGGATAACCTTTGCCGTCATAGCGCTCGTGATGGCCGCACGCTCCGATGCTCAGGTAAGGATATTCGCTTATCTGACGCAATATCTGGGCTCCGTAAAAAGGATGCTTCTTTATCTCTTCGTATTCATCGGGAGAAAGCTTTCCGTCTTTGGTAATGATGGAGTCACGGACACCGATCTTTCCTACATCATGAAGCAGTGCTGCGTAGTAAACCTCATCACATTCGTCTTCACTTTTCCCGTTCATCTCGGCAAGTTTTCTCGAATATTCAGCAACTCTCGAAGAATGTCCGTGAGTATATGGATCCTTTGCATCGATGGCACTGGCAAGGGCTGCCATGACTTCCACGCTGAGATTTTTCAGTTTTTCTCCGGCCTCTTCAGCCTTATCGATATTGGCATCAAGCTTATCGGTGAGTTCCTGACGGTATATAATGGTCAGATATATGTAATACTCCAGGATACACAACGCCATTATGATATTTGAGTATCCCTCGGTTCCGATCATATATTCATGAAGTCCGGCCAAAACTGCCTGTACAAATATCACGAGCAGTATCAGACTCTTTTTTCTGTCACCCGAGCTGAATGCACGGACGGAAATGATCAAAAGGATAAGAAGATATATTCCGAGGACATAGAAGATAGTCATTCTTAACGGTCCGCCGGGATTCCACGAATTATTATCATCAATAAAGCATGCAATCCTGCTGCCGAAAAGAGCCGCAATGTAGACAATGCCATTCACCACTGCGGGAATGACACTTAAGAACCGGTACTTCCAATTTTGGAGAACTATCAGGATCTGTACAAGAATAACGCAGGGTCTGAGTGCATAACCGAAAGCACTCCCGATACGTCTGAGCATGACCACTCTTGCCGCCTCTTCAGGCGAAAGAACGCTCACATCGGTCCATACGTCAAAAGTCCCGGCAACCGTAAGAAGTATCATGAAGATCATGCTCAGGGCAAAAAGACTTGTAGCCGGAATCTTGACATCACGGTTGACATACATCATGGCGATGATCGCGAGCAATATCATCACCGTTAAAAAATTTACCGAAAAATATGTTGCTAACATTTATCCCCTCATAATGCCGATAAAGGCACACGGGATATTATACTCTTTTAAATGCAGTTTTAAACCTGAAAACGATTTCGAATATTATCCTTTACCGGTCCTAAAGACAAATTTGGTTCTGCTCAGGTCCAGATAACCGTTTCGCATCAGCTGTTCGCACCAATGGTTGTATTCCGACTCATCAACTTTTTCCGTAGACTGGTAAGCATCAAAGCCTCTTTGCTCATGATTCTTCGAATAAGGAAGAACCAGACCTACCTCATCAGAGTCATAGCGGACCATCTGTATGATCTCAGCAACTGTCAGTAATTGGTTTGTCCTTCTGAAATATACTCTCATATAGCTACCTGCCCTCCTTATATCTCTTTAAACCACATCAGATAACAGCTGAACTTTCCGGTAAACTCCGCACTGCAATCCGCACCGTATTCCTCTTCGCCGTTGATGAGCACATCATCGTCCCCAATCAACTCGTCATACAACTCCGCATTATCCATGCGTGCTATCACATGTACGATCTCCAGCTCACGCAGTTCATCATCCTCGTGGGAATAACAATATGCCTTCTCACCGGGGAAACATTTTAATTCATGCATGTAATAATCCAATTGGCAGTCTTCTCCCTCATCATAGGATGATACCACCCAGTTTTCTTCCAGGAATTCTCTGGTCATTGTTCCCTCGGGTTCGCTTGCCCCAAACAGGCTTGGCATTTCCGGTTCACTCGCCTGACGGGCCTTGTTGATATCGAAGTCGGAAGAAATATGATTGTAATATTTCCGGAGAAGGCTGATCACCGTCTCCTTTTCCTTCTCGTCAAAATTGATCATTCTGCAGGATAAAAGGCGGTTAAGATATCCGTTGTAAAGCTTCAGCATTTTCTTATAGCCATAGACCTCTTTATTGCTGCACCAAAATGTCACATAATCATTCTTTTCCCAATCTTCTTCGATCTCCCAGCCGGCAAATGCACGAAGGATCTCCTCATTCAGCGGTTTGACATCCACCTGTTCGTACTTATTGCATCTTTCACTATCGTTTTCATATTGGCACATGTAGAAAAATGCGATCGCATCCTGATCGCTGTCAATGGATTCTTCGATCTTCCACGCAAACAGCTCTTCTTCCTTTTTGTCCGGGAATTCGCCGCCATGAAACAGTGCGTATACCACTTCTTCCGCTTCCCACGGAAAATCATATACATCACAGAATTCCTTGTACTTCTTGTCTGTCCACTTATTTCCCGTCAGTGCGTTCAGTTCATCGCACATCTCCTTCGGAAGTGCGCCTCCCATAGCGGCGCCCTCTTTTACCAGAGACTCCGCTCTTGCGAGTACTTCTTTGTCCTTTGCCACTGTTTCCCAATCAATCTTTTTCTTTGCCATGTTTTTTCCCCTCATTATTATTTTCTTTGGTCCGGGCAGTAAGAGCCCCTGATCACTCGGAAGAATGTTTCCTCGCGAAGGGGCTCTAAGTGTCGGGGTGACAGGATTCGAACATCTACCACCCCAAGAAAACCCAGTAAAATCAATACATCGAGGACATCATCATAATAATAGCCAACATAAAGCCAACCTTCAAGCCCTTGACCGGTCAATTGACATAAAACGGACACGGGTTGTACACTGAAAAAAACCACCAATAAGGAGGTAGCATATGATATGCCCCATTTGTGGTACCGACTCCACGTCAAAGTTTTGCCCCAATTGTGGAAACCCCATGAATATAAATATGCAGGATAATGCGCTTCGAGGGAATAATGAAACTCCCAAAAAATCTTTATCTGGTGGCGTAACTCTCGCCATATTTTTTGGTGTGATTGCTATTGTTAGTATTTTATGCGTAGTGGTCTTGAAAAATCCGCCTTCATTTTTTGAGGATTTTTTGTCATCTTCGTCTATAGCTGATGATACATCTCGTGATACCGATATAGATATTTCCGAGTTCCTCGATACGCCAAAAGACCCTGCGGTGAGCGATAAAGATGTGTCTGAAAATCCCGATACATCAGCACCACCAATGAGCAGGGAGAAATTTATCGCTTCATGCTCTGACCTTCTCCCCAAGTACAAAAGTATTGAAAGAAAGCCCGATGCATATGTGGGGCAAAATTTCCATATTACTTGTTATATATCAACCGTAAAAGAAGTTGATTCTCCTTCAGATACGTATCACCATTACTACATTACATTTCCATATGACATTGCAAGCGCAAACGAGGCTATCGGAGCTGGATGGGCACAGGATTATTCGAGCGCTTGGTATTGGTCCGTAGATATGGAAAAAGAGGTTTGGATAATGGATGACAGAGACACATCCGACAGCGAGTATCTAAGAGTTTTAGAGGGAGATATCCTTACTATTTATGGAACTTTCAATGGCTTAACGCCTATGTATAACTCTCTTACAGGTGAAAAAGGTGAGGTTGTATCTCTCGATATCAAGTATTTTGAAATAATTGATGAATAATATTGATGACATACTCATATATCATGAATGAGGATCTTGAAAATCAGCATCTGTTGGAAAACATCGGATAAGTCAACTTAAAGTCAATGTCCCAAAATAAAAGAAACCGCATAAATACGCGGTTTCAAGCATCGGGGTGACAGGATTCGAACCAATGTTGGTTCTCAGAAACCCGGTAAAATCAACGCTTTGGAAGAGACTCTACGAAAAAAGACACGATAAAGACACGATTTTTATCATGAAAACGCCATCTTCGGATGGCGTTTTATTGCCTCTTTAATTCATCATAAGCTTCGGTTATCCATAGATGCGGCATTAAAAGCATATTGTTTTTAAACAAATAATTAATATAAAAATAGCAAGCTTCATCCAATGATTCAGCAGCCAACGATTTTAATTCTTCATAATACGGAGGATGGCCTTCTTGATCCCATGAAATTTTATCAGAAATAAACACTGCCTTATCATACATATCTGCATTCTTTTTTAAGGTTGTATGGCATTCTATTGCACTCAGGATGTCCTCATCTATTATCCCAAATCGTTCTTCGGCTATAATCCTTGATATTCTCTGATGCAAAAGAAAATGATACTTTTCCTCTGCGGGATCAACATACATGTTACGGGAAATTGCAATATCATACATTTCTTGAGGAGACATAATGGCACTTACATCATGTAACAAAGCAGCAATTTTAACCTTCTCCGAATCAAGACTATGCCTTTCAGCCAGCCATATCGCCGTTTCTGCAACTTCCTGAACATGTTCCCAGGTCTTTGGTTTATTATTCGATATATATATTTCTTTTATGGAATCAAGAAGCATCATAATTCGATTACTTTAGTGTATATACTAGTTACAGGCTTTTGCGTTCATTTCGCAATTTTTAAATAATTTTAATTTCGCGAATTGCAAAGCCACTGGGCGATATCTATAATCCTTATTCCTTCATGCTGACTTTCCTCATGTTTTGTTCTGGCTATCAGCATTTTGGGATAAGCATCTTTAATGCTTAAAAGTGACGAAATCTCTCTCTTAAAAGTATCCTCCCTGGTAATATCATCAGATACCTGAATGTATATCTTTTCGCCTTCTTTGATTGCGACAAAATCCACTTCCTTTTCGTATAATTTACCTACATATACTTCGTATCCGCGTCTAAGAAGTTCTATTGCAACTATATTCTCGTATAGATGGCCGTAATCAGCATTTTTGGTTCCTATCTCAGAAAATCTAAACGAAAGATCAGACAGATAATACTTCTTATCTGATTCCAGATATCTTTTCCCCTTTATGTCATAACGTTGGATTGGATAAAAAAGGAACGATCGGCAAAAGTAATTCATATACGCACCTACGGTCTTATCATTAGTCTTGTAGGTGCCGGAAGTCAGCTTAGAAGCCACATTTCTTATCGAAGTTTGATTTCCCACGTTATCCATAAGATAGTTTCCAATCATTATCAAAAGATCTTCGTTTTCTATCTTAAATTTCTTTACAATATCCTTTGTAATGGTGGTCCTATATATACCATTAACGTATTTTCTTGCATCTTCCTCTGTTTTATATAAATACGCACCGGCCATTCCGCCCTTTTTCACATAGGAATCAAAGGCTTCATCTATATCATCTGAAGGATAGTACATAAGGTATTCATCAAATGAAAATGGGTATAAGTTTATCTCATAAACCCTTCCGCCGAACAGCGTAGCCAAATCACTTGATAAAAGAAATGCATTTGATCCGGTAAGGTAAATATCATAGATTTCTTCTTCATAAATGCTATTTATTATGCGTTCAAAGCCTTCACACAACTGTATTTCATCAATGAATAAATAATTAGTCTTACTCTCAACATATTGCTTTTCTATATAGTCATAAAGTTTGTCTGCATCCAAAAGATTCTCGAACTTCTTCAAGTTCAGCTTGATTCGGACAATATTAGCCCTATCATCACCGGATATCAAATCTATGAAAGCGTCCATTAATTTGGATTTGCCGCTTCGTCTTACTCCTGTTATTACCTTTATGTCCGGAATATTCTTAACAGCCAAAAGCTTATTCAGATAATAATCTCTTTTAATTAATTTCATTTCACTGTTACCACCTTTTAGTTAATTGTATACCGTTTCGCAAAAACTATCAATTTTTAAATTTGCGAAATAAACTGCAACACCCGAATAACCTCGAAAGACACGGGAAAGACACGAAAAGACACGGTCTTATAAGCAACAAAAAAGCTCGGAATGCAGTATTCACCAGCATTCTGAGCCTATAAAATAGTGTCGGGGTGACAGGATTCGAACCTGCGACCCCCTGGTCCCAAACCAGGTGCTCTAGCCAAGCTGAGCCACACCCCGAAAAACAGTTGAATTATACTATCAAATGCTGTTCAAAACAAGCAAATGACTGTATTTATACCGAGTGTTATAATGGTTCCCGATAATAGATTTTCGGAGAATAACATGAAAAAACTACTTTCTGTCATCCCTGCAATCGCTCTGGCTATTCTCATAACAGGATGCGGGTATAAACCGGGAACAGTCAAAAACGAAGTATATACCAACAAAACATTCGGAATAACCATCACGCCTCCGGAAGGTATGATCTTCAAGGAAGTCCCCACAGAATGCGCGGACTACATGGTTGCCTACAGTTATTGCATACTTCAGGGAGAACAGGGTTCTTTTGAAGCAGAATATGCGATAGAAAGCATTCCCGGCGGTCTTATAGTTGTTTCCGAGGACAATCCCGGAGATTTCACTGCCGATAAATTCGTCGAAAATGTTCAGGCACAGCAGAATGAAAAACTCTTCTTCACATACAAAACAATCATAGACAAAGAAGTCACCATTAACGGAGTCAGCTTCAGACAATTAACTTTCGACAGTGACGGAAACCATCAGACATTTCTGATCAAAGTATATCCCGACAGGATCCTCTTCATATACATCTCAACTTCCAAAGCCGGTGTTGACTCAGGGCTTGAAGAAGAGCTTATCAACTCAGTTTCATCCATACAGTAACATGCAAAAACAGTCAGAGGAAACATCCTCTGACTGTTTCACATTTAATCAAGGTCTATGGAATCTGAAATGTAGTACAGGTAATTGTGTTCCTCGCAGTAATTCTTGATACTGCCGTGTAAAGGCCTGTTCTCGGGAATGTCATCCACGTATTCGAGAAGGAAGATATATGCTCCCTTATCGCCGTATCTTTCGATGTAATCGAGGAAATATTCCTTGTCTTCATCGGATGCATAGGTCAGTGCACCTGTGTCCCAGTCGATGTATGAAAAGACACTTTCCTGATTGATGCCGGTGATGACATCCGTCCATGAACCCATCGAATCACAGTAGGCATCAAGGAACGCATCTCCGCCGTTGATGATGACATCACAGCCCATACCCTTAAGTCCTCTCATGATGACCGCAAGACCGTTAAGAATGTCTTCTGTGGGATAGTTATAATACACATCGCAGTTATCAACGAAGAAACCGTTTATGCCCTTTTCAAGAAGTTCGGGAGCAAGCTCATTAAGAATGAAATTCTGCCATCTCTCATCGGATACATCGATCCATTCTTCGCCTTCCCAGTTCTCGTAATCACCGAGGGTAAGATCGGCATATTCATCGTAATAATCCCTGAAATCTTCGAGAGAGCCGATATTGATATAGCTGTAGACATACTTCTGATATCCGGAATTGAAATCAACTATCTCATCCCTGCTGTGATACTGCGCATCTATGACAATATAGTTGTATTTATCCAGTTCGCTTAAGTCCCCGTCATAGTCCAGGAATACTCCGTATTTGGTCTTAAACTCATCACTGTGGTTTGCATACGGTTCAAAGTCCTCTTCCCTCTGCCAGGCAAGCTTATATTCATCGCAAAACTTAAAAAATTCCTCGGGAAGATTTTCGGAGATCACTCTGCTCATACGATTAAAATCTTTGTTATGCGGGCAGAATCCGCCGCACACTTTATAGACATCACCGTTTTTGTCATATATGATCAGACTGCTGTAGCCTCCGTCCATGGTAGTCTCCGGGTCGGCTTCCTCGGGATCGAGCAAGAAAAGCGTTCGAAGATCGATCTCTTTTTCGATATTCGCATACTGCTCTTCGGTAAGATCAAAATAGCGTATATCGGTATATTCCTCACCGTTTAAAAGTGTGTGATCGAATCCCACCTCGATCCTGCCGTCATATCTGACCTTTACGATGACTGTCGGAGCATACTCAAGGAAATCGCCGGTAAAATAATCCATTCCGACAAGATATTCATCGCTTATAAGCGACTCATCAAAATAATATAAAGGTGTCACCGGAGTGACAGGATCCGTATTTCCGGCAGATGACGGAGCGACGGAAGTCACCGGGGTAACTGCCGCCTGATCATCTGCAGGCAACAGATCGGTAGCCTTTCCGCATCCGGCCAAAGCACATGCCGTAAGCACTGTCATTATCCATAAAACGATCTTCTTTTTCATATATCCGCTCCCAAAAAACAAAACAAAAACCGTCCCTACAGCTGTATAGACGGTTTTTTAAGCATATTCGTCACATCATGCCATCATTCAGATAGCCGATCGTGAAATGGTCCTGACCCTTATCATCGACCTCCCAGATACAGAAGCTCGGCTTTCTGCCTTCCTGTCTGGGATATGAAAGTGATCCGGGATTAACGATGTAACATCCGCCACCGTAGCTGACCTCAGGTCTGTGCGTATGTCCGAAGAATGCGATGTCACAATCCCTTGCTATCGCTTCATCCCTGAGCATCTCTATCGAAACGGATACCCTGTAGTGATGACCGTGCGTGATAAAGACTCTGTGTCCGAAGAGCTGTTCTTCGAGTTCCCTCGGAAGCGCTCCGAAATAATCATTATTGCCGGCGACAAGGTAAAGAGGGCATTTTACGCTGCATCTTATATCGTCCTCACCGCCTTCGACATCCCCGCAGTGGATCACAAATTCCGCATCGGGATGCATCTTCATCACCTTATGAAAATTGGTATTGTTTCCGTGAGTATCGCTCACGATTATTGCTTTTTTCAAAGATCCAGCTCCGTTCTCATTTTTCTGAGTGCCTTGCCCCTGTGGGATATCTTGTTCTTTTCGAGTTCGGGGATCTCACCGGTACAGCACCCTATCTCGGGACAATAGAAAATGGGATCGTATCCGAATCCGAACTCACCCTTTTCCTCGTATCCGATGCGTCCCTCAACAGTCTCCCTTACGCACTTTTCGGTTCCGTCGGGTAAAACCGCCGCTATGGCGCAGACGAATCTGGCGGTTCTCTTTTCATCCGGAACGCCTTCGAGTCTTTCGATTATGTTATTGTTCTTGATGCTGTAGGGAGTATCCTCTCCGAGATATCTTGCCGAATATATGCCGGGCTCACCGTTCAGTGCATCGACCACAAGTCCGGAATCATCGGCAAGCACGATATCGTCCGGGAGCAGCTCATGCACCGCTCTGGCCTTGATCATCGCATTCTCCTCGAATGTCGTTCCGTCTTCCACGATCTCGGGATCGACTCCCGCTTCCTTCATGGACAGGATCTCAAGTCCGCAGCCTTCCATGATCTCGCGTATCTCGCGCATCTTGCCCTTATTTCCGGTTGCAAAAATAAGTCTCTTCATTACTCTTCTCCAATCTTTCCGGCCGCTTCGAGCACTGCCTTGTATAATCCCTTAGCCAGGCGTTCCCTGTAGGAATCATCCGTCATCAGTTCGTTTTCGCGGCTGTTATCGCTGTTTCCGAGGGTAATATATGCCGCCGGAACATTTATATCATATAAAACACTTCCTTCGGGAGCCTCCTCTATACCTACGGCCCTGTCGGATACCGCGATCGCGGTGTTCGTAAGACAGCTTTCGCAAAGCCGGATGCTTCCGTATCCGGGGATATAATACATCGGATCGTAATACGTCTTTATCCCGTGATGATCCGCTCCGTCATGGGATACTCCGAGCCCGATGAATATGTCCGCTCCCGTCTCTTCGGTAAGCTGCGCCGCGGTCACATATTTTCCCTCTGCGGCATCCGCTTCCGCGATATAAACCTTTATGCCGTCTGCGGAAAGCATGCTTTCACACCTTCCGGCCACATCGGTCAGTACGCCTGCTGCCGAATAACTGTCCTCCGGATCCATGACGACTATGAAATCATATAAATCGGACGCAGCCACAGCCTCCATCGTAACGGTATTTTCATCTATCGACAGGATGTATTCGTATACGCCGGTCATATCGAAAACAAGAAGTGCTCCGGCACTCGTATACGCAACCGAACACCTGCTCACAAGCGAAGGATCTCCCGTGATCCTGCCCGCATCGACGGAAACTCCGGTCTCTGACATGGATCCGAAATAGTCATCGGAATCCGTATTGATATGCACAAGAAATCTTCTTTCGTTGTACAGATTCTCGGTTACGATATCCGCCGCCCTGACACCTGCGGGAACACTGAACGAAACGGTTTTTGCGTTTTCCGAAGGCGCCGCGGAAAGAGGTATCAGCTCCGACAGATCTATCAGCTTATCATCGCTTACATTGGCGCTTGTGATGACGATCGGCTTGACCATGCAATAGTAAAGGCATACCGCCATGCACGCAGCAAAAAGAAAACTCCAGAGCAGTCCCGTATAAAGCCTGCCCGAAGGTCTTATATCCCCGGTCTTGAGCTGGGGGTCTATGAACTTGACGTAAGGAACCTTCTTAACCTGTCCGGACATTTAATCCTTCTTCCTCGAGGGAGGCTTGGGTCCCCTGAATTCGTAAAAGTAAGTCTTCATCATACCGTTATATATCTTACGGTTCTTGTCTGCTTTTCTGCCTATATCGCTCTCCGCCTTTTCGTAGGAGCTGATGATATACATGCTCCAGCTGTCGAGCATTTTGTATCTTTCGCCGAGCACGCGGTAGAGATCTCCCACCTCGGACTTATCCATAAGTCTTTCTCCGTAGGGAGGATTCGTGATTATGAATCCGTACTTTTTCGGATGCGAAAGCGCAGCCACATCCCTTGTCTGGAAATGGATCAGATGCTCTACACCTGCATCCGCGGCGTTCTTCCTGGCTATCTTGATCACTTCGGGATCCGCATCGTACCCCTGGATATCGGTCTCTTTTACATCGATCACCAGATCCCTTGCCTCTTCATATGCATCGTTCCACACATTCTTCGGAACGATATGCTCCCAGTCGCAGGCGGTGAAGAACCTGTTCATTCCGGGCGCCATATTCGCCGCCATAAGCGCCGCCTCTATCGGGAATGTGCCGCTTCCGCAGAAAGGATCGACCAGTATGCGGTCCCCTCTCCACGGAGTGAGCATTATAAGTCCCGCTGCAAGGTTCTCGGCGATCGGTGCCTTGGCCGTCAGTTTCCTGTAGCCCCTCTTATGGAGCGATTCACCCGTGGTGTCAAGTCCGATGGTAACCTCATCCTTGTAGATAAAGACCCTGAACGGAAAAGACTCCCCGTCCTCGGGAAAGTGCTCTATATGGTATACACCCTTGAGGGATTCGACCATGGCCTTCTTGACTATGGACTGTATATCCGAAGGTGAAAAGAGAGCGGATTTTACGCTTGAAGCCTTGGTCACCCAGAATTTTCCGTTTTCGGGAATGAATTCCTCCCACCTTACGGCCTTTACCCCTTCGAAAAGTTCGTCAAATGTGGTCGCTTTAAAAGAGGCTGCCTTTATGAGCAGCCTTTCCGCCGTGCGTGAACATATATTGACCCTGGCTACGGCCTCGGAATCGCCGACAAAAGTAACCCTCCCGTCGGAGACGGAGGTTACGTCATATCCAAGGTCGGTTATCTCTTTTTTCAGCACGGACTCCATGCCGAAATGACACGGAGCCATGATCTCATATATCCTGTTAATGGCTTATTCCTTTCCCCAGCCTAAAAGCATCTCTGTTTTGGTGGGATTGTTTACTATCTTGCAGAATTCATCCTCGGGCATGGGCTTATAGAAATAATAACCCTGGATCATGTCACAGCCCGCATCGGAAAGGAACGCAAGCTGGTTTTCATTTTCCACGCCTTCCGCAATGACATCCGCGCCGAACGCGTGAGCCATGTTTATCGTCGACTTGATTATCTTCTCCGCCTTGTCGCTCTGGCCTATCTTGCGTATGAAACCGATATCGAGCTTGATGGTATCGAATTCATAGCTCTCGAGGGTGGAAAGCGAGCTCATTCCGCTGCCGTAATCGTCAAGCAGTATCCTTACCTTCTTTTCCTTCATGACCTTCAGGAAATCGAGCGCATTGCTCTCAAGGTTCGCATATGCGGACTCGGTGATCTCGATCTTTGCCGCACCCTGAGGGAATTCATCGCTGTCGAGCATTTCCTTGATCCTGTCGAGAAGCGTGGGATCGTAGAAATCAACCCTGGACAGATTTATTGATACGGGAACCAGGGGATATCCCTCCCTGGAATTCTTCATGAGCATACCGAAGACATTCTCAGCCATATACATATCGACTCTGGATACCTTACCGGATTGCTCCAGTGCGGGAATGAAGAGTCCCGGGGATACCATTCCCATATCGTGATGCATCCATCTGACAAGCGATTCGGCGGATACCACCTTGTGGGTTATGGTATCGACTACCGGCTGATAGAAGGATACAAGTTCCCTGTTCTTGACCGCCTCTCCGAGATCGGAGATAAGGATCATGCGGTTTACATAATCAGTGCGCATCCTGTCCGTGTAATCGGTGTACAGAATGGCATCGGAATTGGTTATATTGGACTCCGCAAGCTTGGCCCTGTCTATCATCAGTCCTACGGAAAGACCGGTATCGACTATATGATAAATACCACATGTTACATTAAAGTCATACTGCTTATAAATGCTTCTGTAGGTCATCTGGGTGAGCTTTTTCATCCTGGTGGCCCTAAGATATTCATTCCTGATAATGGCCACGAAATGATCGCTCTCGAGACGTCCGAGAACAAGGGGCTCCAGAACATCTTTGATCTGGTCCCTGACCATGAATATGACCTTATCTCCGATCTCCTCACCGAAAAGATCGTTAACGGTCTTAAAACCGCGGATATTGGTATAGAGAAGCGAATAACCCTTTGAAAGATCCAGCTTGCTTATGCATTTCTCGGCATCTCTGAGGAATCCGGCTCTGGAAAGGATATCCGTCATCCAGTCCCTGTCGATCATCTCGGTAATGTCCTGAATGATGCATATGATACTGTTCTCTTCCCCGGCAAGAGGACGTATACGGATGTCCATAGCCCTTCTGAATCCGCCTCTTTCCGAGTGCACAGTCCTGGAAAAGCAGCCCATGGATTCTATCTCGGCTTCGACCGTCTCACGGGTGGTCTGTCTTATCAGAAGTTCCCTTTCTCTCTCTATAAGTATCTTGGACGCAAAATCTTGTATGAAGGCTCCGAAGTCCTTTGCTTTGTCGACACTGACGTCATATTTTTGCAAAAAATCACCTGTGAATTTGCTGATAAGCTTGCCTGTACTGGAGTTTATCTCAAAAACACATATGTAACCGCCTGTCATAACGGCATTCCAGTCACTTTCGCTGACATGACTGTCAATCATGCGCAAAGCCCCATTTTCCAAGACTTCGCCCTTTCCGAAGAATTTTGTGACGTCACCGTCAATCAGGAAGTAACTTCCGTCGTCGATCAGGTAAAATTCCCTGTCCTTACTGTCCGGAACCACAATATCTTCCATCACATTGAATCCGCCGACCTTTTTGGATCTTAAATATTCGCTGTGAGGCAGGATTATCTTGTCTGTAAGCCCGAGGCCCTCGGAAAAGCGGTTAAAGCCGGGTTCTACGCTCTCTCCGCCCAGTTCGGGTATCAGATATACGGTATCGGAAGAATTGATCGTTCCGGTGCTGAGAGCGATTATAATGCCCGGATATCCCATCAGGAGCCTCTTAAGGTCGATTTCTTTGAAGAATCCGTTCTGTGCATTCGCCAATCCGCCCGAAAGGATCACCACATCCGAATTCCTTACCAGCTCAAAGGCCTCCCCGGAGTTCCTGTGATCGAGTACGGTGGTCTTTTCTATGCCAAATCCGGCCTCGGAGAAGGCCTGGGCATATCTGCCTGCGGAGCCGTCATTATTCTCAAAGTCATCGGGATCTGCGGACACGACCAATAAACCGGAGTTTTCCCTCCAGTATTTCTGCAGATTGCCGATAAAATCGTAATCCCCGCGCAGGTGCGCAGGTCCCGGTTCGGCTATCGCCCTGTATTCCACGAATGAACTTGTGAGAAAAACAACCATTTATAACCCCGCTGAACGGATACAGTTATACACATTGATTTTATCATAGATATATAGTGAATACTATTGATTGAAAAGCGGTTTCTAAAGATTTAAGAAATAAAGAGCTGCATAAGGGAAAGAGAACCGAAGACAACGTAAACATCCCGGATTTCGCAGGTTTTGCCCGCAGATCCGGCATTTTCGGATATATCGGATCCGGACTTTCCGGAACGGGATACTGCCGGGAGGGCATCATATAAACCGTCCGCTTTAGATATACGGATCTTACCGGTAAGGCCAAGCTCTTCACAGACATTTCCGGCAGCACAGACCAGCTCATCCGAGGGCAGCCCCCTCTTACGGTCGGGAAGATCTATAGCAGTAAATGATATGGCAAGAGGCAACATGATACGAAGGATTTCCATGTAATCCTTGTCTTTAAAAACACCCATTATTAAATGGATCCTTCTATCTTCCGGAAGCCTTTCATCGCCTTCCAGTGACTCTTTCAGCGCAAGAGCCGCGGCAGGGTTATGCGCTCCGTCCCTTATGATGACGGGATCGTCACAAACCCTTTCATATCTCCCCGGCCATGCGGCTTTGGATATGCCTTTTATAAAAATATCATGTGATATTTTCTTGTCCGGAAACATTTCCCGAAGCCTTTCTTCCACAGTCTGAAGCACATGGAGAGCGGCATTCAGGTTATCCTTCTGATATGCTCCGGGCAGGGGATTATTAAACCCGGCCGGAATGATATCCTCGTCGGCACGGATGCAGATACCCCCTCTTAACCCCACCTCTCTTTCAAGGATAAGGGCAGGGTCATATTCTCTTCCTTTGCAGGAAATACGGGGCATTCGAGATATGATAACAGGTGTATTTTTCTTGGTGATGCCGGCCTTATTGACCGCTATCTTCTCAGGATCGTCTCCGAGGAATGCCATGTGATCCATACTCACGGACGTGATGACACAGGCAAGCGGAGAATCGAATACATTGGTCGCATCTTCGAGTCCGCCCATGCCGCATTCGATTATAATAACATCTGCTTTTTTATCTGCAAAGTACTTTAATGCCGCTGCCGTCTCCGCTTCAAATCCGGTAGGTTTAAATTCCATGCCTTCGGCTGCCGCTTTCACTTCGGATACGGCATCCGCATAATCGCTTTCGGTGATATCCTCACCGCCCAGCCTTATCCTTTCCAGATATCTGAATACCGAAGGTGAAGCATATCTTCCGACCTTAAGTCCGCATTCCAGAAGGGCATACTCAAGATAGGTACAAACGGAGCCTTTTCCGTTGGTACCCGCCACATGGATCACATTAAGGCCCTTCTCCGGGTTGCCCAGGCGGCCGAGAAGCTCTTTTATGACCTCCGTGCCCGGTTTTATGCCCGATGAGCCTGTATTTTCTATGTAATTTACAGCTTCTTGAAAATCCATCCCTGTCATTGTATCATATCATTTGTGTCATGATTTAATTGATTTTTGGGAGTTTTGGGATGCTTATTTCCACTAAAGGTACATATGCGCTCAGCGTTATGATCGATCTCGCAGAGCATGAAAAAGACGGATATATTGCGCTCGGTGATATCGCCGAAAGACAGGGAATGTCCAAAAAATACCTTGAAGCCATAATCAAGGATCTTGTTAAGGTGCAGATGGTCAAGGGTGTCAGAGGAAAAGGAGGCGGTTATAAGCTGAACGTGGACCCTGCCAAATGTACAGCCTGGGATGTTATCAGGGCTACCGAGGAGAATTTCTCACCCGTATCCTGTGTTACGGACGATCACACCTCCTGTCCAAACCAGACAGTCTGCAGGACACTTCCGATGTGGATCGAACTAAACAGGACCCTGAAAACTTTCTTCGAAAAATACACAATCGCCGATATGATGGCGAACGAAATACAGGTATGATCTTTCGGCCGCCAATATAGCCTTGCCTGATCAGTTACAAAAAAGGGCTGTCGCACTGAGTTAAGTGTGACAGCCCATTCTTATGTCTTTTCATTTGACGGTGCACCGGTTATCCGGACCGTCGCCGGCTTATTTCTTTTTCTTCTTATCTACGGCATAGAATACAGCCACAAAAGCTGCAAGGAAAGCTATTGCGATCCATCCTGCGGCATGGTTTGCGGGAGCGGAAGGAACCGCGTTTCCGCCGTCATTTCCGCCTTCTGCGGCGCCGTCATCTGCTGCGGCTGCATCAACAATGCTTCCGTCCTCGGCAACCTGATGAAGTCCGTCGGAAACCTCCATATCGTCAGCCATGGAGATGGTGAAATCATCGATATAGAATTCTCCTGCTCCGTCAGTCTCGAAGAAGAGTGATGCGCTCTCAAGATCTTCGGGAAGCTTGATCACGGTATCAACAAGCTTCCATTCGGGCTCTGCGGTAACGGGCTCTTCGCCTTCCAAGGTTGCTTCTTCCAAAACGGGAGGTGCGGTATCGATCTCGATCACACCGGCATCCTCATATCCGTCGATTCCGGTCCTGAATATCATATCCTCGGACTTTACATAGTATGAAAGCCTGATGGTATGTCCGGCAAATCTTGAAATATCATAGCGAAGCGTTGCGTCAGCCTCTTCTCTTCTTACCTGAAGCGAGAATCCGGGCGCAGCACCCTCGGTATGATTGACCTTGATCTTGAGCATTATCGTAGCCTGATGGCCCGAACCGCGTCCGATGAATCCGAGTTCATCGGGAGTGCTGTTCGATGATGTTCCGTCAGTGACGCTCGGTTCAAAATCTATGACGATGTCTTCAGCTTTTCCCTTGCCTGCAAGATCTACAAGGTTGAACTCCTCGCCTTTTCCGGCAAGAACAACCGCATCAAAAGCCTGCTTGGGAGAAATATCTCCGTTGAACAGAAGGGGCTCGGTATCCTTTCTCCAGGAGGTGGGATCGGTAAGTCCCCATATGGTTACGGAAGTGATATTGACACCCGCATCCTGCTCATCGCAGAGAAGCTTGAAATAATCGTAATAGTACTTAGCCTGCTTGAAATCTCCGGCCTCGCCGTGTATGGATTTTCCTACATCAAGCTCGGTAACATGGAGATTGTTGATGGCTGCGGCGTACTTTTCAATCGCATCCTTATACTGATAAAGTGAATCCGCATCGGTCATATGAGCCTGAAGTCCGAATCCGTCAATAAGTCCGTCACCGTAGATGGTTCCGTCGCCGTCGGGATTGATGACGTCGCTCTTGACCATTGTATGACCCTCGTTATAAGGGGTCTGGGTCATATGCTCAATGATGTAATCGGTCTTCTTGGAAAACCACTCATTATAATCATTGTAGAAAAGCTCGGGCATGATGGATGAAAGATCACCCTCGGGATCAAGTCCGTAATCCGCAGCATACTCCTTCGCATACTTTACCTCTGCCTCTCTTGCATAGAGGAAGCTGTAGTAAAGGAATTCGCCGCCGATGATCTGATACCAGTAGCTCTGTCTGTAGCCTTCGGGCTTACCCTCATCGATCGCTTCGTTGACGACGTCCCATGCATAGATGGTCTCGGCATATCCGTTGGCATATGTATACTCGATAACGCTGTAGATGTAGGTCTTAAGTCTCTGGAGAAGGACATCCCTGCTTACAAGGCAGTCCTCATCAAGAGTCGCATTATAGTCAGTGGTCACTTTACCGTTCGAAGTAGCCTGGAAATCCTTGGCAAAGATCGAAGGATTGACCTGTGAATGCCATACAAGGCAATGTCCTCTTACGGGCATATTGTTGGCCTTGGCCCAGTCGAGAAGCTCCTCGGCTGCGGGATCTACGGTGAAGAGTCCTTCTGCTTCCGCATCGAAATTGTAAGCGGGCTTGAACTCATTACCGAAGGTCATTGAATTGAACTGATTATTGATGAATTTCTCTTTATCGGGATTACCGATCTCCGCACCCTGGTCCCCCCAGTGTGAGATAGCCTGAACGGCAATACCCATCTTGAATCTGTCCGCATAGATGTCCTTAAGGCTCTCTATGGACATGTAATCGTAATATCCCGCAGCCTCGGCACTGCTTCCGGCAAAGCCGGGAAGAGCATCGGGAATGCAAGCTACGACGGTTATCACCGAAAGCGCGATCCCCATCGCTTTGGTGAATAGTTTCTTTAATGCCTGTGCTTTCATATCCTTTTTCCTTTTCCTCCTGATGAAGCCTGTATCCTCAGATCCCTGAGAGATGTATTTATCTTATTTCTGACGATATCCCTGTATTCGGGTTTTGCCAGGAAATAAACATAAGAATCGATCACGTAGCTTTCGGGCATACCGCGCCCCGCGATCTTGAACTGGTTGAATCCCCTCTCGATGTATGACCCTATCTGATCCTCGCTTATGAATGCGGGTCTCTTCATGCATTCGTTAAAATCCCTCGGTGCGGTAGATACCAGACAAGGGTACGTCTGCGATGTATCGAATTCAAGCTGGAACCTGGACTGCATCGCATAATGCTCGATACGCTTCGGACAGTTAGGGAAACATACCTCGTTTACAAGTATCTCGACCTTGCCTGCGTTGCCCGATGATACTATCTGATCCAGAACGTTCTCATCATGGTTAAGATCATAATCGAGAACGACCAAAAAGAAATCCTTCGCCAGTTCCTCTGCCAGTTTATCCTTATCAACGATCCTCTTTGTTGTTGAAGAGATCATCTTGAAATTCGGATAATTCTCTCTGAGGTATTTCTCAAGTGCGGGAGCATTTACGAGAACCTGGTTCATACCGTTATCGGCAAGCCTCATGATAAGATTGCAGAATGTGTCATAGCATTCTTTTTCGCCGATAAGGGAATTGGTCCAGGTGAAGCGGACCGGTATTCCTCTCGAGTTATAAATGTTCAGTACAGATTCTATCTGTGCCTTGGAAGAAAACCCCACCGCAGCCCTTCCGCCGTTCCAAATGGCTCCGGGAAAAGTTCCGTATGCGGAACCTATCGCATATCCTTCATGGAAATATTCCGGATGGGATTTCATCATATTAAGAAGCACCTGATTCAGGAGCCTGAATACACAGAATCCCGGAATATGCCAATAAATTTTCTTTTCACTGTTTTCCAAGATATCACTCCTTACCGGGCAAGACGAATCTCTGAGGTTTCGGTTTCATATATGTAATGAGCTTGTTGTCCACAAGTGCATCTATTATCTTGATCCTGAAAAGCCCCTGGTATTCGGGCTTGATCAGGAAATTCGAATACGTCTCGACAAGTGAAAAATAATTATCCGTACGACCTTCTATCTTGAAGTTGTGAAATCCGAGTTCTTCGCTGTATTTTCCGAAGATAGCTTCCGGAGAAACGAATGTGGGATAATCCTTGATCTTGTAATAATTGCTCTCTTTGTAATATTCACAGCTCCAGGGCTTCTGAGGTATCTGATGCTCGGGAGGCATATTTCGATTTTTGAGCTTTATCCTCTGATTCTCCGCGATGTTCTTGTAATGATCGGATCTTCTCGGACAGTTGGGCTTGCAGATTGCGTTTATAAGTATCTCACATCTGTCATGATGATTAATCATCTCAAGAGCATCGAATTTATTATTGAAATCATAATCCAGAACCACAAGTGAATATGGTTTTTCAAGCTCTTCATTTACTTTATCGATATCCGTGAGTCTCTTACAAGTGGATGAGACCATCTTCATCTTAGGATATTTGTCACGGATATACTTCTCGAGAATGGGCGAAAAGATTATGACCGCATTTCTTTCATCCTTGGCAATCTCATCGAGGCAGAAATTACAATAAGGATCCTCACAGTCATATTCCGTAAGAGTCATATTGGTAAAGGTAAGTCTTACGGAAACATTATGGGAATTAAGTGTCTTGATGACATTGATCACATAATCGGCGTTGCACTGATCGTCATTGGAACCTCTTCCGCCATTCCAGAGAGACATGGGAAACTCTCCGTAAACGCTTTCTATCTTAACTCCTTCCCTGAACCATTCGGGATCGGTTTCAAGGAGATTGATGACCATCATATTAAGAGGAAAATTCTTCCTGAGTCCGGGAAGATGAAATTTCGCTTCGCCCATAATAATCCTTTCATGATATGAATTGTAAAAAGAGTTTAAGTGTAATTCCTTCCACTCATATCGTACCTGTACATTATAATGTTTTATCCGCCAAAAATCACGTCAGTTACCTGCAAAATTGCTTCAAAATAAAGCAATTTACACTGTGTCATCCGTAAAGTCATAAAAACAGGGCGACGCATAAAGCGTCGCCCTGCGATGATACATAGCTTAAAGCTGATTATTTAGCGTTTGCTTCAGCAACGAAGGTGTTCCACTGGGTAGCAGCTTCTTCGATAGCAGCTGACATATCCAAGATGGTTCCGTTAGCAACGTCAACGCCTACGTGATGTCTGAACTGAGGTCCGATATCAACGTTAGCAACTGACTCAGCAGGCTCATATCCGCCGGTCTTGATGATTCTTACGATAGACTCATCAACTGCTCTGGTGTCGTCGAAGTTAGCATAGTAGCTAGCCTTGATTCCGTCGAGTGAAGAGATGAAATCTTCGTATCCGGGGGTATCCTGATAGAAGCAAAGGTATGCGAATGCGCACTTCCAAGCCTTGTCTGCATCATAGCATGCAGGGATGTAGTAAAGGTTGTCCTGAGCATAAGAGGTGAAGTTGCTTCCAGCGGAAGGTCCAACAGGGAAGGATACGAAACCAACTTCGTCTTCCATTGATCTGCCGTCATCGCCGATTCCTCTTACGTTGTCCTTCTCCCAAACCTGGCCAATGTAGAAAGCAGTGTTTCCGGTGAGCCAATCGGTCTTGTAGAAGTCCCAAGCTGCGTCAGCGGGATAGTAAAGGTGAGCATCATAGGTAGATACCATCTCCTGGAAGAAGTTGAGTGCTTCTGCAGTGTCAGCATCATCAAATGCTACTCTAAGTCCGCTTGCTTCATTCTTAACGAATGATCCGCCGTTTGAAAGAACGAACTCTTCAACAGAATCATCATAGTTTCCGGTAAATCCGAATACATCGGGAGTACCATCGTTATCGGTATCTCTCTGAACCTTCTCGCAAAGATCCTTCCATGCGTCCCAAGTCCAGGTTCCGTTAGCCTGCATATCATAGATGCTCTCGGGATCGATACCTGCATCCTCAAGGACTCTCTTGTTGAAGTAGATTCCTTCACGAGGCTCGGGATATCCGTTTCCGGTTGCATACATGGTGTAGATGCTGCTTCCCTTAGCGAAGAACTCATCTACCTGGTTTCTGGTGAATACGCTCTCGTTCTTGAAATCAAGGCAATCAAGAGTAGCGAGATCGTACATAAGTCCCTGCTGAACAGCGGTGGTAGCTGCTGCGCACATACGTCCGGTGAATACGTAGTATCCGTCATCACCATCGGTGGTTACATAATCAGAGAACTGCTGGATGCAGTCTCCCCAGGTAAGCTCGTTACCGGAGAAGTTCTTGGTTTCCTTAACGGTGAAGTTATAGGTATCCATGCACCACTCACGATAATCCCACATAGCTTCCTCGTAATCATTTACGGGATCTGCAGGGGTGTCAGCTGCCCACCAGTTAACGATGTCAACTTCGATGCCGCCAAGGTCGATGGGGTTGCCATCAGCATCGGTGATAACCTGATACTTCTCAGCGGGATCAGCAGGCTCTACAGGATCAACCTGTGCGCTGCCGTCATCAGGGGTCGGTGCGGGCTCAACAGGTGCATTGCCGGCATTGGTGCCGCCACATCCTGCAAGTCCTGCAACCATAGCTGCTGTAGCACCTACAGCAACGATCTGGTTCAAAAACTTTCTCTTCATAATCCTCCTTTTGACCAAAATGGTCATCCTTTATAATATTACCCGCTTTATTGCGGATATATATTTCGGGCTGATAAAACCCACAAAGCATTATAACATAATCCTCTGCGAATTGTCCAATTTTTACATCTTGATACCTGTTGATGAAAGGCTTTCTACAAATCCCTTCTGAGCGAACAGGTACAGGATGATAAGAGGCAGAATGATCAGCAGCGTACCGGTTGAAAGGATACAGTTCGAATATGCGGTCGAAACTGTTGACTGAACACCGGTCTGGCTCGCTATATATGTTGAAAGGTCATCTGCTATTGATGAAAGCGATGTACTTACAAGCTTAAGGTTTCCGAGGAACATTCTCGAATAGAAACCATCGGTCCACTGCCATACGAAAGCAAACAGGAAACAGGAAGTAAGGATGGGCTTTGCATCGGGAAGCATGATGATGATGAAGGTCTTAAGTGTTCCGGCTCCGTCAACATATGCAGCCTCTTCGAGTTCCTTGGGAATATTTCTGAAGAACTGTCTTATAAGGTAGATATACAGACCGTTCTTAAGTCCCATACAGCCGGCACTCATCATATAGTAAGGCAGTACGGAACCTCTCAGGTTTATCGTGTTGCCTGTAAGAAGCCTGCTCAGTCCCATTACGTCGAAGAACTTGAAGTGAAGGTAAAGGGAAGTGGACATGATCTGGGGAGGGATGATGATCATAAGGAGAACACATCCGAACCAGAAGCTCTTAAGAGGGAACTCATATCTTGCAAATCCGTAACCTACCAGAGTACAAACGGCAACCTGAAGAAGTCCGATAGTAAGCGAAGTTATCATGGAATTCTTAAATGCCTGCTTGTAGCTCATAAGCTTGACCGCAAGCTGATAGTTCTCGGTCGTAAAGTGAGCCGGGATATTGATGACAACGGGATCATATAGATCACCCTCTGTCATGAAGCTTACGGAGATCTTATTAAGGATAGGCTGAATGATCATGAAGCAGAGTCCGAACAGAAGTATGAACCTGACAATGCTTATAAATACATTCGTAGCAATCTTTTTCTTTTTGAGAGCAGACATCTTGGGTCTGTCCTTGGACTTAAGCTTGCCCTTATCTGCAGGAGCACTAATCACCGCAGTATTACTCATAATAATAAACCCTCCTGGAAATCAAGAACGAGCTAATGGCTAGGAATATGATCGTCAAAAGGAAATAACACCATGCCATTGCGGAAGACAGACCATAGTTGAGCTGATCGACCATCGTATCGGTGATCTTGGTCATGACTTCGTTGTCGGATCTCATACAGAAATCAACTATAGTGTAGACCCAGTTTACAAGGAATATGGAACTCACCATGGGAAAGGTAACCTTCCAAAGGCTTTCCCAAGCGGTACATCCCTCGATGGATGCTGCTTCATACATGCTCTTGGGAATTGTCTGGAGTCCGGAAAGGAATACGATGATCTGGATTCCGGATGCAAGAGCTATGTCATAGATATTATCGATCAGTTCGAAGACTGTCTCATAAGCTCTGGTACCGATACCTGCAGTCTTGAGTATCTCCTGGAGAACTGCGGTAACACTGACATTGGTCATTGACTCTTCCACTGTCGCATGCATCTGAGCAATGACGGAGTTATCTGTTTCCAGTCCGAGGATAACACCGCTCGAGAGGATAACGGGAAGGAAGAATATTGCTCTTACAAGTGCTCTTCCATGGAATTCCTGATTCAGTATCAGCGAAACGAAGAATGAAAAGACCATGATCGCAAGTGAATAAACAAACATCTTGGTAAACCCTTCGATCAACAGTCTGGAGTACTCGGGGTCTACTCTGAATGCGTAATTGTAGTTATAAATGCCGTTCCTTACCATTACGAACGAACCGGCACCAACCTGGACATCACAGAAACTCATATAGAGTGACTGCAGGAAAGGTTTTACCATAAAGAGTAAGAATCCGAGTATAAAGGGTGAAATGAACAGGTAACCTGTTACTGCCCTTCTCTTTTCAAGTCCGCTAACTTTTCCGTTTAATTTCTTCTTCATAACCGGGTCTCCGTATCGCCCTTATTTTACAACCTTGTAATCTCTTGCGGGAACGGTGATTCCGTCGCCTGCATAATCGGTATAACCGTAGTTTACATACACCTTGGTTCCGTCAGCATATTCGGTAACCGAAACATAATCGTTCAGATTATCATGACCGGTCATCTGCTGATTGAATGTATGACCGAGCTCATTGTTATATCTGGTATATGTCTCGACCAGACGGTCATGTACAGCCGAGTAAGCACTTCCGTAATACTGAGGATAAAGTGTCTTCTGAAGTGTCTTGGGATCTTCGTCCATAATGCTGTAGCAAAGACCTGCACCATATTCTGCAGATGCGAGTATCTCGTCCGTCTCACTTCCGCAGATGTTCACGGGCATACCGGTGTAATTTACATATCCGTGAAGAGCAAGCTCATAGAAAGGAATAAACTCATCGATAATGGTATATTCGCTTCCCTTAAGATCCATATGGGTGATCACATCACTGTAAACAGCCGCATAGACATTACCGGAATTGATCATGACGTATCCGCCGTTATCCTTGATCTCTTTAAGAACGGTTGCCTGATCGATCAGAGCTTCCTGTCTGGAGAAAGGATTCTTACGATAGAAATCACTGGCAAGATCCGTTCCGACATCCTGGAACGAAGCGCCGGACGCACCGTAGGAATTACATGTCTTAACAAAGCTTCTCATCATCTTGGGAATGAGCTGCTCGTGAAGCAGATAGTGCTCATCAAGATCATCTCTGTCGCCGTAAGTGATCTGGCTGAAAGGATACAGTTTGCAGAGCTCTCTGCTTATGAATCTTGCCGAATCCCTGTAAGCAAAGAATCCGTCAAATATATCGGAGTTATACGCATACTCAACAACACCGTCAAGATAAATCTGATTTCCGGTCGCATTAACGGTGCTGCAGAGATTCTTAAGATCTCTTCCGGATCCGAGTGCCCAGATGGTATCCACATCCTTGATGTACTGCTGCATTACACCGCCGTTACACCAGCCGGTCATCTTGACGATCATGTTCTCTACGCCTTCGGAATCAAGCTGGCTTACGACTCCTTCGGTTTCTTTATAAGTGGTAAGCTCAAGAGGTCTTGAAACGGGCATACCGAAGATCTGTTTAACCTTATCAACGGCGCCGACTACTTCGATGACGCAGGGAGCTGCGGTATCGTTATTTGCCACAAGATATCCGTCAGCATTCTTAACGAGATATGCCTGATAAGCTTTTGCCATATCAACATAGCTTCCGGAATCGATGAAGGTATATCTCTGAGACATGACCTCATCGGGGAGACTTTCCTGGAATGCGAAGATACGTGAATTCGAAATGGAACCTACGTCGAACTCTTCTCTTTCGATAACACCGTACTCGGCGTTAACATTGTTGTAGCTGTTGAATCTTCCGGAAATATCAGCTTCGACAGCCGCATAAGCGGATCCGCCTTCAATGTTGCATATGAAGGAATCCTTGCCGGATGAAATTCCGAATGTTGCGAACACAGTACTGGTACTGTGAACGAGAGCATCTCTCGCATGACACATATCCCATCCGTAAACATTAGCATAGTAAACGCTCTGTGCGGTCTTACCGTTATTGAAATTGATAAGTGCGCCGCTTCCTTCGGGAACAAGGAGGAAACCTTCATCATCCGTGCCGCCGGCTCCGAAGAAAGGAAGTACGTCGACTGCGAGGATGGGGCGCTCCTTGGGAAATTCCATTGCGGAATAAGGAACTTCTACGATAAGATCACCGCCGTCAAGCCTGTAGGTGACATCAATATTGTAAACCGACTTGCTGCCCTGATCTTCGGAAGGTATAAGTTCCTTATCGATAAGGTACTCTTCATATGTATATCCGACAGACTCTTCGAAAATACCCTGAAGCTTTGCTTTGATCGCATCGGTTGCGGTATCACGAAGAATGTAAAGAGGCTCATTTGCAAGATCGGGATATGTAGCAAGGAGTGCTTCCTTATCATCCTTCTTACCGAGATTATTGATATCGTACTTTTTGTAATACTGCTTTACGATATTAAGATCGCCCTGGCTGAGGCTTGCAAAATAACCTTCCATACGCTCTACGGTACATACGGGAGGAATTACAAATTCCTTCTGTACCTTACCGATAGAATAGTGAACGGTAATGGACTCGCCGTCAGTCTCTACCTCGTAGGTCTGGTTCTTTATACTGTAATCGTAATTGTTATAAGCTACTTCGGAACCGATCTCGTTAGCATATGTAACGTTGAGGGTACATCTGATACGTCCCTTCTCGGAACTCATTGCTACGGTATCTTCATCAACATCATCGGGAACAGCGGTCCAGACCTTGCCTGATGACTTGACGAGAAGACTGAAATATGTGGTGTTGGGATCGAATGTCATCTTGAGTTCACTGTTCTCAAGAACGATCTCTCTTCCGTCACCGGCATATGCGTAAACGGGAATGATCTGCTCTTCCTCATCCTTGTTCTGGTATGTAACTACAAAAAAGATAAAACCGCCAATGATGAGGAAAAGGATTCCGGGTACGATCAGAGCCTTAAGGTTCTTGATGACCGAATTCCTAAATTCTCTTTTTTGTTCTGCACTTCTTCTTCTCATAACTACTCCGGTAAGACTTTATTTACGGGACTAGGCCCTGAACATGAACTCTCTGTAAAGTGAATAGAAATATCCGATTCCCTGGGTGATCATACTGAAGAAGAGCATAAGTATGAAAACCATGACGAGCATTGCAAACAGTGAAAATACGAGGAACAGGATGTTCTTGGCTCCGCCGAACTCGTGGATCTGTCCCATGCCTGCGACCAGGAGTGCCCCGCACCATATAAGTGAAATAACCGAAAGCACGGTATAGAACTGAGCTTCGTTGGTGGTAAGTCCGTTGGAAAGGATCATCAGGGGAACCTGCATGAGCGGATAAGGTGTCAGAGCATAGCAGGTACCGATATAAACCTGACCGAGCTTTCCCTTACCGTCAAACAGAGTCGTGGTTGCCCAGTTTCCTACAACAAACAGTGCAAGAGGGAACAGGATGCTGGCGATATACAGCCAGATGTTCAGATCCTCCCAGTAAACCGTCTGAATGACGAAACTCGTATACTTCAGATTGAGCAGCCTTACAAGGACCGTCACAAACAGGATGGTATTTGCAGCCGCATATGTTCCTCTCTTTTCATGAGTAAGATCCCAGAATCCGTCAAGAGGATGTGTTAAGCAATAAAGGGAAAACTTAAGCGAATCCCAGTATTTTGCGTTGAAGGTTTTTTTGAACCAGCCGAGGATTCCACCCGCTATGTTTTTTTCTTTAACTTCTGTCTGTGCCATAATCTGTTCTCTTTAAATGTGCGTTATCTGTTACTGCCCATCTTTGCAAGCTTACGCGCTTCTTTCTTGGCCTTTTCTCTTTCTTTGAATTCCTGACGCTGCTTCTTGTGATATTCTCTGATCTCGGCCCTGGTCATATTATCCTCGGGATCCGGGAATCTGAATACGTCGGAAGTAGCTATCTCTATCTGCATGCTTCTGTACTTCTCGATTCCGAGAGGAACAAGGAAGACAAGAAGAATGATTCCAACTGTTATAAAGAGATGGCTCTGAACCCATTCCTTACGGTATTCCTTGAAAGCCTTGGAATAGTTATCGTCATCATACTTGAGTTCGAAATACTCCATTGCTTCCTTATATCTTTCCTGGCGAAGGAGTGAACGGCCTATTCCGATATAAGCAAGATCGTAGTTTCCGTCGGCATCAAGAACTTTCTGCCATGATTCTCCGGAAGCTTCATATTCACCGCGGTCGAACTGATCGATGGCATTGTAGATGTTCTGACCGAAATCACTGAGTACGAAATAAGTGATCGAGCAATCGGCCTGGTCAAGGACCAGAAGATCGTATCCCATATGCTCGATTCCGATAGGACGTCTAAAATATCCGTCCATATTACCGTTTCCGCCGAACGCGAAGACCATACGTCCCTGATCGTCATATCCGAAAAGTCTTCCGCGGTTCTTGTCGAGACATACATAGATGTCATTCTCAAATGCGGTTACATCGGAAAAGCATGAAGGTCCCGAATATCCGCCTGCGGAACCCCAGTAGATATCTCCGCAATTGAGCCATTCACCGTTATTTACAAGAATGTTATTTCCGAGAAGATTAAGTCTTCTTACCGCATCAACCTTAAGGTCATCAAGTGCCTGAGCATCCGAAACGGGAACGCTGGCATAAATGAATCCCTCATAATCCATGTAGATGTTGCTGTACTCAGTGGGAACATCAACCGCCATTCTGTCGATCTGTTCCTGAGTAGCGAACTTCTTCCAGATGTAATCGAGCATATCGTATGCGGCCTTGGTCGCACCGATGAATCCGGCAAAGGTTCCGTCGGGTTCGTACTTAAGAAGTCCCTTATTGATACCGTCCGAGATACAGTAAACTCTTTCGGCGGTGTCGACTACGATCTTATTGGGAAGGAAGATGGTATCTGCGGAAAGTGCACTGTCCTGGGGAAGATCAAACTGCATAAGGTAATTGAGATTCTGATCAACCTTAAGGATACGGTTATTGCCCTTGTCTGCTATAAAGATATTTCCGTCTTCCGAAATGGCAAGGTCCGTAGGTCCGCTCAGATTGGAAGGACCGGGAGCAAACTTGATCGATGAAAATTCATGATCGTAAACAAGTCCCTTTTCGTCATCCTTGACAAGAACAACGATACGGTTATTTCCGGTATCACAGATATATACATAATCGCCATTGGTATAAATACCGCTGGGGTTATTGAATCTTACATCAAGTCCGAGTTCGGATGATGTGAATACCTTATATACCTCATATACATCGGGAGTATCCTGAACATCTCCCCAGTAATCATAAATGTAGGTATAGCTTCTGTGCTCCACTGCCTCTGAATGCATCGGAACGCTCAGGATACCGATAGCTGCTGCTGCGAGGATCGCACCTATTCTTTTGATCTGTAAATTTAAGGGCTTTTTCATCATTCTTAATCCTTAAGTCCGGATGATGCCATGGTTTCGAGTATCTGGCTCTCCGAGAATATGAATATTGCTATAGGTACTATCATCAGAACGACAAGTACGGCTGCCGCTTCACCGGTTCTCGCAATACCGCCGGCCTGGATCTGCTGCATTGCGAAGGGAAGGGTTTTCATTTCCTCGGAATAGATAACGGTCGAAGCCTTGTTATTCCAAAGTGACTGTACCGAGAAAATGATGAGTGTCAGCCATGCAGGCTTGACGTTCGGCATTACTATCTTGCTGAAGACCGTCCACTCGGTCGCTCCGTCGATCTTCGCTGCTTCGATCAGTGAAGTGGGAAGTCCTTCCATGAACTGTTTCATAAGGAAGAGTCCCATCGGGAACGCGAATGCGGGAATGATTATCGCCCAATATGTATCGATCATATGGAGCTTACTCATAATGATGTAGTTGGGAATACCGGTAACATATCCGGTGAACATCATAGCAACGGTTACGAGCTTGAAGAATGTCTTTCCGCCGGGGAAATCATACTTTGCAAGAACAAACGCTGCCATTGAAGCTACGATAAGATGTCCTGCGGTTCCCACACCGGTAATGAATACGGTGTTGAACATATATCTGGAGAAGGACACCCATGACTTGCCGAGTGTAACAAACAGATCGGAGAAGTTATCGAGTGTCGGGTTCTGCGCAAATATCCTGGGAGGAAATTTGAACAGCTCATCAAGAGGCTTGAGTGCCGATTCAACCGCATAGATAATGGGGAAGAACATGATGACCGCAACTATGAGCAGAAACAGATACAGGAAGATATCTCCCGCAATACTTCTGTTCGGCTTACGTCTCTTGATAAGAGGCTTATGATAAACCTCTTCCTCTTCTTCCTTCTTCTTGGACTTCTTGGTCTTTTTCACGGAAGCTTTCTCTTTGGAAGGAGACTTGACCGGCTCGGCTGCTTTTTCTTCAACGTCCTCGACTGCCTCGAGCTTTGAAAGAGCTTCATCCTCGAGATTGAAAGCATCAGCCTTAACAGTTTCAACCGCTTCGGTATTAACGGTCTCCTGCTCTTCCGCAATGATGTTCTGATTTTCTGTTGTCATATTGTTATTCATATCGGACATATCAGGTACCTACCCTGCTGAGCATTGACTGGATCGCTTTGTTGCAGAGGATCATGATAAGGAACAGGATAGTTGCTATCGAACAAGCATAACCCATCTCGAATCTGCTGAAACCGTAGTCGAAAAGGTGAGTTACTATCGTTCTTGCAGCGTAGTCTGTGGAAGGATATCCGCAGAGAGTCATGGTGACTTCGCAGACACTGAATGCCTGGGTGATCGACATAACCGCACCGAACATGAGCATGGGCTTCATATTGGGAAGAGTGATGAACCAAAGCTCCTGCCATCTGTTCTTGACGCCGTCCATATATCCTGCTTCATACTGGGATTTATCAATACCCTGAAGACCTGCAACGAATGAAAGGAATCCTGCTCCGAGGCTCATCCAGAGAATTACCAGCATACATACGGGAAGCATGTATCTGGGATCGATGAACCAGAGGATCGGAGTGTCGATGATACCGGTGTTCATAAGGAATGCATTAACGTATCCGTAAGCATCGCCTCTGAAGAATACCGAGAAGATAACGTAACAGTTACCTGCGATCGAAGGTGCGTAGAATACAACGACCGCAACGCTTCGTACCCATCTGGGAAGCTCGTTGATCAGCCATGCGAACAGGAAGCTTCCGAGATATCCGAGAGGACCGGTTATGATTGCTATCATGAAAGTGTTCTTGATAGCCATCAGGAAAATGTCGTCCTCCAGGAAAAGGGAAATGTAATTCTGCAAGCCGACGAATCTGGGAGCTTCCAGAATATTGTAATAGGTAAACCCGAATACGATCGAAACCACGACGGGAAGTATGTAGAACATCGTGAAGATGATCGCATAGGGAGCGAGGAAGAGATAGCAGGCTTTGGAAAGTCTGGCTCTCTTGACTCCTACCCTGAAATTATGCTTTTTTACTTTGACGTAATCTTTTAAAAATTGTGACATCTGTTACATCTCTCCGTATACAGGTAAGCCGAACTCACGTCTCTTTCTGTCAATCTCGTCATCGATAAGTATCGAGTAATCGATGATAGTCTCACGGGCATCCGTCTTCTCGTTGATAACCTTTCTGCAGGCGTTTGCGATATGACGTCCGGTGTAATATCCGCCGGGAACCTCTCTGATACCTACAGTTGAATCCCACTGTTCATTGAGAACCTGGATATCGTTATAGCTCCATGAGAGCTGTGAGAATGCATCGCGGTTTGCGGTGGCGTATCTTGCGGATGATCCGAGGAGTGCCTCGATCTCACGTCCGAATCTTACCTGAGTCTCAGGCTCAGCCCACCACTTCATGAACTCCCAGGAGTTCTGCTTGACGATCTCGTTATCGGTAGCGATCATCATGGTCGCATTACCTGTTATGAAGTCTGATCTGTCAATGTAAGTATTGCCGTTCTCATCTACTCTTTCTGTACCGGGGATAAGAGTGAAATCCCAAAGTCCCTTGATCTCGGGTGCGGATACCATCAGCGTGTTGTACTGAGAGTAGTTGCAGATTCCGATAGGCATCTCGCCGGAACGGAAACGGCTGACAAAGTCATATATGGTAGGAAGACCGTAGTCGTTAAAGTATCTGGTGTAATCATCGAATGCCTTAACGCCGGCTTCGGTATCAACCGTAGTCTTGTTTCCGATGTCATTGTACATATCGCCGCCATACTGGAACAGGAGCGTAAAGTACAGTGAAAGGTCGGGCATGTTGGATGCAACTGCGGTTGAGGCTGTTGCGGTAGTGCTGGAACCTGCTGCGGTAGGAATTCCTACGGAGAGGTTATTACCCTGAATGGTAGGAAGCATCTCGATGAGTTCCTTCCAGGTGTTGGGCGGCTGAAGTCCGAGCTCTTCAAGAACATCCTTACGATAGAACATAACGCAGAACTGCTGCTGCTCGGGAACCGCATAGATATGATCATCCAGTCTGTACTGCTCATACGAGCTTTCCGAATAGTGGCTCAGTACGTCCTGCCATCCTTCAAACTGGGTAATATCTTCGGATGCATGTCTGAGTGCGTAGTTGACAGGCTGATCGGCACCTACGGAAAGAACGACATCGGGGCCTCTTCCTGCAAGAACCGCATTCAGAAGTGCGTTGGGATCGACGATCTCCACGTTGACCTTGATTCCCGTCTCGGGAGTGAAGGTATCATCGATCATGGTCTTAAGGATGGTACCCTGGTCACGTCCGGTGGTAACCCATACCTTAATGGTATCTTCACGGCTTGATCCTTCGTAAACATCACCGACGGAGTTATAGTCGACTATGAACGAGGAAATGAAGCTCTTGACTTCGTGAACCGCTTTGTTCCAGAAATGAGTCTTGTCAAAGGGAGGCTTGGTTCCGGTTCCCGTAATGACAATGTAGTCAATATCCATCTTGGTCTCGCTGAGGTTGAGCATTGCGGTACCGAGAGCGGTGATATTGTCCTTAAATGTAATGAACTCGTGAGTGATCTTACCGGGCTTAGCGCAGAAACGCTCGAGCTGCTGAGCAACCGTCTGTGCTGCTGCGATGTTGGTAGCCTTCTGTCCGGTAAGCTCTACGTAATCATCAACGATCTTGTAAAGTCTTCTGTACTCGAGTTCCATCGCATCCATGATCTCGGGATAGTTATCCTGGATACGGTAATCTCTGTACTGATCGGGATTTGCACCGGTGAATACGAGGATCCTTCTGTAGATCTGATTGAGCCTGTAGGTTGAATCTTCGAGTTCCTCAATGATGGGACCTACGCTTCCGAGAACGGATTCAACTCTTATGGTGTGAGTACCTTTGGTAAGGTAGAAGTTGCATACATTGCCGTCGGCATCGGATACGCTGATGGATTCCCAGTCATTGTTATAAGGGAATTCAACCGCTTCTGCTTCCGCGAAAGGAATCTCTCCGTCAATATATACGGCTCTTGCGGAAATCTGGCCTCTCTGATAGTTCTGACGGCCCTTTATCATAATGTTGTAGTAGCCGTCCTCGGGAACCTCGAATTCCCACTCTATCCACTGTCCTGCAGCTCTCCAGGATTCACCGCCGGTGTAGTTCAGAACAGTGCTGGTAACGCTGTAGGGCTGAGTGGTCGGTGAAGCTCTGTCATATTTAGCATAAAGAGAAGACTCGCTGCGGCATGTTGAATCCTCACCCTGAATGATCTGGATGTAATCGGATCCCGCACCCGTATCGGCAGGTCCTGCTGCTATATAATCCGAATAAGAAATGGAGTCTGTGACCGGCTCAAGAGAAAGAGCCTTGATGACCATGGGCTCGCTCTCGGCTCCGAAACCGATAGTCTGTGAACCCTTGTCAAAATAGAAGGTGTAAGGATGCTGGATATATCCCATGTCATCCCTTAAATATGAAGTCTGCCAGTCGAAAACTTCAACCTGGGCAGGTCTGATCTCGTTGCCCTGGTTATCTGTCCTTACTTCTCCGCCGTCGGTCCAGATACGGGAGAAGGTAAGAGTGCTCGCATCCGAGAAAGGAAGCTCACCGTTGATGTAAACGCTTCTCTCGGCCTGAACGCCTCTTGATTCGGGGATCAGGTAATCCATCTTGACATAATAGTATCCGCTCTCGGGTACATTAACATCAAAAGTTACCACTGATTCGGTCTCGGTGTACAAAGCCTTGGCCGCATCGTGGTAATCATTGACCACCTCTGCCTCTCCGTTTTCAAGGGTATAATTGAAGATATCAATATCTACCGTCTTATCGGGGCAGGAAGCTCCCTCATGTTCGAGCAGGTAGCCGGTATAGGTCCCGGTCCTCTCGAGTCCGACTATGTCGGTGGTAAGATCATATCCTGCGTACTTCTCGTAGAAGGTCTCTTTACCGCGAAGGTTGAGAAGAACGCATACGCCTGCGAAAGCTCCGCAGAAAACAACTGTGCCTATAAGCTTTTTTGTTCCGTTTCTCATAGTGTTAATTATATTTACGATAGGTTAAATAATCCAATTAATTTTTGCTTTTTCGGTATTAATTTTATGCAAAAAATCAATGAAAAGTCAATTGCTTGTAGAGTTTTTTGTGCAGATTCAACAGTTTTAATAGATTTTAATGTAACACACTAAGGTTTTTTTAGCTTTATTTGACCATTCTCGTATGTTACCACCAGTCTGCCCGTCTCTCCGCCCATCTTCTCGATCACATCGGCGGGCAATTGCAGGCGTCCTGCCTTATCCACTACAACGTACTCTTCCTGGGTCTCTTCGTTCCTCCAGTCGACTCCGGATTCCTTGAGCCTGTCGGCAAAGCTCTCCTTGAGTATCCTCTCGGAACTGATACGGCCGTCCCTTATCGCTACAACCCTTCGGACTTTCCTCGACAGAGCCAGGTCATGCGTTACGACAAGTATCGTCTGTCCGGCTTCGTTGAGTTTCGTGAATATCTCGAATATCTGGTCTCCCGTCTTGGTATCCACGGAACCCGTGGGTTCGTCGGCAAGCAGAAGTCCGGGTGAATTCGCCAGCGCAATCGCTATCGCAATCCTCTGCTGCTCGCCTCCCGAAAGGGTCTGAAGCTTGGAATACCTGTGGTCTATCATTCCCACGGCTTCGAGAAGTTCCTCGGCCCGCTGCTTCTTTTTCTTTTGTCCGCTGAATCTCATCGGGATGCAGACATTGTCCATGGCCGTCAGGTACGGGAAAAGGTTCCTCGCGTTGTTCTGCCAGACAAATCCGACCGTTTCACGCTTGTACTTTACCCTCTCGCTCTCCGTCATTCGGAAAAGGTTCTTGCCTCCGACGAAAAGCTTCCCGGCACTCGGGACATCAAGTCCGCCTATCATGTTCAGGAAAGTCGACTTACCCGAACCGGAATTACCTATAAGAGCGGTGAATTCGCCTTTTTCAACCTTCAGATCCAGGCCCGAAAGTGCCAGAACCTCGGTCTCCTTGGTCTTGTAGATCTTGACAAGTCCCTCGGCATCTATCATATATTCGGGAGTTTTAACAACTTCATCAGCCATCTTCTTCACTCCCTTCTATACGTCCGTTCTTCAGCTCTATCAGCTGATCGCCTGCGCCCATGAGTCCCACATCGTGAGTTGTCATGATGATGGTGACGTGTTCCTCTTCCGATATCTGCTTGAACAGCCTGGTCACCTCTGTAGCCATTCCCGAATCGAGCTCAGCTGTGGGCTCGTCGGCAAGTATTATCCTGGGGTGATGTGCGATTGCTCTGGCAATCGCGACTCTCTGCTGCTCACCGCCCGACATTTCCTGGGGCATATGGGTCATTCTGTTTGAAAGACCTACAATGGAAAGAACCTCGGAAGCTCTCTTGTCCATGTCTTCTTTTATTCCCGCCATCCGCATTGCGAATTCCACATTCTGTATGGCATTCATCGACGGAATAAGGCTTACGGACTGGAAGACAAAGCCCATCTGCCTTCTTCTCATATTCTCCCTGGCTATGGCGTTCATGGCATGGGAGCTGGTTCCGTCAATCAGAATCTGTCCCGAAGTCGGATCGTCCAATGCACCGATTATATTAAGAAGTGTTGTCTTTCCGGATCCGGACTTGCCTCTCAGAATGCACATGGTATCAGGCTCTATCGTACAGGTTATGCCCTTGAGGACCGAAACCTTTCCGCCCGGAGTCTGGAAATCTCTTGTGACGTTTTTGACTTCAATGAGCGATCCCATATTACTCCTCTCCAAGCTTCAGAGCTTTGATCATGTTCTGCTTCCTTATGATCAGGGCCAGTATGAAAATGCTGACAACGAGCATAAGTCCTATCGAAGTAAAGAGCTTAGTCATATCCGAGCTTTCTCTTATCATGACAAGAGGAAGTATCTGTGCGGAGGATGAATATGCGGTCTGCAGCATGGGCACATAGAGAGTGTATGCTATAAATCCGGCGATCGCACCTGCAGCCACGGAATATAATCCGCAGATAGCCTGTTCTATGGAAAGCATCTTGAGCATTTCGAATGAATGCAGACCCATAGCCCTCAAGACACCGAGCATCATTTCCCTTGCCTTTATGGAAAGCACCCAATAGATGAGATATCCGGCCGCACACAGGATGAGCATTACGATAAAGCTCATCGTAAGTATTCCGTTCATTCCCTGAAGCAGGGGATCTTCCACGGTCTTCTCGAGATCCTTGGATCTGTCGGAGAAATACGTAAGGGTATTGCCGGATTCATCGAGCCAGTCATAGAAGAACGAAGTGTCTCCGTCTTCGGAAGCGCCGACCCAGATGTAATAGGGCTGAAGTCCGAATCTCTTTCTGACAAAAGAGTAATTGGCAACGATCATATAATTTTCGGTCTGGGTTATCTCTCCGGATGCATTCAGTTCCCTGGTAACCGGCTTGTAACCCGGCCAGTATTCGAAGAATCCGACGATCACCGCATCGGCGGATGATGAATTCTGATCGTAAAAAGAGATCTTATCTCCCACCTTCATTCCCTTGACATCCCTGAAATTTGCGGAAAGAAGAACTCCGGTCGGAGCGATCGCCAGATCGTTCAGAAGCTGTCTGTAAGGAGAATTCAAAAGCGAAGTGTCAATATTCGTGATAGTACCGAATTCCTTCGTATGGATACCCATGATGCTGACCGAATCCCTGGATCCGGAGCCGCCCTTGACGTAACCGTCTTCAAGATAAACCCTGGTATATCCTTCACAGTTCTTGGTAAATACGGTGTACTCGGAATAATCCGGCTCATAATATGTCAGCTCGACCGTGGGATCGAATCTTCTTGTCGCACTGTTATCAAGCCAGACTTCCTTGAATCTGATATCCGTTCCGTCTATATATGAAGTATTTGCAAGAGAGTTTTCGAGTATGGTCCTGGCCGAGACCGCATCAAACATACCGAGGGCTACGGTCAGGATAACGAAAAGCGAAATGTACTGCTGCGCTCTCGCACTTCTTATGCTCTCGAGCATAGCGGCATATGAAGCCGGCTTGAAATGCTTTTTGCCGATAAAGAAGATCAGCTTTACAAGAAGCGGTCTGAGTCGGATAAGGAGCATTCCGGCGCCGAGTATGAACAGCGATGATGAAAAGTACAGCAGAGGATCGAGTGCTTCGCCCTTGAGTGCGCTTTCCAGAAGATCATCGGTATGATGTGAGAAATTATAGTATCCGTACAGGGATACAAGGAGGAAAAGAACATCGAGATAGAACTTTTCCCAGAGAGGCTTTTTATTCTTTGCTCCTCCCCTCTTGGCTCCGACTATCGACAGCCTTGAAGCGGGAATGGAAGGAACGGTCATGATAAGGATACAGACCGCCGCCGAAACGAGTGTATAGACAAGCGCTTCGCTCGTAAATACAATATGGAGCTCACGCCTTATGCCGAACTCAAGGAACGAGCTGGCGCTTCCGAGTCCTCTGCAGGCAAGCATGCCGAGAGGCACGCCGATGCATGCCGCAACCGCAGCGATCAGGAAGCTCTGCAGGAGATAAAGAAGGAAGATCTGTCCGGATGATGCGCCTCTGCTCTTATACATGGAGATCTCATTCTCTTCCATGGAATAAAGCTGTCCGGATATCATCAGGATGAATGCGGCAAGAAGAAGCAAAAGCGGGATCTCAAGGAGAAGAAGTGATACGGAGATCCTGCGCCTCATGCTCTCATGCTTTTCGAGTATATCCATATAATCGGGACGCTCGGCAAGTGCACCGAAGCTTCCGCCGACAAATTTACCGGTCGATGACAGGATGGTTCCCGCCTGTGATGCATCCACACTTTCATAATCGAACTGATCGTAGATGAGACAGTTGACGACGAATTTTGATCTGTCGGGATTATGGATAAAGTAATCAAGGAAAAGATCCGATCTGACAAAAACAGCGGACGAAAAAAATCTCGTTTCCTTCTGCCAGTACACATCAGAAGGATCCTCGGCATCAAAGACGCCGACAACTTTATATTTGATCGAATCAACTCCCTTCGGTGCAACGGCGGAACAGGAGAAAACATCTCCGAGAACCATTCCGGATGCAAGGAAAGTCTGCTCGCTGACTATGACATCGATCGTTCCGTCCGAAGGATCCTCATCTTCCCAGAGATGACCGTCGATCAGCTTGATATGATCCTCAAGTTCCGTTATCGAAGCCAGCTTAAGCGAAAATTCGGTGTCTTCCTCCCTGGCCAGCTCAGGCTCGCAATTATTGCCTATCGTCGAATAATAGCAGATGGTCCTGTACTCGGGAACTCCGACAGCGGCATATACGGAATGTGCTCCTTCCATGTTTCTGTCAAAAGCATCCATATTGGGGCTCTTACCGACCTGGAAGAAAAAGTTCATCTGCATCGGCCACTTGCCTGTTCCGGTGATATACTCCTCAAGCTGGTCTTCCAGCATACGGTCAAGCACCGCAGTCCTGTACATGGGAAAGCTTACGGCAGACGCAAAGAGAAGCACGGCTCCGAGAAGGAGACATGCAAACATCCATTTTTTATTCCTGATCTTCTGAAGTTCCAGCAAAAGCATCAGTAAACTATCACCATTCCTTCTTCCAGACCGTCAATGGCCCAGATATATGCTACTCCGTCTATGGTCACGCTCCTGACGGGATTGATCCCGCCTGCGATAAATCCTTTCTTGACATATGTACCGTTCTCCAGAACCGTTACATACGCCTGCTTCCCGACTATCGTAACCGCCTTTGCGGGAACAAGTATGACATCGGATTCATACTGAAGATATCCCGTAAGCTTATAAGACTGCTTGGCCGGAGCATTTGCCGCTTCCTGCTGAGCGACCCACTCCTCCCAGGGATTGGAAGGTGTAAACGATACACCGGCCGGTATGTCCGCCGAGATCTCCGCATCGGGATCATGCGCTCCGCCGGGAAGGGTAACGCCTCCCACAGGCATAACATAAACCCTGTCGGATGAAAGTTCCTTACTGATGGGGCCGAATGAAACACTTGATACGGTAAGAGGGAAAGTAACCGTCTCTCCGGTAGCCGGATTCGTGTATTCTCCGGTCATCTCCATTCCGTACAGAAGTGACTTGCCTTCGTTCATTGCATAGAGGTATTCCGCTGAAGTTGCGGCAACCGTAGCTATCCTCTCATTAGCCTTAAGGACGGATCCGTCGGAAAGATCGGTGATGTAGCCGATGACTCCGTCGACGGGTGAAGTGAATGCCGTTACGGAATAAGCAGATTGGATTTCATTGATCTGTTCGGTCACGGATGCGATCTGTCTGTCCAGTGAAGCCACCGCATTGTTGAGCTTTTCCTGCACATCCTTGCCGAGGAAATCATTATTCGGATCGTCTGCGGCTTCCTGAGCATCTACTCTCTTTTCGTTGAGTCTCAAAAGCTTCAGCGACAGTTCCTCGAGCTTGACCGAATCGGGAGTTACGGTGACATAAGCAATGACTTCGCCCTTCTTCACCCTCTGTCCCTCAGTGACCTTCTTCTCGGTCATGGTCACGGTTCCGTACTTTACATTGTTGGTGACATTAGTGATGTCGGGATAATACAGATATCCTGTACCTTCATAGTTGAGATAATAATCACCTCTCGAAAGTGTGGCCACGTTCTCGGGTGCCTCATTATAGCTGTCGAGAAGTATGACATCGCCCTCGTTAACGCCGCTCAGCACCTCGGTGAACATTCCGTCGGTGATTCCCTTGGTGATATAGGCTTTGTCACCGGTCGAAAGATTAACGTAAAATCCGCTGCTGTCCCTGTGTATGGATTCATTGGAAACAGAGAGGATGTTTTCTTTTTTATCATAAAGGACGACTACGGATGCTTTCTGTCCGGCCGAGATATTGCCTTCGGGGTCATTTACGCGGAAAACCGAATAAACATCACTTCCCGATGCCTTCAATGCGTTATATTCGCTCGCGGAATAGGGAATATATTCAATTTCATATCTCTTTCCGTCCACAACGGCATACACATCGATCGCAGAACCGATCTCACGTGCGGATCTGTAATCCGCAAGTATATTGATGCTGTGTCCGTCGGTTACCGCGGAGACATTGGTGCCCTCGGATATCTGCGCTCCCGGGGATGCATTGGATACCGCCACAACGGTTCCGTTCATATATGAGGTAACTCGTCTCTTTGCTTCATTCTGAATGAGTCTGCTGAGCACAGTGTTATAGTGCTCGGCATCAAGCATATAGATCGCTTCATCATCTTCCATGGTCTGTTTCAGAAGATCTCTTTCGAACATGGTCCTCTGGACGATGATGGCAATGGTGGGATTATTCTCAAGGCCCTCACTTCTGGAACGGATGAATTCGTTGAGCTCCTCAAGCTTGAAGTGATTGACTCTCCAGTTCTCGGCATATGTGATGACCAGTTCGTCAAGCGCATCCCTTGTCGCTTTTTCCTGATCAATATAATCCTGCATATCTCCGGAAAAGAGAACGCTTCCGCGGAACACACTCTGTCCCGGGAAAAATCCGATATCCGCAGCCTTCATGCCGGAAGCCGTGGAGTACTCGGATATTACGGGGAATACTCCTCCGTCAAGGACCTCATATTTCAGGATCGTACGGCGTACGGCAGTCTCGGTGACATTGGCCGATGATACCGGATCGATCAGTTCTATCTCCGGCTCGGCCTGTGCATTCTTTCCGCATCCGGACAAAAGCATGACAAAAGAAAGCCCCAGAACGAGCATTCTTTTCACGGTATTAAAATGTCTTTTTCCGAATATCATCAGAAATTGACCGCTACCCTTTCTCCCGCTTCAAGTCCGGAGATGATCTCCGTTCTTTCATCGCCTTCAAGTCCTATGACAACTTCTCTGTATCTTCTGTATCCGTCCTCATCCACAACATAGACATAGATCTGTTCTCCGGCTCTGTGTACAGCAGCTTTTGGAACGCTGAGTACATTGTCCCTTCTTCCGAGTTCGACCAGAATATAACCGTTTGTTCCCTCGGCCACGGATGCGGAAGCTCCGTCTCCGATGAGAATGAACTTAAGGCTGCTTCCGTCTTCGGCAGGTTCGGGTACGGCTTCATACTGTATTCCGGATGAACCGTTAAGGGTTATCATGACGCTGTCCTTATCCTCGAGATATGTCATCGCAAGAGGATCGGATGCAAAAAAGTACATATCATCGGGATCCTTGAGGGTGATGACCGTTTTGCCAATGACCGTCGTCGTACCTTCAAGTCCCTCTCTTAAGTATTCGACTATGCCGTCCATGGGTGCATAGATATTGTGATCGACATTGCTCTTTTCGAGGTATTCCAGTTTGAGATACTGGATGGCAATCTTATCATCAAAATCCTGAAGGGTGTAATAGTATTTCTTGTCTATCTCTTTGATGGCATCCTCTTCGGCTTCTTTCTTTTCATCGCCGCCGAGTTTCTCGTTGACCGCTATATTGAATCTCGCAAGTGTTATGTCATACTCTTTCTGGTCAAGGGTTCTGGCCTTCTGAAGCTCAAGTCTTTCGATCTGGTAAAGGATATTTTCACGCTCGGCTTCGATATCGGTATTGCTTACAAGTGAGATAAGGAGCTGACCGCGCTTTACCTCTTCACCGTTCGTTACGAGCACCGAATCGATCTTGACTCTCTCCACGTCAAAAGCGAGATCCACGGTCACAGCCGCACGGTATCTTACGGATATCGACTCGGTCTTTACAACGTCCGCAAATTCAACGGGAAGATCTCCGGCCACTTCCTCGGTCTCTTCTTCGCCGTAAAGAATGACCAGTTCGTCATCATCAGCGGTATTTGAACAGCCGACAAGGGAAATCATCATACTCAACGCAAAAAAGAGCACACCGATGCCGGCTGCTCTTTTTCTGCATTTATAACATATACCCCAAAATGACCTAGACAAAACAAATACCCTTTCTTTTCCCCATAAGAATATTACCTTTCCGCTGCGGATACTTCAATATTTTTGGGGATTTGAGCAAATTTCGGAAGAAATTCAGCAATTATTCTGTCATTCCTTCTTTTCGTCTTCTTTTTTAGCGCTGTTTTTAAGTAAGATCAGCTTATAAATAAAGATCTCAGTAGGTATGACGACCGCTATGACGCCGAACACGATTATCGCGATCTTAAGGACACCGGCCATATCCCCGGACTTTTCTCCGGATGCCTGAGATGCCGAAGTCGTTTGCCCCTGCGGAGCCGTGCTTGCGGTAACAGGAGTCTGTGCGGAGCTTTGCGATGCATTTCCGGCCTGAACCGAACTGCCGGTCTCGGTTCCGCCCGCGGACATATTGTCCTGAGTGACGTATCCGGTCGTGATCCCGTGCACTCCCACAGCTATTCCTTCGGTGTTTCCGGCTATGAATGCCGTCATCCACGCAAGAGGAGCATTCCAGTTGATCGCACATTCATTAGCGGAATATGCCTCGATATGGTCAAGATAACATTTGGCGGGAGGGATCGTACCCTTCTTCCAGCCCATTCCTCTTACCCAGGGATCCTGCATGCCGCTGTTGGGTCCGCCTACCAGGACTCCCGCGGGTGCACCGGGGAAGCTGTCATCTATCAGATTCGCCCAGAATCTGTGGTGGGGATACATCGCAAAATGGCTTCCGTAACCCGTTACATACGAATAATCATTGGCGTTTTTGCCGAGAATGTAATCCATCGCGGAGATCGCGGCATTCATATACTTTACATCGCCCGTCTTGATATAAGCATATGCAATGACCATCGAATTATCCAGGATGAAGGAATTCGATCCCCACTGATATCCGACCGATGAATCGGTATTGGAAAGTGTTGACGAACCGTAGGGGATCCCGTATCCCTGGCCGTTCTCCATGCCTATCATGACATCGGCTGCGGTCTTCAGATTATTCACGGCATTTTCCGCATCCTTTGCGGGAAGATCATTTTCGGTAAGCACGAGCGAAAGAGTTCCGAGCGATGCGGTATGGCCCCAGTCAAACGCGCCGAACGTGTCCACGCTCTCTCCGCCGGACAGATCGTTAAGCACCTTCAGACAAAATGAAGAATTCTTAAGGTCGTTATAATAATCCGAGCTTCCCGTGGTGACAAACAGTTCGCATGCAGCCCAATAGAACTCGTCACCGGCATTGTCATCTCCGTATGCTCCTCCGCCGGGAGTATCTTCAATGGGTGCATACATATCGGGATGTTCCAGTGCCGCGGCATATGCCTTCTCCGCAGCTCTTAAGCATTCATCCGCAAAATCATTGTCGATCCCGCGCCAGAGTCTCGCACTCTGAGCGGCACATGCTGCAAGATTGAGCGTTGCCGCGGTAGTGGGCGGATACAGCACTCTCGGCTGCGGATCGTCCGCGGGAGCAACGGCAAGTCCGGTCCATTTCTCATCTGTAACCTTGTGATAGACCATTCCGTCATATTCTCCGCCGCTTATCTGCATCTTCAGCATCCATTCCATCTCCCATCTCGCCTCATCGAGAAGATCAGGATAGGAATTGGAATTCTCGGGGATCAGCATGGTCCCGTCCGCATAAACGCTCTCCATACCGGTAGCAAGAGCAAGTTCATACATATTCTGGAGGATCCATACGGATATTCCGCCGTTTACGACATATTTACCGTGGTCGCCGGCATCATACCAGCCTCCCGTAACATCGACGGATCCGGTATTGCCCGAATAGCCCCATACGCTCAGAACGGATGCATTATCCGGGTTATGTCCCGCGGACCTTGCGAGAGACTCGGGCGAGCCGCCGCCCGTAACCGGAAGGGATGAAATATATCCGCTCTCGATATTTATCGCAGATCTGTTCTGGTAAAAATAGTTAAGAGAATCATACAGCATCGAAGAATACATACGGGAAACCCCGATGCCGAATGCCCATGAAGCATTTCCGTCTTCGGAAATGATCCGATAAGTTCCGGGAGTATCAAAATCCGAAAAATCGATCGTATGAACATTGTCACCGGAATCCTCATCATATCCGAACACAACCGACCTGCCTTCATATACGGTTTCACCGGCCGCATCAACTACGGAAAAACCTACCGGATCCCTGGAATCGGAAATGAGCACCGCAGTTTTTTTCATTCCGGGGATATACCCGACCTGATTGACAAGAATGCCGGAGCGTGCAAATGCAGGCTGTTCATGGTAATCATACTCATTTGACGTTTCGTCAATAAGCGACATGTTGTCGAATTCGATCACCGTTCCGGCGGGGAAGCATACGCCGTTTGTGTACTGTCCGTCTCCCCCGAGATGGAACGCCCACTCGGCAACATCGATCGACTGCGATGCGGTAAAGGTAAGATCGACCTTCATCCACTCGTTCGCGTTTATGCCGATCGGATCCCAGGTTGCATCAAGGTCGTAACCGTTGGACATATTGTGCCAGACCTCCACATCACCTGCGAGGTTTCCGATCTTCGTATAAAATTTTCCGGAGTTGGATGCTTTTATCTCATAGTGTACATGATAAGTATGTCCGGAGACGATGGTCAGGCCTCTGTGACGGAACTGGCAGTCCCACCTGTCCTCTCCGCCGTTCGAAGCTCCGCCGGGATTGATGATGGTGATACGGTAAACACCGTCTTCGATCTCGAAATCCATTTTCGCGGTAGCGGACTCACAGATGTGCCAAGGGAGTCCCTTACCGGAATCAAAATCATTTTCACCGAGCATCTCCCCCGCACTTACGTGCATGGGAAAAGAAAACACGGCTGTCAGCACCTGTAAGAACACAAGTGTGACAGCCATCATTCCTGACAAAATTCTATTTTTTCTCATAACAGTTCCTGAGCGGCAAAGCGGCAGGCCTCAACCATAGGCTTGTATGCCGGACCGTTCTTGCCGTAATTGATCCTCCAGCTCATGCGGCGGAGGCTGATATTATCGACAGTGGAAAAATAGATCATAAGATCCTGAAGACGCTTCCTGTTCTCCTCGGAAATATCGGGGCAGGAAATAAGGAGATTGGCTCCTGCCTTGACTATCCTGTTGAGAGGACAGTTCTCCGTATAATCCTCGTAGATACAGACCATCTTCTGCTTATAGATCGTCCTGTCGCGCAGGGATGTCGAAACATCCATCCTTCCTCTGATGGCGCTCTCTAAGGCAGTTCCCTGCACATAATCTTTGACCAGCCCGCGCTTGACCTGAAGAGTCAGGCCGTCGGCCAGTATTTTTGCGCAATCATCAAGTGTCATGCTATCGAATTCCTCAAATTCTCAGTCCACTTTGCAACCATTTCGGGAGCATCAAACCAGTACTCCTGAAGAAGAGGTACCATCTCATATTCAACGATATTGCTCAGGATCTCATCATCCGCACTCTTGAGATTGGAGAAATAAGAGTGTCCTACGCAGAAGCCTGCGCCGAGAGCGGGATCGTCGGTGATCGCCTGATTGAGTTCCTTGACACAGTTAATAAGAGATTCGAACTTGGGTGCACCGAACGATCTCATGTACTGAATGAATCCGTCGGACTCGAAACCGGGCTTCATATCGAAGAATACGAATCTTCTTCTCAAAGCGTAGTCGATCATCGCGATACTTCTGTCAGCGGTATTCATCAGACCGATGATGTAGATATTTCTGGGAACATTGAATCTCTCTCCCGAATACAGGAGCTGGAGTTCATTGCCTCTCTTATCGGGCTCTATCAGCATGAAGAGTTCACCGAAGATACGGGATACGTTACCACGGTTGATCTCGTCGATGATGAAGAAGTACTTGTTATCGGGATCTTCCTGTGCCTTACGGCAGAATTTATAGAATGCGCCGCGCTTTATGTCGAAGCCCATTCCCTTTTCGGAAGGTCTGAAGCCCTCGATGAAGTCTTCGTAGTTATAGCTCTGGTGGAACTGGATCATCTCAACCCTGTCGGGATCCTTCTCACCGAGCATGGAATATGCAAGACGCTTTGCGGTGAATGTTTTACCTACGCCGGGAGCGCCTTCGATTATGATGTTCATCTTGTTCTTAACAAGTCTGACAAGCCTGTCATAACCTTCGGGCTGCATATATACATCCTTGAGGAAATCTTCCTTGGTGTATGCGGGATAATTGAGCATAGCTCCGTCTTCGTTGCCTTCCTTCTCGAAGCCGAAGAGGGAGTTGAGCTTATCAACATAATCGGTATAAGGGGTGATATCCGCAAGAACCTTGACGGCAGACTGGAGAGGGATCTCCCAGGTTCCGTTCTGTCCCCAGTTGACGAGTCTGAAGTGCTTGTAATCGTCATCGGGCGAATCATCGAATATGTAATCGGAGGTGACAACGCCTCGTCCGAGGATCTCATTGTCTCCCTTTCTTACGAAGATGACATCTCCGGGCTTGATGCCGTTAACGAACTGCCAGGCCGAATATGAAGAGAACTTGAAGGGCTTGGTCGGATCGATCTTGGCCATCATGGCCTGTCTTACTTCTTCCTGGGAATCATAGGCTCTGAGATCGCCGGTAGCGCCCCATCTGATAGCCATGATGCCCTTCTTGTAGAACATATCCCATCTCTCGGAGAACTGTCCGGGAGCGAACATCCAGTAGCGGATGGTATTTACGTCGTCATCGGGAAGACCGGTACCCTTGGAGTACTTCTCTCCGACTCTTGCAAGTCTGTTCTGGCCCTCGGAAGCCTTCCATGCCTGATATACGAGCTCGGGAATATTTCTGAACGGAACCCTGCCCTCGTTGATGAGCGAATAAACCCTGTCAAGGATCTCAAAATAGCTTCCCGAAGGGATATCATCCACGATCTCGGGGAACTGTGCGGCTTCCTCTGCGGGAATGATGCCGGACTTAAGGAGATACCAGATGATGGAGTAATCTATGGGCATGAAGACCTCGGGTGCCATCCAGTAAAGACCCTTGGTTATCTTGATGTTACCGTTACCCTTGACCTTGAGACAGATATCGAAATATTCACCCAGTGCCGCTCTGTTCTGGGGAGTGGGTGACTGGGCATAATTCTCGGCTCTTTCGAAGAATGTCCAGAGACGGTCGATATCGTTCATATCTCTCTGGTCGTTGAATCTGTAGAAAGTGGTATCCAGATCGTTAAGAACGGGAATTGAATCAAAGAATGAAGGGATCTCGGCACCGACACCGATGTTGACGGCGAGTCCGCTCATTATCTTCATTCTGGTGTCAACAGGCATTCCCAGTCTGTTGAAAAGACCGAATACGGTGAAGGGATCGAGGTCGAACAGCTCATTGTAAAGCTCGAGTATAGGCATAGCGATATTGGCCTTCGCGTATGTCTTCTTGAGTCTGTCGACAAGTTCTCTTCTGTCAGTCTTGTATCTCAGAAGAGCAACACCCATCTCCTTGTAATAATTGATCCAATCAAGATTAAGCCCGTCCATAAATACCCCTCCTGAATTAAATAATTAGGTTTAAACAGTATAACATTTTTATCAACGGATTGCACCAAAAAACCGAGTTTATGGTATCATCAAAAAGCATGATTTTTTGAAAACAGATACGGAACAGATATGAAAGACAAAAAAGACTCACCGGATTTTTACAAAAAGGTATTTACTTTAGCCCTTCCCATAGCGTTTCAGAGCTTTATAACCATCGGTGTCAATATGCTCGATACCATGATGGTCGGAAGCCTCGGGGACGATCCGCTCACGGCAACATCCCTGGCGAACTCCTTTATCAGCGTATTCCAGATCCTATGCATGGGTCTCGGAATGGGAGCTTCGGTCCTTGTCTCCAGATACTGGGGAATGAAAAAATCGGATGTTCAAGACGCGGAATCGAAAAATGCGGGCAGGGCGCTCAAGCAGACCGTATGCCTCATGCTCAGGCTCAATATCTCGCTTGCCACGATCTTCGCACTTCTTACCTGGCTGATCCCGGATATGATAATGAGCACATATTCGGACAAATCCCACATAATCTCACTCGGAGTCAGGTATTTCAATTATTCGATCGCCACATACTTCTTCGTAGGTCTGTCTCTCGTAATAACGATAGTCTTAAGGAGCATCGGACAGGTGCTCTATCCTCTCCTCGTTTCGATAGGTGCATTTGCCGTCAATCTGTGCATGAACTACTGCCTGATCTTCGGTAAATTCGGCTTTCCGCGCATGGAAGTGGCCGGTGCCGCTCTCGGAACCCTTTGCGCAAGAATATTTGAGTTTGTTTTTATCTTCGGATATCTGGTCTTCTATGACAAAAAGATAGGATTCAGGATAGGGGACCTGTTCATGAAAACAGGCTCTCTTATCAAAGAATATATAAGAATATGCATCCCCGTTCTTATCAGTGACGGAATACTCGCATTCGGAACAAACGCGGTGGCTATGGTCATAGGCCATCTCGAAGGAACCATTGCTCCCGCAAACGCCATCACGAGCGTGACCCAGCAGCTTAGCACCGTCGTCATTCAGGGCGTAAGCCAGGCCGGTGCGATAGTGACCGGTATAACCCTCGGCGAAGGAAACAGGGAAAAGACAATGAAGCAGGGATACCGTTTCTTCAAACTCGGTATCATGCTCGGACTCATATCCGCGGCGTTCATCGTGATCTTCAGCGATGCAATAATAGGATTCTATAAAAACGTTACGCCCGAAACCGCAAAGACCGCCAAGGACCTCATGAATGCGATCAGTCTGATCATCGTGTTCCAGGGAACAAACAGTATCATGACAAAGGGAGTACTGCGCGGAGGCGGAGATACCAAGATGCTCATGCTCACGGACAACATATTCCTGTGGGCACTTGCGATCCCTCTCGGGGTGATCGCGGGATTCTATCTGAAGCTTCCCGCATTCTGGATATATATCTGTCTGAAATCAGACCAGATAGTAAAGACAGTCTGGGCATTCTTAAGACTTCGCAGCGGAAAATGGATCAAAAAGATCTCCACCGGAAATGTGACGGATTAAAATCACCCGATCTCAATGCAGCATAACGAACTTCCGCCAGTTCTCAAGTCCTTCCGGGAACCAGTGGGTATAGTTGTAATCATCTGGATAAAGAAGGAACATCATTCCCATAAACACCGCAGCAAGGCAGAGAAGGCAAAGGAATGACGACAGCTTATTTCTGTCGGCTGCGGCCATATTCTCGAACGCATATCCGAGCACAAGAAACGCAAGAAGGATCATCACATAATAGATATCCATCCTGTATCTTTCCGAGCTTCCGTCTCCGGGAGCCCATCCGATCTGAACCACCGTTATGACGAACGGTATCGCAAAAAGCATTCCCATAAAGAATTTCATCCCCGCTTCATCCGCACGCTTTCTGATATTCTTCAAAAACATTCCGAACACGCTCAAAAGGATCGGGAAATTCACAAACGCACTGCCGTAATTAACATAGGGGAACTCTCCTCTTATCGGGCAGAATCTTATGAAATTATTGAGCAGGCCGTTGACCGTCCTGACGGTGCTGAACGATTCCAGAAAGCTTCCGTAATTGCTCTGATCGGCACCGGTAAGCTGGTATGCCTGTCCGAATTCGAACGGATTCTCGAATCTCGCGTAGTTATACATCATGAGCAGAATGCCTATGATCACATAGGGAAGGGCAATGATGCAGATATCGGCGATCATCCTTCGGATCTTCTTCGCATCATCCGACTTCATCCTCTTTTTGATAAATGCGATGCAGAGGGGAATGAGCACCAGATTGCCGAGTGCCGCGGTAGGTCTGCATCCGAACGCAAGCGCACCGAAAAGAGAACCGAGAACGGCAAAGATCACCTGCTTTTTCCTGTCGGAAGCATCCGTGAGGAAAATACCGTTCACGAAAAAGAACATGCTCCACACCATCATGCATACCGCCGATGATGTCGCGGTGCAGTAGAGCGCGGGTGTTCCTATAGAGAAATAAACGCTTATGAACGAAAGGGCCGTCGCAAGCGAGATAAACAAAAGCCCCGGCATCGAGGTGAATCTTTTCTTAACAAGCTGCCTGAAAAGAAGGAAGATGCCGATTATCGCAAATGCGGCAAAGATCTGCGTTGCGTGATAAGTGGTAAGATCCCCTCCGGTGATCAGATGATAAGGCAGGAAGAGAAGTATGGCGGGAACAACGCCGAAATACATATAGTATCTGCCCTTGTAATACGCATGGTCCGAATGAACGGATACTCCGGAGACCCATCTCGTATACGGATCATAGACATTGTCGAGTTCTTCGAGTCTCGGATCCACGTCGTCATAATCGATATACAGATGTCCGTTTGCAAGCGATCTTGCTACGAGTTCATACTGATTCCTGTGCTCGGGATACTCGCCGTTATAAGCGGGTGCAGCTCCCATGGGGATCACCGTCGCAAGAATGAGAACACCCATCACGATGATCATTGCGATGTCGGTGCGCCTGTTTTTTCTTTTATCGTCTCCGTAAGCGGGCATCTCATGCAGGTGCGACCAGGGACGGATCGTGTAAAGATATACCGCTATCATCAGCCACATAAGACATCCGGCCGCCTGTAAAAATTTATGCTCACTGAGGAACCGGGCACCAAGGACGAGGATAAGCCCCCACACCAGTCCGGCCGCCACTGCAAAAAGTTTATATTTCCGGGACCTTAATTTTTCGAGAAAAGATATCATTTCAGATACATATCCTTTATATTTATTATTCCAATAGAAAAGTATATCATAGAAACAGCATTAACTATCGATCGGATTTCAGATATAGGATTTCCGCTTTTTACGAAAGGAAAGACATGCCGAAAAAAGTAACGATAATCGGAGGCGGATGCGCCGGATGCTTTGCGGCCATAACCGCTGCGGAAAGCGGTGCGAAAGTAACCGTAATAGAAAAGAATCCTTCCCTCGGAAAAAAGATCCTTTCCACGGGAAACGGAAGATGCAACTACTGCCATGACAAGGTTTCTTTCGCAGACCTGTTCAGACCCGAAGGCGATGAATTCCTGTCGGAAGTGATGAGCCGTTTTTCTCCGGAAAACGTACTGGACAGATTCCGCGACCTCGGCATAACTCCGGTCAATAAAGACGGATACATATATCCGTATTCCGAACAGGCAAGGGCCGTAAGCGATGTGTTAAAGAGAGCCGTGGCGGAATGCGGAATTGAAGTCATATCCGGAACGGAAGCAGCGGACATAGTCCGAACGGACAGTGGATTTAATGTCATATGTGAAGGAAAAGAGATCCTCAGCGATTCCATTATCATCACGACGGGAGGAAAGGCAGCCCCCGGCACGGGATCGGACGGGAAAGGATTTGATATATGCAAGTCGCTCGGACATAACATCAACCCGCCCGTACCCGCTCTTACCTATCTTGTCATCAAAGATCACCCGTATAAAAAAGCTGCGGGCACACGTCTTTCGGCTAAGGTTTCCGTAGAAGTGTCGGGTAGGATCCTTTCTTCCGACACAGGGCAGATACAGATAACCAAAAACGGGATCTCAGGAATCCCGGCGTTCAATATAAGCAGATTCGCATCCCGCGGACTTTATAACAAAGAGCAGGTCAGAATGCATATAAGACTTGTTCCGGATCTGAGCGACGAACAGCTTAAAGAAGAGATAGTAAGAAGATTTGACCGCACAGGAACAACTCCGTATGAAGCACTTATCGGTCTGTTCCCCGACACGTTCGCGGACAGCCTGCTAAAAAACGCAGGCATCGATCCCGACAGGATTCCCGATAACGGAAGAAAAACCGCGGACAGACTTTACAGATACATTTCCGACATTGCCCTCGAAGTATGCGGGACCGGTGATTTCTCCGACGCACAGGTCACGAGCGGAGGCATATGCCTTGATGAGATATATCCTTCAACCATGGAGTCCCGGATCGTCCCCGGACTTTACCTTGCGGGAGAGATACTCGATATCGACGGAAAATGCGGAGGGTATAATCTCTACTTTGCATGGGCATCGGGATATATTGCCGGTAAAAACAGCGGGACGTAAAAACGCCCCGCCGCATTATCATCACTTAAGTTTTTCACAGACTGTGCGGTATTCTTCGAAGAATGCTTCGCAGTCTTTTTTTATGAACTCCGTATCCCCGTCCCTTGCGGCAAATTCATGCTGCCTGGCTCTGTCACTCAGCGAAGCGAGACCTATCGTTGCCATCAGTCCCTTTACGGAATGTGCATCCATTCTGTAAGCATCATAGTCGGATGCATCAAGGTCCCTGCGAAGCGTCTTGATCATTTTTTCACAGCCGGAGGAGATACTCTCAACTATCTGTGCAAGTATATCTTCATCATCACCCGCATACTGCATCGCCGCATCAACATCAAGCCCTTCTATCAGGGAAAGCTTTTTTTCTATCTCCGACATCTCTTCATCTTCGTCACAGTTCTCAGATGACGAAGCATTCGTCTCACCGTTTTTTCCCGAAAGAACTATCCTGTCTGAAGGAAGCTGTTCTTTCAGCAGCTGTTCAAGCCGTTCGGCATCCAAAGGCTTGGTCAGATAATCCGCAAATCCGGCATCGATATACATCTTTCTGCTTCCCGCAACGGCATTAGCCGTAAGGACCACAACAGTCGTATCCTTGTTGAGCGAATCCGTGTCGCTGCGTATAAGTCCAAGAGTTTCAATTCCGTCCGGATTCGGCATCATGTGATCGAGCAGTATAAGGTCGTATTTCTTTTTCCTGCACATGTCTAAGGCTTTGAGTCCGCCGTCGCACGTATCCGGAACGACTTCCAGACGCTTGAGGAAAAGAGTGACTATCTTAAGATTCGAAGCATTGTCATCGACTGCCAGAATTTTTGCTTCGGGTGCTGTGAAATCACACGTATCGGTCTTTGATGAAATGCTTTCCGTGTCATTAAGGAAATCCGGATCAAGTGCTTTCCTGTCACATACTCCTACCGGAATGACAACCGAAAATTCCGAACCCTCACCGTAAACGCTCGTAACATATATCTTACCGCCCATCGAATCAAGAATGCTCTTTACGATGGACAGTCCGAGTCCCGTGCCTTCGATATTTCTGTTCACATCCATATCAGCGCGGGCGAAGGCATCGAACAGCGTCTTTCTGTCTTCCTCACGTATTCCTCTTCCGGTGTCTTTGACATTGAACTTAAGATCAAATCCGCCCGACTCATTGTATTTTCCGCCTATCTCAAGTGTGACAAAACCGGCATCCGTATATTTGATCGCATTGTTGATCAGATTGATCAGCACCTGGCGGATACGGAATTCATCGGAGATCTGACCGTTAGGGACTTCGCTGAGTATCGAAACATTCAGGAAGAGTTTCTTTTCATCGGCACGTTCCCTGAGCATCGGATAGATGTCGCGAAGGAGTGCGGATAATCTGTATTCCGCATTTGTGATCTCCATCTTGCCCGCTTCTATCTTGGAGAAATCAAGAACATCATTAACCAGCATGAGGAGCATCTTGCCGGAAGTCTTCACGCTCCGCGCGTATTCTCCGATCACGGGATCGCTGTTTTCCCTGATGATCATTTCATTCATTCCGAGGATCGCATTGATGGGAGTACGGATCTCATGCGACATGCTCGCAAGGAAACGAGTTTTGGCCCGGGACATCTCCATGACCCTCTGTCTTTCCTCACGGCTTATACGAAGATCATGCATCTGCTGTGCGATGGTAAGCGTAAGAAGGATGGCAAGTCCCAAAAGCATCGGATCGGCATCTTCCAGCATTACAACCAGGTGGATCAGGATCAGCTCAACAATGCAGCATGTGAGGAATCCTATAAAGCCTATGGCGGTAAATAAGTATTCGACGGCATATCCCCTTACGATATCCACGAACAATACTCCCAGCACAACGACTGTCAGCACTCCAAGAATGATGTTGATGTAGATCAGTGCATTGGGGAAGGAAAGAATATTCGCAAAATGCAGCACCGGCCACACGACGGCATCCAAGACGGAAAGGATTATTCCCGCCGCCATGATCTTCTTGTACCTTCCGTGCTGAAGACCGTTCAGATACAAAGCAAGTCCGAACGGCATAAGAAGACTCATAAAATAATTAAATACGCCGTCTATATGGTAATGCCTGTAAATAAACGGCCAAAGAAGCGAATCGCTCACCGTCCATGCGGAAATGACAAATACTCCGACGGCACCGTAAAGCATTTCTATCCTCTGCTTATACAGTATTCTCATAGCTATGCCGGCCATGACCGTGACGAAAGAAAACAGAAGAAGGATCTCCGAAAGGATCAGCGAACGGCTGAAGTTCGTGATCATGAAAGAGACGAGACCGAGTCCGGAAGCTACATGAACATCCCTGTATAACACACCCTGCCTCGATGTTCCGTGCATGACGATCCTGATATCCTTGCCGGAATCCGCGCTGTCAAGCGGAACCAGGAAATAGAACCTCTTTACGACCCCGCCCGGAATGATGATATCTCTATTTTCGTTAAAATCCTTCCTGAATTCACCGTCTATATATACTTCGACTTCCCTGCTGATGGAGCAGAACAGCCATGAATCATCAGAAATGATCTCCGGAAGAACGGAATCCATTAAATAGGTGTCTTCGTTGACATCACTTATTTTATATGTGCTTCCTTCCACATGAGCAGTGCCGTCCGGATCGGTAACAGTCCAGCTTGCTATCGTATCGTATCCGTCAAGCACAAGCGGAACATTCTTATCGAGTCTCATATAAACATACAAGCCGATTATCGCAGCAAGAAGATACACAAATAAGAATATCTTGCCGAAACCGATGATGTGGTCGGACAAAGATACTCTGTTTTCCGAAGAAGCTGAATTATTTCCGTGATCCATTTCATTTCTCTTTCAGGTATATATTGAACGGATCAGTAAACCACTCTGTTGCGGCCTCTTTCCTTGCCCATATAGAGCTTGCTGTCCGCTTCCTTAACGGTGTTCTGAACATCACCGCTGAAATCATATTCCGCAAGTCCGAATGTCATTGTGACACTTATCTCATTATCCTTGACTATAATGGGATGTTCCATGATGTGGACTCTGAGATTTTCAATGATACCCAGGGTTTCATCCCCGTTCTTGCCGCCGAAGATCATGAGGAATTCCTCACCGCCCCATCTGATAAGGAATGCATCCTTTCCGCAGCTTTCCTGCATGGTTCTGGCAATGGCTTTGAGAACTTCATCGCCGGCGTCATGGCCGTAGGTATCATTTACTTTCTTGAAAAAGTCTATATCGCCCATGACGATCGAAACAGAACCGAGGAAGGATGAATCCTTGATCTCCTCGATGAATTCCTGTCCTCTCCTGCGGTTATACAGACCCGTAAGCTGATCGGTATTGGCCTCTCTGACAAGCCTGTCATTATATTTCATGAGCTTGCTCTCTTCTTCATTCTTACGATGACTGAAGATGTAGCTGATTATTATGACGGAAAGGAAGATCGCCGCATTATTGGTCACCTGAATCATATTATTTCCCAGTCGGTCTATCGGAAGATTCGATGCCATTCCGCCGTAACACATAATGACTATCATCCTGGATGCGAAAACAACTCCGGCCAGGGCGAACTTAAATCCCTTGCTTCCGAAATTCGCAAAAAAGCAGAGCATAAGGATAACGATATAATAATCCTGTATCCCGGCGCTCCATCCGATGATTGGGATCAGCCACGGAACAAGCAGGAATGTAAATATGATATAGGCGATCATTGCCGGTTCGGTCTTCATCCAATAGGTAAGAGCAAACAGGATCACTATCGCCAGAAGTGTTCCGAGAGTCAGAAATTTATATTCCAATAAAACATGGAGTCCTGCGAAAAAGACATCCAGCAGTACGACAACTGCCTGGATGATATAGAGTAAACGGAGTGTTACAACTCCCTGACGGGTTTCATTTTCAAATCCGATATCTTTATTGATAAAGCGGAAAAGACCCATTTAAATATCCTCAAACACTGAAAAATATCTTTCTCAAGCTTTTTGAATACTTTAATATAATATCATTTTCCCGCCAGATATGAAATGCCTGTCAGCGCATTATCGTATCTTTCCGTATTCTGAAGGATACCGAATGCGGCTTCTTTTTCAAAACCCTGGAACTTATCTTCATCCTTAAGGTAATCGTATATTCCCGAATCCCCGACTCTGGTACCTTCTCCTGCAAAAAATCCTACCGGTACCGGATCCTTCATACAGGAAGGATCGTGATGATCGATGTTATATTCCGCCTGCTTTTCATACACATCCGTTTCCATGGACTGATAATCGGCGAAGGTCGCGGCATCGGTATAATAGATGAGGCCGGCCATTTCAGCCAGTTCTTCCTCGGTGTATATATTCCTCAGATCGATAAAACAGTTATTCTGGGCATACTGCTCGAATACGGTCATATCGGCAACCATGATATCCATGGATCTTGAAGTAAGGAGAGCCGTGAGCTTCTGGGCAGCCACATAATCCGACTGTGTGGACATCCTGTCTCCTCCGAACTCAACGGACGTATCGAAAAACACTTCGTACTTCTTCTTATCGAAGCCTATGATATCAGCCATTTCCTCAGCCCAGACCGAAGTCTGTTCACCCATCTGATCCTTGGAATCCACCACTGCAACAAAAAGCGCATATTTTTTGGATGTGACCAGAGAATGAACGATGCAGATGACCGCTATGACAGCTATCACAGCCGCGATCGTATGAATCTTATAATATTCCCAGAAATAATCCAGCTTCTCTTTGAAGGGACGGTCCTTCATCTTGTCCCATTCAGCCTTTGTATCTTCCCTAAGTGTTGCCATATCTTTATTCCAGCCTTTATTTATATGATCTGTTTTCTTTTCACTCTGATAATTATATGAAAAAAACGGATAAAGGAAATTATATTTTTCCGAAAATGCCGTAAAAATCAAGAAAAATCGGCGCTTTTTGCTGTTTTCGTAAAATATTTAATGTTTTTCGATAAATAATTGTTGACAAACGTATTTTGACTTGATATATTGTGTTTAACGATAAACATTAAATATTTAATGACATCCAATCGGGTCCAAACCGAAAACAAAAAAGAAAAAGCAAAAACGAAAAGAAACATCCATTTAACGGAGGAAAAAATAATGAATGAACAAATGGTAAAACTTGAAGCGATCAAAAAGCGCTGCCACACGGCATCCAAGGTACTCGGAATAATCCGCGGATTCATCATTGCGATAACTGTAATAGTTCTTCTCGCAGGCATACTGATCTTCGCATATTCCAATGTGATCAATCCCGAACTGATCAAAGCGACCGAGGAAGGATACCTCAACCTGAACAGTCAGATCAATTACAACGGACCTTTCAATTTCATGATCGACCTCAATGATAAGTTCGGTCCCGACAACCAGGCAGCTACTCTCTGGCTCACCTGCATGATCGCAGGATTCGCCTCACTCGTGGTTGCGATCATCCTGACCTTCATCAAAAACATCTTCACATGTCTTGAAAAAGAGAACAACCCGTTCAGTGAAAAATGCATGAAGCAGATCAAGATAAGCTTTATCGTGATCACTGTCACCGCTCTTCTTTCAATGTCACTCGGAGTCACAATAATAGTAGGTCTCATCCTTTACTGCATCTATTCGATATTCGAATACGGTGCCGCTCTTCAGACCGAGATCGATGAAACGCTTTAAGGAGGGATGAGATATGGGAAAAATAGTACTCAGATTGGACCGCGTCATGGCGGACAGAAAAATGAGCCTTAACGAGCTTTCGGAAAAAGTGGGCGTATCCAATGTAAATCTCTCCAAGATAAAGACCGGCAAGATCAGTGCGATCAGATTCTCGACACTCGAAGCAATCTGCGATGTACTGAAATGCCAGCCCGGAGACATCCTGGAATTCGATCCGGATGCGGTGAGCGATCATACCGATGAATAAAATGATCTGTATATAGATGAGTCACGCAGAACAGTCCCGGATTCAAAAAAACGATAAGAGGCGGAGCCTATTAAGCTCCGCCTCTTGCGTTATATCAAGTGATCAGATAAGTGCGGTACTGAAATATCTCTCCGCGCGGTCCGGAAGAACCGTTGCGATGACTTTATCCTTGCCGTACTTGGCAGCCATCTTCTTCGCCGCCCACACATTGGCGCCCGATGATGTTCCGACCAGAAGTCCCTGGATACGCGCAAGCTCACGTGCGGTATTGATGGCATCGTCATCGGTAACCGTTGCGATATCGGTGATGATCGAAGTATCGAGTATATCGGGAATGAAGCCGTCTCCTATTCCCTGTATCTGGTGAAGTCCGGGCTCGTCTCCGAGAAGTGCCGATACATTCTTGGGTTCAACCGCAACGATCTTGCAATCGGGATTCTGCTCGAGAAGATATTTTGCGACTCCCTGAAGAGTTCCGCCGCTTCCGATACCGGAAACATAGATATCTATCTTTTTACCGAGCTGCTCGGTAAGTTCTACTGCGGTTGTCCTGTAATGAATATCGGGATTTGCAGGATTCTGGAACTGCTGAGGTACGAAATATTCGTCCGAGCTCTTCGCTATCTCAAGTGCCTTGTCTACCGAACCGCCGATGCTGAGCTTAGGATCGGTAAGTACCAGTTCCGCCCCGAGGGCACGGATGATCTTCTTTCTCTCTTCGCTCATGTTCTCGGGCATTACGATGATCACGCGATACCCTTTTCTTACACCGCAGAGCGCAAGGCCTATACCGGTATTTCCGGAAGTGGGCTCTATGATGGTCATGCCGGGACGGAGTTTTCCGTCTTTTTCGGCCTGCTCTATCATATTGAGAGCGATCCTGTCCTTAATGCTTCCGCCGGGATTTAAGAATTCCGCTTTCGCATATATCTGCAGACCCGTGGTCTGCTCGAGACTCATAAGCGGGGTGTTGCCTATCAGATCAAGTACATTAGAATAATACATTTCTCAAAACCTCCGCTGTCTATAATAACACAAAAATCGCAAGATATACCTGCGATCTTAGTGTCACAGCTTGTACTGCATAAAATATCACAGCTTGTACTGCATAAAGTTTCCGTTATGGACGAAACCGTAAGCCGTATATAATTTGACGCCCATATCCGATGCGGTGATCTGTACGGCTCCACATCCGTAAGCCCTTGCTTCCTCCACGACTCTGTGAAGAAGCTCCTTGGCTATTCCCATACGCCTGTATCCGGGATCAGTGAACATGCTCGAAAGAAGTCCGATCCTGCCGGTGGGGCAGCTGAAATAGGGAGGCTTTTCAACGAAGGACATTCCGCTTGTTCCGATGATCTTCTCACCGTCAAGCGCAAGCCATGATACAAAGGTACCGTCCGCCATATGACGATGATAGAAATCTTTAAGAGCCGGAACAAGGTCGATATCCTCGGTGGCTCCCTCTTCCCTTAACTGGGTTATCCTCATGCTTATGAATGTATCGAGATCTTTTTCTTCGAGTTTTCTGTATGTGATATCCATAGTATTACCTGCGTTTTCGCCGATCATTTTCCGGTATCATGAAACGATCTGTCAGTCTTCGGTTTTAGGAAAAGAGATCGTGATCTTGGTTCCCTTTCCGGGTGTGCTTTCCATTGAAACGTCCGCGTTATGATACATAGCACCGTGCTTTACTATCGACAGTCCGAGACCGGTACCTCCGATCTCCTTGGAGTGGCTCCTGTCAACTCTGTAGAATCTTTCGAATACTCTCTTCTGATGCTCGGGAGGAATTCCGATACCGTTATCCTCGACGATCAGTTTGGTGGATTTCTCATCGGCGACAGTCTCCATAATGACTTTACCGCCGGGATAATTGTATTTGATAGCATTATCACAGAGATTGTAGACCATCTCGTAAAGAAGCTGATCTACGCCGTTTATATGGGTTTCCTCGCCCTTAACATCGATGAAGATATTATTCTTGCCGGCAACGGGCTTGAGGTCATCTGCAACTCTGAGCAGAAGATCATGAAGATCCATATCCTTCTTGGGAGGAAGATCCGCTTCCTCGTCAAGTCTCGAAAGCTTGATTATGTCGTTGATGAGCGATATAAGTCTCTGTGATTCCTTATAGATATCCTTGGAGAATTCGGTGACCTTATCGGGAGATACACCGCCTGCCGCCATCAGTTCCGCAAATCCCGATATCGAAGTAAGGGGAGTCTTGAGCTCATGAGAGACATTTGCGGAAAACTCCCTTCTCATCTCTTCTCTCTGACCCGATTCTTCCTGGATTATCATCCTCTGTTCTTCGATCTTATCAAGAAGAGGTGCAAGCTCGGGATACGGAATATTCGAATGGCTGTCGAGGTCGATGTTGTTAATGGGAGTTACTATCTGCTTTGCGGCACGGAATGCAAGAATTCCGGAAATTATCAGAACAAGCACAAACACCCATAACACAGGGCTTACCGCGATCAGCGCATACATGACAACGGCAACGGGACGGCTGAGTCTTATGACAGTTCCGTCATCAAGAAGCCTTGCGTAATACATTGTCTGCTTTCCGTTGCTGTCGGACCTTCTTGTCTCACGGCCCTCACCGCTTTCAAACGCTTCAATAACCTCCGCATTTGTTCCCTGATTCGAAGACAGATTTTCGTACTCACTGTCATAGAGTACATTTCCGTCAGCGTCTATCCAGGTAACGCGGTTGTTATCATCAAGTCCCTTGAGATAATCCAATCCGCACAGTTTCATTCCGGATATGACATATGTGGTTTCCTGTCTGAGCGCTTCATACGTCTCTTCAATGGTCTGCGTATACTGCAGACCGAAGAAAAGAAACGAGCAGATCGCAAGCACTATCATTCCTACCAGGAAAGTATTTCTGAATATTGTTTTTGTCATTGTCCTTCTCCGATATATTTATATCCGACACCGCGTACAGTCTGTATTCTCTCACCCTCATCCCTGAGCTTTGAACGAAGAGTTCTTATGTGCACATCAAGTGTTCTGTTTTCGCGCTCCGATTCTAACCCCCACACCTTCTCAAGAAGCTTCTCTCTTTCGATGACCGCTCCGCTGTTTTCTATGAACAGCCGGAGAAGTTCGTATTCTTTTAACGTAAGTGCAACAGATTCTTCGTCAACATATACTTCACGTTTGTCCCAGGATATCCTGAGCTTTCCGTTTTTATATTCTCCGGAAAGTGCCGATGCTTTGTTATCGGATCTTCTCAGCACCGCCTTGATACGTGAGATCAGTTCCATTATACCGAAAGGCTTTGAAACATAATCATCGGCGCCCATATCAAGTCCCGTGACCTTGTCATATTCGGTACTCTTGGCTGTGAGCATTATCACGGATATCTTCCCGTCTTCTTTTCTGATCTTCTTCAGAACCGAAAGACCGTCCTCACCGGGAAGCATGATATCGAGAAGAACGAGCTCGGGCTTTTTTTCGCTGAATGCTTTCCAGAAGCGTTCGGCATTTTCAAAACCGGCAGCCTCAAAGCCCTGTGTTTCCAAAGCATATATGACAAGTTTTCTTATGCTTTCATCATCTTCAAGGATATAGATCATCAGGTCACCTTATGCATTTCCATGCAGAGCAAATCTCGTCTTATATTCATTGTAACACTTATCGAAGATATCGTTGTGTTCTTCTTTTACCTGTCCAAGGTATTCGTGGGTTGCAAATGAACCCGAATATATCTCGATCAGCGCAACCGCTATGTTGGAGCAGTGATCGGAAATGCGTTCAAAATCCGTTATCAGATCATTGAAAACAAAGCCCTGGTTGATGCTGCATCTGCCCTGCTGAAGGCGTTCAATGTGATTGAGTTTCATCTCATCGGAAATATCATCAATGACCTCCTCAAGAGGTTCAACCTTCATCGCAAGCTTAATATCCTCTCCCGAAAAAGATCTCATGGTGATATCAAGAATTTCCCTGACCGCTGCGGTAATGACAGAGATCTCATGATGAGCTTCCTCGGAAAAAGAGATCTGTTTTTCGTGAATCTCCCTGGCACTGCCTGCAATGTTCATCGCATGATCAGACAGTCTCTCAAGATCCGACAGGGTATGAAGAAATATGGTGGATTCTCTTTCCTGTCTTTCCGTAAGATCCTGTCCCGAGAGCTTCATAAGGAACGAACCGAGTTCATCCTCGTAATGATCTCCGGAATCCTCAAGCTCTGCGATCTCGTCATATTCCTTATCACTGTATCTTCCTATAAGATGTATCGAATCAAGAACAGCCTGCTGAGCTTCTTCAGCCATGCGTGATATGGCAAGACGGCTCTGCTCGATCGCAAGTGAAGGATGTCTGATGAAACGGTCATTGAGAGGTATCTCATCACGGGTCTTGGAAGTCTTGTCGGGAATGATGAGACATACGAGTGCTTCAAGAATATCAAGGAACGGGAAAAGGATCACTATCATGCTCATACGGAGAACCGTATTGACTATTGCAACGCGGACCGGAGACATTGCTATACCCTCGAAAGGGAAAGTAAATACCGCATCGGCTATATAATAAAGCGACGCGCATGTCATGACTCCGAGTATGCAAGACACAAGATAACTGAGTGCGGTTCTTTTTCCTCCCGTGTTGGTTCCGAGTGCCGCAATCATAACGGGAAGTGCGGCTCCGATGGATATTCCCATCAAAAGAGGAAGTGCATTATCAAATACGATCGCACCGGTGACCGAAAGAGCCTGCACGATACCGACCGCAGCCGATGCGGACTGAAGAAGAACGGAGATCATTATTCCGACCAGAATACCGAAGAGAGGATTTCTCAGAGTTGAAAGAAGCCTGTCGAACCAGACCTGGTCCTTAAGACCGCCGACCGATCCGCTCATGGCACTCATTCCGAACATGAGGATCGCAAAACCCATCATGATGTCGCCGATGTGGCGGCGTCCCTTATCCTTACAGAACAGTCTGAGGAAGATTCCGATTATAGCAACAACGCCCGTCAGAGTAGAGGTTGAAAGAAGACTGCTCACTCCGCCGGCACCTTCTATATAACTGAGACAGATGATCCAGCCGGTTATGCTTGTACCGAGTATAGCGCCTAATATGACGGGAATCGCCTGCTTAAGCTTCATCATACCGGAGTTGACGAAGCCCATTACTATGACGGAGGTTGCCGAAGATGACTGTATCACCGTGGTGACACCGCCTCCGAGTAAAAGTCCCTTTACGGGTGTATCGGTCAGCCTGAACAGGACCGGTTCTAGTTTATTGCCGGATGTTGCTTTTAACCCGTCGCCCATGAGAGTCATTCCGAACAGGAAAAGGGCTATTCCGGAAAACAGGGAAATGATATCAGATATAGTCATCTTAATACCTCCATACAGACTATATTTTATCATCCGTACCTTAAATCTGAAGACAATCCAATGTTAAATCTATGTAAAGCTTCTCAGTCCTTGTAATACTTCGCCTGGGCTTCGAACATCTCCGCATAGATTCCCCCTTCGATCTTTTCAAGTTCGGCATGCGTTCCGTATTCGGCTATGTGTCCGTCGGAGAACACCGCTATCCTGTCGCAGAACTGGCAGCTGGAAAGCCTGTGCGAAATATAGAAAGCCGATTTTCCGCCGACCAGTGAATTAAACTGCTTATAAATCTCATATTCCGCGATCGGATCAAGCGCCGCAGTGGGCTCGTCGAGAATGACGACCGGAGCATCCTTGCAAAGGGCTCTGGCGATAGCAATCTTCTGCTGTTCTCCGCCGGAAGGCTCGACGCCCTCCTCATCAAAGAACTTGAAGATGTTGGTATCCGCTCCCTTATCAAGTCCGGTGACAAAATCATGCAGTCCCACTCTGTCGGTAAGCGCCGTGATATCGGCAGTATCATCGGTAAATGCAATGTTTTCCTTTACCGAAAAGGCAAACAGCTTGAAGTCCTGGAATACCGGTGCAAACTGTTCCATATATTGATCATAATCATATTCCCTGATATCAACGCCATCGACGAGTATCTCACCCTCGGTGGGATCGTACAGTCTGCAGAGAAGCTTGATGAATGTCGTTTTTCCGGCACCGTTAAGTCCCACGATGGAAAGATGTTCTCCGGGAGCGATCTTTATGTTCACGTCATCAAGCACCTTGCGCTCGGTCTTCGGATATGCAAACGATACATGCCTGAATTCTATCTCATGCTGCTTCTTTTCAATGGGACGTGTTCCCTTTGTCAGAGCCCCGGGATAATCCATGAAGACGACATATTCATATGCATAATTGCAGCGCTTTATGAGTTCGGTCACATTCTGTACGATCCCGCCGATCGCATAGTCCAGTCCGCTTTCCGCAGCGATCAGCTGGGCAAAGGTTCCGACACTGATGATCTTACGTATGGCCAGAAGTGCCACATAAAAATATGCGAATATGCTTCTTCCGAGAGACAGATATTCACTTGCAAGCATGAACGGGAAGTTCGTATCCCCCTGCCATTTCCAATGCGAATTGCTCTTTCTCGTGTTTTCCTTCCAGGAATCCAGCATCATTCCGACCGCATCATAAAGTCTTATATCCTTACCGTAACGCGGTTCGACTATTGCCCATCCGAAATAACTGAAAAGTCTGTTGACCTTCGAAAGCTTGGCAAACGCCTCGATGCCAACCTTGTTGCACTTGTACATGAACAGTGCATTGACGCATGAATAAACTACCATGACGACAAGAAGTATCGGGGCATACATCGCCAGTATGGTTATGAATCCGGCAGCCTTGATCACATTTCCGACAAACTGGAAAAACTGATCGGAGATACCGTCGACCCCGCCCGAATACCAGCTCATTCCGGTCCTTGCTTTTTCTATCTGCTCAAGTGCTTCCTTATCTTCGGTAAGCTGGAAATCAAGTTCCATGACATGCCTGCCGATCAGGATGTCAAAATATCTCTCAATACGTGTACTGTATCTGTTGACATAATTCGTGCACAGATCGTTAAGAAGCTGGAAGATCACCTCCAGTCCTATGAGTAAAGCGGCAAGAGTGATAAGCCTGTTTACATCCCTGTCACCCACGATCTCATCCACTATGAGCGGTGATATGAAGAGCGAAATGAAGGGCATTGCCGCCACGACAAGCATTCTTACGGTCTTCAGTACAAAGAAGACCGGATACTTTTTGGCGGTCTGGCGGAACAATACTTTTATGACAGAAGTGATCTTATGCATTTGCGATCACCTCACTTTCCGCATCCTGAGGATCTTCGCGGTAATATTGCGCCTGGGTATTGAACATATCGGCGTATTTTCCGTTAAGAGTCATCAGCTCGTCATGCGTTCCGTATTCGGCAAGCCGGCCTTCTTCAAACATTGCTATGCGGTCACAGAACCTGGTGGATGCAAGCCTGTGAGAAATATAAACTGCGGACCTGTCACCGATCATATCGTCAAAGCGTTCATACAGGGTCTGTTCCGCAATGGCATCCAGAGCGGATGTAGGCTCATCGAGCACGACTATCTCAGCGCCTTTGTATAGAGCTTTTGCCAGAGCAAGCTTCTGTTTTTCGCCACCGGAAAGATCCACTCCGTCATCTTCGACAAACTTGGTAAGCGGAGTTTCAATGCCTTTCGACAGAGATTCAAGCCTTTCTTCAAGACCTGCCTCGCAGGCACACCTGAGGACTTTTTCGCTGTCCAGATCACCGGTCCTACGCATCGCTATGTTCTCCGACATCAGGAATGCAAATATCTCGACATTCTGGAAAACGGGAGCAAAAAGCTTATAGTAATCCCCGCGTCTGAACTTTCTGATATCGGTTCCGTTCAGAGTGATATAACCTTCCGTGGGATCGTAAAGCCTAAGAAGCAGCTTTATCATCGTAGTCTTGCCGGCACCGTTAAGTCCCACTACCGCAAGTTTCTCACCCGGAGCAATCTTAAGATTTAAATGTGTCAGGGCGTCTTTGTCAGATTTGGGATATCTATAGCTAACATCGACAAACTCTATCTCATAGGAATCCATATCGGGAATGGGAATGCAATCCTTATCTTCATCCGCTGTCTCAAGATCTATGAATGAACGGAAATCATCCGTTACAAGGCTTGCTTTCTTGTAATCTCCGAACCTCTGAAGAAGATTTGTCAGTGCACCGGAAAATGCAAGAGAAAAAGAAAGGAACATTATGAAGTCACCGGCTGACATGTCCTTCTTAAGAACAGAGTTAAAAAGAACCGCATAAACAAGTACCTTTATCGCTGTGCCGGTAACCGCGGACACAAAGTTGTAGCGGAGCCACAGACGATGATGGAGATCATTCTTTTCGATGAAATACGCATTTACCTGCTCAAATTTTCCCGTCAGGTAATCGCCCAGCTTAAAGAGTCTTATGTCCTTGGCAAAATCAAAATCCTGGGTGATCCTCTCCATATAGTGGCGGCTTCTCCACGAGCCGGAAAGCTTATCCCATACCTGCTCCTTGTCGATCCTGATAATGCGTCTGAAAAACACATACTGGACCACGGTAAGTATGATCATTGCTATGATAAGCCTCGGATCAAGAATCATTACCGCAGCAAAAGTAACTATGACGGTAAGTCCGTTTTCGCAGAGCTGCGCGATCAGTCTCATCATACCTTCCACACCGCTGGAATTGTCATTGGTCGCCTGGCTTGCACGTTCCGCAACATCCATGAAATCAGGCTTTTCAAGAAGTTCATACTTAAGACTAAGCACCTTGGCAATGCGTTCGGTGATCATATGCATGCGCACGTTGATATACCGGTACCATGTCTTGGAACCGGAGATCGCCGTGCAAAATCTGAGAATCGCAGCAATGCCTCCCGCAATGAGAATAAGCTTTACCAGCTCACTTTCCGCGGAAAGGCCGTTATCAGACTGTATGATATCAATTACGTATTTTCCGAAAATTCCCCAGAAATAGGAAAAGACGGATCCGGCCACAAAGCCCAGAACCATCAGAAACAGAACAGAAGGCTGGTATTCAGCCATTTTACGAATGATATAGCACGTGTTGCTCCACATGCCATATTCTCTGTGCAAAGGATTATCCTTGCTCTCTTTATAATCCGACATTCATCTACACTCCCAATACATTTTCACCCCCTCGTGATATATTATCATGAATCTCCCGTATCAAAAAGTATCCGCGCAGTATAAACCGGCGCGGCTGCCGGTGTGCCGTGCGTGTTGAAATTTTATCGCAGCTGCGATAAAATTGTAATATGAATAAAAACATAAAACTTTACGACCGATTGGAAACATACAGTCTCAATCTTCATCTTCTGAGCGAACGCTCCGGAGTTGCTTATTCTACTGTTTATAATCTGTTTACAGGCAAAAAGGATATATCCTGTGCAACCGGCGAAAGTCTGTATAAGATAGCCAGATTCCTCGGAATGTCAATGGATGAACTCTATCGCAGCCTCAGCACATCCGATGATGATCCCAAGCAGCTATTCCCGGATTTTCTGCTCATGTGGGAGGATGAAGTGATCTCATCCGTAAAGATCGGAGATAAAAACATTCACATAGACAGATATGTGATTCATCCCGTAAAACAGATTTTTTACAAAGATAATATTTCAAGGTTCGAATTCGGCGAGATCATAAGAAGCAGATGCTGGGATGAAAACAGACCCGACATAGATACTCTTCTCCGGCTCATAGGATTGAACGAATTCAACCCCTATGAGATATGCAGGAAAACTCACGGGAAAATGATCCAGGATGATACCTGGTTCAAATTCGAAGGTGAGACAATCAACTATGATACATTGATCGGGAGAAAAAATGCTTCATAGAATAGAACTAGAACCCCAATATCTTGTTACCGACACAGGTACCAGTGATGGGACACAGATAAAATATTATAACGAAAAAAAATGGTATAAGATCGATCGTTACGGCGGAGAAGGTCTGTGCGAAAGTCTTGTTTCAAAAATATTGGAACTCAGTGAATACGATGGAAAAAATTTTGTTCATTATGATCCGATCATCATAAACGGTGAGCCCGGTTGCGTAAGTAATGATTTTTTATCAGAAAAAGAAAGATTTATAACTCTGTACCGTCTTCATATGAATATAATCGGAACAGATCCGGCTGTGCCCACCTCCAAAATGGATTATGATGATGCCATCGAATATATCATTGACTTCGTAAGATCATCTACCGGTTTGGATATAACCGGATATCTGGCCGATACATTCGTATTGGATGCACTTATCTTAAATGAAGACAGGCATTTCAATAATCTCGGAATAATATTTGACGGAAAAGAATACAGATCAGCACCAATTTTCGATAATGGGAAAAGCCTGTTTATCGGCAATTCCCGGTACAACCGTTCAAAATCAATCTCGGAAAATAAAAAGAATGCCTTTGCCAAAGCGTTCAGCGGCAGCTTTAATCTGAACAGAGATCATCTTTCCAAATATGCATCTCTGTCGCCGGATATCGGCAAGATAAAAAAATATCTCAAAACAAAAGATCTGTCTGTCGATAACGTATATTCCCGACTATACAAATTATGTGAAAATGAGTTTTTTTGCTAATGTGAACACTGATTTCGGAAAAAGGTCACAGTTTCCGATGCTGTAATCATTTTCACCTCATCGGTTATAGCTTATAAAATGCGGAAAGAATATCTTCGATGTTCTCACCGGGAATGGTGCCGATTTTACCGAGAAAGACCTCAAACAGCAGTCCTTTCGTTCCATTTCCGGTCACGGCAATAAGAGTACGTATTATAGTTCTGCTGCCGTTATCATTGGTGGATATGCTGTAGTTCCAGGGTATTCCGTTGACCACGGCATTTCCGCCGGTCAGATCTGTTTGCCGGGTCTGAAGACGGACCAGTTCTTTATTCATCCTCTGTTCCAAAGTCATACCGGAAAAAGCCTCAAGGTTCCCCGACACCGATTGAATACGGGAATTAAATGTTGTATCGTACCACTCCCTGCTTACCCAGAAAGAATCGGACGTATACTTTGAAAATGCGATCCCAAGTTCCTTCATGGCAGACTTAAGACCTTTATTCTGTGTCCTTGACATGATCGTTCTTGTCATGACCACCAGAGATACAATAATGATAAAGAATACCATCAACAGAATAAATGCAGTACCCATTTGATAAGCCTCCTTTCAACTCATCTTATGATCACACTATAATATTATCCTTGATATGAATCCATCTCGGCATTTATCAGATCCTCACTTGAGGCCATTGCCTGAAGTGTCATATCGAGAAGCTTATCAAGTTCCCATCCAAGCTGCTCAGCACCTCGTTCGATAACTTCCCTTGAACAGCCTGCGGCAAAGCCCTTACTCTTATATTTCTTCTTAAGGCTCTTCAATTCCATATCTTTGGTGCTCCTGGAAGGTCTCATGAGCGCGGCCGCCCAGATAAGTCCCGTAAGCTCATCAGCAGCGAAAAGAACCTTCTCCATTTCATGAACCGGTTCAACATCAATGGTCACTCCGCAACCTACAGTAATCCCGTATCCATGGGAACATACGGAATGAATGATATCATCACTTACTCCGCCTTCTCTCAAAAGTTCCGGAGCCTTAAGACAATGTTCATCCGGATACAGTTCAAAATCAATATCATGAAGAAGTCCGACTATCCCCCAATATTCCGCTTCATCCGAATATCCAAGCTGTCCGGCATACCACTTCATCACAGCCTCGACCGTTAAGGCATGCTGAATATGAAAAGGATCCTTATTATATTTTCTCAGCAATTCAAATGCTTCATCTCTTGTGATCATGATCAACCTCCCGAAAGTGTGCACAGTTTTCCACGAAGCTTATATCCTATTTTCTCATAGCAAGCGTTTGACGCGACATAATCGGCATTTGTATAAAGCATCGGCATATAGCCTTCATCCAGTGCTTTTTCAGTCACCAGATATACAAGGTTTTCTGCATAATGCCTTCTACGATACTCCTCGCGTGTATATACAAGCCCCAGCGAAGCCAGCTTTCCGTTCGGTCTGTAGGAACAGCTTGCAACATGTCTTCCATCGCCATTTTCCCAGAAGAAAAGATTCCTGTTCTTTACTGAGTATTCCGCTTTATCTCTGTAGTCTTCCGCACTCTGCTTATCGATACCCGTCTCTTTTGAAAAATGATCATAGATCGCAACGATCTCATCAACATCATCCATGGTGCATTCATGGATCTTTCCGTCAACCGCATCTTCCGGTTTTATGGGCTCAGGGCAATCATATGCGAACATATTCATCCATATATGAAAATCCGTTCCGTCTGCTTTTGCTTTATTGATAAGATATTCAGCCAGATCATATTTGATATTAAAGGTGTATCCCTTACCGCCTGCAAATTCGTCGTTTATGATCTTATAGATGTATTCCTTCTCATCATCCGTTGCATCATCAGGCGTCCATATCCATACAGGATACGGTCTTTCGGAATGACATATGATCATTCTCTCATGATCTGTCAGAAGAACCCTGCATTTTTCACCGATTATCTTTCCAAGGACGAAAAATGTATATTTATCTTTTTCAAGTAATTTATGATCTCTTTCGTCAACAAAACTATCCATGGTTCAATCCTTCTTTCCATGATCCATTATAAATCACACACCATAATATATTCTTCATCATTTTCATCTATCGTTCTGAACCCGGTATTCTCGTACATTCGAACGGCATAATTGGCCTTCTGCACCGCCAGCGATGCACGCTTATAGCCCTTTTCTCTGAGCAGAGCGATCATCTCTTTCATCATCCGTGTTCCGATCCCCCGTCCCCGGTATTCCCTGTACAACGATATGGCAAAAGACGGAGTATCATCATCCACATGTCCGTAATCATTCATAATCCGGGTCCACACAGCTCCGATCACTTTACCGTCATCTTCCGCCACAATACAGTGATCGGCCCTGCCGGTTCCAAAGTCTTCATAATATATCCTGAGTTCCGGCAGCTTTATGATCTCTCTGTCAGGCGGATCCACTCCCTCCGGGATAAAGATCGCCTCATACAGAAAATCTTTAAGTAATTCTGTTTCATCTTCTCTGAGTTCTCGTAATATCATGATCAATCTTTCCGTCATTTACTTCAATCAATCCAACACAGCGCGACCCGCTTTGCGGATTTCCACAACTCTGAATCCGCCTTCTTCATATATTCTTTTAGGTGTATCTCCGTCGGGCCAGATATACACATTCTCTATACGTTTTTGCCTGCACCATTCCACATAATTGTAAAACAATGCCCGGCCGGCGCCTGTCTTTCTGTGTTTTTTTGACACGAGAAGATAATCGACACGGCAGGCTCTATCTGAGATGTGTCCGTATAACAGACCGATTACTTTTCCGTTTAAGGAAGCAGCGAACATCCATCCCTTCGGATAGGCAAGTGTCTTCTTTGCAACCTTGATCTCCCACGGCTCTTCTGCTTCGACAAAAACATTTTCTATCTCACCACTCCATTCCGAAACCCTTTTTACCGTTATTTCCGGATTGGGAATGATGTGATTATCTTCAGACTGAAGCATGTATTCCTGATCTTCGATCCAGCTCCTAAATCCGGCCTCAGTCAGTCCGGTTTTTATTTCATCAAACCAGTTGTCATCCAGCATGGACTGATAGATGATCGGCCGGCTGCCTTTCATCTTATAGAATCCGGTGATATCCGTAAGCACCGGCCGAAGATCATGTATCCTGTCCTTATATATCACGGCATGATTGGAGTCGTAAGAATCTTTATTATCCGTATTATAAAAAAGAATACCGTAGTCCCGTTCTTCATACCCGGTGAAGATCATCGGGAACAGGTCCTCTTCAGTATAACATTCCTGAAGGTTCATCCGTTTATCCTTCCTCGTTCTTTATCAGCCACTGATCCATGCCCGGCCCCGCATCATCGTTAGGCCTAACCTTAAATCCGAACTTCTCATAAAACAGTTCTTTTCCTTTTGCCGAATTCAAGGTCAGTTTAACTTTATATCCGGGCTTCATCCCATCCTTCAGCTTTTGGATACTCGCTTCAACCAGTTTCCGGCCTATTCCCTGTCCCTGATACTCCGGATCCACTATGACATCCGATAAAAAAGCAATATATCCGCCATCCCAGAGCAGCCTGACGACTCCGATGGCTTTTTCGTCATCACGCACACACAGGATCATATACGCTTTCTCTATGCAAGCCTCAGCCTGCTCAAGCGGGAATTCCACCCATCCGACCATTTTGCGCAATCCCATGTATTCTTCAGGCGTAATGTATTCTCCATATTTGATCATAATGTATTTCCTCTTTCCGGATTAAGCAGATTTTCCCATTCTTCTCTCGTAATGGAGAAGGCATAGGAAACAGTATTTTTCGGATCCGGATATTCCTTGATTTTTTTCATGCCATTTGCCATGGCGGTACGCCACGACCCTTCATTGGTATATTTCATATAGGAAAATAAAACATTGTATTCCGTATTTTGAAATGCCCAGTCGCGTACAGCGCCTGCAGCTTCCTTTGCAAAGCCACGACGCCAATATTTCTTATGAATATGATATCCGATCTCCGGCAGCATTTCTCCGTCGATATTCTGCATGGTCAGCCCGCAGTCACCGATGAATTCTCCGGTTTCCTTCAGCATCACCGCCCACAGCCCAAAGCCATACTCAGTGTAGTTTTCCAGGCTCCATTCTATCCAGCGTCTAGTCCTGTCCTCATCAAAAGGAGCAGGATAATGCTGCATCGTCTCGGCATCGGACATTATTTCATACAGTGCTTCAAAATCCTCCATGGTATACTCCCGGAGCAGGAGTCTTTCAGTCTCTATCATCTTATACCCTTCATCCATCTCACAGTGTTTTCCTCATATACCCGCATGTGAAAGGAAAGAAATCAAATCTGAAATATAACATTATGCATGTGTAATTGCCTGCATCATGTATTCTTCGTTGCTACTATCTTCGAAAAATTTACCTTTTACAAAGAAAGTAGTATCTTCCTCATGAAGTTCGCATTTCTCAAACCCATGTGTATCTTTCGGTGTAAAACAAAGGACCGCTTTCTTCACTTTAGACCCAAAAGCTGTGATAACATCATCTACAGCACCATCTCCTATGATGGCATGAAGAATTAATGTATCGTCCTCTATTTCCGCAATAGCGTAGCTGTTACAATCCGCAATATAGAATAAATTCTCCGTCATAAACTGCGACAAATAAAACATGTATAATCCGGTATTATCAACCATATACAACCCGGCATTCTGACTTGTTTTATCCAACAGCTCTACAATCCTGTCAAAATCATTTTTATCCTTCAGCGGAACCATCTCAGCTTTGCATTCAGTAGATATAGTCACCTCTTTTGTATACTGATATTCCTTCGCTTCTTTAAATCCAAATTTAGGATAAAACTCAAGCACAGAATCATTAGCGAAGAGATAAATTCCATCCACTTTTCCTTCGTATTCTTTCATGATCTCTTCCATGAGTGTTCTTGCATATCCGTTTCCTCTGTGATCATTGTCTGTCATAATTGTTCCGAGTTGGATCAGCTTTACAATTTTGCCCTTATAATTCATGTTGCAGGTGTTGACTGAAACATTAGACACAACCTCTCCATCTATCACGACCGAATAAGGATTGTAGTTATCCTGCCAAAACCCATTCCGATACCAGTTCTCAAAATTAAGTCCAAAGGTCCTTTCCGCCAATCTATTGAATGATGCTCTGAGAGCCTCGTTATTCCGGTAATTCTTTTCTATACGAAAACTCATATGATTTCCCGCCTCCTAATTATCTTCCAAATATATCTTACAAAGTTTTTATTGTTGCTTGGAGTAATAAACGAAATCATTGTCACGTCTTACCTCCGTATATCCTATTTTCGTGTAAAAAGAATTTGTTCTGATGTTCCATATTGGTGTATCAAGCGTAAACTCCTTTACCGATGGATATAAGGCTTCTATTTCCTGCATCAAGAATACTCCATAACCTTTTCGATAATTCTCAGGCCCAATAAATATCCTGCCAATATTCAGTTTTTCATTATCCAAAAAGAGAACCGCTCCACCGATGATCAAGCCGTTTTCTACCAATTTGAAAAGATGATTTGATCTTGCCATCTTCGTATAGTACGGAACTGACATATATCCCGGCGGTCCTGCTTTTTCACTGCCCCCAACTTCAACATCACTGTGAAAGGCTCGTCTTGAAATCCCGGTTATTGTCAAAGCATCTGCTGTAGATGCCTGTAATAATTCCAATGCCATAGCGGTACCTACTCCACATATAATTCCAGATATGACTGTATCCTGGCCTTGCTGTAAAGCTCATCCATTAATCCGAATTCAGGATCATAATACTTGCCATGATAATACAAAATCCAATGACTGTACTTTGGCAGTAACACCTTTAAAATACATACAGTTGGCAAAGGGGTACTATTATCTGCCTTAGTCATAGTTTTTGCCTGCATAACCCCATAATGAGACAAAGCTTTTTCAATGTCCTTTTTCCCCGTCCCTTTGTCTGTACCCATGACTCTAATTACATCATCCACAGAAGCATTAGCGATCATCGCGACACAAGTCTGTCCACATAAGTACTCAGTTGGTTGTTTTATATAGGATATCTTCCTCATATGCTATTCATACCTCGGCAAAACATCTTTATTCAACAGTCAGTTATCCTGAAATAAAATTTCTCTACAAACCGGAATTTGCCGTTATTTGTTTCCTATGCCCAGATCGCCATCGCCAAAGTGCCGACAACGATCAGAATCAACCCGGCAAGCGCCTTTCTGCTCAACTTTTCTTTGAATACGAAATAGGAAAAAGCGACGGAAACGATAATGCTGAGCTTATCGATCGGTACGACAACGCTGACGACGCCGTTCTGTATGGAGTAATAGTAACAGAGCCATGATGCGCCTGTGGCAATCCCGGACAGAGCTATGAATACAAGTTCTTTGGAATCAGTGTTTTTCAGTTCAGCACCTTTGCCTTTAACGAAGACGATCAGCCAAGCCATAACAAGAACAACACCTG
>JNJD01000007.1 GCA_000702685.1 Lachnospiraceae bacterium AC2028
GTTAACGATTTACTCACTGGCATATCCATTCATTACTGAATAGGTTTGTTTGTTCTCTGAATATTTCTATCCCGGTTTCGAGTCCCGGGGATGTATTTCTACATCTTTTAATAGGAATTTTTCAGGGATGCATTAGTATTGAATTATCAAGGAACTATTTTTTATAAAACGGAGAAGGAGGGATTTGAACCCTCGCGCCGCTATTAACGACCTGCACCCTTTCCAGGGGTGTCTCTTCAACCACTTGAGTACTTCTCCAAAGTACCTATGCTTGAATTAAAAGCAAGTATGTAAATGTCATAAACCGTAGGTCTTAACCGGTCTGAGCGGAGAGGGTGGGATTCGAACCCACGCGCCCTTTCGGACAAACGGTTTTCAAGACCGCCTCGTTATGACCGCTTCGATACCTCTCCAGGCTGTTAGAGCACAAAAAAATAAAAGCGCCAGCACAGCGGCAACGATTATATTAGCAAAATCACCCGCTATAGTCAACACAATTTTCAAGTTTTTTTCAACTATATTTAGTGTATTAAAACCGGCTGAATAATTATACGAAAAAACACCCGCCAAAGCTATGCAAAACAGCCTCGGCAGGTGCTCTTTTTCAATGATCAGACTTCATCATCCCAGAAGAGTTCATCCAGTGTTTTATTCAGAACTTTACATATTGAAATGCACAGATTGATCGTCGGATTATAATCGCCTTTTTCTATGGCACTTATGGTCTGTCTGGATACACCGCATTTTGCCGCAAGATCTTCCTGGGAGAGATCGAGCGACGCCCTTGCGGCTTTAAGCCTAAGGTTCTTCATAAGCTCAATCCTCCTCTTCTTCTTTTTTACGCAAACGATCTCTGATACATGTTACCGCAACCATGAAGAACATCATTATGCCGCACAGAAGAGTGACGAATCCGATGTTGAACTTTCCGTCAACATACATCGTACGGGTTGCGATGAAGAAAACCGCAAGAAGCAGATTGAGTGCACCTACTATGATATAAGTCCTGAGCATGGTTTTCTTCCTGGCATTAAGTCCCACATCCGCATCATTCCATATGGAAAAGAAACCCTGGACAAAACCCGAAGGAAGCATCGCGATGAATAAGGCTATGTATGGTTCAAACGGAACCGGTACATTCATAGCATACAGAACCATCAATATAAGATTAGATACGACAAGTGTATAGAATGCATATGTATACGAGCGCCCTCTTGCAAGGATCTGCTTCTCATCGTACTTACCCATCAGTTTACCGTCCGTATGAATGGCCATGTACATCGCTGCCGTAATGAAGAGACCGAAGATCACACCGATCAAAACAGCCAAGCCGGCAAAATTCATTTCTTTCTCCTTTCATTTCCGGACACGTATGAGTCCGGCAGCCGTTAACTTATTTATTGTAGAGCTTATCCCTATACTTGCAGATAAAGAAGAAGTTCATCGACTGAGCGACGATCAGCATGAGCATTCCCGGATTATGCATAGTCCACATACCGGCAAAAATATCAAGTGACAGAAATATGATTGCGAGTGCACAGAGTAACATGGAGATGATCCAGCATACGAATACATGTTTAGGAAGTTCCTTAAAGCTTGCAAAATTGATTTTTCTCATTTTCTTATTCCTTTCTCTGTAAAGAGTGTTCTTTTGTTTATTGTTCCTGATGTATTGTGTGTTTACCCGTCGGTAAAAACATCTTTTGGAAGCTTCTGACATGATATTACATCATCGATAGCATAATGTCAACTATATTTTACATATTTCTTTTGTGAATTGCATTTTGCTAATAAAGAATGCCTGCAGGAATGTCCTGCAGGCATGATGGATACTGTATTTCAACGTTTTTAGATCAATCCTCTTCTTCGCTCTCTTCTGTCGATTCTATCTTCTCTTTCCGGGCCTTGTGCTCCAGGAGAAGGGGCATGATGAGTTCTTCATAAGTAAATACCACTATTGCGGCAAAGGGGATCGCAAGAATGATGCCGGCTACACTGAACAGCTTTCCGCCCACAACGATGGAAATGAGAACCCATGCTGCAGGTACACCCAGCGAATCTCCGAAGAGCTTGGGCTTGAGCACATAGCCGTCCACAAGCTGAAGCACCAGCGTAAAGATCAGGAATATGAGCGCCTGCATGGGATCGACCAGCACAAGTATGAATGCACCTATTGCGGCACCTATCATAGGTCCGAATGTAGGAATGAGATTGGTGACACCCACAAGCACCGAGATGAGAGGAACATAAGGGATCTGAGCGATCACCATAAATACCGCATTCACTACACCCACGATGATACCGTCAAGGATATCGAATCCCAGATATCTGATAAGGATCTCATGACACTTTTTCCAGAACGCAGTGTGGGAAGCATATTTCTTGTCGGTAAGAAGCGCATGGCGTATGCGCCTTATGCTGTTTTTGAACTTCTCTTTATCCGCGATGAAATACACCGCAAGGATGAATCCTATAACAAGATTGAAAAGAGAACTTCCGACGCTTACAGATGTGGAGAATATAGTTCCGATATTATCGGGGATGGTCTTGATAAGATCCGTAAAGCTCTTCTCCACCGATCTTTCTATATCTTCAACGTTGATACCGAACTTGGAAAGTGTAACCGAAAGCTTGTCAAGATTGGCTTCAAGGTTCTCAACATAAGCAGGTACATTGGATATCAGCACGGATATGCTCTGAACCAGTGAAGGGATCAGTGCAATGCAGAGTAGTGCTCCGGCAAGTACAACCAAAAGGACAGTCAGTATCACGGCAAGCGTATGTCTGAATCTCTCCTTCTTCACTTTACGGAAGCAGCTCCTCTCGAAGAATTTACATATGGGATTCATAAGATATGCCATTACCGCTCCGCATATGACGGGAGAAACGACATCCTTGAACGCCGCGAAAAAACTGCCTATGCCGGAAAAATGCGTGAGTATTACATAAAGCAAAACTGCAACACATGCGGCAAAGGTATAGGCAAACCAATTCTTCTCAAGTAATTCCTTCAGTTTCTTCATAAAACTGTCCTCGCTAACATGACATAAACGTCACAAAACGCACAGGGTTATTTTTTCTTCTGATGGGCAAGCATATATCCGATGGTACCGGGAGCAAATTCCTCACTTCTTCCCGTGGACTTCCGATCGTCCCTGCGAGGTCTGTCTCCGTGATCCCTGCGGGGTCTGTCCTGCTGTTCCCTGCGTGGAGCGACGCTCTTCGGAGCTCCGGCACCGGGCACTTTCTTTTCCGAACTTCCGTCATCATCAAGTCTCATCGAAAGGGAGATCCTCTGCTTGACGGGATCAACATCCACAACCCTGACCTCGACGATATCGCCTACGGATACAACTTCAAGGGGATGCTTGATGTAGTGATCGGTCATTCTTGATATATGTACAAGTCCGTCCTGATGCACGCCGATATCAACGAATGCACCGAAATCGATGACATTTCTGACTGTTCCCTTGAGTATCATTCCGGGCTTGAGATCCTTGATATCAAGCACGTCGCTTCTGAGGACGGGCTTGGGCATATCTTCTCTGGGATCTCTTCCGGGCTTTTCAAGTTCATGGAAAATATCCGTAAGGGTGATCTCTCCGATACCAAGCTCTTCGGAAAGCTTCACCTTATCGGCAGTAAGTTCATAAGCTTTGATCGCTTTCTCATCCTTGATCTCGCATCCCATCTTATCAAGAAGTTTTCTTGCGGCTTCATAGCTTTCGGGATGTACAGATGTCTGATCGAGAGGGTCCTTGCCTCCGTTAATGCGGAGGAAACCGGCACACTGCTCAAATGCCTTGGGTCCGAGCTTCGGCACCTTCTTGAGCTGTGCTCTCGATTCGAATCTTCCGTTCTCTTCCCTGTATGTAACGATATTCTTGGCAAGTACCGCGGATACACCGGATACATATTTAAGGAGTGCTGCGGATGCGGTATTGAGATCAACGCCCACACTGTTTACGGCATCTTCAACCACACCGCCGAGGGTCTCGGCAAGTTTCTTCTGGTCACAGTCATGCTGGTACTGTCCGACACCGATGGACTGGGGATCGATCTTTACAAGTTCTGCAAGAGGATCCTGAACTCTTCTTGCTATCGAAGTTGCGCTTCTCTGTCCGACATCAAAATTCGGAAATTCCTCCGTGGCAAGTGCACTGGCGGAATAAACCGACGCACCCGCTTCATTGGTGATCACATACTGAACATGTGATTCAGGTATCTCGCTTATGATCTCGGCAATTATCGCTTCGGATTCCCTGGATGCGGTTCCGTTACCCACGGATATGAGATTTACACCGTACTTTTTGATGAGAACCTTGACGATGTTCTTGGATTCTTCAACCTTGTTCTGAGGCTCGGTCGGATAAATGACACGTGTGTCAAGAACTTTACCGGTGGGATCGACGATCGAAAGCTTGCATCCGGTTCTGAACGCGGGATCCCAGCCAAGGACCGTACATCCTGCGATCGGAGGCTGCATGAGGAGCTGCTTTAGGTTCTTGCCGAATACATCGATCGCTCCGTCCTCGGCTCTCGATGTAAGATCGCTTCTGATATCTCTTTCAACCGCGGGTGCAATGAGTCTGTCATATGCATCCTGAACGGTGGCTTTAAGAAGAGGTGTGGTGAATTCGTTGTCTGAAGTAATAGTCCTCTTTTCGAGATAACCGATTGCTTTCTCTTCGGGAGCCTGGATCGATACGGTAAGTATCTTCTCGGCTTCGCCCCTGTTGATCGCAAGTACTCTGTGTCCCGCAACCTTGGATACGGGCTCGGAATAATCATAATAATTTGTATATACGGATTCCGCTCCGGCATCCTTGGCAACGGATAGCAGATTACCTTCCGCAACGGTAAGGTCTCTGAGATAGCTTCTTACATCCGCATCGTCGGAGATCCTTTCGGCGATGATATCGCATGCACCGGCTATGGCTGCCGCCGCATCGGGAACTTCCTTCTCTGCCGCTTTTACGGCAGCCTCCTTGGTATCATTCTCGGGAGTGATCTTGCCGGTGACATATTTTGCAGCTTCATCTTCAACGGGAGAAGATGCATTCTGCGCAAGAATAAACTCTGCAAGAGGTTCGAGTCCTCTTGCCTTTGCGGCCGATGCCCTTGTCTTTTTCTTTTGCTTATAGGGCCTGTAGAGGTCCTCGAGAGTAACGAGCTTTTCAGCAGCTTCTATCTTGGCTTTCAGTTCATCGGTAAGCTTTCCCTGCTCATCGATGGATGCGATGTATGAAGCTTTCTTTTCTTCCAGATTTCTGAGATAAACAAGTCTTTCGTGAAGGCTTCTGAGCTGTTCATCGTTTAAAGATCCGGTTACTTCCTTTCTGTATCTTGCGATAAAGGGAATGGTATTTCCCTCATCGATAAGTCCCACAGCGGCATCCACCTGGGATTTCCTGATCTTCAGTTCTTCGGCGATCTTAAGAGATATGTCCAATTTTATCCTCCAATATCTTACCGGCTATAAGCACATCTACCGGTGTTGTGATCTTTATATTTTCATAGCTGCCCATTACAAGTTTGATCCCGGTACCGACAAACATGCTTACCATCCGGGCATCATCCGTTATCTCACTGTTTCTGTCTGCTTCGGATGCTTTTTCGCAGGCTTCATGCAGAATATCCGAGTAAAAAACCTGGGGAGTCTGCATATTCCAGACATGTTTGCGGGGCGGTTCGCTCGTAACGATATCGTCATCATCCGCAAGCTTTACGGTATCCTTGCTCGGAACTGCCGCAACACATGCACCCGTAACTTCCACTCCTTCGAGGCACCTTCCGATGATATCATCATCAAGGAACGGTCTCGCCCCGTCATGAACGAGGATTATCTCCGGCGTTCCGGTAAAGGCTTCACATTCTTTTCCTCTTTCGAAGATTGCCTTCACTCCGTTTACAACGGAAAGATATCTTTCCTCTCCGCCTTTAACTATCATGCTGACCTTGTCGAAACCGTATCTGCCCACAAGTTCCCTGATATGCGACAGATCGTCTTCTCCGGAGACAAGGATGATATCATCTATGAGATCCGATCTCTGTGCTGCGTTCAGGCTGTGCCAGATGAGCGGCTTTCCTCCGAGTTCAAGAAATTGCTTATGAACGCCGGTTCCCATTCTGGTTCCCTTCCCGCCTGCGAGAAGAACAAGGGCATTGCTTTTCCGGCTCATACCTTAAACACTCCCTTCCTCTCACCGATCGCCAGATTGGGGACCGCATTGAGATCCAGTCCGCTCCTGTATCCAAGGAGGTATTCATATGAACCCGCAACCCCTATCATTGCTCCGTTATCGGTGCAGTATACGGGTTCGGGATTCAGGAATTCTATTCCTCTCTCAGCGCACTCTTCTTCAAAGGCTTTTCTCAGCGATGAATTCGATGCGACTCCGCCCGCTATCGCAAACTTTTTGACACCTCTGTCACTTGCCGCCTGCATGCTGTGTCCCACAAGCGTATCGACGACAGCCTTCTGGAATGAAGCGGCAACATCCGCGGTATTGATCTTCTCACCTTTCATATTGCAGGAGTTAAGATAATTCAGGACCGCGCTCTTAAGTCCGCTGAACGAAAAGTCATATTCATTCTCCCTGACCTTCGCCCTGGGGAATATGATCGCATCCGGATCACCTTCACGTGCCGCCTTATCTATCTTGGGGCCTCCCGGATAACCGAGCCCGATGGCTCTTGCCACTTTATCGAAAGCCTCTCCGGCCGCATCATCTCGGGTCCTTGCTATGATCTCATATTCACCGTATCCCGAAACGTTCACGAGATGGGAATGTCCCCCGGATGCTACGAGACACATAAACGGAGGTTCAAGACCGGGTGAGGAAATATAATTGGCGCAGATATGTCCCTCGATGTGATTGACTCCCACTACAGGGACGCCTGCTGCCCAGCCGAGTGCCTTGGCATGTGCAACTCCGACCAAAAGTGCACCGACAAGCCCGGGACCGTAGGTGACTGCTATGGCATCAAGGTCCTTAAGTCCTATGCCCGCTTCGGACAGAGCCTGTTTCACAACGAGGTTTATCTTCTCGATATGCCCCCTTGATGCAATCTCGGGAACAACTCCGCCGTAAACGGTATGTATATCTATCTGCGAATAGATGACATTGGAAAGAACATTTCTGCATCCCCTGATGACCGACGCGGCAGTCTCGTCACAGGATGATTCAATGCCCAGAACGAGCAGATCTTTATTTTCCGATAGATTGGTACTCATATTCTCACGATCAGTTCTCAGCGGATGAAGTATTTCCCTCACCCGTAAGGTCTACATTTTCAAGCAGATCCCAGCCGAATATCTTCCAGCGCTTATCGGTAGGATCCTTTCTCAAAAGATAGATAAGCTTTAGTGTATAGTTATTGTTGTTCTCGCTGATATTGTATGTGCAGAGAAGTCTTGCGAAATTATATCCGTCAATTTCGTAATAATCGACATTGGTGCTGGCTGCGGTCGAAGCGTTGGTTATCTTCCTGCCGGCTTCCTTGTACTCCCTGATATCCGAATGAAGCCTTACCAGATATGTTCCGGTCTCATTGATCGCCTGAAGGTCCGGATCAAAGAGATCCCTTGCCCTAATGCCGAGTTCGTCTATCTCATCGTTAGTAACATCATCGCTGTAATAACAGATCATGATGTCGTTGTAGTACTTCATCACTTCCTTGGGAGTGGGAGGATAATTGCTCACAAGGTCCCTGGAAAGAATCTTTTCCACGGCCGTCATCTCGGCTTCCTTGGCATCGGTCTTGGCCTTACCGGTCAGGTAAGAATAGTATCCTACAAGGCCGAATACAAGGATCAATATGATGATTGTCACTCTAATCTGTCCGGACTTCATGGGATCCTTCCCGAATGCGTTAACAGTTTCCGTTAGTCTTCTTCAAAATTCAGTTCCCTGGTCTCGCCGTCTTTGGGTATCAGTGCGGCAGGGAATATCTCTTTTATCTCGGCTTCGTATCTTTTAGCCTTGCCCATCGAAGGTGAAAAGTGCGTTAGCCAGAGTTCCTGAACATTTGCCGAAGCGGCAATCTTTGCGGCTTCCTGCATGGTCATATGCTTCTTCTTAAGCGCCTTGGGAGCATCCTCCGCATCACCGTACATTCCTTCGAGAATGCACAGATCACTTCCGGATGCGTTTTCCTCTATGGCGGGAACCGGTCTTGTATCGGTACAGTATGTGATCTTGATGCCCTTTCTGTCCGGTCCCATTACCATTGAAGGCTCATAGGTCACATCACCCGTATTTATAATCTCTCCGTTCTGGAGCCTGCTCCAGAATTCAAGTGGAATGTTTGCCGCAACTGCGGCATCCTTATCAAATTTACCCGCACGGTCAACTTCGAAAGTGTATCCGTAGCAGGTAACGCTGTGGTTTACCTTGAAAGACTTAAGCCTGTAACCGAACATTTCAAAGGCTTCCCCGTCTCCGGAAAATTCCCTGAGCCTGACCTCAAAGGGAAGTTCGGGAGCGATTACCCTGAGACCTCCGACCACTCTTTCAAGCCCCTTGGGGCCTATAATGGTAACCGGCTCCGTTCTGTCCGAATTTGCCATATCAAGGAGCAGTCCCGGAAGTCCGCTGATATGATCCGCATGGTAATGCGTAAAGCAGATCACATCTATCGGGTTTGCACTCCAGCCTCTTTCTCTCATGGCGATCTGGGTACCCTCGCCGCAATCGATAAGAAGCGAACTGCCGTTATATCTGATCATTAGAGAGGTCAGCCATCTGTATGGCAGAGGCATCATCCCTCCCGTTCCGAGCAGTGTTACATCAACCATTTAAATACTCCGATAAGAACATTACTGTTTGCTGCGGATCCACATTATGTTCGCATCTTCCTTGGGATCCTCGTAAAATCCGGGACGTATGCCTTCGGATACAAAGCCTGCTTTTTCATAAAGCTTTACGGCATATTCATTGCTTACTCTGACTTCCAGCGTAAATTCGGTCACGCCCTTCTGTCTTCCCATATCGAGAAGCCCGTCAAGGAGCTTGCCCGCAATACCGAGATTTCTGTACTCGGGAAGCACCGCAACATTGTCTATATCGCCCTCGGCACCGAGTATTCTCATACCGGCGGTACCGACTATCTTCCTCATTCCGTCTTCAAAAGTGACATCGGCAACGAGATAGAGCGCATCGGTCTCTCCGATCAGATGCCCGAATTCCCTTTCCGACCACGGTCTCGAAAAACACTGTTTCTCGATGTTTGCAAGAGGTCCGATATCGCTGACCTCCATACGTCTGATCTTTACTTCCCTGATAGCCTGTTCCATAGCCCCCACCTCTCATGAAACCAACTTATGTAAGATCGAAATTCTTCGCGCCTTCCCTTTCAGCCTGGGATACTCTCAGATACTCCGGACTGTGGTCATCGGCATTTACCGTCTTGCCTTCCGCATACATTTCCGATGCAAGCACAGCCACCGATGCGGCATTCTGTCTGTTTAAATGAGCAGGCGCGAATACACAGGGAACCTTCACTTTGCTTACGATCTCATCCCTGTACGCATCCACACCGTCTCCGAGGAATACGACTTCTTTTCCGAGCGAATTTATGAACTCCGTCATCTCGTCAAGCGCAAGCGCCGACTGCTCTTTATAGACAACGGTCCTGCCGTCTTCAAATCCGTAAACCGCGGAATAGACCTGGTTTCTTCTCGCATCCATCATCGGACATACGGCTCTCTTTTCGCATCTGAAGTTATATGCCAGTCCGAGCAGAGTGGGAACCTCTATGATCGGTACATCCGCAGCCATCGCTATAGCTTTGGCGGTTGCGGATCCTATCCTGAGTCCGGTAAAAGAACCCGGGCCTGCCGCTACAGCCACGGCATCGAAATCTCCGGCCTTTGAATCGGTCTGCTCACATATGTGGTCGATCATCGGAAGGAGCGTCTGCGAATGTGTTTTTTTGAAATCCGTCGAGCACAGTGCAAGTATGCGTTCTTCGCCGTTATCTCTTTTTTCAAGAACGGCGCAGCTTGCGACAAGTCCCGATGAATCAAGTGCAAGTATCTTCATAACCCGGTAACCGTTATCCTGCGGTAATCAAATCCCTTTTCGGGAACCTTTTCAATGGATATCTTCACATAGGATTCGGGCAGGTATTCCTCGATATTGCATGCCCATTCGATAAGACATGTGCCCTCTCCGTAAAAATAATCCGTATATCCTATCTCTTCCATCTCGGAAGGATCTTCTATCCTGTATGCGTCGTAGTGGTACAGATCGAGCCTTCCGCCCTCATATATCTTCATGATCGTAAAGGTGGGGCTGTTCACCGTTTCGGTGATCCCGAGGCCTTCGGCAAATCCCTTGGCAAATACCGTCTTGCCCACTCCGAGATCGCCCTCAAGCGAATATACGCTGCCGGGAGCGGCCGATGAACCGAATTCCCTGCCAAGCCTGAACGTATCGTCCTCAGAAAATGATTCGTATTCTTTTACGTTAGTTTCCGTAGCCATGCCGCTCATCCTCTGATATTGACCTTTTCGGGAGGCATATGGGCCGCGATGGTCCTTATCACAAGTGCAGTCTTATCACCCAGCTGGTCCCTGGGAAAAATGGTCGCGCTCACGGCTGATGTGAAAAGAAGAATGCTTCTTGATGTGGATACAGCCTTTATGCACTTATCCCACTCCACTGTCTGGGTCTGATCCTCCTGTGATACGGTAAGCCCGTCATCATCGAGAACATAGTGCAGAGGCTTCTTAAAAGCAGGAGTAAGGGCTGCCGTCTGTGCGCTCCTTATCCAGAGCGTTACCGGCAGATATACGAGCACAGCCGCACCTATGACCGCCAGGGGGATATTTTTAGAATAAATACCGTAACAGACCGCAAGGACACCTGCGATCTCCGCGATGATATTTATCGGTTTTCCGTATGTATATTTCAGGTTGTAATCGTACAGCTCTTTGGCCGAGATCTTAACGTCACATTCAACCATTTCCGGATCCTTAAAATGCCTTTCAAATAAGCCCTGAAATCCCATTTTTTCATGAGGGCATAGTGACCACAAAATATCACTTTATTTTACATCCTGAGCATAAAAAAAGCAATGTGCGGGCAGGGGGGGGGACCGGCCGCACAATTGCTTTTTTGTTCCCAAAGGGAGGGAGGATTATATATTTGTATATCAGTCCTTTGAGATCAGTTTTCCGCCGCGCTTTGATACGACATCAAAGATAACGGCTGCAAGGAGAACCAGACCTTTGACAACCTTCTGCATGTTCTGGTCAACTCCCATAAGTGACATACCAAGGTTGATGGTACCCATGAGGACCGCACCGATGATAACTCCGGGAACGGTACCGATTCCGCCGTATGCAGAAGCTCCGCCGATGAAGCAGGAACCGATGGCGTCCATCTCATAGTTCTGTCCGTAAGTGGGCTGTGCGGAGGTAAGTCTTGCGATAGTTACCATTCCCGCAAGTGCTGCAAGCAGACCCATATTGGTGTATGCAAGGAAGTACACCTTGTTGGTATTGATACCGGAAAGCTTGGTAGCCTTCTCGTTACCGCCTACTGCGTAGAAGTAACGTCCGGTCTTGGTGCTGGAAGTGATGAAGCCGTATACGATTATGACGATAAGTACCCATACAAGAACGGTAGGAATACCCTTGTGCTGTGAAAGTCTGAATGAGAAAGCAAGGATAACTGCGGAGATGAATACGAGCTTGCCCCAGAATGAAAGTGCTCCTTCAACCTCGTAGTGCTTCTTGAGTCTTGCTGCTCTGTTCTTGATCTGAAGTCCGATGAAAAGAGCTGTGGCAATGGCACCTGCCACCATACATGTCATATTGAATCCGTTAAACTTGAAGATATCGGGGATATAACAGTTGGCACCGCCGCCGAATACATTTACAAATGTGGTGCAGTTCTTGACGGAAATTGTCATACCGTTGAGGACTACGTTGGAAAGACCTCTGAAGATGAGCATTCCGGCAAGAGTAACAATGAAGGGAGGGATTCTTACAAATGCGATCCAGAAAGCCTGGAAAGCACCGATGAGAATACCGACGATAAGCATGATTACAACTGCCAGATACCAGGGCACTTTGTAGGTGACCATGAGGGTTGCACCGACCGCACCGGTAAAGCAGACCACCGAACCTACGGAAAGATCGATGTTACCACCGGTCAGGATACACAGGAGCATACCGGTTGCAAGAATGAACACGTATGCGTTCTGTGAGATAAGGCTGGATACGTTCATGGGAAGCAGAATGGTTCCCTTCGTAGCTACCGCGAAAAGTCCTATGACGAGGATCAGTACAATGATCATCGTATATTTCTTAACGAAATCAAGTGTTTTTGTTTTGCTCATTTTATTCTCCTTCAATCCTTCCTTAAGCAGTTTTGATTATGTGAGACATGATTATTTCCTGACTTGCTTCGCTGCCCTTAAGTTCGGCAACCATCTTTCCTTCGTTCATGACGTAGATCCTGTCACACATACCGAGTATCTCGGGCATCTCGGAGGATATCATGATGACTGATTTTCCCGCCGCAACAAGGTCGTTCATTATGCAGTAGATCTCGTACTTTGCGCCGACATCGATACCTCTTGTCGGCTCATCCAGGATCAGGATATCGGGATCTGTGTACATCCACTTTGCAAGAAGAACTTTCTGCTGGTTACCGCCGGAAAGATTACCTACGTTCTGTTCTACGGTCGGACACTTGATACCCAGCTTTTCCCTGTATTCGGAAGCAACATTGTACTCTTCGTCTTTGTCGATTATTCCGTTCCTGCTGACACCGTTAAGATTTGCAAGTGTGGTATTTATCTTGATGGGATTCGAAAGGATAAGTCCGTTACCCTTTCTGTCCTCGGTAACATATGCAAGTCCGTGTGCTATGGCATCGTTTACGGAGTTAAGCTTTACTTCCTTACCGTCTATGTAAAGCTCACCGGAGATGTTCTCTCCATAGCTCTTTCCGAAAAGGCTCATTGCAAGCTCTGTTCTGCCCGCACCCATGAGTCCGGAGATACCTACGATCTCACCCTTTCTGACGTTGAAATTGACATTATCGACAACCTTTCTCTCCGAATAGAGAGGATGATATGCGGTCCAGTTCTTAACTTCCAGCTTGATGTCAGAGATATGGGGCTCACGCTTCGGGAATCTGTCGGACATTTCACGTCCTACCATTCCCTTGATGATCCTGCTCTCCGAGAAGTCATCAACCTGCTTGTCAAGGGTTTCGATCGAGCAGCCGTCTCTGATGACTGTGATCTTGTCCGCAACATATGATACTTCGTTAAGCTTATGGGAAATGATTATGGAAGTCATTCCGTCCTTCTTGAACTTCAGGAGAAGCTCGAGAAGTGCTCTGGAATCCTCTTCGTTAAGTGATGATGTAGGCTCATCGAGAATAAGAAGCTTTGCGTTCTTGGCAAGTGCCTTTGCTATCTCTACAAGCTGCTGCTTACCAACGCCTATATCTTTGATAAGAGTCTGCGGTGATTCCTTGAGTCCTACAATATCAAGGTATTTTTTCGCAAGCTCGTAAGTTTCATTCCAATTGATAACGCCGCCGTTAGCGCGTTCGTTGCCGAGGAACATATTCTCGGCGATAGTCATATACGGAACGAGGGCAAGTTCCTGATGGATTATTACAATTCCGCAGCCCTCACTGTCTTTAATGGTATGGAAATTACATACTTCGTTGTTATATACAATATCACCCTCGTATGATCCGTACGGATATATTCCGCTCAGAACATTCATGAGAGTTGACTTTCCCGCGCCGTTTTCTCCGACAAGAGCGTGAATCTCGCCCCTTTCAACCTGAAGCTGAACATTGTCGAGGGCCTTGACTCCGGGGAATGTTTTGGTTATATTCCGCATTTCAAGTATATAGTCAGCCAACTTAATTCCTCCTTCGCATACACGCTGCTGTCTCTACCCCATAACACAGGCGGGGGTTAACCCGCCTGTGCCAAAAATATGAACTAATGATTACTTAAGCTGATCCTCGGTGTAGTAACCTGAATCGATGAGGAGCTCTTTGTAGTTGTTGATGTCAGCAAATACGGGCTCGCAGAGGTATGAAGGGATGATGCCGGTTCCGTTGTCATAAGTTTCCTTATCGTTAACGGGAGCCTCGCCGCCCTTAAGGATTGCGTCAACCATCTCAACAGTCTTAGCTGCAAGAGTACGGGTATCCTTGAAGATGGACATTGACTGCTTGCCTGCGATCATGTTCTGTACGCTTACGATATCGCAGTCCTGGCCGGTGATGATGGGCCAAGCGCCGGTGTAGTTGTTCTCAAGAGAGGTGGTAACACCCTGTGCGGTAGAGTCGTTGGAAGCCATAACAGCGTCAAGGGTAGTTCCGTCTGAATAGTAAGCAGAGATGATAGCATCAAATCTGTTCTGTGCATTCTCGGTTGCCCAGTTAGCGGTTGCGCAGGTCTCGAAATCGGTCTGGCCGGATCTTACTACAAGCTGGCCGTTGTCGATGTAGGGCTGAAGAACTTCCATAGCGCCGCCCCAGAAGAATCTTGCGTTGTTGTCTCCGGGATCACCGGTGATGAGCTCGATGTTGAAGGGGCCTGCGCCGCTTGCAAGTCCGAGCTGCTGCTCGATGTACTGTCCCTGCTTGACACCAACGAGCTTGTTGTCGAAGGTAGCATAGTAGGTAACTGCATCGGAGTTCATGATGAGACGGTCATAAGCGATAACAGGAATGTTATTCTCTTTTGCCTGCTCAAGAACGGTTCCGAGTGAATCGCCTTCGATGGAAGCGATAACGAGTACCTTACATCCTGAGTTGATCATGTTCTCGATCTGAGAAACCTGAGTGGGAACATCGTTAGATGCATACTGAAGATCTACTTCGTATCCAGCTGCCTCGAGCTGTTCCTTCATGTTAGCGCCGTCCTGGTTCCATCTCTGGAGATCCTTGGTAGGCATTGCAACGCCGACTTTGATTGCGCCGTCAGCTGAAGGTGCGGGAGTGGTAACATCGTCTCCGCCGTTATCAACTACCTGCTGCTGATCATTGCCTGTCTGACCGCCTGTAGTATCATTGCCGCTCTGTCCGCATCCTGCAAGGACTGCGGTAAGCATTGATGCTGCAAGCAACAAACTTAAAAGTTTCCTTTTCATAATTTTTGCTCTCCCTTTCTTTTAGGAAATTTTTTTGTTGCACGTATAAAGTAACATGGACGAAGTGGAATTAATTTTTATGCGTCTTGAAATTTTTTTCATGATTTCGGCATCAAAAAAGCCGCACCGGGTATTTTTTGTCATCCGGTACGGCTGTCAGCAATAATTTACCCTTTATCTGGCATACAGATATACGTCTTCTTTCAGGTGAAATCCGCTGTTTACAATGACTTCGTCCATATTATCGGCCGTCACGGCTATCGGGTCGAGACCGATATAGGGAATGTCAAAGCTTCCGTCATTTATTGTGGTTATATCGTCTCCGGTCAGTTCCTCACCCCTTGCCAGGGCGATGGCACACTCCGCGGCACGCTTTGCAAGTCTTTCGAAGGGCTTATATACGGTCATGGTCTGCGTGCCCTCCACGATCCTCTGGCAAGCCTCCAGATCCGCATCCTGGCCTACAACGGGGATCTCTCCCGCAAGTCTCTGTACGGAAAGAGCCTGTATGACCTGACCGGCAAGGTTGTCGTTACCGCACATTATCGCATCCACATCCGCCACAGTTTCGGGATGGCTGTATATATAATCACCCGCGATCTCCGCTCTCCAGCCGTCGCAGTGGATGGAATCAACTATCTCCATTCTGTATTTCGCACACACATCCCTGAATCCCGCTTCGACAAGAGGTACATTATTGTCTGTGGGCGATCCTCCGAGCATAAGCACCTTGCCGCCCTGAAGTCCGTTTCGCAGGAACGCTTCAGCCATAAGCTGACCGACCATATAATTATCAAAGGTTATATACAGATCCACATTCGAGTCCGTGATAAGCCTGTCATAGGCGATTATCTTGATACCGGCGTTTTTGGCCTTCTCCACCTGTTCCCTGAGGGATTCGGAGTCGATGCAGACAATGACGATGACATCCACGCCCTTATTTATGAAATATTCGATCTGTTCCTTCTGCTTTTCGATATCGCCGTTGGCATTCTGAACGTTAACGGTCGCACCGAGTTCCTTCGCAGTTGATACGAATACGTCCCTGTCTCTCTGCCATCTCTCGATAACGAAAGAGTCAAAGCTCATTCCTATCTCGATCTGCTCCTCGCCCTGCGATGCATCCGATGCAGTTTCGCCGGCCGCTCCGGCACATGAAGACAAGAGCAGAAGTGCGGATACAATTATCGCCGTGATACTTCTTTTCAATTATTTACCCTCTCTGTATTCCGTAGGCGTTACACCTACATTTTTCTTAAATGTCTTGCTGAAATAGTTGGGGTCGGAATAGCCGGACTTCGCACAGATCTCCTTCATGGAATACTGGGTTGTACTAAGGAGCTCCTTGGCTTTTTCTATCCTCAGCTTGGTAAGATAATCGATGAAGTTCTCACCGGTACCTTCCTTGAATATCCTGCTCAGATAATATGAGCTGATATTAACTTCTCGGGAAACATCCTCAAGTGTGATATTGAGGGTGTAGTTTTTCTCAATGTACTTCTTCGCAGCTTCGATCGCATCATTGGAGCTTTCCTCCCGCTTGGTGGAGATATTCCTGCACGAGAATATGATCCTGTCGGAAAACCAGTTCCATAAGCTGTCGGTATCTTCTATCCCCATAAGAGTGGGAAGATAATCCCTGCGGTTGGATATGCTGTAGACCATACCGCCGCTTCTGTAAGATATATGCTCGGCACGGAGTGCAAACTCAAGTATCTTGAGTCTGATATCCATGATGTCCCCGCCCTTGATGTAATCGAAATATTCCCTGGCGGCATTTATCGCCGCATCGGTTCTTCCCTTTTCAACCTCTTCGAAGATCTTCTTTTCTATATCGACGGGATAATTCTCCGAGTACTCGCAGCCGATGGGAAGATCGTCCGCATGCGCAACGGTGTTGGTAGTAAGAAGAAGCGAATTGACCGCATCACGGTATGAGCTTTCCATATCCCTGATCTTCTCGACTCTGCCGATACCGATCCTGAACGCTATGTCGGTCTTCTCCCTGAGCTTGTGGGCAAGATCCCTCGCCTTGGATATGACATTGACTCTGTCGTTATAATCCATCGAAGGATCCGTAAAAGGAATGAGCACGGCTATCTTGTTGCTCATTACCGAGCCGACGATGCCTCCGAAATAATCCTTGATGTAATTCCTTATATCATGATAATACTGCTGGAGCTTGACACCGGATCCCACAGCGTTGGTCATATGATTTCCCTCGGCCGCATCGCCGGAAACGATGACCATCATATATCCGTAGTCCTCGTTTATTTCCAGCATGGTCTTGTAATTGTCTATATCCTCATCAAAATATTCATGGAAGAGAATATTATAGATAAGTCCGTTCTCAAGGATGGGGATGACCGTCTCGAGCTTTTCCTTTACGGCAAGATCGCTCTTGCGTCTGTTCTTTTCTTCATCAACCAATGCCATGGCCTTTTTGATCGCAGCGATCATCAGGTTCTTGTCCATGGGCTTGGTGATGTATTCGATCGCACCGAGCTTTATCGCTTCCTGTGCATAGTCGAATTTGTCGTATGCGCTCATGATGATGAAGATGATATTGTCGTTGCCCGAACGTATCTCCTTCATTGCATCGAGGCCGTTGATGCCCGGCATCTGTATATCCATTATCGCAATATCCGGATGATATGTTTCGGCAAGCTCGATAACGGAGCGTCCGGTCTTCGCAGACTCGGTCTCGCACTCGCTTCCGAATTCTTTTTCGATTATGAACTTGAGCGAATCGATCACTATTCCTTCATCGTCCGCAAGTAATATCTTGTACATACTCAGGTGTCTCCGCCTCTTTTAAGATAGATCGTGAATTTGGTTCCCTTACCTTCGCCCTCACTGGAAATGTCGAATACATCATCGCTTTCGGAGAAGAGCTTCAGCCTTGCGATAACATTATCCATACCGATGCCGTTTGATTCTTTCTTTTCCGGATCGGGCTGCTGTCCGTTCATGAGCTTCTCTATGGTATCGGCGCTCATTCCGATTCCGTTGTCTTCGATCCTTATGCAGGCAAGATCATCCATCGGATATACGCTGAGCTTGATCCTGCCTTCACCGAGCATATCCCTTATTCCGTGATTGACACAGTTTTCGACAAGCGGCTGGAGGATCATGCTGGGCATCTTTACATTAAGAAGCGAACTGTCGACTTCTTTTTCAAAATGTATGTCACCTGAAAAGCGCACGTTCAGGATGTAAATGTAATTATCTACCAGTTCGAGCTCCTCGCCCACGGTTACGGTCTGGAAGCCTTTCTTTACGTTGTACCTGAAAAACTCCGCCATGACGCGGACGTATTCGCTCGTCCTGTCCGCACCCTCGAGCATTGCAAGCTGGGCACCCGCATTGAGCGTGTTGAAAAGAAAGTGCGGATTGATCTGGGACTGGAGATATTTAAGCTGTGCGTCCTTAAGATGCGCTTCCATAAGAAGCTCTTTTTCCTTCAGCAGTCTCTCCGTCTCAGCATTTTCCCTTACCTGCCTGATGTAGTTCTGGATACTGACCACCATCTGGTTGAATGCACGGGTAACGACACCGACCTCATCCTCGGATTCAACGGTAAGAGGCGCAACATCGAAATTACCCTTACCGACTTCATCGGCTCTTCCCGCAAGAAGCTTCAAAGGTCTTATCAGGTTTGCGGTAAGTCTTATGATGAGCAGTGCATTTACGATGATGACCGCAATGAGGATAAGGTTTCCGCTTGTTTCGAATACCTTGAATGCCGAAATCATCTCACGGTAGTTCTCGGAATTTTCCTTGAACTGCTCATTGTTCAGACTGTAGATGTATGTATTGATGTAACCGTAGAGCTTGGTAGCTTCATCGTAATGGCTTCTGTACTTTTCGACATTTCGACCGCGCTTGGCTTCGATAGTCTCACTGACCTCGGAAAGATATTCCGCACTCATATTGCGGATCGCATACTCCATCCTGTCGGGGAGGCTTCCCGTGATCTCACCGGAAAGAGCTTCAGCCTGATCCGAGTAGATCTGCGCCGAACGGTAATACTCTTCGAGCGAATCGCTGGTCTTCGCGTTGAGGTACTCGGTCATGGAATCCTGTACGCGGTTAAGCGAAACGGAAAGCTCATTAAGCCTCATGTTCTCCTGGTATACGGTATCTATACGGCCGCTCATGATGTTGATACCGGCGAGAAGAACGATGTTGATGACAAAGACAAAAAGGTTTGCGATCAGCGATATGGCCGTCATCTTGATCTGAAGAGAGAGGTTTCTGAACCGTGTTATCACGGAGCACCTCCTTCCGACAGACCGTCCTTACTGTCCTTGGATATTATGGATATTCCCGCCGTCGAATACTGGTTGGTGTATCCGTAATCAAAATACTCCGTGAGCGCATCGATGCTTGATGTGCCCATCTGCGAAGTATCAGCGGATATGGTTGCATAGATAACACCCCTGTCGATACCGTTCAGTATTACTTCCGAATCATAATATCCGAGGATATCGACAAGTCCTACCTCATTATAGTCGACGACCATCTGATAGACCGCGACGGTATTAAGTTCCCCCAGGCATACAACTATCTCGGGAAGAGTACTTCTTTCCCTCAAAAGAAGACCCTTTATGGATTCCTCTGCGGAATATTCATTCGTGGAATCAACGGAATATGTCGAAAGTACGATCTGGGGATGAAGCATTTTTAGTTCCCCGTCTTCTTCGTCGATCGTTTCCTGGATCGCACTCAGGATGACATTCTGTCCGGTATTCATCGAATTTGCATCGACCAGCACGACCGCTTCGATACGGCCGCCCGTATATTCCCTCTCCGATGCAAGCCTCAGGATAAGTTCCCCGTAAAGCTTACCGAGATCGTTATTACTTACGCCCACGAAACTGAGTCTCTCGGAAGATGTATTGTCGGAATAAAGAGTGACAACTCCGATTCCGCGGTCCGTTGCCTCATTGATAAGTTCCGTCATCTCCGTACTTTCATCCGCGGAAACGATAATTCCGTCCACGCCCGATGCGATGGCGATCTCCATCAGTTCGTATTTCGTATAATCCCTCGACAGATTCCTGGAGATCATCTCAACATAATCCCCATGTTCCGCAGCGGCGGTCTGAGCCGCATCATAAACGGATTGCCAGAACGAAGAATCATTATCGGTTATCATCGCATAATAGTGACCGCAGGGTTCGCTGTCTTCGGAAGAACCGAATCTGCGGCTGTATGAAATGAAATAAACGACCAATACGGCGGTAAGTGCCACTATAACCGCCGTAATTATCATTATCACTATTGAATTCAGGGCTTTGACCCTTTTTTTCAAACCTGTACTCCGTAAAAAGATTTCTCAAATAAAATAACACAGATATGCCCCTAAAAACAATGCGCGGCGTTTTTGCGCCGCGCATCATATCATCGGTTGATTATTCAGGGGTTAATATAAGTTACTGCTTGGCTGTCTCCTTGACAAGATCCGCATGGATGCCTGCTCCCTTGAGCACGGGGCTGATCTTTTTATATACAAGGAGTGTCAGAAGCGAATTCAGGCTTCCCTTGATAAGATTCAGGGGAGCAACACAGGCAAATACGAAACTGTAAATGCTGTTTCCGACGAAGGGATTGACCTCGCTGCCCATTGCAAAGATAACCTCAAGGGGAATTCCGTAAAGCTTGGCGAATGCAGGAAGCAGATATACCGCATTGAACACGGTTCCGAATATGGTGATGCATATCGTTCCGACCAGGCACGAAAGAGTCGCGGTCTTTCTGGTCTTACGTGCATAGTAGATTATCGATGCCGGAAGAATGAATGAACATCCGACACAGAAATTGGCAACCTCTCCGACAAATGCGGTCGAAGTTCCCTTCATGAAAAGCTTAAGAACGATCTTGATGAACTCAATGAGAACGCCTGCTGCCGGGCCGAACGCATATGCTCCGATGAGAACAGGGAGCTCACTCATATCCAGCTTGTAGAATGTCGGCGCGAAAGGCATCGGGATCTCAAAGAGCATAAGGAACGCCGATACCGCGGATAATAGTCCGACGGACGCCACTCTTCTGGCGGCGGAAGTCTTGTCGGTCATGCCGTTTTTCTTCTGGATAAGCTTCTCGGCGATTACCGAACAAACAAACAGCCCTGCAATGATAAGGATAAAGCTTACCACATACAGAGCATTCGATGCTACCTGGTTAAACAGGTCTTTCATATAATATTCCTCCTTCTTTCATCCGGACTTGAGACCTTTCGGTCATTCACCGTTGGTACCGGAGTTTCACCGGTTCAGCCCGTCTTTGACGGGGTCGCGGACTTTACGAACTGCGCTCATATGCGCCGCTCCTTTACCGCCAGTAGGGAGTCACACCCTGCCCTGAAGTCAACGAATGGATTATAGTACATGTCCCCTTATATTGCAATAGTCCATAAATAATGATAAATTCAATGTATACAAAGACTTTGCGGTGAGAAATGATGACAGGTGATTCGCCTTATAATAATTACAATCCCGACAGGGGAAGGCATTCCTTCGAAATTGCATCCCTTGTTATGAGCATCATCTCGATGGTCCTGCTCTGTACCGGGATTCTGGCGATACCCTTCGGAGCTCTCGGGATCTTATTTGCGGTGCTCAGCCGCAAGGATGGGTCCCCCCTCGGAAAAGCAGCACTGACCGGGGTGATCATATCAGTTGTATCAATGGTTACCGGAGCTCTCATAACCGTCTATGCGATCTATACGTTAATGACCGATCCTTCGGTTCTTGAAGAAGTAAGTCAGATGTATGCACGTTACGGCATAGAAATGCCGACATATCCCACATTTTCTTCGAAAGGAGGCTCATTATGAATCTGTCCGTAAATTCAATAGCGGAACGCATTCCCGGTTACAGTGAGTCTCAGGTAAGAAGGATTGCGGGTCCCACAGTCACTCCTATGGAAGAATCGGCTCTTAAGACCGGAAATCCCGGCAGAGTCAATAAAGCGGAGTGCCAGACATGTAAACAGAGAAAATATCAGGACGGCTCGGATGAAAACGTATCATTCAAGACCGCTCAGCATATGTCCCCTTCCGAAGCCGGAACGAGAGTCCGTGCCCACGAGCAGGAGCATGTTTCCAATGCATTCTCCAAAGCTTCCGAGAGCGGCGGCAAAGTTCTCCAGGCATCCGTATCGATACATACGGCCATCTGCCCCGAGTGCGGACGCACATATATCTCCGGAGGAACGACAACTACCAAGATCAAATACCCTTCGGAAAACAATCCTTATCAGAAGAATATGAAGAACCTGCACAAACAGGCCACAGAGGGAATGAATTTCGATGCAGCAGTCTAAGTACCGTTCATCCGGTGAACTTAAAACCCGGGCACTTTCTGTAATGGCAGGCAGATACGGGGGAGCCGTAATGATGACTCTCTCGTATTTTATTTGGATATATCTTATCTCTTATGCGGGAAGCATTCTTTCCTCGGTCATATTGAAGATCCCCTATTTTTCATCGGTCACTTCCGATCCGGCGGCAGGCATCATCTTTTCCGTCATCTCCGCACTGATCACGATGTTCCTCGGTGTCATCGCAGAGATGTTCACCTGTGGGATCTGTCTGTACTACCTGAACATATCCACGGGACGTGACGCCCAGACTGCCGATATCTTCAGGGGGTTCCGCGAGAATCCGTCCGAAGTGTTCAAGGTTGCGGCATTTATACTGAGTCCCTCCCTTATCCTGTCGATCCCCGAGAATATCGTATCGGAGCTCTATATGCAGACTTCCGATCCGAAATGGCTTTATCTGTCACTTGCCTTCTTTGGACTTGCTGCACTCGGAACCCTTTATGTACATCTGACATACGGCATCGCTTTCTTCGTCATGCTGGATTTCCCCTCATATACCGCAGGCCGCGTAATCCGGATAGCGAGACAGAAAATGACGGGAAACAGAATGAGACTCTTTATCCTGGATCTTCTTTTCATTCCGATGATAATCCTCGGGGTCCTTTCATTCGGCATAGGACTTGTATGGGTCTATCCCGTCATCAACGAAAGCAGGACTCTTTTCTTCCTGAATCTGATGAACCCGGATGCCTGATGCCTAAGGTCATATCCCGTTTGCGTAAAGCTCATATACAAAAAAACAACCCGGCCGCCCGGCCGGGTTTTATTTATCAGGTCAGTTCTTCTATTCTCAGTTCCCTGCGCTTATTCAGATCGATGAATTCATTTCCGCATTTGACGACGGGTCTTGAATACTGTCCGGGATTCTGCATTATTATGGTTCCGGTCCTTCCGTCCGAAAGCCTGCAGGTATTCTGGATATATGTATAAGTGACGTTCTTGAGGAAGGTCATTATGATATCGGGATCGTATTTTTCAAGCCCCTCATCCTCGAAGATCTCCACAACCCTGAAGGGACATATGGGATCTCTGTAGACCCTTGCGCTGGTCATCGCATCGTAGACATCGGTAACTGCGGTAAGCCTTGCGAATCTGTCAGCCTTCTCTCCCCTGATCCTGAGAGGATAACCGCTTCCGTCATATCTTTCGTGGTGCATGATCGCGGTTGTCTTGATATGCTCGGGAAGATTCTTATCCTTGAGCATCCTGTATCCGTGCTCGGCGTGATGTCTTACTTCGATAAGTTCGTTTTCCGTAAGAGGCTCGACTTTATTGAGCACCTCTCTGGGTACCCTCATCTTGCCTATATCAAACAGGATGCCGCACATCATAGCCATTTCCTGGTCCTGTTTGCTCCATCTGAGCCATCCGGCAACGACAAAATTCAGAAGCGAAACGTTCATGCAGTGAGCAAAGGTGGAATCATCGAATCCTCTCATCGCATGAAGCATATCAATGACGGATACTCTCGATCCGGCCTTGGAGATCATCTCAAGAGGTTTCTCAAGAAGAAGAACGGGATCCACTTCAACGTTCTTGTCTACCATTTCGCTGACATGGAATTCAAGCGATTTCCTGCCTTCTTCATAATCAGCCTTGAACTCTTTGAAAAGCTCGGTATCCCTGATCTTCTCGTAATTGGTCTGCTCATCTTCGAGCTCTGCCGAAGCGGGGAAGATATCGGAATTATTATCCTCGGGTTCGGGAGCTGCCGAAGCGGGCACATCATCTTCAACATAAATGCTGAGGATCCCGTACAGCTCGAGTCTCGTTATCAGAGTCTGGGACAGCTTGGTACCCTTGGCAATGACCGTCTTGTTATCGTAATTGAGAACATCGCTTCCGACAACCATTCCCGGTTTTAACTTGGAAGTAGCGATCTTATTCATATGCTCAGCCTCCTGAACAGATACGGATCAATTAACTGATGCTCAGATATCTTCGTCATCTCCACCGACTTCAGCTCCGCCGGTGCTCTTCCACTTGAGATAGCTTACAATGAACTGGTCAAGTTTTCCGTCAAGTACGCCGAGTGCATCGGCCGTCTTGAATCCGGTACGCTTGTCGGTGACCATGGTGTAGGGCTGGAGGAAATAGCTTCTTATCTGGTTACCCCAGGCTATATCCTTGATCTCACCGGCAATGCCTTTGCTCTTTGCCTCTTCCTCTTCCATCTTCAGCTCGAAGAGTTTCGCACGGAGCATTTCAAATGCCTTATCCTTATTCTGGAACTGGCTTCTTTCGTTCTGGCAGGTAACAACGATTCCCGTGGGAATATGTGTAATACGGATTGCGGATGAAGTTTTGTTGATATGCTGGCCGCCCGCACCGCTGCTTCGGTAGGTATCTATACGCAGGTCCTTATCCTCAATGACGATATCATTGTTCTGGGGAATGACCGGCATTACCATGCAACTTACGAATGAAGTCTGGCGCTTCGCCTGGGCATTGAAAGGAGAGATCCTTACAAGTCTGTGGACTCCCTTCTCACTCTTCAGGTATCCGTATGCGTTGTCGCCGCTCACCTGGAATGATACGGACTTGATTCCCGCTTCATCTCCGTCGAGCTGATCAAGCACTTCTATCTTAAGGCCTTTCTTGTCGGCCCACTTGGAATACATTCTGAAGAGCATTCCGCACCAGTCGCAGCTCTCGGTACCGCCGGCACCCGCGTTGAGCTCGACGATGGCATCGGAATCATCGTACTCTCCGGAAAGGAGGGTCGAAAGTCTCAGCTGCTCAAACTTGGTAACAAAGCTGTCCAGCTCCTCCCTCGCTTCGGGAATGAGGGATTCATCCTCTTCTTCGTTACCCATCTCAACCAGAGTGAGTACATCATCGATACCTGTTTCAAGGCTCTTTACAAGATCCCTGGTATCTTTCATATTCTTGAGCTCTTTCATCTTGGCATTTGCCTTATCGGGATCGTCCCAGAAACCGGGAGCTTCCATTTCCCTTTCGAGCTCTTCTATCTTTTTGGACTTACTCTCGAGATCGAGAGATTCTTTTACTTCCGCAAGAGGTGCCTTGTATGAAAGGATATCCTGCTTTATCTGATCAAGTTCTACCATAAATCCAGTCCCGGTGAACACAGGGACGGTTCCCTCGTTCACTGTTTTCAATTAATCATCGGTCTTATCTTGCCGGTGAACGCAGGAACCGTCCCCGTGTTCACGTCCTTGTTCAGCGTACTCAGAGCTTCATTCCGGGTCTTCCGTGGCAGGCCTTGAACTTCTTGCCGCTGCCGCAGGGGCAGGGATCGTTGGGATAAACCTTCTGGGCCGATCTGGTCTTGGGAGCTCTGGGGCCGGAATCATCCTTGTTGGTACCGGTGACCTGAGCAACCTGCTCACGCTCCACTTTCTGTTCAACCTTTATATGCATAAGAAGCTTGACGGTATCTTCCTGAATGTTCTGGATCAGCTCGTCAAACATCGCATAACCCTGATTCCTGTATTCGATAAGAGGATCCTTCTGGCCGTAGGATGCAAGTCCCGCACCCTGTTCCATGATGGCCATGTCATCGATATGACCCATCCACTTTCTGTCTATGGTACGAAGCAGGATGACTCTCTCGACTTCACGGATTGCTTCGGGATCGGGGAATTCGGCTTCCTTGGTCTCATAGAACTTGACGGCCTCTTCCTTGAGAGCCTGCTTGATGCTGTTCTTTTTGAGCTTGCTCATTCTCTCCTTGGTAATGGGCTCGAGAGGAATGATGGGAAGAAGGATCTCATTGAGTTCCGTGAAATCCCAGTTATCGGATGAAACATCATCATTGATGCAGATATCAACGCTTCTTTCGACGATGTCGGTGATCATCTTATAGATGTAATCCCTCATGCTCTCGCCGTCGAGAACCTTGCGTCTCTCTTCATATATGATCTGTCTCTGCTCGCTCATGACCTTGTCATATTCGAGGAGATTCTTACGGATACCGAAGTTGTTGGACTCGATCCTCTTCTGTGCGGTCTCGATGGCACCGGTAAGCGCCTTGTGCTCGATCTCCTGACCCTCGGGAATTCCGAGTGCATTGAACATCGAGATGAGTCTCTCGGAACCGAACAGTCTCATCAGATCGTCTTCAAGTGAGATATAGAATTTGGATTCACCGGGATCGCCCTGACGTCCGGAACGTCCGCGGAGCTGGTTGTCGATACGTCTTGATTCATGACGCTCGGTGCCGATTATCTTAAGACCGCCTGCGGCAAGTGCTTCCTCGTCAAGCTTGATATCGGTACCACGTCCTGCCATGTTGGTTGCAATGGTGACATTTCCGTGTATACCTGCCTGAGCTACGATCTCAGCTTCTCTTTCATGGAACTTCGCATTGAGGACTTCATGCTTGATGCCTGCCTTGCTGAAGATCCTGCTGAGCTCTTCCGATGCATCGATGTTGATCGTACCGATCAGAACGGGCTGACCCTTTTCGTGGGCTTCGATAGTTGCCTGAAGGATCGCATTCAGCTTTTCCTTCTTGGTCTTATATACCGCATCCTGAAGGTCTTTTCTGATGACGGGTTTATTGGTGGGAATGGTAACGACGGGCATTCCGTAGATCTCTCTGAACTCCGCTTCCTCTGTGAGTGCGGTACCGGTCATGCCGGATTTCTTTTCGAAGAGATTGAAGAAGTTCTGGAAGGTTATGGTTGCGAGGGTCTTGGACTCGCGCTTTACCTTTACATGCTCCTTAGCCTCGATCGCCTGATGGAGACCGTCGGAGAATCTTCTTCCGGGCATGATACGTCCGGTGAATTCATCTACGATAAGGATCTGATCGTCCTTAACAACGTAATCCTGATCCTTGAACATCAGGTTGTGTGCTCTGAGTGCAAGGATGATATTGTGGTTGATCTCGGTATTCTCGGGATCGGAAAGGTTCTCGATATGGAAGAACTGCTCGACACGCGCGGTACCTGCTTCGGTAAGATTGACTATCTTGTCCTTCTCATTGACAACAAAGTCGCCGGTCTCTTCCTGTGTGATACCCATGATGGCATCCATCTTGGAAAGTTCCTTGACGTCATCGCCGCGCTTGAGCTGTCTGGCAAGAAGATCGCACATCTCGTAAAGAGCAGTGGATTTGCCGCTCTGTCCGGAAATGATAAGAGGAGTTCTGGCTTCGTCAATAAGAACGGAGTCGACCTCGTCGATGATACAGAAATTAAGATCCCTGAGAACAAGCTGCTTCTTATAGATAGCCATATTGTCCCTGAGATAGTCGAATCCGAGTTCGTTGTTGGTGACATAGGTAATGTCGCAGTTATATGCCTGCTGTCTTTCCTCGGAATTCATCGAGTTAAGGACACAGCCTACGGTAAGTCCGAGGAATCTGTGTACTTCACCCATCCATTCGGCGTCACGGTTTGCAAGATAATCGTTAACGGTAACGATATGCACGCCCCTGCCGGTAAGTGCGTTGAGATAAGCGGGACAGGTGGACACGAGGGTCTTACCTTCACCGGTTCTCATCTCGGCAATGTTGCCCTGATGAAGAACGATGCCGCCTATGAGCTGTACCCTGAAGTGCTCAAGTCCTATGCTTCTCTTTGCTGCCTCTCTTACGACCGCAAAAGCCTCGGGAAGTATATCATCAAGGGTCTCGCCCTTTTCAAGACGTTCCTTGAACCAGGGAGTCTTTTTCCTGAGCTCCTCATCCGAAAGAGCCTGCATCTCGGGTCTCAGGCTTTCTATTTTATCAACGATAGGATAAATCTTTTTAAGTTCTCTATCGGAATAAGTTCCGAATATTTTTTCAACAAGTTTCATAATCTGTCTTTTACCTCACATCCGACTATTTTATCAGAAATGAGGGGTTCTTTCAATGAAAAGGATGTATACGGATCCGCGTGCCCGTTCAGAATCCGAGAGTATCATTTACGAGTATGACGTGGATCCTTCCCGCATGTCTCGAATATCTGGTGATCAGTATCTGGCAGCATATGGTGTCCGGAGATTTGCAGTTAAAGCAGGAGCCGGTCTTCGAACAGGGTGTCTGAAGCCCGAATCTCTGTGCGTTGATGGGTGCCGCGACATTTCTGGCCCTCTTCATTGCGGCATCGACATCGCTGCAGACCTTATTCATCCCGACAATGAATATCACCTTTTTGGGACCCTGTGCGATCATGGAAACCCTGTTTGAATTTCCGTCAATATTGATAAGAACGCCGTCCTCGGTCATCGCATTGGTGCTCGCAAGAAAAATATCCGCATCATAGGATTCCATCATTGCCGCTCTCTTATCGGCAGCCGCATCCCTGTCTATGAAGCTGTAATTCCCGTTCTTGACCGCTTCGACAAGTCCGATCTCATGGGCACTCATGGCTCCGCCCATCGCAATGCTTGACCCTTCGGGGATCAGTTCGAGCGCCTTCTTCAGTGCCTCTTCCTTATCCGCGGCATAATAACCGGTCATATTGCGGGATTCCAGTCCCTTGATGACTTTCTGTGCGAGCAGTTCATTTCTTTTGATGATGTTCTCGTTCATATGCGTTCTCCTTTTCCCGTAAGGTATGCGGGCAAACCACTTAGGTCAATGATATACAAAATCATCGGGCATGTCGAATTAATTAGTTATTAACTTAAAATTAAGTTCTTGAAAATACCTGTTATTTTATTTATAATGTAACCGCTTTCATCAAAACAGCACATTTTCAGTATTTTTAACCGTATTTTTGGAGGGCGAAGTGAAAGATAATACCGTCACCATATATGATATTTCCGAAAAGGCCGGCGTATCCATCGCCACCGTATCCAGGGTTCTGAACAATTCGGGATCCGTAAGCGAAAAGACCAAGAAAAAGGTCATGGATGCGATCAACGATACCGGATACACTCCCAATGCTTTCGCAAGAGGGCTCGGACTCAATACTCCCGGCAGACCGGTCAAGGCATTCATGGATGATGAATTCCTGCTCGAAAGTGCAACGGCATCCAAACTGTTCCACGAATATGCACAAAGCACACCCATCCTCGATTACCACTGCCACATCTCTCCCAAGGAGATCGCGGAGGACAGACGTTTCGAAAACATCGCGCAGGTCTGGCTCGGCGGCGACCATTACAAATGGCGCTTCATGAGAAGCTGCGGGATCGAGGAAAAGTACATAACCGGCAAGGCATCCGACCATGACAAGTTCATTAAATGGGCAACATGTCTCGGAAAAGCGATCGGCAATCCGCTCTATCACTGGAGTCATCTCGAGCTTCAGAGATACTTTGATTACCACGGACACCTCTGCGAAGAAACGGCTGAGGAAGTATGGGAGCTGTGCAACAAAAAGCTTGCCGAACCGGATATGAGCGCAAGAGGCCTGATCAAAAAGAGCGGCGTCACCCTTCTTTGCACCACCGACGATCCCATAGACGATCTTCACTGGCATAAGCAGATAAGGGAAGATGAATCGTTCGACGTAAAGGTCCTTCCCGCATGGCGTCCCGACAGAGCCATGAACATCGAAAAGCACGATTACAAGGATTATCTCAAGAAGCTCGCTTCCGTTTCGGGCGTCGGCAAGATCAAGACCTTCGAAGACCTCAAATCCGCTCTGAAAAAGAGAATGGAATTCTTCAAAGAACAGGGCTGTGTGGTTTCCGATCACGGTCTGGAATTCCTTATGTACTACCCTGCGACCGATGAGGAGATAGAGGCGATATTTGCCGCCAGACTTTATAACATGCCCGTCTCCAAGGAGGACGAATACAAGTTCAAGACGGCATTCATGTCCTTCATGGCATGCGAATACGTCAAGGCGGACTGGACGATGCAGCTCCACTACGGATGCAAGCGTGATAACAATACGGCGATGTTCAAGTCGATCGGTCCGGATACCGGATTCGACTGTATCAACAACCACACTCCTTCCGATCAGTGTGCCGATTTTCTCGATTCACTGGAAAAATTCGGAAATCTGCCGAGAACGATCCTTTACTCACTCAACCCGATCGATAATGCATACATCGGCACGATCATCGGATGCTTCCAGGATTCCACAGCGGTAGGCAAGATCCAGCAGGGAAGCGCATGGTGGTTCAACGATCACATAAAGGGAATGACCGATCAGATAAAGTCACTTGCCGCACTCGGAAATCTCTCCGGATTCGTCGGAATGCTGACTGACTCCAGATCGTTCTTAAGCTACACGCGCCACGAGTATTTCCGAAGGATACTGTGCAATATTCTCGGTGACTGGGTAGAAAAGGGAGAATTCCCCGAAGACTACAAGATACTCGGTAAGATCGTGGAAGACATCTCCTACTACAATGCGGTCAGATATTTCAAGTTCCCGCTCGAAGATAAGAAATGATCACTGGAAGATCCAGTTGTAGTAAGGGAGTATCCTGATATCGGTATTATACGCGCTCTTTAAAAAGAGAACGAAGAAAGCTATAAACGCACCACAGATAAGGACTGTCCACACAGTCCTTATTTTTTTATCCTCGATCTTTCTTATCAGGGAAGGGATAAAGAAGATATTTGTCACATTCAGATAGAAGCCTATACGTGAGATCTCCGGCATAAAGGAACAGAAGACATACAGAAGAAGTGCCCAGAGATTGCAGTAGAATCCGAACTTAAGCTTGGGATCTTCTTCCACCTTCTCCCGGTAGATCAGAGCAAATATGAATACCGCTGCAGCCTTGGCGATATTTGTAATGCTCGTCTGGCCGGTGTCAAACATCGATCCCTCATAAAACGGATAGAAAACAAAGATGATCCTGCGGTAAAGACCCGGCATGAAAAGAAGCGTCGCGCAGAAAATACCGATGATCAGATGCCCTATCCGGTTCCAGTTCACGGTAGCAAGAAGATATAACGGGATGACGATCAGCACCGACTTATGGCAAAGCGCCGCAGCCGCGATGATCGCGAAGAATTTTATATAGTCTTTCTTCAGCACATATTTGACCGAATACATCGCTGCGGAAAGAGCCAGATAATATCTGACATTATTCAGGCTTCCGAAATAGTAGCCCGCAGTCATAAATATAAACAGGGAAAAAACAAACCACTCGCTCTGATCATAAATGGATTTAACCATCAGAAAGACGGTCACGAGTGAAAAGAAAGCGAATATCGGAAGGTAATTATCGTAATCAAGAAACCATTGAAGAAATCTGACGATATATCTGAAACCTATCTCATAGCTGACATGCCTGTCCTGTGCAATGAGATTGAAATTGTCGCGGTACACCCAGTAATCGTTGCCGACCGCGATCCTGCATACGGATACGGCGGACAACAGGATAAAGATCGCAAGGGCGAGGATCCTGTTTCTTGCGGTAAGCCTGGATGTGTATGGAGTTTGAAGCCTGAAATCGCCGGCAGGTGAAGTGCCTATCCCGAATGCCAGGAAGACCACCACTGCGGTCAGAGCGATATACAGGAACAATCCGTAGGTTATCATTTCTTATTCGCTGCGTCGTCCGCAAATCTTGACTTCCTGCCGATGTAATATGCCCTTATAAGAGCATCGTCCGAATCGGCAAGGATTGCACACATGGGTTCTTTGTCGCACCTGCTCAAAAGCGAGATCGCACGCTCATCGTTTTTGGGCATCTCTTTGGAACTGAATACATAAACGACAGGCTTGTCACATTTATTGATAAGTCCGATCAGACCCTCCGATTCGGGATCGGACAGATCGAGTGCTTCATCTCCGGGTTTAGCGCCCGCTTTCTTAAGTTCTTCGATAACCGCGGAAATTTTTTCTTTTCCCAGAACGGAAGCTACGGTAAAGCCTTCATCTCCCGACAGATCCTCAAGGCTCTCGGAAAGATTCGCGCTTGTAAGCGTACCCGCAGCGGGAAGGTGATATCTTTTTTCGATTGTTTCGGGAAGGATGATCCTGTCATCCGAAAGAATACGGCACGAAACATAAAGTGCGGAGAAGAACAGTCCGGCAAACGCGCCGAGGATGATCGCACGTAAGACTCTTATATCGGGAGGCACGGGATTTACATCCTCGGGATCTCCGATGAGTCTCGTTGACATTATCTCCGGAAGACTCTGAGCATAAGCATCCACTCCCGTAACGGCGGCTTTCATTATCCTGACGCACATATCGGGATCGGAATTTTCTACCTGAAGAGTAAGAACCTTTACGTCGGACTTAAGGGTCGCAAGGAAGGATGATCTTACCGTGCCCTCATCAAGTCCGGGATCTGCTCTTAAGATCTCGTCGACTACGGCGGAATCCTTCGACATCTGCTCCCAGGTATATTTATTGAAATAGATCAGCTCGTTGGAGCCCGCCTCGGGAATGTACTCGAGATAGACGTCTGTCTCGATCCGGTATTTCTTTTCCTGTGAGAGTCTGTAGATAAGATGTATCGCACAAACCGCCGCTGCCGCGAGCACGGCAGAGATGATAACGATATGGATCCTTTTTATGAATCTGAGAGCAAAAAGTCTGCCGCTAACAGGTTCGTCACCGTATCTCATTTCCCAGAGTTTCATCTTAATTCTCCGTTTTTTTGAAAATATGTTTATTCATGAACTTGCCCACGCATGTGATCGCAGGTCCGAGGAACAGTGCCATAAGAACGGTTCCGATATAAAGCTTTCCTCCGAGAAGGAATCCTATCAGAACGGCGAGGAGGTCATAAACTATCCTTACGATAAAAAAGGGGATCTTCTTAAATGCATCGCACAGGATCTTGCCGAGTCCGTCATAGGGGCTCAGTCCCATTCTTGAATTCATATAAACCGCTGCGCTTATAAGAAAGCCGGCGAGTCCGAGGATGAATGTCACCGGTCTTGCAACAGGTCCCATAAAGAATCCTTCGGGGAATACAAGTCCGATCACCCATCTTGTAAAGTCGACCGTATATCCGACCAGGATCATATTGGCAATGGATCCGGGACCGATCTGTCTGATGCCGGTGATGAGTATCACAATGATGAACATCACCAGATTAAGTGCAAACTGCCAGTTGCCGAGAGTCGTTCCGATAGCGCCCGCTACATTGACATTCATATATGTATAGGGATCCGTGCCGAGATCGGTCTCAAGGAGAAATCCCAGCGTGATGCCCATACAGAGAACACCGCATACGACCATTATCACGTTCGCAATAAAAGCCTTTTTATCAGTCTTGAATCTTTCATATCCGGCCCATGACCGAAGATCGAATTTTTTCATCCTGTGATCACTCCCGGAAGTTCGTGTAATGTAGGAATTGTTTTGTAAATATATGAAGCCATCTCCGGCTCTTCGTCCGTCTGGTCCGGAACAAATACAACCTTCAGTCCCGCCCTGTATGCGGACATGATTCCGTTCGGAGCATCCTCTACCGCGAGACACTCATCCGGAGAAAAGCCGAGCGTTTTATACGCCTTCTCATATACATCGGGCGCCGGCTTTCCGAACTTGCAGTCGGCTGCGGAGCAGATCTTATCGAAATGCGTATCCAGGCCCAGGCTTCCGAGATATCTCATGGTCCTCTCCATATCGGTGGCCGTTGCGACCGCCCTCAGGATGCCGTGCTCTTTAAGCCAGTCGAGCGCTTCGATCGCACCGGGTTTGACCTGTATTCCTTCTTTTTTCACAATATCTTCGTAAAGAAGCTTTCTGTAAGCCCTGACCTCGTCATAATCGAAGGAATCTCCGAACCACTCCCTGAACCTGTCATATGCAAAGGGCCTTCCGAGACTCCTGAGCTGCAGATACATCTCTTCCGTCATATGAAATCCGAAATGCCCGCAGGCCGCCGGCCAGCATCTTCTATAGTATTTTTCCGTGTCCAGAACCGTACCGTCCAGATCAAAAATTACAGCGCGTATCATAAGGTTTGAAATACTATTTCCTACTATGTTAAAATCATACCGATTAATTGTAATATTTACCGTATTTAACGTCAACTTTTGAAGCACCCGGGCTTCAACTCAGGAGAGAAAATGCTCAGATTTTATTTGACCATATTCGTATCCATACCCTGGATCATCTACTTTATGATCAAATCCAGATATATCCTCAAGCACAAGGATTCATATCCCATCGAGGAAAGATATGCTTTCATCAAGAGAATGATGAAGCAGACCATGATCAACGGCCGTATCAGGACCAAATACACGGGAACCGAGAACCTCCCCAAGGAAGGCGGATATGTAATGTTCCCCAACCACCAGGGTAAGTTCGATACGCTCGGCATTATGTATTCGCACGAAAGACCCTGCACGGTGGTCATGGACGAAGTAAGATCCAAGATGCCCCTTGCTGATGAGATGGTCGATATCCTCGACGGATGCAGACTCAACAAATCGGATCTGCGTTCCCAGGTCAAGAGCATCAAGGCGGTTTCCGACGAGGTTAAGAACGGAAGGATCTACATCATCTTCCCCGAAGGCGGATACTACCACAACAGGAATACCGTACAGGAATTCCTTCCCGGTGCTTTCAAGGCAGCCATGATGGCAAAGAGTCCCATCGTTCCGGTTGCGATAGTCGATTCATACAGGGCATTCGGCATCAACATCCTTAAAAAGATCACAACACAGGTCCACTACTTAAAGCCTCTGTATTACGAAGATTACAAGGATATGAAATCCAAGGAGATCTCCGATTACGTCAAGCTCCAGATCATGCTCAAGATCAACGAAGTCGTAACCGCCAAGGGCAAGAAAGCACCGAACGTCATACCGGAACAATAATCAAAAGGCAGGTCCGCCGGACCTGCCTTTTGATTATTCACAAGTCACGTGAGTCACGGGGACAGTCCCCGTGACTCCGTTTTTATTCCCGCTCTTCTGCCGTTTGACCTTCTCCGTATCTTGTCTCTAGAAGTTTTCCCACATGCCTTGTCTCAAAGAACATGTCTTTATATCTTATGACGAGATATGCCGCAACCGCGGTGACCACGATCGTCTCCACACATTTCGTCTCCGGCGTCATGGCGATCTTTTCCTGCATGAAGTTTACGAACAGGTGGTAGATCATGCACGCAAGGATCGAACGGTCACTTGCAAGATATACCCATGTGATGATGAATCCGAGGGGAATTCCGCTCACGAAGAAATTGATCACATACAGGGGATTTACCATAAGGCCCGCCTGATAGGTTCCCTTGATGAACAGAAGCGGAATATGCCAGCATGACCACAGTGCACCAAAGAGCATCGATTCCCAGAACCAGTTCATGTATGCACCGATAGAATCCTCACAGTATCCCTTCCAGCCCACTTCCTCTATGATCGAAGCGATCGTGACCGTAAGCAGTGCCCCCGCAACGCCAACGCCGGTAAATGAGAAATCTTCGGTAAAAGAAAACTGGCTCAGGGGCTGGCCGAAAAGAAGCGAAAGCAGTATTGATGCGACAATGATGCAGGCGAACTGCACGATGGCGATAAGTACATTCTTCCACTTGACCTTGTAGAGTCCTATGAGCTTTATCTTCAGATCCTTCTTGAGAAGGTCATTTCCCGATACAAGCACGAAGACCGTCGATACTACCGCGGGAGCAAGAAGTCCGACCAGCATGAATACCGCACCGAGATTCTCCGACAGAAAAGCTGCGGGGATCCAGAATATCCACGTGAACAGATAAGCCAGTGCAAAGAACAGAACAGGCCTGTATCTGTATGGTTTATTTTCCGTTTTTATATTATTCATATTATCTCTCCTTCAATCCTTTCGATGTTCCAATTCCCTGATGCTCTTCGGAAAGCTTATCGAAACCGAGACAAGCGCAAGACAGATCCCTGCTATGATCACGATCGCAGCCGCACCTCTTCCTACACCGCGTCCGCTCACACGGCCCAGTGCATCTGCCGTCACACCCGATACCGCATACGCGACCACATATCCGAGCTGTGACAGAAATCCGATCATCCCCCATGCTCTTCCCTGAGCCTCAGCCGGAATATTTGTGCGCATCAGATAATCCAGGCAGTTATTGGCAAACGGAAGTGCGGTGAAAAACAGAAAACCGAAAATGCATATTATATAAATGTTTTCAAAAAGTCCGAAGCCGGACATGAACACACCGGACAGCATAAGCGCCAGGCTGAGCACCCTGACATAATGCCCTTTAACTCCCCTGATGCCGAGGACAATGCCGCTTGCAAGCATTCCGCAGGCACATATCGTTTCCGCGATGCCGAGCGTTTTCGCATCCGCAAAAGAAAGAATGAGCGGCTCTGCAAGTATCTGGAACATTCCCATAAAAAGAGTGATCGCCGACGAAACAAAAACCAGCATAAGGATGCCTTTCTTTTCACAAAGGATATCCCATCCGCCTTTAAGGCTCTTAAGGAACGCTTCATGTTGCTGCTGTGTTTTCCCGGTTCCTATCCCTTTTCTGACAACCGCTGCGCTGATCACGGTCAGCACAAAGGTGCAGATATCGATGATAAGAAGAAGCTTTACGTCACTTACGGTCAGCAGAAAGCCGGCGATCACAGGAGAGAACAGATACCTTGCACTTCCGGCAAGAGAGACAAGTCCGCTGGCTTTGGAGTATTCGTCCTCCGTGAGCAGATCTGTGATGGTCGCCCTGAATGACGGTTCGAGCAGGGCGGAAAATACCGCGCTGACCGTTACACCTATGCATATCTGCAGCAGCGAGGCCTCACCTCTTATCATGCAGATCAGAATGTAGACCACGCCGAGCGCCGAACATCCGTCGCCTATCATCATCAGAAGTCTTCTGTCATATCTGTCTGCCAGGACTCCGGCGGGAACGGAAAGGACAAGCGTCGGGAGAAATCCGAGAAGCGTGATCAGAGCCATGCCAGCCGCGCTTCCGGTCTTCTGGAATATGTATACGCCCAATCCGAAGCTTGTAAGACCTCCGCCGATCGATGAGATCAGTTCTCCGCTCCAGAGAAGTATGAACTTGGGAAAATTGCTTTTTGTTTTCATTTCTTTCCCTGATTTCTTATCAGACCTCTTATGAAACTCATTGTTCCGGGCTCGGCTCCGAGAAGCTTCTCCGTCATGTCTATGAACACATCGATATCCTTCTTGGTAAACTTTCCGTCATCGAATATCTCATTGCTCACGATGAGCATCAGCCTTACACGCTCGGGAATATTATTACAATCAAAGATTCCTTCCCTGATCCCGTCCTTAACGATCCGTGTGAGGATCGGAACCACCGTTTCGATAAGCTTCTCTTTGATCTTGATATGCATAAGCACGTTCTCGGCCCGCATCAGAGCTCCTTCTATGGGCTGCTCTTCGGGCGACGGGCTGAACGAAGCGATGACGGCTGCAATCTTCTGCGGTACGGGGATCGGAGCCGCCAGAACCTGTTCCGCAGTCATCTTCTCGGATTCGATCATCATGCCGATGACTTCCTCGAGCATCTGTTCCTTACTCTCGAAATAGTAATAATATGTTCCCTTTGCTATTCCGGCTTCTTCGATAATGTCGTCCACCGAAGTGTTCTCATAACCACGTGTGATGAACATCCTGTATGCTATCGTGAGAAGCTCCTGTTTTCTTTTTTCACCTTTTCTCATATCGCGCTCTCCGTATTGATTTGTTCTGATGCATTTTTCGACCGCTGGTCGGTTTTTGTGTTTATATATTACCGCACCGGTTTTAACGTGTCAACATTTTTTCGACCGTCAGTCGAAAAATACAAAAAAAGAAGACGAAGCCCGTAGGCCTCGCCTTCTTTGCGCGATCTGCAATTTATATTAACCGGGCTGAAAACAGCCGGATCTGCGAAGGTTATAAGCTGTCTCTTCCGAGAAGCTCCTCATAGGAAATGAATATATCGATATATCCCGCAGCATAAGGTCCCATTATGTAAGGAGGATAGTAATAAATGATGCCGTCTTCGGTATAATCGATATTTCCGTCATCGAGAAACGCATTTTCGTAAGCGTCGGAATAAATGGTCTCCTCATCACTTGTGTAGAACGGGTTCATATTTTCATCAAGGCTCAGGTAGTACTCTTTCGTCTTGTCTGCGACAAGCGTCTTGAAATCCTTCTCTTTGCCCGAGTAGAAATCCGTGATCGATAATTCTTCGCCGGTCTCGAGATCGAAGAGATACTGATTTCTCGAAGGATATCCGTGCGCACCGCCGCCGTACCAGTATCCGCCCATATCAACGGTAAGGTACTTATCGCCTATGAAGTTCACTCCCGCAACGGTCCAGTCATCGGTCACACGGTACCATGTCGGATTTTCCCGGTGATCTTCGCAAGCGGAATCATAGTACGAATCCGATTCAAGGAAATTATCATTAACGAAAGTTTCCATGTTGGTACGCATATATTCGTTGATGATATCCGCACAGTCCGAGTACTTATCGTCAAGCACGAAACACTCGGCATATCTCTGATTGAGGACCGTTCCGCAATCGGGACATGCGTATGAATACGATGCATATTCAACGGTTCCGTAATCGAAGATATCTACGCGCTCTACAAAGCAGTAAAGATCTTTAAAATCCGCTTTTCCGTCCGATACATCCGCGTAGACCCATTTAAGATCTCCGTCTTCGAAATCGATGATATAGATCTTGCCGTCCGCAACGGTGAAGCCTTCCGCACCCGGATAAACCTGACTGACTCCGGGAATGCTCTTTGCTTCGTACAGAAGTGTGTTATCTCCGCTTTCGATATCATATTCATAAATACGGTTGTGTGATATTCCGTATTCTTCATAGCTGCCGGTAAGATAGTACATCTTGCTTCCGTCTTTTCCGAGGAAGGTTGTGCTCTCAACATCTGATGCAATCGACTTAGCGCTTCCGTCTGCAATGTCATATACGTAAACGGTCGACAGATTGGTGCCGTAATCGCTCTCGGCATAGAAGAGATGATCCGTACCGTAGAACGATATGTACACATCTTCAGTACCGTCTATATGCTTTATGACTCCCTTTTCATTGATGACCGCATATCCGTCATCGGTGCTTCCGAGGACATAACCGTATTCTTTGAAAGAACGTGTATAGCTGTCGGGATTATCCCAGCCGCCGCTTCTCGATCCGATAAGTCTCATATTCTTGGACGCGGCCGTTTCCAGGACCGGTCCGTATTCGGTTTCTTTTTCCGCAAAAGAATCGGACTTTGAATCATACTCAAAACATACTTCTTCAACGCCGAGAGTTCTGCCTTCATCGTAATCGTAACCGAGGTTATAATCGATATACAGGCGTCCGTCATAATAGTCACATGTCTCGATATAGTGGTTCTCGGTGTCTTCCCAGATCGGATAGAGCTTGTGATCATCCTCGCTTACCGCATAGACAAGATAAATATATCCGCCGGTCGCTTCGGAATAGTTGGAATCCTTGAAAAAGAAGAATCCGTCAGCTTCACATACGATCCCGCTCTGAAGATACTGTTCTTCCGCACTGACGCGGTACAGATCCTTGTCCGATGCCGAAATGTTCTCTGCAAGATCCCTGCGGTTTATCTCGGAGACATTTCCGTCAGGATCGACAACAAAGAAAATATTCGAGGTTGCATCACGTGACAATAAGACGTTTGCGTCGGAAGACTTTTCTTCAGGCTTTTCATCCTCATCGTCCTCTTCGTCATCCTCTTCATCATCGTCTTCATCGTCTTCTTCGATGACGGTCTCTCCTTCATCGGGCTGAATGTCGGCAATGTTTCCGCATCCTGCAAATGTCAAAGCGGCTAAACCTATAAACAGGTATTGTATCAGTTTTCTTTTCATATCTATTACCCTCTCATTTCTCTGCAAGATACACGCAGATCAATTACGTTTATCATAATAGCATACGAAAAATGCCGGACAAGGCATTTGGGGCAACCTTAAGAAAGCCTTAATGAATGGGCATCCTGAGCACGGAACCGATATGTATCCGTTCTGAGAAAAAATGGAATCCATAGAAAAAAGGCAGGTCCGCAGGACCTGCCTTCAATGTATTTACGTATTACTTAGATTCTTCCGCCGCATCTGTGGCAATAGCTTCCGAAAGGATGGAAAAGATAACTGTTGCAGTGCGGACAACGGCTTATCGGTGTGAACACCCAGAGAGCTGATGAGAGCATTCCGCCGAATCCTGTCACCGCAACGATTCCCGCACACGCTTTGTATGCAAACGGCTGATTCATAAGCGGTGATGTACAGAATACCATCAGAAGAATGAACATGAGAATAATAAATCCCACTGTGAATGCCAGCCAGAGCATTCTTTTCGCACCGCGGTCGTTGATCAGCTTTTCCTCTTCGGAACTTGCTTTCCTGCGCTCTTCGCTTAATGCTTTATTAATGAGTACACGTTCATGATCAGTTATCTCGTGACGACAAAAAGGACAGATCTTGATATCTTCAGCAAGCAGTTCTTTGCATTTCGGACAACTTATCATCAGCTTTCCTCCTTATTCGTTTATGCGTAAACTTTGGCTTCCTCTTCTCCGTTCATGACTCTGAGTCCGCCCTGTGCAAGTGCGAGAAGCTCGTCCTCTCCGGGATATACGGTTACGGGAGCGATCTTGCCGACTCTCTCGATCATAGCCTTGGTAACTCTCTCGTTATATGCGATACCGCCGGTAATGATGATCTGATCTACATCCCCTTTAAGAACGGTCGACTCTGCTCCGATGTCCTTGCAGACCTGGAAGATGAATGCTTCCATAACGATCCTGGCCTGCTCATCTCCTTCGTCCATTCTCTTCATTACTTCTCTCGCATCGTTGGTTCCGAGATATGCGTTGAATCCGCCCTGTCCGGTAGCCTTCTTGAGCATCTCTTTCTCGGAGTACTTGCCTGAGTAGCAGAGTCTGATGAGCTTTCCGGTAGGAAGTCCGCCGCATCTTTCGGGTGAAAGAGCACCGTCTCCTTCGAATGCGCTGTATACGTCGATGATCTTGCCGTACTCATGAGCACCTACGGAAACACCGCCGCCGAGGTGGGCAACAACAAGTCTGAGATCCTCATACTTCTTGCCTACGGACTTGGCATAACGTCTTGCCACTGCCTTCTGGTTAAGAGGATGGAAAATGGAAGTTCTGGGGCACTCGGGCATACCGGAGATACGTGCGACATCACAGAGCTCGTCAACTACAACGGGATCTACGATGAATGCTTTCTTGCCGATACCGTCAGCGATCTCCTTGGCAAGGATTCCGCCGAGGTTTGACGCATGCTGACCCTGAACGCCGATCTCAAGATCCTTGACTACCGCATCGGTAACCTCATAGGTTCCGCCGGGGATGGGCTTGAGAAGTCCGCCTCTTCCCACGATGAAATCAAATGAATTAACATCAATGTTACTGTTCTTAAGGAACTCAAGAATGATGTTCTTTCTGAAATCCTTCTGAGCGATTATTGAATCATACTTGGAGATCTCTTCGGTTGAGTGACGGAGTGTTTCGTCAACAACACAGGTCTCGTCTTCGAAGATACCAACCTTGGTGGAGGTTGATCCGGGATTGATGATAAGACTCTTAAGTGCCATAGCTGTTCTCCTTATTATTTATTCATCTTTTTCATCTGGTCTGAAACAACTGCTGCCAGAGCGATGGAATTGACCTTAACTTCCTTGGTGTCGGATCTTGAGGTAAGGATAACGGGAGCCTGGGTTCCGGTAAGGATGTTTCCGTTCTTTGCTCCGGGTACCATGTGAACGATCGACTTGTAAACAAGGTTTCCTGCGTGAATGTCGGTGAAAAGAAGGATGTCCGCACTTGCTGCGCAGGGTCTGTCGGTAGCTTTCTTTTCCTCTGCAGCTTCCTTATAAAGAGCGATGTCGAGTGAAAGAGGTCCGTCAACGATGCATCCCTTGATCTTGCCTTCCTCGTTCATCTTGCGGAGCTCGTCTGCCTCAACGGTAACGGGCATCTTGGGATTTACGACTTCAACGGCTGCAAGAGGAGCAACCTTGGGATTTTCAACACCGCATGCGTTTGCAACTTCTACGGTGTAGTCGATGATGGCAACCTTATCCTCGAGAGTGGGGTAAGGCATGAATGCTACGTCGGTAAGGAACAGAAGTCTGTCGATACCGGGAAGTTCGAATACACATACGTGTGAGAGAGGCTTTCCGGTACGGAGACCTACTTCCTTGTCGAGAACGCTCTTAAGGAAGGTCTTGGTATCCACAAGTCCCTTCATATACATATCAGCCTTGCCTTCGTGAACGAAGCTTACAGCCTTGAGAGCAGCTTCGGTGGGATCCTTAACGTCAACGATCTCATACTCGTCCAGTCTCATATCCAGCTCGGCTCCGATAGAACGGATCTGATCCTCGTCACCTACAAGAATGGCATCGATAATGCCCATTCTGTGCGCTTCTCTTACAGCCTCAAGAACAGGCTTGTCCTGTGCTACGGCAACTGCCAGTTTTTGCTTGTTGAGTCCCTTGACCTTGGCAAGCAGATCCGCAAAATTCTTACTCATGATATGTCTCCTTGTCTAAATAATTATGGAAAAAACGCATTTATTCAATAAACGCACCATTCAAAATAATAGCACCCGGCGGGCTTTATTACAATACCGCCGGGCGTGCATACCCACATTGACCATACTCTTATTACAGAACTGCGGTGAACCTGATCCTGCCCTCCATCCTGTCCAGGAGATCCTGTCTCTGCCTTTCATCCAGGAGGTACTTGAGTTCGTATCTTTTGAAAACATTCTGATAATCCATATCCTGCCGTCCTTTCGTAAGGTCAGTTTATGGGGCGAACCTTAAATTAAACTTAAAGTATAAAAAGTTTTCAGATATCGACATTGCGGGATTAAAGTAATAAGATGATTTCTATGACTGAAATTGCTGACAAAAAAGAAAATACGGCGATAAACCCCATAACGGAGGGAAAGATCGGGAAGGAAATGATATTCTTCTTCCTGCCCCTTATGTTCGGTACCTTTTTCCAGCTTCTGTATAACACAGCCGACTCCGTCATCGTGGGTCAGTTCGTCGGAAAAGAAGCCCTGGCTGCGGTCGGAGGTTCAGCCGCGATATTGGTCAACGTATTCGTGGGAGGACTCACCTCCCTTTCTTCCGGTGCCACCGTCATCGTGGGCCAGTACTACGGAGCGGGCAAAAAGGACGAAGTATCCAAAGCCGTTCACACCGGAATGGCCTTCGCCGTGATACTCGGCATCCTGATAACGGCGATCGGCATACCCACAACAAGACTGATGCTGGAGGCGATGAACACCACCCCGGAATCGCTTGAGGGTTCGACGGTATATCTCAGGGTCTACATGGCGGGAATGCTCCCGAACCTTGTCTACAATATGGGAGCGGGGATACTCAGGGCTATCGGAGATTCCAAGAGACCTCTTTTATTCCTGATAATCTCTTCCATAGCCAATATCATCCTGGACCTTGTACTGGTACTCGGGCTCGGACTGGGCGTTTTCGGTGTCGCCCTGGCAACTATCCTTTCCCAGGCGATAAGCGCGGTCCTTACCATCATCGTGCTCGTCAGGGCAAGTGACTGCTACAGGCTTTATCCTCACCGTATCAGGATTCATTCCTTCTATCTTAAGAGAATACTGCTCATCGGCATCCCCTCCACGATCCATTCCCTTACATATACCGCATCAAATCTGATAATCCAGATTGCGGTCAACGGCTTCGGAACTGACACCGTGGCCGCATGGGTCGCAACGGGCAAAGCCGATCAGATCTTCTGGATGGTGAGCAGCTCCATGGGCATCACCATCTCAACCTTTGTCGCCCAGAATTACGGCAAGGGAAGCATGGAGAGGGTCAAAAAGAGCAGTGTCTGCGGCGCACTCTATCACACTATCCTGACCACCGTCATAGTTACAGGCCTGCTTACCGTCGGCCCATTCGTACTGACATTCTTTACCAAGGACCCCGTGGTGCTTGATATCGCCACATACATGCTCAGATTCTTTGTGGTCTTCTACTTCACTTTCATACTGATCGAAGTCACCCATGCCGTGCTGAGGGGAATGGGAAATGCCACAGGCCCCATGATCATAAGCGTATTCGGCGTGTGCGGAATAAGGATCCTCTGGATCTTCACCGCCTTCAGGGTATACCGCACCATGCCCGTTCTTATGACATCCTATCCGATGTCATGGGGTATCAGCTCACTGATATCCCTTGTTTACCTGCTCGTTGTCCTGAAGCTGAAGGGCACCGGGAAGGACGCTTCCGCCAAAAGAAAACCTGTCATCCTTCCGCTTCTGTGCATTTTGGCGGGTGCCCTCTGCATACTCTACGGAATAACAGTCATGCTGGTAAACTCCGGATCAAAGTTCTTCTGCGTATGGTATGCGGGAGGCATCTGTTTCCTTCTGCTTTCTCTTTTCATACGTAAAAATATATTCGCAAAGCTTCCCAAGGCGGTTAACGCACTGCTTGCTGCCTGCGTATCGCTGGGAATCGTATTTGTCCTTCTGACACAGGGAATGGTAGTGTCGGGTTTTATGGACAGCGAAAAGGAAAACCTCGACTACATCATAGTCCTCGGTTCACAGGTCAAACCCTCAGGCCCCGCGGTGGTAACAAGACTGAGGCTGGACAGGGCTTACGAATATGCCGTAAATAATCCGGATACCGTTATCATCGTTTCCGGAGGACAGGGTTCCAATGAACCGGCTACCGAAGCCTCGGTCATGAAGGAATACCTGGTAAGTAAGGGCATCGATGAAAGCAGGATAATCGCAGAGGACAAGTCAACCAACACCTCGGAGAACCTGCAGTTCAGCATGGCACTGACGGACGGCCTTCAGGATTCATCGGTCGGAATAGTATCGAGTGAGTTCCATATGTTCAGGGCACTTGCTATTGCGAAAAAATGCGGCTATACCGATACATACGGCATACCCGCAAGATCCGTCAGGCTCTATCTTCCCAACAACATGCTCCGTGAGAGCATAGGAATTCTCAAGGATCTCCTTATGGGAAATCTGTGAGATTACCGATGGCGAAGGATCTGTCGTAACTAAGTGAAATACCGGATTTAAAACGGAGGAACGAATATGGTCTTATCCATGGAAGAATTAAAGAATATCTATTTCGGAGCTTACGAATTCAAGATAACTGACGACGGATACCTTCAGGCGTTCCAGTATTCCAAAAAACAGATCGAATACTTCCGTGGCGCCTTTGAGATGTGGTACGACCGCTGCACCGCTTCCACCGCCAAGACCCTGGAATTCACCACGTCCGCGGAAAAGGTTTCCTTTGACTATAAGATGATATGGAAGGGATCTCCGGATTCTTTCGAAATAGCTGTGGACAGTCTCATATACGGAATAGTTTATGTGAAGGATATCATGGATACCGGTACGGTTTCCTGGGATCTTCCCAAGGGAGAAAAGAATGTCATCATCTATCTTCCCGCGGATGCCACCGTGCTTATCAAAAATTTCACGGCAGATTCCGAAGTCAGAAGAGCCGCAAAAAATGAGAAGGTTCTGTGGCTGGGAGACTCCATCACACAGGGATACGGCCCCTTAAGATCCTCCTGCACATATGTAAGTGTAGCGAACAGGATCCTGAATTACGACATCATCAACCAGGGCATAGGCGGATATATATATGACAAAAAATCCCTGATGAAAATGGAAGGTTACGCTCCCGACAGGATCATCGTTGCGCTGGGTACCAACCAGTACGGCGATAAGGACATGACAGCTGTAGAAGAATACTATGAGACACTGATGAGCATATACGGGGACAAGATCCCCGTCATCTGCATAACTCCGCTCTGGAGAGGGGATTCGGCCGACGGTCTTCCCACTCTTATCTCTTTCTGCAAAAAGGTTGCGGAGATAGCGGGCAGGTACGGAAATGTCCGGGTGATAGACGGAATGAAACTGGTTCCCCACCTTTCCGAATACTTCCTGGACAATCTTCACCCCAACTGTCTGGGCTGTGAGGAGTACGGAAGGAATCTGGCCGCACTTCTGAAATGACCCGTTTTCGGAAATTTGTGATAGGATAGGGTTGTAGTTTCATTTTGAAGGGGGAAGAAAAATGGACATCAATATGACCGAGTACAGTTCTTTCTTACGGGAGAACCGTGTTAAAGTTAACGGTTATCTTAATAAGGTTCTGTGGTTCTTCGCGCTGACCGGACCGGCGATTGCGCTCGGAATCTACGGCGGAATATTCCTCGACATTACATACACCACCTGCATATGCATCTCAGTGGTGATGATTATTATGTCCCTGGTTCATCTGGTACTCTATAAGAAATTCCCCAGCAAAACATTCACCTGCGTATTTGCGCTCACATCCCTGGCACTGCTTCTTGCTTATATGACATATTCCCATGTGAGCATATACCTTACATGGTTTCTTGTGCCTCTTCTGAGTCTTCTTTTCTGCGATAAATACCTGTACTATTACGCATTCGCGCTCAACTTCATCCTGATGTGCGCGGCAACCTGGGCGAGGGCTCCCTATGAAGCGGCGCTCAGGCCGGAGTATGAAAGCCCCATAGCGTATTTTGCGGATACGATAAGCGGCTTTACCATCGAATCCATCATCATGTTCTCTTCCGGCTACATCATCGGAAAGCTGACCCTGAGCTATTTTAAGAGCATGTTCGATCAGCATAAGAAGATCCTCGAACAGGAAAAGTCCATGCAGGAAAAGATGGAGATACTCGATTCCATGGCGGAGATCTACGACCACGTGAACCTTATCGATTTCGTCAACAATACCGAGACCTCCCTCAGAGATCCGGAACAGAAAAAGCACGGCATCGATCTGAGTGCGCAGACCCACACGCTCATGTACCAGACGATCAAGAACCAGGTCATGCCCGACCAGACGGAGGCCTTCACAGACTTTACGAATATCAAGACCGTAAGATCGAGACTTTCACAGAAAAAGCTCATCAGTGCGGACTTCATCGATGTTGTCACCGGCTGGTTCAGAGCACAGTACATTACCGTCGACCAGACGCTGGACGGCATTCCAAACGTTGTTATCTTTACCGCACGAAATGTCGATGAGGAGAAAAAGAGGGAGGAGCATCTCATCAGGATATCAATGACCGATGAGATGACAAGACTGTTTAACAGAAGATGCTATGACGAGGATCTGAAGGAATTCAGAAAAGGAGATCTTGCGGAGAATTTCGTTCTCTTTTCCATTGATGTCAACGGACTCAAGAAGGTGAACGATACGAAGGGACATGCCGCAGGCGATGAGCTCATCAAGGGTGCAGCGGACTGCATTGCACTTTCCGTGGCCAACAAGGGTAAAGCATACAGGACCGGCGGCGACGAGTTCATGGCCATCATCCATACGGACGATCCCGAGGCTCTTCGCGAGACCATCAAGGAAAAAGCTTCGGGATGGCGCGGAATGCACACGGACGAGATCACAATGTCCATCGGATATGCCACCGCCAAAAAGAATCCCGGCGCCTCCGTGGATGAACTGGAGCATGCCGCTGACGCGGACATGTACGCCGAGAAAGAAAAATACTACAAAGAACACGGCATCGACAGACGCCGTCACTAAAGAAAAGACACGGGGATCATCCCCGTGTCTCATTTTATTCATTCGGATCCGCATCGATGTCATCGATCTCACTCAGCCTTACTTCACAGCCTCGATCATTGCAAGTACCGCGGTTTTGATCTCGGCATTTGCATTAAGTGCTTCTTCCCTTGAAGCCTGTTTCGTATAGAAATAGAATTTGATCTTGGGTTCGGTTCCGGACGGTCTTATCGCAAACCAGGTATCGGAATCGTCGAGGAAAAATCTCAGAGCATTCGTTCCGGGGATCTTGTTATCCGGATGCCTGATATCCTCACCGCCGTCCTTGTAATCGATGAGTCTTACGACTTTCCTGCCGGCTATCTCAGAAGGCGGGCAGTTCCTTACATGCTCCATCATCCTTCCGATCCTCTTTGAGCCTTCGATGCCCTCAAGGACAAGGTTCGGTTCGTCCTCCGCATAATATCCGTACTTTTCATACAGACCCATAAGGACCTGATAAAGGGTCTTGCCTTCTTTTTTCTTATAATATGCGGCCGCTTCCGCAACGAGCATTCCGGCGCTTATTCCGTCCTTGTCACGGATATCGGAGCATGCGGCATATCCCACGGATTCCTCATATCCGAAAAGGTATCTCTCATAATTCTTCTCAAGGAAAGGTATCAGGCCGCAGATATTCTTAAAACCGGTAAGTGATTCATACATCTTCACGCCGTAGCTTTCCGCCATGACCGAGGACATTGTCGATGTCACTATCGATTTGACCATAGCCCCGTTTTCGGGAAGAACGCCGGCATCCTTCATTCCGTCGAGGATATAACCGACAAGGATGTAACCTGTCTGGTTTCCGTTTAAAGGCAGGTATTCCCCGTTATCCATAAGAAGCTCAATGGCAAATCTGTCCGCATCGGGATCGGTTGCCATAAGCAGCTCCGCACCGGTCTTTTTACCGAGTTCTTCGGACATCTTAAATGCTTTCGGATCTTCGGGATTGGGATATCCTACGGTCGTAAAATCGGGATCGGGATCACGCTGCTCTTCGACTATCGAAACATTTGTAAATCCCCTGTCCTTCATTACGGTCATGAAGGGAATGCTTCCGGCACCGTTCAGTGGGGTATAGACTATGGGAATCGAAAGATCGAGTTCTTTTCCCTTATGAATCGCAAGGCTTTCTATCCTGTCCAGATATTTACGGTCATATTCTTCGGAAAGAACTATGATCAGATCCTCGGATACGGCCTTTTCATAAGCTTCTTCGAGGGAGGCGTCGAGCATCCTCATTCCCTTTATGCCCGTAAAATAATCAACCGACTCGATGCATTCCGTCATACCGTCCGCTACCGTAGAGCTCACCTGGCAGCCGTCCTCCCAGTATGCCTTGAAGCCGTTATATTCCCTGGGATTGTGGGATGCCGTGATATTGATGCCCGATACGCATCCGAGATGCCTTATCATGAATGCCAGTTCCGGAGTGGGACGAAGCGAAGGGAATGTATACGCCCTGATCCCGTTCTCGGCAAGTATCAGCGCGGTCATCTTCGAAAATCCCGCAGAAAAATGCCTGGGGTCATGCGCTATGACAACACCCTTTTTGCATGCATCCGGGCCTTTTTTAACAATATAATCGGCAATGCCCTGTGCCGCGCGTCCGACGGTAAAGCGGTTCATGCGGTTCGTTCCGACTCCCACCTTGCCGCGAAGGCCCGCGGTTCCGAATGACAGATCCTTATAAAACCTGTCCTCAAGCTCGCCCTCATCGGTAACGGCTGTCAGCTCGGCATACAGAGGATCTTCTTTTTCAAGACTGTTTTTCCATATCCGGACCGTATCTGAATAACCCATAATATCCCCCTGTGAAAAATACACAAAATTCAGATCTCTTTACGTACTTTATTGTACCACATTATCCTTATCGGTTGACTTGAAACGCTCATAAACTATAATAAAATGGTCGGAAAAAATATGTAAATGAATGGAGCAATATGGTTAGCAGAATTTTGAAAGAGGTCAAGGAATACACGCTTCCTTCTCTCCTGACTCCGCTTTGTATGATCCTCGAAGTCGCCATGGAGATGATCGTGCCCTATCTGATGGCCTCGATAATCGATGACGGCGTTTATGCCGGTAATATGAATCATATCCTTAAAATAGGACTCTTTATGGTGATCGCTGCGGTTATCGGCTTTATAGGCGGTATCCTGGGCGGAAGGTTCGGAGCGGTGGCTTCGACCGGACTTGCAAGGAACTTAAGAAAGTCCATGTATGAAAACATACAGACTTTTTCTTTTTCCAATATAGATAAATTCTCCACATCAAGTCTCGTAACAAGACTTACCACCGATGTGACCAACATCCAGAATGCATACCAGATGATCCTCAGAATGGCGATGCGTGCACCCGCGAGCCTTATCGTTGCAATGTGCATGGCCTTCTACATCAACGCCAGGATCGCCAGAGTCTATCTGATAGCGGTCATCATTCTTGCATTCATCCTCGGATTCATCATCCACAGTGCTACCAGGATATTCAGACAGGCTTTCCCCAAATACGACAGACTCAATGAATCGGTTCAGGAAAACGTAACCGCCATCCGCGTCGTCAAGGCATATGTCCGTGAAGACGAGCAGATCGACCGTTTCAAAGCCGCTTCAAATGCTATTTACAAGATCTTCTGCAAGGCTGAGGGCAAGGTTATCCTCAACAGCCCCATCATGATGCTGACCGTATATACCTGTATCCTTACCATCAGCTGGATGGGTGCCAGGATGATCAGTGTTGATGAGCTGACAACGGGCGAACTGATGAGTCTTCTTACCTATTGTATGAACATTCTGATGAGCCTGATGATGCTCTCCATGATCTTCGTAATGATCACGATGAGTGCGGCAAGCGGTGAGCGTATAGTCGAAGTTCTCAATGAAGAGAGCGACCTTAAGAATCCCGAAAATCCCATTATGGAAGTAAAAGACGGATCGGTACGCTTCGAAAACGCCGCCTTTGCCTACAATTTCGATAAGGGCGGCAAACCCGTTCTTGAAAACATCAATCTGGACATCAGATCCGGCGAGACGATAGGCATCATGGGAGCGACAGGCTCTTCGAAGTCAACCCTCGTAAGCCTTATCAGCAGGCTGTACGATGTCACGGAAGGAAGCGTCAAGGTCGGCGGAGTCGATGTAAGGAAATATGATCTCGAAGCGCTAAGAAACGCCGTTTCCGTTGTGCTTCAGAAAAACCAGCTCTTCTCCGGTACCATACTCGATAACCTCCGCTGGGGCAATGAGATCGCTACCGAAGAGGAATGCAAAAAAGCCTGTGAAATGGCATGCGCGGATGAATTCATCAGCAAAATGCCCGATGGATATAATACCCGTATCGAACAGGGCGGAAATAATGTATCCGGCGGTCAGAAGCAGCGTCTCTGCATAGCAAGGGCTCTGCTCAAGGATCCCAAGATCCTCATACTGGATGATTCCACATCGGCTGTCGATACCGCGACCGATGCCAAGATACGCGAAGCCTTCAGAACACAGATCCCCGGTGTGACCAAGTTCATCATCGCACAGAGAATCTCCAGCATACAGGATGCCGACAGGATCATCGTTCTTGATAACGGCCATGTGAACGGCATCGGAACCCACGAAGAACTGCTTGAAAATAATGAGATATACCGTGAGGTATATGAGTCCCAGACCGGCGGGTCCGGAGACTTTGACGAAACGGAGGTGGACTAAATGCCGGGACCGGGTAGCAGAAACACTCTCGGAAGGCCCATGCCCAAAGCCAAGGACCCCGGGAAGATGTTCAGACGCATAATGGGTTATGTCTTCAAGGATTATTCCAAACAGTACGCCTGCGTAATAGTCTGCATAATCCTTTCCGTACTCTGCTCACTGCAGGGAACGCTGTTTATGAAAGAGCTTATCGATAAATACATCACCCCGTATCTTCTCGATAAGGATACTCTTCCCAATTTTGTACCGCTCGCACATGCCATAACAAGAGTTGCGGTCTTCTATCTCATAGGAGTCATCGCAAGCTTTACCCAGGCTAAGCTTCTTATAGGAATAACCCAGGGTACGATGGAGAAAATGCGTAACGAGCTCTTCGAAAAGATGGAGAAGCTTCCCATCAGATATTTCGATACCCACGCTCACGGCGACATCATGTCCATTTACACCAACGATATCGATACCATGAGACAGATGATCTCCATGAGTATCCCCCAGTGCTTTAATTCGGCGATCACGATCGTATCCGTTCTCTTTTCCATGATCGTCCTGAGCAGATGGATGACCCTTGTGACCATCGTAATGGTAGCGGTAATGCTCGGCTGCACCGGCTATGCTGCCAAGAACAGCGGAAAGCACTTCGTAAGACAGCAGAAACAGCTCGGTACCGTTAACGGTTATATTGAGGAAATGATCACCGGACAGAAGGTCATCAAGGTCTTCTGCCACGAGGAAGCGGGCAAGGCAAGATTCAACGAGCTCAATGATGAACTCTTTGACGCCGCCAACAAGGCCAATACATACGCCAATGCGATGGGCCCCATAAACGCCCAGCTCGGCAACTTAAGCTACGTGCTCTGTGCCATAACCGGAGGAGCTCTCGCACTGACCGGTAATCTTTCGGTCGGATCCGTTGCTTCTTTCCTGAGCCTCAACAAGAGCTTCAATATGCCCATATCCCAGGTTGCACAGCAGTTCAACTCGATCATAGTAGCTCTTGCGGGTGCGGAGAGAATATTTGAGCTCATGGACGAAACTCCCGAGACCGACGAAGGCTATGTAACCCTCGTAAACGCAACCGAAGGCTTCGACGGAAAGCTTGCCGAAACCCTCGATCATACCGGAAAGTGGGCATGGAAGCATTATCACAAGGCCGACAACACCACCGATTACAAGCCGCTTGAAGGAAATGTCGTCTTTGACGGAGTGGATTTCGGATATACCGATGAAAAGATGGTACTCCACGATATCAAGCTCGAGGCAAAACCCGGTCAGAAGATCGCATTCGTAGGATCGACCGGTGCCGGTAAGACCACGATCACCAACCTGATCAACCGCTTCTACGATATCCAGGACGGCAAGATCAGATATGACGGCATCAACATCAACAAGATAGTTAAGGCCGACCTCAGAAGATCACTCGGAATGGTTCTCCAGGAAACCAATCTTTTCACCGGAACCATTGCAGATAACATACGTTTTGGAAAGCTCGGAGCCACCGATGAAGAAGTCATAGCCGCCGCCAAGCTGGCCAACGCCGATGAATTCATCACCAAGCTTCCCGACGGATACGACACAATGCTCACGGGTAACGGAGCAAGCCTTTCACAGGGCCAGCGCCAGCTTCTCGCCATCGCCAGAGCAGCTATCGCCGATCCTCCCGTTCTCATCCTCGACGAAGCTACCAGCTCGATCGATACCAGAACCGAAAGGATCGTTCAGGAGGGTATGGATAAGCTGATGAACGGAAGGACATCCTTCGTCATCGCCCACAGACTCTCCACGGTAAGAAATGCCGATTGCATCATGGTCCTTGAACAGGGCAGGATCGTTGAACGCGGAACCCACGAAGAGCTCATCGGTCTCAAAGGAAGGTATTATACACTCTATACCGGTAATTCAATTGCATAAGTTATTTATAGATGGAGATGCGGCAAAACCCGCATAAAATCTATTTTTATAACGCATATTATTAAATATGAGGAGGACAGGTTATGTACGACAAACAGTCCGGAACCATTTTACTGGGTAAGGCCGGAGACAAGAAGATCTGCATCTATCCCAAAATGGCCAACCGTCACGGAATGATCTGCGGAGCCACCGGAACAGGTAAGACCATCACCCTGAAAGTCCTTGCCGAGAGCTTTTCCGATATGGGAGTTCCCGTATTCCTGGCAGACGTAAAAGGTGACCTTGCAGGCTTCTGCAAACCCGGCATAGATTCCGAAGATATGCAGAAAAGGATCGAGAGATTCGGATTAAAGGAGGAAGGCTTTGCCTACGACTCCTATCCCACCAATTTCTGGGACGTATATGCCGAAAAGGGAATGCCCTTAAGAACCACCATTTCCGAGATGGGTCCCCTTCTCCTTGCAAGGATCCTCGGACTGAACGATACCCAGTCCCATGTTCTTGCCATGATCTACAAGATCGCCGATGACAACAACATGCTCCTTATCGATACCAAGGACCTCAAGTCCATGCTCAACTATGTGGCCGACCACGCCAAGGAATATGCGGCAGATTACGGTTCCATCGCAAGGCAGAGCGTAAATGCCATAATCAGGTCCCTTGTAACCCTGGAGAGCGAAGGTGCCGAGTATTTCTTCGGAGAGCCCGCACTTGATATCAACGACTGGCTGCGCAGGGATTCCGATAAAGGACCCATCCAGGTACTCGACTGCCAGAAGCTGATCAATCATCCCGATATGTACGCAACCTTCCTTCTCTGGATGATGAGTGAATTATTTGAGTCCCTTCCCGAAGTCGGCGACCTCGATAAGCCCAAAATGGTCTTCTTCTTTGATGAAGCACACATGTTATTTGATAATGCCCCCAAGGCTCTGATGACCCGTATAGAGCAGGTTGTAAAGCTTATCAGGTCCAAGGGAGTCGGCATCTTCTTCGTAACCCAGAATCCCGGTGACATCCCCGATGAGATCCTGGCCCAGCTCGGCAACAAGATCGAGCATGCTCTTCACGCATACACCCCTGCGGAGCAAAAGAAAGCCAAGGCTGCCGCAATGAGCTTTGTGGTCAATCCCGAATTCGATACATACGAAACTCTCCTTTCCCTCGGAACCGGAGAAGCTCTCGTATCAGTCCTCGATGAAAAGGGCGTTCCCACAATGGTTGAAAACACCAAGATCCTTCCTCCCTGCTCACAGATGGGCTCGATCGATGATGCGACAAGGGACAGCGTGATTAGGGGAAGCGGATTATTCAGCAGATACAGCGATTATTTCGACAGGGATTCGGCTTATGAATTCCTCCAGAGGAACCAGACACTTGTGGAAGGCGAAGTTCCCGCAGGACAGCAGCCCGCTGAGGCCGCAGCAGTGCCCGCACAGGGAGCAAAACCCGCCAAGCCCGACAAGAACTCCATGAGCTACAAAACAGCCAAAGCCGCACAGAGCGTAGCCAAGACCGGAGCCGGAACTGTCGGCAGGGAAGTCGGTAAGACCGTGGGCGGAGCCATCGGAGGAAAATTCGGTAAAACGCTCGGCGGAAACATCGGATCGAGCATCGGAAGAAACTTCCTCGGAGTGTTCTTTAAGTCATAAAACTTAAAACCTTAACTGTTAAGTCCCCCGTGAGCAGATTTTTCTCACGGGGGATATTTTTATGCCCAAAAGAGACAGGGATTATCCGAAGAGTGAATTCGGGAAACGGAAAATCTCCTGTCTGTGCCGATTGGTTAACATAAAGACTGTTTTTGACATTTCTGTCAGCAGACATAATATCGTATAAAGTATTCGCATTTTATTTGCAAACATATATTATCATGAAAGAAATAACGCTAATTCTCTTGTCACATTTCCACTTTATGACACGGACGTCTGTGGAAAAATAGGAGTTTTGCTTGTATTTACAAGGTAAAGTTATCCACAATAATTGACATCATAAAAACTAACACGAGTGTCGTCATGAAATCTTTGTATACACAACACTTAATATAAAATCCTCATGTCATTTTTCGGCACCAAATCTGCCTCGAAAAAATCTTCTACGGACTTTTCTCCTCCCTCCTGCTTTTTGGAACCGGTTCTGCCGGGATAGTTTCCAAAAAGAGTCTTCCGGAACAGCTTTTGATCCGATCCACAGGTCTCGATCCGATTCTCCATATCTATTTTTACTCATCCGAATACTCTGTCGTTAAGTAGCCTATGTTTTACTTAACGATTATATGTAACATATGATATTTTACTAAATCTTCACAGGCAGCACCCTATCAATATTCTTTTTATGTGTTCAATTCATATGCCGTTTTTTTCGATGATCGGTAATCGCTTCACCCGGTTCTTCCCAAACTGAAAATATTTGTTTTCCGATCTGCTCCGTCTCTCCGGGAACTCATTCCGATATCCGGCTCACGGATCGGAAAAAATACCCCTAAACGGTCCGAAAACTTAATGAATTTCCTCTTTTATAACGTGAAGATTTATATTAAAATGGTCTTACGCTTTAAAGGCGAATCACGTACTTCTGAAAGGAGTCTGTCATGAGTAAAAAATTCGGTAAATTCCTGTTAGGTACTGCAGTTCTCGGCACTGTAGCCGCAGCAGCAGCTTATTATTATTATCAGAAGAAGGAAGAGCCCATCGTCCTCGACGGAGATGATGATGCCGAAGAGGCTCCCACCCGTTCATATACCTCTCTTGACGATATTTCAGAGGTAGCCAAGAAATTCACCGAGTCTGCCAAGACCACCGCCGGCAAGGTTTCCAAGAGCGCCAAAGAGGCTTATACCAAGGTAAAGGATAAGTTCCAGGCTTCATCCGACGATCTCGACGATCTTTTCGAGGATTTCGAGGATGATGAGGATGAGGAAGATGATTTCACCCCCCTCTCCGAGACAGCCAAGGAAGCCGTAAAGGAAACCGTAGGAAACGTTGAAGAATTCTTTGATGACAGCGACAACGCCGAAGGAACTTCCGAAGAAGTAGAGAAATAAGATAAATACGCAAGTTAAAGGGATAGCCCGAAGGCTATCCCCTTTTTTATTCAAATATCAGTGTTTATCCGGTTTGAGTCTTGGGAACAGCACCGTGACTCGTCAGTATTTTTCCCAGACAAGGCCTTTTTCCCTTGTAAATGCCCTGCTCTCTTCCATAGGCATGGGCTTGCCGAAATAGTAGCCCTGAGCCCTCACGCATCCGGTCTCCCGGAGGAATTTAAAGTGTTCTGCGGTCTCAACGCCCTCACACAGAGGTTCCAGTCCCATTCCGCAGGCACCCTTTATGATATAGGTCATAAGCTGGCCGGTTCTGGGATTATGATCGTATGAGCGGAGGAATATAAGATCCATCTTAAGCACATCGAATTCATATTCCGCAATGGTATTGAGTGACGAATACCCGCTTCCGAAGTCATCGAGCCACAGATGATAGCCCTTCGTACGCATCTTATCGCACTCATGGCTTATATATCTGACATTGTCATTGAGTGCACTCTCCGTTATCTCGATATCAAGCATACAGCGGGGGATATCGTACTCTCTTCTGGTATCTTCAAGTATTCCGAATATATCACAGAGCTCAAAATCAAGCCTTGAGATATTGATGGATACGGGAACCACGTCCTCTCCGGCATCCCTGAGTGCCACGTAATCCTCACAGACCTGCTTGATGACGAACTGATCGACCAGGTGGATCAGATGGAACTGCTCAAGAGTTTCGATAAAGTCGCCGGGATTCAGGAATCCGATCACGGGGTCTATCCAGCGGACCAGGGCCTCATATCCGCAGATCTCGCCGCTTCCGACCCTGATAACGGGCTGATAGAAGACCTTGATATATTCTTTGGCTACAGCTTCCTCAACATGATCAACGACATACTGCTGTCTTCTGAGTTTATCGCGCAGGGACTCGTCATATATGCAGTAATAGTAGTCATGTCTGCCCTTTATGCTGTTGCAGGCAAGTCTTGCGTGATCGCAGGAAAGTCCGACCTCCGGACGTCTGTCTTCCGGAAAATATATACCCGCCTTGATACGTACTCTTGCGGAAGGATCCTCGGAATTAAGCATTGTCTTATATACTTTTTCGACAAGCTGCAGGACATCTTCCCTGGAATTTTTTGAAAAGACGACGAAATGATCGTCGGAAAATCTCGATACGGTGCTGTTCTTGAAAGCACTGACAATAGCCCTGCTCATGTCACAGAGCAGATCGTCGCCGGCGTTGAAACCGTGTCTTTCGTTATAGAGCTTGAAATTTGGGATATCAAAATGGATGAATGCCATATCTCCCTTCCAGGGCACAAGGGAACTGAGTTCCACTGTAACCTGATGATAGAAGAATGACATATTGAAGAGCCCCGTCAGGGGGTCGGTATCCTGATGGCTGCTCAGAAGCTCAGCTTCCGCAAAGGAATTGCGGTTTTTGTTAAAGAATTCGTTCTGATCGACGTCGACTATGAAAACATAGAAAAAACTCTTGCCGTTTCGCCAGTGAAGGAGATGTCCGAAGTCCTCGATGAACTTCTCCTCTCCGCTTTTTGTAAGAATACGATACCTTACATAGTCGTGTCTTTTGTCGGTGGCCGTAGTCTGTGCGACTATCTGGTTCTCGACCTTATGGATGTCATCGGGATGAACCATACCCTTGAAGGTTCCGCCGACATATTCATAGAACTCTTCATAGGACTCACATCCGTAAAGCCTGACAATGTTATCCTCGGCGTAGAGTATCCTCTCGTCTCCCTCGGCTTCGTAGATAAAGAAACCTCCGGGCAAACCTGTAGGTATCAATCCGCCTGATTTGGTGGTAATAAAATCTTCTGCCATAAATCTCTCCCCTCATTATATGCAGAAACGATCACATTATTTACTTTTTATATAAGAGACCGCTACTTTTGGTCTTTGGCCGCTGTCAGCCGGTCCTTAAGATCTCTTACCTTGTCCTTGATCCTGGCATTGGCCGAAGGCGATGTAAGGATGCCGGATACCATCCTGCTGCAGGTTGTGTAATCCTTCAGATGGAATGAAAGCTGTGCGAGCAGATAATCCAGTGTGGTGGAATCCATTCCCGCAATAGGAGAACTCTCGGAAGTCCTTGCCTCCAAAAATCCCCTGTATGCATTCTCTTCGTACTCATCTTCCTGGGCCTGAAGAGATTCGATCATAGCCTTGTTATCGCCCTCCTGAGCTGCAAGGTACTCCCTGTAGCTTCTGAGAAGCCAGGCCATTCTGAGGCATACATACGCTTTCTCGCTTACCTTGCCGCGCTTTACGACCGCACATGCAAGAGCCAGTTTATAACGCTCCAGAGCCTGCTCATACGAATAGGTCTCATCATTATATTTGGTAAGGACGACATTACTGCTGATCTGCTCCTTGATCATCTTGACCTGAGTGGGAAGAAGCGATGTGAAATACCTTCCCAGGGCCGCATATCCGCAGATCGGGCACAGAAGAACATCGTATTTCTCTGCCGCAAATCCTTCGTAGATGGGGCGGAGATCGAAGTCCGTCTTCTTGAGCTTGGCCTTTCCGGTCTTCATTATCTTGGCGCTGAAGGGCTGGTCACAGACGGGACACTTGAAGCTCTTGTCATAGATGAAGTCCGTCTCGGCAAACTCCGGCTCCTTGTGGACATTAGCTTCGGCAGCAGCCTTCTCTTCCTTTTTTTCTTTTTCGAAGATATCTACATTTTCAAGTTTTCCAAGACCAAGGCTTTCAAGCCCGGATAAAAGACCGGCCATAATACCCTCCAAAAACTAAATCTGATCAGTTTGATGCGGGAAGAGTGAATGAGCTCTTAAGTCCCACGATACGGTTGAAGACAAGCTTATCATCGGTCGAATCCTTGTAATCGACTACGAAGAAGCCGTTTCTTACGAACTGGAATCTGTCGAAAGCCTTCGCGCCTGCAAATGCGGGCTCAAGCTTGCAGTTTTCGCATACCTTAAGGGAATTGGGATTGAGGTTGACGTTACCGTTCTCGTCATATACACCCTTTTCCTCATCAACAAGGTTCTCGTAAAGCCTTACCTGCGCGGTGATCGCGCTCGAAGCGGGAACCCAGTGGATGGTGCCCTTGACTTTGCGTCCGTCGGCAGAAGTCCCTCCCTTGGTCTCGGGATCGTAGGTGCAGTGCACTACGGTCACCCTGCCTTCAGCATCCTTCTCACAGGATACTGCGGTAACATAGTATGCGTTCATGAGTCTGACTTCGTTTCCGGGGAAAAGCCTGAAATACTTCTTGGGAGGCTCCTCCATAAAGTCATCTCTTTCGATGTAAAGTTCTCTTTCGAAGGGAACCTGTCTGGTGCCGAGTTCTTCATTCTCGGGGTTGTTGGAAGCGGTTACCGTCTCGGTCTGTCCCTCCGGATAGTTGTCGATGACAAGCTTGATGGGATCGAGGACAGCCATATAACGCTTTGCAGAGGGCTTAAGATCCTCTCTTATGCAGTACTCAAGTGCGGCATAATCCGCGGATGCCTGGGACTTGGAGATACCGCAGAGCTCTACGAACTTCCTGATGGATGAGGGAGTGAATCCCCTTCTCTTGAGAGCCGCGATGGAAACAAGCCTGGGATCGTCCCAGCCGTCAACGGTTCCGTTTTCAACAAGCTTCTTGATATATCTCTTGCCGGTTACGACATTGGTAAGATACATCTTAGCAAACTCAATCTGTCTGGGAGGATTGGGATATTCAAGTTCCCTTACAACCCAGTCATAAAGAGGTCTGTGATCCTCGAATTCAAGGGTGCAGAGCGAGTGGGTGATGCCCTCGACCGCATCCTCGATGGGATGAGCGAAATCATACATTGGATAGATGCACCACTTGTCACCTGTCCTGTGATGGGTCATATGCGCAACACGGTAGATAACGGGATCTCTCATGTTGATGTTGGGAGACGCCATATCGATCTTGGCCCTTAAGGTCTTCTCACCGTCGGCGTATTTGCCCTCCTTCATCTCTTCGAAAAGAGTGAGGTTCTCTTCGACGGATCTGTTCCTTCCGGGATCGTCCTTGCCGGGCTGTTCGAAGGTTCCTCTGTACTCCCTGACCTCATCTGCGGTCAGATCGGAAACATATGCCTTGCCCTTCTTGATGAGTTTAATAGCACCCTCATACATCTGATCGAAATAATCGGATGCGAAAAAGAGTCTGTCCTCAAAGTCGGCACCCAGCCACATGACGTCAGCTTTAATGGACTCGACGAACTCGGTCTTCTCCTTGGTGGGATTGGTATCGTCGAATCTGAGATTGAACTTGCCGCCGTACTCCTGTGCCATTCCGGAATTCAGGATTATGCTCTTGGCATGTCCTATATGAAGATAGCCGTTCGGCTCGGGAGGGAACCTGGTCATAACATGATCAAATCTTCCGCTCGCGAGATCGGCATCGATCTCATTTTCAATAAAGTGCTTTGAACGTTCTTCGGTATCGCCCATTTTATAACTCCTGATATTTTATCTTTGCAGGCAGATAATTCTTATGTGAATTATCTGCCATGTGTTATTTAATGATGGAAAAGTCTGATTCCGGTGAAGCACATGACCATACCGTACTTGTCACAGGCCTCAATGACGATATCGTCCCTCTTGGATCCGCCGGGCTGTGCGATGTACTTTACGCCGCTCTTACGGGCTCTTTCGACATTGTCGGCGAAGGGGAAGAATGCATCGGATCCACAAATAACATCTGTATTTTTAGCGAGCCATGCCTTCTTTTCCTCTCTGGTAAATACGGGAGGTTTCTCTGCGAAGATGGTCTGCCAGGTTCCTTCGGCAAGGACATCCTCGTACTCGTCTCCGATGTAAAGGTCAATCGCATTGTCACGGTCAGCTCTCTTGATGGTATCAAGGAACTTGAGACCGAGAACCTGGGGACTCTGGCGAAGGAACCAGTTATCTGCCTTGCTGCCGGCAAGTCTGGTGCAGTGGATACGGGACTGCTGTCCGGCACCGATACCGATTGCCTGTCCGTCTTTTACATAACATACGCTATTTGACTGTGTATACTTAAGTACGATAAGGGAAACCTTCATATCGGCAAGAACATCTGCGGGGATGTCCTTATTCTTTGTAACAACATTTCCGGGAAGGACCTCATCCGCATTCAGCTCGTTTCTGCCCTGCTCGAAGGTGATGCCGTATACCTGCTTCTTCTCGATCTCGGCGGGCTTATAATTCTCATCGATCTGAATGATGTTGTAATTGCCGCTCTTCTTGCCCTTGAGGATCTCAAGTGCCTCGGGCTCGTAGCCGGGAGCAATGATGCCGTCTGAAACCTCGGGCTTGATCAGCATGGCGGTGCTGACGTCACAAATATCGGAAAGAGCGATGAAGTCGCCGAAGGAGCTCATTCTGTCCGCACCTCTTGCTCTTGCGTAAGCACATGCAAGGGGGCTGAGCTCAGCCTTCTCATCAACCCAGTAGATCTTCCTGAGAGTATCGGAAAGGGGACGGCCTATAGCCGCACCTGCGGGTGATACATGCTTGAAGGAGGTTGCTGCGGGAAGTCCGGTAGCCTGCTTTAATTCCTTGACAAGCTGCCATCCGTTAAAAGCATCGAGGAAGTTGATATATCCGGGCTTACCGTTAAGAACGGTAACAGGGAGGTCGCTTCCATCCTCCATAAAGATCCTTGAGGGCTTCTGATTGGGGTTACATCCGTACTTAAGCTGAATCTCGCTCATTCTTTCATACTCGCCTAAAAAGGCGTCCTTTCTGTGAAAATAATACAGTACTACAAATAGAGATTATAACATATCATACCCCCGCGTGTAATCCGTCATTTCTTAATTAATGCGAAATTAGACTGTCAATATAAAATAAGATCCCCGGTCCCATGTCGGGACCGGGGATCCGCTGCGTTCATTCGGTTTATTTGTTCGCATTGATGATGCGGCTCTCTGCGATGCCGGTCTCAATGTCGATGTATCTGACGAAGAGGGAGACTCTGTTGTCACGGTTGAGGGAATCCCAGATGAGGAGTGCGAAATCATCAATATCATCGGAGATCTTGACGAACTCGGGCTCGCCTACGAAGCTGGGAAGGGGATCGCCGTCATGCTTGTAGGTGTGGATGAAATGTCCCTCGCCTGCCTTGGGCTTTCCGTAGGAATATGTGCAGTGGATGGGTTTGTCCTCACTGCCGTCCTCGCTTCTGATGATGGACATCTGATAATCGAACTTTCCGCCGTGTACATTGAGTACAGCAGAGATCCTGGGTGTGTAGTTGGGAGCATCGGGCTCAAAGGTACGGCTTCTGAGTGACTGCTCGAAGGTAAAGCCCTTATCAAGGCCGTTTCTGATGGTATCGGTCTGGTCACCGTTGGTAACGATGGTGGTGTGTCCGTCGACTCTTACGGGATGGTATATGATGAGGCTGGGATCACCGAGCTTCTTCTCATCAAAGGGTCTGGTCTCGATTCCGTTATCCTCGGGAACCTCTACGAAGATACGGTTCCTGCTGTTAACGCTCCTTCCCATTATGAAGTATGCGCATACGGCGTATTTTCCGTTGGCGCTCTCTCCCACGATTATTCCTCTTCCGGGATAGGAATTGGCTCTCAAGCTCGATTCAAGTGACATAATAATCCTCCTCTTTATTTACTCTGATCACCGATCACATATTTCTCTTCAAATTCGTCCCTCTTAAGGGGCTTGTCGTAATAATAGCCCTGGATGTATTTGATCTTCATTCCGTTAAGCTTATCAAGCTGGGCTTTATTCTCGATACCTTCCACACAGATCCTGACCCCTATGGTCTCGGCCAGTTCGGCAACCATTCTTACGAATGACTGTGCGTATGCGTCCGTATCCAGATCGCGTACGAAGCTCTGGTCAACCTTGATTATATCAAAAGGGATCTCCCTTATGTGGTTAAGCGATGAATAACCGGTACCGAAATCATCCAGCGCGATCGTACATCCGAGCGCCTTGATCCTTGTGAGGATCTCGATCATCCTGGGCATATCGTTGATTGCCAGGGATTCGGTAACTTCCAGGCACAGATGCGAAGGATCGATGCCTGTCTTTTTGATGGTCTCTTCCACGGATTCGACTATATCGTTCTGAAGGAGCTGGACAACGCTCAGGTTTACATTGACCTTGAAATCCTTACCGTATTCGTCATTCCATCCCCTGCAGTTCTCGCAGGCCTTCTCAAGGACATGCCCGCCGATAGGATTGATGAGTCCGAGATATTCCGCAAGAGGTATGAAGTCCGAAGGTGAGATGAATCCCATCTTGAGGCTATTCCATCTGACAAGTGCCTCGGCACCGACACATCTGGGCTCGGAGCCCTCAACATCGATGATGGGCTGGTAGTAAACTTCGAATTCCCTGTAGCCCGTGGTGGAAGCATCTCTCATGTTCTTTTCCATATCGAGACGTCTTCCGGATACGGTCTCCTGACCGTCGGTATATTCGGTAACGCGGTTCTTGCCCGCCTTCTTGGACGAATACATGGCGATGTCGGCCTTCTTGAGAAGATCCATAACGCTCTCGCCGTAATCGGGGAAGATGACAGTTCCGATACTTGCGGTACAGTAGTACTCAATCTCCTTGAGGATCCAGGGAGATGCAAATGTAGTCTCAATGCTGTGCTTGATCTCCTCATATCTTCCGAATGCCGAGGGAGGAACAAGAACAACGAATTCATCGCCGCCCATGCGGTAGCAGTATCTTTCGACACCCATTATCTTCTGAAGAGATGCGGAGATCTCTTTTAAAAGAACATCTCCGTACTGGTGTCCGAGTCCGTCGTTGATATGCTTGAAGTCGTCGAGATCGATGAATATGACGGCTCCGCGCCTGCCTGTCATCTTGGCTTCATCAACAAGCTTGGACAGGTCCTTTTCGCAGCACATACGGTTGTAAAGACCCGTAAGGAAATCGGTGAACGCCTGCTGCTCGATCTTGCGCTGATACAGTCTTCTGTCGGTCACATCGTAGAGTGAATAGAGCATAGCCGCAGATCCGTCTACCCACTCGACCCTCTTGTACATAAGGTCGAACCATCTGCGCTTTTCGGGGTAATAGATCTCGAACGAACCGTTTACGGGATTCTCGAAATCGCCCTTGGAAATGATGTCCCTGAGCTCACCCTCCTGCCAGTCGGAACCGAAGGTATCGGTATGCATCCTGTTGGCAAAGAGAACCTTTCCGGTAGATTCCTGTGTCAGATACACGCAGCATCCGACATTATCGAGTATCTCCGTGACCGAAGCTGAATATCTTGATATGGTGCCGTACATAAGCCTTGCACGGATTATGCTCTGCATGATCCTTACAGCATCACCGGCAAATCTTATCTCATCCATGGTCCAGTTACGCCTGTGCTTCTTCATCACAAAGCAGGCGATGAAAGTGCCCTCACCGTTCTCCCTTACAAGGAGAGGATAGCTCATAAGAGCAAGGATATCGTACTTCCTTACGCCGTAGAGACCGGGCTGCTTATCCAGGGATGATGATGAAAGTATAACGGGGCCCTCGTTCTTGAAAGCATCCGCAAGGGGCACCGTGCTCTTTATAGCAAAATCGGAAACATATCCCGGAGCATTGTACTGGGCAACGACATCCATGTTGCCGTCACCGAGCCTGAAGATATCGGCTCCGTCAACCTTAAGGTAATCGGCCACGAGATTGAGCCATTTCTGGAAGACCGCTTCTATTCCCTCTCCCGAATCCATAAGCTCGAGTATGTTCTTGGTCGTCTCGAGCGTGATGAGATTGGCGTCGGCTTCATCTCCGGTATAAAGAGTTTCATTATCCTTACTCTTGGCTGAGGGAGGAGTGAGATAGCTCTCGGCTCCGGTCTTCATGAAATCAAGGAAATTGGAAAACTTCTCGGCGGTAACATTGCCGGGGGCCGCAACGATGCATATGATATACATCTTACCGGCGGGTTTGATGCTGACGGCTCCGACTCTTACCATTCCGTCTTCGCTGTCTTCTATATTCTGGATACAGATATCTTCGGGTGTATCGTCGCCGATGTCGTCCATCATGCGGTCGAGATATTCGCTTCCGATAAGCTGGGACAGTGCACCCGAGCTTACGCGGTCGTTACTGATCTCGCAGAGCGCCATTCTGTTCTTATCGAGAACAATTGCGCTCACCCCCGCAAAGGCGCATATCAGGTCCTGGATCATCTGAAGTTTTTCCCTGTCGATCATCCTGACGGCGGACATAGACACCTCGAAAAAAGATATTTTGGGAACACAAATAAAGGTCACTATTAACTAATGCGTGATTATTTCCCCCCATCACACAAAAAACTGACCTTATCCTATAAAAATATACCACAGATCCGCGATAAAAAAAAGGAATCGGCTCATTAAGAATGCATTAAGAAGTAAAAAAACGGCAGGACCCGAAATCCTGCCGTTTTGAATAAGTATCTTATGCATCAACCGAGTAGTTGGGAGCTTCCTTGGTGATATGGATATCATGAGGATGGCTCTCCTTGAGGGATGCGGCCGAGATCTTGACGAATCTTCCGGTCTCTGTAAGGGTGGGAAGATCCTGGGCTCCGCAATATCCCATTCCTGCCCTGAGACCTCCGAGGAGCTGGAACACGGTATCCTCAACAAGTCCCTTGTAAGCAACTCTTCCCTCGACTCCTTCGGGAACGAGCTTCTTGGCATTTTCCTGGAAATATCTGTCCTTGGAACCGTTCTCCATAGCTGCGATGGAGCCCATTCCACGGTAAACCTTGTACTTTCTTCCCTGGTAGAGCTCGAACTCTCCGGGGCTTTCCTCACATCCTGCGAAGATCGAACCCATCATGCAGACACTTCCGCCTGCGGCAATAGCCTTGGTAACGTCTCCGGAGTACTTGATTCCTCCGTCGGCGATGATGGGGATACCGAACTCTTTGGCAACCGCATAGCTGTTCATGATCGCGGTGATCTGGGGAACACCGATACCTGCGACAACTCTGGTTGTGCAGATGGAACCGGGTCCGATACCTACCTTGACCGCATCTGCTCCGGCTTCGATAAGAGCCTTGGTGCCTTCGCCGGTTGCAACATTACCTGCGATGACCTGAAGATCGGGATACTTTTCCTTGATCATCTTTACGCAGTTGATGACGTTCTGTGAATGTCCGTGTGCGGAATCGAGAACGATAACGTCAACCTTGGCTTCTACAAGAGCTGCAACTCTGTCGAGTACATTGGCGGTTATTCCTACGCCGGCTCCGCAGAGAAGTCTTCCCTGCTCGTCCTTGGCTGCATTGGGATACTTGATGGTCTTCTCGATATCCTTGATGGTGATGAGTCCCTTGAGATTATAGTTCTCATCAACGATGGGGAGCTTTTCCTTCCTTGCTTTTCCAAGGATCTCCTTGGCTTCCTCAAGGGTAACTCCCTCTCTTGCAGTGACAAGGTTTTCGCTTGTCATGCATTCTTTTATCTTCTTGGAATAATCTGTTTCGAATTTGAGATCACGGTTGGTGATGATACCTACGAGCTTGCGTCCCTCGGTGACGGGAACGCCGGAGATACGGAACTTGCCCATGAGTTCGTCCGCATCGCCGAGTGTATGCTCGGGGCTGAGATAGAATGGATCGCTTATGACTCCGTTCTCTGAACGCTTTACCTTGTCAACTTCTTCGGCCTGTGCCTCGATCGACATGTTCTTGTGGATGATACCGATGCCTCCCTGTCTTGCCATCGCAATAGCCATACGGTGCTCGGTAACGGTATCCATGCCCGCACTCATAAGAGGAATGTTGAGTCTTATCTTCTTGGTGAGATTGGTATGAAGGTCAACCTGATTGGGAATGACCTGAGAGTATGAAGGGACCAGGAGTACGTCGTCAAATGTAATGCCATCTTCAACTATCTGTGCCATGATCTTCCTTTCCGCAGCGAATCTGCTCGTGATTGATGTATAGAAAAATGAAAAATTTTAAAGATATTATCATCCGGGAAAACAAAAGTCAAGGAACGTTTTCGACAAAAGAAGTGACTTTTTTGTCCCGCATTTGCACGTATCGGACAGGTGCCTCAATAATCGCTGAAAACCCTGGGTATCTTGTTCTTGAAAGCCTTGGCCATCTCTTCATCAAGTGAAAAGAGGATCTTCCTGCCGCCTTCATAGATCATCACGTACTTCTTAAGGCCGTTATCGGTCTGAGGACAGCTGTAATCGGTTACCTTCATATTCTGCAGGTTGCCGAAATTATCCAGCTTTGAACTCTTCTCGGGGGCAAAAGCCTGGATCTTGTCAACGCTGAGAGTCTCGGCGTGCTTTCTTCTCTCCTTATTGAAAACCTTGTCTACGGAGATCTCTCTTTCGATATAGAGGTATTCAAATTCGACATCCGTATAAAGCGAGCAGAAATAGACGCCCACGCCGGCTATGATGGCGAGGATCAGGCAGATCGAGATCCCGAGGAGCAGCATTGCGGCGATGCAGAGTATGCAGACTATGATCAGAACTATCTTACCGGCTTTAGCCAGGGTGTTGGGTCTGCCGGGTACCAGAAATTCGTAATATCCCTTATCCATATATCCCTCCAAAAGGACTTTATAAAAAGAAAAAATATCCCTTTAACTATAATCCGCTGAGCTAAAACTTTCAATACAAAAGGGGCGGTGGAAAGCCCACCGCCCCGCGTTTTATAAAACTTTAATACATTATCTCATGCTGAGATAGGTTGCTCCGCTTGAAGAGTTGAACCATACATTGTCAACGCTCTTAGCGATCTTAACGGTCTCTTTTCCGTTAAAGTAATTGAGCTTGCCTTCGGAGAAGAATACGATCTTCTTATCGGAGATATGATTGATGTCGCTGTAGAGAGAATCAATATATCCGAGTTTTACGATCTCCTGGCCGTTCTTGTCATAGAGAACCGCATCCGCATCGTCATAGACGATGATGCTTCCGTTGTCATATACAAGTCCGCTGAAGTACAGAGATACGTTCTTGATAAGCTTGGTGTTTTCCTTGCCGTCATAGATGTAAAGATCGGCCTCGGTACCATCGTTGTTGGTGCCCTTCATGAAATAAACAACGCCGTTCTTGAATGCGCTGAGCGCCTCAGCTTCGTCATCGAACTTCTCGTTAAGGGTGAAGCTTGTTCCCTTCCAGTCATAGAGAAGGATCTGCTTCTCATATTCTTCTTTCTTGTTCTTGGTATAAACAACAATTGCGAAGAGTCCGTCATCCTCGGAAGCGATGATGTCGGAAATGCTTGCTTCGATATCAAGTGAGATTCCGGTCTCGCTGCCGACTGCAACGAAGAGCTCACCGAACTCACTGCTGTCCGAACGTCCGAAGATCTGATCGTAAGCTTCATATGCATAGGTGATATCGTCGATCTTGATCTTCTCAACGGAATCATCGGTAGGAAGTGAATATACGGCTACGGGATTCTTGCCGGCGAGATATAAAAGCTCAACATCCACGCACTCGGGAACAAGCTCCTCGCTCTTTCCGTCGTGGTAATAATTCAGTGATACATAACCGAGATTGAAGGAGTACTCCTTGAGAGATTCCCTGAGATAGATCCTGTTCTGAATCTCATAATAAGCATCGCGGTCCTCGTAATACTGATTGTAAAGATCTTCGTACAGATCTTCATCATAGCGATAGAACTTGTCTGCCGATGCATCGTAATAGAAATATTCGGATGAATCGTAATTGTAGAATGAATAATAGGTCTTATCGCCATAAGTTGAGGAATAGCAATAGTCTTCGATGTACTCGATATAGTCACCGCCGTAATTCTTGTCGATCCTCTTAAGAGTGCTCTCGTCAAATGCTTCACGGCTGTCGGATTCAACAAATGCATCCTGTCTTTCGGGATATGTAGGTTCTACCACATTCTCATCGTCCTCAGCATAAGGATCGATGATGTAATCATAGAGGCAGACTTCCTCGTCCAGTTCCTCGGTGTAGTAGAAGCCGTTGTCGGTAATGGAACCCATGGAGCTGTAGTTGTCGGAGATCTCTACGGAGTTCTTGCCGTCAAATCCGCAGGCGATCACGGAATACTGCCAGTCATCGTCAACCTTTACGTAATAGATCATATCATCGGTGACGGTGCTGATGAAACGTACATCGTCATCGATCTCGGTGGTATTTAACTTGGAATCGGCATAAGTGAGGGTATAGTTGCCGTTATCATCCATATCCATGAGAAGAAGAAGTCCCTTGCCGTCGTTGACCGTGCGGACAGACTGAACATCCTTCTCAACTTCAACGGACTCTTTGCCGTTGTATACCATCAGCTTATCCTTGGAGGTGAGATACGCGATCCTTCCGCCGTCAAGGAATCTGAAGCTTCCGGGCTGAACCTTGTCGTCGATCTCAACGACCTTGCTCTCGTTCTTGCTCTTATCCTTGCCGAGCTTGGATACTTCAACCTTGCAGAGTGTAGCGTATCCGTCTTCCTCGAGATCATTGAAGAAATACAGAGTCTTCTCGTCCTCAGACCATTTTACGAGAGTGTCGGGGATATAAGCGGATCCGTCATACTGGATCTGGTCGATATCAAGATCGCATACTTCAAGGATCTTGGGCTCCTTAGCGGTAGCATCGGTGATAACACAGAGAGTGTCACGGCTTACATATGCAACAACAGTTGAGGTGTCTCCCTTCTTGCCTCCGCCGAGTGCCTTGATGCCCACTATGGCGAGAATAACCACAACCAATGCAGCTGCAGCTATAAGGATTATGGGAAGAATCTTGGATTTCTTCTCGGGTGCCGCTCCGGCAGGTGCTGCCTGAGGTGCAGGCTGTGCCTGAGGCTGGGGCTGTGATGCAGCGGGTGCTGCTTCTTCTGCCTTGGGTGCTTCGGCTGCCTTCTCCTCAGCCTTAGGAGCTTCCTCTGCAGGCTTCTCCTCCGCCTTGGACTCTTCAGCGGGCTTTTCTTCAGCCTTGGGCTCTTCAGCGGGCTTTTCCTCTGCAGGCGCCTCTACCTTAGCTCCGCAGGACTGGCAAAAGACTGCGCCGTCTTCCAGCTCTACTCCGCATTGTTTACATTTCATTGATTTTTCTCCCTTCTTTTGGTGCTGTTAAAACACAGTTATTTTCTTATTTTATGATGAAAATGTCAAATAAACCGGGTTAGTTATGCAAAACCGTCATAACAGGTATAAATAGAAGGCCGGCGGAAGGATCCTGGATACCACACCGAGAACGGCAAGGTACTTAGCCGGATCGAAATACACGGGGCACAGTACAAAGCTCACGAAGAGCAGGACCGATACCGCCGGAAGATAGCTTTCGTTTCTTTTGAAGAGCCTTACGAAAAGAACGCTCCATACGCAGCAGAAGATAAGGAACAGAACAAAGCACAACAGATCCTTTACCGGCGAAACGCTCAAGGGGTCAAAGCATCTGATGAGCACAAAAGCGGAAACCGCCGGGACAAAGACCGCTGAAAGCTCGTAAAGGAACATGCTCAGTAATCTTTCATTCTTTTTCAATGCTCTGTAAAATCTTCCGCTCTCCCCGAAAAACGAGCTTGCGGAATAAAGACATAGTATGAAAAGAAGAACCGCAGCCGTGCCCCTTATGGGATCGGAGCTGTCCGGGAAGAATTCGCCGGCGCCTCCCTCGGGAAGATCCACGGTTTCATATCGGAGCCTGAATACCTCATCGCTCATGACAAGGTAGTCATATTTTTCCCTTATATATTCACTGACTTCGGAAGGATCTTCAAAGATCTCCTCTTCCGCATTCTCAACCATATCCGCATAGGCAACTCTGAACAGAGCCGCAAATACAGTCTCTCTTACAGCGGCGCTTTTTAAGGAGAATGTGGATGTGACCATGGTCACCATATCACGCGTATCTCCCTCGCGGATCCTCTCTTCCATATCCTCGGGGAAAATAAAACCGACCTCCGCCTGTCCTTTACGGACCATCTCGCGCAGATAGTCTTCATCGTCCGTTAACGTATAAACATACGCCGATATGGAATCTTCACGGTTTTCAAGTATATCCGTCACACGGCTTCCGTATTCGCCGGCATTGTTGATCAGCAAAACCTCACGGGGCTCCGATACGGGGATCACGGATTCACTCACAAGCCAGAGCAGCAGCCACATGAGAAGTATCCATACATATGTGAACGGACTCTTTAATCTTGCCTTGAGCATGAGAAGCAGCCTTATCAGGTATTTAACCATGACAGCACCTCCCCTATCGCAAAAAGCACGGCTCCGGTCACCATTTCCCTCAGCATTCCGCCGTTAAAGATATCATCTCTCCAGAGCGCGGCAGGCATGTACCTTCCGACTCCCGCTGCCGCATCCGGCAAAAAGACGGAAGGAACTATACAGCCTCCGAGAACAAGCATGATCATAAATACTATCAGAAGGATAAGTCCCGAATCTTCCCTGCCTCTGAAAAGACAATATACGAAATGCGAAAAACCGCAGATGCAGAAAAGAACGGGGATGACATTTTTAAAGCCGGAAAGGATACCGCAGGCTTCAAGCACAGACTCTCCGGACAAAATGAGAGCTTCGCTTTCCCGCGAGATCAGAATGTGTGAAAAAAGATTAAGAACAAGAAGATAGATCGTGAAAATCAGAAGCAGCTGACACATCTCGACAAGCAGCTTTACAAAGCCGGTCTTCACGGGCCCGAGTCCGATCCTTCTAAGTGAAAACTCGACACACTTGCTCCTCTTCGAATAAAGATATCCGAAACCGGTACAGGTGACCATGACTATCAAAAGTCCTGCGCAGACCGCATAGTACGAAACAAGACCGCTTACATCGAGAGAAGTTTCAAAGCTTTCATCAAAAAACTTGGTACGCTTGAGAAGAGTATCAAAAGCTATATCGGTAAGATAGTTTTCCATATCCGTCCTGGAAACCTTCATACCGTACGCAAACCCCGCATCCGTAACTGCGTAGATACCTCCCTCAACGGTGTCCACAAGTGAGGCGGCGGTTTCAAGAAGTTCTCCGAAGCTCTTCACATCGTCGGACATATCGGACGGGATGATAATAAGCGCGGGAGGATTGATGCCCGTATTGACCCCTTCATAGAAATTCTCCGGCAGAACTATCGCCGCACCGTAGAGCCCTTCATATACGCCTTCCCTTGCATCCGCTTCATCCGTCAGTTCAAATTCACAGACAGCCTTTATGGAATCCATTCCCTCAAGAAATCTTATCGCCATCCTTGACATCGATCCGTCACCCGGCACCGAAACCGCGACTTTAACAGGCTCGGAAACACCAAGGCTCTGCAGCAGCGCATAAAGCGCCGCCGCAGAGCCTACAGTTATTGCCGATATGATGATAAGTGTAGCAAGTCCGCTTAGGAACGCACGGACAGCTCTTTTGAATTCTATTCTTATGTACTGTAAAGAATAGTTCATACCTTCATCAAAGATCTGTCTTGGTCATCAGATCAATAAAAATACCAGATAAGACCGCTATCCTCTAAGAACTCCATTAAGTCATCATTGTCCTGAAGCTCATCCAGGATTTCCTCATAAAGATCTTCAAGCTCGTCCTCATCAACGGCGCCGAGATCGATCTCATCACCCTTCTTGGGCTCCTTGATATCAGCCTTGGTGGATAAGGTAACGGTCAGAGAATCAAAAGGAGCATCCTGGCCATAGACCTCAAGGGTGTCATAGGTGTACTTGATCTGGTCCTTGCTGATCTCGACGGTGCACTCGAGATTGTAAAACTCTTCGCCGTCAACCTCACAGGTCATGTTAAGCTCACCGGTCTTCCTGTTGTAGGAATACTCGAGCTCATAATCCATATCCTCGACCTCGATGGTAGTGGTCTGTACATCGCCCTTGGTCTCGCCTTCAATGGTAAGTATGGTGCCATCATCGCCGTCATAGTCATAATTGATCTCAAGGTTCTGAGCAAGATAATCGCCGCCCTTGAAAAGGATCTCGATCATATGGTCTTCATCAGCTACGCGGATGCAAGCTGCGGTTGCTCCCTTGGAGTAGATGGAAACGGTGATATCTTCAAAATCATCTACCGCATCGATCATATCGTCGAAATAATCGTCAAGATCAAGGTCTTCGCCAACCATTTCCTCGATGACCTCGAAATCATCGGAATTCTCTTTGTAGAACTCATCCCAGAGCTTCTGATATCCCTCGATCCACTCAACTACAAGATCTTCGGTGATGACTGCCTGATACTCTTTGCAGGTGATGCTCTTGCCGTTTACCTCAAAGGTTTCCTTTTCGCCGGTCTTCTTAAAATCAAGATCGTTAGCTATCTTCAAGAAGTAATCAAGGTTCTTGTCATAGAACTTCTTTACAAGATCAGAATTATCGTTAAGGAATGCGATCAGGGCATTGAAATCCTTAACATCAATATCCGCATCATCAAGAATCTCCATGAGATATCCGTCGTTCTTGTCATTGGAGTAATCATAAAGGAAGATATAATCTCCGATAACAGGGCACTGAGCCTTGATGGTCTTCTCATCGATATATCCGGTAAAGTCAGCGGTGAATCCCGAATATGTTACGGTAGCATAAGCACTTCTGGTGTGATTGGAACCGTTGCTTGCAATCGAAACATTGAACTCAACGTCCTCAACCTCACCTTCAACAGTGTAAGTAAACTGTCCGAAGGGATCTAACTTGAAATCCTTGGATGCATCGGTAAGGTACTCTCCGTCATAAGCATTGATAAGAGTATTGACGAGTGAAACCTTTCCGCCGAGGTTTCTGGTTATGAAGAAAACAGCCACACCGATAACAGCTACAACAGCGGCAATGATGCCGATGACTGCGCCGATGGGAAGTCCCTTCTTAACATTGTCTGCAGCGGGTGCTACGCCGGGCTGGGCCTGGAACTGAGGCTGACCCTGGAACTGGGGCTGACCCTGGAACTGGGGCTGAGCCTGGAAATTGGGTGCCTGCTGCTGAGCCTGTGCCTGTGCAAAAGCCTGCTGAGCCTGTGCAGCGGCATCGGCTGCGGGTGCTGCCTGCTGAGCTGCTCCTGCCTGTGCCTGTGCAGCGGTTGCTGCTGCCTGCTGCTGTGCCTGCTGAGCAGCCTGTGCTGCGTTGTCTGCAGTCTGAGCAGCGGCGTTCTGGATCTCATCTCCGGGATCCATGATCTTTTCGCCTGTGTTTGGATCAAAATGCATTTTACTTTTCCTCCCTAAAATCTCTAAGTAAACCATCCTCAATAAGAAGACATACGGACGAGTCCGACATTTCATCGGAATCGTGGGTAACAGTGATGATAATACCGTTCATATCACGGTATTGTTTCATCCATTTCCGCACCTCGGTGCGGTAATAGATATCAAGTGCGGCAGTAGGTTCATCCATCAGCATTACGGGCGGCATATGAACGCAGGCACATGCTATCGCAACTCTCCTCTTCATTCCGCCGGAAAGCTTTGAGACCTGCTGCTTCAGGATATCCTCCAGACCGAACATCTTAACGGCCTCATCACCCGGCCTGCATTTCTTACCCGACCAGAGCGACATATTGTCAGCGACCGTCAGCTCTTCTATAAGAGGATTCTCCTGCGGAAGATAACCTACCGTATGGGAAAACATAGCTCCGGGTTTAAGCTTCTTACCGAAATATAATACATTTCCCGAATCGGCTTTCAGGAGGCCTGCCATGATCTGCATGAGCGTACTCTTGCCGCAGCCGTTTCTGCCCACAAGCGCTATCTGCTGTCCGGGGGCAGCCGTAAAGCTTACACCGTTCAATATGTTTTTCTTGCCGTATGATTTACATACATTAGTGACTTCAACCATATCATCACCCACACACATTCAAAATTATATTTGGTTTCCGCTTATCTTGCAATAATATTCTTAAATATATATAATAAGTTATCAGAAAATATGGTCAATTTTGCCAAATACTGAAGCAATTACAACGACTATATGTTCAAGGGGGTCAATAATATGATTTGTCCAAATTGCAAAGCCGAGATCACCAATGATATGAATTTCTGCATCAAATGCGGAACCAAGATAGAAACTCCCGAAACTGAATCAAAGCCTGAGGAAACACCTATACAGATACCGAAGGTGGTTCCGGTTCAGAGCCCCGCTCCGGCCAAACCCGCCGAAGCTCCTCAGCCTGCGGCTCCCGCTCAGGCATCACCGGCTCAGCCCGCGGAATCTTCCGAGCCCGCAGAATCCTCTGCGGCTGATCAGACTGCGCCCGAGACTTCCGAAAAGCACGTTGTCTGCCCCAAGTGCGGCGCTCAGCTAAAAGAAGGAACCAAATTCTGTACAAAATGCGGTGCTCCCGTAAAGGCCGCCAGTCCCGCTCCAAAGCCTGAAAGCTCCGCTCCACAATATTCGGGATTCGCATCCCTCGGTTCAACGGCGCCCGCCGCACCGGAGACTCCCACAGAGATTCAGACTCCCGATCAGGGTAAAAAGAATCCGTTCTCCAAGGGACTCATCCTTATAATCCTCCTTGTGATCGCGGCTCTTATCGTAGCAATACTTCTTGCCCTCAAGAGCATGGGCGTTTTCTCGGGAAGCGGAAGACAGGATGCATCCGTCAGCCGGTCGGACGATACGGAAAACCGTGATGATAATGACGATGAAGACGAGCCCGAGGAAGAAGATCCCGAAGCTGCCGCCGCAAGGGCTGCAGAGATCGAAGAGATCAAGGATCAGATAAAGGCATCGGTAAAAGCAGGCGATGCGTCCGAAGGCATTTCGGGCGACTACCCTGCCGCACTCGAAGGATATATCAGACTTGCGGATGAATATGACCTTGCTGAAGATATATCAAAAGAAGCCGACGAAGTATTCGGAAAATATGCGGACCAGGTCAGATATTCCGTATCCCTTCTCGACGGCCAGAAGGTAAGCTCCGGCTTATACATTCAGTCCAGGGTATATTATGACGAGATCCTCGATATGGCCGACAGACTCGAAAAAGCCGGCATCAGCATACAGGCGGATGCGATCAGGGAAGAAAGTGACGAACTGATCGATGTATACCGTACCAAATACATACTTGCGATCAACGAGATCTCTTCCCGCGAAAACTGGTCAAGGGACGAGGCATGGGAGCTTGCATCGGATGCGGCAAGCATAACCGATGAAGACGGCAACATAGTTCTGTTCGATCCCGACGATCTCGACGACCCCTTAAGGCTCCGTTACATCTACTCTCTTGCCTGGGTCACCAGAAAGCATATCGAGACCGGCATCAAGGATAAGACCATGACCGCCGAAGATGCACTCGACGAGATCGACAAGGTCCTTAAGGAAACGGACTATAACCTCCAGCTCATCTATGACGGTATTTATTACTGCAACGTAGCAGGAATAGATCCGACTCCCTATACACAGGCATTCAATACCATAATGGAAAAACTCGGGGAAAACGAGAAGATCCTCATCGTCCTCGATCCGGCCCAGGCGACCGAAACCAATATCGACCTCAATCACTTCTGGGCATTCAATGATATCAGTTCCGGCGCGGATCCCGATTACCAGGTAAGCACCACCAACGGAACCACAGCAGAGACCAGAGCATGGATCAGGGATAACATCAGGATCAACAGATAATGCCTTCAGAGAAAAAAGACAAAACAAAAGAACCGGCTGCCGCAAAAAAAGCGGTAAAAGAAAAAGCGGAAAAAAAGCCCGCTAAGAAAAAAAGGAACCGCGACAGAGAGATCACCATCATACTCTCCTCCATCCTTGCCGCTCTTACCATAGCCGGGCTTATCCTTTTCTTCATAATGCCGGATCCCTATGCGGATATTCCGGAGACGCAGCAGATTTCGGAAGTTCCCGAGCCCGAGAAGATACCGGAGCCGGAGGATGAGCCCATCGTCATCCCCACGCCCCCTGTCATAGTCTATCCCGCACCTGCTTATGATTTCATAGAAGAAGAAGTCTGGGTGGAAGCACCCGGCATTGAACATGAATATACGATAGCATGGGTTTCCGATGTGCATATGATCACAGATCTCGAGCCCGGTGATGTATGTGAAAGTTCACTCGAAACCGTCCTTAACCGCTACGAGACACTTTCGATCACTCCTGACGGGATACACGGCAAGGACCTCTGGCCGATGATCATAGACTATCTGAATTACCGCGATTTCGACGCGGTGATCTTCGGAGGAGATATCCTCGATTATTGCAGCACCTCCAATATGCTCGCCCTGGAAAAGGGCTTTTCAAGATTGAAATATCCCAGGGACCGCATACTCTATATCAGGGCAGACCACGACTACGGTGTGTGGTACAGTGACGGAAGCACAGGCTTTGACGATTACAGAGCCGCGGATCTTCATATCGCTCTTGACGGGGATGACTATACCCGTAAATATATCGACTTCGGCGATCTTATCATAGCCGGAGTAAACCGTTCCATCAAAAAACCCGGTGAAGAACAGATGACTGTTCTCACCGAGCTCTACAGCAGAGGGGTTCCCGTTATCGCGGCAACTCACGTTCCGTATTATTCCCAGGTCGATCCGTCACTTGAAGAGCTGTCCATGCTCGTAAGGAACAGGATCTATTATTGGGATCCTTCAAGCGAAACCTACGGTATAGATGCGGATATGCAGAGATATCTGGATCTCATCTATGCAGAGGATTCGCCCTGTGTCGAAGTTCTGGCCGGACACCTTCACGCCGCATGGGAAGGCGAGATAAGGGAAGGCCTCGAAGAACACATCTTCTCTCCCGCATTCATGGGAGTCATAGGCGTCGTACATGTCATACCCGAAGGTGAATCACACTGATCAGGGGAATCTGTTTCCGATCAGTATATTACCGAAGGGATCTTCAGCGAATGTAAGGGCAAAGTCCTTATAATCCCCGCTGAGTCCGTCAAATCTTGCAAAATATGCGCCGGAAGCCGGAGTCAGATAATAGGGCACGCATGATCCGCGTACTCCTCCGAGCTGAGTTATGACCTCTTCATACTGTCCGGTGAAATAAAAGCCTCCGGGACTAGTGCTTCTTACGATCGTTGCCCTGCTCCGGTCACCGAATCTGTCTGATGACGTTGTAAGATAATAGTGGTTTCCGATATGGGCTATCTGGACTATGCCGCCGAGTTCATCACATACCGGATAAAGTCCGTTGATCCTGAAGGTTCTCTTATTAACGGATATGATTCCTCCCACTCCCTGTGAGCAGAAAAGGATATTATTTCCGTCTATCGTAAAGGATCTCGTATATACCCCGTACAGACAATCAACTCTTCTGACCCTGTCGACCCTTATCAAAAGGCCGTTTGCAGGACGCTTATATATGTACATCTCTCCGGTATATGAACTCCATACGTAAAAAGAAGACGTAGCGGCATCATATACACAGTAGTGAGGCCTGATACCCACATTCTCAAAACTCTGAATCTCAACGAATTCACCTGTCGCAACTCTTGCATAGGTAACAACTCTGTTATTGTCCGTATCGGCAACAAGATAAATGATGCCGTCGGAACATATGCAGTGAGGCTTATTGAGATCGTCGGCCATGATCTTCCAGCGGGAAGTGTCGCCTCCCACGTTCTCCGGCTCCGTATAGATTATCCTGTCATGATATGTATCCACCGTAAAATACAGGCCGTTAAGATATGCGGTCTGGGAGGAAACATATGTCGATTCATATTCATTGAAGCGTACGGGAAATACCGCACCGGATCCAAGCCCGGGTGCCGCATCGGCTTCACAGGGCAAAGCAAGGACCGTCACCGCAGCGCATATAAGTCCCGTTACCGCTTTTAAGAGTTTTCTCATCATAGGGCATGCACCTTCCTGAAAGATCAGCAATCCCATAAATACTTTAATATGATTATAGCAGAACGGGACATTTTCATAAACCTGTTATCTGAGTACGGTTATCAGTTCGTCAAGCACCGTGCCCTGTCCCGCAAGCGCGCATTCCGATTCCCAGATCAGGCTTTCTCCCTGTCTGAAAGCAGTTATGGTCACTTTTATGACATCACTGTCATAATCCAGAGGGACGGTGAAGTCCGTCCTTTCATCCAGCACATATTCGGGCGAAAGGATCGTCACCGTATTGGCCGCAGTTTCCGCCGGTAGCCCCGGTTCCCTTCCGTTTATGACATACAGGGTATCGTAACAGCTGAGCTTTTCGTTATCGAAAGATACCAGTACAGCATCGGGATATCCCCACACATTCGAAACAACGTATCCGCTTTCCCCTCTTTTTATATAAGCTTCCCCATCTGAAGTGGTAACAGGTCCCGTAAGTTCATCAAGGCACCTGCGTATGCTTCCCGATATATCAAGTTCATGGATACCGGCCGAAGTGACAACCCCTTTATTTCCGACATTATCCTCCGTATAAACATATATAATGAATTCCCCGTTAAAAAGCAGGTTTTCAAATGAAGGTTCCGTACTGTCCTCATCCATCTTAAGTTCCATCAGATACCTGTCTCCGATTGCTGTGAATATTCCTTCCGACCCATTGTCGAGGTTATATATACGGATCTCCGATCCTTCCTTTGCACCGGATCCCTCATCCGTGATACACAGTTCAACGGAGACGCTCCCGCTTCTTCTGTCTATAACGCATTCCTTCAGTACATTTGATATATTGCATTCCGATAATCTCTCATATCCGCCTCCGTTTACCGAAACGTAACAGTCAGGAGGCGTAGCGTCTCCTATGATCGTAAGTCCGTTCGATCTGTCCATCACAGGTTCGCTCCGTATGATCCGGTCGTCTTCGTTAAGAGCATATGCTCCAGTCTCAAGATGAGCCCGTGCTTCGGGATAAATAAACAGTTCACCCTCATACGATGTAATGAACCCTCCCGTAAAGCACAGCCTTCTTCCGAGATCACTTCTTTCCCCGGACGCTTCCGCAAGCGGCCGCGGGTAAAAAGCAGAGGTTCTGAAGCAATCTGTCGAAACGATACTCCGCTCCTCCGAAGATATATCGGACAACGGGAAAACAAAGGCCGCATATTCACCCGCGCTTTGATGAAACAGTGCTTCATCTATCTGATATCCGTTCCTTGCAAACCCGTATATGAACGAAGAATGCTCGATATAAAACGGTGTTGCCGAATCTGCCCTGACATAGAATACATCTTCTCTGTCCGGAGCTCTGTATACGTTCTCCGCTTCCGTTATCACAAGTTTTTCCGTGCGGACAGGATACGGAATATATGCATTCTTTCCGTCAATAGCCAGATCGAACACATCACTTGTGTTGCCTGCCCTGTCTGCGGAAACGATATGGATATACTTATCGTTTCCGTCAGGAACAAAACTGATATCCCTGTTTGTAAGTCCTTCGGAAGACGTATTTTCATACCAGTCATCAAAACAGGCATCCGCCGCGGTTCCGGACACTTCCGCCCACGGTGAATAAACAAACCCACCCCTTCCGGTCACATCATCCCTGCCCGCGTGCTCATATGTGTCGATAAGATAAAAATATCCGTATACCCCGGTTGTTATCCGCAAGGCTTTATCATCAGTCTGCACATAATTGTCTGCCGAAGAGATCATATCCGTGGATCTGTATGCTCTTGCCATATAAGAATACAGGCTTCCGTTATCCCGGGGCATTTTCCAGTAAACCTCGATCCGCCCGTTGTCAGGATCAAGATAAAGTCCGGCACTGCTGACAGGATCGGGGGCTTCCGTATCGGGAGAATAAACCAGTTCCCCGCAGGATCCGTAAAATCGTACGGCAGGTTCCGTTATGATGCAGTATCCCGCCTTTTCCGTATCCCTGTCGGGATATGTGCATTCGGAATGAACACAGATCATATGATCGCGGTATAAAAGACCATCCGCAGAGAAAGATGTTCCGCACCCGATGGCATCCCTCCCGGTCACGTTGATATTACAGCTGATCGATGCATGTCCGTTACCTCCGCATACACCGTTTGTCATATTTCCGTTCTCAACTCCGCCTGTGTATCCGCTTCCTCCGCCTCCGCCGCATCCGTACGATCCGGTATCGCAATCACCTCCGCCCCCTCCGTACCAGCCGCCGCCTCCGCCGCCGTTCATGATGAAGGGGTAGTCCTCTGTGCTTCCGTTATATGAATATGCATTTCCGCCGTATCCGAATCCTCCGGAGCCTCTGAACCATCCGGAGCCGGCTCCCGTCTGACTTCCTCCCGAAGAACTTCTCGGTCCTCCCGGCCACAGGGATCTTCCGCCTCCGCCCGTAAGACCTCCTCCGGAACCGGAAGTGCTTCCGTCACCGGCGCTTCCTCCGCCTCCGCCCGCAACGATCAGTACCCGGTCTCTTGCACCGGAAAGATTCTTCAGAACTCCGTCATCATATGCGATATGTGTTGCACCGCCTCCGCATCCTCCGCGGTTTCCGTATGCATCTCTTCCGCCCGATCCTCCTCCGTTATATCCGTTCATTCCTCCGACGCAGATATAAAGAGTATCTCCCGCATTCAGATGCACCGTTCCGGAGGCATATCCTCCGTTACCGGCAGCATTAAAACCGTTGCTGACGGCACTTCCTCTTGCTCCCCAGACTTCAAGTTCATAATCGCCCTCAGCTTCCGCGGTAAATGTCTGAACATTTCCGGTAAAAGAAAACTCTCTGTTCAGATTCAGAACATGATCCGCTCCCTTGCCTCCGGCACATGACATTACCGTCCTGCCGTTTATATCTATATGCGATCCTTCTCCTCCGCCGCATATAACTCCGCCATCGACGGATTCCGTTCTCCCGGATCTCCCGGTATATATTTCCACCGTATCTCCTTCATATAAAAGTATCTCGCATGATGAATACTCTCCGTTTTCTCCGGAATAAGAACCGTAAGATGCACCTGCTCCGCCCCACAGCTCCAGGGTGTATATGCCCGTTCTCGATACCGTATAGACAACAGGTTCACCTTCCCCCGAAAAATGTCTTTCGGAAGGCTCCGGTATCGCACCCGTTTTTTCCGTCAAAGCCTCGGTCCATTCGCTGTCAGTACCGGGCTCTCTGATAAAAAACTTATATAGATCATATCCGGCAGCGCCCGGAACATTCAGTCTTGCAAGACCGTCGTATCTCAGTTCCCCGAAGCTTTCATTTCCCATATAATCCGCGGAAGCTTCAAGATCCAAAGTCTTAAACTTTGCATAAAGAATCATGTCATGATCGGCATCAAACAGATCTCCCGCTCTGCCGGCAAAATGATCCGGCGCCATATCGGGATCCGTATACCATCCGTCGAAAACAAATCCCGGATACACCGCATCGGGAAGCGTAGCGGGTATACTTTCCCAATCCGCCGTGATGATATCGACGGTTGAATCGGTTTCCGATGAATGTATATATGTGAACTTTCCGTCGGACGTTAAATCTTCTGTCGTTCCGTACAAGTCCGTATATGTCCATCCGGAAAAAGCCGTGCCGGTCCAAAACGCTCCGGCATCCGGTCCGCCCATCATATTCAGTTCTATGCGGTATCCCTTCGGATGAGTCAGATTTGCGGGATCGATCTCCGTTTCATACATATAGCCTTTTTCAAACAGGTTATATCCCTCAAGCCGTTCCCCGTTTACCACTCCGTTATATGCACCCTGTTCATCCCTGAAATTCCCTCCGCAGATAAGTACGGCACTGTCACACCTGATCCAGACCGCATAAAGTGTGACAACGGCATCATCCGCTTCGTCCCCGCTTTCATTAAGGCATGCGAAGCTTTCTTCCACGCTTTCCCTGTCACTTCCGTCTGCCAGTATCGCTTCACCGTCCGGTGAATCACTCCATCCGCCGAAGATATATCCCGGATTAAAGAACCGGTTTTCCCTTAATTCCGCTTCTCCGCTTACCGGTTCTCCTTCATACAAATCGCTTCCGCCGTAATAGAAAACGGAATCCGGCATCGATCCGCTCAAGGCACCGTTACCGTTATACCTGACCGTATAACGGTTGCATGAAATAAAGCAGTCACACATATGGGATCCCAGTGAACGGTCATTCTCCAGATTGTCCCCTCTTACCGGACAGAAAAACAGATATTCGACCGGAAACTCTTCGGCAAACTCCCCGGTGCCCGCAAACAGGTATCCTATTTTTCCGACACACGTGTCATTGGTATAGACAAATCCCGTGAGAGGCTTCCCGCAATCAGCGCAATAAGCTATCCATCCCGAATCGTATGAGCTTTCGCATTTGCTGTTGGGAAGGCCGTCTATCCCGTAATATTCGTAATCCCTGCACGCAGAGAAAGGCCCGTGTATGCAGCGTGCCTCCCTGTGTGAAAGAACCCATTTCCCGACAGGTACGACCGAATCGGTTATCTCATCCTCGTAGTAATGCTGTCCGGGTTTTAATCCTCCCTGTACTTCCTTCCTGCTGACAACGCCTTCGGGGATCACCGTTGTTCCTTCGGCCGCTCTGTATTTATTTCCATCGGTATATACATATGTCCCGTACGATGACAGGGCATTCCCCTCAGGATGAACCGTGGTCCATGCAATCCCGCGGCTTCCCCGGTAAAACCGGATATAAGGATTTTCCATATAGCTGCTCATCACGCTTTCGGGCGAAGGCAGCCTCGAAGCACCGGCAAACAATGTACCGAAAGCAAGAGCACCGGCAGATATCGCAACAATGATACTCACGGGTGACATCAGCATACCGGTGAACATTTTTATGATCTTTAATGTTTTCTTTTTCATTCTGTCCAAATCATCACCTCCGCAGACATAAAAAAACGGAGACCGATATCTTCTCCGTAAAAGAGAAAATATAAGTCTCCGTATTTGACAATTTTGCTTTCGAAATTATGTCAGACTATATCACAGTTTTTTTATTCTTTCAATAGCCTCTACAGTATTCTCGTAAGTACCGAATGCGGTGAGTCTGAAGAAGTGCTCTCCGCTGGGACCGAAGCCCGAACCGGGAGTTCCGACAACATGTGCCTTATCGAGAAGATGATCGAAGAATTCCCAGCTGGTCATTCCATCAGGAGCTTTGAGCCAGATGTAAGGAGCGTTTACACCGCCCGATACCGAGTAGCCTGCTTCCTTAAGTCCTTCATAGATCACCTTTGCATTGTTCATGTAATAAGCAACCTGCTCTTTAAGCTGCTTTCTTCCTTCCTCGGAGTAAACAGCTTCACCTGCCTTCTGAACGATGTAGGGTGCACCGTTGTACTTGGTTCCGTGGCGTCTTGCCCACATGGGATGAAGAGGAGTGTCGCCCGCTTTAAGATCCTTGGGAATAACGGTAAATCCGAGTCTTACGCCGGTAAAGCCCGCGTTCTTGGAAAACGATCTGAACTCGATCGCACAGGTTCTTGCACCTTCGCACTCATAAATGCTGTGAGGTACATTCTCCTCGGAGATATACGCTTCGTATGCGGCATCGTAAAGAATGATCGCGCCGACCTTGTTCGCATAGTCAACCCACTTCTGAAGCTGATCCTTGGTAATTGCGGATCCTGTGGGATTGTTGGGGAAGCACAGATAGATAAGATCCGGAGTCTCGGAAGGAAGCTCTGGAGCAAATCCGTTCTCTTCAAGGCAGGGCATGTAGATAACATCGGACCATGTCTCGGATGCGGGGTCCCAGGTTCCGGTCCTTCCGGCCATTACATTCGAATCAACATACACGGGATATACGGGATCGCATACCGCGATCTTGTTATCGGTTGAAAAGATCTCCTGAATGTTGGCGCAGTCTGACTTTGCACCGTCGGAAACAAAGATCTCATCTGCGGAGATGTCGCATCCTCTCTTTTTATAATCGGTATCTGCGATGACATTTCTCAGGAATTCATATCCGAGATCGGGAGCATATCCCTTGAAGGTATCCTTGGATGCCATCTCATCAACTGCCGAGTGAAGCGCACTGATGATGGCTGGTGCAAGAGGCTGTGTAACATCACCGATGCCAAGTCTGATGATCTTGGCTTCGGGATGAGCCTCCTGATATTCTCTTACCTTTCTTCCCACGGTTGAAAAGAGATAGCTTCCGGGAAGTTTCAAATAGTTGTCGTTGGCTTTGACCATTTTCTTTCTCCTCTTTCTTTATTCTTTTATGTTCAGCGCCCTGCTCTTTTTCAGGATATCCTTCAGCCTGTCCGGCCCGAAGATATAATCCTTCTCGCAGAAGTCGCAATGGATCTCGGCATCCTTGTTTTCTTTTATAAGTTCGACGATCTCTTTTTCTCCGAGGCTTATCAGAGCCTTCTCGACTCTTTCGTCGGAGCAGTCGCATTTATACGCACAATCGTAGGTCTCGTTGAAATTGATATCAAGTCCCTTAAGGACCTCTCCTATCATATCCTCGGGAGTCAGGCCTTCGTCAAGCATCTCCGTTACGCTCTTAATACTTTTAAGATTCTCCTCTATGACTGCTATAACATCATCTCCCGCATCGGGCATGAGCTGGATTATGAATCCTCCGGAGCATCTTACGGTATTATCCATATTCATGAGTACACCGAGACCGACGGATGAAGGAGTCTGTTCGGAAGCCGCGAAATAATAAGTCATATCTTCCGCAATCTCACCTGTCTGAAGCGTAGTCCTTCCGACATAGGGTTCCTTAAGTCCGAGGTCTTTGACGACTATCAGATCTCCGTTTCCGATCGCACCCGATACATTAAGATGTCCGTTTGCTTTTGCGGGAAGAATGACATCCGGAACCGGGGTATAACCCTTTACGTTTCCGTGTGAATCGGCGCATACGGTAAGTCCTCCGGAAGGTCCGTCGGATTTGATCTGTATCGTGAGCTTATCTCCGTCTCCCTTCATCATGATGCTCATCATGGCAGCTGCGGAAAGCATTCTTCCGAGCGCAGCGCTCATCACGGGGCTTGTGTTGTGGAGACGTCTCGATTCCTCGCATATGTTCAGGGTCGTACACGCAAATGCCCTGATATGGAAATCCGCAGCAGTGGCGGAAACTATATAATCCTTTTTACACTTTTCGTTTATCATTTATTATCAGGTTTCCTGAGGACCGCATAGATCCTTTCGGTATCATCTCTTACTTCACCGTCCGTATCGGAATCACAGATGAGGACGGGTTCCAGTCCGCATTTTCCGGCAAGTCTTTCTATGTCATCTTTTTCAATGCCGCGCTGAAGATGTGTTTCCTCCGCACGTTCATACAGGCCGTCTTCTCTTTTTATGAAAAGAGTGAGATCGTATTCATTGACATTCTCATCCTCATCATAGAAATTATCCCAGATGAAGGAAACATCCTCTCCCGCTTCCGCGATGGTGGATTCTCCGATGGCTTCCCTGTATTTGTATGAGGTGTTGCAATCGAAAATGAAAAGCCCGCCGGGATAAAGAAAATTGGAAACTCCGCCGAATGCGGCTTCAAGCTCCTCATCCGAAAGAAGATAATTAAGACTGTCACATAAGCATACGGCGGTACCTATCGTCGAATACAGATCGAGTTCGCATATATCCTGGTTCAGGTACATGATCCCGCGTCCGTCATCCGAATCGAAAGCCCTGGTGAGCATTTCCGATGAGATATCCACGCCGAAAACATCATATCCCTTATCGAACAGCTTTCTCGTTACTATCCCCGTTCCGCAGGCAAGATCCGCTACCAGATCTCTTTCGCTCGCAAGGATCTCCTCATCTTCGGAAGAGGCTTCTTCCTTATTATCGCTTGTCCTTGTAACGCCGTACTTTCTGATATCGCGATCGATCCTGGAGACCCATTCGTCATAGGGAACGTCACTCATCAGTTCGTCATACACTCCGGCAAATGCCTGATAAGAATCCAATTCAGCCTCCGATTCCCAGAATAGTGAGTACGCCCGCAGTTCCGAGTCCCATTATGATTCCCGCAAGGACTACGCCTGCGATTACGGCAATTACACTTTTCTTAAAATCCATATCAAGGATACTTGCTGCAAGAGTTCCGGTCCATGCACCGGTTCCCGGAACAGGAATACCTACAAAAAGAAACAGTGCCCAGTAAAGTCCGCGTCCGGCTTTGCTCTGAAGCTTTTCCCCTCCCTTGTGTCCCTTTTCGAGACAGAAGGTGAAGAATTTTCCGATGACCTTCTTATCCTTGCCCCACTCGAGCACCTTTCTCGCAAAAAAGAAGATGACGGGAACGGGAAGCATATTTCCTACGATACAAATGGGATAAAGGATCAGCGGATCAAGTCCTCTTGTAAGTCCGAAGGGAACCGCAACCCTGAGTTCGATGAGCGGTACCATCGAGATAAAAAAGCAAATCAGATATTCGATCATTTCACAATCTCCTTAAGGTTTCTGACAAGTATGTCACATTCTTCGTCCGTGCCGACAGTTATCCTGAGATACTCACTGATGCGCGGTTTATTCCAATATCTGACATAGATATTTCTCTTTTTAAGTTCGGTAAAGATATGCTCCGCAGATACGGATGCATGCTTGGCAAAGATGAAATTGGTCTTGGAATCCTGGAATTCAAATCCAAGTTCCTTAAGATCGGCCTTAAGTCTTTCCCTGGTCTTGACGATCTTTTCACAGGTTGTCCTGAAATATTCATCATCTTTAACAGCCTCAACTCCGAGCGCCAGAGTCAGGGATGTCATGGTATAGGAATTGAACGAATATTTGACATCATTTAAATATTTGATCATGGTCTCGGAACCGATCGCATAACCTATGCGGAGTCCCGCCATGGATCTGGATTTACTGAAGGTCTGAATGACAAGAAGATTGTCATACTCGTCAAGAAGACTCAGTGCGCTTTCCGCACCGAAATCAACATATGCTTCATCAACGATGCATACCACATCACGGTTCTTATCAAGGATCGACCTGATACCGTCAAGTCCCATGAATACTCCGGTGGGAGCATTGGGATTGGCGATGATCACGCCTCCGTTTTCCCTTGCATAATCTTCGGAATGGATCCTGAATTCATCATCAAGAGGAATCTGCTCATAGGGGATCTTGAAAAGATCGGCCCAGACATCATAGAAGGAATAAGTTATATCCGGGAAGAAGATCTTCTTATCCGAATTAAAAAACGTAAGAAAAGCCATCGCAAGAACGTCATCGGAACCCACTCCGACAAAAACCTGCGAGGGCTTTACATTATATTTTTCGGCCAGCACGTTCACAAGAGAGGAACATGTCGGATCCGGATATTTTCTTAAAAGCGATATGTCATATCCCTTAAGAAGAGCTTCCACCCCGGGTGCGGGGGGATAGGGATTCTCATTGGTATTGAGCTTGATAACTTTTCCTGTGGGCTGTTCACCCGGTACATACGGTACTACTTTTCTGACATTTGATTCCCAGTTCATCCTTTTGCCTCTATATCCTTTGCGAACTGCATGCCAACCTCCGGCATGCCCATCGCATCATATACTCTCTTAAGTCCCTCGGCAGCATCCTTGCCCGAAGAAGTGAGGACCACCGCGGGGATGGTCTCGAATGCCGCGTTATAGAACCAGATCGCAGCTTCTTCAAAATCCTGGATCCTTTCATAGAACAGACCGAGTTCCAGACATACTTCCGACGAGGGATCGCTCGCCATGAGCTTGGTTATATACTTGAAGAACATAACAATATCGCCATGGATCCTTGCTGTATGCGAGATCACAAGGCAGGCTTTGTTAACGCTGTCTGCGTCGAGATTTACATCCGCGGCGCATGATACGAAATAGGGAAGTGAATTCCTGAAATCATCCTCGGTGCCGACGATGAACAGTTCCCTGACATACATATCAAAAAGACGCTTGCTCAGCTGTCCGCCGCCTATCGTGGCCTTGGAGAAGATCTCGAGATCCCTGTGTCCGTGATTTTCCTCGGGCATATGGGTGATGACTATCTCGCTGTCGAAAACGACCGGATCAAGCCTTATCATCTCATGGACGGGATCCTGCCATACGAACTGTCTGAGGCGCTTGAACATCTTGGGACGGAGTTCCTCATTGAAGTTATAGACCGTCGAATGCATGAGCTGATTGCCGTAGCGCATCTGAACGATCTCAACCTCTTCGGGAAGCATCGTCTTAAGGGCCATGAACTTGATGTGATTGGCCTCATCAAGAACCTCATCCGCATCGGCCGAATAGATGTAATCCATTGTGGCCTTCGAGAAAGCAAAATTTCTCGCATCGGAGAAATCACCGGTCCATGCGAAATCATATATCTTGTCCGTATATTTTGCGGCTATCTCTTTGGTCTTATCGGAAGATCCGGTATCAACGATTATGATCTCATCCATAAGATCTCTGATACTGTCCAGACATCTGGCAAGGATCTTCTCTTCGTTCTTGACTATCATTACGCAGGATATTGTCATAACACATGTCCTCCCCAAGACACAGCAAAACAAATTACCATCAAAGGGTAAAAATCTGCATACACCGTTATTTTATCATATTTTTCAAGTTTTTGACACAAAAATAGCGGCCGCTCCACACCGGAACGGCCGCCAATACCATGTATCCCCGGATTCATTAACAAATCTGTAACTTCACAAAATAACCGCTCAAGACCGTGAAAAAAAACGCTGCCGCTATATACGGAATGAACGGAACCGGTACCTTAAGCTTCAGGTTTCTGCCGATGTTACGGCGCAGGATCTGAACAAAGGTAAGCAATCCAAGTGACAGGCTCATATGAAGGATATGTCCTTCGAGCCCGAACCCGGCAAGGTTCAGAAAAACAGCACAGCAGGAAAAAGCATGGCTGTCAGCCCTTCCGTACGCCCTGCTCATTATGAATTCCTGTATGAACACAGGCAGAATACATCCGGCTATATCCGGATAATCCATTTTCCGTCCGCCGGAAAGCATCATTAACAGACCGGCAGAAAAGATCCACCAGACATAATTTGATACCATCCTTGTCCTGAAATCCTCATACGAAGCGAGTCCCAGGGATATCACGGCAAGGATAAGAGAGATCATATACATTGCCGCCGCATCACCCGCAACGCTTCACAACGTACAGACTTCCGGATGAAAGTCCTTCGTAAAAGCCTGCGGCATCTGCACTTTCCAGATATATATTGAACATCACCGCAGGCTTTTCATCCGTCACTCTGTTTCCGTATCCGTCATATCCGCTTTCCACATATACATCTTTGCACAAAAGGAAACCGTCACCGGTCCCGGGATCTATGGAATATATATCTATTACGTCACCGGCCCGAAGAGACCCGCTGACCGCCTTTGAAAGATCATCCGTGCGAAATCCCGCCAGGATCGGATCGTCCATTTCATCAAGCTCCTCCTTCGGTGAAGTGAACATATTGTACGTAAGAAGAGTCCCTTTTCCGATGTCATATACAGGGGAAAGACCCATGATCATACCGGCATCCGGCGTGCAGTTATCCGGAACGCTTCCCGCATCCACGCTTTTGATCACCAGATATGTCTTTATGTTCTCTTCATTCAGAACCACCCCTCTCGGTATATCCGAGGCCGCAACATATATCTCCCTTTTCACAAAATCGGATAACGCCTGCCTCTGCAGGTAGGTCATTACCGCAAACACTCCCGCTGCCGTTATCAGCGCAGCAACAAAGATCCCGAATTTTACTTTTACCGATTCATTATTATTCTTTTCTTTTCTCATATTGTTTTCCTTTTGTGTTTATCAGGTGCCCGGTTTTCCGAGCATTTCGGCATATGCTTCCTTGCAGGCTCTGATCTTCACTCCGAAGATTCCTGACGTGTCGAAGGATATCTTCGCATATGCCCCCGCAGATCTTACCTCCGTGCCCGACGGAGTTTTCACAACTCCGTAGGTGCCGGTGTTTTCGGTGATACCGTATTCCGATACGACATATTCGGTAATGTTATCTCCGTCCACCAGGTAGATCCTGAATTCGTCTATATCAACTTTTCCCGCAATGTATGATGTATTTTCCGTGCGCGGCATCATATCGGCATTAAGATCCATATTTCCCCTGAGTGCCTCTTCAAAAATATCTCTTGCATGAGCGGGATCGTTTATCACCAGACTGTGATCCAGTCCGTATCTGTAGGGATCGACATCCAGAGCGGCAAGACAGGATGCTGCCAGTGCATCTTCCGCTATATCCGAATCAGCCTTATATTGGAGAATCTGCAGGCTTACCATGGACAGGACAAGAACGAATAAAAGGGCATACATTCCGACTACATATTCGATGCTCCCCGCGCACTCAGCCATAAACGCTTCTCTAGTACTTGGCCGTTGACGTCCTGTATTCCGCGACCTCATATCCATCCTCCGTAACGCCTCTTATCTCCAGCTTTATCGTATTTCCGTATCCCACTTCCGAAGTGTCGGTGTTTCCAAGCGAGATCTCTTCAAGCCCGGCTCCGGACAGTTCCTCCAAAAGTTCTTCTCTGTCATCTGCGGACAGATAACCTGTCGTCTCCATCCTGAGTATGTATCTTCTAGAAAGCTGTGATACGCTGCTCTTTACATTCACTATCCGTACACAATCGGCAAATGATGCAAATACACAAGCTATGCATATTACAAATATGCCCATCGGCATGACATCGCCGATATTTCCCTTATTACGCTTAAATGTATTCATCATAAGAACCTCATCTCCGGATAAGTAAAACCTGCCGGCGTTCCCAGTATTCCCTTTGCACTGTCCGTCATGGTCTTTACGATCGTCTGAATGAATTCCGTAAGAGAATCCTTCATGACAACGCACAGAAGCAGTGCGATGATGCACAGGCCTATCGTGACCAGAATTCCGTCCAGTCCCTTTTCCTTATCCGTTGCATGATCTGTTATCATTTTCCAAATTGTTTTTATGTTCATTGGTATTCTCCTTTTGTTTATTATCTGAATCCGACGGCCCTGCTCATCATATAGATCACGCAGGTATACAGTGCCGTACACAGCACAGCACCGAGAACCATCAGCTGGCTTAAGGTAAGCAGTCTGTCCAGCGATGCCTTTCTTGCGGCAAATATCTCATTTTCCATATCGGATGCCTGCTCCGCGATATCTTTCAGAAGATCCAGGGCCTGACCGGATTCGAGCGCCTGTACAACCGTCATACAGAGAGAATCGATATATCTGTCATCAAAAGAAGACCTGAATCTCTCAAGCGATGCATAAATATCCGATTTCATGATCACATCCGCATAAAAAGCGGATAATGCACTCTTAAGTCTTATGTTCTCGACCGAAGCGGAACATTCCGCAAGTGCATCCGTAACATAGACGCCGCTCTTTATCTGAACTCCCATAGAGTGATATATGAGTCTGATGTCATGAAGCATCTTTCGGTTATCACTTCTGTTGATCGCAGGAATGCTGAGCGGAAGCACCATTCCCAGTCCCATGCCCAGCATAATACCGCTTACGGGTGATATTGTATTGCCTGCCAGAAATCCCGCCGCACACAGCAACACGCAGACAGCAACAAACCTTCCGGGATCCGTTCTCTTGCCGAGGTGATATGATGCACCGTTTTTCCTAAGCCAGGCTTCCAGTCTTATATACAGTGCAGTCCTCTTACGGCGTTTTCTTATCATCCCGGCAAATTCCGCTCCTCCCGCGATCACAGAGCTCTTACCGGGATCCATCACCATACAGATGATCACTCCCGACAGCAGACTGCAGAGCATCATCATCGCCATGGCGATATATGCGTAATACTTATTAGGAACCATATATATCCTCACTTGTACAAAGATGCGGCCTGAGCAAAATACATCATCAGGACCGCTCCGATAACTCCCAGTGTGATCCTGCCCGGAATACTCGAAAACATGACCGAACTGACATATGTCTCCGAAAGTGAAGCGGATATGGCAAGCACCGCGTAACCCATCACAAGCAGGAGCACCATATTGATCGCCGATTCCCGCAGCATCGCTTTCCTGTCGGAGCTTTCCTTCAGATAATCCCGCAAGCTTCTTCTGGTGTCGCTCACAAGCCCCGCTATATCCTCACTGTGCCTCGAGGTGATCTCCATATTCCGTATCAGCTGCTTGAACTGGGGATGTTCGATCTTATCCGCCATCGTAAGCAGTGCAAGGGACATGTCACCGCTGAGTCTGCCCTCGGCACCGCATTCGTCAAACACGGTACGCAGCGGTTCATTCATATAGATGCTTATCTGTCCGAAGATGTTCGAATATACGGCGCCGGAAGCCGCATATGAGCCCAGCAGATCCAGCAGTCTCGGAAGATCTTCACCCGTTCTCCTCAGATTCCTGATTTCCAGAAGCTTCACACACGCATAAACGGAAAAAAGAAAAACCGCCGTGCAGACAGCACCGGATATAATTCCTCCCGCCAATCCGGAGGTGATAAAGATAAATGCGCATGCCGCAATGACCGCTGCCGCAAATTTCTCGACGGTTATTCCGGGTATCACTCTGTCTATCCCGCTGTAAACAAGAGCCCTGTCCAAACGTGCCCATAAACCGTCACGATCCGCTCTCATTCTTATCGCTTCTCTTTTTCTGAGAGCATTTTCCCTTCCCCTCTCATCGAACCGTCTGCTCACAAGAGCCGCAGTCTTTTTTATATCTTCCGTAGTCCTGAAGCCCTCCATCAATCCGTAAAAACCTGCGAGCAAAAGCGTAAAAACAGATGCGCTAAAGCAGACGTTCATAATCCAGTTCCCTCCTTTCCTCATTCCATCCCTTACATGCATATACATTCGCAACCTTAAAATCTTTCATGAAAATGAGTGTCTTGAAACAATCCATCATTCTCATAAGTTCATTCCTCGAATACCGGCTTTCATACATTGCATAATCAACCAGCTTATCCGGAGCCCTCATTGCAGACGTGGAATGGATGGTTCCCGCGCATATCTGCCCCGTACATGCCGCATTAAGTATGTACAGTGCCTCCGCGCCCTTGATCTCTCCCACGATAAAATAATCGACATCCATCGTAAGACCCGCGATGCTTATATGTTCAAGATCATACGAAGCCTTACTCTCCGCACTGGGCGGAACAGAATGAAGGAACATCATATCTGGATGGAACATGGTCGTGAGTTCATCCGCCTGCTGTACGACCATCACGGCGTTATCATCGGGTATGGTTTCCTTCAGTGCATTCAGAAGTGTGGTCTTCCCCGAGGAATTGCCTCCGCAGATAAGCGTCGATCCCATCCTGAATCTGAGTGCCAGGATCCTCGCACACTTTTCATCCATCATTCCCTTTGCCACAAGGTCTTTTAAAAGAGGGAATGACTTTGGAACCTTTCGTATGCACAGATACGGTTCATCGAACGTATTTACAATGGGCATTGAAACCGTAAACCTGAGTATGAAGCCGGGATGGGATCCGGAGTCGGTAAATCTCTGTATCGCCGACAGGTTGGATATGCTTACCTGGTTTTTGGTCGCTATGTAGTCGATGAACTGTCTGTATTCTTTTTCGGATGAAAAGAAAACACCGGAATCCATTCTCTTCCCGTTTTTCTTCACCCTTACATTCGAATGGCCCATCACCCGTATGTCGGAGACATCCGGATCGTCAATGAGCGGTGTAAGTCTCGAATAACCGAAGATGTATTCTTCGAATTCCTTCAGCAGTTCATCTGCCACTTCACCGCTTTCACCGTATTTTTCGCGGATGAACGCACCCGCATCTTCAAGAAATCTTTCTTTTGTGATCAGCCCGCGTCTTAATGAGATGAGCTCGCTTCCCTTACCGGTTATGTACTCATCGGTAAGGGAAGTAAGAAGCGAGCGGGCTTTTGAACATGTGTCCGTCATATAAACTCCCAAACGGACGGCCCGCTAAAGATGCTTTTTAAGCATGAAAACAGGGCAGTCCCAGAACTGCCCGAACAGATGTGAGATAAACTCTACACCACGCTTTATATGCCGGTCAACAGGTAACATACGATTGGATAAAATTCGTGGAAACTGCATAAAAAAGGCTTCCTCCCGCATTGGGAGGAAGCCCGGAAGATCCAGTATATTCCTGCATTTTGACCTGTGTGCAAATTGCCTTTATTGTACTTTTCAGCCGACCGTGATAAAATAATAGACGGTTCGAAATTCAGCTACAAAGGAGCTAATATGAATTCAGGTATTTTCTTGGTCCTTGCAGGCGGACTGCTTGTCATAATAGCCGCAGTCGTTGTTATCTCCGCTGTTTCAAGCGTTATCAGCGGTGTTATTGCGGCTGAGGAGGACGACGAATAGCTTTCGTCTTCTTTTTACCTGACTTAAAATATATCGCAGCGGCTGCCACGGCAAGCACTGCAACAATTATGGCTGCCCAACCGGCAGCTTTTATTTTGCCGATATTGTAGCATCTGACGTTGATCCACATCCTGTTGATGCGGGCATTGGCGTCACCGTCGAAATATCTCATGACCGCGCTTCTGTCGGTAACCTCCTTGGGAGGATACTGGGCAAAGAGCTGGCGGTAAGTCTGCTCCTCGGGAACGGTGAGAACATAATCCCCGCTCTCTTCATCTCCGAAGAAATATCCGAGATCGTAGTCTACGACATCTTCCTCATCATCTTCGGCGGAATAGTTCCAATCGACATATTCGAAGATCTGATCTCCGTCAGTGCCTCCTGCGATCGATGAAGTGTATCCGATGTAGTACATATTTCTGACAGCGTTGTCAGGTCTTGAAAGGAAATTGACAAACGCTTCGCATGCCTGCTGTCTTGCGGCATCTCCTTCGATGCCGTCAGCGAGCATTACCCATCCGTCGAACCAGAGATTGGTGCACTCTTCGGGAACGGAATATGCAAGATATACATCCTCTTCCTCCGCCTGGTCCATTGCATAAACGGCATCTCCGGACCACTGAAGATTCGAGAAGATCTTGCCGGTTACCATATCCGCCTTACCGGAATCGGTCTCGAACGAATAGACATTATCCTTGACCTGCTGAAGGAACTCAAGTGCCTCGGCAACGGTCTCCTCGGAAGTATCGTTCATCTCCTCCGCAAGTCTGTCGTGATAATCGGGATCGTTCAAGAATTCCTCGCTGAGGAACAAGTCGCCCTTTATCGCTCCGAGAGTTGCGAAATAGCTGTCACGCACATTATCCTTGGTCGTGATCTGACGGCAGTAATCTTCATTGATAAGAAGATTCCAGGTTGAAACTTCTTCCTCCGAGAGAACATCGGGATTGTAGAGGAATCCGAGAACACCCCACATATAGCATGCGGCATATTCGTTCCAGTATTCGCCGTCTATCTCGTTGCTTTCGAAAGTCTCCCTGATAAAAGGAGAAACATTTCTGATGTAATAGTTCAGCTCATTCTCTTCATCGAAGAAGCCGTCCGAATACGGAACAAGCTTATCTTCTGTCATGAGCTTCATGATCATATACTCGGAGGGGCATACAAGGTCGAACTTGTCTCCGAGAGTGAGCATGTTGTAGAGCTCTTCGTTGGTACCGAAGCAGCTGTATTCTACATGAACACGCTGTCCGTAGGTTTCGTAATACCACTCTTCGAAATCTTCATAGAGCGCATTCTCGCCAAGTATATCGCCCGACTCGAGATCGATAACTTCATCATCGTCCCAGCCGCCTTCATCGATATATTCCTCCCAGTTGCAGACCCTGATGGTAATTACATCATCGGCTGCCTGTACGGGGATCACGCTTACTGTATTAACAAGTGTTCCGACGATAAGTGCAGCGGAAAGGGCTAAAGCGATAATATTTTTTCTCATGCGCTTACCCTCCTGTCCTTGCGTACTCTGGTCTTTTCCTTAGCCGAATTCTTCCTGTTCATACCGAGGCAGATGCCGAGCACGATAACGAAGATCACGGTGGAAAGAGCCCAAAGAGCGGTCTTTATCTCTGTCTGGGAACCTCTTGTGGCATTGACAACATATGTCGAGATCGTATCGAATGCGGCGGGCTTGGTGTAAGTCGCCACGAAATAATCATCAAGCGAAAGTGTTACAGCCATGACAAATCCGGATACGATACCGGGCATGATCTGGGGAATGACAACCTTTCTGACTGCAGTGGCCGGTGATGCTCCGAGATCCAGGGCCGCTTCGTAAATGGAAGGATCCATCTGTCCGAGCTTAGGGTACACGGAAAGGAATACGAAGGGCGCACAGAGTACGGTCTGTCCCGCAACAAGAGGGAAGAAGGTGTCTTTATTGATACCGAATACGACGACCAGAAGGATACAGATCGAAAAACCTGTTACTACGTCCGCATTGACTACGGGAATCTGGTTGACGATACGGTAAGCCGTAAGTGCTCTGGGCTTGGAATAGAAAGCTCCCATGGCTCCGAGAGTTCCGAGTATGGTAGAGAGCACCGCAACGCTGAGCGCAAGGATAAGAGTACCTCTGATCATCGCCGCAAGTTCTTCGGTAGTGAAAAGAGTGATGTAATTCTGCATTGAGAAATGTGCACTCTCACCGATGGATGATGCATCTGTAAAACTGTAGAATGCGAGGATAAGTATCGGTGCATAGATAAGAAGCAGAACTACGAGCACAACAGTGGGTGCGATCCATGTATTCTTTTTCATAATACAGAACCTCCTCTCACGCTGCCTTCGTTCTCATCGTTTCCGGCAATAAGTGTAAACAGGCAGATTATGACAAGAAGGATCAGTGAGATCATCGATCCGCCGTGCCAGTCATAAGCCGAGAAGTAGCTTCCGATCAGGCTGCCCATGATGTAGGTGCTGTTATAGAGCATATCAAGAACGACGTAGTTGGTCATCGCAGGCAGGAACACCATTGAGATACCGCTGACAACTCCGGGCATTGAAAGAGGGAGCAGCACGCGAATGAAAGCCTGTCTGGGATCGGCACCGAGATCGGCTGCCGCTTCGAGAAGGCTCTTATCGATCCTTGATATCTGGTTATAAATGGGAAGGATCATGAACGGAAGGAAATCATAAGTCATACCTATCACGGAATTCATGAAAGGATGGAATGCAAGATTACCTTCGACTACGGTGAGAAGCTCCTTGAGTGCGGTGATGCGGAGCGTAAAGTTGATCCACATCGGCATAACCATGAGCATGAGGATCGCGGATTTTGACCTGATCCTGCTTGCGGCAAGAAAATATGCCGCAGGATATGCGATAAGGAGGCACACAAGGGTTGTAACAAAAGCAAGGACCAGCGAATACACCAGAGTGCCGAGTGTATTCGGGTCAGTGAAAAAGCTTATGAAATTGCCGATCCCCGGTCTTCCGTTTGAGTCAGTGAATGCGTATGAAACAATGACTATGAGCGGAAGGATCACAAGCACCAGGAGATACAGCGCATAGGGAATACCGAGGTATTTCCTCTGAAATGTTCCTTTCATCTTCTATCTCCCGTTATTTTGCAAGTGTAAAATTCATCTTCTCGGCAGGCATGATAAGACCGACGATATCTCCGAGGTTCCAGAGATACTCATCGTCTACGATAAGGTCATGTCCCTTCGATGTACGGATGACGTAGCTGTAATGGTCGCCCTTATAGATAAGGTTGATTATCTCGCCGGAAGTAAGTCCCTTCTCGGCATCATCGGTAAGCTCGATATCGGCGGGCTCTATGGAAATATGGATCTTGATGTTCTCGGGTCTTATGGTCTCTCCCGAAGAATCCTTTAAACTTCCGTCCTTAAGAGTTGAACCCTTTATTATTGAAGTAATATCGGCTTCGATGGGTTTTCCGTTATATTCAAGTGAATAATCATCGTTGATATCCGCATCGAATCTCGTGGTATGATCCTCTGCGATCATGATGTGGATTCCGTCGGGCTCAAGGCACATACCGACCTCTTCTCCAACCTTAGGAGTCTTGGTCGACTGGATAACCATCTCGTACTTTCCGCTCTCAACGGTGATCTCATAATGGATACCCTTGAAAACAACACCGGTAACCACACCCTTAACTGTTCCCTTTTCGGGAGCGGTAAGGATAACGTCCTCGGGACGTACAACGGCATCGATCTGGGTTCCCTCGGGTACATCATCCATGCACTCGAATTCTCCGCCGCAGAATCTTACCTTCATCTTGCCTGTCATGATGCCCTTGAAGATGTTGCTCTCTCCGATGAAGTCGGCAACGAATGCGTTCTTGGGCTCATTATAGATATCCTCGGGCTTTCCGATCTGCTGGATCTGTCCGCCGTTCATAACGACGATCTTATCAGACATGGTCAGGGCTTCTTCCTGGTCATGGGTAACGTAAATGAATGTGATGCCGAGTCTGTCATGCATGGACTTAAGCTCGATCTGCATCTCTTTTCTCATCTTGAGATCGAGTGCACCGAGCGGCTCATCCAAAAGAAGGATCTCGGGCTCATTGACAAGAGCTCTTGCAATGGCGATCCTCTGCTGCTGGCCTCCTGAAAGAGTAGCGACGCTTCTTTCCTCAAAGCCCTCGAGGTCTACCATCTCAAGAACATGCTTAACCTTGCGGTCTATCTCCTCACGGTCCATCTTTTTGAGCTTGAGGCCGAAGGCAATATTGTCATAGATGTTCATGTGGGTAAAAAGAGCATAGCGCTGGAACACCGTATTAACGGGGCGCTTGTTCGGGGGGAGTTTGGAGATATCCTTTCCTCCCAGAAGGATCTGACCGCTTGTAGGCCTGTCAAAGCCTGCGATCATACGGAGAGTTGTGGTCTTGCCGCAACCCGAAGGTCCGAGGAACGTGACAAACTCGCCTCTTTCAATCGTGAGATTGAAGTCATCCACGGCGATGAATCCGTTGTCGTCAAACCTCCTTGTGACATTCCGAAGCTCGATTATAGGCTCCGGGGCAGTAGTGGAATTACTCATTTCTTTCCTCCTAGATCCGATCTTGGCACTTTCCATCCGTGCCTCCCCGCGGGTTCTGCCATTCAGCGCACCTGAAGTCTGTACGGGTCTTAAGGTTAGTCACACGCTAAACCCTATGACCTCCGCGTTTTTTCAGACCAAATCCCGCATATTCTAACATCTTTTACCCTTGCATACAACAAAAAATGACAAAATATGAGTTTTATTTATTTTTAACATTCTGATATTATATTTCTACGAGTTCAAAAGCTCTTAAATTCTACATTCCAGGAGACGGAGGGAATTCATATGAAGGTCCGTAAGATTAGTCTCACAATGCAGATCCTTATAGTAAATATAGCGATCCTGCTCGTCACTACCGTAGTTCTAGGTACCGTATCCACAGTCATGTCCGAATCGACAATGGTCGTTCTCGTAAAACAGAGGATGATCGATATCGCAAATGCCGCTGCGGCAAACGTTGACGGAGATGTGCTTGAGACGCTTGAAGACGGCGATCAGGAAACGGAAGAGTTTATCGAATGCCTTGATGCCATCGATCTGTTCCGTGAAAATACAGATCTCGAATATATATACATAATGGAACAGACCGGGCCCGAAAGCTTCATATTCACGGTCGATGCCGATCCCGAAGAACCCGCGGACTGGGGAGACGAAGTGGAGACCACGGACGCCCTGATCAGTGCGGGCAGCGGTACTACAGCGGTCGATGACAAACCTTATACCGATGAATGGGGAAGCCATTACAGTGCCTACAGTCCCGTAAAAAATTCCTCTGGCAAGGTAGTAGGCATTGTCGGTGTCGATTTCAGTGCGGACTGGTATGACACCCAGGTCACCGAGCATATCAGGATGATAATCATCCTGAGTGTGATCATGCTCCTGCTCGGCATTGTGGCTGTCCTCCTGCTTACGGCAAGGATCAAAAAGCGTTTCGTGGTGCTGAACGACAAGCTCAGTGATATAGCGGACGGTTCGGGAGATCTTACCAAAAAGATGGAGATAAAGTCCGGTGATGAACTGGAAGTCATCTCCGACAAGATGAACGATTTCATCGACCAGATAAGAGATATCGTATCCGGAGTAAAGAACAATGTGACCGAGTCCGTATCCGCATCCGGTGAACTCGCAGAGATAGCCGACCGTGCAACCGATACGATGAACAGCCTCTCCGATGCGATCTCGGGAGTATCCTCGGGCGCACTCCGGCAGGAAGAGGATGTAAATACGGCTTCCGACAATGTCCGCACGATAGTGGGCAAGCTTTCGGAAATGACACAGACTGTAAACACTGCGGAGGAATGCACCGAGAACATGACCAGGTATTCCAACCTTGTTTCGGGAACCTTCGATGAGCTCATCGCTTCCATCAAGGAATCCATGGAAGAGCTGGAACAGGTCACCAGGGAAATGAGCGGTGTGGGAAACTGTGTTGAGGAAGTCACCAGTGCAGCGGATGCAATCAATGCGATTGCCAACCAGACCAATCTCCTCTCGCTCAATGCCTCGATAGAAGCCGCCAGAGCCGGAGAAGCCGGAAGAGGATTTGCGGTCGTTGCCGACGAGATCGGTAAGCTTGCCGAGCAGTCCAACGAATCATCCGCATCGATCAAGAGCATAATGGATCAGCTAAAGACCCAGACCGACAAGACCATAAAGCTCGTCACACAGCTTAATGACGCAATGGCAAAACAGGAAGAAACCAGCACAAGCTCCAAGGAATCCCTGTCAACCCTGTTCGATAACATCGACCGTACAAAGGAAAACTTCGACATAATAAGGAACAACGTGGACGGAATAAGCGATGCCTGCGATATGCTGAACGGTACCATCGAATCGCTTTCATCCATATCCGCCGAGAATGCAAACTCCGCGGAGGTTACCGCAAATGCCGTAAGCGAGATCTCGGAAATAATAGATAATGTCTCCGGCAAAGCGGAAGCAATAAAGAGTCACTCGGACGATCTCGGAAACATGGTCGGAAAATACAGAGTATAAGATCCGTTTTTACCGCAATCAAAAAGCCTGCCCGGTTCATTCCGGACAGGCTTTCTTTTCATATGCAGATCAGTTTGCACCCGGTGTTCCGCAGTCGGGGCAGAACTTGGATGTGATTCCGGCCTTGCCGCAATTGGGACAGTTCCATGCAGGCACAACGGGCGATCCTCCCGAAACGACATTTCCAAATCCCTGTCCTACCTGTGCGGAAGTTCCCATAATGGGATTAAGTGCATCCTTGGTCATATTGATGACTCCGCCCATGGCTCCGAGAGTAACTCCGAGCCCGGCAACATCTCCGATCGCGCTTCCGCCGCCGTTTCCGTTTCCGCCGCCGGTGATACCGTTCTTCATTGCCTCTAAGCCGACTTCTCTTGCGGTCTCCTGCTGATAGGTATAACCCTTCATCTTCATCTCGACAGCTTCAGCCTCTGCCTGCATCTTGTACGCATCGGCTTCAGCCTGTGCCTTGATCCTGAGTGCCTCGGCTTCTCCCTGGGCATTTACCATCTTCATCTGAGCTTCGGTTCCCGCTTCGACAAGCTTTCTGTCCCTTGCAGCCTCAGCTTCCGCTTTCTTAACTTCCTCTTCGCGGACCTTGAGAGTCTTGTCGGCGAACTGCTGTCTGAGCTTGATGAAGTTGGGATCGTCATCGGGAGTGGTTATGCTCGTAACATAGAACTCGGGCATAAAAAGTCCGTATTCTACAAGCGTCTCATTGATATCGAGACGAAGTGCCTCTGACAATCCTCCGAGATAAGAATCTATCTCAAGGATGTTGATATTCTGCTCCTTGATGAATCTTGCGATATCGGACTTTACCTTATTGGAGACAAGTGCCTTGAACTTGCCCGTGCCGTATGAAAGGCCGCCTTCATCGGTTCCGCCCACGATCTCATTCTGAAGAAGTCCCTCGGTTGTTCCTACCATCTTTACGATAAGCCTGCGGGAATCGTTGACCTTGAGATTAAAGCTTCCGCTCGCACCAATCTCGATATGAAGTCCCGACGCGGGATCGAAAAGACGTACCTTGCTGTCCGTACCCCACTTGATGCCCATCTGGACAGCCATATTGATGAAATAGACCTCAGCATGGAAGATGTTCTCTCCGCCGGTTCCCTTTGCAATAAGATCCTTCACGAGAGGAAGGTTATATGTCTGAAGCGTATGTCTTCCGGCAGTGAACAGATCCAGTGCCTTTCCGTCCTTGAAAAAGAGTGCTTCCTGGGATTCATGCACGATCAGCTGGGTTCCGAAATTAAAATCCTCTTTCGGATGCTTATGCACAAATACCTCGTTACTTCCTTCATATTTCAGTACACTGATCAATTCCATATCATTGTTTCCTTTCCGCCAGAACGGCAATGACAGCTACTACTGCGACCGGGATGCCTACAGCCAGCTTGACTGCTGTGCCCGGCGCCATATGAAAACCATAGGCAAGTATCATATACAGGATCAATGGGACAGATAAAAGGAAGGAAAAAATCTCGACAATGACCGAAAGTGTTCCCTCCATATAGATGACAAAGAAAAGAAGTGCCGATCCCGCTGCGAACACAAGGATGCTGAGCGGAATGTTAAGTCCCGCCTTCTCATGTAAAAAGAAACCGAGGATCGCGGGGAGGATCATTCCCACTATCACCGCATACGGAATCCTCTTTTTACGCTGGATCTTAATGCCTTCCTCACACTGCGGGATAAGCATCTCGGTATCTTTATATCCCCTTATCTTCTCGAACTCGGAGAATGCCTTCCTGAAATTTTCTTTTTCAAGATAAGACTTGCCGGAAGCATAGATCTTGGCGGTCTTGGCATCTTCCTGACCTTTGTTGCAGAGCTTGAGAAGGTCGGATGCTATGGCGTCGGTAAACTTAAGGCAGTCAGCCTCAGCGCTCTTATACAGAATGAGAGCCTGTCCGGATTGTGCTTCATCCGCACCGTCTGCAAGAAGTTCCTTTGCTTTATTCAGCTTTTCAATGATACGGGAATAATCCTTGTAATTCGGAATAAGATCTGCAAGCGACCATCTGTTTCCGCAGTTTTCGCACACGCAGGCACCCAGCATATAATCGTTAGCCAGGTCTCCTCCGCATATCTTACATTTCATCGAAACAGGTTTTACGCTTGCTTCAGACATTTACCTCTCCATAAGAAACACATCCCTCATATTTTACCATATAATCACGCAATAAAAAACCTGCCCGCATAAGATGCGGGCAGGTCCTGAAATTCATGTTGCTTTCAGATTATTTGAAAGGATTCTCGGTAGCGTAAGGAAGTGACTTAGGCTGGTTGTATCCGAGAGATTCTACACCGAGATACTTGAAGATCTCGTAGAGAGCCTTTCCGTTGTGTGCGAATGTAACAGCTCCGTGATGAGGGAAGTTGTTCTCGATCAGCACATGGCGATAGAAACGTCCCATCTCGGGAATAGCGAATACGCCGATTCCGCCGAAGGACTGGGTAGCAACGGGAAGAACCTCACCCTCTGCAACATAAGCCTTAAGCTTGTTGTCGGAGGTGGACTGAAGTCTGAAGAAGGTGATGTCGCCGGGAGCGATGTCGCCTTCGAGGGTTCCGTTGGTAACCTCTACGGGAAGTGCTCTTGCCATGATCTTCTGATACTTCATCTCGTAGTTGGAGCAAAGCTTCTTGGTGCAGGTATTTCCGCAGTGGAAGCCCATGAATGTATCGGTAAGCTCATAGTTAAACTTGCCCTTGATGGACTCGTTGTACATATCCTTGGGAACGGAATTGTTGATGTCAAGGAGAGTAACGATATCGTTGGAAACGATCTGTCCGAGGAACTCGGAGAGACATCCGTAGATATCAACCTCACAGGAAACGGGGATTCCCATTCCGGTAAGACGGCTGTTTACATAGCAGGGAACGAACTTGAACATGGTCTGGAATGCAGGCCAGCACTTTCCTGCGATGGCAACATACTTTCTGTAGCCTCTGTTAGCCTCAACCCAGTCAAGGAGAGTAAGCTCATACTGAGCAAGCTTAGCAAGGATCTCAGGCTTCTTGTTACCTGCGCCGAGCTCAGCTTCCATTTCCTTAACCTTCTCGGGAATTCTTGCATCGCCTTCATGCTTGTTGAAGGACTCGAAAAGATCGAGCTCGGAATTCTCCTGGATCTCTACGCCCATGTTGTAAAGCTGCTGGATAGGAGCGTTACAAGCAAGGAAGTTGTGAGGTCTGGGACCGAAGGTAATGATCTTAAGGTTGTTAAGACCATAGATAGCATTTGCGATAGGAAGGAAATCGTGGATCATGTCAGCGCAGTCTTCAGCGTCGCCGACAGGATACTCGGGAATATAAGCCTTTACGCTTCTGAGGTGGAGATTGTAGCTTGCATTGAGCATTCCGCAGTAAGCATCTCCTCTGCCGTCCTGAAGATCAGCCTGGCTCTCTTCAGCAGCTGCGCAGAACATCTTGGGACCTTCGAAGTGCTTAGCAAGAAGGGTCTCGGAGATCTCGGGACCAAAGTTTCCGAGATAAACGCAGAGAGCCTCACAGCCTGCCTTCTTGATGTCCTCGAGAGCATTGACCATATCGATCTCGCTCTCAACGATGCAGATGGGACACTCATAGATGTCAGCTGCATCATACTTCTTGGTGTATGCCTCTACGAGAGCCTTGCGGCGGTTAACGGCAAGTGACTCGGGGAAGCAGTCGCGGCTTACAGCCACAATTCCGACTTTTACTTTAGGAATATTAATCATATAGTACCTCCTGTACATTTACCCCATCAAAAATGGGCCCTACGAAAACGATTTTATCACATACGGAACAAACAATAAACGCAAAATTTGTCCTCGGAAGACCATATTTTGCGAAAATTTAAAAAAACCCGCAAATTGCGGGTTTTTCGCTGTTTTTCACAGTTCAGACCGTGATCTCGACCGGGTTTCCTTCGATTCCTTCGATGCAGCTTTCATAATATCCGTCCCCGGTCGTACGGGGGCCTCTCATGACCCTGTAACCGTCGTCCGACAGCCTCTGCGTCAAAGCATCAACCGCTTCTTTGCTGCCCACTGATATCGCCATATGGGAATACCCCGTCTTTTCCGTCTGCTTGTCCGGGTCGTCAAGCTCCGGCTTTCTCATTATCTCAAGTCTGGCTCCGTCATCGAAACTGAGAAAATATGACTCAAAACCCGTTACCACATTCCTGTATATTTCACCGGCTTTCGCATCAAAATACTTTACGAAGAAATCCTTTGCAGCTTCAAGATCATTCACAAATATCGCAATATGCTCTATCTTCATATGTTTCTCCTGCACCTGTTCAGTCATCATTGGTGCCGTTCAGTATCCAATAAGGGAGGACTCCGAAGTGGTACATCAGATCCTGTGATCTGTATTCCTCAGCCAGTTCGTTGATTTCATCACGGTCCCATCCGGCTTCGGGAGATATGGCATTCAGCAATTCATTGTTTTGTGCGATCTCCCTGACCATCGCAGAAGGAAGGCTGTCCACGCCGACCTTCTCGACGGTGAATTCCACACCATCATCCGACATTGTAATAAATGCCGCTTCTCCGGGAGTGATCGTATCCGTTGTTAAATTTCCCGATCCGTCGGAAACAGTAACCAGTATCTCTCCGTTCATCGCCCAAATACGTGCATCATTCTTACCGTTGTAATACATATACCCCGCTGCTTCGCTTATCGGTATGACCACGTTGCCGGAAACAAGCTCGAGCGATTCCCTTCCGCTGTAAGGAGTATCTATATTGAAGAACATTGCACCTTTATTCAGATCGATCCGGGTTTCGTCCTTCTCCTGATGCACTACCGTCTCGGTTCCTGTCAGCATTGTCAGCGATCTGTCCACACCGAGACTAAGAGTTGCATTGTTATATTTTCCGGTTACAACGCGGTCGCCGTTTCGGAGTTCCATTCCCGAGCTGTAAGCCTTAATTTCTCCGTCACTTGAATACACATCCGGAGAATCCTGCGAACTGTAGCCATAAAGATCGCTGCTGTACGAACTGTAGAGCTTTATATCGGTCAGTCTGTGCGTTGCACTGAAAGCCAGTGCCTTGGCACCTCCGATAAAAAACAAAACCGCGATAACAGCGCAGAAAACCATTCCCAGACTAAACTCGGGTGTTTTTCTGTGAACGGGAGCATTGAATTTCACTTCATTCCAATTACCCGCAGAGTCATTTCCGGGTTTCGAAGTAACCGTCGAACTTGCAGCCACCGGCTTTACCACAGGGTCTGCAGGCTTCGTCACAGGCTCGGCGGGCTTGATCACCGGTTCCGCAGGTTTAGCCGCAGGCTCGGCGGGCTTGATCACCGGTTCGGCGGGCTTGGCCACGGGCTCCGCAGGTTTTACCACGGGCTCTGCAGGCTTAGTCACGGGTTCAGCCAAAGGCTTTACAGGTTCTGCAGGTTTAGCCACCGGCTCCGCCAGAGGCTTCACAGGCTCAACAACAGTGCTCTTCGGTGCGAAACCTCTCTGCAGTCTCTCCGTAGCTTTAAGCTTTGCTCCGCAATCAGAGCAAAGTATCTCGCCGTCTTCGTTTTTCTTGCCGCACGCAGGGCATATGATCATATCGTTTCCTTTCCGTCAGATCAACTGTCAGAATTCAATCGCGGCAACTTTCCATTCGCCGTCCTGTTTGACAAAATAAAACTTTCCGTCAGTCATGACAACTTCCGGCTCCCTGGATCCCCACGCCATCGTAAGGTGCTGTTCCACAAGAACCTCACAGTAAAATGCATCTTCATTATACGCTATAAAATTCTGAACTTCAGCAGAGTGAATCTCGGATTTCAGATGGCGCGTGAACCATTTCAGTTCCGCATGCTGCATATAATACAGATAAATATTATCCTTCGTAAAATACTTTCTTAATGTACCTTCCGCAAGATCTCCCGAGATGAAATTGGCATATGCGCTCACGGCTTCGCATGCATACTCTTCCATCTCTTCCCGGCCTTCACAGTCAGCGGGATAATCAACCCTGTAGGTTCCGTCCGCTTCATCGAAGACCACCGGAACGGGAGTCCCGTCCTCTGTCTCTGCGGTGACCTCCGGAGTCAGATAAAAGCCTTTAACATCCGCATCGGTCATAACAGGCAGTACGGTAAATCCGTCATAGAATTTCTGTACGGACGGAGGATCCCGTAAGACTCTTACGGTTGATGATGTAAGCTCCCTGCCGTTTACAAAGAGCTTCACATTCTCCGGAGCACTTAATGATATATCTATCCCGGGTTCGGCATAATAATCCAGAGACACAAGATCCCATACGGGTATGTCACGGGAATTACCTGAAAGCTGCTTCTTATACTCGGCTCTTGCGATCCGCAGATCTCCCGAATCGATATAATACACCTGACATTCATCCGTTGTTTCTTCATCGGATGCGGTAAAGCTTATCCTTCCGGTTTCAATAAGAGTGAGCATATATGCTTTAAGGTCATCCGCGGATTCATATGCGTTTATCACATGCTTATCCGTCTCCAGCTCGCAGATGGCATCCATATCATGCTCCCTGAAAATATCCGCCAGCTCTTCCGTTACGTTTTCGGGAAGCGATGCTCTGTACCTTGCTTCCTGATCTTCCAGAAATGAATAGAAATGGCGGAGAAAATCAGAAACACCCAGAAGCAGAATAAGGATCCACAGCAGCATGAAGATCCGGAAATAGTTGAATTCTATTCCGGTCGTACGCGATTTATTATCTTTTTTTTTAGCTGCATTCATAATCATTGATCATGATCCGGGGGAAGAACTATAAATGCGGTAGGGATGCTTCTCGTATCCCGGATCGTACAATTATCAACTATCTTTTCGCCGTTATAGAACATTGAAGAAGACATTCCGCCGTCAAGATTGGCGGCATTTACGGCTCCGAAATCAAGCATTACATCAATGAGATCCGCCATGGAGGCTCCGAGAGATGATGTCTTTCTTCCCTCTATGACAAGCAGAAGAACCGCACCGTCCGCACGCTGCCCGATAGCCGTTCTGGGATTAAGTCCCCCTCCCACTCCCGAGCACTGTGATGATCTTCCGTTAACTATAAGTGCGGGGCCGAACGTGACCGCATCGCGGATTCCGATCGATTGCGCATAACCGGCTGTCATTTTGCCGCATATGAGTACGTTGTCCTCATTAAAACCGTATACTCCGTACGATGTTCCAAGATCGCCTCTTCGCAGAACACCGCGTGAGATCACTATTCCCTCCGGCCAAGCTCCGCTTCCGAGTCCGCTCTCATCTTCATACTTTCCGCCGTTGATGCCGGCGACCGCACCGTTATTTTCTACATGCTGCTGAAGAGTCCATCCCCTGTATCCGTGCGTAAATTCAGGTATCGCGGAAACAACGACCCTTGATGGATCATAGACGATCATCATCATTCCGGAATAAGTCTCTCCGTGCACTTCATGGATCTCGATCCCGTCGCCGTCCGGATCGTCATATACAAAACCGTTATCCGGAATCGTATCGTCGGAAGTCTCAGATGCCGGTCCTTCTGGAGTGCCGGTCTCACTTTGTGCGGTTACGGTTATCATCGAAGCATCGGTTATCTCATCATTTTCAACCGTACGGTTTCTTGCCTGTATCTTGGCGATCTCTTCATCACTCAGATACATCTCGGCAAGGATCCCTCCGGCACTTGATTCCATTACGGATGACACAAACAGGTCACGTATATGGGCTGAGGGTCCCTTGTTGACCAGAAAAAGCATCTCATAAAGACCGCCGAGCAATATGACAAAAGTCACAAAAAGCCACACAAAAAAGCGCCCGACATATGTCAGGAGCCTTCTGAGCAGAGTTTTTTCTTTTTTCCCCTCTGATAAGCGCATTACTCAATAATTTATATCATAAAGCCCGGTTCTTATCAATTAATGAAAGAACCGGGCTAATATCAGATGCCGTAATCTTTATCCGTACCGAGTTTGAAGGAATAGAGCCTTCTTTCGGAAACGGGAAGATGAGTGAGTTTTTCAAGAGCTTCCCTGTAATAGTCCATCTGGGTCTCGTATCTCAGCCAGAGTTCATCCATGGAGGATACCGCATCGGTCTTATAATCGAGCAGGATGATCCGGCTGTCTTCGGTAAAATATGCATCGATGATACCCTGGATCATAAGGATCTCTCCTTCGAGTGCCTCGGAACCTTTTTCCTTGTGATCGGGATCGAGAAGCCTTGATGCATCAATACCGTATACGAAGGGCTGTTCTCTTCTCAGTTCTCCCTTCCTGTCAGCCTTCCACATTCTGTAGGAAAGCTCGGACTTAAGGAAAGCATATATCTTGCCGGCCGAAACCGCATGATATGTCTTCTCCGAAATATGTCCCGCATCCCGTTCCTCAAGCAGGAATGAAGAGATCTTATCAAAAACATCCCCGCGTCCGGAGGAAATGCGTTCCAGATATTCGTCATACGATCCGGGAACAGTCCCCATGCAGGGACCGAGTATGCGGTCCCAGGAAAGAAGCTGCATGCATCTGTGATATGCATTACCGCGTTCCGTTCCGGATATGATCATGGCAGGTTCGGAAGCATGACCGGATGAAGCAGCCGGAGAACCGAATTCCGTCTTGCCTGTTGAAGCATCTCCGGTTTCGGTATCATCATAGATCCTGCTCCTGCTTCCACCGGCAAATACGGGAACGGCGGTCTCATCCTCGCCGTGCTCCATAAGATCGTAAGCACCCTCATCGTTTTCGGCCATTGCGGCCATCTTCAGCTCGGATACCGTGGTCTTGGTATAGAGGTTTTCCAGATATTTATAAGGATATTCATAAGAGAATTTCTTCTCAAGCTGTGACAGCATATCCTTGTCCGCTAGCGATAAGTCTCCGCCGGCGGTAAGTGTGAATTCGCTCACGCCCGCTGCCTGACTCTCTTCCTCTTTTCTTCCGGATGCCATTATGTTCTCGGCATTTGCAATTATAATGTCTATGACCTCCCTGACCTCTTCGCATCCGATGACCGGAAGTATCAGATCGAGATATTTATCGGAGCTCTGGAAATTACCGAAAGGAAGGCTCTGCAACGGATAATCGAAGCATTCTTCCAGGGTTGCTTCGGCATCCTTGAGACCTCCTACCATGATGAGCTTTTCACGTGCTCTGGTCATGGCAACATAGAGAAGTCTCATCTCCTCCGAGATGACATCTCTTCTCTTCTTATCGGAGATCGCACTGTAACGGAGCGTCCTCATTCTTACACGCGCACCGGTATCGGCGTATCTGCATGCCAGACCGAGATTGTTATCGGCAAGGAGAGGCTTGTATACATCTTTGAAATTAAATCCTCTGCCCATTCCGGCAAGTATCACAACGGGGAATTCAAGTCCCTTGGATTTATGTATGGTCATCAGTCTTACAACATCCGCACTCTCGGAAGCGGAACCGACTTCTCCCGAATCCACTTCGAACTTCTCCATATTATCGATATATCTGATGAAATCATTCAGCCCGAGATAACTGGAGCGCTCATAATTCGACGCCATTACAAGAAGCATCCGGACATTCCCGATTCTGGACTGTCCGCCGGGAAGCGCACTGCATATCTCCATGTAATGATGATCCGCAGTGACACGGTCGAGAAGCTGTCTTACAGTCAGGTATGAACTCATATCTCGGTACATATCTATCCGGTCAAGGAAAGCTTCAAGCTTTTCCCTGAGTGAGGAAGATATCTCATTTCCTGTATCCGCTTCTTCCGATCTGCCTGCCGCTCTGAGAAGTGCTTCGTAAAAAGGACATTCTCTTCTGCCGGACCTGATGAGGGCTATCTCATCTTCATCAAAGCCTCCGAATACGGAATGCATGACGGAATAAAGAGGGATATCGTCAAGAGGATTGCTGAGCACACGGAGATACTGAAGTATCAGGCTGACCTCGGCAGTCTTGAAGTATCCGTTCTTCCCCTCGGCATAAAGGGGTATTCCCATATCGGCAAATACCTTGCGATAGACTTCCGTCACGGAGCTGACGCTCCTGCAGAGAATAACAATATCCTTATACGAGATATCCCTGAGCTTCGGATCTTCCCTGTTTCCGTCAGAGACTTTCATACCCTGCATCAGTTCCCTGATCCTGGTTCCGATGATCCTGGCTTCAAGTTCGCTCTTATCGGAGGCATCATCCATCAGATCCTCCGCAGATGCGCTGTATTCGCTTCCCTCGCCGTCCGCTGCATTAAAGTCATCAGCCATAACATCCGCAGACTTTTCCATCATCTTGTTGTCGTAGATGATGAGTTCCGTTTTACAGCCTTCGTTGTCCGGATATTCGGCCTTTGCTCTCAGCTGTGCACTCTCGTCATATTCAATGCCGCCGTTTTCGGCATGCATGATACGCTCGAATACGCGGTTGACCGAATCGATGACTTCCCTGCGGCTTCTGAAATTACCCGTAAGATCTATCTCCATCTTCGGAGGTATCAGATCATATTCAAACTGCTTCTTTAAAAAGAGGTCGGGCCTTGCCTGTCTGAAGCTGTATATGCTCTGCTTTACATCGCCGACCGTAAACCTGTCATATCTGCCGATGTTCTCTGCTGACACAGCTGTCAGAATCACTTCCTGGATCAGGTTTGAATCCTGATATTCGTCAACCATTACCTGTGCGAATCTGTTTCTGTATTCGGTGGCAGCCTCGGTCGGTGCAATATCGACAACACCGTTCTTCACGGTATGAGTGGTCAGGATATCCAGTGCAAAATGTGAAAGATCGGAAAAGTCGACCGAATGTCTCTTTTTCTTCTCGGCGGCATATTCCCTTCTGAAGTCGATCACAAGATCGACTATCGCATTTACCGGTTCACTGCAGCCGTTTATGATACGTACCTGTTCGTCCACAGGAAATGAATAATAGAATTTATACAGCTTTTCCAGCTGCTTCCATGCTTCATCCCTGTATACCTTTGCGGGTACGGACAGCTCTTCCTTCGCCATCGTCTCTTCATCGTTGACGGGTTTTCTGAGCCTCTTGAGAGTGGTCTTCTTACTCTTAAGATCGCTCATAAGATTGTACATATCCGTCAGGGTTCCGAGAGATACGCATGTCTCGAGAGCCTCGAAGAAATCCCTGTCGAGTGCGAAGGTCTCGGCGTAGTTATCCATTATCGGATTGGCATCACAGATCCTTAATGCCGATTCGATATACCAGAGGGCATATACAATAAAACCGTACGACGACTGCATTACGGCCGCTTCAATCTCGGTACCGTTAAGGTCCTCGGGTTTATTTATATTATGATCGTTTTTTCTGGCAAGCAGGTATTCTTCCGGCCAGGGGAAGCTTTCCGAAGTCCTGTAAAGTCCCATGATGATCTCTTCGAGAGTTTTGTCATCATTACCCGGGCAGAAGGTCTCCACGCATTTTACGAATGCCGGAGTCTTCTCTTCATATGCTTTCTCGAGAACTTTGCCGAGAACATCGGCACGGATCAGTTCGGCTTCTCCGTCATCCACAACCCTGAAATCGGGTTCGATACCGATGTCCTGAAAATGATTCCTTATGACATCAAGACAGAAAGAGTCGGTGGTTGTGATAAGCGCTCTGTGTACCAGCGTCTGCTGTCTGAGAAGATGCTCATTTTCCGGATCGTCCTCCAGGATCTCTCCGATCCTTTTCAGTACTCTTTCCTTCAGCTCCGCAGCAGCAGCCTGTGTGAACGTAACGACAAGGATACGGTCGATATCCACAGGATCGTCCTTATCGCATATAAGAGAAACTATCCTCTCGACCAGTACCGCGGTCTTGCCGCTTCCCGCCGCAGCGCTTACAAGAAGGCTGGTATTTCTGGCGTTTATTATCCGGGCCTGTTCATCGGTGGGTTTAAATGCCATTATCCCTGCCTCCTTCCTCTGTATTTTCATCCGGTCTTTCGGAGCCGTCTTTACCGCACAGCTGTGCTATCGCATCGCTCCTCTTTAATTTCGAATCGGGGCGGTATTTATATCCCGGAATCTTCCTGTCCATTCCGCACGCGCTTGCATACGGACAGTATTTGCACGAACCGGTATAGGGAGCCACGGAGATACAGCCGCGAAGTATCTCTTCTCCCTCTTTCTGCGCAACACGGACGGCTTCACTCAGCATCATATCCATAGCACTCTTGCTGAGCACTCTGCTGGCTGCCGTAAATCCTCCGTCCTTCTTGACTCCGACATAGAAATAATCGGAGGATGCCTGAGGTTCAAGCCCCTTCAGCGACCTGTCGAGAAGCGAAAGAGCCTCTTCATCTTCAAGCATTTCACCCCTGGGTCTCATCTTCTTGCGCAGTTCATCCTCTGCCTTATCGAGATCGCCTATCGTCTCCAGATCATACATGGGATCCTGTATCTGGAAATAAAGCAGCGATGCCGGAATGCCCTTCATTTGTTCCTTCTCGCTGTACATATAAAGAGGAAGCTGGATCTGTCTTCCGTCCATAAGCTTTGTGATATCTATATCCCTGCCTCCGGATTTAAAATCCATCACCTGGATATATCTGCCGGCCTGTCCCTCAGCCGTATCGATCCTGTCGACAACGCCCGTCATATGAAGGGTTCTGCCGCCGCTCAGCGGAAGATCCATCGTAAAAGGCTTCTCACTTCCCGCAATATCGAAATTACCCGCGGCAAGCTGGTCCCTTAAAAAGCATGCCGAATTGACCACAAGCCTTGAGAGCCTGAGGATGTTATATTCATTCCTCTTATTGTCGTAATAAAGGGAACCGCTGTAAGCGGAAGCCGCTTCACCTGCAATCTCCGGGATCATCTCCGAAGCATAGCCGTCGGTAAACGACTTCCATGAATAGCCGTCTTTTTGAAGTCTTTCGGTAAATCTCTTTATGATATCGTGTACCAGGGATCCCCTGTCGAAAGACTGAATCTCATACGAATCGCCCTGATCGATATTGAGTCCGAATCTCAGGAAATATCTGTAAGGACATCCCGCATACGTTTCAAGCGAGCTTACACTTCCCTTCAGTTGTCCCGGATACAGTGCATTCACCGCCTCTTCGGAAAGAGGTTCATCAAGGTATCTCTTATAAACAGCCTCTGTCAGCTGCTGCCTTGCTCCGTCACTCTCTCCGACAGCCGCAAAAAGTGCAAAGGTCTGATCCTTATCTTCCGAATTTCCCTGCGAATCCGCATAATCCCTCATCATCACCGCAAGTTCGGACAGCGCATCTGCGCAATTGCCGACGCGCTCACTCACCGCTCCGTCCTCAGGCCTGTACACATCCGATGTATAGGGAAGTATTCTCTTGATAAGAGGAATGAGATATGAAGGCCTTACAGACTTGCCGTCTGACTTAACCCTGATATATGACAGATACAGCTGATCCGAAGGCTTGCATATATTCATATACAGGTACTGCCTCTGGATATACATTTTCTGTCTCGGCGTGGGAGAAAGCTCGACCCCCTGTTCATACAGAAATTCCCTGTCGAGATCGGATATCATTCCCTTTCCGGAAGTGTCTGCCGGAATATTGCCGTCATTAACTCCCGCGAAAAAGAGAACCTTCACGCCCTCTAGTCTCGACCTTTCGATATCGCCGATCAGAACCCTGTCAACATTCACCGGAATGCCGGGAATTCTCATCTCGCCGATTCCGGCTTCCACTATTCCCGAAAAATTTTCAAGGCTTACTTCATCTTCTCCGAGAAGAAGATATATCTTGTCGAAAAGATCCACGAACTGCTTCCATACGGATTTATATTCACTGCATCTTGCGGCATCACCCTGCTCTTCAAATTTTCTCTTCAGGATACGGAGTTTTTCGGGAGCATCCATCCTGATAAGAGCTTCATACAGGCGCTTTGTATAGGAGGCGGCAGTATCCCTGACCGCAGCTTTCTTCCCATCCTCTTCAAACACGGAAAAGAGCTCAATGACCTTTCGCCTGATGTCATTGATCCTGCCGAGATATTCATTGTCCCGGCGCTTCGATCTTACGGTCTTCGTAAATTCCTTATGCCAGGTGTTATATCCCCTTACTCCGGTCTGCCTTATGTAATTATCTATAAGATCGGTCTCTTCCCTGCTTATCCCCGTCAGTCCCGCTTTAAGCAGCCTGGTGACGGATCCCGGCGCATAATCATCGTTCAGGATATCAAGATAAGCCCGGACCGTTTCCGCAAGAGGATCGAGCGCCAGGCCGTTAACATTATCAAGAAAGAACGGTATGTCCAGCTTTGCAAATTCACTTATGAAATACGGGGCATAGCCTTCGATATTACCGCACACCACCGCAAAATCCCTGTACTGATACGCCTTATCCGCAAGAAGCTCCCTGAGCTTGATGCCGATAAAACGTACCTCTCTGCCGGGATCCGTCATCTCAGTGATATGAACGGATCCGGAAAAACCCGCACCGGAAGCAATCCTCTTTTTGCGGAACAGGTTCTTTTCAAGAAGAGCGATATCGTGATCGGGAAGCGCCCTCTCACAGACTTCGGGTTCCGATATTTCCGTTCCGGTCTCTCCTGCGATCTTAAGAAGAGATAAAGCAGTCTTATGTGAAAGGAAAAAGAGTTCATCCTCACCCGCAGGCGTCCTGACATCTTCTCCTTCGGAGCATTCGAGCGTAACTATCATCTCGGAGCATCTTCCCAAAAGTGCTTCGATCACTCTCATCTGAACGGGAGTAAAGCCGGTGAATCCGTCAAGGACAATAACGGAATCGGGCAAAAGGGAAGACGATGGAATAGCCTCGCATAAAATATCGAGCTTCTCTTCCCTTGTGATATAGTGGCCTTCTATATATTCCTCAAAAAGAGTGTATATGGTCGCAAGATCCCGGAGCTTTCCCTTAAGAGCACCTCTTCCGAGACAGCAGTCCATAATATCGTCCATGCCCGCGGGAGTTATCCCATATTGCATGAACTCCGATATGGCGCTCTTCACCTCAGCTGTCATACCTGCAGAATCAAGCCTGTTTCCGAGAACCGGAAGCTGAGCCTTTGCGGAAGAAGCAACCTTACGGATCACGAGGCTCATACCCGTATCATCGAGAACCGGGATGTCTTCCTGCCCGGTCTCTTCAAGTATCCTGTGTGACAGTCTTCCGAATCCGAGAACATCTATATTGAGAATGCCGCGATCCGGACTTAACGTGACAAGCGCCTTCTGAGTGCTCATCGCTGCCTGATCGGGAACTATGAAAAAGAAATTGCGATTGCTCTCCGCTTTCGCTCTTTCGATGACCTCTTTATATACCGTTGTACTTTTACCCGAGCCTGACGGGCCGGTTATCAGTCTGAGTTTACTCACCAAACATCCTCCTGCAGATATCATTATACTACATCCGGGAGTGGGTAATATTTTCCACATAAAAACACCGCGGAAAAGCTTTCCGCGGTGTCATAAATTGCCTGTTTCAGATCATCATCAGATCATTGATGCTTCCCAGCAATCGGGAGCCTTGAGGTTAAGGATGGATGCAACGGTAGCTGCAACGTTTGCAAGTCCGTACTCACCTTCCTTGATGGTGTATGTATTCTTTTTATCATAGATGATGAAAGGAACGGGATTGAGGGAGTGAGCGGTACGAACCTGGATCTCACCCTTCTTGTTCTTTTCAAGCATCTCGTCCGCATTACCGTGATCTGCGGTAACAAGAAGAGTTACATTGTACTCATCGCATACCTTGACAAGTCTTGCAAGTCCGAGATCGACTGCCTCAACGCCTGTAACGGTCGCATCGAAGTTTCCGGTATGTCCTACCATGTCTCCGTTGGGGAAGTTGCATCTGATGAAATCATACTTCTCGGACTTGATAGCCTCGATGACATCATCGGTGATCTCTGCGGACTTCATCCAGGGACGCTCATCGAATGAAACGTTGTCGGAAGGGATCTCCTTGAAGGTTTCAAGCTCTTCGCTGAACTTGGAGCTTCTGTTTCCGTTCCAGAAATAGGTTACGTGGCCGTACTTCTGGGTCTCGGAAACCGCATACTGACTGAGTCCCGCATTAACAAGAAGCTCGGAAAGAGTATTCTTGATCTCGGGGGGATTTACAAGATAGTGATGAGGGATGTGAAGATCTCCGTCATACTCAAGCATTCCGGCATAGTAGCAGCCGAGCTTGGGTCCTCTGTTAAAGTAATTGAAATCTTCATAATCGAATGCCATGGAGATCTCAAGGGCACGGTCACCGCGGAAGTTGAAGAGGATAACGCTGTCCTTCTCGGATACGGGGCCTACAGCCTTTCCGTCCTTGGCAATAACGAATGCGGGAAGATCCTGGTCGATGACATCGAGTTCTTTTCTGTAAGTTTCGATAGCTTCGGTAGCATTTGCGAACTGGCGTCCTTCGCCCTTAACGTGAGTATTCCATCCGAGCTCTACCATTCCCCAGTTAGCCTGGTATCTGTCCATGGTAACCTTCATTCTTCCGCCGCCGGAAGCGATGATGGCATGGAAGCTGTCATCCGAAAGCTCGGTGAGGCAATCCTCAAGCTGCTGTACATACTGAAGAGCACTGGTAGCGGGAACGTCACGTCCGTCGAGAAGGATGTGTACGCGGACTTCCTTGATTCCGTCTTCTTTTGCCTTCTTAAGCATAACAAGAAGATGTGAGATATTTGAGTGAACGTTTCCGTCGGAAAGGAGTCCGAGGAAGTGAAGAACCGAATCATTGTTCTTAACGTTTGAGATAGCTTCCTTCCATGAAGTAGATTCGAACATCTTGCCGCTCTCTATGGACTCGTTAACAAGCTTAGCTCCCTGAGAATAGATCTGGCCGCAGCCGAGTGCATTATGTCCTACCTCGGAGTTGCCCATATCATCATCTGAGGGAAGACCTACTGCGCTTCCGTGTGCCTTAAGTCTTGTATTGGGACAGGACTTCAGCATCTCATTGAGGACGGGAGTGTTAGCGGTTGTTACGGCATCACCGAGACCGGTCTTGCTGAAGCCGACTCCGTCCATTACTACAAGGACTACTTGTTTTCTGTTATTCATATTTACCTCCATAATGCACTGTCTTTAGTGCACAAACCGAAAGAAATTATACAATCTTTTGCCTGAAGCGTAAAGCCAAACGCTCAAACAGGCACTCGCGGCAGAATGCGTACCATCCGCGAAGATCAATAATCCTCATAAGTCACCGTCAGATCATAAACATGGGTGAAGATCTTATCGGGAGTCTTCTTTTTGAAATTATCGAAATTAATGCTCGTATCCGCCGGGTCATCCAGATAGAACTGATAAGAGGTGATCTTGGCTTCATCTTCCGTAAAAGTGATCTCGTTGAACACAAGCAGATTCACATATTCTCCGCCGCGCCATGTATAGGAGAAACAGGATGTTACCACGTTCTGCCCGGTGATATGTGTCTCTCCCATTTCCAGCCAGTTGTCCTCATCATCGAAAGACCCGTAGAAGCTGAGATAGAGCCCATCGGCGGCAAAATTCGTAAAGATACCCGCATCCGGAACGTCCAGATCCGGGTGATATCCCTTTTCAATTCCCTGCCAGAATTCGATATCTTCCTCAGTCAGGCTGAACTGCTCTTCGGTATAGGGCTTGCTCATATATGTCTGGGATGTATAGACACCGTCATCATCCTTCCATTTATACCAATACCGGCAGCCGGCATATCCGTAATGATACCCTAAGAACAGCTCGGATTTACTGCTTCCCAGGAAATACTTAAGCATGTAATCCGGGTTTTCCCACCCATAGATTATGTTTCCGCATCTTTCCATAAAACGGACGTCCGCATCGGAGCCTGTCGGCTTAGCCCCTTCATAATATTCTTCCGCAAGTTCTTCACTTTCAAATACAAACTTATATCTGCGGTCGATCCCATGTCCGTTCACATCATAACTGTACAGAACATACTGATCCGTAAGACTGTCGGTATATCCGTATTCATACGCGCGGTTAAAAGTGAGCACATAGTCATCCGAAGCAGGCATGAAATAAGTCTCATCCTCCGGATCGGTTCTTCCCAGAAGGCCGTTTGGATCCTCATCCGCAAACCCTTCCGGTGCCATGTAGGGATGATGCCATTTATTAAGCCATGCGTATATATGGTCACCGCTGCTCGTATTATACCGGTCAAGACAATAAGTCAGTTCCTCCGACAGTTCTCCGCTGCCGTACGCATCATCTCCCGAATACATGAAGGAAACCTTTTCGGTTGTATCCCCGCAAACCGCATAGCCGTTTATTAGCTTTGCATTTGCATATAAGCCACCCGATACATCCGTGAGGATCTTCTCATATCCGATATAATCATATGTCTCTCCGTCGAAAGTACAATGAAAGATCAGGGCATTATGCTCCGTAACGGCGATATCCGCTATGCCTTCCACATCACCGTATCCGTCACTCATATATTTGCCTTCCCAATCACATACAGGATCGGGAAGCTCCATAAATTCTCCGATCAGATCGGCATACTCTTCAAAACCTGCCTCACAGATCATATCTCCGCCTTTTATGACGGCGATCTCTTTTTCCTTACCGTTCGAATTATTAAACGATGAAAAAGTCCATTTGCTATCGGTATCAAAAAACGAAGTAAGCCCCTCATAGGTGAAGCTTACAAAATATGTGTTCTCCGTTACATAGTTTTCCTCGTATCCGCAGCTGACAGGCGTGCCCGCACTGTTTTTGGATGCTCCGATCAGGCAATATGCATTAAATGACGAAAAGTCAATTTGAACGGACCCATCCTTGTTATACAGTTTCAGGGACTGTTCACTCTCATCATCTCCGGGTTCGGCAAAAACTTTTTTGCATGCCTTATCACTGATGAATACTCCGACAGTATCATCACCGACAACGATTATCCTTACAGGAGATTCCTCTTCTTCCGGGTCCGTATCTTCGGAATCATCATCGCGTGAAGAGCTTTCCTCAGACTCCTCATCTTCCGTATCGACCGGGGCATTTTCCCTGCCGCAGGCAGCCACGGAGACGATCATCATGACAGCTGTCAGGATCACGCAGAGTCTTTTCAAAAAAGATTTTCCCTTCATAACAGTTCCTCCCATATAAGAATCCCGATCACTCGATACGGAAAATAATTATTTCTTCCTCACCGAATAACCGAATGTTCCGATCGTATCTGCCATCTTTCTGTATGCTCCGTGCTCATAGGCGACAAGGTTGCAGCGGTCCATATGGAAGACACCCTTCTCATCGAGATACTTTTCATCGACGGATACGCTCACGACCTCGGCCAGGAACATATCATGGCTTCCGAGTTCGAGTACCTGAGTCACTTTACACTCCAGACATACCGGCGCTTCTGCTATTGACACGCAGTCAACAATGTTGCTCTTTGCCGGAGTGAGCCCTAATTCCTTGAATTTATCAATCTTTTTACCGGTGGTGCATCCGGCTTTGTCGAGGGCATAGGTCAGATCCTCCGAAGGAAGATTTATGACAAATTCCCCCGTCTCTTTGATCATCGGATAGGAATGTCTTTCTTTTCTGACTGAGATATAGACCATCGCAGGGTCGGAGCAGACGGTTCCGGTCCAGGCGATCGTGATTATATTGTTATGTCCCTCTTTATCCGTGCAGCTGACCATCACTGCGGGAAGGGGATACAGGAAATTTCCGGGTTTGTCGAATGTGATCTTGCTCATATTTTTTCCTTTCCGGCTTATGCAATTCATTCGGATGTTTACACAGCCGATTTATAGTATAAAATAAAACAGATCAAATAGCACGTAAAAGGAAAGACTCATAATGGCAGGAAAACTGTATGTGATCCGTCACGGAAAGACGGACTGGAACGAACAATGCAAGCTGCAGGGAAACACGGATATCCCTCTCAACGAAAAAGGAAGAGCCCAGGCCCGCGAAGCCGCTGCGGAATATAAGGATGTAAACTTCGATATCTGCTACTGTTCGCCTCTTCAAAGAGCCAGGGAGACTATGGAAATCCTTCTCGAAGGACGTGATATTCCGGTGATCATCGACGAGAGACTGCGGGAAATGAACTTCGGAACATATGAAGGCGTGTATGACTATTTCGAAGACGAATCCCTTCCCGTTAACGTATTCTTCAAGCATCCTGAACAGTATCACACCGCTCCTCCGGAAGGAGAGAGCATAGATGACCTGATGGCCAGAACAGGAAATTTCCTCGAAGAAGTTGCATATCCGCTTGTAAAAGAAGGAAAGGATGTCCTTATCGTCGGGCACGGAGCAATGGACTCATCGATAGTGTGCCATGTGAAAAGAAGACAGCTCGAAGATTTCTGGAAAGAAGGCATCAAAAACTGCAAGCTCATACAGCTGATCTGAAAATGAGTCGCGGGGACAGTCCCCGTGACTCATTTAGTCAGAATAAAAAAATCCCCCGAGGGCTCAGCCTTCGGGGGATTCGTTATGCAGTGGTAAGATTTAGAACTTTCCTGCCTTTGCAGCCTCTTCGATTGAAACTGCGGTGGAAACGGTCATACCAACCATAGGGTTGTTACCTGCGCCGATAAGTCCCATCATCTCAACGTGTGCGGGAACCGATGAAGATCCGGCGAACTGAGCGTCTGAATGCATACGGCCCATGGTGTCGGTCATACCGTAGGAAGCGGGACCTGCAGCCATGTTATCGGGGTGAAGGGTACGTCCGGTACCGCCGCCCGAAGCAACTGAGAAGTACTTCTTGCCTGCCTCAAGTCTCTCCTTCTTGTAGGTACCTGCAACGGGATGCTGGAATCTGGTGGGGTTGGTTGAGTTTCCGGTGATGGATACGTCAACGTTCTCTTTCCACATGATTGCAACGCCTTCGCAGACATCGTTAGCGCCATAGCAGTTAACCTTAGCTCTGGGGCTGTTAGCGTCCTTGGAGTAACAGGTTCTGGAAACTTCCTTTACGGTGTTGGTGTAAGGATCGTACTCGGTCTCAACGAAGGTGAATCCGTTGATACGGGAGATGATCTGTGCAGCGTCCTTGCCGAGTCCGTTAAGGATAACGCGGAGGGGCTTCTGACGAACCTTGTTAGCCTTCTCAGCGATACCGATAGCGCCTTCAGCTGCTGCGAATGACTCGTGTCCTGCAAGGAATGCGAAGCACTCGGTCTCTTCTTCAAGGAGCATCTTTCCGAGGTTTCCGTGTCCGAGACCAACCTTACGGGTGTCTGCAACGGATCCGGGGATACAGAATGCCTGGAGTCCTTCTCCGATAGCTGCTGCAGCGTCTGCAGCCTTGCGGCATCCCTTCTTGATAGCGATGGCAGCACCTACGGTGTATGCCCACTTAGCATTTTCAAAGCAGATGGGCTGAATGCCCTCGATAAGATGATAAACATCAAGTCCTGCATCCTTAGTGATCTGTTCAGCCTCATCAATCGACTTGATCCCGTACTCAGCGAGTTTGGCAAGGATCTGGGGCTCTCTTCTCTCATATGATTCAAATTTTGCCATTTTCTAATCCTCCCTTTATCACTCTTTACGAGGGTCAATAAATCTGACTGCATCAGCTACACGTCCGTACTGACCTGAAGCCTTCTCAACAGCCTTGACAGCATCGTCTCCGGCCTTGATGAAATCCATCATCTTTCCGAAATTGATGTACTTGTAACCGATGATCTCATCGTTCTCGTCAAGAGCGAGCTGAGTGATATATCCGTCGGTAAGCTCGAGATATCTGGGTCCCTTCTCGAGTGTTCCGTAAGTAGTACCTACCATTGAACGGGTTCCTTTTCCAAGGTCCTCAAGACCTGCACCGATCTGAAGTCCGTCCTCAGAGAATGCGGACTGGGTACGTCCGTAAACGATCTGAAGGAAGAGCTCTCTCATTGCGGTATTGATAGCATCGCATACGAGATCGGTGTTAAGAGCTTCGAGAACGGTAAGTCCGGGAAGGATCTCTGAAGCCATAGCTGCGGAATGGGTCATACCTGAGCATCCGATAGTCTCAACAAGAGCTTCCTGGATGATGCCGTCCTTAACATTGAGGGACAGCTTGCAGCATCCCTGCTGGGGAGCACACCAGCCGATACCGTGAGTGTATCCGGAAATGTCCTTAACCTCTTTTGCCTTTACCCATTTTGCTTCTTCGGGAATGGGAGCAGCGCCGTGATGAACGCCCTGGTGTACAGGACACATCGCTTTTACTTCTGTTGAATAAATCATGTAGTTGCCTCCTTAAAGAATTTTGAATGATTTATCATAAATCAGTCATTGCTTACTTTATGAAAAAACACGCATCCAATCAGAAATTATAACGTTTTTCGCTGGGTTTGTACAGAAAAACACGACAAGATGCCACCCTTTCGGGCGGCATCTCATGTGTAGGGGGTGTTAAAATGTACAGGCTGATTAAGCCTAATGGTGGGCTAAGTTAATTCCGGCCTTTATGCCAGCGATCTGCCGAGCGCGCGGCAATCGGAAAGGGCCGTATCATCGGGAGCTTCGTGGGCTGTGACAGGATCGGCAACGAGCTGAGCACCGTCACCTCTTACCTGATCCTCCCACTGTCTCATCCACTCTCCGTCTCCCCATCCATAAGAACCGAAAAGACCGGTCTTTTTGCCGGAGAGTTTGGATTCGACAGAATCGAACATGGGCTGGAATTCACTTTCTTCCAGAACCTCTGCTCCCATAGCCGGGCATCCGAATGCCACGGCATCATAATTATCCATATCATCAGCGGTAAACTGAGACGCATTTATCAAAACTGCCTCAGCTCCCGCCACGGTTGCTCCCTCGACTACTGCCTGAGCCATCTGAGCGGTATTACCGGTTCCGCTCCAAAAAACCACTGCAACTTTACTCATATATATAAACCTTTCTATTTTGATAATGTAAAAATCGGAGGCGGTTAGCGCTTGCTAACTGGATGCTAGATAAACATACCATTTTGGTGGGTTTATGTCAATATGTTTTTTTAGCAAAATTTTTATTTATATATACCCACAAAAATGATATGATTTTATTCAGTTAAAACCCTTTGCGGGTAATTTTTTTATCATTCGGTTAGCAATTGCTAACCGTAAAAGAAAGAGGTGTATGTATGAGTGAGTTTTTCCCAAATGTGCCCGAGATAAAGTTCGAAGGGCCTTCAAGCGAGAATCCTCTTGCATTCAAGTACTATGATGCAAAAAAAGTCATCATGGGCAAGACCATGGAAGATCATCTGAACTTCGCCATGGCATGGTGGCACAATCTCTGTGCGAACGGTGTTGACATGTTCGGAACAGGTACTGCCGACAAGAGCTTCGGTGCGGTTCCCGGAACAATGGAGCACGCCAAGGCAAAGGTTGATGCAGGTATCGAATTCATGAAGAAGCTCGGCATCAAGTACTACTGCTTCCACGATGCGGACATCTGCCCCGAGGATCCCGATGACATAAACGAAACCAACAGAAGACTCGATGAGATAACCGACTACATCGTTGAAAAGACAAAGGGAACCGATATCAAATGTCTCTGGGCAACCTGCAACATGTTCAGCAATCCCCGTTTCATGAACGGTGCCGCAAGCTCCAACTCCGCGGATGTATGGTGCTTCGCAGCGGCACAGGTCAAGAAGGGACTCGAGAATGCGGTCAAGCTCGGTGCGAAAGGTTATGTATTCTGGGGCGGACGTGAAGGATACGAGACTCTCCTCAATACCGATATGAAGCTTGAGCAGGAGAACATCGCAACACTCTTTACCCTTGCAAGAGATTACGGACGCAAGATCGGATTCAAAGGTGATTTCTATATTGAGCCCAAGCCGAAGGAGCCCATGAAGCATCAGTATGATTTCGATGCCGCAACCGCTATCGGATTCCTCAGAAAGAACGGTCTCGACAAGGACTTCAGAATGAACATCGAAGCAAACCACGCAACTTTGGCAGGACATACATTCCAGCATGAGCTTCGTGTCTGCGCCGTTGAAGATATGATGGGATCCGTTGATGCGAACATGGGTGATACCCTTCTCGGATGGGACACCGATCAGTTCCCTACCAATGTTTACGATACAACGCTTGCAATGTATGAGATCCTGAAGGCAGGCGGATTAAGAGGCGGACTTAACTTCGACTCCAAGAACAGACGTCCTTCCAACACACCCGAGGATATGTTCTATGCATTCATCTCCGGAATGGATGCATTTGCTCTCGGCCTCATCAAGGCAGCAGCCATCATTGAGGACGGACGAATCGATGAATTCGTAAAAGAGCGTTATTCCAGTTACTCGGACGGAATCGGCAAGAAGATCCGTGACAGAAGCATCACTCTCGAGGAAGCAGCCGCACATGCCGCAGAACTCAAGAAGCCCGCATCTCCCGGTTCGGGCAGGCAGGAGTATCTCGAGACAGTTATGAACAATATCTTATTCAGCTGATAAACTTTTCTTCCTGTTTTTCTTCGAACCCCTCTGCCTGTAATGGGCGGAGGGGTTTTGTGTTATAATACCCATATCGAATTCTGAAAGGATGCACGGTTATGAAATTCATCTCTTGGAACGTTAACGGACTCAGGGCATGCTCGGGAAAAGGCTTTGCGGATTCTTTTGCGAAGCTTGATGCGGACATATTCTGCCTTCAGGAAACAAAGCTTTCCGAAGGACAGTTTGAACTCGATCTTCCCGGATATCATCAGTACTGGAACTATGCGGAAAAGAAAGGATACTCCGGAACCGCACTCTTTACGAAAAAAGAGCCTTTGAGCGTTTCATACGGAATCGGAATTGAAGAACACGATCACGAAGGCCGTGTCATAACTGCGGAATTTGATGACTTCTACTTCATTACGGTATATGTACCCAACTCACAAAGAGAGCTTGCAAGGCTTGATTACAGAATGAAATGGGAAGAAGCATTCCTTGCATATATACTGAAACTGGAAAAGAAAAAGCCGGTCATCTACTGCGGTGACCTCAATGTTGCGCATAATGAGATTGATCTCAAGAATCCCTCATCCAATCACCACAACGCAGGCTTCTCCGATGAAGAAAGAGCTGCATTCGGAAAGGTTCTGGAGAGCGGATATATAGATACTTTCAGATATTTCTATCCCGACAGGAAGGACATCTATTCCTGGTGGTCCTATATGTTCCATTCAAGAGAGAACAACGCGGGATGGCGCATCGATTATTTTGTTGCGTCGAAGAAACTTGAAGACAGGCTCGTAAGTGCGGACATCCATACCGATATAATGGGTTCCGACCACTGCCCCGTAGAGCTTGTGATCAAAGACTGAATAATATAATCAGAATAAATTCTATAAAACGATTCCCTTACGCAGAAAGGGAATCGTTTTTTTTCTTTTCAAATCAAAAATTTATGTTAATATATCTGCGTAAGCAGGTTTTCAAATACTTTAGTTAATCAATAAATTCTAATTCTGCAGTTTCTGCTTACAAATCACGACATCAATATAAGTAACTTTGACTGTATCATTATACAATAATTGACGCCCTACATTGTAGGGTATATACTTTGAAAGGAGAATCTGCGTGGACGGATTGATCAGATCATTTATTGAATTACCTATATTCTCTAAACGATGGAATGAAATAGGATTAGGTGAAGAAGAGCTCCTTGCACTTCAGATAATGTTATTAAAGGATCCTAAATCAGGTCCGGTTATGGAAGGAACCGGAGGCATACGAAAAGTCCGATTTCCTTTAGAAAACAAAGGAAAAAGCGGAAGCATACGAGTGTGTTATGCAGATTTCGAAGAATATGAAGTAACTTACCTTTTAACCGCTTTTGCTAAAAACGAAAAAGAAAACTTATCAAAAGAAGAAAAGAACGTATTAAGGAAATTGGTGAAATCACTAAAAGAAGAAGCAGCAAATAACAGGAGGCATTAAGCATGAGCAAGTTATTTGAAGATCTTAGTGAAGGTTTGCAGGAAGCAATAGAATACGAACGCGGAAACGGAAAAGCCAAAAAGACCGTTTATATAATTACGCCTATAAAAAAATATTCCAATAAAGAAATCAAAAGCATTCGCAACAAAGCCGGAATGACACAAAATACATTTGCAGATTTTATGGGCGTCTCAAAAAAAACAGTCGAGGCATGGGAATTGGGAAGAACCCATCCTACCGGGGCCGCTTATCGCCTTTTAGAAATACTCGAACAGGGAAAAGAAAACGAACTGGATTTCGTCACAAGAATGTAAAACATACCAACGTCAATATCAACAGGACGCCAATCCATCACTCCGGCCGCCAGGGTCTTACTCCGTCTATCCAGCCGTTCGATTTCCAATATTTAAAATCCGTATACTCCGGATTGTCTTTGCCAAGGCCTGTCTGAAGCATTCTTACCATATAGAATTTTATCTTTGTAATCATTCCCGTATGCGCAGGTTTGGAATAATCTATCTTAAGCATTTTCTGTGCCAGGGAAGTCAGTTTCTTAGTCATTGCATCGCGCTTTTTCTCAGGAAGCTTGTCCCAATGAATTTCACTCATCAGTTTAAAACCGCACTTACGTATATAGCTTATACCCCACCAGGAAAGGCTGTCCTTTATATCTTTTGCCGCCGATGATCCGCCGGCTCCAAGGCACTGAGTGATGATCACCGCACGCTTTCCGAACATTTCCTTTGCCGGACGATGCGACATCCATCTGTATCCGAAGTGATCCAGCATCGCTTTCATAGCTCCGGTTGTATGGAAAACATAGGCAGGTGAGGTAAATACCAGAAGATCTGCTTCCAGAAGGGCCTTTTCAATCTTTTGCACCGTTTCGGCATCCTTACAAAGATTCTGATATGTCAAAAAACACGCCGTGCATCCCGTGCAAAATCCCGGCCCATCCTTCGGAAGATAGAATTCCGTAATCTCCGCATTGTCCCTGAACTGTTCAAGGAAGATTTCCTTGAGCTTATACGTAACTCCTTTTTTCTCGGTTCCGTTAACGACTGTGATCTTCATTATACATTCCTCCGGGGCTTTTTCTTAGCGGTCTTGATCGTTTTTTCATCTCTTGCATATAACCTGTTGAACTGCCTGATGTGTGCTTCCAGTGTCTTAAGTGCCTTAGCCTCTCGCTTCGGTTCACGATCACATATCGTCAGCAGCATATAGATCGGAGCATAAAAATGTAATGTCATGATCTCAACATTCTCAGTCTGCAACACTCCGGAAGAAACCATCAGTCCGAGAAGCATCCCCTGGTATGAAAGCGGATCATCCACATACTGTTTCATATACGCAGCTGCAAGTTCTTTGTCATGAAATTGTTCAATCGTAAGCATCTTACGAAAACGCCTTGTGTAGTCATCATGCAGGAAATACAGAAACAGATTTTTTCCGAGAATTATCAGCTGTTCTTCAGATATGTGCTTATAGATTTCCGCATCTGCCACAGCATCAGATCCGTTTATCCGTAAAGCACCGGCCTCCTCCAAAAAACGCCTGTTCATCTCTTCAATGATCGCATCAAAAATAGCCTGCTTGTTTTTAAAATGCTTGTACAGGGATGGAGCCTTGATGCCCACTCTCTCCGCAATATCAGCAACAAAAACATTTGCATATCCTTTTTCGGAAAACAATGTCAGCGCTTCATCTATTATTCTGTGCCGGGTATCCATTTCATTTCCTCTTTATACTGCATGAGCAGTTTTTATATCACATTTGGCTAATTTGAATTAGCTATATTGTAAGCTAATTTCAATTAGCCGTCAAGGATAAAAAATGACCGGCAAAGCAAAGCCCTGCCGGTCATTGATCATTAGCATCTTTATAATCTCCTTTTACAAGCTTCCGATATGATTTCTTTCCCAGCCCTCCGCCGGCAGGTAATGCCATGTTTTCCGGCTGTTCTCATAGATCTCTATGAATTCGAAGAATCTGAACTGTTGTTTTGCGGCATCACCGCTTGCATTTACTTTAAATATCACATAAGAGTACTGATCATAAGTTTTCATTGAGAAATCATCAAATCCGTATTCATCCTGAATAAGCTCGATTATGTCTTCGAATTCCTCGTTAGCGAGCTCAAATGCTTCCTCGGGATCTCCGAAAATGGGTTCGCCGTACTTATTGGCTCCAATCTTCCACTGTTCATCGGACCAGTAAGTCCCCATGGAAGAAAACTCAGTATACTCTCCGACAACTCTGCCGCTTCCCGCAGGTAATCCGCGGTAAATAACAAAGTAAGGATATGAAGCCACTAACATCACAATTACAAATATCAGCATCATCGCTATAGCCGCACCTGCGGATATCTTCTTTTTCTTCAGTTTGATGATTGTAGAACCAATACCTATAAGAAGCAAAGTCAGTAGTCCGTATACCACATACGAAATTATTTGTAATTTTATCATCATGCCGCTCCTTGTTTTCTATATCCGTTTCCTGCTTCCTATATATAGACGGAAAATCATTAAAGTGGGTCACATTCCTGTCTATAATTAGGAAAACGAATCAGATATCTCATTTTGCTTTCTTTGATTTCTTTTCAGGCAGTTCTGCATACATGCCTTCCAATAATTCTACAATCAAATCCGTATCTTCAAATTTGTCGAATACGTGCATCAGCGTTTTTGACTCCTCATAAGGATAACGCAATTCCGAGTCTGAAAGAAGTCTGTCCGATGTCGGTGTTCTCTTTAAAAACACTTCATTATCGCAAATGTCACCGATCAGCTTGCCTTTAAAATACACAAGGTATCCGCCCATCATAGATTTTATGGTGATATCACCAGCTGTGGAAAAAACCTCATGTACATATTCGTTAAATTCATTCACCATGATTACACCTTCAACCCCTAGATATATTTACCGTTAATCTGTCTTTTCATTTTATAAATATTTAACCCGGAAGTTAAAGTTCCTGAAATAATTCTATTTCTTCACCAAGAGGTCCAAAACAAAATGCCATTCTTGCGTGAAATTCAGGTTCCGATTTTATTACAATATTATTCGGTTCAATGAACACTTCATACCCGGCACTTTTTATCTTATCGATCATCTCATCTACATTATCGGTTGCAAATGCTATATGCCGCAAAGCTCCTTTGGTTTTGATCCCGGCTCCGTTACAGAAAATCTCCAGCATTCCATTCCCAAAGTCGATCATTATCCCTTCCGGCCATTCTCTCACTTTTGCAAAGCCTAAAAGATCAATATAAAACGCTTTTGCTTTATCAAACTCCTCAGGCGTTCCGCACTTCAAAGATATATGATGTAATCCGGTAATCATTATGTTAATACCTCCTGTTTATCGGCACATTATAATGAAAGCTGATCAAAATCTTACTTCACGCGTTTACCATGAATTTCACAATCCAATATCTGTGTTCCGTCTTCAGGGATCATTACATTTCTCCAGACAAAACTGTTTTCTGTGATATCTGAAAAGATCCAATATGAATTCTCTTCATCCAGCACTTTTCCGACCAGCTTATCTTTCTCTTTCGTGAATCTGAGCCTCTTCATGCAATGATCGCATGTATAAACAACGTCATAACAGTTTTCAAAATGGTTAAACATACGTAAAGAAGATCCGTATTCTCCATCAGGCTGAGGGGACGTTTCCTTAGTTGCCCGGGAAGGAAAGATAAAAATATCCTGTATTCCCGCGCCTTCAAGTACTCTTCTGAATATCCATTCTCCCTTTACATATCTTTTTTGTCCGTTCAGCTCATCAAAATAATCGCAGTCCCAATCTCCGAGAAGCGGAGCAAACCAGTCATATTCATCGGGAATCTTATCTGTCTTCTGAGACAGTAATGCATCTATAAAACTATCCATCTTTAATCCTTTCTTCGCAATTAACCCAAAATTATATAGTCCGTCTCAAAGCTTCTTCCCCTGCAGGATCATTGAAAGCGGATAGCCGCTGTGATCTATTGCGGTAAAACCTCCGCTGATATCATGATCGAATTCCCGAAGTCCGGTGACAACAATTCCGTTACTGCACATTCCGGATATTATTTCCGACATCGAGTGAGTGAAATCGGTGAAAGTCTTTGAATGATAACTCTTCAGAGTCATATAGTACATGCCGCCGTTTCCGGTCCATTCATGCTCAAAGTATGAAAAATGACATTCCATCCTGTGTTCGGGATCAAATTCATCATCACCTTCCGTTGCCAGCATATTCGTGCAAGGATGCTGTTCGTTAAGCACGATCACCGCTCCGGGCTTCATGCATTTTGATACTATCTCAAAAAATCTGTTCAGATCTTCAAACCAGCACAGCGCTCCTATGGTAATGATCACAATGTCAAACCGCTCTTTGTATCTGTCATCAATATCATAAATGTTTACTGCTTCGAATTTGCAGGGCAGGTTTAGCTCCTTGGCTTTTTCATTCGCAAATGCGACCTGGTTTTCCGCAATATCAAAACCCACGCCCTTCAAGGCCTTTCCGTTTTTAACCAAAGAAAGCAGTTCCCTGCCGTTATTGCAGCAGAATTGTCCGATCGTCTTTCCTTCGGTATCGATATGTTTCAAAACATCGACCATTTCTTTTTCGAAAAACGGATATTCTTCTTTTTGCATGCGCTCAGTTATATCGGCGCCCCAGGATGCGTCCCTGTTATCAAATGCCTCTTCCCATGCAGCCTTATTACCTTCAATATATTTTTCCATATTAAACCTCTTTCTGCGTTTGTATGATCATTTATCCATATTTGCATCTGCCTTGCGGTATGCCATTTCCAGAAGGCCGATATTCATAACAGCAAATATCAGAAGATATACCGGCATTATCGCTATACCAATTTTTTGCTGCATTATTCCGAATATCATCGGCATGAAAGTGCTTCCCACATAAGCCGAAGCCATCTGAAGACCGATAGCGGCGGCCGAATATCTTTTTCCGAAATTCACCGGAGTCATATGCTGTATCGCAGGGTATACAGGCCCCATTCCCGTTCCGACGATAACGAACCCGACAGCAGCTACCATATAGTGAGTTCCGGGAATAAATACAAGAGCTATTCCGATCAGTTCAACAATAATCCCTATGCGGATCAGGAGACGGTCGCCCAGTTTATTGGAAACAAAACCCGAGATCAGCCTTCCGAGCATCAATCCTCCGAATATAAGTGAACCGAAAGAAGCAATCAGCTCATCCGATAATCCTGTCCTTGTTCCCGCAAAGTAACTCGGTGTCCACAGAAAGCAAGTCGCCTCTCCGGAACAGTACGCATAAAATGCGATCAATGTGAGAATGACTCCGGGGACCTTTAGTGTTTCCTTTATCCCGGCACTGTTTTTGATCTCTTCATCATCGGAGTCTGCTTCCGTCTTTTTCCATAAAGGAAGTGAAAGAATGCAGATAAGCATTATGCCCGCCTGGACATATGCAGTCCAGCGATATCCCTCATTCCACCTTGCCTTACTAAGTGCAAGCGCCATGATGTACGGACTTATCACAGCACCGACACCGTAAAAGCAATGCAGGAAATTCATGGCCGAACTCGAATAATGATTTGCGACATAATGATTTACGGACGCATCGATTGCTCCCGCTCCGAGTCCGTAAGGAACCGCTATCACAAACAGTACCCAGTATTCCTTGGATACCGAGAATCCCAAAAGCCCCAGTATCGTCATTACAATGGAAACTATGACGATCCATTTTGTATGAAACCTCTTTATCAGTCTCGGACTTAAGAGTGCGGAAATGATCGTCATAAAGGATATTGTCATCGAGATATATCCGGCATAGGATGACGGAACATTAAAAGCCTCCTGCATCTTGGGCCATCCGGAACCGAGAAGCGAATCCGGAAGTCCGAGGCTTATGAATATCATATATATCACAGCTAAAAGCAACGATCCCATCAATAACTCCAAATATATTTATTCATTAAATTTATCTATCACAGGTTTAATTACATTATAAATAATAATTCGGCAAAATCAGCATTAAATGTTGATCTTGCCGAATATACTTCTGTAAATTTATATTTTTTTAATTGTATTCTATTCGTATGTCTAAAATGATCATTATCCAAGTGCCACATCCAGTGCCATCATAATGCTGAAACCGACGGCGAACGCAACAACTCCCACATTCGAATGCTTTCCCGCAGACATCTCCGGAACAAGTTCCTCTACAACAACATAAAGCATTGCGCCTGCGGCAAAAGAAAGAAGATACGGCATGGCAGGAACAACAAGTCCGACAAGCAGAACGGTCAGTCCGCCAAAAACAGGTTCCACCGCACCTGACAGAACGCCTAATACGAATGATTTCGGCTTGCTCTTTCCCTCGGCATAAAGCGGCATTGAGATAATTGCGCCCTCGGGGAAATTCTGTATTGCGATTCCGAGTGCAAGAGCCAGTGCTCCGCCCGCAGTGATGTTTGCGGATCCGCTAAGAAGTCCGGCATATACAACACCAACAGCCATTCCTTCGGGAATATTATGGAGAGTTACCGCAAACACAAGCATCGCAACTCTGGTCAGGTGGCTCTTGGGGCCTTCAGCCTGGTTCTCCGCAACATGAAGATGAGGGATCACATGATCAAGCAGAAGCAGGAAAAGTATTCCAAACCAGAAACCGATGAATGCCGGTAAAAATGCAAGTTTTCCCTTATCGGCACACTGGTCGATCGCAGGTACTATAAGACTCCATATGGATGCTGCAACCATCACACCCGCAGCAAACCCTGAAAGTGCCTTCTGTACATTCTCTTTCAGGTCATTTTTTAAAAAGAAAACGCATCCGGCACCGGCCGCGGTTCCTATGAACGGTATAAGCAATCCCGATAAAACCGTATTGATCATTTTTATTTCTTTCCTTTCCGAACATATATATTATAATTCCGTTATTAGGTTAGTTATATCTAACCTAATATCAAAAATGTGCGGGAAGATAATATGATCTTCCCGCTCATCCCAAAATATTGTGAGAATATCAATCTCCGAGGTATTTGTATAAAAGTCTGTAGAGTTCCTCTGCCTCTTTCTTTGTAAGTGCCGATCCTTCGGAGGCAAGTTTAAGAGGAATATCCTTACACTTTTTCTTAAGATCGTTTCCCTTTTTGGTTATGCAGATATTGGTTACCCTTTCATCATCCTTGGAACGGGCTCTGGTTATATATCCGTCTTTCTCAAGGCGCTTTAAGAGCGGAGTCAGAGTTCCCGCATCAAGATGCAGTGCACTTCCGAGCTGTCCGACATTAACACTTTCTTTCTCCCAGAGAACCATAAAAACAATGTACTGGGTGTAAGTCAGGCCGAGCGGTTTGAGGTAGGGCGTATATGTTGCCACTATCTTTCTTCCGCAGGCATAAAGAGGGAAACATAACTGATTCTTAAGTAAAAGCTGTTCGTATTCCTGTGCCACTTTTTGTCCTCCTAAATAAGTTCTCCAACGCACTTATCGACGTTTTCCATCTTTTCGGTGGGTTCGAATCTTGCGACCACGTTTCCGGTGCGGTCGATAACAAATTTGGTAAAGTTCCATTTGATATCCGGATTATTCTTATAATCCTTGTCAATCTTGGAGAGCATCACATTCATTGCAAGAGCTGCCGGTCCCTTTCCAAAGCCCTCGAAACCCTTCTGCTCTTTCAGAAATTTGAAAAGAGGGATGGCATTTTCTCCGTTGATATCGGATTTCTTCATCTGGGGAAACTGCGTATTATACTTCAACGTGCAGAATTCATGAATCTCTTCATCCGTACCGGGAGTCTGTCCGGCAAACTGGTTGCAGGGAACGTCAATGACCTCAAATCCCCTGTCGTGATACTTCTCGTACATGGCTTCGATATCCTTGTAATGAGGAGTGAAGCCGCATCCGGTCGCAGTATTGACTACCAGGACAACCTTTCCTTCATAATCCTTCATTGATATCTCTTCGCCTGTAGCTGATGTTACACTAAGATCATAAAAATTCATAGTCATACCTCCTTGACAGTTTTGTGTTTTTCTTAATTATATTTGACGCGATATAATTTGTCAATGGGTATTTATGCCTTTCTTTCGAAAATGGCGCCGAATAATATCGACGCCATTTCCCCCATAATAAGGCCATCTGATAAGCAGAATGTTTTCCGGTTATTTCTTAACGTGAAATGCGTTCATTCCGGGATATACGGCACTGTCACCGAGCTGTTCCTCGATCCTGAGAAGCTGATTGTACTTAGCCACACGCTCCGAACGGCTGGGAGCACCGGTCTTGATCTGGCAGGTGTTAAGAGCAACTGCAAGATCGGCGATCGTGGTATCGGCGGTTTCTCCGGAACGATGGGAAGAGATTGCGGTATAGCCGGCATTGTGTGCCATCTTGATAGCTTCAAGAGTCTCGGAAACGGAACCGATCTGATTGAGCTTAATAAGGATCGAGTTTCCGGCGCCGAGGCTGATGCCCTTGCTGAGACGTTCGGTATTGGTAACAAAGAGATCGTCACCTACAAGCTGTACCTTTCCTCCGATCTTGGCGGTCATCTTCTGCCAGCCTTCCCAGTCTTCTTCATCCAGTCCGTCCTCGATGGAAATGATGGGATACTTATCAACAAGGCTCTCCCAATGTGCTATGAGCTCATCGGAAGTGAATTCTCTTCCGGACTTGGGCTGCTTGTAGAAGCCCTTTCCCTTCTCGCTCTTCCACTCGGAAGCAGCTGCATCCATTGCGATCATGAAATCCCTGCCGGGCTCAAAGCCTGCAGCCTTGATTGCTTCAAGGATCTTCTCTATAGCCTCTTCATCGCTCTTAAGCTGGTTAGGAGCAAATCCGCCCTCATCACCTACAGCGGTAACATCGCCCATATCCTTGATGAGCTTCTTAAGATTATGGAATACTTCGGCGCACCAGCGAAGTGCTTCCTTAAATGAAGGTGCTCCGACGGGCATGATCATAAATTCCTGGGTATCAACGGCGCTGTCTGCATGTGCTCCGCCGTTAAGTATGTTCATCATGGGGACCGGAAGTCTGTTTCCGGATACACCTCCGAGGAATCTGTACAGGGGGATATCGAGAGATTTAGCTGCGGCTCTTGCGGTTGCTATCGAAACTGCGAGGATGGCATTTGCGCCAAGCTTAGATTTGTCCTTGGTTCCGTCAGCCTTGATCATAGCCGCATCTACAGCGTATGTATCGGAAGCCTCGAGTCCGACAATTGCATCGGCAATAACGGTATTGATATTATTAACAGCCTTGGTAACCCCCTTGCCGAGATATCTGGACTTATCACCGTCTCTGAGTTCAAGAGCTTCAAATTCACCGGTCGATGCACCGCTGGGTGCGGTTCCGGTAGCTACGGTTCCGTCGGCAAGTGTGATCTCAGCCTCTACGGTGGGATTTCCTCTTGAATCGAGTATTTCTCTTCCGATTACTTTTTCAATTTCAAGATAGCTCATCTGTTTCAAATACTCCTTTTCAGTTTAAATACGGAATTCCTCCTTTCATATCCGTCATAGGTTCGGATATGAAGAAGAGGAACCCACATGATTTATTCAACGGTTAGCAGTTGCTAACTGAAAAGATTATATTATATTGTTATTTTTTAGTCAAGGACGTATTAATGGTATAATTATTATTATTTTATAAAATATTCTTGACATTTACAGGTGTTTTGGACAGATAATTAGGGTTAGCAATAGGTAACCGAACGCACCGGCGTAATGACAAAAGGTGAAATCACTCATGAAGAAATTAGTTCTGTTAAGAGACGGCGAAAGTGAATGGAATAAACTGAATCTGTATACCGGATGGGTGGATGTGGATCTCAGCGAAAAGGGATGTAAAGACGCAAAACAGGCGGGACAGACTCTGATGAAAGAGGGGTATGATTTCGATGTCTGTTATACATCAAATCTTAAAAGAGCAATACACTCGCTGAATATAACATTGGACACCATGGACAGGGCACAGCTTCCCGTTATCAAATCGTGGAAGCTTAACGAAAGACATTACGGAGATCTGCAGGGATTGAATAAATCCGATACAGCGGTAAAATACGGAGATTACCAGGTCAAAATATGGAGAAGGTTTTATGATGTCAAACCGCCCGAGTTATACTATGTCGATGATGAAAGCGCACTGAAGCCGGCCGTATACGAAGTTTCGGATAACGCTCAGGTGAATCAATACGAAAGTCTCAAAACCGTGACAAAGAGAGTGATCCCCTACTATAAAAAAACGATCGTAAAGGATATACTTGCCGGAAAACGAGTACTCATAACAGCTCACAATAATACCCTGAGAGCACTTGTCAAGTATCTGGACAGTCTTACCGAAGATGAGATAGTCAGCGTAAACATCCCGAATTGTGTTCCGCTTGTATATGAATTCGATGATGATATGAATGTGATCAAGCATTATTACCTTGAGGATAAAAGGATCCTCAGGGCTAAAATGGAAGCTGTCGCAAAAGAAGGAAAAAAGAAACCGTGATCATATCTTTAACTTTCTTTTGAGGTTAGATATTGCTAACCGCATCTCAATATATTACTCCGCTTTTTGCGAAGTAACAATTGTACCCTATGGGTAATAACAATTGAATCTCAGAAAGACTGTCCTGCCGAAAATGTAAGAATCATCATAAGACAGAAAAACACCGCAAATGCCAAGGTACCTTTATCAGAGTGCTTTTCCGTTGCCATTGACGGAATATTTTCCTCAATAACAAGGAAAGCTATAGCCCCGCCCGTAAGTGCCATTAAAAACATGAGAAGCCCCGGGAAAGCCATCACAATAATGATCATGACTATTCCGAGGATCGGCTCGATAACACCGGAAACAACGCCCATCAAAAATGATTTTCCCTTTTCTTCTCCTCTTACCCTGATAGGATTTGAAACAAAAGCCGCTTCGGGTATGTTCTGTACCGCTATTCCTACCGTAAGTGCAAAGGCAGCCGTCAAAGTGATGCCATCGGTGCCGTTGAGAGCGCCCGCAAACAAAATACCTATAGCCATTCCCTCGGGAACATGATGTATCACCTCCGACATCATTATCTTCAGAGAATGCTTCATTTTGCTGGACGGACCCTCTTCCGCATTCAGGAATACATGTGTATGCGGTACCGCCTTATCAAGCAGATACTGAAATCCGATTCCTATGATGAATCCCAAAGCCGCAATGTATACTTTTCCCCTGAGGATCGGAGGATAAAGGAGCGTCCACATAGAACAGGCCATCATGATACCGCCGGCCATACCATTCATAATAAGCTTCAGATCCTGCTTGATGTCGCTTTCTGTCAAGAATACGAGAGCCGATCCGAGCACCGTTCCGACAAAAGGGATCAGCAGCCCGAACAGGACATCCCCATTGCCCATAAAATCGAGTACACCGAGATGCTCAAGCAGTATCTTGAGACCGATAAAGACAAGAACAAATCCACCGGCCGCCTCAGCTCCGGATTTATATCTTGTTCCGAATACATTTCCTATCTTTACCCCGACAGAGGAAAATGCAAATGTCGTGACAGCTATTATCACGCATGCAAGAAAAGTATTTGCCAGAGAAGAAGCATCTATGATCACTACGGGAACCGCAACAAATGTTATTCCGACCGCGAGTGCATCTATGGACGTCGCCACAGCCAGAATGAACATTGATCTTACATCAAATCCGGTCCTTGCTTCCTCTTCTTCCGAAGAAAAAGCTTCCCTGATCATATTCACTCCGATGACGGCAAGAAGAATGAATGCGAGCCACGGAGCAATCTTATTAATGATGAATTCGAGTTTCGATCCCAGAAGATATCCTATGAACGGCATAAGCCCCTGAAAACAGCCAAACCATATTCCGCACAGCATCAGCTGCTTAAATCCGGCTTTCTTTGTTTCGATGCCTTTACATATTGATACGGCAAATGCGTCCATAGAAAGGCCGACTGCCAAAAGCAGCAACTCTATAATTCCCATTATGATGACTCCTAAATACGTAGTTTTATTACACTATACTACGATTCAAAGCATCTTGCGACATTTATGCAGGCAATCTTCACTTAGCTTCGCTTAAGCTCATTTTATCCTCCACACACTACACATTTTTTATCGAAACAGCGGTATATCCGAGATCATCTATCACTTTCATCAGAACGCTGTCATCGATCTCTTTTTCAAGCCTTATAACGGCTTCTCCCTTTTTTCCACGGATCTTCGCACTGACTCCGTCCATGGAATTAAGGGTATTGTGAACCCTTGCATAACAGTGTTCACAATGCATTCCGTCAATCTTTATTACCTTAGTGGAGACGACGGTTCCGAGTTTTTTGGTCTTCACCTTTACATCGCGGCTTCCTCCCCCGCAGCACGATCCCTCGCCCCTAAAATGAGAGATCGTGCTCTTTACGGAGAAAAACAAAAGAAAACCCAATATAAGGATGATTATCAGATTTGATACTATGGGGCTCATTCTTGATTCCTCTATCTATCGGATCAGTTCTTCTTACCCTGATTTGCTACAGCTTCCATCTTAGCCTTAAGAGCTTCCTGGTCGCCGAGATAATAATGTCTTATAACCTTCATATCATCATCGAATTCATATACAAGAGGCACTGCGGTGGGGATATTGACTCCGATGATATCGTCATTCGACATATTGTCGAAGTACTTAACAAGTGCTCTGAGGGAATTACCGTGAGCTGCGATGATGACTCTCTTGCCGGCCATGATATCCTTCTTGATCGTCTCTTCAAAATAGGGAACAACTCTTTCGATAGTTGTCTCAAGGCTCTCATTCTTGGGAAGAAGGCTCTTGTCGACATCCCTGTACATAGCCTGCTTGGTAGCGCTTCTGTCATCGTCATCGGAAAGCTCGGGAGGCTTAACGTCGAAGGAACGTCTCCAGATCTTAACCTGGTCCTCACCGTACTTTTCCGCAGTTTCGGATTTGTTGAGTCCCTGAAGAGCTCCGTAGTGACGCTCGTTAAGCTTCCATGACTTATTGACCGGAAGCCATGCTCTGTCCATGCTGTCGAGTGTTATATTAAGCGTATGGATGGCTCTCTTGAGATATGAGGTATAGCAGACATCGAAATCATATCCTTCATCCTTAAGAGTCTTGCCGGCAAGCTTAGCCTCTTCAACGCCTTTCTCACTGAGATCCACGTCCATCCAGCCTGTGAAAAGATTCAGCTTATTCCATTCGCTCTCGCCATGTCTTAATAAAACTAACTTTTTCATCAATAATCTCCTTTTTTTATTCCTGTCCGTTAATACTTACAACATGCCAACGTTCTGTGCCTTGGGTTTTGATTGATAATCCATAAGACACCTGTAAGTCTCGTCGCTTATCGCATGCTCGATCATGCAGGCATCCGAGGAAGCGGTCTCCTCGCTGACGCCGATCTTCATAAGGATCTTGGTTATAAGAATATGCTTGCTGAGTACGTTCTCAGCGGTCTTCCTTCCCTCTTCCGAAAAAGAGATATAACCTTCTTCATCAAAGCTTATAAGACCGTCCTTGCGGAGTTTTTTCATTGCATTGCTTACGCTGGGCTTTGTTACACCGAGATATTTGGCAATGTCCACAGATCTGACATTTCCCTTTTCACGCTTTAGTATCAATATGCTTTTGAGATAATCTTCCGATGAATTCCTAAAAGTCATGTCCCGCTTCTCTCAGAAATAGTACTAACTCAGTTAGCAGAAACTAACCTATTTATAAAACAAAGGGACGATCATTTTTTCAAACTGCAAGCAAATTATGAGTGGTTTAGGAGGTAAGTTTGAATGGGATCGTCCCTTTATTTCCGATAGAAATAATTATCTTTTATCCGGAACGGATCTGCAGATATCCTTCCTCGGGCAGCTTCCGGCCATGGGGCAGCCGATGCAGTGCCTGCCTTTTTTCTTTTCCTTATAGATATAGAGGCAGGCAGCTGTAAGGCAAACCGCAAGGATGAGAATTATTATGATATTTGCAATCAATGCGTTCATTAACCGAGTTTGTACTCCGCAGCGATCTTTTTATTATTGCTCTTAATGATAACAGTAATGATGGCTGCAAAGCAAATGACTGCGATAAGTCCGCCAACAAATCCGGCTCCGATCGATCCGGTAACGATGATCGTTCCGATCTGATATACGAGGAATCCTACGGTAAATCCGGTTGCAAGCTGAAGTCCTATAGCGCCCCAGAGCCACTTTGCGGATTTCATCTCGGAGTTCATTGCACCGAGCGCCGCGAAGCAGGGAGGAGTGTAAAGGTTGAACATGAGATATGCGAGTGCTGCAACCTTGGTGATACCCATAGCCGCAGCAACGGCATTTCCTTCACCGATGAGTTCAAGCTCTTCGGTATCGATGAAATTGGTGATTGCAAAGCAGGTAGCGATTGTTCCGACAACGTTCTCTTTTGCTATAAAGCCGGTGATAGCTGCTGCGGCAAGCTGCCAGGAAACAATGCCTACGACGGGGACAAGGAGAAGTGCGAAGGGTCCTGCAACACTTGCAAGGATGGAAGTATCTTCCATTCCCTCTTCGACTACTTCGAAGTGCCAGTTGAAGGACTGCATTATCTGAACAACGGTATTACATACAAGGATGATGGTTCCTGCCTTTACAATATATGCCTTACCGCGCTCGAGCATACTCTTGAATGCAAATCCGAGGCTGGGAACCTTATATTCCGGAAGCTCAATGATGAAGAAGCTCTTGCGGTATCTTGCGCCGGTGATGGCCTTGATAAGAAGTGCTCCCAGAAGAACAAGGATCACTCCGAGTGCGTAGCATACGAAACTTACCCATGTCGACTCGGGGAAAAATGCTCCGGCAAAGAGTGCGATGACGGGAAGCTTTGCTCCGCAAGGCATAAATGTTGCAAGCATAGCGGTGCTTCTGCGCTCTCTTTCATTCTTGATCGTACGGCATGCCATGATCGCAGGGATTCCGCACCCCGTACCGATGATCATGGGGATGACTGATTTTCCGGAAAGACCGACCTTCTTGAATATAGGATCAAGAACAACGGTAGCTCTTGCCATGTATCCGCAGTCCTCGAGGAGTGCGATGAGAAAATACATTACCATAACGAGGGGAAGGAAACCGATAACGGCTCCTACACCTCCGATGATACCATCGATCAGCAGTGCATAGAGCAGAGGATTTGCATCACCAAGCTGCTCTCCCGCCCACTCCTGGAATGTCTCGATCCATCCGACAAGGATATCTGCAAGCCATGTTCCCACGGTAGTCTGGCTGATATAGAATACAACAAACATTATTGCCGCGAAGATAATGATTCCGATTATGGGATTGGTAACGACCTTATCGATCGCATCGCCCTTGGTCTTATCCTTGGTAAGAGTCTTTCTTACTTCAACATCCTTAACTACTCCGTTGACAAAATCAAATCTCTTTCTGTCCGCAGCTTCTACCGCTTCCTTACTGGAAAGATCAATGTCTCCCTGATGATAAGGAGCTTTCTGTCCCTTGCCCTCAAGGCTTGCAGCAAGAGCTACCGCCTCCTTGATTCCCTTTTCGGAAGTGGATACGGTGTTGATGACGGGACATCCGAGCTTTTCGGCGAGAACAACTTCATTGATCTTGTTGCCCTTCTTATCATTAACATCGCTCTTATTGAGGGCGACAACAACGGGGATTCCGAGCTCAAGGAGCTGGGTGGTGAAGAAAAGGCTTCTGCTCAGGTTTGTCGCATCGACTATGTTGATGATGGCATCGGGATGCTCATTCTTAACATATCCGCTTGTGATGCTCTCCTCCGAAGTGAAGGGAGACATGGAATAAGCTCCGGGAAGGTCAACAGCGATAAGTTCCTTACCACTGTCGTTGTACTTTTCCTTGATCTTGCTCTCCTTCCTGTCGACGGTAACACCAGCCCAGTTACCGATCTTCTCATTTCTTCCCGTCAGCGCGTTGTACATTGTCGTCTTACCGCTGTTGGGATTTCCTGTCAGTGCAATCCTCATTTTTTAATCCTCTCTTATATAAAAATGATTTTAGATCTCTATAGCTGCCGCAAGTTCGGGATCGATATTATATCTGGCATCCTTGATGGAAACGACCAGGTTTTTCTTCTTATCGACGACGGTTATGTTCTCACCGCTGTAACATCCGAGAGTAAAAAGAAAACTTTCCATTTCCTCATCGCCATCCGTATCGATCTTCTTGATCACGTATTCGGTTCCGAGTTTTGCATCATTAAGAGTCATATTCATATCCTTCTCCGTTAAGCGGGTTAGCGTAATCTAACCCATTGTCAAAAAGAATGGTTAGCACAATCTAACCGTCAATCATTATAGTTAGCGCCATCTAACTTGTCAACGCTTTTTCCGCAGATTTTTTCTTTTTATGGAGATTAGCCGTACAAAATGGTATACTGACATAAACGATCCGTTTCTGTTCTTTCTATAATATGATTATGAAAACAGGGGGCTTTTATGGCACTTCAGGAATCAGGAGAAATGTATCTCGAGACAATACTCGTTCTTTCGGAGAAGATGGCTAATGTCCGTGCCATTGACATCGGTGAATATATGGGATTTTCCAAGCCCTCCGTAAGCCGTGCAATGGGGCTTCTGATAAATGACGGATATATCACAAGGGATGAAGAAGGATATATAAAGCTGACGAAAGCCGGCGAAAAGATCGCAAAGCGCATCTATGAACGCCACACCGTACTGACCGAGCTTTTGATGGGGCTCGGAGTAGATGCAAAAACTGCCACCGAGGATGCATGCAGGGTCGAGCATTATATCAGTGACAAAACCTTCAATGCTATCAAAGCACACAGCAAAAAATACGGAAAGAAGAAATAATGATACTGACCATCGGGGCAGCCGGCAGGCTGCCCTTTTTCATATCGGGAAAAATCTGCCGAAATCACCTGTTGACTTTTTGTTTAATATTATTGTGAAAACGTATTTCTTCTTAAATAATGCAAATATTCACAAAAATATGTCCGAATGTGATAAAATATAGGGGTTGAAATGCCGATATATCATTTGAATAATACGGCTTTCCGACAGGGGAACTTATGAGGATGAATTCATCACTTCTAAAATCTAACAGAGGTGCTTCTTTAGTATTGGTGTCTGCATTCAGCGTTATCATAATCGGTATCGCTGTAACCCTGACTATCATCAGCTCTCTCCTTTTATCCAAAGCCAATGCGGTCAAAAGCCAGGGACAGGCATATGAGCTTGCCACATCTCTATCTTCGCGTCTCGAAGAACTAATCCTTAACGAATCGGCCGGAGGCAATAAATCATGTATAGATCTTGAAACCTTCATTCCCATGGGATCCAAAGAAGGCGACATCATTCCCACCACAAACGGTTTTGACGGCATCCCGGATTCTTCCGTGACCGCTCATATTTCCAGAGATGATAATGACGGCCATTACACACTGACCGTCACAGCTACCGCTGCGCGGGAGACATATATCAGAGTTACGGAATATACAGGTAATGTCACAGCCGGTTATGAAAGAAGATGATCATTGTATGAAGAGATCAGTTATCCGTAATTTCATACAGGAAAACCGCGGCGAAACGCTCGTGGAAGTAATGGTCGCATTCATCGTACTGATGATAGTGATCGCTACTTTCACCGCTTCGATCAACAGTGCAAGTGCAGCGGTAAACAATTCGAAGGACATAAGGCAGAGGTCCGACAGCGACTATGTCACGCTTCACGAATCGCTGAACACGGAGAACCTTACGCATTCGATCGGTACGAAGAGTTCGGATCCATCTTCTCCCACAACGATCACCATAACGGGAACCGACGGAAACATTACATTAAGCGCTTATAAATACAGAGCGGGTGAAACCGATTACTGGGTATTCAGATGATAGAAAGACTGTTTTCAAAACAGCATAACCGTGGGAATGCCGGCTTTACTCTCGTAGAGCTTCTGGTATCCATGACCCTGACCGCGATCTTTGCGACCGCAGTCATTGCTATCATGCCCTCCGCCACCAAGATCTACATGCAGATCCAGGATACGAGCAGAGCACAGATCGTAGCTGACATGATCGTAGATGCACTCAGGGAAGAATGTGCGGATTCATATATAGAAGACTACGCATCCGTAAAGATAATACAGGCGGGTGATTCTGCGGACGGAGACAAGGATTTCCTGAAGATATTCGAAACGGCTCCTCTTCAATGCGATACTTCCGGCAATGTACTCGTGGTAAGAAAGTCATCAGGATACTGTGAAGCAATCTATACTTGCATGAACATTTCACAGAGCAATTACCAGAGCGTATATGACATTGACAGAATGAACGGAACTTTCAGGAACGAAAACGGAATTTCCTCCAGGGCTGTTTACAGATTCTTCCGTTCACAAAACGGCGGCATCACACCGTCCGATGAAACACTTCAGGGATACGTTCATTACGGATTCTATCAATGTGGAAAGACTCCGAAGACATTCAGCGATTCCGACTCTCCCGCATACGGACCTGTAACCGTAAGCTGCATCTTCCCTGCATCCAGATACGATTACACCAATCCGTTTACCAACGATTCATATAACGGGTATACCGTTAAACTGTTATTCTCCGATCTCAGTTACACCGTCGCTTCGGATGAGACCGAAGTGAGCGGATATACACAGAGACCCGCAAGCGTTAAGGTTACCGTGGAAGTATACAAATCGTCATACAGTGAACAGTCACCGCATACTCTTGTCTATACACGTACCGCACTCCTTCTTTTTGCAGAGGATACAACAAGATGATCCTTTCCGGAAAAAGAAAACAGAATAATGCCGGCTTTACGCTGGTGGAAATGATAGTAGTCCTGATCGTATTGGGAATACTTGCTTCGGCTGCGGTTTACGGCATCATTTCATACATTAACCTGACCCGTTACAACACCAACCAGGAAAATGCGGAATCCGTTTATCAGTCCGTCCAGGCTTCGCTGAATCACATGTCCGAAAACGGAACGCTTGAAAGCTGGGCGAAGAACCTGTCTGAAACGATTGGAACCGCGGATGAATACGACAGCAACAATCCTGCGGCTTCGGAGACTTCGGATAATATCTACAATGAAGGTTACTTCAATTTCTTCGGAAGCGATCTCGATACCAATTCTCTTCCCGGCCAGTCGGCCCATATGAGATATACGGTAACATATCATCCTTCATATACTCCGGGAAATACCGATTCTCAGAGCAAATGTATATATGACCTTATCTATCAGGAATTCAAATCCACCGATATCCTGAAAGGCCTTATCACCGTTGAATTCGATGTCGAAAAGGCTCTTGATGCGACCGGAACGCTTCGTTACAGTGCAAGCGTTTATTCTGTCTTCTATGACAGCACAAGAACCGTCTGGGATGCGGTTGCCAAGAATAATATAGATACACTGAAGGTACCGTTCAGGGATGAAAGCTACAGAAGCAGCACAAGTCTTGTCGGATATATCGCCGGCAGGAACGGACAGATGGTGGTTGACTCCGTATTTGTACCTGCGGAAGCCGAAGTCAATGACTTTACGATCAGGAACGGCGAAACACTGGATATAACCTGGTCGGTAAATTCGGACGGTCAGCCGGTCACGGGTAAGCCCGATCATATTCACTACACCTTCGCACTGTATGATGACGATAAGAGAAATGTCCTGAACCAGAAACCGTTCAGCTACCTTGTAGTGAACGAAAATTCGCTATTTGAAGGCAAGCCTTACGAAACCCTTTATTCCAAGGGCTTTTATGAGGTGCTTAAATTCTCGGATGACACCAATCCTCTTTATATGGCCAAGGATACATTCCAGGACGGACTGACCAGGTCTCTGGATTTTGCGACACATACCGGAACCGAACACTTCACGGTCGTCTATACGAAGGAAAGCGTCACCGACAAACGCGGAATCCCCCTGACTGTTTACAGGGCATCCGTCCATACTACCGGTAAAGTTTTCGTCCATAACGTTACAAGTAACACAGACAATTTCAACTACAACAATGACTGGAACAACGTAAAAGAATCCGATAAATACTACGAGTTCCCTCTCACGATCTCCTATGAGATATATGACGCATACGGAACTACCATATCCGAAAAGCTTTCCTATACTCTTTCACTGGATTCAATGATGTCGAGAAATGTCCTGGACATTGCCACGACAGGCAATTGGACCACCACCAGGCTCTACAATTTCAGCATCAACAGACTCATCAACGGGAACAAGAATTTTCTCACATCCAATTCCCTTCCCGTTAATATATTCGTATCGATGGCAGCCGAAAGCGATGATTTCGGTTCCACGCATCAGACCTTTAACAGAGCTACAGCTTATGCTTCGGATATCCTCTATGCGGACCGTGCACTGGACGATCCCATATATTACGTATCCGAAGGAAAATACAGCTATGTCAGAAATGCGGCATACCGTGAATCCGGCCGCGGATATGCGGTAGTCAATTCTTATTTCGGCGATCTCGGTAAGGGCAGTGACGGAACCAAACCGTCGGAAAACAGTAACGGCGGTGTCACAACTTTCGACCAGGATTCCGTCATCACTTGCTACCGCCATCTCTACAACATAAGAATGCTTGATTCGCACACCGGATACGACCATTATTACTACCGGATCCAAAGGGATCTCAACTGGTACACGATAGATAAGCATCTCGGAACGGAAAAATACTACAGCGATGTAGTAGTCTATTCCGCTGTTTCCGGCGGTACATCATTGTCAAGATACTCGCCCGTACCGATCCCGGCACCGTCGAACGATCCCGCAAGCAGAAAACTTTACGGTGACCAGCTTGCGGTCGTATCCTTCCCTTCAATTTACAATCTGAAGGCCAAATCGGTCCTCATCGCGGAAGAGAATTCTCTCACGGGAGAAACTTCCGTCATCAACAACGTGCAGATGAGACTGTCATCCTTCTTTAACAAGAATAACATTGCTACCAATCTGAACGGATTCGGACTTATCAATATCAACAGGGGAACAATCATCAATATCCGTGCAAACGGAATGACTCTCACTCTCGACAACAAGCCGGAAGGCTCACCCGATGACAGGGCAGCCATTGCCCAGGCAGTCGCGTTAATGCTTTCCGGTGAAATATACTCGTTCGAGCCTGTCACTTTTCAGCCAAGTTCACCCATAGGAGGCCTGGTCGGGACCAATGTCGGTAAAGTAGGATCGGATGAAGATCTTCCCGTGGAAGAAAACACGATCCGTTTCAGCAACTGCATAACAACATCACTCTTCCGGGATGCATCCGATAACTGGCATCTTTACCGCGTTTCGGCCTGCGGCGGAATCGTCGGGGACAACGGATCATCGGCCGTGGGCGGCAACCATACAGGTTATATGCATGGTCATCTCGAAGCGACCGGGCATTTCGTATCCGCAGGCATGTATGATGTAGCCAGTGTCCTCGGTTATTCCATGTCGAACATAGACGCATTCATCCGTGTCGACAACAGGGAAAGCGATCAGGACAAGATCATCGTCGATACAGGTTCGGTTTCATCCATGCTCTATTGCACATGCGACGCAGTCGGCGGTGCGATCGGAAGCATTTCGAGCAGCAACCTCTGTCAGAACACCAACATCGCACGACTTGCCGCGTCCGCTGATGACCGGGGAGTACTTTCCGTGGCGGAGGATCCGCTTTACAACTCTCCCAATCCGCTGAACAGACATGAGTATGCGGTTGATGTATACCTTGATGCCAATTCCTATATCCTTTGCAAGACGGACGATGGATCCGACAAGACAGAAGCCCGTGAGGCCGGTATAGGCGGAGTCATCGGACGTATCAATCTGTATAAAGGCGGCGACATAAGCATGCGTGTTGTCAACCACGGTGTCATCGCTGCGTCAAACAGTACAAGATACATAAAGAATCTCGGCGGCGCCGTAGGGATCATCACGGGAGGATCCGTAAAGGAAGCACATATCTTCGTCATGAACGAAAGTGACAGCCGGATCGGAACTATCGACAGAACTTCCGCATACGGATACACCCATACCACGGGGGGCGCCGTTGGAAAGATCACAGGTATTGCAAGAGTCGATGAAAACAGCAATATCATCATATCCTCGATCAACAACGGAGCCATATTCGGTGACTGCACTCATAACGGACCTCAGCACAATACCTCAGGTGATAAGATCACCGGAGGAATAGGCGGTGCGGTAGGTGCGATCACCAGTGCACAGTATACCATACCTAAATGCAACATCAGAGCATTCAATAACGGCACGCTTATCGGATCGACGAACTCGCTTCCGATCACAAATGCTGCGTACAATAATACGGGATTGGGCGGAGCCGCCGGCTATATTCAGTACATGCCCAAAGAAAGCAATATTTACAGCATTCTGAAGGAAGGCAAAGTGATCCGTGCCAACGGCAATAATGCGGGCGGATGCATAGGAACCCAGACCGGTGTCCTGCAGAGTCCCGGAAATTCGTATACACATATCACCGCAGATCTTATGGACGGATCCTCCGTCGCAGCAACAGCATCAAATGCGGGAGGCGCGATCGGAAATGCCCGCTATGTAACCTCGCGTATGCAGATAAGGGCCATCATATCCGGATCCGTAACAGTCAAAGCATCTGCCGATGCAGGCGGAACCTGCGGCCTGTACAGATCAGGTTCCAATTCGGACAATTCGGAGATCGTCCTTCAGCAGGGAAGCGGAAGTTCATATCTGTATGTAAGGGCGAATAACGTATCCACCGGAGTATGTGATATAGGCAATGAAAACGCCGGCGGACTGATCGGATTTGTCACGAGCGGAGACAGTGAATTGAAATCGCAGCTGAGCATTCCGACACAGCTGAACGGCGATCAGATCATAATAAATGTAGAAAGTTACAATAACGCCGGCGGAATGATCGGACATCTCTACAATGAACGGTCAACCAATCCCGATATGATCATGAACATACATCCGATGATGCAGGTTCATGCGATCAATGAAAATGCCGGCGGAATGATAGGCTTCCTTGAGCAAAGGAATAACTTCAGGTCAAACGTTACCGTAAAGGATGCGTCAAACATCAATTCAGACTATACTCCGGTAATAAAAGCCGACGTTTCGAATGCCGGAGGACTGATTGGAGGATGCATTTACTATAACTCCTTCACAGGAAATCTTCTGCTTGATTCCGCAAACATCGCAATAAACGGCGGAAACAATGTCGGGGGATGTATCGGATACGCTGCCAGGGAAGCAGGAATAAGCACAAGAGCGTCGATCACCGGCAGTGTCACGGTAAAAGGAACCACCAAACAGAGAACGGCAGGGCCTTCCTGCATAGTGATATCCGGTTCAGAATGTATCGGCGGAGTCGTAGGACGTACCGATAATGTCGATATCCAGGCTCCCATATTGTGTGATGTCGAGATGATCGTCATCTCAGGTACTTCATCGAATGTAGGCGGATGCTTCGGCAGACTTGAGAAGGGTAATTTCAATACAAACAGCGGACACATAGGAAGCATCACTTTCACCGGAACTTCCGCAACGATCTTAGGCGTAGACAATATCGGAGGATGCGTGGGTCTTGCGCTGGATATCGGTAATATTTCCGGTAATATCACCTTCAGCGGAGAAAGCAGTACGATCAAGGGAACAGGCAGCTGCGTCGGCGGATGCATAGGAATCGTGAGCGGAAACTGTAAGATACAGAGCACATCCCTAACCGGGTTCAACGGCAAGAGCACAGCCATAGAAGGCGATGACAATGTCGGAGGCGTAATCGGTCTGATCTCTGCCGGCTCAACCGACAACAATACAAAGATCACCTATGCAGGAGAATCCTGTACGATAAAGGGCGACGAAAATGTCGGAGGTGTTATCGGAATGACCGACAACCACTCAGGCAAAGCAACCGTCACTTTCTCTCCCGTCACAGATTGTACTGTGAGCGGCAACAATAACCTTGGCGGATGCATAGGAACAATCTCCGAAACAAGTTACGATCCGTTCAATAAGAAATTAGTCGTCACTCTTACAGACTGCACCGCTTATATAAACGGTTCGGGATGCGCAGGCGGAGTTGTGGGAAGATTGAAGGGAGCCAAGACCTTCGCAGGATCAACCGTAACCTTAAATGATTCGACCTACGGCGTAACTTCCGCAGACAGCGCCTGCGGAGGACATATAGGCTTCATGGACGGTATGGTCATCGGCGACGGAGGCGAACTTACCACCACCTGTAACAACGGATCGGAATTCAACATCAGCGGCAAAACGGCTGCCGGCGGAATCATCGGACTGGCAGATTCAAATGTATCGGCCAAGAAGATGCTCATGACGCTTAACGGCTCTTCAACCGTCAGCGTGCAGGCTACGGGAAGCAATTCGGGTGCCGGCGCACTTATCGGTATCAATGATGCAACATTCAGCGGACCGAACGAAAACTCTTCCGTAGCAAACGCCTCGGGACTCAGCATCTCGGCACCTAACGGAGGTTATGCAGGCTTCCTCATCGGAATCAACAACGATACATTCCAGGGAAGAGGCAAAACATATACCCTGAACGCATCGATCGGTAACTGTGAAAATTCAGCCGAAGCTCCGGAGAACCAGGTCATCGGAAGCAATAATGGCACGCATAAGAATTACTATTACAAGATAAGCGGAGTAACTTATCATATTACGTAACCATACGTCAACCAAAGGGATGAATAAATATGGATGATCTGACAGGCAGTTCCAAAACCACATTTTATGTCGAATCCTTTCCGAACAAGATCAGGCGCTTCGCATGGCTCATTGTACTGATAGCACTCATCATCGGAGGCATAGTGATCTGGTCCGGGATCGTTTCCGGTGCACGCGATGCACTCGGTCACGCCAAGGATATCCGGGTCGCGCTGAAAATGGTATCCGTCGAATACTACGGAGAAAAACGATCCCTATACGATCCGTCTGCGGAAAGCGGAATGAGCAGCGAAGCTATGGTCAAGATCAGTTCGCTTGTTCCCATAAAGGGAGAGTTCACTCTCACCGGATGGGACAGCGAAAATAACATTCCTCTTTCTTTTTCATACAGGGAAGGCCGATATCTGGTCGAATACAGAGATACGGGATCGGGCGACGGAACTTACGGTATGAACGGTGACTGGAACGTTTACTACGATTTCAAAGTTATGGAATATAAAGCGGGAGAATAACCGAAAAACTATGGCTGAATACAGATACACGGCACAAAACGAAAAAGGAAAACAGGTCAGGGGAAGGATCGCAGCTTCCGACGAAAGAGAGATCAGCAGAAAGCTCCGGGATAAGAACCTGTCTCTTCTGCATTATGAAGAGATTGCTAAGCAGGTTGCTCTCAAGCCTCTCAAAAAATCACAGCTGTCAGATTTCTGCAGACAGATGGGTGAGCTTATCAGATCCGGAATCTCCATACTCAGGGCTCTTGAGATAGAAGGCTCGGATGAATCCATAACTCCTTATGAGAAAGAACTCTATATGAGACTCCGTGACAGAGTCGTACAAGGTGTCGCTCTTTCCAAAGCAATGGAGGAGCTGTATCCGGCATTTCCTCCTCTTCTCGTCTATATGTTCCGTGCTGCGGAAAGTTCCGGTAATCTCGATTCCACGGCACTCAGGCTTGCCGATCAGTATCAGAAAGAAAACGAGCTCGAAGCCGAAGCCAAGAATGCCCTTACCTATCCCAAGATACTCGCGGGACTTATAGTTCTGGTAGTCGGTGTCATATTTGGATTCATCATGCCGCAGTTTGAAGAACTCTTCAGCGAAATGCCCGTGCTTCCCGGACCCACAAGATTTCTTCTGGGAATAAGTGATGTGGTCAAAAACTACTGGTATCTGCTGATCATATTTGCGGTACTCATCTGGATCTTCGGCGGCATAATCATGAGGATCCCGGCAATAAGATTACAGGTGGATAAATTCAAAGTAAAAGGTCCCCTGGGAAAACTTCAAAAGGTCATCTATTCCGCAAGATTTGCGCGAACCTTGAGCTCACTGTATTCGGCGGGAATCCCGATCGACCAGTGTCTCGCGATAGGACGCCAGACCATCGGCAATTCATATATCGAAATGCAGTTTACCGAAGTCATCAAAAAAGTTCAGGCGGGAGGACTGCTCTCGGATGCGCTTGATGAAGTCGACGGATTTGTATCCAAACTTTCGTCCGTAGTCAGAGTCGGTGAAGAAACGGGCGCTCTTGATTCGATGCTCGTCAGCGTTGCGGACAATCTCGACTTTGCCTCCGAACAGGCTCTGAAGCGAATGGTCAAGTACGTAGAGCCCGTGATGATAGTCATCATGGCTGTGATTGTAGGTTTTATCATAATAGGTGTCATACTTCCTATCTATCAGTCCTATTCAACAATCGGTGCAGGTCAGTAATAAGATTTGAAATAATATTTTTGTGGGAGAGCGAACATGTCCATATCGGTATTTTTTTCAAACAGAAATATCCAGATCGTGGTGGGAAAATCAAGCGGGAAGTCTATCTACATAGACCGTCTCATTGAATCGCCCATGCCGGAAAATGCCATCTTAAACGGTGTCATCATCAACGAAGGCGGAGAAGCGATCACCAGAAAACTCAAGGAGATCTGGGAGGTTAATAAACTCAAGGGAAGTGTTGATCTGATAATCAACAGCCCTCAGTTTATCTCCAACCGTGTTACCATGCCGGTCATTTCCAAAGCCGCCAAAGCTACGGAATATCTGGAGAAGCAGGCAAACTCGGATGAATTCGTAAGATTCGAATCTCCTCTCAAGGGGTGGTATCTCCTCGGTGTCGATGGTAAGGAAAAGACTCAGCAGGTCGTTACCGAAGTTGCGGAGCGTACCTTCATAGAAAACTACATCAAGATCTTTGCGGATGCGGGCATCACCCTCGGATCGGTACATGACGGTGTAAGCCTGGCCATCGAAATGCTTTCGGCATGTGTCAAGGATCAGACCGCCATATATATGATCCGCGATGCGCAGATGCTGGTGACCATCCTTTATGAAAACGGAAAGTACTACTACAATTCCACCAAGCGTCTCTTTCAGGAATCGGGAACTCCCGAATACGCAGCGGAGATCAGAGGCAGCATCTCCGGTATCAGACAGTTCGCATCCTCCAAGCATCTCGCTTCCGCGATCACCGATGTATACTTCGCGGGAATGACACCCGATGAAGTCGGTGAACTTCAGTCATACCTGGTTGAAGCCGAGCCCGATATCACGGTTCACGGAACCGTAGCTCCTTCCCACATTCATTTCAAAAAATGGAGCGACCGTCTCTCATCCTTTATATACCCCATTGCGGGACTGGTTGTTCCCAAGACCGGATTTTCCGTACTCAAAGCAGTAAAGAATAACGACAAAGCTTATGCCCAGAAAAAAGAATTTACCAAGAAGGCAATCCCCGTTGTGATCCTTCTCGGTGTGCTTGTACTGTTCACAGGCTTCATGCTTGCCGTAAGACTGAATACAGCTTCCAGACTCCGTAAGATCGAGGAGTACAACCAGCGCCCGGATATAATGCAGTCTTCGATGGAATATGATGCCGGGATCATACAGGCAACATCACTCGGAGCACAGCAGGGAGGAAATCAACTCCTTCGCGAATACATTGATTCGTATCCGATTCCCGATTCATCGATCAATGACAAGATCAAAAGTGCCGCATCAAAATACAATGTGACCGTTGATTTCAATTCATACGATTCGGGCAGCGGAGTCTTTTCCATTACCGCTTCGTCACCGATAGTCGAGAATATCAACCGTTTCATCGCCGACCTTATGGATATGGATATATTCGAAGATGTGGATTATACCGGATATTCATGGAACGATTCCGATGAAACATGGTCGATCAAAGTAATCTGCACTCTCAGCAGTCAGACAGCCGGGGAGGAGGAATAAGCAATGAATCTTAATTCAACACTTACCGCAAGAGACAAAAAACTTCTCTATATGCTGGTCTTCATAGTCATCATCTTTTTATTCGGATGGTACCTGATCAGACCGCTGTACAAAAAAACCGTCGAGGATCAGGAAAAGATCATCGTAGCTTCATCACTTCAGGCTGCCAATGAGACCAAGGTTATCGGCCTGTCTTCTCTTAAGAACCTGAATGATAAATTTGCTGCCGATCTGTCCGAAAGCACCTCCGATTACTATGATTATATGGACAGTTCGGAGATCGACAAGCTCGTAACGTCCTACATCTTAAAGCAGGGACTGCTTGCCAGGGACCTTACGATCGCAATGCCGAATGAGTATGTATCCGAAAGTCCTTATATCTATTCCGGTATCACCGTAAATAATTCTGCTGTTTCCGATTCTTCATACGATGAGATCACTGCCGTAGAAGTTAAGGACGAAAAGAAAGACACAGACGAAGATAAGATCAAGAGCTCTTCGTATTACAAAGATGCGGTTCTCGGTTTTCTTACCGGATACCACCCCGAAGAAATATCCATCGTTGCATCACCCATGGAAAGTTATGCTTCCGGACAAAGATCCGCGGACTCCACACAAAACTCCGGGATACTTTGCGTGCAGCTCAGCATTGTAGTCGAGGGAGATCCCAAGATCGAACAGGCCGTAATAGACGATCTTACCCACAATCCTTCGCTACGTGTTACCGGTTTCAATTGGATCGATCTCGATCCGGTAACATTCATCCTTGAAGACGGATCTATCGCCGTAGTGGAAAGTGAACTCAGCCAGCTTCAGATATCCGTCAATCTTTACATGAAAGACAAGACCGAACAGTAAAGTACCCTATCAAAAAGCAGCAAGGGAGAATAGAAAATGGAAACCTCTTCAACAAAAATCAGAATAGGTGATCTTATGGTCGCCGCCGGATACATCGATGAAGCACAGCTCGCCGATGCACTCCAGACGCAGAAGGAATCCAAGAAAAGACTCGGTGAGATCCTCGTTGAAAAAGGGTATGTTACCGAAACCCAGATGCTCTACACTCTCGGAAGCCGTATGGGCCTCGAAGTTGTCGATCTCTCAACATATCCCGTGGACAGCAACGCTGTCAAGACCATACCCAGCCAGATGGCATCGAGCTATCTGATGCTTCCCGTAGGATTCAGGGATGGCACATTGATCGTAGCCGTAAACGACCCTCTTGATTTCATCAATATAGAAGACGTAAGACAGACCAGCGGTATGAACGTAGAGACAGTTCTTGCCGAGCGTGCTTCCATAGAAAACGCGATCAACTACTACTATGCTGAGGTGCAGACCAAAAAAGCCGCACAGTCAGCTAACGAATCCGCGATATCATCCGAGATCCGTGAAATGGTCATCGATGCCGGTGCAGGTGCCGATGATGCTCCCATCATCAACCTTGTCAACTCACTTTTGGATAAGGCTTACCAGGACAATGCATCCGACGTTCACATCGAGCCCTTCGAAAAAGAGCTTCATGTACGTCTTCGTATGGACGGTGCTCTTATCGATTACATGACTCTCCAGAAGAATGTACAGGGATCTCTCATCGCGCGTATCAAGATCATGTCGGAACTTGATATCGCAGAGAAAAGGATACCTCAGGACGGTCACTTCCGTATCAAGATAAGGGATCAGATCGTCAACGTCCGTGTATCCGTCATCCCTACCGTTTTCGGTGAGAAGGTCGTTATGAGAATCCTTGCCGGCAATTCAAGGATAGACAATGCTGAAACCTTCGGCATGGAACAGGATAATTATGAGAAGGTCGCGCGCATGCTGAAATCACCCAACGGTCTCATCTACATCACGGGACCCACAGGTTCAGGTAAGACCACCACTCTGTACATGCTCCTCGCTTCTCTTGCGGACAGACAGGTCAACATCGCAACGATCGAAGACCCCGTCGAGAAAAACCTCAACCGTCTCAACCAGGTTCAGGTACATCCTACCGCAGGTCTTACATTCGATGTAGGACTCAGGGCACTCTTAAGACAGGATCCCGATATCATAATGGTGGGAGAAACACGTGACTCCGAGACCGCATCCATCTCGCTCAGAGCGGCTATAACCGGTCACCTGGTTCTTTCAACGCTCCATACCAATGATGCGGTCTCCACTATAATAAGACTCATAGATATGGGTGCGGAGCCCTATCTCCTTTCATCCGCTCTTGTAGGCTCCGTTGCTCAGCGTCTTATGAGAAAGGTATGCCCCTACTGCAGCCGTGTAACGGGACTTGATGAATACCAGAAAGCATTTGCGGGCAAGGATATGCCGGGTGCCAGAAGTGCCGTCGGATGCGCTAAATGCCACGGAACGGGCTACAGCGGACGAATTGCCGTACACGAAGTCCTGTATGTAGACAGAGGTATCAGAAAGCTCATATCCGAGGGTGCAAATGCCGATGACATTAAGAAATATGCCATTGAAAATCAGGGAATGAAGACGCTGAAGCAGGCAGGCCTCGAATTGGTTGAAAAAGGCATAACAACAATGGACGAACTCGAAAAGATAGCATATAATGAATAACGGGCGATTTCCTATAAGGGGTTAAGTATTTGACATCCCGGGCCGATATAATAATCAGCTAAAGGAATAAACCGTGTTTCTCAAGGAGGGAATAAACATGAAAAAGAATAACAAAGGCTTTACACTCGTTGAACTTATCGTCGTTCTCGTAATTCTTGCAATACTCGCTGCAATCCTTGTACCCACTCTTCTCGGATACATCGACAGAGCAAGATCGGAGAAGGACTTCTCTACTGCACAGACCGTAAGAGTCGCAGCACAGGCAGCTATCGACCAGGCATACGGCGAAGGAAAGATTCCCGGAAACGCAAGCGGTTCCGCATCAAAGATCGAAGATATGAAGAATACTTCCGGCTGGACTGCAGCATCAAGCGTTACCGAAGCAACCGATAAGTATGGCTACTTAGCTTACAGACTTGCAGGTGTAGATAAGAACAAGGTAACCACTTTTACTTTCAAGTTCGAAAACGGAATCATCACCGAAGGTTCGGTAACCATCAACGGACACGAGTACAAGCTCGGAACCGACGGCAACTGGTCTGTATAAAAACAAATCTCATAATACAACTCACCGCAGGTCATAAGACCTGCGGTGTTTTTATTTACATCAATATACGATAAGTGTTCAGATCAAAAGAGCTGTCCGATGTAAATCGGACAGCTCTTACATTTACTGCGGATCCTGAGCAGCCGGCTCTGCGGAAGCTCCACGGTCCTTATCTTTTTTATAAAGCAGGAAGTACGGCACGAAGAATATGAACGCTCCAATCACGGTAACAACTGCCTCAATCTGTACATCCGACATCATGATGACGTTTACCATGGTAAGTCCGAGCACTCCGTCCATAGCCGTGTGGAGCAGGATGGCAAGAGGATAAAGCCAGAATTTCTTTTTATCCTTGCAGGCATAAAAGACAAGGAGCGAAGCTCCGGTATGGAACAGGACCGCAAATATTCTTTCCCATATAGTAATAAAGATTGAAAAAGCTGTGATTGCCGCAAGCTGTGCGGGAAGAGCGGCGTAGGCTTCCGCCTGGTCCGGTGCTACTGCCTCAACCTGTTCGATAATGGTACCGAATGTTCCCGAATTGATCATCATTGCATAAATGATATAGTTAAGATAATTGATTCCAAGAATGAATATGACTTCAAATCCACCGTGTCCGAGTCCGTAAGAGATCGATGTTTCCCTGTTCTTTCTCTTTTTCAGGACGGTCTTAAAAGCGACAAATCTTCCGGTCTCTTCAAACAGTCCCGGGAAAAATCCCACCAGGAATGCCCACAGAACAGGTCTCGCATTTATGAACTGCGAAGCAGCATGCTCTTTAAGTCCCATTGCGGTCGGAAAGATCAGCACATTCTGGATGGGCTTTTCAAGGACAATAGCAAAAAGAAGAAATGTCACGGCACCGACTATTATGGTTGTGAACTTCTCTTTCTTTTTGACCGTCCATACGATCCAGATCACTATGGGAGCAATGACGAAAAGAGCCATAGCGATAACCATCATAGCGATCACGCCTGTTCCTATCTTAGGAAAATCATACATCTTGGTTTTCTCCTTTCTGTTTCTCTTCTTTATAAACCCTGTATGCGTAAATAAGTGAAACGATCGTGATTAAAAACAAAGCTCCCATCATGACGGATATCACTATCATTGCCGGCATTATCATAGCCATACCTATGGTGAAAGCTCCAAGTGCGATGATGAGCAGAGCCGCGAAACGGTTGGACTTCTGCCATGTGACATCATTGTAGTAAGTCCAGCTGCATCTCAGTCCTACGACGGAGTTCCTGCGTGTCTTCGGAAGAATGTTGCCCAGCACCATGAACAGGATGCCCAGCATGATCAATATGGGCTTTATCGGATCAAAGGAAAGATCGGAGCCTGTATTTGAGATCGTTTTGAACATTAATATCAGGATACAGATATAAGTAACGGTCAGGATCAGCGAAGTGATGATACCTATGATCGTGACGACCTTGATGTTGGACATGTATCCCGCTTTGGCTTTTTCATCATCGGTGCCGGCTGCTTTCCGCTCAAAATTCCTTATGAATACAGAAAACATTAAAGGCATCAGCAGGAATGCCGCACATGCATATATGAGTTCCGATCTGTGCCCGTAGCGGTCGACATTCCAGTTTATGTCAAATTGCATCGGTACCTTCTCCGGAAGGCTTCCGTACAGGATCACGGTGATGATGAGAGGTATGAATGCCATGATCCACATGATTATCATTGCGGCTTTTTTCTTCATTTTTTTCCTCCAAATTGTGCGACCCATGTCAGCAGGTCTTCGAAGACGGTAGTGTTGATTTCGTAATAGATATAATTCTTCTGCTTGTACTCCATTATCAGATCGGCATCCTTGAGAAGCTTCAGATGATAGGACAAAGCGGCCGGTGTTACTCCGAGCCTGTCTGCAATCTCTCCGGCGTTCATCCTCCCTTCCTTCAGCATGACGAGGATGTCTCTGCGCTGGGCGTCCGACAATACTTTAAAAATATTTGTATCGCTCAATTTTATCCCCCCGGATATAAACTATTTAAAAATATTTTTAAATTCCTGACATCATATTATCTCCGGCGCGGCAGGGGTGTCAAGAACTATTTAAAAATATTTTTAAATATTTAAAAAAAGCTGCCCGCACGCAGGCGGACAGCCTATCTTTGATCACTATTGACACTGTGTCAATTTGCTTCGATCGCTTTTTTATGCATCAGATGAATGCCTATATGCCCTATTCCGAGGATGATTGAGACTGCGATCATTATCAGATTTCCGGAGTACAGTCCGAGAAGGAATGCTGCGATCACGGGAAGGGATGCGCCCGCTACGGGGAATCCGGCGAAGGATGAATACATATCCTTTAGGGTACGCTTACTCCTGAAATACCTGATCCAGTAGCATTCGTAGAATATCATGAGCACGATCGCTGCGATCCATATCATGATTGTCCACTTGAAGTATAATCCTTCCGGCAGCATCCTCACATGGGGATTGAACGCCGGAAAGATGACCAGTATGACCGTCATAAGAGTTTCCCCGATCCTCTCTAAGATCAGGAGCACCTTGTTTTCTTTTGCGGCTTCGGCCGCGTAACCTTCGGGCTGCTTCTTCGCCCAGATCAGATTCGGAGCGATCAGCATAATAAGGAAGATAAGTCCGGTAAGGCAGAATCCGAGATCATATGGCTTATGTCCGTTTTCGTCGAATGCCAGGCTGCTCAGCTTCACAGAACTGAAAATATCGCCGTATTGTTCACGGAGCCTGTTTATCATGACCCAGGGATCACTGAGCTCGGTATGGAAGCTTCCGTATATTCCCATGATCTTACCTCCGCCGCATCTTTCATAGGCGTCGATGAAGTTGGATGTCATGCAGGATTCCCTGTACTCGCTAATACCGGTCTGTGAATTTTCTTCGGAAAAAATCTCGCCCTGGCGGATGTTCTCTTCTGTGAGACTGTAAACTTCGGAATCCTTCATGCCGTGATCTTCAAGATACTGCAGAAGCCTCGGTCCGGTCGTATCATACTGATGCCCGACATCCGTTCCGTAGAAGACGGTCTCGGGGCATTCTTCTTTAATCCTTTTGAAGAATTCCCTGTAATACTCATTGCCCGACTGGGTACCACGTATCTCATCGAAAAAGAGATTCAGGAACTCATCATCGGACTCGTGCATCCAGATATTCAGAAACTCCGCGCTGAAATAAGGAAGTTCCACGAACAGGTTCCTGTAACCCTTATCATAGCAATCCCTCCAGAGTTCGAATTCGATATCGTAATAGACCTTGGATCCGTGGGCCTCTCCGTACAGTCTGATCTCGGTATCTTCATCCGGATACACATCCGTGCTCTTGTCCCCGGCGTTCAGGATCAGACTCACCGCCGTGATTATTCCAAGAACAGCGAACGCAACTATGGTTTTGATCTTCTCTTTCATCCTATTAACCTTCCGTAAACAGTATTCCCGTATAGTTTATTGCCGCCTGAGAAAAAAATCAAATAATAACATTTGCTTTGCGTTGACGGCACATTTAGACAAATGTATTATTATTACGGTGTTTAAAACACAATATATAGTATTTCGCTTACAGGAGGAGTTTATGGCAGATTCTAAGAAAGAAGTCCTCGGCGAACAGGGCATCTATGATGCAAAAACCCTGGGTACACCGAAAATGCTGGTGCTCGGACTTCAGCACATGTTCGCAATGTTCGGTTCCACAGTTCTCGTTCCTCTCATCACCGGCCTCAGCGTTTCCGCTACTCTTTTATTCGCCGGTGTCGGTACTCTTTTATTCCACCTCATAACAAAGAGAAAGGTTCCCGCTTTCCTCGGTTCATCATTTGCATTCCTTGCAGGTTACGGCACTATCGCAGGCCTTGCGATCGCTAAATCCAACGGCGAGCTGATGACCCAGGCAGAACTTCTTCCCTACGCATGCTTCGGAGTTGCACTCGCAGGTCTGCTCTATCTCGTACTTGCGATCCTTTTCAAGGTCTTCGGTGCAAACCATGTTATGAAATTCTTCCCTCCCATAGTTACGGGCCCCATCATCATAGCTATCGGACTTAACCTTTCCCAGTCGGCTATCAACAGCTGCTCAAGCAACTGGCCCATCGCACTCGTAGCAATCGTTGCGATCATCATCTGCAACATCTGGGGAAAAGGAATGATCAAGATCCTTCCCATCCTCATCGGCGTAGTGGCTTCCTATCTTGTAGCCGCAGTTACCGGCAACGTTGATTTCTCGGGCGTAGCCGAAGCCGCATGGATCGGACTTCCCGTTAAATATTCGAACACCGTATTCTCCATCTTCACAAACGGAGCTGACGGAGCACTTCTTGCAACCGCAGCGATCACGATCATGCCCATCGCCATCGCAACCATGATGGAGCATATCGGAGATATTTCCGCTATCTCATCTACCGTTAACCGCAACTTCATCAAGGATCCCGGACTTCACAGAACACTCACCGGTGACGGACTTGCAACCACCATCGCTTCACTCTTCGGCGCTCCCGCAAACACCACCTACGGTGAAAATACCGGTGTCCTTACTCTCACCAGAGTATTCGATCCCTTTGTCATCAGACTTGCTGCAGGATTTGCGATCATCATGTCCTTCTGCCCCAAGTTCTCCGCTATCATCGAAGCAATGCCTTCAGCAACCGTCGGCGGCATCTCACTTGTCCTCTACGGTATGATCTCCGCAGTCGGAGTTCGTAACATAGTTGAGACCCAGGTTGACTTCACCAAGAGCCGTAACGTCATCGTTGCAGCACTCATCCTTGTCCTTTCGATCGGAATCAACTTCTCCTCAGCAGGAGCTATCTCCTTCGCAGTAGGAGGTGCAAACATCTCTCTTTCCGGTCTTGCTGTAGGTTCCCTCGTAGGTATCATCCTCAATGCGATCCTTCCCGGCAAAGACTTCAACTTCAATGAAGATACCGGATCCGAAACAGGCGCCGATCTTTCGGGAATAAGCGAAAAAGAAATAAAGGACGAACCCAAAGAAGAAAAGAAATGATCTTAAGATAAAAGATCAGGCCAAGCGTAAAAGATCAAAAAAGAAGGGACGGTGCCGCGGCACCGTCCTTTCGATTTATTCATATATTATTTTGTCCTTATCCTTCAAGCAGTTCGTCGATATTGGACTTGTCCGCAACGGATGATCTGCATCCTATTGTCTCGGCAACGAACGGTGTTCCGTCCACAACATGATTGTACATAAGAACGATCGGGTCGTGGCCCTGGCCGAAGGAATCCTGGCTTATGATGGTTCCGATGACACCGTTTCTTATGTAAGGGAACAGTGCGGGGTTAAGGTCAAATCCGACAACCTTGGTCTTACCCGAACGTCCTGCATCAACAACAGCCTTTGCAGCGTCTTCGGGGAATCCGTTTGTAAGGAACAGAGCCTGGATGGAACTGTCTTTCTGAAGAAGAGCCTTGGTCTTCTTGTAGACATCATCACCCATATCCTCGACACTGACTTCCGCAGCGATCTTTATGGATTTATATCCGGCCATCGCATCGACGAAGCCTTTTCTTCTCTCGACATTACCTATTACGGTCTTGCTTCCCATAAGGATCGCAACATTACCGGCCTTGCCTATCAGCTCAGCAGCGGCCTTTGCAGCCTGCTCACCCTGTGCTACGCCGTCGGATTTAAGGCATGCAAGCCTGAGCTTCGGATTGGCGCAATCGCAGTTGAAGGTCATGAGCTTTACGCCTTTTTGTCTTGCCTGCTCAAGTGCATCCGCTATACCACCCAGGAATCCGGGATAGATGATCGCATCGTACTTATCTTCGGCAAGAGCCTTGATGGTCTGTCTGTTCTTCTCATCATCATCGCCCTCGGCAGGGATGATGGGAATGAACTTTACCTTGGCGTTGTATCCCGCAAGCTCTGTGGCAGCATATCCGGCACCGCGCTTTACACCGTACCAGAAATCATTGTCGTACATACTGAGCATTGCAATCTTGACCTGTCTGCCGGTCTTATTTCTTACAGGAATGACACCTGTGTCAAATTTTCTGAGAAGCTTCTGGATGCCTGAAAGCATTCCGTTAAGAGCTGTGGTATTCTCACCGATCTGGATTGCCTGAGCGGTAACCTCCTGTGATACACCCGCGATCTCGGTGGTCTTGTCATTGATATCCCTTGCGGTCTCGAAGAGATCATTGGCGATATCCTTGGAGTGATTGAAGTTATCTTCCATTACGGAGAACTTATCATTGATATCGGTGATCTTCGTCTGGATCGATGTGGAATTCGAATTGATCGTTCTGAAGGAAGAATTGACCACTTCAAATGCGGTCTTACTGTTGTTATATGTATCGGTACATTTCGCGATACTGTCGACAACGCCCGTGCTGCTCTCCATGATCTCGCTCAAGATGGAGCTGATCCTGTCCATGCCTTCCTTGGTCTGTTCGGACATATCGGTCATCTCTCCTGCAACTACCGCAAAGCCTCTTCCGGAATCACCGGCTCTGGCTGCCTCTATGGAGGCGTTGAATGACAGAAGCTTAAGCTGTGTACTTATATCGATGATGAAATCACCGACTTCATATACCTTCTGGAGCTGTTCATTGAACTTGGTAAGAGTATCGTTGATCGCATTGAGATCTGCCGATACGACATCCATCTCCTTGTTATATCCTTCGAGACTCTCGATACCCTCGTCACTGATCCTGGCAGTCTCTTTGAGCATATTGGTTATCTCGTCCATTGAAGTCGCGATTGCATCGAGCTGAACGGAATTGGACTCGGTAACGGAGATATTGTCCTGAACCATCTCCAGCTGCTGTCCGGTCCTCTCCTCGACCTCGATCGTATTCTCGGCGATGTGCTCCGTTCCCGCCTTGTTGGCTTCCATATTGCCGGTAAGCTTTTCGATCGCATCCGCGAGGACGACGGTATTCTGCTTGGTCGATTCGACAAATGTAAGAAGGTTGGATTTGATCAGATTAAGTCCGCCGGCAATCACATCATTTTTACTTGATGTTCCGCTCACGGGAATATCATCAAGATTGATCTTGCCCTTTGACATCTGTCTGGCGCTCTCTGCGATCTTCTCCTGCTTCTTCGCATTAAGTACGAAGATCACCACGCCTGCTGCTATGAGCAGAAACTCTATAACCGCTATAACGATCCAAAATGTTGTCATAAAAGATTCCTCCGTTTTGTGGGTAGTTTTTTATGATCTCAGATCCTGTTCATCCATGCCGATGCTAGGTCTGTCCATTTTCCTACATCTTCTCTGAGGCTCGTGTCGACATCTATCAAAGGCATCTCATGGCCTCCGAAGAACTGATCCATAAGTTCTTCTTTTCTCTTATCGGGAACGTTGATGCCTTTGCCGTCCTTCACGCTGAAAACGGCTCTCATGCACTGTTCCATGGTGTAGTCCCCGCCCGAGAAGCCCCTGAGCTGTTCATCGTTGCATACGGACAGCCCGTGGAATCCCGAAGGAAATACGTAGTGGGCAAAGGGGATATTCTTTTTCCTGAGAGCCATGGCCATAAGATAGCTGTTCTCTACGGGAACCGCACCGTCCTCTGCGGTCTGCCAGATAAAGCAGGGAGGAGTGTTTTCTTTTACCTGCTTTTCAAGTGAGAAATACTCAAGTTCTTCCTCGGAGGGATCGTTTCCTAGAAGCGCCCTCATCGAATCCTTGTGAGTGTATTCCCCGCTTGTTATTACGGGATATGAAAGTATTACTCCGTCGGGTCTGTTTGAGAACTTTGCATATTCGGGGTTATCATCCTTCACGTCATCGAAGTGTACCGCAAGGCTTCCGCATACATGAGCACCTGCCGAAAAACCGACTATGAAAAGCTTCTTGCCGTCGACCCTGTACTGCTCCGCATTCTTTCTTATGAACCTCACGGCTCTTGATATATCGTTGAGCGGCTGTTTCTTCAGAGGCACGCACATCGTGATATCAGTGGTATAGCTGAGAACAAAAACGTTCATTCCGCGTCTGAAGAATTCGTTGGCCACAAGCTCTCCTTCATGGGGAGCAAGCATACAGTATCCGCCGCCGGGAACAACGAGCATGCAGTCGCGCTTCTCATCATCGGGATGGAGATACGCGAATACATTGGGTGTGAATCCGTATGCGGCTTCATAAGTGTATTCGCCGTCTTCCCAGATACTCTTACGGAATATTTCCTTCTCTCCCTTGGGCATATCCTTGATCTGATATTCTTCGTCGGGATAGGCGGGCTCCCACTTATCGATCTCTCTCTCGGGAACCGCAGCCTTTAACACTTCGTAATATGCTTCCTTGGCTTCGCATTTTCCCTTAAAGAGCAGAGGATAGCTCGTCTCTCTCCTGAAGCCCGACAGCCAGCTGTTCTCATCAAGGAGGTTCCAGAAGGTCACGCTCGTGATGTTCGCTTTGCCGGACTTTTTCGCATCCAGATAGATCTCGAAGAACTTACGGTATCTGACGGCCAGATCATGCATGGATTCTTCCGAAGGATCCGCATTATGCATGTCAAGCTCGGTAATCTGTATCTGAAGGCCCAGCTCTCCGTACATCTCAAGCGCCGTCTTATAATCCTCGAATTTGGGATGATCCATCAAAAGGTGTGACTGGAGTCCCATTCCGTCCACAAGTCCCTTTTCCATTAGAGGCTTAAGGACATTCGCTATAATGAAATCCCTCTTCCATTCCTGGGATGTTTCATAATCATTATAGAAAAGAGAGACTCCCGGAGCGGCGTATTTTCTCGCAAATTCAAACGCCTTAATGAAGAAATCCTCTCCGACTGTCTTTGTCCAGATAGACTTTCTGAAACCGCCGTCATCGACGCATTCGTTAACGACATCCCACGCATAGATCACTCCGGGATACTCGGTCTGTACAAATTCAAGAACTCCCTTTATATAGCTTTCAAGCCTTGCCAGAATGGTTTCCCTGTCGGCAAAGGGCTTTGTTTCATTGTAATTTTCGCAGAAGAACCACTTGGGCGTCTGGTTATGCCAGACGAGAGTATGCCCGCGCATAGCGATACCGTTTGCCTTGGCGAATTCAAGATAAGGCTTCGCATTTTCGAATGTAAGAGCCGGACAAAGGTTATACTTTTCGGGATCACATTTATTCGCATCCTTGTCCAGATAGTACATGGGCTTCATATCGTTTTCACAGGTAAAAGAACTGAACTGTGAGGTAAGAAGCTTCATGTGGGCCGGTGTATAGAGATTCCACTTATTGATAGCGGTCCCGACCTTGAAATACGGTTCGTAGGCGGTTTTAAGGTTCATGAGCCCTCCTGTAAGGGTAGAATTGTGATAAACCTGGAATTCCCTTATATTATAATACGTTTTCCGCCATTATTTAATTAAATATTTAATTAAATCTTAATGAAATACCGCATAGATTCTTAAATTTTTATATGTCAAAATATGCTTGTGATCACAAAAAAGGAGAATGACCGGACCTATGAATGAAAAAGACAATTCCAAGCTTAACGTACTTGTATGTGATGATGAAAAAGACATCGCCAATGCCATCTCGATCTTCCTCAGATCGGAAGGGTATAACGTATTAACGGCATCAAACGGCAAGGAAGCTCTCGAACTCATCGAAAAGGAAGATATCCATCTCGTACTCCTGGATATCATGATGCCCGTCATGGACGGTGTGACGGCTCTTTCCGGGATCAGAGAGATCAGCAATGTTCCGGTCATAATGCTCACCGCGAAGAGCGAAGATACCGACAAGATACTCGGTCTCAATCTGGGCGCGGATGACTATGTCACCAAACCCTTTAATCCGATTGAACTCATGGCAAGAGTCAGATCCGGACTGCGCAGATATATGCTGCTTGGCGGAAATACCGCCTCCGAAACAGGTGAAGATGAAATGATATGCGGTCGGATAAAGCTTGTCGACCGCACCAAGGAAGTCTGGCTCGACGGAGATCCCGTCAAGCTCACACGGACAGAGTATGATATTCTCAGATTCCTTATGATGAATCCCGGCAAGGTTTTCTCCCCCATGGAGATCTACAAGACCGTATGGCAGGATGACACCATGGGATCTGAAAGCATCGTAGCGGTCCATATAAGACATCTTCGCGAGAAAATAGAGATTGAACCCTCGGAACCCAGATACATAAAAATGATCTGGGGAAGAGGTTATTTCCTGGAAAACAAACAGGAACGGAAAGGATAAAAAATGATCAAACGGGATAAAGAACCGAAGGAACGTCGTAAGCACGGTGCCCTGTTCTGGTTCATAATTTCAGTCATAAGCATAACGATCACAGGCGGACTGTGCGCGGTCCTCTATACCTACGCCGAAATGGGAATGTATGATTCTCCCAAGGCATTCAGAAAAAGCGTGAACGATTGGTACCTCAGGGACTATGCGGTCTACGCGCTGTCGGATTTTACCGATGATTTCGGAATGTCCGAACTTAAAGATACCAATTTCAGATATGCCGTTTATTCGACAAACGACCCTTCAAATGTCGATCTTACGCAGCGCTCAACATACGAAGTATGCAACTTTTCGGAGAATGCCCTTCTCGGGGATAAGTCGAAGCTTTTCAGATACAGCGCTACTTTGGGAGATTATTCCGTATTTGTATATAATACCGATTCCATATTCGACTCCTACAGTTACATCACCAATTACATGTCATACAGTAACGAAGAACTGCAGGAAGTGGATCGTGCCATCTCCGAAGTGATCTATGTATGGAACACAAATTCCGCATATGTGATAACGGAAGACGGTTATTATTTCCCCGTCGATCTTACGATCAACTATCCCGACGGAACCCAGGAGTGGGATATCCGTAATGCGATCGAGGATATTGATTCCGGCTGGAAGGATGAGATACGGAATAATGCCGACATAATTGTTCATTCAACGAACGGTGATACGTATTATATAAAACCCTGGAATGTAATGGTCTGCAATGCGGATTATCTGGGAAATTATAAATCCGGTGAAAAATATAATTTTGTAAGCTACGAATATGCTTTCAGCACCTGGAGTATCATAACAAAGGCAGAACCTGCCATAAAGCCCGTCAAGGGAAAAAATTACTACCTGATCGCATATGTCGAAGATCCCCTCAATACGGATTGTGACGATCTTTTTGCAAGAATCGCACCCTGGATAGATCTTGCGGTGGGCACCAGATATCTCGTCATAGTATTGACCGGAATATTCGGCCTCATTGCCTGCATAAGCTGCATTCTTTTCCTGATAAGGTTTTTCGCCTTTTTCATTAATCTGTTCAAAAAGTTTACCTATCAGTGCAGGGAAAACATCGGACTCGCATGGAGGCTGATCGGACTGGCTTCTCTCTGCACGCTTGCCGAATTCATAGTCCTCGTATCAGCTTATGAAGGTTCTGCGGAGGAACTCATAGTTTTAGGATGGGTGGTTCAGACTCTTATCCTCTTCCCTCTGTTTGTTGTAGCTGTTCTCCAGCTTAACCGTCTTGCAAAGGGTGCGAAGAGACTGGCCGAAGGAAATCTTAACCGGCCCGTAGACACAAAGCATATGTTCTTCGATTTCAAGACGATAGGTGACAGCATCAATTCCACAGGCGCGGGACTTGAGCTTGCGGTAAACGAACGCATGAAGAGCGAGAGGTTCAAGACAGAGCTCATCTCCAACGTCTCACATGATATCAAGACACCTCTCACATCCATCATCAGCTACGTTGAGCTTCTGAAGGAACAGCCTGCGGAAGAACCCGCCAATCCCGAATACCTCGAGACATTGGAGCGTCAGTCCGTAAAGCTGAAGAAATTACTTGAGGATCTGATCGAAGCATCAAAAGCTTCAACGGGAAATCTGAAGGCGGAACTGGAACCCTGCAATCTGAACACGGTACTTCACCAGGTCATAGGTGAATACGAAGAGAAGCTCTCGGCATCACAGCTCGATCTTCGTGTCAGCGTTCCCGAAGAGCCGGTAAGCATTCTGGCAGATACAAAGCATCTCCAGAGAGTTCTCGATAATCTCTTTGTCAATGTTTCGAAATACGCACAGCCCGGAACGAGAGTATATGTAAATCTCAGTGCCGGATCCGATGAAACGGCGATCGAGATCAAGAACACTTCCAAAGAGCCCCTGAACATGACGTCCGACGAACTGCTTGAGCGTTTTGCAAGAGGCGACAGCTCCAGAGGTTCGGAAGGAAACGGTCTGGGTCTCAACATCGCACAGAGCCTGATGGAACTTATGAACGGAAAACTCAAGCTCACGGTGGACGGCGACCTGTTCAAGGTGATACTTCTTTTCCCGAGAGTAACAGAGCAAACAGCAGGGGAATCAGGAAATAAATAAACGAAACACGAATGAGCTATGGGGACGGTTACGACTTTCACAAGGTGAACAGAGGAACCGTCCCCTCGTTTTATGTGATAGAATAATGATATGGAAATAAATCTTAAGAAGCGCCCCGGCGCAGAAACAACTGTAATACGTGAAGATAACGGTGTTCCCCGGATCAGTTATCTGTCCCTGGAAAAATACCCCTGGCTTTTCAACGGATTCTCAACCCGCATCGGCGGAGTAAGCACCGGATACTACGGAAGCATGAATCTTGCCTTTACCGTAGGTGACGACAGGGAGAACGTTCTTGAAAACTACAGGCTGTTCGGTGATTCTGTCGGAATAAGCCGTGAGCAGATGGTCTTTTCCGACCAGCAGCATACCACCAATGTCATGGAGGTTTCAAAAGAGCAGCTCGGTGAAGGCATTCTCAGACCAAGGTCCTTCAAGGACATCGACGGGATCATGACGAACGAACCGGGAGTATGCCTTGTCACATCATACGCGGATTGCGTTCCTCTCTACTTTGTCGATCCGGTTCATAAGGCCATCGCTCTTTCCCATTCCGGATGGAGAGGCACAATAGGAAACATCTGCCAAAAAACGGTTGATGAGATGAAGCGTTTATACAATAGCAGCCCTTCGGAACTGATAACCTGCATAGGTCCTTCCATCTGTGCGGATTGCTATGAAGTCGGAAGCGATGTTGCGGATGTATTTCTTGAAAGCTACGGCCCGGATTCCGGCGTGGTTCTTCCCCATAATGCGGGAGTTCCCGGAAAATACCGGCTCGATCTTACCGCCGCCAATTTCCTGAACATGCAAAAAGCAGGCATCCCGGACGAAAACATTTCCGTTCCCGACCTGTGTACCTGCTGTAACGGTGAATTCCTTCATTCACACCGTGCTTCACACGGAAAGCGCGGAGGCCTGTGTGCATTTATGATGATAAGAGATTGATCTACTGTCTGTCGAAATATGCTTTTCCGGCATCCGGAAGAAAATATGTCCTGATATAACCATCCGTAGAGACCACGACGAACTCGTTGGTCTCTTCTATATAGTAGACATCATCCCCGTCTTCCTCTTCCGTCTTGTGAAGAGCTCTGGGATCCGTGACAACCGCCGATGCCGCAAGCTCATATTCCTGAGCCGAAGCAAATCCCATTTCAACGCCGTGTTTTTCGTAATGCTGCTCGAGAAGATCCTGTGTTCTGAAGCAATACATCGGAGCATCGGGAATCTTATCCTCATAATACTGTGCCGTATGTATAGCGACAGTCTGCTGGTCCTGTGCGGCTTCCGCAGACGATGCCATTTCTTTTTCGGACATTCTCACAACCGCGCTGGATACAACCGCTATCAAAAGGATCATCAGCGTAAGTGTGATATATACTCTAAACCTTCTCTCCATTAACGAAAATCCTCAAAATATTATTACCGCCTGAAGATCAGCCGATCTCCTCGTCGGTCGGCTTTCTGACATTGCCTTTGAATCTCTCCTCGCAGCATCCGAAAGCCTTGTAATTCTCTCTGGCCTGTCTGAGGCTCACGCTGTTGGCGCCGCCCTCAAGATCCTCATCGTCAAACTGCTTCCAGTCATCTTCCCAGAAACATACGGGACAAATATCAAAATCTCCCGAAGGCTTCTTCTTGAAAGTATAGCAACCGCAGCAAGGGCATTTATATCTGATCTCACCTGAACCCATCATTTTGGCATCTTCAAATACATTTTTGTCCATAACCGGATCCTTCCTTTCCACATAGCTGTCTTTTCAGAGATAAACTATATTTTATCACGTTTATCCCATATTTATCAAAAAAAGCCCCCTAAAAACGTCCGAACCGGCATATTTTTCGTAAAATCGGCCGTATTTGCGTATTTTTCGGCCTTATCGGCAAAAAGAAGGCGGTGACCCGTAAGTCACCGCCTGCAATCCGTATTACGCTCCCATATCCGCGGGAACCGGTCAAAACAGATATTCGTAGACCATGTTTCCGGCACTGTCATAAACTCTCTCATATTCGGTTCCGACAGGGTATTCCTTCGCCTGAAATATCATGAATTTCAGTTCCTCATATCTGTAACCGTCCTTGGTCAGGATCTCAAACCTGAACATGAGCTCATTTTCAATATCAAGCCCTTCTTCCAGGGTTATTGTTTCATGGTTAAATGTCTCTTCCGTGATATCCTTGGTAAGAAGCTCTTTTCCCTGTGAGATATATGTAACGGTTATCGACTCGAGATTGCTCAGGCGATCCATCTGCATGGTGTATTCACCTGTGTATTTATCCTTACCGGGTCTTTCGGTAAGATCGAATCTGCAATCGAGACAGGGATACGGTATATAATCCCAGAACAATTCCTGGGGAAAATCAAAATCCTCTCCGGTGGTCCTTCCGTCCTGTGTGATATAGATATGAGGATATGAGCAATCCTCAAACAGTCCGACACTTACGGTTCCCTTATAATGTCCGTCACTTGCTTTTTCCAGATTAGCATCATGTCCCGCAACGCTTAAGCTTACCGTTGTATCTTCGGTAAACTCCCTGAGATACACATCCATACTCACATCCACGATCCCGTCTTTGGGATCCGATATCTCATATTCAAAAGAACTTACAAGTTTGTCCCTGTTTTCGAGTTCGGTCTTCAGGTTTTCGATCTGATAATTCAGCCCGTTCACTTCGGCATCCAGCTGTCCTATCCTTGTCTGCATGCTGCCGATCATTCCGTTCAGCGTACTTATACCCAAATAGGACAGAACAACGACCACCATGAGGATGATCTTATATATCACGCTTGCCGTGCTCCTGGGTTCCGGTATCGAACTGTGAGTATCATGTACTTCACCCTTTGTAACCTTATCAAGATGCTTATTATATGTGATTATGCTGACCGCAATGATGATAACCGCAATGATCAGCATCAGTATTATTATCCACAATATACCTGCCATGTCTTCCTCCTTACTATATTCCGAAAAATCTTCTGAAATCGCTGTAGTAGCTTCTCGTAACATCCACCAGCGTTCCGTCAGACATTGTGAGTATGTATTTCATTGAAAGCGACGGTCGTATCTTTTTCACATGCTTTCTCGATACGATGACCGATTTGCTGACTCTTAAGAATTCCTTCGGATCGAGCAATGTCTCCAGTTCATACATACGGTCCTGCGAGTGATATATATCCGTCATTGTATGGATCTCTATATCCTTGCCGTAACTTTCTATATAAACTATTTCTTCGGCTGCCAGATTAACACGGTCTTTCTTTTCGTCTTTGACGGAAACGAATGATGAACGGCCTGCAGATTCCGTTATCATGAATTCCGCATCATCGCTTATTTCTATTCCGTGATCCGACAGATATTCTTTTACGGAGACATATTTTTCGTCCGAAACCGATATCCGGATCTTCATATATCTGTCTTCCTCCTTACGGGGTTATCATAACAGACAAAATAAGAAAGAAAATACTTTTGAAACAAGTTACACTGAAATCAGGTACAAGATGCACCGGGAAGATAGACTTCGAATTCCATCTCTGACTTTTCCGAATCACTGCGTGCATAGATATCACCGTTTAATCTGTGTGTGATCTCATAGCATTCAAATAAGCCAATGCCGCTTCCGGGCACGCCTTCGGAATTCGAGCCTCTGTAGAAACTGTTGAACAGAAAAGGAAGTTCCTTGTTCGGAACAACGCTTCCTTTGTTTTTCACCGAGAAAAGATAGCCTTCCTCATCTTTGCTTATACGTACATTTATGCCTTCACCGTTTCCGTATTTTATCGCGTTTTCCATCAGCTGTGAAAGGATGCGGCATATGCCGTCCCTGTCACTCTTTATCATTGCATTTCCTTCAAGTTCAAATGTGTGAGGAACTTTCAGAACATTAAGTCTGTTCTCATATTCTTCTTTTAGGAAATCAATAAGCTCACTGAGATAAAAACTTTTTATGTCAGGTACGAAATCAACTACTCCGCCCTGTGCCTTATCTATGAGTTCCTTAACTATCGTTGCGATATCGTCGGCATTCTTGCTTATCTTGGATGCGACCTCGGCATCGCTTTCGTTCACTTTGCCGTCAGGCTGATACAAACCCGTTGATATGGCATCGGCATACAGCTTTATATTCGATACGGGTGTCTTTATCCCATGTGCGATCGTCGTGAGCATCGTAAGATGTTCACGGCTCAGTTCACCTATCCTTCTGCGATCACTTGCAAGGCGGTCACCGAGCATATTGATCCCCCAGGTGAATTTTCCGAACAGACGGTTCTTCGTCTCCGGAAGTTTTTCGGTGAGCTGGTTTTTGGAAAGTTTTTCGGGATATGACGAAAGTTTATCGAACGGTCCGAGAATATAAACACTGATATAGATGCATATGCCGAGAGCGATGATAAATGCTGCGGCAATGCACAGATTAATGAGCATCAGAAGATTTGAATAGTTTGTCTGTGCAAATTCGAACACAACAAACCCGCATACCCTTCCGTCCGACCGGAGTGTCCAGATCTTCTCATAATCCTTATCCGGATTTATCAGATTTACTTCGCTTTCATCCGAGTTTACAGGAATGAAATATACTCTCTCGGGAATACAGTTTTTCCCGAATTCTTTTTTCAGTTCGCTGATCTGAGCATAGTAGACATCATCTATCACGGAAGAAACCGCATCGGGATCGATTGCATCTACGTTGCCTTCCGAAACTCCGGTCCTGATCTCTTCAAATACACGGTTCATCAATACATATGAATTGTTTTCTTCGACCCGGATGATCCTTGCGAAAACAAGGTTTGCGGAAAAAAACAGAATTGCAAAAAGAAACACCGTGAGAATATAGAGTTTCGCTGTTTTCTTCATGTATCGGTGCCTCCGAACTGATATCCGACACGCCATACGGTACGGATAAGCACGGGATTTTTGGGATCGTCCTCAAGCTTTTCCCTAAGCCATCTGATATGCACGTTAAGGCTTCCGAGATCACTGAAGCAGTCCACTCCCCAGATCTCATCAAACAGTTTTTCCTTTTTGAGTACGGTTTCGGGATGGCGCATCATATATTCGAGAAGCTCGAATTCTTTTCCCGTGATCTGCACAGGTTCGTCATTCTTATATACCGTCTTGGAAGAAACATCCAGGGTAATATTCCCATATGTAAGGAGCTGTCTGTCCTCCGCCAGATCATATGAACGCTTCATAAGCGCCTTTATCTTAAGACCGAGCACCTGGAATGAAAACGGCTTGTCGATGTAATCATCCGCACCCACTTCAAATCCCAGTACCTTGCTCTGCTCATCGGTTTTGGCACTCATCATCATTACGGGAAGCTTATATTCCCTCCGGATCTCCTGAAGTGCTTCATATCCGTCCATTCCCGGGAGCATAACGTCAAGAAGCAGCATCTTGAATGCTGCTTTCCTGATCATTTCCAAACCCTTCTCCGCACTCTGTTCCCAGACAACCGAATAGCCTTCGCGTTTCAGAAAATCCGAGATGAGCTTTCCGAGTTCTTCATTATCTTCAATTATGAGAATATCGGTCAATTATTGTAATTCCCCACAAGCAGATATTCCGGTATATCATCCGCACAGTCTCCGAGCGTGAATGCAACGTGGATATCTCCCGTGGCATAATCGACTATGATCGTCTGGACCGTGCCGCTGTTGTGGACATTGGTAACTTCGTACTGATCCACAACCTCTCTTGCCATTATACCCTTCATATCGGCAACTGAAAACTCATCAATTTCACTTACCCATTTATTATACTTCACAAAACGTATCATGTCTCCGGGCATGCCCGTAAAGCCGTCCTGATTTCCCGCCGTCGCAAAAGAATTCACTATGCAAAGAACGTCCGGTGAATCCCACTCAAGTCCTTCCATGAGCTCGGTTTCCGATGTTCTGATGACCGGAAACGCTCTTCCTTCCGCAACCACCTCACTTGTCGGATCTTCACAGCAGAAAGCGTCTTTTGCGTCAGTCACAAGAAGATTGTGACACCAGGTGAAATCTCCGCTCTCAGCATTTAAATACTGTGCCGCATCCTTCGCATTATCGAATTTCTCCAGTGCATATCTTATCTCGAAGGTGTAGCACTTTTTTCCTTCATACACATAGGGCATTCCGTTAACGGTACCGACATCAAGGATTCCTATCATCACACCGTCATCATTTACCGCGGTTATCATATCAAGAAGTCCCAGCACGCTTATCGCGGTAATGCTGTTTTCTTTCTTTTTCATATGCACGACTGAGTGAATATGTGTCATCTGCGATGAGCTGCCAAGATTCCATTCAAGATTTCTGAGAGATATCCTGGATCCGCTCACCGTCCTGCTTCCGTCCACGGAAAGTGCACTGCATGCACAGGGTCTGAGAGCATCCGGAATAAGCTGCATGGTCAGAGCTTCGATATAACTGAGTTTTCCGTTTTCACTGTAACCTTCCTCACCGTCAGCTATCGTAAGCGCATAGCTTTCGATCTCTTCCCTGTATTCGTCAGGCAATGATGAAACCAGAGTCTCTATCCTGTTTTCCAGGGAATCATATCTGATCTCCCTTCCGGAGAAAGCACTTCTGATATTTTCAAAAAGATACGGTTCGAACGACTCTTCAAAATCCGGAACGGCTCTAACGATCGTCCTTGCGTAGGAAGCACCGACCTCCGCAGGAGTACCTTTCTCGTAATCCAGCGTTACATCGTAATATGATGGATATTTTACGATCACACATAATCCGTCATCCGATGTGAACTTTTCTGACATCTCTTCTACGGGGCTTTCGTCTGTATAAGCTGCCGTCGCTTCGACATTCACCGAGCCGACCCTGATCATTCCGTCCGAAGTGACCTGCGCCTGCCTGCCGCATCCGGTCACGGACAGCAGGATCATCACAGTGCTGAACATGCCGAAGAATTTATATATATTTGATCTTATAATCCGATTATTCATTACGGATCCTCCATATCCTTATCTGATCCATGGATCTGAATGATACGGCCATCACAGCCGAAATGATCGCAAGAAGTGCTGCAGGCAAAAGTATGAGTGTCTCGGCCGGCGGCGATGCGATCTTAAATGAGACCAGTCCGAGTGCGGCACATCCGATCCTTCCGAACAGCCACTTATTGAGTGTGAATGCAAGCAGCACGGCCAATACAGTTGAAATGATGATAAGGATTACCAGACGGTAATAATGCCATTTCCTGACCGACCATTTATCAAATCCCATGCTCCCCAGCATTGCAATATCGGAAGTTTCCTCCTCAATAAATATCTGCTGATAGAGAAATGTCATGGCAAAAAGAGTGATCGTCATTATCAGTCCGGTAGCTGCAGCCAGGAGATTAAAAAGTCTGCCGAATGAATTTCCGAGATCAAAATCCATTACCTGATCATAATCCCACACGAGTATCCGCTCATCCGCCGCACGCATCTTTTCAATGTATGAGTCATATTCCGAATCGGGACAATCGATGGATTCGTTAAAAACATCAAAGTCTTCGCCGACAATATCTTCATCTGCCTGTGTAAAATAGAATTCAGGGCTTCTTCCTCCACCCATGGTCTCGACAAATGCCGTGATCATAAAATCCTTCTGTCTTGTCTCTATCGTAAAACCGTCTTCTCCGTAGACTTTATATTCAAGCGTGACGATGTCTCCGAGCTTTAATCCCTCTGTCTCTTTAAGGAAGTGGGATGCGGCAGCCTCATTGGGCAGGGAAGGAACTTTTCCTCCCTCCACATACGTCATTTTACTCATGTCATAGTCGCCGAAATTCAGTCCCGCTCCGATCCTCTCTCCGTTAATGATCGCATACGAAACCTGCATGTCCATGATCTGAATATCAAGCGGAATTCCCTGTTCGTTATAAAACTTTTCGAAATACAGAAAAACATTTCTGTAGCTTCCGTTCATTTCGATCAGCTTATCCATTAGACTGTCTTCGGGTCTGATCATTGCATCCCTGTCGGCAACCGCCCAATAAGTCTTTCTGTATTCATCGCTTATAAGCGTCGCCTTTATCTGGAACACCATGAACAGGATCAGCATTCCCATCATATAACTGACAACGAGGAATACGTATCTTTTCATTTTTCGGATCATGTCCTGAATCGCAAGGAAAAGCGGAACGGACATCTTCTTTCTCTTAGTGAGGGACACTCCGGGAATCCTGCTGAATCTCTCTCCCTTTCCTTCTCCATGGATCGCATCCATTACCGAGATCCTGTCAATTCTCTTTAAAGATATGAATGAGAACAGGATCATCAGGAGCACAAATACGATACAGGATATCACGCCAAGCGATATGACAATCATTTTGTCGGGATTAAGTGTATTGACCACGAACTTGCTCACCATGAATTTTCCGAGAGGAATACCGGAAAGCATTCCGATGATGCCGCCTAATATCGCAAAGGCTATGTATTTCACCACGAACAGCGATTTGTATGACAGTGAATCCACACCGATCGCTTTCATCGTACCAATCTCTCTTTCCTCACGCTTCACGGTTGCCTGAAGGCTGAAAGAGATGGACATGAAGATCAGGATGATGAGTGCGATTCCCATAAGTCCCATGAAGATGCTCACTATAAGTGCGATCATGGCTTCATCGGTAAAAGTATTACTCTTTCCGGTGGTGACGAAATAAATGCTTCCTTTTATCCTGCCGTCTTCAGCCATTTTGTGCAGTTCGTCATTTATATCCCATCCCCATTTCTGGAGTCCCGCGAGATCGGAAAACGGATGGGCAAGCTTGATATCATACTGATCGACGAACGTAGTGAACTCCCCGGACAAAGTCTTGTAATCCTCATCCGAAAAAAGGATCTTGTTCATCATGGAAGTGCTGGGATCCTTATAGATCACCGACACCGTAAATCTGTAGATATTTCCCATATCCGTGGTGATCGTCAGAGTATCCCCTATGCCCGTGTGTGCATCATTCGACATCACCTGGGATATTGCAACGCATCCGTTCTCAAGGGTAAAGAGATGATCGTTCAGATCATATGCCAGGTTCTGTTCAGTGCCTACAGTAGAGATAAGGAAATTCCGTTCGTAAAGGTTTGATACCGTTCTTCTGTCTACATTTGTAAACTCAAGCCTGTTGGTCCTTGCAAGTATCTTTTCCGATATCGAAATATCGTTCATATCGGGATACCGGCTTAAGAATTCTCCGATAACTTCCTTCTGCTCTTCATCGGAAGATACGCTTCTGTCAACTACAAAGATTATGTCCGAGGTGTTGCACTTTTCGTATGTGTCATTGATACCGGCAAGGAATGTATAGACAAAGCCTGCGCTCATAACAAGAAGAGTGGCAGACAGTATCATGAATATGCATAAGATAATATTTAATCCGACCTTGTCCGTAAGGTCTTTTTTCAGCATTCTTAAATACACTTTACCACCCCATCTCCTCAAGCCATTTTCTGAGTTTTCTTTCCCTGAGTGAAAGCTTCTCCGATGCACTGATCGTCTCATTTCTCTCAGCACGGTTGATCTTGCCCAGTACAAGTTCGCCTTGTATATCTCCGTCCATCAGATAAATGATCCTGTCGGAACTTGCTGCAACCTTTTCGCTGTGTGTTACCATCAGAACGGTAGTGCCCGATTCATTTGCCTTGACCATCTCACTTAAGACTTCCATGGATGCTTTCGAATTGAGCGCACCTGTGGGTTCATCCGCGAAAAGCACCTTGGGGCTGTTGATGAGAGCCCTCGCAAGGCAGGCCCTCTGAAGCTGTCCGCCGGAAACTTCGGTGATCTCACGATCTGCCGTTTCAATGATCCCGAGTCTTCTCATAAGATCCTCAGCCTTCTTGTTGACCTCATCCCTGCTCATTACTCCGGCCTGATATCCGGGAAGGACAATGTTATCCATGATGCAGAGTTTTTTCATCATATACATCTGCTGGAATATGAATCCCATCTTAAGAAGCCTGAGCTTTGTAAGCTGCTTATCATTCAGTTTCGAGATATCTTCACCATCGAACATGACCTGTCCGGCAGTCATATCGTCCATCCCGCTTATCGTATATAAAAGCGTGGACTTTCCGGAACCGCTCGGTCCCATGATGGATACGAATTCTCCCTCTTCGATCTTCAGATTTATATTCTGCAGGACATTATTGCTGTATCCGTCAACAATATATGTCTTGCAAAGATCTCTTGCTTCCAAACAAATATCCGCCATTTTTAATACCTCAGTTGTTTTTTTGATAACAGTTTTTCCGTTTACATTGCTATGCTAACATTTCAATTCTTAAAAAATCTTTAAACGGCAAAAAATCTTTTGAACAACAAAAAAAATCCCTCCTCACCGGTTATCCGGCAAAGAGGGGTCATAAAAACAGACGGATTTATTAAATTATTTTTCCTGTTTTATCAGAAATTATGCCAGTCTTTGATGCACAGATCCTCATGGTTTCAGCAAAAGATATCCTTCGATCTCAAAAACGACTCAATATTCCTGTATCTGTCATTCATAGCATCATGCGCCTTGTTCGGAACCCAGCTTCCGTTGTGATGATGCAGAGTATAGCTTAATTCGGTTCTGTAGACGATCCCCGTATCAAAGCTTTTTCCGGTCAGCACTTCAAACGGATAGACCGTAATATCATCCACGAACTGGAATCCTCCGTTTTTGATCAGCCCATGCTTTTCTATGACCTGAGTATAACGTACGGGGCATGTGGAATTGTCCCAGCTTCCGTCAGGTTTCAGATACGGTCTGTTTTCATAACTATCACAGATTTCCTGTATTATCGGATGTCCGGGTTTTGCGCCCATACCTGAACCGCATTCTATACGGTCAAGGGACTCGAAGCTCATATATGCATCATTATACAACAGATCATCTATGGGCCGGAGTACCTCCACATCAAGATCCATATAAATGCCGCCGTATCTTCGAAGCAGATCCGCCCTGGCATAATCCGATGCAAAAGCCCAGTTCTTATATTCGACGGCCTGCTCAAAAAACAGGCAATGATCCGGTTTGTACGTATCAAGATCCCATATCCTGATCTCGTAATCCGGACAATACTTTCTCCAGGATTCAAGACATCTTTGATACAGCTCAGGCATAGGGTTATCCGAAAACCATATTCCGTGGATGGTACGTGGTATCACAGGCACATCGTGCTTTCGATAATTCAACGGCGGTTTGTCAGCCGACAAAAGAAGAATATCCTCGTAAACAGATTCAATAAAGATCGACGGGACAGCATCGATGTTTTTAAGTTCCGGATCCGATCGTACCTGAGTGAGAATTTCCTCGTAACCTGTAACCGAAATAAGGATCAATGCATTTTTATACTTATTTCCGGCCAGCTCATCCTTTCCGATCCTGTCGTATGCGCGGCCTCCGATCTCAACACCGGAAGAACCGGGAACATCCACGAATCCGCGCAGATTTTCGATCAACCCGCTTTTAAGCAAAAAGGGGTATGTGGTATTACGAAAATGCTTACCACTACCCCAGCATATGATGTCTTTGATTTTCAGCGTCTCAAAATATCCGGTGATCGTCATCTTTTTTCGAAGATCAGATGATTAAAGAAAGCCACTTTTTTGAACTCATCCATCGTACTTGCTTTTGTCTCGAGTTCCAGCATAGGCTCATACCACTCTTCGCTGTACTTGATCTCATTGTTGGATGACAGACCGAAGAATGCTCTGATTCCGAACACCGCGGCGACCTCCATCCTGTCTTTAAGATAATCCGTCAGCATCGAATTGTCGTAAACATTTCTGTTTCCGAACATGCTGTCTTCGGTATTATCATCACTCAGAAGTGCCAGAGCAGCTTTGGGATCGTCTGCCAGAACAGCACTTCCCATTACTCTTCCGTACAGGTTGTGCTTTACGATCGAAAGCTTTCCGCCGGGCTTAAGTACCCTTACCAGCCTGTCGAGTATTTCGCTCTTATCATCCGTATATTCAAATACATTGTGGCAGATGACAAGATCATATTCATTATCGGGAACGGTATCCAGATGATCCATTCCCTCAGTGATCAGAGTGTATCCGCCGTTTACCCTGAGATCATACATTTCTTTGTTAGGCTCCACTGCGGTTACATCGTGATGCTCCGCATAATGACCTGCAGTGATGCAAAAGCCCGCTCCGAAATCAAGGATCTTAAGTCTTTTATCATCCGATATATCCAGCTGTCTGAAGATCTGTTCATAGAACATCTTTCCCCAGGGCTGCTCTACCATTTTTCTGTAATTTTCTATTGAACCTGACATTTTTTCTCCGTTTGGATCAAAGGATCTTTTCCATTCCGATCTTCTGTGGTTTTAATCCCATTGCTTCGTAGAATTTCATTGCGTTAGGATTACACGACCATACATTCAGTGTGATGTTATAGAAGCCGTTTGATCTTGCGTATTGTACGACATACTCATACAGTGATTTCCCGATATGTTTTCCCCTGGCTTCTTCATCCACACAGATATCATCAATGTACAACGTCCTGATGTCGGTAAGGACCGAATTGTTCTCCTCACACTTTGACACACAGAATGCATGTCCGAGAACCTTGCCTTCTTCATCGACGCAGACAAAGACAGGTGTAAGCGGATCATCGATGATAGAGCTGAGTTCTTCCGCATTATATTTTGTAGCGGGACCTTTGAATATATCCGGCCTTCCGTTATGATGGACCATATCCACCTGGACAAGAAGTTTCAAAAGTCCGTCAATATCGGCTGTTGTTGCTTTTCTGATTTCCATTTACTTCCGGCGTTCCTTATCACATCATATTATTCTTATCGTTCTGAGTAGGATTCAGTGGCGCATTCTGAGAATTTATCTGTGGATTTACCTTAGGTGCCGCCTGAGGATACGACTGTGGGTTCATCTGAGGCTGCATCTGGGGATAAGCCTGCGGATTCATCTGAGGCTGCATCTGGGGATAAGCCTGCGGATTCATCTGAGGCTGCATCTGGGGATATGCCTGTGGATTCATCTGTGGCTGCATCTGAGGATACGGCTGTGGGTTCATCTGAGGTGCCTGCTGCTGAGGCATCATCGGAGGAACCTGAGGTTTCGGACACCCGCATCTTCCGCAGAAATTAAACACTGAGACTGCTCCGCATGAAGGACAGGTCCAGTTTTCAACATAAGGTCTTTGGCTTCCGCATCTCGCACAGAAATTAAGCTGGTTGACGGTTCCGCATCCGCATGTCCAATTTCCTAAATATGCAGGTCTGTAAACGGTCTGGAATGCACCCGGCAGAGTAACGATGCAGAAATCGTTCTTGGATGCCTTTATGACCATGATGAACGAAACAACGAAAAGCGCGATGACATAGACCACCCAGAGAAGGAAAGCAAGTCCGAGCACCAGGTCTTCCTCTGCCGCAAGTCCGCCCATGACTATCGCATCATACAAGCCGTGAACGATGATCGGCATGATCATTGACAGTGCATTATATTTCTTGTAATCACTCTTATTGCCTGTAACGGAAGCGTATTTAGCCTTGCTGTAGAAGAATCCCATAAAGACCGCAAAGCTCGTATGTCCGGGAATTGCGGTGAACATACGCGTAAGCGCCACGGACAATCCTCCGCTGAAGACATAACCGATATTTTCGATCGCGGCGAATCCGAGTGAAGTAAATACAGCGTAAACGATCGCGTCATAGCTGTAATCGAAGTGTTTGTTTTTCCAGGTGATGAGTCTGAGGACGGTATACTTGCCCATTTCCTCGGCAGGTCCCACAACGATCATTGCGAGAAGCACCGCTTTTATGGCTGATTCATATGGGATTGCCGCCTCAAGTATCAGTTCACCTATCGCTTCAAGGATAATGGCAGGAATCGCTGTTCCAACGCCTGCGAAAAACAGCCCGATGAGCAGCCCCATGGGTTCTTTTTCTCTTTTGTCCCTGACATAAATGAAGATCAGCAGTCCTATTACCGGTATCAAAGCTAAAGCAAATAACATTTTATTCTCCCTCTCTATTCTACGCCTACCAATCTGTATCCGAATTCATTGTCGGCTTTCTCTATTGTGATCCTGACCGGCCAGCTTTCAGATTTCGGATTGTAATACTGCGCATAAACTTCATATGTTATGACGTATATATCTCCATCTTTACAAACATCACTCACTTCGGCAAAGCTCGAATCATACATGGTATATTTATAATCCATATATATGCAGTCATCGTCGGATGAATAATATACCGTAGCATCATCTCTTGAGTACTCATCCAGCTTCTCCAGCAGGATTGCCGGATCTTCTTCCATATAAACGTCCCGGACAATATTTTCCCAGTCATCATAGGGGATCTTTTCAAGCATGCTATCATATTCGTCTCCGTCAACCGCATGCACCAGTTCGGTCTTCTCCCTGTCTATCCCGATCATGAGCAGCAGCAGATCATCCGGTTCCATGGAACTGAGATAATTACCGGATGCTGCATAGCCGGACTCGGAATGTCTGGCAAGTATATTGAACATCTTAAGCACCTTATAAGGAACTCCCATTCTGTCCAGACCGGCATCAAAGAATAATTCACCGTCCTCAAATGCCGCAGTACCCGTAATTGAATTTTCCTGTTCCCCGTAAAGACCATAACGGGAACGTTTCACTATAAGCTTTCCGCCTGTGACGTCCTCGATCGTATAATCATACATCTCTCTGTCATCAAGCCTATATCCCTGCTTTACCTGCGGATCATATACGATGACACCGGAAGTGACGATACCGCTTCCGGTAAAGTATGATGCACAGATATCATCATATCCGTCGCCGGTGACATCCAACTGACAGACATTGAAGACCATCGTTCCCATAAGGGTAAGATTCTTATGAACGTATTCGGCAAATTCCGCCTTCGCATCATCGGGAACGGAATTGAATGCATACGGATAATAAACCAGCGGATCGTCCGATACGGCACCGGATGCATCATCCGAATTATGGAGCTCGGAGTCGAATCCGTAATCCAGCACCGTCGGGTCCGTATTCTCATCGCGGCCATCACCCGTGATGCCGCCGCATCCTGCCAGCAATAATACCGATGATAAAACAACAGCCCAAAATCTTTTCTTCATAAATCCCTCCTCACTTCCGAATCCGGTTCGGAACGATTCAGCGTTTCCCTGCCTTTACCAGCAGGAAATCCGGCTTGTGGAACAGATCCTTATGATCGGGATACTTAGCCAGGATCTCGTCATCGGGTATCGGCTCAATCATTCTTTCTATCTCAAAGCCTGCATCTATCAGATCATTCACTATGGTGGAAAACATTCTGTGATATCTTTTTACGTTGTCGACAAACCATACGCTTTCGGTCTCTTTTTCAACACCGTAATTCTTCAGGTTCAGATGGAGCTTATTTCCGTTTTCATCCCTTGTCCATCTGTCGCCTCCGGAATGGCATGTGCTGAAGGGATGTTCCTGTGAAAAGACAAATATACCGCCGTCATTCAGGAGGTTATGGATCTTAGCGAGCACTCCCTTAAAGTCTTCAACATAATGTATCGCAAGGGAGCTTATGACTATATCGAACTTTTCATCTATCGAATCGATATCCTCCATGGGCATCAGGAGATAAGTTATCTTCGGATCGCTGTTTTCAGTTTTTGCAATTTCCAGCATCTTTTCGGATATATCGATGCCGACGATCCTTTCAGCGCCTTTTTTGATATAATCCATGCAATGCTCTCCGAAACCGCATCCGAGATCCAGGATATGCTTTCCGCTAAGATCCGGAAGGAGTGAATAAAGAGCCGGCATTTCAAATACTATATTTGCGCTTGCCTGATTTTCCCTGATCTTCTTGTATCCGTCAAAAAAAATCTGATTGTCAAATATGTTCTGTTTAGCCACCGTTCTCTCCCTGTATTCAATATTCGGTCCTGATCGTCTCTACACCGTAAGTCTCTTTAAAGATTTTTTCATCCTCCGGAGACCGGATCAGCATGACTTCCGTAAAATGACCGTCCTTTTTATTCTTGAATCCCGCGACCTTTTCACCGGTACATATGGAGCTTCTGATCACAGCCGTCTGGGTTTCCGGGTCAAAACGAATAACGGTGTCTTCAGAAAAGCCTGCCGGCACCTGTTTTCTTCCGGATAATAATGAGCCTATCTTAGGAAACTTCATACCATATAAATGTACCACCAATCGGCCTTTTTGCCTATTATTCATTAATATATTCAAGAAATCTTAAGCTTCCGCAGCAGGCCGGTCACGCGTCCCCGGCCCTGATATCGGCTGTCAAATAAGAAAAGGAGGCGTAAGATTACGCCTCCTTGTTAAACCACAAGTATAAATCCTTATCACAGGCTGCTTTTGTATTTCTCGAGCTTTTCCGTGTAGCTTACAGCCTGCTTTTTCATGATCAGCACATCAATGAGAAGTGCAAGGATATAAAGCAACGCGATTATCACGAAGAATATGATCCAGGAGATCATATTGCCGGCTCCGTTGAACAATCCCATGCTGTAGAAGAAAATGATCTCCGCCGGGACAAACAGCACATAGAAAACCGTAAGCTGAACAATGAATCCTTTTTTCTTCATAAACGAACTTTGGAATGCAGCGACAAATGATGCCGAGCTCCATAAGCAAAAGCCCAAAAGCTTTATAAGAAAAGTGACTTTGATATTTTCACTCCCGTTAATAAGTGATAGCACAAGGATGCAGATCATCAGCCACGAAAATACATAAGCAGAGGCATCACGGAAATTTTTCAGGTATTCTTTCATTCTATCCATATCATCGTCCTATTCCGAGAAGATTCTTGAGCCCGACCGCATATCGTCTGGACACCATTATGTTCTCACCGTTTTCAAGAGTGGCAAGTATGTTCCTTGTGATCTCCGGCTTTAATTTCACCACCTTATTAAGATGGATTATGGTGGATTTAGAACAACGGAAGAAATCCTTTCCATCAAGAATGCTCTCAAATTCATATAATCTCTTATCAGTGAGCAGAACCTTTTTATCTGTATAGATAAAGGTTTTCTTGTCGACGGATTCTATATAGAGGATATCGTCCGTTGAGACATTCACTATCTCGCCGTCTTTTGTCGCGGGGATGAAACTCCCGTATCTTTTGATATATCTCTCAAGCCTTGAAACTTCTTCGGTTATATCGGTGCAGTGGATCTCCACATATACGGGTTCTGATTTTTGGTCCCGGGTTATCTCAACTTTCAATTCAGCTTCTTTACCTTTCTGGTATCAATGAAGAGCATTGTGCTCAAAACAACCTGCATGACTATTATAAACATAATCATGGGAATATTGCCAAATTTTGTTGCGATGAGCATAGCACCGCTCGTTTCCTCCTTTGATCGGGATTTCGTTCCCTGTTATGGACACATCATACAGAAAGAAAAACCGGCTTGCAATAGCTCCCAAACCATGCGGTACACATACGGATACCAAGATGCCGAAATCGCAAAAAATCCCTGCAGGATGCCACCTGCAGGGACCGGTCGGTTCATATGACCATTAACTGTTTACTTGCACAATTTCTTGATTCCTGCCTTATCCAAAGCCGCACCGAATATGTAGAATACCGCCGCGCTTCCGATACCCTGAATCGTATTGGTTGTCACAGAGACCAGAAATGCCGCTTCCTTACCGTAGAGAATAACTTCCGCCGCATAATATCCGGCGATCGATATAACCATCGCAATAAGGGGAGCAAGGAGATTTCTCTTGTTAAGGATGCCGGAACCTTTCGATGTGAAAGGAATCACTATAAGTATCTTGATGATTATCGTGGCCGGAGCCCACATGGGTGCGGTAAGCAGGTCCGCAAGCCCGCCGCCTATGGCACCTGCCGCCATCGCATACGGCCAGGGCAAAAGTGCAGCGCCGAGATATATGAACGAATCACCGAGATGTACATATCCTCCTCCCACTCCGACAGGGATATGAACAATGTATGCGGTGAATAAAGTGATAAGTGCGGCTAAAAGTCCGGTCAATGTAAGTTGTCTTATTTTCCTGTCTGTCTTCACGTCATTGGTTCCTTCTTGCTTTTTTACATTAACACCTTATCCCCCCGGATGCATACTGTCAATTTCAGGATTTCTATTGCCCGCTAAAGGTTCAGCTTATATCTACCGTATGAACGATCACATGAATGCACCGAATATTACCGGCAACAGAATCAACAACAATACTCCCAAAACCAGATATATGCATATTCTCAAAAGGGTATTTTTTATATCATCACCTTGAATCTTATTATTCTTTACATCATAAAAATATTTCGCTATGAGCGAAATGAATATGACCAAGAATACTACTAAAAGCGCTATCCATATGAATATATAAAAAATTATCTGTCCGATCATTTTTTACATAACCTCCCCGGTTATTCAATCCAATGATTGACACTCTATGGTCTTCATCATTTCACAAAATCCGTTACGTTCATAGAAACGCATACCATCCGCATTACCGGGAAAGACCTGTGTGCGGATAAAATCAGCTCCATGCTTTTTCCCATAGTCCTTGGAAGCGCGTATCAGCTTTGCTCCGATCCCATTATTTCTCATATCCTCTCGAACACATAAATCCTGAAGATACACAACGCTTTGAGGTTTAAGACACGAAACCTTCTTCTGCTGAAGGATCGTGACATGTACGAAGCCTATTGCTTTACCATCGATATCCGCTACCAGAATATCCTGACCGGCACTCTCAAATACAGACTGAAAAAACTCTGAGGTTCTTTCTCCGATCACAAAGTGCTCCGGCTGATATCTGACTCCGTCCTCCTCCAGAGCCAAATACAATTTACGAAGTTCTTCGATGTCATCAATCCCGGCTTTTCTGATAAGGCAATCCATCCTCAACCTCCCCAATTCATCCACATTATAAAAGAAACAACGGCAATGATCATCTGAACAAAATATAATATATTTTTCATACAGACGAATATTTTGTGATCCGGAACAGACATTCCGTTCTTTATCAGATAGATATGCGCAACCGCGATAGGGCCGGCTGCAGCTGCGGATTGATCTCCATCATTAGCCGCACTGTTAACTTCGGAAGCCCCGTCAAGTACCGTATCGAGATTTTTGCATTGTAATTGCAATCTCAAAAAGCACAAAGCATACCATATGCCCGTAACAGCAAAGAGATTCATAAAAACAACGCATAGATATATGAACAGTCCCCCACGCAGGTTAAATGACTCTTTCGAAAAATCCCCTCCGATAAAATGTGCGACTCCCGACGTCCCTAAAAACAATATCAAAAACATTTTCTGACATTTCTCCACACCAGTAAAATCACAGCAAATGAAAGAAGCTGTGCGATGGCAACACGTACTATCATCATTTCATCGGTTCCGCTTGCAGTGACCACATGAAGCAGGTTTGTCGCAATGCAGTTATTGAAAAAGTGATCGGCCATTCCCGCATACAGATTCCCTGTCATGCGATAAAGGAGTTCCCATTTGATGCCCATCATACCTGCCAAGATGATATATCCAATGCCTAGTACAGCAAAAGATATAAAATTAATATCACCATCTATCAGATTATGAAGCGGTGTTACGATATGCCATACTCCGAACAAAAATGCCTGGAAGAACAAAGCATTTTTTGCCGGACGGTCCATAAGGACCATATTATAGAACAGGCCACGGAACGTGCCTTCCTCCATGATCACATTTATTATATTGAAGAAAATACACATCAGTATAAAACCGACACCTGTGTGTATGGTCGCTTCTCCGGTCAGCGAAAAACCGGATGTGAATATCCCGAATCCGACGTCATTTCCCCGGCTCTTAAGGATAATGATCTCCACACCGTATGAAACAACAAATGAGCACAGTGCGATCAGCAATCCTGTTCCTATGCTTTTAAATATACCGGTTTTAGCAAACCCGATATCAGACCATTTCATATTAAGGCATTTAAGCACCGCAAAAATGACAGCGATCCCGAATACCTTATTTATGAAGTTTTCACCAAAAACAGTTTCATCCATTCTGAGTACGATGGCTTCAAACCCATGTACACATATCAGGATCAAAAATATGATCAGGCAGGACCTTATCGGATTGTTTCTTATACGTTCCTTCATTACTTTAGTTCCCTCATTTTCTTACATGTAATACCATGTAAAGAATACCTTATGCCTGACCGTGAAGCTTTCCGGATAATTCTCTTCAAGCATCCTTCGGTGTTCTTCATCAAACTGCGAAAGCTGCTCGGAATTCATCGAAGCCATGACCCCACGGCTGGTCATCATACGGCCGTGCCAGGTTTCTCTGGTAAACGGAATTTCCACGATCATTGTTTCCGTATGCGGATCTTCGAAATAATGTGTTTTCAGATCCTGAATTGCCGGTGAAGCACCCGCCCAGTTACCGTTGATCTTCCTTACAATTCCGTTGGAATCATGAGTTATCGATTCCTCTTTCATATAACTCATATATAATTTCAAAAAGAAACCGCCGGGTTTCAGCAGTGTTCTGATCAATGGCACAACAGCATTCGGGTCAAAGTACCAGAAGCACTGGCATGCCGTAACGGCATCAAAGCTGTGCTCCGGATAAGAAACATTTTCCGATGCCATGACTTCGTACCTTATATTGGAATAATCCCTCGAAAGCTCAACAGCTTCGGCAATCTGCTGTTCCGAAATATCGGTAGCCACGATATCCGCGCCGTATTTAGCAAGCCCTCTCGGGATCACACCGGTTCCCGTACCAAGGTCCAGCCATCTGCTGCCCTGTACGCCTACACCGATCTCATGTAATTTTTCAAAAACCTCTTCAGGATAAATATCCCTGTATTTTGCATAAGCCTTGGAAGTCTTTCCGAAATCAAAAGCCTTTCCGTCATCTACTATTATTTTTTCCATATATTCTCACCGTGACCGTGATCATCGTTATAATCATAGAACATTTCATCGAGCAGCTTATCGAGACCCGAGCGGTCGCCGAAAGCCGCTTTCAAAAGCGTTCCCAAATTTGTGATCATCAGTTTGAAGTACAGCCAGTCGCCAAGATCGTCATATTTTCTTGTTGAATTGATAAGGCAGTTCCTTCTGAGTGTCGTATACTTTTTGCCAGATTTCCTGCCGTATGCTTTCAACCGCTTTGCGGTCGCAACATCTTCCATTGCTTTTTGATCGACAAATCCTCCGATCGCATCAAAGGTATCTTTTTTCGCCCAGAAAATTCCGCTGTACAGCCCCGTCAGGGCAAAAGAAACCCTGCACATCATATCGTTGCACCACAGTGGGAACGAATACCTCTCAAAGCGTATCGGTGCACCGCCGCCTATATACTTTCCCGTTCTCAGCAAAGCATATATTTCTCTGAGCGTGCCCTTTGTCATTCTGTTATCGGCATCTATCGTAACTATGATCTTTCCTTTTGCGGCGCTGATCCCGTCATTCCTTACCTTTGCAATGCACCTGTCTTCATTGTATAAAACAACGGCTCCGTTTTCTTCTGCAATATCCGGAGTTCTGTCCGTGCACCTGTTGCAGACAACGATGATCTCGGTGTTACCCGGAAACGCACTGTCCGCTTCCCTTATCGAGTCTATGCAGCGCTTTATGTACTTTTCCTCATTATGAGCCGGAATGATGACAGAAATATGTATTTTCATAGTTTTAGAATATGATCAGTTCCTGATGCCTGCATATAATGCATGACTGCACATTTCTACGACAGCCTTGTTTTCGGATGTCTCATTGATGATGGACAGTATGGCATCAAACATTTCGGGATTTTTCTCGGCCAGATCGTATATGGAGTCTTCCCTTCCAAAACCGATCCCGCGAATTGAACGAACAAGCTCTTTACGGAATCCGCATTCTTCGAACAGTTTTTCTATTTCTTCCGAAGTCGCATAGTAGCCCTCCTGAAAACCGAGTTCCTGAAGGTTGATAAATTTCCCGGAATCAAAAACCTTTCTGAGATTATCCGTATCCACCTGATTCGGATGCCAGAAATATCTGTCAAAAACTCCGACACTTCCCGAAAGATACGGAATAAAAGCGGCCACAACAATCCCGCCCGGCTTCAGCACTCTGTGCACTTCCGATACGCACCGGGTTCTTTCCGATTCTTCGGTCAGATGATACAGCGGTCCGAGCAAAAGTACAGCGTCAAATTGCGCATCGGAATAGATTCCAAGATCCACGGCGTTTACAACATCACACGAAACAAGATTTTCACAGCTTTCTTCATCTTTACGGTCAGCCGCCTGCCGGATAAGATCTTCCGAAAGATCGGCAAGAGTCACTTTAAATCCACGCTCCGCAAGGGGAAACGAATATGCACCTGCTCCGCCTCCCAGATCGAGAACCGAACCTTCCGCAGGCAGGATTCTGTCCAGGATACTCATAGTCATGAAGTATTCAAGTTTCCCGCTGTTGCTGTCGGTCAGCCGGTTTTTTTCGTCAAAATTTTTATAATAATTCCTTATCCTGTCAAAATCCGTCATTTCCCGTTCCTCCTTTACTTCATCAATCATTCCTTCTCCGGATTGATTTTTTCAGACTAATATAGTCTTTCGCGAGGATAAGGTCAAGAACAATTAAATAAGATTATATCATCAGATCAAAACGAAAAATACCCCGGAAGAATCGTCTTCCGGGGTAAAAATATCTTTGAAAATATTATTATCTCTTACTAAACTGCGGTGCTCTACGTGCTTTCTTGAGACCGTACTTCTTTCTTTCCTTCATACGAGGATCTCTGGTAAGGAATCCTTCCTTCTTGAGTGCGGGTCTGTAATCAGCATCTGCCTCAAGGAGTGCTCTTGAAATTCCGTGGCGTACAGCGCCTGCCTGACCTGTGGTTCCGCCGCCCTTAACGGTAACGTTGATATCGAACTTTCCTTCGGTACCGGTTACTACGAGGGGCTGACGAACTATGGTCTTAAGGATCTCGGTTCCGAAATACTCATCGATGGATCTTCCGTTGACAGTGATCTCACCTTTTCCGGCACTGAGATATACTCTGGCGACAGAAGACTTTCTTCTGCCGGTTCCGTAATATTTTACATCTGACTTCTTAGCCATTTCTTATCTCCCTTCTTAGAACTCAAGCACTTCAGGCTTCTGTGCAGCGTGATCGTGCTCTGCTCCTGCATATACATGGAGCTTTCTGTACATATCTCTTCCGAGGGGTCCCTTGGGGAGCATTCCTCTGACTGCTTCTTCAACTACTTCGCAGGGAGAATTAGCAAGTCTGTCTCTGAGAGACTCTTCCTTCATTCCGCCTACATAATCAGAATGATCGTGATAAATCTTCTGATCGAGCTTCTTTCCGGTTACCTTTACCTTGGAAGCGTTTACTACGATAACATAGTCGCCGGTATCAAGGTTGGGTGTAAAGATAGGCTTATTCTTTCCTCTGAGGACAGATGCAACTTCCGATGCAAGACGTCCGAGAGTCTTATCAGTTGCGTCAACGACATACCATTTTCTCTCAATGGCTGCCGCACTGGGCATATAAGTTTTCATTTTATTCCTCCAAAAAGTACAAAAAGAAAATCAAAAATCCATGCTGCAGACTTAAGCGTTTGGGAGACGCATACATCACGGGTACTACCCCCTTGGCATATATGTGGAAGGATCAATATTATGCGGATGTCCGGGCCGCATAAAACCCGCCACGGATTAACATTTTACAACACGGATACCCTTAAGTCAACGAAAAATCGCGTTTTTTCCACATTTTTCGGTTTGAGCACCCGTATTATCCACGTTTTTCAGATCGGATAGTCCGGATATTCGTATCTGATAAGGGTAAGACCGCATGCCGGCAGCGTCGGCCCCGCCTTACGCCTGTCCAGGGAATCGATTATTCCCGGGATATCATCGGCTTTTTTCCTTCCCAGACCCACTTCATACAGAGTTCCGGCTATGATCCGGACCATATTGTACAGAAATCCGCTGCCCGTAACGCTTATAACGGCCTCATTTCCGTCTTTTTTTACGCTGCAGGCGTAGATTGTCCTCGTAAAGGTCGTTGCCTGGCTTCCTGCGGCGCAGAAGGCCGTAAAATCGTGTTCTCCGGTGAAGAAACCGGCTGCCCTGTCCATTTCGCCTATATCGAGCTCACTGTACGTATAATGGGCATACAGGCGCTTTAAAGGCATACGCACCGGAGCGGTATATATACGGTATTCATACGTCTTACGGCAATCCTGTTTCCTCGGATGCCAGTCGGAAGGCACTTCATCCGAGCACACAACGCTTATATCATCCGGAAGGAGCTTATTCAGCACCATGGACATCTTGTCTGCGGGGATGGGCGTATCCGCGTCAAAAACGGCGATATTTCCGAGTGCATGGACACCCGCATCCGTACGGCTTGCCCCGATCACTTCAACAGGCTTTCCGACCGCCTCGCCGATAGCCTCGGCCAGCACACCCTCAACGGTGACCATACCGTCCTGTATCTGCCAGCCGTGATAAGCCGTCCCATCGTATGATATTTTCAGTCTGATCCTTTTTTCCATGGAAAGATCACTTAAGAATGTAACGAAGGTAAAGTGAATTGAAGATATCGGTTATGACCTGCCATCTGCCGATCCATACACTGATCCCTACAAAAGAAAACAATATGATATACGCGACCGCATCTCTCTTTTTATAGATGAGAGGCTTCATCTTGGTCCTGCCGTCTCCACCTCTGTAGCATCTGGCTTCCATAGCCATTGCGAGATCTCCGGCTCTTCTGAATGCCGAAACGAAAAGAGGGACAAGAACCGGAACAAGTGCTTTCGCTTTCTTGACTATGTTCCCGCTCTCGAAATCCGCGCCTCTGGCAAGCTGGGCTTTCATGATCCTGTCGGTCTCCTCCATAAGGATGGGGATGAACCTTAAGGCTATCGACATCATCATGGCAACATCACCGACGGGAACACGGAATATCTTAAGGAATCCCAGCCCCTTTTCAAGTCCGTCGGTGAGGTTATTGGGAGTCGTTGTGAGCGTGACTATGCTTGAGCCCATAATGAGCATCGTGAGCCTGAAGAGCATTGTAAGGGCAACGCCAATGCCTTCGTAAGTTATGGTTAATTTCCAAAAGCTGACAAGTGCTGTTCCGGGAGTCAGGAACAGATTTATGATCACGGTCAGGAGAAGTACTATCAGTATTCCCTTAAGTCCCTTTGTTATGAACTTAAGAGGAACGTGCGAGGTTTTTATCACGAAGAAAAGAAAGATCGCGCCGAGCGCATATCCCGCAGGATTCTTGTACAGGAAAAGAGTGATGATGAAAAGAAGGGTCCCCAAAAGCTTGACCCTGGGGTCAAGTCTGTGGACCGGACTGTCCGTCTGATAATATTGTCCAATCGTTATATCGCGGATCATTTATTATTTCCCGTCACTGCGGCATAGATGGAATCGGTAGCCTCGTCAACCGTAAGCACATCGGGATCGACATTAATTCCCCTGCTCTTGAGCATACGGGCTATACGGGCCGATTCGGGTATTCCGAGTCCCATCTCTTCAAGTTCCTCACCATGTGAAAAGACTTCTCTGGGAGTGTCGTCATAAGCCACCTTGCCGCGGTCCATAACGATAACTCTTTCCACATATCTGGCTACATCCTCCATCGAATGTGATACGAGGATGATCGTCATTCCGCTGTCTTTGTGAAGTGCGGAAACCATATCAAGTATTTCATATCTTCCGACAGGATCGAGTCCTGCGGTAGGCTCGTCGAGAATAAGGAAATCCGGCTTCATTGCAAGCACTCCGGCAATTGCCGCTCTTCTCTTCTGGCCGCCGGAAAGTTCGAATACGGAAGCGTAATAAAGCTCATTCGGAAAATCCACTTTCCTTAAAGCATCGAATGCCGCAAGCTCGGCTTCTTTTTTGGACAGCCCCATATTCTTGGGTCCGAAGCATACATCCGCGAAAACATCCGTCTCGAACAGCTGGTGCTCGGGATACTGGAAGACAAGTCCGACGTGTTTCCTGAGATCTTTTTTGTCAAAATCCTTATCGGATATATCCTTGCCGTTGAAGTAAACATTTCCCGATGTAGGTTTCATAAGTCCGTTCAGATGCTGGACAAGAGTGGACTTGCCCGATCCGGTATGGCCGATGATCCCTATGAACTGTCCTTCGGGCAGCACAAGAGAAACATCGTCAAGAGCTTTGACGGGTGTTTCGGTATCGGCATTATATATTTGACTTACATGATCGAGTATCAGCGGCATTTTTCGATTTCTTTTACAAGCTCTTCGGCAGTTAATATTCCGTCGGGAAGAGGAAGACCTTTCTTCTTAAGTTCCCATGCTATACGTGTGGGGCCGGGAACATCGAGTCTTAATTTTTCCAGGGTGGGCACATCCGCAAAGACCTCTCTGGGAGTTCCCTGCATTACGACCTTTCCCTTGTCCATTACGAATATGCGATCGGCATGCACAACCTCATCCATATAATGAGTGATGAGTATGACCGTCATTTTCTCTACATCATTGAGTCCTCTGATCGCTCTGATGACTTCCCTGCGGCCCGACGGATCGAGCATGGCCGTCGGCTCGTCGAGTACGATGCACTTGGGGTGCATTGCCAGAACGCCCGCGATGGAGACTCTCTGCTTCTGTCCGCCGGAAAGCTTGTTGGGGGATTTCTTCCTGTACTCAAGCATTCCAACGGCTCTGAGGCTTTCCTCGACTCTTTCCCATATTTCCCTGGTGGGAACTCCGAGGTTCTCGGGACCGAATCCAACATCCTCTTCAACAACCTGGCCTATTATCTGGTTATCGGGATTCTGGAACACCATTCCGGCGCAGCTCCTTACATCCCAGAGCTTGTCATCATCCCTGGTATTCATTCCGCCCACATAGACGGTGCCTTCGGTCGGATAAAGTATGGCATTGAGATGCTTGGCAAAAGTAGACTTACCCGAACCGTTATGTCCGAGTATGCCCACAAACTCTCCCTGTCTGACATCAATGTCCACATGATCGAGCGCAGTCGTGACATCGGTGGGATTACCCTCTTCGTCACGCCTGATGTATTCAAATACCAGATCTTCTGTCTTAACAATATCCATAGAAAATAATTGTACCCTAATAGGAAAGCAGGTGCAAGCATATGGGCCATACGCTTTTCAAAAGGTTAAAAGGGTGGTATTCTTTTACGGATGAAAGAATTATTCGGAAATGAAAAATTCAGACGCATGGTGTTCTTCATCATGGTCGGCATTCTTCTCATAGGTCTCATCACGGCCATATCCAAATCCGGCAGCGAGACCCTTTCGGATTATGCGGAAAAGAATCCCGAGATCGCATACGCACAGACGGACAACAGCTGGAAGGACGCATATACGTCACAGCCTCAGGAATAACCCCGGAAAAGAGGGACATGTCCTTTCGTTCAACCGGAAATTTTAAAGGCAGGTGCATAAGCACCTGCCTTTTAACATATTCTCTGAAAGAATTATACGAGCTCGATGATAACCTGCATTGCAGCATCGCCCTTTCTCTGGCCGAGCTTTACGATACGGGTGTATCCGCCGCCTCTGTTAGCATACTTGGGAGCGATCTCATCGAAAAGCTTGTTGGCAAGATCAACTTCCTTAACGGATCTCTTTCTGCCCTTGTTCTCTGCGGAAACTTCGGTAACAGGGTAGAGAACCTTGAGCATCTGACGTCTTGCGTGAAGTCTTGAAGGCTTATCCTTCTTGATCTCCTTCTCTACTTCATCGTAAACGGTAACGGTTACGCCGTTCTCAACCTTTACAAGCTTGCCGTCCTTGTCTCTTGCGCTTTCTGCAAGAACCTTCCCGGTCTCCTTGTCGACGATCTGCTTAACTCTCTTGCCGTCCTTGTCCTTGCGGGCAACCTTAGCGGTAACCTTAACGGTCTCGAAGTTATCCTTCTCCTTGACTGCAAGTGCGATAAGTCTCTCAGCGATCCTCTGGATCTCCTCAGCCTTAGCTTCGGTGGTGGTGATGCGTCCGTTCTCGATAAGAGCGGTAACCTGGTTTCTTAAAAGTGCTTTTCTCTGGGAAGAAGTTCTTCCGAGTTTTCTGTAATGTACTGCCATTTTATTTTCCTTTCTGTGATACGGTACATTCGGAACGTGCCCTGTGGTCTTACCATTCCTATGCATTGATCCGTTCTACAACGCTTTGGGCGAACACATCGGCTTTACCGCCCTCGCGCATATCATTTAGTTATCTGAAGCCTTGAAGCCGTAGCCGAGCTCTTCGAGCTTGAGCTGAACCTCATCAAGAGATTTCTTTCCAAGGTTTCTTACCTTCATCATATCCTCTGCAGTCTTCTCGCAAAGCTCTGCAACGGTATTGATTCCGGCACGCTTGAGACAGTTGAAGCTTCTTACGGAAAGCTCGAGATCTTCGATGCTCATTCCGTCAACAGTCTTGCTGCTGTTCTCTTCTCTGGGTCCGCCGATGAACTCGATCCTCTGTCCTTTCTCGGAAAGATCGATGAAGAGTCCGAGGTGATCGGAAAGAACCTTAGCGGAAAGGCTTACTGCCTCTTCGGGAGTCATGGTTCCGTTGGTATATACATCAAGGGTGAGCTTATCATAATCGGTGCTCTGTCCTACACGGGTGTCTTCAACGGTAGCATTTACTCTCTCAATGGGAGTGTAGATAGCATCTACAGCGATGGTTCCGATGCTGTGATCTCCGGGACGGAGTCTGTCTGCTCCTACATATCCTCTTCCTTCTGTTACAACAAGCTCCATATAGAGCTTAGCATTCTTGCCGCAAAGAGTTGCGATCACCTGATCGGGATTTGCAATCTCAATGTCGGGATCATGGTGAATATCGGAAGCCTTTACAACTCCCTCGCCCTCAGCCTCGATATACATGGTCTTGGGCTCGCCGCTCTCATCGGAATTGCTGATGGCAAGGCTCTTGATATTAAGGATGATCTCAGTCATATCCTCTTTAACGCCGGGGATGGTGCTGAGCTCATGCTGAACTCCGTCAACTTTGATCTCACTTACCGCAAATCCGGGAAGTGAAGAGAGCATGATCCTGCGGAGTGAATTGCCGAGTGTGATACCATATCCTCTCTCAAGAGGCATGATAACAAAGCGGCCATATCTTTTATCATCGGACTTTTCAATCTTTATTGAAGGTCTTTCGAAATCTGTCACTAATATACCCTCCTGTATTTTCCAAATACATTTTATCGGTTACTGTCCGTTTTTATTACTTGGAATAAAGCTCGACGATAAGCATCTCGTCTACGGGAACATCGATCATCTCTCTGGTGGGAAGATTCTTTACGGTTCCCTTGAAGTTCTCAAGATCTCCGTCAAGCCACTCGGGAACAAGTCTTCCGCCGGTAACTTCGGCGATCTCCTTGTATCTGGTAAGTGACTTTGCCTTCTCGGTAAGCTCGATAACATCTCCTGCCTTTACAAGATATGAAGGAATGTTGATCTTCTTGCCGTTGACCATAACATGCTTATGGCCTACAACCTGTCTTGCCTCGCGGCGGGTTCTTGCAAGTCCGAGACGGAAAATAACATTGTCAAGACGGCTCTCAAGCATGACCATGAGGTTCTCACCGGTCATTCCCTTCATACGGTCAGCCTTCTCATAATAGTTACGGAAGGGCTTCTCGAGAACGCCGTAGATGAACTTAGCCTTCTGCTTCTCACGAAGCTGGGTGCCGTATTCACTTACTTTCTTGCCAATACGCTGATTCTGGCGATTGGACTTCTTGTCATAGCCGAGAACTGCGGGCTCAATGCCGAGTGCTCTGCATCTTTTAAGTACCGGTACACGATTTACTGCCATTTTAAATAAATCCTTTCTAAATGTTGTTTACAACAGCGCGCTATGCGATGCCTTCATCCAACGAGTTAACAAAGAAACAAAAATACGATCAAACGCGACGTCTCTTGGGAGGTCTGCATCCGTTGTGAGGAACGGGAGTTACATCGGTAATGGAGAGGACATTAAGTCCCGATGCAGCAAGTGCTCTGATAGCTGCTTCTCTTCCGGTTCCGGGTCCCTTTACGAATACATCCACATCCTTAAGTCCGTGTACAAGAGCTGCCTTTGTAGCGGTCTCTGCAGCAACCTGTGCAGCATAAGGAGTAGATTTCCTTGAACCTCTGAAGCCCAGTCCGCCTGCGCTTGCCCAGCTCAGTGCATTTCCCTGTGCATCCGTAAGAGTAACGATAGTGTTATTGAAGGATGCCTGGATGTGTGCCTGGCCATGTTCAACGTTTTTCTTGACACGCTTTTTAGCGCCTGATTTAGAATCTGCCATGATAAACTAACCTACTTTCTGATTATGCTCTGATTGATTACTTCTTCTTATTTGCAACGGTACGCTTGGGTCCCTTACGGGTTCTAGCGTTGTTCTTGGTGTTCTGTCCACGAACGGGAAGTCCCTTTCTGTGGCGTACACCGCGGTAGCAGCCGATCTCCTGAAGAGTCTTGATGTTGAGTGCAACTTCTCTTCTGAGATCACCTTCGACCATTACTCCCAGCTTGTTGATGGATTCGGTTATCTTCTTAACCTCATCATCGGTAATATCCCTAACTCTGGTATCGGGATTAACACCTGCGTCAGCAAGAATCTTGTTAGACGTGGTTCTTCCGATTCCGTAAATGTAGGTAAGACCGATCTCAATCCTTTTATCTCTGGGGAGATCTACACCTTCGATACGAGCCATTACTAATTCCTCCTAAATGTGATGCCCTTTTGCAAAGCATCTGTTTCATGTACGATCCGCGTGGTCTGATTATTACGCTTCTCATACGGTTACCAATTGATTGGGGCTAATGCCCAACCGGACTCATCAGTCATCCGATCTTTCCGTTTCTTCCTAATATGAAGTATCTCATACAGGGATATCAAGAAACGGTATCAAGAAGTAACAGGTGTATATCAACCCTGTACCTGCTTGTGTTTGGGATTCTCACAGATAATCCTGATGCGTCCTTTTCTCTTGATGACTTTGCATTTTTCGCACATCGGTTTTACTGAACTTCTAACCTTCATCTCAAAGCCCTCCTTTCAAAAAAGACCATTTTCGAATATACCACAAGGAATGCCTCGTGGCAAGCACTTTTTTATATCAATAAGATCCGGCAAAAACGGACCTTTGATATCGGTTTGGTGTGATGACTACGGTCGGCGGATTATTTGTCTCTCCAGATGATACGTCCCTTGGTGAGATCATAGGGTGAAAGCTCCATCGTGACCTTGTCACCGGGAAGTATACGTATGAAGTTCTGACGAAGTCTTCCGCTTATGGTTGCCAGTACCTGATGTCCGTTTTCAAGTTCAACCTTGAACATGGTATTGGGAAGCTTCTCGACTACGACACCGCCAATTTCGATTACATCACTTTTTGACATTCAATACTCCTCTTTTGTCCGGGTCATTCAAGACCCATTTCCTTTTCTTTTTCGCCCAGAGAAAGGATCTCCGGATATCCGTCCGTTATAAGGATGGTGTTCTCATAATGCGCTGCCCACGATCCGTCGCTTGTGACGACCGTCCAGTCATCATCAAGGATCTCAATATCGGGACGTCCCATCGTGATCATCGGTTCAACGGCAAGTGTATTACCTTTGGAAAGGCGCGGACCTTTCAGTTTCTTACGGTAATTCGGGATCATTGGATTTTCATGCATCTGCTTTCCGATGCCGTGACCCGTAAGTTCCCTTACTATTCCGTAATCCGCTTCCGTTTCTTCTATATAAGAAGCTACGGCATTCGATATGTCATACAGCCTGCCACCGCTCACCGCTGCCTTCATAGCTGCAAAAAAAGCGGATCTGGTGTCCTTGATCAGCAATGCGCACTCGGGTGAGATACTGCCTACTCCGAATGTCCTTGCGGCATCGGAATGATAACCGTCCATCTCTATTCCGGCGTCTATGCTGATGATATCGCCTTCCTTAAGTATTCTTTTCTCCGAAGGGATACCGTGTACCACCTCATCATTTACAGATGTGCATATGCTGGCGGGATAACCTTCATAATTTTTGAAATTCGGTCTTCCGCCAAGCTTTTTGATCAGTTTTTCGGCCTGATCGTTAAGGTAAGATGTTGTGATGCCCGGACGTATCATCTCGCTGAGTTCATCAAGCATCACACCCAAAGCCTTATTGCATCTGCGCATGCATTCGATGGCTTTTTCATCTCTTACGGGGATCATGATCATCCGAGAATGGAGATGATATCTGCGAATACGTCCTTCATGTCCCTGGTTCCGTCAACGGTCTTAAGGACATTTCTCTCAGTGTAGAAATCAATGAGAGGCTGGGTCTGATCATGATAAACCTTCAGTCTGTTAAGAACGGTCTCGGGCTTATCATCATCGCGGAGAACAAGTTCGGATCCGCAGGTGTCGCAGATTCCTTCCTGCTTGGGAGGAATGTGCTCGATGTGATAAGTAGCGCCGCACTTAAGGCAGGCACGTCTTCCGCTCATACGGCGGACGATATTCTCATCGGGTACATCTACGTTAACCGCATAATCGATCTTGTCGCCGAGCTTGTTGAGCGCATCCTCAAGCACCTCTGCCTGAGGAATGGTGCGGGGAAATCCATCGAGTACATAACCATTCTTGCAGTCGTCCTGAGCAACTCTGTCAAGAAGGATCTTGACGGTAAGTTCATCGGGAACAAGCTTTCCGGCATCCATATACTCCTTGGCCTGTTTTCCGAGATCGGTTCCGTTCTTGATATTTGCACGGAAGATATCTCCGGTAGATACATGGGGAATGCTGTACTTTTCAGCGATCATTTTGGCCTGGGTGCCTTTTCCGGCGCCGGGCGCTCCGAGCATGATTATCTTCATTGGGATCTCCTTATATTAAGCACTTAAGAGAGATCACATCATTTCGCTTTCCGAAGAAAGCGAAACACTGCGGTCTCTCTGTTTGATGTTACATATCTTTATCAGTCTTTAAGGAAGCCCTTATAGTTTCTGACAAGCATCATGGACTCTACCTGTTTGAGGGTTTCGAGGATAACGCTTACGATGATTATCAGGCTCGCGCCGGATGTCGAAACGTTTGCTCCGAATACTCCGTTAAATACATAAGGCAGAACAGATACTATTATGAGTCCTACGGCACCTATGAAGATCAGATAATTAAGGACCTTGCCAAGGTAATCCGATGTGGGCTTGCCCGGACGAATGCCGGGGATGAATCCACCCTGTCTCTTCAGGTTATCTGCTACCATAAGCGGATTAAAGGTTATGGAAGTATAGAAATACGAGAAGAATACGAGCAGTAAAATGTATACCAGAAGTCCGATCGAATACTTGAGCTGTCCGGGTACACACCAGTTCTTCGTTGAAAGTCCCTTAAGTATCTCTGCCCAGAATCCGGTGGGATTGCAATCGGGGATCATTGATACGATGATAACGGGGAATTCAAGGAGTGACTGTGCGAAGATGATGGGGATCATTCCCGAGGTGTTGACCTTGAGGGGAATGTTGGATGTTGCTCCGCCCACCAGCTTATTACCTGCCATCTTCTTGGCATACTGTACGGGGATCCTTCTCTCGCCGCCGTTAAGGAAAACAACCATTACGATCATACCGATAAGAATAGCGATAATGATCAGTGAAGCAAGAACTGCGGTTGCAGGTGCTTTGCCTTTTACGAACTGCTCAAAGAGAGACTGGAGATCCTGGGGTATCCTCGAAAGGATATTAATGATAAGGACTATCGATATACCGTTTCCGATACCGTGCTCAGTGATCTGCTCACCCAGCCACATAAGGAATGCCGAGCCGGCAGTAAGAGCTACGATACAGGTTATGACGTTGTACCAGGTAAAAGGAATGAGCAGGCCGTTCTGTCCGAATCCGATGGCCATAGCCGTCGACTGGATAAGAGCGAGAACAACCGTGACATACCTGGTGATCGCGACCATCTTCTTACGTCCCGTTTCTCCGTCGCGCTGCATCTCCTCAAGCTTCGGGATAGCTATGGTGAGGAGCTGAACGATAATCGATGATGTAATGTACGGATTGATGTTAAGTGCAAGGATCGACATCGCGAGGAACGAACCGCCGGTGATCTGATCAAAGAAGCCAAGAGCTCCTCCGCTCTGCTCGGCGAACCATCTCGCAAAATATGTCCTGTCAACACCGGGAACCGGGATCGACGATCCTATGCGGATGACTATCAGCATCAGGAAGGTAAAGATCACACGCTGTCTGATCTCTTTTACCTTCATGGCATTTTTTAGTGTAGTGAGCATCCGATCACCTCGTTATTATTCAATGATTTCTGCGCTTCCGCCTGCGTTCTCGATCTTTTCCTTAGCCGATGCAGAATATGCATTAACCTTTACATTAAGCTTCTTGGTGAGTTCTCCGTTACCAAGGATCTTAACACCGTCAGCGATCTTGCTGATAACACCTTCTGCAAGAAGAACTTCGGGAGTGATCTCGGTTCCGTTCTCGAATCTCTCAAGTGCGCTTACGTTGATAGCGATGATCTCAAGTGAGTTGCGGTTGTTGAATCCTCTCTTGGGGATACGTCTGTAGAGAGGCATCTGACCACCTTCGAATCCGATACGGGGCGCTCCTGAACGAGCCTTCTGACCCTTGTGGCCCTTACCTGCGGTCTTGCCGTTTCCTGAACCGTGTCCGCGTCCTCTTCTGAAGTTATCGCTCTTTACTGAACCTTCAGCGGGCTGTAAATTTGACATTTCCATGTTTTAGGCCCTCCTTATGCTTCTTCGACCTTGACCATGTGGGAGATCAGTCTGACCTGTCCCTTTGTTGCGTCATTGTCGGGAAGTACTACGGACTGTCCGATCTTACGCAGACCCATGGACTGTGCAATATTCTTGTTCTTAGGTACCTGTCCGATAAGGGACTTTACCAGAGTTACTTTTACCTTCTTGTCTGCCATCTGTCTCTCCTCCTTATGCCAGAACGTCAGCTACTGCCTTGCCGCGCTTTCTGGCAACTTCTTCAGGGCGCTTAAGCTCTGCAAGTCCTTCGATTGCTGCAAGAACGACATTCTGCTTGTTGTGAGAACCGAGGCACTTGGTACGGATGTTTCTTACGCCTGCGAGCTCACAAACGATACGGACGGGACCACCTGCGATGATACCGGTTCCTTCGGGAGCTCTCTTGAGGAGAACGTCTGCGGAACCATAATGTCCGATGTAATCATGAGGCACTGAATTGTTGTCATCAAGAGGGATCTCGATGATATGCTTAACGGCATCTTCCTTACCCTTGCGGATAGCTTCGGGAACTTCCTTAGCCTTGCCGAGTCCGACGCCTACGTGACCATTCTTGTCACCTACAACTACAAGTGCAGTAAAGCGGGAATTGGATCCGCCCTTTACGACCTTGGTAACTCTCTTGATCGTAACGACCTTATCCTCGAGCTCTAACTGGCTTGCATCTATGATAGTACGCTTCATATTTGTGATCATCCTTTCTTAGAATTCCAGGCCAGCTTCTCTGGCTGCCTCTGCTAATGCTGCGACCTTGCCCTGGTATATAAAGCCGCCTCTGTCGAATACGACTTCCTTGATACCCTTTTCAAGAGCACGCTTTGCGATCACAGTGCCGACATAGGCAGCTGCTTCTACGTTATCTGTCTGCTCAAGCTCACCCTTGATCTCTTTTTCCATGGTGGATGCCGATACAAGAGTCTTGCCTTCTACATCGTCAATAATCTGAGCAGACATGTGGCTGTTGCTTCTGAAAACTGCAAGGCGGGGACGCTCTGCGGTTCCTTTGAAGCGGTTACGAATTCTTTCGTGCTTCTTGGCACGTACATCCTGTCTAGATACTTTGCTAACCATCTTCACACTCTCCTTATCTCAGATTATTTCTTACCGGTCTTACCAACCTTGCGGCGGATAGTCTCATCGGCATACTTGATTCCCTTGCCCTTATAAGGCTCAGGTCTTCTCTTGTCGCGGATGACTGCTGCAAGCTGTCCAACCTTCTCTTTATCAATTCCCTTGACGGTGATGATGTTGCCTTCAACAACCGTCTCAACACCTTCGGGATCTTCCATCTCAACGGGATGAGAATATCCGAGGTTAAGTGTAAGCTTCTTGCCCTGCTTAGCAGCTCTGTAACCTACACCGTTGATCTCAAGCTTCTTCTCGAAGCCATCGGTAACACCGATGATCATGTTGTTGAGAAGAGTTCTTGAAAGTCCGTGAAGGGATCTGTTCTTCTTAAGATCATTGGGTCTTGAAACGGTGATCTCACCGTTTTCCTGTTCGATCTTCATGTCCGCGGGGAATACTCTCTCAAGAGTTCCCTTGGGGCCTTTTACAGTCACTTTATTATTTTCTGCTACCTCTACAGTAACACCTGCAGGGACAGCGATTGGCATTTTACCGATTCGTGACATGCCCGTACCTCCTTGAAATATATAAATTAATGATTACCAGATGAATGCAAGAACTTCGCCGCCGATCTTCTTCTCACGAGCCTGCTTGTCGGTAAGCACACCCTGATTGGTGGAGATGATTGCGGTGCCGAGTCCGCCGAGTACCTTGGGAAGCTCATCGCCGCCTGCGTATACTCTAAGGCCGGGCTTGGAGATTCTCTTGATGCCGGAGATGACTCTCTCGTTCTTGTTGTTGTTGTACTTCAGGAAGATACGGATATCCTTGAATGAGCCGTTGTCAACCATTTCGTACTTTGCGACATATCCTTCATCAACGAGGATGTCTGCGATAGCCAGCTTCATGCGTGAGCTGGGGATGTCTACTGTATCATGCTTTGCAGTGTTAGCATTACGGATTCTTGTAAGCATATCTGCAATAGGATCACTCATTGTCATTGCGCTTTTCCTCCTTTACCAAGATGCCTTCTTGACTCCGGGAATCTCACCCTTGTAAGCGAGTTCACGGAAGCATACTCTGCAGATGCCGTACTTCTTGAGCACGGAGTGAGGACGGCCGCAAATCTTGCAGCGGGTGTAAGCCTGGGTGGAGAACTTAGGCTTGCGCTGCTGTTTGATCTTCATAGATGTTTTAGCCATTTAAACTTTTCCTCCCTATTATTTAGCAAAAGGCATATTAAACAGGGTGAGAAGCTCTCTGGCCTCTTCGTCTGTCTTTGCCGTTGTTACGAAGATGATGTCCATTCCGCGAACCTTGTCGATCTTGTCGAACTCGATCTCGGGGAAGATGAACTGCTCCTTGATGCCGAGTGCATAGTTGCCTCTTCCATCAAAGCTGTTGGGGTTAACACCCCTGAAGTCACGGACACGGGGAAGAGCAAGATTTACAAGTCTGTCAAGGAACTCATACATCTTATCGCCGCGAAGGGTAACCTTACATCCGATGTTCATTCCCTCACGGATCTTGAAGTTTGCGATTGAGTTCTTAGCCTTGGTAAGAACTGCCTTCTGTCCTGTTATTGTTTCGAGATCTGCTACTGCGCTCTCAAGAGCCTTGGGATTCTCCTTAGCTTCGCCTACGCCCATGTTGATGACGATCTTGTCGAGCTTGGGAACCTGCATTACGTTCTCATAACCGAACTTCTTGGTGAGTGCGGGAACGATCTCTGCTTTATACTGATCCTTAAGTCTGCTCACTTAATGTTTCCTCCTTCCCGTTATTTGGTCTTATCGAATACTACATCGATAACTTTGCCGGTAGACTTTGCAACTCTGGACTTCTTAACAACCTTGCCCTTGTCATCGGTCTCTACCTGAAAACCAACACGGGTCTTCTTGCCGTCAACGACGAGCATAACGTTAGAAATATCAATGGGAGCTTCCATCTCGCTGATGCCACCGTTGGGGTTGGACTGTGAAGGCTTTGCATGCTTTGTTACCATGTTGAGTCCTTCTACGATAACCTTGCCGTTCTTGACATCTACGGACTTGATCTTGCCCTGCTGGCCTTTATCCTTGCCTGCGATGATCTCTACTGTATCACCCTTTTTAACTTTAAGCATTTATTAGGCCCTCCTTATAATACTTCGGGAGCAAGTGAAACGATCTTCATGAACTTCTTCTCACGAAGTTCTCTTGCTACCGGTCCGAAAATACGGGTTCCTGTGGGAGTCTTGTCTTCCTTGATGATAACTGCTGCGTTCTCATCGAACTTGATGTAAGAACCATCCTTACGGCGTGCGCCCTTTACGGTACGTACTACAACAGCCTTAACAACATCACCCTTTTTTACAACGCCTCCGGGTGTTGCGTCCTTAACGGAAGCAACGATGATATCGCCGATGTTGGCATATCTTCTGGTAGAGCCGCCCATAACGCGGATGCAAAGGAGTTCCTTGGCACCGGTATTGTCGGCAACTTTAAGTCTAGTTTCCTGCTGTACCATTTTACTTCCTCCTTATTTTGCTCTCTCTACGATCTCGACAAGTCTCCATCTCTTATCCTTGGAAAGAGGTCTTGTCTCCATGACTCTGACGGTATCGCCGATCTTGCACTCGTTGTTCTCGTCATGAGCCTTAAGCTTATATGTTCTCTTAACGACCTTGTTGTAAAGAGGATGATCAACGCGCTCCTCAATGGCAACTACGATCGTCTTGTCCATTTTGTCACTGGTAACCTTGCCGGTTCTTACCTTGCGCAAATTTCTTTCTTCCACTGCCGTTGTCCTTTCATTAAGCATTAGCCTTAGCGGTAAGTGCTGTCTGAATACGTGCGATATTCTTTCTTACTTCCGTTATTCTGGCTGTATTGTCAAGCTGGTTGGTTGCATTCTGGAATCTCAGGTTGAACAGTTCCTTTTTGGCATCCGTGAGCTCCTGCTTAAGTGCTTCAACGCTCTTTGCCTGAAGTTCTTCATTATACTTAGCTGATTTCATTACTGCTCACCGCCTTCCTGCTCCTTGGTAACGATCTTGCACTTGCAAGGAAGCTTCTGAGATGCGAGTCTGAGTGCTTCTCTTGCTGCTGACTCAGGTACTCCGCCAATCTCGAACAATACTCTTCCGGGCTTAACTACTGCTACCCAGTACTCAACGGTTCCTTTTCCGGAACCCATTCTGGTCTCTGCGGGCTTAGCAGTAACGGGCTTGTCGGGGAAAATCTTGATCCAGACCTGTCCTTCACGCTTGGTATATCTGGTGAGAGCGACACGGGCTGCTTCTATCTGGTTTGACTTGATCCAGCAAGGCTCGGTAGCTGCAAGTCCGAACTCACCGTATGCTACCTTGTTTCCTCTGGAAATCTTTCCTGCCATGCTTCCGCGGAACTGCTTGCGGTGCTTGACTCTCTTAGGCATTAACATTATGCTTCGCTCCCTTCCGGCTGCTTGTCATTTCCCTTGGTGGGAAGGACTTCGCCCTTGTAAATCCAGACCTTAACACCTACCTTGCCGTAGGTTGTATCAGCCTCTGAAAATCCGTAATCAATATCTGCTCTGAGGGTCTGAAGAGGAATGGTGCCCTCGCTGTAGAACTCGGTACGAGCGATATCAGCTCCGCCAAGTCTTCCCGAACATGCTGCCTTGATTCCGAGTGCTCCTGCCTTCATGGTTCTGCCCATGCAGGACTTCATTGCACGACGGAAGGAAACACGGTTCTCGAGCTGCTGTGCGATATTCTCTGCAACAAGCTGTGCATCGCGGTCCGGACGCTTGATCTCGGTGATGTCCATCTTAACCTTCTTGCCGGTCATCTTCTCGATCTCAGCGCGGGTCTTGTCGATCTCGGTTCCGCCCTTACCGATGATGACACCGGGCTTAGCGGTAAATACGATAACGCGGATACGATCGGAAGCACGCTCGATCTCTATCTTGGAAACGCCTGCGCTTGCAAGCTTTTTCTTGAGATACTTACGAATATTGTAGTCTTCGACGAGATAATCTGAGAATTCTTCGTCAGATGCATACCATCTGGAATCCCAATCCTTTATAACGCCGACTCTAAGTCCATGAGGATTAACTTTCTGTCCCATTTTGCTTTATAAGCTCCTTTCCTTATTTCTTCTCGTCAAGCACGATTGTAATGTTGCTCATCCTTTTGAGGATCCTGTAAGCTCTGCCCTGTGCCCTGGGTCTGATTCTCTTCATTGTGGGACCCTGGTTGGCATAGCACTCAGCAACATAGAGGTTCTCGGGGTTGAGGCCCTGATTGTTCTCTGCATTGGCGATTGCTGAAGCAAGAAGCTTTTTAACTATCTGTGAACCATATCTGGGGTTGTACTCCAGGATGGCCATAGCTGTCTGTACGTCCTTTCCGCGGATCGCATCGAGTACGAAGCATGCCTTCTGTACAGAGATGCGGGCGTAGGAAAGCTTTGCTGAAGGTCTTAAGTCCTTCTGCTCGTTTCTCTCTCTCTTAATCTGAGATCTATGTCCCTTAGCCATAGATATAAACTCCTTTCAAATCTGTACGCCGGTCTTATGACTTCTTACCGGAATTGTCTGCGTGACCTCTGTATGTACGTGTTGCCACGAACTCTCCAAGCTTATGTCCGACCATGTCCTCGGTGATATATACGGGAACATGCTTGCGTCCGTCATGAACGGCGATCGTATGTCCGACAAAAGAAGGAAAAATTGTTGATCTGCGGGACCAGGTCTTGATAACCGACTTGTTGCCCGACTCGTTCATTGCGTCTACCTTTTTAAGCAGGCTTTCATCTGCAAAAGGTCCTTTTTTTAATGATCTGCCCATTCTGTCCTCCTACCTTACTTCAGTGTCTTTCCGTCACGTCTTCTTACGATCAACTTGCTGGAAGCCTTCTTCTTCTTTCTGGTCTTAAGACCGAGAGCAGGCTTACCCCAAGGGGTGCTGGGTCCGGGACGACCGATTCCGGTCTTTCCTTCACCACCGCCGTGAGGGTGATCGTTCGGGTTCATGACCGATCCTCTTACGGTAGGACGGATGCCCATGTGGCGCTTACGTCCTGCTTTGCCGAGCTTGACCAGGTTGTGATCAACGTTTCCGATGATGCCGATGGTTGCTCTGCAATTGATGGGAACCATTCTCATTTCGCCTGAAGGAAGTCTGAGTGTTGCATACTTGCCTTCCTTAGCAACAAGCTGTGCTCCGGTTCCGGCGCTGCGGACCATCTGGCCGCCCTTTCCGGGATAGAGCTCGATGTTGTGTACCATGGTACCTACGGGGATGAGCTCGAGGGGAAGGCAGTTACCAACCCTTACTTCGGCGTTAACGCCGCTCATAACCTTCATTCCGTCGGTGAGTCCCTGAGGAGCGAGGATGTATGCCTTCTCGCCGTCTTCATAACAGATGAGCGCAATGTTTGCGGTTCTGTTGGGATCGTACTCGATTCCGATTACCCTTGCGGGAACATCGTCCTTAAGTCTTCTGAAATCGATCTGTCTGTATTTAACCTTGTTTCCGCCGCCCTTATGGCGAACGGTGATCTTACCCTGGCTGTTACGTCCTGCGTTCTTCTTCTTGTTGCTGATGAGGCTCTTCTCGGGAGTCTTCTTGGTTACTTCAGCAAAGTCGGAACCGGTCATGTTCCTTCTGGACGCTGTATAGGGCTTGTAAGTCTTGATACCCATTTTTTACGTTCTCCTTTTTTCTAAACTCTCCGGATCTTCGATCCGTTTGCACAGACGGCGTATATTCGTTTGGGTTGTCACGCGCATCTGTATACTATTTTGCAGGACTTATCATAATCCGCTATAGATCTCAATGTCCTTGCTGTCATCGGTAAGCCATACAACGGCTTTCTTGGTCTTGGCGGTCTCGCCAACGGTACGGCCTCTTCTCTTGGTCTTGCCGTCGAGGTTGATGGTGTTAACTCTCTTAACCTTAGCACCGTCGAACATCTTCTCGACTGCTTCCTTGATCTGGCTCTTGTTTGATTCGGGATGTACGAGGAAGGTGTACTTCTTCTCTGCCATTCCGCTCATGCTCTTCTCGGTGATCACAGGTCTAAGGATCACATCATAATACTTAATGTCAGCCATTATGCATATACCTCCTCGATCTTCTCAAGTGCATCCTTGGTAAGTACGAGCTTTCCTGCGGAAAGAATGTCGTAAACATTGATAGCATTTACAACCTCGGTATTTACGTCAGCCATGTTTCTGGCACTGAGCACTACGTTCTGGTCATTGTTTCCAAGAACAACAAGGCCCTTCTCTACGTTGAGGTTCTTCATAACCTTTGCGAACTCTTTGGTTGCGATCTCGTCAAGCTTGAGTTCATCAACAACTACGAGTGCATCGTTCTGAACCTTGTCGGTAAGCACGCTCTTAAGAGCTGCCTGCTTTTCCTTCTTGTTGAGCTTGAAGGAATAATCTCTGGGAGTGGGAGCGAAAACAACTCCGCCGCCGGTCCACTGAGGAGATCTGGTCGATCCCTGTCTTGCATGTCCGGTTCCCTTCTGTCTCCAAGGCTTTCTTCCGCCGCCGGATACTTCCGAACGGGTCTTAGCCTTCTGTGTTCCCTGTCTGTTATTGGCAAGCTGCTGAAGTACAGCCATGTGTACGAGATGCTCGTTGATCTCTACTCCGAAGATTGAATCGTTGAGCTCGGCGGTGCCTACTTCCTTGCCTTCCATATTGTATACGGATACTTTTGCCATTTTAATTGGTCCTCCTTTCGCCGAGATCAAACTTCTGCGATGGTAGTCTCTTTGATGGTGACAAGAGCATTCTTTGCTCCGGGTACTGCGCCCTTAACAAGAATGAGATTCTTCTCTGCATCAACTCTGACTATCTCGAGATTCTGTACTGTTGCATTAACGCTTCCCATGTGTCCGGGCATTCCCTTTCCCTTGAAAACTCTTGAAGGGGATGAGCAAGCACCGTTGGAACCCTGATGTCTGTGGAACTTGGAACCGTGCTTCATGGGTCCTCTGTGCTGTCCGAGTCTCTTGACCGCACCCTGGAATCCTTTTCCCTTGGTGATTGCGGAAGCATCAATGTGATCTCCGTTTTCGAAGATGTCTGCCTTAATCTCATCGCCGACATTGTATTCGGAGCTGTTCTCAAAGCGGAACTCTCTGACATATCTCTTTGAAGTGGTGCCGGCCTTCTTGAAGTGTCCTGCTTCAGCCTTGGTTGCACCGTTTCTGTGTGCGATCTTCTTATCGCCCTTGCCGTCCTTCTCAACGACCTTGTCCTTCATATCGACAAAGCCGACCTGGACTGCTTCATAACCATCATTCTCTTCGGTCTTGACCTGGGTTACTACGCAAGGTCCGGCCTGAAGTACGGTAACGGGGATAAGCTCACCGTTATCTGCAAAGATCTGAGTCATTCCGACCTTTGTTGTAAGTATTGCCTTTTTCATTTCCTTTTCCTCTCTTAATCAGTGCCATGGGCCTACGGCACATAATTTTCTACATATTGGACCGCTTACGCGTTCGTGTATAGTAGAGATTGTTTGTTACTTGCCTTATTATTTGTTGAGCATCTTGAGATCGATGAAGACACCGGCAGGCATCTCAAGGCGCTGTAAGGACTCGATGGTACCGGGAGTAGGAGCGGAAATGTCGATAAGTCTCTTGTGAGTTCTCTGCTCAAACTGCTCTCTGGAATCCTTGTACTTATGAGTAGCACGGAGAATGGTAACTACCTCTTTCTTGGTGGGAAGGGGCACAGGTCCTGAAACCTTAGAGCCGTTCTTCTTAGCGGTCTCGATGATCTTTGCTGCGGAAGCATCAACGAGTTCGTGCTCATAAGCCTTAAGTGTAATTCTCATTACTGATTTTGCCATAAAAAAAGTCGCCTCCTTTTCGCGATTTCGCAGGTTCTTCTTTAATGAAGATTCCCGCAATCTTGCGACAAGCGGTGACTGTACACTTGCCCGTGTGTTTCCTACCTCGCTGGAAGATGGAACCTTGGCCCCGGTTCCTTTAGGACCACACGTCGTTTCTGCCCAAGGCAGACTGTAATGGTACAGTGACTTGTCGTCAGTTTTGTAACTTGACATTCGCTCCGCGTAAAAACCTGCTTAAGATCACTCCGAAGCAGCAACCTCACGCTTCACAGCTATCACGTCACAGCATTTGATATAATACTCGTCTTTAAAAATAAATGCAAGAAAAATTTAAAGTTTTTTTGTAAAATTTTTCCAATGGCATTTCTGACACAATTTATTGTGGTTCCGGCTCTGCCCGACCACAATTATCGAAGATACCGCCCGGGCACATAAGCCCGTGACCTGCGCCGTCATCTCAGGCCTGCCATCTTCCGCTGGCGCCGCAGGGAAGGAACAGCCCGCTTCCGCTCACGGGAAGTCCGACCTCATCCGATCCGCAGCTTCCTCCGAACCTCGGCACTATGAGCTTTCCCATCATATGATCGAGAACCCCGGCCTGAAGTCCTGTCGTATATGAATTTATTAGGAAGAAAAGAGGACGGTCCGAAAGGAGCTTTACGCAGTTTTCAAGAAAAGGCCATATACTCTCTTCTATCTTCCATATTTCTCCCTTGGGTCCCCTTCCGTATGAAGGTGGATCCATTATGATCGCATCGTATTTGTTGCCGCGCCTGATCTCGCGCTCCACGAACTTACCGCAGTCATCGACCAGCCACCTTACGGGTCTGTCCGCAAGGCCGCTGCTTGCCGCGTTCTCTTTGGCCCAGCCAACCATGCCCTTTGAAGCATCGACATGGGCGACGCTTGCGCCTGCTGCCAGGGCCGCCATTGTGGCGCCGCCGGTATATGCAAAAAGATTCAGAACTTTTACAGGATCATCGGCGGATCTCTTTTCGGATTCCTTCTTTATTATAGAAGAAGTCCATTCCCAATTGGCTGCCTGCTCGGGGAAAACTCCGGTATGCTTGAACGCAAAGGGCTTGAGATTAAAGGTAAGCTCACAGTCCATGCTTTTGAAGCCGTAGCCTATGCTCCACTCATCCGGAAGACCCCTGAACTCCCACTCTCCTCCGCCTTTTGACGATCTGTGGTAGTGTCCGTTCGCATTCTTCCATCCCGGATGCTTATGATCGGTCTGCCATATGACCTGGGGATCGGGTCTGACCAGAATGTATTTTCCCCATCTTTCAAGCTTTTCACCATTTCCGGTATCAAGCACTTCATAATCTTTCCAGTTATCTGCTGTGTACATAGAATTCCCAAGCCTCTTTCAAGCCTTCTGTTATTTCCGTATATTCAAATCCGCATCCCGCCAGAGCGCTTCCGTCATACTTTTCCGATTCAGCCGATGATATCGGATAAGGGAACGGCACCTGTCCGGCGATCGCCTCTTCCGGTGTGATCCTTATCACTTCGAAATCCGTTCCGCACGCCTTCTTCAACGCCTGCGTAAACAGTTCGTATGTAAGCATTTCATTTGATGTGACATTGAACGCTCTTCCCCTGAAGGATTCTTCCTCGCACGCTTTAAGGATCGCCCTTGCCACATCGGAAACGCATACCATCTGAAAGCATCCGTCCGAGGGTGAAGGTTCCAGTATCTGTCCCGCGGCGCTTATCCATTTGAAATAGATATTCTCCCTGGGAGCATAATTGCCGGGGCCGTATATTATGGAAGGTCTCAACACGCATCTGTCCTCTACAGACGCTATTTCTTTTTCCAGAGCCGCTTTCCCGAGGATATACGCACCCGCTTCTCCTCCGAAATCCCGCGTCTCGAATCCGGCGGATTCATCCAAAAGCTTTCCCGTTCCTCTTTCGTATACATCAACGGTACTTATAAAGACATATCTGCCGGTCCGGTCGCCGAGCGCATCCTTAACTCTCTTTATGTCACCGCTGACATACGCACACAGATCGACAGTCGCGTCATATTTTCCGTCTATCCTGCGAAGATCCGCATCCGCGCTTCTGTCACCGCGGATCTCCCTGACACCCGGCACATTAAGCGGCCTGGAGCCCCGGTTGAATACCGTGACCGTATGGCCCGCATCAAGAGCAGTTTTTATGAACTTAGGTCCGAGGAAATAACTTCCGCCGAGCACAAGGATATCCATGCAAATCCGCGCTTTCTCATATCATGCACATATTGTATAATGAAACAGTAACTATAGTAACATAGTTAAGAGGGGGCGTAAAATGAAACTCTCCGATCTTCTCAAGTACGATAACATAGTCATCCAGTGTCACGACAACCCGGATGCGGATGCTATCGGTTCCGGCTTCGCACTTTATTCCTATTTTAAAGACAAGGGTAAAAAACCCCGTTTCATCTATTCGGGCAGAAAAAAGATCTCGAAATCCAATCTCGAGTATCTTGTCAAAGCTCTCGAGATCCCGATAGAATTCGAAACATCGAACATCGGTAATCCCGATCTTCTCCTGACATGCGACTGCCAGTACGGCGAGAGCAATGTCACCATGTTTGATGCCAAGGAAGTTGCCATCATCGATCACCATCAGGTGGCTCCGGGCAAGAGACTTCCCAGGCTCCATGAGATCAGATCCGGTATCGGCTCCTGCTGCACCGTCATCTGGGACATGATGAGAAAGGAAAAATACCAGCCCGGTCCGGAAGTATCTTCCGCAATGTATTACGGGCTTTTCACGGATACGAATGCTCTTTCCGAATTGTTCCACCCTCTGGATAAGGATATGCTGGAAGATATCTATGTCGACCAGGTTCTACTCAGAAGACTCAACGGAATGAACATATCCCTTGAAGAAGCCAAGATCGCGGGAGTCGCACTTCTCGGAGTCGAATATCACCAGGATCACAATTATGCGATCCTCGAAGCACAGCCCTGCGATCCCAACATTCTCGGACTCATCAGCGACTTCTTCCTTGCAGTCGATACCGTCAACGTATGTCTTGTATTCTCCGTACTCGATTACGGCGTCAAATTCTCGGTAAGAAGCGACTATGCCGAGGTCCGTGCGGATGAACTCGCAGCATACATTTCCGAAAAGATAGGAAGCGGCGGCGGACACATCAACAAGGCCGGCGGCTTCATCCAGAATGAGCTTCTCGTTCAGGAGTATAAACGGTATGCCGAAGCATCGGATAAAGAGAAAGCCGCAGCCGTCACATCCATTCTCCGTGAAAGACTTCACGATTACTTTACAAGCGTGGATGTCATCTATGCCGGCAAGACCAAGGTGAGCAAGGCAGGCATGAAGGAATACGTCAAGATGCCTATCAAACAGGGCTACGCGATTCCTTCGGAATTCCTTCCCATCGGCACCAAGGTGCTCGTAAGAACTCTCGAAGGCGATATCTATCTTACTGTCGAAGAAGACACCGTGATAATGATCGGAATACGCGGAGAAGTTTATCCCTCCACTCAGACGGTATTCAAAAAGAATTACAAAAAGCTGAAAGGCAAATACGATCTGAAGCTCGAATACTCGCCCACGGTCAGGATCATATCGACCAGCGAAACCATAGACCTGGTACCCGTTGCAAAACTGTGCGTCTCCTCCGGAGGCAACCACATCCTTGCAAGACAGCTTAAAAAGAGAGCCAAGGTCTTCACCAAGTGGCTCAAGAACGATTACCTTAACGGCGAGGTCGGAGACTATCTTGCGATGAAAGCTTCGGATCAGGATGATGTATATATCATCGGAAAAGATCTTTTCAAGGAATCATACGAACTCGTAAAGTGATCGGAGCATATCCGTCTAAAACAAAAAGCCGGAAGGATTTCCTTCCGGCTTTACTTAAAGGTATTTTTATGAGATTCCGTACATATTCTTCATCTCTTCACTGAGAGTTTCGCTTCCGACGTATTCAACTCCCCTTTCGATCATTTCCTCTACGGAAAGTCTGTCATAATACAGGACTGCCGAGGTTCCGGGAAGATCCATGTATGACTTTACGTAAAATCTTCCGTTTTCACGGTCGAAACACTTAAGTCCGTACAGAGTGGTCCGCATCTCAAATTCTTCCATATCTACCAGATTGCTGCATTCTCCGCAAGTAACAAGCAGATCATCTTCCGTAAGTGAAAGAGAAGAATTATCGTAGGTGACGGAGGGATTACCTTCCAATTGAATGCTGCCGCTCATGTTACCATCGAGATCATACAGCGTCAGGATACCGGTCTGTGAGCAGACGATCAGTCCCTTATCGCAAAAGAGTATATTCTCTATCTCCGAATCCCCCTTGGGGATCGTAAGGAATATTCCGTCCGTGATATCATACATATTTACATAGTTTCCGCATCCTATCGCATATTTTTCCGAAGCCTCATCCCAAACGGCAAAAGAGCCGCCGGCACATGCGGTTTCCGTGTACGAGCCGCTTTCAAGATCGATGAAATAAGCAGTCTCATTATCTGCCATAAAGTCGCCGCAAATATATATTGCTTTCTTTCCGTCCGGAGACACGGCCAGTCTTCCCAGACCGTATTTTATGGCTTCATCATCTGCGACCTCCACTCTCTCGGAAGTGTGCGCAATACAGTCATATATATATATGCCGGAAGGAAGATCACCGTATCCGATCGCAGAAATGAACATCTTATCGTCCACGCAGCATTCCGTGATAGTGCCTGAGCAGGGGATTCCCTCAACCCGGCTGATCGTTCCGTCGGACGTATCGACCATAAACAATTTATCGCCCAAGAGATCGTCCTCCGAAAGTGAATTTCTGTTTACAAAATATGCTTTGCCATCCGAAGCTGCATATATCAGCCTTACCGACACGTAAGAATCTCCGTCAACAACAGTCTTCCATTCGATCTTTCCCGCGGAGGCATCGTAGCAATACAGATTCATGCTGCTGCCTAAAAACAGGATCTTATCACCGCACTGAAGCGCCTGTCTTATCTGGTCGCCTTCCTCAATCCCCTCTATGGTGTGAAAACCTGTGTCATAGAACTCTGAATCATACTCTATTATCCCGGTATCATCCGAATAATTGATCAGGAAATGAACATCATCTTCTTCTTCGGAATAACATGCCGCCACATCACCGAGCCCATCCTGAAAATAATCGTAGGAAACAATGCCGAGCCCATCTGAGGAAAACGGAGCATAGACGTATTTTCCGCTTCTTAATACAAGCACGATCCCTTTGCCGTTATCGGTCAGGTATGAGTAAACATTCTCGCCCAGCATCTCTGTGTCAAACAGCACTTTTCCAGTTGCAAGATCAAACATGTACAGCTTGTTGGAGAAAACGGCACAGACAGCCGGGATCATTTCTCCGGATTTGTCGAAATCGCAAAAATGGATCTGCGTGTTTGCGTATGATAAAGTATAAGGAACATCAGCTTCCCACTCTTCTTTGCCGGTAGTTACATCGAATTTCGCCGTTGTGCGGATACTGCTGGTGAGAAATGCCGCCGAGCCTATCTGAAAAGATCCTAAGTCCGAGCTTTCCTTTTCGTAGGAGATGATAAGATCATTATCCTCAGTAAATCTCATGGAAAAAAACTGACCGAACGTTTCGGAAAGCGGTGTAAATTCGGATGCATCACGGTCATATACCGATAATACAGGCGCTTCCTGGTATTTGGAGGATACTACAGCTATAAGGTGTCCGTCATTGGAAGCCTTCAATGCGGTTATGTAAGGCGCGTAGATTGAAAAGCTGTTTTCTTCCTCTTCGCTTCGGATGTTCAAATCTAATTCGACCGATCCTGTAAGTACATCAAGGACCATTGCATGAGTCTGTCCGGCAAAAAGAATTTCCTTACCTTCGGTGATCATCTGCAATGATTTCTTCTTGGAATAGCATATATGATCTTCATCAAGTTCCAGACTCCAGAGCACATTTTCATATGAAGCGTCATAGGCGATCAGTTTTTTATCATAGTTTATCACCAGAATACCCTCTCTGTTTATGGCAATATCATGGGTTTCCCTGCCTTCGCGAGGGATCACCTTATAAACACTGTGGTCAGAGAGGCTCCATATCGTGACATCACCGCAGGCATCAAGCGCGATCAGTCTGGTCTGATCCTGAGTGACAAAATATTTCTCAATCGTATATGCTGTGGAGTACCTCCATACAGGCTCCATGGCAAAGGCTCCCGGAGTAAGATAACAGCTCAGAGCACTGGTCAGCGCATACTCCGCTCTGGTGGTCACCGGTCTGTCATTTCCCTCGGAGGGAAGAGCGGAAAGAGCCAGAAGGATCGCACTTACCCTGTCGCCCCTCTCGAGCAGCTGTCCCGATACGGTCGCAAGATAGTCGGACTGGTTCCTGAGGGATTCCCTGTAATTGGCCTGTGCGGTCTCGTAATTGGCCTGTGCAAGAGCCAGATTACTCTGCGCAAGTTCGTAATTGGTCTGTGCCAGTTCATAATTCATTCTGATCTGCATAAGGCTCCATACAAGGTATGCCATGATGCAGAGACCCGCACATGTGGATATCGTTCCGATTATCGCATTTCTTCTTCTTTCATACTGTCTTCTTCTCTGAACAAGCTCATCATATGAGCATCCCAGAAGTGATGCCGCAAGTCTGGGAAGCTCCACCTTGCGCGCTTTTTTTATTCCGATCCTGTAATCACAGCTGAGGGGCTCTATGAGCGCTTCCTTTGTTTCCGTGGTTCCGTCGGGCTTTCTTATGGTGATCGTATCGTGCTGAAGGATATCGGGAATGACATCCTCGGGTTCGCCGTCCACAAGAACCGTGAATATCTCTTTTTTCGTATGGTACTTAAGGAAGGTCTCTATCTCCTTCCTGACCCAGATGGATTCGCTCGTTCTGGTGGAACAGATAACTATAAGGTTATCCGAATTCTTGATAGCCTCATCTATATCATCATTAAGATCGGCGGTAATGGGAAGCTCTTCCTTATCGCGGAATACCCTCTCAAACCTCTTGATCCCCGTCTTCTGCTGTATGGCTGCAGGTATCTTGAATCTCTCAAGCGATTTCTGAACCTCCGAAGCGATCTTGATGTCTTCGGGAGCGTGTCTGTATGAAATGAATGCATTGTACTTGTTAGCCATATTTTGTCCTCCGTGCAAAAACCGCACATACATAGTAATTATACCACGAGTCCGGGTGGTTTTTTATTACCCCGGGTAATAATTTATGTCAAAAATATAACCTCCGTCGTATGGAATCTGCATTTTCCCTTCTTTACCATTTATATAGACGGCAAGCAGAGCCGTTATGTCACAATCCAACCGTATCTTTATGTGAGGGAATGCTTATGGATTATTTTATCGACGGAATCATCTGTGAAAAATGGCCCGAAAGATCAACGGAAGAAACACTCCGTGGCATCATGGAGTTCAACGAGCAGGATTTCATCATCCGGGGAACCGGAAGATATGAACCGAATCTCGTGGATCTGAGAAAAGAAATGGGGAAAAACCTGCAGATTCTCAGAAATAACATCAATCACACGCAGGACCAGCTCGGAATGGTTCTCGGAGTAAACCAGTCGGATATCTCAAACATAGAAAACGGAAACCGGATGCTCACAGTTCCCAAGATACGAATGCTGAGCTGCTACGTCCCCGACATCGACCTTAACGTACTCTTCGGAAAAAAGAGTAAATTCAAAAGACCCACCGATCAGAAATACTTCCTGGTCTGTTCCATCCTGAATCCCATCGGTTTTGATTATCTGAACGATCAATTGTCCATTCTTATGAATATCCCCAGATTTCACATATAGACCACAACAGAAAGAGGCGATCATGAAGACGGAAAGCAGAGAAGACCCGCTGCTCTGGATAAACCGGGGCAAAAAAGATTATTTTACAGCAAAAGAAACCCTATGCATTTTCGGAGCCGAACCAAAGGGAAGAGTGGTTCCGGAGATCTCAAAGGTTTCAATGATATGGAAGGGCATGCTCATCACACTGTGCAAATACATCCATCAGGATGCCGAACAGCTTCTTGTCCCGGTAAACAGGGATGAAACGGCAGGCTGGAACGTTCCTCTCATCACACTGTTCAAAGATGCAATATCCAACACCGCGCTTCTCTTCCCTCCAAACATCTACGATATCAAAGCGGCATCATATATTGAATATTCACCGGCCGCCGAAAGCGGATATGATTTTGACGGCACCGCTCCGGTACAGGCGGCAGCCGAAAGCACGGACTTTTACGACATCGTATCCTCCGCATCCGGCTCGGGGCTGAAGCTCATCATAACAACATCCCCCCTCGTGGGCGATACTCCCCTCCTGTATCCCGGTCTCATGCTCACTGCAGGAAGAGCCGTTGACGCGGATCCCACCGTGCTCGTCTGCGAACCCGGCAAGTTCTTTGTATTCGATAATCCGAATCTTAAAGAGTTCGAAGAATATATCGACAGATACAGGAAGAGATTCGGGCCGGATTCACCGGACCCGAGGATCTACAGATATTTTCGCAAAAACAGGATCCTTCTGAACAATTCCGATATGGACAGCGGGAAGGGACCTAACATACGCAAGGAAGCAAAAATCCCCCGAGGCAGCGTGATAAGCGCCTGGGGGGATACGGAATACAGGATCGAACTCCTCGAATGGAAGAAAAACATCGGAAAGCCTAAGGAACCTCTTATGTGAACGCATCCAGCTGTGATTCGACCAGCCTTCTGTAATTACCGTTTTCTATCTTCATCAGTTCTTCATGCGTTCCCTTTTCCTCTATCATTCCGTGGTCCACATACATGATGCAGTCCGCATTCCTGATGGTGGAAAGTCTGTGGGCGATGATGAACGAGGTGCGTCCCTGCAGCATTCCGGCAAGACCCTCCTGAAGAAGAATCTCGGTCTCGGTATCTATCGCTGCGGTTGCCTCATCGAGTATGAGGATCTTGGGATCCGCAAGAACCGCTCTTGCGAAGGAGATGAGCTGTCTCTGTCCGGCGGAAAGTCTCGAACCCCTTTCGTTGACCTGCGTCTCATATCCCTTCTCGAGGGAAATTATAAAGTCATGCGCACGCACCGTCTTGGCCGCCCTGATGACATCGTCGTCCGAAGCTTCCTTGTTGCCGTATCTGATATTGTCCATTATCGTGCCGGAGAAGATGAATGAATCCTGCATCATCACACCCATCTGGGTCCTGAGTGACTTGATGGTGACATCCTCGATATTGACGCCGTCTATGAGGATCTCTCCGGAAGAGACATTATAGAATCTGCTTATCAGGTTGACGATGGTGGTCTTGCCGGCGCCGGTGGGTCCTACTATCGCATAGCTCTCTCCGGGGTTGACCTTGAAGGAAACTCCGTGCAATACCTCCACTCCGTCTTCGTATGCAAATCTTACGTCTTTGTATTCAACCTCACCCCTGATGGGAGGCATCAGTCCGGCGTCCTCCTTATCCTTGACAAGAACCGGAGCGTCGATGGTCTCGAATATTCTCTCAAGATATGAAATGGCGGTCAGGAGCGAATTATAGAAATTCGCAAGTGTCATGATGGGCTGCCAGAATCTTGAAGCGTATCCGGCAAATGCGATCAAAAGTCCGGCGGTTATCGTGACACTGCCCTTTGCAAGCCAGCCTATACCGAGAACATAGATGATGCTCGCGGAGATGACATTGATGTTGTTGATGACGGGCCAGAGTATGAAATTATACTTGACCGCGGTAAGCCAGGATTTCTGTGCTTCCTTATTGAGAACATTGAAATAATCGGTGTTGTAATCTTCCCTTACGAATGACTGCGTGACACGTATACCGTTCACAGACTCGGCGATATAAGCATTAAGATTGGACTGCTTATTGGATTGTATCTGCCATGCCTTGTGCTGTCTGCTCTTGATGAACACGATGATGAATACCAGAACGGGCATTCCGCACAGGACTATGAGAGTAAATCTCACGTCGAGATACAGCATATAGACCACAATGAATATCATGGAAAAGATATCCGTGATCGTATTGACTATACCGTTGGACAGAAGGTCCGAAAGGTTGTTGACGTAGTTAACGACCCTTACCTGGATCTTGCCGTGAGGCTTGTCATCAAAGTAAGAGAATGGAAGCTCCTGAAGGTGTATGAACAGTTCTCTTCTGAGATTATATATAATGCCCTGTCCGACCTGTGATGTAAGCTTGATCTTGGCTCTCGTTATGAGTGCGCAGGTCACGGTTATAAGGAAAGTCAGCGCCGAATAGAAAACTATCTTTTTGATCGCTTCGTCTTCCGTGAGACTGTTCCCGAAATTCGACTCCGTTACCACATCCATTACATTCTTCATGAATATGGGGATCAGCATCGAAAGACCGCTTGATACGATCATAATGCCAACCGCAAGCGACAGCTTTCCCTTGAACGCGCCGACATACTTTCCCAGCCGCTTCAGCTGTTCTAAGTCAAACGACTCTTCTAAGATCTCATCTTCATTTATCTTGTTTCTTGCCATCTTTTATCTCCGCCGGATAAGTAATTCCTGTCCGGTAATAAACTCTTTCGGTCACGCGGTCTGCGATTTAAGGTTTCCGAGCTGATGTTCGTAAACGGTCCTGTAATATCCGTCCTCTGCAACAAGCTCCTTATGTGTACCCATCTGGGTGATCCTGCCGTCTTCAACCACAAGTATCACATCCGCGTCCTTGAGTGATGAAATGCGCTGTGCGATTATGAACACGGTCTCATTTTCCAGGAGCTTAAGGTCCTTCTGGATCTGGGACTCAGTCTCCATATCAACCGCGGACGTGGTATCGTCGAGGATAACTATCGCAGGCTTTTTAAGGATGGCTCTCGCGAGTGCGATCCTCTGTTTCTGGCCGCCGGAAAGACCGATGCCTCTTTCACCGACAACCGTGTCATATCCGTCCGGCATCTCACTGATGAAACCGTCGGCATCCGCCATCTTGGCTGCCCACTTGACCTGATCGAGCGTGCAGTCGGGATCGCCGTATGCGATATTGCCTTCTATCGTATCCGAGAAAAGGAAAACATCCTGCATCGCAAGTCCGATGCCGTCTCGCAGGGTGTGAAGCTCCATATCCCTTACATCGATTCCGTCGACAAGGACCGCTCCGTCGGTAACATCATAGAATCTGCATATAAGATTCATTATCGTCGTCTTGCCGGATCCCGTTGCTCCGAGTATTCCAACCGTCTCTCCCTGCTTTACCTTAAACGAAACATGATCGAGTATGGGTTCGCCTTCGACTTTGTAGGAGACGTCCCTGAATTCAACCTCTCCCTTTATCTTCTTTTCATTCTTCGGTTTGGAAGGATTGGTGATCTGCGGCTTTTCTGAAACGGTCGTATAGATCTTGACCACCGATGTCGTAAATCTCTGGTAATCGTTGATCAGCCATCCGAACATCCTCAGGGGCATGTTGAGCATCCACAGATATGAGTTGACTATGACCATGTCACCGAGAGTCATGGCGCCCTTGACGCACATTATTCCGCCGACCAGCATCAGTATTACGGTAAGGAACGAAGCGCAGACTTCGAAAATGGGTACGTACTTTGTCCACACCTTGGCGGCATCAAGCTCCGCATCGCGGTAAGCGGCATTTTCAACATCGAACTTCTCGATCTCGTAATCTTCCTTGGCAAATGCCCTGACAACGCGGTTGCCGCTGATATTCTCCTGGGCAAATGCATTAAGCGAAGAGAATCTGTCCCTGATCTTCATGAACTTCGGCTTGATGGTTTTGGACTGAAGATACGTGACAAACGCACTTATCGGAAGCACAGCCATCATGGCCAGTCCGATCCTCCAGTCTACAGAGAAGATCATGATGAGAGCGATCACGAAAAGAAGAACATTTTCATAAATGGAATAGATGACGTATGCGACGAAATGCCTGATGGCCATCATATCTCCGGTCTGACGGCTCATGAGGTCTCCGGTCCTGTTCCTGTTATAGAAGGAGAAATCCTTCTGAAGCAGGCTTCTGTAAACACCGTCCCTCATATCGTAGAGCATATCCTGTGAACAGGTCTCAAACAGCCACTGGGATATGAGCCTGATGACGGCACGGACGAACTGGCATCCGATCATAAGCGCAACGGCTATCGGAAGAATTCCCATTCTCTCGGATATTCCTTTTCCGTCTCCGATAACATCATCGACTATGATTCCCATGATCTTGGGATTGATTATGTTGAGGACCGCGCAGATCGTCACCAGAACAAGTCCCACCGCTTCCTTCCACTTATACTTGGCAAGATAGCGGTAGAACCATTTCATGGCTCTCTTCCATTCGGGATCATTCAATCTGTTTTTCATTCAAAACCCCTTAAAACAAACCGTCGGGGTGTTCCCCACGGCATATCATCTGTTTTCATATACATTTGATATTAAGGCAATCTGTTAGTAATACAATGATTTTATATGCTTTATACTTGACTTTTTCTGCTTTGAGATGTCAGAATCAGGATATGATCAGAATTCCCTATGCAGGCTACAATTATTTTCACGAGAACGGCTGGGAGATAAACAGGCCCGGCGGTATGCATTTTTACAGCATCATCAGGATACGCAATCCGTTCTGGTATGAAGAAGACGGCAGGATGAAGTATGTGGACAGACCCGCATATCTGTTTTTCAGGCCCTCGGATCCGGAACACTTCTACCTCAGAAATGCACCGTATACCGATGACTGGATACATCTCGAAGCCGATGAAGGTGAGCTTGAAACCCTTTTTGACGAGTCCGGGCTTGTATTTGCGAAGGCCCTGATCGTCCATGACAGTTCGGAAGCCTCGTCCATAATGCAAAGCATTGCCGCCGAAGCCAGAAGAAGCGGCGAAAACCACGAAAAGATCATGGACTGCCTGGCCAGACTCCTCATATACAAGATCGGCGACCTCAGCAGAGTAAAGGAAGAATCGGACTTTAATTCCGGAACGCTCGAATCCTACAGATACAGATTCAACATCCTCAGAGGCCGCATATATCAGGGCGGTGAAGCCGCAAGAATAGGAAAAGTATCCGATCTTGCCGCCGAGATGAATATGAGCGTTTCATATTTCCAGCATGTCTATAAGGCTCTCTTCGGAGTTCCGGTCACCAGGGATCTGATCATAGCCCGTATAGAATATGCGATCTATCTGCTCAGGAACAGGAATCTCTCCATAGCTGAGGTGGCATCCATCTGCGGCTACGAGACGATAGAGCATTTCAACAGACAGTTCAAAAAAGAAAAAGGGTGCTCCCCCACGGATTACATGAAAGAGCACCGTATTGTTTAATATGTTTTCTTTTCAGATGATGTTCTTTATGCCGTCACAGATCCTGCGCGCAGCCACGGGGTTGTTCATCGTATAGATGTGCACACCGTCGGAACCGGTCGCGATCAGGTCTATGATCTGGCTTATCGCATAGTAGAGGCCCGCATCAAAAAGGGCTTCTTTCTTTTCACCGTATTTATCAAGTATCCTCTTGAATCTTTCGGGAAGCCTTGCTCCGCAGGTTGTGACCATCCTGTTTATGGTCTTGGCGGAAAGACAGGGCATGATGCCCGGAGTGATGGGGACATCTATTCCGGCGATCCTCGCATCCTCCACAAATCTGAAGAAATCCTCATTATCGAAGAAAAGCTGGCTCAGGAGCACCTCAGCACCTGCTTCGACCTTAGTCCTGAGTGCGGCCATCTCGGCAATGCGGTCGGGCGAATCGGGGTGGTTTTCGGGATAGCACGCTCCCGCGATACAGAAATCGGTCTTAGGTCTGATATAGGTGATCAGGTCGGATGCGTGTGTGAAAACACCCTTGGCGGGAGCGTTCGGATTGGCATCGCCCCTGAGCGCCAGTATGTTTTCAATCCCGTTGTCTGAAAGCTCCCTGCAGAACTCATCGATCTCTTTTTCGTCATAGCAAAGGCAGGTCAGATGCGCCACGGCCTCGGTATGGTACTTTTCGCGGATCTTCCTGCAGATGGCGATGGTCTTGTTGTTATTGGAGCTTCCGCCGGCACCGAATGTGACACTTATGTAATCCGGCTTAAGATCGCAGAGGATCTCAAGTGTTTCGTCTATGTTCTCCAGTTCCTCTGCCGCCTTCGGGGGAAATATCTCGAAGGAGAGGACTCTGTCTTTATTTTGGTAGATTTCAGTCAGTTTCATAACCTTTTCTCCTATAAACAGACTCTACTATATCACGTTCTTTGGTCAAAATACCAATATTGACTTAAAACCCCTCACAAATTATTATTGATACATACGAGTCTTTTCGTAAAAACATTCACTTTTTAAGGAGGTTTTTCGTTATGGCATTGGTAACAACCAAAGAGATGTTTAAGAAAGCCTACGACGGCGGATATGCAGTCGGTGCTTTCAACGTCAACAACATGGAGATCGTTCAGGGTATCACTGAAGCTGCAGGAGAGCTTGAGAGCCCTGTAATCCTTCAGGTTTCCAAGGGCGCTAGAGCATACGCTAACCACACCTATCTTGTAAAGATGGTTGAGGCAGCTGTTCAGGAGAATCCCCAGATTCCCATCGCTCTTCACCTTGATCACGGTGATACCTTTGAGCTCTGCAAGTCCTGTATCGACGGCGGATTCACTTCCGTTATGATCGACGCTTCTTCCAAGTCCTTCGAGGACAACATCGCTCTTACCAAGCAGGTAGTTGAGTATGCTCACGATCACGGCGTAGTCGTTGAGGCTGAGCTCGGAACTCTCGCAGGTATCGAGGATGAGGTTCAGGTTGAGGCAGGTAAGGAAGCTTACACCAGACCCGAAGAGGTTGAAGAGTTCGTAGACAGAACCGGATGCGACTCTCTCGCAATCGCAATCGGAACCAGCCACGGTGCTTACAAGTTCACCGCTGCTCAGTGCACCAGAAACGCTGACGGCATCCTTGTTCCCCCTCCGCTCCGTTTCGACGTTCTCGAGGAGTGCATCAAGAGACTTCCCGGATTCCCCATCGTTCTTCACGGATCATCTTCCGTTCCCCAGGAATTCGTAAAGATGGTCAATGAGTACGGCGGAAACATGCCCGATGCTATCGGTATCCCCGAGGATCAGCTCCGTGAGGCTGCTAAGCTCGCTGTATGTAAGATCAATATCGACTCCGATATCCGTCTTGCAATGACCGCTACCATCCGTAAGTACTTCGTTGAGCATCCCGATCACTTCGATCCCAGACAGTATCTCAAGCCCGCTCGTCAGGCTGTTAAGGATATGGTCGCTCACAAGATCGTCAACGTTCTCGGATCCGATCACAAGATCTGATAATGAGTATGTTAAAGCCCCGGCAGCTGCCGGGGCTTTTTTAATACCCTGAAACATCAATATGCATTTTGCGGATTCAGTTCATCTTCCAGTTTTTGAAGTGTTTCTTCTCGCCTCTCCAATATGCTGTAAAATCATCCCTTGTTCCGTGGAAGAATATTCCTTCCGTAAAATTGCACCAGTTTTCTCCCTCAAGTCCGGTCTTAAGATCGAACAGTGCGCTTGCGATGATGACAACATGTCCGTCATGTGAACAGATCAGATCCAGCTCGCCTTCGGATGAAGGCACCGAGAAGATCGCATTGATCATGGGAAGTGCCGCTTCATCCAGCGTAATACCGGCTGTATACTCAGGGATATTGTTCTGAAGTCCGTAGTAAAACTGATACCACCCTATTCCGGATTCCAATGCGGGGCCGAGTCCTTCGATATGTGCAAAAGGCTTTACCTTCTCTATCTCGGGATTCTCTATTCCCGCACCTCTTGCTATCTCAGTTGCCGTCTGGACGCATCTTTTTACAGGGCTCGCATAGAATCTGCCTATCGGAACATCCAGATTGGCTCCGATACGGTTGGCGATCTCAATACCTTCGGGTGTCAGCAGCAGATTTGAATAATCGCCGTCAACGGGATTATCGAATCTGATAGAGTGCCTCATATAAACTTTTATATTCGTGTCCTTGGGAAGCTTAAGTGCATCCTCTTTCATAAGAGGGCTGATCGCATCAAAGATCATTTGTCTTTATCTCCGGGAAAAATTTGTTAACTTCCATTGATTATACAACATAAATCACTTTACCGCTTCCTTTCCGGCAGGCAGATCATCTTTTCTGACGACCGGAAGATGAACGGTGACTTCGGTTCCCTTTTGAGGATCGGATGTGATCTCCAATCCGTATTCTTTTCCGAAAAGTGCTTCGATCCTCTTTCTTACGTTTACAAGGGCTATATGATCCAGGCCGCCCTGTCCGGAGGACTCTTTTTCTTCCATTGCATTTCTGACATTTTCAAGGCCTTCCGCATCCATTCCCTTTCCGTTATCGGATACGGTTATGAACAGATCATCCTTTTCCGTATGCGCATTCACCTCAAGTTTTCCGCCTTCCGCGGAAAGTCCGTGCATTATCGCATTCTCAACTATCGGCTGTATCAGCATCCTCGGAAGATAGATATCGCTGAAGGAATCATCCTCACCGAATTGCACCTCTATCATATCCGGATATCTGGCCTGCATTATCTCCGTATACTGTTCAAGAACATAGAATTCTTCAAGCAGCGATATGTACTCATCCGCGGCATTGGCGTATCTGAGCATGATCGAAAGTTCGGTACATATCCTCGACGCCGTTTCCTTATCGCCCCTTCCTATGAGAGCCCTGACTATATTCAGGGTGTTGACCGTAAAGTGGGCGCTTATCTGTTTTTTCAAAAGAGTAAGATTGGTTCTCTCAAGTTCCAGATCAACACTTGTCTTGACGAACCTCTTCATGAATCTTTCGAAAACAAAGGCCACGAACACAAGTATCAGTATCGTAACGGGCAGAGCGATCCTGAAAAAGCGGGAGACCTCTTCAGATACGGAGTCCACACAATATACGACGATCCTGCAGCCGGTAAGTCCTATATATCTTTCGGTAACATAAACGGATCTGTTCAGCCTGCTTTCCAGATCTTCTTTTCCGATGCCTCCGCCGGCACATACAAGCTTATCTTCATAATACAGAGCCGCACCTATATAGTCCGGATCGTTGTAAACGGAGAGAAGCTTTTCCACCTTTCTCTGATCCATCAAAAGCAGTACATATCCGACACACTTTTCTTCATCGGATATCTCTTCGTATATTCCTATATAGTTTTCCCTGCCCGAGGAAACCGCAATGACATTGTCGCTTCCTTCTCCGATAAGATAAAAAGAACGGGCAAGGACCGTATTCGGAGCCGTCCCCTTAAGCCTGTAATAATCACCGGAAGAATTATATATGACAACGCTGTCGGCATTGACTATCCTCTTGAGAACAGGTTCAAACATTTCCTGGGCATAGGCATTTATGTCATAAAATTCATTTAGTGACTTTGCATTTACTGCAGCAATCATCTCCGCATCATCAGACAAAATGGATGCCGATTCTTCCATAAGAAGCATCTCGTTGCCGATATCATTCATAATGGTTCCGACCGCATTCATGGCATGTTTTTCCATGTTGCTTCTGATGACCCTTACCGTAAGAATGTAAAAAACCACCCAGAGCAGTACTATAACTGCCCCGAAAAGAATGATCGCCGCTGTTTTTCTTTTTCCGGGTCGGCTGCTTACCATTTTGATTCCAGTATACCTGCCCAAAAATCTTCAAAGTATTCCCTGTTCTGGATCATATAATCCTGATCCGGAACAAACAGATCTATTTCGTCCAAAGGTACTTCGCTTCCGTCAGGGATGTCGGTTCTGACAGACCACGTTCCCTCGGTGCAGAACGGTCTGTATCCATCGATGTTTCCGTCGGTCTCACCGTACAGAAATCTGATGAAAAGCTTCGCCGTATTGATATTGTCCGAATTCCTTGCGATCATCGCACAGAATGATATCCTGCATCCGCAAAACGGCTCAAGATCATATACGGGAGCCATATCATATCCGAGATCCATGAATCTCAGTTTGCTCGATACCATTATCCCGAAATCCGCAGCTCCCGATCCGAGCGCTTCGAGCACTTCGTCGGAACTGTTTGTATAGACTATGTTTTTCGATACGCTTTTCCAGAAATATTCTGCAATACCTTCGTCACCGGTGTCCGGTTCCATTCCGTACAGATCGGTGTACGCGCAGGTCAGTTCGTCCGAATATTCGAAGACACCTCCGCAGAACGCATATGTGGAAAAAGAATGCAGGGGATTCGGCATATAGATCCTGCCTTCATAGCACTCATCGGCAAGTTCCCATATATTCTCAATGGGACATTCATCGAATAATCCGGAATTGTAAAACAGCATCTCCGCTTCATATGTGAACGATCCCATATCATTGCTGCCGGGATCCTTCATCTTTTCCGCGATATCTGACGGAAGATACGGATATGCGATCCCCGTATCGACAATGCGCTCCTTGAACTGGCCGCTGTTGTCATTGCAGATTATCACATCGCAATCGGTAAGTCCGTTTTTGTAATTTTCTTCCACCTCTTCAACCAGATTGGGACTTCGCAGATCCCTTATCTCCACACACAATCCGGGGTACAGTTTTTCGAAAGCCTCCTTGGTCCGGGTTGCTCTTGTGGAAACGGTATACACTACAAGAACATCTTCCTTAAGCGCTTTTTCGTACAGTTCGTCTGCGGTCTCTTCCTTATCAAGCGCCGCTCCGGCAAGCCATGCATCTTCATCCGCGGTTTTTCCGCATGCGGCGGTGATACATAACATGCACACTGTCATTATGAAGGAAAGTACCCTGACATATCCCGTTTTCAATGTATAAGCCCCTCCGCTCCCGATACGTATTCATTCCATACATCATCATCTGAGATATCCGATCTGCCGGTCACAAAATCCGCCAGATACCGGTCAAGATATACGGAAAGTTTTTCATCTTTCCCGGCTGCTCTGACATCATTCTGCGGCAGATAGTCCGCATATGCCATCTTTGCCCTTGCATCAACATATTCCGAATCCGAATTGAGTCCGTTCCATGTGACTCCGTACAGATACTTATCGGGAACCCTCATGGGTCCGACACCGTTAAGATTCTTATTCTGGACAACGTCACGGATATAATTCCTTGTAATGATCGTGGACGGAGTCATATAAATACTTATGTCCCTGCCGTCCGAATAATCCCAGTCAACGCCCGGCTCTCCGAATCTGGCGATCAGTGAAGCTTCCTCCGACATCATAGTGTCAAGCAGAAGCTCGGCCGCTTCCTTCTTTTCGCTTCTCGAAAGGATTATCGCACCGATCTGAGGCTCGTTTTCGGGAAGCACTGCAAATGCTTTTCCGTCCGGTCCCTTAAGCGGCGGCACATGGACATATCTGGCCATGATCTCCGGATTTCCGCGGTATATGACATCTCCTATCGAGGAAGCCGTGAAAGCCCCCACAATATGTTCCGGGCTGTTAACCAGTTCGCACAGCTCGGATTCCGAGCATGTAAGTATACTGTCGTCTATAAGGCCCTTTTCATAAAGTTCATTACAGAACAAAAGTCCGTCCCGATACTCCGGATCTGTGGCAATGCAGTGTCCGTCTGCGGACATTCTCGAATGATACGGATCGTTTTTGGCATAAGAACCGAGAATGAATTCCACGGGATCCAGATCGTAACGGGACAGCGAACCTGCAAGCGGTATCTCGTCACGGATGCCGTTTCCGTTGGGGTCTTCATTCTTAAACGCTTCCAGGATCTCTTCAAATTCCTCGCAGGTTTTAGGAACTGACATCCCCAGATTGATAAGCCATTCTTTATTGATCCAAAGAATGGTTCCTATTTTATCCTGCGTGTCCCATCCTTCCGATACATATCGGAACTCACCGTCCGGAAGATATATATCTCCACGGGATGCATATTCATCAAGCACCCCGTCACTCGGAACAAAGTCCTTTCCGAACAGCACAACATCTATCTCCGCTTCGGAGTTAAAAAGCATATCAAGGTAATCGTCACAGTCTTCTATCTTCACAAAAGCCACGACTATCTCAAGCCCGGTCTTTTCCTCGAGATAGTTAATGTAATAATTCGTATCTATATCCTGGATGTTTTCCGAATAGGGAATTGCGACATACAAAATCTCGGGCTGCGATCTCAAACCGCAGCCCGGTATATGCAGAAGCGACATTATGAAAGCAAAAATGAGAAGTTTACTGATCTTCCTGTTCACCGGGATTCCTCATTTCCTTCGGAGAAACTCCGTAGTAATTCTTGAACACTTTGAAAAAATGATAATAGTCGGTATATCCGGCCATGACTCCTATCTGTTTGATAAGAAGAGTTCTGTCGTTCATAAGTTCTCCCGCATACTTCATCCTCTTATCGGTAAGGTACATGCTGAGAGACTGGTTATAATATTTCTGGAAAAGAGCGCAGATATAATTCCTGCTGAATCCGAATTTCTCCGAGAGCGATGAAAGAGTTATCTTCTCAGTGAAATTTTCATCGACATATTTTACGAGACTGTTGAATCCCGGATTATCCGTAACGCTTTCGGTAACGGCGGGACGGCTCTTGGAAAGCTTTGAATTCAGTTTCTCCAAAACGATACGGACATCTCCGTTATCGACCGGCTTGAGGATATAATCAAAACCATCCTGCTGGAAAAACGCACGGACATTTTCAAAATCATCATATGCGGATATGATCACAAATTCAGCTTCGCATCCGCTATCTTTTAGCCTGGATATCAGCTCATTGCCGTCCATCTTCGGCATCTTCATATCGCAGAAGACCGCATCCGCTCCCAGTTCAAGGATCTCGCCTATAGCTTTTTCGGGATCGGTATTGCTCCCTATCACCTCGAAGCCGTTCTCCATCCACGGAATGATCTCTGTCAGTTCTTCCAATATGAAACGGTCGTCATCTACCAGATATGCCCTGTACATTGAATTACCCCGCAAAACTGTTGTTTTGTTAGATTGTATCACATATTCCGGTCATTTATGTACGGCCCGTCCCAAAAACACCGCGGAGGGACAAAAATGTGGATAAAATGCCCAAAATACAGTAAAATAACTATGTATGGGCAAAAAAGCAAAATCCGACAATCTCATACCGGGAAACGGCAGAAAAAAAAGCCTGATAAGCAGGATAAAGGACTCACATATCGCAGTGATAACCGTGATCCTGGTACTGGTCCTCCTTGTATGCTACGCCTGCTACATGCTCGGCGGTGCCAGGGAAGACGGCCTGAGCTTCTGGGACGTAATAGTCTACAATCTGCTGGCACTTGCGGGTAACGATTACGAATTCACCGGAACACCCGCCGGAAGGATCCTGGGACTCATAGTACTGGTGCTCGGAGTCCTCGCACTTTCAACCATCACGGGTTATATCTCATCCGCCCTGGTCGCAAGCAAGCTTAACGCAGAAAGAGGTATCAAGAAAATGCAGAATATGAAAGATCACATCATCGTCTGCGGATGGAAAAACGACATAAAGAATCTCATCACCGGAATCCTCCGCAAGAACAGAAATCTTTCCGTATCGGACATAATCCTCATCACGGGCGCGGATGACGTTAAGACCCAGGCATTAAAGGACGACCCCGTTCTTAAGGGGCTCAATCTTCTCAAGGGTGATTTCACCGAGGAACAGACTCTCAAAAATGCGGGCATCGGCGCCGCAGCCAAGGTTCTCATAATCGGCGAGAGCGGTGAGAACCTCGATGACGAGCTTATCGATTCCAGAGTATTTGTCACTGCGCTTCTGGCAAGAAATCTCAATTCAAAATGTCACATATGCGCTCAGATCCGTACCGAGCGCTATCGCAATTATCTCGAAGCACAGGGCTGCGCAGAGATCATCTACACCGAGGAATATACACGCCACATTCTCACCACATCCACCAACTACAGCGGAATGAGCAAAGTCATGAGCTCGCTCCTCGATAACGGTGACGGCATTTCCGTCCAGATCGAGCCCGTTCCCGAAAAATGGATCGGCAGGAAATATTCCGAATTCTTCGATATGTACAAGAAGGAAAAGAATATCCTTCTGCTCGGCATCCTTGAAAATATGGGCGTCGAAAAAGAGATCAAGCACAGCATTCTGTCCGAAGCACAGAAATCAACAAATTACGGCGAGATCATTCAGCGTCTCAAGACCGTTAAATCCATGGAAACCAATAAGCCGCTCCTCAATCCCGGAGACGATTACCTCATCCCCGCCAATTCAGGAGCGATAATACTGGGAGCGGAGGTCTGATGCAATACACGGAAAAACTCAAACAATTTCCCCTTTTTAATTCCATATCCGGTAAGGATCTTGAAGATTTCGCAGGGCTTTTGAAGGTTTCGAAAGCTTCCGCCGGCGAGAACATCATCACCGAAGGATCCACCGGGGCGGACATGTATTTCCTGATCGACGGAAGCGTCGACATCATCAAGACAACCGTCTTCGGCGAGAAATTCGTATGTGCCAGCCTCGACAGTGCGATGCACTGCGTATTCGGCGAAATGGCTCTGATCGACAGCGACACGAGATCGGCAACCGTCAAGGCAAGGACCGACTGCGTATCCTTAAGCATTTCCAAGAAGGACTTTGATTCCTTCGCGGATTCGCATCCGAATGCCGGCGTATCGCTCCTTCGTTTCATCGGGATCAACCTCGTACGCAACATCCGCAAGGAAAACGAGAATCTTAACCTGGTCTACCAGGCACTTATAGAAGAGATAGAATCAAACTGATCATTATTCTTACAGGAGCTTTAAGACAATGTACAGAACCGACGAACTGCTTTTGATCGAACATCTTACCTATATCCCCGACATCCCGCCTTTCTTTTCCATCCTTAAGGGCGAGGGAATGACCGTCGGAGAATTCCTCGAAAAGACCGATATGGATGCGCTTGATGCGGAGGTCACATATACGACCCAGATGAACGGTGATGATTTCCGCAATGTCTTCCTCGCAATGAAAAAGAATACTTCCATTACGCAGGCGCGTATCGTCGATGCACATCTCGATACCGCATACGGAGCGGGCGGCGGAATATCGATAGTCGTCATCAATGATGGGGACGAACCCGGTGAGAACGGCAAGCATGAAGCGGTCGTTGCATTCAGGGGAACCGCGGAGAACGAATGGACCGACGATTTCGAAGGTGCGGCCCAGGTTGATTCGCTCCAGCAGATCAACGCTCTCGAGTGGTACAAGCAGGTTTACGACAAATACGAACTGGAGAATTACAACGTTACCGTCATCGGTCACTCCAAAGGCGGCAACAAAGCCAAGTACATAACCATCTTAAACGACACCCCCTTCCGCTGCGTATCATTCGACGGACAGGGTTTTTCGGATAATTTCTTTGATCATTACCGCAAGCGCATCATACAGCGCCAGGGCATCATCGAAAATCACAACATCGATTTTGACTACGTAAATATCCTGATGAACGATATAGGTGAGAAGACCTATTACATCGGATATGATTACGGCAAATTCGGTTTTACGGAGGCCCACGCTCCCAATACATTCTTCGACTTCGGCGAGAACGGTGAATACAACATCCGAGTCAATCCCGGCGGACAGCGCCCCGAGATGCAGATCATCGACCAGTTCATCAACAGCATGATCCGCTCCGCCGTCAGTGAAAAAGAAAGCGCCGAGACCAACTATCTCGTGGGAATCCTTGTCGAGAAGGCATTCTCTTTGTCAAACGGATGCGATGTATCGGAATTCATCGCATTCCTCTGTGATATGATCGGAGATCCCAAATACTCCGACAATGTTGCGTACATACTCGCATACTGCATCCTCTATTCACGCAAGAATCCCGAGTTCCTCAAATCACTCAGGAGCATAATGACCGCATTCAAAGCGGACGGCGTCCTCAAGATCATCGATATGGTCGACGATCTTGTAACTTCAAGAAAGCTCAATGCTCTTCTCGGAGTTACCGATTTCCTTGTAGTACATGTAAACCGCCCGATCACCAAAAGCATAAGATCCTTCGTCAAAAAGAAATACGATGTCGATCTTAAACCGGACCAGGTAAGCAGCATTCTCAAGATTGCTTCGCTCACCCGTCATATGGTATCAAACCTCGAACTCAATATGGACGGATCCGACCTTCTCATTGAAGAAGTGCGCCTTACCGAGGATGAACTCAGGGAATTCGTTCTTCCCGGCAATCTCAATATCGTCGTTCTGGCAGGCGGTCTGTCCAACGAAAGAAACCTTTCCCTCAAGACCGGAGTAACCGTTGCGGATACATTGAGGAGCAGGGGAAACAGCGTCATTCTCCTCGATGCGTTCATGGGATACGGGGATACCGAAGAGATCCTTCCCGACAACGTATTCGAAGCACCCTTTAAATATTCTCTTTCACCGGGCGACATCCCCGATGAGATACCCGATCTGTGGGCAACCAGAAAGCGCCGTCCGGATCAGTCCGGCGCATACTTCGGCCCCAATGTTCTCCAGATCTGCAGACAGTCCGACCTCATATTCATCGCCCTCCACGGAGCAAACGGCGAAAACGGCAAGGTACAGGCGGCATTCGACCTCCTCGGACTCGACTATACCGGATGCGATTATTTCTCATCCGCGATCTCGTCCAATAAATCCGCTGCAAAGCAACTTATGCAGACACTCGGTGTTCCTGTTCCCGCAGGTTACTGCATCAGGAAGGGAGCCGAATATCCCGATCCCGAACAGATGGGCCTTAAATATCCCGTCATCGTCAAGCCCAACAACGGCGGCATAGGTGTCGGAATATCGCTCGCATCGGATGTTACCGCTTATACAAAGGCCGTAAAGAGCGCATTCAGATGGGATACCGAGATTCTTGTCGAGGAATACTATCCCGGACGCGAATTCGCGGTATGTACGATCGAAGGCAAGGCTCTGCCGGTTCTCGAAAAGCTCCCGATGGAGACAAGCGACAAGGAAAAGGGCCTTTCGATGGACGGAAAATCGGTCGTCAAATGTCCTGCGGAGATTCCCGAAGAACTTGCCAAGGCTCTGCAGAAATCAGCGGAAGATGCTGCATTCGCCCTCGGCGTAAACGCTTATGCCAAGTTCGATTTCATCGTTTCTCAGGACAACGGCAGTTTTATCTGTCTCGAATGCGATTCCCTGCCCCAGCTCTATCCCGATTCCCACCTTGTCATTTCGGCCAAGGCTGCGGGAAGAAGCTTCGGCGATCTCTGCGACAAGATCATGGAGATCAGCCTCGTGAAAAAGGCAAACTAAGCCTCAAATCCCCAAATGACATATGTACAACAAGCCCGTCCTCATCCGGCGGGCTTGTTTTTTGCCGTATTTTCGCGCTTTTGAAGGCTTTTGAAATTTTTTTATTTTTTTGTTGACAACCTACGACTGTCGTAGTATATTTACCACATCAGACATAGTACGACTGTCGTAGTACGATAAACATAGTACGGCTGGCATAGTACGACTGATAAAGTAACAAGGTCTCCGGGTCAATGCGCAGGACCCGCAGATACGAAAAAAGAAAAAACGGAGGACACATATGGTAGAGATCAGCTCAGATGTGATCCGCGGTTATAACGACACAATGATCCTAAGCATTCTCATGAACGGCCCCTCATACGGGTACGAGATCTCCAAGCAGATCAAGAGCATCACCGATGAGAAATATGTCATCAAGGAAACAACGCTCTACTCGGCTTTCACGAGAATGGAAAAGAACGGACATATCGAATCGTTCACCGCAGATCAGGACGGAAGCGGAAACGGTAAAAAGAGAACCTATTACCGCATAACAGACTTAGGAATGCAGTATTACAGAGCAAAATGCGAAGAATGGGATATAACCCAGGAAGTCGTTTCTAAGTTTATCAGGCATTAAGGAGAAAAATATGGAAACAATAAAAAGTTATCTCGAGGCTATGTTTGCCGCAATGCCCAATACCGCAGAGGTAAGAAAGGCTAAGGCCGAACTGCTCCAGATGATGGAAGATAAATATAACGAGCTCATTGCAAACGGACAAAGTGAGAACACCGCAGTCGGCACCGTTATATCGGAGTTCGGAAACCTTGATGAGCTTGCCGAAGGTTTGGGACTTGTAAAGGTTGTAGAGGAAACACGTACCAGGGAAAGCGAAACTCCCCGCAGGAACGTAGGAATTGATGAAGTTAAGGGCTTCATCGAGAACAGAAGAAAGAAAGCACTGCTTCTTGCACTCGGAGTATTCTTCTGTATTGTATCCGTAGCTTGCCCGATCCTCTTCGGAGAAAGATACGGCGCCGTATCGGTACTTTTGATGTTCGTATGCATCGCACTCGGAGTAGGATTCATAATTTACAGCAGCTACGTTGATTCCAACTGGAGATTCTTAAAGACAGAGCTTTGCAGGATCGATATGGCAACAGCCGATTATGTGAAGGAAAAGCTCCGCAGCTTCGAACCGGTAAGGGCACTCTGCGTAACGATCGGAGTGATACTCTTCATCATCTGCTGGGTACCCAACATGTTCTATGTAAGCGGCAGTTATTTTGCACCGGCACTTATGTTCGTTCTGATCGGTCTCGGAGTACTTCTCATCATTTATTCATCCAAGATCCGCAGCGGATATGAGATCCTCATGCAGCTCAATGATGTAAACACGATAAGCGGAACATACATTAACCAGAACGTTAAACCCGTCAGATACAAGAACAAGACAGCACAGACAATAGTAGAGATCTACTGGCCCGCAGCAACCTGTCTTTATCTCATACTCAGCTTCCTGACCTTCAGATGGGATCTTACCTGGATCATCTGGCTGGTAGCGGGAATCATGCACAGAGCGGTTGTGATCAATTGCCGCGCAGACGAATTATAATAGGAGGTCATTATGACTACAGCATCCAAGATAATAATAACAATACTTTCCATTGTAACCGTACTTGTAATATTCTTTGCCGTGATCTTCAGAGGCATCAGGGGATTTATATTCAATTTCAGTTCCAACTTCAAAATGGTTGAAGAGAGCAAAGAGCTTGAGGGCGAAGTTTCGGAGATAATCTTTGACGCTTCCTTCACCGAAGCAAGCATCGTATACGGCAATGAGCTTTCGGTAGCATATTCCATGCCCGAAGAGCTTGTTCCCACAATTTCTCTCAAGAACGGAACCCTCACCGTAAAGACCGGAAGCAACAGACTTACGAACATCCCCATGAATGTGACCGATGATCTCTATATCACCATCACTATCCCCGAGGGAACCGAGCTCGATAAAGTCAGCGTAGATATCGATGCGGGTAATCTTGATATCACGGATCTCAAAGCCGGAACAGTCGACCTTGATATGGATGCCGGCAATATCGATATGAAGGGTGTCGAAGCAGACAAGATCTCGATCGACTGCGATGCGGGCAATGTAGATGTCAAAAACTGCATCACCGGTGAATTCATCATAGATCTTGATGCGGGAAATGCGGATCTCAACAACTGTGAGATCGATACCATAGATGCCGATGTCGATGCAGGTAATTTCGATGCAAGAAACTGCACCATCAACGGCGGAAGCTGTAAGACCAGTCTCGGTAACATCTCTCTTTCCGGCAACATCGGAGATGTAAAGACAGATGCAGACCTCGGAAACGTAGAGGTGCACTGATAATATAGATATAAAAAAAGGGGAGCCTTGCGGCTTCCCTTTTTCAGTCTATCAACATTCTGACTCTGTTGAAATAATTCATCTTCGAACCGCTCATATCCGGTTCAAGCACGGAAATGGAAGAACCGGGATATTTTCTCTTAAGATAGGGATAAAGTCCTCTTCCCTCGCAGACATTCGGCATACATCCGAAAGGAGCGATGCAGAGCACTTTCTTAATATCATTTTCAATGTAATCTATAAGTTCGGCTCCCATCAGCCATCCGTCGCCTATCTGAAAATTATGGGATACGATCTCTCTGGAATTTTCATCAAGCGTATTATATGAACTGAGGGCTTTGAAACCGTACTTTGTCATGGTCTCTCTCATAGAATCCTGCAGATCTACCATCAGCTTTTTCACGAACTCAAAGCCGAGTCTTTCGAGGTTCATCTTATCGGGCTTATGGGAATCGATATAATAAAGCATATAGTATGACAGACCGTTCACATACGCTTCGCATTTATTGTCTTCGAGATAATCTATAAGATCCCAGTTTCCGAGAGCACAGTACTTAACGTAGAATTCTCCCACCACTCCTATTACCTGACGCGGCTTACCATCCTTTTTTATTGCCGCGAAGGATTCGGATATCTTCGCGAAATTCTTTTTCATTTTTCCGAGTGAAAGATTCCTTCCGAGCCTGAGGTCTTCGGAAAGCACTTCTATCCAGTGATCATACAGAGCCGTTGTTTCACCCTTGTTTACTTCGTAAGGTCTCACCTGGTTCGACAGCATCATCAGGATGTCCCCGTAAAAGAGTCCGAACAATCCGCGTATCGCGGTATCGAGATTTATCCTGAGAGAAATGTCGTCACGAACGTGACGTACATTTATGGTCATGACACGGACTTCATCAAATCCCGCTCTCTTAAGTGCCCTTGTCATAAGCCCCATATAGCATGCTCCCCTGCAGGCATCGCCGGCCGTCGGAATCAGGATGAAGGTTTTCTTCGGATCATATTTTCCGGTCTTAAGCGCAATGATCGTCTGTCCCGCTATCAGAATGAAGGGATAACAGATATCATGGTTGGTATATTTCATACCCTCCTGTCTTATCGTGAACTCATCTCCTTCATCAAGCAGTTCACATTTATAGCCCTTGCTCCAGAACATATACTTGAGCAACGGAAAATGGCCGTCCAGCGTTGCGGGCAGCAGGATGGTATTTTCCTCGTTGTCACTCAGTATCTTATACATTGATCATTTAACCTTCAGTGACTTCAGATATTCCTTATGCTCGGGAGTAATGCGGTTGCTTTCGACCGATTTCTGTATTGCTTTGTTGTGTGTCCACGCGGGAAGTTTTTTCTTTTCGATATAGGGGATCACAGCATCGTACTGCTTGGCGAGAGCCGTGGCAAAATACCATGCGATCATCATATTGATGTAATATTCTTCGGACTTTACGCCCGCAACCATCTTCGGATATGCCTTATCGAAATCCTCATCAAGGAAATGCTCCATCAGCATTCCTATTCCGAATCTGACGGTATATGTATCATCCGACGCTATCCATGCCTTTATTCGTTCGAGGAGTTCCTTTCGATGCTTTTTGAATACCTTGGGTGACATCTGATCGCAGGTTGCCCAGTTATTGACATAGGGAAGGAACAGTTCGAGTCTTTCCATGCATTCTTCATAATCCTTCATTCCGGAAAGAATGAAAGCATGAAGCTGGTCTTCATCGAAATATTTATGTGGAAGATCATCGAGAAAAAGACTGCAGTCATAAGACCTGAGCAATTCCTTTGCAAGGTCCCTGAGCTGCGGTGTCCTTGTTCCGATAATGTGCTTTACGTCCACGGTCGGGATAAGCTTTGCCTGAAAATCCCTGTATTCCTTATCCTGAAGCGCAAGCAGTTTTTCCCTGATCTCTTTTACTTTTATCTTTTCCATACGGTTTTATGCAAAGATACTGTTCAGATTCTCGATGCGGTTCTTCTTTTCGGAAACGATGATGACCTTGTCACCCGGATTGATGCACGTGCTTCCGTCAGGTATGATGACTTCTCCGTCACGAATGATGGATGCAACGATGATATTCTTCTTGAGCTTAAAGGATGCATCCTTGAACTGCATACCCTTCTTCGCAAAGCTTTCACCTGCAGTAAACTGAAGCACCTCCGCTTTGTTCTCCGCAACGGATGCATACTTTTCGATATCGTTGGGAGCATCGCCCGCTTCCTGGTTATGCACGAAACGTATGAGCTTGTTGACGGATATCTCTGAAGGAGAAAGGGTTATGTCGAGATTGATCCTGTGGAGGAGATTGAGATGTCCGGGTGCTTCGATCCTTGTCAGTACCGAAGGAACGTTTCTCGACCAGGCATACATGCTCGTTACGAGATTGGTCTCATCCGTATCGGTGAGCGAAACAAGAGCATCCATCGAAGCAATGCCTTCCTCCTCAAGTACCTCTCCCATCTCTCCCTTCCAGAATGAAACCTTGACATCGGGATAACGTGCCATAAGGTCGGAACATCTCTCAAGGTCCGCTTCTATGACGGTGATATCTTTCTTTTCCTTAAGGAGCATCTCTATAAGGTATTCCGCAGTGATGCCTCCGCCTACGATCATTACCTTCTTCGCGGGTCTCTTTACGATGCCGATCTTGTGGAGGATCTTCATCATACGGTCCTTCTTCGCAGCGATGCCTATGCTGTCGCCGGTCTCTATAATGAACTGTCCGTCGGGAACATAGAGCTTGCCCTGCCTGAGCACGGTGGCGATAAGGATCTCATCGTCAAGCTTTTTCCTTATCTCATAGAGCGACATGCCGTTAAGAGGCGAATCATCCAGCATCTTTACTGTCGCCATCTGCATCATATCGCCGAACAGTCCCTCCGGCTTTACGATGCCCGGAAGACCGATGGAAAGATCGGACGCTTCGGCCATATCGTATTTGGGATTGAATATGTAATCTATGTTCTGCTCTTTTTCGAGAGTCTTTCTTTCTGCGGCAAAATCAGGCTGGAATACCCTTGCTACGGTACGGAGCGTGCCGACCGCCTTAGCCTGTACGCAGCTGAGAAGATTGATCTCATCCACCGGTGTAAGTGCGATCAGGATATCCGCGGTATCCGCGCCCGCCTTGTACAGAGTGTCTTTGGAAGCACCGCTTCCGACGACTCCGCTGACATTGTATTTATCCGTCACTTCATCGACAAGCTCCTTACGCTTATCGATGATGGTGATGTCATAATTCTTTTTGGCGAGAGCTCCGATGAGTGAACATCCCGTACGTCCCGCACCTACAATAATGATCTTCATATTATGATCCTTTCCGGAGCAGATGACTGTCCGATCATGAATTCCTGTTTGCGGTCATTCTATTTGTTTTGTGCTTTTCAAGTGCAAAATAAACATTCTTCACCGTAAGTCCCTGTACAAGCACCGTGAAGAATATCGTAATATACGTCACGTTGATAAAAATGTCGTATACGTCGGGAGGAAGGAATTCCTTCGTTCCGAAAGCAAGTGCGAGAGAAAGGCCGCCCTTAAGTGCCGACCACGTCATCAGGACCACATATTCTCCGACACTGTAATTACCCGGAATGTTCCTCTTGCCGGTAAGAAAACTGCTGATCGAAACGCCGAAGCCTCTTGCGATCACATTTATCAGGATCGCTGCAGGAGCAATGATCAGGATATACTTACTGACATCAATATTGAGTACGAGAAGTCCGATCATGATGAAAAGAATGGAATTGAGAAGACTCTCCACTATTTCCCAGAAATCCTTGTAGAGTTCTCTTCTGTCTATGACCATGGCCCTGCGCTCGATCTTGGAATACGCACCGGAAAAATACATTCCGCAGACAACGGATGCGATGACCCCGGAGAATCCGAGATGTTCACAGATAATATAGACCAGCGAAACATCGAGGAGAGATATGAGGATATATTTGATGGGATCCCTGGTGATCTCCATAAGTTTGAACAAAAGGAACGAAACGACCAAAGCTACTGCCACTGCACCGACGATCTCTTTTAACATCAGTACAAGGAAATTACTGTCACCGCTGTGGACTACAAGGCTTCTCACGAAGATGAAAAGCGTAACGCCCGTACCGTCGTTAAAGAGGGATTCATTCTCAATGACCGAGCAGACATTCTTGGAAAGACCTATCTTATTCAATATTCCGGTAGCCGCGATCGGATCGGTAGGTGATACGACGCACCCGAGAAGAATGCAGGTAAGGATATCCATTCCGAGTCCGAAGATAAATGAAACCGCAAAGAACAAACATCCGTAGATCACGGATGAAAGCATCGTGGTAAGTAGTGCGAGAAGGCTTATGGCTCTGACATTCTGTCTGAACTTGTGCATGTTGACTTTGCTTGCCCCGGAAAAGAGCATGAAGCACAGCACTCCGTCCATGAGATATTCTTCGAAACCGAAATCTCCGAGATCGGTGACAAATTCGGTAACCGAATCGATCCCGAGAAGTCTTCCGACGATCAGAAGAACAAGTGAGATTATAAGGGAAAACAGAATAAGAGCGATATCACTCTGAATATGGAAGAATTTCTCATTTAAGATTCCGATCATCACTATCATTACCAGTATGATGATCAGGAAATACAAAACACTCATATCGGTCCTTTCGGGTTTCCGGCGGCTTTTTCGGCTTGCCCAAACCACAGTTGTACATAACATATATATTTTAAAGAATATGGGGGCTTCAGTCAAATTTCCGCATCAGTGTATAAGTACAACTCATGCTTTATACATATTTCACGGAAAAAAGGGTATAATACTGTATAAGCCCGTTTATGGGGAATATCAGAAAATACGATCTGAGGATAAAGAGCAGGTTTCGAAGAAGCCCGATACCGGATAAAGAGGTAAGTTTATGATCGATAAATTACGTGAGCAGATAAATGAGTATTTCGTCGGAAAAGAGGACGTCGTGGAAAACGTGCTCATCTGTCTTCTTGCGGGAGGACATGTGCTCATCGAAGATGTTCCCGGTGTCGGAAAGACCACCCTCGCCAGGGTGCTCGCCGGTTCGGTCGATATGTCATTCGGAAGGATCCAGTTCACCCCCGATACACTTCCGGGAGATGTCATCGGAGTATCCGTCTACAATATGAAGAGCGGCGATTTCGAATACAGGGAAGGCGCCATAATGAGGCAGATGATCCTTGCAGATGAGATCAACAGGACCTCTCCCAAGACTCAGTCCGCACTCCTCGAAGCAATGGCCGAAGGCTCCGTCACCGTTGACGGAAATAAATACACTCTTCCCGATCCGTTCATAGTCATAGCTACCCAGAATCCGACCGAATTCATAGGCACCTATCCTCTTCCCGAAGCATCGGTCGACAGGTTCATGATGAGGCTCAGCATAGGCTATCCCGAAAAGAGCGAAGAGCTGAAACTTGCCCGCAACTACATTGAAGGCAAAACCGCAGATACGGTAAAACCCGTATGCAGCTCCGAAGATATCATCAATATGAAAAAGAAAGTCCGCGAGGTTACCATCGCAGACAATTGCCTGGCATATGCCAGGGAGATCATCGAGCTCACCAGATCGGATTCGCATTTCGTTCTCGGCGCTTCTCCCAGAGCTCTGCTTTCACTTATCAGTGCGTCCCAGGCAAAAGCGTTTCTGTCCGGAAGGGACTTTGTAAAGCCGGATGACATCAAAGCCGTAGCGGTAAACGTTCTGAACCACAGACTTGTACTGACTCCCGAAAGCCGCATCGCCGGTGAAAAGAAGGATTCGATTATCAAGAGCATCGTTCTCAAGGTCAAGATCCCCACTAAAGAATAATATGGCAGTTCGCAGGATCATCTTAATAGTATTATGGATCCTCTCCCTGGTCGGCATATCATATTACGGCGGCCCGGTAAGCTACGGTTTTTTTGCGGCGGTAACGATCGCCCCTTTCATGTCGCTTCTCTATACTCTTATCGTTCTTTTCAGATTCAAGATATACCAGGACGTCAACAGGAAAAATGTTGTTGCGGGCAGTGTATCCGATTTCTATATCACTCTCCAGAACGAAGACCTCTTCACCTATTCAGGCGTCCGGATCACTTTCTACAGTCCGTTTTCCTCAATAAGCGGAATTGATGAGAATGCGGAATATGAACTTGCGCCTCATTCAGGCATAAAAAAAGAAACTTCACTTTTGTGCAGATACCGCGGTGAATATGAAGTAGGAGTAAAGAGCATAATCATCAGGGATTACCTGAAGATATTCAGGATCACGTTCAAAAACCGCGAACCGTTCAGAGTCAATGTGCTTCCCGCCGTTTACAAACCTGTCATGCTCAAAACCCTGGAAAATATAGATTCCGCATCCGTCGATTCCGCCGGAGGAAATACCGAGCCCGATGTCACGGTCAGGGAATACGTTCCCGGTGACGATATAAGAAAGATACATTGGAAGGCTGTCGCAGCGACCGGAAAACTTCTTGTAAGAAATACTACCGGCGAAGAAAAGCAGGGCATCGGAGTTATCATGGATCCGGAGCGGTATTCAAAGGATCCGTCCGATTATCTTCCACTGGAAAACAAGATAACCGAGATCGTCATCGCACTTCTTCATTATCTGTATTCAAACGGCAGCAGCGTATCCGCTTACACTTTTCAGACCCTGCTCAGATCGGATCTTGTAAAGGATGCGGATTCTTTCAAGGAGTTCTATACATTCCTGTCGGGTTACCGGTTCGAAAAAGACAGCACTTCCGGAAAAATGCTGACACAGCTAATATCCGAAGGCTCACTCTTTTCACACAAGATAGTGATCGCCGTTCTGCATAAGCTGACCGGCGAAGTGACTGAAGCGATCCGCATACTGGAAATGAACGGTGTCGTTGTTATCGTATACCTTGTCACCGATGATGAAGCCGAAACCGAAAATGCAAGAAATGTGCTTCATGGGAAATTCTTCCGTATCGGAACGGAAGATGATCTGAAAGAGGTACTGTGATGATCACGTTCGTATATGACATCATATATCTTGTTTCTCTCTCGCTCATACCTTCGCTATGGGCTGTTTTCCATGCTTACGAAGATGTCTCCCTGTTTCCGGTCTTCCTTGCCTCGGCGGCCGTTTCTTCCGTGATACTCATCTTCATGCATCTGAAAAATTCCGGAAAGATAATACTGGGCGGCGTGCTGATAACGATCGCAGCGGCATCCGTACTTCTGCTGCCGGATACCATAAAGAGCACGATCATCACCGATCATCCGCAGCTTGTCATGGCACTTCTGATATCTGCCGGAGTTACGATCGCAGGTAAGATACTCTGTTCATTCAGGTTTGCACGTCCCGTTATTTCAGGTCTTCTGATCGCATCACTGGCTTTCTCAATGTACCGGGATATGTGTCCTCCGAAGTCCGTTGTTGCATTTGTATTCTTTTTCGTGCTCTGCACATTTGCCGACGAAATCCAGACCGGATGGAAAAAGAACGGCAAGCTCCCCGGCAAAAAGCATCTTGTTTTCATCTCTCCCTTCCTTGCACTGTTCCTGATCCTGATGCTGGCATTCCCCGCACCCGATGATCCGTATGACTGGGCTCTTGCCAAAAAGATAGTCGAGACTGCATCCGACAGGATCTATCGCATAAAGGAATATTTCTACAGTCTTGCGCAGGGTGACAGTGCGGATTCATTCCTCGGTTTTTCGGAATTCGCTTCACTCGCAAGCGGCAGGGGAGACAATGACAAAAAAGTACTTGAAGTCACACAGATAAACGGAAGCTCGACATATGCTTATCTTGCGGGCAAGACCTTCGATACCTTTGACGGAAGCGAATGGTATAAAACATATGAAGACGACGGAAACGATTCACTGATCGACTGCCTTGAAACGCTTTACAGTGCAAAGCTGTATGCGGGTGAAGATCATACGGATTACGTCAGACGCGGTCAGCTCGATATAACGGTTTTGAACATGTACACGAACCATTATTTCACACCGCATAAATACTTTAATTTCCTGCAGATGAACGAACAGGTTCCCTACTATTCCGAGGGCGGGGATCCGTTCTCTTATGACAGGATCACTTACGGAGATACATATTCTACGGAATATTTCAGGCTCAACACAGACAGCCCTGCATTCTGCGGCTTCCTTGACAGCAGTCCGGCTGATGATCCGTCGGTCTGGAACGAAACGCTGAATACCCTGTATGTGTATGATGCTCCGGATATAAGCCTGAACGATCTCGAAGAATACCGTGCAAGAATGAAAGAAGTCTATTTGGACGATATCGAAATATCTCCCGAACTGGCGGATTATCTCGATGAATTATTTGCCGATTGCACTACGGATTCCGAAAAGCTTAAAAAGCTCGAGAAGCTTTTCAATTCAATGAGATATAACATCCTGGTGGGTGAGCTTCCGGGTGACGTGGATTCATCTTCGGAGTTTCTGGATTATCTTATCCTGGAGAAGCAGGAAGGATACTGTGTCTATTACGCGACCGCATTTGTTCTGATCTCCAGATACATCGGAATCCCCGCACGCTTCGTCCAGGGATACCGCATAGAGCTCCGTGGTCACGGCGGATCCGTTGTGACCGAAAGCCGCGCGCACGCATGGCCGGAATGCTATCTCGAGGGCATAGGATGGATCGCATACGAACCGACTCCGGGATACAGGGTGCCGGAAAGATGGAAAACATCGGATGAACTAGCGGAAGAAAGAGAAAGAATAGCCGTGCAGGATCCTTATCAGGCATATCAGGAGGAGATCGCACTTCCGGAAACAGTCATGGAAGAACACGAAGAAAGTGAAAAGATCGACTGGAGATATCCTGCGCTGATCGCTTTTTCATCCGTTTCGGTTGCGCTCCTGCTTCTGATCATGATCAGGATCATCGGAATGATCAGATACCGGCTCAGTGACGATGAACAAAAATTCAATATCCTTTTTTCGAGAAATATGAAGCTGCTCAAGATACCCGGCTTCTCAAAACCGGATGAAGAAACCTTCGAAGAATTCGGAAACAGAGTCTCCGGAGAACTGCCCGCGGAACTCCTCACATTCATAGACACGTATGAAACCTATGCTTACAGGGGTGATGTGATCTCCGGCAAGGATGTTGAACAGATCAGGACAAGCAACAGAAAGATAATAGATCATATAAAAAAGACGGGGCTTATGGGCAGATTATCGCTTATCAGATATTATCTGTTCCTTGCATAAAAGATTTCCGGGAGTATCGCGTTTATCCGCGTTTTATGAGTTCCCTGACTTCACTTAGTTTGGGAGGATTGAGAGGAAGCGGGAACCTCGATATTGCGACGGCGGAGCATGCGCTTGCAAATCTGACGGTCTCTTCATCATTCATTCCGTGTAAAAGCGCATATACGCATCCCGCCTTGAAAGTATCTCCGGCACCGAGCGTGCTCTTAACCTCCACATCAAGGGGCTTCATACGATGTATCTCCTCACCTTTCCTCGCATAGAGCATATCGCCTCCGCCCTGTGTGATTATCGTAAGCCCTTTGCTTTCGGACTGCATGAGCTTCATTATCTCATATGCGCTCATACCGTGATATGTCTCCGTACACTCCTTGGATACGACATTGACGGCTGCGTTTTTATGGAGAAAAGAATCATGCTTTGAATCTATGGTGACGTAAGGGATGCCGGCACTTATGCAGATTTCGGCAGCTTTTTGCGTTTCCTCGCCGAAGAACGGGTCTATGGCGACAACTCTTGCAGATTTTATATCTTCTTCCCTCGGAATGCTCCACCATCTTTTACCCGTTGAAAACAGGGTCTGAAAGCGTCCCATCGGGGAACGGACAAGTCCGGCTATGACAACGTAGTCCATGACTCCGTCATCATCGCTTACGAAGCTCATCGAAGACAGGTCGACATTTTTATTCTCATAGAATGATCTGAGCATCGGTGCAACTTCCGTTCCGATGTGTGTTCCGTCCATCTTAACGGACACACCGAGTGAATCCAGAACCGTAGCTGCGGTGCCCGTCTCTCCTCCCGGAAGAAAAAAATGTTCTTTTATCTCGGAATATTCGTCCGGTTTTAAGAATCCGTCTTTTAACAGAAATGAATGTGTTCCGAGTATCTGTCCGAAAAGATAGCAGTCATGAGCCATATTATCGATCCGCCCTTTCTCTGAAACATACAACGTTTCATTAACACAATAACTCAATGTTCTTTTCACTGAAGCCCGTACTTTTCCCTGATGCTCTCACGGGGGACATAGTCTCCGAGATATTCATCAGCCATGGCCATCAGTTTCTCATAATCAACCCATTCCACAGATCTGAATTCTCCGAACCGGTTACTGACGATCAGGCGTCCGTCATCCTCACCGCCTGTGATCCCCATTTCACATATGATATCAAGATCTTCATTCAGGACAAATGACATATCTTCGCAGTTCAGGATATAACTCTCGGTAACATCGGAGTATTTTAGCGAAACAACATATTCATCCATATCATATGATGAGACGCATTCATACGTATCCGCATCAAAGATCCTTACCGTGTGATTTGAAAAGCTTGCGACTATATATTTTCCGTCGTGCGAATAAACCGCCTGATCGAGAAGAAGGCTGTCAAATCCGTCATCTTCCTGAAGATCGAATGTCGCATCTTCTCCGTATAGATCATCAAAATCAGGATCTATAATTCCATCTCCATCCAATGTTACAGCCGGATGGTACGCACAGATATAATCCGCTCTTTCAAACTGCACATAATATGAAATGTTCTTGAAGATCATACGGGAAATCCTGCCGGTATGATCTCCGATAAAGAGGCTGCTGCCCATTTCATAGCACATATCTCCGAGAGTTCCGTAGATCGTGCCGGTGTCACATAAAAAGATCATCTGATCCGATACATCTATTCCGTATTGGATCTCTCCGTCCACACCGTAAGTCGTTATTTCTTTTCCGGTCCTTGCTTCAAGGATCGTAAGGCCCGAGCCCGTATATGCATAGATATATCCGCCCGAAACCCACAGATCATTGATGATGCCGCGATCGATCTTCACGCTGAACAGTTCCCTGCCGCCGGGTAGCCTGATTGCATGAAGCGTGACCTTATCAAGTCCCGATCCATCTGCGGATTCCGTCAGGGAATAATATAAGTATTCATCGCTGATGCATACCGAAACGTTATAATCGCTGGCAACATCGATCACATCGGTCACTTCACCGGATGTAATATCCGCTATCAAAAGATAACGATCTGAATAATCGGTCAGACTGCATGCAAAATATCCGTCTCCGGATGAAAGATCATCCATTGCAAGATCATCACATCCGAAAAGTTCCGACGTATCTATCGTATAGATGATATCTCCGGAACCGCTCACCGCTATTAATTCATTTCCGTTATATACGATGACCGTATCAGGACCCACTTCATATAAGTAATATATCTCTCCGGATTCGGCGATAGTAACATCCCTGTCTTCATCTATGAAATAGAATCTCAGTTCATCTTCACAGGTGTGAACCACACCGTTATTTCCACAGATGATCCCTTCGGCAAAGAAATTATTGCTTTCACCGGGAAATTCTCTTATGAGTTCTCCGGATATATCAAACAGCCTCAGACTGTAAAGATCATTGATGAGGATATACCGGCCGTTATCGGATACACAGTAGTCATATACTTCCGATCCCATATCATATGTGGCGCCGAGAGAGTACGCATTACTGTCTTCGTAGATTCCCATTGCCTTGTAAAGCATACAAAGCGCATTCGCATTATAACCGACCGACGGATCGTCCGGAAGCACGCTTCTCAACGCGTAGACCGCATCTTTTCTTCTTCCGTGTCCCAGCAGATCTTCCGCTTTATCGGCGATGGTATCTGCATATTTATCACTGAGCTGCGAATACTGTGATGAAATGATGCTGTTCTGTCTGCTTATCTTTATGAGCATTCCGGTGACAACGGCCGCAAAACAGAACATAAAAGCACCGATGATACCGAATACGGTCATCATCCTGCGCATCTTCTGCTCACGGTGCCTCTGCTTCAGGTCATCGTAATTCAGTCCGAACATAGCTGCACAGAGCTTGATCACCGCTATGTCCATAGCCTTAAGGATCTCTTTTTTATTCTCTCCTCTTGTGTCTGCGGCAAGAGGCTCTATAGCCTTGCGTTCGAAGTGAACGTTACCGTTTTCGTCCTTCACTTCGATCTGTTCGTATGTGAGCAGCTCCGGGAAGGAATCCACGGGTTCACCCTCCGCAAGCACAACGAGAATATGATCCCTGGGATGAGTCTGCAGGAATGTTTCTATCTCCTTAAGGCACCATCTAGACTGGGGGTACCTGGGAGTACATAATGTGATCAGGTAATCGGAATTCGCCAGAGCATTGGTTATAGGCTCTGAAAGATTATCGGAAAGCGGAAGTTCATCGACATCACGGAACACTCTTTCTATCGATGTTTTTCCGTCTTTGATCTTAGAACGTACGGATTTAGGAAGTTTGAAGTTTTCAAGTCTCCTGTGAAGATTCTCGGCGACAAAACTGTCAAGTTCACTGTGTCTGTAGCTTATGAACGCATCGTAATGCGTGTTTTTCAGTTCGTCCATTTCCCACCTCTGATAGTATTGAAAGCGGCCGGGCCGCTACTTCTATCATAGAATATGAAGGCGGATTTCTCAACGAAAAAATGCCCTCTCGGCCGGCAGGCGGGGAGGGCATATCATAAAGGATCTGAGGATCATATCATGCGGTCTTATTTATGGCAGCACCTAAAAAGCGAGTCAACGGTTATGACGATCTCGCCGTCTTTTTTGATCTTTTTATCAAAATATGCGGCAAGCTTTTTTTCATTGTCGGAGATGAACTTCTCATCACCTTCGAATACCGCCTTCATCTTGTCGATGATATCCGCGGAATTGTCGTAATGCCAGCGGTTTGATACCTCTTTCTTTTCCACGCGGGTAAAATACTTTCCGAGCATTTCATCACATTCATCCTGAACCTTGGTTTCTTCCCTGATCATGTCGCCGACAAAGGATGCCTTCAGGCCGATCTCATCAAAAACAGACTTAAAATATAATTTCCATCTGTTTACCGCAGGTCCGTTAATAGAAAACCTTCCGCCCTTTGCAACAGCCTTACTTGCCCTTTCTATGAGCTTTTCCGGATCCTTAAGTTCGAAGTTAAGGTAATGGGCAATGACAAGCGAGAATCTCTTCTCCTTATCTATCTGCTTCCATGCTTTATCGCCTTCCAGATCTTCGAATACAACCTTTATATCCACTCCGTCCGGCAGATCTTTCTTATTCTCTTTCACATATTTCTCGAAATCATCGGCCCAGCTTCCGTGAATATCGTAACCGAGTATTCCGGTGCCCTCAGGAATTCTTGACCAGTTATTTCTCCAGAGCTTTGCATATCCGCAGCCGAGATCGAGTACCCTTTCACCGTTGCCGATCTCAAGCATTTCGAAGATCTTCTCATACCAGTCCTGTTCCTTGGAAGTATGCTTAAGCGCATCCCAGTGATGTTCATCGGCTTTCTGATCGAGGCTGATGTTTCTTACCATATCTGCAACATCGTCCCAGTCGAGTTTGCCGTTCTTCCTGTCGAGAGTTCTGTTTATCGCATCGATGACCTTCTGGGTCTGATACTTTCTGTCCTCCATCTCCTTAAGCTGGATACGGAGAGCGTCCTCGATATCCACGGCATCACCCGCGACAAGATTATCCCTTATCTCTTCAAGTGAAAAACCGATCGTCTTGAGAGCAACGATCTTCTCGAGGATCACAAGGGATTCTTTATCGTAGAGCCTGTAATTGCCCTCGGAATAATCTGCGGGCTTAAGGAGCCCTTTTTCATCATAGAGTCTTACTGCTTTCTGTGATACGCCTGCCTTTTTGGCAATCTCGCCGGATGTCATTTTCTTTTCCATACCGGAACCTCCTTTCCTTGATAAGACAACCTTAAAGGGTGCCCCAAGGGAAGAGTCAACACATATTTTTAAAAAAATTTTCTGATATTCCGGATCAAAAAAACAACCCTGCATTGCCTTGGACGTCGGCTCTGCAGGGTTTGATTATATCACAGAATGATCGGCTCTGCGTATCGCGGCTCTTGATATCTTGCCGTTGGAAGTCAGGGGGAGTGCTTCCGTAAACACGATCATTCTCGGATATTTATATATTGCTGCTCTTTCTTTTACGAAATCCTGTATTTCGGTCTTGAGGGAATTGTCACCGGTATAACCCTGCTTAAGGACTATGCTTGCCTTTACTATCTCTCCGCGTTTTTGTGAAGGATATCCCGTGACCGCACAGGCAAATACGGCAGGGTGCTGCATAAGGATATCCTCCACCTCGGAGGGGCCGATCCGGTAACCGCTTGATTTTATTACATCATCATTTCTTCCAAGGAAGAAAAAGTTACCTTCTTTATCTCTGTATGCCTTATCTTTGGTATGGTATACACCGCCTTCCCAGACATCTTCGTAAAGCTTCTCATCGCACAGATAGCCTTTGAAAACTCCGAGCGGGATCCTTCCGCTTTCGGGGACCAGGACTATCTCTCCTTCTTCACCGGCTTTTACTTTATTGCCGTCTTCATCAACAAGCTCTATATGATACAAAGGAGAAGCTTTTCCTATCGAGCCGTGTACGGAGTGTTCTCCGACAGGAGTGCATATCTGAAGTGCTGTTTCGGTCTGTCCGAAGCCCTCCCTTATGACCAGACCGGTCATTGCGGTAAACTTTTCCGAAACGGAAGGAGGCATCGGCTCTCCTGCCGTAGTGACGGCTTTCAGACTGCTGAGATCATAGGACCCGAGATCCTCCGGGATGAAATATTTATATATGGTGGGAGGGGCACAGAATGTGTTTACCCTTTCTTCCTGTATCAGCCTGAGCATATCCGATGCATAGAAATTGTCGTAGTCATAAACCATGATCGCGGCACCGACAAACCACTGTCCGTAAAGCTTTCCCCAGGCAGACTTGGCCCAGCCGGAATCGGCAACGGTAAGATGAAGATCACCGTCCGAAGAACCGTGCCAGTTTTTCGCGGTATATATATGTGCTATGGGATAGGAATGATCGTGGATGACCGCCTTGGGAGATCCGCTTGTGCCGGATGTGAAATAATAGAGCATATCATCGTATACTCCGGTCTTCACCCTTTCGAAATCTTCCGAAGCTTTATCTGTCAGTTCATCAAGATCATATGCATCTTCGAATCCGGCACCTGTTACTATCTGAAGTATGTCTCTTCCGGTGATCGCTTCTTTTACCTTTTCGCAGATGTTTTCGGAATTAACACAGATGACCGCTCTGATCTTTGCGGCTTCGCATCTTTCCCTGATGTCCTCCGCGGATACCATATGGGACGTAGGCACTGCAACTGCTCCCAGCTTGTGAAGCGCAAGTATTGATGTCCAGAACTGATACCTTCTTTTCATGAGAAGCATCACAGCATCGCCCTTTTTAAGTCCAAGCATGCGGAATGCATTTGCAGCCTTATCGCTGAGCGTTTTCATATCACCGAATGTGAATACTGTCCTTACTCCGTCGGAGCTTCTGTGGATAAGTGCGGTCTTATCCGGCGTGATACGTGCATATTCATCAACCACGTCATACGCGAAATTAAATTCATCGTCGAAGGATGTTTCTATCTTTTCGATCCTTCCGAAACTGTCTTTTATTTCTTTATAATATCTTTCGTATATTTCAGACATACATATACCGTCTTTATCGGTAACCGACCTTTCTGAATCTTTGGTATCTTGCTTCGATAAGATCATCGGTTTTCATCTGCATCAGTTTTTTGAATTCATCCTTAAGGTTATCCGACAGTTCCTTCAGTTTTCCTTTTCTGCAGATACGGTCGATAAGACCGAGTTCAAGGAGCTTATCCGCAGTCAGGCACAATGCCTTCGCAGCTTCATCAGCTCTTGCGGTATCCTTCCAGAGAATATTCGCACAGCTCTCCGGAGATACGACACTGAAATATGCATCCTCTGTCATCCATATCCTGTCGGAATGACACAGTGCCAATGCACCTCCGCTTCCTCCTTCACCGATGACTACGGAGATTATCGGAGTCTTAAGGTCGGACATTTCAGCCAGGTTATCGGCGATCGCTCTTCCCTGTCCGCGTTCCTCCGCATCTATGCCACAGAATGCACCCGCGGTATCAACAAAGCAGAGTACGGGTCGGGAGAATTTTTCCGCCTGTTTCATTAGTCTCAATGCCTTGCGGTACCCTTCGGGATGTGCACTTCCGAAATTCCTGAATATCCTCTCCTCGGTGTTTTTTCCTTTTTCGATACCTATTACCGTAACAGGCATATCGCCCAGATAACCGATTCCCGCGATGACCGCTTTGTCGTCACCGTACAGCCTGTCTCCGTGCAGCTCGGTGAAGTCATCTATGAGTGCACTGATGTGATCGGCTGCCGTGAGTCTTTTCTCACTCCTTGCCCCGAGCACCGTGGAATAATCTTCATTTGTCCTGACGATATTTTTGTTCATAAGCTTTACGTAAATTATTTACATCCCATGCATCTTAAGCAGCCCGGCGATCATTTTTTTCTGTTCGCATCTCGGAACTATGGCATCGATAAATCCGCATTCAAGAACTCTCTCCGCTCTCTGGAAATCCTTGGGAAGAGTTTTGCCGAGACTTTTTTCGATGACTCTCGGTCCCGCAAATCCTATCCTTGCTCCGGGCTCCGCAAGTGTGATATCACCGAGCATTGCGAAGCTTGCATCAACTCCTCCCGTTGTAGGATTCGTAAGAAGCACAATATATAAATTGCCATCATTGGAGTGACGTTTTACCGCAGCGGACACCTTGGACATCTGCATGAGGGATATCATTCCCTCCTGCATTCTTGCACCTCCGGACACCGTTATTCCGAGTACCGGAAGATGTCTTACTGTCGCGTATTCAAAAAGCCTCGTTATCTTCTCACCGACCACGGCGCCCATGGAACCCATCATAAAATTTGAATCCATGGAAAAAAGACATATTCTGTGCCCTTCTATCTCTCCCTCGCCACAGATGACACCTTCCGTCTCCCTGCTTTTTTCAGCGGCGGCTCTGAGCTTATCGTCATATTCCGGAAAGCCGAGAATGTTTTTGGAAGAAAGCTCCCTGTCGGTTTCGATAAAGCTTCTTCTGTCGGTGAGCATCAGTATCCTTCTTCTCGCCCTGACCTGGAAATAATGACCGCATTCCGGACAGACAAAATGATTGTTCCTGATCCTTGATACGGCGATCCGCTTTTTGCATTTCTTACATACGATCTTTCTTGCGCTGCTTTTTCCGTCCGCGGATTCAAGATCGTTATTTGCTTTTAGAAATAATCTCTTCAGATCCATTTAAAGAACCTTTTCACATATTCCCGCATCATATGTTCCGAGTGCGAACCTTACATCCTCAAGGAATCTCATGTGCATCTCCCTGTTATTGTCCACACCGACCAGAACAAATTCCGACAGTGCACTCTTCATCTTACGTATCGCACCGTCCCTCGTATCCGCACATACGACGAGCTTTCCGAGCATCGAATCATAAAAAGGAGTGATCTCAAAATTCTGATAAAGTGCGGAATCAAATCTCACATCAACTCCGCCCGGAATATGAAGAAGCTCAACCTTTCCGACCGCAGGTGACATGTCACCCGGGTGTTCGGCACAGATCCTGCATTCGATCGCATGACGACCGGTGTTTATATCCTCCTGCGTAAATGGGACAGGTATTCCCGCAGCTGTTCTTATCTGCCACTCCACGATATCAATGCCGCAGACCATCTCCGTTACGGAATGTTCTACCTGCAGCCTTGTATTCATCTCAAGAAAATAATATTCTTCGCCCTTGACAAGAAACTCTGCGGTTCCAACGGTCACATATCCGACTCCCGATACAAGCTTCTTCGCGGATTCATACATCCTCGTTCTTACATTATCGCTCAGTACCGGTGCGGGACATTCCTCGATAAGCTTCTGATTTCTTCTCTGAACGGAACAATCCCTGTCCCCGAGTATTATTACGTGCCCTTCCTTATCTGCAAGTATCTGCACCTCGACATGCTTTACATGCTCGAGATATTTTTCCATGAAGATCCCGTCGTCACCGAATGAACTTTCCGCTTCTTTCTTCACCTCGGAAAAAGCTCCTTCCAGTTCATCCTTTTCCCTTACGATACGGATGCCCTTTCCTCCGCCTCCGGCCCTTGCCTTTAAGATCACGGGATAGCCTATCCTCTCCGCGTATTCCGTAACTTCATCCATCGAATCAAGTATTTCGCTTCCGGGAATGACCGGGACTCCGTTTGCTGCAGCAATGCTCCTTGCGGTCTCCTTCTGTCCCATCTTCTCCATTACCGAATAGGAAGGTCCGATAAAAACAATTCCTTCTTCTTCACAGGCTTTCGCAAAAGACGCGTTTTCAGAAAGCATTCCGTATCCCGGATGTACGGCCTCGGAACCGGTTTCCTTGGCGATCGTGATAAGAGCGCTTATGTTAAGATAGCTGTCCCTTGCAAGAGGGCCGCCTATGCAATAGCTTTCATCGGCCATATTCACATGCAGGGCATCCTTATCGGCTTCGGAATAAACCGCAACCGTCTCTATTCCCATTTCCTTACATGCCCTGATCACACGTACCGCAACTTCACCGCGGTTTGCTATGAGGATCCTGGAAAACATACCGTCATTCCTTTCCGCCCATAAGGGCAAATGAAAAATCACCGCCCATACATCTCTTTCCGTCCACGCTTACTTCTCCGTGAAGAAGATACAGCGGGTGACATCCGTTCAGGATCTTCGTATCGATCTTTACAAGATCTCCCGGTTTGATCATATTTCTGAAACGGATCTTATCGAGTCCCGTATATACAGGTGTAACACCGACTTTCATCCTGTCCTTGAAAAGAACGCATGCCGACTGCGCCATCATCTCGCACTGTATCACTCCCGGAACTATCGGATTGCCGGGGAAATGACCCTGCAGGAAAAACTCATCTCCGCGGACCCTGTAATAGGCCGTAGCACTTCCGTCTTCATTCAGATCCGCTTCATCCACGAGCAGCATCGGTTCGCGGTGCGGAAGTATCTGTTTTATCTCTTCACGATTCATGAATTATCGTCTCTTACGATCCTTATCATTTATGCTTTCTTATCGTTTGTATTTTTATATAGTCGCTTAACCGATCATAAAAAGCGTCTGGTGATATTCGACAAGTGCTCCGTTCTCTGCAGACACTTTTATCACTTTTCCGGAGACAGGTGACTTTACTTCATTCATCATTTTCATCGCCTCGATGGTGCAGAGAACGTCACCCTTCTCAACGGTATCTCCTTCTTTGACCGCAGTTTCGTTTGCATAGAACACTCCGAGTATCGGCGCCTTCACTTCCGTTCCGCTGATGGCGGTGTCCTCACTTGATGCATCAGTATCACTGCCGCTTTTTTCTTTCACATCTTCGAAAGCTTCTTCCCTTTCCGGCTGAGGCTTCTTTACGCCTGTATATGCGGAGGTTTCACCCGGAACAATCTTTATCTCTTTTTTCAATGTGAGCTTAAGATCTTTTTCCTCAACCGAAAGTTCCGTCAGTCCGAGCCTTTCGAAAAGATCTCCGTATTCTTTTATAGAGCCCATCTTCCGCCTTCCTTTCAGATCCTCTTAAGCGCGATGACGGCATTATGTCCGCCGAATCCGAGAGAAGAACTTATCGCATATTTCACATCAGTCTTAACAGCAGTATTCGGAGTATAATCAAGATCACATTCATCATCTTTTTCCCTGTAATTAATCGTGGGAGGAATGATGCCGTCCTTCAGTGCAAGTGCCGAAGCGATTGCCTCTACCGCACCCGTCGCTCCCATCATATGTCCGGTCATTGATTTGGTTGAACTGATGTGGAGGTCATATGCTTTCTCTCCGAACACCTTCTTAAGTGCCTTGGTTTCCATTGCATCATTTAAATGGGTTCCGGTTCCGTGGGCATTCACATATATATCATCACCGGGTTCTATTCCCGCTTCCTCACATACGGATTTGATCGCCCTGACCGCTCCGTCGCCCTCGGGATCGGGGGCAGTTATGTGATACGCATCGGAGGTATTCGAATATCCGACCACCTCCGCGATGATCTCAGCGCCACGTGCCTTTGCATGCTCATACTCTTCCAGCATCAGGACTCCCGCGCCCTCGCCCATTACAAAGCCTCCCCTTCTCCTGTCAAAAGGAAGACTTCCTTCGCTCGGTTCATCGGATAGATTCAGAGCCTGACAGTTTATGAAGCCTGCCATCGCAAGTTCGTTTATCGATGCCTCACTTCCGCCGGCAAGGATCGCATCCGCGTATCCGTGCTTTATGGTCCTGTACGCTTCGCCTATACAATGGGTTGATGTTGCACATGCAGTCACGATGGGGAGTGTGGGTCCTTTCGCACCGAATCTGATGGACACGGATCCCGATGCCATGTTCGATATCATCATCGGAACAAAGAAAGGAGAAACCATCTCGGGTCCTTTTTCATCAAGCTTTCTTGTTTCCCTGAGAGTTGAGGATATGCCTCCGATCCCGGAACCAATGTAAACGCCGAAGCGTTCCTTATTGAGATTGCTTTCAAGAATCCCGCTCTTTTCGACTGCCTGCTTTGATGCCGCCATCGCATACTGCATATACAGATCGGATTTTCTTATCTCCTGAACCGTGTCATAAACTTTCTTGGGATCGAAAGCCTTAACCTCAGCATCAAGATTTACTTTCAGTCCCGAGGCATCAAATCTCTTTATCCTGTCGATACCGCATACCCCGTTCGTTATATTCTTCCAAAATGTTTCGATATCATTTCCGACGGGAGATACGACTCCCATTCCGGTGATTACAACTCTACACATACATTCCTCCGTCAACCTTTATGACCTCACCGGTTATATACCTCGAGCCCTCACCTGCGAGGAAAAGTGCAAGTTCCGCAACATCCTCCGGCTTGCCGAGTGTTCCGAGCGGGATCGCTGCGGTAATTGCTTTTGTATATTCTTCGCCGAGCGAACCGGTCATATCCGTTTCGATATAACCGGGTGCTATGACGTTACATCTTATCTTCCTGCTTCCGTATTCCTTGGCCACGCTCTTGGTAAATCCGATGATGCCGGCTTTGGATGCCGCATAATTCGCCTGACCTTTATTTCCCATCAGACCGACAACGGAACTGATATTGATGATGTTTCCGCTTCGCTGTTTTACAAAGCTTCTGATAAAAGCTTTGGTCATATAGATGGTTCCCTTAAGGTTTACATCAATGACATCATCTATATCCGAATCCTTTAATGCCGGAAGAAGATTATCCCTTGTGATACCGGCATTGTTGACGAGAATGTCAGTATGTCCGAAATCCGCAAGGATCTCCTCCGATACATCCGTTACATCCTTCGAATTGCTTATGTCGCAGATATAGAATCTGACTTTTCTTCCGGTCTTCTCCAGAGCGCTCATTGTTTCCTTTGCGGCATCCGAATCGCTCGTTGCGATGAGGGCAATATCCGCTCCGCAGGATGCAAACTTTTCAGCAATGGCTCTTCCTATTCCTCTTGTTCCGCCCGTTATGACGGCAACCTTTCCATCAAGCATATCTAAGTGCCTCCAAAGCAGTTTCCAGAGTTTCCGTGTCACTTACATTAATTATCTTTGCCCCGGGACAGGTTCTCTTTACAAATCCCGAAAGAACATTTCCGGGTCCGCATTCTATGAACGTATCCGCACCTGCACCGGCCATATTGCGGAGAGTATCCTCCCATCTGACGCTGTTTGATATCTGTCCTGAGATAAGATCGATTATCTCTCCTTTTTCCTTCGGATAAACTGATGCTGCTTTGTTCGAGTAGATATCCGTGTCGGAACTTTTGATAAAATATCCTCCGCCTTTAAGTTCATCCCTGAGACTGTTTGAAGCGGACTTCATATACGGCGTGTGGAAAGGACCGCTTACGGCAAGCGATATGCATCTTACTTTTTTGAGAGACAGTGCGATCTGAAGCTCCGATATCTTATCTGCCGTACCGGAAACAACGATCTGTCCGGGGCAGTTATAATTGACGGGATACACACCGATCTCTTCACACATCTCTTCAAGCTCACCCGCATCCATTCTCAGGACAGCAAGCATTCCGCCGTCTATTCTCCTTGCTGCCTCATCCATAAGAAGGCCTCTCTTGATGACCAGCCTGAATGCCGACATCTCATCCATGATCCCGCTGAGTGCAAGTCCCGCAACCTCCCCGAGCGAAAATCCGGCGATCATATCCGGTGCCACACCGTTTTCCCTGAGAGAAAGAGCCGCGGCAAGATCGGCCAGAAAAAGGCATGGCTGTGTGTTTGATGTGCGCTTTAATTCCTCATCGCTCCCTTCGAACATCTGCCTGAGCGTTCCGGGCCGGATCTTTTCCGCTTCATCAAAAACCTCACGTACGGCCTTGCTGCTTTCATATAATTCTCTTCCCATGCCGGGATGCTGGCTTCCCTGTCCCGCAAGTAAAAATGCTGTCTTTCCCATTTATGTCTTTTCCTGTTTCCGGGTCATTCTTTTCCCATTAATCTATATGCATCCCTGCAGATGCCCGTGATTATCTCTTCGCAGGTTCCTTCACTGTTAACGAGACCCGCGATCTGTCCGCACATACAGGATCCGTTCCTTACATCCCCTTCTATCGCAGCTCTTCGGAGTGCGCCTGCACCGAGCTTTTCCAGATCCTCCGGTTTTGTGTTAGGATCCTTCTCCAGTTTGTCGAACTCCCTGCTCATACGGTTCTTGAGAGCGCGGACCGGATGTCCCAGAGTTTTTCCCGTAACTATTGTGTCGCGGTCTTTTGCCGAGAGAACTTTTTCCTTGTAGTTTTCGTGAACACCGCATTCCTTGGCTGTAAGGAATCTTGTACCCATCTGAACGGCCGAAGCTCCGAGCATGAATGCAGCTGCCATTCCTCTTCCGTCCGCGATCCCTCCCGCAGCGATCACGGGAATGTTAACCGCATCGGCAACCTGGGGAACCAGTGCCATTGTTGTGGTCTCACCGACATGTCCTCCCGATTCACAGCCTTCGGCTATGACAGCGGAAGCACCCATGTCCTCGACCATTTTCGCAAGCGCAACACTTGCAACGACGCAGATCACCTTAACACCGGCGCCCTTAAGCTTTTCCATATACTTGGCAGGATTTCCCGCACCTGTCGTTACGACCGATATCTTCTCTTCGCATACGACATCGACCGCTTCATCTATATACGGACTCATGAGCATCAGATTCACACCGAACACCTTGTCCGTAAGTTTTCTCGCTTCATGTATCTGGGCGCGCAGCTGTTCTCCGTTTGAGTTCATTGCCGCGATAAGTCCGAGGCCTCCCGCTTCGGACACAGCCGATGCCAGCTTTGCATCCGCTATCCATGCCATTCCGCCCTGAAATACCGGATATCTTATTCCGAGCATTTCGCAAACCGGATTCTTTTCCATCTCTTCTCCTTATGTCAGGTCACTGCTTCTCGATATACTCGGCAAGTTTCTCGATGGAAGTGATATCCTGTGAAAGCTCGATCTTGCAGTCAAGTTCCTCCTGAAGCTGCATAACAAGCTCCATGATGTCGAGCGAATCCAGTCCGATCTCTGCGAAGGTATCGGTAGCCTTGAACTCGGATTCGTCCTTGTCAAGGTAGCCTGCGATAACACGGATGATGGTTTCGGTAACGTTTTTCATTCTCTTTTCTCCTTAATCCCTTTACGGGTACATTGATTCTCGCATCAAGGATATACTTGGGGGCAACTCCCAAGTCAATTAAAATTTCATAAACCCGATTCTTCGCTGTCTAAGTACATTTCAGTGTTCAGGCCGGTCATATATTTCCCGAAAGATAATAAAAAACCTTGGGGTTAACCCCAAGGTGTGATAAGATGCCTGTATGAACAAAAATAATAAAGACAATCCCGCAAACCGGGAATATACATTACGGGTCTCGGACTTTGCGAGCCTGTGCGGCACCACAAGAGATACTCTCAGATATTACTATGAACAGGATATCCTTGTTCCGTGGACGGATCCCGCTAACGGATATCATTATTATTCCGCGGCCCATATAAGCTCATTCTTTTTCATAACAACGCTGAGACAATCGGGATGTTCAATAGAAGAGATCCGCGAAATAATCCATAATCTCTCAAGAAGCGGAATAGAGGATCTTGCCCATTCCAAGATCCGTGAAATGGAAAGAGAAGCATATCTTATAACCAAGAAGATCTCGGCTCTAAAGCTTGGAATGTGGATACTGGGAAAATACAATTCCCACAAACCCGGAACGCCCTTCGTTGACATGATACCTCCGATGAGCGTATATAAAAGTCCCATTGCCGAGAAGGACTCTTCCTTCCACGCTGCAGATATAGCCGGTGAACTGTCATGGCATCTTGCCAGAACAACCGAAGATGATTCGTTACCTGTATTCCCTGCCGGTGTCACCATCGATTACGATGACCTGGTGGCGGGAAAGTATGTGTACAACAATATAATCAGCCTGTCGTTTCTGCCCGCGGACAATATAGGTACCTTCCCTGTTCCGGGAAGCAAGGCGGTGCTGTGTTATCACGACAACAATTCACCGGACATCGAAAGATCCTATCGCAAGATGCTGTCGCTTATCACTCGCAATAACCTTAAGCCTATCTCAGACCTGTACTCCATAAGCCTGTTCAATCTCTATGACAACAGCAGGAACCATACCTACTTCAAGTATCTGTTCATATGTGTTGAATAAAAAAGTGCTGTGTATCAGAAAAATGAAAATCTGTCCAGCACTCCGGCTTCACTTAATGTGACCAGGCAGGACGATACCAACACAGCCACGATTATCAGACCGGTAATGATCCTTCTGAGTCTGATAAGTGTTCCGACACTGCGCATCTCATATATCACCCAGTCATTCTTTTCCTGATCATATTCCGAACCGCAGTAGGGACATTTGTTTGACTTGAATGCATCGAAGCTTCCGCCGCAGGAAGCACACTGTATGTTTGTAATGGAAAAGTTGTTCGTATAAGGAATGTCCGTCCTTCTTCCGGCCTTGATCCGGTAGACCTCATCCCGTGTTTTTATCTTATTCCCCAGATCCCTTGATATCTCAAAATACAGATCCGCGGTGACATTCACCATATTGCCGGACCTCCGGACACTTTTACATGCCATATAACCTTTAGATTCCGCATCCACGATATTATCGAATTCCTCCCCGCTTCCGGAACCGCGGTAGAACGGAAGAAGCGTGCGATTTTCAGAATACGCGAATATCTTAAAAAGAGACATCATCTTTGCGGCAAAATACTCCTGAGTGAACTCCGGAGATATGACCGACATGTTGGATTCAAATCTGGTGCGGGAACCTATCACTTCAAACAGTGACGGCACCACCGCAAAAGCACGGCGGAAACAGTCAAATATCCATCCGATATATCCGAAAACAGGTATCATGATAAGCGATGTCAGCAGCACGGTAAAGATACCCCGGGGTGATGCAAGCATTCCCCATCCGCCGTATTCCTTTGCAAATACCGACGCAGCCATGATCAGATTAACCGGCAGAAGCCACAGACCGTACTCCAGCACTGTCCTCCACATTTTTTCAGCCTTGCCGCTCATATCGAATACGAAATAGTAATTCTTGACCTTCGGATACAGTTCGGACATCTCAAAATGTGTTCCGCAGTGGGCACATCCCTCCTGAAGCTCCGCAATGGTGGAAACGGAGCCGCAGTTCGGACAGCTGTATCTGTCTCCGCTCACATCCTCCCCGTCGCGGACATCCACAACCGTTTCATAGATCGATTGCGGCACGCTCTTGCGATAAGCTTTCATGCCGTCTCTTTCTATTGAAGTTTTATGTGTGATAAAATCCACGGTCCAGGAAGTATCGTAATGACCGTCCTTCCATGACCTCACTCTGCTGAGGCCGTTGGGAAAAGGTCCCCTGTGGATCATCTCTTCGTTAAACTTAAGATTTCTCTTTTCGAGGCGCTCTCTCTGAAGCTCCAGACAGTACCGGAGTTCTCTGTCAGCCGACATCACCTTGGCACCGGGCTCAAAGGCATGACTTATTTCCTTACGAAAATCGGCTGCAACTTTCTCTCTCTTATCAGTCATAACATTCTCCGATCGTGGATAAGCATTTTATGAACCAATGCATGTGACATACATATACTATACCCTTACAAAACTATTTTAACAACGGACTTATATCCTGTTTTTCTAAAGGCTCCGGCATCCCGCTCTTCATTTCATTCTATACGGTCTGTTCAAATATATGCCTTGTCACGTACATCCTGTCACCGGCTGTAACTATCCCATAAACATTCTTAGCATAGGATACAACCGGCGGTATAAAGATAAGATCCTTTATCTCATATTCCCCGTACCGGATGGGAATATCCGCTCTGGTCAGGTTGGTGATGCTGATGTCACGCACCTTGGTCCCGTAACCCAAAAGCTGTGCCAGATATGATGAAACCCTGCCGGAAAAGCATCCCGCATGTTCCAGATTCAGGGCGTCCTTCAGAGTAGGGTCCAGCGCACCCATAAAATTCAATACAAAAAACTTATACCTGTCATCGGAAAGCTTTCTGCTCATCAACGCGTGCACGGCTTTGGCATTATCTTCAAATGACTTTCCCGGCACATATCTGTATTGGACCGAAATACCGGTTGCCTGGTTCCCCATGGATCTGTTACCGTCCGTTCTTCCGTCTACGGCAAGTCCGATGTCTGTTTTTTCATTGGAATCCCTGATCATGTCCGTGATCAGAAGCGCCGTCATGGATACACCGATCTTTCTTGCAGACTCAAGCAGCTTGTTCCAGTCATCCTTTTCATATTTTGTGACTGTGACCTTTGTCTTCCTGCCCATCCAATAATCCGAATATGCGGCATCCATATCTCCGAAGGTGAAAACGCGCTTTTCCCTGCTCCACTTTTTATTCCAGTGTTTTGTCAGCAATTTATAGACATGGGGCAGACCGCAGTCATCCGGAATGCTTTTCAGATCAAGCGATCTGAATGGGAGGAATTCACAAGTTTCTCCGCCTAAGCATTTCATAAAGGTTTCTATGAAATACAAAAGTGATTTCCCGTCTCCGCCCAGATGATGCATCATCAGAACAATTCCGTCAGGTGATGAAAAGCCCCTGATGAATTCACCGTCTTCTATCCTGAACCTCCGTCTTTCATTTTCATATATCAGTTCTTCAAGAGAAAGTCCGCTCAGGGAGAATGTGTTGGAACACGTCCCTTTTTCCGCGTCCGTGTAATACGCTTCCCCATCCGGTTCGATCACTATTTTCGAACGAAGCACTTCATGATATGTACAGGCTTTATCAAAAGCATTTTTGAGCATATCAAAAGAAACGTCCCCGGCAAGCTTCAGGCACATGGTGATGACAATGCTTACATCAAAGAGGTCGACCCTCTCGGTTTCAATCCTGTATCTCATACGTATTTACCTATTATCGCCACCCACTGATCCATGACTATTCTTGTGGGTGTGACCTTTGAATATATTCTGAAGTATTTGGCAAAAAATCCCGGAACAGACATATCCCTGCCTTTCGCACTGTCCTTAAGTGCTTTATCAACCACTCTTTCAGGCTTTATCATCCCGGCGAAACGGATCTTCCTGCCATTTACCTCTTTGGGGAGCATCCCGGTATCCACCCACCCCGGACATACGCTTGTGACCGTGATGCCGCGGGACTTCAGCTCTTTGTTAACGGCTCTGGAAAGATTCTTCAGAAAAACCTTGCTCGCGCTGTACATGGCAAGATACGGATTCGGCTGAAAAGAAGAAGCGGACGAAATGTTGATCACCCTTGATCCTTCGGTCATATACGGAAGAACTGCGGACATTATCACCGCAGGCACGGTGCAGTTGATATTGCAGACCTGAAGGATATGTTCCACAGGCATTTTATCGAAGGCTTCCATAAATCCGACTCCGGCATTATTGATAAGGATCCTGACATCCGGTGCACTGCTTTTAAGCATGCTTGATAATACTTCGCACTTTCCGTCCGAAAGATCCGTGACCACCGGTACCACCTTGGGATACGCGGATCCGAGAGCTTCCATTTTACCGGGATTCCTGCCCACTGCCCATATCTCATCTATATCCTCCATAGCAGATATCCTGTCCGTAAAAATACTACCGATACCGCCCGAAGCGCCTGTGATTATCGCAATCCCGGCCATGTCACACCTCCAGCAGATGACACAGTGTTGCCTTATCGATCATCCGAAACTCCTTGATAAACAGTTTCTTAAGGGCATAAAGATATACGGTTCCCCAGTACAGATCTGCAAGCATAAGAGGGTCGCCCTTGCGCACGGTGCCTGCTTTCTGGCCCTTCTTGATGATCCCCGCAAGTGCTTCATACATATCGCTTTTATACAGACCGCTGTCCTGTTCCAGAAGAAGCTGCGTGTAGATTGTTATCTTGACCGCATAATCCTCGTCCTCAAGGCTTTTGATCACTTCTTCGGAAATCTTCTCTATTTTGGATGAGGCAGAAACCGGAAGTTTGGCAAGAGCTCTGATCTTCTTCACCTCAATCGAATTGTCGGCATTTTTACGGATCTCTTCGAAGAGTTCCTCCTTGGATCTGAAATATAGATATATCGTACCCTGACCTATTCCAATATGTCCGGCCAGATCACTGATCTTAGTATCACCGAATCCGTTCTTGGCAAAATAAAGTGATGACTCCCTGAGGATCCTGGACCTCATATCATCGCGCATCTGTCTGAACTGTTCTTCCGTTTTGGGCATGAGCGATCTCCTTTTATGACTGAATGAATATTCACTCATAAATCATATCACACATACCCGCTTTGTCAATCATTACGTTACAATGTGCGGGCAGGCACAAAAACACACAAATTACACCGCTTGGGATATGCTTATGTACCGCTTGGTAGCGGAGCTATTGAAGACAGCAGAAAGGGCAGATACTATGTAGTCACAAAGCAAACCCAAGGAGGTAAATCATATGACTACATTAACACTCAGCAAAAACGATCTCAGAAAAAAAGTGCAGGATATTTCCTGCACGAAGAATCCGGAATGCGAAATGACGGAGCAGTCGTCCGGCCGCATCAGCGAATATACGGAAGGTCTGAATGCTCTCCGGAAAGACGCAGCGGTGATGCAGAGAAGGGGACTCCCTTTTATGATGGCATCGGTCGTTCTCTGGACAGGCATAATGCTTTCAAGGATCTTCATGAAGGATATCCATTCGATGAATCTCTTTGTATTCATGACTTCATCCTTCCTGATGCCTGTGGCCACGATATTCGGCAAGATCATAAAAGCGGACATCTACAAAAAGACTTCCAATCCGGTGAACAAGCTTGGATTTTTGTGCAATATCAACCAGTTCCTGTATCTTCCCATCGCAATGTGGGCATTCAGCGCGCACCCCGATTCGATGCTCCTGATCTATGCGATCATTTTCGCAGCTCACCTGCTTCCCTTCTCATGGGTATATGACAGTAAGATATATTTTTACGGTTCGATCATCGAATCCGTCGGCGTGATCTTCGTAGCTTATGCCTTCGGTTACCCCGTAGCCACCGGATTCATCGTGATCATGCAGCTGATAGTATGTATCGGACTTATCAGAGACATTCGAAGAAACGATATTTAGTTCGAAAATATCAATCCTTTTTCCTGATATTCGTTTCGAAGGTCTCTTTATTGATATACACTCCCGCTTCGGGATGATCGGTGACATTGATGACACAGTCAAAGGTTTCGATCATCCCCTCAAGGGGCTGTACCATACCGTCCCATCCTTCGGACTCGGGGAATTTCTCGCGCAGTCTCTTCCAATCGGTGTAAAGATGTACAGCGGATCTGTCTCCCTTTCCCGCCTGCATGGCAAAAGAGATCGTGGTTCCCTGCTTTAATGTTACATTTCCGGATCCGTCGGGTTTTCCGATATCACCTTTAAGTTTCATGGGAACAAGGAATCTGGCATTTCCGAGTTCACGGAACAGATGTGTGTAAAGTATCGAGAGTACGTTTTTTTCTTCATCATTTGCGGGAGGATTCAGCTGACCGATCATAAGAAGCCATCTTTCCAGATCGGGATTGGTCACGGGGATCTGCACCTCCGGAACGTCCTTGTATACGGGCTTGGGAACAAACATGCCCGCATCTATGACCAGCCTCTCATAGATGATCCCCACTCCGCAAGCACCGTTAAGATAGAAAGCACTACCCAGGAAATTATAGATCCCATTTCCTTCGGGGCCGTTTTCAACCTTAAGAAAATCGTATTTCGACGGATCATAATTCTTTTTCCATATGCCGGAATAAGCCTGCGTTACGATGAGCAGATTCGGAGGAGGGGTGACATAGCTTCCGTTCTCGGCTTTGTAGGTATACGACATCATTGCAGGTTCACCGGTCCTTCTGCTCATCAGTACATATATCTCTTTGGATGAGAGAACCTTGCTGCAGATCTGCTTTGCAAAGGTATTTGAGATCTCGTCCCTGCGGGATTGGGGCTTATCGGAAGGATCGTTTGCGTTTGTCTTACAGTAATTAAGATAAAGCTGGAATAATTCCACGATATCCGTTACGGACATCCTGTCGTAATCTGCCTGTCCCAGTTCCAGTTTTCTGAAGGATATATAACCGTCACCGAGCGCATTAACATAAGCATCATGAACATCCTTAAGACTTGCTTCCCTTGAATGGATTACCGTGCCGGTCTTAAGAAGGCATTTGCTTCCGTTCTCGATAACTATGGAGACATTGGTATTTTCCGCGGTCTCCACGGACGTTTTATATACCATAAGATCTGAGGCGATACCGATAGCCACTTCCGAATCGTCCGTGCCGGGATTTGATATATAGATTGCATCTCCTTTGTTGATGCGTCCGAACACATATCCTACAACAACCCTGTCTGCGGAATTATTCAGATTAAAAACATCCGCAACGGCAAAACAGAATCCGGCCCCGGAATTACCCTGCGCCGCTCCTCCGGCGTTTTGAGCTGATGCGGTTTCGGTGTTCTTTTTTCCGAAGAGCTTATCTTTCAGTCCCATATTTTCTTCTCCTTTAGTGAGAGCGGTGTTCACCTCACATTGTATCTTATACGGGATGATCCCTCAACCGGATAGGATCCAAAAAATAAAGCCTCCGTTTCCGGAGGCTTTAAATGATCATTCGTATTCAACTGTTGCGGGAGGCTTCGGTGTGTAATCGAAGAGTACTCTGTTGATTCCGGGAACCTCGGAGATGATCCTCTTTACAAGATGATCGATCAGTTCGTCGGAGAGATGCTCTACGGTAACCTCCATAACATCGGTGGTATTGATCGCACGGATGATGCAGGGCCAGTCGAAGGTCCTCTTTCCGTCCTTTACACCGGTGGACTTGAAATCGGGAACAACGGTGAAGTACTGCCATACCTTGCCCTCGAGGCCGTTCTTGGCAAACTCCTCACGAAGGATCGCATCGGATTCGCGTACTGCTTCAAGTCTGTCTCTTGTGATCGCACCGGGGCAGCGGACACCGAGTCCGGGGCCGGGGAACGGCTGACGGTAAACCATGCCTGCGGGAAGTCCGAGGCGCTCACCTACGATACGTACTTCATCCTTGAAAAGGATCTTAACGGGCTCTACAAGCTCGAACTTCATATCCTCGGGAAGACCGCCGGCATTATGATGAGCCTTGATGCCTGCTTCACTCTCCAGAATATCGGGCCAGATGGTTCCCTGTGCGAGGAATTCGATTCCGTCAAGCTTTCTTGCTTCCTCAGCAAATACCTCGATGAACTCACCGCCTATTATCTTACGCTTGGTCTCGGGATCGGATACGCCTGCAAGCTTATCCAGAAATCTGTCGGTAGCATCCACATAGATCAGGTTTGCTTTCATCTGATTACGGAATACCTCGATAACCTGCTCGGGTTCACCCTTGCGGAGCAATCCGTGATTAACGTGAACACAGACAAGATTGTCACCGATAGCCTTGATGAGCATTGCAGCCACTACGGATGAATCAACTCCTCCGGAAAGTGCGAGCAATACTTTCTTGTCTCCGATCTGCTCCCTGAGTGCCTGAAGCTGCTCCTCAATGAAAGCATCGGCAAGCTCGGGTGTGGTGATCCTTACCATGTCGTCCGGTCTTCTGTCGTATACCATATTCTTCTCCGTTTCTTATGTTTATTAATATCCGTTTACAGCTATCATCCTGTAAACAAAATATGCAAATTCAGCGCCCGTAACAGCTCCGTGAGGATCAATGAACTGCTCGGCTTTGGATGATCCCGGTGCTCCCCTTCCGTCCATGATCTCCCATGTGACGGCCCAGGTCATGCCTTCCCAGGCATAATAATCTATATCGAAATAATCAATATAATCATCCGTTCTTCCGTAATCAAAAGCACTCTTCAGTCCGGCGTACTCCGAATATCTCTGAAGCATAAACGCCAGATCCTGTCTGGTTACCGGAATTCCGACTCCGAACGTATCGGAAGACACATAAGGATATCCGACGCAGATGTCATTTTTCTCAGCCCAGATCACAGCTTTTTCATATACGCTTCCGGGTACAACATCCGTATAAGAGCTGCGCCCTCTCACTGCGGGACAACCGGCCATGTTATACAGATATAATACAGCCGTCTCCCTCGTGATCAGGTCACCTGCGGCCGCGGGATCGAATCGTACACCTGTAAACGAAGGCATCACTCCGGTCGTGGGAACCGTCGTCAGCAGCACTCCGTCATCGAAGCAAAGGAAATGCAGAAGATCCCCGCCATGATCGATCGACCATGAATGTCCCCTGCAGACCGCATACTCGGCTTTAACAATTCCCGAAGTATAGGTCTTAATGAGGAACGGATTGTTTCCGATGTTCAGCGCTGCGAAGTTATTGGTGAACGCCTGTAAGAAGAAAACATCGGGATTGTATGAAAGATCAAGTGCAGCAAGCTGATTGCATGCGCAATCAAGATATGCAAGCTTGGGATTATGCGAAAGGTCAAGTGCGCTTATACAGTTATAACTGCAGACGAGCTTTTGAAGTTCCGGGTTGTGACTTACATCGATCGCAAACACACCGTTATGTGCGCAGTTGTAATACTGAAGCTCCGGACAGCGGCTGACATCAATGCTTCCCAGTCCCATATTGTCCCAGATATCAAGTCTCTTCAGCTTGGGATTATGAGTGACATCAAGCTTGGTCAGATGATTTCTGAACGCGTCGAGGTGAGTGAGCTTGGGATTGTGCGACAGATCGAGAGAATACAGTTCGCACGATCCGCACATCAGATGCTCAAGCTCCGGATTATGGCTGACATCCAGTACCGGAAGCGGATTGGTGTTGCACTCGATGAATGCCATTTTGGGATTGTTTGAAACATTGAGCGAGACCAGGTTGCAGTCGTAGCAATACACCCAGACCAGTTCGGGGTTGCCCGAAAAATCAAGTGAACTAAAGAGGTTGTTGGAACACCATACACCGCGAAGATCCTTGTTGTTGCTCAGGTCCATCGAAGCGATCAGGTTATCCTTGCACCAGAGTCCCTGAAGAGCCGTGAAATACTCGACTCCCTTTACGGACCGGATGCCCATTCCCTCACAGTAGATATTCAGTGTTGTGGCAATCTCATAGTCATCAAGAATGCCGTTCCCGTTCTGATCGTAACTTGATGAAATGACAGCCCTGAAATTAGCATCCGGAAATGTTGCGGCATTGATAGGAACACCGCCCGCCGCATGAGCCTTCAGACTTATCGCAAACGGAATGACCGCCGCAGCGATCACCGCCAATATGATCTTCTTAACAACAGATCTCATTCAATACCCCCCGATATGATTGTAATACTACCAAAAAATCTTTCCTGATCACCGGCTACATTCCGTATCTGACCGCACAGCCCAGGAAAAGTATCAATCCCAGAACTATAAAATTTATCACGATCAGGATAAGATTGAAAACATCTGCCAGCCAGTGAAAATCTTCTTTAAATCCCTCTCTGATGATGATGCTCAAGACAAGGATTATTATTGTCAGATAGGTGACCAGCACATAATAAGCATCGCTTCTATGTGTATTATGCCCGTAACCCATCAAGACAAACGGAATAAGCTGAAACAGAAAAAAGAGTGTTGTGAAAAATATCTTTTTTAATCTATCCATGTATTCTTTTCCGTAAGGTCACTCCAGCTCCACGGTCCCGGGAGGCTTCGATGTGAGATCGTAGAGTACACGGTTTACTCCTCTTACCTCATTGATGATACGGTTCATAACCTTCATCAGGATATCGTAAGGGATCTGTGCCGATTCTGCGGTCATGAAATCAACGGTCTTGACTGCGCGGAGTGCAACGGCAAAATCATAAGTTCTCTCATCACCCATAACGCCTACACTGCGCATATTGGTAAGTGCCGCGAAATACTGGTCGGGCATCCATGAAGGCCAGTAGCTTCTTAGGAGTGCATGATTGGGATTTGCCCTGTCTATCCTGACGCCTGCTGCCTCCGCCGCTTCATAAGCATACTCGTTGGCCGCGGCTTCAACCTCTTCACGGTAGATCGCATCGGAATCCTGAACCATCTTAACCTTCTCCGCGGAAACATCTCCGATGATACGGATACCGAGTCCGGGTCCGGGGAAGGGCTGTCTGAAGACGAGCTGATCGGGAATCCCGAGTTCAAGTCCGACCTTACGAACTTCGTCCTTGAACAGATTTCTGAGGGGCTCGATTATCTCCTTGAAATCAACATGCTCGGGAAGACCGCCCACATTGTGATGTGATTTGATGACTGCGGATTCACCGCCGAGACCGGATTCTACAACATCGGGATAAATGGTTCCCTGTACAAGGAAGTCTACGCGTCCGATCTTCCTGGCTTCTTCCTCGAATACTCTTATGAATTCTTCGCCGATGATCTTGCGCTTTCTTTCAGGCTCTGCGATTCCCGCAAGTTTAACGTAATATCTCTCGGCCGCATTTACCCTTATGAAGTTAAGATCGTAAGGACCTTCGGGTCCGAATACTGCCTCGACCTGGTCTCCCTCGTCTTTCCTCAAGAGACCGTGATCTACGAATACGCATGTGAGCTGCTTTCCGACCGCCTTGGAAAGAAGTACCGCGGCAACGGAAGAATCAACTCCGCCGGAAAGAGCACAGAGAACTTTTCCGTTTCCTACCTTTTCCCTGATGAGCTTTATCTGTTCCTGAACAAAGGAATCCATCTTCCAGTCGCCCGCGCATCCGCAGACGTTGTAGAGGAAATTACCGAGCATCTTCGTTCCCTCGGGAGTGTGAAGAACTTCGGGATGATACTGGAAACCGTATAATTTCTTTTCATCATTTGCGATCGCTGCATAAGGACAATTGTCGGTCACTGCTATCGACTTAAATCCCGGAGCTATCTTCGAGATATAATCGTTATGGCTCATCCAGCAGGTTGTGTTTTCCTTTACACCCTCGAATACGGGTGAGGAAGTGTCCACCTTAAGAGCAGTGTGACCGTATTCCCTTACGGGTGCCTTCTCGACATTTCCACCGAGCACGAAGCTCATAAGCTGTGCTCCGTAGCAGAGACCCAGAACGGGAACTCCCATTTCGAAGAGCTGCTTATCGCACGATGCGGCTCCCTCTTCATAGACGCTTGCAGGTCCTCCGGTTAAAATAATCCCCTTGGGATTCATTGCCCTGATCTGATCGATCGGTGTCCTGTAAGAATAGATCTCACAATAGACATTGTTTTCCCTTACTCTTCTTGCGACCAGCTGATTGTACTGTCCGCCGAAATCTATTACGAGCACCAGTTCCTTGTCCATATTTTCATTCCTTTCAAAAAAGACACCAATGATTATATATAAAATTTCTACATAATAAAAGAAAACTTGGCTATTATATTTTGTCTGAATATTGACGATATATACATAAAATAGTCAGAATACTGCAAGTCTGCATCGGGGATTCTGAAAGAATTCAGACAGAAAATGCCGAAAAACCTTTAAAATACGTAAAAAAATATCTTGCAAAATTGACTGTGCAGTGTTAACTTAAACTTAACTAATAGTCTGATGGTGGCGTAGTATCGAATTTTCGGTATACGTCTTCCGCGTATAGGGGAAGGATCCCTTTAGCGGAGCATAAGCCTGCACCGGCTGTCACACATTTCATGGAAGAAAGGGGGCGTGGCAATGAGTGCTGTATCTAATACAATATTCAATAATTATCTGACGGCCTATGGCGCCCCGAAGATATCCAAGTACGACACTCACAAGAAGAGTGAGCTTCGAAGTACTTATAATTCCATTGTCAAAGCAAATAAAGATGCTCCCTGGTATCTTCCTGTAAATGATCAGGAGGCTAAGATTGGTGCGATCGGACTTAAAGAGTCCGCCAGAAATCTGCGCTCTTCGCTTGCCGAAGTGGGCGGTCTGGAAGAAGACGGCGCATTTAACAAAAAGCATGCGGCATCAACGGATCCGGACGTCGTATCGGTTGATTACATCGGTGACAACAATACGGATTCAGTTCCTTCTTTTGATATCGAAGTAAAGCAGCTTGCATCTCCTCAGGAGAATACCGGCAAGTTCCTTTCGGATATTCCCACATCCCTTCCCGAAGATAATTATTCCTTCGATGTCGGAATAGGCGACATGAACTATGAGTTCCAGTTCCACATTAAGGACGGAGAATCCAACCGAAGCATACAGCAGAGACTTGTAAGGCTTGTAAACAACGCCGGCATAGGTCTCAGCGCTTCCATAGAAGAAAGCGGCCCCCAGGCGGCAATAAAGATCATATCCGATTCCAACGGAATATCACTCGGAAAGAACACCATCTTCTCCATAAGCGATAACAGGACATCCAAGGCATCCGGATCGGTCGATTACTTCGGACTTGATAACGTAAGCAGTTATCCCACCAATGCACTGTTTACATTGAACGGCGAAGACAGGCATGCATCATCCAATCACTTCACGATAGGCAAGATGTATGAAGTCAACTTAAACAGCGTGAGCAATGAAGGTGAGCCCACAACCATCAGTGTCAAAGCAGACATCGATTCCGTGGAAGAAAACGTCGGACAGCTCATCGGAAGCTTCAACGAATTCCTTAAGGCCGTAAATTCCTACACAGGCCAGGGCATCAAGACAAAGCTTCTCGATAACGAACTGAGCGGAATAACCGGTGCATATAAAGAGGCTCTCGGCGAACTCGGAATCAACATTGAAGACGGCGGTTCACTGTCCATAGATTCGGACAAGCTCAGAAGCGTTGCGGGAGAAAGTGCTGATATAGGCAAGACCTTCAGTACTCTCAAGGATTTCTCGAATTCGATGATGAAAAAGAGTACGCAGGTATCGCTCGATCCCATGCAGTACGTAAACCGTAAAGTGGTCGCTTACAAGAATCCGGGACACAACTTCTCATCGCCTTACACTTCAAGCATATACAGCGGAATGATGTTCAACTTCAGCTGCTGACAAATGAAAGCATAACAAAACCCTGCGTGATCGCTCACGCAGGGTTTTTCATATCCGGATATTCTTATGCCAGTTCTTTTTCGGCAGTTTCGAGAGCCGAGGCGATGACCTTGTCCATATCAAAGTATTTATATACTCCGAGTCTTCCTCCGAAGATCACATTCTTCTCTTCATCGGCAAGAGCCTTGTACTGTTCGTACAGTGAGTTGTTCCTGTCATTGTTGACGGGATAATAAGGTTCGTCACCGGGCTTCCATTCACTCGGGTATTCCCTGGTTATGACAGTGCCGTCACCTTTTCCGAATTCAAAGTGCTTATGCTCTATGATCCTTGTGTAAGGCACATCTGCGGATGTGTAATTGACTGCGGCATTACCCTGGAAATTATCACAGTCCGGCATATACTCTTCTTCGAATCTGAGTGATCTGTATTCAAGCGTGCCGAGCCTGAAATCAAAGTACTCATCAACAGGTCCGGTGTAGATCACTTTATCGAATGTATCATCGGTGCCGGCAATGAAATCCTTATATGTCACGCCAAGCTTTACATCTATGCCTTTAAGCATGTTTTCGACAAGCTTTGTATAACCGCCGACAGGTATTCCCTGATATCTGTCGTTGAAATAATTATTGTCAAAGGTAAACCTTACCGGAAGTCTCTTGATGATGAACGCGGGAAGTTCGGTGCACTTTCTGCCCCACTGCTTCTGGGTGTATCCCTTGATCAGCTTTTCGTAGATATCTTTTCCTACGAGCGATATGGCCTGCTCTTCGAGATTTTCGGGATTCTCTTTGAAGCCGTCCTTCTTCTGCTCATCAATTATCTTCCTTGCTTCTTCCGGCGTCTGTATTCCCCACATCTTGCTGAATGTGTTCATATTGAACGGAAGGTTGTACAACTCATCACCGTACTTTGCAACGGGAGCATTAATGAAATTGTTGAACTCGGCGAACTCATTCACATAGTCCCACACTTTCCTGTCGGAAGTATGGAATATATGTGCTCCGTACTTATGCACGTTGATGCCGTGTTCTTCGGCGGTGTAGATATTTCCCGCTATATTATTCCTCTTATCGATCACAAGACATTTTTTTCCTTTGGATGCGGCTTCATGTGCGAACACCGCTCCGAAGAGTCCCGAACCGACTATCAGATAATCATATTTCATTTAAGATATCCCTTTAAAAGCTCAGCCTTATCGGTCTTCTCCCAGGGAAGATCGACATCGGTACGTCCGAAGTGGCCGTATGCACTGGTTGCCTTGTAGATGGGTCTTCTGAGGTCGAGCATCTTGATGATGCCTGCGGGACGAAGATCGAAATTCTCTCTTACGATCTCAACAAGCTTCTCATCATCGATCTTGCCGGTTCCGAAGGTATCGACCATGACAGAAGTAGGCTGTGCAACACCGATCGCATATGAAAGCTGGATCTCACACTTGTCTGCGATGCCTGCGGCAACGATATTCTTGGCAACATATCTTGCTGCGTAAGCGGCACTTCTGTCTACCTTGGTGCAGTCTTTTCCGGAGAATGCTCCGCCGCCGTGACGTGCGTATCCGCCGTAGGTGTCTACGATGATCTTTCTTCCGGTAAGTCCGGCATCACCGTTGGGTCCGCCGATAACAAATCTTCCGGTGGGATTGATGAAGAACTTGGTATTATCATCGATCAGCTCCTTGGGAAGAACGGGATCGAATACATACTTTTTGATATCCTCGTGGATCTGCTCCTGCGTAACCTTGTCATCATGCTGGGTTGAAAGAACAACAGCCTCGAGTCTTACGGGCTTGCCGTTTGCATCGTACTCAACGGATACCTGGCTCTTTCCGTCAGCTCTGAGATAGGGAAGTGTTCCGTTCTTTCTTACCTCGGTAAGCTTTCTGGTAAGCTTGTGCGCAAGAGAAATGGGATAAGGCATAAGCTCGGGAGTCTCGTTGACGGCATAACCGAACATCATACCCTGGTCACCTGCTCCGATGGCTTCGATCTGCTCATCGCTCATCTGATTCTCTCTTGCTTCGAGAGCCTTGTCGACACCCATTGCGATATCGGGTGACTGCTTGTCGAGCGCAACAAGTACCGCACAGGTATTGCCGTCGAATCCCTTTTCGGATGAATCATAGCCGATGTCAACGATCGTCTTTCTTGCGATCGCCTGTATATCGACATTTGCCTTGGTTGTGATCTCGCCGGTGATGAGAACGAATCCGGTACATGTTGCGGTCTCGCATGCAACACGGCTCATGGGATCCTGTTCAACCATTGCATCGAGAATGGCATCGGAAACGGCATCACAGATCTTGTCGGGATGTCCTTCCGTTACGGATTCGGATGTGAAGAGTATTTTTTCCATATTTTTCCTTTCCGGACATATCGTCCATTGCATCTTCATTAAGTCAGAGGACGGGCAATAAAAAAACCGCTTCCAAACAAGAAGCGGATTCAAAATACGGGCTATTTATTCATCCTCTTATTGTTCGAAATATCGCTCAGGTGGGCACCTTCCGTTTCCGGGGTTGCCGTGGCTTCATCGGTCCTATGTACCTCTGCCAACTCTGAATAAGAGACTTATTAACTTATATAAGAACCTACTATAATCGCAGGCTTATGTCAACAGATTTTATTGATCAGCCGGTCATCAGCTTAAAGCCGCGGTAATCATTTTCCCTGTCAACGATCCTGATATCCGCGCCGAGGTTCTTAAGCTTGATGTTGAAATCCTCGTATCCTCTCTGGATATAGCGGATATTATCGACAACGCTTTCTCCCTCCGCAGCAAGAGCCGCAAGCACAAGAGCTGCTCCCGCTCTTAAGTCCGGTGCGGCAATGCCTGCTCCGGTGTATTTGGATACTCCGTCGATGATGGCGGTGTTGCCTTCTACCTTGATGCTCGCACCCATTCTTATGAGCTCATCGACATATTTGAATCTGTTCTCAAATATGCTCTCGGTAACGATGCTGGTTCCTTCGGAAAGGCCGAGCACAACCGTGATCTGAGGCTGCATATCGGTGGGGAAGCCGGGATAGGGAAGAGTCTTTATATGTGTATGTCTGAGAGGTCTCGAACATACGACCCTGACCTGGTCTCCCTGTTCCATTACCTCGCATCCGATCTCGAGAAGCTTTGCGGTGATGGATTCAAGGTGCTTGGGAATGACATTCTTGACAGTGATATCTCCCCTGGTAGCAGCGGCTGCCAGCATGAATGTTCCTGCTTCGATCTGATCGGGAACTATCGCATAGTCGCTTCCGTGGAGCTTCTGAACACCTTTGATGCGGATGACATCGGTTCCCGCACCCTTGATGTTGGCTCCCATGGAGTTAAGGAAGTTAGCGGCATCAACGACATGAGGTTCCTTGGCCGCATTCTCGATTATTGTCTTGCCTTCGGCCATTGATGCCGCAAGCATTATATTTATGGTCGCGCCGACACTGACGACGTCCATATAGATATGGCTGCCCGTCAGATGCTCCGCTCTTGTTTTGATCATTCCGTGTTCGAGAATAACTTCGGCTCCGAGTGCCCTGAAGCCTTTGATATGCTGATCGATGGCGCGGCATCCGATATCACATCCTCCGGGGAGAGTGACCTCGGCATGCTTGTATTTTCCGAGCATTGCGCCGATCAGATAATAAGAAGCTCTGATCTTCTTGATATTCTCATCACAGACTACCGTGGAAGTAATGCCTGCGGCATTGATGGTAACTCTGTGACGGTTCTCTTTATTGATGATGATGCCTATACTTCCCATTGCGTCCATGAGCACGTTGGTGTCACGAACATCGGGAACATTGTCTATATGAACGGTTTCGTCGGTCATGATCGAAGCGGCGAGTATAGGAAGCGCAGCATTTTTTGCTCCGCCGATCTCAACCTCTCCGACCAGGGAATTTCCACCGTGAATAAGGTACTGTTCCATGAAAACCTCTTAAAATGGTTCGAGTTTTACATACGCCGTAACTTTACCACAAAACAGCCTCAATGTCCAGTCGGTGACCAGTCAGCCTTGATCTCCGCATAGGCTTTCTCTATGATCCCGCCTACATATCCGCCGATATTTTTGAGGGTTTCCTTGTCCAGGGATTTGGGATCCACGGGATCACAGAACTGAACGATGACAAAAGAACCCTTCATCAGATGCTTCTTCATTATGTGGTCCGTTCCGACGATTGCCATGGGCTGGATAAGTACATTTCCCTTGGTTGCGACCTTGAAGCTTCCGTTATGCATAGGAAGCAGCTTATCGGATTCAGGATCCTTGTTTCTGGTGCCTTCCGGGAATACCAGGATGGATGTTCCGGTCTTGACCATCTCAATGGCATCGAGTATGACCTGAAGTCCCTTCTTGGTATTGCTTCTGTCCAGGAACAGGCAGCGGAGAAGTACCATCCAGATGTTCAGAAGAGGGATCTTCGCTGTTGACTTCTTGGCAATAACACCCGTGGGGCATTTGCACAGGGGGTATCCGACGACTATATCGAACAGGCTCCTGTGATTGGCTACATACAGAAGAGCTCCGTCCTTCGGGACCTTTTCCGCACCCCTCACCTCGAGCTTGATGCCGCAGACATGGCTTACGCTCCTGAAGCCCCACATGACCGTGGAATTGGCCAGTTTATCGGCTCCGGAGGGATTGAATTTCCTCATTACCGCACATACGATCATAAGGGGGATCGTAAAAATAAGGAAAAGTGCTACGTATATTGCTGTAAGGACAAGTCTTATCATTTCGTTCACCTATCTGTTATTAACTATATGTTAATTACATCTTTTCTTCCGATTCCAGCTGTGCCATACAGCTGTAGACCAGATAATAGAAACCGGTCTCATTTTCTTCGGAAGTATATACCGAGGATTCAACATTCAGCCCCGAAAGATAATGGAGCATCATCTGCATCGTACGGTCATATTCATATCCCTTAAGGATATAATTGGCACACATAAGGGTTCTGATATAGCCGATCATCTCCCCGCTTCCGCCGGTCTGGGAATACATCGGATCGGTGATCTCTCTTTTGCGGTTATTGATGGACTGCGCATCGGCCAGGATCGAATCGACGAGCATATCGCACAGCTCCTTATCAACGGCCTGCCTGGTGACAATATATGTCATTGCGCCGTACATATAGCCTTCATCGGGATGAACATCCCCCGATGAAAAGAAATCCTTATAATTCACCAGTTCCGTTTCGTAAGCGCTTTCCCCGGACGCCCTGTAAAGCTCCGCAAGAGCCCTGAATGCCGCGGAATCGCTCTTTACCACATTTCCGCTCTGGGAATATATGGCCGATGCCTTCTGAAGGCATTCTGTGGCGAGAGAGCTGTCATAGCTTTTATACAGAAAACTGAATTTGGCGAGTATCGTGGAATACATTACCGCTTCCGTACCGACACTTCCTTCGTAATCCCTGCCCGATATCCAGTCCCTTACGCAGACAAGTTCATCCGGAGCACCCGATACGACATCCGTCTCCGAAACTTCATCGGTTCCGGACAGACCTGCGTACCATTCATATGCCTGGAGATAATCGAGCACTGTGGCGGGATCGGCGCTCAGGTCCCTGCAGCTTTCCATAATAAGGCTCTCGGTTTTATCCGTAAGCTGTACGTACAGATCCTCGGATATCGGAAAAACCTCCGAGCATCCGTAAACATCGCACTGCACCATGTATCTTCCGGGAATTACCAGATCCGAAAAATCGGCTATGAGAAGCTGGTCGTTACCCTTTGCACCGGAAAATTCTCCCTCGTATACGATCTTATCCGAATCAACATCCACGATCCGGAACGTATCGACCGGCCCGGCATTCTCATTCATCCTGAGATAAGCATATTTTTCCGAATCACGCGAATAACCGTTAAGATCGGTCATCACATTCGGGGACGAAGAAGGAACCACGTAATCAAGCACCGCTACAGGCTCCATACTTCTCCCGCTGAGGGATACGCCTTCCGAGCATGCCGAAAGAAGTAATATCTGGCACAAAAAAAATGAGACGTATGAAATTGTATGTCTTTTCATACGCCCCATTTCCTCACCCGTATTCCAAACACACGGGAGTATTGTACCACTTTAACGCCCCAAAAGTCCATTAACCGGCCAGATCGATCTGCTGCAGCGTACCGGCTCTTCCGTCCTCAAAAAGAAACATTCCGGTGGACCTTATTATCGCATTTGTCTTATTCATTTCATTCTTCAGTGAAAACTCCGTATCCGAATTCATAAGATTTATCGCACCTACACCGGCATCCTTTAACGAAAGGAGTCTGTCACCCGCAGGATCCCTGACCCAGACTTTGAGCTTATCAAAAATGTCGTCATCTTCATCGATCCATCCGTCACCGTCCGTGTCATATGCGGCAAGTTCGTCAAATCCGTTCCCGGTCTTTGTTCCGAACAGTTCGGTCCCGTCATTTACGATGCCGTCGCCGTTTTTGTCCAGCGTAAGGAATCCGTTATTACCGGTAAGCGAACTGATGAATTCTTTTTCACCGTCGCCGTCAAGATCAAAATAGAAATTCTGATCCGATACGGATGTGACATCCCCTCCGAGATTGATCACAAGAGGATCGTAGCACCGAATGTCTCCGGCATTCAAAAGAGTTTTCGCATAGCTTTCAAATCTTCTGCTCATGCCGACATTTATGTTGTATTCTATCTCCCTTCCGTCCTTGCATACGGCTTTCCCCTTTGCGGTAAATTTCGTGTCCTCGGATTCAATCGAGACATCACTTTGCACATAATCCACCCTCACGAATTTTACGGGCGAAAAGCTCATCCCACCGTCGGAAACGTTCACGCTGCCCGCCTGTGCGGTATTCTGCACGGCATTTGGCCCGGCATTCCGGGACATATCATATCCGTCTCTGCAGCCGGCCATCATCTCCCTGATCCTTTCCCTGAAATCTTCGAACAGAAGGGAAAAGATATAAAGAGCGGACATCTTCTCGACATAAGCATTTCCGGGTGAATAGCTTCTCATCGGGACATCAATACGGTAGGTTCTTCCCACCGACATATTCCCGATCATGTCATCGAATGTTACAGCGTCTTCTTTTTCTTCCGCGGTATCTTCCGTCTTCTCCTTCTCAGGGGCATCATATTTTCCGAGAAGCGTATCAAGGAAAGATCCCTGTTTTGACACTCCTCCTTTTACCCCGTCTGCCGCGACTTCCGTCGCCCTAAAGCTCCTTGCTGAATAGTTCACAGCACTAAAGCTGCGTTCGGACTCCATTCCTGTGACCGAACCGTTGATCTTCAATATGTTCTCCTTTCTTTTTCGCTCACAGAAAAAAAGCAACAAAAATAACGCTCTCCGGGATTCCGGAGCTGCACTCCCGGACCCGCACGGGTCCTGTGAATCCTTTCTGCGTCTGCTTTCCTGTCTGTGAAATTTTATCAAAGCAAAAGAGCAGAGGCTGTTTTGCTTCTGCTCTTTATATCGGATGATCTATGAAAAATAATTAGTCTTCGTTCTTTTTTTCTCCGAAGGGAAACCGGATGATATCTCCGTCTTTTTCAATGTCCCGTCCCATATTCTTTGTAGCCTTTTCGAGTCTTGCCCTTGCTTCCTGCGCTCTCTTTGCGACAATGTTCATCATAAGGCTCTTGGGAATGACAATGTTTTCCATGAACGGATTGATCACTATTCCGTAGGTCGTATTCTCGGAACCGTCGGGGCCGGGAGTCAGGATGAACTTGGCCATATCGGCAAGCTTTACGGTGACTGCTTCGGAGATGAATTCTTCGGGAAGCTTGGATGTTCCTTCAAGAGTTCTGGCTTTTTCCAGAGCCGCATTGTCGGTAAACACGACAAAGAATCTTCTTCCGTCGGCACCGGTGAGAACCGGAAAGCGGACGATATGCTTTTTGTCCATAAGCTTCTCTCCGTCTTCTCCGACTTCAGCCTTTACATCGGCGGGAGCGAGGAGTTCCGCCTTATCAAGCTGTTCAAGGAACATGACCTGATGTGCGGGATCGGGAGTTTTTCCGTCAGACTTGATGAGCTGCATGGCACCCACAAGCATTGGATTGGATACTGTCTTATTGATCTCCATCTTATCTCCTGTTGTAATTGATGAGGCATCCCTTAAGGATTATCTCTCTCTCCTCATCGGTAAGGCTTCCGAGAGTCATGGTGAATTCCTTCATCTGTCCGGATGCAGCATCAACGGTGTATGCCTTTACGCTGTCGGTCTTATCGATGACAGCCTGCTTGATTCCCGGAACAAAGATATAATCAAGGTTCTTGAAGGGAAGGTCTCCTGCGGGAACAATGAAGGGAAGCATGCCCCAGTTGATCAGATTTGATCTGTATCTCTTGGTAGCATATTCATTCGCGATATTGGCCCATCCGCCGAGAACTCTCTGACATGACGCCGCCTGCTCTCTTGCGGAACCGTCTCCGGGCTTTACGGCGAAGATCGTGGAACCGATACCGGTATTGGACTCGCTTACATCGGCAAAGGTCTTCTGTACGGTCTTAACGGCACTTGCTATCTCATCGCTCATCTTATCGAAGGTCGTGCCTTCTTCTCTCTTTTCCTCCTGCGCACGGACTTCCTTGGCACGTCCGACATACTCGGGGTCTTTTCTAGAAAGTGCGAACTCCGCAAGTCCGAGAGGATTTGATCTGTAGCTTGAAGTCTCACCCGAAGGGATAAGCTCATCCGTGGTGGTAACGGGATCGTGGATCTCGGATACTACCTTGATGAGGAGATTGTCCTGAAGAGCGGGCATCTTCGGCCAATCCTTGATGTTGGGTCCGAGGATAAGCTGCTCATCGGGATTTGCAACATTCTTGGAATCGAATACTCTCTTCTGATAGATACCTGCATCAAAGTGATACTGATATTTGTTGTAGGTGCACTCGAAATTCTCCGCACTTGTAAGCACGCCGCCGTTTGCCGCGGTTGCCGCAATACTTCTCGCATCCATGAGTGCAACGGATGCAACCTGGCCGTTCTGTACCTTGGAGCCCTCTCTGTTGGGGAAGTTCCTGGTCGAGTGACGGATACTGAACGCGTTGTTGGAAGGAGTATCTCCGGCGCCGAAGCAGGGTCCGCAGAATGCGGTCTTGAGGATCGCACCGGTCTCGAGGATCTTCGCAGCGCAGCCGTTCTTGATGATCTCCATATATACGGGCATTGAAGCGGGATATACACTGAGCGTGAATTCTCCGTCTCCGATCGAAGCACCGTTTAAGATATCTGCGGCAGCACAGATATTTTCAAATCCGCCGCCGGCACATCCTGCGATGATACCCTGATCCACATGGAACTTGCCGTCACGGAGCTTCGACATGAGTTCGAAGCTTACCTTGTCACCGAATGAAACCTTTGCTCTCTGCTCAGCCTCGTGGATGATATCCTCGGGATTTGCATTGAACTCATCGATGGTAAATGCGTTGCTGGGATGGAAGGGCATTGCGATCATGGGCTTGATCTCGGAAAGATCAACGATCACCGCTCCGTCATAATATGCAACCGCTCCGGGATCCATCTTGGAATATGCATCTCCGCGTCCGTGGATCTCAAGGAATTCCTTGGTATTATCGTCGGTTACCCAAATAGATGACAGACATGTCGTTTCTGTGGTCATTACGTCGACACCGATACGGAAATCTTCGGAAAGATTTGCAACGCCGGGTCCTACGAACTCCATTACCTTATTCTTGACATATCCGTTTGCGAATACGGCACCGATTATGGCGATCGCAACGTCCTGAGGTCCTACTCCCCTTCTGGGCGAACCGGTAAGATAAATAGCAACAACTCCGGGCATCGCTACATCATAGGTCTGACCGAGGAGCTGCTTGACAAGCTCGGGACCGCCCTCGCCCATTGCCATGGTTCCGAGTGCACCGTATCTGGTGTGGGAATCCGAACCGAGGATCATCCTGCCGCATCCGGCCATCATCTCACGCTCGAACTGGTGGATGACTGCCTGGTGAGGAGGAACATAGATTCCGCCGTACTTTCTTGCTGCGGAAAGACCGAAGACATGGTCATCCTCGTTGATGGTTCCGCCTACCGCACAGAGTGAATTGTGGCAGTTGGTAAGAACGTAAGGGATGGGGAACTTCTCAAGTCCCGATGCTCTCGCGGTCTGGATGATGCCGACGAATGTGATATCGTGGCTTGCAAGCGAATCGAACTTGATCTTCAGCTGATCCATGTTTCCCGAAGTGTTGTGCTTCTCCAGGATGCCGTAAGCCATTGTCTCTTTCTTCGCCTGCTCTTTGTCCGGAGCACTTCCCGTAAGGGATGTAACCTTAGCCTGGGCTTCGTTATTATCCTCCACAAGCTCGGTTCCGTTAATGAGATATGCTCCGCCGTCTGTTAATCTGATCATTTGTTTCTCCTCGAAAATGTACCGGAGCAGGTTCTCTACTCCGGTAGCCGTTTGGTTATTTATTTGATCCGGAAGATTTCTTCCTGGAAAGAACTACTTTATCCAGATGCCAGATCTCATCCACATACTGCTGGATGGTTCTGTCGGATGTAAACTTGCCCGAGCAAGCCACATTCATGATGGCACTGTGTGCCCATTTAGCCTGGTCATTATAGAAGTCTACGATCCTTGCCCTTGCATCCGAGTAAGACTTGAAATCCTTGAGGATGAAGTAGGTATCCGCCTTAGCCGTGCACTGGGTGTTCAGAAGGCTGTTGTAAAGAGGTCTGAACAGTTCGGTGTCGGGCGAATATGTTCCGTTGATCAGCTGCATGAGTACGCGTCTGATATCGGGATCGTTGTTGAAGATCTGCATGGGATCGTATCCGCCGTTATTCTCGAAGCCGATGACTTCGTCGGAACTCATACCGAAAATGAATGCATTATCGTCTCCGACTTCCTTGACGATCTCTACGTTTGCTCCGTCCATGGTTCCGAGTGTAAGGGCACCGTTGAGCATGAACTTCATGTTACCGGTTCCGGATGCTTCCTTGGAAGCGGTCGAGATCTGCTCGGAAACATCGGATGCCGCGAAGATGAGCTCCGCATTCGATACATTGTAGTTCTCGATGAAGACAATCTTCATAAGACCCTTTACATCGGGATCGTTATTGACAACATCGGCAACGGAATTGATCAGCTTGATGGTAAGCTTTGCGTTCCTGTAGCCTGCCGCAGCCTTTGCTCCGAAGATGAATGTTCTCGGAGTGAATTCCATATCAGGATGATCCTTGAGCTCGTTGTACAGATACATGATATGGAGAATGTTCATCAGCTGTCTCTTGTACTCGTGGAGACGCTTGACCTGTACATCGAATATGGATCTGGGATCGACATCTATTCCGTTATGCTCGGAGATGTACTCGGCAAGGCGGACCTTGTTGCGGTACTTGATGTTCATGAATTCCTTCTGAGCCTTCTTGTCATCCGCATAGATCGCAAGCTCATGGATGTGGGGAAGATCGGTGATCCACTCATCTCCGATATGATCTGTGATCCAGTCGGCAAGAAGAGGATTTCCGTGAAGGAGGAATCTTCTCTGTGTGATGCCGTTGGTCTTGTTGTTGAATCTCTCGGGGAACATCTCATAGAAGTCCCTGAGTTCCTGCTTCTTGAGTATCTCGGTATGAAGCTCGGCAACACCGTTTACGGAATATCCGGCAACGATAGCCATATGAGCCATCTTGACCTGTCCGTCGTAGATGATCGCCATCTTGCGGATCTTCTCATCCACATTGACGCCGGTGTTTGCATACTTTTCCTTGATCTGCTCGATGAATCTTCTGTTGATCTCTTCGACGATCTGGTAGATTCTGGGAAGAAGTCTGCTGAAGAGTTCGATGGGCCACTTCTCAAGAGCTTCGCTCATGATGGTATGGTTTGTATATGCGCAGGTCTTGGTGGTAACTTCCCACGCCTCATCCCATGAAAGACCATGATCGTCCATAAGGACTCTCATAAGCTCTGCGATCGCAACGGTGGGATGCGTATCATTGAGCTGGAAGGTGACCTTCTCATGGAACTTCTTTATATCCTTGTGTGAACGCATGTATTTCTCAACAGCTTCCTGAACGGATGCCGAGATGAAGAAATACTGCTGCTTAAGTCTGAGTTCCTTGCCGGCATAGTGATTATCGTTGGGGTAGAGAACCTCGACGATGTTCCTTGCAAGATTTTCCTGTTCAACGGATCTCTGGTAATCACCCTTGTCGAATGCATCGAGCTGGAAGCACTCAACGGGCTCTGCGTCCCAGATCCTGAGTGTATTTACGATTCCGTTTCCATAACCGACGATGGGAATATCGAAGGGAACGGCTCTTACACACTGGTAATCCTTCTGGGTAAAGATGCCTCTTCCGTTTTCATCGGTCTGAACATCAACGTATCCGCCGAACTTGATGGTCTTGGCATATTCGGGACGGCGGAGTTCGAAGGGATTGCCGTTGGCAAGCCAGTTATCGGGAACCTCTACCTGATAACCGTCCTTGATCTTCTGCTTGAACATTCCGTAGCGGTAACGGATGCCGCAGCCGTATGCGGGATATCCGAGAGTAGCGAGCGAATCGAGGAAACATGCTGCGAGTCTTCCGAGACCGCCGTTTCCGAGTGCCGCATCGGGCTCCTGATCCTCGACGACATTCAGATCGAGTCCCATCTCCTCACAGGCTTCCTTAACTGCTTTGTAAGCCTGCATGTTGATAAGGCTGTTTCCGAGCGCTCTTCCCATAAGGAATTCCATGGACATATAGTAGACCATCTTAGGGTCTTCCTTTTCATATGCCTCCTGGGTCTCGATCCACATATCCATGATCTGATCCTTGATGGCGTATGAAACTGCCTGGAAGATCTGCTGAGGCGATGCCTCTTCCATGGTCTTTCTGAAAAGAGTCTTTACATTGTAATTGACGCTTCTTTTGAAAAGCTCTTTGTCGAATTTATCTCTTTTTGTGACTGCAGAATTTTTCAATTTCAGTCTCCCTCCTTTTGAAAAAAATCATTATCCGATCTTTTCAAGACTTATCGTTACCTTCTCTCCGTTGATATCCCACTCCTTGGAGAACTTGTAATCCTTGCCGGAGGTGATGTCATCCGCAAGAAGCTTGGTGGAGATCTGCGCCTTGTTCTTCTCGACGATTCCGACAAGCTTGTCATTTCCGTTGAGAGAGATGCGGATGTGATCCATAACCTCGAAGCCGGAATCCTTACGCATCGTCTGAACCTTGGAAACAAGCTCTGCTGCGAATCCCTCTTCGATAAGTTCCTCGGTAAGGTTAAGATCAAGGACAACCGTCATGCCGTGATCTTCGGATGCTTCATAGCCTTCCTTCTTGGTCATCTCGATAAGAAGATCTTCCTTGGCAAGTTCGATCGCATTTCCGTCAACATCGAACTTAAGGGCGCCGTTTGACTCAAGCTCGTCCATAGCGGCATTGCCGTCGATCTCCTTCAGATATTTCTGGATGCCTCCGAGCTGCTTGCCGTACTTGGGTCCTACGGTCTTGAGCTGGGGTTTGAATATATAAGTGGTGAACTCTCTTACGTCATCCGCAAATGCGACTTCCTTGACGTTGAGTTCTTCTCTGATGATGTCAATGTAGAACTCATCAAGCTTCTCTTCGCTCTTGATATACATGGTGGAGATGGGCTGACGGTTCTTTACCGAGCCTTCGTTTCTGCAGGCTCTTCCGAGAACTACGGCATCGAGTACGGTCTCCATCTTCTCTTCGAGATCCTTGTCGATGTATTTCTCATCAGCCTTGGGATAATCGCAGAGATGAATGCTCTCGGGAGCATCGGCGAAGGAATTCCTTACGATGTTCTGGTAGATGCTCTCTGTCATGAAGGGGATCATGGGAGCGGCTGCCTTGGAGATCGTTACAAGTGCGGTGTAAAGAGTCATGTAAGCATTGATCTTATCCTGCTCCATTCCCTTTGCCCAGAATCTCTCACGGCTTCTGCGCACATACCAGTTACTCATCTCGTCAACGAACTTCTCGAATGCCGATCCGGCTTCGGGGATCTTGTAATTCTCAAGATCTTCGTCGACTTCCTTCACGCAGCTGTTAAGCCTTGAAAGAAGCCACTTGTCCATGACGGAAAGCTTGTCATATTCGAGCGTGTACTTGGAAGCATCGAATTCATCGATGTTCGCATAGAGTACGAAGAATGCATATGTGTTCCAGAGAGTTCCGAGGAATTTCCTCTGACCTTCGATAACGGCATTTTCGGAAAATCTCTTGGGAAGCCAGGGAGCGGCACTGGTGTAGAAATACCATCTGATGGCATCCGCACCGAACTTGCCGAGAGCCTCCATGGGATCAACGACATTGCCGAGATGCTTGCTCATCTTGCGGCCTTCCTCATCCTGTACAAGTCCGAGAACGATGACATTCTCGTAAGGGGACTTGTTGAAAAGAAGGGTTCCTTCAGCCATCAGTGAATAGAACCAGCCTCTGGTCTGGTCTACGGCTTCGGATATGAATGCAGCGGGGAACTGCTGCTCAAAGAGATCTTTGTTCTCAAAGGGATAATGGTGCTGTGCGAAGGGCATTGCACCCGAATCAAACCAGCAGTCGATAACTTCGGGAACTCTCTTCATGGAGCCGCCGCAGTCGGGACATTTGCAGGTGATCTCATCGATGAACGGTCTGTGAAGCTCAACGGTCTTAGCCTTCTCATCACCGCTCGCATTATACAGATCCTCTCTGGATCCGATGCAGATCCTCTTTCCGCACTCACACTCCCAGATATTGAGAGGTGTGCCCCAGTAACGGTTTCTGGAAAGAGCCCAGTCCTGGATGTTCTCAAGCCAGTTTCCGAATCTTCCGGTTCCGATGGATTCGGGCATCCAGTGTACGGTGTTGTTATTCTTTACAAGGTCGTCCTTAACAGCGGTGACCTTGATGTACCAGGATTCACGCGCATAGTAAAGTAGCGGGGTATCGCATCTCCAGCAGAAAGGATAATCGTGCTCGAACTTGGGAGCATCGAAAAGCTGTCCTGCTGCATCGAGATCCTTGAGAACAAGGGGATCTGCGTCCTTGACGAACTTTCCTTCATAAGGGGTATCGGCTGTCATATTACCCTTGCCGTCTACGAACTGGACGAAGGGAAGATCGTATTCGCGGCCCACGCGGGAGTCGTCTTCACCGAATGCGGGAGCGATATGTACGATACCGGTACCGTCGGTCATGGTTACATAGTCATCGACTACGATGTAATGAGCTTTCTTGTGCTGCTTATCGGCAGCCTTTGCAGCGCCTTCGAAAAGGGGCTCGTACTCCATTCTCTCGAGGTCTTTTCCGACATACTTCTCAAGAACCTCATAAGCGGGAGCGTCTTCCTTCGCGAACTTTCCGAGAAGTGTATCAGCAAGAGCCTCGGCAAGGATATAGGTATATCCGTCGGCAGCCTTGACCTTTACATAGCTCTCGGAAGGGTTGACACAGAGCGCAACGTTGGAGGGAAGGGTCCAGGGAGTCGTGGTCCATGCAAGGAAGTAGAAGTCTCCGTCCTTGGCCTTGAAGCGTACGACAGCGGAGCGCTCCTTAACTGTCTTGTATCCCTGTGCCACCTCGTGGCTTGAAAGAGGGGTTCCGCATCTGGGGCAGTAGGGAACGATCTTGAAGCCCTTATAGAGCAGTCCCTTGTCCCATATAGTCTTAAGAGCCCACCACTCGGACTCGATATAGTTGTCATCATAGGTGATATAGGGATTGTCCATGTCGGCCCAGAAACCGATCTTGGAGGAGAACTCCTCCCACATTCCCTTATACTTCCATACGGACTCCTTGCACTTTCCGATGAAGGGCTCAAGTCCGTAGCCTTCGATCTGTTCCTTGCCGTTGATGCCGAGGAGTTTCTCTACCTCAAGCTCAACGGGGAGACCGTGGGTGTCCCATCCCGCCTTACGGGGAACCTGATATCCCTTCATTGTGCGGTATCTGGGGATCATGTCCTTAATGGTCCTGGTCTCTACATGTCCGATATGGGGCTTTCCGTTTGCGGTGGGAGGTCCGTCATAGAATGTATAGACCGGTCCTTCCTTACGGGAATCAATACTCTTTCTGAAGATATCGTTCTCATTCCAGAATTTTTCGACTTCAGCTTCCCTCTGAACATGTGAGAGGTCTGAATTAACCTGTTTATACATATTTCCTCCTGTAAAAAAACAAACCTCCCCCCGGAAAAAAAGGAGCGAGGTCCCGCTTCATTAAGATATAAATGCACATATGCGATTTTAGTGTAAAATGGCTGTAATGTCAATATTAACGGGGCTTTTGCATTGTTTTTTGGACCGCAAAAATATATAATATATGGGTAATTTTTGGAGGGGGTACCAAAAGTGGCAAAAAAGGATTCAAAACCCAAGGCGGATAAGCATAAAAGATCCAGAAAAGGCACTATTTCCGGGCATATGTACGGGGTGGCCATACTTCCCGTCGTTCTTTTTGCTCTCACCATCATCTGTGCCGGCATTCCTCTTCTTACCGGACTTCTCTATGATTCGGCCGAAAAAGAGCTCAGGGACGCTGCACTGAGCACAACTCTCCTTATGGACGCAACCTATCCCGGCGATTACAGACTCACCGGCGATGATGCGCTCTATCTCTACAAAGGCGATGCCAACATCACAAGCGACTATGCGGTGGTCGATTCCATAAAGGATGCCACCGGTCTCGATATCACCATATTCTACAAGGACACCCGTATCCACACGACCCTGACCGATGAAAACGGTTCAAGAATGGTCGGCACCGGCATAGCATCCCAGATATACCAGATCGTCTACGTAGACGGTGAGGAAGCCTTCTACCACAATACGATGATCTTCGGAAAGCCGTACTTCACCTACTATATGCCTCTCGTGTCCAGCCACGGGAACATACAGGGCATGATCGCCACGGCGCGTCCATCCGAGGACGTAAACAGAACGATCCGTGCATACATTCTTCTGCTCATTCTCGTTGCGATCGTCCTGACCGGGATAATGATATTCATAGTCATACGGATAACCAAGCCTATGACCGTATCGATAGAGAGCATATTCAAATTCGTCAAGGATGCATCCTCAGGCAATGAGACCGCGGTCCTGGACGAACATGTGCTGTCCCGCCGCGATGAACTCGGTGAGATTGGCGAAAGCGTTCTCTCGATGCAGAGATCCATGAGAAACATGATGGAATCCGATCCTCTTACCGGACTGTTCAACAGAAGGTCCGCCCAGAGAAAGATGGGACCCATTATAAGCAAGGCAAAGAACAGCACCGAATCCTTCTGTATCAGCATCGGTGATATCGACTTCTTCAAATCGGTCAATGATACCTACGGACACGATGCCGGTGACGAGGTTCTCGTAAAGGTTGCCGACACGATCAGGGAGCATATGAAGAACTGCGGCTTCGTGGCAAGATGGGGCGGCGAGGAATTCCTTATGGTATTCGACAGAACAAGTCTTATCATGGCGGAAAACTCCCTTTGGAGCCTGCTTGAGAAGATCCGTGCGATGAAGATCAGATATGACAACTACATCATAGACGTCACCATGAGCTTCGGCGTCAGCGAATGGGACAAGAAGCAGAGTGTGGACGACCTCATTAAAAGTGCCGACGATAAGCTCTACAATGCAAAGAACAGCGGAAGGAACAGGGTTGTAAGCACGATCGAAGGTGAAGAGTCCGGAGAAGAAAACGATGAGATGTCCGAGATCGATAAGCTCCTTAAGACCATCAGCAACGGAGCAAAAGAAGAAATGTCCGGACATCCTGAAGACGCCGGACATTTCGAAAATCTTTCAGCCAAGGAATTTGAGGATATTCTCAACGGTAAAGCGGATGAAGAAGCAGCCAGAAACGGAAATGATGTAATGTCCGGAACCATCAGCTTTTCCGAAGATTCCTACACGGACGATTCCATCTTAAGGAGCCCTTCTTCGAAATAAATCCCTTCCCTATCCGTCCTCCCCACCGAAACCTTCAGTGACCGGGACGTAGCACGGCAAGCGGATCTGTCTTTGATCTTTATATCGGAATGAAAAAGCGGAAACATTAGTTTCCGCTTTTGCTTTTTTCTTTTGAGGGAAATGCCTGGACTATCATGATCGCAAGGAACATCAGCACGCTTCCTATGATCTCCCTTACCGACAGATTCTGATGAAGTATCACATAACCGCCGAGCACACAGAAAAGCGCTTCACAGCTCATCAGGATCGAAGCTGTGGCAGGCTCGAGCCTAGACTGGCATATTATCTGGATCGTATATCCTATGCCACCGGAAAAAACACCGGCATATATTATAGGCACGGTCGCGGCGAGGATCGAAGGAATATCGGGATCTTCCACAGCAAACATCACAATACCCGAAGTGACGGATACGGTCAGGAATTCTATGCAGGCGAGCTTGATATTGTCGTATTTTGCGGACCCCGCATCGATCACCAGTATCTGGACCGTGAACATCACCGCGCAGGCCATCAGAAAGACATCTCCCTTTGCGAAGGTCAGTGATTCGTTGATGGTCAGGAAATACAGACCGAGAACCGAGATCACGACTCCGGCCCACACCACCGGTCTTATCTTCTTTTTCATGAAGATGCCGCAGACAGGAACCAGGATGATATACATCGCGGTAATGAATCCGGCTTTTCCGACCGAATCCGTATAGAGGATTCCCACCTGCTGCAGATTTCCGGCAAGCGAGAGCAGTATTCCTATGATGATGCCGGTTTTCCAGAGTCCCGCCGAACGCCAGGAATGATCTTTCGTATTTACCGGGCCGGGGTTCTCTCCCGATTTTTTGAGCGCTCTTTTGCGCCCGATATCCGTGAATACGGAGAAAAAGAAAACAACAACCGTGGCAAGCATGAATCTGACACAGTTAAAAGTAAAGGGCCCGGTATTTTCCATTCCGATACTCTGGAATGCAAACCCCAGTCCCCAGATAAGTGCGCCGATAAGCTGGAGCACTATAAAAAATGTACGATTTCCCGTTTTCATAACTTCAGATGCGCACAGCACCGCGCATATATTCCTTTATCTCATTATCCGAAGGTATCTTAAGTATGTCGGATACATACTTTTCGGCGTCGGCCACGGACCACAGCGACAGGGTTCTCCTGACTTCCGGAACGGACCTGGGATTGACACTGAATCTTCTGCATCCCATCCCCGCGAGTATGGGTATAAGGGAAGGATCCGATGCAGCCTCACCGCAGACGGAAACCGGAATTCCCGCGCCGTGAGCATTATCTATCGTGGTCTTTATAAGCCTGAGTACGGCCGGCTGTGTCAATGACTGAAGGTAGGCAACATTTCTGTTTCCCCTGTCGGCACTCATGGTGTACTGGACAAGATCATTGGTCCCGATGGAAAAGAAATCGCTCTCCAGGGCCAGCATATCGGATATTATCGCGGCGGACGGAGTCTCGATCATCGCACCGACCTTTATGTTGTCATCGTACTCATATCCTTCATCCCTGAGATCGCTCTTGAGTTCGTATATAAGGGCTTTCACTTCCCTCATCTCATCCACGCATGTGATCATGGGGATCATTATCGAAATATTGCCGGAAGCGCTTGCTCTTAAAAGCGCCCTGAGCTGGGTTGCGAAAAATTCTCTGTTTCCGAGGCTGTATCTTACCGCACGGTATCCGAGGAACGGATTGCTTTCAAGCTCCATATCGATATAGGGAAGGCCCTTGTCTCCGCCGATATCAAGCGTACGTATCACAACCTCGTGTCCGTCCATAGCCTGGGCGATTCGCGAGTAAGCCCTGACCTGTTCCTCTTCGCCCGGTGCCCTGCCGAACTCCGCAAACAGGTTCTCGGTCCTGTAAAGTCCGATGCCCTCTCCGCCGTTATCGATCGAATGCATGACATCGACTATATCATTCACATTGCAGAAAACCTGGGCGCTTTCGGAATCGGCCATCACGGTCTTCATCGAGCAGAATCTTTCAAGTTCTTTTCTCGATTCAAGATATCTTTCCTTTCGCGATGCGAATTCCCCGATCAGTCCGGCTTCGGGTCTTTCATACACAAATCCGTTTATGCCGTCAACGATGACCGTATCGCCGTCCTTGATGACACTTGTCGCATTCGGAACTCCGTAGACCGCGGGCAGGCCGATGCTCCTTGCCACCAGTGCGGAATGAGAGGTCATTCCTCCGGTCTCGCAGACAAATCCCGATACGCCGCAGTCCGTAAGCTTAGCGACCATATAAGGAGTCAGGTGATTAGCCACAAGAACGGTCCCGGGCTTTAAGTGAGCGGCAAAAAACTCGTCAACCGAGCCTGTGGAAACATTCTCGGACAATTCGGCGAGCCCAAGTATCTTGGCGACACCAATCCCTATTCCCTTGGAAGTTTCTGAACCGGTAAGCATCCTGTCTTTTTCCGAACTCCCTAGATAAGTTTGAAATGTTTGAACGCTTTATATATCCCGTCCTCGTAGATCGAATCGGTAACATAGTCCGAAGCCAGGAGCAGTTCGGGATTTCCCTGTCCCATGGCTATTCCGTGCGCGGCGGCTTTGATCATCTCCATATCGTTCATTCCGTCGCCGAAGGCATAAATGTTTTCGGCGGGAACTCCGTAATACTTTCTTACGATCTCCATGCCGGTAGCTTTGGAATGCCCCTTGGGTATGAATTCCACCACGATATTACCGTGAACGATCATATCGAGAAATCCGCCGAGCTTTTCGCACACTGCGTCATAATCCGTATCCGCGGTTATATCGGCACTGAACTTATTGACAGGATCGTCATCGGTGAGCGTATCAAGTCTTCTGGCTCTTTCACCGAGCGATTCCCACAAGGTGGTCGCATAGGGATCATCGGGGAAATCTTCCGGATCCAGGAAACAGTATTCTCTTCCTTCGAGGACCACCGGCATATGCTCTTTTTCCAGAACCTGCAGTGATGTTTTTATCTGTTCGGGAGTAAGGAGCCTTTCATACTCCACTTTCCCTTCGATCTCGACATGACATCCGCATGCCGCAACGACTCCGTTCATTCCGAGTTCATCAAGTGCGGCATATCTCGTATTGGATCTCGAACGCCCCGTGTTGATGAACACCTTATTGCCCATGACACGGGCAAGCTTTATCGCATCCTTCGTGCTCTCCGGGATGCGGAGTATCTCATCCCAGATGGTCATGTCAATATCAAGAAATATCAGATTCATTATACTCTCCTGCACTGAGGATTCCTTCGTATCCCATAAGGAACGGGATCGTGAACATTATGGGAAATGAATATCTTGCATGAAGCATAAAGCAGGGTCCGGCCATGCATACCAGAAGCGTTATCAGCTGCATCGGATACAGATGAAGATTTTCCTTCCGTCTCCTTATGAGTATTATCATTATCCAGGTCCAGAGTCCGGGACTCTGCAGACATCCGAATACCGACAGCCTGTCGATGTACCTGTAGAAATATATCAGCAGCTCGTCCGCACCTTCGAACAGTCCGGTTCTCGTAAAATAGTCGCTGTCCAGTTCGTACCTGATGGATGTATCCGTCTCGGGATCGAACCATCCGTATGTGCTCATGAAAAACGATTCGAAATAAGTACCTGGATGCTTGAAGAACATTTTAAACCAGGTTCCGAGATAACCCGACACGACTTCCGACGGAGCCTCCGTATCATAATACTGCTTGACCGGATCCGAAATGAACGGATCGTACATTTCGATCATCTTATGATAATCTCCGAAGAGCGCGTTGATCGAAGAGATCTCCTCCGGTGTCAGCTCCTCTTCATATCTGATCATGTAAAGAGTCGTCTGCTGCATAGGTACGGAAAGCATTTCCTTGAGTCCGTCACTCTCCGCACGGGTATAAGCTTTGATGCCGGATGACATCGCCGTATAAATGCCAAGCGGAAGTATCAGAAATACTAAGGACTTTTTAACAAGGAGTCTTGCATCCGTTTTTTCACCGGACGCTTTGCTCATTCCGTATACGCACATCACAAGTCCGTTTACAAAAATGATGATCGATCCGTTATTCCTGCAGATGCATACCAGAACGGATGCGATGACCAGCTTTATGAGATATTCTCTCTTTTTTATAAATGCGGCAATGTCCTCATAATATTCCACGGTAAGGATGCAATACCATATGCAGGCTGCGGCAAAGGGAACATCCTTGATGGCGGTTGTCGCGATATTGGAGTAGATCGGAGAAAGGACATATACCGCAAGAACCGTTATGAGCACGGGGATGCGTGCACCTTTTTTCTTCAGGTATGAAAGAGTCAGTGAAAGAGCGGCGGCAAGTGCAAGAGCCTGAAGTATTATCCATACAAACAGCGCAAGGTCGTAACCTCCGCTCACCGCTTTGAACGCTCCGAAAAAGATTCCGATGAATGCGGTAAGCACTATCGGATGATGTCCGGACCAGGGCATATCTCCGGTCGTCTGCATAAGCTGGCCTATGAAATCCGCGTTATGGTTTCCCGGATAATTGATGATCATTACCGGAAGCCAGAGCAGCATAAGAAGGATCGTGACATTCCGGACCAAATGTTCTCCGAATAATCTATCAAATACCTTCGGATGGCCGGTGCAGGCGGATACCTTCTCAAGACCGCCTTCAAAGAGTGCGAACAGATATCTGAATATAACTCCGAATCCGATTGCCGCGATAAAGGATCTGATGATAAAGGGAACCGTTCCGAACACTCCCGACAGGTCGCCGAGCGTCTGTACGGATCTTCCGAGGATCACGATAAAGCCGAGCACAAGCGGAAGAACATGTCCCCTAAAGTTTTTCGAAAATCTGTCCCCTATCAGCTTCATGGCGCAGCCGCAGAGGATCGCAGCTACGATCATATCGAACTGGTAATCACCGAGAGTCGAATAGATCCTCGCTATCAGAAAGTCCTGGCTCACTTTTCCGTATGCCCAGAAAGGGATCGCTTCAGTTGTCCTGTAAGTGATCGCAAATCCTGCTAACAGAGCGGACAGCACAAATCCGGCCGGGCTTTTTTTATTCTTTTTGCTCAAGGGAGTTTTTTCCATTACAGCATCATCCCCACATCATATATGAAACGCCGCGCACTATTCTTTCGAAGAAAAGAATACCGCAATACGTATGATATAAAAGTACGATCCCGCTCACAGTAAGATATATCCGTGAAAGAAGACCGAACGTCTTGAACTTTTTCACATCTTCCATCCAGAGGATGAGCGATATCCCGAAGATCAGGATTATCGTAAATGCATAACCCCAGCTGAAGTTGGCATCCATGTCCCTTGCTCCTTCTTCGCTGAAAAGGAAATACTGCATGAAACCCACTCCGGCACTCATCCACGCAAAGAGCATATATCTGTTCTTAAACAGATCCTTTATGTGAAAGAAAAGTATAAGGAGCGGAAATGCTATCGAAAGAAAACTTACGGCAACAATGTTCGAAGCATGCACACCCATTGCTCTTCCCGGAGCTATGATGATCTGATTATTTCCCGCATTTACATCATATAGCGCCTTGTTCTGAAGGATCATTATCAGAAATGACGGTATGACGGATGAAGCAAAAAGAAACAGCCTGCCGGCGGGAGCATTCTTTTTCACAAGATCGATGATAAGAAAGACAAGCATCACGGGAGCGACGGCAAGGAAGAAATTGGGCTTTGCCGCAGTCGTAAGTGTCAGCACGGCCGTAAAAAGAATGAACGACTTCAGAGTCAGTTTCTTCGATATGTCTTTTTCGATCTTCAGGTATATGAGCAGAGTCCAGAGTCCCATCCACTTCATCATCAGATAAGTGGAATTGTGCCAGATGGAAGCCGTATGCATTCCCATGTAGCGCCCGCTGGAAAGTCCCCTGATATAACAGGGCATGAAGACGTTGAGAAATAATGCCATTATCCCGGCGACGCAGGGGTCGATCTTTTTATCAGTCACCTCCGTTATAAGTTTGGAAGTGAACAGAACCGAGAGGCATGCGAACGCGCCCAGTATCACAGGGAGCAGCTGCATCAGATGGATCTTATCAAGTGCGATGAGTATGAACGAGATAAGCGAGTAGATCAGCCCGTCGTCTACGGCAAGCTTTATATGCGCCGGAAGATCGGATTCATATACGGAACCCTCCGTCCATCCCATGAACCTGTAGTACATATAGATGCACGCACCGGTGTAGAGCGTGATAAGTATCGCGGATATTATCCTTGCTGCGGAAGGACGCTTTCCGGTATCAGACATAGAAATATCCTCCCATATACAGCATCGCAAAGAATGCCAGGCCGCATCCCAGATGCCAGACATAAACCGCCCACTCGAACACCAGAACAGGGACGGGCTGTTTTTTCTTTATCGTATTTTCTATAAGAAGCATCATTCCGGAGACAAACACAAAGAACATTCCGTAGATATATCCCCAGGCGAAATTGTTGTGTATGAATCTGTCGCCCTTTTCGTAGAGACACAGGAATTCAAGAAATCCCGCCATCATCACTTCCCATGAAAGAAGGAATATCTTGTTATCCTTGAATCTTTTCAGATTGAAGAGCATGACAACTCCCGGAAATGCATTGGCAAGCATGACCGCAAGAACTATGTTGCCCGTATATACGCTCCAGGCTTTTCCTATACCGAAACCGACTCCTCCGTCCGCACCCGCATGGGAGGAAGCACCGAACACTCCGCCGAACTGTATGATCAGCGTTATGAACGTGGGAACGGCGGTGGCAAGAAGATACAGAAACTCTTTGTACTTCTTACCCTTTGATATGATCAGTCTTACGATCATATGCACTGCGGCGGCGGAAACAAGCACGAATGTAAAGCTCGGCTTGGTAAGTGTTGCGAGAAGAAGAAAAACGGAAAAGGCTATATACTCCTTCTTATCCGCATGATCCTCATAATATGTGAGAATGTGCGCAAAAAGGAAAAACGCGACTATGGCGAATCCCCTTGCCGCAAGATATGTCTGGTTATAATACGGATTCGGACTGAACACTCCGAGATTTCTGAGCCTCATCCCGGGAAGATAGATTCCCTCCGGGGGATAGAGCATCGATACGAAAAACAGTGAATATGAGATCAGCAGGATAAAGCCTTCGAACGCGGTGCGGTTCTTATCCTTTTCGGGGACAAGAGGCGCAAGGTACTTAAGCATAAAATACGAAAGCACAGCCGGAGACAGCGAATTGAGAACTGTCGCCGAAAGCGCAGCTCCCATATGCACATTCGAAAACAGGGCGAAGAATCTCCCCAGCATGAAATAGACCGGATAAGGAAAATCAAATCCGCTGTCTATCCCCTGCATCTCAAGAATATATGCATCCACATCCGATCCGTAATGTTCGTATTCCAAATGGAATGCCTGATTTCGAAACAGCACGAAAAGAAGGCATGTATATGCCGCGAGCAGCAGGAAATATGCTATTTTGGCTTTCTTTGATATCTTAAGCTTCATCATTCGATACCGGTAACTTTATAATCCCTGTCTTCCACGGCCTTTTTAAGGACATCATCCGCAAGTTCGGATGAAAGGGTTACAACAGCGGTTCCCTTCTCGTGGGAAACCTCTGCGGACGAAACACCGTCAAGAGCTTCCAGCGCCTTCTTTACAGACGCCTCGCAGTGTGTGCACATCATTCCTTCTATATTGATTGTTTTGGTCATTTCAGCCTCCCTAGGACTATCCGTCAACGATTTTTCCTCATTATCCAACAGTTTACGTTCCCTGTCAAAATCCCCCGGCGCTCTGTCGCGCGAAGAGTCATAGGGCTTAAAAAGATTCAGCCTCAGTGCGTTCATGCACACGGTAAAGCTCGAAAGGCTCATTGCCGCAGCGCCGAACATCGGACTCATCTGCAGGCCTATCCCCGTGAACGCTCCCGCGGCAACCGGTATGAGTATCAGATTGTATATAAATGCCCAGAACAGGTTCTGGTGAATGACGGTAAGCGTCTTCCTTGAAAGCCTGAGTGCGGCGCACACATCGGAAAGGGATGATTTCATAAGCACGACATCTCCCGCATCGATCGCCACATCGGTTCCGGCTCCGATCGCCATCCCGGTATCCGCCGTTGTCAATGCCGGAGCATCGTTTATCCCGTCACCAACCATAAGTACTTTACCGTATTTATGAAGGCTTTTTATCACGGATTCTTTTCCGCTCGGAAGAACGCCGGATACTATCTCATCGACGCCTGCCTGATTACCTATCGCGCCGGCCGTAAGTTCATTGTCCCCGGTCAGCATCACTGTCCTCAGACCTAAGGATTTAAGCTCGGAGATTGCCTTCACGGAATCTTCCTTGAGCACATCGCTTACAGCGATCAGGCCGAGCAGTTTGTCCTCCTTCGAAAAATAAAGAGGAGTCTTTCCCTCCGACGAAAGCTTTTCCGATATTTTTTTCATTTCATCCGAAAGGATGCATTTCCCGGAAATGAATCTTTCATTGCCGCCGTTTACCTCAGTCCCGCCTATCCGGGCCGAAAGTCCGTTGCCGGGATGAATATGCATATCGGCCGCTTCTTCGGATTCGAGATTTTTCTCCGAAGCATATGAGACCACCGCTTTAGCAAGAGGATGCTCACTCTTTGTCTCCAGCGAATAAGCGGTCCGCAAAAGCAGGTCTTCCGGTACTCCCGGGGCAGGTATGACATCCGTCACCACAGGCTCACCCTTTGTGAGTGTTCCGGTCTTATCGAGTACCGCTATCCTGCTTCTTCCCGCCTCTTCCAAAGATGCGGAGGTTTTGAACAGGATCCCGTTTTTCGCCCCGACTCCGTTTCCGACCATTATCGCAACCGGAGTCGCAAGTCCCAGAGCACAGGGGCAGCTTACCACGAGGACCGTTATGGCTCTTGTAAGTGCATAGGGTATCCCGGCACCGAGTATGATCCAGATGATAAACACGATCAGGGCAATTCCCATTACCGACGGAACAAATATTCCCGACACCTTATCGGCAATGCGTGCGATCGGCGCCTTGGTGGATGAAGCATCCTTCACCATGCGGATAATCTCGGAAAGAGTGGTATCCTCTCCGACACGTTCCGCCCTGCATGTCATGAATCCGTTCAGATTGGTACACGCGGCCGACACTTTGTCTCCTGGCTGTTTATCTACAGGTATCGATTCCCCGGTAAGTGCGGATTCATTGACCGCGCTGCTTCCGCTTATCACGATCCCGTCGACGGGAATGTTTTCCCCGGGTTTTATGACATATGTGTCACCAACCTTTACTTCTTCGACGGGAACTTCGGTCTCATTGCCGTCCCGGATGACCGTCGCAGATTTCGGAGCAAGCTTCATAAGGCTCTTTAATGCATCGGTCGTACGTCCCTTGCTGTATGATTCAAGAGTCTTTCCGACGGTTATCAGAGTAACGATCATGGCCGCCGATTCAAAATACAGCTCATTCATCATCAGCTGCATTGCATCCTGTGCACAGGTATTAAATATTCTGACGACCGTCACGAGACTGTATATATATGAAACACCGGCACCCATTGCCACGAGAGTATCCATATTCGGAGCCTTGTGGATAACAGCCTTGGTGCCGCTTATGAAAAATTTCCTGTTGATGATCAGTATGATCCCCGAAAGGACCGCTTCGATCAGCACGACATGTGCGTGGGTTATCCCGGCGGGAACGGGCCGGTCAAACATCATCACACCCATGCTAAAATACATCAGGACGAGAAGCATGATGACGGATGATATGAGCCTTCTCAGCATCGCAGGCGTTTCGGTATCCTTCAGTTCGTCTTCGGAGACTGAGGCACCGTTTCCGGCTCCCGAAACCTCAGCACCGTATCCTGCCTTTTCCACGGCGCGTATTATTTCTTCCGGTCCGGCGCTGCCTTCCACTTTCATGGAATTGGTAAGAAGCGATACTTCACATTTGGTAACACCTTCAACTCCCGATACGGCTTTTTCCACATGTGCCTGGCAGGCCGCGCAGCTCATTCCTGTTATCTTGTATCCTGTTACATCAGACATTCGATCTATTCTCCGTGCGTCTTGATGAATTCCATATATTTATCATCCTGGGGAGTATGCATGTCCTCGGACGGGATCGTCTTCAAAAACTTTATCACAAAAGGAACCGAGATAAGTGCCGAGAGGATATCGGCGACCATCTGCGAACACTGTATTCCCAAAAATCCCATGAACGGCGGAAGCAGCAGAAGCAGCGGTATGTAACAGAGTCCCGATCTTAACATCGAAAGAAATGATGCCTTCTTTGCATCGCCGATACTCTGGAACAGCATATTTCCGACTACCGAAGCAGGCTGGACAACAACGGCTATGCACATGAACCTTAGTGCGGGAACACCGTAATGAATTACAAGGTCGATCTGCTCGTCTTCAAGGAAAAGCCTTATGATATCCGCGGAAAAAATAAATCCGAGTATCGCCAGTCCCGTCATGAGAAGCGTGCCGGCCCTCCAGGTCACAAAGCACGCTCTTCTGAGCCTTTTAAATTTCTTCGATCCGTAATTGAATGCGGATACCGGCTGGAATCCCTGTCCTATTCCGATCATCGTGCTTCCTATGAACATCAGCACCCTTCCGTCTATGGTCATGGCAGCCATGGCGGCATCTCCGTACGGCTTGGATACTATATTGAGAAGTGATGTCGAGAGCGTTGCGCAGAGCTGTCTCAGAAGAGAAGGGAATCCGGTTTTTACTATTTCCGCTACGCTCGATGCGATCTCCCCGGCAGGAAGCTTCAGATACCTGAATCTTATCGAGCTGATGGCCTTGTGTGAAATGAACATATAAAGCAGTATACCGAGACTCACAAACTGGGATACCATTGTCGATATCGCCGCTCCCCTGATACCGAGTCCGAAGTTAAACATCAGTATGGGATCCAGGATCATGTTAAGGACTCCGCCCGAAACAAGACCGAACATGGCGAAAAACGCGCGCCCCTCATATCTCAGAACATTATTCAGGACGCAGCTCACCGAAAGTACCGGACCGGAGATGATGATGTAGATCGCGTATGTCTTGGCATAGGGGAATATCGTTTCCGTGCTCATCAGCCGTATCAGGGGATTGATGAACACAAGTCCCAGCAGCATAAGCATAAGACCCGAAATAAAAGAAGCCGCTATACCAAGAGTCAGTATGCGGTCGGCATCATCTTTTTTTCCTACGGCCAGAAGACGGGCAACCTTCGAACCCGATCCCTGTCCGAACATAAAACCGAAAGCCTGGAAGACCGTCTGAAAGGTCATCACTATGCCTATTGCGGCACTGGCACTCCTTCCGAGTTTTCCCACAAAGTATGCGTCGACCAGATTGTAGATCATCGTGATCAGCATACTCACCACCGTCGGCACCGCCAGCGTAAAGATCAGTCTCCCCGGCGGCGTAAGTATCATTTTTTTATATTGCTTGGCCTCTTCGTGATTCACGCCTTTTACCTGATAAGCTTTTCTGTTTCTTCCTTGGTCTCGGCTTTAAGTATCAGCTGAGACAGTTCCTTACAGCTCCACACATTAAGCTTGCGGATCTGCTTCTTCATATCCGGTATCCTGTGAGGATCCACGCTGAACGATCTGACTCCCATTCCGATGAATACGGGAAGCATATCCGGATAGGCAGCAGCTTCTCCGCAGACCGTCACGGGTATTCCTGCGGCATTTGCACAGTCACATATCTTCTTCACGGCGCGTATGACCGCCGGCTGATATATGCTGCAAAGATCCGCCATCAGAGGATTGCCTCTGTCGGCACACATTATGTACTGTGCAAGATCGTTGGTTCCGATCGAGAAAAAGTCAACATCGCCGGCAAGCTGATCCGCGCACAGAACCGCAGCGGGAGTTTCTATCATGCATCCCAGCTTTATATCGCTTCTGTAAGGAATCTTTGCGGCACCGAGTTCGGACCTGCATTCTTCGATGATATGTCTTACTTTGAGCACCTCCCCTATGGAAGTTACCATGGGTATGAGAATGCTCACATTTCGTCCGTTTGATGCACGGAGTATGGCGCGGAGCTGGCTCTTAAACCGGTCGCAGTCGGCAAGACTGGCTCTCAGTCCTCTGACACCGAGTGCGGGATTATCCTCATGCGCCGGTCCGTCCGCAGACGAAACTGGATCCTTGTCACCGCCCGCATCCAGCGTTCTTATCACAACGGGTTTTCCGTAAAAAGAATCCGCTATCCGGCTGTAGACTTCTGCCTGGTCTTCCTCCGCAGGTATGACGCTTCCGTTCATGAAAAGGAATTCGGTACGTACAAGTCCGGCGCCGTCCGATGCGGATGCGATACCGGGAACCTTTTCAAATCCGATATTGCACATCACATCAATCGTGACACCGTCCATCGTCACGCTCGGAGCATACGGTTCCTTAACCGCTTTATTCTCATCACCCGCAAGTTCCAGGATCTTTTTATATGCATTCTTCTCGTCATCCGAGGGAGCGATGATCACGATCCCCCTGTTTCCGTCCACGATGCATTCTGTGCCTGATGCGGCAAATTCATTACCGTAGCTTACGCCGAACACGGCGGTTATGCCCATAGAACGCAGTATTACCGCAGCGTGGGATGTGGCGGTTCCGGTTTTCAGAACAACAGCCTTTATTCCGTCATCCTGAAGTCCTATGATCTCCGCCGCACTGAGTCTGTCCGCAAAAATGACATCTCCATCGGTTTTTGCTTCTTCGCGCGCTGCTTCGCCGGATTCTCCCATGCGGGCAAGTATCCCGCTTTTGACTTCGAGAAGATCCTCGCTTCTTTCCATGAAAAGCTCATCGCCGGAGGCTTTGAGCAGTTCTTCATATTTCCTGCACGCTTCTTCAAGAGCCTCTCCCGCCCTCTTGCCGGATTCGATAAGTCCGGTGACTTCGTCGGAAAGCACCGGATCCCTGGCTATCATGATCTGTCCGGATATGATATCCTTTCCTTCCCTGCTGGATGCGGAAGATGCGATCTTTTTCATATCCCCTTCAAAATCAAGAAGAGCGTCAAAAAAACGCATCCTCTCAAGATCCGCGTCGAAGGCTTCGGTTTCAACGATCGCCCCCGATGCTGCAGATCTTTCCATGATGCGTCCCATCACTATTCCTTTGTTAACGGGAAGGCCTTTATACTTCATCGAATACTTTCATTATCTCCTTGTAATCGGGAAGCTTTCCTTCGAATACCGCTGCGCTTCCGGCCGCTACTCCGAGCTTGAGGGCATATCCGTAATCGCGCTCATCAAGATAGCCCTTGATGAAGCCCGCAGTCATCGAATCTCCCGCGCCGAATGCTCCGAGTGGCTTTCCCGAGGGTGCCTTGCACTTATGGATCTCACCGTTCTTATCCAGAAGAAAGGCTCCGTCGGCTCCCATGGATACAATGACATTCTCGACTCCGGCTTCCCTAAGTTTTTCGGCTTCGGATATTATCTCATCCTCGCCCTTAAGCTCTCTTCCGGCAGCCTGGCAGAGTTCCTCGAGATTTGGTTTTACCAGGAAAGGCTTGTACTTGAGTGCTTTGGTAAGTCTGTCACCGGTCATGTCCACGACGGTCTTTACGTTTTCGGGAACCGAGGAAAGGATCCTGTCGAGCATATCCCCGGGCGCCTGGGTCGGCATGCTTCCCGCAAGAACCAGAACATCACCCTCGGACAGTCTTTCGATCTGATCGCAGAGTTCATCCACGGATCCGCTCTCAACAACAGGGCCTGCGGCATTGAGCTCCGTCTCTTCAAATCCGCTCTCACCGGAGCCCTCATAGGGAACTCTTATCTTTACATTTATCCTGCTCATTCCGTTTTTGTAGGGAAGCATTATAAATCCCGTACGGATGCCTATCGAGCGGACAGTTCCTTCTATCTCGTCTCCGGTCGTGCCGGCGATGAATCCCAGAGCCTTGGTCGGTACGTCAAGATTCTTCAGAACGACCGATACATTGATGCCTTTGCCTCCTGCGCGGAGCTCCTCTCTTTCCGACCTGTTCGTTCCGCCCTTTTTCAGATATGAAGCGGGATACATTACGTAATCGAGTGAAGGGTTGAGCGTTAAAGTGTAGACCATTTTATCTCCTTTTTGTATGAACCATGCTGAACAGGAGAAGTACGGGGAACAGTTCGAGTCTTCCCGTGAGCATGTCGAATATCAATATAATTTTTGAAAATACGGAAAAGAAACCGTAATTGCATGTGGGTCCGACCAGCGACATACCGGGTCCGATATTGTTGATCGTAGCGGTAACCGCTGTAAAGCCCGTGGTAAAGTCATAGTTTTCAATGCTAAGGAACAGAAGCGATATGAAAAAGATGACGAAGTAGATCGAAATGAAAACGTTGGTGGATCTGATGACAGATTCCTTGACCGTATTTCCGTCCATTCTGAGAAGCTTGACCTCCCTGGGATGACGGAGTACGGACAGCTCCTTCTTGAACTGCTTCATCAAAAGCACGACTCTGTATACCTTGACACCTCCGGCTGTCGATCCGGAACAGCCTCCGATGATCATAAGCATTATAAGGATGGTCCTGGACAGCTCCGGCCAGGCATCAAAGTCCGCGGTCGAATATCCGGTAGTGGTCATGATGGAAGCAACCTGGAAGAACGAATGATGGAACGCTTCGCCGAGGCTTCCGTATATCTTGCTGATATTGAATGCGATGAGTACCGTGGAAGCGATGATTATTCCGATGTAGTATTTAACTTCCTCTATATGGAATGCTTCTTTTATCTTGCCTGAGATCAGGAAGAAATAAAAAGTATAATTGATTCCGCTGGCTGCCATGAAGAATGCGATGACATTCTGCTGTGCCGCGGTATATGTTCCGCAGGATTCGTTGACCATTCCGAAGCCTCCGGTACCGACACTTCCGAACGTGAGCAGTGCGGAAGAATACAGATCCATTCCGGTTATGAGGAGCGAAATGATCTCGGCAAGCGTGATACCGAAATACATTCCGTACATGAGCCTTGCGCTGTCGCGGACATGAGGTACGATCCTTTCGACCGAAGGTCCCGTGGACTCCGCTTTCATCAGATTCATATCGGAAGTGCCGAGCATGGGAAGCACCGCCATCATGAACATAAATACTCCCATGCCGCCGATCCAGTGCATGAAGCTTCTCCAGAACATTCCGGATCTGCTGAGCAGGGTGACATCCGATAATATGCTCGCTCCGGTCGTCGTAAAACCGGATACCGTTTCAAAGAGCGCATCGATATAATTCGGAATGTCGCCACTGAGCATCAGAGGCAGCGCTCCGATGAGTGAAAGAACGATCCAGCACAGTGCGACGATTATATATCCTTCCTGGAGCGAAAGATGTTTGCCGCGCTTTATGCGTGTAAGGGGAAAACCGAGGATAAGGCAGATGAAGATCGTCAGCAGATACCACATCCAGTTTCCGTCGGAATAGATCAGGGATACGATCAAAGGAAGTATCAGGAACGCACTTTCAAAGATCAGAAGTATCCCCACGATATAAAGTATTATCGAATTCTTTTTCATTGCTATTCGAGGATCTCCCTGATGTTGGCGATATGAGCTCCGCCGATGACAACTATTACGGAATCTCCCACCATAAGTTCATCCTGACCTGTGGGTATTATGTTCTTGCCGTTTCTGAAAATACTGCAGACAAGAGCATTCTTTTTCAATTTCAGATCCTTCAGCTTGACTCCGGTCACAGGTGATTCAACCTTGATCCTGAATTCGAGCGCCTCCGCCTTTCCGTTCTCAAGCTTATAAAGCGATTCAACGTCATCGGATGCATCCGCACTCATGGATCTTGCGAACTTGACTATATGATCCGCGGTAATCTTCTGAGGATTGATTATGGTGTCGAGATTCAGTGCATCGATGACCGAACCGAAATTAAGACGCCCGATCTTGGTGACAACCTTTGCGGACGAATGCTTGCGCGCATAAAGCGACAGAAGGATGTTCTCCTCATCAAGTCCTGTAAGCGCGGCAAATCCCTGGAACGAAGAGATATCCTCCTGGTCGAGAAGATCCCTGTTGGTTCCGTCTCCGTGAATGATCCTTGCGGCGGGAAGCTTGCCCGAAAGCTCTTCGCATCTCTTGTAATCTATCTCGACGATCGTCGTATCTATTCCGGATCTTAAGAGTCTTTCGGCAAGATAGTAGGACATCGTACCGCCGCCCACTATCATTGCATTCTTTACTCTGCCCTTTACTTCACCGAGCTTTCTGAAAAATGCGAGCGCATCCTTTCTGGTGGCCGCAATGCTTACATCGTCATCCGCAGCGAACGAGAAATCGCCCTTGGGGATTATGACATCGCCGCCTCTTTTGATCGTGCAGACGATGATGCCCTTCAGTATATCCTCACGCAGTTCCTGAAGGGACTGGCCGCAGACAGGCATCCCCTCCATAACGTGGAAATGGAAAAGTTCGATCCTTCCGCCTGAGAATGTATCGATCTTGAATGCTGAAGGGAAAAGAAAGACTCTGGATATCTCCATCGCGGCGGTATCCTCGGGATTGATGACCATGGCGAGATTGAATTCTCTCTTAAGGAACTCGATCTCATGGGAATAGATAGGGTTCCTTACTCTGGCTATGGTTTTGCACTTTCCGGCTTTTCCCGCGATAAGACATGCAAGAAGATTCTTCTCGTCGGAATCGGTAACGGCGATAAAAAGATCGCAGTCGGAGATACCCGCTTCAACAAGAGTCTGGTAGCTCACTCCGTTTCCGACAACACCCATTGCGTCGTAATGATTGGTTACCGCCGCAATGGCTTCGCTGTCCTCATCCACAAGCGTGATATTATGATCCTCGCTGGAAAGCTGCTGGGTTATGACCATTCCTACCTTGCCACAACCGACTATGACTATGTTCATAAATCCTCCGGGATATATGTCCGTCTCCGGGCGTGCCATATATGCCACCCACGGCAGGGACAAACTACTACATCTTGTATAATACTCTTTTACGGGCACAATTTCAATTTGTGCCGGGGCACAGGTCCGCCCTTATTTTCGCGCATGATGAGGGGACTCATCATACTCTTTGATATATTCGCGCGTATAATCCGCATCGGATCTGCAGGGCGCATAGACAGTACCGTATTTCTGTCTGGTCTCTTCACCCTTTCCGGTAATGAGGAGCACCGTGGGTCTTCTCACTTCAAGGATGGCCTTATGGATGGCGGCGCCTCTGTCTTCTATCTCTTCATATTCTATGCCGGCCGCCTTCGCGTATTTTGCAACTTCTTCCGAGATCTCCTCAGCGGGATCGGGGCCGGGATCCTCGGCACAGATATAGATCTTGTCGGCATACTTTGCCGCCACTTGGGGGAGCTCATATCTTCTCTGATAAGCCTTTCCTCCGGGACATCCGAAGATACCCACTATATCGTATCCGGGATATTCTTTTTCAACCGATGAATAAAGCGCTTCAAAGCTGAGTTTGTTATGTGCGTAATCAACGAATGCATTCACAAGTCCGTCCGCACTCTTGAACAGTTCCATCCTTCCGGGGGACTTGGCCTTGCGAAGGCCCTCCCTGATGCATTCAACAGGTATCCCATAGATATCGGCCGCAGCAATGACTCCGAGGGCGTTTTCAACATTGAAAAGTCCCGGCATCGTCAGCTCAAAATCCTCTTCGAAAGCCGGTTCCGCCTTCTTGGTTACGCTGAAGAATATGCTGTCGTTATCCTTCCTGATATCGTGGGCATAATAATCCGCGCTTTTATCCTTGCAGCTGAAGGTCACATATCTCTTTGCGGCCTTTGCTTCTTCCAGGACTCTTTCTATGCAGTCGGAATCGAGATTCACGACCGCATTTTCCGTAAGTGCGAACATCTTCATCTTGGAAGACAGATAATCTTCGAAGTCCGCATGCTCATTCGGGCTTATATGGTCCTCGGATATATTCATGAATACGGAAACGCCGAACCTGATACCGAGAACCCTGTCGTATTTGAGAGCCTGGCTCGATACTTCCATCTCGAGAAAATCTATTCCGCTTGAAACCGCATTGGCCATATGCTTATGCAGTTCAAGGGATTCCGCGGTGGTGATGTGGGACTCTTCCCTGATGACTCCGTCATAATTGTCGATGGACGAAAGAACGGCGCTCTCTCCTTTTCCTATCGAGGACAGATATTCGTCGACCACCGATTTCATATAATATGTGGAGGTGGATTTTCCCTTCGTTCCTCCGAATGCGGTGATCTTCAGTTTATCCTGGGGACGGTCATAGAAAAGATCCGCAAGGACCGGCATCGCCTTCCTTATATCGGATACTATGATCGAAGGAACGGTATTTCCCTCTTCGTATTCTATTTCGGAGATGTAGCACACCGCGCCGTCATCAATCGCAGACTTTAAATATTCGGCCCTGAATGCCGCACCCTTGCAAATGAAAAGAGTCCCCGGCACAACCTCTCTGGAATCATATGTAACAAGAGAGATCTGTGAGGAAATCTTTTCGATGCGTTCGCACTTTTGCAAGAGCCCTGCCTGCTCCAGTGCCTTTACATATTCAGTTACTGAAAGTGTTAAACTCATAATTCTTCGTACTCGGCTCCGCTTCTTACGATCGATTCTCTGACCAGCACATCGAGTGCATCGACGCAGTGGGCCGGAACCTTATGATGTTTTTTGTAAACGCTGAGTTCCGTGCATGCAAGGATTATCACGTTGCATCCCTTTTCCTGGAGATTGCTCACCGCAGCATGGAACTTGTCCTCATCGCCGAGCTTGCCGGCTTTGATATCGTCATAGATAAGAGACATCACCATTTTCTGGTATTCGGGATCGGGAATCTCGCTCTCTAAGCCGAACTCGCTGCAAGCCTGCTGATAAAGGCCCGTCTTTACCGCTCCGTCGGTCGCAAGTATTCCGACCTTCTTTACCCTGATCTCGCCTTCCGCGATATACCGTGCGGTTTCTTTGATCATATTGATGACGGGAACCGCGGTCATGGCCTGGATCTTATCAAGGAAGAAATGGGATGTGTTGCAGGGTATCGCGATATTTCCCGCACCGCATTTTTCGAGCTTTTCAATCTCGCCCTTCATGGACGCAAGAAGCGCATCATAATCTCCCGAATTTATCGCCTCGGTCCTGTCGGGCATCGAAGCGTGGCTGAGAATGACCATGTCGATATGGTCCTGATCCTTCAGAGCCCTGGTATGAGCTATGATCTCTTCATAGAAATATGCGGTTGCTTCGGGGCCCATGCCCCCGATGACGCCTAAGATCTTCTTCATGTTCACACCTTGTAATATTTTTTGAACTTCACGTAGTGGCTGAAATAGTTTTTGATCATCCTGTACATTCTTCCGGGATTCGAATCACCCTTAAGAAATACCGGATTGACCACCTTGCCCTCGCTCCAGAGTCTCTTCATCGTCGCCTTAAGCTCCGGATCCTTGACATATTTAAGGGCAACACCTTTGGGAACAACGGTCCAGAGATGCTCCTCCTCGGCATATTTAAGAGGAAGGTCCTTCTTATAGAAGTAATCCTCGGTGATGTACTCCGCAACATTGAAGCCCGAGCCCGTCACATAGAAATTACTCCTGCCCTGTCTTGTATTGATCTCAAAGAATTTGAATTTTCCGTCACGGGTGTCATATTTGATGTCGAAATTTGAGAATCCGACATAATTCATTGATTCAAGAAGATTCTTTACCTTCTCCATCAGTTCCTTATTGGGTTCGGTGATGATGAGCGCATGATTTCCGAGTCCGTGGGGAGTATGCTCCTCGAGAAGGACATGTCCGAGGCACATCATCTTAACCTTGCCGTTATGATCAGAATACGATGTGAGCACTCTCATATATTCGTCATTGCCGGGGATCCTGTCCTGAATGATGAGCTTATCCGTGTATCCGGCCCCGTAAATATCGTGGATGACGCTTATGAGTTCATCGCGGTCATGTATCGTATAGACCTTCTTCTGTGTGTCGAAGGGATGCTCCCAGTACTGTATGCCGTTTGAAGGCTTAAGTATAACGGGATAGGGAAAATCCATTGCGAAATCATCGCCCATGCCGGCGTCATATATAACCGTTCCGGGATAATCGATCCCCCACTTATCGCAAAGACCGTAGAAAGTCTCTTTCATCTGAAGGGAATGCATCAGATCGTGATCTATGTAGGGAGTGATTATATTCTCCGCAAGCTCCGCTTTATGCTTCGAGCAGAGCGCCACATACGAATCCCCGCATCCGACGAGGATCACGGTCTTGTCGCTGTGCTCCGCCGCAAAGTCATTCATTCTTTTTACGAAATACTCGTCCGTCTCGATCCTGGGATCGGCTTCATACTCGATGATCCTGCTGTCGTAGCTGGGACCCGTCGGATACTTTCCGAATACGTAGCACTTAACATTATATTTTTCATAAAATGCCCTGGATACGGAATATGTATTGATATCTCCGCCGAGCATTACGGGAATGAATTCTTTTTCGGTAAATGATAAGGACATCGAAAGGCCTCTCCTACTCTTTTCCGGATTTTCAAAACAACTTTAAGTATACCACATTTTGGGCTTTTTCGCTCATTTGAAGCGATGCCCGGGCACATACTTATCCCCAAATTTCTGGATTATTATACACGTTTGAAGTAAAATTAAGAAATCGAGGTGTTTTACAATGAAAAACGTGATAAAAAAGCTTGTAAAAGCTGTTATTTGCCTGGTACTGGCTCTTGTACTGGCCGTAGTCATTCTTTTTACATACCTTACCGTCCGCGAATACAGACCGGCCGACAGGGAAGCTCTGGAACCTGCCTTTGCCGGGCAGGACGCACTTAAGCCCGCTATAGGGGACGAACTGACCGTGGTGACCTGGAATGTGGGATGCGGAACTCTCGGAGACAATGCGGACTTCTTCATGGATTACGGTGAAATGGTCTATACCGCCGACAAGGACAGGGTTAAAGAGAACCTGAGCGGGATAACCTCAACCCTCCTTGATGCGGATCCGGATATAATGCTCCTTCAGGAAACGGATATCAATTCATCGAGGTCCTACCACACGGACGAAACAGAGGTGATAGCATCCGCCTTCCCGGATTTCGATCATACCTTCGCATATAATTTCAAGGTTGATATAGTGCCTTATCCCATACCTCCCATAGGAAAGGTAGAGAGCGGCATCATGACTCTTTCAAGGTACGGGATAGCTTCCGCGGAAAGGATTCAGCTCCCCTGCCCCTTTAAATGGCCGGTAAGGGTTGCCAACCTTAAAAGATGCGTGAGCGTAAACAGGATCCCCATTGAAAACAGTGATAAGCAGCTCGTGATCGTCAATCTCCATCTGGAAGCATACGATTCCGGAGAGGGCAAGATAGCTCAGACCAATATGCTCGCCGATATACTCAGAACCGAGGCAGAAGCGGGAAATTATGTGATCGCCGCCGGTGATTTCAATCAGGCATTCTCCGGCACCGACACATCCGCTTATCCCGAATACGAAGGCAAATGGCACTGCGGGCTTCTCGACGAAAGCGCATTCGGCGACCTGCTCACATTTTGCCAGGATCCTTCCTCACCGACATGCCGTTCCCTGGATCAGCCCTATGCCACGGCGCAGGACAAGGAGCATTTCCAGTTCTACGTCATAGACGGATTCATCGTATCGGACAATCTCGAAGTCATCTCCGTTGAAACACGCGATGAGCAGTTCAGATACACCGATCACAATCCCGTAGTTCTCAAGGTTGTCATAAAAGAATGATACTTACGACATAAAAAAGAGTCATAGGGGACAGTCCCTGTGACTCATAAATGAAAAAATATGAGTCACGGGGACTGTCCCCGTGACTCTTTTTTAAATCAGATCTCGAACAGATCGCTGTAAGCCTTGAGTGCGCCGTCGGTCTCATGGGCGAGTACCTTCTTGGCAAGAACCTTACCGAGCTGAACGCCTTCCTGGTCGAAGCTGTTGAGGTTCCATGCGAATCCCTGGAACATTACCTTGTTCTCAAAGTGTGCAAGGAGTGCGCCGAGTGCTTCGGGAGTGAGTTTTTCGCCTACGATGATGCTTGAAGGTCTGTTTCCCGCGAAGTTCTTGTTCTTATTGTCGTCAGCCTTTCCGCCTGCAAATGCCATGATCTGTGCAACTACGTTTGCGCAGAGCTTCTTCTGGCTGGTGCTTCCCTGGATGTCGACATCAACGCCCTGCTGGCTCTCCTTGAATCCGATGAACTGAAGAGGAATGATATCGGTTCCCTGGTGAAGGAGCTGATAGAAAGAGTGCTGTCCGTTGGTTCCGGGCTCACCGAAGATAACGGGACCGGTCACATAGTCAACGGGCTCTCCGAAACGGTTAACGCTCTTTCCGTTGGACTCCATGTCGAGCTGCTGGAGATGAGCGGGGAATCTGCTCATAGCCTGTGAATAAGGAAGAACGGCGGTGGAGCCGTATCCGAGAACATTTCTCTCATATACGCCGATGAGTGCATCGAGAAGGTCGGGGTTCTTAAGGATGTCCTTTTCCGTAGCGGTCTTATCCTCAGCAGCCGCACCGTCAAGGAATCTTGCGAAGATATCGGGACCGAATGCAAGCGAAAGGATCGCACCGCCTACGGCCGAAGTAGATGAATATCTTCCTCCGATGTAATCATCCATGAAGAACGCATCGAGATAATCGCTGTTGCCCGCAAGAGGTGATGTCTCGGAAGTTACCGCGATCATATGCTTTGCGGGATCGAGGCCCGCCTTCTTAAGAGCATCCTTGACGAATGCTTCGTTGGTAAGGGTCTCGAGAGTGGTTCCGGACTTTGATACAAGTATGAAAATGGAATGAGCTACGTCAACATTTGCAAGGACGCCTGCTGCATCATCGGGATCTACATTGGAGATGAACTGAGCCTGCATCTTGAGGAAGCCGTTAACTCTTGCCCAGTTCTCAAGTGCAAGATACATAGCTCTGGGGCCGAGATCCGATCCGCCGATACCGATCTGAACGGCTGTGGTGAATTTCTCACCCTTCTCATTGGCGATCTCTCCGGAATGAACCTTGCCTGCGAATTCAGCAATTCTGCTTTGCTGCTCTACATAGAAAGCTCTCTTGTCAACGCCGTCTTTTTCTACCTTGTTACCGAGCTGTCCTCTGGTAAGGTGGTGAAGGACAAGTCTGTTCTCTCCGGTATTGATGACTTCGCCGTTGTAAAGAGCTTCGAACTTTTCAACAAGTCCCGCTTCATCGGCGAGCTTCTGAAGATCCTTAAGAATGGTATCGTCAACATTCTTGGCAGCATAGTTATAGTCCATGCCTGCCGCCATCTTTGCGGAATATTTCTGTACTCTCTCTGCGGACATGACCTTGGTAAGGTCTGCAGGTGCATCCGATGCAAGTTTTGCGGAAGCATCAAGCTGGTCGTAATTTATCCATTTAATAGCCATAATGTTCTCCTTACTGGAAATTCGTTATAAATGCCCTAATATATTACCCGTTTGATCTGTTTATTTCAACTTAACCCGGGTTTAATTTACCTTAATATTACTCAAGAGCCAGCGTGGTCTCGAATATCTTTACGCTCCTTGCGGCTATCCTGAAGGAACCTCCGCATCTCTCCCTGCCCGTATCGAAGGGCCTCTCCAGATATGTGTCCGCAACCAGCGCCCAGGTATATCCGCTTCCTTCGGGCAGCGCGGGGAGCGTCGCATCGAGATCTTCCCAGTATGCATTGACTGCGACAAATACCGCCTGAGGGTAGTTCCTGTTGAACTTGCCGGGATATCCCGCAAACCGCACGCCCACATAATGGGAATAATCACAGAAATCACATCTGTACGCATCGGTATCGTGTACGGACATTCCGGGGAATCCGAAAGCATCGTTTCCGCAGTTCTTGCGGATACAGTCATGCTCTTTCCTGAACCGTATCAGGGATTTGAAGAAATCATGCAGATCCCTGTTTGAGTCCAGATCCTTCCAGTTGAGCCATGCGATATTGTTGTCCTGGCAGTAAGCGTTGTTGTTGCCGCCCTGGGAATTTCCGAACTCATCACCCATGAAGAACATCGGTGTTCCGCGGCTCAGCATCAGCACCGCAGCCGCGTTCCTTACCATTCTCCGTCTGAGCTTATTGATCTCGGGATCGCTGGTCTCGCCTTCTATGCCGCAGTTCCAGCTTCTGTTGTCATCAGCGCCGTCGGTGTTGTTCCAGTTATTTTCCTCATTGTGCTTGACATTGTAAGTGTACATATCATGAAGGGTGAAGCCGTCATGACAGTTGAGGAAATTAACGGACGCATTATGTCCCCTCACCTCGGGGATATACAGATCCGGGGATCCCATCATCCTTCTTGCGGCATCGGATGCTTTCCCCGGGTCTCCCTTGAGGAAGGCCCTCATATCATCCCTGTATCTTCCGTTCCACTCGGCCCATCTGTTCCACGAAGGGAACGTTCCGACCTGATACAATCCGCCCGCATCCCACGCCTCCGCAATGAGCTTTACCTTGCCGAGTATGGGGTCGTATGCAAGACTCTGGAGGAGAGGAGGCTTGCTCATCGGCGAACCGTCCTCGTTCCTTCCGAGGATCGATGCAAGATCGAACCTGAATCCGTCGATATGATAGGTGATGACCCAGTATCTGAGACAGTCGAGAATAAAATTCTGGACTATCGGATGGTTACAGTTGAGGGTATTGCCGCACCCGGAGAAATTGTAATAATGTCCGTCCGGTGTCAGCAGGTAATAGATATTATTATCAATTCCCTTAAAAGAAAAAACAGGACCCTGTTCATTTCCCTCGGCAGTGTGGTTGAAAACAACATCTAAAAAGACATCAATGTCATTTTCATGGCACATCTTAATGAGCTCTTTGAGTTCGGTGCCCTCGCGGTTATATTCCAGTGCCGAAGTATAGCTGGTATTGGGGGCAAAGAAGGAAACCGTATTGTATCCCCAATAATCCACCAGCTCACGTCCGTAGAAATCACGGTGATCCAGTGTCTCATCGAATTCAAATATGGGCATGAGCTCCAGAGCGTTTACTCCGAGGTCCTTAAGGTATGGAAGCTTCTCCATGATGCCGGCGAAGGTACCCGCCTTGTCGCCCGTATCCGAGGATCTGTCTCTTGTAAAGCCCCTGACATGCATCTCATAGATCACGAGATCTTCCATGTTCTTGTGCTTTCTGGTCAGTCTTCCCCAGTCGAAATTGTTCTTGACCACACGCGCCTTGTATATGCCGGGGTTATGGGTTCCCCATACGCTCTGACCCGTAACGGCCTTGGCATACGGATCCAGGATCACTTTATTCTTATCGAAGATAAGTCCCTTCTTTTCATCAAACGGACCGTCAAATCTGTATGCATATTCAAAGTCTTCGATATCTATATCAAAGACTATCATTGACCATACATTGCCTATACGGTAGCTTTCCGGGAAAGGAAGGACCGCATACGGGGTATTGCTTTCTCTCTTAAAAAGAAGAAGTTCGCATGAATATGCCTGATTGGAGGATATGGTAAAGTTAACGCCCGTAGGAATGGCCGTAGCACCGTTCAGCTCATAGATGCCGGGTCTTACTCCGAAGCCTTCTATGACATCGTAGGGCTCCATATGGATCTCTGACAGATTGGAGATGGCTGCCCTGAAATCGGATATGGTCACAAGCCTGGTGACCGCATTCTTCGTTTCAAGCGTGACCGTCTTAGCGGCTTCATCCTTATTCTTGGCGGATGATCCGGTTTTGGACGCTTTAACAGCATTCGGTTTATCTTCGGTTTTCTTTTCAGGAGAGGTTTTCTTCTGAGAAGTGCTTTTAACGGACGTACTGTCGCCTGACGAGGTCTTCTTTACGGTCTTTGCTGCCATGAGAGTCCTCCATGAAATATGAACTTCAGAACTTCTTAATTATATCATTTATTGCGGTATTTGCACATTTTTTAGCATTGTGATAGTATCTTTGCCGTAACTTTATACGTATAATTCTGCAGGTGCCCTTATCCGGGCCGGATCTTCAAGATACGGATAGGGGAGAATAGGGAAGCGGGTGAGATTCCCGCACGAACGCGTCGCCGTGACGGTTTTGACTGTTCCATGCTCATCCCGGCAGATGAGCCCATTGCATTTATGTGAGAAGGCCGGAAACAGCCGTCGAAAACCCCAGCCGAAAGACCTGCCCGCAGAATATTTTCGAAAACCCCGCGTAATGGGTCAAGGAAACCCGTAAGTGCACTATGCCAAGGCATATGTGCCTGTTTTGGTTTGCTTTTCGCCCCGTGGGATAACCTACGGGGCGTTTTTAGCATATATTGTTTAGTGTTTTAAAAGGAGTTTATGAGAAATGAAAAAGAACAAGACAGGACTTATCATCGGACTTATCGCCCTTGTGGCAGTGATCGCGATCATGATCGTGGTCTATAACGTAAACCGTCCCAAGCCCCAGCCCGCACCCGAGACACCCGCTGTCGACAGCGGCAATACCGATACCGAGACCGCACCTTCGAATGATTCCGAAGGCAGCAAGCACATCACCATCGAAGTTACCGGTGCTGACGGCAAGACTACCGCTTATGAACTGGCTACCGATGCAGAGTATCTCAGACAGGCTATGGATGAGGCTGACGGCCTTACCTACAGCGGAACCGAGAGCGATTTCGGAATGATGGTAGAGGTTGTTAACGGCGAGCAGGCTATCTATGCCGAGGACAATGCATACTGGGCATTCTATGTAAACGGCGAGTATGGCCAGTACGGAATCGATTCACAGCCCGTTAACGACGGCGACAAGTTCGGCATCGTTTACGAAGCAGCTTCCGATTATTCGGCTGAAGGCAGCAAGAACATCACCATCGAGGTTACCGGATCCGACGGAACGACCACCGCTTATGAAGTTGCTACCGATGCAGAATATCTCAGACAGGCTATGGATGAGACCGAAGGCCTCACCTACAGCGGAACCGAGAGTGATTTCGGAATGATGGTAGAAGTTGTTAACGACGAGCAGGCTATCTATGCCGAGGACAATGCTTACTGGGCAATCTATGTAAACGGTGAGTACGGAAACTACGGCATCGATTCACAGCCCGTTAATGACGGAGACGTATATTCACTTGTTTACGAAGCAGCTTAAGATCTGTATCAAAAGGCGGAGCTCCGACTCCGCCTTTTTTTGTCCGGATGACAGGAAGATACAACGGAGAAACAATTCGGATCCTATATGAAAAAAGGTTTCAAGATAATCGACATCGCATATATCGGAATGGCAGTTGCCCTTATAGAAAGCTGTAAGGCAGCTCTGTTATTCCTGCCCAATGTCGAGCTTACATCCTTCTGGCTGATCATATTTGCCATATTCATGGGATGGAAGGCTCTGCTCATCATTCCTGTTTTTATTGCGATAGAAGCCGCTCTGTACGGGCCGCATGTCTGGGTGATAATGTATCTGTATGTCTGGCCCATTCTGACGGTTCAGGCACTCCTGTTCAGGAAAAACGATCATGCACTGTTCTGGGCGCTGGTTTCGGGATTCTTCGGGCTGGCATTCGGAGCACTGTGTGCACCCGCCCAGGTCATTTTTTTGGTAAAAGCAAAAACACTGGAGGCCGGAATCAAAGCAGGCATAAGCTGGTGGATCTCCGGAATCCCGTATGACTTAGTCCACGGCATCGGAAATTTCACCCTGATGCTTGTCCTCTACAGGCCTATGAGAATAGCCATCAATAAAATAAACTCGCTCCCTGCGAAGGATTGAGTTACCGGTCATACCCATTTTTCACATTGACGCATAGCGAAAAAACATATATATTATTGAAGTTGGCATGAGAAATGCCGATATTGGAGACGTATCGAAGCGGTCATAACGGGGCGCACTCGAAATGCGTTTGCCCTCCGGGGCACGAGGGTTCGAATCCCTCCGTCTCCGTCAGCTTCCGCCTGTAAGGCGGAAGCATTTTTTTATCAAAAAAGCTCTGTTCCTTATCGGAACAGAGCTTTCGTTTCACGGTTGTGATCTTTTCTCTTTATGGGTCTTCCATTTTCATCGGTCATGATGCCATCATCGATTTCCTGCAGAATTCTATGAACTCCTGTTCAGGCATCGGGCGAGCATAGTAGAATCCCTGGATGTATTCGCATCCCATCTCGCTGAACCACTCGGCCTTTTCCTTGTCCTCCACGCCTTCGACTACGATCTCGGCTCCGAGGCTCTTGAGCAGGCTTATGGTCTGACGTACTATCTCATAGCTTCTGGAATCACCGAGTCCGTCGACCAGTGATTTATCCAGCTTGATTATCCTGTAAGGGAAGCTCATTACACGGCTTAGATTCGAATAACCCGAACCGTAATCATCCAGTGAGAATCCGTTTCCGTTTCCGGATATATCGCTCATCGTCCTGAGCACGGCATCGGCAAGATATTCGGACGCGGTCTCGGTTATCTCGAAATTGATCCTGTCCGGAGTGATCTTATATTCATCAAGGATCTCCTGGATCTTGGATGCCATATTGGACTGCATGCACTGAACGACCGAAAGATTGACTTCCACGAATCTGATGCCCGACTGCATCAGGTCGCTTTCGGAAATAAACCTGCACACATCCTTAATGACGAATTCACCTATCTGAAGAATGCTTCCGCTCTTTTCCGCAGCGGGAATAAACAGTGCGGGTGATATGAATCCGAGCTGTTCATCATGAAGTCTTATCAGCGCTTCCGCAGAAACGAACTTTCCGTCCCTCGTCGAATAGATCGGCTGGTAATACATCTCGAACTTCTGATTCTTGATCGCATCGGATATTATCCTGTCGAGATTGTTCCTTACAACGAAATCCTTCTCAGGCGCCATCTCGGAATATCTGACATATTTGTTGAGAGGGATCGCATGATCGAATGTCTCGGATAATCTGATGAGCTGGCTTTCGGAATTGATCTCATTGGGGATCACAACACCGCACATTGCAAAATCGAGCTTGAGCCTGATGCCGTCCACCACGAACAGATCCCTGAGCTGTGGAAGCACGGTATTTGCCGTATCTTCGATACGGGTTATGTCATAATTACCTCTTATGACGAATGCGAACAGTCCGTTCTTAAGATAGAAGAGATTGACATCCAGTTTCTTGCCGATCCAGAGCATTTTATAGATACTGTCGGAAATATCCTTAAGAAGGGACAGGTACATTTCATACCCGAGAGCCGATCTTATCGATGTCAGATTCTGGAGTCTTCCAAAAATGACAAAAGCGTCATCTCTCGAGCAGAATATATTGTTGATCGTGCGCCTGAATGCCGTATAAGACTTCGCACCGGTCTCCATGTCGAGATATTCTTCGGGGCTGATGACATAGAAGCTCAGGATAAGAACCGTGGTCGCATATCCGAAAACCTGCACGAGCATTTCGGGATGAATCGCCTGGATATTGAAGAATATGATATTGATCGGAAATACGACCATAAGAGCGGCGAACTTGACCTTTTCCAGCCGCTTTCTTACAAAGCAGATGACTGTATGAACAAATGCAAACAGTGCGTAATAATATCCCAGCACAACCATGAGCCACATATGAGGCCCGCGCTGGTACAGGATATCGTATTCGCCTACTCTGGTATAGAAGAACAGTTCATGATTGAAGAAATTGAGAATTATAAGGACTGTGCTGACCAGTATCGGAACCCTGTACAGAATGGCAAGCCACGGGGTTGTCGTGATCTTCCTGTATGTGCCGGTCATTTTTCCGACCATGTAGATATACATGGCATAATTGACCATATTGAGAAGGGTGTATGTTCCGCACCATATCTCCCTGAAAACAGATGAATATGAAAGAGGCTTCAGCCAATATAACGGAGCAACGCGAAAGACATCTGCGATAGCAAGCACCAGCAGAAGAATGACATATCTGACGAATGCCCGGTTCTCCCTACCCCGGTACATTCTTCTGAAAATGAGTGCGGTCAGCAGAGCAACAAGAATCACGATCGCCGCAAGATCCAGATTATAGATTCTATACATCTACTCTCCTTATGATTCTCCCCCCAGGAATATTTTTACATAATTACTGTTTTTTTTCAAGGATTAAGGAAGCATTCAGCTGCTTCATGACAGCTTCCTCAAGCCGTCTTCCGTTAACGGGTTTGGAAACAAAATCATCGAATCCCTGTCTGAGATATTCGTCCTTCGCGCCGGGAAGAGTATTTGCCGTGATCGCAATGAATGCGGTTGAAGCATTCTTGACTCTTTCGATCTGCTTGGCACGCTTCATAGCCTCGACTCCGTCCATATCCGGCATGATATGATCCAGAAGAACGACATCGTAGCTGGTCCTGGTCAGCTCAGCAAGCATCTCCTCACCGCCGCTGACCTGTGCGGTCTGAACCTCGGTCTCTTTCAGGAGCATTGCTTCAAGAACCCTGTTGATATCATTGTCATCGACAATAAGGATCCTGGCATTCGGTGCCTTGAAAAGAGGCCCTGTGCCGGTGCTCTCCTTGACCGCTTCATCGGGATTGCTGTCAATAAGGTCCGAATCCTCCGCGATCTTCTGAGGTATCCTGACGGTAAAAACGGAGCCTTTTTCCAATTTGCTCTCCGCCTTTATCTCACCGTTCATCATATCGGTAAGTCTGGCAACTATGGACAGACCGAGTCCCACGCCTTCTCCGCTTCTGGAATGAGTATCACCTGCGCGGTCGAATGTTCCGAATATCTTATCAAGATCCTCTTCCCTGATACCTATTCCCGTATCGGATACACGGATCTCCATCATTATGTTTTTATCATCGATCTCCGCAGAACCGACATAAAGATTCACACTGCCCGAATTGGTATACTTGATCGCATTTGTCATCAGATTGATCATTATCTGTCTGATGCGCACACAGTCACCCACAAGAATGTCCGGCACAAGAGAGCCGACATCGCAGCCTATCTTGAGGCCCTTTTCTTCGGACTTGAAAACAACGGATTTATATACTTCCCTTACAACGGTCGATACCTTATAGGGAGCGTTTACGATCTCCAGCTTTCCGGTTTCGATATCGGAATAATCGAGTATCTTGTTCAGGGTCTCCATCAGATTATTGCCGGCGGTTGCGATATCCCTTGCATATCCGCTGATATATTCGTCCCTGCTTTCCCTGAGGATCATCTCATCCATACCAAGCACGGTGTTCATGGGAGTTTTCAGTTCCCTTGATACAAAGGAAAGAAATTCGCTCTTAACATGCTTGGCCTTTTCCGCTTCTATCTTCGCCGAATCAAGTTCCGAAAGTGCTTCCTGAAGATACGCATAATCGGGCATCTCCACAAAGACAAGGATGATGGTCACTGCGAGGGCGCCAAAAAAGAATGTAAGGAGAACATTGGGGATTATCAGCGCCTGGATCAATGTACCTAATATTATGAATATAAATCCGGACAAAGAGAGCATCTCCCTGATGCCGAGATTTTTCCTGTGCGCGATTATGAAAAAGAATCCGCCGGTGATGAAATATGCAGCGGGAATATAAATGATGAAATGGAACGGTCCGGCAAGATATCTCATTTCGTCATCAATATAGAATATCCATCCCGTTTGTGTGTTGATCGCCAGAAGAGCCGCATAAGCAATGACAAAGAGAACATGGAATATCTTCATTACATTGTGGAACCTGGTCTTAACGCCTATGAAGGCAAGCGTATATTTCATATAAGCAAGGCCTACGTAACCTGCAACCATGAAATATAAGGAATTGAACAGAAGGGGAAGGGTTTTGCCGCCTGAAACGGACGCATCCAGGGAGACCGCACCGAGAACATCAAATATCAGCCCGAACAGAACGGCCACTTCCAATATCAGAAACCTTTTGAATCTTTCGGTCCTTTTTCTGTGTGTCCAGAGAAGAACGGCGATCGATATCGAGATAAAAAATGCCGAAGCTATTTCATAAGAAATATTGTATTCATTCATACGGATATTTTCTCCAAAAATGAATTTAAGAAAATGCTGCAAGTCCGAAATGCACAGCATATATATTATATACGAAAATTAACTTAACGGGCAAAAATATTAAGAAAAAACGGAAGGCGGCACGCGGCAGCCTTCCGTTATCAATATATGTTCCCGTTTGATCAGGCTTCGTCGTCAGTACGCTCTTCCTGCTCCTTCTGGATCTCGGGGATTGCGGAATACATGGGCTTTTCATCCTTACCCCTGATAACTCTGTCCACATAATTCTTCGTGATCTTCATTACCGTTCCGCTCAGCACGACAACGCCGATAAGGTTGGGCATTGCCATGAGTCCGTTGAATGTATCGGAAAGATCCCATGCAAGAGCAAGATCCATTGTTGCACCGAATACTATGAAGACTACAAAAACGACCTTGTAAACGATCATTGCCTTGGTTCCGAACAGATACTCAAACGCCTTGCTTCCGTATACGCTCCAGCCGAGAACCGTTGAGAAAGCGAAGAGCGTTATCGCAAGTGCGATGAACCATCCTCCGGCAACGCCGAACGTTCCCTCGAAAGCTTCGGCAACAAGAGCGGTCTTTTCCTTCGTGGAGATCATAAGTCCGGTCTCAAGATCCATAACACCGGAAGTGAGAACGGCGAGAGCGGTAAGTGTGCATACAACGATGGTGTCGGCAAAAACTTCGAAGATTCCCCACATACCCTGTCTGACAGGCTCTTTAACATTGGATGCGGAATGAACCATGACCGATGAACCGAGACCCGCTTCATTGGAGAAGACGCCTCTCTTCATTCCCCAGGTCAGTGCGGTCTTGACGCCGTGTCCTACGATTCCGCCGCCTACTGCCTTAAGAGCAAATGCCCCCTTGAATATGGCGGCAAAAGCCTCTCCTACAACTCCGGCATGTGTAATGACGAGAATGAGGCAGCCGATGATATAAGCCACTGCCATAAAGGGAACCAGCTTTTCGGTCACGCTCGCGATCCTCTTGAGTCCGCCTACGATAACGAGAGCCGCAATAGCCATAAGGACCAGTCCGGTGGCAAGTGAAGGAATATGGAATACGGAATTCAGGTTTACGGCGATAGAATTGATCTGGCTCATATTTCCTATTCCGAAGGAAGCGAGAACACAGAAAATGCTGAAGAGAACAGCAAGGATCGCACCTGCCTGCCTGCATCCCTTCTTGCTTCCGAGTCCGTCCTTGAGATAATACATGGCGCCTCCGCACCATTCTCCCTCGGAATTTTTCCTTCTATAATAGATACCGAGAACATTCTCGGAATAGTTGGTCATCATACCGAAAAATGCAACTATCCACATCCAGAAGATCGCGCCGGGTCCGCCGGTAGCCAGAGCTGCGGCAACACCTGCAATATTACCCGTTCCGATCGTAGCCGCAAGAGCGGTACACAGACTCTGGAACTGGCTTATCTGCTTATCGTGGCCGGGAGTATGCGCGGTAACATGTTTGTTTATGAAGATCCCGCCAAGAGTGTGCTTAAACCAGTGTCCTATATGGCTGACCTGGAAAAATCCCGTCAGGGCAGTCATAAGAATGCCGGTTCCGACAAGGAGCACAAGCATAGGAAGTCCCCATACGAAGTTATTGACGGCCGAATTAACATTTTCAATCAGCTGCACTTTTCTTCTCCTCTCAATCCTAAAAAAACAGACGCCAACATTTTCGGTGTCGGCGCCTTTGTCAACATAGTTATTTTATGGGAAAAATCTCGGGAGCGCAAGTATTTTTAAAAACGGTACCGTATCAGATCCGGTTGATCTCAAAAGTCAGCTGCGCGTAATCACCCGGGAGATTGGGCATGATAAGTCCCGCATTCATAAGACTGCTGCCATTAAGATTGCCGGGTGCAAGGCTTTCCCAGCTTGCTTTCTTGGCCCTGCTGCAATAAAAACTGTTTTCATCATCGCTTCCCACAAGCCCGATCTCATAAACAGCATCGGGATCAAGTCCCCTGAGACGGATGACCCTTCCCTTGCCTCCGGGATATGCCCTGCACTGGATATAGGTGACAAGTGCTCTGCTCTTATCCTTCATAACGCTCATCCATGCATCGTAATATCCGCCTTCTTCGGCATTTTTTGCGATCCGGTAATAATCACCTTCTCTTATGATCTCATTATACCTGTGATAGATCGATACCTGCTCCGGTATTGCCTTTCTTTCCTCTTCGGGGATCTTCGTTATATCAAGTTCATATCCGAAGGTTCCGGAAAGCGCAACCGCGCCTCTCACATCAAAGGGCATCACTCTTCCTGTGACGTGATTTGGCGAAGCGGATACATGCGCGCCCATGGTGCTGAGCGGACAGATCATTGCGGTCCCCGCCTGTATGGAGAGTCTTTCAAATGCATCAGTATCATCGGAACACCATACCTGAGGTGAATAAAAAAGCATTCCGCCGTCATATCTTCCGCCTCCGCTCGAGCAGTTTTCAAGAAGCAGATCGGGGAATTCCGTGATCAGCCTGTCCTGAAGGTCATATACTCCGAGGACATACAGATAGGAAAGTCTTCCGAGGGATTCCGCAGACAGTCCGCAGCTTCCGAGGTCGGTAAGAGCTCTGTTCATATCCCACTTCACATATGATATCTTCGCATTCCGGAGTACCTTTGCAACCGATTCATACACATGATCCCGGACCTCGGTCCTTGTTATATCAAGTATGTACTGGTTTCTCATTTTGCAGGGAACACGTCCCGGCGCGGCAACCGCCCAGTCGGGATGGGCACGGTAGAGATCGGAATCGGGAGATACCATCTCCGGCTCGAACCAGATACCAAATTTTATTCCTATCTTTTCAAGTTCATCCGAAAGTCTTGTAAGTCCTCCGGGAAGCTTCTCTTCATTTACGATCCAGTCACCGAGTGATGAATTGTCATCATTTCTCTTTCCAAACCATCCGTCATCCATGACAAGCATTTCTATGCCGGACTCTTTGGCATCTCTTGCGATGTTCAGAAGTTTTTCCGTATCGAAATCAAAATAGGTCGCTTCCCAGTTATTGATGAGCACGGGTCTTTCCTTATGAAGATAGGGGCTTCTTATGAGATGATCGCGGAACAGATCGTGGAAGACATGGGTCATTCCGCCCAAACCTTCTTCCGTATATACAAGAACCGCCTCGGGCGACTGAAAGCTTTCACCCGGCTTAAGATCCCATGTGAAATGTTCGGGATTTATCCCGATATAGCTTCTTGTCGTTTCGAACTGGTCCATTCCGCTTCCGCAGAGGAAATTGCCGGACCAGATAAGAGTCTGGGCATATACCCTGCCGTGCTCTTCATCGGTATTCTTTTCGGCAAGTGCGGAAAAAGGATAGAACTGATGCGATGTCACTCCCCTTGTGGAATAAACCTCGGTATTGCCTCGCTCAAGCGATCTTCTGTCGAGTCTCCTCTCCCTTGCCCAGCTTCCGGAAAGCGTTATGATATCCGGAGCTTTATTTCCGAATGTTCCCCCGTCAAGATCAAGACTGCTGCTGAGCAGCCTGTCAATAATGACAGTTCTGTCAGATTTGTTGACAAGCTTCACGCTCTTTAATATCGCATCCGAATCTTCGAAGATGCTGTATGAAAGAAATGCACTTACCCCGAGAACTTTTTCTTCAAGTTCTATCTCGAGAGTCTGTGCATTCTCGCCGAACGTGGCGGGAATCCTTATCTCCTTCCCGTCACACGCTGTGCCGTAAAGCTTTTCCTTGCCTGTGTATATCCTGTGTGAGACATAGGTGAATTGTGAAGCATCGTGTCCCTCGGCATCTCTCAGGCATACGGCCGGATTTCTGTAATCACCGACACCGGATGAAGGGAATTCCATTCTCGCCATATCAAGAAATCCTCCCCTGTCCCTCGAATTATGCGAAGGAAGGAAAGGATATATCTTAGTCCTGAGAAGATATGTAAGGTCATCTTCCCCAACGGGATTTCCGTAATAAACATTGCAAAGGAAACCTTCGTCATCAACGATTGCAAGACACATTGAAGAGTGCGCCGTCTCTATGAAGAACAGCCTGTTTTTTTCGTCAAATCCGATTCCCATTTATCTTCTCCAGAGTATTAATTTTTTATATAGGAAATGATGAGTTCCATATCTCCGCTCATCACTATATTCTCCGCGCCTTCTGCGGTGATCAGCATATGGCTGCCCTTTCGGACATCCGTATCGAACACCTTTCCGCTTCCTTCGATCACGCTTGCGTTCACAAATCCCACATCACACGCAAAGGAAAGATCTCCAGACACCCTGACCTTCGATACGCGGTATCTGTCGCAATCCACCAGACAAGTTACGCCCGGATCGCATGCAGACGCATTTTTCACCACCATGTCATTCGCATCGGGAGAAGGAACGGTTATGACATCCAGGCTCTTATCGATATGAAGCTCTCTCTTTTTGCCGTTCCTTATCCTGTCGTAATCGTAGAGCCTGTAAGTGATGTCGCTGGACTGCTGCGTTTCTAAAATACATACGCCTGCGGTGATCGAATGAATGGTTCCGGGATCTATCTGGATGACATCACCCTTTCTGACCTTCACCTTCCCGATGAGTTCATTCCATCTGCCGTCATGTATCATCGAGCGGAGTTCATCCGCAGTCTTGGCATTATGTCCGATCACAAGCTCGGCATCCTCGGGGCAGTCGAGCACATACCAGCATTCCTTTTTTCCGAGGGATCCGTTCTCGTGAACTCCTGCGTACTCATCATCCGGATGAACCTGAATGCTCAGATCTTCCCTGGCATCTATGATCTTAACCAGAAGCGGGAATCTGTCTCCGGATGCATTTCCGAACAGCTCTCTGTGCTCATTCCAGAGCTCGGATAATCTCTTCCCGTCATATTCTCCCCCGAGTGCGGTACTCTCTCCGACAGGATGTGCGGATATTCCCCAGCATTCACCTATGTCATCACCGGGTTCGTCATATCCGAATACCTCGCGAAGCTTTCTTCCGCCCCAGATGGTATGTGAAAAATACGGTTTTAAAAGAATGACTTTTTCCAAAATAAGATCCTTTCGGTCAATTGCCCGATGCGATGATGCTCACCAGGCAAAACGGAAGAACATCTCCTTCGTGAACTTCCGTAAGTTCTATCTTGATCGTATGCTCGCGGCATTCTCCGTGATCGAGAACGGTATCAAGGACGAGCTTGTCCCCCCAGATCTCCTCGAAATCAGCATCAAGCACGATCTCTTTTTCCGGATCCGAGTCTATGGTCAGCCTTGCCGCCGGTGCGGGTTTTTGTATCGTCTTTCTGTACTGGACCCCTATGCAGGATGCCCTGACCTTAAAAACAATATACGAGCCCTTCTCGGACGCCGTCCAGCCTTTTTTGAAAATATCGGTTATGCCGTCCTGCCCGGACAGATCCGCGGTAAATCCGCTGCATTCGACCAGGATGTCCGATGAATTGTCATTACGGTATCTTACGGAATCCTCGTATGCATTCCGGGTCTCGGGCTCCGGAATGACGATATCATGAGAATCCTCATCCATATGCGACCTGATATCCTCAAGTACGGATATTATAACCGATGCGACCAGGCTGTGTCCCACATCATTCGGATGAAGACCGTCCGTTGTAAGGAGCGATCTGTCTATTTTTCCGCTCTCAAGTTCCGGCCACAGCACTTCCCTGAGGCTTACCGCAGGAACCTTGTATCTGTCCGAAACAAGGGAATGGACCGGCTCCGCATTTTTGCCGTCATCATACCTGACATTGTATATCAGCATAAGAGCCCTGTCAGGCGAAGATTTAAGGATCTTTCTGACAAGCCCTTCGTATGTTTCATGGTAATGCTCATTGCATTCGTCGTTTACGGAAAATTCCGCAAAACAGATATCCGGTTCGTATGCCAGAAGATCGCTCTGAGCTCTCGCACATCCGAACTGGGAATCAGTCGCTCCTATGCCTGCGTTGACATACCTGAAATGCGCCTTCGGAAAGCTTTCCTCAAACCATTCGAATACTTTATGCGCATAACATTTATCGGGAGAAGAAGCGAGGCACCCCTGGGTTATCGATCCGCCGATAAATCCGATGCAGATATCTTCGCCCGCGGCAGCCCGCTTCATCACTTTACCGATCCTGAAAGCACCTTCTGTATTTTTTCCGGCACCCCTCAGTGAAACCCGAGGCAACTTTTCAGTGATCATATCATCTTATTCCGATCTCGGTATCTGATTCGGTTACGTTGCTGTGTGCCTTGATGTAATCAACTATAAGATCGACCTTGGTAAATGCCACGGATACATAGCTGTCCGCACATCCGTAGTAGAGTGCGATCCTTCCGGTAGCGGGATCGTGGATAGTAGCGCAGGGGAAGCATACATTGGGGACGAATCCTCTTTCCTCATACCACTCTTCCGGAGTAAGGAGATAGTTCTCACATCTGTAGAGGACCTTGGAGGGCTCATTGATGTCAAGGATGGCTCCGCCTATTGAATAGACATATCCGCTGCAGGTTCCCACGACTCCGTGATAGAAAAGAAGCCATCCTTCGGTAGTCTCAATGGGTGCTGCGCCTCCGCCGATCTTAAGATTCTCCCACCACTCATAGCTTCTGCTCATAACGTGACGGTGCTTTCCCCAGTAGACCATATCGGGGCTCTGGGAAAGGAAAATGTCGCCGAAAGGAGTATGTCCGGAATCCGAAGGTCTTGAAAGCAAGACATAATTTCCGTTTATCTTCCTGGGGAAAAGAACCGCATTTCTGTTGAAAGGAATGAAAGGATTCTCGATCCTGGTAAATGTCTTGAAATCCTTGGTCTTGGCAATACCGATCGCAGCTCCGTAGAAGTCCTGGCACCATATCGCATAATATGTGTCTTCAACCTTAACAAGTCTGGGATCGTATGCATAAACGGGCATAAATTCCTTGCCGTCCTCATCTACGAACCTGATCTTGTCGTGCTCGAAATCCCAGTGAAGTCCGTCCTTGCTCCTTCCGAAATAGATCATGGACACGCCGTTTCTCTGTTCACCGCGGAACACTCCGACATACGCGCCTTCATAGGGAACAACCGCACTGTTGAATATTCTCGCAACCCCCTCGATGGGATTTCTGTTTATAATGGGATTTTCCTTATACCTCCAGATAGGTGCGTCCTTCAGATCGGCCGGTGCATCCTGCCAGGGCATATCGGGCACATCGGGTGCATTTAAGATTTTTACGTCGCTCATTTTTTAATCTCCTTTAAGTTAAATGTTTCTCAGTTTTCTGACGCTGTTTTTCTCAACCAGTTTTCCGCATACGATATGCAGACCCTTTTTATGAGCTTCTCCCCACGCTCCCTGAAGTGCAAGTTCGACGGCCTGCTTGGACATTTCCTCGATATCGACTTCATATGTCGTGATCTCGGTCTCGCATACTCCCGGATAGTTAAAATTGTCGTATCCGGCTACGGAAACATCCTTCGGCACCCTGTAACCGTTCTTTTTAAGCTTATTGATAAGAAAGCCCGCGGTCAGATCACAGTTGCAGAAAAACGCGGTCGGCATATCCTTCGGGAGGATCAGCTTGTTCTCCGTATCGGTGAAGCCCGTCTTGATATCCCTGTCATCGATGACCCATTCCTTCTTTATCTTTCCGCCGTGCTCCATAACGGACTTTTCGTATCCAAGATATCTGTCCGTGATCGATCCGGTCGAAAGAAGGGTTCCGACATACGCGATCTTTGTATGACCCATATCGTAAAGATAATTGGTCATCGTATATGCTCCGTAGAAGCTGTCGGAGATGACACAGTCATGCTCGCTGCGTGCATCGGAGAAATCCAGATATACTATGGGCTTGTATCCGTTCTCAAGTTCATCGAGATATCTCTGCGAAAGATTACCCAGAACAATGAGCGTATCTATCTTGTTCTCTTCAAGTATCCTGGGCATCTCGAGATACTCCTCCATCTCGGAGGTGAGGACCTCGAGCATGGTGAAGCTTCCCATGAACGATGCGATCTTGTTCATATACTGATACATCTGCCAGTAGAAGCTGGAGAATCTGGTGAGATATATCTCCTTGGCAATGATGCCTATATGCCTGCTCGGATGCTTGGCAGCATAAGTATGAGGCTCATATCCGAGTTCCATTGCAACCCTCTTGATCTCCTCGAGCTTGGCTCTTCCGACACCTCCCTTTCCGGAAAGTGCCTTGGAAACGGATACGATGGATACGCCTGTTTTTTCCGCTATGTCCGCTAATCTTACTTTTTCACCCATAAATCACCTCAATAAAATAAATACCTGTATGGCTTTATGGCTCCATACAGGTATTTTAACTTATTTTAATTAAATGGCAAAGCTAAATTTAATTAAATTTTTTCTTTATTGTGGTTCAAATTCCATTATCGAATCTCCGTCGGGATCGGGATCCTCCATGGCATCCTTTTCCGACACAACCTTGGATATTGCATTAAGCACCCACGAATATTCGGCCATCATGGGCTCATGTCCGAGGCGGACATCCACGATCCTGCCTTCCTTGGCCATGTGTTCAAGTTCAAGAGCCTTTTCGGACAGGGTCATTGCTCCGATCGTAGCGGACGTGCTCTTGAGAGAATGCACATTGATGCCGTATCCTTCCATATCGCCTTCCTTAAGGAAGCGCTCAAGGTTCTCTTTCTTTTCAACGGAAGAATTCAGGTATTCGAGAAGTATGGACCGGTAGAATTCCTCTTCACCGCCGCAGTTCGATATTCCTTTTTTTACATCAATGCCGCATTTTGACAGATGATCGATTCCCTGAGAACCGGAAGATGCATCCTGTGATATATCCGTTTTCCCGGCTTCGGTTTTTACCTCATTGCCGGCTGCTTTTCTGACAATCTCGATCTTTTCCGCGGGAATGTACTTCCTCAGCATTTTTTCAAGAGCTTTACTGTCGATCGGCTTAGAGAGATAATCGTCAAATCCCTTGGCAAGATATCTTTCCCTGGCTCCGACTACCGCATCTGCGGTAAGGCATATGACCGGAGTTTCCCTGTTCGGACTTCCGGGGTAACTCCTTATCTCGTGAAGAGTCTCTTCTCCGTCCATCTCCGGCATTCTCTGGTCCATCAGTATTACATCGTACCTGCTCTTAAGCGAAAGCTTTACCGCATCCTGTCCGCTCCCGGCGGTGTCGACATACACCCTGGTCTCCTTGAGGAATTCCGTAGCGACTATAAGGTTCATTCTCGTATCATCGACAATGAGTACCTTTGCGGAAGGCGCCCTGAAGCTTTCATGATAATCCTTTTTCTCTTCAAGGCTCTTCTCAAATTTCTCTTTGAAATTTCCAATAGGCTCATCCGAAACAATGGCCTGAGGTATGGTCACGGTAAAAGTGGATCCTTTGCCGTATTCGCTCTTTACGTCCACCCTTCCGTGCATCATATCAAGAAGCATCTTGGTGATCGCAAGTCCCAGACCCGTGCCTTCCTTGGTACTGTTTCTCACAAGATCGAGACGTTCGAACTTTCCGAAAAGCTTTCCGATATTCTCCTTGCTGATGCCTATGCCGGTATCGGTTACCTCCGCAACCAGATTAAGGAGCGGCTTTCCGTTCTCCGTGCAATCGGGACGCGTTCCTGTGATCTTGAGTGACACGCTTCCCTTGTCCGTATATTTGACCGCATTATTCAGGATGTTCGTGATGACCTGCCTTACCCTGACAACATCTCCGTAAAGATTGTCGGGAAGCGTCTCATCCACATCGGTAGTAAAGCTGAGTTTCTTTTCCCCGGCTTTGAAATAGATCATATTGCTGACATCGTTGAGTACGGAACTGAGCTGGTACTCAACGGGAACGATATCCATCTTGCCTTCCTCGATCTTGGTAAAATCGAGGATGTCATTGATTATCGCGAGAAGGTTGCTTCCGGCGCTGTCCACATTTCCCGAATATGTTTTTATCTTCCTGAACACTTCCAGATATGCCTTGGCATCGGCATTCTCCATTGCTTCCGCCTTAGCCGTTTCCCTGAGGATCATCTCATTCATTCCGAGCACGGCGTTAATGGGAGTCCTGATCTCATGGCTCGTGTTTGCAAGAAAGTCCGTCTTGGCTTCATTGGCATGCTTTGCCTGCTCAAGAGCATCATCCTGTCTGATCTTGGCTTTTACGATCTCATACTGTGCGACCGCACACATTACACAATCGGCGAGATACATCATGGGAAGTCTCTGATAGTAAACCTCAGGGAACTGATATCCGAGTTCTCTGAGCGGAGAATTCATATATACGGTCATCATAATGAAAAAGACCGTGCTGAAATAAATACCGTAAGACAGATTGAAGAAAAAGAAAACCACGGGCACCGCAACAAAGAAAAGGAAAATGCTCGATCCTTCGGTTCCGCCCGTGTAAAGGAAAAACGCAAAGGTTATCCAATACACAAAGCACTGGATATTGATGGCAAGGTGCATAAGCCACGAGCGCTTCTTTTTTCCGAATTTACATATTGAGAAATTAACGACTGCGATCGCAGTCATGACAGCACAGAAGAGCGCATATTTTGCCACAAGATAATCACCGCGGAAAAAATTATCAATGCTCAGGTAGATGCAGAAAGGCACCACCACGGCATAGATTATGATACAGAGTGTAAGATTGACCGTGACATATCGCTGGTCTATATGGAATAGCTTCTTCTTGGACATATGATCTTCTCCCGTAAATACGTCTGAAATATCTAACGTCCCTCCGGGCGTTACTGTCTGTACATCTGCGAATAATCGTAGTTCATATAGAAACTTTCTATCTCATCAAAATATTCTTCATATGTATCGGCAGTCAGTTCATGCTCACCCTTTGCCATGCACGTAAGTATCATGTCCGATACATCTCCGCTGTAATGCTGAAGATCCGAGTAATTATCAAGGTTCGTGACCAGATCCGTGTCATCGTAGAAACAGAACACATGCGCATTATCATACTTCAGCACTTCTTCCGCAAGTATCTTCATGGTCTCAATATACGCGGGAAGATCTCCGGTAACGATATGATTGCCGTACCAGTCTGCGATGCAGTACGGAGGAATGAAATAATAAAATTCCACATCCGGATAAGCCGCAATGTTGGCGGTAAGATTCGCCCTGATATTCTCGAGCAGCATCTGTCTGTCCTCATCGGACAGTCCGGTATATTCTGCGGCAGGCACTGCTTCATTATCAATATATTTGAGAACATATGCGGCACCTAAGGAACGGTCCTCCGCAAATCTCATATAGGTGTCGAAATCATCACCCGGCACTCCCTTTGCGGTGCGGATAAGTTCCGCATTCACATATTCGAAAAGCACATCCGCATTATAGATATACGCATCGTCATTAAAGAGATTCCTGTCCGTGAGAAATGACGGATCGGCCGCTTCGGGATTCCGGTATCCGGGTTCGGTCATCGCAAAGAAAGTATCCATGCTTCTGATGACAAGCTTTATATCGGGATTGGATTCAAGTGCCGTTCTTTCTCCGTCTCCGATCTCCTTGTAATACCCTCCGGCATATGCGGCTTTGATGCTCGTGACACCGAAAAGTTCATCGGCCAGGCTTGTACGGAAATTCTCCGTCACCGATGTTCCGGTTATCAGCGCATCGTATCTGAAATTTCTGACAATGCCGTCATTTTGATATCTCTCATTGTCAAGAATATAGGATACGCCTTCTATCGGAGCGTGATAATGAAAGAACGGATCGATATATACGACAAGCGCCGCCACTGCCGCCATGAGCAGTGCCGTAAAGATCAGAGTCTGTATGAGGAATTTTTTCCAGGTTTTCTTTTCTTCCATTATCAGAATTTAAAATATATGAAATCCGATACAGCGTTCGCATACAGGAACGACCACACGAACAGTACCGCAGTCATCAGAGCGGTCCTTACGTTCGGCTTATATTTCTTCTCATATATATTCTTCGTAAGCTGCAGGCATACGAAAGTTATCAGATAGAATGCGGGGATCGCAAGATTCAGATGGAATCTTATGAAAGGCACCGTTCCCATATCGAACGTATCGAAAAATTCCGCGGCGGGAAGTATGTTGTCCGGTATGAACATCTCGCGGATAAAAGTAAATGCCGAGCCGATATCCGGTGCCGCGAAGAATATCCATCCGATATTGACGAGAATAAAAGTTACGCCCACACGTATGAACTTCGGTATCTTTTTAAGAAATCCGTCAGACAGTCTCTCGATCACCATCAGCACTCCGTGAAGTGCGCCCCACAGTATGAAGGTCCAGTTAGCACCGTGCCAGAATCCGCTTATTACAAATATCGCAAGCATATTCAGATACGTTCTTGCCTTGCTCTTTCTGTTGCCGCCGAGAGGGAAATAGATGTATTTGCGAAGGAAAGAAGTAAGAGAGATATGCCATCTCTTCCAGAAATCACCGATCGAATATGCCTTGTAGGGAGAATCGAAGTTCTTCGGAATATCGATACCGAACATCTTGGCGACGCCTGCTGCCATATCGCAGTATCCCGAGAAATCAAGATATATCTCGAAGGTATATGCTATCGAGCACAGCCATCCTTCCGCCATCGAAAGATCCGTGCCCATCATGAAGCCGTAGGTTCCGGCGCCCGCAAATCTTGAAGCAAGCAGAAGCTTCTTACTCATGCCGACGGTAAACCAAACGAATCCAGTCGCTATGTTTTCGGGATCGGCTTTATATCCTGTATGATCTTCGATCTGAGGGATGAATTCGTCCTGTCTCGTAATGGGACCCATTATCATTCTCGGGAAGAACCATACATATTCAAGATAATCCAGAGTCTTTACGGATGCAGTCTCACCGCGGTACGAATCGACGGTCCATGTGATCATCTGGAAAGTGTAATAACTGATCGCCACCGGAGTTATGATATCGATCGCGGTAAACTCCGAGCCGGCAAGATGCGAAATGCTCTCCCCGAAAAAGTTGAGATATTTGAACGCAAGAAGTGGCAGGACGTTGATGACGATCCCTGCTGCGAGTAATGCCTTGTTTTTATTTTTCAGAAGAAGTCTTGACCAGAAAAGATTAAAGATACAGGATGCGAGCAGCAACAGAAAAGACTCCGTCCCGTAACTCAGGAAAAAGAGCATGGAAGAGGCGATCAGCACGATCTTGGAAAGATCATATTTCCCGCGTTTCCCGGCTGAATAATAAAGTATCAGAACGATCGGAAGGATCAGTATGAATTTTAATGATAAAAATCCCATCGGCTTATTATATCACAAAAGCCTAATTATTCGCGTTAAATGAAGTCATCAAACGACCGACATGAGTACGGTTATGGATATGAAGGAAAACACCGTCGTAACGATTATTCCCCTCGATAGCACATCGGTCCTCTCGCCCGTCTTTTCGGCCTGGATCATCGGAAGGTTTCCGACCGGCACCGCACACATCAGACAGAATGTCCTGACCATGTCTTCGGATGCTCCGATACCCTTCAGTACAAGAACCGTGGCAACGGGAACAAGCACCATCCTCACCGCTATGTAAAGCCACAAAGGAACGCTCTTCATCTCTTTCAGGATATTGCTTCTTGCAACGGACGCACCGAGCAGTATCATAGACAGAAATACCGTGGGACATCCTATGTAATCGACGGTCTTGACCACGACCTCGGGAAGCTTCAGGTCGAACCAGAAGATCACAAGAGCCAGTATGCTCATCAGCACGCCGGGGCTCAGGAGCTTTTTCAGATTCATCTTTTCCCTGCCCGAAGACAGTGCGGTAACTCCGTGTGTATAGAAAAGAAGACAGTAGAACACATTGCAGATGATCACATACAACATCGCATTTTCGGGAAGGATCGCTTTGGCTACGGGTATTCCGAGAAATCCGACATTACCGTATATGGACATGATGGTATAGAATTTTCTCTCATCCTTCGGAACACGGATCAGTCCGGGAATGATATATCCGATCAGTATGAAAAGAAGATATACACAGGCACTGACACCCACGCCCTTTAAAAATTCTTCGTGGGTAACGGTGATATTTCCCGTAAGTATCGTTGATACGATAAGCGCCGGATTACAGATATCCACCACTATTCTCGAGATCACGGGTGTAGCCTCTTTGGTCAGCACCTTTCTCTTCTGGAGGAATATGCCTATCCCTACCAGAACGGCTATCATTGTCATCTGTTTCAGTACGGTTATCGCGCCCACGACGGCTCCTTCTTTTGCATTGTCATCGGGTTAAATCAGGTTAAAAAACATTCCAGGTGATTATATACTCTGCGGAAAGATAATCATAGATGTGTTTTTGTGAACATATGTTTGTAAATAAGTATTATTTTATAAAAAAATACGCCGTTTTGCCGATATTTTGGTATAATTAACGATGTATAGTTGTTTTCCAAGGAGACACTCTTATGTCAAAAAAGAAAATAGCTGTTTTCAGTACAGCTTGGGCAGCTGATATATTAGCACACTTTATGAGAGGAATGACCGAAGTCCTGAAGCCTCTCAATATAGATATATACCTTTTTACATGTTATGCGAGCTACGGCGAGACCGACAGCAGCCGTTTCGGTGAGCTCAACATACTGAACCTCCCGGATCTCCATCATTTCGACGGGGCGGTGATCATTACCAATCTTCTTGATTTCCCCGGCGAAGCCGACAGGATCGTAACGCGCTGCAGGGAAGCGGGTGTGCCCGTTATCAGCCACGGACTCCGGCTCGAAGGAGCGCACAGCGTCATAACCGATAATCTGTCCGGAATGGAGACTCTGGTCAGACATCTCATAGACGATCACGGAATAAAGAATCTTACGTTCATCGCAGGAAGCGCCGACAACGGTGATTCCAATGAAAGACTTCAGGCGGTACGTAATGTCTGCAAGGAAAAGGGCATCAAATTTACGGATGACGATATCCTGTATACCAACTGGGATCTTTCCACGGCACAGAATTATGTAATGAAGGATGCCAAAGAAGGAACTCTTTCCGATGCTTATCTTTGCGCCAACGACGAGCTTGCAATGGTATCCATAATAGCTCTCAACGACTGCGGTCTGGAGTGCCCCGATGCTGCGATCGTGACCGGATTTGATTTCATCAGCCAGAGCAAAGTATTCTATCCGTCCATTTCCTCCGTCGACCAGGATTCCGAAAAGCACGGCAAAACCTGTGCCGAGCTTATTCTTGAACTGATGGACGGCAAGGAAGTAGATATGCTCACACAGATCCCCTGTGTATTTAAGCCGGGTGAAAGCTGCGGATGCAAGAGTTCCAAGGAGATCATCGACAAGAGACTCAGAGCGGGAACACTTGCTTTCAGATCCAACCAGCTCCAGAGCTTTGCAACATGGCACACCATCTACATCGAAAGAGCCATCCTTAACTGCGAATCATTCAGTGAGATAAAACTGGCTCTTACAAAAGCCATAACCGAAGATTCCGGATTTGAAGGAGATGATTTCCACATTCTCTTCGATCCCGAATCATACGGATATGAATTGAAGAAATCCGGCAATCAAGATTATGATCCCTACAGCGAAAAGCAGGATGTCATCTATTCCATCAGAAACGGAAAGCTCCAGACATCCATCCGTTCCATAAAGACAGCTAACCTGATCCCCGGACTGGAAGACACCGATCCTTTCCATATGTATGTCTTCATTCCTCTTCACGAGCGTGAGATGAAGGTCGGATATATCATATTCACCGACTGCTACGATCAGATCGAAAGTGCGGCAGTCCGCGAATACGGAGACAGATTCAATTCAGCGATCGAGAAAGCCAGAAAGGCAATGTATCTGAGAACCCTCAACGATTCCATCAGAGAGCTCTCTCACATAGATGCCCTTACACATGTCAAGAACCGTGCCGCTTATGAGCTTCAGCTCGAAGAATACCGCAAGAAAGCCGGCCCGAAGAGCAAGTTCACGTTCGGTGCTGTTCTCTTTGACGTCAATAATCTCAAGAAGATCAATGACGAACTCGGCCACTATTCCGGAGACGAATACATCAAGAATGCTTGTAAGCTTATCTGTACCACTTACAAGAACAGCCCCGTTTACAGGATCGGCGGCGATGAATTTGTGGCATTGCTCGAGGGAAAAGTACTCGCTCAGAAAGACGAGCTTATGGAGACATTCATCTCCGAGATGAACAAGCTCAGAAACAGCGATCTTCCTCCCGAGGAGAAAGTATCCGTTGCATACGGAATGGCATATATGTGCGATCCTTCCGAAAGTGTGGATGATGTCGTCAAGGAAGCTGACGAGCGCATGTATGAGACCAAGAAGAAAATGAAAGCGGGACAGCTTTAAGTCCTACGGAATGACGGTATCCTGAACATCACCGGTCGGCAATAAGCCGGCCGGTATTTCATTGGTCGGAGTTCCGTCAGGATAGACATATGTGCATACACCGTCGGAGCCGATAAGCAGCTGGCTGCCGTCGATATAAAGAGTAGCCTGGCTTCCGTCCGGATACATTGTTGTCGTACTTCCGTCCGGATATTTTATGGTGATGCTTCCGTCCTCATTCGTTATCATCGGATTTCCGAACTCATCCACAGGCACTATGCTTGCCAGTTCCGCAAGGAATGATGAATATCTTGAAAGCGAACTTGATACGGTACTGTATCCGAGTTCCTCCGTAAGTGTTCTCTGATTCGTATAAAGACTTGTTCCGAGCCCGAGTCTTCCGCCGGGTATCTCAACGCCGATAGCCGTAAGCGTTGTCGGGAGCATATCAAGAGTTGAATATGATCTGTACGCATCTCTCACGGGAGTGACGGGTGCATTGATAACACAGTAATATACTCTCCTTACATAACTGGGATCGATATTCCTGCAATACATTCCATCCATTGTAGGATGGTCGCCCATAAGTATGATGGTGGTATTCTCGTAGAAATCCTGCTGTTTGATCCAATCGACAAACTCGCTTACCTGTTTATCGGAGCAGGCATAAACATTCGAATAGCTGTTTTCAAATTCATCCCCGCACAGTTCACAGGTATATCCTCCGACCATATGCGTGTCAACGGTGAGCATGGTCAGATTGAACGGCTGATCCCCTTCTCCGAGTTCGGTAAGAGTTTCCCTGGCATATTCAAAAAGCTTCTGATCCTCATAACCCCACCATACATAGTATCCTCCGGGAATATGCCCGCTCTGCTTTGCCCAGATCAAGTCCCTGAACTCAAAATCACCGTGATTCTGGAAGTAGAGTTTTCTTCCGCCGAACACCGCGGAAGATCCTATGAGGAATATCTGCCTGTAATCCTGCTCTTCAAGAATATCTCCGAGAGTTGTTATCGAAGGGTAGAATGATTCCTGGGTGTTCATCTCATTTCTCTCGATGCCTCCCGTCTGAAGGGGAAGACCGGATGTCGAGGAAAAGATCGCACCCATGGTCCATGTTCCGCCGTTATACGCATATCCGCCGTCAAGAAGCGATCCCGCACCGTACGATCCGGAGAAGTTTTCGTTTTCCTGTGACAGCAGTGTCAGATTCTTGATGACGTTTTCATCAAACGCTCCACCGATATCCTTATCCGCAAACGTCATCTCCATGGACTCAAGATAAATGAAGATAAGATTTCTCTTTTTATCCGGAAATACGAGATCGACCGTTGAGGGATCGATGTAATAGCTTTCCACGAAATCCCTTGACTCTCCCTTTTCCCAGGGCGTCATCTCACTTGCAAGGAAATTCTGAAGATAATCCCATTCGCCCGGTTCTTCATCGGTTCCCGAGCTCATCTGCGAGACCTGTGAAGGAACGATCGTCACGATCTCGGGAGGAACATATGTCCCTTCCGCGGACGCCCTGAATCCCGCAAAGCCGAAATAATCATCCACCTTGAGCCACTTTACGGCAAAGATCAGAACGCACCAGAAAACAAGTCCGCAGGCGCCGACCATGATCTTGCCCATGAAGGGTTCATATATGTTTTTCTTTTTCAGGAAAAAGAGTAGGAAGACAAGACCTGCCGTAAGGATAACGGAAGGCAGAAGTGCAAAGAGGATGAACTTGACGACCATCTCCGATCCGGTCCCGTCAAGCGTTCCCACCTGGAAAAGGAAATCGTTGATCGTAAGATTTCTTCCCCATATCGCATACATCCACAGTATCCCGGCGGATAAAAGTATCAGGATGAATGTGAACAGAATGCCCAGCACCGACAATATGATTTTTATGACTTTTTCTTTCATATACTGTGCAAAAAAACTCAGCCTGCGGTCACTCTTCTGAAAAATCCGAGCATGCTCTCATTGGCTTCAATGCTCTCACGCCATTCCCAGTGGCTGATATTGAAAACGTGAAGAAGATGGATACCCTCTTCCCTGCTCTTGTAAAAGAGTTCATACGGTACGGCGTTTGATTCAAGCACATCCGTAAGATATCCCGTATGAGCAGCGAGTGCATCATTCTCGGAATCGATGATATGGATAGGAGGCATCTTGATTCCCGGAATGATCTCCGATGCTGCCATATGTCCGTTCCAGGGTGCGTTTATACCCTGCTTTCCAAGCATCATATCCACGTATGCCGCAGCGGTTCCCTTACCGAGTTCCGTATCTTCCGAAGCGGCAATATAAAGCCTGCCCGTCTCGGCTACCGGACTGCTGACAGAAACGGCGCTTATCTCGTAAGGAAGCACATTTACATTATAGATCTTTCTGAGCTTTTCACTCTTCGAAAGACATGTGGTAAGTATGGAAAGATGTCCGCCGGCGGAATCGCCGCAGACCAAAACTTTGGAAAGGTCGAAGCCCCTGGCCGGTCCGTATTTTCCGAGCCAGTGCATCGCACCGAATATATCGGAGATCATCTCCTGCAGATCGCCCTGCTGGAGAAGCCTGTAGTTCATGGCCATAACCGCAAATCCGCGGCTTGCCAGATATCCGAGATACCTTTCCGATATATCGGCTGAGCCGTACATCCATCCGCCGCCGTGGATATAGATAATTGAGGGAAGGATTCCGGATCCTGCGCAGAAATCTTCGGGATAGTACAGATTAAGCATATGCGCGGGATCGTAATCTCCCATATAGGCAATATGCTTCTCGCTTCTGAATCCCTTGGGATCGACACCGTTAGGGTAATCGGCGGCATTTGCCTTGTCGATCGCATCCCAGTATTCGATCAGGTATTGTCTGTAATCCATATCAGAGTCCCCCGTTTATTCCAACCTATCTATTATACACTTTTCGGAGAAAATCCTAAAGCAGCTGGTTTGATGCGCCTGTCCGGATACAAAAATACAGGCATATCATGATTAAAATCAAGCTTAATGCGTCGAATCCCGAATATATGGTATAATATTTCTGTGTATCGCGTTTGGCAAGGAGCCCATATGAAGAAAAAAATCGCGGTCTTTACAACCGGCTGGTGCTGTGAAATATTGTCGCAATTCCTGATGGGAATGGAGGAATCCCTGCGTTCCGACGGTGCGGATATCTTTCTGTTCCTGGGCTATTCCATGTATTCCGACAGCGAAGCCAACAGAAAAGGTGATCTTAATATCTTCAAGCTTCCCGACCTGCATGACTTCGATGCGGCCGTCATATTCGGAAGCGGTCTTTATTTCAAAGGGCAGCCGGAATCCATCATCGAAAGAAGCAAAGAAGCAGGCATCCCCGTTATTGTTCAGGGATCGAGATTCGACGATACCTATTACATCGGATCGGATAACTACTCTGCCACGACCGATATGTGCAGGCATCTGCGAACAACTCACGGCGTAAGGGATATCATCTTCCTTGCGGGTTCCGCCGACTCTCTGGATTCCGAAGTCAGATTAAAAGCCGTCAAGGACTTTCTTCATGAAAATAACGAGGACGATCTTCTGAAGGAAGTATTTTATACAAAATGGGAAAACGCCGCCGTTACCAGATATATCAAGGAATTCTGTGAAACCGGAAGATCTCTTCCCGATGTATTCATCTGTGCCAATGACGGACTTGCCATGGAAACCTGCATGAGCCTCGAAAAGTACGGAATATCCGTTCCCGGGCAGGTTCTCGTGACCGGTTTCGATCATATAGAGGGCAGCCAGATATTCTATCCCTCGATCGCCTCGGTGGATCAGTGCTTTGTTAAAATGGGCAGTGCCTGCGGTGATATATGCCGCAGACTGTTTGCAGGTGAAAAATGCGACACATCCACGATCATCGAAGGCGAATTTATTCCGGGCGAAAGCTGCGACTGCCTTGAAGCGGGCAACAGCGACGCTGCCAGAAGACGCATGGGACGAACTGAATTTGCCAAGAGATCCGATGCCACATATTTCAACATAAAGCTCAATTCCATGGATTCAGCCGTGCTTTCGAGCGTTTCCTTCGAGGAGTTCACATCGAACCTTCACGATCTGCTGCTCCGAGATCACTTCATTGAAGGTGATTCCTTCCACTTTCTGCTGGAACCCAATTTCAGGCTTTCGCTCAACGATACCGACATTTCCCTTTCCAGGGAAGGCTACAGTCCTCATGTAGACGTACTGTATTCCATGGAAAACGGAAAAGAATTCGAAGCCAGCCAGTTCCCTTCACGTTCACTGGTCCCCGGATATGATCCGGAGGATTCCAATCATCTCTATGTTTTCCTCGCACTTCACGAAGCGGATGATGCCTTCGGATATATAGTGTTCAGAGACTGCATGAACAGGATCATCAATCACGATCTGCAATCCTATCAGAACAGACTCGGTCTGGTCATAGATAAATTCCGCCATGCACTGAATCTCGATCTCATCAATAAGAGGCTCCTGGACATCATGAAGAAGGATCCGCTGACCAATGTCAGCAACAGGAGAGCCTACGAGGATAAAGAGACATTCCTGCAGTCCAAGATCAATTCGGGTGAAGATTACGAATTTGCGATAGCAATGTTCGATGTCAACAATCTGAAGCTGGTCAACGATGTAAACGGACATGAAGCCGGAGACGCTTATCTTATAAGGGCATGCAGGCTCATATGCAACATCTTCAAGCACAGCCCCGTATACAGAGTCGGTGGAGACGAATTCATCGCCGTCCTTACGGATAATGATTATATAAAGAGGAACGAGCTTATGAAGGAGCTGTCGGCATCTCTTAGTCCATACACCAAGGAGATACCGCTTCCGGACGATTTCGTTTCCATAGCCTGCGGCATCGCCGAATATGACAAGAACTTTGACAGCTCCGTTCAGGATATAACAAACCGTGCGGATGACAAAATGTACCAGAACAAGAAAATGATAAAAGGTTCCGTCTAACGAAAGGAGTGTTTATGGGATTATTGGATCAGATCAAAAGCAAGGCCGCTCAGGAGATCGGAAATGCCGTAGGTGATGCGGTCCGCGGTGCGGCTAACGCAGCAGGCAAACAGACCGAAAGCTTTACGTTCAAGGATATCCCGGGAAGCCTCGCAGAGCTTCAGGCTCTTCCGGAATGCTCCATGGACAGCCCCTTTAAGACCGCTGCCCTTACCGTATGCGCACTCTGTGCCTATGCGGTAAATACGGATGCAGGCATCGAGATGCTCAACTTCCTGAAGGGGCCCCAGCCTCTGAGCACAATGGAGCTTCAGTTCCTCAAGGACCGTTTCATGGACGGCAAGACCTATGTTCCCCTTTCATATTTCAAGGGCGCAACACCGGACAATAACTACACACCGTCGGAGCCCCTTACGATCGAAGTATTCTCCAATCCATATTCGTATGATAATGACGGATATGCAAGGCTTCTTATCAGAAGCGGCGGAGCCGATACCGAGCGTCCCATTACCTTAAGAAAACGCGGAAGCGACGGCAAGTGGTTCCTCTGGGAGCAGATGCTCCTTGCGGACATCAGACAGCCCAAGGCATCCGATCCATGGGCATGATCGCAGGATCAGCTCAGACACAGTGATCTGTCATCAAAACTAATAAAGCATCAAAAAAGCTCCCGGTCATATGACCGGGAGCTTTTCGAATCATTGAATCTTAGGATCAATCTACGGTCTGTCCTACAATGGCATCAAGACCGGGGAAAGGATCATCCATGATGTTCACATACCAGCTGTCATAGTTGAAAGGATACATGTCAGCGTGTACGGGATTCCAGTTGGTGCACATATAAGGAAGCTGGCTTTCGGGGATGCTGTCGAACTCAGTGAAATCCGCGCCCCAAGGACGAAGGAAGAAGCTGAGCTCAAGTACCCAGTTGCCGTCATCATCATACAGGTCAACGCACATTGAAATGTAGTCTTCAAGAATCTCTGCATCGGATTCGGGATCGATCATTGCATCATAGTATCCGATATCATATCCGAGGATCTGACCTTCGCTGGAAACAAGCCATCCGGATTCCGTAGCATCGGTATAGTGATCGAAGTAAACATCTACATCAAGATCACCGCCGTTCTTTGCATCAACAACCTGCATATGGACTTCGTCGCCGTCACAATCGAATGTTGCAAGGCAATCGTATGCGTATCCGATGTTGGTCTCATAATCGGAGCAGGCATTGCTTACGATCCAGAAGCCGTACCAGCCTCTCTCCCAGTAGCTTTCCCAGTCACCTGAGCCGTAGGATGATGTCTCACCTTCATCGGTAACATAATCATCGTTGACATCAACGCTCTTTATAAGCTCCATGAAATCATCTGAAGCTGCTTCTTCAACGGTGGAACCTGTGGTGTAGATACGTACGGCTACCATCTCATTTCCCGAAGGAGTTCTGTAGACCCAGTCAAGGGGAATGACGAAATCTGCAGTATAGTCGCCGAAATAGTCTTCGTATGTAAACAGGATCGCATCCTTGCCGTCAACGGTAAGATCCTGCATATCATAATTATAGCTCGAGAGCTCATCTCCGAGATCGTCCAGATCATCCCAGTCATAGAGTGAAGTAATATAAACCTTTTGATTTCCGTCTGCGGAGACAAGATCTCCGAACTCGGATGAAGGATCTGCTTCACGGTAAGCGCCCGAATACTCTACGGTATAAAGTCCGTCTCCGTAAACAAAGGTACCGCCCTTGCCTGCAGCACCGCCGATAGCGACGGTCTCTGCACCTTCCTCAACCTCAAGAGATGCGAGAACTGCAAGAGGGATATCATCGGTATACTTATATCCGGTACCGATAGCGATTACGGTTGATTTGCCGATCTTGGCATAAACAACGAAATCCTTCTTGTAAGAAGCTCCGCTCCACTTGGTTCCGTCAAGGCTGAAGGAGATCTCTTCAAAAGAATCATCCTCTTCAATAAGAGCCTTTACGTAATCCTTGGCATCGCCCTTATCAACTACCTGGAAAACAATATTGGTGTCATCATCTTCGGAAAGGGTTACAACGCTTTCGCTGGAGCCTTCCTCAGCATCCATTCCCTTGGGAACGAGAAGTGTGAAAGCACCGACTGTCTCTTCCTTTCCCTTGACATCGGGAACTTCAAGAGCATCCTCGTCATCTTCAACGACGGGAGTCTCCTCCTGCTTGCCGCAGCCTGCGATGGTAGCGATACCCATCATAAGGCATAAAATGACGGCAAGTCCCTTTTTACGAAACGTCATTTTTTTGCTCATAATGTCTCCTTTACGCTTTGGTGCAATAAACTAACAAAGTAATTCTACAATAATATAAGAAATAATTAAACCTAAAATTTTTACAGTATTTTAATAAACGGTGTCCGTATTTTGTAAGTTTTTAAAGCGTTTAGCCGCCGAAAAGCGTTTTCTCAGTTCAATCTTATGGTATCTACCGACGAGGATGTGGAAACAACGTATCTGTATGCATTATCCGTAGAAACCATCAGCCTTACCGGATTTCTGAAACCGTCATCAAATTTCACCTTGCCGTGATATGTATAGATCAGGCAGCGAGACTCGTTATAGATCACAGGACCCGATTCCTCGAAGAGAACATCGGTATATTCAAAATCGATATCATATTTGCCGACGAGCGTATCGGAACAGTCGTAAACATCCATTCTGTATTTTGATTCGGGATCGTCGGACCTGAATACAAGGCCCAGATAACCTCCGCCCGCAAATACCGACTTGACCTCATCGGTGAAAAGATGCTCTCCGAGTGATTCGGGCTGGTCGGCGCCTTTATAGATCATAAACCTCTCATCGCCCACGGCATATGCGGTGGAATCGTCGAGGAAGCCCACCTCCGGAACCACAAGGTCCGTATAATCGTAGCTGCTGACAAGGAAATCGGTGTAATTGTCTCCGACTTCGGTAAGATTATAAAATGCTACGGTTGATTTAACGGTTCCCGCATCGACGTATATGAAGCTTACGCAGAGCAGATTGCCCTCCGGTGAAAGAGCCAGGGCAACGGGATATCCGCTTCCGGACATATGCATCTGTCCGCTGTAGAGAAGATCACCCGAAGGAGAATAGGTATTGATGAGTACGGCATCGTTCGAATTGAGGACCGCAGTGACCCTGCCCGTTCTCGCAACCGCTATATCCCTTATGGGGAGATTGGTCTTGAAGCTTCCGAGCTTTTCGGTCTCGTTAAGAATGTAGATATCTCTTCCGTTATACGAGGCAATGGCAACGGTACCTTCACAGATCGAAACTTTCAGATCCTGGATCTCATAGCCCTGATCCCATACGGTCTTGCCGCTTCCGTCTATGCAGTGAGCGCCGTCATGGCTGAACGAAAGAATGCTCCGTCCGAGGCGCAGATCCTTCTGAGATTCGGATGCATTCCTGTCTCCGGATGCTATTACCTCATATCCCGTATAAATGTGCGACTGGAATCTGGCATAGATAATAAGAAGTATCACAAGTATCAGGACGATGAAGATGAACGTCCTGTACAGATTCATGATCCTGTGTTTCTTAAGTTTGTCTCTGTAATCTTCGGGCTCCTGATCGTGCTTTCCGCCCCTGATCATTCGTAGCTTTGCCATTTATCCCCTCGAAAAAGCGGCATCAATTCTTGAAAGCATATACCGTTACGGAATCGAGTTTTCTGTCGGGACCGAAAACAGGACTCTGGAAATTGGAATGATGGATGGCATCGGGATAATACTGGGTCTCAAGGCAGAGACCGTATCTCTTGTTGAATACGGCTCCCTCTTTGCCGATCTGTCCTTCCTTGATGAAGTTGCCGGCATAGAACTGCACTCCGGGAAGATCGGAATATACTTCCATGATCCTTGATGACTTAGCCGCCCATACGGTAGCAACCTTACGCAAGCTTCCGTCATATCCTCTTACACAGAAGTTGTGATCGTAGCCACCGGCAAAGTTCAGCTGTTCGAAATCATCGTCGATGTGATCTCCGACCCTTACCTTGGAAGTAAGATCCATGGGGGTTCCCTTTACGGATGCGATCTCTCCGGAAGGGATCGATTCGTCATCGGTGGGAGTGTACTCATCCGCTTCGATCTGAATGAACTCATCGACGATGCTTCCCGACTTAAATCCGTCTAGATTGAAGTATGAATGGTTTGTGGGATTGAGAATGGTATTCTCATCCGACGATCCGACATAATGGAGCTTAAGCTCATTGTCGTCGGTTATCGTATATGTAACGGAAAGCTTCTTGTTGCCGGGGAATCCCAGGGTTGCGGGATCTTCGATCGAAAATGTGACACTGTTGTCGTCAGTCAAGTCCGCATCCCATATCCTCTTGTGATATCCGTTATCGATATGAGAGTGAAGATTGTTCCTGTCATTATCATTGATATCGAGTTCATAATGAACACCGTCGATCTCATATTCCGCATTTCCGATACGGTTTGCATTGGGACCGATGGTTGCGCCGAAGAAGCTGGGATTTCCGTAATAATCCTCCGCCTTGTCAAAGCCGAGCACAACATCCTCCGCCTTGCCTTCCGAATCGGGAACCATAAGCTTTACAAGTATCGCACCAAGGTTGGTGACGCAGGCCGTAAGTCCGTTCTTGCCCGTGATGGTATAAAGCCTTATCTCCCTGCCGTCACGGCTGCATCCGAAAAGTTCAGTGTTTACCGACATAATCATTTCTCCTTAAATATCTATTTTCAGGCAAACCCCGGATCGAACCGCGGGTTTTGCTTCAGATCTCAGTACGTCCGTCCAGCGCCCTTGTAAGAGTGATCTCATCAATATATTCAAGATCCCCGCCCACGGGCACTCCGCTTGCGATACGCGTGACCTTTACTCCGAGAGGTTTGATCAGCTTGCTGATATACATTGCCGTGGTCTCGCCCTCGATGCTTGAATTCGTGGCAAGTATCACTTCACTGACACTTCCGTCATCCTTCGAACATCTGTCGACAAGTTCCTTGATCCTGATATCCGAGGGACCGACACCGAGCATCGGTGCTATCGCGCCCTGCAGCACATGATATACACCGTCATATTTTCCGGTCTTTTCATAAGCCGCCATATCCCTGGTATCCTCCACCACCATGATGAGTGAATGGTCTCTGGAAGTATTCGAGCAGACGGGACACATATCCGAATCCGTGAGAGTAAAGCATTCCCTGCAGTACTTGACCCTGCTGCGCGCTTCCATCATGGTGTCCGCAAGACGCTTAACCTTCTCGGGCGGCATATTTATCATATGAAAAGCAAGTCTCTGGGCAGATTTGTCCCCGATGCCGGGAAGTGCTGCCAGCTCCGAAACAAGCCTGTTGACATATCCGCTGTAAAGTTCCATTTAGAATAATCCTGCGGGCATTCCGCTGAGTCCGCCCATTATCTGCTCGCCTGCGGCATCTGCCTTGTCCATAGCATCCTTGATAGCGGCAAGAATGGAATCCTGAAGTGTCTCAACATCATCGGGATCTACGATATCCTTGTCGAGTTTGATATCGAGAACATCCCTTGCGCCGTTTATCTTGACCGTAACGGCTCCGCCGCCGGCAGTTCCTTCGAACTCCTTGGTCTCAAGTTCCTTCCTGCCTTCTTCCATCTGACGCTGCATACGCTGAGCCTGCTTCATCAGATTGGCCATATTGCCGGGCATAGCTCCTCCGGGATATCCGCCGTGTTTTGCCATTTAAATTTCCTCCGTGTTTTCTTCTGTATCTATCGGCACGTTCACAGTACCGGGTTTTACGATATTTCTCAGGTCATACAAGCCGTTCTCGAAGATCTCGTCGCTTTCCGAATTCTTAATGGCAAATTCAACCGCCGATCCGGTATAGTTTTCGAAAATCTCTTCAAGCTCCCTGTGCTGCGCTTCATTTCCGAGCAGTCTCGCCGATATGTCGCCGGCCGGGAAATACAGGACAAGCTTTCCGTCATCCGACAGAACGGGCTTGCAGTTTTTGATCATGCATGTATCGTTGCTGCAATCCGATATGACTCTGGGCCAGTTCTCGATGAGCTTTCTAATATCATCGGGAAGAGCCTTGGGAGCTTCGGGCATCTTCACATCGGATCTGATGACCGTCTCTCCTTCCGTCTTCGGCGCTGCCGCAAAAGAAACAAAATTGCCTTCCTCTATTCTCTTCTCCAGAGCCGCAACCCTGTCTGTGAGCGACTCGGGATCCTTGATCGCCATTCTGGGTTCGCAGCATCTGATGAACGCTATCTCAACATGCACTCTTTTCTGGGATGCATATCTGATCTGTGAGATCAATTCCGAGAAAACCCTGATGTATCTGATGACACTGTCGAGTTCGGACAGTCCCGCGTCTTCACGTAGCCTTACCATGTTCTCGGTGGAGATATCTATCATCGAAGCGGTATCGGGTGATGCCATAAGGAGCATGATATTTCTCAGATACCATACAAAATCTGTCACGAACTGGGTAAGCTCCTTGCCCTGCGAAGCCATCTCATCGATGATGCCTACGCATCCGAGGGTATCACGGTTGATGATGCCGCGGAAAAGCCTGCTGAACACTTCGGTATCAACGGCTCCGAGAACCTCGAGAGTCTCATCGTACGAAAGCTCTCCCTCCGACTGGAATGCTATTGCCTGGTCAAGAAGCGAGAGTGCATCTCTCATGGAACCGTCGGCTTTTCTCGCGATATAACGGAGAGCTCTTTCATCGGCGCTCCGTCCCTCGGCAGCCATAAGCTCCTGCATTCTCGAACAGATCGTATCTATCCCGATCCTCTTGAAATCATATCTCTGGCATCTGGACAGGATCGTTGCGGGAAGCTTGTGAACTTCCGTCGTTGCCAGTATGAATATCGCCCACTCGGGCGGCTCTTCAAGAGTCTTGAGAAGCGCATTGAATGCGGACTCCGAGAGCATATGAACCTCGTCTATGATATAGACCTTGTATTTTCCGAGAGTGGGACGATAGTTTACGCCCTCGATTATCACTCTGACATTATCGACGCCCGTATTTGAAGCCGCATCGATCTCGTAGACATTCATCGAGGACCCGTCAGCTATGGATCTGCATGAATCGCACTCACCGCAGGGACCGTTCTCCGTCGGATGCTCGCAGTTGACCGCACGCGCCATGATCTTGGCAATAGAGGTCTTACCCGTTCCCCTGGTTCCGGTGAACAGATATGCATGTCCGACCCTTCCGCCCGAAAGCTGGTTGCGGAGAGTGGTGACTATATGATCCTGGCCCCTGACCTGTGACAGATCCGTGGGACGGAATTTTCTGTAGAGAGCTGTATAAGACATTTATCAATCCCCGAAACAGATTCCGGTAAGCTTTGCTTCCTTGATGATGGTGGCATCGGGATCGAGATATTTGAGCTTGCCCGCAACTTCATCGAGCGGAACCTTAACGATCTCCCTGTTCCTGTAACCGACCATAAATCCGTATTCGTTGTTAAGTATGAGTTCTCCGGCTTCCGCACCGAGCCTGGTTGCGAAGACTCTGTCATAAGGGCAGGGACTTCCGCCGCGCTGTGTATGTCCGGGAACGGTGACCCTTACCTCGCGTCCGGTCTTCTCAAAGATCTGGGCCGCTATCTCATATGATACCGAAGGATACTTGGAAGTTTCATCAGCCTTCTTGCGGTCCTTCTTGGACATCTTCGCCTTTTTCTTGGAAATGGCTCCTTCCGCTACCGCTATGATGGTGAACTTGCTTCCGCTGCTTTCTCTTTCTTCGATCTTGTCAACGATCTTGTCGATATCGTAAGGAATCTCGGGGATAAGGATGATGTCCGCACCGCCTGCCATTCCGGCATTGAGTGTGAGCCATCCGACCTTATGACCCATGACTTCCACGATGAATACTCTTCCGTGCGATGCCGCAGTCGTATGGATGCAGTCGATCGCCTGTGTTGCGATGTCAACCGCGCTCTGGAAACCGAAGGTCATATCCGTGCCCCACAGATCGTTATCTATGGTCTTGGGAAGAGTTACGATATTAAGTCCTTCCTCGCTGAGAAGGTTAGCAGTCTTATGTGATCCGTTTCCGCCGAGAACAACAAGACAGTCGAGCCTGAGCTTGAAGTAGTTCTGCTTCATGGCATCGACCTTATCGAGCCCGTTCTCGTCAGGTTCGGTAATAGTCTTAAAAGGAGTTCTGGAAGAACCCAGTATGGTTCCGCCCTTGGTAAGTATTCCGGAGAAATCCGATCCCGTGAGCATACGGAAATCACCGTATATAAGTCCCTTATATCCGTCTATGAATCCGTAGATCTCTACAGCCTGACCGCTATGGGTGAGGGTCTTTACAACACCTCTCATAGCCGCATTAAGTGCCTGACAATCACCACCGCTTGTAAGCAATCCGATTCTCTTCATACCCGGCCTCCTTAAGAAAAAACGTAAGCTGTTAAAAATACCCGCACTACCCTAGAATCATACCACATTTGCTCCTTTCTCTCAATTAAAAAAGGAAGACCCGGAAGTCTTCCTTTTCGCTTAAAAAGCCTTGTTTTATGCGGTTTATCCGATGGGAGATACACCGATCGTCATCTCCTCGAGGACATCTAAGAGCACCTTGACGGTATCGAGTGACGTAAATGTGGTTATACGGTGCTCGCTCGCGCATCTTCTGATCGCAACACCGTCCTCGTAATGGACTCCCGAAAGGATCGCCCTGGTGTTGATGACATAGCTTACATATCCCGCACTGATCGAGTCGAGGATCTCGGTGCTTCCCTCGCTGAGCTTGTGACGGAGCCTGCATCTGATGCCGTGATCCTTGAAATAGAGGGCGGTCATCGTAGTCGCTTCGATATTGAAGCCCATATCATAGAAACGCTTTGCAAGAGGCAGAGCTTCCTCTTTGTCCTCATCCGCAAGCGTAAATGTTACGGTTCCGTAATTCTGGAGCTTGATTCCGGATGCCACGAGAGCCTTGTACATAGCGCGGTGCAGGAGCTTGTCGTATCCGATGGCTTCGCCCGTGGACTTCATCTCGGGTGACAGATAAGCATCCATTCCCGACAGCTTCGAAAAAGAGAACACGGGAGCCTTTACATACCACTTTTCCCCGCGCGGAGGAGTAAGATCCGTGATGCCCTGATCCTTAAGGGAAATGCCGAGGCTTACCCTTGTGGCGATATCGGGAAGTGCGAATCCAGTAGCCTTCGAAAGGAACGGAACGGTCCTCGAGGATCTGGGATTGACTTCTATTATGAACACTTCATCGTTCTTATCACAGATGAACTGGATATTGAAAAGTCCCTTTATTCCTATGCCGAGACCGAGTCTTCTCGTGTAATCCCTGATGGTCTCCTTGACCTTCTCGGATACGCTGAATGTGGGATAAACACTTATCGAATCGCCCGAATGGATACCGGTCCTCTCGACAAGCTCCATTATTCCCGGAATGAATACTTCTTTTCCGTCACAGATCGCATCGACCTCGAGTTCCTTGCCGCTTATATATCTGTCGACAAGCACGGGTCTGTCCTCGTCGATCTCAACAGCTGTCTGAAGATAATGTCTGAGATCCTTCTCCTTGGAAACGATCTGCATCGCTCTTCCGCCGAGAACAAAGCTGGGACGTACCAGAACGGGGTATCCGATGGATTCGGCAGCCTTTACTCCGTCCTCGATATTGGTGACAGCAAGTCCCTTGGGCTCGGGGATATCCAGATCTTCAAGAAGTTTTTCGAAGCTGTCGCGGTTTTCCGCTTTATCGATAGCTTCACAGTCGGTTCCTATAAGCTTTACGCCGAGTGCATGAAGGGGCTCCGCAAGGTTTACGGCAGTCTGTCCGCCGAGAGTTGCAATGACCCCTTCGGGCTTTTCAAGCTCGATGATATTCATGACATCCTCAACGCACAGAGGCTCGAAATAGAGCTTGTCGGAGGTTGTGTAATCGGTCGAAACAGTCTCAGGGTTATTGTTGATGACGATCGCTTCGTAGCCTGAACCCTTGATGGTCCTTACCGCGTGAACGGTGGAATAGTCGAATTCGACACCCTGTCCGATCCTTATGGGACCCGCACCGAGGACTATTACCTTGGGCTTATCGGAAACTATCGATTCGTTCTCGCCTTCATATGTAGAGTAGAAATAAGGAACATAACTTTCAAACTCTGAAGCACAGGTATCGATCATCTTATATACGGGGAAGATCTTCTCCTGCTTCCTCAGATCAAATACTTCCTTCTCGCTGACATCCCAGAGCTTAGCGATCGCGGCATCGGAAAATCCCATGCGCTTTGCATCATAAATATATGAAGCATCCTCCTTATGCTCTTTGAGGATGTTCTCTTCTTCGATGATGTTGAAGATCTTGTCCAGGAAGAACATATCGATTCCTGTTTTTCCGGCTATCTCCTCAGCCTTGGTGCCGCGGCGCATCAGTTCGGTGATCGCATAGATACGGTCGCCGGTCATCTTGAGCACAGGCTCCCAGAGCTGCTCATCCGTAAAGGAATCATACTTTGCCATATGAAGATGTATGGTTCCGCACTCAAGGCTTCTTACGGCTTTGAGAAGGCTTTCCTCAAAACATCTTCCGATACTCATCGTCTCGCCTGTAGCCTTCATCTGTGTTCCGAGGCTCTGGTTCGCATCGGTGAACTTATCGAAGGGGAAACGGGGCATCTTGGTTACGATGTAATCAAGTGCGGGTTCAAAGCAAGCGGGAGTATTTGCAAGCTGTATCTCTTCAAGCAGATATCCTACGCTTATCTTCGCCGAAACCCTTGCTATGGGGTATCCGGATGCCTTCGAAGCAAGTGCCGAGGATCTGGATACTCTGGGGTTTACTTCTATGAGATAGTATTTGAATGATCTGGGATCGAGCGCAAACTGGACATTACATCCGCCGCAGACTTTGAGCGCTCTTATGAGTTTGAGTGCCGAGTCACGGAGCATATGGTACTCTTTGTCGGTAAGCGTCTGTGAAGGGCATACAACGATGGAGTCACCCGTATGGATTCCGACGGGATCGAGATTTTCCATATTACATACGGTGATCGCGGTATCGTTCGCATCGCGGATCACTTCGTATTCGATCTCCTTATATCCCTTTACGCTCTTTTCTACGAGAACCTCGCTTACGGGAGAAAGTTCAAGTCCCGCCGCAAGGAGCTCCTTAAGTTCATCTTCGTTATCGGCAAATCCGCCGCCTGTTCCTCCGAGTGTGAATGCGGGGCGAAGTACTACCGGGTATCCGATCTCCTCCGCAGCCTTCCTGCCTTCTTCGATGCTGTGTACAACTATCGAGGGAAGAACGGGCTCTCCGAGTCTTTCGCAGAGCTGCTTGAACTCATCCCTGTCCTCAGCCATCTCGATACTCTTGTAATCGGTTCCGAGAAGCTCGCAGTTACATTCGGAAAGAATGCCTTTCTTTTCGAGCTGCATTGCAAGATTAAGTCCGGTCTGTCCGCCGATTCCCGGAAGGATCGCGTCGGGTCTTTCGGTCCTTATTATCCTCGCGACATATTCGAGATTAAGCGGCTCCATATAGACCCTGTCTGCAACGGAGGTATCGGTCATGATCGTTGCGGGGTTTGAATTGCACAGGATGACTTCGTATCCTTCCTCCTTAAGAGCAAGGCACGCCTGCGTTCCGGCATAGTCGAATTCCGCAGCCTGGCCGATGACTATGGGCCCCGAGCCTATCACAAGTATTTTGTTTATGTCCGTTCTCTTAGGCATTTTGAACACCTTCCAAAATTTTGATCGCTTTTCAGAAATATTTTATGACGCTCGCGTCATTTATCCATCAGCTTGAGGAATTCATCAAACAGATACGACGCATCATGAGGACCGGGGCAGCTTTCGGGATGGTACTGCACACTGAAGATCCTGTCTTCCGCGCACCTTACTCCCTCAACCGTTCCGTCGAGAAGATTCTTATGGGTTACGACTAGTCCGGTTCCTCCGAGTGTGTTCTCATCAACCGCATATGAATGGTTCTGGCTGGTGATATCGGTTCTTCCGGTTTCCAGATTCTTGACCGGATGATTTCCGCCTCTGTGTCCGAACTTTAACTTATATGTCTTTGCACCGCATGCCAGCGAGATTATCTGATGTCCGAGGCATATTCCGAATATGGGATATTTTCCTCTGAGCTGCTTTACAAGCTCTATTGCTTCCTTAACATCCTCGGGGTCTCCGGGGCCGTTCGAAAGGAATATTCCGTCCGGCTTTATCGCAGCAACATCCTCTGCCTTTACATTCCAGGGGAATACCGTAACGGAGCATCCCTTTTTAAGGAAGGAACGGAGAATGTTCTCCTTCATTCCGAAATCTATGGCAGCGATGTGATATTTTGCATCGGTGGAAATATAGTTTTCTTTTAACGGTCTGCTTACTCTCGATACCGCATCGGGCTTGAGGACAGTTTCTTCTATTATCTTAAGACCTTCTTCAACGGTTGTGTTCTCGTTCGTGATCAGGGCCTTTCTTGTTCCGACATCCCTTATCTTGCGGACGATCTCTCTTGTGTCAACTCCGGTGATTCCGGGAATTCCGAGCTCCTTGAGTGTTTCGGAGAAGGACTTGCCGCTTCTGAAATTGGAAGGCTCGTCATTGTAATCTCTTACGACAAAACCTCCGATAGTGGGATGTGCGGTCTCATTATCGTCATCGTTGATGCCGTAATTACCTATAAGAGGATAAGCCATCGTGACAAACTGATCGGTATAGGAAGGATCGGACATGATCTCCTGATATCCTACGGGTGAAGTGTTGAACACGAGCTCGCATACTCTGTCTTTTTCATCCTCACCGAAGCCGTAGCCGACATATTCGCTGCCGTCCGACATTATCAGTTTTCTTTTCTTTCCTCTGTAGATCATTACCTGGCCTCCGAAAGTTTTTTCTCGAATCTGTCCTTCCTCGGATCTGTGGGTATCTTAGTCGGGTAATCCCCGTCAAAGCATGCGCTGCAATAATCCGCGCATCCGCTCATCTCCCCGAGACTCTCAAGCGGAAGGAATCCTATCGAATCCGCACCGGTAAGAGATGCTATCTCTTCGGGCGTATGGTGGTTGGCTATAAGCTTGTCTTCCGAATCAATATCCACTCCGTAGAAGCACGGATGTCTGAAGGGCGGCGAGGATATGCGCAGATGTATCTCCTTAGCTCCCGCTTCCCTCAGGATATTGATGATCCTCTTGCTCGTGGTGCCCCTTACGATCGAATCGTCTATGAGAACCACTCTTTTTCCTTCAAGGACACTCTTTACGGGACTTAACTTGATCCTGACGGTATCGGTCCTCTGGTCCTGGGAAGGTGCGATGAAGCTTCTGCCGACGTATTTATTCTTAACGAGTCCGATCTCGTACGGTATTCCGCTTTCTCTTGAATAGCCTATTGCGGCATCAAGTCCCGAATCCGGAACACCTACGACCACGTCTGCTTCCACGGGATATTCCCTGGCAAGGATCTGCCCTGCCCTTACCCTCGTGTCATGCACCGCTATACAATCTATCACAGAATCGGGTCTTGCAAAATAGATATATTCAAAAATACATGGACTTTTTTTCGAAGCGGGCTCTCCCATATAAGAAACCGGATCTGCGCTTGGAGTTTCCGACTGGAAAACCAGCATCTCCCCGGGCTTTACATCCCTTATGAATTCCGCTCCCACTGCGGTCAGGGCACAGCTTTCGGATGCAACGACGAAGCTGCCGTCCTCTCTTTTTCCAAAGCAAAGCGGCCGGAATCCGTGAGGATCCCGAACCGCGAGCAATTTGGTCGAAGACATCATGACAAGGCTGTATGCGCCTTCAAGATATTTGACAGCGGAAAGTACCGCCGATTCTATGCTGTCTGTCTTAAGTCTTTCCCTGGTGATCATATAGCATATGGTCTCGGTATCGCTTGTCGAATGGAAAATAGCACCCGAAAGCTCGAGAGAATCGCGAAGATCGAGGGAATTGGCAAGATTTCCGTTATGGGCAAGGGCAAGATTACCCTTCTGGTGGCTGACTACCATGGGCTGGATATTGCTCCTGGTATTTCCTCCGGTCGTACCGTATCTGACATGCCCGATAGCCATACATCCGCCGGGAAGCGCATTCAGCTGTGTTTCGTCAAATACTTCTCCGACAAGTCCGAGGTCCTTGTGTGCCGAAAAGACGCCGTCATCATTCACAACGATTCCGCAGCTTTCCTGGCCCCTGTGCTGGAGAGCATAAAGCCCGTGATATACATCCCTGGCAATATCATCCCTGCGACCGCCGATTATTCCGAATACTCCGCACTCTTCATGAATTGCCATTGTGTCTGCATACCTCCCTGATGAATCCTTTGAAAAGAGGGTGAGCCTTGTCGGGCCTTGATTTAAATTCGGGATGATACTGTACTCCCAGATAAAAGCCGGCTTCCGGAAGTTCCATCTCCTCTACGAGACGATCGTCGGGTGAAGTTCCGGCAAATACCGCTCCGGTTTCTTCAAACTTCTCCCTGAAATCATTGTTGAATTCATATCTGTGACGGTGACGCTCCGAGATCTCGTCCTTACCGTAGAACTCCCGGAGCTTGCTTCCCTGCTTTATCTTACAGGGGTAAGCTCCGAGTCTGAGCGTTCCTCCCTTGTCTATCGTATCGCTCTGTCCGGGCATGAAGTCGATGACCTTATGAGCACAGAGCTCGTCGAATTCTCCGGAATTGGCATCGGCTATACCGAGAACATTTCTCGCAAATTCAATGCACGCTATCTGCATTCCGAGACATATTCCGAAATAGGGAAGTCCGTGGGTTCTTGCATACTTTGCGGAGGTGATCATTCCCTCGATGCCTCTGTCTCCAAATCCGCCGGGAACGATTATTCCGTCGATATCTCTGAACGTATCTTCAACATTTTCTTCGGTTATCTTCTCGGAATCGATCCATTTTATCTGAACCTTCGCTTCGTTCTCATATCCCGCATGCTTGAGGGCTTCCGCAACGGACAGATATGCATCATGAAGCTGCACATATTTTCCGACAAGTCCGACAGTTACGGTCTTCTTCAGATTCTCGATACGGCTTACCATCTCTCTCCAGTGACCCAGATCCGGTTCGCCGGCTTCGATCCCGAGTTCACGGCAGACTATTTTGGAAAAACCGGAATCTTCGAGCATGAGCGGAGCTTCATATAATATAGGAAGAGTTATGTTCTCGATGACACAGTCTTCTTTAACGTTGCAGAAATGTGCGATCTTTTTGAATATCTCATCTTCAAGCGGTTCATCGCATCTGAGGATCAGGATGCCCGGATTGATCCCCATTCCCTGAAGCTCCTTGACGGAATGCTGTGTGGGCTTGGATTTGTGTTCGTCCGATCCGTGGAGGAAGGGTACCAGCGTAACGTGGATGAAAAGGCTGTTCTCTCTTCCGACTTCGAGCGAGATCTGTCTTACGGCTTCTATGAAAGGCTGCGATTCGATATCACCGACGGTTCCTCCGATCTCGGTAATGACAACATCGGCATTTGTTTTCTTACCTACGCGGTAGACAAAATCCTTGATCTCGTCGGTAATGTGGGGAATGATCTGTACGGTGGATCCGAGATATTCACCCCTTCTCTCACGGTTCAGAACATTCCAGTAAACTCTTCCGGAAGTCAGGTTTGAATATTTATTGAGATCCTCATCGATGAATCTCTCATAATGTCCGAGATCGAGATCGGTCTCCGCACCGTCATCGGTAACATAGACCTCACCGTGCTGATAAGGGCTCATGGTACCGGGATCTACATTAATATATGGATCGAGTTTCTGAGCGGCAACCTTAAGGCCTCTTGCCTTGAGAAGCCTTCCAAGTGAAGCTGCCGTTATTCCTTTTCCGAGACCGGACACAACACCGCCCGTGACGAAGATATATTTTGTCATGATTACCGCCTTTACTTACCGCTTGCACCGTAGTTGGAAAGCACTCTTGCACTGGGATCGTTTACATTGCAGCCTTCCCATTCCTTGTTGGGCATCCAGAAATCCTTTACCATATGGGACTGGCCGGGATAGTATTCTTCGAAAATCTCCCTGTAGAGAAGTGACTCCTTGGTGAAGGGTCTTGAGTGATCGTACTTCTTACAGCGCTCTTTGAATTCCTCTTCGGTATATTTTGCTTCCGCATATTCCTTGAGGTGATCGACCATTGAATGTCCTACCGCATCGGAGAATGCAGCCTTCTCACGCATAAGGATCTCATCGGGAAGATAATCAAGTCCCTCGAACGCATGACGGAGAAGATACTTACCCTTGTTGTAACGGTTCATCTTCATCTCGGGATCTATCTCCATGCAGTACTTGACGAAATCGAGATCGCCGAAGGGAACTCTTGCTTCGAGTGAGTTTACGGAAATGCATCTGTCGGCACGAAGGACATCATACATATGAAGCTCCGATACTCTCTTCTCGGCTTCCTTCTGGAAAGCCTCGGCATCGGGTGCGAAATCGGTATATTTATATCCGAAGATCTCGTCCGAAACCTCACCGGTCAAAATGACACGGATGTCGGTCTGCTCATGAATGGCCTTGCAGAGAAGATACATTCCCATGCTGGCTCTTATGGTTGTGATGTCGTATGTTCCGAGAAGATGAATGACATCAGGCAGAGCGTTTATGACATCATCTCTGGTGATTATGACTTCGGTATGATCGGCTCCGAGATAATCTGCGGTCTGCTTCGCATATTTAAGATCGATCGCATCCTCGTTCATGCCGATCGCAAATGTCCTGATGGGCTTATCGCTCTTTCTCTGTGCAATGCTGCAGACAAGCGATGAATCAAGTCCTCCGGAAAGAAGGAATCCTACCTTGGCATCCGCGATAAGTCTCTTCTCGACTGCGGTAATAAGTTTTTCTCTTATGTTCGTGCAAACGGTCTCAAGATCGTCCTTGCATACCTTGGAAGGCTTTGCGATATCGTTGAAGCAGATGAATTTTCCGTCCTTGTAGTAATGCCCGGGAGGGAATGGATGGATCTTGTCATCCGATACCTCGACCAGGTTCTTGGGCTCACTCGCGAAGATCACGCTGCCGCCCTTATCGAATGTATAGTAAAGAGGTCTGATGCCGATCGGATCTCTTGCTGCGATCCACTCATCGTTCTTGCCGTCGTAGATGACGCATGCGAATTCGGCATCGAGTTTCTTGAACATTTCGGTTCCGTATTCTTCATACATAGGAAGAAGAATTTCACAGTCGCTGTCGCTCTTAAAGGTATATCCCTTTGCCTTCAGTTCATCCCTGAGCGGAGCGAAGCCGTATATCTCGCCGTTACAGACCACGGCATTATTATTAAGTTCAAAAGGCTGCATCCCTTCGGGGGTGAGCCCCATGATAGATAAACGTCTGAATCCCATCAGACCGCCCTTTGTTTTTAATACACGTGCATCATCGGGCCCTCTTGACGTTGTCTTGTCCAGAGCCTTTGCAAACGCTCTGTCATCAGCGCCCCTTCCGCACCATGCCATGATCGAACACATTTTTTCATCCTCCTGAATCGGTTCATTTTTGTGTCTTTATAAAAAACGTTATCGGCCGGGCAGGCTTTGCAGCCTGTCCGACCGGTTTCATACAGATCTCAGATCATCTTACGGAAAACAGCATGTCTCCGTATGAAGGATAAGGCCACTCTTTCGAAGATACGAGTGTTTCTGCCTCATCAACAGCCGCTCTGAGTTCTCCCATCTTAGGAAGAAGCTCATCTCTTATTGCTGCGCTCTCTGCGATGATGTCAGACGCATCGGCAAGTGAGATGATCGCTTTCTCGACTGCTCCGGTTCTTTCGTAGATCTGGTCGGCGAGGACGGAAAGTCTGGAGATGACCGTGGTCTCATAAGAGCATGCAAGAGATCCGGCAACTGCCTTCTTGGAGGCTACGGTCTCGGAAAGCTTATCCGCATAAGCGGTAACTGCGGGAAGGATCTGCCTGAGTGCCATATCGATCATGGTGTTGGCCTCAATGCGTACCTGCTTGCAGTAGTTCTCGAGCATGATCTCACATCTGGATTCGATCTCTTTTTCGGTGAATACACCGTGACCGGTAAGAAGCTTGACATTCTTGTCATCAAGGATGTGAGGCATGCAGTCGGGAGTGGTTCTGTAGTTGCACAGTCCCCTGACTTCGGTTGCTTCCTTGACCCATGCATCGTCGTAACCGTTTCCGTTGAAGAGGATCCTCTTGTGATCCTTGATGGTCTTCCTGATCATCTCGTGAAGGGTCTTCTCGAAGTCCTCAGCTCCCTCAAGTCTGTCTGCATAGATCTTGAGTGACTCGGCAACTACGGTGTTGAGCATGATGTTTGCACATGCGATAGAGTTGGATGAGCCGAGGCTTCTGAACTCGAACTTGTTGCCGGTGAATGCGAAGGGTGAAGTTCTGTTACGGTCGGTGTTGTCTCTCGGGAATGCGGGAAGGACATCAACTCCGAGCTTCATGATCTTCTGCTCTGTGCCGCTGTAGGGCTTATCCTGCTCGATAGCATCGAGAATTGCGGAGAGCTCATCGCCGAGGAATACGGAAATGATCGCGGGAGGTGCCTCGTTAGCTCCGAGTCTGTGGTCGTTACCCGCAGTGGCAACGGAGAGTCTGAGAAGATCCTGATAATCATCAACCGCCTTGATGACCGCACAGAGGAAAAGGAGGAACTGTGCGTTCTCATAAGGTGTATCGCCGGGAGAAAGAAGGTTGATACCGGTATCGGTAGCCATTGACCAGTTGTTGTGCTTACCGCTTCCGTTTACGCCTGCGAAGGGCTTCTCATGGAGCAGGCATACAAGTCCGTGCTTTGATGCGACCTTCTGCATGATCTCCATCATGAGCTGGTTCTGGTCTGTCGCGATATTGGTGGTCGAGTAGATGGGGGCGAGCTCGTGCTGAGCTGGTGCAACCTCATTGTGCTCGGTCTTTGCAAGGATTCCGAGTTTCCAGAGTTCCTCGTTGAGGTCGTTCATGAATGCCTGTACTCTGGGCTTGATGACTCCGAAGTAGTGATCGTCCATTTCCTGGCCCTTGGGAGGTCTTGAACCGTAAAGGGTTCTTCCGGTGAACTTCAGGTCGGGACGCTGATCGTACATTTCCTTGGTAATAAGGAAGTATTCCTGCTCGGGTCCGACGGAAGTCTTGACGTTCTTGGCAGTGGTGTTTCCGAAGAGACGAAGGATACGGAGAGCCTGCTTGTTGAGCGCCTCCATGGAACGAAGGAGGGGAGTCTTCTTATCGAGTGCTTCTCCGCCGTATGAGCAGAATGCAGTGGGAATGCAGAGGGTCTTATCCTTGATGAATGCATATGAGGTAGGATCCCATGCCGTATATCCTCTTGCTTCGAATGTAGCTCTGAGTCCTCCCGAAGGGAAGGAAGATGCATCGGGCTCACCCTGGATGAGCTCTTTGCCTGAGAATTCCATTATGACACTTCCGTCAGGTGAAGGTGAGATGAATGAGTCGTGTTTTTCAGCGGTAATTCCGGTAAGAGGCTGGAACCAGTGAGTGTAATGAGTCGCACCCTTTTCGAGCGCCCACTCCTTCATTGCCTGTGCAACCGATTCCGCTACCTTGGGATCGAGTTTCTTGCCTTCATCGATGGTCTTTCTGAGTGATGCGTATACTTTGGACGAAAGTCTTGATCTCATCTGACGATCGTCAAAAACCTGTGATCCAAAAAGTTCCGGTACTGAATGTGTTTCCATAGTAGATTCCTCCTTAAATTTTGGAAACAAAAAAGACAAAAGCGCCTTTTTTGTATGTTTACAAAAAAGACGCCTTTGCCTTTTCATCTGTTAAGATACTACCGTAAATTTCAGTTGTCAAGAAATAATACGGATATTTTTTTAATTGTTTTTATCCCGTAAAAAGACGGATCAATTATCCGAACTGAATTCAAAGACTACGGACTGATGCGAAGGATCATTATGATCTCCCCAGCAGATTCCGCCGTCTACAAAGTAGAAATTAACCGAACCGTCATCATATACCAGATACTGGTTCTCCTGCTCGGGATCAATCATTTCGCACTCCCACATCTCACCGTCATCGCAGAAAAGAAATTCGGAATCATCATCAAAGTATGTGTAATATTCCCAAATATATCCTATATTGTCAACTATCATGCTCTGGATATGTACATGGTAACTGCCGTCTCCTTCATCAGTTATCTGCATCCAGTAACTGCCGTCGTCGACTCCCCATATTCCGAGGAAGTAATAAGGCGAAACATCTCCTCTGCCTTCGCCGACGGGCTCGGAAACAGCTGAATCGTTGCGTACAAAGTGAAGTGCACCGTCCTGGCCCGAGTAAATATCGGTGGGATTCATATCATCAAGATCTGCGGCAAACGATTCCCAGATATCACCGTTCTCATCATAGAAAGTATACCAGTATGAAGCGGTTCCGTCGGGATGATCTTCGGTTGTGATCTCAATCCTTCCGCTTACGGAGCCGAGAAGAGACATGTCTTCAAGATCATAATTATATGTGTGACCGTTACAGTAGATGTTGAGATAAGTGGGATCCATTCCGGCATCCGCGTCTGTCCATTCTCCTATGAGACCGCTGAGAAGCTCCTGAACCTCATATTCGGATATAACCGGCTGATCATAGTCTTCATCGTATCCGGTTAAATCGTCCTCGTCGTAATCATCTTCGATGTCATCAATTCCGGTATCCGGTCCGTCTGCGGCAGGTTCGCTTCCGCAGCCCGCAAGCAATGCGCCGCTTAAAGCGCATGCACAGATCATCATTAACAATTTCTTTTTCATAAATATTCCTCCCAAAAGAAACTCGGCAATAGAGCCGGTAAACACTTTTGACATTCTAACACTGTTTACCGGCTCATAATATATACTTTTAGGATAGTCTTTATGAAATTATCGTAGCAGTCCGTCATCCGTAGGTTTTCAGGATGTTTTCCGCGGTTTCCTTCTTGCTCAGACACAGATCCATTGCCTGCTTCTGGATATATCTGTGGGCATTTTCCTCCGTCATATGACAGCTCTTTATGAGTGCCCATTTAGCCCTGTTGACGAGTCTTATCTCTTCCATCTTCTCTTCAAGCGAAACGGTCTTTTTCTTGATGCGTCTGAGCCTCTCCCTGATGCTGCACATGACTCCGAGCATCTCATCGAGGCGGTTTACTTCCAGAGGCTTTTTAATTACCATGACACCCCTGGGTGTGAGTGAAGAGCTGATCTCATCAAACATATCGCTTCTTACCATGATGAGGCAGACCCTTTCACTGTCGGTACAGACATCTATCGCGAATTTTCTTCCGAAGTCATCGGGAAGAGGCGCGTTGATGAATACAAGGTCGAAGTCTTCATCGACCATTCTCCTCTGTGCCTTGGCAATGCTGTCCACAACGACTACCGGATCGTATTTTCCTCCGGACAGTTCCTGTCTCAGCGCATTATTTATTTTTTCCGATGCCGATACCAGCAGCACGCTGTAAACATGTTCAGCAGGTGTCATTTATTTCTCTGCTCTCTTAAGATATGAAGATAAGATCTCTTCGGGCACATACTTCTTGATGAATTCGCTTGTCTGTGCAAGTTCTGCCGCATCCTTGAGGGATGAAGGAAGCTTGGCAAGTGATGAATTCTTTTCACCGTCAGCGTACAGATTCGTCTCGATGGCTGTGGGAGGAACAAGTCCGTTCTCAAGTCCCTCGAGTCCCGCATAAATGAGAAGTCCGAATGCAAGATAGGGATTGGCTGAAGGATCGGGAGATCTGAGCTCAGCTCTCACATACTCGCCGGAAGCTGCGGGAATCCTGATGAGTGCGGAACGGTTCTCCTTGGCCCATGAAATATACTCGGGTGCCTTGGATGAACCGAGTCTGTTGTATGAACCCTTGCTCGGATTAAGGAACAGTGTCATGTCAGCAACATACTTAAGTATGCCGGCAACAACGGGTTCAAAGGATACGTTCTCTTTTCCCTTTGCTACGGAGAAATTGATATGCATTCCGTTACCGGCTTTTCCCTCAACGGGCTTGGGTGAAAAGTCAGCAGTTGCACCGTTTCTGTTGGAGATCGCGCTTACAACGCTCCTGAAGGTCATCGCATCATCAGCGGACTTGAGCGCATCGCAGTATCTGAAATCGATCTCATTCTGCCCGGGACCTTCTTCATGATGCGAGCTTTCGGCAAGTATTCCCATCTGCTCGAGAGTTATGCAGATCTCTCTTCTGATATTCTCGCATCTGTCAGTTGGGCCGATGTCCATATATCCCGCATCATCATAAGGGATTCCGGTATTTACGCCTTCCATGTCATTTCTGAACAGATAGAATTCGGACTCTGTTCCGAAACGGAAGGAATAGCCCTTCTTTGCCGCAGCATCCACGGCATTTCTGAGGAAGGTCCTCGCATCGCATGCAAAAGGAGTTCCGTCGGGCCATGTGATATTGCAGTACATCCTGACAACCCTTCCGTGCTCGGGTCTCCAGGGAAGTACGGCAAGCGTCGACGGATCGGGATGAAGGAACAGATCCGATTTGGCATCTATATCAAATCCTTCCACCGACCACGCATCGATGGCGATTCCCTCGCTGAACGCCCTGTCCAGTTCCGTAGGCATTATCGAAACATTCTTATGTCTTCCGAATACGTCGCAGAATGCAAGACGGATGAACTTAACGTCCTCTTCTTCAACGAACATTTTTACTTCCTGATCTGTGTAATTCATATTACCTCCCGGTATACCTGTTAAGAAAAAAAGCGCCCATTTCACCAAAGACCGTTGTCTTTATGAAATGAACGCCATTGCTCATATGCATCATTTATACAGCAAACAGCGCTTGTATGTCAAGAAAAAACATGGGGACGGATGACCGTCCCCACGATACGTCATGCATTTCTGTAGCCCATCAGGTATTCGTCGACCTCAGCTGCGGCTGCGGTGCCTTCCGCAAGCGCCCATACAACAAGGCTCTGTCCGCGTCTCATATCGCCTGCCGCAAATACTCCGGGTACATTGGTGGAATATTTGCCCTCGGGTGTTGCAACCACTCCCCTGGGCGTCATATCGAGCTTGAAGGATTCGGGTACGAGCTTCTCGGCTCCGATGAAGCCTGCCGCAATGAGGAGCAGATCACATTTGATCTTCTTCTCGGATCCCTTTACGTTTACGAGCTTGCCCTTATCAAATCCGACCTCGACGGTTTCTATCTCGGTGATCTTATCCTTCTTGGATATGACTTTCTTAACGGTTGTTTTGAATACTCTGGGATCTTCTCCGAATACTTCCTTCGCCTCGACATGTCCGTAATCGGTTCTCAGTGTCTTGGGCCATTCGGGCCAGGGATTGTTCGCGGCTCTTTCTACGGGAGGCTTGGGCATCATCTCAAGTGCGGTGACGGACTTGCATCCCATTCTTATGACGGTTCCGATACAGTCATTACCCGTATCACCGCCGCCTACGATGACCACATGCTTATCCTTCGCATCGAATTTTGCGGGAAGGGATTCTATATCGAGAACATTCCTTGTTGCGGCCTTGAGAAAATCAACGGCAAAGTATATTCCTTCGCATCCTTCCATTCCTTCCGCAGTAAGTGCTCTGGGCTGTTTTGCGCCGCAGCAGAGGACAACGGCATCATATTCTTTCTTAAGAGTGCTTACCTTGACCTTCTCACCTACATTAACACCTGTCTTGAAGACTATTCCCATCTCTTCCATAAGCTTTTGTCTTCTTGAAATGACACTCTTGTCAAGTTTCATGTTGGGAATACCGTACATGAGAAGTCCGCCGATGCGGTCGTCTCTTTCATAAACGGTCACGGCATGTCCGCGGCGTCTCAGGGCATCGGCTGCGGCAAGTCCGGAGGGACCGCTTCCGATGACGGCGACTTTCTTGCCGCTTTCCTTGATCGGTGCATCGCCCTTCATCCAGCCGTTCTTATAGCCTTCCTCTATGAGATAGAGTTCATTATCCCTGACGGTCACGGGATCGTCATACTGTCCGCATATGCATGCCTTCTCACAGAGTGCGGGACATACACGGCCCGTGAACTCGGGAAATCTGTTGGTCTTGAGAAGTCTTGCGAGAGCATGTGAATCCTCTCCCCTGTATATCGCATCGTTCCATTCGGGAATGAGATTGTGAAGAGGACATCCCACGACCATTCCGCTCAGGCTCATAGCCGACTGGCAGAACGGAACACCGCAGTTCATGCATCTTGCGCCCTGACATCTTCTGACTTCTTCCGATGCAAAAGTATGGAATTCCTTATATCCCTTTATTCTTTCCTTAGCCGGTATCTCGTTATTTTCTTTCCTGGCATATTCAAGAAATCCTGTCTGTTTTCCCATAGTCTTTACCTGTTTCCTATACTCGTTATCACTTCATGTCCGGACCGGTCATACCGCAGCACCGGTAAATTCCTTGAACGCTTCGAGTTCGGAAGCTTCCCTGGAAATACCCTGCTCTTCGTATTTTCCGATGGTTCTTATCATTGTCTGATAATCCCTTGCGATAACTTTCTTGAATCCGGGAAGTTCGGCATCGAAATTATCAAGTATCTCTTTTCCGAGTTCGGAATCCGTTGACTTAACGTAATCTTCAAGGATACTTTTAAGTTCCTCGATGTCATACTTTTCGGTGACTTCTTCGAGTTCTACCATATCCTTGTTGATCTTACGGTACAGGCTGTGATCCCTGTCGAGCACATATGCGATACCGCCGCTCATGCCTGCCGCAAAGTTCTTACCCGTAGTTCCGAGTATGACGGCTCTTCCTCCGGTCATATATTCGAGACCGTGATCTCCGCATCCTTCGGCTACAGCGGTCGCGCCGGAATTTCTTACGCAGAATCTTTCGCCCGCTACGCCGCAGATATATGCCTTGCCCGATGTTGCACCGTAAAGCGCTACGTTACCTACGATGATATTCTCGGATGCTTTGAACGGGCTCTTTTCGGGAGGTGTAAGAACGAGCTTTCCGCCGGACAAGCCTTTTCCGAATCCGTCGTTCGCATCACCCTTGAGTGAGATCGTAAGTCCGTGGGGAATGAATGCACCGAATGACTGACCGCCGCCGCCTTCGCAGTTTACATGGAATCTGTCTTCGGAAAGCTTTCCGCAATCCTCGCCGTACTTTCTTACTATCTCCGATCCGAGTATCGTTCCGAATGTTCTGTCCGTAGAGCTTACCTTAAGGGAAATGGATGAGGTCTTTTCCTTGGACTTGACCGATTTTTCGAACCAGGGAAGAAGCTTCTTTTCATCGAGAGTCTTCTCAAGTTCGAAATCAAAGCTCTGCTTCGGATCGAATCTGTTTTCTTTTTCACCTGCAAATCCTTCGGTCAGGATCCTGTCGAAGCTGATCGTACCGGCATGGGGCTGACCGAATTTATCGCGCTTTCTCAGGCAGTCGGTACGTCCTATCATCTCATCGACACTTGTGAATCCGAGCTGTGCCATGATCTCACGAAGCTGCATTGCAACGAAGGTCATAAAGTTCATGAGGTGTTCGGGCTTGCCTGCGAATCTCTTTCTGAGAAGCTCGTTCTGTGTGGCGATACCTACAGGGCAGGTATCCTTCGAACATACTCTCATCATCATACATCCGAGTGATACAAGCGGAGCGGTCGCAAATCCGAATTCCTCTGCACCGAGGAATGCTGCGATCGCAACATCACGTCCTGTCATGAGCTTTCCGTCGGTCTCGATCCTTACTCTGGATCTCAGACCGCTTTCGATGAGAGCCTGATGTGTCTCGGCAACACCGAGTTCCCAGGGAAGGCCTGCGGAGTGTACCGAACTGTAAGGTGCCGCACCTGTTCCTCCGTCATATCCGGAGATGAGCACAACCTGTGCTCCGGCCTTGGCAACACCGCTGGCGATGGTTCCAACGCCTGCTTCGGAAACAAGCTTGACGGATATTCTTGCGTCTCTGTTTGCATTCTTGAGATCGTAAATAAGCTGTGCCAGATCCTCGATCGAATAAATGTCGTGATGAGGAGGCGGGGAAATAAGCTGTACACCCGGTGTTGAACATCTGGTCTTGGCAACCCAGGGATATACTTTCTTCGCCGGAAGGTTTCCGCCTTCACCGGGCTTAGCACCCTGTGCCATCTTGATCTGTATTTCCTTAGCGGAAAGAAGGTATTCCTCCGTAACGCCGAAACGTCCGGATGCAACCTGCTTTACCGCACTGTTTTTCTCTGTTCCGAATCTGTCGGATGCTTCGCCGCCCTCACCGGTATTGGAACGGCCGCCGAGTCTGTTCATGGCGATTGCGATGGTCTCATGGGCTTCTCTCGAAAGAGAACCGTAGCTCATTGCGCCGACCTGGAATCTCTTTACGATCTCAGATACGGGTTCGACCTTGTCTATCGGTATGGGCTTTCCTGCGGGAACGAATTCAAGAAGTCCCCTGAGTGTATGAGGATGAGCCGCATCATCGACAAGTGCGCTGTACTCCTTGAACTTTTCGAAATCCCCTGTCCTGACTGCCTGCTGGAGAAGCACGATGGTCTTGGGACTGTAGAGGTGATCTTCCTTGCCTTCACCGCTTCTGAGATTATGGAAGCCGGTGCTGTCGAGAACGGGATCGATGGGAAGGCCCATGGGATCGAATGCTCTGTCATGTCTGTATGCGATGCCCTGTTCGAGTTCCTTGACTCCGATACCGCCGACTCTGCTGGATACTCCGGTAAAGTACTTATCGATGACTTCATCGGACAGTCCGATTGCTTCGAAGATCCTTGCGGACTGATATGACTGTATGGTGGAGATACCCATCTTGGCTGCGATCTTTACGACGCCGGAAAGAAGAGCTTTATCAAAATCATCTATTGCGGTATGAAGGTCCTTGTCGAGAAGACCGAGTGTGATGAGTTCTTCGATACATTCATGAGCAAGGTAAGGATTTACCGCACGTGCACCGAAACCGAGGATACATGCGGTCTGGTGTACATCCCTTACTTCAGCAGTCTCGAGGATAAGTGAAACCGCGGTTCTCTTTTTGGTGTGGACAAGATGCTGCTCAACCGCAGAGACTGCGAGAAGTGCAGGGATGGGTACATGGTTTTCGTCAACACCCCTGTCGGAAAGGATGATGATATTGGCTCCGCCCGATACGGCACGGTCAACGGACAGATAGAGCTGCTCAACCGCACGTGAGAGAGAGGTGTGCTTATAATAAAGAAGAGAAACAGTTTCGGTCTTGAATCCTTTATGCTTCATCGAACGGATCTTCATAAGATCCACGCCGGTAAGGATCGGGTTATTAACCTCGAGCACCGTGCAGTTCTCACTCTTTTCACTTAAGAGATCACCGTCGGATCCGATGTATACGGTCGTGTCGGTTACGATCTTCTCACGGAGCGAATCGATGGGAGGATTGGTAACCTGCGCAAACTGCTGCTTGAAGAAACCGTAGAGCAGGGGATGGTTCTCCGAAAGCGATGCAAGCGGAACATCATGTCCCATCGATACGGTAGGTTCAGCGCCGTTTGTTGCGGCTTCGAGAATATAGGACTTAACCTCCTCGTAGCTGTAACCGAATACCTTGTAAAGTCTGTCACGTTCGGGCTGGGTGTGTACAGGAACCTGATGATTGGGGATGTTCAGATCCTTGAGATGGATCAGATGTGCATCGAGCCACTCACCGTACGGATTTGATGATGCATAGAATTCCTTGCACTCATCATCGGAAATGATCCTCTTTTTCTTCGTATCTACAAGAAGCATTCTTCCGGGAGTGAGTCTTGATTTCTTGATGATGTGCTCGGGAGCAATATCAAGTACGCCTACTTCCGATGAAAGGATGAGGCGGTTATCGTCGGTTATATAATATCTGGAAGGCCTGAGTCCGTTACGGTCGAGAGTTGCACCGAAAAGTTCACCGTCGGTGAAAAGGATCGCAGCGGGACCGTCCCATGGCTCCATCATGGTTGCATAATAATGGTAGAAATCCTTCTTGGATTCACTCATGAAACGGTTGTGCTTCCAGGGCTCGGGAATGAGTGCCATCATTGCGAGAGGAAGATCCATTCCGTTCATGTAAAGGAATTCGAGAGTGTTGTCGAGCATTGCGGAGTCGGATCCGCTTGCGGAGATAACGGGATAGATCTTGCTCGCATCTTCCTCGAGAAGCTTGGAATGCATCGTCTCTTCACGTGCAAGCATTCTGTCGGAGTTGCCGCGGATGGTATTGATCTCACCGTTATGAGCGATGAATCTGTAGGGATGTGCCCTCTCCCAGCTGGGAAGAGTATTGGTAGAGAATCTGGAATGAACCAGTGCGATCGCCGACAGATAGTCCTTGCTCTGAAGATCGTCGTAGAATCTTCTGAGCTGGCCTACAAGGAACATTCCCTTATAAACGATCGTCCTTGATGAAAGTGAAACGATATATGTGTCATCGGAGCTCTGTTCGAATTCTCTCCTGACAACGTAAAGTCTTCTGTCGAAATCTATTCCCTTTGCAATCTTAGCGGGCTTTTTAAGGAAGCACTGCCAGATGGACGGCTGGCAGTCCAGTGCACGCTTTCCGAGGATCTCGGGATGAATGGGAACCTCTCTCCAGCCGAGAGTATCGATTCCTTCTTTTCCTGCGATCACTTCGAAAAGTCTCTTAGCGAAGGTTCTCTTAAGTTCATCCTGGGGAAGGAAGAACATACCGATACCGTACTCGCCGGCTGCGCCGAGTTTTATGTTTATCTTTTTCGCGACAGCGGAAAAGAAAGGATGTGAGATTTGGAGCAGTATTCCTACGCCGTCTCCGACCTTACCGCTCGCATCCTTACCTGCTCTGTGCTCGAGCTTTTCGACTATGGTAAGTGCATCATCCATTACGGAATATTCGGGAACGCCGTCGATCTTGACGACCGCACCGATTCCACACGCATCATGTTCTCTGTCGTATGAAAGATTATTGTCCATGTCCTTTTCCTCTCAGATCAGAAATAAAAAAAGAAAAGGCGCCTCTAATGCCATTACTGACATTAGAGACGCCGTTGCCTCTTGCAGAATAAAATAATCTTTTTAAGATGCAATGTCAAGTGCAAATTTTCGTATCATGCATTTTTATTACAGATTATTTTCCGTGAACAGGGAAACAGTTCCTACGTTCACTGTCTGATACGGAAGAACCGTCCCCTTTTGCTCACGCTTATTTAATATGAAAAGATTTATTCGACGTCCTGAAGTGCCGCGTAATCTTCTTCACCGGTCCTGATCTTTACAACTCTGCTGACAGGATATACGAAGATCTTACCGTCACCGATCTTGCCGGTGTAAAGAGTCTTCTTGGCGGTTTCGATAACAGCATCAACAGGGATCTTGCTGACAACGACTTCCATCTTGATCTTGGGAAGAAGCGTCATATCCATCTCAACTCCTCTGTACATCTCGCCCGCACCCTTCTGGATACCGCATCCGGTAACCTGGGTAACGGTGATACCCGTAACACCGAGATCGTTGAGAGCTCTCTTCATTGCATCGTATCTGGAAAGCTTGGTGATAATGACAACCTTATGCATTCCGGTATCTGCCACTACACCTGCAGCCTTCATTTCCTTCTCAGCGTCAACAACCTGTACGGATGCTTTCTTCTGAGCATCGCTTGCCTTATCATAATCAGCGGTTCCGAGACTGGTGTTCTCGTTCTCACTCATTACAGCGCCTGAAAGATCGACAATGCTGAATCCTGCATATGCGGATGCAAGACCATGCTCTTTGATATCGAGACCTTCGATCTCCTCTTCTTCGGTAACGCGGAGTCCGAAGATTGCTTTGATTATTGAGAAAACTACTACCATTCCGATTACGGTCCATGCTGCAACAGCTGCAAATCCGAGAAGCTGTTTTCCGAGAAGCTCAAATCCGCCGCCGTAGAAAAGACCTGTAAGTTCGCTGTCGGGAGCGTCAGGTGTTGCAAAGAGACCGACTGCGATGGTTCCCCAGATACCGTTCATCATATGTACGGCAACGGCACCGACGGGATCATCTACATGAAGCTTGTAATCAAGAAGCCATACGCCGAAGCAGACAAGAAGTCCTGCTACAGCACCGATAACGATCGCACCGAATGCATCGGTTACATCACAGGGAGCGGTGATCGCTACGAGACCTGCGAGTGAAGCGTTCATACACATTGAAACATCGGGCTTGCCATATTTGATCCAGGTAAAGATCATACATACTACTGTTGCGATCGAAGGAGCGATCGTTGTTGTTACGAATACGGATGCGAGCTGATCGACCGAAGTACATGCAGCACCGTTGAATCCGTACCAGCCGAGCCAGAGAATGAATACACCGAGTGCACCGATGGGAATGTTATGTCCGGGGAATGCGTTTACCTTGGTAACCTTACCCTTGGAATCCTTTTCAAATTTTCCGATACGGGGTCCGACCATGATAGCACCGATAAGCGCTGAGATACCGCCGACCATGTGGATCGCACATGATCCTGCGAAATCATGGAAACCGAGCTGAGCGAGCCAGCCGCCGCCCCAGATCCAGTGTGCCTCAATGGGATAGATAAGTGCCGAGATAACTGCGGAGTATACACAGTAGCTCAGGAATCTGGTTCTTTCCGCCATAGCACCGGATACTATGGTTGCGGTTGTTGCACAGAACACAAGGTTGAATACGAAGTTTGACCAGTCGAAATTTCCGTAAGCGGTGAAGATGTCGAATCCGGGCTTTCCGATAAATCCGCAAAGATCCTCACCGAGCAGTAATCCGAAACCGATCAGGATAAACACGCAGCATCCAATGCAGAAATCCATCAGGTTCTTCATCAGGATATTACCGGCGTTCTTTGCCCTCGTAAATCCGGTCTCCACCATTGCAAATCCCGCCTGCATCCAGAATACAAGCGCGGCGCCGATCAGAAACCATACGCCAAACAGTTTTCCGTCGACAATACTCATAATTTCTTCCATAATGTTTTCCTCCTCTTGGATTTTTGGAGCGCTTTGAAAAAATAAAAGGCGCTTCTAACTTCCGGTAAAGTTAAAAGCGCCTTTGCTTTAAACAAGATATAAAAAATGGAGTCCCGGAAAAGTTAATCCGGAACTCCATTGCTCCAATTCATGCTCGAATAATACTCTTAAAAAAAATTTTTGTCAACACATTTTTAAAAAATATTTTTATGACACAGATGTCATGATTGTAACCATCCTTTTTCGATCCCTCTTTCGATGTTCTTATCGACCCATTCATATACCGCAGGCATGAATTCTTTTATTATCTTCATTCTCTTTTCAACCTGCTCCCTGCATGTGTGGCCCTCCCTCCATGTATGGCCCTCGGTAAGCGTATTGTGAAGAAAAGGCTGAAGCCTGTCAAGACAAGCGGCATACTTTGCATCCGTTGTCCGGGCAGCATCGAATTCTTCCCAGAGACTTCTTATCTCCGCACCCTGCTCGGGAGGTATCTGTGAAAAGAGTTTATCCGCCGCGGCTTTTTCTCTTTCTTCCTTGCTTGCATTTCCTTTATCATCATATGCGAATGTATCTCCCGCATATATTTCCACGAGATCATGAACCACAAGCATCCTGATCGCATGCTCTACATTGGGATCTTCAATGCAATACTCTTTGAAGAGCAGTGCCATCACCGCAATATGCCATGAATGCTCGGCATCGTTTTCCCTTCTCGATCCGTCGATCAGAAGTGTTCTGCGGTATACAGATGTCATCTTATCGATCTCGGCGGTGAACTTAAGCTGCATATCAAGTCTTTCATTGCCGGATGCGAGGAATTCTTCAAGGCCCATATTTTTCTCCTTTTCAAAATGGGAACGATGCAATCGTTCCCATTAGTGTTCGGTCTATTTATCAAGGAAATTCCGGAGCATCTTCCTTCCGTCAGGTGTAAGGATCGACTCGGGATGGAACTGAAGTCCGTAAACCGCATATTCCCTGTGTTCGACAGCCATGACTTCACCGTCGTCGGTACGCGCCGTAACCTTCAGCACATCAGGTATCGTTGCTTCATCCGCGGCAAGTGAATGGTATCTTGCAACTTCGGTTTTCTCACCGAAGCCTTTAAAGATCTTCGATGTGTTATCAAGAGTGACTATCGAACTCTTTCCGTGCATCAGATGCTTTGCGTATGTTACCGTAGCGCCGAACGCCGCGCAGATGGACTGATGTCCGAGGCATACACCGAGTATGGGGATCTCACCGGATAATTCCTTTACGACATCAATGCAAATGCCCGCATCCTCGGGTCTTCCGGGGCCGGGGCTTAAGATGATATGTGAAGGTTTAAGCTTTCTTATATCGTCGATTGTGAGTGCATCGTTTCTTACGACACTGATGTCAGGATCTATCTCTCCGATAAGCTGGTAGAGGTTATATGAGAAGCTGTCGTAATTATCTATAAGCAGTATCATCTTCACACCTCCCCGGATTCTTTGATTGCTTTAACAACCGCAGAGGCTTTGTTGATGCATTCGGTAAATTCCGACTCAGGCACGGAATCGGCAACTATTCCCGCGCCGCTCCTTACGAATACTTTGCCCTTTTTCTTGTAAGCAAGCCTTATGGAAATGCATGTATCGAGATTTCCGGTAAAGTCGATATATCCTATCGCTCCGCCGTATATTCCTCTCTTATTTCCTTCAAGCTCATCGATGAGTTCACATGCCCTGATCTTCGGTGCACCCGAAAGTGTTCCCGCGGGAAGCACCGCTCCTATCGCGGACAGCGCATCCTCGTCATCCCTGATCTCACCTCTTACTGTGGATCCTATATGCATTACATGTGAAAAGAACAGAACCTCTCTGAGTTTTTCGGGTCTTACGGTTCCGAACTTCGATATTCTTCCGAGATCATTTCTTCCGAGATCCACGAGCATGTTATGCTCGGCAAGCTCCTTGGGATCTGCGAGCAGTTCTTCCACAAGCGCTCTGTCCTCGGCTTCGTCTTTTCCACGTTTTCTGGTTCCCGCAAGAGGAAAAGTATGAAGAACCCCGTCCTGAAGCTTTACGAGAGTTTCGGGCGAAGCACCCGCAAGTTCAAGATCGTTGGAACTGAAATAGAACATATAAGGTGAAGGATTGATCGTACGGAGCATCCTGTACGTATTAAGAAGAGATCCTTCGAAAGGTGCGCTCATCTTGTTGGAAAGGACTATCTGGAAGATATCCCCTTCAACTATGTGATGCTTGGCTTTTTCTACCATCGCACAGAATTCTTCTTTTTCAAATACGGGCTTGAATTCCTCGGTCGCATGTCCCGAGATTTCACTGCACATCTCACCGTTTTCGATAAGATCCTTAAGACCGTCAAGGTCCTTCTGTGCTCTTTCGTATTCTTTTTCGAGATCGTCAAGATGAATATTAACGATAAGAACTATCTTCTGTTTTAGATGATCGAATGCGATGACCTTGTCGAAGAGCATAAGATCAATGTCATTGAATTGCTCCTCATCTTCTTCGGTCAGGTGAAGACTCTTTTCGGCATACTTGATGTAATCATATGCAAAATATCCGACGAGCCCTCCGGTAAAAGGAGGAAGCGAAGAAATCCTGGGGCTTCTGTAATTCGACAGGACTTTTCTTATCTCATCTTCGGGCTTATCCGTTTCGATCGATTCATCACCGATCTTCATCTTTCCGTTGAGACAGGTGATCTCAAGCTTCGGATCAAATCCGAGGAAAGTATATCTTCCGAAATTGTCGTTCTCCTTGGCGGATTCAAGAAGATAGCAGTGCTCCGATACGTTCTTGAGGATCCTGAGTACCTGTATGGGAGTCCTCATATCGGAAAGGATCTCAAGGCTTACGGGAGCGATATCGTACTTACCCTCGGCCTTAAGCTTTTTCAATTCATCAATAGTCATAGATACCTCTGGTGCCGCCTAGATCACAGCAGTTTTATAAGTTTGTCCCTTACCTCGGACAATCTGTCATCGGAAAGACCGAAGTTCATGGATCTGTAGCTCCATGCCGCTCTTCCGATATTGAACTTGTTGAAGGATGCGCTTATCATCTCATACCATTTCACGGTATCTTCGGGAGTTGCGTTCTCGATCACGCCGTACTCTCCGCAATAAAGAGGCACATTTCTCTCCTCGGCAATGGATACGGCTTCCGCAAAGCACTTATCGAAATATGCGCTGCTGAGCTTCTCCCCGTCTTCTCCGGTGCTCACATCCGGGCCTGCGCCTCCGAACATCTTTCTTGCCGCTTCGCCCATCTCGCCGAATGTGGCATCAATGGGAAGCCTGAAGTTTACATCCATGCCGTTGACCCAGCCCGCACCCTGATGCGTGAAGATAAGCGGATCATAGCAATGGAAATTATAGACGACATGATCGTCAACAGGCATTGCAAGATCCTTAAGAGCAACGATGCTGTTGTTGTAATATCCTCCGAGAAGAATATAAACATTCGGAGCGATCGCACGGATCCTCTTGATGCATTCGGTGGAGATCCTGTTCCAGGAATCGCTGTATTCCTTGCTGGTGACCTCATTCAGAAGCTCGAAAGCAATTGCATCACCGTATCCCGAAAACTCCTTAGCCAGCTTTTCCCAGAGCTTATAAAATCTCTCCTGATAGTCTTCGTTATCGAAAAATCCGCTCTCGCCGTATTCCTGTGCAAAAGAATACCCGTATGTCTTGTGAAGATCGAGAACAACGTTGAGTTTATTCTTTATCGCGGTATCAAGGGCGAATCTGATGCGGTCAAATCCCTCGTCCTTATAATTTCCCTCATCATCCTCGACAAGCTCGTAATCGATGGGAAGTCTTACATGATCAAGTCCCCAACCGGCTAATACGGCAAAATCTTCTTCCTTAATAAAGTTATCGTAACGCTCCTTGGTGTGATTGCACTGTGAATACCATCCCCCGAGATCCACACCATGTGAAAAGCCCTTAAATTCTCTCATATTTGTACCTCCGGCCCAAAACAAATGCTACTTTCTAAAGTATATTTGCTGAAAGGAACGAATGCAAGAATAAAAAGGTTTATCCGGCACTTTCGTGCCGGATAATTGCCCGATTTTTGTCATATATGAGTTTATTATTTATACATATTGGTGGACAGGTACTTGAATGCGTTATCTGCGAGAATGACAACGATATTCTTGCCCTTGGCTTCGGGTCTCTTGGCAATCTGTGTAGCGGTCCAGATGGCTGCACCTGCGGACTGTCCGAGGAAGAATCCTTCGGTAGCGACTACCTTCTTTCCTGCTTCGTATGCATCCTCGGCAATGACATCAAGGCACTCGTCATAATGAGCATCAAACTGTGCAAAAAGCGTGGGAACCTTATCACTGGGAACACCGTTGAACTGAAGAACTCCGTCGAGGGTGTTGCGCTCGGGGAATTCGGGGTTCTTAAGGGACTTGTTGTGAGGCTGTGCTCCTATGATCTTGACATTAGGGTTCTTCTGTCTGAAATATGCCGAAAGACCTGCCAGCGTTCCGCCTGTTCCTACGAGCTGTACGATATAATCAACCTTTCCGTCGGTATCTTCCCAGATCTCCGGGCCGGTAGCCTGGATATGTGCCCTTGCGTTAGCGGGATTCGAGCACTGGTCGAGATAATACCATCCCTTTGATTCCGCGAAATCATGCATGATCTTATATAAGCCTTCAAGAGAAAGACCGGTCTTGAGCATCTCTACGAATCCGGGTACATCGGAAACCTGGAGAAGCTCGGCTCCGAGAGCCTTAAGGATCTGTGAACGCTCTATTGAAACTCCGGGCTGGATGACCGCAACAAACTTATACCCCTTGGCATTCGCATATGTAGCTTCGCCGATTCCTGTATTTCCGCTTGTGAAATCGATGAGTGTCATTCCGGGCTTGATCTTGCCCTCATATTCAGCCTGCTCGATGATATTCAGTGCAGCTCTGTCCTTAACACTTCCCGAAGGGTTGAAGTATTCGAACTTACCGATGATGTTTGCCTCAAGTCCTTCGCTCTCCTCATAGCGGTGAAGTCTCACCAGGGGAGTGTGTCCTACAAGTTCCGTTATTGAATCATAAATCTTAGCCATATTCTTATCCTTCTTTCCTTAATAATTATATTCAACTACTTCTATGAGTTTCTCGTTCTTAAGTACTGCTGCCAGTGACAGAAGGCTCCAAGCATTTCCTGCGGTTCCTATATACAGTCCCGAATATGTATGGACATCCGTCGGTATCGTCCTCCACCAGTTTCCGACCCATCTGACCTTGGTCTGGAGCTTGTAGATGTCCGTGGGGCTGTCATCGATCTGTGCTTCTCCTATCACCGTTCTGGCCGTGCGGATCGCATATTGTAAAAACTCGTCCTCTCCGGTCAGTCTGTAAACGGAAATGAAATGTTCCAGCAATCCGGGCGTTCCGCAGCACAGTGCCTGACTCTTCCAGTATCCTCTGGAATAATGTTCCGGGGCTCCGGCCTTTATTATTCCTCTCGATAATCTCTTTACCTGATCGAGATATCCCTTATCATTCGTTATCTCGTACAGCTTTTCGAAAAGGAGTGCGGTTCCCGCGGGTCCGTGACATGTGCTCAGATAGTAGAACTCTGTTGAAGGGCCTCTCTCAAGACTGTCGAGGTATGGAACCAGTGCTGCATCTTCATCTCCGACCGCGATCCCCTTAATGTAATCCGCGGCATCCTTAGCGCCCTGAAGGAATCTGTCTTCACCGGTCAGCTTATAAAGAATCGTGAAGATCCAGCCGACTCCCGAAGTTCCGTGTGCAAGTCCTACCCAGAAAACATCTGCGGGAAAATCTATTATCGTAAGATCGACTACGTTCCAGTACTTTCCGCCGTTCGGCGCAGGCTTTCCTTTCTTCAGGACATAATCACCGATATCCGCAGCCGCTTTCTTATATCTTTCATCCTTCGTAGCTTCATATACGGATGTAAGGTATGTTACGAATCCGGCATCTCCGCACAGATCGTTCTGCTCACTGAAGTGAAGTCCGTCTGCATCCTCTGTGCCCGCGCTCAGCAGATCGTCAGCAACCTTTCTTGCGTAATCAAGGTATATGTCCTCTTTGGTCAGTTCATACAGCTTGAGGATCAGATAAGCGCTTCCCGTAGGTCCGTTATAGTATCCTGCGATCCATCCGGGCATGTTCTTGACATGCACTCTCTTATCGTCATTTCCCTTGGCATTATATGCTTTATCGTAAAACTCCTTACCCTCATCGGTTGCTATGATGTCTGCCGCAGCCGCCTTTGCTTCGTCGAGGTATTCGCTCTTTTTCGTCACCTGGTATAATCTCAGGTAAAAGAGTCCGATACCTGCCGATCCGCCGTATAATGCCTTTTCCGTAAGCATTGGATAATCGGAGAAGTCCTCTGTTGAATCGGGACTCTGGATCCATCTTTTGCCGTACTCGGTCTTTCTTTCGGTTGTCTTTATCCAGTCGGCGGTTCTTTCGGCTATGTCTATATAATCATCCGCCTCATACTGTTTGAATAATATATTCCTTGCCATCTGTCCTCCTTCTTCATTCCCGGGAAGAATTCGTTCTTATTTATGAGATTATTATATTTCGCGTTTTTCATTCTGTATAATTGTTATAATTTATTAAGTGTTATAAGCACAGCTTATAACAAAAAGAAGAAGTATAAACACCGGAATAAGTCTGTACGCATAAAAAGAAACCGGAAGATACGGTCTGTATCTTCCGGTCTTTGCGAGGTCGGACTTTCCTAATTTTTTAATTATTGAAAAGATCTGTTGAGTAATATCTGTCTCCGCTGTCGGGAAGAAGAGCAACGACAGTCTTTCCTGCGAACTCGGGACGCTGTGCAACCTTGATGGCTGCCTTGAGTGCTGCGCCTGAAGAGATACCTACCTGGAATCCTTCCTCAACAGCGATCTCCTTGCCGCCTTCGAATGCGACTTCATTCTCGATGGTGATGATCTCATCATAAATCTTGGTGTCGAGAGTAGCGGGAACAAATCCTGCACCGATACCCTGGATCTTATGTGCACCTGCTTTTCCTTCGGAAAGAACGGGTGAAGTTGCGGGCTCAACTGCGAATACCTTGACATCGGCATTCTTTTCCTTGAGGAACTTACCTACACCGGTGATGGTTCCGCCGGTACCTACACCTGCTACGAATGCTGCAACCTCTCCGTCAGTGTCGTTCCAGATCTCGGGTCCGGTGGTCTTGTAGTGTGCTTCGGGGTTAGCGGGGTTATCGAACTGTGCGGGGATGAAGCTGTTCTCGATCTGATCGTGAAGCTCGTTAGCTTTGGCAATAGCTCCCTTCATTCCCTTAGCGCCCTCGGTGAGAACGATCTCCGCACCGTATGCCTTGATGATGTTTCTGCGCTCAACGCTCATGGTCTCGGGAAGAACGATGATGATCTTGTATCCCTTGGCAGCTGCGATGGCTGCAAGTCCGATACCGGTATTTCCGGAAGTGGGCTCGATGATGGTAGCTCCGGGCTTAAGAGATCCGTCCTTCTCGGCTGCCTCGATCATTTCCTTGGCGATACGGTCCTTAACGGATCCTGCAGGGTTGAAATATTCAACCTTGGCAACAAGCTTTGCCTTGAGGTCATATTTCTTCTCGATGTGGGTGAGTTCGAGAAGAGGGGTGTTTCCGATCAGTTCGATTGCACTTTTATAAATCTTAGCCATAATAGTTTCTCCTTATCCTTTATATCTTATCCTATATTATATGCTTATCCTTATTGTATGGTGTTGTTGTTATTACTACATTATATTAATTACAACAGAGAAAACCGCTTGTAAACATTTTTTTCCTCCTAATTTATCTATTCCGAAAATGCCTGTTCCAGATCTCCTATGAGATCATTCACATTTTCAATTCCTACAGATAATCTTAGTAAAGTATCGGTTATTCCGAGTTTCTCCCTGACCTCCGAATCGATATATCCGTGAGTCTGTATCATCGGGTATGTGATCAGGGATTCGACTCCTCCGAGGCTTTCCGCAAAGGTTATTATCTTCACCTTCGCCAAAATCCTCTCGGCCGTTTCCTTATCCTTCGTCCTGAAGGATATCATTCCGCCGAAGCCTCTCGACTGCTTTTTGTTTACTTCATATCCGGGATGGTCTTCAAGTCCGACGTAATAGACTTCGGTTACATTTGGATTTGATCTGAGCCATTTTGCAATCCTGACCGCATTCTCCTGCTGCCTTTCAAGTCTTATCGCAAGAGTTTTTATTCCCCTGAGAACAAGGAACGAATCGAACGGTGCAAGACAGGGTCCCATGGTCTTGTAAAGGAATGCAAGTCTTTCATGAAGCTCCTCTGTCCTTGATATGACAAAGCCTGCCAGCGTGTCATTATGTCCTTCAAGATATTTGGTTCCGCTGTGTACGACTATATCGGCTCCGAAATCTATCGGATTCTGGAAATACGGTGAAAGGAACGTGTTATCGACTATGAGCAGCAATCCGTGTTCATCGGCGATCTTTCTCATCTCCGCCAGGTCTGTGACTTCCATCATGGGATTGCTTGGCGTTTCTATATAGAGTGCCTTTGTATTTTCCCTGACCGCCTTCCGTACTTCGTCCGGAAAAGAAGTATTTATATAACTGACACTTATGTCATGGCTTTCTTTTACCGCGTCAAACAGTCTTACCGATCCGCCGTAGAGATCCTCGGATGCTATTATATGCGATCCCGAATCAAAGAGTTCGAGCGTGAGCCATATGGCTGCCATTCCGTTGGTTGTTGCAAGGCATCCGCGTCCATGCTCAAGATCGTTCACAACCTGCTCGAGATCATTTCTTGTGGGATTACCCACTCGGGAATAGTCATAGCCTGTCGATCTTCCGATGCCCGGATGGGCAAAGGTGGCTACCTGGAAAATAGGTGTTATTATGGAACGGTAGGGGTGATCCTTTTCCGGCTGACCATTCCCGTGTATACAGGTTGTTTCGATATCTACGCTCATTAAAACTCCGGTTTGTTCATTTTATTACAGTGCCTTTACTGCTTCGAATCCCTGCTCGAGATCCCAGATGATGTCATCGATATGCTCGGTTCCGATTGAAAGACGGATGGTAGCCTGGCTGATGCCTGCTTCTGCGAGCTGCTCGGGAGTCATCTCTGCATGAGTGGTGTCATAAGGATGGATGACAAGGCTCTTTACATCGGCAACATTTGCAAGGAGTGAGAAGATCTTAAGTCCGTCGATGAATGCATATGCCTCTTTCTGTCCGCCCTTAATGTCGAAGGTGAAGATCGATCCGCCGCCGTTGGGGAAATACTTCTCATACAGATCGTGCTGAGGGTGATCCTTAAGTGAAGGATGGCTTACCTTCTCAACAAGAGGATGGTTTGCAAGGAACTCTACAACCTTCCTGGTGTTTTCCACATGACGCTCAAGTCTGAGTGAAAGTGTTTCAAGTCCCTGGATGAGTGCCCATGCGTTGAAGGGTGAGATTGCCGCTCCGGTATCACGGAGAAGAATGGCTCTGATGTAGGTAACATATGCTGCGGGTCCGACAGCTCCTACGAATGATACTCCGTGATAGCTGGGGTTAGGCTCCGTGAACTGAGGGAACTTTCCTGATGCGGCCCAGTCAAACTTTCCGCCGTCAACGATAAGTCCGCCGAGTGTTGTTCCGTGTCCGCCGATGAACTTGGTAGCGGAGTGAACTACGATGTCTGCTCCGTGCTCAAGAGGACGAATGAGATAGGGAGTTCCGAAAGTGTTATCGATGATGAGAGGGATCTTGTGAGAATGTGCTATCTCAGCGATCTTCTCAATATCGGGAATGTCTGATCCGGGATTGCCGAGGGTCTCGATGAAGATGGCCTTGGTCTTGTCATCAACCGCAGCTGCAACCTGTGCGTGATCGTGGATGTTGACGAACTTGGTATTAATTCCGTAATTGGGAAGGGTATTGTCGAGAAGATTGTAGCTTCCGCCATAGATGCTGTTCTGGGCTACGATGTTATCGCCTGCTCCCGCAACCGCAAGGATCGAATAAGTAACTGCTGCTGCTCCGGATGCAAGTGCAAGTGCTGCGACGCCGCCTTCAAGTGCTGCAACTCTCTCTTCGAGAACACCCTGGGTGGAATTGGTAAGTCTTCCGTAGATATTGCCGGCATCTCTTAAGTTGAATCTGTCAGCTGCGTGCTGTGCGGAATGGAATACGTATGAAGTGGTCTGATAAATGGGAACCGCTCTGGAGTCGGTTGTGGGATCAGCCTGTTCCTGTCCTACGTGAATCTGCTTGGTTTCAAATTTGAATTCGTGGTTGCTCATAATTAAGTCCTCCTCTTATCCTTGTTCTCATCTTCGTTTTGTCGTTTCGAAGAAATTGTTTTTTGTTTATGCTGATACGATACAACAACTTTTTTATTCTGTATAATTCATAAAATTAAGAGCGTGCTATAAGCAGAACTTATAACCCGCTCTTTCAGTATCCATCAGTATTTCAGTGGTTTTAGCATTCGATTTATGTTATGTTTTTGATTTATTTTTTCAGATATTTTATCGCACTCTCAAGTCTGTTCAGACACTCTTCAACGATCTTTCTCGGAGCAGCAAGATTGAATCTTTCAAATCCCGTACCGCTCTTTCCGAAAATGAATCCCGCATCGAGCCAGAGCTTTGCATCTTCTCTTATGAATCTTTCAAGATCTCTGTCACTCAGTCCGAGTCCGGAAAAATCGACCCATGTCAGATATGTTCCTTCCGGGTGGGTCATCTTAAGTTCCGGCAGTCTTTCTTCAAGGAAACGCTCCATATACAGGATGTTCTCATGGATATAATCAACCACTTCATCAACCCATTCATCACACTCCGTATAAGATGCTTTCATTGCTGCCAGAGCAAGGAAATCAACCTGTGAATACCCTAACGCTCCGAGCTTCTTCCTGAACAGGCGCCTCTTACCCTGATCAAATATGAAGATAGGTGATATCTGAAGGCCTGCAGTGTTGAATGTTTTGGAAGGAGCCGTAGCCAGAACCGTGTTGTTCCTTACTTCATCGGATATGGAAGCGTAGCTGACGAATTCATTTTCTTCGTAGATAAAATCTGCATGTATCTCATCTGCTATGACAAGCACATCATGCTTAAGAGTAATCTCTGCGATTTTTTCAAGTTCTTCTTTCTTCCAGACTCTTCCCACAGGATTATGGGGAGAACAGAGAATATATATTTTAACGTCGTTTTCGGTTATCTGCTTTTCAAATGATGCAAAGTCAAAACCGTATCTTCCTTTATTATCTCTGACCAGTTCATTGCTTATCAGTTTTCTTCCGTTATCAAGCACGGCCTCCGAAAACGGATAGTACACGGGCTGCGATATCATGATAGCATCACCGGGATCGCTGAATGCAAGTATTGCCGTGGTTATTCCGAATACGGTTCCGGGAGTAAAGATGATGCTTTCGGGATCCGGATAGAACCCGTGTCTTCTCTTATACCATTCGGACACGATCTTCTTATCCGCTTCCTTCGGTTCCGTATACCCGAAAAAGGCACCATCCGATGCCTTCTTCAATGCTTCGATCACCTGAGGCGGTGTTTTGAAATCCATGTCCGCAACCCACAGAGGAAGTTCGTCTTCACTGTGATGCCTTTCCATTGCAAAATCCCATTTCAGTGAATTGGTATTTTTTCTGTCGTAGACTGTATCAAAATCGTATTTCATATGATCTCTCTTTATTTCTTTCTTCTGTCGAGTTTCTTGGATATTCTCATTCCGAGAATCTGGAAAAGCTGGACAAGGAGTATCAGGATTATTACGGAAGGCCAGAGTATCTGCGGCTGGAATCTGTTATATCCGTATCTGATCGCAATGCTTCCGAGTCCTCCTCCGCCGACGGCGCCTGCCATAGCGGAATATCCGAGTATGGTTCCGAATGCGATCGTTGCTCCCACAAGAAGTGATGTCCTTGCTTCGGCTATAAGAACTTTGAAGATTATCGTTCCGTTTCCGGCTCCGAGACTCTGTGCCGCTTCAATCACTCCCTTGTCGACTTCCTTGAGTGAGCTTTCAACCATTCTTCCTATAAAGGGTGCAGCGGCAACTACAAGCGGGACTATCGTTGCACCGGTTCCGTAACTCTTGCCGACTATCGCTCTCGTGACAGGAATAAGCACTACAAGAAGTATTATGAACGGAAAACTTCTGAGAACATTGGTCACAAGATCAAGAAGCTTATAAACTACCCTGCAGGGTCTTATGCCTTCTTTGTCGGTAACTGCAAGAATTATGCCCATCGGAAGTCCGAGAAGATATCCGAAGAAAGTTGACAGTCCTACTATGATCAGAGTGTCCCTGAGGCCCTCAATTATCATCTGTATTTCCTGCTGATTCAGCATATTCCTTCACCTCCTCCGGATCCAGTCCCTTTTCTCTGAAATATTCCACTATCCTGTCCGCTTTGTCATTATCCGCAGGGAGCTGGATCAGCATCTCTCCTTCTGCTTCACCGTTAACCGTCTGCGTATTTGCATAAAGGATATTTACGGGAGTCTTGGTTTCAAGAACTATATTGCCGAGTGTCGGTTCATATGCACTTCCGCCGTGGAAGCTTATCCTTACCACACGCTCGGATGTCATCTCCAGAATATGTTCGCTTCCGCTGAATACGAGCCTTCTTGCTTCCGCGGTCTTAGGCGATCTGAAAAGCTGCTCTGTGGTTCCGCTTTCAACAAGCTTACCGTGTTCGAGAACGGCGACATGATCGCATATCTCCTGGATGACACTCATTTCGTGAGTTATGACTACGATGGTTATTCCGTACTTTTCATTTATCTCTTTTAGAAGAGACAGTATCGATTTTGTCGTCTGAGGATCCAGCGCGCTGGTAGCCTCATCACACAGAAGTATCTCGGGTTTTGAAGCAAGCACTCTTGCTATCGCCACTCTCTGCTTCTGTCCGCCGGAAAGCTGTGCGGGATATGCATTAGCCTTCTCGGTAAGTCCGACGGCCTCCAGATATTCGAGCGCTTTCTTCCTTGCATCTTTTTTTCTGTGACCTGAAATCTCCAATGGAAAAGCGACATTGTCCACTACACTCCTTTGCATGAGAAGGTTGAAGTGCTGGAATATCATTCCGATCTTTCTTCTCTCGGTGCGCAGCTGTCTGTCGCTTAATTCGGTGAGGCTCTTTCCGTTTACTATGACTTCTCCCGAAGAAGGTCTCTCCAGGAGGTTCATACACCTCACGAGGGTGGATTTACCCGCCCCCGAGAGGCCTATGATTCCATAGATGTCCTTCTTTTCAATCTCCAGGCTTACATCAGTAAGAGCTGCCACCTCACCTTTTTCGGAGACAAATTTCTTATTCAATTGTCTGATCTCTATGATCTTCTCGCTCATGGTACGATATCCGTCCGGTTAATGTCAGCGCTTTGTAAAGCTGCCGATTATTTGAAGGGTACAACTGCTCCGTCATAAGTGTCATTGATGAACTGAACGATCTCATCGGACTTAAGAACCTCTACAAGTGCCTTGATTCCCTCATCGTTCTCGTGTCCTTCCTTGACAGCGATGATGTTAACGTAGGTCTGTGCTGCGGTTGAATCATTGGATTCATATGCAAGTGCATCCTTGCCTACCGAAAGTCCTGCTTCAAGTGCATAGTTTCCGTTGAGGACTACATATGCCGCATCAGGGATCGCATCCTTAACGCTCTCAGCTGCAAGCTCGATGATCTTGACCTGAACATTGTAAGACTCGATATCGTTAACGGTTGCGGTGAGTCCCGCACCCTCTCTGAGAGTAAGGATTCCGTTATCCTGAAGCAGAAGAAGTGCTCTTGCTTCATTGGTGGTATCGTTTGGAACTGCAATCTCATCACCGTCTGCGATATCATCAAGGCTTGACTTGGTTCCTGCGTAGATTCCGAAAGGCTCATAGTGAATGCCGCCTGCATTTACAAGGTGTGTTCCCTGTTCATCATTAAACGAGTTGAGGTAAGGGATGTGCTGAAAGTAGTTTGCATCAAACTCTTCGGACTCGACTACGTTGTTGGGCTGAACATAATCATCGAATACGGTGACCTTAAGTTCCCAACCTTCCGTCTCAAGGATCTTAGCTGCTTCTGCAAGGATCTCCGAATGGGGAGTCTGGCTCGCCGCTACGGTAATAGTTCCCTTGATCTCGGGTGCCTGCTCTGCGTTTGCATCCGCTCCGGCATCGGCAACCTGTGCATCGGCGCTTGCGGTCTGATCATTTGAAGGTGCTGTGGTCTGTGCATCGGATGTATTTCCGCATCCTGCAAGAAGGCTTCCTGCAATACCTGCTGCTGCAATGACGCTTACTAACTTCTTTACAAAATTCTTTTTCATAACTTTCTCCTCCTGTGACTTTGGATTAACAAATCCGTTTTTGTTTTTTTATTTTGATTTGTTATGAATGGATTATCACACCGCAATACTTTTCTGTAAAATACTCATAACTTATCGCCTGTTATAGTTTGCGCTTATAACATCGATGAGCAAAAAAGAAGGATCACTTTCGTGATCCTTCTTGTATCATGCTATTCTCATTTCTTCCAGTTTTCCTATTATCGCTCCCGCAAGTTCCTTATGTCCGTTCTCATCCAGATGTTCATCATCAACGGAACTTGCTGTTGCATAATCACTTGCAGCTAAAAATCTGTTTCCTCTTTTCAGAGCGATCTTTCTGTACTCTTCCTTCAGATGTCTGCTGGTCTCAACCGAAGCATCATTGAACTCGGGATCCTTCTCCGGATTTCCGACATCTTCACCGAGACGTATCGGGGAGATGACCAGGATGTTCTGCGGCTCAATGTATTTTTCGAGTTCATCGAGGCACTTCTCAAGTCCCTCACCTATAGTCTTGGGATCTGCGCCATAAAATGATTTGCAGTCATTTGTTCCCAGCATGATGACCGCTCCGTCAAGCGGATAGTTCTTCTCCAGCGATATGGGAAGAAGTTCCGTTCCCCTCAGATGAGGGCGTTCCCTGTCTTCGAATACGGTTGTCCTTCCGCAGAGTCCGTCTTCGATAAGGTTTACCTGCTTAAGGTTTTCCTGGACTATGCTGGTCCATCTCACTCCCCAGGGATATCTGCCTTTGTTTCCGGGAACAAGTCCCCACGTATTTGAATCTCCGAATGCGAGTATGTTAGCCATAGTGTTCACCTCATAAAAACACAAAACAATTTTCTTTATGATCCCATTATGGCCAAACGCCCTTTATATGTAAATTTTATAAAAACTATCGCCGATTATAAAATAAGGCTATCACGACGGATAGCCTTAGAAGATCTTTTATCATTTTACGGCTTTGAGTTTTTTGATGAACAGCTTGCCCATCTCGCTTATCTCGCTGCCTTTTCTTGTTATATACCCGAAAGTGAGTATTTCCTGTTCCTTGAGCTTGATTACCTTTATGTCCGAAGCGTTCAGACTGTCACCAAGCATTGCGGCTCCGACTGCGTATCCGTTAAGTCCGAGCATCAGTTCTACGGATGTCGCTCTTTCGTTAGTATAGATAGCTTTCTTGTAATCGTATGTCGCAAGAGCTTCTTCTCTGTAATAGAACGAATTGTAATCACCCTGGTCAAAAACCATGCAAGGATAATCCTTCAGATCCTCAAGCGATATCTCTCTTTTTTTCGCTAGAGGATGATCCTTCTTCAGATAAACATAACTGTTCCTTGTAAACAGTTCATGGAATTCCAGAGATGCATCCACAAATATCTTCTTGAACGTATTCTTGTTGAAATCACTTAGTGCAATGACACCGATCTCGCTTTTGAGATTCTTTACATCCTCAATGACTTCACCGGTCTGCGTCTCACGGATGGAATACTGATACTGCTCATAGTCGTATTCCCTGACAGTTTCGATAAATGCATTTACCGCAAATGTATAATGCTGCATAGATACGGAAAATGAAGGCTTCTCGTTACCCGCATCAAGATATTTATTCTCTATGATCTCAAACTGTTCCACCGCATGCCTTGCGTAGGCGATAAAGGACGCTCCGGCGGAAGTGGTGACTACGCCGTTATGGACTCTTTCGAAAATCTGAATTCCGAGTTCATTCTCAAGATCCCTTACGGCACTTGAAAGACCCGGCTGTGATACATAGAGTCTGTCGGCCGCTTTTCTCATAGAGCATTCTTCATCTATCGCTATAACGTATTTAAGCTGCAGTATGGTCATATACAGATCTCCTTTTCTTCAAAATCTGCATACATAATACCATACTGCAGCCTGCAGTATATACCTTTAGTTTAATAGGTGTCCTTTTTCCATCCGGTAAAGGATATCGGCCCTTTCTTCCACAAGACTGTCATGGGTTATAAGAAGTATTCCCCTGCCTTCGTCAGCCTGTTTTCTGAAAGCGTCCATGATCCTTGATGCATTTTCCGGGTCAAGCTCGCCGGTCGGTTCATCCGCAAATATATATTCATGACCACCGGATATTGCCCTGACGACAGCGGCTCTCTTCATTTCTCCGCCGGACAGCGAACTCGGAAAAACATCCAGAAGGTCTTCTATTTCCAGATCCTTTATGTAATCTGCAAGCTTTTCTTCGCCGTCATTACCGGCTATTCCCGAAAAGCTCTTCTGGAGATCTATGTTTTCTCTCACGGTAAGGCCACCGATAAGGCTCTGCACCTGGGGAACTATTCCGATCTTTTTTCCGCGGAGCTTATCCCTTTCCCTGCTTTTCAGGCTCAGAAGCTCGGTATCATCAATACGCACCGTGCCACCTTCGGGAACTATCATTCCGGCAAGGATATTTAGGAGAGTGCTTTTTCCGCTTCCGGAATTGCCCGTTACGACCGTGATCTTTCCCTTCGGAACAGATATGCTCACTTCATCAACAGCGCGGAAAGTTTTCCCTCGTCTTACATATTCTTTTGTTATGTTCACGGATTCAATCGACATATCAGTTTTCTCCGTCCCTCATAAGAACATAGCAATCCGTCTTTCCGGCTTTGGCTCCGGCGACGATCCCGGGAATCGCTCCGCTCAATACGGTAATAAGTATCGAAAAAAGAGATACAATGATTATCTGAACGGCTCCCGGTCCGTAATACGGAAAAGCGATTGCGTCGGCTATCATTTTGCTGAAAGGAAAAACCGCAAGTGATGCCAGGATGATCCCAAGGATTGCTCCGGCACCGGACATGATGATGTTTTCAAGAAGTATCAGTCTCAGTATCCAGCCTTCGGATGCGCCCATCATCCTGAGAACAGCCCATTCTTTTCGTCTGGTGTTCACGCGGAATACGCTGAGTATTGCGGTTACGAGTGTGACAATGATGACCATGATCCAGGTTATGACAGTCAGCATTTTGGATATGACACCTATACCGTCCGTGACGGATGAAAGCATATTCTTGCTCTGGACAACGCTGACAAGACTGTTCCTTGAAATTCTTCCGGCAATAACTTCCGCATCCGATCCTTCTTTCACGCGTATGAGAAATGCGGATACATACCTGTCCGTTATTCCCTCATCCGATCCGTCTCCGAATTCGATGCCCTTTTCGCGTGCATCGGCAAGCATCAGCTCCATGACATCAAATGTGACATATACAGACTTGTCCATTCCGGTCCCGGTCCTGTTCAGTCTTGCCCTGACATCATATGTTCTTCCGAAAAAAGTAAGTGTATTATTTCCGTCAAGTGCAATATTGGCTCCCGCTATAAGATCTCCGTTGCCGAGCCGGAGCGAATAATCCTCCGAGATCCAGGGTGAAGTCACAAAATCCGTTTCGGGATCATATCCGATTATCTGTATCGGAACGCTGCAGCATGAGGCATTGAGGCTTGCAAGATATATTACCGGCGTTACTTCTTCAACACCGTCCATCGCGCGGAGTTCATCCTCCAGTCTTCTGTCCATCGAACATTCAACCGGTTCACCGCTGAGTATGATCCCCTGGTAGCTGTTCTCCGAGCCTCTGGGAACAACGGCAATATCCGCACCGAGCCTCTCACGCAGGTTCTCCATTCCGCGTGTAAGGCTTGTGTCAAGAATGCGTCCCGCAAATACGGTAAAAGATAAGAGAAGTGCAAAAAGAAAAACTGCAGATGCTCCGATCGATCCGTATATCAGTTTTTTAAATGCCACTTCTCTTATCTTCAAATTCTTTTACCTTGTTTTCTTTTCTATGGATATGTCTCTTGCGATCAATAGAGCAAGAATCACGGAGACTGTTATATCCAATGCACCGATCACTATAAGTGCGGGTTTGGTCGTTGATACGCAGTGCATCATAGGACTTCCGCACACCCCGATGATAGCGGTGGGAATCAGTATTATCACCAGACCGAGTATTGCCTGAACCGCGGAAAGCGTGATCCTGATCTTGTTCTTATCGATAAGGATTATCGCTATTCCCACTATGGCGGCGATGATACCGACTGCAACTTCCGCATTTGCGGCATAGTAACATTTCATCTTCATTTCCGCAGCAGAGCAAACGGGAAATAATGTTCTGGGGCCTATTGCCGCAAGTAATCCGAGCACTGCCGTGATCGCGGCAAGTATCTTATTTTTCATATTGGTTCTCCTTAGATCATGTATTCGATATTTTCTTCCTGATGTGCAAAATCAAGTTTTTCCAGAATGTGATTTCTGTAATAGGTAAAGTTCTTATCACTTCTGTTTCTCGGATACGGAAGATCTATCTTCAGGTCTTCGATGACACGTCCGGGTCTCGGAGACATTACTATGACTCTCTGTGAAAGATAGATTGCCTCGTCAACATCATGAGTGATGAGTACCATGGTATTTTCTTCCGATTTCCAAAGATCGATAAGCGCATCCTGTATGCTCATTCTCGTGAATGCATCAAGCGCACCGAGAGGCTCATCAAGAAGAAGGGCATCCGGTTCATTGGTAAGAGCTCTTACAAGAGCAACTCTCTGACTCATACCACCCGAAAGCTGATTCGGATAAGTTTTTTTGAATTTTTCCAGACCTACCTGCTTCAGAAGTTTCTCGGCAAGTGCGATCTTTTCCTTGTCCTTGATCTTGCCTGTCGATTTAGGTCCAAACAGGATATTGTCCCATACCGTAAGCCAGGGGAAGAGCGCATGGTTCTGGAAAACAAGACCTCTTTTCTCACTGGTTCCGGTAACGGTCTCTCCGTCAAAGATCACTTCTCCGAGAGTAGGTTTCTCAAGTCCCGCAATTATCCTGAGCATTGTGGATTTTCCACATCCGCTCGCACCGACTATCGAAACAAATTCACCGGGTTCGATCGAAAGATTGATATGATCCAGTGCAGTCAGTGTCTGCTCTTCTTCACTTCTTCTGAAGATCTTCGATACATCTTTTATTTCTATTTTTCCGACTGCCATCATACACCTCCGTCCTGCCAGCGAAGCACTCTTTTCCTTATAAGTCCCAGTAATGAGTTCACAAGTATGAAGGTGATACAGATGAGTATGATCGCACCGTACATCTTGGTAAAATCACCCCATCCCTTCTGCCAGTTGATGTACCATCCGAGTCCGGCTTCAACGCCCATCATCTCGGCAACAACAAGTGTCAGACATGCAATGCTCATTCCCTGTGTAAGTCCTGTAAATATTCCGGGCATGGATGCAGGAATGACGACTCTGGTCAGTATTCCCAGCTTATTGGTGCCAAGGGTTTCAGCTGCTTCGTAATAATGCTTCTGAACATTCTGAACACCGGTCATAGCGGATATTGTGACAGGAAACCATACACCGAGCCCTATCAGGAATGCTGCGCCTCCGAAAAGGGAGGACGCAAGCATCATGACGATCGGCATATATGTTGTGGTCGGAATCGCACCGAGCACCTTGGTGACGGGCTGTATCCAATAATGTATCTTTTTGGACCATCCTGCGAGTATTCCGCTTGCAAGTCCGATTGATACCCCTCCGAAATATCCGGTGAACATCAGCTTAAGCGAATGATAAACGCATTCCCAGAGCTTGCTTCTGTCCGATACCATTGCATCAAGCACTCTTCCGATCCAGGGAAAATACGGAAGTGCAAGAACACCGGTCTTGAGCGTTGCCACATCATAAGCAGTGAGCAAAACCGCGATCACAGTATAAAGTGCACTCTTGAATCTTATCTTCTCATATGCCCTGAACGAAATGTATGAAAGTATTATTCTTACGGCATGGAACAATGCCAGCAATCCTATCAGAAATGCATAAACCGTTGAAGGTTTATAGTTCTTGATCCCGGGAAAAAACAGATGCTCGAACAGATGTATCAATGTGAAGATCAAAGGAAGAAAAACCGTACATCGTCTTAGGATCCTGTCTCTGGAGGTAAGGTCTTTCTGCTCAAGCAGAGACAATTCCCGTTCCGATATATTTCCTTTTTTGATTTCTGTCTGTTCAGCCATTATATATTCTCCGTTATCACTCAATCTTGGTCAGATCGTATTTTACAAGAAACTGCTCTTCCGCATTTGACAGATCGAAATCCTGGGGAAGAAGTCCGAGATCTTTATATTCCTGTCCGATGACATTGGTTGTTCCGATAAGTTCTTTGGTTCCGAATCCGTAATGAAGAAGGTTGATAAGTTCGATACCCATTTCCCTTGTGCAGGATATGTACTGCTGATCGATAAGAAGATCTACAGCCTGCTCACGGTTTTCTTCACTTTCCTCAAGCCACTTGGATGCTCTGTATACGGCTCTGGTGATCTTATATACGGTTACGGGATTCTTCTCAACAAAGTCCTTGCTGAATCCGAGTGAGCAGCAAACTTCTCCTTCAAAGTCGGGATCGTAATCCTGGGAACGAATGATCTTAGTGTAACCGGCATCAACAAAATTATAGATAAGCTCATCACTTGCAACGATGGCGTCTACCTGTCCTTCCTGAAGTGCTGCAAGAAGAGTTCCGGCATCAAGTGCGACCCAGGTAAAATCATCCGCGGTAAATCCATCGTGATTGACAAATCTGAGTCCGATGTTATGGAAAAGTCCACCGATTCCTCCGGCAACTCCGATCCTCATGCCCTTTTCAAATCCGTCATATTCAGAATCGGTAAGTGTGGCAGCCGAGGCACATCCGGAGTGAAGAGCGAGTGTACTTACAACCTCTTCACCGTTCTGGTAGTAAAGGAGCCAGTCTGATAAGAATCCGATAGCTACGGTAAGGTTTCCCGATGCAAGTGCATCTCTTGCGGCATCTCCGGAGATCTGAACGAATTCAAATGACTCGATTCCTTCATCCTCTACAAATCCGAGATACTTGGCAACCGGAAGAGCTACGGGGCAAAGAGATCCGGTGTAGTTGACCGTTATGGTCTGTCCGTATGCGGGTTCCTTTTCATATAGAGCATTGAGTTCCTCTTCACTCAGAGCGGAATAATCGATAAGTCCGTCCGCATTAACGACTGCTCCCTGAGCCTGTCCGAGTGCAAGTCCGGATGACGAAGATCCCGAGTCGCTGCTTCCTCCGCCCGTACATCCCGTAAGAAGTAATACCCCCGCAGAAAACAAAGCTATAAGTTTTGCTGATATTTTTTTCATTTTCTATCTCCTCTTTTCTGTAGTTTTTAATCTTTGAGATATGCGAAGGGATCCTTCTCATACCAGGATTTCTTGTAAGGGAACTTCACATGCTTGGATACCTCCTTGACATATGAATCATTTTCAAGTGCGAATGCAAGCTGCCTTGCAACCTGGAATACTCCGTTATATCCGAAGTATGCTCCGCCTACATCAAATTCGGGAACGGTGACCGCTCCGAGTTTTGCGGGTTCCGAAAGACCGTTTGCGTGGCACAGTACGATATCCGGCTTATATGTCTTGACCTGATTGACGAACTCGTAAGGCTGGTCGCTGATCACTACGGGCACATCGGGATGATCCTTGGTAAGTTCCTCGAACGAAGGCTCTGCGTTTGAGTCATACAGCAGTCCGATGACAGATACGATCTCCATTCCGAGGTCATCATGTATAAGCGATGCTTCAACCGCACTTCTTACGGCACCGCCCGAGATCATCACTCTCTTTCCCTTGAGTTTTTCCTTGAATGGTGCGATTGCTTCGAGCACAAGTTTTTCTTCGTAATCGGCAAGTCTTTCCGCTTCAGCCTTCAGTCCGAAGTGCTCTCCGATATCCACGAGCCACTTTCTTGTTGCCTTAAGCCCGAGAGGCATTCCCATGTAATAGGGGACATCGTATTTATCCTTGAGATACTTTACGAAGTAATCGTCATGCATCCAGCAGAGGCTTACATTGAGAGCCGATTCGGATACGAATCTGATCTTGTCTGCGTTGCTGTACTCGGGAAGGACATTTACGTTCAGGTTAAGTCCGTTCAGAATCCTGGTAAGTTCGTTTTCGTCCTGGGGACCCATCGACTCGAGCGTCATGACGTTAACCGTGTATTTCTTTTTATATTCGTAACCTGCGGCAAGGAATCCGGAAGCGGGATCTGCGGGATTCAGAGGCACATAATCCTTGTAAGCTATCGGTTCAAGCTTGATATGTCTGATCAGTGCATGATAGAAAGCATCGTATGCACTTGATACGTATTTCGATCTGAAGCCGGGACAGTGGATCGCGGTAAGCTGGGCTGATACAACCTTGCTTTCATCGGATATTATCTTCTCGACATCATCACCTATTATGTTCGGTGCACATGTCGAAAGTACGAAGATGAATTCCGGCCTGAATGTTTTGTCAGCATATTCGATCGCTTCCCTGAGCTTTTTCTCGCCGCCGTTTACTATCTCGGTGGTTGAAAGATTTGTCGAAAGCCAGTTAACGGGCTTGGGAACAAGTCCTCTTGCCGTCTTTCCCGCGTTAGTCGAATTTGTGACCATATGAAGCTGGTGTCCGCATCCTACAGGTCCGTGCATTATCAGAACCGTATTTTCGATCGGTGCCGACATCATTACCGAAAGGAACATCTGACATGCCGAACTTCCCTGCCAGAAGTCTCTGTCCCTGCCCTTAAGGCAGCAGTTTCTTGAACATTCAAGAAGATCACAGCTACATCCGTGATATGCATCGGTTGCTTCAAGCCTTTCCTCTCTGGTAGGAGGTATGGCTTTTTCTACATATTTATTCTCAAGTTCGCTCATATTTCCTCCTATCTGCCTGAAACCGGAACGGTGATAAGATCTGTCAGGAGATTAAGTCCTCCGTTATATCCCGAATACCCACGGTATGTAATGACTCTGTTCGATACGGGATACGATAATGCGAAATACAGTGCACCGATATCCTGAGCCGCATATTTTTCAAGTGAGCTTCCCACTATATAAAGAGGTCCGTGCTGATCAAAATATCTCTGTCCCTGATTGCGCGCATGTCTCTTATTGAGTGCCCATGCTATCTGTTTGGTATCCGATTCCCTGATAAGTTCGCCGGGAGTTTCGGATGCTTTAAACGCTTCTTCGAACTTCCTAGCCCTGGGCTTGGTCAGAAGATCCGTTACAAATACATCATCAACCTTCCAGCCGAGTTCTCCCTTCAAAAACTTTGCAAGAGGGATGGCGTAATTGGAATTGGTAACCGTAGCTCCGTAGTAGAAGAACTGTGAGTTGATAACCAGATCCAGTGTTTTGATAAAATAGTTGTAATATCTCTCTTCTTCCGAAGCGATGACTTTCTCGAGAAGTTCCTTATCGATATCGATGTGTTCGGAAAGTTCTCTGAGGAAAGCCGTTGTCTGTACCGCGCCTATCGGAAGATCCGTTATCCAGGAAGGAGTTCCGTGCTTATCTTCAAATTTCTTTTCGAAATCTACTCCCCACACTCTTGAGAAATGAATATTGAGTGATGCCTTTGATGCACTGAGTATGTTTTCAAAGGTCTGATCGGGTGTGAAAAATGTATTAACCCTAAGCCCTAAACCTTCAAGTATTCTTTTTATCTCTTCAAGGTCACCTCTGTATGAAGGATCAAAATTTGGAATCAGTCCAAATATGTTTACCAGCTTGGGATCTTTTTCATCCGAAACAGGTACATAACTGTTAAAGACTCCTTCCAAAACACGTTCGTATCCTGAATAGGCATCCCCTTCGAAGCTGGGAGTGTTGACCCCGATGACCGGAGTTTCCGCATCTGCGAACTCTTCAACAACTGCCTGAACATCATCACCGATGATCTCGGTCATACATCCGGTTACTACAACAAATAATTTCGCTTCCAATAATTCCTGTGCTGATTTGATCTCCTGTCTTAGTCTGTCGGTTCCTCCGAAAACTACATTTCTTTCTCTGACGGCACTTGAAGGTATCTGTGTTCCTCCGCAGTATCCTTCCCCGTTATATCCCGAGAGATTTCCGATGGATCCCGCAAGGTTTCCGGCACATCCCTCCGCAGCATGTGATATAGCGATCACATCAGGCAATGAGGACAGAGTTGCCAGAGCGCCTCCCTGTGCGCAGGTCGTTCTCGGTCTTTCTACGATTCCTTTTGCTGAATTTCCCATTTGTCACCTCTTAGTGAGTATCTGTAGGATACTGATACAATACTGTTGAAAGATATCTCTCTCCGGTATCCGGAAGGAGTGCAACTATTGTCTTGCCTTTGTTCTCCGGTCTTTTTGCAAGCATCAATGCCCCTGCGGCAGCTGCTCCGGATGATATTCCGACGAGCAATCCTTCTTTTCTTCCGAGAAGTCTGGATGTGTCTATTGCTTCGTCGCCTCTGATCTGAAGGATCTCATCTATCACATCTTCTCCGAAGACTTTGGGAACGAAGCCGGCACCTATACCCTGTATCTTGTGAGGTCCCGGATTTCCGCCTGACAGAACAGGTGATTCAAAAGGCTCCACCGCAACGATCTTCACATCGGGATTTAACTTCTTAAGACCTCTTCCCACACCGGTTACGGTTCCGCCGGTTCCTACTCCGGCAACGAAGATGTCTACTTTGCCGTCCGTGTCATTCCATATTTCCTGCGCGGTCGTATTTTCATGAGTCCTTGCATTCGCACCGTTTTCAAACTGCTGAAGTATCACGCTGTTTTCGATCTGTGCATTAAGAGCTTCGGCCTGCCTTATCGCTCCCTTCATTCCCTGCGCTCCGGGTGTAAGTACCACCTGTGCTCCGAGTGCGGTTACGAGAGTTCTTCTTTCAACGCTCATCGTATCAGGCATTGTAAGTATCACGTTGTAGCCCTTGATCGCTCCGACAAAAGAAAGTCCTACTCCGGTATTTCCACTGGTGGGTTCTATGATCGTCGAACCGGGTTTAAGAATTCCCTTCTCCTCGGCATCTTCTATCATTCCGAGTGCGATCCTGTCCTTGACGGAACCTGCCGGATTAAAGTATTCGACTTTGAAGTACACTTCTGCATCCGTTTCATTTTCCTTCAGGAATCTGTTAGGCTTTAACAGTGGTGTATTTCCCACGAGTTCCGTAAGATCCTGTGCTACTTTCATCTGCTTCTCCTCCGTTTATGCATCAGATCCTGTAATCGTTCTCAATGTTATCCATCAAGCCGTACTGCATAAGGATCTCTTCAAGTCTGTCCTGGGTCATCGGTGTAGGTACTGTAAAGAATGTATTGTTCTCGATCGCTTCCGCCAGATTTCTGTATTCACCCGCCTGACGGGAATTCGGATCATACTGTATTACTGTCTGTCTGTGTATCTCAGCTCTCTGTACTATGTTGTCCCTGGGAACAAAATAGATGAGCTGAGAATTGAGTTCCTTGGAGAACGCCCTCAGGAGTTCTTCCTCACGGTCTACATTTCTGCTGTTGCAGATGATTCCTCCGAGTCTTACTCCGCCGGTCTTGGCATATTTCGCAATTCCCTTTGAAATATTATTGGCTGCATAAAGCGCCATCATTTCACCTGAGGCAACAATGTATATCTCCTGCGCCTTGCCTTCTCTTATGGGCATTGCGAAACCGCCGCACACGACGTCTCCGAGAACGTCATAGAATACATAATCAAGGTCATCTGTATATGCTCCGAGATTTTCAAGCATTCCTATCGAAGTGATGATTCCTCTTCCCGCACATCCGACGCCGGGTTCGGGACCGCCGGACTCAACGCATCTTGTTCCTCCGAATCCGATACTCATGATCTGCTCGAGTTCGAGATCTTCGCCCTCTTCTCTGATGGTGTCGAGAACAGTCTTCTGTCCCAGGCCGCCCATAAGAAGTCTTGTTGAATCCGCTTTGGGATCACACCCTACTACCATTACCTGTTTACCGAGTGAAACAAGACCTGCGGTAAGATTCTGTGTAGTTGTGGATTTACCGATTCCGCCTTTTCCGTAAATTGCAATCTGTCTAATCTTGTGGTCTGACATTTTTCTTCTCTCCTTATCCCTGATACATTTGATCTATTCTTCATCTTCTATTCCGTAATCACGGAGAAGTTTTCTGGCTTTCTCCAATCGTAGCCTTTTCTTGTCCCTGTAATCCCTGACTTTTGCAATGGCCTCATCGATCGGTCCGACATGATCCAGTGTGATGATGTCTTTTCTGGCAAGAGCCTGTGAAGCTCTTCCGCCCGTTCTGGCCGCGAGTACGAACTCTACATCGGATAACTGTTCGGCGATCTCTTCAAATGCCTTATCTCCTCCGCAGGTTGCACCCTTGCAGGCTGTCTGGTCGATATCCCGGAACCGGGAATCAACGACCTCCCCTGTTTCGGAATCCACTTCGAACACAACGAATCTGTCGGTATGTCCGAAATGGGAATCAACATTTATCTCATCGGTAGTTGCTACCGCAATCCTGAATGTATCACCCATGGGAAAACGTCTCCTTTACATTAAGTCTTCCTTTATAAAGGGAAGCACCTATGTCATATACTCCCGGGACTCCGCATGCATCCGCTCTGCAGTGCTGGCAATGTCTGAATACGTTTATATAAACCTCTGCTTCAGCTCTTGCCTTGTATAACTCTTCACAGGTCGGTGCCTTCAGATCCTTCATTTCATTCTGCGGGATCAGCGGAATGATGTTATAGATCGATGCACCGGCAGTCTTTACTGTAGCTGCGACATCTTCTATATGTTCATCATTCACCCCCGGGACAAGTACCGTGTTTACCTTGACCAGGGTTCCGGCTTTCGAAACCTTTCTGATACCCGATAACTGATTCTTTATAAGGATCTCTGCAGCCTCCGTTCCGGTATAGATCTTGCCGTGATAGATGATCCTGTTATTGATCCTGGCTTGTATTTCCGGATCGACGGCATTTACGGTAACCGTCAGAGTATCTACCAGTTCGATCACTTCATCTGCTTTTTCATCGAGAAGAAGTCCGTTCGTGCTCATGCACTTTATAAGCTTCGGATATCTGTCCTTGATCAGGCGGAATGTCTTCAGCGCCCGGTCCGTTGCGAGCGTATCTCCCGGGCCCGCGATTCCGACCACGGTTATCTCCGGGCATTTTTCAAGTGCCAGATCGATGAAGTGAGCCGCCTCTTCAGGTTCAAGGACCGCGCTTGTCACTCCGGGTCTTTGTTCATCCTCATTGATCTTCCTGTCACAGAATCTGCACTCTATGTTGCACCCAGGTGCTACAGGCAGATGAATTCGTCCTTTATTCTGTTTGCACGGTCCGAAGCACGGATGCTCCTTGAAGACCGTTTCACGATCAAGTGCCATATCACACCTCTTTCTTGTTGGTGAAATTCTATCAAACGATTATGTTGTACAAAATCATACATATCTTATAGTGAGCCATTACTTTTTCTTATCGCCCTATAAGGATTTGTTATCTCCGAATAAAAAAGGAGGGTGCGGATCAACCGCACCCAAAATGTGGAGGTAAATATGTAAAAGCGCTTGTCACTTGCTGATTACATACTACGATATCAATATGCATTTGTATAATTCTCTTTATCTAGGGCAGGCTATAACTTTTGTTTATAACTAAAAGAGTTTCTCTCCGCAGAACCTGCGGTATGCTTTGCTCTGAAATCCCCGATCCTTCCGAGCATTTTCCCGAGGCTGTGATATCTTCCGGAATATATGACCGGATCGAGCACCGTAAGATCCACATCAAATGTGTCTTCACAGATCAGATTTTCATCCATCTGAATATTTCTTATGGGGCAGAAGAATGTAGTTGAATCACCGGTCTCCACCGATCTTGCGACCTCGCACTCATATACCCAGGGACTTTCATCCAGTGTAGGCACTTCCAGCACTTCACCGTGCCCCACACCGTACACGGGTTCTTCCACTTTTTTGTCCACTGAATGTTTCGTCCCGAAATAATCCATGAGCGGAAGCATTGATGTATTCACAAGATTTGCGCTGAACTTTCCGTCCCTGATGACATTTTGTTTGGTCTTCTTGGAACCGAACATACTGATCACAAGCATATAGCTGTCTCCCTCACACGTCGCGCTTACCCATGTGATCGGTGCAAAGTTATATGACCTGTCTTCGTTATATGTTCCGATTATGAATGACGGCTGTACGCACATCGAATATATAGGTTCTACAGATCTTCTTTTCATATCAGTCCTCTGCTTTTCTTATACATAAAGTGACGATACATGGAAGAATTTGCATTCATCGCCGAAATGATTCTCGTATTTCATAAGAGCGGGATGATTATCGTCAATGTATATGAACGATCCATACTTCTCCCGTATATCTTCCAGATGCACTATCTTGTTTTCCGGGGATGTTGCCATCAGAACATGTTCTTCGGGAATGATGGGATAGAATTCGGAAATCTCTTTTTTCTTATTGGAATACTCAATCTCATTATGCATGTAAGACAATACATACAGATCGTTTTTGAGAGTTTTAACCCAGTCAATCATAAACCCGATAGGTGCGGTGTGCAGGTTCTCGCCTCTCTTCATGGCCGCTAAAAGCAATTCCTCCGTCTCATCACGCATATTGATGCGCTCTTCGTACCATCTTGCTTCAAACAGGACTCCGTCGTAATCAAACACAACCGGTCTGCTATTGTCTTCGATCAGTTTATTAAGGTAGTTACTCATTATCGAAATCCATTTATCATCTCAAATACTCTTTTATAGCAGATCTTTTAATTCTTTTATCTTCACATAGGATGTCTCTACATCCGAATCCGGATTGACCGTTATCAAAACCGGTGTGATTCCGAATTTTGACGCTCCTTCCAGATTAATGATCCTGTCATCCACAAAAACCGTTTCTCCGGCAGGAACTCCGCATTTACTCAGCGCATCCAGATACATTCTTTCGTCCGGCTTGAAAACCCCCAGAAAACAACTGTACGTATAAAATGATATGTACTTAAGCACTCCGATATATTCCAACTGAGGAGTTATGCTCGGCCATGTATCCGAAATGATGCCAAGCTTAAAATTCTTCGACAGTTCCTCTACCGCTTCAACCGTTCCGGGATAAGCAATATAGTTTTTCATATTAAACGTTTTGTCATGAGCAATTTCTTCCAATTGCTTCAAAGACAATTCGAAGCCAAGTTCCTTTGATACGATAGAATAAAACTCAATATACTGTTCATATTCTTCATCCATTGTCGTGATCAGATGATTCTTCTCGAGATAATCGATTCCGACATATTTGGCTCTTTTGATCTCGCCGGGATCAATATCCTTAATTTTGTCTCCGACAACTTCATAAAACATGTTTGTCAGCATCCAATCACCGGAAACCGGAGAATCCAAAGTATATCCGACATCAAGAAATATCACTTTTTTATCATCAAGTATTTTATTCATATGTTTGTCAGCCTTTTAATCCGTTGATCCTGATTTCATCAAGTTGCTTGGCATTCAGTGTTCCTGCTTCATAAAGGAGGAAGTATTCATTTTCCGCAGAGCCGTCAAATCTGTCCGGTGAATCCGGGAATTTACATTTCAGACGATCTTCCAGCCAGGCTTTTCTGCACCCTTTAACCGAATGATTATGAATATCACTTTTTGGCGCAGCGAGAAGTCCGGCTGTGTTTTTTTCTTCTAATGCACGGCAAAATTTATTCCGGTCGTCATTCATTTAATGCATCCTTATTTTCATACGGATAACTGCAAAGAACACTGTCCAGATACTTAATGCCGCAAAAGTATCTGCATATGGAAGTATCTTTTACAGCACATTTATGCTCTTTAGTACTTTCGGCTTCATTCCAGGGACACCCCACCTGTTTCCAGTCAATGTTTTCGCTGACCAGATCAATATCCATATTTGCACCCTGAAGTTCTCTGATCTTATTCATAAGGAAACTCCCCATTCAAAAGCCATCATTCAGCAATCTCAAGAACATAAACATCCGATTCAAACGTAGCGCTTCCGTCATTCTTTGAATACGACGAACTGTGATCATACACCATTCCGAGCTTTTTCATGACCATAGCACTGCCCACGTTTTCCCTGGCACATTCGCCTTCAAAGGAACGTGCTCCGTACACTTTAACCGCATGATCCATAAAGGCTTTCATTCCTTCTGTTGCATATCCTTTTCCCCAATCGTCAAACCGATTCACATATGACAAGGTCCATACATCTCTTTCGACGACATGGTTTAATGCATATGTTCCGACAGCATGTCCGTCTTCTTTATCAATTACCAGCATCAGTATATTGATCTTCGATGTAGGATCCTTTTTCGGAAGCCAGACAAGCGGCTCTTCAGGTGTCTTGCAAACGGAACTCATCAGATATTTATAGACCCTTTCATCCATATCCCATGCAGCCATTGCAAGATAGTCGCCCGGCCTTAACCGTCTCATTATCAGTCTGTCGGTTTCTATGATCTCCTCACCGGGATTATATAATTCATTTCTATCCATCTCATATCTCCTGGCATTTTGCCTTTAGTTTCAGATAATCATCAATGAACATAAAATCGCAGCCTGCGTTCATAGCGGTCTTATGATCTTTTTCTTCATCTCCGACAAACAGCAGATCCGCTATCCCGATGCCGTAACGATCCGCTATGCAGGAAATTCCCATTGCGCTTGGTTTCCTGTAACCGCATGACTGAGAAGAGACATATAAATCTATATGCGCAAGAAGGTCATGGATTGAATCTTTAAACAATTCATCCGGCATGCCATTGGGAAGATCGGTAAGAACAGCCACCCTGCATCCGATTTGCTTTGCAGTTTCAATCGCTTTATAAGCATGATCAAGGATCACCGGTTGCAGCTCCAACCCGGAAAAGAAATCATTTATCACTATCTCTATGCCGGGTTTATTACGCCAATGGGAAATCGCCTTCTCAAATATTACTTCGGGAGCGATCTCATTCTCCCTTCCGCTCAGACGCGGATTAAAGGATCTAAGTATTTCAGACGATTCCGCTATTTCATAATCACTTAGAGACAGGCTGTTTTTCTCATTAACCGTCTTAAATCCATGTGGATAGTATTCACTCCAATTCAGCGGCATTCCGGAAAACTCCATCAAAGTGCCGCCCAGATCAAATACTATGACCTTATATTTTGTCAGATGATCCATCATATCCTGAACCGAGACTCACCTCACCACAAGATCTCATTCTATGAATAATTTGATATATGTCTTTCCGTCCTTTTCTTCGCTTCCGTTGTAGACATGCTTTCCGACGATCTGCAGAAGCTTCTCAATGTCTTCAACTGCCGAGCCGGTAAATTCCAGATAGCATACATTGCTGCTTCCGTTGTTGAGGTCGGGATAAAAATCTTGCACCGCTACATAGAACTTATCAAGTACATCTTCCAGCGGATACTGGGAGATGTCGCTTGAATCCGCACCCTCTTCATATTCAGGTTCCTGTTCAAAAGAAAGAGATGTGACGTAAGCGTCCTGATTCATGAACGAATCGTATGTCTTATAAATGTTTTCTTTTACTTCTTCGTATTTATCGGAATCATACTTTCCAGCTTTATAAATCCTGATGTTTTTCATAGCCATCCTCCTCACTTATTTCGAAACTCTCTCCATAAGAGTCTCATACATTTCCGGAAAATCCTGCTTTACCTTTAACGGTCTTCCGTTTGTGTCGAGAAATGCATGTGAAGACTCCGCTGTACATACAATCTCCCCTTTGTCATTCTTCATTACATATGTAAGAAAGAGCTTAACGCCTCTGAACTCCCTGATCGTTACGTCAATGGAGATTTCATCGGAAAAGGTTGTCGTCTTCTTATAGTCACAGGAAATGTTCAGGACCGGGGATACTATTCCCATCTCTTCAAGCTTTGCATAATCCCATCCGATCTCCGCAAGGAATGCAACCCTTGCTTCTTCCATCCATCTGATGTAATTGGAATGATGGGTTATTCCCATCTTATCCGTTTCGTAATATTGAACCCTGTGAATGTATGCCATTATTTTACCCTTCATCGATATAAGTACCGGTCCTGCTACCGGATCATCATATTGCGGAGCGTATCAGTTCCGCAAGCCCGTCGTGATCATTGTCATACTTTGTAACAACATCAGCGTATGCCTTGACTTCCTCTGATGCATTTAACATTGCGATGCCGCAGCCGGCCGCTTCGATCATCGATATGTCGTTTTTCTCATCGCCCGCGGCATAGGTATTCGCAATCGGTATTCCGAGATGCTCTGCAAGCCTTTTTACCGCAGACCCCTTTCCGGATTCTTTCATGAATATCTCAAGATAATAGGGATTGGAATAACAGGTTGTAAAAACGCCTGCGTACTTTTCATCCACAGCCTGTTTGAATCTTTCCAGCTTATCCGCATCATGAAGTTCGATGGCGATGACTTTGCACGGGTCTTCCGGCAGGTTTCCCGCGATATCCTGTGTGACAACAAGAGGTCTTTGAATAACCCGGTTATAGTACTGCATTTCCTCTCCGTCATCCGGACTGACCATATGATCCGATGCATATGTGTGACAGTGTATGCCGTGTTCCGAGGCCAGTTCGAATATTCCCGGGATAAGATTTATCGGGATCCCGATTCGCGAGATTACCTTCTGAGTATCACGTTCATAGATTATCCCGCCGTTAAAACCTATAAGATAAGATCCCGGAAAATCTATCTGAAGCTTCCTGCTGACATCCATAACATTATCAAGTCCGCGTCCCGTACATATGGCTACATGGTTGCCTTCAAGCACAAACTCAAGGAGTGCGATTCTTGTTTTTTCGGAGATTATCTTCTCACTTGTAAGAAGGGTTCCGTCCAGGTCAAAGAAAAAGATCTTTTTATCGTTCATAATCAGTCTTCGATCATTACCCTTTCCATGATATCGTAGTGCAGCTTATCGTATCCGCATTTTTTATATGTTTCTATCGCGCGCTCGTTCTCCGGCTCCACTTCGAGCTTGAACCTGACGATGTCGGGGTAAAGCACGGGAAGTTCTTCAAAGAACTTCTTCGATATTCCGCGCCTTCTGAATTCTTCCTTTATATAAAGATCCTCTATCCAGGCGCATACTCCTCCATACTCGGTGGTAAAGCTTTTCGAAACCATGGAATATCCGGCGACGCAGCCGTCTTCAATGAATACGTATCCGTCAAGATACGGGCAGTCCGAAATGCAGGCATCTATGTCATTCTTAAGAACCCTATCGGACGAAGTGTGGAGAACCGCCGGAGAATCGTAGAACACTCTCATCATCTTCAGCACTTCATCGTAATGGCTTTCGTTCATCTTCTCAATAAGCATAAAAAAACTCCTGTGGTATCACGGTAAGATGATCCTCCCTACACTTACCTAATAATACCACAGGAGCAGGACTAAAAACTATCAAAGAGAGTTAACACATCCGAGGAAAACGGGAAGTCCGGTCGCATTGTCAACTACTGCATATACGAAAGGTCTGTCAAGAGTGATGATCATGGGAGGCTCGCTGATAGGCTCACATCCGGCACAATCAAGCTCGATAGCGGTAACCGCTGCGGCTCTGGTTCCTTCTCTGTTTACCTCAATGAAGGTCTTGTGAAGAACGGCATTGATAAATGCGTTGGATTCGGAACCGTCGGCAGCTCTCATTATTCCGTTGAAATCAGCTGCGGAATAGTCAAAAGGTGCCTGCATTCCCATGTCCATAAGGATCTGTGACATTTCGACTTCATATTCATTCGTAAACTCGGGCATCCTGACGATTATATCCGAGCTATAGCCCCTGGCATTTCTGACAGCCTCGGCAAAATCGGTTCCGTCAGATGCAAGCAATCTGATATACTCTTCCACAGATGTTCCTTCCTCGGGAAGTATTCCTACGAAGGAGTACTCTCCTCCCTTATAAGGGCGGATAAAGCCTACTCCGTTACCAAGCTCTACATATCTGTCTTCAAGACTGTAGAGCATTGTTACTTTAGATACGGATCCGTCATAGTTGCGGAATTCATAGTTTTCGATGATATCGTTGTCTTCGTATTCATTCATCCACTCGCCTTCAAATGCGATCGCATTGATCAGGTACATGCGGGCTTCATCATCAATTCCCTGGAGGATCTCATTGATCATTCCGTAAGTCTGATCACTTGCCCAGGCATTGATATCATTAACGGTTTCTTCATTAAACGCTGCCATCCAGACATCGGCATCATAATAACCCTTTGCGGCCTTTGCAAACTCGGGGATGATCTCGAATTCTCCGTTATCATTGAACCAGATCGAGTTTGCTACATTCCACTTAACATCCTCGGAAGATTCAAATCTCTCTGCCAGCGAATACATGAGCGGATTCATCTGTTCAAGTCTGACACCGCCTCCGATAACATTCTCGATCTCCGAAAGAGTCTGACCTCCGGCTCCGTTTTCGGTCATTCCGAATGCCATCATTATTGAAGTGGGGGATATCATGATATTATTGCCTTCTCCTCCGGCTTCAAGAACTCCTTCAAAAAGTTTTACCGATGAATTTGAAAGGGAATTGATCCACTCATCCTCGATCTCGATATTCTCAACGGATATTTCCATAGGTTCCACGTTTTCGCAGACATTTGTGGAAGAATAATCCCTTGATCTCGTACCGGAACCGTTATTTATATTACCCGATGCGCCTGCGCCGCATCCCGTAAGCATCATCATTGCAAGTAATCCCGCAACTATCTTTTTCTTCATTTCTTAAATCCTCACTTTCATATTCCGGGCCTTTTGTTTATTTGTTTTGTACCCCGTACGCTATATATGACGGCTCTTTTCCGGGTCACGTCACATTTTTTCTTTTTATTTTGTATAAAAAAAAGACCCCGCTGCCGTAGCAACGGGATCTTCTTCGTATAAAAGCATCAGTCGCTGAGTGACTGTGTGACGGGAACTTCGTTTTTCTTGTTGTAGCAGGAGAAGATCTTCTCCACTTCTTCTTTTTCGGGTTTCTTCGTTATAAGCGATACAACGGGCACGATGATAAGTCCGGCTACCATAACGAATGCTCCGGCATTGATGGGAGACTGAAGAAGCTTGGGAAGAGTGCTCCTGAAGAGCATATTATAGGTCATGAAGCCTGCACCGAAAATAAAGCTGACCGCGCAGCCTGCCTTGGTAGTGCCCTTCCAGTAAAGACCATAGAGGAAAGGTGCAAGGAATGCGCCGGCCATTGCTCCCCATGAAACGCCCATGAGCTGTGCAATGAAGGTTACGTTTGAACGGTACTGTACGATCGCAAGGACTACGGAGATTGCGATGAATACAACGATCAGCGCCCTTATCCAGAGAACCTGTTTCTTCTGGCTCATCTCCTTGATGACGGTTCCCTTTATGAAATCAATTGTCAGGGTTGAGCTGGAAGTCATGACAAGTGATGAAAGTGTGGACATTGAAGCGGAAAGAACAAGGATGACAACAAGTCCGATAAGAGCGGGGCTTAGATTCGAAAGCATTGCGGGAATGATAGCATCGAATCCCTGTGAAGCGACATCTACGGAATCTCCGAAAAGTCTTCCGAAGCCTCCGAGAAAATAGCAGCCGCCGGCTACAACGCCTGCGAAAAGTGTTGAAATAATTGTTCCCTTGGTGATCGATTTCTCAGACTTGATGGCATAGAATTTCTGAACCATCTGGGGAAGTCCCCATGTTCCGAGTGAGGTGAGGATAACAACTCCGACCAGATTGATGGGATCGGGACCGAAGAATGAGTTGAACACACCGGGGGTGGTGCTTACGGTTTCATCGGTAACCTTTGCGAGTGAATCGAGTGCCGCAAGAAATCCGCCCTTGGTATTAAGAACGGCAAGGATAACCGCAACGATTCCGAAGAGCATTATGATACCCTGAATGAAATCGTTGATCGCGGTTGCCATATATCCTCCGGCAATTACATATACACCGGTAAGGATCGCCATAACGATGATGCATACGGTGTAATCAATGTTGAATGCCATTCCGAAAAGTCTGGACAATCCGTTATACAGTGATGCGGTATAAGGGATCATAAAAATGAATACGATAAGGGATGCGAAAAGCTTAAGTCCCCTGGAATTAAATCTCTGTCCGAAGAATTCGGGCATCGTAGCGGAATTGAGATGCTGAGACATGATCCTGGTACGTCTTCCGAGAACCCTCCAGGCAAGCATGGAACCGAGAAGAGCATTTCCTATCCCGATCCATGTGGAAGCAATTCCGTACTTCCATCCGAACTGACCCGCATACCCTACGAATATGACTGCGGAAAAATAGCTTGTTCCGTATGCGAAAGCCGTAAGCCAGGGACCTACGCTTCTGCCTCCGAGTACGAATCCGTTTACATCGGTAGCATTTTTACGGCAGTAAAAACCGACTCCGATCATTACGGAAAAGAATATTACGAGCATTAAGATTTTGATGATCATGGATGACCTCCGATAATGATTTCCGCTGCGGATCTTTTCATAATGATATATATTCCAAGCAGCTACGTGAATCATTTTACCACTTTAAAGCGTTAGTGTAAATTAGTAAAAAAATTTCGGGGCAGCTTTTTTGCCGCCCCGAAATCCTTTTTATCAGTCTTTAAGGTCATATTCAAATCCATTGAGCACCACTCTGGCCCTGCCGTACTGGATCTCTATCCTCTCCGGAGGCAGATACTCACGAAGCTTTATTGCCGTGTTGATCTTGACCGTGGTATCGGAATTGATAAGCGTCAGATCGGTATCTCCGGTAAATCCGCCGAAAGGAAGGGCATTGTCTCCCTTCGCATATATCCTGAGAGATGCTCTTTCAAGCTTGAAATCCGTCATTCCGTCAAGTGCGGCAACGCCGGAGCATCTGTCATCATGAGTCTTGAGAACAAGGCTCGCATCATGGACATATACATCCGTCTTTTCACCGGTTATACTTCCGATACCGACCGCTTCATTGCCGCTCATGAAGATCTTGACCGATGAATTGGATAATACGACACTGCTGTTTGCACTGTCACATCCGATGGCAATACCCTTTATGGTATTGAGTTCAATATTGATGTCGCAACTATCAACATCAATGCTGCAGTCATTATACAGAACTCCTATTCCGAGAGCCCTGTCACCGTTCATCTCAAGAACATACTGTCCTCTTCTGAGGCTTATATCTCCACCGTGACCGGAACCGATGCATACACCCATATTTCCGTTTGCATCAACTCTGAGAGCGCCGCCCTGGTCAAAGATGAGCTTTCCGTGGAAGTCATTGACTCCGGCGCCTATTCCGAAGTAATCATCGTCATCAAGCTCTATGTTCAGATTGCCGTCACCCTTAAGCGTAAAGGTTGAAGACTTGGGAACGTGAATACCTCCCATGAACAGATTATTCTCTCCGCTGAGAACAAGAGTAACATCGCAATCATTACCTATCTCTATGCAGGGCTGCTTGTTCGGATTGACAAGCTTTATGTTTTCTACGGTAAGCTCGCACTTAATACCGTCGGCGATCTCTATTCCTATCGGAGCCTGTCTCTTGGAATCTCCGGATATCGAGAAATCTCCGTCACGAGCTATGAGTATGGTAGATATGCCATTCTTGAACAGTCGGCCGGTCTCTACATGCTCGCCTGCATCGAGGTCATAAACCTGTGATTCCACACCCGCCTGACGCTCATGCAGATAATTCTTGATCTCTTCCCTTATATCAAAGGGGATCATATCCAAAGGCTTTGCAGCAGGCTTTGCGGTATAGAATCCCTGTATAAGGTCGGCACCCAGAAGTATGACAGCCCTTAATTCTTCACTTGTCTCAACGCCTTCGGCCAGAGCAAGGATCTTATTACTGTGACAGAAATCGATGATCTCCCTTACAAAATGCTTCTTCTTGGAATCGTTCTGCATTCCGCTCAAAAGAGATCTGTCGATCTTAACGTAATCCGGCATATAGCGCAGAAGATTCTGTACGTTGGAATATCCGGTTCCGTAATCGTCGATGGCTGTCTGGACGCCTATGCTCTCAAGTCTCTTTTTGAATTCACGGTAATCACTCTCATCAAGCTCGGACTTTTCGGTTATCTCGATGACGGCAACATCATTATGTCTCGTGAGAAGCTCATCAACCCTGCTTCTTTCCGGCTCGGGAAGGACCGTTCCGGGTATGCTGTTGATGAATACCTTCCTGCCATGAAGAATATCGGGGTCTTTCTCCAGGATCCCGAGAATATTGAAAAGAGTGGCTCTTTCTATGTCATTGAGCCTGTTTCTCATATCAGCGTATTCAATTATCTGAAGGGGGCTCTTAAGGATATCGCTCTGAGGGCGCATAAGCGCTTCATACGAAAAAATTTCCCCGGTAGCGACACTTACGATGGGCTGGAAATGATAACTGAAAAGATTATTGTCGATGATGCGGTTCGCTTCCTTAAGCTCCGTGATCTCCTGCTCGGAAAGCGTGGCCATAAGACCTCTTCCCGCTTCATCATCGCTTCCTGTCTTAAGGTAGATAAGTTCCTTGCCGAGAGTGACAATATCATCCCACAGCAGACCGGCAGAGTCTTTCGAATCTCCGAGCTGTTCATGATAACGCGATGAGATCTCGTCCAATTCTTCATTCGACGAGACACTCATTATTTCATTAAGAAAATTGTGAACGATCGAATGTATATCTGCCATCTTTGCCTTCTTCGGACAGTTTACTTTTACTACTGTATTATATCATTAAAAAAATATTAATAAAATCCAAAGTTTTATTAAACTTTATGATTTTTAGGCTTTTTTAGAAGAAAAAAGCGGCCGCAGGAAGCGACCGCTTTCTCTTTATAGAAAAGTTTTTGAACCTTATGGATTATTTCTTCCACTCGTCATACTGGCGCTGGAACTCAGCAAGGACATCCTGATATCCTGCCTCGTCAAGAGCTGCCTGGTACTCAGCAAGCTTAGCATCAACATCAGCTGAAGCGAATCCGCCGTTCTCAAGGATGAATCCGTACTTCTCGAATACGGTCTGGCAAGCGCCGTACTGGCTCTCAACAGGAGTCTTGTCGAACTGGAATCCGTTTGCGCAGGAGATGAGTGCTGAAGAGTTGAAGTCAACATACATCTGAGCGGTGTAAGGGTTGGAAGCTTCGCAGGTAACTACGGTAGCGGAAGCTGACTCCCACATGGAGTGGTTGTACTTAGCATCAGCAACCTTCTCTACATAACCTTCAGCATTGTAGTTGAAGTCTTCGCCTTCGATACCGAAAGCATACATATCAGCAAGCTTAGAATCGGTGTAAAGGAGCTGTACGAAATCGATGCAAGCCTGAGCCTCTTCGGGAGTGCAGGATGCAGCGATTGCGTAGCATGATCCGAGCATGGAGTCGGTGTGCATGTATCTCTGGGAAGCGGGCTGCATAACAACATCCTGTCCGTATCTTCCGTTAGCCTCACCGTTGTTGGGGATGTCGGTCCACCATGAGATAGCCCAATCCTCGGTCTGAGTGGTGGTCTCTTCGGTAGCCTTGGTAGCTTCGTTCTCGGAGATGTATCCTTCCTCTGCCCACTTGCACATAAGAGTTACGAACTCTTTGTACTCGGGAGTCTGGATAACGTTAACAACTTCGTTGGTATCTCTGTCAACAGCAACCCAGTCAGAGGTGTTGTCGCCGGTGAAGAAATCGAACTCATCGATGTACCATCTGTAGAACATAGCGGTCTTCTGGGTAAGGAAAGGATACTTGATTCCTGCAGCCTTTGCATCAGCAAGCATGGGCTCAAGATCAGCAAGCTTCTTAACCTTGGTTACATCCCATCCGAACTCGTCAACAAGAGCGCCACGGAACATGAAGTCATATCCCTCAACGTTGTCCTTGTAAACGGGGATGAAGTAGTTCTTTCCGCCGTACTGAGAAGCCTTCCAGGTGTTCTCATCCATGGAAGCGTAAAGTGCGGTTCCGGGAAGAAGATCGGTGATGTCGTATACAGAGTTTGCTGCATAGAGATCCTTGGTTCCTACGGTTCCCATCCATGCTGCGGTCCAGAGAAGGTCTACTTCCTTGTTGTTGATGGCAAGGTTAGCCTTTTCGGGATAGTCAGCGTTGGGGATGTCGTGAAGAACGATCTGTACGTTGATCTTATCAGCGATGTATGCGTTGATAGCATCCTCAACCTTCTTGGTCTGTGCATCATCTACAGCGCCAAGGTTAAAGCAGTCTCTGTAGACGTCGATCACAACTGCTCCGCTGTCGCTGACAGTTGTGGTGCCGCCGTTATTTCCGCCCTCGCCTGATCCGGTGCCGCCACCGCAAGCGCAAAGGGAAACGGTCATAATGCCGGCAAGAATTGCGGAAGCAACTCTATTGAGCTTTTTCATAACAAAACCTCCCTAAAAAAATGGTGTTATATATTCGAAGGATGCGGGGCACAATGCACCGTTCCCGAATACCTGGTTAAGCGATCAGCCCTTTACGGAACCGACCGTAAGTCCCTTGATGAAATACTTCTGGAAGAAGGGATAAGCTACCATGATGGGTCCGATGACTACGATAACCGTTGCCATAGTCGCAGAGTTCTGGGGTATCGTTCCTCCCATCGCAGCTCTCGCGGATGCGGGAACATTGGTATTGTTGAGAAGGAACTGTATGCTCTTCTGGATGTTGATGAGAAGGAGCTGCAGAGGCTTCTTGCTGTTGGTATCAATGTAAAGAAGTGCGTTCTGCCAGTCATTCCAGTAAGCGGTTGCCATCATGAATCCAACGGCTGCAAGCGAAGGCTTGAGGAGAGGAAGCGTGATCTGGAAGAAAGTCCTGTACTCTCCCGCTCCGTCAATTTTTGCAGCTTCCATAAGTTCTCCGGGAATGCTGTTTACGATGTAAGTCCTTAAGATAATGACATTCATCGTTGTAACGCAGAGAGGAAGTATCAGAAGGAGCAGGTTGTCCTTGAGGTGATACACCGAAGTGAAGATGATGTATCCGGAAAGCTGTCCTCCGTTGAAGAGCATCGGGATCAAAAGAAAGATCGCAAGGAATTTGGAAAGCCTGAAATCCTTTCTGCTCATCGAGTAAGCGTACATGCTCATGATCAGAAGTCCGAGAAGGGTTCCGGCAACCGTTACAAAGATCGTTACGGCATAGGATGTGAAGAGCTGCTTTCCGTACTTAAGGACCGCATTCATACCGTCCATGGACCATTCCTCGGGGAAAAATGTGAATCCGTGCTGGACGATATAGATCTCATCGGTAAATGCGGAAATGAAAACCAGCAATACCGGTGCAAAGCAGAATATCGTAAAAATGAGAAGGCAGATGATGAGGATTATCTGTCCGGGTCCCATTTTTTCTTTTTTTGAAGGTGCCAGATCCAGGTTGGCTTCTTTTTTCTTACGACCCATTTCCTTACTCCTTAGAATAATGCGTTCTCAGGTTCGATCTTCTTGACGAGAGCATTTGCTCCGAGCATCAGCAGCAATCCCACAACAGACTGGAAGAACGAGGTTGCCGCGGTGAATCCGAAGTTCGAATTCTTGAATATCGAATGCAGAACGAACGAATCGATAACCTGCGTGGTGTCATACAGAGCTCCGGTATCTCTTGTGACCTGATAGAAAAGACCGGTGTCGGACTTCATGATGCTTCCTACGGAAAGAAGGAGCATAACGGTTATCATCGGGATGAGGCTGGGAATTGTGATATGCCATATCTTCTTCCATCTGTTCGCACCGTCGATCTCGGCAGCTTCGTAAAGCTCGGTATCGATACCGGCGAGAACCGACATATAAAGAACCGATCCGTAACCCGTATCCTTCCATACCTTGACTATCGTCAAGATCACCGGCCAGTACTTTGGCTCCATATAGTAGCTGGTGCTTGTTCCGAGCAGGTGGTTGATCATTCCGGTATCCTTGCTGATGAACGCGTAAACGATGAACTGAACCGCAGCGTAGGAAATGAAAACGGGGATGATCATAAGAGTCTGCATTACTTTGGTCGTCTTCTTGAAGATGCACTGGTCGATTGCAATGGCAAGAGCGACATTCAAAAGAGTGCCGATGACTGTGAAGATGACGTAATACATAAGAGTGTTGGATGTGAAAGTAATGAACTGGGCTTTGGAAGCGATGAGGAACTTGAAGTTATCAAGTCCGCAGAAAGGACTTCCGTAGATTCCCTTTGTGGAGTCGAACCTCTTGAAGGCAAGAACAAGTCCGGTCATAGGGACATACATGATAAAAAACAGTACCAGAAAAGCAGGTAATGCGAGCACTACGTGTGCTCTGTGCTTCCATGTATTGTGGAGGAAATCCTTCATTGATGTGCCCTTCCTTTATGCTCTGATAATACTCGTATGTCAGGCTGTAATTCCTTAATCGATATACTTAAACGTTATACTTAATCGATTTCGAGGAGAATGATAAAACATTTGCCTCTTTAATGCAACTACTTTTTGCTATTTTTTGTGCAAAAGTGAAGAATTGGTGAGATTTTGCCGATACGGCTATGTGATTTTTGTTGAATATTAATCCTTGTCTTCCGACCAGGAAAGTGCACACTTGACAGCACGGTGCCAGCCCTTCAGGCACTTCTGTACATATTCCCTGTCCTCACAAGGTTTGAATTCTCTTCCGAGCTCCCATTTATGGCGGATCTCGTCCTTATCCTTGAAAAACTCAACGGCAAGACCGGCAAGAAAAGCCGCACCCATTGCCGTAGTCTCTATGCATTTAGGCCTGTAGACCGTGGTTCCGATCAGGTCGGCCTGGAATTTCATGAGGAAATTGTTGGCTGAAGCTCCTCCGTCAACCTTAAGTCCCTGCAGGGGTTCTCCGAGATCTTCTTCCATTGCCTTCATTACATCAACGGATTGATATGCGATCGATTCAAGCGTCGCACGGATGAAATGCTCCTTCGTTGTTCCCCTGGTTATACCGACTACGGTACCCCTTGCATACTGATCCCAGTAAGGCGCACCCATTCCTGTGAATGCCGGAACAATATACATTCCTCCGCTGTCGGATACACGGTCCGCATATTCTTCCGTCTGAGCGGCGCTCTTGACCATACGCATGCTGTCACGGAGCCACTGCACCGCAGCTCCCGCAACAAATACCGATCCCTCGAGGGCATACTCGGGCTTTTCGGATGTACATGCCGCCATGGTGGTGAGCAGTCCGTTCGAGGATTCAACGGGTGTATCACCGGTATTCATCAGTATGAACGAACCCGTTCCGTAGGTATTCTTAACATCACCCTTTTCAAAACAGCACTGTCCGAACAGAGCTGCCTGCTGGTCTCCGGCCGCACCCGCAATGGGGATCCATCCTCCCATTACCTTCTCGCTCGAATATCCGTACTGCGCACTGCTGGGCTTTACATCGGGAAGCATACTCTCGGGGATATTGAAAAGATTCAGAAGATCCTTATCCCATTCGAGGGTATGGATATTGAAGAGCATGGTCCTTGCGGCATTTGTGTAATCGGTCACATGAACAAGTCCGCCGGTAAGATTCCATATAAGCCATGTATCCACGGTACCGAAGATTATCTTGCCTTTTTCCGCTCTTTCCCTGGCTCCGTCGACATTATCGAGTATCCATGCGATCTTGCTCGCACTGAAATACGCATCGGGAACAAGACCTGTCTTTTCCCGGATCATATCCGTACGGCCTGCCGCAACTATACGGTCGATCATCGGAGCGGTCCTTCTGCACTGCCATACGATGGCGTTGTAGACAGGCTCTCCGGTCTCTTTATCCCATACGATGGTTGTCTCTCTCTGATTCGTTATGCCTATTGCGGCTATATCCGAAGCACCGATGCCGAGGTTTGCCATTGCTTCCCTTGCGACGGAAAGCTGAGATGACCATATCTCTCTGGGATTATGCTCAACCCATCCGGGCTGTGGATAGTATTGTTCGAATTCTTTCTGGGCAAGTGCCTTTATCTTCGCATCCCTGTCGAAGATTATCGCTCTTGAACTTGTTGTTCCCTGATCGAGTGCAAGGATATATTTTTCTCCCATATCTATCCTCCCGTTAAGCGTAAGTTACGGTTCTTTTCGTATTCCGGATCATTCTATTTTGCAGGCACGGCCGAAGTAGCGACGATATCCACACCCGTTCCGGCTATGTCTTTTACGATGACATCGCCGATGTTCACGGGCGCCCGGGCCGATACTTCTTTAAGCGCACCGACCACATCCATCATTTTTTCCTTGGGTACATTCCCCGCGGTCTTGACGGAAACAACCGGACGTTCTCCGCCTTCAAGGGTAACGAGGCTTGTAACGATGCGTTCGGGATGGGTCACTTCGCTTGCGGCATATTCCTCACCCCTCGGACAGGAATTGCCCGAGATGCTCTTAACCTCACCGTTATCAAGTTCCACAGTTATATGACATCCGATAGGGCATCTTATGCATGTCAGTTCTCGTGTTTCCATATTGTTATTCCTTATCTTCTACGCGGATGATGAGTTCGTGTTCTTCGCTTTCTTTTCCGGAAATGATCTCAAGGACTTTGCTCTTAACAAGTATGATCTGTTCCATTTCTCCGGGAGCCATTACCCTCTTGGGCAGTTTCATGAGCTGCACCCCGTCAAGATAAACCGACAGATTCTTGTCCCGGTATTCATTCCCCACGCGGAATCTGACGGTGAGTGTGTCAGACATGAATGCGGGTCTTACGACCGAAGGCACGGAATATCTGACTCCGTTTTCGGTCTTTATATTTATGACAGTTCCGTCATTTTCCGCTGCGTTTTTGCCGAGAATGCGATTCGCGGCATTTTTGCCGGCAACGGCCGCTTCTCCCGATACATAATCGACAAGATCGTGAACGTGCAGGACATTTCCGCACGCATATACGCCGGGTATGTCGGTTTCAAGACTCTCATTTACCGATGCACCGCCGGTAACGGGATTCATCTTAGCCCCAAGCTTGTTCGTAAGTTCGTTCTCGGGAATGAGTCCGCATGAAAGCAGAAGCGTATCGCACTCATAGAATTCTTCAGTTCCGGGAATTGGCTTTTTATTCTCATCGACCTCTGCGATCGTTACGCCTTCCACTCTTCTTTTTCCCTTGATGTCCACAACGGTATGACTGAGCAAAAGAGGAATGCCGAAGTCATCGAGACACTGAACGATATTTCTCTTCAGTCCTCCCGAATAAGGCTGCAGTTCCGCAACGCACAATACCTTCGCACCTTCGTAGGTCATACGGCGAGCCATGATAAGGCCGATGTCACCCGATCCGAGTATGACAACCTTCTTACCGGGCATCCTGCCTTCCATATTCACGTAATACTGTGCTGTTCCCGCGGAATAGATGCCGCTCGGCCTGTAGCCCGCAATATTGAGGGCTCCCCTGGGTCTTTCCCTGCATCCCATAGCCAGTATCACGGCACTTGCCCTTACGGTGAACAGGCCCTCCGTTTTATTCATCGCAGTGACGATCTTATCACCGGTGGATTCATCGTAGGACAGATCGATCACCATCGTATCGAGCATGAAGGGGATCTGCGCTTTTTGGGCCATTTGAATATATCTGTCCGCATATTCGGGACCGGTCAGTTCTTCCTTGAATGTATGAAGTCCGAATCCGTTATGGATGCACTGATTAAGGATTCCGCCGAGACGTACATCCCTTTCGATGATCAGAAGATCCTTAACGCCTTCCTCCGCAGCGCTGACCGCTGCCGAAAGTCCCGCAGGTCCGCCGCCTATTATAACGAGATCTTTTTTTATCTCTGCCATATCCGCTCCTTAAAAGCTGTCTTTAATCTCACCGTCAAGATAATAGGATCCGTGTCCGCTCTTTTCGATCTCTTCCTCGCTCTTACCCAGAAGCTCCGCAAGTATCGGGATTGTCCTTGCAAGGCAGAAGCCCGCCTGACATCTTCCCATTCCGGCTCTGGTCCTTCGCTTGACCCCGTCGACGGTTGTCGCACCGAGCGTTCTTGTTATCGCGTTTCTTATCTCGCCCTCGGTAACGAGTTCGCATCTGCATACCACTTTGGAGTAAGCCGGATCTTCTTTTATGAGTGCGGCTCTTTCTTCATCGGTCGCAAGGGCAATACTCGGTATTCCCTTTCTTGTTGAAATGAAATCCTTCTTTTCCGAAGGTTTCAGCATATCCTTTACCAGTCCCGCGATGTGCACTCCGATCGCAGGTGCCGCGGTAAGTCCGGGAGATTCTATGCCTGCCGCATCGATGAATCCGGGCGCATCCTCCGCTTCTCCTATGACGAAATCACCGCCTTCTTCATGTGCCCTGAGTCCCGCAAAAGAAGTAATGGTCATGCGCGGAAGACTTGTAACGGAGAGAGCCCCTCTCGACAATACCGTGTTGAGGCCTTCATCCGTTGTCGATGTATCCTCGGGTCCGTCCGCGGGATCGGCGGTGGGTCCGCACATAAGATTTCCGTGCACGGTGGGCGTCACCAGAACTCCCTTTCCTGCCTTTGTGGGCAGCTGGAAAAGTGTGTGACTGACAAGTGAGCCCGCATTTTTATCCATCAGGCAATACTGACCTTTTCTGGGAGTGATGCTTAGCTTTTTTCCGGAAACCATATTGTGAAACACATCGGAATATACTCCCGCCGCATTTACCACGATGCGGGTATCGATCGATGAATCGGAAGTTTTGACCGTGTAGTATACGGCTCCGTTTTCATCCGTCTTTTTTTCTACAGATTTTACTTCCGTATCAAAAGAAAAAACGACACCATTGTCAGCGGCGTTCTCCGCAAATGCTATCGTCATATTGAACGGACAGACCACACCTCCTGTGGGTGCGTAGAGAGCGCACACCGCATTTTCCGATACATTCGGTTCCATCTGTCTGAGTTCTTCTTTTTCCACAATACGAAGTCCCGGAACGCCGTTCTTGTTGCCGCGTTCCAGCAGTTCTTCTATACCCGCTCTTCCTTCCTCTTCCAGGGCAAGGATGAGTGAGCCGTTTTCTTTGAAAGGGAAATCAAGTTTCCGGGAAAGATCATGGATAAGGCGATTGCCTTCCACATTGAACCGCGCTTTAAGAGTGCCCGGCTTTGCATCATATCCGGAATGGACGATACCGCTGTTTGCTTTGGATGTTCCTTCGCATACATCGGTTTCTTTTTCCAGAACGACCACATCAAGATCGTATCTTGAAAGCTCTCTTGCTATCGCACATCCGACGACACCTGCTCCTATTATCGTGACATCCTTCATGTGACACCTCCGTTGAAGAAAAACAGATGTTGGAAACTATATTTAATTATACAGTTTCCATATTTATTTGCAAGGCTTTTGCGGTTTTTAAGCGGATACCGGATACGGATTTTAAGATATCCTTCATGGCGGTACATGTTTCGCGGTATTCCGTCTCGGATATGTTGTTTCCGGAAAATGCCGCCGTCCTTACATTCAGGCCGATCATTCCGGCTTCCGAAGTAAGTTCTTCGATATGGGCGGTGACCCGGACGCAAAGGTCCGAATCGACGATGGACTCAAGCACTCCGATGAGTTCGGCGGAAACTGCCGTACTGTCCGCATTCACGGTTCTGATGAGTTTCTTATCACAGAGCTTTTTAACGTAGCGTCTGTATCTTATAAGAAGGGCATCACTGTAATTGCCTTTCTTTTTCATGCGTCCGATCCTGAAAAGCACTATCGCATCCTTGATAAGAGGTATCATCAGAAGGATCAGTATTACGGTGACAACGGTAGCGCCGAGAGGCTTGATAAGAAATTCTATGCTGTCGAATACCTTCCTGAATGCGTTTGCTCCGGCACCGCCACCGGCTCCGCCCTCTGCACCGTCTTCATCGGAAGCATCACCTCTGGTAGCGGAACTGAAAAGACCGGAAAGAATTCCCATGATCCCGTTCATAGGAACGGCTTCCTCTTCTCCGAATGAAGGAGGAGTCATCTCATAAGGGATCCATCCGTGGCCGGGTATATAGATCTCGACCCATGCATGTGCCTGGGCATCTGTCAGTTCAACTTTTACCTTTCTTTCTCCGTTTTCATCGATCAGCATTTCTCCTTCGGCAAGCTGGTTAACGGTAAGAGCATAGCCTTCGCAGTATCTTGCGGGAATGCCTATGTACCTGAGCAGAAGGGTGGATGCGGATGCATAATGCATGCAGTATCCTCTGTCCTGGGAGGTGAGGAAATATTCTATTACATCCTTGCCGAGCGGAGTCCTTCCGGGCTGAAGGGAATATTTGTAATTTTCTTCGAAATATTTCTGAAGCTGGGAACAGCTGTAGAGCATTCCCTGATAACTTCTGTCGTCATTGATCATATCCGCTTTTTTGACAACGTCGTCAAGAACCGGTATGAGATTCTCCGGAACCAATGTGTAAGTGCTGAATGCAAATTCGGAATATCCGATCATTCCGGCATCGTCCGTTTCATACTCCTGTGCTTCGTATGACGGAACATAAGTGATCACGGATACGCCGTCCTTGTCGCCTTCGGCATTCAGAGAATGATAGGGAAGATAATAGTATCCCGTATCCGCATCGACGTTCTCGATCTTCATCTCAACCGGATCACCTGTCGAATAGAACGGCTCAAACTCCATTCCTTCATAAACATTCTTATCCTCGCTGAACCTGTCAACGGAATATCTGTCCCCGATAAATGCCCTGAGATAGACCGTGTCGGTTTTTTCGGGAGCATAGGTGATGATCAGGTCGGTTTCATAATCGGGAGTGACGGATCCGACACCGCCGAGTCTTCCGTGTGCGAGTCCGCCGGTTGCATCGTAGCGGTTGAACATCGACATGATGCCGTTCATTACAAGCACTTCGACATAATCGTCGGTTTTATTTTTCAGTTTGTTGGAAATGTATCTGGTCGAATAGTTTTCTCCGAATACCGCACCCGATACCACAAAGAAAACAAGGGAAAGGATCACGGAGATACCGAAAACGGACAGCATTCCCCTTGCTGAAAGAATATACGAATCATCCGCTCCCTTCCTGCGCCTTCGTCTTGAAAATACCTCGTATTTTTTGTACCGGTACGGGAGCGCATAGTAACCTGCCCTGGAAAGGACCAGTACCGAAGCATAGCACATGATCAGCATTGTCATGCATACATACGAGGGAGTGATGTCGATATAGAACGCTACCTGGAGCGGAATGAATGTGATCAGGAATGTGAGTGCCGGATTCATGTAACTCGAGATCGTAACATTCAGCATGATGCAGTAGATCCAGCCCATGAAAATGCATGCGATGGGAACGGAAAGACTTCTGTCCGCGATCATCTCCTCGGAAACCCTCAATGCGGGCAAAGAGAAATAATCCACGTAATGCTCGTTCACTTCGTTCATGAAAGCCTGAAATCCGGAGTTGATATACGCATACATCAATACGGAAAAAACAAAGAAGGATATGAACATCGCGATGTATCCCACATAGAATGTGGCACGGTTGTAATACACCGAAGCGGATATGATCGCCATTACGAGGATCCACACAAAAACCTTGACGGGATCGTATGCAAGATCGAAGGCTCCGGCAAGTCCCCATACCGTTCCGTATGCACCGAAAAAGATAAGGATTCCCCTGAGAAGAACGGCAACAAATTTATGCGGCGGCTTATCACCCGTGATATCGCCCTCGCATACTCCTCTTTCGGCCAGTTCCTTAGACCTGTCCTTAAGTTCCTTCCTGCCCTTCATCCCCGGATGAGGATCGGACTGTAAGGTCATCATCTTATCCTTTTTTACGTATTTAATATTCCTTCCGGACATATCCTTATTATCCCGTAGCTTCCGGGGTTCTGCGCCGTATAGAGCGGATAGACTTCCGTCTCCGATGCGCTTTCTCTCATCATCTCGTATACGCTCTCATCCAGATCGTTCTGAGAACTCACGTTGCAGTAATAAAATGTTTTTTCGCCCGGATGATAGACCGCGGTACGAAATCCCATATTCTGCGACAGCATTTTCCTGCCGAGGGAATAATACTGTCTGAGAACCGTGCTTTCCCTGCCCTTCATTATTTCCGGAAGGAGCAGATACATCAGGTCCACGCTCCGTTCATATTCCTTGACCATCAGTTCACCGGCTACCGCGGATGCTTTCCAATGTATATCCTTGAGTCTGTCACCTGCCCTGTATTCCCTGAGCTGCCTGATATCCCGGGTTAGTTCTCCGTTCTCCGACGGAATATCATCCGCGGGTTCGCCCTCGTATTTCGACAGCGGCATATCCGGAATCTCCGTTACGGACGGCATTACGGGAATCGTGATATGGATGTCGTTCTTAACGGTGAACGTCCTGAAATGAAGAGGATCGCTTACAAGTATCTTCTCCGCATCCAGTGTGAACATTCCGGGCATTGAAGTCTTAAAGGTGATGTTCACATGATCGGAGACAAAGCTTTCTCCCGCAAGCGTAATGGTGAATGTACGGTCATCCTTACGGTATGAATTGCAAAAGGTATACGGAATGATGCACCTTAAAAGAGGCACGAACGAAGTGTTCTTTATATGCAGTCTGATCCTGAAATCATCGCCTTCCGTTATCTGTTCCGGAGGAGCCGATGCCGAAACAGACAGGCGCTTTGATCCGTATATGCCTGCTGCTATGGACAGAAATGGAAGAATTATAAGAAAAACAAGAAGGATCGAGGCAAGGGGCTGTCTGTAGAAAACCGCTACCAGAAGCACCGCTGCCGTCATCAGTATATATGAAATAATATACAGAACGTTTTTTATATGTTCCATCTTAACTGATCTTGGGTATGGGGACGCTCATGATGATCTCGGAAAGGATCTCTCCGACCGAAAGACCCGATGCCCTTCCCCTGGGTGAAAGCTTGACTCTGTGTGCGGCAATATAGATCCAGGTTCTGTGGATGTCTTCGGGAGTCAGGAAATTCCTGTCGGACATATATGCAAGAGCTCTCGAAACCTTGTAAAGCGCGATGCTTCCTCTCGGGGAAAGACCGAGGGAAAATCTCTCGTCGCTTCTGGTCGCTTCGGAAAGAGCAACTATATAGTCATACAGTGCGGGATCCGTGTACACCTCGGAAGCGGCTTTCTGTATGCCGAGGATCTCCTCCGCGGTAAAGATCGCATTTACGGTATCCATCTTGGAGCGGGCATCACCGGCAAGCACCTCAACTTCGCTTCCGTGATCGGGATATCCCATTGACAGGCATGTCATAAATCTGTCGAGCTGGGATTCGGGAAGCTTCTGTGTTCCGCTGGATCCGTAGGGATTCTCTGTTGCTATGACGAAAAACGGATCCGGAAGAGTTCTGGTATTGCCCTCTACGGTTGCGCGTCTTTCTTCCATTACTTCCAGAAGCGCGGACTGTGTCTTGGGTGAAGTTCTGTTGATCTCGTCCGCAAGGAAGAGATTGGTATATATGCTTCCTTCACGGAAAATGAATTCACCGGTCTTCTGATCGTAATATGTGAATCCGAGAAGATCTCCGGGGACTACATCGGGAGTGAACTGGACTCTGGAATAATCAAGTCCCAGTGCCTTCGAAAGAGCAACCGCAAGTGTGGTCTTGCCCACTCCGGGAATGTCCTCGAGAAGAACATGTCCTCCGGCAATGAGAGTTGCGAGCACGATCGTCACAACCTCTCTCTTTCCTCTGACTACTTTTTCTATTTCATTGATTACATCATCGGTTCTCATTGATCAGTTTCCAGTCTGTGAATTTTTAAAAAGGTTAAAGGTTTCTATGTCTTCCTTGGTCAGTCTGATATTGGATACGGACTCTTTGCCCTCGGGTGTCGTTACTTTCAGTTCTATTACAGAGCCTTCCCTGAGGTCTCCGCCCGATATCGACTGGATAAATGCTATTGCCTTCGGATGCTGTTCCTGAAATATCTTGATACGCCCCGCGGCCTGCATCATTGCTATTGGATTCATTGCCATATCAGCAGCCTCACTTCATCAAACATTTCCGGATATGAATGTGATCTCATCCTTGAGTGTATCCGGAACCTTCTGTCCCGAATTGACCAGTTTCTTCTCGAGACCTTCAAGCCTGTGCAGCTTCTGGCCCTTTTTGAGTTCGCTGCGGTCAATCAGTTCGGTATATATCGGATTGGTCCTCTGCTTTGCATTCAGCTTGCTGCTGAACGGGCAGTAGGTATGGATTATCTGTCTTGCAACTTTATTGAGTCTGGGAGATCCGTTTCCTTCGTACATGATCCAGAGGATATAATCACGTATGAACATTTCCTTGAAGCTGTTCTTGGCTCTCTGGAGCGAAGTCCTGATCTTCTCCTTGATCTCGGGACTCAGATCCCTGTTCTTTCTGTAGAACTGTACATAATCAAAATATTCACTGGTAAGAGAATGTTCGGTGACATCGTTCCATCTTGCACCCTGAATGCGTTTGCACATTTCCCATCTGAAGTCTCCGGTAAGCCTGATAAGTGTTCCGAAGATATCCTCGGCATGGAAAATACTGATCGCCATCCTTGCGGGCGAAGTGCGGAGCTTGCCTTCGATCTCCTGCCACATTACGGCTCTTGTTCCCATATTGGGCATAAGTATGAAGTCGGGAAGGAATTCGAGGTGTATCGTTTCCTTGCCCATGACGTCCATATTCTTCTGGTCAAGAGTCTCGCGGTAATATGCGGAATAATCAATATCCCTTATCCTTCCGAGCGCTTCGGAGATCGCTTCAAGAGTAACAAGCGTGGAAGAGGGCTCCTTGATGCAAGTCTTCTCCAGGAATATCGGACAGAAGGTGGTTATCCTTCCGTATGTGACCTTATCTGCCGAACGGAAGAAATTATCAAGTTCGAACGCAACCTTGGCCTTTCCGTCCGCAAGTCTTCTTTTTTCCTCGGCCGCATCTATCTTGTTCTGGATCTTGAGCTTGTGGATCGTATCGGTATAATCGGTATCGAACTCATCGCGGCTGGGATCCTTCTTGCCGCTATAAATATTCCTGAGCCAGTCATAGAAAGTGTAGATGCCCGCTCCGGAATGATCCTTTAGCTGGGACGCTATGCCCGCAAGATATGCGGAATATTTCCTGCCCGCAAGCTGTTCATCCACGTATCCGAAATAAAGGAACATAAGGACCGGAAGAGTGGGAGTCTTTTCGAGAGTTTTGAAAAATACCATTTTATAGATATCATAAAACTCGGCTGCGATCCTTTTTCTGAGAGATGCGGTATCATCATCCACGGATTCGGGATCGTCAACGTTCTTCAGATCGACAACATGTGTCTTGAAGTTTATGACGGTTTCCGATTCTTCTCCGATGAAATCAATGATCTTATCGAGCGAGCCGTTAAGCTCCTCGGTATATCTTGCATCATCGGTACCTTCATCGGGCTCTTCTTCATCGGGAGCTTCGGGAAGGTTGTCCGCCTTGTCGGCGAAAGCATCCATCCTGCTCCTGTATATTCCGTCATCAAGACCGACCTCATCATAGAAGGATTCCTCTATGCGGGTGATGGTCTTTCTCAGTTCAAACATATCTTCGCTTCCCGGACTGAGCCTGAAGAACAGTTCGGTAAGATGATCGTAGAGGTCGCTTCCATCCGGTTTGAAATAAATATTTCCGAGTTCCTGCCTGAAGGTGTAATAATTGTCGAGAAGCTGGTATGCCTTTCTCGAATCGAGACTGCCCTTTCTGAGCATGCCCATCGTGACCGACAGGTCCGCGGTCACCGTCTTGCCCGTTTCGGACTGATAAAGCTTGGCAAGTCCGGCATAATAATCGGCCAGCCAGGTGTCGGAAGATTCCTCTATAAGATAAGTGTCGAGTTCGGATATCTCTCCGATCTCCTCCGCTTTTACACGGAACTTTTTGCAGAGATTTTTATACAGCTCCGCATCCCTGCCGAGCTTCTGGTACAGATCGCCCGAATGGATCTCGGATGTCTGGCACTGTCCGAGAAGTCCGGTTATCTGCTTGAATAACGAACAAAGAGAAACCCTGGCAAAGTCATTGTGCTGTGACAGGAGTTTCTCTAATGTCTCAAGATTTGTATATGGATACGGAATGACTACCGTGTCGGAAACAGCTTTGTAACCGAGGAAGTGAACTTCGTTCACGACCTCGGTTATGCCTATTACGTCCGCACGATCGAGCATCATGGCTCCGCCGGGATAAACCGCTGCCACGCGCCCCGATATGATCAGACCCAGGGAAGAAATCGCCGAGCCTGCTTCAATGATCGTCTGTCCTCTTTTGTATGTACGGTTTTCAGCCATTTATACTATAGTTCCGTCAAGTTCCTGAGCTCTGGTTTCGTTAAGTTTCTTACAAGCTTCGACAAATGCATCGACGGGAATGTTATGAAGCTGTTCTTTCTGACCTCTCACGGTGATGGAAAGAGTCTTAGATTCAACCTCCTTGTCACCGATGACGACGATATAAGGATCCTTCATCGTCTTGTAGAACTTGATCTTCTCATTCATATTCCTGTCGGCATAGTCTGCTTCCACTCTTACGCCTGCTGCTTCAAGCTTATCCTGAAGCTCTTTGGTGAAATCATTATGCTCCGGCTTGATGGGAACAAGGCCGACCTGATAAGGCGAGATCCAGAAGGGGAATGCTCCCTTGAAGTTCTCGATTATGATACCGATGAATCTCTCGAACGAACCGAAGATGGCTCTGTGGATGACTATGGGCTGGCTCATGGCTCCGTCCGCATCCTGATAGGTAAGTCCGAAATTGTGAGGAAGCTGGAAGTCGAGCTGGATGGTTCCGCACTGCCATTCTCTTCCGAGAGCATCCTTCATCTGAAGGTCGATCTTGGGTCCGTAGAATGCGCCGTCACCTTCGTTGATCTCATATCCGCCCTCACCGTACTTCTTATCGAGGATCTTCTTAAGTGCAGCTTCGGCTCTGTCCCAGGTCTCGATCTCTCCCATGAAATCTTCGGGTCTGGTTGAAAGCTCCGCTCTGTAGGTTACGCCGAAGGTGGAGTAGATCTGATCGGCGATCTCCATGATATCGGCGATCTCATCCTCGATCTGTGATTCCATTACGAATGTATGATCATCATCCTGACGGAATTCCTGTACACGGAACAGACCGTTCATCTGGCCGGACTTTTCCTTACGGTGTACAAGTCCCACTTCATTGTAACGGATGGGAAGTTCCTTATAAGAGTGGATGGTTCTCTTATATGCATTCATGGCATTGGGACAGCTCATGGGCTTTGCTGCCATGGTATCGTCATCATTCTGATCATATACGGGATCGATGGTAACTTCGGAAGAAGAACCGTCCTCCTGAGGGATCCTGGCGGTAGCGGATACATTTCCGAGAACACCGGGAACGATGAACATATTATTTACATAGTGAGCCCAGTGGCCGCTGATGAGCCAGAGCTTCTTGTTGTTGATGATGGGAGTCTTGATCTCCTGGTATCCGTGTCTGTCGTGGATATCTCTCCAGAACTCCATAAGGGTTCTGTAAAGTCTCCATCCTCTGGGAAGCCAGTAAGGCATTCCGGGAGCGGACTCGCTGAACATGAACAGATCGAGCTTGGGTCCGAGCTTCTTGTGATCTCTTTCCATAGCTTCCCTGATCATATTGAGATGTGCTTTGAGGTCATCCTTATTGGGGAATGCATAGACATAGATCCTCTGCATTACATCCCTCTTCTGGTCGCCTCTCCAATATGCTGCGGATGCGCTTCTTACCTTGAACGCAACGCCCATAAGATCTCTTGAATTCTCTACATGGGGTCCGCGACACAGATCCACATAATCATCACCGGTATAATAAACGGTGAGTTTTTCGTCTTCGGGAAGATCATTGATTATCTCGGTCTTGAACTTCTGATCCTTGAACATCTCAAGGGCATCAGCCTTTGAGATCTCTTCTCTTCTCCAGTCCTCTTTTCTCTTGATTATCTCGGTCATCTTATTTTCGATGAGCTGATAATCCTCTTCAGTGACCGCACGGGGAAGAACGAAATCATAGTAGCATCCGTCGGATATCTGAGGTCCGATGGCATACTGTACGTTTTCTTTTCCGTAGATTTCGATGACTGCTTTTGCCAGAACGTGGGCAATGGAATGACGATAGAGACTTAAAAACAATTCCTGATCCATAATACTTTTCTCCTTTCATGCGTCCTGCTACCGGCAGGAATTCGCTTAAAACAATAGGGCAAGCCTCAAAACGAGGCTTACCCCATATTTTATAACTATTATCCGCCCTTCGCAACCATAAAAAAACCGGTGTTACGTGATGCGTCAGCTCCGTTTTTTGCTCTTTTTTCCGGATCTTACGATCTGTCTTATCAATACTGCGGCGATAACAAAACCGATCAGTCCGATAGCGGCATATCCTATGTGCTTCAGGGTTTCGTCGGGTGTTTTTGTTACGGCATAGATTTCGGCGGAGCTGTCCATTTTTATCTGGACATAGCTGCCCTCAACGGTGCACGGCACCTCCATCCAGATATCTCCGGCTTTCTTCCAGACCCTGCACTCCTCGTACGGCGCATACAGTCTGAGCATGCAATCGTGATCTTCGGGAAGGGATCCGTCCCTGCCGGAAAATCTGACGCTGTAAACCGTCACTTCGGTATATGCGCTGTTGTCCGGAGCTTCGAATTTTTCATTCGATAGTTCCGCATCGAGCGTATCCGTGGTCTTGAATTCACCCTGTATGAGTGCAAGGGGCTTTTCGGTGGATTCTACGGACCTTTCAGATCTGATGACCGCAACGTGGGATACGAATCCCGCTTCAATGACAAGATCTCCCTTTACCGTAACATCCGTCAGATCCGGCCAGACTCCGTAGCTTCCGTCCTTATCGGGTATCTCGGGAAGATCGAGCTCCGCAACGGATTCACCGTAAGCAAGCCGGTATTCGCCGATCACATCACCGTCCGAAACGAATGTAACCTTCAGGTTGAAAAACTCCGACGGGATCCCTTCGATGGCCAGAACATCCTCGTATCCTATGCGGTCGGCAATGCCTGCATAGCTGATGTCGTCTATTCCGTAATAGTCGTCCGAGACATAGTAATTGGAAACAAAATCCGTATCGTCGATACTCTCCGTATCGGGATTCCTTGATACCTTCCCCGCTATGCCTCCGCATACTCCGCCGACATTTCCGAATACCGGCATGGAGATGCAGTATTTTATACCGGAAGCGTACCCTGCGACTCCTCCGATGTTTTCTTTTCCGGAAAGGGTACAGAGAACATAGGATGAAACAATGCTTCCTTCGGATGAACCCGCTATGCCTCCGATATATTCACCTTCGTCGGACAAAACGGCTCCGTATCCTCTGCAGCTTCTGATGCATCCGTGCTCAAGGTCTCCCGCAATGCCTCCGCCGCAGGTTGTACGCACTCGTACTATCCCCGAATTCTCACAGTCATATATCACGCCGGATATTGCATAAGCTTCTCCGGTCTTGAGATCAAACTTCCTGATGACATTGCTTTCGAGATTTTCGGTATCGACAGCCAGGCATCCCGCGATGCCGCCCGTATTGATATCTCCGTTTACGCTGCCGTAATTCCTGCAGGATACCGATCTTCCGTAAAGCGCATCAGGAAGATCCATTTCGGACACATCTGAAAAAAGATAACTTACTCCCTCATCCTCGACACCCGTGATAAGGTCGTCGATCAGATCGTAGGTTGCGTTTATCTGGTCGCTTACCGCCGTAAGGTCATATGTGAGCAGTGTCGAGTAAGCATTCGATACGGCAAGAAGCGAATCGGTGGCTTTTCTCACATCCTGAAGATCGCTCGTGATCAGCTCGGTATTTGCACTGAGTGTATCGATGCCTGAATTCCATCTCGAGATCTCACCGTTTATGTTACCGTTCAGTTCGGCAGCCGCTTCCTCTTTTTCCTTCTCCGCATCTGCCTCCGCTTTTTCGCGGGCTTCCCCGGCTTCTCTTTCGGCATCCGTAAGTTCTTCGTCCGGTTTATCCGGAACTCTTCCCTCAAGGCTTTCGATAAGGTCTGCCATATCTTCGTCGGAATATGAATCAAGATCTCCTATGTATTCACTGTAGCTGTCCCTTACGGACTGCGCGGCCGAGCGTCCGGCATTCTCCGCCTGATCTTCGATCATGCCGGCCCAGTCTCTTTCCTCGATCTTATATCTCGAATAATCTCCCGTCATCGCATCGGCATCATCCATGGCCTTACCCGATGCTGCCTGGAGAGCGGCAAGCGCATCCTGTATGTCGGGTGTCATTCCGGAAGCATCATCCGCAGCTTTGCGGCTGAGTTCGTTGATCCGTGCGATCGCATCCGATACGGACTTGCTCTTATCCGTTTCTATATAAGGTTCCTGCTGTCCGCAGATACCGCCGATATCCTTCTTGCCGAATACCTTGCCGTAGTTAAGGCAGGAATACAGAACTCCCGACTGTCTTCCGCAGATGCCTCCGACATTATATCCGACCCTGCTGTATCCGACCGTCGCGTCGTTTCTGCAGCTCATTATGATACCGTGCGAATAGCCTGCGATACCTCCGATGTCGACTCCCGACTGATATGAGATAAGCGATACATCACCCGTTATCTCGGATATTATATCCACCTGTCTTTCGTCATTGGCCGCAACCCATTCGGGAGTTGAATCTATTCCCCCGGCATTCACGCAGTCGCGTATGGTGCCGTAGTTTCTTCCGGCTATTCCGCCCGTGTAATAAAATCCCGTTACATCCGCACTGTTCCTGCAGTTGGATATCAGACCGCATTCTCCGTTTATTCCGGCTACAGCTCCCGTGGCTGTCTTTCCGGAAAGAACACCGCCGACGTTACAGACACGGATGCATCCTTCGTTTATTCCGGCGATCAGTCCGTTTACATATCCGTCCCCTTCGGAAACTATGTCTCCCGACACGGTAAGTCTTTCGATGGTCGCGGTCTTTCCGACATATCTGAAAAGTCCCGTTACATAACCGGTCCCTCCGTATGTGTATCCGCTTATCGTATGACCGTTTCCGTTAAAGAATCCGGAAAAGATCGGTATGGATGTAAATTCACTTCCGGCCAGGGATATATCATCGGTAAGCACAACATATTTATCGACCGACCAGCTTTCATCATGACAGTTCTCCGACAGCTCGATCAGATCCCGGACACTGCTTATCTCTATCGTGGTATACGGTGACTGTGTGCTTTCTTCGGCCCGGGCGTTAAAGCTCCCTGCCGGCGAGATAAGTACAAGCGCCGCCGATATCAGGATCGAAAATATTTTTACGGGAAGATTTCTTTTCATGATCTCACCTCCCCTTCGATCTCTTTTACGGTTCCGTCATCCGGCGGAACTTCCCGGAGCGAGCCCATCGTAACGACCGCCGCGATATCACCCTTTACGAGTGCATGCATCTCTCCCACGACATATCCGTTTATCTGGCCTCTTACCATTCCGTCAACCCTGACGGTTCCGAACCCTCTGTCGAGCTTGATGGGAACGGATACTTCGAACGAAGTCTTTTCGATTATCTTCTCACCGACCATAAGTATCTGGGGAAGTACGAACATTACGAGTCCTATCGAAATGAGGGTTCCTCTTCCGAGACACTGTCCTATACCGCATATGGTCGCATCGGATGAAAGCCTGCCGATCGCGAATCCGGAAAGCACCATCATCGAACCCGAAGTGATTATCGTAGGGAATGCAAAATTAAGAGTTTCGATACACGCCTCTTTCTTGCTCATGATCTTGCGCAGCTCGGTATATCTTCCCGATATGACGATCGCATAATCGATATTCGCACCCATCTGGATTGAACTGACTATCAGATATCCCATGAAGAAAAGATATGTATGCTGCAGTGTCGGGAACGAGAAATTGATCCATATCGCACCCTGGATTACCAATATCAAAAGCACAGGCATTCCTGCGGAAAGGAATGTGAACAGCAGAACGGAAAGAACCGCCAGTATGGAAACAATGCTGACCACGAGATTATCCCGTGCGAAGGTCTTTTTCAGATCGTACTGGCTGGTGGATTCTCCGGTTACAAGAACATTTTCTTCTCCGTCATAATATTTTCCGGCGATCTCATGCATCTCATCAAGGAATGCAAATGTTTCGTCTCCCTCCTGGGGAAGGTTCAGATATACGAGCATGCGGCTGTAATCCTCACCCTGAAGCTGATCTTTAGCCATCTGCATCTGCGCATTGGCTTCATCGAGTGTCTCCATAAGATCGTCATCCAGAGTGACGTATCCTTCTTCAACTTCCTTGTGAAGGAACATCACTATGTCGATCAAAGGGATCTTGTATCCGGAAAAACCGTTGATTATCTTCGCATAGTTTTCATCGTTTATCGCATATGCCATGTACAGAAGTTCCGAGACTTCGTAATCGACATTGAAGGTTTCCGAAAACTCCCTCGCGCTGAGTCCGTCCGTCAGCATGTATCCGTCTATCGCTTCGGTGTTGGCAAGTCCCTGACAATGATCGACTTCATCGCGTGCCTCAAGAGCTCTCATAAGTTCGGCTTCTTTTTCATAATTGCCCGCCGGCACAATGAGTGCGACAAAATTGGATTCCCCGAAAGCATTTGCTATCATCTCGTCGGCTATCTGTGATTCGTTGCGGACGGGAGTTACTATCTTGGAGTAACCGTATACGTAAGGACAGTTGTTCGAAAGATAAAACGCTCCGATGACAAGCAGCACAAATACGGGCGGGATCACGAATCTCGTCATGTGATCGAATTTTCCGATAAAAGAAATCTTCGGAATAAAGCTCTTATGCTTTGTCTTGTCCATTGCTTTGCCGAATACCATGATGAGTCCGGGCATGAGCAGGAATACGGACAAAAGGGAAAAGAATATTGCTTTGATAAGGCAGATGGCCATATCCTTGCCTATTCCGTACTGCATGAACATCATGGCGATAAGTCCGCCTATGGTCGTAAGCGAACTGGAGAATATTTCGGGTATAGCCTTGGACAGGGCAACAATATCGGCTTCACGTATGCCGAGCGTCTGATGCTCTTCCTTGTATCTGTTGCAGAATATGATCGCATAGTCCACGCTCAGTGCAAGCTGAAGGACTATCGTCACGGAATCCGATACAAAAGAGATCGTACCGAGGAAGAAATTCGTACCTGCGGCAAGAACTGCCGATGCGCCGAATGTAAGAAGGAGCACGGGGACTTCCGCATAAGTCGAAGATGTGAATATCAGAACCGAAAGAACGACCACAACAACCAGTGCGGATACGACCTTCATTTCCTGCGCTATGGTTTCCGCTGCCTGATCTCCCATCGAAGTGCTGACATATATATCATAGCCTTCAAGAGATGCCTTTATCTCATCAAGTCCGTCAAGACATCTCTCATCATCTTCGGGATACGCGAAGGTGATATCGTAAAGTGCGGAGAAATCATTGTAATGATCCGAACCGTCACCGAACGAAACAAGCGTGACATCATCTCTTTCTTCGATACCATCGCATATTGCGCATGCTTCATCATAGGTGATATTGGTCACCATGAGTCTTGCGCTTCCGTATGTAATGAACTGGTCGTTCATCAGGGATATTCCCCTGCTGGTCTCCGCGGAATCGGGCAGGTATGCGGCAAGATCGTTCTCTACCTTAACCCACCTTGAAGCGATCGCGCAGAATATAAGTGCTATGCAGATCAAAAGGAAAAACAGATTTCTCCTGTCAACTATAAAGGTGGCAACCTTCAGCATAACCGAGTTGCCACCTTCTTTTTTCTTATTCTCTTCCTGCTTACTCATTTTATGACTTCCCTTTAGATGCCTTAAGTCGCACATCACACTGTACGGCTTCTAAAGACATACCAATAAAAAACCTTGGCTGTAACAGTCAAATTTATAAACGACTACGTATTATACCACTTTGTACGCGGAGTGAAGCATTTATTTGCCCGTCTGTGCGCTGTTTGGAAACTAAAAAAATCTGCCCGGTCATTCGGGCAGATTTTATCAGTATTCTTCGAAAACTTGGTAAATAAAAAATTTCAGATAAAGTGACTCGGGACAGCCCATCAGATAGGGGTGGTCCGGTGACTGCATCCTGTATTCCACAAGACGGAGTCTCTTTCTCGCACCCTTTGCGGCCTCGAGGATCGTCTTTTCAAGCAGCTCCGGTGTCATGAAATGTGAGCACGAGCAGGTGCACAGAAATCCTCCGGGCTTTACGAGCTTCATACCCTTCATATTGATCTCGCGGTATCCCTTCACCGCATTCTTGGTTGCGGATCTGGACTTTGTAAATGCGGGAGGATCGAGTATAACGACATCATAGCTTTCTCCGTCCCCGACCAGTTTCGGCAAAAGATCGAAAACATCCGCGCAGGTAAACTTCACGGTATCTTCAAGGCCGTTGAGCTTCGCATTTTCCCTTGCCTGTTCGACAGCCAGTTCCGATGCATCCACACCCAGAACGCTCTCCGCTCCCGCAAGTCCGGCATTCAGCGCAAAGGATCCGGTATGCGTAAAGCAATCGAGAACCTTCTTCCCCTTGCAGAGTTTTGCCGCAGCCGCGCGGTTGTATTTCTGGTCAAGGAAAAATCCTGTCTTCTGGCCTTCCTCGATATTTACTCCGTACTTTACTCCGTTCTCTGTGATGACAACATTTGTATCAAAAGGCCCGCCTATGAATCCCTTTACCTTATCGAGACCTTCGAGTTTTCTGACAGACGCGTCACTTCTTTCGTAAACGCCGCGTATATTTATTCCATCCTCTGCAAGAACCTTCTTCACAAGATCGCAGATGATCTCTTTATGTCTCTCCATTCCGAGAGTTTCACATTCCGCGACAAGTACATCTTCGAATTTATCGATGACCAGTCCGGGGAATCCGTCCGATTCGGAGAAAATGACACGGCAGCAGCTTGTATCCACTACGGACTTTCTGTATTCCCAGGCTGCCCTTACTTTCTTTTCCCAAAAAGACTCATCTATCGGATCGTCATGATACCTTTCGAGCATACGTACGGTTATCGTACTCTTGGGATTGATATAACCCTTTCCGAGCTTGTATCCGTCAAAATCAAATACATCGACTGTATCTCCGGGCACAAATTCACCTTCGATCCGATCGATCTCATTGTCATATATCCAGCGGCCGCCGCTTTTTAAATATCTTCCGCCACCCTTTTTCAGAATAACCTCTGCCATGATCAACTTTCTTTCAGATTATTTGCCGTACTTCTTCATTTCCTTGATGAAGATCTTGGCTATATCACTGAGCTTCGCATCGCTCCTCTTGATGTAACCGATCGTCATCTTCTCGTCACTGTCGAGCGGAAGCGCCGAATAGCCCGCACCGTTAAGTTTTTTGCATATGACACCGCTGCACAGTGTGTAGGCATTGAGAAGTGTCATCATATTGAGCGCCGTGGCACGGTCATTGACGTGAATGATCTTCTTGTACGGATAAGTGCTGAGAACTTCCTCCGCATAATAGAATGAATTCTTTTCACCCTGGTCGAATGAAAGACAGGGATAATCATCAAGCTCCTTGAAGGAGATCTTTTTCTTTTTCGCGAGCGGATGATTTGCGCTTATATATACGTATGTGTCGCATGAAAACAGCGGAGTGAAGACCAGATTGTTCTCCCTGAAATCATTCTCGAGTATCTGACGGTTAAAATCATTCAGATACAGGATTCCGAGTTCGCTTCTCTGATTCTTTACATTCGATATGATCTCGTGTGTTCTCGTCTCGTATATCGCAAAATCAAACTGATCGATACCGGCCTTCAGTACGGCATTGGAGAACGCCTCCACCGCGAATGTATAGTGCTGTGCGGAAACATAAAATTTCTTGTCCGAAACGGCTCTTCCGTTATAACGGTCCTCCATCAGAGTGTACTGGTCCAGTATCTGTCTGACATAGCCGAGGAATTCGCTGCCTTCGGTCGTAAGCTCTATTCCGCGGTTGCTTCTCTGAAATACGGTGATGCCGATCTCGTCTTCAAGATCCCTGATGGCCTGTGACAGACTGGGCTGCGACATGAACAGGCTCTTAGCGGCCTCATTCATCGACCCGCGTTCCGCTATCTCTATAACATATTTCATCTGTTGAAGGGTCATGGAAAACCTCCTGTCATCCGTTTTTGACGAAACAAATCATATCATAAACGCAAAAAGAAAAAAACACAGAAAAACCCGCAGGGCATATCCGCTCTGCGGGTTTTGAAAATTCATATCGGATTTATCCCATTACCACTTCAACCTTGACGGTCTTCTTGGAAGCATCGTAGGGGATAACGGTTCCTTCTACCTTGGCACCGTCAACGATGAGCTCCTTAACGCCCTTCTGAACGCCGTTCTGTTTGACGGTGATGTCATACTCAACACCTCTGTAGATCCTCTTGATGCTGAAATCGCCAAAATCCGCAGGTACACAGGGATCAACGGAAAGTCCCTTAAGAGTGGGATATACTCCGAGGATGTACTGTGAGATGTTTACGAAGGTCCATGCTGCGGTACCGGTGAGCCAGCTGTTCTTGCCTTCGCCGTGGAACTTCGCATCGGCACCTGCTACCATCTGGCAGTAGATATAGGGCTCGGTCCTGTGGATCTCACTGATCTCCTCGGTGTAAGCGGGACAGGTCTTCTTGTAAACTTCGAATGCCCTGTCTCCTCTTCCGATAACAGTCTCTGCGATGGATACCCAGGGATTGTTGTGGCAGAAGATACCTGCGTTCTCTTTGTACCCGGGAGGATATGAGGAAACTTCACCGAGTTCTTCATGATAAACGGTATATGCGGGCTGAAGGATCATTACGCCGTACTTGGTATCAAGCTTAGCCTTTACGGAATCGAGAGCCTTCTGTGCCTGGCCGGTCTCTTTTCCTACACCTGCAAGTACGCAGAAGCCCTGGGGCTCGATGTAGATCTGACCTTCTTCACAATCCTTGCTTCCTACCTTGCCGCCGTAAGAATCATATGCTCTGACGAACCACTCGCCGTCCCATCCTGCGTTGGAATCAAGAAGGATCTCATTCATCTCCGCTACGGATGCACGTACCTTGGCAGCTTCATCGGTAAGTCCCTTGAGATCGCAGAGATCGGCATATTCATTACCGTACTTGACGAACATTCCGCCGATGAATACGGACTCCGCAACAGGTCCTTCGCTGGGTCCGAATGTCTGGAAGGATTCACCGGGCTGTGTTGAATGGCAGTTGAGGTTCAGGCAGTCATTCCAGTCTGCTCTTCCGATAAGAGGAAGTCTGTGAGGTCCTCTGTGTGTATCGACATAACCGAACGACCTGCGGAGATGCTCCATAAGAGTCTCTGCAACAGATGCGTCATTATCGAAAGGTACCATCTCATCAAGAATGGTAGCATCGCCGGTCTCCCTGATGTATGCGCTGGTTCCGGCAATGAGCCAAAGGGGATCGTCGCCGAATCCCGAACCGATGTCGGAGTTGCCCTTCTTGGTAAGAGGCTGATACTGGTGATATGCTCTTCCGTCCTGGAACTGGGTGGAAGCGATATCGATGATCCTCTCACGTGCCCTGTCGGGAATAAGGTGTACGAATCCGAGAAGATCCTGGCAGGAATCTCTGAATCCCATTCCTCTTCCGATACCGGACTCATAATATGAAGCCGATCTGGACATGTTGAAGGTGACCATGCACTGGTACTGGTTCCAGATATTGACCATACGGTTAACCTTGTCATTGGAAGAATCAACCGTGTAGATGTTAAGGAGCTTGTCCCACTGATCGTTCAGCTCTGCAAATGCGGCATCAACCTTGGCATCGGTGTCATATTTTGCGAGCATTGCTTCAGCGGGCTTCTTGTTGATGACATTGTGGGATTCCCACTTGTCCTCTACGGGATTCTCGATATATCCGAGAACGAATACATAGGACTTGCTCTCTCCGGGCTTAAGTGTCACATCGAGCTGGTGAGCTGCGATGGGGCTCCATCCGGATGCCATTGAATTGGTGAGCTTTCCGTTAAGGACCGCTTCGGGATCTCCGGCATAGTGATATAGTCCGAGGAACGAATCCCTTGCGGTATCAAATGCGGTGATTGGAGCATTTACGGAATAGATCGCATAATGATTTCTGCGCTCTCTGTACTCTGTCTTGTGGTAAATGGTCGAACCCTTAACCTCTACTTCACCTGTGGAGAAATTTCTCTGGAAGTTTCTGCTGTCATCGTCGGCATTCCAGAGACACCACTCTACATATGAGAAGATGCTGATGCTCTTGTCTGCGGAAGAATCATTGGTGACAACAAGTCTGGTGACTTCGCAGTTATCGCTTACGGGAACGAAGGTAAGAACATCAGCTCTCACGCCGTTCTTAACGCCCTTGAACTTACTGTATCCGATACCGTGACGGCATTCATACTCGTCAAGATCAGTCTGGGTAGGCTTCCATCCGGGATTCCATACGGTATCTCCGTCCTTGATGTAGAAATATTTTCCGTTGATGTCCATGGGAACATCGTTGTAACGATATCTTGTAAGCCTGAGAAGCTTGGCATCCTTATAGAAGGTATAGCCTCCGCAGGTGTTTGAGATCAGCGAAAAGAATTCCTTGCTCCCCAGGTAATTGATCCAGGGCAGAGGAGTCTTCGGGGTCTCAATGACATACTCTCTGTGCTCGTCATCAAAATGGCCGAATTTCATAGTGACTTCTCCTTTTGTCAGTAGTTAATGGGTGTTTAATCCGGTAATACCGGTCAATCGTATCTCAGGTCGCGGACAGATTCGCCGTCGTAGAGCCTTCCTTTTATAACAACCTTTTCAATCTTGGTTTCAAGCGGATGCTCGATGAGAGAGATGAGCTTCTGTGCCGCAGTCTCGCCGATGAGCTCGGTGGGCTGTCTGAGCGTCGTAAGTGAAGGAGTCAGATGCCTTCCCACTCTGATGCCGTCGTATCCGACTATCGAGATGTCCCTCGGTATCTCAAGTCCCGCTTCCTTGATAGCTGCGATTCCGCCGAGAGCGGAAAAATCATCGGGATAAAGAATGCATGTGGGTCTGTCTTTGAGCTTTAACAGTTTTTCGGTTGCGATACGCGCACGCTCGGTCTTTCTGTATTCCGCAACGGGAAGATACTCTTCGGGAACAGCGAGTCCCAGACCTTCCATGGTTTCTTTGAATGATGCGACACGTGCCTTCGTAACTTCACTGTCATTGCCGTCGTGGATATATGCTATCTTTTTGTGACCCATCTTGGCACAGTGGATGACAAGTTCTCTCATACCGTTCACATTGTCTGATACCACCGACATGCGATTGTCAAAACAGTAGTCGATCGAAACTATCGGGATGTTGCTCTGCGCAAGTTCGATGACTTCCGCATCATGGAAGTCCATGCAGGCTATGAGAACTCCGTCAAACGCGCGGTATCTTGCGTGTGCGAGATAATTCATATTACCGACATTTGATGCAAGACCTCTGTTGATGAAGGTAATGTCATATCCCTTGGAATCCGCAACGTGCTTGAATCTGTCGAGGAGCAGAGCGAAGAACTCATTGGTAAGACCGTTATGTGCTTCGTCTACGAACAGGATCCCGATGTTGTTGGACTTGTGTGTACGGAGAACCTTGGCGGCAGAATTGGGCTGATATCCCATATCCTCCGCCGCTTTTTTGATACGCTCGCGAGTGGCTTCACTGATATCCGGCTGTCCGCTCAGCGCTTTACTGACGGCAGCCACGGACACCCCGCACTCTCTGGCTATATCTTTCATTGAAACCATAGGTTCTCCCCCCTCATTACTTTTCCATTATTTACTTAATGGATTAAGTGCTTTAAATATAACGCATTTCGAAATCCATTACAAGAATCAATTAATTTATATAATACCAAAAAAAGTGCACCAATGTGGTGCACTTTTACTATTTTTTTTAAAAAAGTTTCAAAAGAGTTTCTTTTTCTTGCCCGGCTTCTCTTTCGGCTGCTCTCCGGAAGCCTTCTCCGCAGCGTGAAGCGAGTCTCCGGTAAGGGCATCAAACTGCTTAAGGAGCTCCTTGGCTTCATTCGAAAGTTTCTCGGGAGTTTCCACAACAAGGGTGATATAGTGGTCGCCCCTGACATTTTTGTTCCTCCACGAAGGTACACCCTTGCCCTTGAGCCTTACTCTCATATCGGTCTGGGTTCCGGCTTTTACATCATATATGACTTTGCCGTCAACGGTATCCACAAGAACGGATCCGCCGAGCGCCGCAACAGCATAGGAGATGGGCACAAGTGAATAAATATCGAAACCGTCTCTCTGGAAAACAGGATGTCTGTCAACGATTGCTTCAACCCTGACATCACCTCTGGGTCCGCCGTTGGTTCCGGGATCACCGAGCTCGGCCAGGCTTACAGCCTGTCCGTTGTCGATTCCTGCGGGGAAATCTACGGAATATCTCTTTTTCATGGGGATATATCCGGTTCCGCGGCAATCGGGACATTTCTCCTTGATCACCTTGCCGGTTCCGCGGCAGTCGGGACATACCTCAACACTTCTCATCATTCCGAATGCGGAATTCCTGGTCCTCTGAACCTGGCCCCTGCCTCCGCAGGTGGAGCAGGTTTCGGGTGAAGTACCCGCCTTGGCGCCGCTTCCCTTACAGGATTTGCATTCTTCCTTGACGTTGAGTTCGATCTCTTTTTTGCATCCGAATACAGCTTCCATGAAGGTAAGCTTTACACTGGTACGGATGTTGGCTCCCTTCATGGGGCCGTTGCTGTTACGCCTTCCGCCGAAGCCGCCGAAACCGCCTCCTCCGAAGAAGCTTCCGAATATGTCTCCAAAATCTCCGAAGATATCACTGAAGTCCATATTCGAGTAATCAAATCCGCCACCGCCGGCACCGTCAAATGCCGCATGGCCGAACTTATCATACTTGGCCCTCTTATCGGGATCGCTGAGAACGGCATAGGCTTCGGAGGCCTCTTTGAACTTGGCCTCCGCTTCCTTATCGCCGGGATTTGCATCCGGATGGTACTTTTTGGCAAGTACCCTGTATGCTTTTTTTAGCGTTGCCTCATCGGCACTTTTGTCTACTCCGAGTACTTCGTAGTAGTCACGCTTGGACTCTGCCATTTAATTAAACCTCACGGAAATTACCGTCTATTACATCATCATCCGCACTCTGGCTCTGCGCACCCTGGTCTGCGGCACCGCCGGAGAATCCGCCCATATCGGGACCTGCCTGGCCTGCACCTGCACCGGCTGCTGCGCCTGCTGCTTCATACATCTTGGTGAATACGCTCTGGGCGGAGCTCATAAGCTTCTCCTTGGCTGCCTTAAGCTCATCGATATCGGAATCGCTTGCGCTTGCCTCGTTGCCCTTTACCTTTGCAACAAGCTCCTTGACCTTATCGAGGTTAGCCTGAACTTCGGATCTGTCGCTGTCGGAAACCTTGTCGCCTACTTCGTTCAGAGCCTTCTCGGTCTGGAATACGAATGCATCTGCTTCGTTGATGGTCTCAACGTTTTCTTTTCTCTTCTTGTCCTGAGCCTCGAATTCCTGAGCCTCTTTGATAGCCTTATCGATATCTGCATCGGACATGTTGGAGCCTGCGGTGATGGTAATGTGCTGCTCCTTGCCGGTTCCGAGGTCCTTAGCGGATACGTTAACGATACCGTTCGCATCGATATCGAAGGTAACTTCGATCTGAGGTACTCCTCTGGGAGCGGGAGCGATACCATCGAGTCTGAACTGTCCGAGGGACTTGTTGTCACGTGCGAACTGTCTCTCACCCTGTACTACGTTGATATCAACTGCGGTCTGGTTATCGGCTGCGGTCGAGAATACCTGGCTCTTCTTGGTAGGGATGGTGGTATTTCTCTCGATGAGGTGGGTAGCAATTCCTCCCATGGTCTCGATCGAAAGGGTAAGGGGAGTGACATCGAGAAGAAGGATATCACCGGCACCTGCATCGCCTGCAAGCTTACCGCCCTGGATGGAAGCACCGATGGCTACGCACTCATCGGGGTTAAGGCTCTTGGAAGGCTCTTTGCCGGTAAGCTGTCTAACCTTATCCTGAACTGCGGGGATACGGGTGGATCCGCCGACAAGGAGAACCTGGCCGAGGTCCGCATTGGTAAGTCCTGCATCCTTCATCGCGTTCTGTACGGGAACTGCGGTTCTTTCAACAAGATCTCTGGTAAGCTCATCAAACTGTGCTCTGGAAAGATTCATATCGAAGTGCTTGGGGCCTTCGCTTGTTGCGGTAATGAAAGGAAGGTTGATGTTGGTGGTCATTGCGCTTGAGAGCTCTTTCTTAGCCTTCTCTGCGGCTTCCTTGAGTCTCTGCATTGCCATCTTATCGCCGGAAAGATCTACGCCTTCAGCCTTCTTGAACTCAGCAAGCATCCAGTCGATGATCTTGTTATCGAAATCATCGCCGCCGAGATGGGTATCACCGTTGGTTGCAAGAACTTCGATGACGCCGTCACCGATGTCGATGATCGATACATCGAAGGTACCGCCGCCGAGGTCGTATACCATGATCTTCTGCTCTTTTTCGTTATCAAGTCCGTATGCAAGAGCTGCGGCGGTGGGCTCGTTAATGATACGCTTTACATCAAGTCCTGCGATCTTACCTGCATCCTTGGTTGCCTGACGCTGTGCGTCATTGAAGTATGCGGGAACGGTGATGACTGCTTCGGTAACCTTCTCGCCGAGATATCCTTCCGCATCATCCTTAAGCTTCTGAAGGATCATTGCGGAGATCTGCTGAGGTGAATACTTCTTGCCGTCAATGGTACGGCCGCGGTCGGTACCCATATCTCTCTTGATTGAAGAGATGGTATTGTCTGCATTGGTGACTGCCTGACGCTTTGCAGGCTCACCTACAAGTCTCTCACCGTTCTTGGTGAATGCTACGATCGAAGGGGTGGTACGTGCACCTTCTGCGTTAGCGATAACGGTAGGCTTTCCGCCTTCCATTACGGATACGCAGCTGTTTGTTGTTCCTAAGTCTATTCCGATTATTTTGCTCATTTTATGTTCCTCCTTTATAGGATAGTTTTAAATTTATTGAACCACCGATACCATGCTGTGTCTTATTACGGTATCGTGATATGTGTAGCCTTTTAAAAGTTCCTGAGCGACAACTCCCGATTCATATTCATCGCTCTCGGTCTGCATTACCGCGTTGTGAAAAGCGGGATCGAATTCTTTGCCGACCGCTTCGATGGGTTTGACTCCCATCTTGTCGAGCTCATCCATGAGCTGCTTGTATATCTTGTCCATTCCGACTACGAACGCATCATCTTTGTCCTCTTCATCAACCGCCGCAAAACCTCTTTCGAAGTTGTCGACAACGGGAAGGAGTTTTTCGAGAACCGATGCGGCCCCTCTGTCGAAGGACTGTGCTTTTTCTTTTTCGGAACGGTTCCTGAAGTTCTCAAATTCCGCGAGCTGTCTCTTGGTCTTATCCTCCAGCTCCTCGACTCTGGCTTTGAGGGCTTCTTTTTCCTTATCGGTCTTCAGGGCTTTCTTCTCGGCCTTTTTCTCGGCACGGGATTTCTTGGATGATTCCTCGGAAGTGTTTTCCGTTTCGGATCCTTCCGCAGAAGCTTCGGCCTCCGGAGCTTCGGTATCGGGGGCTTCGGCCTCGGGAGCTGCGGTCTCGGATGCTTCTTCGGCCGCGGTTTCGGCCGTATCCTTTATTTCCTTATCCGTCGTTTCTTCACTCATTACTAAAACGATCCTTTCTGATTATCTTTTTTATACAGATCGTCAAGTCCGCTCTTCAATGATTTAAGCGTTCCGACAACCTTGTCATAGTCCATTCTCTTGGGTCCGACTATTCCGATCGTTCCCTTCATTCCTCCGCCGAGTTCATATGTTGCGGTGACTACGCTGCAGTCTTCCATTCCCTCGACCTTGTTCTCGCTTCCGATATAAACCTGGATGCCGGTTCCTCCGTCTTCGGAAAGCTCGGTGGTCATCAGTTCTTCGAGTCCTTCTTTTTCTTCGAAGGTGTTGATCAGATGTCCTGCTTTCTCCGAATTGTCCGAAAGCTCGGGATACTTAAGGATGTTGTTGGTTCCGCTGGTGTAAACCTTAAGGTCTTCCTCTGCGGATATCGCCTCGGCAACCGCATCGATCACATCCGCGATGACTGCCGAATGATTTCCCGCCTGGACCTTAAGTCCCGTGATCATGCTCAGTGAGATCTCATCCATGCTCATTCCGGAAAGCTGTGTGTTGAGCATAAGGTTGAGCTTGAGCATCATCTCTTCGCTGAGCGGTTCGATGACATCGATCATCTTGTTCCTGATGACATTTCCTTCTTTTACAATGACCGCCAGGATGTGTTCGTCATCGATCCTTGAAAGCTGTACGAACTTGAGCTTGTTCATGCTTACGCTGGGTGCGGTGATGAGCGAAGCATACTGGGTGTCCCTGGCAAGGAGCTTTACGACTCCCTTGAGCATATCCTCGAGTTTATCCTGACGCTCCATCAGAACCTTCTTCATCTCGGATATCTCTCTGTCCTTGGCCTCCATCATGGTGTCCACGTAGAATCTGTATCCCTTATCGGAGGGAATTCGTCCCGCAGACGTATGGGGCTGGATGATATATCCCATTTCCTCGAGATCCGCCATCTCATTTCTTATGGTAGCGGAGCTTAAGTTGAGATCGGTATATTTGGATATGGTCCTGCTTCCGACAGGTTCGCCGGTCTCAAGATAATTGCGGATGATGGCCTGCAATATTGTGGCTTTTCTTTCATCCATTTCCATACCCGTACCCCTTTCTCTAATTGTTAGCACTCATTTGCTTAGAGTGCTAACATTTACAAGAATTAAATTATCACTATGCAATCAATGTGTCAACATATCATTTATGAAATATATATTAAGAAATAAAAAGACCGTCCCGGATAACCGGGACGGTCTCAGAAATGTCATATCAGCTTATCAGATATTGAAATCTCCGCTCTCGCCGTTCATAACATAATAAACCTTGTTCTCTTCGGGCTTGATATAGAGCTCGATCTTCTTGAGATCTGCAGGATTCTTGCCGAGATCGAACTTCCAAACGTCCTTGGCGATCTTAACAAGAGCTGCTTCGTTATATTCTCTCTCACCAAGCTGAAGAACAACCTTTGCGCTGACATCAGCCTTCTTTGCTGCAGGAGCCTTAGCTGCTGCGGGCTTCTTGGTTGCAGGCTTCTTAGCTGCGGTTTTCTTAGCTGCAGGCTTCTTAGCGGCTGCCTTCTTAGCTGCGGGCTTTGCCTCAGCCTTTGCAGGAGCTGCCTCTGCCTTGACTGCTTCAGTCTTAGCGATAGACTTCTTTTCGACTGCCATAATATTTCTCCCTTCTAACCATCACAAAAAAGATAATACTCCCCAGAGGATTCATTCCTCGTAAAGTCGAGTTTAATATAACAAATGGTTTTTGTCAACGCAAAATGCCGATATTTAAAGAATTTTTCGCACTTTTTGAGGAATTGCAAAGGTATATTTTTTCAATAGATCCAATTGTTCATATGACATGTGTGTCATAATTATGAATCGAGATATCTCTTCAGATCATCGAATCTTTCGGCGGCAAGTTTATAACCTTCCTCATAAAGAGCCTTGAGGTGTTCCGGATCCTTGTCGATGCGCTTTGTATTGCTCTTATGCTCGGGTCTGAGCACAAAGGCCTTTCCTTCTTTTTCCATCCGTTCCACAAATGCGAGCTGCTTATTGTACCTTATGTCGCGGTTTCTCATAAGCTTCCACACATTCGGATATGCCGCATATCTGAGCTTGAGAAGAGCCAGCTCACGTTCCGGGATCGGAGTCCTTACATATCCGACTTCCTTGGTCAGGATCACAAGATTCTTGTCGTTGCCGGACATGATGGATCTTTCAAGAGGGATCGCATCGCTGAGTCCGCCGTCAAGGTATTTCCTTCCTCCGATCTCTACCATCCTCGCCACGAGCGGAAGGGAGGCGGATGCGCGGAGCTTGTCCATATTCTTACCCCGACAGGATTTCATCCGCAGATATCCGGGTTCTCCCGTCTCAACATCCGTAACGACGGAATAAGCATTTCCTTCATATCTTTCATATGCATCATGATCAAAGGGATTCAGTGCATCGGGTACAAGGCCGTATGCTATATCGGTATTGAACAGATTTCCCGTAAAAAGAAGGGAAGGGATGCCGCAATACCATCTTGTATCAAGATAATCGACGCTGATATCAAACGCCCTGCCTCTCTGACCGGAAATATAGCTGGTCATATGGCATGCGCCGGCAGATACTCCGTAGATATCGGAGAACATTATGTTTTTATCCATAAGAAGATCGAGAACTCCTGCGGTGAAGATCCCTTTCATTCCTCCGCCTTCAAGAACAAGTCCGGCTTTGTACATTGTATCTCCCTTCTCAGATGCCGTACTCTTCCTTCACAAATCTTTCGAGTACGGGAAGTGATCTCTTTACTTTTTCGGTATCGATGCAGTAAGCCATTCTGAAATATCCGGGAGCTCCGAAGCTGTCGCCGGGAACAAGTACAAGGTCGTATTTCAGGGCTTTCTGTGAAAATGCTATTGAATCGTCTTCAAGCGCCTTGGGGAAAATATAGAATGTTCCGCCGGGACGAACCACGGTAAATCCGAGTTCAACAAGCTTGTCGTATATAAGATTCATATTGGTCTCGTATACGGAAAGATCCGCGGTAAGATCTATGTTTTCCGCAACCGCTCTCTGCATGAGCGATGTGGGGCAGTTGTGACCGATGCCTCTCGAGATCTGCACTGCCATGTTCACCATAAGATCGGCTCCCTCGGCAGCGGGGTTTACGGCCATATAACCTATTCTGTCTCCGGGAAGCGAAAGCGACTTGGAGAAGGAATAGCACATGATGGTATTGTCATAGAATTTTGAAATGCAGGGAGCTTCTTTTCCGTCAAAAACGATCTCCCTGTAGGGTTCGTCGGAAATGATGTATATGGGATGCGAGAACTTCTTCTGTGCATCTCTCAAAATATCGGAAAGCTTCTGCACGGTTTCCTCGGAGTAGACTACTCCCGAAGGGTTATTGGGAGTATTGATAAGAACCGCCATGGTCTTCTCGCTTATCATGCTCTCAAACTCTTCAAAATTGATCTGAAATGCCGATGTGTCAGCACTGACGATCTTAAGCACCGCGCCGGTCATCTCTACATAGGGACGGTATTCGGGGAAAAACGGAGCAAAGGTGATGATCTCGTCACCGGGCTCGGTAACAAGACGGAATGCATGTGCAAGTGCAGATGCCGCTGCACTCGTCATGAAAATATGCTCTCTCTTATAGGGAATTCCGAATCTGCGCTCCAAAGATGCGGCAACCGCATCCCTTGCCTCGGGAAGTCCGGGGTTGGGAGAATATCCGTGAAGCGATCTGGAATCAAGTTCACCTATAAGTCTCACCAGTGATTCGTTATATGCGGCCGGCGCAGGGACGGAAGGATTTCCGAGGCTGTAATCGAACACATTGTCATATCCGATCTCTTTGCCCCTCTCTGCGGCTTTTCCCGCAAGATCCCTTATGACCGACTTGGCACCGAGCATATCTATATATTTCTGTACAAGCATCTTTCTTCACCTCATACTTTTACTTGGTAACATCCATACAATATTATAATTTATTCGCCTATATATCAAGAACCATGACTCTTGACTAAAACCCCAATAATCTATAATATAGTCTCGTTGCGTGCAGACAGCAGCTCATCATCCGGTCCTGCGCAGTGCGACACTGTGAACCGTGTCAGGTGGGGAACCAAGCAGCACTAAGCAGACCGTCCATGTGCCGCAGACCAGCCGGGTGGTGAGTTGCTTCCTGCACGCAACTTATTTTTTTATGGATAAGATAATTGACACAAACGAATACTATTCAGACTGCACTCTCTGCCCCCGCAGATGTCATGCCGACAGGACAGGCGGCGGAACCGGATTCTGTAAGATGACTTCGGAACTGAAAGCCGCCAAGGCCTACCTGCATATGTGGGAAGAGCCCTGCATTACGGGAGAGCACGGTTCGGGAACCGTGTTTTTTTCGGGCTGCAATATGAAATGTATTTTCTGTCAGAATTCGGATTTATCTCTGAACGGTTTCGGTAAGGTGATCACTTCGGAGGAACTGGCCGGATCGTTCATAAGGCTTCAGGAAAAGAAAGCATCCAACATAAATCTGGTCACCGGAGTCTGCTTCATTCCCCATATAATAAATGCCGTGGCCATAGCAAGAGAGCGCGGTCTTACGATCCCCGTGCTTTATAATTCAAGCGGCTATGAATCGGTCGATTCCCTTAAGATGCTCTGCGGATCCATAGACATCTATATGCCCGATATGAAATACATTTCTCCGGAGAGTGCTTCCGAATACAGTTCCTGCGGAGATTATCCGGAAACGGCCAAAAAAGCTATCGCCGAGATGTTCACCCAGACCGGGCCCGCCGTTACAGGCGAAGACGGGCTGATGAAAAAAGGCGTCATCGTAAGACATATGGTGCTTCCCGGATCGGTTCCCGAATCCAAAAAGATCCTCAGATATCTCCATGATACCTACGGAAACGATATCTATATAAGCATAATGAACCAGTACACGCCCATGCCTTCCGTCAAAGATCACAGGGTATTGTCGCGGAAAGTATCCGACGACGAATACAGGCGCGTTCTGGAATTTGCGGATAAGATCGGAATAGAAAAAGGCTTCACCCAGTCGGGTGAAGCCGCAATGGAATCCTTTGTTCCCAAATGGGATTTCGAAGGAATTTAATCTTTTTCTTTCATATATTTCAGATAATTCTCGACCATAAGTGCGATCCTGAAGGTTACCGCATCGTCAAAGTTCCTGAGGTCAAGACCCGTGATCTTTTCGAGCTTTTCTATCCTGTACACCAGGGTGTTCCTGTGTATGAAAAGCTGCCTCGATGTTTCGGATACATTCAGATTATTCTCAAAGAACATCTTGATCGTACTTCTGGATTCTTCATCAAGATCGTCAAGTATTCCGCCGTCAAAAATCTCCCCAAGGAACATTTCGCAAAGAGGAACGGGAAGCTGGTAGATCAGTCTGCCTATTCCGAGATTCGTATATGCCATGACCTCGTTCTCGGCGTAGAAAATGGAACCGACATCCATAGCCATCCTGGCTTCTTTGTATGATTTCGATACATCCTTGAGTTCATCGACAACGCTTCCGTAGGAAACCCTTGCGGAAAGCATTGCTTCGGTATTCAGACATGAAACTATGGTTCTTGCCACATCTTCAAGATCTTCCGGACCCGCGCCCGATCTCAGGCTCTTGATAAGAACAAGTGAATTCTCATCCACTCCGGTAATGACGTCTCCGCTCTGTGGAGCGAAAAGTCCCTTGAGATATTCCTTAACGACGCTGCCGCCGTCCTTCTTGAATGAGATCAGATATACACATCTGGACTCGCCTATATCTATCTTGAGCTTTCTTGCGCGGTTATAGATATCGACCAGAAGAAGATTGTCCAGTATCAGATTCTGGAAAAAGCTTCCCTTATCATCCCTCTCTTTATAAGCGTCAAGAAGTTCCGCGATATGGGAAACACATATCCTCGCAGTCTGGTGGGCGCCTTCCCTGGAAGAATCGCATGCCAGGACAAATCTCGCATCGCCGTCTTCATTGATCTTGAGGAAATATACCCCCGCAGATTCCTGAGAATCGGCAGGAGACTGTGCAAAATCCCTGACGGTCTCGGCCGGAACATCGGGGCCTTCCGCGGAAACCACCTGCTTTCCCTCGACATCATAAAGCGACAGCCCTACTTTTGTTATGGACTGAAGTCCCGATAAGCTTTTGAGTAATATCTGATTTGTGATCATTATCTTCTCCGAAGCTGATATTAAAAAAACATCCCGGGCCTAACATAAGCCCGGGATGAGGGTTCGTAAAAAGATTAGTTGGTGATAACCTTCTCGGTCTCCTTATCGAATACGTGGATCTTCTCGATATCGATAGCGAATCTGATGTTATCGCCGGGTCTTGCGTTTGTACGAGGATCGACTCTTGCGGTGATGGGGAACTCCTCGAGATCGAAGTAAAGGAATACTTCAGCGCCCATAAGCTCGTAAACCTTAACAACTGACTCGAATACGCTTGCGGGAGAGGTCTCGATGTACATCTCTGAATCGTAAACGTCCTCAGGTCTGATACCGAAGGTAACGATCTTTCCGTCATATCCGCCCTCGATGAGCTTCTTGCTCTTTGCGGGAGGAAGGGGAATTGCATGTCCTGCGATCTCAAGGTTAGCGATGTCGCCGTCAACAACAACGGTAGCATCAAGGAAGTTCATCTGAGGTGATCCCATGAATCCTGCAACGAAGAGGTTGCAAGGCTTGTCATAAAGATTCTGAGGAGAATCTACCTGCTGAACGATACCGTCCTTCATAACGACGATTCTGTCGCCGAGGGTCATAGCCTCTGTCTGGTCGTGGGTAACGTAGATGATGGTGGTGCCGAGTCTCTGGTGGAGCTTAGCGATCTCGATTCTCATCTGTACACGGAGCTTAGCATCGAGGTTGGAGAGAGGCTCGTCCATGAGGAATACCTTGGGGTTACGTACGATAGCACGTCCCATGGCAACACGCTGTCTCTGTCCACCGGAAAGAGCCTTGGGCTTACGGTCAAGGAGAGAGGTGAGGTCGAGGATACGAGCTGCTTCCTTAACCATCTTGTCGATCTGATCCTTGGGAACCTTACGGAGCTTAAGTCCGAATGCCATATTATCATAAACGGACATATGAGGATACAGAGCGTAGTTCTGGAATACCATTGCGATATCACGATCCTTGGGCTCAACATCGTTCATGAGCTTGTCGCCGATGTAAAGTTCGCCGCCGGAGATGTCCTCAAGACCTGCGATCATACGGAGAGTGGTTGACTTACCGCATCCGGAAGGTCCTACGAAGATGATGAATTCCTGATCGTTGATCTCCAGGTTGAAATCCTTAACTGCCTCAAAGCCGTTGGGATAAACCTTGGTGATGTGCTTAAGTGAAAGACTTGCCATTAGTTCATACTCCTTTCAGAATACCAATCTAGGCGTTTTACGCCCAATACATACGAAGTATACTATCATACGTCATTTGTGGAAATAAACGACTTAGACAAACTTTTATCAATCGTTTGGTCAAATTGCCATTTTGTGTGAAAAATATCTAAAACTATTGGCATATTGCCCAACGCTCCGTGGAGCACTTTCGGCAAAATGACGTTACTTCTCTTCTCTTTTCATGGCAGCCTGCATAGCTTCCTCTACGGGGTCGGTCTCGGGCGCCATTTCGGGGTGTTCTTCGTAAAACTTTGCCTCTACCTGCTCAAAAGCCTTCCTGTAGAGCATCGCACTCACATATCCGGGAGCGCTTATGCCGAACATTATGACTATGGGGATAAGAGGACTCTGTATGCCGAAGAACATCATTATCAGTATCGGTACCAGATAGAGGATACCCATGAGTATCGCTCTGGGCAGGATCGCAACGGTCATATGGAGACCGCTCTTGATAGTCCCCTTTATGGTATTGTCGAATCTTGCGAGCACGGGGAATATCATTATGCATCCGATGTATACGAAGAAAAAGAATGCAAACATCACCGCACGGACTATCTGTGTTCCTTCTCCCTGAAGTCCGATGACAAAGAACACATCAACAATGCCTATGACGATCACCACCAGCATTATCAGCCATATAACGGTGGCCTGTCTGAAATTCTGCTTAAAGGATCTGAAAAATCCCTTCGTGATGCCGGGCTCCTCATTCTTAAGGAGCTTGTAGCACATATAATCCTTGGCAGTCAGTGCCGCTCCCACGGTTATTATGGGAAAACACAGCGCAAGGGTCAGGATGTTGAGCCACATAAGGTCCGCCATCTTGGTTAATGCGGCCATAAATTTCGAATCGGGGTTAAATAATCTCACTTTGTACCTTCCTAGAAAACCAGTTCCATTGTAGTGACCTTGATCCCGGAAATGTTCTTTTCCGGCTCGATCACCTTAAAACCTATCTTTTTGTAAAAATCAACGGCATACGGCGCCGCTCTGACCACCATCGTGCTTTCGTGACAGACATCCCTCAGATACCTGCACAGCCTGTCCACTATCTCCGTTGCGATACCCATCCGATGGTATTCTTTCTGTACGAACAAAAGAGACAGCCTGTTTGTATTCCGGAGCGAACCGACTCCGATGATCCGTCCGTCCAGTCTGGCCACCAGCATCGGATAATTGCCGTTCAGAAATGCCTTGTGAAGATCGTCATCCGTCACAAATTCAAAAAAATGACCCACTCCTTCGGACCCGTAATCCTCGGCCTCGAACTCCATGAACGTGGTCCAGACCAGGGAAATACTGTCCGTCCATTCTTCGGGGCGGGCCCAGCCGTAATCTATGTGGGATTTCAGGACAGTCTTGCCGTTATCCATTCAAGGATATCCTCTTTGACAACGTCCCTGTCATCCTCATTCAATATTTCGTGTCTGTCACCGGGGTAAAGCTTCATGGTAATATCGCGTACTCCGGCATTTTTGTAGCTTTCGACTGCGGTTTTTACACCCTCGCCGTAATTGCCGACGGGGTCCTCTTCTCCCGCGACAAATAGAAGCGGAAGATCCTTGGGGACAGCTTCCAGATTGGTCCCCTTCTGCATTCTCTTTATCAGCTCGAGCAGGGCTAGATATCCGTTTGCGGTAAATCCGAATCCGCACATCGGATCGGCTATGTACTTATCGACGTTCTCACTGTTTACGCTGAGCCAGTCATAGGAAGTCCTGGGATTCTCGATCTTCTTGCAGTAGCTTCCGAAGCTCATCTTATCCATAAAGGAAGACTTGCATTTGGATCCCTTGAAAAGAGAAGTCATCTTGGCAACGGTCCTGCCGGCGAAAAGAAGGGCTCCGGGAGTACTTCCCGTACCCATTATTATTGCCATATTGATGCCGGTACCGTATCTGTAGATATAGTTCCTTGCGATGAAGGATCCCATGCTGTGACCCATTATGATGATGGGAAGCCCCGGGAACTTCTCCTGCGTGATCTTCTTTAATCTGTGTACATCCCTTACTATGACGGTCGCGGGATCCTGCTCGCAGAAATACCCGGTTGTGCCGCCTTCGGCAACGCTTCCGCCGTGACCGAGGTGGTCTTCCCCGGTCACGATGAAGCCGTTTGATGTCATGAATGAAGCAAAATCCTCGTATCTTTCAACGTACTCTTCCATGCCGTGTATGATCTGGATGATGCCCCTGGGCTCACCCTTATCCGGCATCCATCTTACACCGTGAATGGAAGTTTCGCCGTCTCTTGAATCAAAATAGAATTCTTCTTTTTTCATGGAAGTACTCCTTCCGTAATTATCCTATTTCTGCACCGGCAGGCATGTCCTTGTCTATGCTGAGAAGGGAAAGCTCGCCCTCGGCATTCTCCGCACAAAGGAGCATTCCTTCGCTGGTAAGTCCCGCGATCTGGCGGGGTGCGAGGTTGGTAAGTACAACGACCTTCTTTCCGACCATTTCCTCTGCGGAATAACCCGACTTGATTCCCGAAAGGATCTGTCTGGTCTTGCTTCCTATCTTGACCTGTGAGCAGAGGAGCTTCTTGGACTTCGGAACCTCTTCGCAGGAAATGATCTGTCCTACCTGAAGCTGAAGCTTTGCAAAATCGTCATAGCTGATCTCTGCCTTGGGCTCGAGATCGATGCCGTCGTCTGCGGCAGCTTCCGCATTATCTTCCGAAGTGATGCCGTTTTCTCTTTCATACTCCGCTCTCTGTGCTGCGCGGATCTCTTCAACCTTTGCCATGATCTCTTCAAGGTTAAGACGTGCAAAGAGAGTCTCGGGCTCTGCGGTAACCTTCTTTCCTGATTCGAAAAGGCCGAATTTATCGAGATCTTCATAATCTCTGAGGTCATTTTCTCCGATCTGTGCAAGGATGGCCTTTGCGGTCTCGGGCATATATGAATACAGGAGATTTGCTCCCACAGCGATGGACTCGGTAAGGTTGTACATAACCTCCGCAAGTCTGTCCTTGCCCGCTTCGTCCTTGGCAAGTGTCCAGGGCTCGGTCTCATCGATATATTTATTGGAACGCTTGAAGATCGCAAATACTTCGTCGATGGCATCGGCAACCCTGAGGTCATCCATCTTCGCCGCTACCTTATCCCTTGCGGCGGTAACCACAGCCTTAAGATCCGCGTCAACGTCTGTCTCCGCGCCGGTCTTTGTCACAACACCGTCAAAGTACTTATTGGTCATGGAGATCGTTCTCTTTACGAGATTTCCGAGGATGTTCGCAAGATCGGAATTGTATCTCTCGGTCATGAGCTCCCATGTGATGGTTCCGTCATTTTCATAAGGCATCTCATGGAGCACATAGTAACGTACCGCATCGACGCCGTAGAGTGAGATGAGATCGTCGGCATATATTACGTTTCCTCTCGACTTACTCATCTTCTCGCCGCCCTGAAGAAGCCAGGGATGTCCGAATACCTTCTTGGGAAGGGGCTCTTCAAGGGACATAAGGAATATGGGCCAGTAGATCGTATGGAAACGGATGATGTCCTTTCCTATAAGATGAAGATCCGCGGGCCATAACTTCTTATACTGATCCGAATGATTTCCGTCGGCATCATAACCTATGCCGGTGATATAGTTGCTGAGCGCATCAAGCCATACATATACGACATGCTTCTCATCAAAGGTTACGGGGATGCCCCATGTAAATGATGTTCTGGATACGCACAGATCCTGAAGTCCGGGCTTGAGGAAATTGTTCACCATCTCGTTCTTGCGGGATACGGGCTGGATGAACTCCGGATGCTCGTCATAATATTTCATGAGCCTGTCGGCGTATTTGCTCATCTTGAAGAAGTAAGCCTCTTCCTTGGCGGGCTTTACTTCACGTCCGCAGTCGGGACACTTGCCGTCCACAAGCTGGCTCTCTGTCCAGAAAGACTCACAGGGAGTGCAGTACATTCCCTCGTAAGCGCCCTTGTAGATATCGCCCTTTTCGTACATCTTCTTGAAGATCTTCTGAACCTGGGCTTCATGATCCGCATCGGTCGTACGGATGAATTTGTCATAGGAAACATCGAGGCTGTCGCAGATTCCTCTTATGATGCCTGCGATACGGTCGACGAACTCCTTGGGGGAGATCCCTTCCGCCGCAGCCTTCTCCTCTATCTTCTGACCGTGCTCATCGGTTCCGGTCTGGAAAAAGACATCGAAGCCCTGCTGTCTCTTATGTCTTGCGATGGCATCCGCCATGACTATCTCATACGAATTTCCTATATGGGGTTTGCCTGATGTGTAGGCTATTGCCGTTGTAATGTAATAAGGTCCTTTGTTCTGCATACCTATCACCTTCCTTTTCGGCGTCGCATTACGAACGTCTGTCTTTACAAATATAATAGATTAATCTACCACAAATGGCTTCATTCGTCCATTAAACGGTTATATTCCTCACATATCGCCTCGAAGATCGCTTCGGATCCGTTTCCGCTGTCGGGATGATATACCTTGCACAGATCGCGGTATCTTTTCTTAAGCTGTTCGGGAGTCCTGCAGCCCTCGAAGAATCCGCTTCCCGCAGCCGGACGCTGACGGGTATCTTCTATATATTCTTCATCTTCCTCTTCGATGTATTCCTCATCGGGATAATCATCGTCATAATAGCTCTCTTCGATCCGGTCATGCCTCCGCCCGGGTATCCTCTCATGCCTGCCCCTGTCGTAGCCGTCGTTATAGCCCCTGTCATAGCCTTCGTCATAACCGTGGACATTCTCGTATATATCATCGATCTTTTCGGTCAGGCTTTCGGATTCCTCAAGAACTTCACGCTTCATATTTATGTATCTGAAGAATCTGAGGATATCCATGACCGGACCTCCCACCAGCATGATCATGATGATGAGGGTGAACTGTTCATCGGTAAAATTATCCTTCAGGCTGTAGAATGCATACGCAAAGACCGCCGAAACGATCACGCCGACGAAAAAGTTCTTGAATATCCTCACAAAAAAGTAGACGTAGGATACGATCCCGTACATTGTTACGAAGATCTTGGCGCAGTGAAGAAGGTCCGAAGACATGGCACCCAGAGTGGTCTCCACGTCACCGGCCCAGAACATGGCCGCCGTGATCAGCACGGAAAGTATTATCTTTGCAGGTATGGAAGCGAGCCTCGCCCTGAGTTCCGCTACCTTAACAACTTTGAGTCCGTTCATTTATCCTCCGTTTCGGAAAGCCCGCGTACGGCGGATGCACCGAAGCCCGCAAGAAGCGAAAGCTGCGAAAGGTTCATCGCCGTCTGAAAGCTGAAAATATTATTTATCATGTACGCGGCGATCCCGAGTGCCGCCGCAAGCACAGCCGCCCTGTAACCTTTATCGGAGACTTTGACCGAAAGCTTCCTCCCGGCTGCTCCAAACGTCTCCTTAAAAAGAGAGACCAGCATACCGTAAAAACATACCGTTCCGGCCAGCCCCGTATTTACAAGCATCGTTACGGGTTCACAGTGTGCATTCGTCAGCCTGGCTCCGCCGAAATATTCCGTCATCTTTTCCGCAAGGGCCGGGAAACGCCCGCTGTATATCAGCGAATAAAAAACATCCGGGCCTATACCGAAGATCTTTTCCTTAAAGGTCATTCCGCCGAAGAGCGTAAGCCCGGCAGTTATCGTCATACCCCTGCTGCTCGCCCATTTTTCCCCGAAATAAAAGACGGGACCCGTGCCGAGAAAACCTCCGCATGCCGTATTGACCACCACGGTCAGAATGTAGACCGCGATCAGTGAGCCTAAGGCGATCGCCGCGATCCTTCCGATATGCACATTGATTGTTTTACATCCGGCATCCCGCTTTTTCCGTAATACAAGCATTATGATCACGGACGCAGCGAGCAGAAAAAGAAGAAAGACCGGCCCGTCAAGAAATTTCGTCACACTGTCGTTCGCTCTTTCGTACACTCCCGCTTTGACTGCGACCGCATGAAACAGTCCGCCTGCGGCAAAAGAGACCGAGAGCTCCGCAATGTTTATGAGCTTATCCATTTCCCTTCCTGCATGGATAAGAAGTATGATAAATACCGCAAGGGTTGCGGGATATGCGCTCGCCGATCCCTGTGAAAAGAAGCAGTAAGCACTCACGAAAAAATGCACAAGGCAAAACACCCTAACGGCATCCGAATTCTTCGAAGATTTATTCCCCGCCGTCATGTAAACCGCTGCCGGAACAAAAAGAACGCACACCAGATATCCGCAGAACCAGTTCCCGTTTCCGATCGTGGACATCTTGGACACATCCCAGCCTTCGATGTTCAGGTTTTTGCCGACAAGATCGATCACGATCCCGGCCTCGTAAACAAGAAACGATGAAATAAGCAGCGTTCCCGTAAATAAGGAACCGTTCATCACCGTTCTTCCTATCACAAGAACGCAAAGGCACATTGCGACATACTGCCATGCCCCGATATACCATCCCGTCTCTCCTATATGCGCAATGTCTTTGCGTGCGGAGAGCATATAGGATACGCATGCGCATATTGCAAACAGCACCGTCCATATCTCATGCGGCAGGATCGTCTTTTTAAGTTCCGAAAAAGAAGACACCGGAAAAAGAGGGGCTTCCTTCGCGATCAGCCGAACGATCAGCAATGCCGCATACAAAACCGCGGAAACGGCAAACAAACAGAGCGTGATCTTCAGGTTCGTCTTCCAGAAAAACGCCTTATCCGTTCCGAGAGTATTGTAGCTCGGAAGATACAGCGGAAGTATAAGTCCCGTCGTGATCAGATAATAAAGTGCCGGGATCCCGAAAACTACGGCGGTATTATTTTTCAAAAAGCTTTTGATCATATATTCCAAATGCCGGATTTTCCGGCTTTACATCAAACGTTTTGACCGAGCCGTCCGCAGGATCGGTGATCTGCAGCCGGTCTGCGCAGAGAGCCGGAAAGGATATGTTCAGTCTTTCCGACGCTTCAAGGCTCGCATCGCTTCCATACTTTCTGTCTCCGAGAAGAGGAAGTCCGAGATGAGCCATCTGTGCCCTTATCTGATGAAATCTTCCGGTCGCGATCTCTATCCGGTACAGCGAAGTCTCTTTCTCTTTTGCGAGCAGCTCATACTTCAGTTCGGCTCTTTTATAATCTTCACCCTCGCCGATGACACAGAGATTATCGGGTGTCTTTTTCATAAAGCATACATCGGTTCCCGATTCCGGACCTTCGCCGAATGCGACGGCCAGATATGATTTCTTCAGTCTGCCGTTTGATACCTCATCGGAAAATAAAGCTGCGGTCTGTTTGTCTTTGGCGAAAACAAGGAGCCCTTCCACCGGCTGGTCGAGACGATGAATCACTCCGAGATAGCCGCCCTTCAGACGGTTCTTCAGAATGCTACATACATCCGGGACTCTGACGGATGCCGTCTGGACCGGGATGCCCGCCGGTTTATATATGACCATGTAACGGTCATTTTCAAAAACGATCCTTACTTCCGGTTTCATCCCTGTATCCTCAGCCCCTTGGGGTAATGATTCTTGATCACGCCTCCGGATGCTTTGCCCCAGCCGAGGGAATATCCGCATACGCTGATAAGGCACCAGCCCTTTCCCTCTCCGTTTAAGGTCATGCCCTTAACAAAGCTTTCCGCCTCATCTTCGTTCACTCTCTTTGACAGGAGCACATCCTCCTCACCGAGGAAAAGAGCAAGAGCATGCGCAGGTTCGAATCTGTCCTTCTTGAAGGTTCCTATATGCAGTCCGCACCTTGCCACTTTTAATCCTGCAAGTGAGGGCGTCTCTTCCGGCATGATGAAAAGATTGTCTCCGAAAAGCCTGAACCTGCTTTTTGCGGAAGCGATCCTGTCCGCCGCCTCTTTGGTCAGGGTGTCTTTCAGGAATTCATCAAGTGCTTTCCCGGTCTTTATATCCGACACAGGCTCATATCCTCCGGGAGGAAGCATCTCAACGGATCCGCCTTCTTTTTTCAGAAGTGCGGCAAAATGTCCCTCGCCGTTAAAATACATCGGCCAGACGCGTATGGCATCACCGCATTCATCCAGGCCGTCCCGAAGGCCTTCAGCCGTTTCCCTGAAAAAGTCCGTGCTGAGAAGCGTCATGTCAGGGTGCTTTCCGATGAGTCCGGATATCCTGTCCTCGTTTTCGGATCCTTCGAATGTGCAAGTCGAATAGACGAGAATGCCTCCCGGCTTTAAGCAGGCATAAGCGTTTTCGAGAATGAGTTCCTGCCTTTGCGCGCACATTTCGACATTTTCGGAGCTCCACTGCGATACCGCTTCGGAATTTTTCCTGAACATTCCCTCTCCGGAACAGGGGGCATCCACAATGACCGCATCGAAATATCCCGGAAATCTTTCGGCAAGCTTTTCGGGAGTTTCATTCAGAACGACCGCATTGGTTATCCCCATTCTTTCGATATTGGCCGAAAGAACGCTGCATCTGTTTTTTACGATCTCATTGGAAAAAAGAATTCCCCTGCCCACCATCGCCGATGCGATCTGGGTGGACTTTCCTCCGGGAGCTGCGCACAGATCCAATACCTTCATGCCCTCTTTCAGATATCCGCTCTTTCTGAGAAGGGCACCCGGGATCATCGCACCCGGATCCTGTATATAGTATGCGCCGGCGTCGTGAAAAGGCCTTCTTCCCGGAGCACACTCCGGATCGAACAGATATCCGTCGTCTTCATATGAAAGCTTTTCAAGCTTCATCTCAGATAACAGATCTATGCACCCGTCCGGTTTTTTCTTGAGAGGATTCAGCCTGAGCGCCTGGACGGGGTCTTTTTCGCATGCCTTATCGAGAAGAAGCGTTTCCTCTTCTCCTATCATTTCCCTCATTCTGTTCAGAAATTCTTCAGGCAGCATTTTTATTATCCCGCTTGCTATCTTCCCATGATCTTCCCAAGTACTTGTATCAGTCCGATGTCAGACGCTGTATTTTTCGATGCCGCTTCACCGTCATATCCCGGGTCGCTTTCGGAGATCCCGCCGCATATGTCGGCCCCGATGATCCTTCGTCCGTCAGAAACCGATTCGATCAGAGCGCACAGTTCATCGGTCGTCAGATCTCCCTGGTCCCAGTTCGTGATGCACTCGGAAGTGCTCATCACATCCTTATCGACGGATATATACAGTGGATTATTTCCGCCGGAATGATTCATGCCTTCATAGGTCACCGCAGTCAGCTGCTTTCCGGATGCTGATACGCATCTTTCCTCTCCGCCGTCTTCAAACTTCTCCGGACCGATCACGGTAAGCGTTCTGAGATGCTCATCCTTTTCAAGAACCTCCCTTGCCCAGCTTCCGCAGCTGAGAAGTCCTCCGAAGGAAGCCTCCTGCATATCGGTATGATGATCGATAAGGACAAGATCGTAGCTTTCCTCTATGAAGGATGTAAAGATCCTCGACATATAATGATAATTTCCGGTGTCTATGAGATGAATCCCTGATGCGGGATCCTCATATTCCGACAGTCTGTCCCTTATGATGCGATAAGCCTCGTCATCACAATACATATTCCTGCCGTCGACATCCTTCATTGAAATTCTGACATACGCGTCATAACCGCATCCTTTCGAAAGCAGCTCCTCATATCTTTCCGGATATGTTTCATTCATATCGGTAATTATCAGTCTGATGATGCCACCTCCGCTTTACTCTTCGCAGATGCTACCTCTTTCTCGGAAATAACGAAAGAAAGTATGACGGGAAGCGAAACGATGAACGGATAGATATATCTGAAATTGACGCAGGGTCCAAGGAACATTGTTCCGAGATACATGAGCGGATATGCAAGGACCGCGATGCTCTTTCTGCTTCTTTTATACAGAGCGATAAATACGCTCAGTATAAACAGCCAGAAATAGAATGCCGGTTTCATCAGAAGAGATATGATGGGCCAGTCAAAAAACGCATTTCCGTTTATGATATGCGAATACATCTTCTCTGCCGAAGGAAGATATGAATGAGACGGGATCCCTTCCGGAACGATCTCATTTCCGGAATAATTAAATGTAAAGAGCATGCCGTAATCCGTATCGTCTCCGTAGCCAAGCATCTCGGCATATGTTCTGTCTCCGACATACCAGTAACCGATCGTAAGTCCCACCCATGCATCGAAATAGTCATTGGGATAAGCTTTTGCAAGCTTCAGATAATCTCTGACGAATGTGTTCCCTTCACCTATCCACGCACCGGAATTATATGAGGATATGGTTGCCTTCGGTGAATCCGCAATGCTCGGATTGTATTCGCCCCATTCAATATCGGTCACATACTTTCTCAGTATGTCGTATTCCTCGGGGGACAGATTCTGCATCTGATACTTTATGACCCTCACCATCTGTACAATGGGAACGCTGTATTTTTCCATCTCGGGTCCGGGTATTGCGCCCATCGATTCCCTTATCAGAGTCTTACAGCCAAGGCCGGATGCGATCATGACGATGGAAATGACAGCTGTGACGATCTTCAGTTTCAGGTCTTTTCCGGCAAGGAGAAACGCGGGTATCAGAAAGATCAGTGCATATGATGCATTGTTTCTGAAGAGTATATTTACAATGCCCGTCAGGACAAAGAGGATCCAAAGCAATACCGAAGATCTTTCCGTCATGCCGCATATGATAAGGATCATGAATGCGAAAACGGCCGAAAACAGGATATCCTTGGTCATGCTTATGGCAAGAACCGGGTTGAAAGGAAGAAGTGCAAACAGGATCAGCCAAAAGATCGCGGATCCTCTTCCTCTTTTTTTCATGGTATAAGCAATACCTGCGCTTATCGAAGATGCGAGAACAAGACTCTGAAGAACGGAAAAAACCGCAAAGCCCGCAGCGGGTGAACCCAGGCGGACTCCGAGAAGATAGAACATCCTTATCAGGAAAGTATGAATAAGGGGCTGATATTCATAGAAAAATTCATATCCGCGGACGGCTTCCCCGAACTGTCTGTTGAAATCGTAGCTCATTACCGCGGGGTAATAAGCCAGAAATGCGGGAAGCCAGAACAGCTCCAGAACCGCGAGGCTGATCAGAAATGTTTTACGAGGGCTTATTGTTTTCTTTTCCGCGGAATCTTTTCTGTTATACAGACCTTCCGCAAATCTGAATATCCTGTAAGTAAACGGAAGCAATAATACCGAAACCAGCAGACCGCACAAAACCATGAGTGCCTTCCCCTTCAATCCGGGTGCGGTCATCTGCATCAGCGTAAACTGACATCCGATGTCGGATGCCGTGCCGAATATAAAACCGAATACGGCTCCGTAACAAAGCATCCTTTTGGAAAGACCCCCGTCCTTAATCACAAGGCGCACAAGATCATATTCGGTAATGAATATCAGGATTATAAAAACAGCTGAAATAAGATGATTGAATGTTGTAAGATTGCGTCCCGAATCGTGTATAAGAAAACACAATCCGCTAAAGCCCAAAAATGTCAGAAGGATTGCTACGGCTTTGGCCTTATGGTTTTTTTTGAACGCTTCGAAAAACATAGAAAAATTATAGCATAAAACCCGCTGTTTACATATGATACGTCGACAGCACCATGAACAGTCTCCAGATGCTGCGGAGGAATAAAACCGTGCCCGGAATGAGCCTCATAACAAGAGGAGACACCCCTTTATCATCCGGACGGATATTGAGGAAGGGGATCGTAAGGAAATATCCCGACGCAAAGATAAATATCTCAAAAGCGGGAGTAAGCGCTCCTACAGGCAGACAGAGTGCGGACACCGCCGCTGTGATGAGCGGAAGTTTTCGCTTCTTTGCATCCACTGTAAAAAACACTAAAGCAAGTGCAGCGGCGCATACGATCCAGACCGGGATCCACGAAATAACGGAATTCTTTATCTCATACGCGGGCATGACATCCCCCTGAGTAAAAGGAGCAATGAATCTGTCCGGACGTAAATATACGGAAAATGCACTTACGCTCAAAAAGAAAACCGATGCGCTTCCGATATCGGCCTTCAAAAGCTTTGCCGGCACAAACAGAAGTATGACAGCGAGCGTAACAATCACAATGTCAACGATGAGATTCCACGCCTCACGGCTCAGCGAGCCGGTTCTTATGAACAGAAGATACCCGGCACCCGTTGCGGTGTTTGTGTCATGTATCGCCAGGACCGCCATGGCAAAAACAGCCAGCGCTTCGAGCCCGACGATGATATCAATATTCTTTTTTTTCAAAAAGAATTCTTTCATTCCTATCCCAATATCACGTACATAACAGCCGCCGATGACACGAGCAGCATTACAGGTAAAAGAAAACGCAGCAAAGATCTCTTCTCGCCAAACATTTCCGACAGCAGTGAAACGGATACCGTCTCGATAAGCACGCAGGTTCCGAAAGCGGCACGGTCGGGATAATGAGGAGAAGCGATCATCGCTCCGTATGATAAAAGAGCCGCAAGCATGAGCACCGCATTTCCGGCAGAGATCTTTTTATTCAAAACAGCCTTATATGCGATCAATGCTCCCGCAAGAATGATCAGAGGAAGGAACATATACTCACCGAGTCCCCTGAGCATCTGAAGAAGCCTGTCCGGAAGCGTCAGTGCAAGGTGCTCCTCAGAGCCGGTCTTCCTGATGAAATTGCCGGGGGCCAGGATGCAGAATACGGAGCCGATGAAAGAAGCGATAACTCCCTCGATCATCCAGATCTTCTTACTCGCCGGAGCGGTTTTCTTTTTTATGCATACGAATGTGATAAGCGCTGCGATGACGCAGGCCGAAGGCCCCATGTTTTCGGTGCTCCACCCTGTGATGAGTCCGAGAACGGGAATGAAGACATGCACAAGCGGAAAATCTTTCTTTTCCGGATCGGGCGCTCTCAGATAACAGATGTAGAAAAAGAGTATCCATACGGACGAATAAACATAGTTCGCACAACCCGCCTGCCATAACATGCTCATCCTGAAATTGGGGCAGCATGTGATAAGAAGACCCAGGGCGAGTGCGTAAACGGATATAAAACCGGTTTTGTCTTTTGCGGGATCAAGTCTTTCCGAAGAAAGGCGGGCAAGATAACACATCAGGAATACGAGTATCAGCGTCGCAGCCGTATTGATCACATCCGCAGCCCTTTCGCCGCTCATAAGGGAAAGCTGGAGAATACCGTGCGTGAAAACCCTTCCTCCCCAGTTGTGATAATGCCATATCTGCGATCCGATTATATCCCCGATGCCGTCAAGCGTGCTTCCGTCACGAAGATCCGTGGAATACCACAGGTCGTCCATCATGAACGGAACCCTGACATTTGAAAGATACAAAAGTAACGCCGCAAGAACGGTCGCCGCTATGCACACAAGAGACAGGACCGTTATTCCGGGCGTTTTTTCGGTAAGTATTGTTTTTTCGGTTTCGTTGTTTTTCATATCTCGGATATCTTTATTGATTATATATCATATCCGCCAAAAAATCCCTATATATGAAAGGACTCCGGCATAAGCCGAAGCCCTTCATAAGATTTCAGGGGAAGAAAATCTTTATATATGACCCGATGATATATCAGTCGAAGTAATACACATCATCGTAGTACATACCATAGTCATCCAGATAATTATAATAATCCATGAATTCATCGATCGACCTTCCGGTCAGCTTCTCGATCATGCGTATGGTAGCGGTATCATTCTCGCCCACGGTGATATAGAAATAATGCATTCCCGATGAATACTCATTATAGATCATCTCATACTGGGCTACAATCTGAACAGCATAATATCTCTGGTTCAGACTGTTCACTCCGTACTGGTCAAAGTTCTTGTTGAACTCATCGAAATATACCGACATAAGCTCTTTAACTTCATCATCTGTGAGCGTGCAGATCGCATTTCCGTAATCATCCGTTATCTTCACAGCCATGGGATATCCGAATGCTCCGCAGTTGAGAGGGTAATTGATCTCCTTATAGCCTTCGGTCTTGGAGATACTTTCCAGAAGATCTTTGTCCGCAATGAGGTAGCATCTGCGAAAATCAAGTCCGGTATTTCTGTCAACGCTGAAATATACATCGGCATAATCATAAGCCTCATCTCCCGAAAGAGTTCCGCTGTCGGTTCCGGTCACGGGATCATAAAGATACGCCTCCGTACCGTAATCGGAAAAGCGGTTGCGATAATAAACCTTCTCGGATCTCATGATCTCCTCGGCAAGTTCTGCGGATATCTCCACTTCGTCAGTATATCCGCTGCCGTATGCTCCCTCGCTCCAGGCTATGCATCCGGGCTTGCCTTCAACCGCTACATAAGAGGTTCCGGCATCCCACCAGTAATAATTATCGATCCTCATGCGCACGGATGCGGATGCGATATTATTGATCGGGACGATATGATTGTCGAAATTGATCACATCGAATATGAATACCGCCAGAATAAGCTCCGTGACCACAACGCTCAGGATCATCTGGGCGCGATGCGCAAAAAACGACCTGAAGGATTTCTTCTGAATGATATCCATGACACCGAATGCAATAGCGGAAAAGAAGGCGGCTACAAATATGCTCCAGCCGTAGTTTCCCGAATATCCGATGATCAGACCTGTCATATAGGCTGTGTAAAGTCCGGCAAGAATGCTGGTCACAAAACGGAGCACGAATTTGTACACCTTTCCCGATGTTCCGTTCTCCGCTTCCTCACTCTTTCTTTCCACATAGAGCCTGTATCCGATAAGAATGTTCGATATGCAGAGAACCGCGGTCAGGATAAGACATGCCAGGGACAGCGGTGAAGAGACTATCTCCCTCAATCCCGTTCTTGCCGATATAAGGAATCCGAAAAGGCAGCCGGAAATGGGAGCCGAGATCCAGCTTACATCCATATAATCGATCGCCGGTCTCCAGAAATTCCGGAAATAAGACTCGCTCAGGTTATAAACGATCAGCCAGATCGCAGATGCTTCAAAGCCCAGGCAGGCAAAATTGACTATGGCATTGAATACGGTTCCGGATATCGCCGTACACAGGACGACAAGGTTATATATGCAGAAAAATGCGAACGCAGCACCCAGCATGGTAGAAAAGAAATACCCGAAAACCTGTCCCATCACTCCGTATTTACCGAGTTTCACAGCAAACTCAATGATCGTTATTCCGCCGAAAACAAGAAACGGAACAAACCACATAAGAAAACCGTTCAGAAAGATGACCGAAAACATCTTTCCTCTTTTTACGGGAACGGAATTCATCATATCGGTCATTCGCTTGTTGAACAGATGCCTGAAGCCCCCGAAGCCTACGATAAGCGCTCCGACTGCGGCCACCACGATCGCAAGAACGGCAAGATAACCGCACATGGTATCAACAGATTCACGTATTTGCGTCACCAGCCTCAGATAACCTATATCATAGTTATATCTCGGCTCATATCTGGACAGAAGAAAAAGAACGATAAAGGGACCGAAGAAAAACTGTACGATCGATGAAAGCACCAGCATCCATCTTCTGTGCCTGAAATCCTCGATCATAAGGCTTGCAAACGTTATTCCGGTTTTATCATTATTCTGTGTATTGTTGATCTCGTTGTTCATCTTTTCAGCCTCTGTTACGGGATTACTGTTTTGTGATTCCGGTGAAGTCATATCCCAGCACCTCCGTTTCACTTATGAATATCTCCTCAAGAGTAAGCGGCAGGACCTCGTAGAAAACGGGAACCTGCGACGAGATTACGGTCTCCACCTCAGTGCGGTTTCCGCGTATGGTGAGTGTTACCAGCGATCCGCGGTGTTCTTCGGAGATCACCTTGAGATTGTTCTTGACCGTTTCGAGCGATGCGGAGTCCTTGAAAACAACCTGCACCTTATAGATACCGAGCTTCATATCCTCAAGATCCTTGGAAAGGATAACTCCGCCCTTATGGAGAAGTCCGACATATTCGCATATATCCTCGAGCTCTCTTAAGTTGTGGGAAGCGATCACGGGTGTGACGCCCGCTTCCTCCATATCATGTATGAAAAGTCTCTTTACAGCCTGTCTTACAACGGGGTCAAGTCCGTCGAAAGTCTCATCGCAGAGAATATACTTGCATCCCGATGCGATGCCGAGCATGATGGCAAGCTGCTTTTTCATTCCCTTGGAAAAAGTCTGAATCCTGCGCTTTTTATCAAGTGACAGGCTGTTCATCAGATCCGAGAACCTGTCCATGGAGAATGTCTCCGGATACATTGTCCGGTAAAACCTTGCCATTTCCTCGGAATTCGAACCTGGGTAATAGTACTGGTCATCCGATATGAAGAATACTTTCTTTTTCGCATCCGGATTTTCATATACGGGCTCACCGTCTATGAATATCTCTCCCGAGTCCGGCCTGCATACACCGCAGATGCATCTGAGCAGGGTACTTTTTCCGGCTCCGTTTGTTCCGACAAGTCCGAATACCTGTCCGTCGGGCATATCGAACGAAACTCCCGAGAGTGCATTTATATCATCGTATTTTTTACTGACGTTTTTTATCTCGATCATCTTACATCCCTTTCGTATGCTTTCCTGACGCATTCAATAGCCTCATCAAGTCCTATGTCACAGGCTTTCGACTTCTGCGCCGCAAGTCCCAGTTCTTTCAGCACTTCGTTCTTCAGATTGCCTTTCCACTGGGATTCTTCACTGACATAGTTGCCGCGTCCGGTTATCGTGGTTATATAACCCTTTTCCTCGAGAGCGGCATAAGCTCTCTGCACGGTATTGGGATTTACCGACAGATCGACGGCAAGGTTACGCACGCTCGGCAGTCTTTCGCCCGGGACCAGGCCTCCCTGCGCTATAAGATTCATTATTTTCTCCGCAACCTGTTCATTCAGCGGACGCTTGTCCCTGTAATCAAGTACTATCATTTGATCCTCCGATGTTGCTATGGTGTATTAAGACATTTAATACACTTACGACAATAAAATAACACGGCCCTGAGGCCGTGTCAACATTTTATCGATCAGATCTTGAAGCGGTATCCGACACCCCAGATGGTCTCGATATATTTGGAATCGCCGCTGACATCACCGAGCTTTTCGCGGATCTTCTTGATATGCACGGTTACGGTAGCGATATCTCCGACAGATTCCATGCCCCAGATGGTCCTGAACAGATCGTCCTTGGTATAGACCTTGTTGGGATTCTCGGCAAGATATGCAAGAAGGTCGAATTCCTTGGTAGTAAATACCTTCTCTTCCCCGTCAACAAATACCCTGCGGGCGGATTTATCAATCTTGATACCGTGGATCTCTATCGTATCGTTATCATTCTTTTTGCTGCCGGCACCCACAAGTCTTTCGTACTGTGCGAGATGAGCCTTGACCCTTGCGACAAGTTCACCGGGAGAAAAAGGCTTGGTCAGGTAATCGTCCGCGCCCAGACCAAGGCCACGGATCTTGTCGATATCATCCTTTTTGGCCGATACCATGATGATGGGAATATCCTTGACGGCCCTTACCTTGCGGCATACATCAAAGCCGTCGAGACCGGGCAGCATAAGGTCGAGCACTATCAGATCATAATCATTATTTTCCGCAGCTTCGAGACCCGTGTCTCCGCGGTCATAACATTCAACCTCGAAATCATTCATTTCAAGGTAGTCTTTTTCGAGATCGGCTATTTCCTTTTCGTCCTCGATTATGAGAATCTTAGCCATAAACATCCTCCTTGTATTTCCTTATGACAAAATGCATGCAGGTTCCTTCGTTCAGTTTGGAAGTGGCCCAGATATGGCCACCGTGGTCCTCGATTATCTTCTTGACGATCGACAGACCTATTCCGCTTCCGCCCTGTGCGGTATTTCTTGCGGAATCGGACCTGTAAAATCTTTCAAATATTCTGGGAATATCGTTAACGGCAATGCCCTTTCCGTTATCCTCTATCTCGACAATGATATCATCGCCGCCGTCCAGAACTCTCATCGAAATGGTCTTGGAGGGCTTATCCATGTACTTGATGCTGTTGCCGATGATATTGTTGATGACCTTCCTGAGCTGCTCGGGATCCGCAATGATCCTGGTCTTGGAAGGCAGGGTATTGACGTAATTGAACGCTATACCCCTTGTCTCCATATCAAGTCCGACCTCTTCGATACAGTCTTTGAAATAGTCCGTAACGTTAAGCTTGAGGAAATTGTACTTGATCCTGTCGTTCTCTACACTCGAATACAGAGTCAGCTCGTTTAAGAGCTTATCCATATCCACCGCTTTATTATATATGGTCCTCAGATATTTTTCCTGCTTTTCGGGAGTTGAAGCGACTCCGTCAAGGATACCTTCCACATATCCCTTTATCGAAGTGATGGGCGTCTTGAGATCATGGCTTATGTTCGATATGAGTTCGCGGTTTTTCTTTTCCTGCTCGGCCGTGCGCTCTTCATTCTCGCGCAGCCTCATTCTCATGTCTTCGTAGTTCCTGAAAAGCTCGCCTACTTCGCCTCTTTCGCCGGTGTGCTCGATGACGTAATCGAAATTACCTTCCCTGACCTGTGTAAGTCCTCTGGAAAGCTCACTCATCGGATCGAGCATACCCTTCTTATTCCAGAAGGTAACAAGGAGCGCCGTGATCAGAAGTATAAGGATCATCGATACGAACATGTCAACGGTAAGCTTCCTGTTCATAACGGCATTTGCATTTACCAGCACAAAAAGAGTACCTTTGCTGCCGTCGGCAAAAACAAAATCATACTGCCTTACATATTCTTCCAGATCCCCGAAGTATATACCCGTCTCCGAACCGGTCTGTGCGGTTCCGTATTCCGGGAGCCTGCCCCATACCCCATCGGACATGCGGCTGTTTCCTGTATAATACAATTCCCCGCCTTTCCTTATGATCAGGGTGCTCGAAAGTGCGGACAGTTCAGAAGACATATCCTGAAGATACTCTCTGTCATCCAGGCACGAGGGATCTTCGTCGATCCGTGCGCAGATGCCCGAATACAGCTCATCCACCTTGATGACTATCTCTTCCATATTACCGCCGAAACGGAATGATTCGTTGCGGGACGCGTCAAGGGACATCCTCAGAAGACAGAAAACGATAACCATCATAACCAGCGGTACCAGAGCTACCGCCAGAAACGTTATTACCATTCTTGTATGTATCTTCATGGAATTGAGTATAGCACAGAATAATAGTGCCTCAAAAAAGCAGGTATAAAGAATTTAGAAAAAAATTATAAAAATAGACCGTTACGGGGCCGTTTCACCGGTCCCGTCATCGGTTTCACCGCTGCTTTGCTGTTCCAGCAGAGAATATACATAAGGGAAATACGCATTATAGATAACATTCCTGTTGAACGCTATCTTATTGGCAACTATGGCGTTATGACGCTTTATATAAGCCTCTCCGACCTCTTCGTATCCGGGGTTGGGAGTAAAGACGCCGGTTGAAGCCCTGTAGGAACCGACTTCCGTCTTCCAGTTGTATCCGCTGTCAAAATACAGTCCTTCCGCATTGGAAAGAACATCTCTTCCGATATACAGCCTTGAATCCCACTCGCATCCGAAAAGATTGAGGAGCGTGGGAAGGATATCAAGAGGAGATGTGGGCTTATCGATTATGATGGGATCCATATCCTCAAGGATTCCGCACCAGATGATCGCGGTATTTTTGTCACGGTCAAGCTGTGTCTCTACCTTGTATCCGTAAAGTTCATCGAGGTAAGGAAGGTTTCCGAGATATCCGCCGTTGGTAAGTCCGTAGGGGAAATGGTCGGGAGCCAGTGCAATGACGGTATCATCCGCAAGGTCATTTTCCTCAAGATATTCGAGCGTATATTCAAGAGCCTTCTCAAGTTCGAGCTGGCAGGCGATATATGCCTTGACGGGTTCGGTATACTCGAGGCCCTTCTCCGCACACCATTCCTCGACTCTTTCACGATTGCGTACGGACATTGCATTTGATGAGAAATTGTATCCGCTGTGTCCGCTGACGGTCATGTAATAGATATTGAACGGCTGATGGTCGGTGTAAAGGGGAAGCGTTCCCTGCATCATCTCAAGATCGCTCTCCGGCCATGCCCTTGAAATGAGCTTCTCCATGCCGTTTCCGAATCCCATGAATCCCTCGCTGTATCCGAGAAGGTTATGGGTTATGTTCCTGCTGTAATACAGATCGTCATTGTCGTGGAATGCCATGCCGTAATAGCCCATATCGGAGCTCAGCATGGATCCCATATTCGTATACGATCCCTGTGCGGTCATGGTGAGCATTGAGTCACCGCCCGCGAAAGGCATAAGACCGTAGATGAGTTCAAACTCTCCGCCTGTGGTTCCCGCGGTGGCCTGCTCGTAATAATCGGTAAAATTGATACCTTTTGTCGTCAGTCTGTAAAGAGCGGGAGTAAGTTCCGGATCGATGATGCTGGAAGAGAAAGCTTCCGCACAGAAGATGATCAGGTTCTTACCCTTGAAAATGCCGGTGTACTGATTCTTCGAAGAAGGAGTCAGGGATGCCACATATGCATTCATATTGGAGAATGCGCCGCCCGCCTCCGCTAGTGCCGCAAAATCTATATCGTACGCATTAACTCCGTAGACAACGGGTTCGGCAACCGTAACTTCGCCCTCATCATTTCCGGAAACCGTGGGATCGGGAGTTGCAATGACGGGAACAACCTCCATGGGATCGTAGTCCACTATCACGAATTCGCTTTCGGTCGTGGTGGAATTTCCGATATTCTTGATATCAAGCGCCACAGATCCCGCAAGTCCGAGATCCACCACCGAATTCTGGAAGCTGTATTTTACACCGAGCTTATCCTTATCGATCACGCCCGCATAGGACATGATGAAGAGAGAGGATACCGCTAGAAGTAAAACACCTGCCGGAATGAGTCCCGCGATAAAGCGTCTTCCCCTGTTGGAAAGAGGTCCTCCGCAGGGCTGTTCCATGGTCTTCGGTTCTTCTTCATCCTCCTCATCCTCGGAAAGATCGATCATTTCGATACCCTTCACCTTTTCGGGAACCGGGTAAGACATTTCGATCATTCTGGTGCGGCGGATCCCCTTGACGAGTTTTTTGCCGAAGATGATCCATGCAACAAGAGGAACAATGAAAAGCAGGATGTGCGAAATACCGTCAACGCAGAAGATCAGCTCCTTTATGTCTCCGGCAAATCCCTTGAGTGCGTCGGTAGCCGCATTGAGAATGGTGTTTATGTCATAGAAAACGCTGAACTCTCTCTGGATAAAGAATTCGATCAGAAATGCGATCGTGGAAACCAGAAGTGCCAGAACCGCAGTGATGCGTGCCAATACGGTCGGAAGCATATATACAAGAAATGCAATGATGCTTCCCGTTATGAATGATATCGCGAACATCCTGACGAGCGAGATATCGGCCTTTAACGCTGAAACCGAGAATTTAAAAACCAGTTCCATATAAAAGAACGATAATCCGAAAAACAGTGTCAGCGCCAGGGCTGTCAGTGGGTAAGATGCTTTCTTTTTGATATTCTTTTCAGATGCTGATGATTCTTTCCTGCTCATTTCAGTACTTTCCGTTCTCAAACAGATGCCTTCGGGACCATGTCCCGAAGGCACCGGTGCAAATCTTTTTTATCAGCCGTGAAGACCTCTTGACTGACGATCCATATCCTCGACTACGATATCGTATATCTCCCCGAGGCTTCTGCAATACTCAAGTATCTTCCAGGGCTCGTTGGTATGGAAATGGATCTTGACCAGTTCCTCGTCACCTGCGGCTACAAGACTGTCGCCTACAAAATTAGCTGTAATATAATCCCTGATCTCATCCTCGTCAAGGTCTCCGTTCTCACTGTCTATGAGAAGCTGTGTGTCATATCTGAATTCAATGCTCTGTTCCATTACTGTTCCTTTCCTTATATCAGATTCTGGGAAGCATGTCCGCAACAAGCTTTGCGCAATGTGCGGCCGCTGCTTTTTCAAACGTAGGATAATCCTCTTCAGCCGATCCGTCCGCTTTGTCGGAAATGGCTCTGATTATTACGAAGGGGATCTTGTTAAGGTATGCGCCGTGTGCTATAGAAGCACCTTCCATCTCGGTGCAGTCAGCTTCGAAATTTTTGATGATCCTGTCCTTGACCTCGGAACTGGATATGAACTGGTCTCCGCTGGCTACTCTTCCTATGCGGTAATTAAGATCCGGCTGTGTTTCCTTGATGGATTGCTCGGCTACTTCCATAAGATGGCTGTCTGCGGGAAACTCCCTGACTCCGAGCTGGGGCACCTCACCTATCTTATATGAAAAGATGGTAACGTCCACATCGTGATGCACCGCATCCCTGGAAATAAGGATATCTCCGATGTTCAGGTCATTATTCAGAGATCCGGCTACACCTGTATTGATGATATGTGTAATGCCGAAATCATCACAGAGGATCTGTACGCAGAGTGCGGCATTTACCTTGCCGATGCCGCTTCTGACAACTACGACATCCTTGCCGCCGATTGTTCCTTCGCAGAATTCCATGCCTGCTTTTTTCCTGACGGTGATGCCTTCGAGCTGTCTCTTAAGAGCGCTGACCTCAAGTTCCATCGCACCGATGATACCTATTTTTGCCATAGTCTCCCCCGTTTACTGTTTACTGTGGATAGATAAGTCTGTCTTCCGAAATGCCGTACAGTACATTATTCAGGTATCTGTTGGCAAGGAAATTTGCCATCGGAAGGTTCTGATCGAGGTAATTACCGCAATCCTTGGCAGTGGCACCGGGAATCTCTCCCTCATAATCTCTTATGAATTCATACATTCCCGTTAAAAGAGAAACGATATCCCTGCTTTCAAGATCGCCTGCAAGAAGAAGATAGAATCCCGTTCTGCATCCCATGGGTCCGAAATACACAACCCTTTCCTTCCATTCGGCATGGTTTCTCAGATAGGTTGCGCCCAGATGCTCTATCGTATGCATCTCGGCGGTGTTCATAACAGGCTCTTCATTGGGGCTGGTCATACGGATATCGAAAGTGGTTACGGTCTCGCTTCCGATATGATCCTTTCTGGACACATACACACCCGGCTGGAGCTTGATATGATCAATGGTAAAACTGGCTATTTTTTCCATAAATTCATCTCCCGGATATATGATCGGTTAGTTGCAGAAAACTGCAGATATTCTACCATATCCGGCCGCTTTTTTAAACAGGGGTTTTTTCCTTCATCCTTATCTCATAATCCGCAGCGGACATGGGATGAGCGAAAATAAATCCCTGGATCATATCGCATCCCTGATCGGCGAGGAATTCAACCTGTTCTTTATCCTCAATGCCCTCCGCTACGGTGATCATATTCAGCTTTCTGGCAAGCTTTATGGTCTCCGCAACAACGACCCTTCCTCTTTCGCCGGCATTTTCGCCGCGGAAGAATTCGGCATCGAGCTTGAGAACATCAAGAGGCATATCCTTGAGTGAATTGAGCGATGAATAACCGGATCCGAAATCATCCATGGATACGGAGAATCCATACTCCTTGAGCTTGTTTATTGTTCTCATCAATGCGCCCTTATCATCGAAGAACGCACTTTCCGTAAGCTCTATCTCAATAAGATTTCTCGGTGCTCCCACCGCGTCAACGGTATCCCTGATCTGCTCCGCAAGATCCGTTTCTATGAAATGGGCCCTTGAGATATTGACCGATACGGGAACGCAATCGAAGCCCTGATCGAGCCATCTCTTCTGATCCTTGGCAACATTCGAGAGCATGTAGTGATCGATATTGGTGATAAAGCCGTTCTTTTCAAAAATTGGAATAAACTTTCCCGGAGAAATGAGCTTATCGTTACCCGAATCATCGGTATGCTTCCATCTGATAAGAGCCTCAGCGCCCCTGATGGTCTTTGAAACGGGATCGTACTTGGGCTGGTAATAGACCATGAACTCGTCATTCTGGAGAGCCAGACGACAGTTTGCCTCGACCCAGTCCTGCCATTTTTTCTCCTCTATAAGAGTAAGATCGAAATACGCGATGCCGGAATCCTCCTTATCTCCGAGGGTTCCCCTTGCGGTGCAGGCATTGTTGTATTCCTGCTCGATATCGATATCCTTACGGCGTATTATGCGTCCGCCCGCATCCCTTAAAGGAGGGATGATGACAACACCCGCCTGATATGTAAAGGCATGGACTTCATTGAATCTTTCCAGATCGGTGATCAGCGAATTCAGTCTTGCGGTAAGCTGATCCGTATCGGGTGCTCTTAAAAGGAGCATGAATTCCTTGGGAGCCCCGTGAGCATTAAGCTCTTTTCTGGTTATATGCTTGCTTATGCAATCGCTGATCCCGCGAAGTACCGCTTCACCCTCCGCAACGGAATGGCATGCGCAGTAAGTGGTGTATTTTACGAAGATCAGATTGACGATGGCGTACTGATAGGAAGCATTGAGGCGTCCTCTTAAAATGGCATCTCCCTTATAGAAGAACCATGTCCTGTTCTTGCCGTTGGTGACTATATCCATGAACAGCATCCTGAGGGATCTCTTCCTGGAACGGATCTCTCTTACCATGTTCACGATGAACATATTGAATATGGTAAAGAACATCACGATCAGCATGACCACAACAAGTGCCAGCATGGACAGATCGCTCATCTTGAAAGTAAGATATCCCTTTCCGATGAAGATCTCCTTGCCCTTATTTACCCTGATTCCCATCCATACGGGTAATCTGAGCTGGAACTTGGAAGTGACGTCAACATAGAAACCGATGGTCTCGAAATGTTCCTCCTGATCGGCATCGTACAGTGTAAGGATCTCCTGATCGTAATTCTCGTCGTTCATACCGTTAAGAGTCTTGACGATCCCGAAATAATCCAGTTCGACATATCCGCCGGAATTTCCGTGTATGAACGGATATTCCGTATCCGGATACATAAGGATTGTCTGCTGAATCCCTGAAAGACTGATCTTTCCGGTATCCTCGCTGCAGGTATTATCCTTATCTCCGAAGAGCAGATCACCCGATCTGTCACGGACAATGTATTCTTTTTCCGATTCGTCCAAAAGGCCCCAGACCATATCCTGCGACTCGTCGGAAAGGCTCTTTTCATAGATCCTCGACATATAAGCAATGGATTCATACTCTGCGGCAAGCTTGGCCTGAACGACATAATAGCCGAGTATTGCCAGGATGTATGTGAGCATTGCTCCGGCAAATGCGAAAAAGATAAGATACACGATGATGGAAAACCAGCCGTGACCCTTTTTCATATTTGCTATCTTCTTGAGGTTCTTACTTTTCATTCAGATCTTCCTTTAGTTCGGATGCTGTGATCCGTTATTACCTTCGTCTTCTGTCCGCACCGGGATGATTCAATATATTCCTTATAATCCGTCATTGTTCCTTCCTCCCCATAAAGCAAACTTTGACAAATATTTATTATATATCTGTTTTTATGTTCTATCAAATCTAATGGGGCGGATGCGATCCTGCCGGTTCTGAAATAATAAACCGCCATCCGTTCATACGGATGGCGGAAAATAATACGTTTGATTTTTCTTTATCCTGCCGGGATAAAAAGATCAATAATTGTCATCATCTCTTATCTTCTTAACGATTAAGAATATGATCACGCCTCCGATCACCACGGCCAGAATGATCACAAGAGGCAGAACAAAGCCCTTTCCTGTTTCCTTCTCTTCTTCCTGCTCCGAAGGTTCTGCGGCGGTCTTTTCAACCACAGGTTCCTCCGTGATCTCCTCAGGCTCTTCCTCAAGTTCGGCAACCGAATGATCTTCTTTTTCATCCGTAGCAGCAGCCGGCTTTTCGGGTTTGTCGGGTGTTTCGGTTGTCTCGGAAACTTCGGGTTTATCCTGTACGGGCGGCTTGACGGGTGCCGGAGGATTTACGGGCTGAACCGAGTCCGTGGGTACCGTGGGAACCGTCGGTGTAACGGGTGCTGCCGGTGTCTCCGGGTCCGAAGAGGATCCCGATCCCGGATCGGAGGAAGACGTCGATGACGATCCCGATGACGTGCTTTGAGTCGCAGTGACCGACTCCGTGGAAAAGGTTCCGCCCTCATAATCCGCAACATATATCGTATACTCGGCACCTGCGGTAAGGCTCTGACTGATAGTGCCCGAAAATTCGTTATTTACCACAGGAAACGATGCCATGCAGACAATATTATTGTTTTCGTCACGGACCTGCACCATTACGGCGGGTGCATTCGTGGTGCCGCTTACGGTGGCACCGGCACTTGTGCTGTCTGCGGATGTTATGGTCACATCCTGATCATATGCCTTACAGGTCATGGGAATTCCCATGATCATAAGGACCAGTACTGCTGTAAGTATCAGTCTTTTCATCATAGTTTTATCCCCTTATCTGTAGAATGAAATGTGTCCGTCCCAGTGAACTCCCCTGCCGGAACCCATCTGGGTGCCGCCGTAGGTAGTATTGTCGTCGTAGCCGGAATTGAGTACCGTTGCGGAAAATCCGCCAAAATCGATTTCATTCAGCTGACCTATCCATACATTTCCGTCAAAAGTTGCCCTTCCCTGCGTAAATCCTATCAGGAATGTGGTTGATGCTACCTCTTGATTCGTTGCGGAAACTCTTCCGTCGAAATTATGGGCACTGTCATCGGCGCTCAACACTTCAGGATCTCTTCCATCATCATAGGTCAGATACAGCAGATAATCTCCCGCTCCGCCCGTGGGGTCATTTGTCGGATGATAGTAGGTTGCCCATACGGCGACCTGCTCACCTGCAAAATAATCGTAATCAAAATCAAGACTCGTACCCCGATAATCCAGATTTATCTGACCGTGATCACCCGAAGGATTTGCGTGATCCGGATCCCCATCCAGATATAGATACTGGATCACAAGCCCGACACGGATAATGGTAAGATATTTGACTATATCACCCGAAAAAGTGATCTTTAAGGGTATTTCATCATAGAAGTTCGAGTTAAAAGTAAGAGTTATGTCCGAAAGATCCGTCGCATCAAGTGTTACACCGTCCGCCTGCGCAGCATCCACAAGTTCAACCGACAGGATGCCTGTTCCGGAAAGGCCGGTATTGCTGCCGCTGAGAGGGTACAGATGTATGGTTGTGTCTCCGACATAAACCCTTGCAACCGTATTAACGCCGCTTCCGGTTGCCCATACATCATCAATATTGCTTCCGTTATCGCCAATCAGACCGTAGGCCTTGCTTTCACCCGTGCCTTTGACCGAAACATATTTCTCTGAATTCTTTAAAAATCTGATCCTTGACCCATTCTGAACAGGGTCGGTAACGCGAAGGTACGATGCGGGAGCTCCGCCGTTTACTTCTATGGTGCACAGACCTTCGTCATTTAGAACAATTTCCATACGGCCCATTCCGCCGGTCTTTACGGTATCGGGATTGAGCGAATCAACACGGAAAAGGATTCCTCCTGCCCATGCCTGAAGGTCATCCGTAAAACCGATCTCGTCCTGGGTTATATCACATATAAAGAATGTGCTACCTGATCCGTCCTCAGCGTTAAAATCGGTACATATCAGCACCTGATTTATATTCTCAAGCGTATAAACGGGAAGTATGCAGGACACTTCCGATCCGTCAACATCGCTGCAGCCCCAGGTCACCTTATAATTCTGAACAGCAATATTAACGTTATTGCCATGTGTATCCTTAGCAGTCACGGAATAAGGATCACCGTCCTCGGTTATACGGTTAGTAGCCATCTCGGTCACATTTCCCGCTCTTGTTGCCGCTCTTTCCTGGTCATTTCCGGTAATTTCCGGCATTCCGAAGTATTCGAAAAGGGAGGGATCCATAAGCCTGCATACCAGCTCTTCCGCAAACAGATCCTTAACGGTCTTACCTCCTGTCGGACAGTACGCGTACAGATATTCGCATGCCTTTTCCGCAATTTCCGGGTTTCCGGAATCGGCATATCCGAGGGAAATTCCATACCACTGCCACCATCCACAGGTAAAGTTCATGGTAAATTCAGATCCGTCACCGGAAATACCTGATGACAGATCATCGGCTCCGTTATCCGCCGCTAAAATTACCGCCGAACGCGATGAACTTAACGTTACCCTTATATCTACTTCATTATTCACACCATCAGAAATTACAAATTCGCCTTGGAAATTGCCCGGGAAATCCGGATCCTCTTCGGGATTATAATCGCTCGCAGGTCTGTAGTCATCTTCACTTTCACCCTGGAATTTGTACTCTATAGTCACCGTGTCGGAAGCGGGATCTAATCCTCCAAAGGCTATTACTACAGTAGCGGGCCCGGTAATAAATTCAGCCAACCACTTATCGGAATCACCGTCATAACAAAACGAATATTTCCAGATATTCGTTGCATCGCCAAATGGTGTTGCATCATCTTCATAAAGCGTCAGGCCGTCCGGAACATTTTCCTCTCCGTCAAACTGTAAAATTGCTCCGTTACTTGGTTCAATAGTACCTTCAAACGATGCACCTCCCCTTATTTCCAAGAAGGCGCCCGAAGCTATTGAAACCGTGGCTCCACTCAGGTGGTTCTCACCCGATTCATCATCCATCACCAGATGACAGTCCGCAGGTATCGAAATTGAGGTTCCCGCGAACCCGGAATCCACATGGCCAAAAAAATTATAGCCGTCCCATTCATATATGATCCCGTCTGACTCTACGGGCTCCACAGGATCATTCTCCCCATCAGCCCGTACAGGCAAGGCGGATTGCATTACCGACATGAAACAGAACAAGCCGGCAAGCAGAACAGACAGCTTCTTTCTTTGAAATATTTTCATTACTCTCCCTCCTATACTGTGTTTGATGATTCATAAAAAAGACACGTAAACACAGTTTTGCATTAAAAATTCTACTGCAAAACACGGGATATGTCGGGTTAGTTTTGGTATAAACAGGGATAAATCAGGTATTAAAATAGTGATTTCTGAAATCTTCGATCAATTCTTTACGATTATGACAGGATGTTGCCTGAAGAATATTCTTTACATGATATTTGACCGTGCTCTCCGCCACAAAGAGACTGTCTGCGATCTCTCCGTTGGAAGCTCCGTCCAGCAGATATTTCAGAACCTGGGCCTGCTTGGAATTAAGCCCGTTTTTACTTACATACTGCTCAAATGCCATTTCCCTTCTGTCGCCTTCCGGTAACATATCGGATTTCTTCGATTCCGGGAATAACAAAGGGAAATATCCGAAGAAAACTACGCCCGTAAGGATATAGAGAGCCAGCATCACACATACCAATACGGTCATATTTGACTCAAGCCTTATTCCTGCGACGGTTCCGACCGCCTGGCCCAAAAGGGCTGCCGCAACTCCGAGTGTCGCGATAGGAAGCTTGCCGTGATCACGCTCCGCTTCATCCGAGAAAATGATCATCCTGTATACCGCAGGAAGTCCCAGGAAAACATATGCAATAGCCTGCACCAGCATGGATGTGCCGGCGTTTATCTGAAGTGCGGGACTTAACAATCCGAAACCAAGAGCCAGAAACGCACAGGTTGCCCCCATTTTTCTGTCCTTATCATTTATAAACCCGGCAACGAGAAGCCCGATTGCATAAAAAGCTCTCGAAAAAACAGCCGATTCAACTTCGGCGCTTCCGATTATTTTAAAATGAAGCCCGATATTGCTCAGCACAAAAAACATAAAAATGATAAAAAACAATACCGCTTCCTTCTTGGTAAGCCTGATTTTTACGGGATGGAGATATTCCTCCTCACGAAACGTATTTTTATCCTTTTTCCCGTAAATGACCACTCCGAGACCCGCTGCTCCGAGCGCCAGAATCACATAGACGATCAATATGAAGCTTTCTTCCAGGGCTTTTCCGCCATGGAGAAGAGACAGGACAAGACTGCCCACACTGCCAACCGCATAAATGATGCCGAATGCCTTACCTCTCTCCGAAAACCGGACATCCGAGGTAATCCTTGTAATGGCATAGCACATAAGGGTTCCTATAAAGAAACTCATAATGCTGCCCCAGACAATTATTGAAGTGATCCCCGGCGAAAAGAACGAAAACGCACCGGAAACCATTACGATCACCGCTCCGACAGCCGGCACCGCAGGACCCATAGCTTTTTTGCTTTTTTTCAGGAAAACCATGTAAAAGAAATAACCGAAAGCCTGCAAAACAGCATAAAAACAGTCGGTTATAAGGCATACGGTGACATCATCAAAGAAATTAAAAAGATTATAGACGACGGAGATATAAAGAGTCCCCGTCCAGATATAAATAAGCCCGCCAAGAACGGCGAGAAGTACAGATCTGCGATTCATAGCTCCCAATCCCCCTGAAAGAAAGTCTATCCTTTATGATTATCGCATTTATGAACCCTGTGCGCAATAATTGGTGTTACTGTCTTGCAAATGATCTGGGAAGACCTCCGTCCATCTGCTGTGTCAGATTATCACCCGTGCCGATTTCGACTATCCGCAGATATAGTGATCTGGGCATTTCATCCCCGAAAGATTCTTCCGATTCCTTTGTGCCGGTCAGCTTGATCTCAAAAGAAGCGTCTTCATTTGCGCCTATTACGAGCCCTTCACCTGTCTCAAGATCCGTGTCTGCCAATATATGTACACTTCTGGAATCAAATATGCCACGAGGGCCATAATTATCTGCAAACCCCCTGACAACAAAACAGACCGGTGCATCCAGATTGTTATGAACATATATGGTTGCGGTGATCTCTATGGTATTCCCATCGATCGATCTGTCATGATAAACAGTCTTATCATTATCTATGGTCAACCCTTCGAAGAGAGTATACTGATCTCCGTCAACAGTCACATCATAGTATCTCATCTGGTTTGAGTTGGGATATACAATGACAATGAATTCATTGTCAGAAGCCCACCGAACATCAAAATCCGCACTCCAGTTAGCATCTGTTTCCTCAACACAAATGCTGTCTGCTCCATTCTGTTCTTTCTCTTTAGGAAATGGTTCCCCGTTATCCGTTTCAAAAAAGACCGCACTCCACCCTCCGGTCGCACCCAGACTGACCTGCACCACTTCAGCCTGATACTCTCCGGATGGCGAAACAAATGTCCTGGTTATATAACCGGTTTGATTATTCTCACATCCACCCAAAAACGCCAAAGACAGTCCGGCTATGATCATACCGGCAATGAAACGACGCATTATTCTTTTAAAGTCATTTGGCAATATACTCACCGCTCGCTTGATCATACTCATAATCGGTACAATTTATCTCGACAAATCTGTTTTCGGAAGCATCATAGCTGTACTGCATCGCACTGTACGAAGCGGCACTCGAGGTGATCCGGCCTGTAATAAGCATATTTTCCGTGTCGATGTCATAATTCGGTATATCTTCAAAGGATCTGCAATATACAAATCCCGTATCCGTATAAATATATGCGCAATTGTACATCACTCCGCGAGAGCCCTGTTGTCCAAGGAAAATGACAATATCATCCTTACCGTCAAACGTTACATCTTCAAGTTTTGCGTTAAAATCACACGCATACCCGACATAGCGGTCGGATTCCCAATCTCCATCATTTAGGTGAGGATAATCTACTTCAAATGACTTTATATCGTCTCCGTCCATATAGAAAAAATAATCTCTGCTATGCTTATATTCCCCTTCGGGTTGTTCTTTATAACAGATCCGGACACGATAACACCGCTTCTCATCGTCAACCCATTCTTCAGATTCAATTTCTTCGTCATCAAAGAGCTGAACCGATTTAATTGCAAATTTCATCAGTTCATTGGTCTTGTTCAGATCATACATTCTTATATCTGTTACTTTGTCACCGGATACAGCAAAAACAAGTGAATAATTCAGATATGCATATGTGATGTCTGACCATTCTGCATTTGCTTCATCTACGGTTATGCTGTCGGGTTTTCCGTAAGATTCCGCTATATCACTGACGGAATCGCCTGCCTTAACTCCCCTGAACGTCTCCACCTGTTTTAAGGATATATGCCCTATATATGTATCTGCCCCCTCTCTTTCCAGGGACGGGGAAACAAAAACGACCTTAAACCCATATTCAAATTCCGATTGTGACGGATAGACCATTTCCCAATAGTACCCATCGCTATTGGTACTTACATATCCATAGTTATTCTGTTCGTATTCGTCAGGATATCCCAGAGCGTCTACATAATCGCTCCAAGAACCGGAAATGCTAAAAGTGTTTCCTGCATATTCAAAAGAAAAATCCTGCTCCGAGAGTTCAATCTTTTCTGATTCAGCAAATACATCGCTCGATCCCTCATTAACAGCTTCTTCAATTACCTGTTCAACCTCGTCATTTTCCTGACTGACAGGCTGCGCAACCGATGATTGTTTTTGACATCCGGTTACAAAGGCTAAAAGACTAAGAACAACTAAATATTTTACTCTTTTCATATAAAACCTCATTGCATGTTATGCCGGGTAAGTAATCTTATTCCCAATCAACCAATAGAAATTGTCTGTATCCGGAATAAATAGTTGTATTTGTGTCGTCATCTATAGAATAAACTTTATAATACACATCCTCATCATCCGTTGTTCCTGTGCCGCGGTATATTCTTTCAACATACAAAATGTATTTTCCGTTTGGAGAAGGAACAATCTGCTCAATCCATTCGGCACCGGCCTTCTCAACCAATAACCGATACTCATAAGATGATGTATCCGGATTCCGATGATCTTCAAATCCTGCAACATCTTCTGTTTTCACCAATCCCCATGAACATAACCGGTAACATTGATTGTCCCAAGAATCCTTAAAGATTATATTTTCATGATCCTCTATAGATCGGTATTTCTGTGATAAATCAATATGAAAACCTGACAAATATGAGATCAATCCCATAGAAACAATCAGAAAAAATATAATTACAGCAAATATCATTTTACGTGATTTATTCACATTAGTTTTTTCTGATCTATTACCCATGATGATACAATTATTTCAATAATCAAAAAATCGTTCGCAGTTTATCTTCCGATTTAACTCACTTAGGCATCTGTTCATTAATCTCATCGAGCAGGTGAATTGTTTTAAATGTTTTTTCGCAGTTTATGCATTGCCAGTCACAATCATTAAAAATGGAATTTTATACTACCGTATATCCTTCGGAAATCAGCACTTCCAACGAACGTTCAAAGTTTTCTTCCTTCACAAGGATATAATCCGTGTTGTAGGTTGAAACAACGAAAATCCCTATCTTATGTTCTGCAAGGATGCCTGACAGCTTTGACAAAATCCCGATCAGTGAAAAATCCAGTACCCCCTGAATACGAAATCCTCTCCATCCATCGTCACGCTCGGTCGTATACTGCGGCGTATCTTCCGTTTTGCAGACAAGAAATAGTTCTTCATCTGTCTTTCCAATAAAAAAGAAATCCGAGGACAGATCTATATCCGATATATCTGTCACTTTACAAACAGACAGATTATACTCTATTGTCTTCAGTTCCATTTGGTTTTATCATCCTTCCTTTAGTCGATTATGCTGGAAGTTATTATTTCCTTAAGTACTTCTCATCAGATTCATATTCTTCGCTAACAAATCGTTCCACTGTCATGTGAAGATCATACTTATCGCGAAGCTCGGCAAGTTGCTTCATCATCGGTGATGCATGATGTACATCTATAGACTCCTGATCTGACCACGAATCAATGAGCAATACAGTCTCGGGGTCCTTGAGAGGCTGAAAGTATTCATACCTCAGATTTCCTTCTTCTGCTCGAATAGCATCAGCGATACCTGATGATTCCATTTCATCCACAAATGCACGTGCATTTCCGTTTATTCCCTTATAGTAAAGGTTTACTGTTATCATAAAATCTCCTTAGTAAGTTATCCTGAAATATTACTTATATTTGTTAAGCCACGTTTTTCTGAATTCATTTTGTTCTTCTGTATGAAACCAGTGCTCTCCATTTGGCATTACTGTTAAATCAGCACCTATTGCTTCTGCAAATGTCTTCATTGTTTCTAATGATTGGAAGTGGTCTTTCTCACCATACAAAATAAAAGTAGGTGTATTCCATACTATTGGATGATTTCTTACCCACACAAGATAGTCCCACGAAAGGACTTCTCCTTCTGAAAGATGTATTATGCTTTTAGCTTTTAAATCTTCGTCTGATACATCCGCATGCTTCATCATATCCTGTATTAATCGCTCCATATTTACAATAGGCGAAACAAAGAACGCTTTTCTGATTTTCTCTCCGGCGCCGGAAACCATAAAAAAATAAGCGCCTAAACTTGATGCAATAACAGTAATGGATGTGTACTTATGGGATAATTTTTGGAAATACTCTTTAAACTCACATTCCGCTTCCCAAGGGTTCTCTGATTTATAATCAAAACCATAAATATCATATTCGGGAAAAAGCGACTTAAACTGTTCGGAAGCAGAAGCAGTACCACCTTTGCCATGTATGTAAACCAATGCCTTATCTGCCATTATATATCCTCTAACTTCTATTTATTCTCGATTGTCAATAATACTGTGAGTTATAGTCCCTACTCCTGCTTGATCGCTACAGATCCGCCCACTGTCGCGATTATCAGATCCGCATGTTCAAAATACTGTTTTACTTCTGTATTAAACGTTGCAAGATCAGTTGTTTCAGGAACATCATATATGACTTTATGCCTTCAGACCACCCTCAGAATGTTTTCAGACCATTAAGGTCTGTTTTTTTGCCTTTTTTATGCAAAATGCGAAAAACCGGATGAAAAAGGAAATGTCACAATTAAGTTTCCGGTCAGCGTTGCCAGGTGGCTTTCCTCAATGATCGAAAAGGCGGTACACTTCTTTGGAATCACTCTTCATAATCCTCTTCAACAGGTAAGAAAAGCTCTTCATAAAGTTAATAAGTCAGTCCCTCCGTCAAGATTAGCCCGGCACAGGATAAGCATCAGAGAGAAGATCAGAACAAATCAGAAACTAATACAGGCCCAACCCCATTCCGGTACTATTGAAACCAAGAAGAATAGAGGAAATGAGTTGTAAATCAGAAAAAGCATCCCTCACGGACGCTTTTTCATTAGTGCTTACTTACAATCTCAGACCTTCTCGTCTCTATTTTCCAAGCGATGAAGGAATCGACGCACCTCCATTACCTTTTTCCCTTTTTCTTCAAGCACAACGTAGTAAACTATGTACTCGTTTACATATATACGATAATATGGATGCTTCCTGTCTTTTTTTGACGGAACAGGAGCTGCTATTTCCGGACCGTCTTCCAGTCGTTTTAATATTGCTTCTGCAACCTTGTCCAGGAGATTATTTGCTGCATCGGGATTTCCAAGGTTAAAAGCAATGTAAGAAGTATCTCTGTCCAGCTCTTCGTAGAACAAAGGAAGATATCTCAGCTCATATTTCTCATCAAGCATTTATTTTCCTCCGGAGACCTCCAAAAACCTGATCATGAGTCAACCTAACATCAGTTGCTTCAGCTGCTGCATCAGCAACATCCATAACATGCTCTTCAGGCTCAGACAAACGAGAATATGCCTCGATGCTCATAACCACCATCGTTCCATATCCATTTTTCGTAAGATATACGGGATCTCCGCCCTGGACACATTTTTCTATATCAGTAAATTTATTTCTTAAATCAGAAACAGGTCGAATCTGTACCATAGTTCTGCCTCCTTGTATCATTAACTTATCATAATTTTATCAAAATCTTGATAAGATAAATATACTACCTGCCAGCAACTTTATCAACCTCTTCATTTCCTTTCCGTTTTGGTCACTTTAGGTCCGTCGGTCCTAAAGCAAAAAAAGCGGTGGGGATTTCTCTCCACCGCAGTGTGTAAAAAAAATCGTTAGGGGGTGCGGACGTTTTTTTAGACACCCGCACCCCCTAAACATAAATATAGCAGCCTCGCGTCAAATCAAACTATTCTTACTTTAACAATTTGTCCAGTTCTCTATGAAGCGTTGCTTTCAAATTCTCCAGTTCTTCGTTGCTGGGCCTGTTCTTATCCGAATACATTTCTTCCCTTGGATACCACCAAACAGGTCCTCTGCCATTGTTACCATAATTCTCTATATCACCATTTCTTCTTGGAAATAGATGCCAGTGAATATGTGCGCCGCCTTCTCCGTTTCCCAGACATTCATAATTCATTTTATCAGCCCCGAAAGCATTTTTTACCGCTTCGGCAACCAAAGACATTTCATATAAGTGCTTTTCTCTTGTTTTCTCATCAAGATCAAACAGCTCGACAATATGATCTTTGTATAAGAATAGGGTATATCCCTTAAAATGCTGATAATCTCCAATTACCACGTATCCGGTTTCAAGTTCTTTTACAAGAAATGGATTATTACCAGCTTTTGTTTCTTTAATTCTGTCACATATTCCGCACATGTAAACACTCCTGGCAAACGGTTGTTTGTCATTCGGCATTGTATTCCGATTTACTGTTCCAACACTTTAAGATCAGATCTCTCATTCCTGATCATCCATACAAAGATATTACGCTCTTTTCATTACCATTCTGACTATTGTAACCGGTGTGCCGAGAGTCCATTCCTTTTTGCAGCCGTCAAACTCAAAACCGTATTTGTGATAAAAGTTTATGGCCCTCTCATTCTTTTCGAATACCCACACAAAAAATGTATTGTATTCGCTAAGCCTTGAAATTGCTTCATTCATTAATCTATAACCTACTTTCCGGCCGTAATACTCCGAAAGGACATAGATCGCATCAACTTCTCCGGCGTCCGGAAGGTCTTCATCTCTCGACGGACTATATACTGCAAATCCTATAACTTTATCTTTATCCTTAGCTACAATAGTATTTTCCGGGAAATTCCTGGCACGTGCTGTTGTAGCCTCTGTGGTCATCGTATCAAGATATCTGTCACATACAATGCCTCTGTAAGATTCCTTCCATGCAGTACAGTGAACATATCCCCTCCCGCACAATTCCTCATCGGTTTCAGCTGATTTTATGATTATTGAATCATTTATTTTTTCCATGAAATTATTATTCCCCATTCAAAAAACACTATCTGTCATCGTCTATAAAACTGGAATAGAACGTTTTATAATCATATTACATCTGCCCCAAGACTCGTCTTTATACTTGAATGCGTCAGGAGTATTATGCCTTTCGGTAAATCCAACCCCCTCATAGCATCTCTTGGCTCTTGCATTCTCCGGAAACACATTAAGCTGTACGGCCAAAACCTCCGGATCAGGGCAAGTGTATCCTGATCCTTACAGTTCGGATCCAGCATGGCATCAATGCCACCATTGGCCTGGGCAACAGAGGTGAGCTCCCCTTTACTCATGCCTTTTTCCTTCATGTCAATGAACTGGTACTTGATGCCGCGCTCCTTAAAGAAGCGCTCCGCTTTCTTTGTATCGTTGCATTTCTTTGTTCCAAAAATCTGTATGTTCATTAGATCAGTATTCCTCTATCACTCCACACATGAGCCTCGACGTAGCGTTCAGGACCATATTCCCCATCCGGGTTCCAGTCCTGGGGAAGTCCGTACTTATTTATTACCTTGATTATCTCGTCATATGTGTAGAGCTTCTTTCTGTACTCTTTTCCATCATTAACTCGGTCACTAAATGTCGGATGTGAATCTCCATAGGTAAAAGAAACTGTGCTCAGATCCAGGTCTGCCGTATCTATCACTATATGATCGCAGTCTTCAAACCAGCTCTGTAACCATGGGCATTCACCTACCACCAGATAGTGAGGGACTTCGCGTTCAATCTTCCCGCCCTTTTTCCGAAACTCGGTTCTTAGGATTGCTTCGAACCGCCTTCTGTCAGCCACATAACTATCTTGTCTTTTGGCGCACATGGTTTCGGGCTTCTCGGCCTTTATGGACAGAAGCACCTTATAAGCTTCTTCTTCGCTTAGGTCCGACAGATTCCTAAACGGACCTGTTTTCTTATCAAAATAATGGTATAAAAGCATTGTATCTCCACGGCAAACTTGAATTTAAGGATGTAAAACAAATACTTGATTGGGATACCCAAACTCCTCAGTCATTTCGCCCTCTTGAAATCCGAATTTTTTATACAAAGCTCTCGGAGCAATTCCTTTTTCATCATTTTCACGAAACGTTGATACCGTGATTTCCCTACTTCTATCCAATTCAGCAAGCGCTTTTCTCAGAAGGATTGAAGCCAACCCTTGCTGCCTGTATTCAGGATCCACAGCAAGACAACAGATCATATTTCTATTACGTGAAAACAGAAGAACTCCCACAATAGTTTCACTATCTTTGACACATACAGCTTGCAGCTTGTTCATAAACTTCAATACAGTCTGCTTATGTTCTTCTAAATTCTCTTCTGTTTCGAGCCCGGGGAAATTCCAGCTAACCTTTCGAACAAGCTGCATCCACGAATCGATATATGAACTTTCTCCAAATATTGCTTCCATTTCTTTCATCACTATCAGATTATATCCACGATTTCACTGATATACTTGTCATGCGGATCATGTCCTTCGTACATAGCCTTAGCAATATCTTCCGGTATAACCTACTATCCCAACAAATTTGAATTTACAAATTCCCTGTCTTTATCCAGAATCTTTTCATTCTACATCCGTCTACTTCTATGATGTTTTCAAGCTGTCCTCCATTTGCAATAATTGTCTTCTCACTGGCAATATTATCTGCATCACATACCACAAGCATTTTCTCAATCCCTATTCCGCCAGCATTAATAACATTTAGACGCAGCATTTCCGTTGCGTATCCTTTTCCTCTTTCAGAAGGTCGGACAGAGTATCCGCAATGACCACCCCATGTGCTAAGAATAGGATGATTGATGTGATGTCGCAAATCTATTACTCCCACCAGTCTTCGGTCATGTTCCCTTATTGCAAAATATGTTGTTGATGGCACCGATGTACCAACCTGCTCACATGTCTCAGAAGATTTTCGCAATTTACAAATATCTATCCATTCTTTAGAGGTGGAACAATCCCTTAGCCCCATGCAACCCGCAAATTGATCGTTATTATCTTTATCTGCTTGAAGAACTTCATCCTTAAATTTCTGAAGTTCATCTATATACTTTTCATTTGCTTCTATAAGAAAAATCATATAAGTTCACACCATCCCGATAACTTCCGATTTGTCATCGTCTATAAAACTGGAAGATAATACTTTAATGTCAATTATATCAGAGAGCCTACAAAAAGCCGACTTCCAAGCCACCATCAATGCTTTTATTGCATTATTTATGGATTTTAATCGTCCTTGGCAAGCAGGGCATCCCAAGCTTATAAACGAGGCATTTGGCTTTGAGATCAGGCCATTGCCCACCCACTGCCTGGTAAAACTTGCACGAAAAAACCTCGTAAACGTTGAATTTACGAGGTTTTAGGTGAGAGCAGGTGATGGGAATCGAACAACCATGAACACCTGAAATCCCATAAAAGAAAGGAGGTTGCGCAACTGTCTTTGCCTTTGTACCACTCTTGTACCACTATAAAAGGGCTTATTTTCGCTAATCCTTTTGTTTATGCATTCAAGTACCAAAAACTCAAAATCTGGTGCAAAATATCAGATATCTGATATAATGTCCCCAGACATAGAATTCATCTATGGAATACATAGATATTATTAAATACACACCCAAATATAATGTTAATGTGTATTGGAAATAAAACAGGACTAAAAACAATGAAAAAACTTGAACTTATAACTTTAGTTGGTGTATTAAGTGCCATTTCAATAACAGGGTGCGGAAACGATAATCAAGTCGTTTCAAATAATTCCGTTGAACCTGTTACTGAAATAGTCAGTGATAATATTGCTTCTGTAAATCAGGATGAGCTTAACGAATTAAATGCGGAAAATGAGGCTCTGAAAAAGAATATTAATGACCTTGAAGCACAGATTACCGAAGACGAAGCATATTATCAATCATCTCTTGATTTTGGAATTGAAGAAACTCCTGCCGGCGATGTGGAAATTATTGAAATCCTAGATGAAGACCGACTTATTTTACAAGATGCCAATATAAGGGAAAAAGATTCTATCGATTCCGAGTGGATTGATTATTTATTGCGTTATTCAGGTATTTCCGAAGAGAATTATATTCATGTATATGGAAAAACCTCTAACGAATGGTATGAAATCCATTATATAACAGATGAATCAACCGGCGATTATACGGTTGCTTATGTACCGGGAAAAGCATTAAGTGACTCTGTGTATGTTTCAGAAGCAAAAATGGATGAAGAGGCAGACAAAGACCCTCATAATCAGAGCGTAACTCAACAGCAACAGCAGACACAGCAGCCTACACAACAGCAGCAAAATCAGAATCCACCTCAGAATAATGAGCCTGTAGACCCTAACATAGACCAACAATATCAAGATATGATAGATAACGGGCAGATAATTGTAGCAGACCCTTCAGATGGGACACCTGCAGATGACCCATTCGGTGACTGGTAAATGACAGTAACAAACATATTATATAACAGGACTTTCAGAAATGGAAGTCCTGTTTTAATTTTGGACAAACAGAGTAATAGATTTTTCAGTCATCAAACAAAAATTAAAAATACAATAGACAAAACTTAAGCAATAATCATTAAAGACACCTTACAAAAATGAGGTGTCTTTTTATTATGCAATTTTATATCAGAAGTAAATAATTAAGAAAGGAGATAAAAAATGAATACCATGACAAGCATAGCACATAGGAGCACATAGACAATGATAGTTTGAAGTCAGATTCATAGTTAATAAAATAAGGAGTCAGTAAGTGAAAGTGGGAGACAAAACAAAACAGCATTCGAAAATAATTACAACAAAAATAGGCATCTAAAGTTAAATTTAGATGTCTAATTTATTGGCATCAACTTCATTTATTAAGGATTTAAAATTATTTTATTTTTGCATTCATAGGAGGCAATGAGAAATGAAGCATAATACCTCAACAAAATCATTATAGCCCACTGTGCGAAAGGCGTAGGCGTTCACGCGCAGGAAGCGGTGCGAAGCAAAGCGCACGAGCATGGACGGCGTAACGCCAGCACCAATGGGCTAAATCTTAAAAAAGTCGTGGAGGCAAGTATTACCCTCCACGACTTCTGTGTTTTTGTGCCAATCGAGTTTCATTATATTATTATTTGTTATTTGCTACATTTTCATTCTAAAAACTAATCCCGTGTTCGTCTGTGTCGTGCAAAACATTTATATAAATGATGTTGCAAATCTCTTGTGAAATTGGGATTATCAAGATCATCATGTTTACATCCATCAACGAAAAATTTTTTACAATCTTTCTTCTGATCTTCATACATTGCAGACTCATCAATCCAACGGATAATTACAGGCTCAATTATGCTGATTTCTTCTTTTACCTCTTTAAGAAGACTTTCTAAATATTGTCTATTGCTTTCTCTATTTAAGCCGTATGACTCTTTTCGTCTTCTTTCGATTTCTTCCTTTTCTTTTTTTAATTGCCTTAAAAAATACAATGTTGATACTATCATTTTTTACCCTCCTGTACTCGATTGGTACAAGAGGGTATACATAAATGTTGTGGTCACACGCCCTCACACTGTTGGGGAATGTCTATGCAATTATGCAATGTCTATGCAATTATGCAATGTCTATGCAATCATGCAATGTCTATGCAATCATGCAATGTCTATAACATTTTTTACTCTGTAATATAATGAACCCTTCATTCAATTCCCGCCTGGTATCTTTGAGATATCTGTATAAATTAGTTCATAAATCTAAAGTTGAATACATTATTCAAAATTCACTTGCTAAAGTGATATTGAAAGGAGAAAAAACATTAAAAAAACTTTAGGAGGTAAACTTATGAGACTGAAAAATTTAAGATTGAACTTATCAAATGTTGCGCGTACAACAAACTCACGAACAATGCCCGTAAACGAGACGAGCATCATCTATTCAACTGATGAAGAAGGAAATTACACTAAAACCATTGCCGGGTATACCGTATCATGCTCGGCGTATCATGGCGATGAACTTAAAATCAAATTTCCGGTTTCTGTCCAATCCAAAATTGCGGAACTCAATCAACGTCTCGAAGATGACATTGAGATATCAATTAGTTTCACTGGATTGAAACTTAAGGCTTACGCCATGAAAGGATCATCGGGCAATATCATTTCAGGTGTTTCCGCTTCGGCTGATGACTTTGAAATTGTTGAAAACCCTGATGAAGAAATTCTACTTTAAAACAATGGAGGGGGCTGATGCCCCCTCGGAAAGGATTGAACATTATGAAAAACTCAAAAACACCCCTCAGGTCTATTGAACTCCCTGATACCTTCTTTTCAAACTATGGTTTGCAATATTATCAAGTTGTTGGTACTTCAACCTCAAAAAAGGGATATTATATACGAATCAAAACAGATAATTACGGTGAAAGAAATATTCATATCATTCCCCATTATAACGATACAATCAAAAAAATATTGTGGGTCAGGTACTATCTCAGGAAAAGTAAAGCAACTACCAGAGTGCGCTTTAAATCAATTTACGTTAATTCATCCGCTTTTACCTCAGGAATATACCTGTCTGCTTCAGATTTTCAAATTTATGGGGAGGATGAATAAAATGATAATTTCAATACCCTTTGAATCAATTAATGCTGTTCCATCTTCAACATTATTAGTTGTATCATCCTTTACCGTAACCGCCGATACAAATGGAAGCCCGTCAAAATTTATTTTATCGGTATGTATCGATTCCGAAAAAGCCGGGATTAAGGCTGTTGAAATCCCGGTCTATGTACCATCTCACCCATCTTTTGAGAGCGTGGCTCATTTTCGGATGCAGACAAACTTTCAGAAAGGTGATCCATTCTGTGCTTTGGAATGTGAAAATCTAAAAATATTTAAAAATACAGATACTAATGAATTCTTCGGAACAGCGGATTCTTTTACTGTTCCCGACAACTTTGAAAAATGGGAGGACATCATATGATAAGAAAATCAGATTTCATATACATGTATATTTTATGGTTGATTTGGTTTACAGCTGATTATTATAAAGATTTGTTTCAATTAAAACCAACGGATAATCCGTCTAAAGTTCATGATCAACTCATGAAATATGATGATTATCGTGTTATCAGATTATATTTTCCTAAAAAAACCAAAGAACCATATAAAAAGAATATGCATGAAATCAAAGACATAACAAACGCCTATCTCCAACATGTTTTATTACCCCATCAAAAAATACTTAAACCCTTTTCTGTTGGAGATTCCTATTATGACATCACTGAATCTCTTTATGTTCTAGATGTTTTCGAAGATAACACTGAAATGGCTTTTGACGTCTTATATATCGATAATGATCAGGCATACAAAATAAAACGTTATGACGAGCAATCCGAATTTTTGAAAATGGTGTAAAAAATGAAAAAATATTTAAATTTACTGGGAGAGTGGTTTAAAACATCCCTCTCCCATCAGATTCAACAATTGAATAATAAAAGAATATCAGAAAACGAAGTTCGGGCAAATGCCTATAATTCTGCCCTTTCGCTGGAAATCCAATATGTTTTGGGAGACATTTTATCACATACAAAAATATCTCCGTCTATATCTACTTTGAGATCGTGGGAAGATGTATTGCCATGTGGCTTTAACTGTCTGTATGAAAAAAACTATTATTACTTTTCCCTTCCCAAGGCAACAGTTGAACCTCTTTCTGCTGTTATTGTAAACAGAATTACAGAGAACATTAATAGAGCAATTAAAACACGCCGGGAGCATATGTTTAATTATGCATCAATGCTGGATGATATTTCCCGTTCCGACTTTTATATGCAAAATCGTCTTCTTTATAACGGATTCCTTATCGCTGACAGCAAAGATGATTATGATCGAATAATAATATCCGTTTTCTTCATTTGATAATCCTACTCAATAATACGGACATATCATCATTGAAGATGGAGGAAAACATGATCTACGAAAAAGAAAAACGAAAAAGAAAATGGCTGTTAACAATCAACAATCCCCAAGATAAAGGAATTACACATGACAGCATTAAACAATCACTTCAACCCTATACGCTAAATTATTATGCAATTGTAGATGAAACCGGTGCGCATGGTACATATCACTATCACGTTTATATCTACTTTAAAAATGCCATCCATTTCAGTTCTCTTAAAAAGTTGTTCCCTACTGCGAACATTCAACAAGCTATGGGAAATTCCCTTCAGAACAGATCATATTTGTTAAAATCAGCCCCCGAACATAACAAACAACCGGATGGCAAATACGAATACAAGGACAATACTGGAACAATTCATAAAGGGATTAATCACACCAATACTTTTGAGGAATTTGGCGAATGTCCAACCGAGATAAGAGGCAAAAGAAATGACCTTGAACGAATGTACGAGCTTATTAAAGAAGGCTACTCTAATTCCGAAATAATTGAGGCATGTGGAAAAACTGCCATTTTACATATCGAAAAATTGAATAAGCTTCGACATTCGTACCTGATTGATTATTATAAAGGAACTCGACGCTTAAATCTTAAGGTTCACTACATCAGCGGAAAAACCGGGCTCGGAAAATCGAGAGATATTCTTGATGAATACGGAGATGAAAATGTGTACCGTGTAACTGATTATCAACATCCCTTTGACAGTTATCAAAATGAGAACGTCCTTGTATTCGAAGAGTTCCGCTCTCTTATCAGATTATCTGACATGCTTAATTATCTCGATATATACCCCTGTGTTCTTCCAGCCAGATACAGTCCTAAGATTGCATGTTATGACACTGTTTTTATTGTTTCGAATTGGGAATTTGAAAGTCAGTATTATGAACTTCAACAAGACCCTTTACAAATTACCACATATGAAGCATTTAAGCGTAGAATCAACGGATACGTTAAGATATATACCGAAAATGGAATCACAAAATATAATTCTTTGAATGATTATCTAAACAGGAACAAAGGATTTTTTACAATAACCGAGGGACAAGAAGAAGATATTCCCTTCAAAAATTAAACATATATGAAAGGAAAAAGTCACTGCTATTAGTCGTAGCGCGTCGTAATGACAAGCCAAAATCGGGCATACTTTTATAGGCTTGATTTATGGATATCGAAGTGCTTGACAACCTTATAAGCGTATTTAAAAATTTTTCCTCCTTTGGTAATATTGTAGAAGACAGTTGCGCATACATAGATATGCAAGAAAAACTTGAAAAACAGTTAGAAAAGCAATTACAGGAGGTACATAAAAACAAGATATTCAAAACATCAGACGGCAGATATAAAACCCACAATCCTCAGATTATTAAAAAAACAAGAATCGAACTTTTGATTTCACTTTATGAGTATTATTATCATCATTCGCCTCTTGAGAAACGTCGAATTCCCACAATTAAAAGTCTATATCCGAAATGGTTGGAGACATATATGATTCTAATTGAGCAGGGACATCGTTCTATCGGGAGTATAAGACATTATAAGAGTGATTATACTAAATTCCTAAAAGGAACCTCTCTTGAATCAAAAGATATAAGAAAAATAACTTTTCAGGAAATTAAGCAATTCTACGCATCCATCACGGCAGGTCAGGAAATTACAAGAAAAGTCTTAAACAACGTAAAAACTCTGATTAACCAGATTTTTGACTATGCAAGAGACCAAAGCATTCCAGTAATCAACACTCATGATATCAGGACTGTAGATTTGGCATGCAAGGAAAATGATAATAGCGAAAAAATCTATAGTGACAATGAACGCTCAAGAATAATTGATACATGTCTCAAAAATAACGGTGTTTATTCCCGTTGTATAGGTCTTATGTTCTGTCTTTGTGTGAGAATAGGCGAAATTAAGGCGTTAAAGTGGTCTGATGTCGATTTTGAGAACAAAAGGGTATACATCCACCGCTCAATGGTTCAAGTCCGTGAAAACGGTTTATATGCCGATAAATGCGTTGATAGGACTAAGGGAAAGAAAACGAAATGTAACAGATATGAAAATCTTTCAGATCTTGCTATTTTTTTCCTGAGAGAGCAAAGAAAAGAAACAGGATTTTGCGAATATGTATTCATGTCAAATAATCACCCACTTTTGACGAATATGATTAACAAAAAACTCAAAATAATCTGTGAAATGTCCGGTGTGGAGTATCTCTCCTCACATAAGATACGTTTTTGGGCAGTTACAGCCATGTATAATGCAAACATTCCGACATCAAATATACAATATACCGCCGGTCACTCTAATCCCACCACAACAGAGCATTATAAAAGACTGGCAAAAAGCCAGCCTTCAATTGATTCAGGTATTTGGTCTAATCTGTTTGGATAAATCAGGAACTCAGTATTTTCAAGGGCTGTACCACATTTGTACCACTTTGAAACACCCTCAAGCCCAGTATTTAAGGCAAAAAAATAAGCAGGTGATGGGAATCGGACCCACATATCCAGCTTGGAAGGCTGGTGTTCTACCACTGAACTACACCTGCATTGCAATATGTATTTTGCAACAGCAAAGTAGATATTACACAATAGTTTTATGCTTGTCAAGAAAAAATCAATACTTTTTTCGGGGTTTTTTAGTATACTTATATGTATATTCGGTTTCATTGGGGGAATGAACCTATGCATAGCGAGATAAAAACACGAAAAACCATACTTTTTCCGGCCATAATCCTGTTTTTCGCATTCATCATGCTGTTCCCGGTCAGATCAAAGGCTTCCGGGATCACGGTCTATAACGGCATAGATTATTCTTCCGTCTACGATTTCGACTATTATGTCGCAAAATACCCCGATATTGCCTACTATTTTGCTAATGACCCTCAGGGAGCACTGGCTCATTTCGTCACTTTCGGTATTGCCGAGGGCAGACAGGGCAAAGATCCTGCGTTAAATACGACGCCTGCTGCCGTGCAGGGACCCCTGACGGGATTTACGGTAATTCTTGATGCCGGTCACGGCGGAAGGGATCCCGGGGCCGTAAGGAACGGCGTTTACGAGAAAAACGTCAATCTGTCCATAGTGATGAAGACTAAAGCCATGCTCGAGGCTCAGGGTGCAACCGTTCTTCTGACACGCCCCGATGATACATTTGTCAGCCTCGAATACCGCTACTGCTTCGAAAACATCCATCCCGAAGCCGTATTTGTCAGCATCCACTGCAATGCCCTGGCAAGAAACACTTCGGTTTCCGGAATGAGCGCATACTGCTACATGCCCGGAAATGAAAAAAGCTTTGATCTGGCGGCCTGTGTCTACTCCGGAGCAGTCTGTGCTGCCGGTGCGAAGGATCGCGGGATCAAAACTCTTTCGGATCTTAAAGTTGTATATTACAGTACCATTCCGGCCGTGCTTTTGGAGACCGGATATCTGTCATCAACAGCGGAATTTCCGCTTCTTACCTCTCCGGAGTATCAGGATCTGATAGCTGCCGGGATCACAAACGGCATCCTGACCTACAAAGCAATGAGTGAATTATGATACCGTCTTTAAGAGCACATCTGTGATAATGCCGATGGCATCTTTCTGTTCGCTTGCGGACATGGTCTTGATATAACCTTCGCGTTCCGCATACAGATCGTTTATCTTCTTCGCCAGATATGAAGTGGACAGGTCATCCTGTTCAATGACAACCGAGTAGCCCTGCTGCTGGAACGATTCCGCATTCAGGAGCTGGTCCCCTCTTCCTCCGGGAAGCGGGATCAGGATGTTGGGCTTTCTGAGTGTGAGCAGCTCGAAGATCGAATTTGCTCCGGCTCTTGATACCACAACATCGGCCATTGCAAAGATGTCCTTTAGTTCATCGGTCACATACTCAAACTGCTTATATCCCTCTTTGGTCAGAAGGAGATTATCCATCTTGTCCTTGCCGCAGATATGTACGACATAGAACTGCTCGAGAAGCTTGGGAAGAGCATCGCGTACAGCCTGATTGACCGCCGCAGCTCCCTGGCTTCCGCCTATTACCATAAGAACGGGCTTGCTTTCGTCAAATCCGCACATGGCGCGTCCCTTGGCGGGGTCACCGTTCAAAAGTTCCCTTCTTACGGGCGAACCGGTAAGCACTCCTTTACCTTCGGGAAGCATTTCCATTGTCTCGGGGAAATCACAGCATACGGTCTTGGCCATGGGAAAACAGATCTTGTTGGCAAGTCCGGGAGTGAAATCAGATTCATGTACCACGCAGGGTATCTTGAGGGATGCCGCCGCCTTTACGACGGGAACGCTTACGAATCCTCCCTTGGAAAAGACTACATCGGGCTCTATTTCCTTCAGGATCTTTTTGGCTTCCCTTATTCCCTTGAGAACCCTGAAGGGATCGGAGAAATTCCGGATATCCATATATCTGCGGAGTTTTCCGGTGGATACTCCGTAATAAGGGATCCCTATCTTTTCGATAAGTCCCTTTTCGATCCCGTCGTAGGAGCCTATATAAGAGATCTCAAAACCGGCTTCCTTCAGGGAAGGCATAAGTGCGATATTCGGTGTTACATGTCCGGCGGTTCCGCCGCCCGTCATTACAATCTTCTTCATAGTCTTTACTTCTTTTTCTTAAAGATCAGGATCTTGCTGAAAACATAATTGAGGATCGTAACTATTACCGAGGATATGAAGATCTTGCATATCCAGTAATTCCAGTTAAAGATATTTACGGTAAGCCACATGATGAATATATCGAGAAACCATGTGGAAAGTCTGGAAGCGGCAAAGCCTCCGAACTCTTTTACTATATGGGGATTGGTGCTCCGAAATACCCAGCTTCTGTTAAGAGGATATGCGAAGCATACACCGGCTACCCATCCGATCGTATTGATGATCATATTCTGGACGGTATTGGATGAATCCAAAAGAAAATGCTCTGCAAGGTAGCATGCGAACCAGGAAAAGATGGTCGTGAGAACGCCGACAACAAGATAAACAAGGATCTCTTCATATTTGCAGAAGATCTTGTGCGCCCAGGGCCACCACTTCAGCCAGTCCCTGAACATGTCTTCAAGATTCCTTCTTCTTGCGGGTTCGGTATTTTCGGTATTCTCTTCCGTATTCACTACGGTTTCATTAACATCTGCCATCAAAAAATCTCCGCCTTTCAAACTTTTATCCGTTCACTACATGGATCGGATTTCCGTCAAGGAATGCCTTTATATTATCATACACTCCCTGTACGCATCTGTTCCGTGCTTCCACGGACCCCCATGCAAGATGAGGTGTTATTATCAGCTTTCCGGAATCCTTTATCTTACTGAGTGGATTCGTAAGCCTTAAGGGTTCTTCTTCGAGAACATCAAGACCTGCTCCCGCGATCTCCCCGTTTTCCAGGGCTTCGTAAAGATCGGTGTTATTGACGACCCTGCCCCTTGCGACATTGATAAGGAAGGCTGAGGTCTTCATTTTCTTTAGAGCCTCTTTGTCTATATAGTTAAGTGTCAGATCGCTCAAAGGGCAATGCAGTGAAAGGAAATCGCTCCTTGCAAGCAGTTCATCCTTCGAAACCTTCTCATACTCAGTAACGGTGCTTTTTCCGGTAACTGACGTAAAAATAACCTTACATCCGAAAGCGGAAGCGATCTGAGCCACCTTTTTTCCGATATTTCCCATTCCCACGATGCCCCAGGTCTTGCCGGCAAGCTCGCCGAAAGGAATATCGAAATTGGAAAACCTGTCCTGAGCACTGTATCTGCCCGACTTCACATAATCATCATAATAGGACAGCTTCTGGGAAACGGCAAGTGCAAGGGTGAATGTGTGCTGGGCGACCATATCGGTGGAATATCCGACGACATTACATACGGGGATGCCCCTCCCGCGAAGATACTCAAGGTCACAGTTATCATACCCTGTAGCAAATTCACAGACCAGCTTTACATTCCCCGAATCCCGCAGAGACGTTTCGTTTATCGGGCTCTTATTGGCCACAACTATCTCCGCATCAAGGGTTCTTTCCCTTACTTCTTCCGCTGTGGTGGTGTTCGGATAAGCCGTTACCTCACCGAGGCTGTTAAGCATATCCACACTTATGTCGGGACCTACGCTGTTTCTTTCAAGGATGACTATTTTCATATGAACCTCTTAAAAAAGGCCGGCGCATGATCCGCCGGCCTTCTGAAAATGCAATGGAATTACTTTACGGTTACGGAAGTGATGTGGGTATTTGCTCCCTCATACCAGTAAAGGAAACCTTCTACATCTACAACCTGTCCTGCCTCAAGGCCGCTTACAAGATCATAGAACTCCTGGTCGCTGCCGTTGAGATAGTACTCAAGGCAGAAGCTGTACTCAGCATCGTCCTTGGAAAGGGTAACATAGATGTCATCACCGGGCTGGTCGTTCTTGAATGCAACGGAAACAACAGTCATATCGGTGAAAATAACCTTCTGGTTCTGGTAATCGATGAGCTCATCTGTTCCGAGCTTATCGGTAAGGTCCTTAGCTGCTGCTACGAAAAGATCTCCGTCATCAACGAACTCAAAAGTAGCATCAACGATCTCGGACTCTCCTGCCCACTCGCCCTTGAAGCCGTTAACTCTGATCTTGGTTCCCTCGGTAAGCTTTGCTGCATCTTCCTCGGAGCAGGCAAGCTCATAAAGGAAAATAGCGCCGTCCTGATCCTGGCAGTAAACGGTGATCTTGTTGTCCCACCATGACTGATGAGCCTGAACATAAGTAACTACGGTCACTTCGTCATCAACGGATGCTGCTGCGTAATCAGCATAGCTCATAACGCCGTCATCCTCTGCTTCGGTCTCGGGCTCGGGATCAACCGGAATCTCTACCTCAGGGAAGTTCTCAGCTGCTTCCTGGATAGCGGAAAGATCGATATCGGGCTGGGGAACATCGGGTACTTCTGTTGTCTTGCCGCAAGCGCTGAGTGAGAGCATAAGAACTGCTGCAGCAAAAACTGCTGTAAATTTTTTCATAATAATCCTCCTAATCATCCCTATAAAACTGTAAATGCGGTCGGTAGGGCGCCGACCGCATTGCATTGTAACTCATTTTTATTTTTTTTACAACATATATTAGGAAGAAACCGGTTCCTCAGCCTTTTTTGCCCATAAAACGGTCTTTTATGACATATATTCCCATGCAGGCCCATGCGAGAACTATGCACGTAATGAGTATGACGGAAGTCCTGGGGAGGGGACCGAGATCCCTGCTTCCTAAGGTTCCCCTCTGCTCGCCGAGCCTGTACATCTGGGATACCTCGGAATACATCTGCTCAAGATAAGCATCATCCACGGTTCCCTTCCTTCGGACCGTCTTTACGCAGTTTTCGACCATCTGGCCCGCCGCATTTCTAAGGGATGTGGATCCGTTGAACACGGGAGTGATGAATGTGTTGTCGATATTGGAAAGGACCATGTTCACACAGTCGATCTTGACGCTGTAATGCTGTGAGTCGGTTCCCGAAAGAGACAGATATTCAAGATATGCGGGATCCGTCTGGGCCTTGATCGTAACGGGAACATAACCTTCCGTCTCGGAATAGCTCTCCTGAACCTCATTCGTAAGAAGGAACTGGGCAAAGAGCCAGCTGGCAAGCACCACCTGAGGATCGTCTTTATTGAAGATGCATACCGACGGTCCCTGGGAGATCATCTTTATGTTTTCGGGATCATACTGGGGAACGGGACGGACCACTGTCTCGAATTCCACCTTCTTGCTGTCGTGTATGTCGGAAAGAGGCGCATCGGAACCTATCCAGGTCGCACCCGCGGTAGAATCGACCGCAAGTATGCACTGTCCGGCATTCATGAAGTTGCCGGGATAACTGGAAATCTTGAAGGTTGAAAATGCCCTGGTCTTACCGTGCGATGCGATCTCCTTGAGGATGCTTCCGGTGGTATCGTTGAAGATAAGGATATTGCCCATCTCATCCGAATATCCCGCATCCGCCTGCTTGAGCATCGTGATAAGCATATTGTCGGTGGATTTGTAAATGAACGGGATCATGACATCCTGGCCGTTTACCGCAAAGGTTCCGTCCGGATTCTGTGCAAGTGCCGCCTCGGAAACCTCCCATACCCAGTCCCAGGTGGGAACATCGGGTATCTCATATCCCATTGCCTCGACATAGGTCTTGTTGATATAGAGAGCTTCCGATGATCTCATAAAGGGAAGTCCCATAACGTGGTCTCCGAGCTTAAGCTCATCGAGATATTTGGGGACTATCTCATCCGCGGAAGGTCCGTCAAACCGAAGCTCGTTTCCTCCGAGTCCGTATTTCGGATCGTCCATAAGATCTTCGAGGAATACTATCTCTCCGTCTCCCGTCATGTAAGTAGCAATGTGATCGGGATAGGTGATGCACACATTGGGCGTGGTGTCGGTCGCAATATTGGTGATGACGTCATTGTATATAACGGAATAATCGTTATACAGCTTCATGCTGACGTGAATATTCGGATAAAGAGCTTCAAAATCGGCAACGCACTTTTCGTATATCTCGGTCTGTGTCTGGTTCGTATCGTTCTTCGCCCAGAACACGATCTCGATCTGCTCCGAATCATCGAAGCTGTCCGGCATCTTGAAATCGCTGCCCGCCTTACTGCCGTGGCAGCCGGTCAGAGACAGCGCAAGTACCGCACAGACTGCGGACAGGATAATTCTTCTTAAGATCTTCATCTTTCTCATCCCTTGGTACCGCCTCTCGAAACTCCCGCCATTATCTGGCGTCTGAATATCAGGAAAAGAATGATAAGGGGAAGCGAGATGACCACTACCGCCGCCATCATAGCGGGGATGTTCTCCCTTCCGAAACCGTTCTGCCTGATCTCCTGTATTCCGTTTGAAACAAGGAAATAATTCTTATCATCGGTTATGAGTCTGGGCCATACATAGGAATTCCAGCACTCGATGACCTTGAGTATGATTATCGTAACGACCGTCGGGCGGCAGATGGGGAGCATGACCCTGAACAGATACTTCAGGTCGCTCGTTCCGTCGACCTTCGCCGCATAATACAGCTGGTCGGGCACCTGAGCGAAATTCTCCCTGAGCAGATACACATAGAAGACGCTCATTACCGAAGGCAGGATCAGTCCCGGGAAAGTGTTTCTCATATCAAGGTTCGTAACGGTAACGAAATTCGTGATGACTATGAGCTCGCTCGGTATCATCATCATGGAAAGGAAAACGGTAAAAAGCAGATCCCTGCCCTTAAACTCAAGTCTCGAAAAAGCAAACGCCGCAAGAGTGATCACTATCACCATCACAAAAGTTGTGACCACAGTGAAGATAAAAGTGTTGAGCAGGTATTTTCCGAGAGGCACCTGCGAGAATGCATTCGTGAAATTTGCGAAGGTCGGATCCGTTACATAGAATTTCGGGATCTTCTCACCGTTGTATGATGCATAGCTCTTGAACGAAGTGAGCACCATCCAGTAAAAAGGGAACAGGACCATAAGTCCCCATATCCCAAGGAATGCATATATCACTATGTTTTTTATGATCTTTATCCCGCGTGCCTTTTTCTCGGCGCGGAGAGTTTCTTCACGATTATCCATTATCTTCCTTTATGTGTAATAAACATGTTTCTTGCTGACGAGCAGGTTGATGCAGGTAATGGTAAGTACTATCACGAACAGCACGATCGCGGCCGCTGACGCAAAAGAAGGATATCCGCCGCTGTCACCGTAGAGCATATCGTAGACATAACCGACTATCGTGTTCATTCCCGCGGCATTCAGATCCGTTCCGAAAAGCGCGACCGCATCCGAATACTCCTTGAATGCTCCGATGAATCCCGTAATGACAAGGTAGAAGATCGTGGGAGAGATCATTGGAAGAGTGATCTTCATGAATACCCTGAGCGATCTTGTTCCGTCGACCTTCGCCGCGTTGTAATAAGTCTGGTTGACGCTTGCGAGTGCGCTCGTAAGAAGCAGCACCTTGAAGGGAAGAACTATCCATATGATGTAGAAGCACATGACGAACATCTTCGCCCAGTAGGGTCCGTCAATGAAATCAACGCTCTCTCCTCCGAAGAAATTGATCAGAAGATTTATGAGTCCGTCCGAGTAAGCCGTCTTTTTGAAAAGGACCATGAATACCAGACCGACTGCAAGCGTATTGGTTACATAGGGAAGGAAGTACACGGTCTGGAACAGCTCCCTGAGCTTTGTGATCGAATTAAGGGCAAGAGAGATCAGAAGTGCGAATCCCGTGGAGATGGGCACCGTGATGATTACCATGATGAAGGTGTTTCTTACCGCCTGAAGGAAATATGTATCGTGAAGGACATAGGAAAAATTATAGAATCCCGTTCCGTAAGACTGCTGCGAGACGAAATTATAGCCTTCCTCGAATGAATATACGAATACATCCACAAGAGGATAGACCATGAATATTCCCATGAACAGAAGCGCCGGCAGCAGATACAGCCAGGCTTTTAAGTTATTCTTTTCGATCATGTCTTGTTCCCCTGACTGTTCTTATTACCGTACTTTATCGTCTGCACAAGATCCTTGATCTTGCCGACATTCATGAAGAGCGAATCTTCCGTGATATGCTTTTCCGCAAGCTCCGCAAGTATCTTCTGCTTGTGATCCTTGGAAATGACGATCGTGTCAAAAACTTCCCTCTCATCGATCCCTTCGTTCTTAAGGATCTTCTCAAGCGGAAGCTCATCCTTGCCCCAGAGCAGGAACAATCCCCTCTGCGAATAGATCCTGTCGAACTGTCTTGTGGCCTCGACAAAGATCGGCATGTCTATTCCGTCGTCAAGCATCTTGGTAGAGCTCTTATCAACGTAGTGCTGCAGCCATTTATACAGATACTCGTTGCTCTTTATGACCTCGGCACTGTTCTTTTTGTGCTTTTTGAGGAGCCACTCGTATCTGCTCTTGTTGAATACGTAGACCTTGCCGTCCTGGTCACCGTATCTGCCCTTCACGTCGAAGCATGCGAAGAACAGACCGACCGTATACGAATACGAAAAATCCAGCATCCTCGTAGGAAGAGAGAAATGCTGCGCTATCTCGATGCAGGTAAGCTCGTCGTATCCGAAGATCTTGCGGACTTCGTCGACGAAACGGAACATCTGCTCATCGGCTGTCTGTATATGGCTTTCCCTGAGGCCCGACGGAATGAGCACGAAATCGCTCACGGGCTGTCCGCGGAAAAGAATGACATCTCCGCGTCCGCCGAGGCTCTCACAGAATTCATCATAAGATGTTACTTTATCCATAAGGATCACTTCCCTTTTCCGAAACGGAGTCTTTCTCCGGTTTCGGGCTCGAATACATGTACCTTGCCGGGTCTGAGCCTGAACGCCACCGTCTTTACTCCGTCCGCAGGTCTTTCATCGGAATCGATTATCGACCTTACAACCGGAGCTTCGCATGCCGCATTCTTCGAGACAATGCTTATATCCCTGCCCATGACCTCCACTCTGTCGAGCTCGCAATGAAGAGGGCCCTCGGGATCGTATATGAAGCCCTCGGGTCTTATTCCTGCAACGACCTTGCCGTCCCTTACTCCGGGAACATCAAGCACGGTATCTTCGCCGATGATCAGCTTCTCACCCTTAACTTGGGCTTCAAACACATTGATCGCCGGAGTTCCGAGGAATTTTGCGACAAAGAGATTCGCGGGATCGTCATAAACCTCCTGGGGTTTTCCGAACTGATGGAGCTCCCCGTCCTTCATTACGACGATCATGTCGGAGATGCTCATCGCCTCTTCCTGGTCGTGGGTTACGAATACGGTTGTGACTCCCGTCTCTCTCTGTATGCGTCTGATCTCCTCCCTGGTCTGGAGTCTGAGCCTCGCGTCCAGGTTGGATAAAGGCTCATCCATCAGAAGAAGCCTCGGCGTTTTTACAAGGGCTCTTGCGATCGCAACTCTCTGCTGCTGGCCGCCGGACAGTTCCTTGGGTTTCCTTTCGAGGAGCTGCTCGATCTGTACGAGCTTCGCAACGTTATCCGCTCTTTCCCTCATCTGCTCCTTGGTCATCTTCTCTTCGCCCTTAAGATTTCCGAGCGGGAAGATGATATTGTTGTAAACGCTCATATGCGGATACAGGGCATAGTTCTGGAATACCATCCCGACACCGCGAAGCTCGGGAGAGATCTCCGTGACATCATCTTCACCGAAAAAGATCTTTCCTTCCGTCGGCTTTTCCAATCCGCATATCATATTGAGCATGGTACTCTTTCCGCAGCCGGAAGGTCCGAGGAGCGCAACAAGCTTTCCGTCCGGGATCTCGAACGTGAAATCCTTTACGGCCGTAACGCCATCACCCTTTCCTCCTCTGGGAGGGAATTTCTTGGTAAGTCCCTGAAGAACTACTTTCATGATCTGTTTCCTTTACTCAGCACCTGTTACGGTGACATCTGACAATCTTGTGTACGACGGGATGAGCGCATTGTCATATCTCGACCTGTCCGTACTCATCTTCATGCTCTTTACAAATTCCTTCATATTTCCGGATATGGATCCGCCGGTAACGGGACGGACGCTTCCGTCGGCTTCATGCATAAACGCAAGCCTGATCTCGCCGAACAGATCTCCCGACATTGTATCTACCTGGAAATCGGAAAAGAAAACGCATTCCAGTACGGGTCCCTTTTTGAGCTCATCTGCGGTCTTTGTTCCTCCGCTCACCTCGTAATTGCCGGGAATGAACGTATTCTTTTCACCGAGATAAAATGAGAATTTCGTTCCTCCGTGGAAGCTCTTGGGAATGTCTTCCTCCATGAGAGTCCTGTCTTCGATCGGCGTACCCTCGGGATCCGTCAGCATGTTCATCGAAGAACCGTCGAGGAATTTAAGCGTCTTTAACGTGACCTTATCCCCTGTGATATCCTCCGCGATGGGCTCGCCCTTCTTAAATGACGAATACTTCATATGGATGAACGCGCAATCGAGTCCGTCCTTGAAATATTCATATATCCTTACCGCATCCTCTCCGGAAAAGAGAACATCCGCCTTTCCGAGGGAAGGTGTCTTGCCCGCACTCAGTCTTGCGGGGCCGTACTCGAAGGTCTTCCCGAGGTCAGCCGTCAGATCCTTCTTCATGCAGGTTCCGGAATCATAAAGCTTGTAGAATTCTATCTCATGCTCGGAATTTCTTGCATTTACTACCGTCTCAAGAAGTGATACGGGATATTTTTCCGTGACATCGATGCCGGTACTTGTAACGATCCTTCTTTTCACATCGGAAACGAATATCTCATAGCTGTTCATGAACACTTCATCGGTCTCGGGAAGCTTTTTCACCGTGTCCATAAAATCCGCCGAGATGCGGTTAAGATCGACATCCGTTTCTTCCGATTCGGGTAACGCTGCGGGTGCTTTGAGCTCATAATAAGCATCTTTGATCAGGCTTGCCTGGAAAAGAAGATCCTTTATCGTAAGCTCGACATATTCGGGAGTCTCATCGGGACCCATTTCCGCCGATGCGCTTCCGACTCCCTTTCCGTCATCGGACTTAACAAAAACGGTGATCTGATAGTTTTCTATATCGGCCGATCTGTTCTGATCGAGATCGTGGCGGATGAAATAAAACTCCCAGCGTTTGGTCTTGGTCTGAGTTATCCTCCACGCAAATGCTCCGCTTTTTTCCAGAAGCTCTTTTATCTGTTCAATCTTCATTATCCGAGCCTCCCTTTCGTCTTAAGATACGGGCCTCCGTCGGCGACCTTGACCCATTCCTTGTGTCCCTTGCCGCAGCCTCCGCTTCCGAAGACTTCGCGGTCGGTCGAACACATGGTGATATTTCCGAGAAGCTCGGGAACATATCCTGTCATGATGACGGGAGCAACAACCCTTCCGGTGAGCTTTCCGTCTTTTATCTCACGTCCCTTTTGGATGATGCACTGTATTCCCCAGTGCTTCGGATCCTCCATTCCGCTCTGCATGCCCTCGAGAAGATATCCGTATTTTACGGAAGCTATCATCTCATCTTTGGAATAAGATCCCGAATCGAACATCGTATTGGTCATCCTGGTATAGACCTTATGTGCGAAGTTCTCTCTCTTTCCGTTTCCGGTGGGCTTTACTCCAAGCCTTGCCGCCGCAAGGCTGTCACATATACCGGATCTTAAGATCCCGTTTTCGATCTCCGTGACATCGCCCGCCATGACGCCTTCGTCATCAAAGAAATAGCTGGTAACATTTTCCGCACAGAGTGCACCCTCATGCATAGTTACGTTATCGGATGCGACTCTTTTGCCTATATAATCCGCACCGAGAGCCCTGTGCTTTACGAACATATCCATTTCAACGCCGTGTCCGAATGCTTCGTGGGCAATAAGTCCGGTGACTTCGGGAGAGGTTATTATGTCATACTCTCCGGGTTCAATGGGTCCGGCTTTCAAAAGCTCCAATGCGCCGTTTATGACCGGCTCGAGCAGGGCTTCCATTTCATCGAAAAGCTCGGGTCCCTTTATGCCGGATACCGTCTTGTAATCTTCCTTGACCGATCCGCCTGAGGATGCGACTGCGGCAACCATACCCTCACTGTAGACATATGACTGTCTGAGATCCCTGTTCTTTGTAAGGAACATCTTGCTGATATGAGTGGACTGCGCACGCGCTATGCACTCAATGATCTCGGAGCTCATGCCCATTCCCTTATCGGAGATGGATATGAGCTTTTCCGTAAGTTCCTTAAGATCCGTCTTTTCCGGAAGGAGCTCCGTATCCTTTTGTCCGAAGAATTCGCAGGGCTCGTCTTCAAGGACCGGGGTTTCGTAAATGCTTACCGAAGAAGACTCAAGCAGCGCTTCCTGGCGCTCAAGCTCTTCTCTCAGCTGTCTGATGACAGCTTCCGGCTCATTCCAATCCGCGGTGTTCACCGCGTACTCGCTGTATTTACTGTTTTTGCATACTCTGAAGACCACTCCTCTTTCCGTCGTCATGGTCTTATTGGAGATCGATCTGGACTTGCTGCCAATACGTATCACCAGACCTTTTGAGTCGGTGCACAGGGCACTGACATAATCATGATCCTTCGAAAGATCTGATACCACTGCCTTGACGGCCGGGGCGATCTTTTCCAGATATTCCGAAAACGGTGCTTTCACTTAACTGTTCCTTTCTTTATTACTCCCAGTCAAATATCCCTGTACCGGGGCATTTGACGGTCAGCAGATTTTTTATTTGATCCTCCATCGCATTCCTTACTACATCCGGATACCTGTAATATCCGTTCTCATTCACATAAGGGTATTGTGCAACGGCAGATTCCCCAAACTTTTTTCTCATATTCTTCAGATACTGGTCGGATATCCTGAAGGTTCCTATGCTTATATCCCTGACCTTCGACAGATCGGTCTCTGACGCAACCTTTTCGACCATCGCGGAATAGATCTCACGCCAGTTTCTGACATATATCATCGGATCGAAACATATCCTCACCGGAAAACCGGCATTCATAGCGGCATTCAGGGCATTTATCCTGGCACCCAGATCCGGAGTCCCTTTTTCGAACCGGTCCCTTATCTCATCAGGAGAAAGAGTAAAGGCGAATATCACCCTGTCGCTTACCGGAAGATCTCCGTAAATATCGGTCCGGGCGCATTTTGATCTCAGTTCGACGCTCAGTCCCTCAGTTTCCGCTGCTTTCTTACACCATCTGCGCACATATCCGGTGATGCTTTCAAGTGCGGTCAGATCCGTATTGTATGAAGCGCAGACATAGACAGGGTGCTCTTCCAAAAGCGCGTCTATCTCCGAAAAAGTCTCCTCCAGATCCGTGAAGATACAGATATCGGAGCCCGGATACATTCCCTTGAGGAAACAGTATTCGCAATCATAAATGCAGTTCATCACCCCGGGAGAGTAATAAAAATGCTCGTTTCCGAAGCTCTGACATACGGGCGCGCCCTCATACAGATGCTTTCCGGGATTTTTCGCAAGGATAAGGTTCCTGATCTCCGGGCTTTTTACGCTCCCCGAATCGAACACATCCTTGTAATGCTCTATAAGCCCGGGCTCTTCGCATCCGATCCTTTCCAGGATGCGTTTCGTCTCGGGATCGTCCGCGATGCCTTTTTCCACATATACATTGTCAAAAAGAGCACGCCACATGCCTGTATATCTCCGCGAGAGCCTTTTTGGATGCCGTCTTGTCGCTGCAGGGAAGGATTCCTTCTTCCGTAAGTTCTCTTTTTATCTCTTCAAGATCAATCCCCTCGATACGTGCATAGGTACACATCTGGGCAAGCTGCAGCTTCATGGTCTCGCTCAGTACCATTTCATCCGCAAAAATATCCGTATTTTCGGGTTTTTTACCTTGTTGCATGACCATTAAAGTATACCTTTTTTAAAAATGCGCTACAACCACGAAATTTACTGTATAATAGGGCTTGATACCCGAAATTGTTATTGAAAAAGTCATCATGAAATTTGATATCCTTAAGAATAAGTATTACCTCTATCTGACCGAGTTTTTCGCAGGAATGGCCGTTATGGCCGTGGAGCTCGGCGCTTCAAGGCTTCTTGCCCCCTATTTTTCATCCTCACAGATAGTCTGGACCATAATAATCGGAACCATTATGATCGCCATGGCGCTCGGTAATGTTGCCGGCGGCAGATGGGCGGACAAAGACAACGACCCCGCAAAGCTCTTCCGCAGGATCCTCATAGCTGCGGTATGGATCGCATTCATCCCCGTTCTGGGAAAATACGTCATTCTCGGCATCACAGGCATCATGATAGTGACCGTATCCACAAAGCTGCTGATCTGGTCATCCTTTGCAGCCTGCATGGTCATATTCGTATTCCCTCTTTTCCTTCTGGGAACCGTAACTCCCTCACTCATCAAGTTCACCATATCCGATATAGGCGAGAGCGGATCCGTTGCCGGAAAGCTCGGAGCATGCAATACGATCGGATCGATAATCGGAACCTTTCTTCCGACCTTCGTTACCATCCCCAGCGTCGGCACGAGCGTGACATTCCTGATCTTCTCCGGAATACTTCTCGTGATCGGACTTGCCTTTTTTATTTCAAGGAAAGCAAAGCCCGTCCTTTCGCTCGTATGCACGATACTCTTTGTGATCGCGTCAATATTCGGACACTCCTCGCACTTCGCATTCTGGGTCTCCGATCTTACCTACGAAGGGGAATCGGTATACAATTACCTTCAGGTACGCGATACCGACTATGCGACATACCTTTCGACCAATGTTATTTTCGGAGTCCAGTCCATGAGGGTCAAGTCCGGAGATTTTACCGGAATGTATTATGACTACGCCCTTGCCGCGCCCACGATGGCCCGCGGTTATGAAGACCCCGCATCGGAAATCTCCGTCAAGGGTTCATCCGAGCAGGACATACTCATACTCGGCATGGGCACCGGAACCTTCGCTCTCCAGTGCAGAAATCTTTTCCCCGGATGCAACATTACGGGTGTGGAGATCGATGAAAAGATCACGGATCTTGCACATGAATATTTCGAACTTCCCGAGGACATCGAAGTCGTTACCTACGACGGAAGGGCATATCTCGAAGCCGATGACGAAAAATACGACGTCATCATGGTCGACGCTTACCAGGACATCACGATCCCGTTTCAGATGAGTTCCGTGGAATTCTTCACTCTGGTAAGGGATCATCTGAAGGATAACGGTATAATGGTCATGAATATGAACATGCACGGAAACGGCGAGACCGATATCACAACATATCTCTCCGATACCGTCGCAAGCGTATTTCCCAATGTCGCTACCGTCAATGTTAAGGGATCGACCAACAGGGAACTCTTCGCATCCATGAACGTAGATCTGTTCAGATCCCTGGAATTCAACACCCTTATCTCTTCGGATTCGAACTTTGTAAACCGTATGGGACCCGTCCTGAACGGACTCACCGAATACGAAGGGACCGGACTGATCCTCACTGACGACAAGGCTCCCGTCGAGCTCCTCGGCATGGAAGTGATCGACGTCCTCATCGAGAACGAGATCGGCTACTACAAGGACATTTACGAAAAAGACGGCCTGTCCGGACTTATAGAATCATTTTGATCCGGAGGAACTTATAACTTATGAAGATCAAAACAGAAAAAAGATCATATGACGATGTGTTCAGCCTTCCCCCCGCGAGGGTATTCAATCCCGAAAAGCCTTCGGGTATCCTTCGCGCCCTTATAAAGCTGCTCTCATCATCCGAACTTAAGAAAGCCGGTTTTGAACTGCACACCGGCGATATGAAAGGAGTAGAAAAGGGACAGCCCGCGCTTTACCTGATGAACCACTCCTGCTTTACCGACCTCAAGATCGCATCCCACGTTATCGACGGCCCCTACAACATAGTTGCCACCACGGACGCTTTTGTCGGAAAAGAATCCCTTATGAGGGCCATCGGATGCATCCCCACCAGGAAATTCCGTCCCGACATCAAGCTCATCAATGATATAACCTATGCTCTCAAGGAGCTGCACACCTCCGTTCTCATGTATCCCGAGGCAGGCTATACATTCGACGGAACCACCACGACCCTTCCCGATTCACTCGGAAAGCTTGTCAAGATCCTTGAAGTCCCTGTTGTAATGATACTTTCGCACGGCGCATTCCTGCACGATCCTCTCTATAACGGTCTCCGCCTGAGAAAATGTAAGATCACCGCCGATAAATTCACCCTGTTTACACCGGACGAACTTAAAAACCTCTCGGCATCCGAGATCAACGAAAGTATCAGAGAGACTTTCTCCTTCGATAACCTTAAGGAACAGTTCGAGACCGGAACGCGTATAACCGAGCCATTCCGCGCAGAGGGACTTTCACGCGTACTCTACAAATGCCCCGTCTGCGGAAAAGAAGGCAAAATGCATGCATCCGGAATAAGCATTAAATGCGGCGATTGCGGAAGCGAGTGGGAGCTTACCGAACTGGGCAAAATGCAGTTCAAAGGCGAAGCACCGAAAGAAACCGCAGCTCCTGTACTGTTCGATCACATACCCGACTGGTTCAGATGGGAAAGGGAATGTGTCAGAAGGGAACTTGAGGAAGGAACCTACCGCCTCGATGTTCCCGTCAGGATATATATGATCGTTGACTACAACGCAATGTACGAAGTGGGAGAAGGAAGGCTGACCCATAACGTTAAAGGCTTCCACCTGACCGGATGTGACGGAAAGCTCGATTTCACCCAGAAGCCCCTCGCTTCCTACAGCATCAATTCGGATTATTTCTTCTATGAGATCGGTGACATGATCTCGATCGGAGACAAAAATGCGCTCATCTACTGCTTCCCGCCGGATGATGTCGATGTAGTCGCCAAGACCCGTCTCGCTGCCGAAGAACTCTATAAGATAAAGAAAACCTCTGCCCGTTAAAGCAGAGGTTTTTCATTTGCGCATATCAGCGTTTTGCCTTCATGGCTTTTTTCATTTCATACATTCTCGCATCGGCGATACGGAGTCCGTCACGGATGTTCCTGGCATCCCCGTCGAAGGAATCATAGCTTCCGTAAGCCGTGCTCATCTTAAGTCCCGAATGTCCGGTGTCCTTATTGGACAGGATCGCGTTCAGATCCTTGAGCTTGCCCTCGATCCACTTTCTGTCGCCTTCAGCCTTGGGCTTCATGACGTAGACGAATTCATCTCCTCCGGTCCTGGATATATATCCCTTTCCTTCGAAGATATGCTTCAGTGTATCGGCGAAAAGCTGGATGTACTTGTCTCCTTCTTCATGTCCGTATGTATCGTTTGCGACTTTCAGACTGTTAAGATCGAACTGTACAACGATGTACTGCTCACCCGATGAATCGATGGTGTCGAAATACTGCTCGGTTGCCTGTCTGTTGTTCAGGCCCGTAAGGGAATCGGTATATGCAAGCTTTGAGATAAGTCCGACCCTTTCCTCTTCCCTCGCACCTTTCACCGTATTGCTCATATAATCGAAGAACAGTGAAAGAACCAGGACGATCATTACAAAATACAGCGTGCTCATCGTAAATCCCGCACTTCCGCCGGACGAAGCATGGGAATAGAAATTGTACCTTATCAGATCGACCAGCGCGGCAAGTCCCGTCATGATCGTTGCATACGAAGAGATCATATGCGTATTAATGCCCTTGATCAGATCGTATATCCTCAGCCCCATGAGCAGTACAACTATGATTGCGTCATATATATGTGCGATCGTGATATACGAGCGGAGTCCGATATTGTTATATGTATGCTGATACCATACATATGCAATGAACAGAACACCGAAAAGCCACGCGATGCCATATACAAGATTTCTGATACGTGCTTTTCTGACTTCCTTCGGCTCCTTGAACCTGCCGGTCTCAAAATGGAAACCTATGAAAAAGATCGGGATGAAATAGAATGAATAGTAATTGATCTCAACCTTCTGGATAATATCGCTTGTGAAGATCTCGGACAGATCGGAACCCGTGAAGATCCATATTCCGAATGCCATCGCAAGAAGCGCAAGGCTCGAGAATCTGACCGTGTCCGCGAAGGTAAAAGTCCTCTTGACCTCCTGCGCAAGCGCCATGATGATCATGGCCATGCCGACCACTATGAAAAAGAATGCAAGAGCAAGATAATATATCCTTCCGGCAGCGTAGTCCTGATAAAATGTATCACCGCTCCAGATCTCCGGACTTGCAAGTGAAGAAAATGCATTGTCCTCACCGGCGCGGATCATTATCTTAAGCTGCTTTCCCGAAGCATCCGGACCCAGATCCACCATATAGAATCCGCTTCCGAGAGTCTTCCCGGTCATATATCTGTCGGTATCGGCGGAATAGATCTGTTCTCCGTCTATGAAGATCCTCACATCATAATAATGTACGTGGACCATCATCAGGCTGTCTTCCTGAACGGATTCGGGTATTGTACGTGTGAGTTCGACTTCATCGCCTCTCTTCGTTTCGCCGAAAGAGAATGAACGGAGATCCACTCCGGAATAATACTTATCGTTAAAGCGAAGATCCCATCCGAAATTAAGGATCATCTCCGGCCCTTTATTGCTGTACATGTACGAAAGCCATTTCTGCATGCACGCCAGGCTGACTATGCATATGGCCGACATTACAATAAGACGGATCACCGTCCGGAATATTAACTTTTTGGTACGTTTATCTTTCACGGTTTTCTGTTCCGGCCCCTCACCGGATCCGCATTACTTCACCATCATCGCAAGCCCGTTGGCATCCGCGATATAAACATGTCCCGCTGCATCCGTTGCGGTACCGTTCACAAGAAGTGCTCCTCCCTTGAGAGGATCGAAATAGAATGAAAGACCGCTCATGGATACAAGTCCGGTCTGAAGCTTTCCGTTCGCATCTGCAAAGTAAAGATTATTTCCGTTTGCAAAGAGTCCCTTCTGGAGTGCTCCTCCGAGTACGGGATCGAAATAATAAGTATTTATTCCGTCGGATACAAATCCGGTCTTCATCGCACCGCCGGTCACGGGATCGAAGAAGTAAGTGTTGCCCGCTATGTTCTGCATTCCGGTAAGGATATGTCCTGCGGTATCGGCATAGAAGATACCGCCTGGCGTATTGAACATTCCGGTCTGCATGACTCCCGTTGCGGGATCGAGATAGTAGGTAAATACTCCGTCGGATATGAATCCGGTCTGCATAAGTCCGGTCACGTCAAAGAAATACATATTTCCGAAGATGTTCTGCCATCCTGCGACCATATGTCCGTTTTCATCGAAATATCTCAGACCGTCACCGAGATTGACGAATCCTACCTGCATAAGTCCGGTGGGATCGAAATAGTAAATGAAATCACCGATGGGGTAAAGCGCTCCGGCGATCAGATGTCCGAATGCATCTACGTAATATGTTCCGCCGTTGACGTTAACAAACCTGTTGGACTGTCTTCTGTAATTCTCGTAATAGTATACATATCCGTCACGGGATACGAATCCGTAAGGAACGATATACTGGGAAAGATCTTTGAACTGGTAATCGATATCAACATGTCCTCTGATACCGGGGATCGATCCGCTGTCGGTCGCCTGCCAGAATGCGGCTCCGTCATCGGTGCAGCAGTTATACCACTGGGCAACCCATCTGTCATATCCGAAAGGTCCGATGTTACTCCTGAACATGCTCCTGTAGGAATATACCATGGGATAATATCCGGCAGCTTCGACAGTCTGGCAGAATACCTGGCAGATCATCGCATTTGTAAGAGGATCGAGAGCTTTCTGTCTGTAGTTCTCAAGATCAAGCACTACGGGCATATTGATGGAATAGGGCTCGATCGCATTTATGATCCACTGTGCCTCAATGATACCGTCCTGTACGCTCGAAGCATATGAGTATATATACACACCGGTCTTGATGCCCGCTGCCTGTGCGCCGGCCATGTTCTGGAAGAATTTTTCATCATATCCGTAGATGGTTCCGCCGCATTTGATAAATGCGAACTGTACTCCGCTGGCTTTTACGGCATTCCAGTCGATATTGCCCTGCCATGCGGATACATCTATACCCCAGGCAATGGCATTCTGTGCATATTTATCGGCATGTACCGTATCGGATCCTTTCGCGGGAACACAATTGACCGCCAGAACGATCGCCAGAACGGCGCATACTAATACTCTTAATCTATTTAATATCTTCATATATACCTCTGTGATTTAAATCCCCTCGCATATTTTGCGATTTTTGAACAAAAAATTGCTCATATATTATACCAACAAAAAAGGAGCGGCGCAAACCGCTCCCTTATGTGTATATCTGTAAATACTGCTCAGCCTCCGAGATAAGCCTTCTTGACGGAATCGTCGTTCAGCAGTTCCTTGCCCGTTCCGGTATTTACTATCCTTCCGGTCTCAAGGACATAAGCCCTGTCCGCTATCGAAAGCGCCATCTGCGCATTCTGCTCTACAAGAAGGATCGTGGTGCCTGCCTTATTGAGGGCCTCAATGATATCAAAGATCTGATCTACAAGGATGGGGGCAAGTCCCATCGAAGGCTCATCCAGCATCATAAGCTTGGGTTTGCTCATAAGAGCTCTTCCCATTGCGAGCATCTGCTGCTCACCGCCCGACAGAGTTCCGGCCATCTGTGACTGACGTTCCTTCAATCTGGGGAAATGCTCATATACCTTCTCGAGCGTCTCGGGAATTTCCGATGCGGGTCTTGTATATGCGCCCATCTCGAGGTTTTCTTTTACGGAAAGCTGTGCGAAGACTCTTCTTCCCTCGGGGCAAAGTGCCATTCCCTCGTTTACGACCTTGTGGGGTGCGACACCGAGAATGCTCCTTCCCTCAAATTCAATGGAGCCTTCCCTGGGCTTGAGAAGTCCGCCCACGGTATTGAGCGTCGTGGACTTGCCTGCACCGTTTGCTCCGATAAGGGTTACGATCTCGCCCTCACCGACTTCAAACGATACGCCCTTTATGGCATGTATGCTGCCGTAATAAACATGCAGATTTTCAACTTTAAGAACTGTTTTCATATTTTTTAGCCTCTGTTTTATTCCGAAGGCATTTACGCCGCGCTAACGCATAAGCGTTTGCGCCGAGTTAATGCTGAAAGCATTTACTCCTAGCCTCTATGCGTTCCGAGATATGCTTCGATGACCTGCGGATTGCCCTGGATCTGTGAAGGAGTTCCCTTTGCAATGATCCTTCCGAAATTGAGGACCACAATGCTTTCGCAGATTCCCATGACAAGGTTCATATCATGCTCGATGAGAAGTACCGCAATCTGGAACTCGTCCCTGATCTTACGGATATTGTTCATCAGCTCTTCGGTCTCGGAAGGGTTCATTCCGGCTGCGGGCTCATCGAGAAGAAGGAGCTTCGGACCGGTAGCCAGCGCTCTTACGATCTCGAGTCTTCTCTGAGCTCCGTAGGGAAGTGAATCCGCGGTAACATTTGCAAGGTCTGCCATTCCGAAGATATCGAGAAGCTCCAGTGCTCTTTCGTGCGCTTTCTTTTCTTCGCTCCAGTAATTGGGAAGTCTGAATACACCTGCAAGAGTGTGATATCCCATATGGTTGTGAAGACCGATCTTAACGTTCTCTTCGACGGTAAGCTTATCGAACAGTCTGATGTTCTGGAATGTTCTGGCGATACCCATCTTGTTGACCTGAACGGGTGTCATGTTGTGGGTATCCTTGCCGCCGAGCATTATCGTGCCTCTTGTGGGCTCATAAACCTTGGTAAGGAGATTGAAGATTGTGGTCTTGCCGGCACCGTTGGGTCCGATCAGTCCGCAGATCTCGGTTGCTCCTATGCCGATATTGAATTCATCAACCGCAACAAGTCCTCCGAAATCTATTCCGAGATGTGCAGCCTCGAGAACAAGGGGCTTCCCGAGATCCTTCTCGGGTACAAAATTGGGGCTGGGTACATTAACAAGTTTTACTTCGGGAGATTTGCTCATTATTTCTTCCCTCCCTTCGATAGTTTCATCCTCAGCTTTTTCGCAAATATGTCCATACGGCCCTTGAGCTTCTCGTTATTGGTAACGAGCATAACGAGGATAAGGACGATCGCATATACGAGCATACGGTAATCGCTGAATTTTCTTAAAAGCTCGGGGAGTACGACAAGTATTCCCGCTGCGATGAGAGAGCCGGTCATATTACCGATTCCGCCGAGTACTACAAATACGAGAACAAGGATCGATGTGTTGAAGTCGAATTTCTTGGGTACAAGCGTTGAATAGTTGAGGGCATATACCGCACCTGCCGATCCGGCCATTGCCGCGGAAACGGTAAAGGCAAGCATCTTGTATTTCAGGGGAGATATTCCCATGCTCTCTGCGGCGATCCTGTTATCCCTGATTGCCATGATCGCACGTCCGGTCCTTGAATTTACAAGGTTCTGTATCACAACGAGTACGATCAGAAGAAGGATGATCGCACCGGAGAAAGTGGCTATCTTGCTGTAGCCCACCGCACCCATAGGTCCGTTGATCAGTATCTTGCCCATGGGATCCATTCCCAGTGCATCGGGATTGTTGAATGCAAAGTGAACACCCTTATCGTCGATTCCGACATAGAGACAGTTCAGGATATTCTTGATGATCTCACCGAATGCAAGAGTAACGATGGCAAGATAGTCGCCGTTCAGTTTAAGTACGGGGATGCCGATCAGAAATCCCGCAATACCCGCAAGAACAGCTCCGACAAGAATACTTACAAAGAGTCTGGCAGGGTTTGATGCGCCTCCCATAGCTGAGCTGACAATGACTGCGGTAAACGCACCGACCGACATAAAGCCGGCATGTCCGAGCGAAAGCTCACCCGAGATACCTACGACCAGATTGAGTGAAACCGCCATGATCATATAGCAGGTGATGGGGATCAGCTGTCCCTTAAGTGCGCTGGTGATGTTTCCCGTAGATACGAGGATCTGGAAAACAAGAAAGAATACGATAACTATTGCGTAATTCAGAAATGCTTTTTTGGAAAGCCCGGAGGCTTTTTTCAGACTGAACATTTTTTTGCCTCCTTATACTTTCTCGTGTATCTGTTTGCCAAGCAGACCCGTAGGCCTGAATATGAGTACGACTATCAGAACTCCGAACACGATGGCGTCGGCAAGTTCAGATGATATATATGCTCTCGCGAGTATTTCTATTACTCCGAGTAAGATTCCTCCTATCATTGCTCCGGGGATGGATCCGATTCCTCCGAAGACGGCAGCGGTGAATGCCTTGATACCGGGCATCGAACCGGTGGTGGGCATAAGAGTGGGATATGCGGTGCACAGAAGAACTCCGGCGATAGCCGCAAGACCCGAACCGATCGCGAATGTAAGTGAGATCGTAAAGTTGACGTTGATGCCCATAAGTGTAGCGGCGCCCTTATCCTCGGACACTGCTCTCATGGCTTTACCCATCTTAGTGCGGGAGGTGAAGAGAGTCAGGGCGACCATGATGATGAGATTTGCTGCGATAGCTACTACCGCAACGGGTGAAACTCGTGCTCCGGCGAATTCCAGAGCTTCGATATCCTTGAACATATTGGGAAATGCCTTGGGATTTGCTCCCCAGATGATAAGTGCCGCATTCTGGAGAAAATATGACATTCCGATCGCGGTGATCAGAACGGCAAGAGAAGTGGCCGAACGCAGGGGCTTATATGCCAGACGTTCGATGGTGATTCCCAGCGTGGTACATACGATCATGGCAAGAAGGATTGCCAGAGGTGCGGGAAATCCAAGATACATCATTGAGCAGAAGGATACATATCCGCCGACCATTATGACATCGCCGTGAGCGAAGTTGAGCATCTTCGCGATACCGTATACCATCGTATACCCCAGAGCGATGATCGCATATATACTTCCGAGGCTTATTCCGTTTATCAGATGTGCCAGCATATGTATACTCCTTAAAATGCATTAGGCGCCCGGGTGACAACCTGCCGATTCTTCGGCAGGTTGCACGAAAGCGCCCCATTGCGAATTATTATAATAGATTTCCGGACATTTTTCTACGTCTGATTACATACCAACGTAAACGCCATCCTTGATGACAACAGCCTTGGGCTGCTTGTTAACCTGTCCGTTTGTATCCCATACCATTCCGAGACCGGTTACGCCGTCAGCGGAGAAGTCGGGATCGGTGAATACGGAGATGAGGATCTCACAGAGATCTGCAGCACTCATATCGGTAACATCAAGTCCGCCGTTCTTTGCTGCGTAGAACTCAAGAGCTGCCTTGATGGCATAAGCACAGTCATATCCGTCTGCTGCGAACTGTGAAGGAACCTCACCATAGTTCTCGTTGTACTTTGCAACGAAGTTCTTGGTAAGATCATCGGTAGCGTCTGCAGAGAAGGGAGTGAGAAGCATTACGCCCTCAGCAAGGGAAGTATCGAATCCCTCGATGGTAAGGATTCCGTCCATACCGTCAACACCGAAGAACTTGGGCTTATATCCTGCAGAAGAAGCCTGCTGAAGGATAAGTGAAGCGGGGGTGTAATAGATGGGAAGGAATACAAGGTCAGCACCGTTGGACTGAGCATCACCGACCTGAACAGAGAAATCGGTGGTGTCATCGGTAAAGGTGGTCTCGGAAACGATCTCAAGTCCGAGCTCTTCAGCCTTTGCCTTGAAGGTCTGGTAGATACCGGTTGAATATGCATCTGCATTGTTGTAGATGATCGCAACCTTGGAAGCGAGCTTGTTGTCGAAGATGTACTGAGCGGAAGCTGAACCCTGGTTAGGATCTGCGAAGCAGAGCTGGAATACATTGTCCTTGCCCTCGGTTACGGCTACAGCTGAAGCCGAAGGGGTAAGCATGAATACTCTGTCTGAGTTAGCTTCTGCGGAAACAGCGATACAGGGAGTGGTGGTAACGGTACCTGCGATTGCCTGTACGCCCCAGTCCTGAAGCTGATGATAAGCGTTTACGGACTTCTCGGCATCATGCTCGTCGTCCTGAGCCTGAAGCTCGATGGTGAATCCGGTTCCCTCTGCGTTGATCTCGTCAACAGCGATCTTGGCTCCGTTTGCTACGGCATTTCCGTAGATAGCAGCACCGCCGGTAAGGGGTCCGATGACTCCGAGCTTAAGAGTTCCGGTAAGAGCTCCGTTGCCGCCTGCGTTATTTCCGGCATTTCCGGAACCGCCGTTGCCGCCCTGGCCGCAAGCAGTCATGGAAAGAACCATTGCTCCGACCATCATAAGTGAAAGCAGTTTCTTTTTCATAATGTTTCCTCCTGTTACATTTCATATAACAAAACAGCCCAAAGGTTAATGTGACCCCCTTTGGCCTTGAAAGCATTTTAATTGGAAAGAACGCAAACTGTCAATGGAAAATTATACAAATATCCCTGTATACAATTCCCGATTTACGGGCATTTTGCTCGAAAATGCGTGTATTTGCGTTGTTTTCCGCTGTCAGGCCTTCTCGATAAAGAGAATTCCGAGGGTTCCGGGGCCGCAATGTGATGAAATGACCCCTCCGGCTCTCGTCTCCAGGATCTCCTTGAATATTCCGAGTGATTCGAGATATTTTTTGGTCTCTTCAACGATGGCTCTGTCTTTTTCCTGAAGGGTATGGGTGACGAAGACTCTGTCGGTATCCGCATTTCTGAGCCTTCCTTCGAGTTCGTGGGCATACTTATCCACGGCGCTGCCGAGATTTCCCCTGAATTTCCTGTCCGCACCCATCGCTCCGTCTTTTACGACTATCTCCGGATGGATCTTTAACGTTCCGGCGAGAAGCGCGGATGCCGAGGAACACCTTCCGCCCCTTGCCAGGAATGTAAGTGTATCGATCACAAAGCTTGCTCTGACATAGGGGATGAGCTGCCCGATCTTCTTAACGATCTCTTCGGCGGATTCGCCTGCTGCCGCCATTTCCGCAGCCTTTATGACAAGAAGTCCTATTCCTGTCGAAAGATTGGCGGAATCTATGACGAACATATGCCCGTTACCGTTATCTTCCGCGTAGATCTGCGCAAGATTGTAGGTAGAACTCATTCCGGATGCTATGGTAAAAAGAATGACATCGTCACCCGCATCGAGAACGGGCTTTACGGCGCCTTCCAGTCTTTCCGCGGTTATAGCTGCGGTCTTTGGAGTGGTCTTGTTCTCTTCGGCCCATCTGAAGATCTCTTCCTGTCCCATTTCCTCGCCGTCGTAATAGCTTTTATCGCCCATCACTATGCAGAGCGGAACGATGGTCACCGAATATCTTTCCGTAAGCTCCTTTCCAAGATCGCATGTTGAATCCGAAAAAATCCTTACTGCCATGTCTTCCTCCGTTAACTGTTTCTTATATAAAGCCTGTAATACGTGGTATCGATCACTTCGTCGGCACCGAATTCGCCTGTCGCATATTCGTAAAGCCAGGATCTTTCAACCCTGTAATCGAGAGTTCCGTCGTAGCATTCTATCGCTATTATGTCGGGTTTCTTTTCCGGATAGACATCCCAATAGATGCCGAATCTTTCACCGTAATCTTCCGTCATGATCGTAGAGCCGTTACCTATTTTTGCATCCGTGTACAGGTACGTTACCGCATCGCCGGTTATCATCACAAAATCTGCTCCGTTCAGGATCTGCGGCAGTTCTTCAAAATCTATCCTCGCCTTGTTGGCATAAAGCCTTTCCATAATGATGCCCTTCTGAGGTCCCGCAGGAACTCTTGCATCCGCATCGGTTATGTTGAGCAGCTTATTGGAGTGGTTGCCGAGCTGGACGATATTGACGAGTATCATCATAAGCACCGCAAGGAAAGAAACGATCTTTTCCTTTTTTCCGGACAGATCCCATGTCACGGCCAGCGCCGCCACGATCGTACATGACAGATATTTTGCGGACGAAAAAACGCTCTGGTTGCACGCGATGAGCACGGTCACAAATACCGCCGCGCCTCCGCCGCCGAGAAGTATCAGCAGGTTTCTGTCTCCACCGCTCATTCCTTTTTTGACAAAAACGCGGGCGAGGGCGATCAGTATGACGATAAGTATTCCCGCAAAAGTATATTCAACGGAATAATGATCGAACCTGAGCATTATATGGAAAAATTTCCATACGAATACATAAAGAGCCGCCAGTGGCACTGTCAGTTTTTCGCTTTTGAAGATCTTCGCTGACGCAAAAGAAAGAATTCCGAACCCGGCAGTAAACAGGATAAGTATTCCGCAGTCCTTCGCATAACCGATAAGCTTTGCGAGCCCCCCAACATGTGTCGAGTCGACCGCTATCATATTCCGAACGGTATCGAAAAGCGCGGGGACGGAAAATCCCCTGAGAACATACAGGATGAATGCAAGTGCAAGGAATGCGCATGTACACAGGACGATCGTAAAATTCTTTCCTCTTTCGCTTCCCTTAAGAAGAATGCATGCGAATGCAAACACCGCGAAAATGATCGCCTGCGGATACGAAAGAACGCAGAGCGATAACAGAAAACCCGTCAAAAGAGGCAGACCGCATCTTTTTATCTTCTTATCATCCCCGTTCAGGGACCATAGTGAATCGATGCAGATGAGAACAAGCGTGGAAGTCCAGTTGAGGATATTGGAATGCTCCGGAGTGGACATCTGCTTAGGAGACAGATTCGCATATACTATCGCAAGCAGAAATGCCTTCTCCGATGACATATGCTTTTTAAGATCAAGATAAAGAATGAATGAAACTATGAGCTGTATCACGGCGCCGCCTGCGCGGACAAAAAGAACCTCCCCTTCGCAGGACGAAGTGACCGATCTGAACAGCCACAGGAAAAAAGCAACCGCATAAGCGGAAGTCTGATGGAGCTCCCACATGTCCTTAAACAGGCTGTCTCCCTGCACAAGGCGGTTGCCCATTGCGAAGGCATATCCTTCGTCAATGGTCCAGCCCCATGCCGCAAGTTTTACGCCTGCTGCCAGAGTCAGAAGTATCAATATGATTTTTCCGGGATCAATCTTTTTTATCATCAGGCTCAGTTTTATCCGGATCGTTTTCAGGCTTTTCTTCTTTCTTTTCTTCCTCTTTGGCTTCGCTCTTTCCTTCGACGGCAATTGCTCTAGTGTTTCCCCGGGCGAATACAGGTGTCAGGAATGCGGGGATCAGCAGGAAGAACGGATACATATATCTGAAAGCGGCAACAGGTCCGAGCAGATAGGTTCCCCAGAGGAAAAATGCAAGGAACACTCCCGCCGTATAACCGGGACGCTTCGACTTGATCGCAACATAAAATGCAACGACGATCATAAAGAAAGGTATCGAGAGTGAAAACGGGAATCCCTCGGCGGTTCCGCTCCGCTCGATCCCGTCAAGGATCATGTCGTAGAATCCGCGCACCTGCGGAAGCACCGGTGCTTCGGTAATCATATAAACGGAAACATACACATTTTCCGTTTCGATATATTTTCTCGCCGCATATCTGTCGGTGATCCTTGCACCCGGATACCAGAGCTGTATGTTCTGGGTCAGAAATGCATTGATATATTCTTCCGGATATTTTCCGAACAGATACAGATAAAGATCCCAGAATGCCGACTTGTCCGAATCATACAGTTCATCATTGAATGTGAACTTCACCGAATCCGCAAGTCTCGGATTGTATCTTCCGGGTTCCATATAATTTTCGATAAGGAATCTTTCGGCTATCGTAAGCTCCGAATATCTCCTTACCGCGACATATGAGATCTGGTTTATGGGAACGCTGAGCATCTCGTGCGATTCCGTTTTTTCAACTCCGGTCATGGGATAAACGGCCTTCATTACCGCAACCGCGATGATAACTCCTCCCAGACAGGCAAACATCACCTTCTTCATTCCGTTCTTTTTTCTCATGAAAAAGAGAACGATGACAAGAGCCGCAGCCGCGGGAAGGAAATTGTTTCTGAGAAGGCATCCCAGTGCCGTGAGGAAAACTATCCCGCAGACATTCAGGTTTTCTTTTTTTGTAATTTGCTTTTTTACATCCTCATCTTCGGATTCCGTACGGTAAGTTCCGGATGCCATCAGGCGCAGGAACAGTCTTACGACCACGCAGGAAAAGAGAACATCCTTGGTCATCTCAACGGAAAAAACGGAAAACGCAGGATACAGTGCATAGAAGAGCATTGTCAGAACGGGGACGGGCCATTTGCATCCCGCCTTTATCTCGGCACCCGTCACATAACCGCATACTCCGGCGAGGATCAGTATCTGGACAATACAGTAAATGAAAAGTCCGTACGGATGGGGCACTCCGAACCATTCAAGAGCGATAAAGAAATTCCATATAAGCGTATGGAGAACGGGATGATGATTGGAAAGAGGCATAAGACCGAAAGCCTGCAGGGTCTGCCACTCCGAATCGTATCCGAGAATTCCGGGGAAATACGCAGTAAGGGCCAGGGCTCCCGAACAGATAACAAGAAGTGATGTTATAAGAGGTAAGAATCTGTAAATGCCGGACCTTCTGTACTCCGTGATCTTTTTATCGATATCAGAACCGTCTTCCTCATCGGTCTTTTCGGCGGAGATCTTTTCCGCAGCTGCGGCAGCCTTCTTTACACCGGCACCGATCGCAGCGAACACAAAGATGAGCGGCAGGAACACGAACAAAAATATCGCTCCGTATTCCGGCAGCCTGTAATATGCATCCAGGACAGTGTTGTAATTGTATATGCTTCTTCCGCAGGTCACAATAGCTGCACAGATCGCGGCAAAAAGCATCTCGGTCCACCATATGGATCTTTTTTTCTTAACGGTCTCTTCCAAAGCTTTAACTCCGATATATCATTTAGTAAGATCATTTACGACTTCGCCGGCGATCACAAGTCCGCAGGCGGAAGGAACGAATGCTATGCTTCCCGGCGCGGGTCTTCCCGATCCCTTGACCGGCATATCTCCTTCGTCCGTTCTGCTCTCAACAGGTTTTTCCTCCGAATAAACCACCTTGAGTTTTTTGATGCCTCTCTTCTTGCATTCATGACGCATCACCTTCGCAAGAGGACAGACATTGGTGTCATAAATATCCGCTGCCTTGAATGCCGAAGCATCCAGTTTATTGCCGGCACCCATGGAACTGATAACGGGCACGCCCGCAGCAACGGCCTTTTCTATTATGGAAAGCTTCGCCGTCACCGTATCGACGGCATCCACAACATACGAATATTTCGTAAAATCAAATTCATCCGCATTCTCCGGAAGGAAGAAGCATCTCCTTACCTCAACATCGGCATCCGGATTGATGTCCAGGATCCTTTCCTTCATCACGTCGACCTTGTATCTGCCTACGGTCGAACGGAGTGCGATTATCTGTCTGTTTAAATTCGTTATGTCCACACGGTCACTGTCCGTCAGAACGAAATGTCCGACACCGCTTCTTGCAAGTGCTTCGGCAACATATCCGCCGACACCTCCGACTCCGAAGATCGCTACCGTTGCATTTTCAAGAACGGTAAGTCCGCTTTCCCCGAGCAGGATGCCCGTTCTCGAAAGCCACTTTTTTCCGTCAAGATCCGTTACCTCGGCAAGATGCTCTTCGTCGCCCTGCCCTTCGTATCTCAGGACCATATTGATCTTATCGCGTCCATCGAGAAGCGCATTCAGGAAATACCTGTCGCCCTCCCACATGGGAAGTCCTTCTATTTCGGATCTGCCGATCCACTTCAGTTCGCCTTCGTCACAATCGGATATAAGCTCGCCTTCAAAGCCCGTTGCACTGTAGAGATACATATCCTCATCATCCCACATTTCGGAGATGAACCTGATCACTCCGAGGAAACGGTATTCGGTAAGCTTAAGTCCGGTCTCTTCCGCAACCTCACGCTTTACGCAGTCATCGGGCGTCTCGCCGGGCTCACACTTTCCTCCTATGCCGATCCACTTTCCGGCATTGGGGTCGTTTTTCTTTTTATTCCGGTATAAAAAGAGAACGTCATTATCCTTTTGTATATAGCAAAGAGTGGATTTTCTCATTTTGCGGATGCGGCGATCTCCTCTGCGCGCTTAAGTGCTTCATCGATGTGCGGGGCAAAGTTCTCATCCCCGACAAGCTTGTCAAAGCCCGACTTCTTTATTACGGTCATGGGCTGTTCGTTAACATGGGAAAGGACCATGGTGATGTCCTTCTTTTTACAGTCTTCAAAGAGCTGCTCGAGATTGTGCATTGCGGTTGCATCGATCGCATTAACGCTTCTCATTCTGATAACGAGCACCCTCGTATCTTCCTTAAAAGAAATACTGAGGATCTTACCTGCAGCCGCGAAGAACATGGGGCCGGAGAACTCGTAAACAACGGTGTGATCGGGGATGACCCTGAGTGTGATGCTGTCGGGATCGTTCTCGTCATCGATCTCCTTCCAGCCCTCGACGCTGGTAACGTCGCTCATTCTCTTCATGAAAAGGATTGCGGCAAGTACGATTCCGACCTCGATCGCAACAACCAGATCGAAGATAACGGTAAGCGCAAAAGTAACTCCGAGCACAAGGATGTCACTCTTGGGTGATGACTTGCAGAGTCTTACGAAATTGCGCCATCCGCTCATGTTGTAAGCAACCTGGAAAAGGATAGCAGCGATGCAGGGCATGGGGATGAGCTTTGCAAGAGGCATCATGACAAGGACAACGATCACAAGAGAGATCGAGTGGACCATACCCGCGATGGGAGTACGCCCGCCGTTCTTGATGTTGGCTGCGGTTCTTGCAATGGCACCCGTTGCGGGAATACCGCCGAAGCATGCTGAACCGATATTTGCGATACCCTGTGCGATGAGCTCCATATTGGATCTGTGCTTGGAGCCGATCATCGAATCCGCAACAACAGCGGAAAGAAGCGATTCTATTCCGGCAAGGAGTGCAATGGTGATCGCATTGGAAAGCTGGGATCTTATCATGGCAAATGACAGGATCGATGAATTGACGGTTATGGGAGGAAGGCCCGTTCTGATATTCTCGAAGGCCTTTCCGATGGTATTAACATCAAGATCGAATATCTTGACGATCGCAGCGGTAACAACGACTGCGATAAGAGAGCCGGGGATCTTCTTGAAGATCATGGGCCAGATGATGAGTATCGCAAGGGCAAGTGCTCCGATCAGGACTCCCTGGATATTTATGGTAGAGACATTGTTCACAAGAGCCATGATCTTTTCTGCGGTCTCGATGGGCTTTTCACCGTGCTGATATACGATGCCGGTGAAATCCTTAATCTGTCCGATGAAAAGAGTAACGGCAATACCCGCGGTAAATCCCGTGGTAATGGTATAGGGAATATATTTAAGAAGGTTTCCGAATCTGAAGAATCCCATCAGGATCAAAAAGATTCCTGCCAGGATGGTCGCTACCATAAGGCCTTCCGTTCCGTCCGTTGCAACTATTCCCGCAACGATGGTCGCAAATGCAGCGGTGGGTCCCGCTATCTGCACACGGCTTCCGCCGAAAAAAGAAACCAGGAATCCCGCAACGATGGCTGTGTAGATTCCGGCCTCAGGTCCCACTCCGGATGCGATCGCAAGAGCTATCGAAAGCGGAAGCGCGATGATGGCGACAATGATGCCGGCCACAACGTCCTTTGCGAACTGTGCTCCCGAATAATTTTTCATTACCGAAAAAAGCTTTGGTTTTAACTTATCCATTTCTTAATGTAAAAATCCTTTCCAAGGCATAAAAGCCCATTTGGATTAATGTTATCACACATAGGGACTAACGTTAATACTTTGGACAAAAAACCCCGGGATCTCTCCCGGGGCTGCTTGGGCTGTTTTACGTTAAAACTTCCTTCCTGATTCGGTTTATCATATGTTTTTTGTCCCCGCTCCAGAGCGGTGCAACAAGAATCTTCTTGTCTCCGTCACCGGTAAGGCGGTGGATGACAGTCGTTTCGGGTATGACCTTAACGCATTCTTTCAGGATATTTATGTATTCGTCTTCCGTCAGGACTTCGAACTTTCCTTCACGGTAATCCTTCTCCAGATCCGTACCTTTAAGTACATGGAGAAGCTGCAGTTTTATTCCGTCCGTGCCGTGATCGCATACATATTTTACGGTCTCTTTCATCATATTCATATCTTCACCCGGAAGACCGAGGATGACGTGGGTTATGACCTCAATCCCGCGCTTTTTTAATTCGGAAACCGCATTATCATACACATCAAGATCGTATCCTCTCCGGATATAATCCGCAGTCTTTTTATGAATGGTCTGAAGACCCAGTTCAACCCAGACGGGCTTGATGCGGTTCAGTTCCTCAAGAAGATCGAGAACATCGTCCGGAAGGCAGTCCGGTCTTGTGGCTATTGATAATGCAACGATATCCTCATTATTAACAGCTTCCGAAAAGACCTTTCTTAATGTGGAAACAGGTGCGTATGTATTCGTATATGCCTGAAAATATGCTATAAATTTTCCTTCTTTTATCTTGGATGAGACCAGCTTTTTTCCGTCTTCGATCTGATCCGTGATGCTCCCTGAAGCATCGCCGGCAAACTCTCCGCTTCCGCCCGCCGAGCAGAATATACAACCGCTAAAACCGAGCTTCCCGTCCCGGTTGGGACAGGTAAGCCCGGCATTTATTGCTATCTTATATACTTTGCATCCGAATCTCTCACGGAGATATTCGTTTAAAAGTGTCATGCCCGATGAGCCTCCGGCATTTCGGATCCGGGACTTATACCATCATCTTATAGATCTTGGTGCAGTCCTCTTCATTAAGTGTGATGAATCCGGAGATGGTTCCTTTTCTTCCGTCGCCGTTGCAAAGTACATCCACAAGCTTCGGAATATCCTCTTCCTTCGCACCGAGCTCCTCAAAATTCTTAGGCATTCCGATCGAGATCAGGAAATTCCTGAATGCCTCTATGCCCGCCTTCGCGGTAACCTCGGGATGAGCGAAATCCATCTGGCATCCCCAGACTCTTACCGCAACCTGTGCGAATCTCATTACGTTGTGGGACATCTCATATGTAAATACCGCAGGCATGGTGACCGCAAGTCCGGCACCGTGCGCACAGTCATAAAGAGCGGAAAGCTCGTGCTCGATGGTGTGGCTGAGCCAGTCCTGGCTTCTTCCGACACCTACCGCATTGTTGTGAGCCATCGTTCCGGCCCACATGATATTTGCTCTCGCATCATAATTGTCAGGATCTGCGATGACTCTGGGGCCTTCGTGAACCATGGTAAGAAGAAGTGCTTCGATGAGTCTGTCGGTAACTTCAACTTCCTCGGTATTGGTCAGATATCTTTCATAGAGATGAGCCATGATATCGGTGATTCCGGCTGCGGTCTGATATGCGGGAAGAGTCTGTGTAAGCGCGGGGTTTAAGATGCTGAATTTTGGACGGATCGCATCTCCGCTTGCACCGCGCTTGAACATTCCGTCTTCCCTGGTGATGACGGAATCGGGGCTTCCCTCACTTCCCGCTGCCGCGATGGTAAGAACGGTTCCGACGGGAAGAGCTTCCTCTATCCACTTTCCTCTGTAGAAATCCCAAAAATCCCCGTCATATAAAACGCCTGCTGCTATTGCCTTGGAAGAATCGATAACGCTTCCGCCGCCTACGGCAAGGATGAAATCAACGTTTTCTTTTTTGCAGAGATCGATTCCCTCATATACGAGGCCGTCCCTGGGATTGGGCTTTACTCCGCCGAGCTCGACATAGGGGATTCCCTTATCGTCCAAAGACTTCTTTACTCTGTCCAGAAGGCCGGAACGAATGACGCTTCCGCCGCCGTAATGAATGAGAACCTTGCTTCCGCCGAATCTTTTGACAAGGCTTCCGGTCTTTTCCTCGGAATCCTTACCGAATACGAAACATGTGGGTGAGTAGAATGAAAAATTTTCCATGAACTATCCTTTCCGCCGAACACGGCTATGCACTGTATACGATAAAGATATCATCCGGGTATTCCGCCCGCTAACGCTATTTTGTCTCCGAATGTACCGGTTTTTGTCATCAGAGGATCACTTCGTCTCCCGAATGCACATACACAAGTTTTTCTCCGAGTATCTTCTTCATCTCATCGAATGCGGTCTCTCCGGTGCAGTGACATGTGAAAAATATAGTCTGATACTTCCTCAGTTCATCCGCGATCGACCTTATCTCTTCAAGCTGGTATTCGCGGTAAGGAGTCTTTTTCATAAGATGGAATCCGCTTATCACGGCATCCGGCGCAGAGCCGTACTTATCTGTATATGCATCCATGATGCTGAGTATTCCGTTGTGTGCGCATCCCGAGATAAGAACGCTTTTGCCTTCACATCTGATCACAAGGAAATGCTCGTGTGCAAAATCATCCCTCACAAATCCATCCGGTGTTTTTATAAGAAGCCTTTTGTTGGTAAAGGGAAGTTCGTGAGTTCTTCTTTTTATCGTGAACAGTTCGAGTTCGTCATCGATCACGTGATCGCCGTTTACCGGCTTCACCTGCGGAAGAGATGCGATTGCTTTGTCAATTCCGATATATCTGTATCTTTCGCCTTCGGCATGCTCCCCGTCATCCGCATAGTATTCTCCGGACGCCAGACTCTGCATATAGATCACAGCGGTACTGTTTATTCCGGAAAAAGGAATGATACCGCCGGAGTGATCGTAATGGCCATGGCTTAATATGACCGTATCTATCTCTTTAAGATCTATCCCGAGCGTCTCCGCATTTTTCAGTGTATCGGCGGAAGGTCCGAGATCCATCAGAAGTTTATGATGAGTGGTCTCAACATAAAAAGACAAGCCGTGCGCAAAAATGCATCCCGACTTGCCTTCCGTATTTTCAATTAGGTTTATGATCTTCATAAGACCATTGTACCAAAACAGAAAAAGCTATCAATTACTTTTTATCTCGTATCTTTTATAAAGGAAATATCCGATCACGAGAAGCGCCGCGGAAATTATGACATACGATGCTCCCGCCACCTGATAGGATCTGAAGTAATGACCCGCGATCTTAAACAGCCTGAATTCATATACCAGTCTCGGTGATATCTGAGTCGGGGGTAAAAGACAGCATATCTTGGACAGGGTCTTCATATGCATCGGGACCGAAGTTCCGAGTGCAAAAAGTCCGAAATAACCGCCCACAATGATGCCCATTGTTCCCATTCCGTTTCTGAGCAGGCAGGATACAAACATCGTGGCTGTGGATAAAAGGAGCGATCCGAGTACCGTAAGGAGTATCAGTATAAATGTGGTCTCACCGACGGTAAGCTTCATCTGGGTGCAGGGATAAATAACCTGCTCAAGGGCGTCCATCCCTGACAGCCCCCACTTGATCGCGACATATCCGACAAATATACCGAGATATAATATTACCGTCACGAAACTGTAAGTCGTACCTGCCAGGATCTTGGCAAAGTATGTTTCCTTTCCGCCGTTTATGCTCGCTCTTATCATGGGATCTGTCTTTCTCTGTGTCTCCGCGGAAAATGATGTCGAAAGACTTACCGAGATAACGAGCATCATGATGATGATAGTGTTGGATACCCCATTCTGAAGACCGAAGGATATAAAGGAATCCTTCCACACAAAAGGCTTTTCCAGGGTTTCCTCCTGAGCCTTCCAGTATTCGATCTCGCCCTCGTCAAGATAAGAGTCTGCGTATGCTTCATCTATTATCTTAAGACGTTCCTCATATAACCGGCTCTCGTTTATATCTTCAAGAACAACCCCGTATCCCGCTATGTCCTTTATCCACTCGGTGAGGGTTTCATATGCTATGTTCTTTTCGTCCGTTACTTCTCCGTATTCATCCGTGACCGCCACCCATTCACCGAGCAGCTGATCATCCAGGATCCGGCCGTCCAGCGTCATATGCTCCTTTAAAGTATCGGGGTCTATATTTCCCCTTACTTCGAACTCACCCTGTACGAATCCGAAAATGAAAAAGATCAAAAACGCAATTACTGCCACTTTATTTTTCAGTATCTTGAGCAGTTCGAATTTATATAATGCTCCAAAGCATCTGTTTTTCTTCATTTGACAAACTCCTGTAACCGTATCATTCATATCTCTTCAGATAGAACTCTTCAAGGTCGCCTTCCACATCACTCTGACGGCCCTGCCATACGAGGGCTCCGTCCTTCATCATGATGATCCGGTCTGCAATATGTTCTATATCCGAAACGATATGTGTCGAAAGAAGAACTATCGAATTCTTTCCGAGTTCCTCTATAAGTGTCCTGAATCTTACTCTTTCCTTTGGATCGAGTCCCGCAGTGGGCTCATCGAGTATAAGTATCTTGGGATCGTTAAGAAGCGCCTGTGCGATACCCGCTCTCTGTTTCATTCCTCCGGAAAAGGTCTTGATCTTTTTCCCCGCCACATCGGAAAGTCCGACAAGCTCGAGTAATTCCTTTGTCTTTTCCTTTGCTCTTTTTCTCTCTATACCTTTGAGTGCCGCGAAATACTCAAGGAATTCCTTAGCGGTAAACTCCGGATAATATCCGAAATCCTGGGGAAGATATCCGAGCAGTGCCCGGTAGCTTTCCGCCTGAACGGGGATCCCGTCGGCACTTATCTCTCCGCCCGTCGGCGTAAGTATTCCGGACATCATTCTCATGAGCGTGGTCTTGCCCGCACCGTTTGCACCGAGCAGACCCGTCACACCTTCGGTAAGGTCAAAGGAGATCCTGTCCACTGCGAGCTTGTTCTTGTATTGTTTTGTTATTCTGTCTACAGATAATTTCATGCAAATGCCTCCACATTTTTGACGGTCCTCCACTGTTCCGCAAAGGTCAGTGCCAGCAATACGGCAGCGATTATGATCCCGTATGAACCCGTGAATAACTCATATTGTAAAAATATGCTTTCTTCCAATTGATATGACCATGCCACAAACGCAGCCGATGCACCGGCTACCGCAAGGGATATGATCCCATGGTTTCTTCCGAATGTGCTTCTTTCGATATGAAGACCGATGATCATCGTGACAAGATAAGGTATAAGTATCCTCACTGCCGTTACGATCACGCTTCCGCCAAAAGAAACCGCTATTACCGGTGAAGTGATGCACAGAATTATCGCCGAAAGGATTCCGAGCAGAGTCATTCTTGCAAACACAACGCTTCTGAGTGAAAATCTCGTTGCCATCTCAAGTTCCGACATGCCGAATCTCTTCGATCTCTGTGTTTCGATGACGGAGACTGCTGCGGTAAAAGGCATGACCACTGCCACAAGCCCTTCCGTCTCTTCTATTCCGAGAATGCATCCCGCTATTGCAAGCAGTGTGACGGCTGCGGCAAGGATCCAGGCTGCAGGTCCGATATATGCGATCTGACCCAGGATCATCCTGACGGTTCCGACTTCCCTTGGACGTAAGGTATTGAGGAATTCCTGTTTTCTCTCCGGCTCAGGAGCGGCGAATGCTTCATTTATGAGGTTGTTCAATTCATCCTTTTTCATCCTTACGCCTCCAGTTCTTTACGGAGCCGGTCTTCAGCTGCTTTTAGTCTTCTGTATAGCGCGAACCTCGATATGCCGAGTGCTTTGCCGATCGTTCCCGCGTCTTCTCCGTTCACATGCCTTAGCAGGATGATCTCCCTGTCTTCTTCGGAAAGCTTTGAAAGAGCCTGCCTTACCATTATGCTTTCTTCCGGAATCCCTTCCGATGTAGCCGTCTCTTCGATCTCTTCGGTGATCGGTTCGGGCTTTACTCTCCTGTACTCGTCGATGCACAGGTTTCTTGCTATCGTGTACAGATACTTTATGTCGTATTCATGCAGGGTGCCGTTCTTACCCAGAAATCTGAGGAATGTTTCCTGCGTGATATCTTCCGCGATCATCCGGTCACTCACTCTGAAGTACACATACCGGTATATTTTGTCATATGCTTTTTCTAAATCCATGGATCCGGGCTGTACCTCCCTTCATAATGATTAACGGATGACCTGCATAAAATGTGCGGAATTTCGAAAAAATTTTTTATAAAAATTCAGCGGCTCATGTCCGGCGGACACAAACCGCTTATTTACCGCTTTTTACTTCATCATCTGCAGGCTGCTGATGATGTTGCACTTATCTATCCTCTCAAACTTTGAGATGCTTCCGTTCAGCTCATCGATCAGACTTTTCCTGACCTCAGGATCATCATATACGGCAGGATCCTGTACATAGATATCCGCATTCAGTTTATCATCGCGTATGTATATCTTGGCAGCCGTGATGTCGGTGCGGATCGACCTGATCTTTTCCTCTATCCTCTTCGGAGACACATTCTCTCCGTTGGGAAGAGTGATCAGTTTATCCTTCCTGCACCTGACGTATACTTTGTTATTCCTTATGGTTCCTATATCTCCGGTCAGGAAATATCCGTCCGGCGTAAATGCCGCCTTTGTTGCGGCTTCGTCATTCATATATCCCTTGAAGATAAGATCTCCTTTTACGATAAGCTCTCCGTATCCGTCAGGAGCCGGATCGAGAACCTTCGCATCTATATCTTCCATAAGAGTGCCCGCGCTTTCCATATCTTCTTCGTCCGGATAGTCCAGGCAGAAGCCGGATGACGTTTCGGAAAGTCCGTAGGCATTCATGATATTAAGTCCCGCATCCTTGTAAACCGTGCGCAGCTCCGGAGAAAGGATCGCACCTCCGCTGAAAAGATATTTCATCCTTCCGCCGAAAAGAGACGGAATGCTGACACCGTATTTTTCCGATGCTTCCAATATCTTTGTATATGTTTTCGGAACGCCTGAGAACGCCGTGGGTCTTACGATCTTCATCTCTGCGATCATATTCTGCAGAGAGCCCGCCAGATAAACACTGTATCCGAAAACAAGCGAATACATGAAATTATAGATCGAGCCGTATGTATGATGGAGCGGAAGGAACAGATAGCAGCTGTCTTCTTCGTTAAGAGTCACTCTCCTTTCGAGAGTGCGCCAGCCGGAGAATATATTACTTACCGAAAGCATTACAGCCTTGGGAAAGGACGTGGTTCCGCTTGTAAAAACAACCTTGGCGGGAGTATCCTCAGCGGAAGGTTCCGTGGAAAAAAGAGTACCGCAGCTTTTCCTGCCTTCTTCAAGACAGGCGTCAAAATCATTCTGCATCGAGATATAGAAAATGTCCGGATGTTCGGCTTTCAGTCTTCCGACATTTTCCGACATCTCTTCATCGTATATAAGGCATTCGATCTGTGCCTTTCTTACGGAATACTCAAGATTGTCGTACGACCATCCCCTGGGAAACCCGACACTGCATCCGACATATCCGATGATCGCGACATCCGATATCATCCACCTTATGCTGTTGGGTCCGTAGATACCGATACATTTACCCTTGAGCCCGCGGCCTGTCAGATAAGCAGCAAGGAAATTTACTTTTTCTATGAACTCACGGTATGTCGTGGGAACGAACGATTCTCCCTTCAGTTCAAAGAGATAATCCCTGTCACCCCACTTTTCCAGATCTTTCTTCAGAAATGTATCCAGTGCGTTTGTCACTTTCCGGATCCCCCTCTGTTACAGTAAACGAAAATTTTATGACATTAGTCTTGAAGCGAATGCTCCAGCAGAACGTATTCATATATGCTCGTCGCTTCTTCTATGACATAGGTCTGTGTCACCTTTCCGTCACGTGCAAGCGCACCGATGCTCGGAAGATGATTGTTCTCAAGTTCCTTCATAATGGAATATACGATCGCTTTTCCGAGTCCCCGGTGCTGTACATCAACTCCCATATACAGCATTACGTACTGCTTCGGATGCTTTCTCAACTTAAGGACGCTCAGTATATTCGGAAGATTCAGATGATAAACCCTGTTGCCGTAATCGGGAAGGCTGATATAAAACCCCACTATCTTATCTTTATAATATGCGATCTTGGTCATGCTCATGTTCATGATGGACTTATAGCTCATGAACATTTCCTTGAAGTCTTCCCTCGAAACATGCTTATAAATGGGGAAGTCACTGTACAGTTCCGTTATCATTCTGTATACGTCATCAAGAATGATCTCATAATCTTCCGTTTTGGGGCTTTCTATACGGTAGCCCTGCTCAAGAAAAGTTTTGTACCGCGTTTCATATTTTTCATTGCTGTATTTATCCTCTATTGCCCTGTAAAGGTTGGAGGTATAATGCTCTTTTACCGTATATCCGTTTGCAAGGAAAAGATCATAATAATATTCCCTGTTATAGGGTTCGCCCGTATAAGGAGGTCTGTCGAAATTATTGATCTTCAGTCTGTACTTTATCCAGAACGAAGCATCAACCGGTCCTTCGATCAGCGCACAGTTTTTCTCCTTCGCTATCCTTTCGGCATTTGAAAAAAGAAACGCAGCTGTATCCTTATCGTTTATGCATTCGAAAAATCCCAGATACGCCGTCGTATCATCCGGATATATCGTGATCGCAAATCTTCCGACGGGTCTGCTTTCTTCATAGATCAGATATGCATTGAGCGAAAAATATTTCGACATCGGATGTTCGCCCGTAAGAAGTTTTCTGACCGAATCGGGGCTTTCCATATTATCTTTTTTCGTATAAAGAGATTTGGCGAGGCTGAGGAAATCCCCTATGCGCTTCTCATCTTTATCTACCCTGACGCATTCCATTTATTTTCTCCCGATGATCTCAATTCGGCCGCTTCCGCCGTCCATTCTTATAATATCTCCGGTCTTTATCGTATCCGTGAGCTTTTCGACTCCGACGATCGAAGGCTTCTTAAGCTCTCTTGATATGATCGCCGTATGTGACAGGAGCGATCCTTTTTCGGATATGACTCCCTTTGCGGGTGTCAGAAGAAATACCCAGCCGGGATCCGTCATCACCGTTACGAGTATCTTGTCCTTAACATCCTTCGCATCTTCTATGCTCTTTATGACAAGCGCTTCACCCTCTGCGGTTCCGCTTGAACAGGGTATTCCGAACAGGGTGTCCTTATCTTCTTTTCTTCTGTATGCGTTGACGCTTCCGTGTTTTTTATCGAATTCTTTTTCTTCGAATATCAGTCTCGAATACGGAGGAAGCTGTTCATAGAGTGCGTAGCTTTCCTTCCTCTCCCTGATCTCCTCTGCCTTGGATGCGGGATTTTTCGCCAGGGCAAACGCTTCATCCACGGTGAGCCAGAAAATATCATCGGGCTTTTCTATAAGTCCGCTCTTTGCATAATGCTCACCGAGTGCGGTAAATATAGACCTTACCATTCCGTATATGCGGCTTCTGTTAAGTCTCGATCTTTCTCTTCCCGCAATTCCGGCCGCACATCTCTTTCCCAGAAATCTTGTTATAGGATCTTCCCTGATCACCGATTTATCTTCACTGTTCAGATTGCGGTATACCTCTTCGAGACTCTTAAGATCTTTTCTGTACTCTTCGATCTTTTCGTCAAGAAGCTGCGGATGAGAACGGAAGGTCCTGCTCTCGAGCTTTAATTCTTCGAGGTTTCTGTCTCCGTAGACTCTGATGTATTCTTTCTTTTTCTCATCGAGTTCTTCGGGCGAATATTCGTCATACCTGTACGCGAGTTCGACAAGAGCTTTTATCGGCTTCATGCTCTCGATATTGGTGATGCCGGAAATGTAGCGGTTGATATACGCATCATCCCTGGACTTCTTTTTCAGTCTGTGCTTTACAAGTCCCGTATAGACAAATGAATATGTATCGTTAAGAAGCGTGACATCCCATACGCTGAGAAGCTTTTCCCTGATCTCGTTGTACAGTCCTATAAGTTCTTCCGGAGTGCTGTCTTTCCTAAATTGAGAGTGGAAATATTCATTCACGGATGCGAATGTCTTCTCGAGCTTTTTCATATGACGGGGAACGCTCGTGATCTCATAAAACGAATTCAGATATGTCATGAACCTCGTGCCTGCCGTCAGTTCTACGCTCTTTTCGTCGTAAGATTTATTCTTTACGCCCAGCATCTCCTGCCATACGGGAATGATCTTCTTGTTGAAAGGAAGGAATTTCAGAACGGTATACCAGTTACTTATCTTGTAATATACCCTTCCGTTCGCATGACCGACCATATTCCTGAATACATCCTCATGCTTGCTTAATTCCTTGTCGTTTTTGAGAACGCGGGCACTGACTCCCCTGAACACACCGCTGTAAACGATGTCCACGAAGGATATCGTAAGAGGAAGTGACAGTCCGGGATAGCTTTCCACTATATTGCTGTTATCGAGAATGAGGGGAGAAGTTCCCTTGAGAGTGGTGATGGGCCTTGCCTGTAATACATATGCTTTTCCGTCGCGGAATGCAAATTCGATATCGAGTCTTTCACCGAGAAGCTCCTCGGCTTTTGAAGCGATATCTATAAGTATTTCTATCTCATCATTTGAAAGAAGGTCTTCTTTTCCTTCGTAATAATACAGTTTGTCCGTGCGGTTGTAATAATACGAAGTGGAATCTGCGCTTCCGTTTGCCACTCCCTCCCCGAGTCCTCTGGATATGACGATCACGCTCTCGTTGAGAAGCCCCTGGGGATTAGCGGTAAAGAGCACTCCGGCCTTATCGGCATCGACCATCTCCTGGATCACGACGTTCATCTTAAGATCATCGGGGCTGATCTTTTTTTCTTCAAGGTAATTACGTACGCTCTCTGAATCGACGGATTCCATGCACTTAAGAACTTTGCCGGTCACTTCATCCGCTTTTACATTAAGGTAAGTATCGAACTGTCCCGCAAAGCTTTGTCCTGCTCCGTCCTCAAGATTACATGAACTTCTGACGGCAAAGAGTCCTCCGCGTTTTTCACAGAACGAATTAACCTTATCTTCCCAGCCGGGCTTTATGTCTTCCGAAGGCACGACCATAAATCCGGGAACATTGATTCCCGAACCTTTAAGAAGTGCAAGATTTTCGGCCTTACTTCCGTACATTTAAATCCTTCCGACAAGCAGGAACACAACAACGGTAAGAAGCATCGTCGATTCCTGCAGATAGGTATAACGTTCCACTTTATCGACAAGAACAAACTGCTCCGGATCCTTCATATACTTCACGAACTGAACCGTCATCCAGGTAACGAGAACAACAAGGATGGCGATCGAGATCTTGTTAAGCCTGAAAACGAGAACGATATTGGTCATGATATCAACCAGTGTAAGGATCATTACAAATCTTGTTGATTTCTTATAACCGAATAATTTCGAATAGGTTGTGTAATCATTCTCATCCTTGGGTGCTTTGATCTTACGAGACACCTCCCAGATGAGTGCGGGGAAATAGAGAGTCCAGAGTGTCATTACGGTTGTGATGGTAAAGGGACGCAGACCGTATTTGATGACGGTAAATGAAATGATATAAAGATTGATGAACATCTGGACGGGATTGTGTGTTACAAGCGCAAGCGGAAGCGAGGGCTGGATTTTGGCTCTCTGGAAGAACCACTTGCTCATAAGATATCCGTATACATACAGGATAACAAAGAACACGATATTGTTCATGAAGATCACGTTGAGAACGATCGCAATCAACTGAACTATGGAACACAATATCATTACATCTTTTTTATAGACCGCACCACGTGCAAGAGGTCTGTCCGGAAACAGGATCTTATCGGTTTCAAAATCCTTGAGATCATCCGCGATCCTGAGCCAGAGAAGAAATGCAAATACAGTGAATGCACCGACGACTTCCTGGATCCCGATCTTGAATTCGGTAACACCTTCGTTGAGCAGGATTATGAAATGTATCTCGAGAAAAACTATAAGCCCGAGTATCAGTCTTGCTACGAGAGGATAACGTTCCTTAAGGTATATATGTAATCTCTTCAGCATGCCGATCCGACTCCTTCCCCGAATCTTACCTTCGTTTCGATATGATCCCTGCTCTGCGTTAGGATATCTTCGTCGATCTTCACTGCATCTTTTTCAAATATCTGGATTATTGTAGATCCGCCGGGTTCGAAATATCCCTTCTCTTCACCCTTAGAAAATTCCGTAATGTCATGATTTACTATCTTTCCGATCAGAAGTGCTCCGACCTCAATGTTTATCACTTCACCGAAATTCTCCGTGGACAAAAAGCTCACCACGCGGTGGTTCTCCTTGTATATCTTATAATCCTTCGACACGGGACTTACGGTATGGAATTTCCCCCTGATCGTCTTCTGCGAGATCAGCTTTCCGTTATCGGGAAAACAATATCTGTGGAAATCATCAACGCATAATCTGTAGACAAGACACAGACCGCCGGCATACTTCGGAAGCTCTTCATTTCCGGATAAAAGTTCGGGTAGCGAATATGTCCTTCCCTTGACCTCGATACGAAGATCGTCTTCTATATTGTAGACAAGAAGCTTCGAGTCCGCGGGGGATATGAGTCTTTTCGGATCAGAGTCGATCGTCCTTGCTCCGGGGCGGAGCTTTCTTGCAAAGAAATCATTGAACGATTTGTATTCCCGATCCTCATACTCTTCCATATTTATGTTGTAAGAAGAAATAAAACCGGGGATCCTCTTTACACTGCGCTTCCCGGAATTGATTCGTCCGTACAGTCGGGAAATGCAGGGAGAGACGGCAAGTCTGAGGAGCACTCTTCCGAAGAAATTTCCGTACAGGAAATTCAGGGCATCCTGACCATACTGTGCAATCTCTTCGTATTCCTTTGTGCGTCTGTCATAAATCTTCATAGGGATCAATGAGCACTGACAATATAGTAGACAATGTACAGTATCGCGAAAAATGAAACGATCGCATATGCAATTCCCTTGGGCTTTGCAACCCTGACCTTGAGCACTTCAAGGAATGCGACTGCCAGCATGCATATGGGAAGCGAATAATATGTGGGAACAAATTTTTCCGCAAGTGCCGCAATGGGATAAAAGATCGGGAAGATCAGTGCGGTATATGTAACGGGCAGTCCCATATAATGCTTTACCGGTCCCTCACTGTCTGCGGTGGTCACATTGAAATATCCGAGTCTTGCTATCCCTGCCACAGCAAAGAGCAGATAAACGACAAGGTGGGCTATGCTTAAATATCCGAGTCTGCAGAAAATGATAATGGGAAATACAACAAAGCTTATGACATCGGCAAGTGAATCAAGTTCTATTCCAAATGCTTTTTCTTCCTCGGTTCTCTTGATCTTTCTTGCCACGGCTCCGTCAAAAACATCACAGATTCCCGCAAGTATGAAACAGACGAAAACATAATTTACGTGCACCTGTCTGGCGGCAAGGTACATTCCGAAAACAGATATCTCAAGTCCGAGATATGTCAGTATTACCGATGGATTCCAAAAACCTACTATCTTCTTCATGATAATTCTCCGATCATTCCTTTATTGTTACCGTGCCCGTGCTTCCGTCGATCGTGATGATCTGTCCGTCGCGTATCTTCTGCATTGCATCCTTGCACGCAACTATCGCGGGTATTCCGTACTCCCTTGATACTATCGCCGCGTGACAGAGAATTCCGCCGTACTCGGTAACTATTCCGGACAGTATCGCAAATTTCGGTGTCCATCCGGTATCCGTAAATCTCGTTACAAGAATATCGCCTTCCTGCAAACGGTCTATCTGAGTGAAATCTTCTATGACTCTCGCAATGCCGGTAACCGTACCGTTATTGGCCCCAAGTCCCTTGATGCCCGATCCGGAATCGATCTTTTTACCGGACGAGAATGCCGTTCCGATCTCGTTCTCGCTTATGTAATTTCTGTAAGCGTTGTAATAGAACTTATTCTTTCGTATGATTTCACGGAGCGAATCCGCATCCGTCTTCCCGTCAATGAAGTCCCAAAGATTTCCGACCTTAAGGAACCATACTTCTTCAACGGTTTCAAGAACACCCTTTTCAACAAGACTCTTTGCATACTCCATCGTATATATCCTGAGCATATAATAGAATCTCGTCGATACGTCCCTGAACTCTTCTCTCCACCAGAGCATCTCTCTCATTCCGGTGACTTTCTTTTTGATCTTTTGGAACGTTCTGTCAGAGACTTTCTTCCGGATCTTGCGAAGAACGGTCATGTACATCTTATGTCCGTTCTCTTTGTCCTCGAGGGGTGAATATGAATCCTCCAGCACCACCATATCCTTGACCATTCCGATCATCACTTCCGGCTCTTCGTAATAGCAGGGATATGTGATGTCGAGTTCCTTGTCGGAATGGTATCCGTACTTTTCGATTATGATCTTCACTTCCGGAATATGATATTTCGCATCCGTGAGTGATGCGGCAATCGTTTCGGCCGGCGTGTCCATCCAGTAATGATATGCTTCGTTTTCTTTTCTGATAAGTCTGGATGCATCCCACATCTCATAGAACGGAAGGAGGTGGGATATGTTGTCTATGTTTCCGAGAAGAGAGAGGTATTCGCTTTCCGAAACATACTTGAGCAGACTGTCCTTGTAGAGCGACTGGTGTATCGTGTTTATGAATATCTGCCAGAAGTATGTTGTCTCGCTTCTCAGGTAAGTCTTCTTCGTTATGTTGTAGAAGCTTTTCTCGATATCCCTGATGGTATGTGTGTCATACTTTTCCTTGTAATCATAGTAGAGACCGAGAAGTTCATCCTTGTATCTCTGAGCATTTTTCTTTCTGCTCTTAAGGATCCTGCTCTGGTTGATGACTATTTTGATCATCCTGGATACGGACGAAGGAGTGATCCTCGTTACTTCACCGTCCCCTTCATAATTTCCGACGATGCCGTATTCGCTGTCGAACTCTCTTTCCTTATATCCGATGACCTGACTCATCGCTTTCTTTACTGCGGACATATTCCAGTAAGGACGTCCGTAGAACATCTCACCGAGTTTGGAAGGAAGCTCTTCGTCCTTAAGTATCTCCGACCTTACGATGAAATTTCGGAGAGAGAATTCCCAGATATATTCATAGAGGCTCCACATATAAGGAGTGCATACGGTGGCAGATACTCCGCCGTCCTTGAAATCGGCCGTGGTCCACATATCCGTGATGCCGTTGTACTTGATGCTTGTGATCTTTCTTGCCTGAAGGATGTAGAGCTTTTCATCCTTTATGGCAAATTCTATGTCACAGGGATATCCGAAGAACTGCTGGATCTGCGCAAATACCTTCGCATATTTTTCCACGGCTTCTTCGCTCAGAAGCTTATTCTCACCGGAGCGTCTTACCTCTTTTCCCTCATACCAGTCAAAATAATACTGCTCGGGTTTGGTCTTGCCGCTTACTATATTCTCACCGAGTCCCTCGGATACTTCGATCAGCATCTCCTTATCGTTTCCGCTTATGGGATCGATGGTAAAGCATATACCGCTGTTATCGGAATCAACCATTTCCTGTACGACAACGGACATCTTCATGGAAAGAGGATCGATGTTTCTGTTGGCAATATACTGAAGGCTAACCTTGCCGAACATCGATCTGTAGCAGTCGATGACCTTAGCCTCGATATCGCTCTTAGGCACATTTAAGAATGTCTCATACTGTCCCGCAAAAGAAAACTCGTCGAGGTCTTCTTTGTTTCCGCTGCTTCTTACGGCATACAGGCAGTCATCCTTAGCGATCGCATTGATCTCCGAAAGGATATTCTCCGGTATCAGCGCACCGTTAAAAAGCTCCGAGATCTTTCCCGATACTTCATCACAGTTACCGGGTGTCAGGCCCGCAAGGATCTCCGAGATCTTCCCGTCGATCTTATTCGAAGTTATCACCTCATCGTAAGTATCGCTGTCCAGAATGAAACCGCCCGGAACATCAAAGCCCTGCTTTTTCATCTGAAGAAGAAATTTGCCTTTGTTGCCGAGCTTTTCTTCCCTAAGTTCTTCTTTTTCAAGTTTTACTATCACAGGTTTTCCTCTCAATCTATACTCCGATAAGAACACGGCCTCTTATCAGAACGGATTTTTTCTCAGTTTCGCAAGATATAAAAGTACGTTCAGAATGATATGCGTAAACGCTCCGACAAGAACATAGAGCAGATAAAGCCCGATCCCGAGATCATAGAAGATCCATACGACAAGTGCGACTCCGAAGACAGAGTCCGCCTGGTCAAGAAAGATAAAAAATCCTTTCCAAAAGCCCGAAACTGTTTTTCCGGGTGTGATATCAAGCCTTCTTTTCAGGAAACTGTTGGGAAGTTCGAAAAGAGCATATCCCAGTCCGATAAGAAAGCCGATCAGAATATTGAATTGTAATGTATTTGCGTGACTTACATAAAAGAAGTTGAGATGGTTTATGGAAGCTGCGTTGCATATACAGCCGCAGACAACGGAAAAAAATGTATTTAGTACAAGATAACCGATAAAACCCTTCCAGGTTTTGTTATCTCCGAAGATCCTCTTTCCGTCGGAAAGACATTTGCCGAAATCCATCGGCTTTCTGAGGGGCTTAAGAAATCCTGTCTTGCACCACACCATATTAAAGATCCCGGAAAATATGGCGGGGAGGAGTGTAACATACATCATTAAGATGGTTTTGAGCATGTCGGTATACCCTGGTTCGTTTGATGCTTAATTAAGGAAATGAAACTATCCTTATTATTATACCATTTTTGGCTCCGGCATGCTCAATTTGAACAGAAATTTCCCTGCTCTCCTCTCCGCACGTACATTCCCGCGATTCTTCAAGGTTTTCTCGTTACATAAAGGATATATGTATCGTTATACACCACCTTATTGCCGTTCTCCGCAACAGTCTTTCTGAGGGCTTCGAAGAATTTGGTCTTATAGGGTTCGGGTATGGTTATATGATCGGAATGGGTTCCGCAGTACATGACATATTCATCCGCATTGAACTCGCGTCTTCCGAAAAAATCATGTCTTTCGAAATCTACATATCCGTGATCGGTCGCATGCAGATAATCGAAGGGCTCCTTCATATTCTTATATTCCGTCACAGGCTTGTAATATTTACTGTATACACCCTGGATCTTGTCATACAGCTCTTCATTCGGAGTCTTGTAATCACCGTTAAGGAGCATCATTGCAAGAACCCCGCCCGGCTTAAGAAGATCGAATGTCTTCGGGAATGCGACTCTTTCGGGTATCCACTGTATGGTAGCTGCGGAATAGATCATATCGAATTTCTCATCTCCGAAATCGTGGGTGATAAAATCATCGTTCACGATGTGGAAATTCTCATAGGATCCGAATTTCTCATTCATTTTCGCATAGAAATTCTCTCCGAGCTCAATGGCATTGTAATCGCATCCGGTCTTCAGTATCGGTTCGGTCGCCTGTCCCGTTCCGGGGCCGAGTTCGAGCACTTTCTTTCCGGGGCCGATCTGAGCGTATCCTATCAGATACTCAAAAAGCTCCGGGCTGTACCTCGGTCTGTACTTGTCGAACTGCTCAGGTATTTGGTCGAATACCTTTCTGTATTCCATTCTATCGCCTCCTTTCGATGAACACACTTTTTTGGTTTCTTTTATCGAACATATTTAATAAATATTGTTCTTATCGTTGAATTTCTTACGCTCCTTCGACCACTTTGAGATCTCTTTTTTCATAGCGTAATTTCTGGTGTTTTCCGCACCGAGATTTTTGTAAAGCATATATCTTTCTTCGGACAGTTCTCCGCTTTCTATGGCTGCCTTGACCGCACATCCCGGTTCTGTGTCATGTCTGCAATTGCTGAACCTGCACATGCTCTCAAGTTCAAGGATGTCCGAAAACGTATCGTCGATCCCATCCTGCATATTGGCCATTCCGATCTCACGCATTCCCGGAGTATCGATGACAGACACACCGCCTCCGATATCGATCAGCTGCCTGTGAGTGGTGGTATGCTTTCCTGTCGAATCCGATTCCCTTACTTCGGAAGTCTTCATTACCTCTTTGCCGGTGATCGCATTTATGAGTGTTGATTTGCCCGCTCCGGAAGATCCCATAAGACAGATCGTAGTTCCGGGTTCAAAGTATTCTCTGAGTTCTTCAAGTCCGATCCCGTATATCGCAGAGATCGCATGAACCCTGATCTTATCGGAAATGCTCTCGACTTCACGGATATACCTTCCGACATTATTACACAGATCCGATTTGGTAAGAATAGCAACAGGTATTGCTCCGCCCTGTATCGCCACGCTCGCGTATCTTGCGATACGGTTATAGCTGTAGTCTTCATTGAGCGAAGTAACTATGAAAACATAATCTGCATTTGCGACCATGTACTGCATAACGCCGGTCTTGGCCTGGTCGGGCCTTTGAAGGATATTCTTCCTCTCACATACCGACTGTATGACGGACTCTCCGTCCGGATTCGGGATAAAGGATACATAGTCTCCGACGAGCGGAAAATTTTCCGCATCTTCTTCGTAGAACTTACCCTTTAATTTTGCATAATAATCTTTGTTTTCGCTTGTTACGATAAAGCTGTTTTTTCTGACTTCGGAAATTCTTCCGATCATTTCCTGACTTTTATTCATCCTGAATTCTCCATTAATGTTGATAGATATACTGTATGGAGACCGGGACGGATAAGCCCTTCGGGCAAAAGAAGACCGTGACTGTAAGGCCACGGTCTTTAGATCATTTTCAATACATTAGCTTAGATCAAAAATTATAAACCGAGGTCTTCATACAATATGTGTTTGCGCTCTCTATTCTGTTTGCAATCATTATCGAATACCTCGCTTTCTTTGATATTTTTAATACGCTGACTATATTATCAGCAATGTAACGGAAAATCAATATGATTTTCAGATGCCGTTCACGCCGTCACACTTTTCGATCGTATCTATGGTTCCGTCTTCGTTATATGTAAACTCAGCAACACATACGCTTCTGTGGAAGAGGCTTCCTCCCGGAAGTTCATCGGTGTGGTAGAAGAGGTATGAGTGACCCTTGAAATCACAGAGTCCGGGATGATTGGTAAAGCAGTGTCCTTCCTCCATGAGAACTCCCTTGTAGGTCCAGGGACCTGTTGCGGTGGGAGCGGTGGCATATCCGAAGTGCTCGTTTCTCTTTTCGCCCTCGGCAAATCCTGCGAATATCATATAGTAGAGTCCGTTCCTCTTATAGAACCAGGGACCTTCTCCGTATGTGGTTCCGGTCTCATGGCTTCCCTTTCCGAAAGATTCAACGGTCATGGGAACCTTGACAACACCTACGCTCTCATCGATCGAGATCATATCCTCGTTGAGCAGAACATAACGAAGCTCGGGATTTCCGAAATACAGATAAGCCTGTCCGTCATCATCAATGAAAACTGTGGGATCGATGTCGTTCCAATCGCCTTCGTCGACAAGGGGATGTCCGAGATCCTTGAAGGGACCGGTGGGGCTGTCGGATACGCCGACAGCTATCGCCATTCCGCCGTTTGTCTTATGAACGGGGCAGTACAGATAGAACTTGCCGTTTCTTTCGATGCACTGGGGAGCCCATGCACGGTCATCAGCCCACTCGATATCATCCAGAGAGAAGATCTTGCCGTGGTCGGTCCAGTTCACCATATCCTTGGTTGAAAAGACTCTCCAATCGAACATGGTATAGAAATCATTGATGAGATTATCCTCATCATGTGTGGTGTAGAGATACAGCGTGTCTCCGCATACCATGGGCGCGGGATCCGCGGTGTAGATATCTGTAACGATAGGATTCTTTCCTTTTTGTTCTGCCATATTCTCTCCTCCTGCATTGCTTATCCGTTATAACCGAAATACGCTATCAGTAGATCTGCCTTCCCTTTTCGTCGGGTATTCCGCTCTTGCGGTAGAAATATGAATTGACCTGATCGCACCATTCGCGTGCATTTGCAAGCTGGCGTGTGAAGCGTTCGCTTACATTTTCGAATATCTCATCGTCGACTTTTCCCTTTAATGAATCCCACTTTTCGGAAAGTTTCTGTGCTTCCTCATATCCTTCAAAATGCGTATCGTAAATATGCTGGATGACCGTCTTGCCGCTGTGCAGCTTATGTGTATAGGGAAGATGATGGAAGAACAGTACAAGCTCATCGGGACATTTATCGGGATCGTTATAGACCGACGCATTGGGCTCGTTATACTGAAGAGCATATCCCGTACCCTTATCGGATCTGTCAACACCTATCCCTAAGTGATCGGCTCTGTGATATGTTCCCCATCTGTCATATTCGTATCCGTCCACACTGCAGCCGTAATGGATGCCGGGCTGAACCATCCATCCTATTCCCAGAGGGCTGGTGTACTTTTCATAGATCTCTCTTGAAGGAAGCAATATGCTTACGATCTTACTTACGACATCCTCATCCGCGGAGATCGACATTTTTACGAATTCCTCTGCGATCTGTTCCGAAGACAGAGATGTGTCGAATGCAAGTCTTCCGAATCCGAAAAGATTGGCTCCCGCAAGGTAATTACCCGTCCAGTTAAAATCGTTACCGGTGTTGGTAACTGCGGCGATTCCGGAATATCTGTCCCCGAAAGTCTCTCCGCTGATGATATCCGCAACGGTATCTTTTTCCTCTTTGACATAGGTCCTGAATCCGAGGATCTCCTTGAATTCGGGGATCAGATAGCAGACATCGATCTGATGACCGGTGTATTCCTGAGCGATCTGAACCTCCAGCATCTGGTTGGTCTTCTTAAGACCGCCGAGAAGAGGAGATATGGGCTCCCTTATCTGGAAGTCCATCGGACCGTTCTTGATCTGGAGAATGACATTGTCGTGATAATCCCCGTCCATCGGCATGAAATTATCATAACCGGCTCTTGCCCTGTCAGTCTTTCTGTCACGCCAGTCCTGCTTGCAGTTATATACGAAGCATCTCCATATGATGATCGCACCGTATTCCTTCACAATATCGGCAAGCATGTTTGCACCGTCCGCCTGGGTTCTTCCGTAAGTAAAGGGGCCGGGACGCCCTTCCGAGTCGGCCTTGACAAGGAAGCCTCCCAGTGTGGGGATCCGGTCAAAAACTTCCGCCATCTTGTTCTTCCACCAGGAGATGACTTTTTCATCAAGTGGATCCGCACTGTCGAGTCCGCCGATCTCAATGGTCGATGCATAATTAAGACTTAAGTATAATCTGATGCCGTATCCCGCAAATATTTCGCCGAGCTTTGCAAGCTTATCGAAATATCTGTCGGTTATCATGTATGATGCGGCATTCTTGACATTAACATTGTTGATGACTACGCCGTTGATGCCGACGGAAGCGATCAGCCTCGCATAATCTACGGTTCTCTCATCAATAACGATCTCATCGTTTACATAGAAGAACGATTCTCCCGAATAGCCTCTTTCTATGCTTCCGTCCATGTTGTCCCAGTGATTCAGCATTCTGAGAGGGTTGGAGGGACGAACGGTCCTGCCGCCTGCATATGTAGTCTTTATATCACGCTCACAAGAGACGTTTCTTAGAACATCAAAGGCCGCATAAAGTATTCCCGCTCCGCTTTTAGATGAAAGTGATATTCCGTCCTCACGAAGGGATACGGTGTATTCTTCGTTGTCCAGGATGTCCTTACCGCTGTTTTCTTTTACGGGATCGGAAGACTCTTCGAAGATAAAGTCGGGCTCAATTCCGAGCATGGATTTAAGACCGGTCTTCAATTCCGTGATCGCATTTGCGACTGTGCGATCGGACGCAGATGCTCCGGAAATGTAGAATTTCTTTAATATAGAGCTGTCGCTGAAGTTCTTTATCTCCTTATATGCAAGCCACAGATCGGCGTGATTTTTCATTTATGCATGACCTCCCAAAAAGTGATTTCTATAAAAAAGATACTATAGGCGGTAAAGCCTTGTAAACAACAAGATTCCACCGCCCTGATTAATATTTCCTATATTTAACCGGTAATGATTCCGGTCTTTTTTATATTTTGATCTTCGTCCACTTACCCTGTTTGAATCTGACCGATCCGAAGATAAATCTTGAAACCTGATCCGCAAGTATTCCCATCCATACACCGTTTATTCCGAATCCGAGGACATATCCGAACATATATGAAAATGCGGTTCTGATGACTGTTACGCTGATGATCGATGCAAGTGCGGTATAACCCGTATCGCCGGCACCGCGCAGACAGCCCATATATATGACCTGGGAAACCTGGAAGATGACTACAATTATGATGATACGTGTGATGTCAACTCCGATCTTTACTATTTCGGGCTCTTCAAAGAACGCGGACATCATTGCATGCCCGCCGAAGAAATAAATGCAGGCAAGAGCAAACGATATGATAAGTCCCAGTCTTCTGCAGACACGGCCGTATTCCTTGGCAAGCTCTTCATCGTTCTGTCCGAGACTGCGGCCGATAAGCGCAACAGCGGTTGCCTGAAGACCGTCACCGAAAGAAAAAGAAAGTCCCATTATGTTCATTCCGACCTGATGGGCCGCCATTGCAGCCGTTCCGATCTTGGCAGCCATGATCGATGTGGCCATGAATCCGACTCTCATAAGGAGCTGTTCAAAGAAAACCGAATAACCGACCCTTATGATCGACTTGAATCCATCGATTCGTGGGAGGATCTTGTTCTTCACTATATAAGGGATGCTGACGAAGCAATCCTTTTTAAAGAGTGACATTATGCTCATGACACTTGCAACAACGGTTCCGAGAACCGTGGCAAGAGCGGCACCCCTGACACCGAGAGCGGGAAATCCGAACTTACCGCCAATGAGCAGATAGTTGAAGACGATGTTGACCGAATTGGATGCCAGATTCGTACGCATCGTGATCTTTGTGTTGCCCGCACCTCTCTGGGCCGAGTTAATACCCATCTGAATGCAGTTGAAGATCATTCCGCCCATTACGATCCGGAAATACAATGTAGCCTGATCATGTGTATCGGAATTGGAACCGCAGAATCTTATGATATCGCCCGCAAAGAAAACAAGCAAGGTACTTATGACTGCCGCAGCGATCAGGATGAACGCAATACCGGACACAAGGATCCTGTTCGCATCGTCTTTCCTGTCCTCACCCCTTCTTCTTGCAACAAGTGCGGAGAGCGCTACGTTCAAGGCAAAGAACATGGAAAGCCCCATGAATTTCGGCTGGGTGGTAAGTCCTACAGCGGCGACGGCATTACTTCCGAGTCCGCTTACCATATAGGAATCCACTAAACCGACAAAGGCAGTGAAGAACGATTCTATCACTGCCGGCCATGCGATGCTTATGGTTTCTTTTAATAATTTTCTGTCTGTATCTTTCATACAGTTCTCTTTACAGACCGTGTTACAAAATGCTCACAGTCTCATTTTGCGAACTCATCTTTTTCAACTTCGCGGCTTTCGGTCTCTACCCAGGCCGGAACAAATCCGCTGGATATCGCCGTCTTCCATGAAGCAATATTGGAAAGACTTGTTCCGTAATACGGGATCGCACCTCTTCGATACGCTTCGTCACGCAGAAGTGCCACAAGAGTCTTGGCGATTCCTTTTCCTCTGTATTCGGGAAGAACATCGATACCTATCTGCCACATCTCCGGAGTGTCCGCAGAACACCCGGCCATACCGCAGATCTTATCTCCGTCCAGTGCAACTATTGCCAGGACATCGGGTCTGTCGGGGCGGAATCTGTCGCAGAGCGCATTGGAGAATTCTTCCTTTCCATAGTATTCCGACAGGTCATTCTGTTCAAGCCACTTTATCTTCAGATCCGTCTTGTGGTTAAGCAGCTCGGGTGTCGGGATGAACATATGGTGAGTCAGAGCCATTTTGTATCCGTATTCACGGAGTTTTGTTTCCAGCTCGAAGAAATTGTGCTGTTCAAAAAGCCAGAATCCCTTCCTGTCCTTAACCCATTCCTTCAGCCAGGGGTGAATTCTTTCATCTGCGGATATGACCGCATTATTACCGAAAGTTGCCATCTGAAGAAAGAATTCCTTTTCGGAGAATTTTCTTCTTTTCTCATGAAGGACAGACTTTGTGATCACGTTCTCTTCCTTCGCGAAATCCTCCGGTCTGCAGTTGAATTCATATGATAATTGTCTTTTGATCGTATCTAATATCAGCTTTTCGGTCATGACTTCTTTAGATCCTTCGACATAAACAGTAAGAGATCGTCATCATTTACGCAGGGCGCATACTGGTCCAGCTGCTTTCCCCGGTACCAGACACCGCTTCCGTCGAAATTATATCCTCTCTTTACATACACTCTCTGGGCGGGACCGTATCCGGAATGAACACCAACCGCAAGAAATACCATATCGGAAAAATTGGATGCTTCCTTTTCCGCAGCATCAAGCAGCCTGTTTCCTATACCCTTTTTATGGACATCGAAGAACACCGTAAGGTCCACTATCTCAGGGTAGCCCTTGCCTCCCCACGGGCCTTCCGAAGGATTGAGGATCAGAGTGCACTGACCCGATACACGTCCTTCGTATTCCGCTATGAAAACAATGCGTGTTTTTTCTTCCTGTTCCTTATAGTAATTCTCGTAGATTTCAAGCTGCGGATGCCATCCATAGGAAGCATAAGTGTCATATAGAATCTTGGCATCCCCGGGCAGCATGCTTCTGATAACCGTAACTCCGTCATCAAAATATATAGTCATCTTTCTTACTCCTTGCGTTCTTTTACGGGATCCGAGTAAAATAATCCGTCACGGTTACAGTAAAATAAGAACCTTCTGACTCCTCTGATCTTAAATCGTGCTTCGGCATTTCCCTCAGGATACAGTTTTATCATCTGAATTCCGTCTGACGAAACTGCCGCCACAAACGAAATATAATGCTCCTTCGTCATGCTGTGATCGATCCGGATATAGTATTCATCCTCTATCCGTTCCACGAATATCTTATGGCGTTCATCCGCAGGTTCGACATCCGGGGGTGAAAGCTGTATGCCGTGACAATGAATAGCCGCTTCACCCATACTGTGTATCACATTTCCGCATATCGGACATACATAGAATTTCGATCTCAGCATATTTGCGGATACATTCGCATTATGAACGGTATTCCCGGAGATAAGTTCGGTTACGGAAACCCGGAGTGCTTCCGCAATGGGTTCCAAAAGAGTGATATTCGGATATCCCTTCCCGGTTTCCCATTTGGATACCGTCTTGTCACTTACTCCGAGCTTTTCCGCAAGCTGAAGCTGGGTAAGCTTATTCTTTTCACGAAGTTCCCTGATAGCCGTGCCTGTAACATATTGGTTCATATTCATTTACCTCCATGCACAGATTGTAATCCGGCTCCTTATATTATAATACCTACGGATGGTAGAATTCACTCACCCGGTAGTATAATAATATAATAAAAGAAGGACCAAGGAACAGTGATTTTCCTTGGCCCTTCGAATTATCATTCCACGGGAAAGCAGGCTTCCGTTACATATTCATCGGGATTCTGTGTCTGAGCCGGACTTACATGGTAAATGTTGAACATATGTCCGTTCATCTTATAACCGTTTGACTTGATCCATGAGACTACGGTAGCATACGCTTCTCCCATCTGATCGTAACTTCCCTTTATGATACAGCTGGCTACCTTTACGGCGGGAAGTGTCTTGAACTTCACATGCTCCGTATCTTCATATGATCCGTTCACTGTCATCCACGCGATGATCTCTACATTTTCTTCCTTGTATTCATCATCGAGAAATTCCGCAGCCGCAAGGCAGGGATCCGAAGGCACCAGATTCTTGCATTCCTGCATCATTGTTCCCCACAACATGCTCTCATCCTCATAATGAGGTACTACCATTTGGACCGTAGCCGCATATCTCTCGGGAATTGTCTTTACCGTTACATCAAAACTCATATTCTGCTCCTTTCTCAGCCTCTTACGGGCCGTATCCAGAAGCATCAGCTTGTACTCCGTCTCTTGGTTCAGCTTGGAAAGTTCCTTCTGTCTCTCCGACAGGAAGGCTTCCATCTTATCCTTATCATCGTATGAATCGAGGATCTTTATTATATCGGCAAGGGCAAAGCCCATATCCTTTAATGATGTGATCCTTCCGATGGTGAAAAGCTGATCCTCACGGTAATATCGATATCCTGTAAACTCATCGATCTCCGCAGGTTTCAGTAATCCGATATCGTCGTAGTGGCGCAGCATCCTGATGCTTACTCTGGATAGTTTCGAAAACTCACCTATTTTAAGCATTTGTTCCTACCTCCATGGATGTATTATCTTGAGCTCACTAAGACGATAATCCCTCACATAATGTGAGAGTCAATAAGTTTTTTCAAATTATTTTAAATTGCAATAACGGGTACCTTATAGTTCTATTCCGGTATGTCCCTCGTAATATTTTTGATCCAGCCACCCTTTAGATAATGTATGACTGCAAAAGGCATCTTTGCGAATTCATCCGTACACATGAGCACATATACGATGAGCGGAGGAAGCTTCAGCACAAACGCACTGATCAGTCCGAGCGGCACGGCAAAACACCACATACAGATTATATCAAGGATCATGCCGTATTTCGAATTTCCTCCGCATCTGAATATCGATGCGATGAGAACGGTATTGATGATCTGTCCCATCTGATATGCAATGTTGATAAGCAGCATGATCCGCAGATATCCAGCAGCCACGGCAGTAATCTCCACCAGTCCCGGAATAAGCGGACTAATTATGAGCAGTACAAATCCGGATATGATTCCGGAAAAGATAGTGACCCTTACTATTGAAGAAGCATCCTTTTTGGCTTGATCGAGCCTGTTCTCACCTATCTCTTTTCCGAGCATGATGGATGCTGCAGCCGCGATTCCGAAACCGACGACCGTTATCAGATCCCTTACGGAAGAGACCACCGCATTTGCGGCAACTATATCGGATCCGAGATGTCCCATTATGATAGAGTTTACGGTAAAAGCAAGTCCCCACATGATATCGTTTACAAATGCGGGAAGAGAATACTTGAAGAAATCCGTGATGAGCGCACGGGGAATTGCGAACATGATACGGAGATCTTTGGGAAGTATTTTTTGTCTGAAGAAATCAATGAAGCAGAGAAGCGCACCCGATCCACAGGAAATGGATGTTGCGATTGCCGCTCCGGATATACCGAGCTCCGGGAAAGGGCCGTATCCGAATATAAGGAAGAAGTTCATCACAACATTGACCAAAAGAGCTATCGTCGAGATCACTGTTGAAAAGACGACCCGCTCACAGCTCTTCAGTACCGAGATATAAGGTTGAAAGATTCCGAGAAAAATATAGGATGGTGCGACATATCTGAGATACTTCGCTCCCGCCGCGATCAGTTCGGGATCATCGGTCCATATCCACATCACATGCCTTGGGATGAAAAATGCCAATGCAGAAAAAGAAACCGTAACGACCATTGAAATGATCAGACCGATCCCGAGGATCTTGGATATTACCTTCTCGTCCTTTTTTCCCCAATACTGGGAAGCAAGGATTGTGATCGCGGAATTAAGTCCGAAGAACATGACATTGATAAGAAACATCAACTGACCCGCGAGTCCGGATGCCGACAGAGATGTCTGGTCGACGTTTCCGAGCATGAGGGTGTCCGCAACGGATACGGATGATGCTATAAGATTTTGCACTACAATTGGAATAACAAGAACAAAGAGCTCTTTATAAAATCCTTTTCGTGCGGATAAAAACTTATTCATATAAAACTGTCTCTGGATCTGCCTTCTTCATCTCTGGAAATTCTTTCCGTAATTATTCCAGAAGAATCCGTACTCATCGTTCCTTGCAAAGACGAAGGCATAGTGGGCATTTCTTTTTTCTTTTCTTAATGCGGCTAGATATCCGGCCTGATAAGGTACCGAAAACTTCCCTTCATCATATATGACTATCAGCGGAACGTCAAAACCGGATTCTTCGGGACTTGCCTCGTCACCTTCCGCATCGATCAGCCGGAGCGGGATGCGCACCGGACCGGTCATGAAGAAATCCTCCGTTTCGGGCATCGATTCCCCAAATGATTCCAGGAAGGTTCTCACCCATTCTTCTCCCATACCTGCGGATGCATACTGCTCCGCGGATGTGACGGAAGGTGAAAACATGGGAAGCTCGACCTTTTTTCCGTATACGAGTTTTTTGACGGTCTCGGGTGAAAGAAAGAATTCTTCCGCTATCTCCATTACCGACCTGCCCGCGGAATATCTGCTGCAGATCAGTGCATTACGCTTTTTGAGTTTCTCGCGGTATCCGGAGGCTTCACCCCAGCCCTTGGATTCCTTAGAACTGGGGATGTATATCACCTTGCCCTCCGCATACTTTTGTACTTCCTCTAAAAGCGCCGCAGGAAGAATGTCCTTGGCATTTTCATATTTCATAACAGTCTCCTGCTTTTTTCCATCACAGTTTCGACATGCGCTCTTCCAATGCGTTGATGGATCTTACGATGGACTCGCAGGACTCAAGGTCATCGATGGATGCATGCCATCTTAATGTACCTATTCCCTTAAAGTATGCCATGCACAGGAAACGCTCCTTGAAATTCTCGATCTCGATGTTCTTCTTTTTCGCATACTCATAGAGCTTTTCGGGAACAAGAAGATAGGGCTTGTTCAGGTCAAGGATCGCAAAATCCATCAGGAAATCCATAATGCCGGCTCTGCCCCAGTCTGCACAATATGTCTTTCCGTCATCGCCTACGATCATATTGCAGAAGAAGGTGTTGTTGTTCGCAAGATATCTTCTGCCTTCACAGTAGGGAGCAAGCTTCAGAGCCTTCTCTGCGATCTCGAAATAATAATCCTTCTCAAGGAAGGTGGTTCCGAACATCTGAGTCCAGTTCTTCCAGTATCCTTCGGTCTTCTCGTTGATGATCTCGTCTCGGATGAAGTCCTCGATGGTATCGTAAGGAGCAGTATTGTTCTCATCGAACTCGCCGTATCCGGATAATGATGAGATATCGGTTGCTGCAATCTCGAAGATCATATCGAAGAAATTCTCATAGCATTTTTCGAATTCTTCCGGGGTGAGCTCATTGGAATTTCTTCCCTTGGGGCTCATATTTATTTTTTCTTTTGTCAGATTTCTTATGAATATATCTCTGTTCATGATTTTTCCTTTCTAAACCGACAGTGTTGATGTTGTGTATAAAGCGCTTTTACATTTTCAATACTATCAGCCCGGAAAGACCTTTTATATAGACAGAACGGTTATAACAAAAGTATACCTAACCCTTCACCAGAACCCCGTAGAAGAACTGTTCCTGAAATGCGATCTGTGCATAGATCTCATCATCAGACGGAATTTCTATATCCCTCCGGATGATGCCATTCTCATCACAGGGAAGGACTATCCACTTTGTTTCGTTGTCATCATAGCGGTGATATACGGCAATGACCTTTCCGATGAATTCGGAAACAGGCCCGGTCTCTCCCAGAAGATATATATCCTGTTCAGCTCCGTCACCGCCGATCACTCCGGTTACATAACCGTAATTGACCGGATAATACAGATTCTTTTTTCGGGGATGACAGCTTCCGAGCGGACGGTCGATCACGCCCTTTACGATCTGTCCGATGATATCCCTGTATCTGTCTGCCGGCACGGGATTTAATTCGAATCCGTATATGTCTCCCATGTTGAGACAGCACTCACCACGCTCATACATTTCCCTGATCTCGGGAAAAGAAAGCCACTTTGTCTGTAATACTTCTTTTGTCGTCGCCTTGCTCAGATCGGGTTCTTCCGTCGTTTCGAAATAGAAGGAATCACGTATATAGTTATAGCGGTGTCCGTCATATGAGGTTGCCACCTTTGTAACCAGAACTTTGGCATCTTCCGGCCTGAAGCTTATGCCGACTTCCTCATATGCTTCACGGACTGCGGCTTGGGCGGATGTTTCTCCGCATATGGAATGACCCGCAACGGTTTCCCATTTCAAAGGATCAACTTCCTTATCGGCAACTCTCTGAGACACAAGATATTTTCCGGTTTCCGGATTCTTTATCCATACCATGACCCACAGATGAAACTCATCATCCGAAAGAATATCCTGCTCTCCCCTGAAGCATGTCTTTCCGGTCAGCTTCCTGTCGATCGTATATACATCCCATTCTTCAAGCATTTTTCTGTTCGTAAGAAGTTCAACCATTTTCCATCCGGCTCTGTTTTCCGAAATGCTTTTCGCTTCCGGTCTGAAACCCAGATCCGCATATACTTTGCACGCAAGCCAGGTGTTGGTCTGTGTGTGTATCTTAGTGCTCGTATATCCCAGCTCCTTCATGACGCCGAGAACATAAGTGATAAGAGGTTTGGAAAGTCCCTTCCCCTGTGCCTCTTTCTTTACGGCAACCCAGTGGAGCTGGCCTTCGCCGGGTCCGGCGTTTCCGTGAATGTCATAGAATGCCGTTGCGGTAGCTACTTTATTGCCCGTTTCATCTTCTATGAAATACATTCTCCCGGGAAGAAGAGATTCCGCATTTCCGTAATAACGCTGCCAGCATTCTTCTCCGTGCTCTGTGCTCAGCACTTCTTCCGCTGAAAGTTCAATATCGATCCAGTCCTTTTTATCTCCGTCTTTGTATGTAACAAAACGATATCCTTCGAGCAATTCATAGCCGGGAATATCGTTCAGTTCACCCTCAAATACCAGATCGATATAACATAAGCTGTCATCATGAGTCTTATAGTTACAGGAATCTGGCGCAGGAAGATTTCTCAAAACGGAGCATATGTCTCCTTCTATTGATGCCAGGTATTTGATCCTGTCTATAGTATTCAAGGTTTCCGTTTCTCCGAGTTTTATTTCTCCCGGATCGGAACTGACCATGCCCAGTGCACGTTTTATGTTGTACTCTAGCCACTCGATCCATGTATATGCTATTCCGAAAAGCTCATCATAGGATCTGAATCCGTTGTCATAAGATTGAAGATATCCTTTGAAAAACTCTTCAAGATTATCTTTATTGAAATTGCCGGTTACCGTTCCGCACCATTGAAGTGCAAGATTCAAAGCGGACGAAATAGGATTACCGTATTCCAGACATTCAAGATCGATGATGTATGCTTTCCCCTCATGCCACATTACATTCTTGGGATCCATATCGTCATCACAGATCGCGCTCATCGAAGGAAGCTTTTTCCTTGCTTCGTTTAAACTCTTCTGTGCATTCTCAAGAAGTGCGATGTTCTCTTTAAGTGCCGATGCTATTACGCTTTCTTTCTTCAGCGCACCGTCAAGCAGAGCGTTAAAATCCACTTCACTTAATTCAGATTCTTTCGCTTCGATATTATGAGCATCAATACAGTGGATTCTTCCAGTCAATGATCCTGCGGTAAAACACTGCTCTTTCGATATCTCATTAAAGTCTGTGATCTTTCCTTCCAGCCACGGGAAGATATAAAAATATCTTCCGTTTACCGGAATCATCTTCTTTCCGCCAAAAGATAATGCCGCCACAACGGGAAGACCGTTATCCTCAAGGATCCGTTCCAGTCTTTCCGCTTCGGCATAATTCTCCATAACGTCCGGACGACTCATTATTTCCGGGTTCAGACATTTCACCGCATAGGTGCCGGCAGTTGTATGCACCTTATACATTTTGTGCATAAAGCCTCCCGATACCGGAATAATCTCTTCTTCTATTGTTCCCAGTCCGCATTGCTCTATCAATGCATGAATGTTTTCTGTATTGTGTTCAGTCATAAGGTTCTTTTATTTGATTTCTTTCTTTATGCAGCTCCATGCATCCGTAAGACGTTCGACCGACCATGCCGCATTCGCAGGACTGGTGGACGGCAGACAGATTGCAGGCCTGCCGGTTTTTTCTTCCGAATATTTCACATAATACTTGTACGCGGTCTTTCCGTTCACATATATCTGCTTGATATCTGCATTATCAAGTATCACGCTCAGATCATTTGCGGTAACGTTTCTGATGCTGGAATCCGATGAACCGGTTATATCGCATGAACCTATAACATCCCATAGCGCGATATGGTTTCGTAAAAGAAATTTCTTCTTTTCGGGTACGGTTTGCGGAGCAGCTTCTCCAACCACAGCAGAAGTAACCTTCCAGAACCGGTTCTGAGGATGTCCGTAAAAGAAACCCTCTTCCCTCGATTTAACGGAAGGAAAACTCCCAAGTATCAGAATTTTTGATTTTTTGTTATATATCGGCGGTATAGGATGTTCGATCATATTCTTACAGATCAAATATGCTCATCTGCGGGTATTTATCCGGCAATTCCTGCATATACTTAAAACAATCATCCGGGTTGCACATTATCCCGTTATCCTTACATATTTTCCGGAAGCATTTCGTCAATTCCTTAGCATTCGGACTCGGCAGTTCATAGGAGTTGCCGTATCGCTTGATATATCTTTCTTTCATTCCGGGAAAGTGTTTGTCGAGTGCCGCATAATAATATTCTCTGTCGCCTTCCCGGAGCGTCATACCCATTCCGAAATCTATAACGCCCTTTACTCCTGTCCGTACACATTCACTAAGAATCGCTTTGATATTTTCTTCCGTATCATTGATGAATGGAAGTATAGGTGTCATCCATACTATCGTAGGTATTCCTCTTTCCTTCATCTTATCCAGCACTTCGATACGGCGCTTGGTATTACAAACATTCGGTTCAAGGATCCGGCACAGATCATCGTCGTAAGTAGTGAGAGTTATCTGAACTACGCATTTAGCACTACGGTTGATCTCATCCAGCAGGTCTAAATCTCTGAGAATCAGGTCTGATTTTGTCTGTATTGCAAGCCCAAATTCATTATCGCGGATTATCTCAAGACATTTCCTTGTCAGTTCCAAATCTTTTTCGCAATGCATATACGGATCGGACATAGAGCCTGTACCGATCATGCATTTTTTTCTTTTTGACCTCAGTGCCTTTTCAAGCAGTTCCGGTGCGTTCTGTTTGACTTCTATATCTTCAAAGGGATGTGTGAACTGATAGCACTTGCTCCTGCTGTCACAATAAATACAGCCGTGAGTACACCCACGGTATATATTCATTCCGCAGTGTCCGCCACTGCCGCTCAGTATTCCTTTGGCGTCTGCAAAATGCATAGATTCAGCCTTTCCACTGATATTTTGCAAGATCGACTTTCCCGCCTGAAACGGTTATCCCTTCCGCTTCCAGAAGTTTTGCCTGTGCTCCGGATCCTCCGAAAGCAAATTCACCTGCAAGTTCCCCCTTTGCATTCACGACGCGAAAGCAGGGAATGTTATCCGGATCCGGATTCTTATGAAGCGCATTTCCGACTGCCCTCGCCATCTTCCGGTCACCTGCCGCTTCAGCAATCTGCGAATATGTTGCAACATGACCGTATGGTATCAGCTTTACTGCTTCATATATTCTCTTTGAAGGACAATCACTGATCAGATCATAGCTTTCGGCAATCATCAGCTTGATATCTTTATCCGGAATGCTTCCGTCCAAAATGATCGTATTCCAATGATCCTTGTTCTGGTGATATCCCGGAATGACTGATTTATATATCTGTCGCCAAAAATATGCTTTATCGGGATCCACCTTCACATTCAGGTTTATATATCCGTCTTTTTCATATGTCCACAGAAATGCTTTTTTATTTCCTTTGTATCTGACCAATTGCCAATTTGTATCATGAAACGGAGTGTCCGGGTATGTATCCGGAAAAGACAGTCCGTATTTTATTGCTTCTTTTCTTGTTTTCATATTGACTGTTCAAATATACTATGTACATTTTTCTCGCCGGTTCACTTTTTATCTTCCGATTTAATGCACCATTTGTTTCTCAAAAAACACTATGTCCATGCCATCTTTAATATGCTCAATCTCTCCCGTCTTCTGATAACCCATTTTTGAGTATAAATGACATAGCTTATCTTCCTGAGCTATGGTATCGAGGCGCCAGTATTCTGCATCCGGATATAGAGATTCAACCTTTTTGATTGCCTGCTGCGCAAGCCCTTTATTCTGATATTCCGGCAAGATTAATATTTGTACCAAAACATATATCTTATCTTGCTTGCGAATACGAATTGAGCCAATAACGCTCTCATCTTCCAAAATCAGATAGTATGTTACGTTCGCATTAGAAAATCGTTGAAGCGTTCGCTCGAACGGTTCCGCAGCGGGACTTGTCTCCTTATCTTGATACTTTTCGAACAAAGCTGCAAAAGCTTTCAATTGCATGGAATACAGTAATTCCAAATCTTCTTTTTTTGCTTCTCGTAAATCTATCATTTCCTTCCCCCATCATCAATAATACTGAAAGATAACTTTCCTTCACTCCGGTCAAATCTTCTTTTGCATCCATAAAAGGTCATACCATCTGTGAAATTTCTTACCGACAGCCTTTAAATGTGCTACCTTTTCATATCCTTCCTTTATGTGGAACAGATAACTGTCATGAGACAAAAACTCATCTTCTTTCTCGGAAAATGCAACTCCGGCAAGAAGATTGAGGATTCCCTGCTTTTTCAGTTCGAGTTCTAAGGAAGCATATAATAGCGAGCCTATACCCTCTCTTCGATGATCCTTATCTATATAAATTGATGTACTTACAGTCCATGCATAAGCTTCTCTCGTACTATATGCTCCGGCATAAGCATATCCCACTACCAGACCATTCTTTTCGCAGACCAGATATGGGTACTTCTCTATAGTATTCTTTATTCTTTCAATGAATTCATCAACTGAAGGAGCCTCGTACTCAAACGATACTGCCGTGTTTAATACATAATATGAGTATATTTCCGCCAGACGACCGGCATCGCTTAACTGAACTGCTCTAATGCTTAATTGATTCGTCATGTTCCATTTCCTCTATGATTTTCCAAAACATTCCGGTTAAAAGAATTAAACCATGCTCGTTCATCAAATGACTTTTTCTTGGGAACAGTGATCTCGTCTTCGGCAATGCCGACAGGAAGAACACACACAAGATCATATCCTTCGGGCACATTAAGTAACCCCGCTATCTTATCTCCGATCCTGTCATCGTCTGTAATATGCCCTTCATACCAGCAGCTGCTGTAGCCCAATTCCTCAATTGCAAGCAGCATATTTTCTATTGCAGCCGAATAATCCTGGACGGCAAAGCATTTATCTCTATATGCATTTATTCTCTGAGTCAAAACGCAGATCATTGCAGGCGCAGTCTCGGCTATCGGAGGATCGATGACCGTGCGGATCTTACTTAAAACATCCGGATCATCCACACAGATAAGACTTGTTGTCTGCATATTACAGCCGGATGGTGCAGCCAGTCCGGCTTCCATTATTGTCACAAGATCTTCTTTCGGTACTTTATCATCCTTATAAGTACCGCGATAACTGTGTCTGTTTTTGATTATTTCTATAATGCTCATTTTATAATGCCCTTAGTTTTATCCGGGAAATGCATTTGAGAATCATATCCGAGAAATTTATACTGTCTGTATTTCGGTTTTGATTCCTATTGCGGTGAATTCTCCGGGGAGATTTTCATTTTCCCATGAAGGATGTTCGTCAAACTTCTTTATTACAAAACCACATTCGATCATTGAATTAAGAATCTCGCTTATCGTATATTTTCTGTAGCTGCACTTCGGCATATTCTTTCTGGTCTCTTCATCATAAAATCTTGCATGAGCCATTTCTCCCTCATATACATCCGTAGAAAAATAACTCATTGTCGGAAACTGATAGTTCAAACTGTCATTGATCTTGGTAAAAGGATGAAAATCACTGCAGATTATCTTGCCGCCCTGTTTTAAGAGCATATTCATTTTCTTCATGAACTCATCGATATCGTGAAAATAATGAAGAATACCGCCTTCCATAAACACTACGTCAAAGAAACCCGAATATCTGTCCTCATCTATTTCCAGCACATCTCCGACAACGTAATCAATATGCGTACCCGCGGCCTTTGCTACTTCCATTGCATATCTTTTATTATCTTCGGAAATATCGAAGACCGTCACCTCCGCGCCGAGAAGCGCCAGCGGAACAGCTTTCTTTCCGCAGGAACCGCAGATATTTGCAATCTTCACTCCTTCAAAAGAATCAAAATACCCTGCATACTTTCTCAGCATTTTGACAGGATCCTTAACATCCTCCGCTGCCCTGTCTTCGGGAGTTCCCGAATGCTCTACCCAAAAACAGTATGCATCAAATTCCCAGGCCTTCTTGTTCTGTACGCTGTAGTCTCTCAATCGCTTTTACCTCACTGTCTGCTATAGGAATAAAACCTGTATAATTCCTCTTTCTCGTCATAGATGTCTTTATACATCTTCGTCTCAAGCAGCTTAAAGCCGGAACTTTCGGCTGACTTCACGGAAGGAAGATTATCATCCTTGATAGTGGCTATCAGCTCATTCTCTTTATAGTGTTCGAAAAAATACCGGACATAGGCCTTCACGGCTTCTGTCACATATCCGTTTCTTCTGTGATCCGCTCCGATAAAGTAGCAGATCCCTATTTTATCCGTATCTTCGTAATATGTGCATCCGACGTTTCCTATTACTTCTCCGGTAGACTTGAGCAATATGGTACAGGGAATATAATCGGCTCTGGGATCATCCTTTTCGGTCAGTTCCAGCGCCTCATTGATCCAGTCATCTGCCCAGTCGGGAAATGTCTCATCAAAGCCTATTTCCGTAAGGCTGCCGTCCCCGGCCATTTCGACATATACTTTCTCATCCCCGCGCCTGATCGACCTTATAACTAATCTCTCAGTTTCAATATTCATTCTGCAGCCCCTTTCTCCCCTACTTACCATAATAACAGAAAGAAAGAATTACGCCACCGTTCTGTTGGTATAAAACGGTGGCGTAAACTGTTTATGATATCTGTTTCTCAAATTCGGCAAATACTGCGTTATCACACCATTCCTTAAGCTGGCCCAGCATGAACTGTTTCTTGCCTTCGATCCATTCTCTTGTATAATGACTCATGTTTTCAGCCGCTTTCTCACCGTAATCGCGGATCACCAGGGCTTTATCGAAAGAATTGATCTCATCGCAGAACTGTATGTACTCTTCGATCTTTTCACAAAGCTTCTTCCACTCCTGTGCCGCCTTGTCCGGTTTGCTGTTCCTCAGGTATGCGCCAACCAGGAACTTGGCAGTGTCGCGGTAATAGCCCTGACAATAGGCCCTCATCTTACTGTTTTCACAAAACCGATCCATGACGGAAAGTCCCCAATGACAGTTTTCTTCCGCATCACTGAGAGTACCTGACCACATCAGACCTTCGGCAGCATAGACTATCTGTTTGTTCAGTGCACGGATGAAGTTCTGATAGTTGTCACGGACCAGGCTTTTCCAGCCTTCCATACCATCTCCATCCGCTTCGACAAAAGAGTAATAGGGCAGAAGCGGTTCCTTCAGCATGTTACTTTTTATGGAAGGCAATTCGGCGATGTGCTCTCGGCCTTTTTCAAATTCCCGTAAATGCCAGTACAGCCACGCCAGCGCATAATGACACTCTTCAGCAGATTCCTTCTCACCCGAATACCTTATTACCTGAAGGGCACGGTTTTCCGCACTTTTCACCAGATGGTTCCATCTTTTCCGATCATCTGCGAGCAGATCCTTGCAGTATGAGTTATGCGGATTGACGAAACGGCTCATGTGGGCAACGGATTGAACAAAGCGTACCATAATCCCGTAATTAAATATGTTTTCCTCACACTTTTGATCCAGATACTCTACCGCAGCCAGAGCTCCCTGTGACGGTTCGCCGCTGTCTCTTAACTTCTTTGCTTCAAACCAGATCTCATCTGCCAGCTTGTGATCATAACTTTCAACTCCAAATCCAAAAAGAGCATCCGTTGAAACATTCAGAGCCTGAGCCAGCGGAACGATCTGTGTTACATCCGGAAGCCCCGCTCCACTTTCCCATTTGCTGACTGCCTGGCCGGTAACGGATAAGATACCTGCTAATTCTTCCTGAGTAATCCCCAGATCATGCCTGAATTTTTTTATATTATTTCCTAATGACATATGATTAACCTCCCTTTGACTGTTATTCGACAGATGCATCTTCGATAGATTCAATATAACAATTGTCAAAGAGATTTCCTAACAACGCATTTTCGGAGATAATCCAACGGGCAGTTGGAATCACTCTTCTTCCAACATCCGAAGCGCCTTTTTATAATCCTGTCCGATGACTTCCTGCACTTTCTCAAATTCATATTTCTCATGCAGTCTGGTCTGGACTTTCAGAAATTCCTTCTTTCCATGCTTTCTGATATACAGACATTGCGCTCTTGCTGCATTTGCTCCGTCATTTGACGGAACAAAGAAACCTTTTTCGCAGGTTTCAAGTTCACTGCATTCATAACAGGCATCTATGTTTTTTTCATTACAGCATTTTACGTTGGGGCATATCCTGCCCTCGGAACAAGTGGCAAAGGAACAGACATTATACTTCGTCCTGCATCCGCCGCACCACGCTCCGAGAAAACAATGGTTACAGGAAAGTCCGCATATCGCTACCGGATCCGCGCCTTTTCTTGCATCCTTGCAAAGTCTGTCCTTTATGCGCAGCATTGCTTCGATGTGCATGATCCAGTGACGTGAAAACGGCATTTGAATAAGTCCTTTCACGTCCTTGCCGCACCAGTAGTCTATCAGCCAGAAAGCATTTTCATCCTTGCTTACGCACTTTCCCTTTATCAGCCTCTTTTTTGTATCCTCGTTAAACTTTCTTTTTAAATCCTTGTATTGCAGCTGTAAAAGAATCTTATCCGTTGATTCCTTGACCGCCTTTGCATAAAGGTAAAGCTCCTGCACATTCAGCTTCTTTGAAAACTCGGCTATCTTTTTTCCTTCAAGTTCATTGCCTGTTGTGATGATGGGAGATGCAGTCTTCTTAAGAAACTTTTCACTAAACAGTATCTGCTCGTCCTCTGCGATCATCTCATGGGCAACAATGTCTTCTATTCTGAATATATGCCAGATGGAATAAGCAAGGGTTTTGCTGTGATATCCATTTGCGCCGGCGAACGGCTGCTGATAAAACGCCTCCTTGGGATAGCCTTCAACTATCCAGGTAATATGCTGGAACAGTTCATTCCTGAATTCTATCAGTTTCTCGATGGCATCGCTGAAAGTGGCTTCCTTAGATAAGAGTTTCTGTATTTCTTTATTCTTTTCCGACCAATCCTTATTCATCTGTATTCCCCTCCGATATGCTTATGTATTGGAGCATTTCCGACAAAGTGTTCTCTCTGCTTACGCTTCTTATTCTTTTTTTCGGACGGGTATGCAGATCTCACTCACATAGTCGGCTGATGAAGGGTCACCGGGCAGATAATTCTCTATGTCCACATCGGGGATCAGTTCATAATCAGACACAGGAAGCCATTCTTTGTAAATCCTCTCCCACATATCCTGTATTGCCTTAGGGGTCGGCCCCACGCATTTGAATACCGCCCAGTCATATTCCGGAATCCGGATGATCTCAAATCCGTCAGGTATGCCTTCGACATCGGCGGCTTTGCAGCCTATGCCGTATTTAAATTCTTCGCTTCCGGTCTTCGCCTGAGCGCACACTCCCAGATACCCGGGGATCTTTCTATACTCCTCATTCGCATAATATTCATCCCAGAATTTCGGAATCTCTTCCTCGCTTGTTCCGGCATTAAATACCTTTGTATGTACGAGTAGTTCCATCTCTTCCCATTTCTCAATATTGTATTCCATGATGCTGCCTCCTTCTATTGTGATCCGGACGGTATACCTGCTCATGAATCGGATAGGCTCTCCTTTTTTGGCCTGCGCAGGTGAAACACCATGAAACCTGGTGAACGCTTTGGTAAAGCTTTCAGGTGAATCGTAACCGTATTTGAGTGCAATATCTATGACTTTTCCGTCACCTTTTGCAAGTTCCGAACCTGCCAGTGATAATCTCCTTTTTCGCAGATATTCTGCGGGAGACATATCGGTCAGCAGCGTGAATGCCCGCTGGAAATGAAATGCCGAAAGATTTACTGCTTTGGATATATCCGCGAGGGTTATATCTTCTGTCAGATTCTCTTCCATATATTCAATTGCATCATTGACAGTCCTTACCCAATCCATTCGGTATCCCTCCTTTCACTTAAGATTTTATGGCTGTATCTGAATACAATCCTGTCTTGGATTGCTTTGTTTTGTCCGAAAGAAATCACTTTAAAGACATCACATAGATCTGGCAGGGATTTGACTCATCCCAAAGAAGCGGGAAAACTTCCAGCTCCCTGAAACCACAGCTTATGTAAAAAAGATTGGTCCTGTCATAGTCCTCATACATTCCCATCTTCACAGTCTTGACCTGCATGAATTCGTATCCTTCGGCCTTAGCTGTTTCCTTGGCTTTTTCTACAAGCTGTCGGCCGGCGCCGTTTCTGTGATACTCCTTCATCACTCCCATAACGGCAAGCTCAACCGTGGCATTTCCCGTCTCCTTCAGGCACAGGAACCCCACGGCCCTGTCATCATCCATAGCCGCCAGAAAAGTCAGGTCTGCACAGTCCCGAATATAACCTTCACGGCTTTCTTCGACTTCAAACCATTCCGTCAGTCCCTCAAGCACCGTTCTTGCGATCGTTCTTTTTTCATTCGGATCTTTTATATTTACAATCTTCATTTTATTCCTATTCTGATTTCTGAGTCTCATCGGGATAATCCCAAAATCCGCCGGTATGGAAGTTTTCATTTCCAAGCGGCTTTGCAGTCAGCTTGAAGATCACACAGCCATCCGGACATACGACAGTTTTTGAGTACTTCCCGTCTCCGCCGACTTTGGTCAGATCACCGCCGCTTCTTACTGATTCCATCAAGGGATACAACATCATCATTGTCTTTGAACAGATTCCGTATCCATCTTCATTAACAGGACAGCCGTAGGTGCATTTATATACATCGCCTATCTCTTCGCCGTTACGGCAATATCTTTCCGTATGGTCACCATGCAAAAAGCCTGCTACTTCTATCGTAAATTCATATTCTTCGTCATACCATTTCTTCATAATATCTCCTAATGATCGTATTACATCACTTCCATCGATCGGTTCTTTCTTCCCACTCTTTGCGGGTGATCAGACAGGTATATTCTCCCGATGTTTTTCCTGTTCGGGGATATGTTCGCGTCCCTTTATCATTGATGCACTTCATTCCGATCTTGCGCATTACTCCGAATGAAGCCGGATTATTTATATCACACTGCGCATATACCTTATCTATCCCAAGATTTTCGAATGCATAATCAAGGATTGCTGAAGCAGCCTCGGAAGCATAGCCCTGATTTCTGTATGCCTTGTTTATTATCCAGCCAAGTGTTGCATAAGAACGGTCCTCACTGTGACTTAAATCCGCATCACATCCACCGATGATCTTTCCTTCCAAAAGGATAACGAAATCGAAACAGATCTGCTCTTCCGAGTTCCAATCCTGTGCAGCCCTTTTGACAAAATCGGCAGTCTCCTCAAAAGTATCATTTGGAAGCCAGAACATCATCGTGATTTCTTTATCGCCTGCGTACTCATGTATTTCTTTTTCATCACCTATTCTGACCGGTCTGAGAGTCAGACGTTTTGTTTTTAGTTCCATATGTTCACCCTTGTCCGGCTGATTCTACATTCTTTCGGATATTTTGGTACTGTAATCCATCTAATACTTGCCTTTCTTGACAACAAAGTCATTCACGCATCCCGGATATCTTTACTGATTTCAAACACTCCGTTATTGCTTTCGTGTAATCATCATTTATGAGAATGATCTTTTCTCCCATACGACGGAATCCTTCTATAACCTTCCGGTTTCCTTCTTTTATCCACTCGGCGGTGCAGTCAGAATCATCCAGCCTGTTCTCAATATCGGATCCGTGTTTTCTTATATCATCAAAATGAGCATCGATATATGTATCCGTCATCGCAAGACATATGAACCTGATCTCGGACAAACACTCATCAGCAAAGTCTTTACGCCAATCATAAGGAATATAACAACCTTCTACGATAAGATTCTGCTCATTCTCTATCGCCGTCTTGATCATTTCACGAACAATCGGCCAGAGATAGCCTACAAGTTCGTCATCATCCATCGGAGTAAGTTCTGTATTACCGCTTCTGATCAATCCCATTTTCAGATGATCGATCGACAGATACGGATATTTATATTTTTCAAGCATCCTCTGAGCCAATACGGTTTTTCCTGTATGGGATGCACCTGTAATAATGACGATCATATTGTCAGCCCCTTTATCATGATCATTTTCATAAGCTGCTTGTATTCCGGCACATTTTTCTCTTTTTGCCGGATTATAGTCTTTTGAACAAAATCCTATGCCTTGGCAAATTTGCTGTTCAAAAGACATACCGTCTCGACGTTCTTTTGCGTGGGCAAGAATTTTGACATCTATCCATTGACCAACTTTAAGAACTTCTTATCGTTCATCTGCTCATTTGATACATACTCTCCATCATGAAAAAGAGCATAATTCGTGATTGGAGTCGGGACATTTTGCGCTTCTTTCCTGCTCTCTATGTGAATCGCCTTAAAGGGAATACCATTTTCTTTCGCTGTCTGTTCCAAAATCGGTACATACTTTGCATTGAACGGACACTGGCTTGTGTAATACAGGACATATCCTTTCTCATCTATATATGGATGCTTGGCACATTCCTTGAATTTGGGTGCATCTTCCTTTTTATCAAACGGCATGTACCAAAGTTGTATACCATTATCAGCTTCATCGCCAACAATAAATCCCTTGTACTTCAGGAACTTTGGATCTGCAAGAAATGGTAATTTCTTTGCAGCACATAATATGCAAAGCCCCTTCTTTCCTTTTTCCTTACTGTCATCGATGCATGCAGCAAGCAAATCTGTGGAATAACCATGACCTTTGAAAGATCCGGATACCCACAGGCAATCGATGTACATATATCCGCCAGCCTCTATCGGTACCCACGCATTCTCTGCCGGGATATATTCTATAAAGCATTTGCCGCGCTCTACACTCTTTAGAAAAACAAGGCCCTCATCAAACCTGTCCGCAAGCCAAGCTTTCTTTGATGAGACCTGCACATCCTTATTGTTGGAAATAGCGCAGCAAATATGTTCTTTTTCGATATTCTCTTTTGTAACTTGGATATATTCCATGACCGCGCTCCTTTCGAAAAAACGCCAAGGAGCAATTAAACTCCTTGGCATAAATAGTTATTACCCCACAGGAAAACATGCTTCCGTCACATATTCATCCGGATTCTGTGTCTGTGCCGGACTCACATGATAGATATTGAACATATGACCGTTCATTTTATAGCCGTTAGCCTTGATCCATGATACCACCGTTGCATATGCATCACCCATCTGATCATAACTGCCTTTAATGATGCAACTTGCAACCTTCACTGCAGGAAGTGTCTTAAACTTCACATGTTCCGTATCTGAATAAGTACCGTTCACGGTCATCCAGGCGATAATCTCAACGTTTTCTTCTTTGTACTCATCATCGAGGAATTCTGCAGCCGCAAGACAAGGGTCAGAAGGCACCAGATTCCTGCACTCGCCCATCATAGTGCCCCACAAGATGTTTTCATCCTCATAATGGGGAACCACCATATGAACCGTTGCCGCATATCTCTCGGGTATTGTTTTTACTGCAACATCAAAACTCATGTTTTGCTCCTTTCTCAGCCTCTTTCGGGCTGTATCCAGAAGCATCAGTTTGTACTCCGTTTCTTTGGAAAGCTTTGACAGTTCCTTCTGTCTTTCTGACAAAAAGGCATCCATCTTTTCTTTATCATCGTAACTGTCAAGGATCTTTATGATGTCCGCAAGGGCAAAACCCATATCCTTTAATGATGTGATCCTGCCGATGGTAAAAAGCTGTTCCTCATGATAATAACGATACCCGGTAAACTCATCGATTTCAGCAGGTTTCAGCAGTCCGATATCGTCGTAGTGGCGTAACATCCTGATACTTACTCTGGACAATTTTGAAAATTCGCCTATTTTAAGCATGTCTTGTTCCAACCTCCATGGATGTATTTCTTGAGCTCACCACAACGATAATCCCTCACATAATGTGAGAGTCAATATATTTTTTAATCATTTCAGACCCGCTCAATGAGTGCGACCGTCTCGACTGTAGTTTCATTGATTAACCACTTTTCCTCTCATTTCTCGGAACAATCATACACTTCCTCCCGGATTTTCCTCATTCTCGACCACACATTATCACCGTAATTACTGAGAATGACTGTGATCATTCCGTTATTTGGATTGTATTCTGAAATTGCACTCACTCCATCATCACACCCCTGCATATATACATAGTCCTGTCCATCGGGATTATCGATGATCCATACTCCGTAGCCGTAATACCCTTCTTCCGGATCCTTCCCGTCACCGCTTTGTTTGGAAAACATCTCCGATACCATTTTCTCAGAAAGCAACTCATGTTTGATCAGGCCGTTCCAGAATTTCACGATATCCCCTACTGTCACAAATGCCCCTCCGTCACCGGTGCCCTTGGCACCAACAGAATATATATTTGTGCGGTAGTCTTTTGTATCCGGACAATAGATATAGCTGTTTGCGCACATTGCAGGCAGCTTATCAAATGCGAAATATCCTGTGGAATCCATCCCGCATGGATCAAAGACATTTCTTTTCAGATATATGTCGAAATCCAGCCCCGTGATCTTTTCTATGATCATAGCAAGCAGTACATACCCGGAATTATTATATTGAAATTTCTCACCCTTGGGATACATCATGGGTTTCTCTATAAACAGCGGGAGCATGTCCTTATTATGTCTAATTCTGTAATTAGGATAATCTGTCCAAAGCGCCTCGTAATCATCCATGACTGACTCATCGAAATAATCCGGAACGCCGGAAGTGTGGTTCAAAAGCTGCTTCACGGTGACACCCGGATCAATGCTTTTCAGATCGATATCAAGGATAGTCCCAAGAGTATCTTCGAATTTCAGTTTCCTTGCTTCGATCAGCTGAAGGATTCCCACGGCAACAAAAGTCTTGCCCATGGACGCAGACGCAAATCTTGTCTCAATCGTATTGGGAATCTCATTTGCCAAATCCGCAAACCCACCGCTGTAATCCAATAATACTTCTTTGTCTTTTACTATATACGCATTTCCTCTAAAATCTTTATCCATCACCACAGCAATCTCCTAAGCAAGATATCCCGGATATTAATCCGCTTATACTCATCTTTTTGCCGTTTTCTTTTATACACGCGAAAGCAATACTACCGTCTCAACATGGCTCGAATGAGGGAACATGTCCACAGGTGTTGCCTTCATGAGTTCATATCCTCCTTCACGGAAGATCTTGAGATCGCGTGCGAGTGTTGAAGGATTGCAGCTTACATACACAACACGTGAGGGTGCAAGTGTAAGGATCGCATCTATACATGATCTCGCACAGCCCTTTCGGGGAGGATCGACCACAACGACATCCGGCTTTCTTCTCTTCTCGTCCGCACCCGGAAGCATTGTCTGTATGACATCCTCCGCAGCTCCCGTTATGAACTCCGCATTTCTGATATCGTTTATCTTCGCATTATCCTTCGCATCCTTGATGGCTCTGTCCACGATCTCCACGCCTGTGACGTGTCCTGCCTTTGCAGCCATCATCAGGGAAATGGTCCCGATACCGCAGTACAGATCGAGCACTTCCTCTTCGCCGGCAAGTCCGGCATAGTCCCTTGCAAGTCCGTAGAGCTTTTCCGTCTGAACGGGATTGACCTGGTAAAAAGAAAGAGGAGAAATCCTGAAGCGTATTCCCACAAGTGTATCGGTAATATATCCTTCACCGTATATCGTTCTGTATGAATCACCGAGGATCACATTATCGTTTTTCGTATTGGGACAGAGAGTAACGGATTTAAGATTCTCAGGCATCACTTCCTTAAGCGCGTTGATCAATCCGATCTCATCGGGGATCTTATTTCCGTTGATGACAAGATTGACCTGGCACTCACCCGAGACAAATCCGTGTCTTATGAGTACATGTCTTACCAGTCCCTTACCGCTTTCCTCATCGTATGCCTTGACGTGGTTTTTGTTCATCCAGGATATTACGGCTCTAAGGAGCGACGCATTTATTTCAGGCTCTATAAGACAATCATCCGTTTCGATGACGGAATGAGTATGTCCGGCGAAAAATCCTGCGTGAGGCTTTCCGTCTTTTCCCATACGTACGGGATACTGTGCCTTGTTGCGGTATCTGTACGGATCGTCCATTCCGACAATATCGCACAGCTTCGCATTTATCTCCTCTTCGGAATAACCGCCGATCCTGATAAGATCGTTTTTCACTTTATTGAATTTAAATCGCAGCTGCTCATCATATCTGTAATTCTGCAGTGTGCAGCCTCCGCATTTTTCGGACACAACGCACCCTGCCTTGCATCTTCCCGCGGAAGGTTTTATCACTTCCGTAAGTCTTGCAAAGCCGTAGCTCTTTGTGACCTTCATCACCTTTGCCCTGATCTCATCTCCGGGTAATGCATTTTTAACAAAAAAAATGAATCCGTCACTTTTTCCGATACCGGCTCCGTCATCGGAGATATCAGTAACCGTCAGAGTGATCTCATCATTTTTCTTAAAGATTTTTTCAGCCATATTCTTATAAATACGGAGGACATCGCCATCGGCAATATCCTCCGATCATTTTACGTGTTTACATTATCGTGGATCTGACATTCGCATCGTTTAAGAATTTCTTGGATCCTAGCCACTGCCCTTTTTTGTCCGGAGTATTTTCGAACATCTCCGTAAATATTTCTATCTTGGAATCCATCTCATCTGCAAGGTTAAGTGCCATTGCTTCGACAAGTCCCGGAAGCTTCGGAGATCCGAATTCATACTTTCCGTGATGGGCAAGTATGCAATGCTGAAGCTGGGTCAGATGTGTGTGAGGGAATCCTTCGATTCCCGATGCGGCTATGGCAACCATCTCGGAACCCATGACTATATGTCCCAGGAGCTGTCCGTCATCGGAATAATCATTCTCCGGAAACGGGGTAAATTCTTTAGTCTTGGCAATATCATGACAGAGCGCCGATGTTATCAGAAGATCCCGGTTGAGTACTTCGTACTTGCCGCTGATGTAATCACAAACACCTGCAACTCCGAGCGTATGCTGCATAAGTCCGCCGACAAATCCGTGATGAACCGTCTTGGCTGCGGAACAGGAACGGAATTTCTTTACAAGGTCTTCATCCTCAACAAAAAGCTTTTTAAGAAGAGCGTTATAGTACTTATCCTTAACGCTGTCGATGAATCCGAGGAGCTCCTTGTACATCTCTTCATTATCCCTGGGGCTTACGGGAAGATATTCGGCGGGATCATACTCGCCTTCCCTTGCAACGCGGATCCTCTTGATGTTGAGCTGCTTGGTATTGTTCCAGACATTGACATCCGCATTGACTTCCACATAATCCAGCTTGCTGAAATCATCGATACCGGGATCACCGGGTTCCCAGATCTTACCGTCGATACTGCCGGTCCTGTCCATAAGCTGTACATTGAGGTATTCCTTGCCGTTTTTGGTAACGGCGGGAGATACGTTCTTGCACAGATATATCTCTCTTATATGTTCACCTTCATTAAATTCAGCAATATGCTTCATATCTTTCCTTTCAATCCTCTTCGAAGATTATCCCGGATGAGCGTGCGGTCATGACATACTCAAGCTCAACATACTGAAGCTGGGATTTTCTCATAACGGCTGCGGTTATCTTGTCTCCGACTTCATATGTCTGAAGGACATTTACGTAATCGGTATAACTTGTGATCGGCGTATCTCCGAGTCTGACAATGACATCTCCGGTTCTTATGCCGGCAAGCATAGCGGGAGAATCCATCTCTGTCCTTAAAACATATGCTCCGTACGGAACTCCGAGCTGCGAATTGGCCTCATTGGTAACGTAAGTACCGATCACACCTAAATATACGCCCGGCTTTCCGGTTGCCATGGCGCTGATCCTGCTCTTAAGCTCGCTGATACCGTACGCACAGATCAGTCCGTCAATCTCACTCTTTTTCTGGTCGGGTGCAATGATACCTATCACCTGTCCGTTATAGTTGAAAAGAAAACCTCCGGCGTTATCCGAACCGACAATATTGGTCTGAAGAAGAGTATCTGCCGTATCGGGATATTCAAGAGTGCTCCTGGATGCATTGATCATTCCGTAACCGATGGATCCGACGCTTCCCAGGGGACTTCCGAGTGCGCACACAGGGGTGCCGACGGATGCATAAGTGCTTCCGAGCGTAGCAAGAGGAATGTTTGCGGCAAGATCATCACTGAGATCCGAGATCTTGACAGAGATCATAACGAGTCCCGTAGCTTCGTCTGTGGCCTTGACCTTTCCTTCGGTAACATATCCGGTGCTGAACTGTATGGCAAGGGACTGTGCTCCGGCCAATGGAGCCCTGTCGGCAATAATATAAAGATCTACATGATCCTCGGCAACAATAAGTCCGGAAGCCTGTTTGCTGTGCTGTTCGATTGTTCCTATCCAATCCGTATCGGAAGTGATCGCGGTTATGGTTACTATGGATTTGCTCATCTCCCTTACATAGGAAGACATCGATTGATAGATCTGTCTGTAATCGGTAACATCCAGTGACAGCTGGGAAAAGAGAACCTGTATCTGCTCGTTGGTAAGCGGAAGGTTTGCAACTGCCGCAGAGTTATCCCCTTCTCTTCCGAGAACGGCTTCCTGCTCCATATAGTCCTGTAATACTTCCTGAGCGGATATGTCATCTCCCGTATCGATAAAATGAACCGCATCCCTTCCCTGACTCTGGTCGCTTCTGGATATCCATTTTGAGAGAACAGGCTCCAGTATCCAGATGGTCACGGATGCGATGATTCCGAAAACTATCGCAAGAAGAGCGGTCATAAGAGTTCTTCTGAGCAGGCGGTATTTATTGATGGGTCTTTTCTTGATCTGCTCGGAGATTATGCTCTGCTGAAATGCTCCGTTTTTCTCGGATCTGTTTAATTTTTCATCCGTATTTTTTTTATTCTCCATGGTTATTTCAGTATATCCGTACCCATAAAAAAAGTAAAGAAATAAGGGGTTCGCTGTGATATACTTAAAAAAGCCATGAATACCAAGGTTTTACGCACACTTGAATATGATAGGATCATCTCTCTTTTGGCACAGGAAGCTGATTCAAAACCCGGAAAAGAGCGTATTTCCGCACTTGTTCCGGTATGTGACCTGAAGGAGATAGAGATAAGACAGTCCCGAACCGCCGATGCACTCTCAAGAATCATCAAAAACGGCAGTACATCCTTCGGTGGAAATCACGATCTCAGATATATCGTCAAAACGCTGGAAACGGGTGCAAGCCTTTCAGCTACGGATCTTCTTCAGATAGCATCCCAGCTTGAAAATGCCGCAAGACTCGTAAAATACGGCGAATCATCGGGCGGAGGCATATCCTCAGCCCTTAATCCCGCAAATACGGGGATCAGGCATTCGGTCGACAGGGAAGACGGAGCAAAGAGTGAAAGGGAATCCGACGAATCCTTTACCGATTCGCTGACGGATCTCTTTTCCATGCTTTCACCGCTCCCGGCAGTTTCCGAAGAGATACGCAGATGCATTCTCTCGGAAGAGGAGATTGCTGACGATGCTTCACCTGAACTCAAAAAGATCCGCAGACAGATAGGCCTTAACGCGGAAAAGATCCATTCGACCCTGACCCAGATGATAAACGGATCCTGCCGAAGCTATCTCCAGGAAGCCGTTATCACCATGCGTGACGGCAGATATTGCATTCCGGTCAAGTCCGAATACAAAAGCCAGGTTCCGGGAATGATACATGACCAGTCATCTACCGGTTCCACATATTTCATAGAACCCGCATCCGTCGTTAATCTGAATAATGACATCAAGACCCTGATGAGACAGGAGCAGGAGGAGATTGAAAGGATCCTTGCCGACCTTTCGGCCAAATGCGGGCTCCATACCGAAGAGATAAAGATCAATCAGGAGACGGAGACCACCCTCGATTGCATTTTCGCTATGGGAAAGCTTGCTCTTAAGATGGATGCCACCCGTCCCGCATATAACAGGAAGCACTATCTTGATTTAAAAAATGCAAGACATCCTCTTATAGACAGGAAAAAGGTCGTTCCCACCGATATCAGGCTCGGAAGGGAATTCGACCAGCTTGTGATAACAGGTCCCAATACGGGCGGAAAGACCGTATCTCTCAAGACCGTAGGTCTCCTATGCCTTATGGGCCAGTCCGGATTGCACATCCCTGCAAAGTCGCATTCGGAACTTTGCGTTTTCAACGATATATTTGCCGATATCGGTGACGAACAGAGCATTGAACAGTCCCTGTCCACTTTCTCGTCCCATATGGTCAATATCGTCGACATCCTGAAGAAAGCAGACAGACATTCACTCTGCCTGTTCGATGAGCTCGGTGCAGGTACGGATCCTTCCGAAGGTGCCGCTCTTGCCGTATCGATACTCGAACATATGCATAAACTCGGCATCCGGACCATGGCTACGACCCACTATTCCGAGATCAAGATCTTCGCCCTCCGGACAGAAGGTGTCGAAAACGCCTGCTGCGAGTTTAATGTCGAAACCTTAAGTCCCACATACAGGCTCCTTATCGGTGTCCCCGGAAAGAGCAATGCTTTTGCGATTTCCTCCAAGCTGGGACTTCCGAGTGATATAATAGAAGAAGCCAAAAAGCATCTCGATTCGGATGCGGAATCCTTCGAAGATATCATCCAGAATCTTCAGCAGTCCCGTATCGAATCAGAGAATGAGAGAAAAGAGATTGCAGAGTACAAGGAAAAGATACGTACTCTCCAGGATCAGCTCCATAATAAGAATATAAAGATCGACGAACAGAAGGCTAACATCATCAGGCGTGCCAATGATGAGGCCTCCAGGATCCTTGAAGAAGCCAAAGAGATCGCTGATAAGACGATCCGCGATATGCAGAAGGCCGGCATTACATCAGGTATGGCGGACCTTGAAAAAGAACGTACCGCTCTGAGGGAAAAGATCAATTCGCTTGCGGAGAATGAAGCGGCCGTCAAAAAGACTTCGTCCAAAAAGACCGTTTCAGCCGATCCTTCCAAACTTACCAAGGGTGTGCATGTGCTCATCACATCCCTCGGAATGAAAGGTGTCGTCCAGACCGAACCCGATTCCAAGGGTGAGCTTTTCGTAATGTGCGGTTCTATGCGTATGCAGGTCAAGACATCCGATCTTAAGATAGATTACAGTGCCGTTCCCGAAGAAAAGACCTCGGGTACATACACCGGATCCATCAAGATGGATAAGTCCATGTATGTTTCGGCTGAGATCAATCTTCTCGGAATGACCACGGATGAAGCGCTTGCCGCAGTATCGAAATATCTCGATGATGCGTATGTCGCACATATCTCTCCGGTAAGGATAGTACACGGAAAAGGTACCGGAGCCCTGAGAAAGGCCGTACATTCCTATCTCAGAAAACAGAAGAATATCGATGAATTCAGACTCGGCGAATACGGTGAGGGTGACGCCGGAGTCACGATCGTTAAGTTTAAATAAGAGGGAGAATACTATGGTAGACAAGCAAAAGATACTTATAGTAGACGATGACAACAATATAGCGGAGCTTATCTCCCTGTATCTTGTCAAAGAATGCTATGACACGCTCATCGTCAACGACGGTGAATCCGCTCTTGAGAAGATTCCGGAGTTCAGACCCGATCTGATGCTCCTGGATATAATGCTTCCCGGGATCGACGGCTATGAAGTATGCAGGCAGGTCCGTGCAAACAGCGACCTTCCCATAATCATGCTCTCCGCCAAGGGAGAAACTTTCGATAAGGTTCTCGGACTTCAGCTCGGTGCGGACGATTATATCGAAAAGCCTTTTGATTCCAAAGAGATGGTGGCAAGGGTCAAGGCAGTTCTCAGAAGAACCGCCACAAAATCCGCTCCCGTTCCGGAAGTGACCGGCGACGGCATCGATGCGGTTTCCTACCCCGATCTTCTCATCAACCTTACCAACTATTCCGTCACATACAAGGGACGCACTATCGATATGCCTCCCAAGGAACTCGAACTTTTATATTTCCTCGCTTCATCACCCAACAGAGTGTTCACCAGGGAACAGCTCCTTGACCGGATCTGGGGCTATGAATATTCGGGCGATACCAGAACCGTTGATGTCCATATCAAGAGGATCCGTGAAAAGATCGGTGACAATGACAGCTGGAGGATCTCCACGATCTGGGGTAAAGGTTATAAATTCGAGACCTTATGAAGAAAACTCTCTACCTTAAGTTCATATTGGGATATGTTATATTCGGTCTGTTTTCTTTTCTGACCGTTACTCTTTTTGTTCCCAAGATCACCAGGGATTATCTTATCTCACAAAAAGCGCAGACTATGTATTCGGAAGCTTCGCTCATAGCAGATACCTATGCGCAGGGACTGTACTCTTCCATGACCACAATAGAGACAGTCACTCTTCAGCTTGATGCGCTGAGCGTATATATGAACTCCGATATAAGGATCATTACTCCCGAAGGAGCCATCCTTCTTGATACCGCTTCCACGGAAATCTTTACCGATGCGGCACTTCCGGTCATTCCGAACTTCGATCCGTCCATTGGTGGAGGTTCATATTATCTTACCGGAGACTTTTTCGGTTCATTCGATGAGGAAGTTCTTTCCGTTATCTGTCCCATAACATCCGATTATCTTACAAAAGGTTATGTCACGATCCACTATTCGCTTGATGACATCGAAGCACAGGTCAATTCCCTTCTCGGAATCTCTTATATAACGCTGATGATAATGTTTCTGCTGTCACTGATCATCCTCATCTTCTTTACCAGGATAGTCTACGTTCCGCTTCGAAAGATCACCAATGGTGCGGAGAAATATGCGGAAGGTAATTATCATTATGAAGTAAATGTCGAAAGCCGGGATGAGATGGGATATCTGGCAGCGGCACTCAACTATATGTCGGGAAAGATCGCAGATGCGGAAGATGACCAGAAGAAATTCATCGCCAACGTTTCCCATGACTTCCGCTCCCCTCTTACATCCATCAAAGGTTATCTCGAAGCAATGATCGACGGGACCATTCCTCCCGAGATGCATGAAAAATATCTGGGAATAGTGCTGAACGAAACAGACCGTCTGACCAAGCTTACTAACGGACTGCTTACATTGAACAATCTGAATACCAAGGGAATGCACCTTGAGCTTTCGGACTTCGATATCAACGAAGTCGTAAGAAAGGTTGCGGAAACCTTCGAAGGAACCTGCAGGAAAAAATCCATCGCGATAGAGCTTGTGCTCATGGGTGACGAACTCTTTGTTCATGCGGATAAGGGAAGGATCGAACAGATCGTTTATAATCTCACCGATAACGCGGTAAAATTTTCACACCACGATTCCGTCATCAAGATCGAAACAGCGGAAAAGAAGAACAAGATCTATGTATCGGTCAAAGATACCGGAGTAGGTATCCCTCCCGAAGACATAAGCCTGATCTTCAACCGTTTCTATAAATCGGATTCATCCAGAGGTAAGGATAAGAAGGGAACCGGACTCGGTCTTTCGATAGTAAAAGAGATCCTCACCGCACACAGCGAGAACATAAATGTCATCTCGACTCCCGGCGAAGGAAGTGAGTTTATCTTCTCATTGCAGCCGTCGGATCCTGACGAAATCTGAATTCAAAAAACAAAAAGGGACGGTTCTTCGGAACCGTCCTTTTTTCAGTATTTTAGTCTGTACAGATATGCTCTTCCTTTTTTTCCGATATGCTCTATCACATCGATCTTATTGAGGAAAGCAATGATAAGGCTTGCATGGTCTCTTTTCATTCCGCATTTTACCGCATCGTTTACGGTGAACTCTTCGGGAATGTCTTCGGGAAGAAGCTGCAGATAATCTTCGGGACATTCAAAAAGAATATCGTCTATGATATCGGTCGGAACCTTGTCGAGCCAGGTTCCGTGTTTTTTTTTGTCTTTACCGTATCCGTCTTTGATCCTGAATTCATCGGCATCAATAATGACTATGCGTACGCTCAGGTTTTTATTGCCGAGAAAATCCCTGATCCCGTATACTTCCCTGATCGCATCTTCCACGCAGCCGGTGCGCGGAGATGTTTTTCTCGGAACGGTCATTTCACCGGTATCGGGATCTATCCAGAATATCTTCTTTTTCCTGATGACAGGATGAACGATCGTCACTTTATAACACGGAAGAAACTCAAGTAATTTATCCCTCATTCTCTTTAGTGCGGCAGTCTGTATCTCAAATATTTCCTCACCGGTACATATATCCGCAACATAAGATCCGATGGGAATCTCCTGTTTATCTTCATCTGGTTCTATGTAATTCTTGATAATGGCGTGAAGGGATTTTTCGGACAGAGTTCCGATAGTGGGACGCTCCCTGTCGCTTGTCACTGAAAGGATCGCATCATGAAAACGCTCCCGCATTTCCGGGGTAACGGATGAGGGAGCGCTAAAGTCTGCTATAGGTTTTGTATCTGCCTTCTTTTTCATCAGGCGGGGATTTTTCTCCTGTCGTCTGCGGCGTACAATGCCTTTAATAAGATGGGTGTTGAGATGCTCGATACAACGATGAGAAGAATGACTGCGGCGAAATATTCCGATCCGATCATTCCGACACTGAGTCCCTTCTGGGATACGATGAGTGCAACCTCACCTCTGGTCATCATTCCGACACCTATCTTAAGAGAGTCGGCCCATGAGTATCTGCAGAGCTTTCCGGCAAGTCCGCATCCTATTATCTTGCAGACAAGTCCGACGATAACGAAGCAGATGCAGAACAGGATAAGGCTTCCGTTGATATCCGTAAGGTTTGTCTTTAGACCTATCGATGCGAAGAATACGGGACCGAAGAGCATGTAGGAATTCGTATCCATCTTCTCTGCGATGTAACTGGAATCCTTAATGGAACAGAGCACGACTCCCGCTACATATGCACCGGTGATGTCCGCGATACCGAAGTATGTTTCCGCAATGTAGGAAAAGAAGAAGCAAAGAGCAAGTCCCATGATGGGAATTCTTCTGGTATGCGGATATTTCATATCGAAAAGCTTGAATATCTTGTAGATGACCGCACCCACAACAATGGCAAGCACGAAGAACAGTACGGTGCTGAGCACGACTTTGCCGGGATTGGAATCCGGATTCTTGAATCCGATGACAAATGTAAGAACGATAATACCGATGACGTCATCGATTATCGCTGCGCTCATTATGGTCTGTCCTATCTCACCCTTGAGCTTGCCCAGCTCACGTAAGGTCTGTACCGTAATGCTCACGCTGGTAGCGGTAAGAATGACTCCCACGAAAAGTGCGGTATAAAACTCCGGTGTTCCGAGTTTTGAAAAGCCGTAAAAAAACATATACAAAACGGTTCCGCCGACAAGCGGGACAAATACTCCGGCACACGCTATGAGCAATGCTTTAAAGCCTGTTTTGAGGAGATCCTTAAGATTTGTCTCAAGGCCTGCGGAAAACATAAGGAGTATTACACCTATCTCTGCAAGCTGAGCGATGAACTCAGTCTGATCGACAAGATGGAGTAAGCTCGGTCCGATTATCAATCCGGCTACTATCTCACCTACAACCTGGGGAGCTTTGACTCTCCTTGCTACCAGTCCAAATAATTTGGCAAAAATGATTATGATTGCCAGATCCCGCAATATTGAATAATCCATTTTTTATCAACCGTCCTCTTCACTATCCTCTACGGGAAAAGTTACTTCCTTATCATCTTCCTCCTCTTCGAAGGTTCCGGCCATGTTTTCGCTTTCTTCATCCATAGCCTTTTCACCTTCTTCGAGAGAAGCAAATTCTTTTTCACCGTTAGAAAGTCTGTCTCTTACCTTCGCAACATTGGCGATCTTCTCACCTCCGGAAAGATTCATGAGCTTTACTCCGGATGTGATTCGGCTGAGCACGCTGATATCATCTATACGGATACGTATCATCTGTCCGCCGTCGGTGATCATGATCAGTTCTTCATCACCGTGTACAGCCTTAGCGGCAAGAAGATCTCCCGTCTTTTCGGTGATCTTGTAACACTTAACACCCTTACCTGCTCTGTGCTGACCGTTGAATTCATCAATATCGGTCCTCTTGCCCATTCCCTTTTCGGAAATGAATGTCATGTATTTGCCCTGGCTTGCAAGCTGCATGGCAACTACTTCGTCGCCGTCAGAGAGGTTCATTCCTATGACACCGATACTTCCTCTTCCGGTCGTACGTACTTCTTCTTCCCTGAATCTGATACACATGCCCTGCTTAGTTGCAAGGAGGATCTCGGAATTTGCATCGGTTATCTTAACATCTATAAGTTCATTGCCTTCGACAAGAGTGATGGCTCTGAGTCCGCTCTTTCTGACATTCATGAGCTCATCCATCTTCATCTTCTTGACCGTTCCGTTCTTGGTCGCGATGAAGAGATTCTTGTTCTCTTCAAATCCCCAAATGGGAATGATGGCACTGACTTTTTCTCCGGGCTCGAGCTGGAGGAGATTTACGATTGCAACACCTCTCGAAGTACGTGAGCACTCGGGGATGTCGTAAGCCTTCATCCTGTAGACTCTTCCGGCAGTGGTAAAGAAATTGAGTGAATGGTGGGTCGTAGTCATAAGAAGATCTTCGACGTAATCGTCTTCGATCGTTGCCATTCCCTTGATTCCCTTGCCGCCTCGGTTCTGAGCCTTGAAATTATCAACGCTCATTCTCTTGATATAACCGAGTCTGGTCATTGCGATAACGGTATTCTCGTGAGGGATCATATCCTCATCGGGAATATCGAAGATATCGTTGCTGAAATGAGTATGTCTCTCATCTCCGTATTTATCCCTTGTTTCGGTGATCTCTTTTTTGATGACACCGAGAAGGAGCTTCTCATCGGCAAGTATTGCTTTGAGTTCCGCAATCTTGGCGGTAAGATCGTTATGCTCTGCAAGGAGTCTGTCTCTTTCAAGACCGGTGAGGGCTCTGAGTCTCATATCGACTATAGCCTGTGCCTGGATATCATCAAGTCCGAATCTTGCAATGAGCTTTTCCTTAGCTTCTGCGGGTGTAGCACTTGCTCTGATTATGCTGATGACTTCATCGATGAAATCAAGAGCTTTAAGAAGTCCCTGCAGTATATGATCTCTTTCTTCGGCTTTACCGAGATCGTATTTGGTACGTCTTGTTACGACGTCCTCCTGATGCTTGAGGTAAAGGCCGAGTACTTCGAGAAGATTAAGAACCTTGGGCTCGTTATTTACAAGCGCGAGCATGATGACACCGAAAGTGTCCTGAAGCTGTGTATGCTTGTAAAGCTGATTTAAGATGACATTTGCGTTGGCATCTTTTCTGAGTTCGATGACAACTCTTACGCCTTCTCTGTTACTCTCATCTCTTATGTCAGTGATGCCGTCGATCTTCTTGAGCTTAACAAGTTCCGCAATCTTGATCTGCAGATTTGCCTTGTTGACCATATAGGGAAGCTCGGTAACGATGATCTGGCTCTTTCCGTTGGGAAGCTGTTCGATCTCCGTAACGGCTCTTACTCTGATCTTGCCGCGTCCGGTTCTGTATGCTTCTTCAACTCCGCGATGTCCGAGGATAAGTCCGCCGGTAGGAAAATCGGGTCCCTGGATTATCTCCATGACATCTTCGATAGTCGTCTCTTTTCCTTCGATACGGTCATCGATGATCTTAACGACACCGTCGATCGACTCCCTGAGATTGTGGGGAGGAATGTTTGTTGCCATACCAACCGCAATACCGGTTGCACCGTTTACAAGAAGGTTGGGATAACGGCTGGGAAGAACCGTGGGCTCATTTTCTGTTCCGTCGAAATTGGGAATGAAGTCTACGGTATTTTTATTGATATCGGCAAGAAGTTCCATGGAGATCTTGGAAAGTCTTGCTTCTGTATATCTCATTGCCGCAGCTCCGTCACCGTCCATGGAACCGAAGTTTCCGTGACCGTCTACGAGAGGATATCTCATTGACCAGGGCTGAGCCATGAATACGAGGGATCCGTAAATGGAGCTGTCACCGTGAGGGTGATACTTACCCATCGTATCACCGACGATACGAGCACTCTTACGATGCGGCTTGTCGGGACCGTTATTGAGCTCTACCATCGAATAGAGAACTCTTCTCTGAACAGGCTTTAGGCCGTCCCTTACATCGGGAAGCGCACGTGCCGCGATTACGCTCATCGCATAATCGATGTAGAAGGTCTCCATTTTTTCTTTGAGATCTACTTCCTGTATTTTGTCAAAAATAGTATCTTCCATTATTTCCTCTTCATGATCTATTCCGGTTTTCCTTTTCAGGTGATCGGATGTTTATCAGATATCAAGATTCTGTACGAACCTTGCATTCTCTTCTATGAATTCCCTTCTGGGCTCAACCTTGTCACCCATAAGGGTAGTGAATGTAAGATCTATCTCACTTGTCATCTCTTCGTCGAAACCGACTCTTAAGAGGATTCTTTTCTGGGGATCCATTGTGGTCTCCCAGAGCTGTTCCGCATCCATCTCTCCGAGACCCTTGTAACGCTGGATCTTGTTATTCTGGTCTCTTCCGACTTCATCGAGGATCGCATTTAATTCGTCATCCGAATATGCATACCATTCCTTCTTATTCTTCTCCAACTTGTAAAGAGGAGGCTTTGCCAGATATACATGTCCGGTCTTGATGAGCTCAGGCATGAATCTGTAGATGAATGTGAGCATAAGAGTGGCAATATGAGCACCGTCAACGTCGGCATCGGTCATGATGATGATCTTGTCATAGCGAAGCTTAGAGATATCAAAATCATCATGGATACCGGTTCCGAAAGCGGTGATCATAGCTTTGATCTCGGCATTTGCATATATCTTGTCGAGTCTTGCTTTTTCTACGTTTAAGATCTTTCCTCTGAGGGGAAGGATTGCCTGGGTAGCTCTGTTACGTGCTTCCTTAGCACTTCCTCCTGCGGAATCTCCCTCAACGATGTAGATCTCGCAATGTGAAGGATCCTTGTCGGAGCAGTCGGCAAGCTTTCCGGGAAGAGCCATTCCCTCAAGTGCGGTCTTTCTTCTTGTAAGATCCCTTGCTTTTCTCGCAGCTTCTCTCGCACGCTGTGCAAGTATGGACTTGTCACAGATTGCTCTTCCCACATCGGGATTCTGCTCGAGATAGATGGTAAGCTTCTCACTTACGATATTATCTACGGCTCCTCTTGCTTCGGAGTTACCGAGCTTCTGTTTGGTCTGTCCTTCAAACTGGGGATCTGCGATCTTTACGCTTACAATAGCGGTAAGACCCTCTCTGATATCCTCACCGGAAAGATTGGGCTCGGAATCCTTGAGCATCTTTTTATTTCTTGCATAATCGTTGAATGTCTTGGTTATCGCATTCCTGAATCCCTGGAGATGTGTTCCTCCTTCGGGAGTATTGATGTTGTTAACGAATGCAAATACGGATTCGTTGTATGAATCGTTATGCTGGAATGCAACCTCAACATAGACTCCGTTCTTCTCACCCTCGAAATAAAGGATGTCTTCGTAAATGGGAGTCTTACTTTTATTCAGGTGCTGAACATATTCCTTGATACCGCCTTCGTAGTAGAACTCAAGAACTTTACCTGCGGTACTTTTTATCTGTGAATCTTTTTCGGAGGATTCTTTTCTGACAGCAGTGTCAAAATTAGAATTCTCTCCTCTTTCTTCAGCATCCTTCTTAGCTCTGTTAAGGAGTTCGTTGATCTGTTCTTCCTGATCTTCCTTACCCTCTGCAGCTTCCTTAGCCTCTTCAATCTGGCTGTCGGTAATAACGGCATTTGCAGCTTCGGCGGATCTGTCATCCTTAAGGATTATCCTGAGACCCTTGGTAAGGAATGCCATTTCTCTGAGTCTGAGCTTAAGGATATTGAAATCGTAAATGGTTGTCTCGGTAAAGATTTCTTTATCGGGAAGGAATGTAACGGTGGTTCCGGTCTCATCAAGAGGGCAGTCTCCGATTATGTGAAGCTTTTCGGTTACCTTTCCCCTTGAAAACTTCTGTCTGTAGATATGTCCTTCCTGTCTGATGTCCGCAACAAGCCACTCTGAAAGAGCATTAACAACTGATGCACCGACACCGTGAAGACCTCCGGATACCTTGTAACCTCCACCGCCGAATTTTCCGCCCGCATGGAGAATGGTAAATACAACCTCCGCAGCGGGAAGTCCGGATTTATGGTTGATACCTACGGGGATTCCTCTTCCGTTATCCTTAACGGTAACCGAATTATCCTCGTTGATGGTAACTTCTATTTTCGTACAGTAACCTGCAAGAGCTTCGTCAACGGAGTTGTCTACGATCTCATAGACAAGATGATGAAGACCGCGGCTTGCAGTGGTACCGATATACATACCGGGACGCTTTCTTACAGCTTCAAGTCCTTCAAGAATCTGTATCTGGTCTCCGCCGTATTCCTGTGTTACTTTGGTATTTTCCAAACTGTCTCCCATTTTTCCTCTTTCCGTAAAGAAATATTTTAAGACATCTGTCTTACTTTTCCGTTTTCAACATAAAACACCCTGTTCATGACAAATCTGTCATTAACAAAGTCATCTATACCCGTACATGTAATGAATGTCTGGATATCACCTATTGAATCCAGGAGAAACTGCTGTCTCTTTCTGTCAAGTTCCGACAATACATCATCAAGCAAAAGTACAGGATTATCTCCGGATAATTTTTTCATCATATCGATCTCGGAAAGTTTGAGTGAAAGAGCTGCCGTTCTCTGCTGTCCCTGAGATCCGAATTTTCTTATATCAATATCACCGGCCATGAATGAAAAGTCATCTCTGTGAGGACCGATGCCGGTCATCTTGGCTTTTTTATCTCTGGCTAGTGAAGCTTTTAATTCCTTTTCAAAATCATCTTCCGAAACGCTGGGCTCATAAACAATGCTTATCTCCTCGCGTCCGCCGGATAATTTTGAATGAACGTCTTTTATCTGTTCTTCAAGTTCATCCGCAAATTTTTTTCTGCGTTCTATTATCTTGGTTCCGTAGGATATGAGCTGGTCATCCCAGATTCCGAGAGAATCTTCGAGACTTCTGTCAAAATACATATCCTTGAGAACCTGATTTCTTCTGTTTAAAACTTTGCTGTAATTATTCAGATTATAGAGATAAAACTGATCAAGCTGACACAGTTCCATATCTATGAATCTTCTGCGGTAAACAGGTCCGTTTTTTATGATGTTAAGATCTTCGGGTGAAAAGAAAACAACCTTGCAAAGGCCCATCAGTTCGGATGCTTTTTTTATCCTGTTACCGTCAATTGCTATCCCTTTGGACTTGGAACTTCTCAGATGCATATCCACTCTTGTGGGTATTTCATCATTAAGTACAACAGTCCTTATATGAGCTTCTTCCTTGCCGAATCCGATTATCTCACTGTCACGGCTTCCCTTATGGGATCTTGTTGTTGCCGATATATATAATGCTTCGAGTATATTTGTCTTACCCTGTGCATTATCGCCGTAGAAGATATTGGTACCCTTATCAAATTCAATGCTCAGGCTGTCGTAATTTCTGTAATCAGTAAGTTCGAGGGATTTTATTATCACTACTCATCACCCTTTTTCTTAACGACCACTTTGTCACCCTTATATTCTATGACATCACCGCTGACTATTTTTCTTCCGCGGCGTTCTTCAACTTCACCGTTAACGGTCACTTCACCGTTAATGATGTCATATTTTGCATCAACACCGGATTCACATAGTCCGGATGCTTTTAATACCTGACCAAGTTTTATAAAATCGTCTTTAAGATAAAATGTGATCATTCTTATACCGCACTGATGGTAACGGGAAGTACTACGTAAACGTAGGACATATCTTCCTTCTTGATGAAGCAGGGAGCTTTTGAATTAACAAAATCAAGTTCGATCTCTTCATCGTCTATAACATTGAGTGCATCAATAACAAACCTGGGATTAAATCCGATTATCATATCCTTACCGGATTTTGAAGCAGGTACATTTTCATTCATATTTCCGATTGCGGAATTTATCTTGATTGAAATGCTGTCATCCTTGATATCGAGAATGATGGGTTTTTTGTCACCTTCTCTAACATAGATGGTAGATCTGTCGAGACATTCATTGAGTTTCTTTTTATTGATCTTAACCTTTGTCTCATAATCACCGACAAGCATCTTATTAACATCAAAGAAATTACCTTCGATGATCCTTGAAACTACTTTTGTATTATCGTACTCAAAGCTGATGTGATTGGGATTGAAGAAAATCTCAACATCATCCTCCGCACCGCCGTTTATTATTTTTGCAAGTTCCTTTAAACTCTTTCCGGGAACTATAACCTTCTTGTAGGGATAGCTTTCCCTGAGTTCCATATTGCACATGGATATACGATGTCCGTCAAGGCTGCACATCCTGATGTTGTTATCCTTGATCTCCATGAGCTCTCCGCGCATTGTCTGCTGACCGGGAGTATCTTCACTTATATCCGCAATTGAAAAGCTGGTCTTTCTTATAAGTTCCCTGAGAGAAAGCTGGCTTATAACTATGCTGTCATTTTTATCAAGATCGGGAAGATAAGGAAATTCATCATCACTTCTTCCGGGCATGTTCTGAATGCTCTGTTCACACTTAAAAGAAGCTGTAAGATTATCATCCGTTTCAATGATGATATCGGAATCAGAATCAGGCATCTTTCTTATTACGTCTGAAAAATGCTTTGCATCAAGAGCAACAACTCCGGAACTTTCTATATTACCTTCGATGATAGTCTCAATACCAAGATCAAGATTATTAACTGTAAGAGTGATCTTTCCTCCGTTGGTATTGATAAGAATGCATTCCATTATTGACATTGTGCTTTTAGCTGGAAGAGCTCTTATAACAGTCTGAATACCTGAAAGTAATGCTGACTTTGAACAGGAAATCTTCATTGTGCATAACTCCTTTTTTAGGTGCCGGTGTCCTTTTTAATGATATATTTAAATAGTTTAAAGTATTATAAGTAATAGGGGCTGTGATTTATGTGCATAACCTTATTTATTATACTATTTTCAAGGGAAAAATGGAATGAATAAGTATGTGAAATAGTATCGGTTATTAAATGATTTTCTCCTCTTTATAACCATTTAAAAGTTATGTAAACATGGGCTTTTCAGTTACCTAAGAGTATCTTTTTTATGCTTTCCACTTTATCCTTGGTATTTTTTCCACTTTTATTTGTATTAATATCATCGGATATCTTTTTACATCCGCTTATTACGGTTGTATGATCGCTTCTGTGGAGATTATTTGCTATCTGTTGATAAGTAATTCCAAGCATGTCATAAGCAAGGAACATTATTATATGTCTGGGATATACAATGTCGGCATTTCTCTTGTTGGACATTATCGCATCCTTGCTGGCACCGCATTCCTGGCAGACTACATCAACGATCCTGTCAAAAGTGATCTTATTGGAATCTGAGGGGTAAATATAGTCTTTAAGGGCTTCCTTGGCGAATTCAAGATCCGGTTCCATATTGTTGTAAAGCTTTGAAAATCCTATGATCTTGTTAAGAGCACCCTCAAGTTCTCTTATGTTTGACTTGATATTTGAAGCTATATAATCGATTATTTCTTCGCTTATCTTGATCTTAATCTTGTATTTATCAGCATTATTCTTGAGAATTGCCGATCTTGTCTCATAATCCGGAGGAGTTATATCAACAGGCATTCCCCAGGCAAATCTTGATATATATCTTTCATCAAGTGTCTTAAATTCCTTAAAATTCTTATCGGAAGAAAGAATTATCTGTTTTCCGGCATCATGAAGGGCATTGAAAGTGTGGAAAAACTCTTCCTGGGTTGCTTCTTTTCCTATAATAAACTGAATATCGTCGATCATAAGAACATCGACCGTACGGTATTTATCACGCAGCTTACTCATGGAATCGGCTGTATTACCGCTTCTGAGGGATTCGATAACGTCATTGGTAAACTGTTCACTTGTAACGTATATTACTTTCTTTGTAGGATCCTTCTTTAATATGAAATGACCTATAGATTGCATAAGATGGGTCTTTCCGAGGCCGGGGCCGCCGTAAATATACAGAGGATTCCAGGTTTTACCGGGATCTTCGGCAACGGCAACGGATACCTGATGGGCCATCATGTTATTTTTGCCTACGACAAATGATTCAAAGGTATAATCCGGATTTAAAGTATCGTTATCAACCTTTGTTTCTTCGGGTTCATATGTCTGAGGAGTATTACTGTTAAGAATGAACTTTACTTTGATGATCTCGCCAAGTTCTTCTCCTATGACGGTCTCAAAATAATCCTTAAACTTCTTATTAAGGTATCCGAGAGCTCTTTCGTCTTCTTTTTCGGAGACAATATAGACGGTATTTCCCGAAATTTCACGGAATTCAAGATTCTCAAACCAGAGATGGTAAGTGATATCGGAAACATTTGCTTCTCTCTGGATCTTTCTTTTGATCTCTTCCCAGTATTCTTCGTTGGTAAAGTTCTCTGCGTTCATTCTTTACAAGTTTTCTCCTTGATCGGCTGGTCTCAAAAAAGGGCAAAAATCCCCCTAAAATGCGACTGCCGTACCATTTTATAAAAATTAAATATATTATTCAAATTGCGTTATTCCCTTTTGTGCGTTAGCGGACTTTTCCACATTTGTGGATAATGCATACAGAGTATGAATAATGCATAGACCGGGTCCGGGAGAGTGGATCATTGTGGATATATCATAAAATGTGAATATCTTAAAAAATGCAGTAAAAACGCTGTTTATAGGTATTTACCAACCATGGGAGTTTATAATTTTGACCAAATATCCACATTTTGTGCACTAAATGGGGATAAGATTTTAGGTGATATTTTTAGTGGATAAGTAGGTGGAAAAGAAAAATTTTTGTGTATATTTTTGGTGGATTACTGAACGGAAAAATCGGAGTTTTTTCAAGAAATATCAATAATATACGCTATTTTTGCTTGACACTCTTTCTTTAATTAATTACAATCTGTTTTGTGTCGTTTCTGATAGGTTCCAGGTAGTGGAATCATGCACCTGACGGTGCACTGCGAAGAGTTTTATTATAGAAGGAGGTGTTTCCTTATGAAGATGACATTTCAGCCTAAGAAAAAGTCTCATGCCAAGGTTCACGGTTTCAGAGCAAGAATGTCTTCAGCCGGTGGACGTAAGGTTCTTCAGAGCAGAAGAGCAAAGGGCAGAAAGAAATTATCGGCTTAAAAGTAAAGGTCACATTTGATGTGACCTTTGTTTTTCCGATTCTTTAATATGGAAAGATTAAGAAGTAACGCACAGTTTTCGGAAGTATACCGGACACACAGATCCTTCGCAGACGATTTTTTGGTCATGTATATCAGAAAAAACGGGGAATCCTTTAACCGTGTGGGCGTAAGCGTAAGCAAAAAGATCGGAAACAGTGTTGTAAGACACCGTGTGAAGAGGCTTGTCAAAGAAGCCTTCAGAAATTCCGAGGATATGTTCAATAGTGGTTTGGACATAGTGTTTGTTGCAAGAAAAAATGCTGCATTTATGACATATTCAGATGCACAAAGATCTCTGATGGGTCTTGCAGCTTCCCATCACATCCTGCAAAAAGCGGGCAATTGATCATATTTATATATGAAGAGATTCTTTATTTGGTTGATCACGTTATATCAGAAATATCTTTCTCCTCTTAAGAGAACGAAGTGTCCGTATTATCCGACCTGTTCCAACTACGGAAAAGAAGCCATTGAGGAAAACGGGGTAATAATCGGAAGCCTGCTTGCTCTTTGGAGAATTTTGAGATGTAATCCACTTTCCAAGGGTGGAGTAGACCCTGTTCCCAGAATGAGGAAAAGATATTCAGGGAGAATTTAATGTATTTTACTCTTTTAACACCTAATTCCACTCCCATCTTCAGGTACATCGTATGGGTACTCGGTAAGATAATGGAGGGAATCTTTTATGTTCTCGATCAGATCGGTATCCCTAATATCGGTCTTTCCATCATACTCTTTACGATCTTCGTAAATGTATGTATGATCCCGCTGACTTACAAGCAGCAGAAGTTCTCCAAGCTTTCAATGAAGATGAATCCTGAGATCAAGGCCATCCAGAAGAAGTATCAGGGCAAGAAAGATCAGGAATCGGCAATGAAGATGAATGCCGAAACTCAGGCTGTATATGCCAAGTACGGTGTTTCACCTACCGGAAGCTGCGGATATCTTCTTATCCAGATGCCCATACTCTTTGCTCTGTACAGAGTAATCTATCAGGTTCCCGCATACGTTACCAAGATCGGTAATGTTTTCAGAGTTCTTACCGATAAGATCATAGCTGCCGATAACGGTGCATTTATCACCGAGAATCCTCAGGAGCTTGTAAGTGTTACCAGTGCCGCTAAGATGTATGCTTCCAATCTTGCAAAAGAAGGAAACCTTTCCAACGGTATCATCGACGTTCTCAACAGAACCTCAACTGCCGACATGGCTGTCATCAGCGAGCACTACGGACTTGCGGATCTTACCTTTGAAGGTGCAAGGATCCTTTCCGGTGCAGGTCAGAAGGGACTTCTGGATATCTACAATAATTTCATCGGCCTTAATATCAGGAATACTCCCTGGTATATCATTAAGGAAAGCTTTGCAAGTCATGCATATCTTATTATGTTAGTTGCATTTCTTGTACCTATCCTTTCCGGTTTTACCCAGTGGCTTTCAATAAAGCTTGCTCCCAACCAGGCACAGGCTACCGGAGATAATTCACAGGCAGATCAGATGGCACAGACCATGAAGACCATGAATGTCATGATGCCTCTTATGTCCGTGTGGTTCTGCTTTACATTTCCCACAGGTATGGGTATCTACTGGATTGCAAATGCTGTTGTCCGTGTAGTTATCCAGATCATCATGAATAAGCGTATCGACAAGATAGATTTTGATGAGCTCATTGAAAAGAATGCTGGAAAGAGCCAGAAAAAGCTTGAAAAGCTTCAGGCAAATCAGGAAAGAATGCAGGCTTATGCCGCTATGAATACCCGCAGCATCCAGAGCAAGGCTTCCTATGTCAATAAGGATGCATCTGCGGATAACGGTGACACCACACCGGGTCCTACGGACTATGCTCCCGGATCTATGGCTGCCAAGGCAAACATGGTAAATGAATTCAATAAGAGAAACAGTAAGTGAGGTCTATAAAATGGAATATAAAGAATATACAGGCAAAACGGTAAATGATCTGATCACCGATGCATGCCAGGATCTCGGTGTTACCAGTGACAGACTTGATTATGTTGTAGTAGATGAAGGTTCTGCAGGTTTCCTTGGTATCGGTGCAAAGAATGCTGTCATCAAAGCAAGGATCAAATCCGACGAGCAGATCGCTGAAGAAAAAGCAGCTGAGGAAAATAAAGCAGAAGTAAAGGAAGAAGTTAAGGAAGAAGGATCTGAGAAGAAGGAAGCTCCCAAAAAGCAGTCTTCTGAGAAGATCATTCCCGTATCAGATCCTGCTAAGTATGAATCCATTGCTGTAAAGTTCCTTGAAGATGTATTCAAAGCAATGGGACTTGAAGCTTCCATCAAGACCTCTTTTGAACTCAGTGAGAATGCCCTCGATATTGAGATCGTAGGAAGCGATATGGGAATCCTCATCGGTAAGAGAGGAGCAACCCTCGATTCACTCCAGTATCTTGTAAGCCTTGTTGTTAATAAGGAGAGCGAGCAGTACATCAGAGTAAAGGTTGATACCGAAGATTACAGAGAGAGAAGAAGAGCAACTCTTGAAAATCTTGCCAAGAATGTATCTTCCAAAGTTAAGCGTACCGGTCGTCCTTACGAACTCGAGGCAATGAATCCTTATGAAAGAAGGATCATCCACTCCGCACTTCAGGATAACAAATATGTTTATACCTACAGTGAAGGAGAAGGTGTGGACAGACATATCATCGTAGCACTCAAGGACGGCGTAAAGCCTACCGGCGATTATAACCGTAGCCGCAGAGGCAAGAGATATTGATATCTTAGTCTATGGCTGAATAAGTTTTAATGTTTAAAGGCCATGGCGAAAGCTGTGGCCTTTGTTTTGCAATATGACCGATAATCTTCAGAAAACAATAGCGGCAATATCTACGGCTATGTCCGAATCGGGTATAGGTATCATCAGGGTCAGCGGCCCCGATGCCGTTAAGATTTGCTCCGAAATAATCTTCGATAAAAAGAAAGAATCCGTTCCGGATAAGATGGAAGCGGGTACTTTCAGGCATTGCTATGTTTATGATTCGGATGAGATGCTTGATGAATGTATAGTTTTACTTTACAAGGCACCTCATTCATATACAGGTGAAGATACCGTTGAGATACAGTGTCACGGCGGTGTTTTTCTGCTCAAGAAAGTTCTTGACCTTGTTATTTCACACGGTGCCGTTCATGCGGCTCCCGGTGAATTTACGAAGAGAGCATTCTTAAATTCCAGAATGGATCTTGCTCAGGCGGAAGCCGTAATGGATATTATCTCTTCCAGATCCGAAAGTGCACTCAGAGCGTCAAGGGATCAGATGTCCGGAAGAGTATCCGAAGTTATCAGGAATCTAAGAGCAGGGATTCTTTATGAGACTGCTTATATTGAATCTGCGATAGACGATCCCGAGCATTACGATCTTACGGGATATGAAGACAGATTATCGGAGATGGTTTCCGGAATATCCGATAAGATTTCCGATCTTATAAGATCTTATGATTCCGGAAAATTTGTCAGGGAAGGTATCTCTACCTGCATAGTGGGAAGCCCCAATTCGGGAAAGTCTTCTTTGCTTAATCTCCTGACGGGTCATGACAGAGCCATAGTATCCGATATTCCCGGAACGACAAGGGATACAATCGAAGAATATGTAAGACTTGATGATATTCTGCTTAAGGTAACCGATACCGCCGGTATCAGGGATACAGAGGATGTTATTGAATCCATCGGAACAAAGAGAGCTCTGGATGCCGCTAAAAATGCGGATCTTATTCTTTTCATGATAGACGGTTCCGAGCTTCTCACAACCGATATCATGCAGATCTTTTCGGAAGTATATAAGCAGAAGGTCATCATCATTCTCAATAAGGCTGATAAGACATTAATGGTGAGAACGGATGATGTATATAATCATCTGAGGGAATCCGCGGATCAGGAAATACATGATCTTTCAAAAGAAGAATTTTTCGACAGATATCCCTGCATCGTAATGAGCGCATCCGGCGGACAGGGACTGGAAGACCTGAAACGTACTGTCAGAGCGGGTTTCATGGCAGGTGATATAACATCATCATCGGATGTTGTGATAACCGGACTCAGACATAAGGAGCTTCTTGCGGATGCTCTTGAAAGTCTGACCGGCGTAAAAGAAGGAATAGAATCAGGTGTTGAGATTGATGTTTACTGCGTTAATCTCTACGATGCTTATAAAAAATTAGGACTTATCATCGGTGAAGAACTCGGTGACGATCTTGCCGATGAGATATTCTCAAAATTCTGTATGGGCAAATAAAATGGATCTTAAATGCAGAGGTGCGGAATTTAATATTGATGTTGCCATAGTCGGAGCAGGTCATGCGGGATGCGAAGCGGCTCTCGCCTGTGCAAGGCTCGGACTTGAGACTGTTGTATTTACCGTAAGTGTGGACAGTATTGCACTTATGCCCTGTAATCCGAATATCGGCGGATCGTCCAAGGGACATCTCGTAAGGGAACTTGATGCTCTCGGCGGTGAGATGGGTAAAAACATCGATAAGACTTTTATCCAGAGCAAGATGCTCAACACTTCCAAGGGACCTGCCGTCCATTCACTAAGGGCGCAGGCGGATAAGAGGGACTATTCGGGATCTATGAGAAAGGTCCTCGAATCCCAGGAGCATCTTACGATAAAACAGGCGGAAGTATGCGAACTTCTCTGGGAAGAAATTCCTTCGGATGAAAAAAGCGGATCATATGAAAAATATGTGACCGGAGTACGCACTCAGACAGGAACCCGGTACAATTGCAAAGCGGTTGTTCTCTGCACAGGAGTTTATCTTAATTCAAGATGCCTTACCGGAGAGTCGATCACTTATACGGGACCCAACGGACTTCAGGCTGCAACGCATCTTTCCGATTCACTGAGAGAAGCGGGTGTTGAGCTTCGCCGTTTCAAGACCGGAACTCCCGCGAGAATGGACGGAAAGACTATTGATTTTTCCAAGATGGAAGAGCAGAAGGGTGATGAGGTTATCGTTCCTTTTTCTTTTTCTACGGATCCTTCGACAATACAAAAAGAACAGGTGTCATGCTGGCTTACCCATACCAATAAAATGACACATGACATTATCAGGGCCAATCTCGACAGATCACCGATCTATGCCGGGATCATCGAAGGAACAGGTCCGAGATACTGTCCTTCCATAGAAGATAAGGTCGTAAAATTTTCCGAGAAAGAATCACACCAGGTATTCATTGAACCTGAAGGATTATATACCGATGAGATGTATGTCGACGGAATGAGTTCGTCTCTTCCCGAAGATGTGCAGCTTGCGATGTACAGGACCGTTCCCGGTCTTGAGAATTGCAAGATCGTAAGAAATGCATATGCTATCGAATATGACTGCATCAACGCAAAGTGCCTGTATCCTCATCTTGAATTCAAAAAGATAAAGGGACTTTTTGCGGGCGGTCAGTTCAACGGAAGCAGCGGCTACGAAGAAGCAGCGGCTCAGGGATTTGTTGCGGGTGTCAATGCCGCAATGGAAATTCTCGGAAAAGAATTTCTTGTTCTTAAGAGAAGTGAAAGCTACATCGGCGTTCTCATCGATGATCTTGTTACCAAGGACAACCGTGAGCCTTACCGTATGATGACATCGAGAGCGGAATACAGATTGCTGCTCAGACAGGACAATGCGGATCTCAGACTCAGAAAGTACGGACACCGCATCGGTCTTATTTCCGATGAAGTTTATAACGGCATCGTTAAGAAAAAAGAATCTATCGATGCGGAGATTGAAAGATTAAAGAGCATCATGCTCGGTGCGGGAAGCGAGACATGTAAGTATCTTGAGGAGATGGGCTCCGCTCCGCTTTCTACCGCAACTTCGCTGGCTTCGCTCTTGTGCAGGCCCGAACTTGATTACGATAAACTTGCTCCTCTCGATCCGGAAAGAACGGAGCTTCCCAAGGATGTTACGGAGCAGGTTCAGATCGAGATACGTTACGAAGGATATATCAAACGTCAGGAAAAACAGGTCAAAGAACAGGAGAGGCTTGAAGTAAAGCTGATCCCCGAAGATATAGATTACGATGATGTTCCTTCACTTCGTATAGAAGCCAGACAGCATCTGAAAGAATTCAGACCCGTATCTGTCGGACAGGCATCGCGTATATCCGGAGTTTCACCTGCGGATATATCGGTCCTTCTTGTTTATCTTGAAAAGATCAACAGACAAAAACTTGGTGTCTAATAAAATGACACGTGTGTCATAATTCTATGCATGATTATTCTAAGTTAATTTCATATCTGTCTCAGTATGGAGTAACTGTATCCGATGATCAGATACAAAAGCTCGATACATATTATGAGATGATGACAGAGACCAATAAGTCTTTAAACCTTACTGCGATAACAGAGTTCGATGAAGTGATAATAAAACACTACATTGATTCCGTTACCATAGTAAGGGATATTGATATGGCCGGAAAAAAATCAGTGATCGATGTAGGTACCGGTGCAGGATTCCCGGGTATGGTTCTGAAGATCATTTTTCCCGAGCTGAATATTACCCTGTTCGATTCACTTCAGAAAAGATTGAATTTTTTGGAAGAGGTAATATCTGCCCTTGGACTGAAGGGTATATCTACTTACCATGGACGTGCGGAAGAGGCAGGACATATTGCATCGATGAGAGAGCAATTCGATATCTGTGTTTCACGTGCAGTGGCAAATCTTCCCGTTCTCTGTGAACTGTGTTTACCCTTCGTAAAACAGGGCGGTACTTTTGTAGCATATAAATCCGACAAGGGATCATCTGAAGTTGAAGCATCGACTCATGCATTTTCCGTTCTAAATGCTTCAGTTGTAAAAGAGGATGAGTTTACTCTTCCGGACAGTGATATGGTAAGGGATCTGGTCATCATATCTAAGGATGGATCATGTCCGAAGACTTATCCCAGAAGACCGGGCACTCCTTCAAAGAAACCCTTGTGATAGGGTGGACCAAATATACCATATATTGTAATAATGGATTTCTTCCTAATATACTGATACTAGATTCTAATGTTTCACGTGAAACATTTTCTAGATTTAGGGGTGGAATGTTTCACGTGAAACAATTGGTAGTGGTTTTTGAAAAAGGTTTCACATCGGACAGTTTTGGCACCACAATATATAGATATATTGATTAATTGATATAAAGGCAGACCTCGCCACTCCGGAAACATAAATTATTTTTGCTCATTGGTCGCTGCACTAAGCAGTTCTAAGGAATGATTTTTTGTTTTCAGCAATATTACGGGTCGTTCACAGGTGACTTCCATGTCCCCTGTTCACTCATTTTCCCATCCGGGGAAAATGCCCCTTGCCTACGGATACATTCCTAAGAACTGCTAAGTTCGCTATAAATCGCAAAAATATTTTATGTTTTCGGAGTGGCTCATATCTGTAATGATCATATATTCCTCGAAATGATACTTACTGAACTGTGAAAAACATGGTTGAAAATAGTATCAGCTGTATATGGATATAAATGTTTTTCTGCGATTTAGAGTGAGCCAATACATTTCTTGGTAATGTGTTCATGATCAGCGGCGATTTTCCCGGATGGAAAATCGAGTGAACAGGGGACATGGAGGTCACCTGTGAGCGACGCGTCACTCGGAAAGAATATGGTCACATTACTTAGAAATGTATGGCGCAACGGTCAATGAGCAGAAAATATTTATATCCATATACAGTGTGACTTAGATTCCTGAAAAATATTCCGAATAGTTTTTCACGTGGAACATTTCGTGATATAATAACCACTGTCCGTAAATTGAAAAAGGGGTAACTATGAACAAAATTATTGCAATTGCCAATCAAAAAGGCGGGGTCGGTAAGACCTGTACGGCAGTTAATCTGTCGGCATCACTCGGGGAACTTGGAAAGAAAGTCCTTCTGGTAGACATGGACCCTCAGGGAAATTCTTCCAGCAGCTTCGGTGTTAATAAGAACGAAGTTGAAAATACCATCTATGAGGTAATGCTTGAAGAGTGCACTCTCTCCGAAGCGATCATCAAGGACGTTGCCAAGAACGTATCGGTCGTTCCTGCGAATGTAAATCTCGGTGCGGTTGAGATAGAGATGGCCGGCAAGGATAAGGCTAACCTCATCCTCAGAAGAGAACTCGATTTTGTAAAAGACGAATACGATTATATCTTTATCGATTGTCCCCCTGCCATAAGTCTTACCACGGTAAACTCCATGGCAGCAGCTACCGGAGTAATTGTTCCGGTTCAGTGTGAGTACCTCGCACTCGAAGGACTCGGCCAGGTCATCGAGACCATCAACCTGGTCAGAAGCAGAATGAATCCCACACTTGATCTTACGGGAATTCTTTTTACCATGTATGACGGAAGAACGGTCCTTTCCAACGATGTTGTTGACAGCGTAAGAAATACCGTAAAGTATCATACATTCGAAGCAAAGATCCCGAGAAATGTAAGGCTGTCCGAGGCTCCTTCTTTTGAACAGCCCATTACCGTATACGATCCCAAGTGCAGCGGCGCTATCGCATACATGAATCTGGCAAAAGAAGTCGAAGCTTTATTCGCGGCAGAATAAATATCAAGTGTAATTAATTGGAGGGTATTATGGCAAGAAAGGGACTTGGAAAGGGACTTGATGCACTCATTCCCAATGTGGTCGTAAAAGAGACTGCTGAAGAAAACACCAAGGCAGCTAAGGAACAGGCAAAGACCGGTGCGAATGACGGCAGGACCATCGTCAACATCAATAAGGTCGAGCCCAACAGAAAACAGCCCAGAAGAAAATTCAATGAGGATGCACTTCAGGAACTTTCCGATTCCATCAAGCTCCACGGACTGATCGAGCCGATCATAGTTCAGGACAGGGGAGATCATTACGAGATCGTTGCCGGTGAGAGAAGATGGAGAGCTTCCAAGATGGCGGGACTTAAGGAAGTACCCGTTATCATCGGAAACTATACCGACAAAGAGATCCTTGAGATTTCCATTATCGAAAATACCCAGAGAGAAGATCTCAATCCCATCGAAGAAGCAATGGGATATAAGAGACTTGTTGATGAATTTGATTATACCCAGGATGATATCGCGGAGAGAATCTCCAAGAGCAGATCCGCGATAACCAACTCCATCAGACTTCTCAAGCTTTCCGATAAAGTTCAGGAAATGCTTATCGAGGATCTGATCAGTGCCGGACACGGAAGAGCACTTCTTGCTATCGAAGATCCCGAGAAGCAGGAAGAGGTTGCTCAGAAGATAATTGATGAAAAGCTCAATGTACGTGATGTTGAAAAGCTCGTCAATTCTCTTAAGAAGCCCGCTAAGCCCAGAGCCGTCACCGACGAAGCTCTCAAGGTTTTCTATCATGATATGGAAGAGAACCTCAAGATGGCAGTCGGAACCAAGGTTTCGATCGCAGGCAAGGGAAACGGTGCGGGTACCGTGACCATTGAATTTTACAATAACGAGGATCTTGACCGTATCGCAGCCAAGCTCAGAAGCTGAGCAAAGACTACAGATCATGATCCGGGAGGAGAAAAAACTTGCAGAGCAGTATCTTTAATTCAATGGGACTTGGCGGTATGGATCCCGCAATATGGATATTCATTCTTTTCGGCCTGTCCCTGCTTTTGATCATCATTCTGATCGCAGTATCTTCGGGACAGAAAAAGAAGATCCTCGCACTTACCGAAAGAATCGACGATCTCACATCGGGCGAGGGCGGAAAGAGTCTCGAGGCGGAACTCGACCAGATAATCGAGGACAACGAAAAGCTTTTAAAAGACACCGAGAAAAATACCAAAGATATCGCAGCCATCTACGGAAGACTCAAAAAAGTTTATCAGAAAATGGCAATCGTAAAATATGATGCTTACGAGCAGCTCGGCGGAGAGATGAGCGCGGTTGTGGTCATCCTCGATGAGAAAAATAACGGAGTCCTTATCAATAATGTCTACTCAACGGAAGGCGGATACGTCTACACCAGAGAGATAGAAAACGGAAAATGCAGACACGAGCTGGGAGCCGAGGAACAGCAGGCTCTCACCGAAGCAATCAGTAAATAAAACAGGCCCGGCAAAAATCGCGACTTGAATAAATGCCGCTAAAGCGGCGGAATATGAGGCTGGGCGAAAGCAAGCTTTCGCTACTTGAATAAATGCCGCTAAAGCGGCGGAATAGAGGTAAAGCAGATATGATAGACATTAAGCTCATAAGAGAAAATCCCGATCTTGTAAAAGAAAACATCAAAAAGAAATTCCAGGATGAGAAGATCGCACTTGTTGATGAAGTAAAGGGTCTCGACGATCAGGTCAGAGCCGCAAAGCAGGAAGGCGATTCACTCAGATCAAAGAGAAACTCCGTATCCAAGGAGATCGGCGGACTTATGGGCAGGATGAAGAAAGCCGAAAGTACCGGAGATACCGCTGAAGCCGAGAAGCTCAAGGCAGAAGTCGATGCTAAAAAGGCTGAGGTTGAAGCCGGAGCAAAGAGACTCGAGGAACTCGAGAAGATCGAAGAAGAGCTCGGCGAGAAGATCACCAAGATCATGATGGTCATCCCCAATATCATTGACGAGTCCGTTCCCATCGGAAAAGACGACAGTGAAAATGTCGAGATCGAGAAGTTCGGAGATCCGGTCGTTCCTTCATTCGAAGTACCTTACCACGCTGATATCCTCGATAAGATCGGCGGACTCGATAAGGACGCCGCAGGACGTACCAGCGGAAACGGATTCTATTATCTGATCGGTGATGCGGCAAGACTTCACTCCGCAATGCTTTCTTTTGCAAGAGATTTCATGATCGACAAGGGATTTACCTACTGCATCCCTCCCTTCATGATCAGAAGCAGTGTTGTTAACGGCGTTATGAGCTTCAAGGAAATGGAAGCCATGATGTACAAGATAGAGGGAGAGGATCTCTACCTCATCGGAACCAGCGAGCACTCCATGATAGGAAGATTCCAGGGACAGCTCATCGATGAAAGCTCTCTTCCCCAGTGCCTTACCTCATATTCACCCTGCTTCAGAAAGGAAGTCGGTTCTCACGGCATCGAGGAGAGAGGCGTTTACAGAGTCCATCAGTTCGAAAAGCAGGAGATGGTAGTTCTCTGCAAGCCCGAAGATTCCATGGACTGGTACAACAAGATGTGGCAGTTTACCGTTGATTTCTTCAGAGCACTGGATGTTCCCGTAAGAACTCTCGAGTGCTGCAGCGGAGATCTTGCCGATCTTAAGGTCAAGTCCTGTGATGTCGAGGCATGGAGCCCCAGACAGCAGAAATATTTCGAGGTCGGATCATGTTCAACTCTTGGAGATGCCCAGGCAAGAAGACTCGGCATCCGTACCAAGGGAGAAAACGGAACGTATCTCGTTCATACTCTTAACAATACCGTACTTGCTACACCCAGAGGACTTATCGCCGTTCTCGAAAACAATGTCAACGAAGACGGCAGCATCAATATCCCCAAGGCACTTCAGCCTTACATGGGCGGCAAGACCAAGATAGAGCCCAAGAAGTAATATGCATAAATTTCTGAGAGCCATAGGCTTCAGCAAAATAAACAGAGATGACATCAAGGACCTGGTGCTCACGAGCGTCAAAAAGAATGACACAAGGGGCTACACCATGTCTCTTGATGATGTCATGCTTGCGGAATTTTCCAAGGATGTCGGAGAAGGTATCGGAATTACCGCTGCGGGAACGTTCAGCGAAGACGATCTTTTCCATACGGATTATTATTTTCCGTATCTTAAGGGAACCGGTATTACATCCACGGAGGATGTGTCGGTGGAAAGACATGCCGCAAGGGATTCGTATGCAGGGATCTGTGATGACGTGAGACTGGGAATGTCCCTGATCTTCTATCTCCAGAACAAGATTCCCTATATCAGTGCGCAGGTTTCGGGCAAGCTTCCGATCAAGGGCACCACACTTACCCTGTCCGGACTTTCGATCAAGGGAACGATAATCCTTCCTTCGGAAAAAGGAAATCCCGACGAAGCGACCGACAATCTGAGAAAAGTCGAAAGATACCGCCTTATGAAGAGTGCAAAGGGCGGCAATGAAGATGCGATCGAAGAACTGACAATGCAGGATATGGATATGTACAGTGAAGTATCCAGAAGGATCGGACACGAGGATCTTTACAGCATAGTCTATACGAGCATCATGCCCTACGGAGTAGAGTGCGATCAGTACAATTTACTCGGTGAGATCGTTAAGGTCCGCAGGATAAGGAATAATATTTCCGATGAGGAGGTCTGCATCCTGACCCTCCTTGTTAATGATTTGACATTTGACGTTGCCATCAATATAATGGATTTGCTCGGTGAGCCCAAACCGGGCAGAAGATTTAAAGGTATTGTCTGGCTCCAGGGAAGGATCAACTATCCTTCGGATGACGAAGACGATGCCGAACCCCTGGGTTGATGTTTCCGTAGCTCAGCAGGATAGAGCGTTCGCCTCCTAAGCGAAAGGCCGGCGGTTCGAATCCGCCCGGGAACGCGAAAGCGGCATTTCATTTCGAGATGCCGCTTTTTTTATAAATTTTTGAAAGCGATTTGAGGTAACCGTATGAAAGGAAAGTTAAAACTCATAGGTTTTGAGATCCTCTATCTCGTGCTTGTCATATTAGCATCATTGCCCGCACATTTGGTCCAGTTCTTCGGAAGAAGAATGCCTGAGGACCTGGGTTTTGATCCGCAGATTGAAACCTATGGGATAGATTACAGATATAATCCCTTTGCTTACTTTTTCGGAGTGTTCATTTTTGTATCGGCTCTGTACTTTTTGTATATATGGGTCCTGAAAAACCGCATGACCCGGGAAAATGTAAAGGGAGTGGTCTTTAAGATTATTTATGTCCTGACTTCTCTTTTCTTTTCCTACATCATGTTCATGATACAGTGCATCGAACTGCTCTTGTTCCTCGGATTCGACGACAACATCCTTCCCGAATTCGGGCAGTTTATTACCGTTTTCATCTGGCCGGTGATCCTGTTCGTCTTTACGGTCGGCATTATGATATGGACGGTATTGAAAAAAGAGCCGGAAAAGAAAAATTCCGGGAAGGCCTCAGGCGGAAAGGCAAAAACCGGAAATAAAGAATCCGTAAAAAAGACTTCCGGAAAAGGCACAGAAAAATCCGGTAAAAATACGAAGAAATAAGGCTTTCCGGGCATGGACACATCATGTCCTGTGCATAAAAAAACGGCATCTCTCGCTTTGTGTCGTGGAGTTTTCTCCGAAAGATCCCGAAAATATTCGTGAAAGGAGGTAGGAAAATTGGATCAGAAAAAAACAGGTCAATTCCTGAAAATGCTCAGAAATGAGAAGAAAATGACCCAGGAACAGCTTGCGGAGCAGTTCTACGTAAGCTCGAGAACAGTTTCCAGATGGGAAACCGGAAGCAATCTTCCGGATATTTCACTGCTGGTCGAATTAGCCGATTTTTACGAAGTTGACGTCAGGGAGATCATTGACGGAGAAAGGAAAAGCGAGATGATGAACAATGAAACAAGGGAGGTCGCCGATAAGATGGCGGCCTATGCGGGTACGGAAAAAAGCAGGTTATTGGGTTCGGTACAGATAATGGCGATCGCGGGAGTATTTGCCTCGCTGATCGCGATAGTGATGCAGTCGATAGGCTATGAACCCGGATTAAAGAACACGGTCACTATGATCGCATCGATCGCATCGCTGATATTGATGTCGATCATAACTTTATATGTTACGGGAACTCTTGAAAGAGTAAGAAGCAGCAAGAAGCTGATGAAGGCGATCAGGATCTCATCCATCGTGATGATCGTGCTGGCGATCTTGTACTTTTTGAGAGTTTTTCTGATCATGTTTATTGTTTTCGGATTGCTGTCTGTGGAAATAGCTTTCCAAAGAGTAGAGGTTGATACCGATATAGCAAATTACAACCACTATCTCCATCAGGAACAGACCAAGGAAGAGGTTGAAAAATACGGCTATTCCGCGCTGACCGGCGAAATGTTTGAAATATGGCCCGAGCATATCACAGCGGATATGAGCGTGACGGATTATCAGTATACTTACTATAATCCCTGGGATCCTCAGTACGTCATATATATGACCGTTGAATATGATCCTGAAGCGTATGAAAACGAAACAGAGAGACTGGCCGGTCTGGGAATTGAAGATTATATCGGGATCTACTCTGTAACAGGCGAGCCTGAAGGATATGACATTATCTCAATGAACAGTAATGATTATTACGGATTCACATATGCCATGATCCCCGAGGGCGTTTCGGATAATACGAGGATCACATATGTATCTGTCTGGTTCTGTAATTATTTCCTGGATCTGGATGTCCATAAATATATTCCGGACGAGTATCTTCTTCCGGGATTTGATGCTACCGAGAATAATCCTTACAGACAGGAGAACCTTATCCCGCCTGAGGAACTGACTCCGGAGGAATCATTTTCACTGTTGTTCCCGGATCTTGCAAAGTAATAACTGTTTTTAAGAAAAGAGGTGAAGTATGGCAGAGCTTTATGCATCATGGTACGACGAAGTACCCGAGGGGGATTTTATCTCAAAGGCGCCCACTTACAAGGTCGGAGAGTATTTCGACCGTTTTCACAGGGGCGAGTATGTGTACAAAGATGTCACGATGAAATATTACTGGTTCGATCCCCGCGAGTACGGATATGCGGATGACGGCAAAGAGACTTTGCTTACTTTCCTCCACGGAACAAGCAATGCCCTGGTCGGAGACGTGTGCATCAACTACACCGGAGCCGAGCTCTATGCTTCCGACGACTATCAGAAGACCATGGGCGGCGCATTCATCCTGATCCCGGTTGCGAACGAATACCGCGATGATGAAGGAAAGGTTCACGGCCAGTGGGGACCGGATTATCTGGAGATCGTCCACAGCCTTTATCTTGATTTCATAAAAGAGAAAACTGCCGGTGTCGGACTGCGCATGCTCTTCGGCAATTCATCCGGCGCAACCTTCGTTCTCAGACTGATGGATAACTATATGGATGATTTCGATGTCGTTCTTCCGGTCGGAAGCGATTCAATTGCAGAGGATTCCGTGCTCGACAAGTATGATGAGAAGGGCAAGTGCCTTTTCCTTGCTATGTGCCGGAGGGATGAGTTCCATCCTTACGAGGAGAAATTAAAGAGCAGGATCGAGCGTCTGCATCAAATGAAGAAAGTCTTCCTTTATGTTCCCGAATGGACCAGAAACGGAGACAAGGGAATCGCTTCGATCGACGGCGGCATCGAGATGGGACAGCACTGTCTGATGAACGCCATCCAGGCAAATCTCATGTTCGACGACGGAACCCCGATGGAGCCCAGGCTTCCCAGAGGCGTTACCGGATGGATCGCAGATTACAAAAAAGAAAACATATAACAGCAAACCCCCGATGGATCTGATATGTACCCTCTTTACTGGACATCCAGTAAGGAGGGTATTTTTTTATGCGCTACAGTTATGATTACAAAAGAAAAGCTGTTGAATTGTATCGTCAAGGACTTTGGCCCGATACTCCTAATGGCATTAATGCAGAGAACTTTCATGGGACAGTTCGAAAATGGGTAAGAATTGAGGATGCCTGTGGGCCGGATGCTCTAAGGCACAATAATTTCAATAAGGTTTGGACGCCTGAAGAGAAATTGTCTATGGTTTATCAAGTTTTGGCTGGCAACTCAATTAAATCCATAGCTTATGGAAATGGTATTGATACTGGGGCTC
>JNJD01000008.1:0-75212 GCA_000702685.1 Lachnospiraceae bacterium AC2028
TTATGGCTTGGCTGATCGTCTTCTTTAAAGGCAAAGGTGCTGAACTGAAAAATACTGATTCCAAAGAACTTGTATTCATAGCTCTGTCCGGGATTGCCACAGGCGCATCATGGCTCTGTTACTATTACTCCATACAGAACGGCGTCGTCAGCGTTGTCGTACCGATCGATAAGCTCAGCATTATCGTTTCCGTCGCTTTTTCCTATTTCGTATTCAAAGAAAAGTTGAGCAGAAAGGCGTTTGCCGGGTTGATTCTGATCGTTGTCGGCACTTTGGCGATGGCGATCTGGGCATAGGAAACAAATAACGGCAAATTCAAGTTGTAGAGATAATGTTAGCGCGTTATATTGGAAGTTAATTTTGTACAGTATATAGTTTTAGCACCCTTGCGGTGGAGAGAAATCTCCACCGCTTTTTTTTATTTCTAAACCAAAGGAGGAATTTTATGAGAACCGTTACTTTACCTGATGTGGATAAGCTTCCTAAGATCAGATCTTTTGATCTGTCACAAGCTAATTGCGATTATTTGAGACTTCTTGAAGATATGGGATTATCAAACATTTCAAAAGAGGAAATAACAGAACTTCAAAAGCTTATCGCTAATGTGCTTGAGGAACTGGCTGATAAATACTGTGATGCAGCTATTTCTGATTATCACGGCGGAAAAATAGAACGGATTGAAGATGCTCCAATGTATAGGAATCCTGATGGAAAAATCATTGTTAATGAACTTCCTGATGATAGTACAAAGTGGATTTTCTTTGTGGCATGGCTGAACATGCAACTAATTTCAATTGAATAACTTTTGGACTGGCGGACCAAAAGCAGAAAGGAGGTCAGATGGAAGAAGAGGTTAATCAGAAAATCGTATCGCTGACATTCAGGACCGGAAAGGTCACTGCAAGTGTGCTTGCCAGAGCTATGAAGGATTTCCTGGATAGCCAAAAAGTAAAACCGCATAAACATGCTCATGGAAAACAGTCCTTCAGACAGCTAATGGAACAGAATGCCGGAGCAACAAATATCGAAGTTGATAAGAGTGATATCAGATCATTCGAGAAGGTTGCCCGGAAATATCATATTGATTTTGCTTTGAAGAAGGATAAGACCGTAGATCCTCCGAAGTATCTGGTTTTCTTCAAGAGTCGTGATCAGGGCGCGATGGAGATGGCATTCAAGGAATTTATTAAATCGCATGAAAAGAGTAATGAACGAAAATCGTTTAATCAGATCCTGAAAGAACATAAGGAGAAGGCGGCTGAACTTAATCAGAAACGTCAGCAGACCAGACATCATGACAGACACAGACACAGGGAGCAGAGTTTATAAATGAAAACAGATAATATATCTATCCGGCCAAGGGATGAGCCTGAAACAAATAATTCACGGAAGACTGCAGATAAAGTAAAGCCTGCAACAACCGGAAATCATAAATCTGGTGATCAGAAACACCTGAAGAGCGTACCACAGAAGGGAAAGAAACAAGGGAAATCAACTACTCAGAGGAAAATGTCCCGGCAAACCACTCCCCGCAGTGGAAAAACTCATAGCGGAAAGGCTGATACTAAGATGAATCCATTGGAGCAGGCTTTTACCAAATTGGCCAAAGCCTATGTGAAAAAAGGCGGTGCAAAGCTCCTGAAACAGTATTTCCCATATCTGATCTCTGCGTATTTCGGAAATATGATAGGGCATGCTTACAGGCTTGCTGAAGCACCGGACTTTTTTAACAAGCTGATGTATATGTGTTCGCATACTGAGAACTTTAAGATACTTCCCGGATTTCATCCTTTTGATCTCTTAATAGGACTTATCACGGGCATCGGGATGTTTTTTATAGTTTGGTACAGGAGAAAGAACGCAAAGAAATTCAGAAACGGATTTGAGTATGGAAGCGCAAGGTGGGGGACCGAAAAGGATATCACACCGTTCATGGATGAGGAAGATTTTTATAACAATGTCATCCTTACCCAGACAGAGAGGATCATCATGAATGGTTTTCCTAAAGGACCGGAATATGACCGAAACCGCAATGTCCTGATCATCGGAGGATCAGGCAGCGGAAAGACCAGATTCTTTGTAAAACCCAACCTAATGCAGCTCCATTCAAGCTATATCATAACGGATCCGAAAGGCACGCTCATTGGCCAGACCGGGCGTATGTTCCTGAACGCGGGATATAAGATTAAAGTGCTAAACACGATCAATTTCAAAAAATCGATGCACTATAATCCCTTCGCTTATATCCACAGTGAGAAGGACATACTTACGTTTGTGAATACGCTTATAGCAAATACCAAGGGTGAAGGCCAGCAGTCTTCCGAGGATTTCTGGACAAAAGCGGAGGCACTGCTTTATCAGGCATATATCGGATATATCTATTATGAATGTGTCGAAGAGGAGCAGAACTTCAAAACACTTATAGACATGTTGGATGCATCGGAAACCAGGGAAGATGATGAAAATTATGAAAATGCGATCGATCTTATCTTTAAGGAACTCGAAGAACTGGAACCGGATCACTTTGCGGTAAGACAATATGCCAAATATAAGATGGCCGCCGGCAAAACGAGTAAGAGCATTTTGATATCATGCGGTGCAAGGCTTGCTCCATTTGATATAAAGGAGCTTAGGGAACTGACCGATTATGATGAAATGGATCTTGATAAAGCCGGTGAAAAGAAAACCGTAATGTATCTGATAATGTCCGATACGAACAAGACATTCAATTTTATTCTCGCATTGTTGCAGAGCCAGATGTTCAATATCCTCTGTGAGAGTGCGGATGATAAGCACGGAGGAGAGCTGCCGGTCCCGGTAAGATTTATTCTCGATGAGTTTGCAAATATAGGTCAGATACCGAACTTTGAAGTGCTGATCTCAACGATACGAAGCAGAGGAGTCTCTGCTTCTATTATTTTGCAGTCAAAATCACAGCTCAAGGCACTATATAAGGACCATGCCGAAACAATCATCAATAACTGTGATTCGAAGATCTTCCTGGGAAGCAGCGAGGCAACGACTCTTAAGGAACTGTCGGAACAGCTCGGCAAAGAAACCATCGATATGTATAACACGACCGATACAAAGGGAATGTCTCCCACATACGGGGTTACATATCAGAAGACCGGCAAGGAGCTTATGAGTCAGGATGAGATTGCAGTAATGAACGGGGGAGAATGCATATTGCAGCTTCGAGGTGTAAGACCGTTCAGATCCAAGAAATATGACATAACCAAGCATCCGAGATATAAGGAACTTTCGGATTATAACAAAAAGTACACGTTTGATGTTGAGTCATATCTTTCAACCAGACTTCGTATGAAGAAAGATGATCAGGTTGAAGTTTATGATCTCGGCACCATACCTAACAAATAATTAAACATTTCGAAAGGAGTAAATTCATGACCTTCTTTTCAACAGCTATCGACGGGCTAAAGCTCGTCATTACGGCGATGGGCGCCGGTATTTCAGTATGGGGAATCGTTAATCTGCTTGAGGCATACGGCAGCGATAATGCCGGAAACAAGAGCCAGGGAATCAAGCAGCTCATGGCGGGTGGAGGTATTGTAATCATTGCCCAGACGGTCATCCCGCAGCTTGCAAACCTGTTCTCGTAGGGTTTTGAATGGACGCTATTGTCGATTCAATATCACAGTTTATAAAGGATCTGCTTGCAGGATGGGTCATGTCTAACCTCGAAGGGATGTTTACAGATGTCAATGACAAAGTAGACACGATATCCGGAGAGGTTAGCCTGACTCCGGCAACATGGAACGCAAGTATCTTTTCCATGATAGAGAACCTGTCCGATAATGTCATAATCCCTATCGCAGGGATCATCATCACATATGTTCTGTGTTATGAACTTATCTCCATGGTCATCGACAAAAACAACATGCATGATTACGATGCCGGAATGTTCTTCAAATACATTTTCAAGGCATGCATCGCGGTCATGCTACTTAGCCGGGTATCTGATATCGTTCTTGCGGTATTTGATGTCGGGTCATATATGGTATCGGAAGCATCCAGTGCCATAACGGATTCGACGGAGATAAATGTCGGGACCACGATACAGGATATGTTCACAGCGCAGCTATCTACCATGGATGCCGGAGATCTTGTAGGACTGGGCATAGAGACCATGTTCTGCACATTCTGCATGAAGATCATGTCCGTACTTATAACCGTCATATTGTACGGAAGAATGATTGAGATATACCTTTATGTTTCTGTGGCACCGGTTCCATTTGCAACGATCACCAACAGAGAGTGGGGAAGCATCGGGACCAATTATATAAAAGGATGTATCGCACTTGCCTTCCAGGGATTTTTCATAATGGTCTGCGTGGGAATATACGCTGCACTTGTCAGTTCGATATCCCTTTCGACAGATCTACATTCCGCCCTGTGGCAGGTGATGGCTTATACTGTAGTGCTATGTTTTACGATGTTCAAGACAGGATCACTTGCCAAGAGCATCATGAACGCACATTAAGGAGGAACAGATGGCAGCACCATCAGAAGTATTAAAGGATCCGAAGGATATAAAGCAGAAATTCATAGGAAGTTTTACCAAGAGACAGTTCATCTGTTTCTCCCTGGCTGCGATAGCAGGAGTTCCGTTTTATTTCATGACAAGAAAGACTCTCGGCACGGATGCGGCAGCACTGCTCATGATGGCGATAATGCTCCCGTTCTTTTTCTTTGCGATATACGAGAAGGAGGGAGTGCCTGCAGAAAAGCTTTTGTTCCAGATGGTAAATATGAACTTTATCCGTGCAGGCATAAGGGATTATAAATCCACGACCAAATATGATGAGGAGAAGAGGATAGAAAAAATGAAGAAGGAGGTGGAAGCACTTGAAGCAAAAAGAGGTAAGTGGAAGGAAAGCGCAAAAAGCAGTTTTAAAAAGATCCATCATTGAACGGCTTACCGGCCTTACGCTTGAAGAAAACCTCCGACTAAAGGATTTAAAAGATGAATTATCCGGAAAAAAGAAACCGGATCCCAAAAAACTGAGCGCACAGCAGACCATATGCTATGAAAAGATGTTCAGAAACGGCGTATGCAGGGTGACTAAGGATTATTACACCAAGATGGTGTGTTATACGGATATCAATTATGCATCGCTTGATGACAGTGAACAGGACAGGCTTTTGAGCAATTATTCCACGCTTCTTAATTCTTTTGATCCCGGAATACATGCCCAGTTTTTCTTTTTCAACAGAAAAGTACCGGATGGCAGGGTCCGTGACAGATTTGAGATCACCCCGCAGAATGATGAATTCGATGATATTAGGGTTGAAATGTCCGGAATGCTCCATGATCTTTTCTCAAATGCAAATGACGGTGTGATAAAGGAAAGATATATAATCCTCGGCACAAAGGCAGAGAGCCTTTCACAGGCAACAGACATCCTGAATGATGCGGTTGACGGTCTAAAGGATAATCTTGCTGAACTTGGATCCGAGGTGTGGGTTCTTGACGGACAGGACAGACTGGAACTTCTTTTTGAATATTTCAACCAGGATTCGGAAGAAGAGTTCCCATATTCCTATGACCAGATAGCGCAGTTCAGAAATTCCACGAAGGACTATATAGCACCTGATTATTTCGAGTTCAGAAATCCCAGAAGATACAGGATGGGAAATATCCTGTGTGAGACAAAATATGTGGATATAACATGTTCAAGCCTTAAGGATGATTTTGTAAGAGATCTCCTTGCCATCAATGACAACATATCGTTTTCCTTGCACATTAATAATTATGATTCTGCAGAGGCATTAAAGATCATAAAGACAGCACTTACAAATGTGCAGACCAGTAAGATAGATGTCCAGAAGAAGGCTGTCAGGGACGGATATGACATGGATATCCTGCCTTCTGATGTTGTCACATTTGAAAAAGATTTCATGAAGCTTCGTGACAAACTTGATTCCTCGGATCAGAAGCTTGTCCGCACAACAATGCTGATAACGGTATTTGCCAAAAACAAGAGGCATATGATCTCCCTGGAAAAGAAGATTGGCAGATGCATCAAGAAGGCTAACTGCCAGCTGAGGGATCTTTTGTATGTCCAGGAAGCTGCGATGAATGCAGCTGCTCCTATCGGGCTCAATGAGATAACAAGGTACAGAAACCTCATAACAGATAATGTTGCCATCATGGAGCCCTTCAATACTATGGAGCTGTGGCAGGACGGACAGGCATTATATTACGGCAAGAATATCCTTTCGGGATATATGATCCTTGCTGACAGGAAAAACTTAAGAACTCCAAACGGTCTGTTTTTCGGAAGCCCCGGTTCCGGAAAATCATTTGCAGCTAAAAGAGAGATCCTGCAGACATTCCTGATGACTTTGGACGATATCATAATATGCGATCCCGAAGGAGAGTATTACCCTTTGGTAAGTGCCCTGGGAGGTGCGGTAATAAGGCTTTCTACTGCATCCACCGATTATCTGAATCCCATGGAGATACAGCTTTCCCATAAGAACGACAGGGAAGCACTTAAGCTCAAAGCCGATTTCATAATAACCTTCTGTGATCATATCGCCGGAGGCAAATACGGTCTCGGTAATGACGAAAAGGGAATCATCGATAAATGCCTTGAGAATATCTATGACAGATTCTTTGAAGATCCGGTTCCTGAGAAGATGCCCATACTCGAAGATCTCTATAACGCACTTATAAATTACGAACCCGAGACAGCGGTGACGGAAGAGCTTGCAATCGATGCAAAGAAGAAAGCTGTAAGGATCGCAAACAGCCTGGTGCTTTATGTTCACGGATCCCAGAACTACTTTAACCACAGATCCACTGTGGATGTAGCAAACAGGATCATATGCTTTGACATAAGAGATCTCGGAGACCAGCTGAAGGAACTCGGAATGCTCATAGTCCAGGATGCTGTCTGGAACAGGGTATCATCGAACCGTGAGAAGGGGAGAGCGACCAGATATTATTGCGATGAATTCCACTTACTGCTCAAGGAAAAACAGACCGCAAGGTATTCCGTGGAGATATGGAAGCGTTTCAGAAAATGGGGCGGGATCCCCACAGGACTTACACAGAATGTAAAAGACTTCTTCCAAAGTGATGAGGTGGAAGGAATATTGTCGAATACAGATTTTATATGTCTTCTCCATCAGAGCACCAAGGACCAGGAAATGCTATATGAGAAATTCAACCTTTCACAAAGGCAGATAGATGTGGTCACAAATGCATCGTTTGGATGCGGGCTCCTTATATATGATGGAATAGTTATCCCGTTTGAGGACAGATATCCCACGGATACGAAGACATATGAGCTGATGAATACAAAACCCAAGGAAGAGGATAAAGATGAGTGAGAGCAGATCGGATAAGGGATCCGGTCCCAGTAATAAAAAACTGAACAGAGCACAGAAGAGGTATGAACGTGCCAGGAGGGATACTGAAAGAGCGCAGAACCGGGTTCCACATAATACAAGAATCGTTATTGAAAGACAATTTGATGAGGAAACAGGCAAAACTTCAAGGCGATTAACTACCACGCAGGTTTTAAAAAAACGCCGCAGACAGACTCCACTTCAAAAGGCTGTAAGAAAATCATTTATGGAGGGCCGGTATTATGTCCATGGTAAGATCTCAGAAAATGAGCAGGATAATGCAGGTCTTGAAGCTGCCCATAAGGCGGAGGAGGCCGGTGAAGATGTTTTAAGATTTGTAAGGGTAAACAGAAGAGACAGGACATCCCAGAGAAAACGGGAACTTGAAAAGGCTAGGTACCGTGAACGCCGTGCAGAGGGTGAATACAGATACCGGAAATATCTGGATGATAATCCGGATGTCAGTGAAAAGATGGCCCGCAAAAAGATACAGAAGGAGCAGGTCAAAAAACATTATGCAAGATTGTTCCGTAAAAGAGCCAAGGAGACAAAGCAGGCAGCAGAAACAACAACCAAAGCTACACAAAAGACAATAATCATAGCCAAAAAACTGGCGGAGATAGCAAGAGACCATGCCGTAGGGATAGGTGCATTAACAGGCGGAGGTCTCTTTTTTATGCTCATAACTTCGATGATATCAAGCTGCGGTGCGATGCTCGGGAGCGGTACCACGACCATAATGGCCGGAGCATATCAGAGCATGCCCACAGATATCGATGCTGCAGAGGATTCCATGAAGCTGAAGGAGATGTATCTGCAGAATGATATCAATGATACCGAGACGGTTTATCCCGGATATGACGAATACGTATACAACATTGGACATATCGGACATGACCCGTTCACGCTTGTTAACTATCTTTCCGCAGTATACGGCATTTTCACTTCCTGGGATGTTGAAACAGATGTCCAGACTCTTTTTGATGAGATGTATACCCTGACATTTACCCCGTCGGAAGAAACAAGGACAAGAACGGTTACGACCGTAACACCGGGTGATATGCCGGGTGAAGACATCGTTACAAGCGAAGAAGAGGAATATACCGTATCGATCATGACAGTTACTCTTACAGTAAAGCCTCTGGAGGATATCGTTAATGAAAAACTGGCCGGAAATGATGAGGCGCAGGCTCTTTATCAGACATACGGAGTGACCCGCGGGGCGCTGCAGAGATTCTGGTCGCCCCTAAATCTCGACTGGGAAAGCAGAATCTCCTGCTATTACGGTTACAGGGTTCATCCGATATCCGGAGAAAACCAGTTCCACAGAGGACTTGATATCGCAGTCCCTGAAGGGACGGAACTGATGGCGGCAATGGACGGAACCGTAATGTATGCCCGGTATGATGACAGCTATGGCAATTACATTGTCATCACGGATGAGAACGGATACAGCGTACGGTATGCCCATATGAGTAGCTTGTCTGTAAGTGAAGGACAGACTGTAACACATGGAGACCTGGTCGGATACAGCGGCAATACCGGAGGAAGTACAGGACCGCATCTGCATCTCGAATGTACATATGGGGCAGATTACTATAATCCGATCTTTTACTTTATGAATGGCAGCGGATGAAAGGAGGATACATGAAAGGCGAAAAAATGGATGAGCTCATCGGCAAACTGGAAGCTGAGAAAGCTGAATATAACCGGAAGATGGATGAGAAGATATCCGAGATGAAGGGAAAAAGACAGCTGGAGATATCCGCCAGCGGCTGGAAACATCTGGAACGGATCCATGTAGATCCGATGCAGTTTTGGAAGCTGGTTGAAAAAGCAACCAAAGAACAGGCACAGCTGGCTATGAAAGCACTTGATGTAAGTGATGATAAGGAGGAGATAACAAAAAATGAAACAGTTACCACTTAAAGCAGTGGCACCGATCATCTCGGTGCTGCTTTTTGTTTTACCGGTACATGCAGCGCCGATTCCTTCTACGCAACAGGCGGACGGATGGGAGAGGGCGATTGATACAGAAAAGCCCGTTTTAAATGCATCCGTGTATGACGGCACTTTAAGTATTGAGGTCGTAGATAAAGGGTCCGGTGTGAAAGCCATATATGTCAACGGTTATGAATTCACAGACTTTGAAGACGGAAAGCTTGATATAAGGCTTTCCCGTTTTGATGCCGCATATGAGTTCTTCACGGTTTCTGCGATAGATACGGCCGGCAATATGTCCGCGACATACAGAGTCAGGAATCCATATTATGAGGATCCTGATTCCGAGGACGATGAAGAAGGCCTTGATGAGCTTCTCCCGATAGAAGCTGGCCCCACGGATCCCACTGAGGCAACGGCAGTTGTTACTGACTATGACACAACAAATGAGTTCTACACGATAACCGCAGCGAGCGGAAAGGTTTTCTATCTGATCATAGACAGAACCGAGGATGAGGAGACCGTGTATTTCCTTACTGAGATTTCTGAAAACGATCTTCTAAATGTTACTTCCGACACGGAGGAAACACTTCCCAGAAATACAGCCGTGGAAGATTCGGCTATTCCCGTTAATACCCTCATAACCTCAGGAGCACAGGTTCCTGCAGAAAGAGGCTCCACCCAGTCTGAAAGCGGATCTGAACGCAGTAATAGCTCATCCCAGGATTCCAAACCTGACATCAAAGAAAAAGTAGATGAGATCAAAAAGAATCCAGCCTCTGCATACATTCTCATGGGTGTAGCTGGAGTGATCTTCTTTGCAGCTGCATATTACTTCAAGGTCGTAAAGAAAAGACAGGAGCAGGACCTTACTGATGAAGATGAAGAAGGTGAATCCGAATATGATGACAGCCCTTCAGAAGCGGATGAAGAGGACGATGGAAGGCCTGAACCATCTGAAGAAGATGTGACCGACAGCATTTATAAGTGATGCCAATTCCATAAAGGAATGGATATATGCCAAGAAAAGGAGGAAAAACCATGGCAGAAAAAGATGAAAAGAAGAAGGATCCGGGCGTAGTTACAAACGATACCTTCGAGCCGGTAGAACCCGGTGCAGACCAGACGGCCGAAAGAAAGCAGATGGAGGAGATCACTCTCAAGTTCGGTAAAGGCTGTGTGGGCGATGAATTTCAGGGAAAGGACGGTAATAGTTACAGAGAGATCCTCGTTCCAAATGTGGATCCCGATGATAAGCGCCCCTGGCAGACCTTCGTGGTCAGATCCAACCATGTTCATGAGAACCAGTACGGAAAGGGTATGTGGTGCAAGCTTCCCGCAGATGGCCACACCACGCTTAGGCGCAGCACGCGTACCGGTGAGGATGAAGCCGGTAAGCCCCTGTGGGAGACAACCAAGACACAGGTCACCAATAAAGAACTTAAGGAAATGGTCGAACATTATAAGACCAAAGAGCGTACTTCCATGAAGGATAAGCTCGCGGAAAAGAAGGAAGAAGTCAAAAAGCCCGCAGAGAAGACTGAAAAGAATGCTGAGAAATCAGCTAAAAAAGCCAAGGAAGAAGCGTTATAAGGAGGAATTCAGAATGAATAACGAAAACAATAATATTGCTGCTGAAGTCGATTCAGCAAAGAGTTCCGCTAATACTCTGCTTGCATATGTGGAGAGAGCAGTCATCGCGGAAATGTTCGGCCATAAAACTGAGACCAGGGACATGGAAAGGAGTGAGAAATAATGAACTTCGAAGAATTTAAAGAAAGTGTCGTAGAAAATATAAAGGATTATCTTCCTGAGAGATTCGAGAACGCGGATGTTACTCTCCAGGATGTTACTAAAAATAATGACCGCCAGCTTACCGGACTCCTTGTAAGGACCGAGGATTCCAATATCACTCCTACTATCTATCTTGAGGATTTCTTCAGACAGTACGAAGAAGGAGCCGATATGGACGTACTCCTTCAGAAGATCGCAGATATCAGGGTAGAGCATGAGGCCCCTGAGCATCTTGATGCAAATAAGCTCACGGATCTTGATGAAGTCAGGGATCATATTACCTGCAAGCTCCTTAATGCTGATATGAACAAGGATTATCTGTCTAATAAGCCCCACAGGCTTGTAGAGGATTTTGCTGTAGTTTATTACGTTGATCTCGGAGGTGATTCGACCGGTCATATGTCAGCGCCTATCACTGATCATCTGCTCGAGGGCTACGGCATCGATATCCCCGAGCTTGACCAGATCGCCATGGATAATCTTGCAAAGTCCGATATCGAGTTCAAGACCATGAGGGAAGTTCTTGTTGAAATGATGTTCCCGGACGGAGTGGATGAAAATGATCCCAGAATGGAAATGCTCCCTCCCGAGGAAGAGATCCCTTCGATGTATGTGCTCACAAATGGAGAAAAGCTGAACGGCGCAAGCAGTATCCTCGATGCCAAGACTATGGAAGAAATCTCCGAGAAGGTAGGCGGTGATTTCTATATCCTTCCTTCGAGCCTGCATGAAGTCATCATCCTTCCCAACACTCCCGAGATGGATAAGGATACTCTCGAGCGTATGGTACAGGATGTAAATGCCGGCCAGGTGGCTCCTGAGGATAAGCTTTCAGATCATGTCTATATGTATGATTCCGTAGAAAAAGAGATCGTTCTTGCTGATAAGATGCCCGACCGCCTTAAGGCAAGAGAGGCTGCCCAGGAGGAAAGAAAGCCTGAAAGAGAGCGCGTATCCATGAAAGAAAAGCTCCACGAGAAGAAGGCTGAAGCTGAAAAAAAGGCGGCATCCCGCGAGCCTGTGATTCCGGCCAAAACTCAGGATCAGAGTCTTTCATAAGTCTTAGGGACAGACTGACAGATATGAAAACAATGAGAGGGAGCCACTGTGCTCCCTCCGCTGTTTTCGGAAAGGATGAGGATATAGATCATGATGGATGAATCATTTCCCTTCGAAAAAGTCTTCGGCGGCATCGCAGGTTTTATGCTCTACGCCACTTTGATAAACGGCTGTAATTCCCCGCAGATGGCACTCATATTAACAGGCGTGTGTCTGCTGCTTTTATATCTGATATTCGGTGCCCCCAGAAGATGGGAAAGAAAACAGAGGGAAAAGAAGGATGAGTAAATATTTTATCGGGATGCTTATCGGCGGATGCATAGCCATAGCTTCATCACTTATAACGTTTGTAGCAACAAACCTGTTTGAAAAGGGAGAATAAATGAGATAACCGGCCACACCTTCGGGTGTGGTCTTTTTTGTTTGTGTGTATGTGAATTATCAATGTAAATGGTTTTTAACCTTATGTAGTTATATTTTCACGGTTTTCGTAAAGTAGGAAAAAGTCTACGTACCGTGATTTTTCAGATAATTCACTCTTTTTGCAATTAAATGTTATAATATATGCATGATTTTTATGACAGCATATGGATTCTTTGATTTCGGGTTGATTTAATCACAGAGGGGTAGAAATGAGAGAAACAGAAAGTATTGTTGAAGAATATGTTATAAAGTCATTAGACAACAAAAGAAATGAACAAGAAGAAAGTTACTAGTTTATTTGTATGGGAATTTTATATTCCCATTATGGTAGTAGCTTTTTTTATTTGTCTTCGTTGATAGCAGACACTATAGTGAATAAGGAGTTCGATTAATTGATTAGCACAAATTTATTTGCTGATTCAGAATCAAGGAAACTTGTAGCAAGAAAGAGCAATTTTTCAATCATTGAATATGAAAGAGACATCTCTATAGATCCCGAACATGCTCAGATAGCGTATTTTGCATCAAAAATGAATGTCAGAAAGCGTCAGTTGGTTATTGAATTATCGGATGAGGTAGGAGTTAATGTTCAAGCCGGAGAAATGCAGATGCTGATTGGAGATATAGATGCTTCAAGTGGCGTTAAAGGCTTAGGGGATTACTTAAAAAAAGCTGTGAGTAGCACGGTGACAAAAGAATCTATTGTGAAGCCCTTTTATTCAGGGAATGGGTTATTGGTGCTTGAACCGACATTTAAATATATTATCCTAGAGGATCTTAGTGACTGGCCGGATGGCATGGTTATCGAGGATAAAATGTTTCTTGCTAGTGAAGAAACGGTGGATATGGAATTGACAGTCATAAAAACTCTATCAGCTGCAGTCCTTGGTGGTGAAGGGCTGATAAGTACTCTCTTAAGTGGAACTGGTATGGTGGCATTAGAAAGTTCTGTTCCGCAGGATGAATTAATTGAGGTTGAACTTAAGGATGATGTTTTGAAAGTAGATGGAAATATGGCAGTTGCGTGGTCTCCGGATTTAAAGTTTACTGTTCAAACAGCTACAAGTTCACTTGTTGGTTCAGCAATAAGTGGTGAGGGATTTGTAAATGTATATGAAGGAACTGGTAAAGTTCTTATTGCTCCTGTAAGAAGCAATCCTAGAATTTCAGTTCCTGAAAAATAAAAGGAGAAAAGGTTATGAAAATTATTGAAGCAATAGGAAATATTATTTCACCTTTGATTATCATTGCATTTGCTGTGATTCTAATATTCTTTTTTGCAATTGATATCAAGGTCAAAGCTCTGGAAGCAGAGATGAAGAAGGATCGATCAAGATCTAAGAATAGACCTAGATTGAGTAAAGACAAGAAATCCGTTGAAGATTCACATGATGGAACCAATTTGGATAAAAATCTTGATTATTTGGAAACATTTACTCAGATAAGAGTAAATTATGATGTTTTGGAACAACTGATTCCTATATTTCCTTTGATGGGTATTTTGGGAACGGTTGCTGGTTTGATTCCTATGTTAGGTAATCCGGAGATGATGAAAGAGGCTATGGCGGTTTCTATGTATACCACTTTCTTCGGCTTAATTGCCGCAATAGTATTAAAAGCCATAGATGCTCTTGCTGTTGGAAAGCACGTTAACAAAATGGCAGTATCATTCGAAATGTTTGATCAGAGTTATCAGATTGCTAAAGATCAGGCAATGTTGGAAAACGATAAAGAGTAAAGGGATTCGATTATGAGCTCAAAAAATAAATCAATCGGTCAATATATTATTGATTTAACGCCATTGCTTGATGTTGTTCTGATAATGCTTCTTATAGTTATTGTTAATAACGATGTTGCTGAGAAAAACAACAAGCAAGCCCAAGATATAGTTAATCAAATGGAAATAACTACTCAGGATACTGTTGCAGAGATAACAGCGAATTATGATGCTGCTGCTCTCCAAAATGCAACATATGAGCAACTGTACAGTTATGTCAATGTGATTACTGTGTATGCAAGTTTTCAACCTTCCCAGATTAAATTTAGAGAAATTCATATATGGATTAATGGTGAGGAAAAGGAAGAACCAATTCCTTTAAATCCTAGTAATGGTACAGAAGCTTGGGAAGAATGCAAACTGTATATAGAGAATTATTTGGCTGAAAACAATGATAAGCCTACCGTTTTATCCTATTCTAGCGAAAAAATGTTATATAGAGATACCGAATCAATAAATGCTTTGTTTTCTGATCTTTATTCGAGTATTGATAACACTTATGTAAATGAACTCCCGGAGACAGAAGATGAATAATATTTTAGCTGTAATTTTATTGGTTTTTTTCTCCATACTGGCAGTGATATTAATTGTTAAGGTTTTTCCCAAAACCTCTAAGGTTTTAAGCATTATATCCATTATTGCTGTTTTGTGCGTTGTTATATTTTTGATCAGATATCTTGTTGTAAATCATGCATTCGGATATTTGGGCAGCCCGGCTGATATTGGGGAAATTACCGAAATGGAAAATCCTGATAGTATATCGCCAGAAAAGCTGGAAAATTGTATCAGAATCAGTTATGACCAAATATGGATAGATAATGAAATAGTAGATATTGAATTTGCAAAGACTTACGTGAATGACAGAATTGCAAGTAATACTACTATCACTATTGTCGATGATTATGCATTAGCATCAAAATATAACGAAATATTGGAAATATGCAAAAATGCAAATATTAAACCGGTGAAATATGAAGAGTGGTAAGTTTAACAACAAAATAAAAGTTTTATGCTTCATTCTGGCATCGGCTTTGTTTTTATTTGGATTTGGTTCCAATAAGGCTGAGCTGAGAAATTGCGACTCGCCATTTATTAATCTTACTGGATCAATAGGTAATTCAGTGACACATGCTGAGAATGCAATAAATTCTGAAAGTACGACAACTGCTCCTGCTGTTGTGACGCCTGTAGTGATTACCCCTAAACCATCAAATGAGGTATTAATAAGAGTTCGTAATGAAGAAATATGTGTCATTACTGAAAAAGATGGTAATGATTCTGTAAGGCATTCGTACGAAGATTTAAATGAACTGAAAGCAGATATAGAAAATGGTATTTTCGATGAGAAGACGGTAATTCTTATAGATGACTATGCTGAATCAGTGACATTTAATAGAATCATCAAACTGTTCAAAGATTTAAAATCTATAGACCCTGAGATTAGAACAAGATGAAGAAGATGAAAAACAAAAAAATAATATGTTTTGCAATTATGTTATCCCTGATTGTTGGGTTGGCTATGCCTGTGTATGCAGCTAATCAACAAGCATATAGACTTCGTTATTGCCTGCAAAATGACCATATGTATTATTCCGAAACAATACTGAATCTTAATGTTTCGCAGCGAGCTGACAAAGACCAGTTTAAGAAGGACTATGATGATAGATATATTGTTCTTTCTGGTGTGAAGATTAATACAATTTCAAATAACAAAAAAGAAATAACGATTACTGACGGCAATGATACTATATGCACCGTGGATACTTCAGATAAAGAGATCAAAGAGATAATTGGTTCTCTTTCAGTTGGGGATTATATCATTGTTTATGGAAAACTGTCTGTAAAAGGTATTGGGAATGACTCTTATGAAATTGAAGCGGAGCATGTAGTAGCTCATTCATCCAGGTCTTTCCAAAAAGGAATATATGTGTTCTATTCCGATGATGAATATAATGGCGTTTTAATTAGTGATTTATCTGTTAGAGGAAACGTAAAGTATAGAATTCCTTCCACCTGGAATAATGAATATGTTAAAGATAATAACAACAATAATGGGGTGAAGGGATATCAATATTATTTGAACGCGATTGCACCAATAAACAAGTTGTTTCCTGAGAATTTCTATATTTTTTACTTTGAAAATGAAACATATATCGTAAATAATCAAGAGAATCCTAGTGAATCATTTATTAAAGATGTTGAATCTAAGATTGTGAAAAATATACTTCAGGATGATGATAGATCAGTCAAAATTGAAGTGATAAAAGATGCTAATGGAAATGAAATACATTATTACCATTTGTCTTATCAGATAGGTGATTATGAGTATAATTTGGAATTCGTCTTTAAGCCGGATAAAAAAGGGATAACCTGTATGCTGTATCTATATTATCCTAATGATGCATATGTTAATCATACTAGAGATGTGGCATATTTGATTGAAACAATGACGGTTGAATAGTTAATAAAAGGCATTTGGCTTCACCAAGTGCCTTTTATATTCTATGCGGAAGCGGAGTATAAGTATGGGTTTTTGCGGAATATACCTAATTTCTATAAACGTAATAGCATTTCTTCTGTACGGAATTAATACCTGGTTGTATAAGCATACAGAAAAGGGACAAATTGATATTCTGCTGACCATAATAGCTTTATTAGGCGGATCTGCTGGTTTACTTTTATATATATTGCTGTTTGACAGAAAAGCAGTTAAAGATAATATGATGTCTAGGGTTTTCATTGCCTGTATATTTGTAATTCAATTGATTATATTCTTGATCTCAAAGGGGTTCGTTGCAGATCATATAACATTAGCGTTTTGGAAATATTTCTCTGATCATAAAATTCTGCTAGTATATTTGGCTATTATCAATATAGTGACTCTTGTGGCTTTTGCTTTGGATAAGATAGCTGCAGCAGAACATAATGTTAAATCTCGAATTAGAATTGTAACCTTATTAGGATTGGCGTTTATAGGCGGATCAATTGGTGCAATTATAGGAATGTATTTGTTTCGACATAAGACTAAAAAGGATTATTTCAAGGTCGGAGTGCCTTTGATAATTGTGATGCAGGTGATTGTCCTTTTTTATATTATGAATGCTAAGATTTTTTAACCTTTACATGATATATGATCAATATTTTTCGTAGAAAGAAAATTGAATATATAGACTGTGAGTTTTGCCCCCACTGTGATGCAAATCTGACATTGCAGAAAGGCTACAGTAACTTGCTTCCCAACTGGATTTGCAGAGGCTGTGGACAGATGCTTATTAATCCTAATCTGGAGACAGAATCAAACATCACCTGGATCTGTGATAAGTGTGAAACTACCCTTAATATTCAGCCCGGATTCAACGAGTCATGTGGAAAGTGGAAGTGTACTGAATGTGGATTCGTTAATAAAGTCTCTCCTGAAGAGATATATGTTTCAGAAGATGAATATCAGGCAGATATCCATAATCCGTACAAAGGGCTTTGTGATGAGGATGCACTTGAACTATCTCTTTTCAAAGATGAGGGATCCATTGCCGGACGAGACGACATAATTTTGGTGAAGAATACTGAAAATGCCCATTATTACGTCAAAAAGCTTCTGAAAACATATGATCGGAGCATTTATGATTACCTCTTGGATCATCCGATTGATAATATGCCCAAAATTTGCAGAGTATATGAAAGCAATAACTGCCTTATAGTAATTGAAGAGTATATAGAGGGCGTGACTCTGTCCGACTTGCTAGAAAAGGATGGCTCTATAACTCCCCTGAGCATACAAGAAGCCCTTCGTATAGCTGAATGTATCTGTGGAATACTTAAGTGTCTTCATAGCCTTTCTACGCCTATTATTCATCGCGATATCAAGCCTTCGAATGTTATGCTCACATCGAATGGCGATGTATTCCTTCTCGATATGAACGTGGCTAAATGGTATGATCCGGAAAAGAATGATGATACCAGATATATGGGAACACAGTATTATGCTGCTCCGGAACAAGTAGGTTACGGGTTATCGGCTTCATCTGCTAAATCCGATATTTATGCCCTTGGTATGCTCATGAATGTTATGCTTACCGGAAAGTTTCCGAAGGAAGAGAAGGCCACCGGGAAAGTATGGGACATTATAGAAAAGTGTATCAGTTTAGATGCCAATATGCGTTATGCCACAAGTGAACTTAAATCTACCTTGGAAGAGTTGAGATTACATATATAAAAGAAACTAATTGTAAAATTGTACTGCATTAATGTGATTCTATATATGCTATAAAAAACAGGATTTTAGGGAAAGGGAATGGATTATGCTTATATTTTCGACAAGATTATCCATAAATGACAAGTTAACGAGAGATGATTTTGTAAAGCTTGTTATCGAGTGGAATAATACCAGCAGGTATGAGGCAAATATTATTCCCGGAATCATATGGAATGGAAAATATACGGTGAGTTATACACATCAGAATCTCAGCCTTGATTTTGTTGAATATCCGGATAAGGCTGTTATAGCAGCTAGATATGTCAAGAAGACTGAGGATGGCATTACATGGAATTCTGATTATATCCTTAATCTTGAAGAAAAGAAGATTTGTATTCAGCTTGATAGAAGTTATTCCGAAGATTCTATTTTTAGCGATCAGAGTTTTGCTACACCGCATTTTATCTCGATGTTGATTGAAAGAGGCTATCTGGATACAGATAATGGTATTATGGTCATGCGTGAACCAGTGTCTGTAGACATTGACAGTATGAAACTATTTACGGACATACTTTTTGGCGGGAATCCTTACAGCCTTCCAATAGTCTATGTATCGAGGAATGTGCATAATAAGTTTGCTGTCGATGTTACAAAACTGGCATATAGGCTTAAGGGAGTGGCTCATGTTGTGGTAGCTAAGAACCGAATGGTATGTAGTGAGCTTCGCAAAAAAAATAAGAAAATAGAAACCGATGGTGATATCGGAATATATTTCCTTAGTGATGCACGCAGGCACAAATCCTATAATTATTCGGATTTTATGGGTAGTGAGTCAAATATGCTCAACCATGTTGTTTCCTGTGTTATAAATTATTCCAATATTAAGGAACTGGATCCACTTTATACGTGGAACGGCTTGAATCGCGAAATATTGAGAGAACGAATTGAGGCTCTCCATAAGCAGAGCGAAGAAGCTCAGGCCGCACGTAAAAAGGATAAGATTGATAATGATGAGTTGATGGAGGTATATGAGACTGAACTCAAAGCTATGCAACAGCAGGTTAATGAGTATTCTAATATGGTCGCTTCTCTGGAACTCGAAAATAACGGCCTCAGACAGAAGATAAGTGGAAAGGAATCTCTTCCTGTTCTGTATTTTGGGAAGGAAGCTGATTTCTATCCGGGAGAGATAAAAGATCTGATTCTGAGAATCCTTTCTGAACAGAGAAAAGGCACCAAAGACGGCACAAGAAGAGCACATATCATAGATGATATAATTAATTCCAACGAATACATGGCTGAATCTGAGCGCTTGGAGAAGAAGACAAAAGATTTGTTGGTTGGTTATAAGACTATGTCTGGGACTACAAGACAAGGTTTCAAGGAGATAGGTTTTGAAATTTCTGAAGACGGAGCTCATTACAAGGCTACATATCACGGTGATGGCAGATATATGACAACTCTGGCAAAGACAGGAAGCGATTACCGAGAGGGCAGGAATATAGCACAGACGATAATAAAGATGGTTTTTTAGATAATAGATGGTTTATATATGCATTTTCAAACCCACACCTATTTGGTGTGGGTTTTTCGTTTTTACGATGACTAAAATAGTTTACAGAGTTTCAAATAAAATTCACAGGAGGTAATTGATTATGAAAAAGAAAATCTTTAAAAGTCTAATTGCTTTAACAGCTGCACTGGTTATGATGCTGGGTATTCCTGTTGTTTCCCATGCGGCGCCTCAGACAATGGCTGATGGAGGATTATTTGATGCGGAATATTATGCAGCAAATAATCCAGATGTGGTTGCGGTCTTGGGAAATTCTGCAGATATGCTTTATGCTCACTATACCTTATTTGGTAAAAATGAAGGCAGACTTCCTTATGCAGGCCAGACAGCAGCGACACCTGTTTTTTCTCCACTGGATATCTATAGTATTCTTCTTGCATCGGACGGTTATGGCTGGGTTTATTATGATCCTTCATCCAATTATCTTGAGGTATATGCGTTTGATGCAAAAGGGGGATTTGTAGACATGGTCCAGGCCGGATCCCTGGTGGATCTGAATACAGTTGGAACATTCTGCGTTGCAACCGGAAATTTCCTTCCTGCAAGAATTGATTATAAGGTTGGGGCTATAGATCCAAATGCGGTATATCTGTACAAGGTAAACAGAGCGTCTGTTAGCAGTATTGGAGCAGCAAGAAGCAATAAGACCACTGCATACAAAATAGTAGGATTTGACGGAACAAATCTGATCCTTGAAATCCAAACGGGCTATGGTGTTGAAAACAGAGTATTTACTAAAATGCTTCTTTGATTAAACAGCTTTGAACGATACCCGGAATATGCCATCATTCATTATGAGTGGTGGCATATTTTCTTAAAGGTTGAAACTCAAAGGATTATATAATACATTCTTATATGTGAGAGGTTAAGTGAATGCTTAAGAAACCTACAGATGAATTGAATAATCTTCTTGAGAATATGAAGCCGGATGATCTGGATTCGTATCTTTCAGACAATGCAAAGTATATGACTGAAGGCCCGAAGGCATTTTACTATTACATGAAGGATGTCCTTGATTCTAAGAATATTAAGCTCAAGGATGTGTATTCTTTTGCCGGGGTTTCTGAGAGTTATGGCAGCAAGATTCTTTCGCAGGAAAAGCATACGACTGACCGGGATCTGATAATACGTTTCTGCATTGCAGGTCATTTTACCTGGGATGAAACCAGCAGAGCCCTTAAACTTTATGGTATGAATGAACTGTATGCAAAGGATCCGCGTGATGCCTGTATTATTGTTGCCATAAAGAATCGTATCTATAACTTTTCTGATATTGATGAGCTTTTGATGGATAAGGGATTCCCCAAACTCACTCCCGATGAATAAATAATTACGCTATGTATAACATTCCCACCAAATTGGTGGGAATGTTATTTTATTATGCTTGATACGATATTAGTGCAAATAAGAAATGTTTACGCAAAGTAATCAAATAGTAATTTGAAGTTTACGTAGCGCGATTTTAGGATGAAAGGAGGAAAGTTTTTGTTGGAGGAAGAAATGACTCTAGGGAAATTGATATCAGCAAGAAGAAAAATTATGAGAATGACTCAAGAAGAGTTGGCAACTATAATTGGCGTTTCAAAATCGGCAGTTGCTAAATGGGAAACGGATGGCGGCATTCCAGATAGAGATAATTTAAAAAAACTATCCGAAGTAATAAATGTGCCTCTTGAGCATTTGTATAGATCAATAGGATGGTCTGAAATCAATGACACTGATCTAAACATAAATATAACCCCGGATATAATAAATATACTGGAATCGTATGGATATAAGGTTATAAGACCGGGAAATGATGATGATAAAAAGGAGGTATAATATGTTTGAATAATATACTGATACTAAAGGGTGGGAAACTTAATTGTCTCGGATGCATTGATTACAGTCACACTTTATGTGTGGCTGTATTTTTTTGTTCTTTTTTAAGATGGACATTATCTGTCTATCTCGAAGCGTAGCATGAAAATACAAGATGAAATCATCGGAAAGGATATTATGAGCGAATCAAATATCAATGAGGAATTTGAGTGGCTGACTATAGATATCTGCCGTGAATATAGAAGACGTGCGGATAATCTTCCATCAAATAATGGACAGGATACCGGGGAAAGAAGAAAGCTGAGGATTGAACTTCAGGAAAGATGTCATATATCTCCGTTAGAGGCGATAAATATTCTTAATGGAGTCCACTGTGATCTGTATGTACACAGATATGATATTTTGAGCGGAAAAATTGCTCCCCCGGAAGGTTTCGAAATTCATGGAAATGAATTGAGAAGAATTGAAAAGAAAAAACATCCGGATAAGTTGATAGAGGAATACGAGGAACGCATTTCATATCTCGAAGAAAAAGCCAGAAAAGCCGATGATTTTGGTTTTGAGGAAAAAGATTAACTGTGTTAAATAAGGGGCAGTCATGAGTGAAAGAGCGACGGTCTTTTTTAATGTTTTATGCGGCATGGGGGTATGGTTACTGTTTTTGAAATACATGGTAGTGCCTGGCATTGATCATATAGAGAAAAAAATCAGAAAGTTCAAGATGAGGAAATAATATGGTGTGTAAAACTGAAAATAATAAATGCGACTGGGATGGCGATTCCGTTGATGACAAACCTTCGAAGAGACCTATTTTTTCTTCGACAGAAGATAGGTTTTATTACCTATTCGGAGACGTTAATTCACGAAATTGTGCTGATATTGCCTATGACATAACGAAGATAAATATGGAGGATGATGCGAAGGATGAGCGGGAGAAAGATTATAAGCGTAAGCCAATAAAGATATATTTTAATTCTTATGGTGGAAGCGTTTACGATATGTGGCTCCTCGTGGATACAATTATGGGATCTAAAACTCCTGTATATACATATTGTACGGGATATGCAATGAGTGCTGCTTTTATTATCTTTCTTTCCGGTCATAAAAGATATATGAGTCCTCATGCAACACTTATGTACCATCAGATTTATTGTTGGAGGCATGGAAAATATCAGGATCTCGTAGATGACAGGGAACAGACCGATCACTTAAATGAAATGATCGAGAATTTTGTTGTCGAACGCACAGGCCTATCCAGGAAGGATCTTTTAAATATCCGTGAAAAGAAAAAAGATACGTATTTTTCAGCTGAGGATGCAAAGGACAAGAAGATTATAGATGAAATCATATATAAAAACTGACAAGGAGAATAGAATAGAAGGTTCACCAAGGGGGAAAAAGTCGTTCAAACAGGATAAATCAAATATTTCATTTGAACGTATTTTAGATGTGATTTGTAAAGAATGTTATGTGAGCAAAGAGAAAATTCTTTCAAACAATCGAAATGCTTATACCGAGTATCCGCGACATATAATTATGTATCTTGCCCATACATTACTATATCTTTCGCATGAAGAAATTGCCACGAAGTTATATGGAAAAAATAAAACGGGTGTGAAATCTGGAATCAATAGGATTATTAATGATATTAGAAATGATACTCAGAATGGAAAAAATACTAGAGAATTAATTGATAGAATTACTAGCATTCTATCGGAAAGGTAGTGAGTATATGAATGAAATGGATAATATAACAGAAAATTTCTGGAATAATATTCTTGAAAAAGTAAAAGAAGATACTTGTATATCACATATAACCTACAGCTTATGTCTAGAGGATCTTAGGATTAGCGAAATAAAAGGAAACGAGATTCTAATTATGACATCAAAAAATGATGAAGGTATTCTGGCATATCTTGAAGAGCATTTTAAGTCAGCTTTTGAAAACGCGCTTTCAGAATATTTCAATGGATCGGTATATGTTAGGTTTGTAAATGAATCAGGGAAGAATATAACTTCGCTTTGCTTTCTTGATAGATATGAGTTCCTTATGAAGTATGTTGAAGAGAATGACCATAAAATCGATCCCGGAGTTTTAACGTTTATTGCACACTATGTAGAGGGTAATGAATATTTATTGAAGAAAGAAGTAAAAAAGGTAGTGGATGTTTCAAAAGTATACGAATCTATTGATTTGCTTCATCCGTCGTCGCAAGAAGAATGGTTTACGTTAGGTTTGGTGTTGCGAGTAATATAGGATGAATCAAATTGACGGAAAACGGTTTCCGAAGTATAATATTATTGTTTCGTGACATATTCTGTCTATGTGGTTTGGTATACTTTTGACCATGGGGGAAGATAGTATGAGCGAAGAATTAAAAGAAAAACAGATCAGCAGGGTTCTGCAGATTTATTCAAAATTATCAGATGGTTATATCGTGAACAAGGCGGAAGAAGCTGCCAGGTTCGATGTTGCCGAAAGAAGCATTCAGCGAGATATTGATCACATCCGTGCATTCTTGGACGAAGAGTCCGAGCGTACAGGTGTGATCAATTCTGTTATATATGACCGTTCTGCCGGCGGGTATAGGTTAGAAACATTATATAAGATGCGTCTTCAGAACAGCGAAGTTCTTGCATTATGTAAGATTCTCCTTGATAGCAGAGCTTTCACCAAAGAAGAAATGGTGGAGATGCTTGATAAACTTATTGCATGTTGCGTTCCTAAGAGTAATCAGAAGATTGTTCAGGAACTTATTCAGAATGAAGAGTTTCATTATGTTGAGCCTAGGCATAAAACTTTTTTCGTAGACAAACTTTGGAATGTTGGACAGGCAATAAGAAATAGTCAGTATATTGAAATAAAGTACCAGGGAATTCAGGGAAGCACGGTTAAAACTCGAAAGCTTATGCCGGTCTCTATTATGTTTTCTGAGTATTATTTTTATATGGCGGCATTTTTGGAAGACAAGGAAGTAAAGAAAAATTTCCGTGTTCTCGAAGATGCATCGCCTACTATATACCGCATGGATAGAATTCAATCTCTTAAGGTTTTGGATGAACGATTTAAGATTCCGTATAAGGATCGATTTGAGGAGGGTGAATTCCGTAAAAGAATCCAGTTTATGTACGGAGGAAAACTTCGGAAGGTAACATTCAAGTATTCTGGATATTCTGTGGAAGCAGTACTTGATCGCCTGCCAACAGCAAAGATACTTTCTGAAGAAGAGGGAGAATATACGATCTCTGCTGAAGTGTTCGGTGATGGTATTGATATGTGGCTTAGGAGTCAGGGAGACAAAGTAAAGATTATTTGATTACATTGTATGGAGGAGTTGCATATGATGAAAAACATAGAACTCAAAAATCCTGAAATAGATGCTGATGGATTAATAGTACAATATAGTGTTTCTGTGCCTAAAGAAGATCAAAGTGAAGATAAAATAATTCAAGAATTCTATGCAGATTATAGAAGTACGTTAGATGAGCTTGAAAGACTTACCAATAATGCTGATGGGTTAGACTATGCTTTGGCCGCTTCTTCTGGTCTTATAGCAGGAATAATCGATATTTTTTTTGTTGGCGAATTGGGTTTGTTTAAAAATGCAAGCGATGAAGCAAAAGATAGATTCAGATCCGATAAAGGTGAAATAAACGAAAAAGTAAATAGATATATAGAAAAATATGCAAAAAGAAAGGGATACAAAGGGGAAGGACTTAAAGGAGCAATAGATTTTTTGGAAAAAAAGTATCCTGTAGCACAGGATAATGTATGGAGTGGAAAGCATATATCATCTGCGAATACTCATCATTTAGATGATTTGGCTCATCATCCGACTTTGTTAGGATTATTGTCGGCGATTGTTGTACAGTATTTTAGACTAGCTGTCTTCTCAAATAAACAGGGGAGCGATGTTGTTGTATTTGTAGAAATAGATAAAAAGGAATTTATTAGGAATCTTATTCCTATAGTCATTTCAGGTGTTTTAAAATGGCTGACTTACATGGTCGAGCAGAAAGAGAAAAATGAGTTGGATGAGGAATTACCAAAGCCAATTCATATTTTGGTAGAAAAACTATATCTTACTCCTGCGGCAATTTCGATATTGAAAACAGTGGATAATTGGTATGGGCATTTGGTGAGTGATATGGGGGGGAGTAAGAACACACCAGGAGGAGGTACGGGGATTCCGGGCATGTTCTTATCTCTTATGAAAGAGATATCTATGCTTCCAGGTTTAAATAATTCAAATCTTCCTCAGTTGCTGAATGATTTGTACCAAGGAACTGCGGCATCACCTTTGACAGATAAACTTGACTTGAGAGCGGAACTGACGGTTGTTAAAGAACAGCAGCTGCCTGTTATTGTAAATGAAATATTAGTTCGTTCATCATATTTTATAAGTCATCTTGTGAAAGAGTTACAAGACAATGATTTGCAAAATGTAAACTGGAAGAATGTAGTTCCGTTTTACAATAGAACCACAGTGAGAATGATGACTGTTTCTACTGTTACCATGGAAGTTGTCGATGCTGCAGATGCAGCTATTCGGGCAGCGGCTAAATCAGGAGGATTTGTACCGGGCTTTGCTGCTCAATTTGTGGTTAGGATAAACTTTGTTGGATTAGGAAGATGCGCTTTAGCTTGTACAACGGATGCTGCTATGGGATTGAAAAAAACATCATTGGAATATGCTGTAGCATCAGCTGAGGTGGGAATAGCATCGGATGTTACTATGAAGGCATTGGACGATATTCAATTATCAAAGCAGAAAACTCAAAAGAAACTGGATGAATTAAATGCTCAAACCAGTGAGTTATCGGGGTTTAAGTTTTAAATCTTTTTGTTGAGAGGTAATCGATATGAATAAAAATCTTAATGAAATCGTTATTGATAAGGAAAATTTTACAGTCGATGATGCTAGGGCGGCTTTGGAACAGATTTTTTCTTCCCAAGTCGATGATTTTAATTCTATCAAGAATGAAAAATGGTATAAAAAACTATTAAATGCCGTCACATTTGGTGCTGGTAGGAAAAAACTGGTAATAAAAGATATTCGCTCATTAAGTAAACTTCAAGCAATCCTTGCGTTGATATGTACGAAAGGCTTTCAAGATACAGATGCTCATATCGAAAAAATCATAGAGAATCTTTCGAAAACTAATGAAGCTGTAAAAAAGATATATCTGAGTAGCGTTGTAGGTATTAAACCCCAAGAAGATATCAAGAAAATGTCTGAAACCGACAAACTCATTCTTCTTTTGACTTTGGAGCAATATAAATCAATCAACGGAAAAGAGGAAGATTTTAAGGAATATATAACGTATGTGGCTAGAACAATGGGCATATCACTTCCTGAAACAGAATTTAATTGCGAATTATTAAGTAAAGTAAATTCTGTTGAGGTTGTTTTTAGATGCTTGGTTGAATTGCAGATGATAGATGGCACAGAGGCGATGCCTGAATTGATATCTGAAGCTGTAGATAATCTTAATATTTCAACGAAAGCAAAGAAAAAAATATATGATACAGTATCAAGAGAAATTGATACATTTAAGCCGGACTATCTTATCAAGAAATACTCAAACTCATATGGTGAAATAGATGCTGCTGATCTGCTGGATGATGAGTCGAACGATATCGTTATTGAAGAAGAATGTGATTCGGATGATTTAAAATGCTCTAATGATTCAAAAGCAGTTTCCTTATCTGAAATTGCCGATGTTATTGAAAAAGAATATAACTGGACAAAACATGGAAATGCTCGAAATCCGGTTTACCAGATCGAAATTCTGAAAAATCAGGATATTAACACCATTATCGATAATAATGAAATAAATAATACTGTTATCAGCGATAGTATTAAAAAATCATTGAACAAGGAAGGTGGATTTGCTTATTTGTATCGATTGCAAAATGGAGATATGTATGATGAACATTTTGACGGCAATCCAGTGTTTATGGCTTTGACAGTGGATGGGGTATATATTTGCGTTGCAGAACAAACGGCTTATATAGATTATAATTCTTTAAAGGATGTTAAACAAAAACTTATAACTGAAATTGAATATGGGATAAAAGAATATTATTCATCTTTGATAATAAATGCGGATAAAATCGTTTGGTATTCGAATGACGGAAATATAGTTGATGGTGATGATAATGTAGAATTAGATAGAATAGATAGATTCTTTGAGAATCCATCATCTATCAGAGATATTGAGCGTTTTAATATAAGATATCTTCGTAGATTCTTTGAGAAAATATTATTTGTATTAAATGGAAATAATAGAAATACAAATGATTTGGTTGAAGAAATTGTTGATAGATATTTGAAGAAAATTGCTGGAACGTATAATTCATACGTGATTAAATCCATAAATGACTATAAGGATAAAAATAGAAAAAATAATGCCATGTCTAAATATCCGGGGCTAAGAGATGAGGATGTAATAGCTTTTATAGATACCACTGTCTTTAAAACGGGAAAAGAAGGTATTCTTTTTGGATATGAAGGTATAGGATTTGATTATGCTTTTAAACGTGTATTTGTTAAGTATAGTGAAATTACAGAAGTGGATTGCCTTGCACATGTAACGGTAAGAGGATTTTTTGATAATACATATCTTAGTTACATTGAAGGTCACTATGAAATAATTGAGCCGATCAATAAATTGGCACTCACGGATTGCCTTGAGGAGATATTGTGTATTATATAGTTACTGGTTAGCTTTTTTGATTCATTATTTCATAGTTTTTATTCTTGACGAAAAGAGGGTTCTAAAATACTATCATATTAATCGGCAAATTTGTGACACATTTCCGTGTGCTCCAATTATTGTCGACCAGATGATAAAATGTATTTAGGGATATTGCTCAGCCGAAAGGAGGAATATAGAAGATGAGCGATATGGTATTTGATGAATATCCTGTTTTTAATTTCGATTTTCAAGGTAAAAAAATCGTATTTGATTTTCTCACGTATACTAATTCTGATTGTGATGATTTAGAAATGAATGCGATGCTTTTTGCGGATTCCAGATATATATTGCTTAAAAGATTGGTTTATTTAAAACATATATTTGATCATAAAATTGCATCGAATGTAGAGTATGCAGAATATATTAAACTTAGAGATAAGTATTTTGAGATGTGTACACAATATTAGATTGATTTTATTGTTGCTCGGGAACTATCAGTTCCCGAGCATTTTTATATTATGATATGAGAGCAATTATGTTTTGCATATAATAATTTGTTTGACAATAATTATATTTCTGCATATAATAATCACATACACAGCGTGTATATAGTAATAGGAGGTTATTATGAAAAAAAAGACCTATAACATCGAAGGCCTTGAGCTGGAAGTTATTATTGATGATAAGAAAAATAGGGAAATGGATCAGGAGAGAAGACTCTTTTCATATCTGATCAAAGCTATTAGAGAGTATTCGGGAATGGATCGAGCTAGTTTCTGCGAATGGCTCGGAATTCCTTACCGTACCCTGCAGGAATGGGAACTGGGCGGCAGGATGATGCCGGATTATGTACTCAGGCTTATAGCTTACAAAGTCAGAATGGAGAAACTTTCAGGAAACATCTGACTGGCTGACAGGAACCCGTGAACATCAGTATCTATCTAGGAGACGCTTATACTAATAAACGTTTCTGACATCAAAATTTGTAAACTAACTGTTAACAAGATTGATGGGATTATAAAAAAACGGACCGATGATAGGACTCATTTGTCCGTTTTTTTTATGCCCAAATCCAATGACGATTGACTAAATTGTCTCAACCACGCGGTTTTTGAGCTGGCATTTTTATAACCCACCTAAAAATATACTATGTACATGTAAGATCGTGTCAGATGAACCACAGTAAACATTAGCCTTTTTGGAGATGAAAATGACTAACGCTGAAGCTATAAAAGCGATAAGAGAATATTACGACATAGAGAATCCCCGGGAGGATGATGACATCCTGTATACCGAAGCTCTCAAATTCCTCATCGAAGAAACTCAGGATCCAAAGTATATGACGGAACTCGCCTGGTACTATTGTGCACATAAGCGGTTTGACATCGAGATCAAATATCTGGAGCTTGCTGCAGAGTGCGGTTATGTTCCGGCTTTTGAGGAACTCGGATATATGTGGTACTACGGACAACATGGTGTACAGGATTATGAGAAGGCATTCCATTACTTCTCAAAGGGAGCAGAAAAGGGCGGCCTTTGGTGCAAATACAAGCTTGCGGACATGTACAGGTTCGGATGCTTTGTTCCGAAAGATGAGGCCAGATACTGTCAGATAATAGAGGAAGTTTATGAGGAGATTAAGCATCCCACCAGACTTAACCAGCCATTCCCAGAAGTTTCACTCAGACTTGCGGGCATAAGAGATGAGCAGGGACGGACAGATGAAGCGATCGATCTGCTTAAGAAAGCAAAAGAATTCATGGCGGAGAGGCTTTCAATGGATCCTTTTTGGGGACACATCGAGGTTATGGGCCGGATAGTCAGATTCCTTGATAAGATTTCAATTCATGTTCCTTCCAGATTCCCGTCGAACGATTTCTACGATCTCTTTATTTTTACAGAGACTCCCAGTAAATACTACATGGGCTACAGGGGCAGACGTCTTGAACTTGAGGTCATCGAAGAAAACGGTGAGAAAGCGATCGGATATAACGGTAAATGGTACAGATCCTTCGAAGATTTCTGTGCTAAAGCCGAAGTGGATGGCAAGAAATTCACTAGCATATACGATGAGATCTCTGACATACGCGATGAAGCATATGAATGGATTCCCTTCCTGTAACTTGAAACTATAAACAATATGGGGAAAAAACATGAAAAAGAAGAACATAGAAAAAATCATGGAAAGCAGCCAGAGCAGATTTGATGAATATGCTGAGCTTCTTGCAAGGCGTGATCAGCTTAACAAGGAAGCTGGATCTATCCTTACCTGTTATACTCAGGAATTTGGAGAGCAGCTTATCGCAAATTTCAAATTGAAGCTTGAGTGTATCAAGATGAAAAAGAACATCAGCTACTGTCGCCGGATGATCAACAGAGGAGTGAAGATCAATGTTAATAACATGACCGAGTCAGTTGAAAAGGAGATGGCACTCTATAATGCCCAGCTGGCTGATATGCAGGGACAGTATGAAAATGCCAAGAAGTCTAAGAGTGTCGGAGAATTCCGATTCAGCCGATCAAAGAAGATCTATCGCAGGCTTTCCAAACTGGTACACCCGGATATGAATAAACTTACCGAGGAAAATGAGGATCTTCAGGAACTTTGGAACAGAATAGTGGTCGCATATCACGAGAGTAATGTCGAGGAACTTGATGACTTGGAGATCCTGGTTCATAAGAAGCTTGAAGACCTTGGGGTTGATGAGACTAAGATTGAGGTAGAAGACATAGAAGAGCGAATCGAGCGTGTGGAGCGCCAGATCAATGACATCCTTTCTACCGAACCTTATACATTCAGGGAGGTGCTTGCGGATGATGAAAGAAAAGCTGACTACCACAATACACTTAATGAAGAGCATTCCAATTATGAAGAGTATCTTGAAACCCTTAAGAAAGCCCTTAATGAACTCCTTCTTGGGAAAGGAATGAATACAACATGGGAAATGAACTGACAATTGCTGAAAAAAAGAATATGGTTTCCGTTCTGACCGCAAATCCTCTGGGCGACCTTATAAAACCCCTCACCCACGAGATTCTGCTTTTTGATTCCTATGTAGCAGGAACAACGCATATTAAGGATGAGTCTGTCTTTGATGAGATAAAGGAAGGTGATAAGCTCATCCTCCAGCGAGAGCCCGAGAACCGATTTGATGAGAATGCAATACTGGTACTGAATGAGGCAGGAAAGAAACTTGGATATATCCCTGAGAAGGACAATATCGTCTTTGCACGTCTTATGGATGCCGGTAAGTATCTGACAGCAAAGGTAGAGCATATGGAACCTAAAGGTTCCTTCAGACAGATCAACATCAATATATATCTGGTGGATTTTTGAGGATAAGACTATGGATTCTAAGGAATTATATGAACTGGCAAAAGAATATGAGGAGCGGGAAGATTTGGAAGAGACGTACCGCTATTACCTCGAGGCGGCACTGGCAGATGATGACGGTGAGGCTGTGTCCAAACTCGCGAATATGTATCTAAATGGCGATTATGTGGATATCGACTTTGATAAGTCCGCTCACTATTTTGAGATAGCTTTGGAAAGAGACTATAAGATCCCTATATATTTATATATCCTCATAGGCAGCACTTATGAAAAAGAATCATCTGGAACTGCTGTTGAATGGTATAGGAGAGCAGCAGATGCCGGATATTCATATGCTTATGCCTGTTTGGGTGAGCACTTATACCATGGAGATGCTTTACCTCAGGATTATAAGAAAGCTTATGAATACTTTGAGAAATCTGGTGTTCATACTATTTCATTGTATTATCTAGGCTTGATGTACGAAAATGGATATTATGTAAACCGAAATAAAGAAAAAGCCAGGGAATATTACCGGAGAATAATGGACGAATTCCCGGATCATAAGGATTACGGAGATCTGCATTACGAGCTTGCAGAAGAGCGCCTGTCGGCCCTCGAAAAACAAGGCGCTACTGTGTAATAAATTTCCCTAAATTCCTTAATAAGTGCCTAAAAATATGGTATAATTAGACATCTTTCTGTGAGAATTCCATAATGGAGGATGCCTATATGCCAAAAGGTACAAATCAGAAGCTTAAACTCTACTATCTGGCCAAAATTATGACCGAGAGGACTGATGACGAGCATATGATTACCATGCCCGAGATTCAGAAGGCTCTCCTTGAATATGAAGTCACTGCTGACAGAAAGAGCCTCTATGATGATCTCGAAACTCTTAGGGTCCTCGGGATTGATGTCATCGGTGAAAAGATAGGTCGGTATTTTTATTATCATGTTGGAGGAAAGCATTTTGAGATAGCAGAGCTTAAGCTCCTCGTCGATGCTATCCAGTCCTCCAAATTCATTACTGAGAAAAAATCCAATGATCTTATAAAAAAGCTGACAGGATTTGCCAGCAAATATGAAGCAGACCAGCTTAAACGTCAGGTTGTCGTACAGGGCAGGGTTAAGACCATGAACGAAAGCATCTACTATTTCGTAGATGATGTTCATCGTGCTATTGCCGACAACAAACAGATTCGTTTTGAATATATGAAATGGACTGAGGCTAAAAAGCTAGTGCGCCGCAGGGAGACTCCGTACACAGTAAGCCCCTGGGCGCTTACTTGGGATGATGAGTACTATTACCTCATTGCCTATGACATGGATGAAAAAATGATCAAACATTTCCGCGTCGATAAACTTAAGAGCATCGAAGTTCTTGATAAGAAACGTGTCGGCAAAGAAGCGTTTGAAAATTTCAATCTAGCAAAGTACTCCAAGATGAGTTTCGGAATGTTCCATGGAGATCAGACCAACGTGAAGATCAGCTTCCACAAGGATATGGTCGGTGTTTTCATTGATCGCTTCGGTAGGGACATCTCTATCCAGCCTTCGATAAAGAAAGACTGGTATGAAACCCATGTCGATGTTGCGGTAAGTAACATCTTCCTTGGCTGGATATTTGGTCTAGGCACTGATGTTCAGATCCTCGGACCGGATAAGGTTGTAAAGCAGTTTAGGGCAGAAATTCAAGAAAGAGCGAAACTATACAAATAAACTTTTCTGGAGGATTATTTATGGCATACGAAACTCCGCTAACTATTTCTGATGTTATTTCTAATATTTCGTCAAATTCATATGTACTCCCTTCTATACAAAGAGAGTTTGTGTGGGGCGTTGATCAAATTGAATGCTTGTTTGATAGCCTTATGCAGGGATATCCGATAGGCGGATTCCTATTTTGGGAGCTGTCTAGTAGTCAATATAAAAAATATGAATTCTATAGTTTTCTCCAGCACTATCATGAGAAAACATCTACTCATAATCCACGAATCACTTTATCTAAAAACCAGAGTATTATGGCTGTTTTAGATGGACAACAACGTTTAACATCCCTATTTATAGGTTTGTGCGGAACCTATGCATACAAATTGCCATATAAGAAAAAAAAGAGTGATAGTTCATTTCCTAAAAGAGAACTATATCTGAATATTATTGAACCGTTGGATGGAGTTGATAACAAATATGACTTTAATTTTTTGACCGATGAAGAAATAGTAAACGATAAAAAACACTATTGGTTTAAAGTAGGAGATGTTCTGGGTTTTGAAAGAGAATCTTCAGTATTTCAGTTTATAACGAAGAATATTCACAGGGGCGAGTTTGATTATTCAGATAAGCAAGAAGATTTTGCTATGGATACTCTGTCGCGGCTTTATTATGCTGTCTGCGTTAACCCTACAATTAGCTATTATAGAATCAAATCCGATGAACTTGATAAGGTTCTGAATATTTTTATACGTGTTAATAGCGGAGGAACAATACTAAGTTATTCGGATCTCCTCTTATCAATAGCTACTGCTCAATGGGAGGATGTAAACGCTAGAGAAGAAATTAATGAAATTGTTGATGAAGTCAATTCTATTGGCGGTGGATTTAACATTAATAAAGATTTTGTTTTGAAAACTGCATTGGTGCTTGCTGACATCAAAGATATAGCATTCAAGGTGGATAATTTTAAGAAATCAAACATGCAAAAAATAGAGCGGGAATGGGAAACTATAAAAAGTGCTATTTATCAGTCTTATGTTCTTGTGTCGAGTTTCGGCTTTTCCAGAGAAAATCTTAGATCCAATAATGCCATAATTCCTATAGCATATTACTTAAAGATGTTAGGACTTCCTAAGAATTTTGAAAGTTCTAAGGCATATGTCTCGAATAGAAAAATAATAAAGAAATGGCTGATCATGGCTCTGCTAAAACAAACATTCAGTGGACAGCCTGATAATGTTTTAAGGCCGATAAGGACTATACTCCAAAATAATGGGAATAATGATTTTCCTATCGATGAGATAATTGAAAAATTAAGGGGAACTAGAAAGTCTATGCTGTTTACAGAAGATGATTTTGATCATCTGCTCGATCTTCAGTATGGCAAAGCAGAGACGTACACGGCATTGATGATGATATATCCGTCTTTGGATTTCAATAATAAGTTTCATATGGATCATATATATCCGAAGAGTAAATTTAAGAAAAGAATACTTATAAAGAAGCGCGTGAAGGAACAGGATGTTTCATGGTATTTAGATCATGTAAATGATATCAGCAACTTACAGCTGATTGAGGCAATGCCTAACATTCAGAAGCAAAATACTGATTTCAAAAAGTGGTATGACGAAGAGTATCCGACAGAGAAAGATAAAATACAGTATAGAAAGATAAACTATATTCCTGATATGGAATATGATTATTCTGATTTCAAAGAGTTCATTGAAAAAAGACGTACATTACTAAAAAAAGCATTCGAAAAAGTGTTATCGTAAGAAAATTATATTTAAAATGAACTGTTTGAGTGGTTTCACTAATCATAAAAGAGGTTTATCAATGTCGATGCAGATGTCAGTGATAGGCTGATCGTTTAGATGGATAAGTACAATGAAGAATATCAATGAATTAATCGGATTGATAAATGGAATCAATTTTGATGGCGTAATCAATCAGAAGGAAACTGATAGATTACAATCCTGGGTCGACAGAAGCAGAAATCTTGCTTATGAGGCAAAAGAAATCGAACTCATAAGCTTGATTGATACTATTCTTGAAGATCATGTTATTACTGACCAGGAAAGACAGCTGCTTGTTGATTATTGTAATAAGTATAATGGGGATTCTATCGCCAACTCTGAAATATATCTCTTACAGGGCATCCTGGAGGGGGTTGTTTCTGATGGTGTAATAAACAATCTTGAAGTTCAGCGTCTCCAGGAGTGGATGGCAAAGTACGGAGAGGTACTGGATAAGTATCCCAAGTGCCAGTCTATGGCGAACAAAATAAGGGAAATTATAGAGGATGGTGTTGTCACTGATGACGAGAAGCAAGTCCTCTTGGATATTATCGATAATCAGATAGAGGACGTTCAATTCGAATCTAAGCTTGCATTCCTGATAAGTCAGGTTAAAGAGCAGAAAAATATCGGAATGGACCTTATCGATTTACTTGGGGACGATAGAGCGATTTCCAAGATTCATGAGCTGGCCGAAGGCGAGTTAGATAAGGGATTAAGGTCGTATTATGGCTCAGTGACCTGCAATCGGGAGCTTATTTTCATATCATTGACGATCATCGCTATGCTCCACTATGAGGAGGGACGCTATTATGAAAGTGTCCGCGATACATATGAAGTCCTATATGATGATTATTCGGCCCAGAAGATCGAAGGTTTTATCAGAAGTCTTCTTTCCAAATATAGAGTTGACTCTAATGAGCGCCAGGTAAATGTGGCATTACGAAATGCCATTGTCCCGGGGTATTATCTTGCAGCATTCTTTGATTTCATATATGACATTTACAAATTGAATTTCCAGTTTGATCTTCCCGATGACATGTACGAGGACTTCAAGTTCGTATATGAAGGCCTGCGTCAGACCATGCTTTCCGAGGGCGACGATGTACAGGTTAATGTTACGAAAAAGACGTATAAGCTGATCAAGACGACTAAGCAGCTTATTGCAGATGAAGATTTTGTGGACTCGGTTATTAAACTGAGCATCATAATCGTGCGTCTGATCGACAAGAAGATATGGAATAAAGAGATAAAGGTTTACAATCCATATCTTAAGCAGGGATTCGATAGATGGGCAGACAAGCTTAACGTATCTACACGTGATCTAGAAGGCCATAAAGAAACATCGGCGTTTAGGTCCCGCTGGGAACCGAAGTATGTCTTGCTTGATAACAATGTTTATATTGTACCGCCCGTTCATAGGATTAAGTCTATGTATGACTATAGCACCATAAGAATAGAGGTGGAAAACCAGGGAGAAGTTTTGTATTCGAATACCAGACCCGATATAAGGGAAATTATGGGTGGATATGAAATAAATCTGGATAAAATACGGATCAGCAATCCGCTTGGTGAGGTGACCTATAGGCTATATGCCGGGGATGAGGTTATTTATGATAGTAAGGATAATCTTTATCGGAATGTTATAGCATTTTCTTATAAAGATAATTCTGAAATCAAGAACAATACAGACTTTAACGGCACAGCCATTTTCTGTTATAAGGGCGAAAGCAACAAACTCGAGCCCTACCATAAGACTTCGGACTATCTTCTTGCTCAGTATGGGGCACACTTGGGCGATAGCGTTTTAATAGGGGATGAGATATTCAATTTCTCATCTTTAGTTAGACCTGGTATTTTTGGAGAAGAGATTGTCGATCATTATTTGTATGATTCCGAAAAAAATCAAAAGTATGGTGTTTTTAAGGAAGCAAAGTACCTTGTCTTTGAAACAACTAACCTTGACGCCGGAATAGAAGTAAATATAGATGGGAAGGCATATAAAGCAAAGGATCTCGAAGGCGAAGTTAATAGCCGTGAGGGTGTAGTTAAGTATATTATTCATATCCCCAAGCTCGAAAGCGGCTTCCATTGTATTGCTATATATGAATTAATGCCGGGCAGAAGAACTGAGCTGACTTCTTTTGAGTTTGCAATTGATACCGCTCTGCAGGTAGAGGTTAGGGATAATGGCGAAAATACGTATGTTGTATCAGTAGGAAGCAATATTCTTAACGATGTTGTTACGCAGACGATAAGCGCTGATTCATTCGATCTGGAATGGCTTTCCGTGGAAGCTGATGGCAGGAGACTTTCATATCAAGTGCCGTTACCAATTACATATTATTCCTTGGATGGAGAATCATGGAAATCAGCGGTAGATTCGTTGTGGATAGGTGACATATCGTCAGAAACCTCTATAAGGGTGAACAATAAAAACGTAACAGAACTGCAGGTATATGGTTCGAGCGGAAGTCCAATCGAGGAACCGATCCGAATGTCGGAGAAGGCTTTGTATAGAGAAGCCAAAATCGGATTTTTGAAATCATATGCCGAGAGCAATGCATATTTCTTGCTTGTCATGATGGGCAAATCAGCCAAAGAAGCTGTGTTCATTTGCTATAACAAGTGCCAGATATCCGATAATACAAAACTTGAATACGACGCAGAAAACAAGTGTCTGGATGTAGAAACCAGGTATCTTGGAAAAGGCAAGATTTATTTCACTCTGACGGATGACGCCGGAGAACAATTATACAAGAGCAACATCGTTGAGAACGGTGAAGTAGTTAGTATTGGAGGTCTTAAATCCTTCATGCCGTATCACGTTGCTTTCTTTGAGAAAAAGAGTGGTCTATCACTTACCGGAGATAGGCAGCTTGATACATTCGATAAGGTGATATATGACTGGTCTGATTTGGTGGGTAAATCTTTTAAGATTACCGAAGTTTATTATGACCAGCCTGTGCAGGGGAGATTACTTCGAAAGAATCATTATTTCAACAAGACCTCATTGTGTATAACGAAACAAATTGATGAGGGTAAATACGAAGGAGAGCTTTACACAAACACCAGTAAGGGTAGTTTTTACCTTTTCAAGATAAACCCGGTTGAAGTTGAGCTATGCGGCGACGCAGTAGATGGAACTGTGGAATTATCAATCACTAAGGATGGAGATGGTTTGTTTCTTGATTTTGAACATCATGCGATTATGAATACGATTGATGATTTGAATGCCGTAGATATTTTTTCTTACATTATGGATCTGAAAGGAATTGAGTTCATATGAGCAGATTAAACTCTATTGAAAAATCCAAGTATATCAATAGCAGGTATAAGGAATATTTGCGCTCATCATTTCATTTTGGAGAAGATACACTTCAAAAACTCTTTGAGAAGCAACTCGAGAGCGAGGGCCTATTTAAGGGACCATACGTTGATTTGAACTTGCCATTCAGACGCGGCAGAAACATTCGGCAGTTAGTTGATGCCGAAATAGTATGTAAGTCGTTTCTTAAGCTGGGCGATATAAATTTTGATCGTCCGTTGTATTCTCATCAGGAAGAGTCTATTCAGCAGATTGCCGCCGGCAGGAGTGCAATTATTACAACTGGTACGGGTTCTGGTAAAACGGAGAGTTTCCTGTTCCCGATCTTAAATGAATTATTAAAGGATTTGGAGAATGGAAATCATGAAGTAGGAATTCGAGCAATATTCCTTTATCCCATGAATGCCCTGGTTAATGACCAGATAGATAGAGTACGTGCTATTTTGTCTAACTTCCCGGATATAACGTATGGCTTCTTTACAGGTGAAACAAAAGAAGCCGTATCAGATAAGCAAAGACAGAAATATGGAGAAGAGAACGGAGTTGTTATCCCGCCGAATGAACTTCTTTCGAGAAAGGAAATTCGTGATAACCCGCCGCATCTGCTTTTTACCAACTATTCCATGTTGGAGTATTTGCTTATAAGGCCTAATGACTATTCAATATTTGAAGCAGAAAGGCTTAACAATTGGAAGTTCGTAGTACTTGATGAGGCACACTCGTATTATGGCTCGCTTGGTATCGAGCTTTCTCTTCTCATGAGAAGACTTACCGGGCTTGCCAAGAAAAAGCCTCGTTTTATCTTAACCAGTGCGACTCTTGGTGAGAAGGGTAAATCAGAAAATGAAATTGTGGACTTCGCAAGGAGTCTTACTTCGGTAGATGATTTCGATGTTAAGGATATCATCTTCTCTAAACGAATACCCTTGGATGCTGCTAAGTTGGAGTACACTGTCGACGGAGCAGATTATACTGCATTAAATGCGGCGGGGGATGATTCTTCAAAGGTTAAGCAGATAGCGTCGAAATATGTATCTCTGTCAGATGGCGATGCAAGATCATATTTATATGAACTTCTTATTCGTGACAGAAATGTATATGAGTTGTATAGCCAGTTAACTAAGGGAAGTCGAGCTTTCTCAAATATCTATAGCGAATATACATCTGGAATTAAGGAAGAGGAATTAATAGCGCTTATCGATTTAATCAATATGTCGGAAAAGAATGGTATCGGAATCTTTGATCTGAAGTACCATTCTTTCGTGCGTCCTATTTCCGGCGCATATATCACTCTTGGACAGAGTGGTAAGTTGACGCTCACAAAAACCAATGTCATTGATGGAATGAAGGCGTTTGAAGTTGGAAACTGCAGATATTGTAGCGCGCCTTATATTATTGGAAAAATACAGATTAATACAGAAGATGGCCTTGAGTATTTGTATCAGAACAAGGAAATAGATATTTACGAGAACTATGGAAATAATGAGTTCGTTAAGCTTGATTATTTCTTGCTTGAAAATGCTATAAGCGAGGATGTTGATCCTGAAACGATCGAAGAATACACAGTATGTGCAAAGTGCGGTTGCATTCATCCTGCAAAGAATTTAAATGCTCGGAGATGTAATTGTGGAGACACATTTAAAACAACTATCTACAGAGTAAACCAGACAAAGGCAAATGAAGAAGAGGATGTTTTCAATAATATCAATCTTTGCCCTAGCTGTGGACATAAAACAAGATCGGGTGCCGTAAAGGGACTTAACCTTGGTAAAGATGAAGGCACAGCACTTATAGCTCAGATTTTATACGAGGCTATTGATGAAGGCGAGGAAGCTGCAAAGCAGACCGGTGGTCTGTCGTTAAAGATGAAGCCTCGGGATACTGCATATACCCCGACATCTAAAACAAAGCAATTTCTGGCATTCTCCGATAGTAGACAGCAGGCAAGTTTCTTTGCAACATTCTATGAATCTAACCATGTCCGCATGTTGAGAAAGCGCCTTATTTGGAAAGTCCTCGAAGAGCATGGCTTTAAGGATATTACTGTCGATGAACTTGCCGCCTATATGACGGAAAAGATAAAGAAGCAGGATTTATTCCATAATGAAATGTCTGCGCATAAGAACGCGTGGGCAGCAGTTATGGTTGATCTGTTAAGAGTAGATGGTGTGTACGATGGTGAAGGCCTCGGACTTTATCATTTTGATATAGACCTTTCAAGTATTATGGATTCGTTCTCTGAAGAGGATATTGCTGAAGAATTTGGAGAGTACAACATAACTAAGAAAGATCTGGAGAACGTTATGCAGGTCGTTCTTGGCGTATTTAAAGTTACTCCTGCAATCAACTATACAAAGTCGACTCTTACACCGGAAGAGAAGGCAGAACATTTGGAATATAGACGGTTTGACAACTTCGTTGCATTACAGAATCCGAAGACCACACCGTCCATAAGAAGCTTTCTGCCGGTAAGCGGCAAAGAGAATATGGTCGTTCGCTATATTGAACGGACCTTTGGATGCGATGCAGAAAAAGCAAAAGACATACTTACGATCATCTTTTCGAATCTGTTGGTGGGACAGTCACAGATGCCGGGTGTAGAGCCGATCGTAATAAAGGAACCGACCAAGGATGCGTATCAGATTGATGTTAGCAGATATGTAGTAAGAAACTATAAGTCTACGCAGTATTACAGATGTAATAAATGTGGGTCTCTTACTCCATATAATGTTCACGATGTTTGTGTTCAGGATAGATGTAAAGGAACGCTTGAACCTGTTGATCCGGATGAGGCATTAAAGAATAACTTCTACCGTTCGGAATATAAAACAAAGAAGATTGAGAGCATTGTTGTTGAAGAACATACCGCACAGCTTGATCGAAAGAAAGCTAAGCAGTATCAGATCGAGTTTAAGAATAAACAGATCAATATCCTAAGCTGTTCTACTACGTTTGAAATGGGTATCGATATTGGTAATCTTGAAACCGTATTGATGAGGAATGTGCCACCGTCTCCGGCAAACTATGTTCAGAGAGCTGGACGTGCGGGTCGTAGAAAAGATACTTCGGCTTACATACTGACATATTGTGGAACGGGCTCCCACGATTATACATATTTCATGGCGCCCGAAAAGATGATATCGGGTGTGATTAGGCCGCCGTATTTCAATGTCCTCAATAAGAAGATTATCGTAAGGCATTTGATGGCTACTTGCCTGGGTTACTTCTTTAGAAAGAACCCAGACTACTTCACTAACATCGATACATTAGTATTTGGCGATGGCGTTGAGGCATTTAAAGCATATGTGGCCAGCCATCCGGAAGACCTAAATGATTATATAAATAAAAAGATTCTCCCCGGAGGCGTATACAGCGATTATCGAGACTTTAAGTGGTTTGACGAAATGGAAGGTAAAGACCAGAAGATGGAGCATTTCGTCGAGTATATCCAGAGCCTTGATAAGGAATACAAAGAGGCTATGCAACATGCGCTTAATGAGGAGAAGTATAGAGAAGCAGATTATTATAAGAAAATCAGCGAGGCTCTTCATAAGGAGGATTTGATTTCGTCACTGTCAAAATACTGTGTAATCCCGAAATATGGATTCCCGGTTGATGTAGTTGACCTTGAGATTTATAGAGACGGAATAAAGGATAACAGTTATGATTTGAGCCGCGATCTTAGAGTGGCACTGTCAGAGTATGCACCGGACTCCGAAGTTATCGTTGATAAAAAGAAATATACATCGAAATATATTAGTCTTCCGAAAACGTCCGGCTTCCCCAGACATTATTTCTGTACCTGCCCGAATTGTAAGAAGGTTAATGTTTATATCAGTGATCGCAATACCACATGTAAATATTGCGGAGAGTCCATAGCTGCGGTTCACTCGGAATATTATATTGAGCCAGTTAATGGATTCAAGACGGGTATCACAAAAGAAAGTACGAGATTAAAGCCCCGTAGATCATATGCCGGCGAAGTTTCATATCTTGGACAAGGTAAAAAAGACGATAGCATCCTGAGACTGGGTCAGTACATCTCGGTAGAGACAAGCTCTGAAGACCAGCTGCTTGTTATGAACAAGTCAAGCTTTTATATGTGCCCGGTTTGTGGTTATAGCGATATCGTTAAGTCGAGCCGCGGTAACGACGTCCCTCGGATTCTAAAAAAGCATAACAACTATAAACAGTTTGGTTGCCAGTGCGAGGATTTGGAAAGACTGAAACTTGGACATACTTTTGAAACAGATGTAGCGAGGTTTACTATCCCGTTGCTCTCTACGTCGGAAGTGGATGGATACAGCAAGGCATTGTCATTTATGTATGCTTTTCTTGAAGGTATCAGTAACGCTATGGGTATTGAGCGAAATGATATCGATGGCGTACTTGAAATGAATCAGGAGCAGGGAAGCTTTGATATTCTGCTTTATGATAATGTTCCCGGTGGCGCCGGTCATGTGAAGAGACTGGTGGAGAAAGACGCGATTATCAGATCGTTGAAGGCAGCGCTAATTAAGGTTTCTCAGGAATGCTGTGATGAGAATACATCATGCTACAACTGTTTGAGAAACTATTACAACCAGATGCAGCATAACAGATTAAGAAGAATCTATGCTAAGACATTGATAGAATGCCTTCTTGCTGCTGAAAATGAAAAGCCTGAAACATATAGAGCATCAACGGGTAGCAGAAATAGCGGAATGGGTGCAAGACCGTCTAACTACAATTATGTTGATGATGGTGTTGCGAGAAATGAATCCGAAAAAGCGCTTGAGGACATCAAGAATTATACAAATGATGAAGGTGCCAAGGCGGGAATTGATAAGTTGATTGCTTATGTAACGAACAAGAACTATGAACACCCGCATCAAGATGAGAGCATTACAGTCGATGTAGCAGTATGGCCCGACCTTTTCTGGCCTAAATCACGGGTAGCACTTTTCTTGCCGGAACAGGAGCCGCAGTATGAAAGACTTCGTGTATACGACTGGCATTGTTATGTGATTTCAGAAGATATTGATCCGGAAGTAGTATTCGCGGATGTTGTGAAGGAGAACTAAAATATGGCACATATGATTCCTGAACAACCGAAGGAATTTGACGAGAGAAGTCATGAGGGAGACGTTTTTAACGCATTAAAGAAACTCCCCGAGGACTATTATGTTTTTCATTCTTTCTCAACTGTAGGTGTTAGTAGCGATAATGTTTTTTATGAGAGAGAATTGGATTTTGTAGTTGCAAGTCCGAAGAAGGGAATACTTGTTATCGAAGTGAAAGCCGGCGACAACATCCGATTTGATGGAAGGACCTGGCGGTATTCTAGTGGCACAGCTATGAAGCATGGTGGTCCATATAAACAAGTAGCAACAGCAAAGAGGGTTTTATCGAATAAGTTCACTAGTCATTCCGATGAGCGAATTCGTGATCTTTATGATAAAACAAAATTCATGCATGCTGTATTCTTCCCGGAGATGACGACAGCTCAGATGGAAGCGATGTCTGGTCTGCCCGAGGATGCAGATATTCGTATGACCTTGTGTGCAGAGGACCTTGTGAGCCCCACGAAGAAGATTGCAGAGCTGTTTTCTGCAACCATTCCGGGATTGCGAGTTAATACCACAGAGACGCATTTATCTGACGAGGATTTTCAGTTAATTCTTGATGAAGTGCTGTGTCCACATTTTAATCTCATCCCTTCACCGCAAGCGAAGACGATCGCTATAAACGAAAGAATGAATCAGCTTCTTCGTGAGCAGTATATGATATTGGACTTTTTGGATGAGCAGGAGACGGCTGTAATAAATGGAGCTGCCGGAACCGGTAAGACCATGATCGCAGTCGAAAAAGCAAGGCGCCATAGCATGAATGGCGAGAAGGTTCTGTTCCTTTGCTATAACAGACTACTTTGCGAAAAACTGATCGAAGATCATAAGAATAACGAGAGCAAGGCCTACAAGAAGCAATTTGCCAATGTGGAATTCATGACGATAAGCAGACTGGCCAAGAAAGTCACCGGTGATTTCAGAGATTATGATGCTTTGTATGAATGGCTTTTAGAGTGCGTTGATAAGAAGCATGACTTGGGATTTCAGCATATCATAGTTGACGAGGGGCAGGATTTCGGCCTTGTTGATTCTGATCTGACAGAGGAACATGGCACCAGCTCAGAGAATACATCAATCATTGATGCTTTGCAGGAGGCGGCGATTGAGAACGGAGGAACGTTTTATCTGTTTTATGATAAGTACCAGATGATCCAGGGTAGTTCCTCTGATGAGTACGAGCTTCCGTATTGTATTGAGAATAGCGATTGCAGACTGACTCTTCATAAGAACTGTCGTAATACGAAAGAAATAGCAAGGACATCTGTTACTCCGCTTCGAGACAAAAAGAATAAAGTTGTGAAGGCAAACGTATCTTGTTCTTGGGAAGAACCGGTTAAGCCTTGCATTCATGTTGTGGAAGATGAAGAAGGATATAAGAGTGCACTGGATTCTGTTCTGAATAAACTTGAAGAGTTAGAAGTAAACGACATAGTCATTCTGACTCCCGGAGTAATTGAGCACTCTGCTATATACCCGCATTTGAGATTCAGCGCTGATCAGACAGACGGATATGCATATTACGTTTATGGTGAAAAGGAATATAAGATTACCACATGTAAAAAGTTCAAAGGCCTGGAAGCAGAAGCAGTTGTGATGATAGACCTTGAGAAGGATTCCTTCATCGGAAAGAAGGGCCTCGAATTCTATGTGGGAACATCCCGGGCAAGACACTACCTGAATTTGATATGCAACATTTCCGGTGAGGATTATTACGAGGTCGCACATAGCCTGGACGAGAATGCGCCTAAGAGAGATGATGCTATAAGAATGAAGAAAATCTTATCAGATATCTTTGCTGCGGATTTTGCATAATAAATCTGAATAGATTGATTAATCGGATGATCTGAAACCCACATAAATACTGGGCTTGGTGGAACAAGAAAAGGGAAAATATATCTAATTTACACCAATTTTCCCTGAAAAATGATGTATTGGTTGTCAATCTAATAAGTGAAGTGTAAAAAGACACTTTCTCTAGAAGACTAAATTTGCTCTGGGAGAGAGTGTCCTTTTTGCATCCGAATAAAATACTTAAAAACTAAAGAAAGGAGATAGGCAACATGAAGAATGAAGCTACAGCGACAGTGCAGATATTGCGTATTGCACAGGGGCTACGGTAAGTCATCGTATTGTATGATAAAAAGCCTTATGGAAAATCCTGATTTTGCGAAGGAAGTATCTAAGTATAACGTTTACACAAGCCATTCTCCGGTATTAAGATCTATTAGCTTTTCAAGCTTTAGTTCTGATAAAAATTCATTGCCATATACACCAGCTCGAGTCTGATCATCCAATTTAAAGGATATATTGTATAGTTGACCTCCTTTATCTGTTGGTGTCTTATCTGGTTATCATATTAGCAATCATTTATGTATTTTTCGAGGGTGGTTAAAAGGGTGGGTATATAGGCTATATGAAGTTGGGACTGGCATTTTTATTACCCATTAAAAAATATACTATGTAAATGTAATTGATACATACATGCGCTCTTATAGTTTTTTTGAGTTAAGCCTGCACGGTGTTGCTACAATCCATATTTGGATAACAGTTAAAAAGTTGAAGCTTTAAACAAAAAAATCAGAATGTTGAGAAAGAATGGATTGATGAAACGGTAATTAAAAAAGTAATTACAATTATAAGCATTATAAGCGTAAAAAAATAAATTGTAATTATACTACTTTTGGGTTATGCTCTTTATAAGAGAGGTATAACTATGGAAAACAAACAAAAAACATTGATGGAACATATAAATATCGCAGAATTCAATCGGGGACAATCATCAAAAATCCTTAGAGAGATATCAGAAGATGATAAAACGGCTTTTATACAAAAGAACGGAAAGCCGCTTGCGGTTGTGATGTCATATGATCGATACCAAAGACTGTATGAAAAAGGTGTTGATATTACAGAGTTCTAAGGAGATAAAATGGCTGATTATAAGATATATAATAGCGACTGTATCAAAGCAATGAAGAAACTGGATGCAGATTCTATAAACTTAATTATTACGGATCCACCTTATAATCTTGGAAAGTTTATGGAGAATAGAGACACTAATCTAAAAAAGATGCGAGATAACTTTTTTGGAGCTGCCGGTTGGGATGATATGGATTTTGAATCCTGGACTAGTAGTATGGATAGTTTCTTTGAACAGGCAGCCCGTGTTATGAAAACAGGCGGTAGCATTATTGTTTTTATGGCGATAATAAAAGTGGAAACAATAATCAAACTTGCTGAAAAACATGGATTTTACTATAAAACAACAGGGATATGGCACAAAACAAATCCTATGCCAAGAAATATGAATCTGCATTTTGTTAACTCTACGGAATCGTGGGTTTATTTCACATATAAAACTCGGACGGGTACCTTCAATAATAATGGAGAATGTTTACACGATTTTGTGGAAACATCAGTAACCCCTGCAGGGGAGAGAGGATATGGTAAACATCCGACTCAAAAACCATTAAAGTTGATGGAGCATTTTGTCACAATTCTTTCAAATGAAGGGGATCGAGTGTTGGATCCGTTCATGGGCAGTGGAAGTACGGGGGTGGCTGCAGTAAAGAATAATCGAGACTTTATAGGAGTTGAACTAGATAAGTCCTATTATGAGATATCGAGAAAAAGAATCGAGGAGATATTGAATGAAGCCTAAAGTTATTGATTTATTTGCCGGAGTGGGAGGTATGTCCTTAGGCTTTGAAAATGCAGGATTTGATGTTGTGCTGGCAAATGAATATGATGAATCAATCGCTGAGGCCTACAAGAAAAACCATAGTAATGCAAAGATGGTAGTAGGTGATATCACTAAGCTTGATTTGAAAGAAATATTTGGGAAGTACAAGGGGAAAATTGATGTTATTATAGGTGGACCACCCTGCCAAGGCTTTTCCCAGAAAGGGCAAAGGAAAAGCATAAAAGACGAGAGAAATTTTCTATTCAAGTACTACATTAAAGTCGTTGAATTGGTAAAACCTAAATACTTTGTCATGGAAAACGTACCAAACTTATTAACGACTGAGAAGGGGTACTTTCGCCATGAAATCGAGGAATTATTCCGGGATTTAGGATATGAGAACTTATCGACAGGCGTATTAAATGCATCTGACTATGGCGTTCCACAAAATAGAAGACGAACAGTAATAATCGGCAAACTTGGTGGAGTAGCCCCTGATTTGCCTAAACCCAAAAACAAGACTGTAACGATATGGGAAGCTATAAGTGACTTGGCTTTTCTTGAATCTGGAGAGGGAACTGAAGAGCAGTCTTATATAAAAAAAGCGGAGAGCAAATACCAAAAACTCTTACGAGGAGATTGCAAGGTTCTTCATAATCATGTAGCGACTAAGCACTCCGATTTAGCTTTGAAAAGGTTAAAAATGATCCCGCCTAATGCGGGAAAAGAAGTTTTGCCACCAGAACATTTAACAAAGTCTATTTATAGTGGTACATGGACAAGAATGCGTAAGGATGAGATTTCGGTAACTATAACAACACGATTTGATACACCTTCATCAGGTAAATTCACTCATCCATATTTAAACCGAGCTATTACAGTAAGAGAAGCTGCTAGAATTCAATCGTTTCCGGACGATTTTGTGTTTACTGGTAAAAAGGGCTCGCAGATGAAACAGGTAGGGAATGCAGTGCCGCCATTGCTTGCCCAAGCGATTGCTGAATGCATAATGGAAGATATAAAGGAGACGAAAAAATGAGCAGACCAAGTAATATTCCGGTTTACCCTGAGATGGATTTAAAGCTGGGTATCAAATCATCAATTCCAAAGGTGAAGCAAACTTTAGCACTTGCACTATTATTGTTCGAGAGTGAGGGCAGGAAAGATGCGGTTGCATACTCGACAGAGGTTGGTTCTGCTATTGTATGCGAAACTGCAGTTGAAACAAAACTAAAGGCTATGCTTAATCCGATATACACAGCCTATGGAGAAACCGATACATCATTTATTGATGCCGTGAATGATAATTATCTATTTAAGGCTCAGATAGAACACTTACAGGTATTATTTGAATTAATATATAGGCTTGGGCAGGTTTTCTTTATAGATACAACAAAAAGTTTTTCTACTGAAAGGACCGGTGGTACAAGATTTGCTAAAAGACTCAAGTTCTCAGCAAATGCTGATTTGTTTTCTCCGCTATTTGATGGTTCGGATTCAGTAAAGTATAAAGAAACTCTTGTTAATTGGCTTGGATTAGATAGTGTGCCAGAAGATACTAATGCGTCAGAAGGTATATGCAGAGTTATGACTGTAATATCTGAAACAGCAATTTTTAAGCTTGTTGATGGTTCTGAAGATGTTTTCTTTAATCAGAATGAGATATATAAGGCAATTCAGAATAACCCTGGTGTGGCAATTGATATATCGGGAGATGCAGAACCGAAGGGAGCTCTCAGAATTATTAAAAACGCGCTTGATGAGGATATAAATCCTGTTTTGTCTTACAACGGTGGAAATGTTACATCGACAGTGGGTGCAGCTGTTTTGGCAGCATATCAAAGCCGAGTAAATACATTGTTAGGCTTATCATCTACAAAGCTCCCTAAAAAGAAAACAGGAGTACTTGTGCGTAATACAAATATATTACCGAGTATTGATAGAAATCTAATATTCTTTGGCGCTCCCGGTACGGGTAAGAGTTACCAGCTGAATGAGAAGGTAAAGTCGATAATAGTAAACGATGATCAGATGGAGAGAGTCACATTCCATCCGGATTATTCATATGCACAATTTGTAGGAACCTATAAGCCTGTATCAGAAAGCGACGGTCAGATCAATTACAGGTTTGTCCCTGGTCCTTTTGCAAGAATATTGGTTGCTGCTTTAAGAAGTGCGAGAGATCTTCAGTCAAACGCATCGCCGTATTTCTTGGTTATTGAGGAAATCAATCGTGCCAAAGTTGCTGCCGTATTTGGAGATATATTCCAATTACTTGATCGCAAAGCAGATAATTCGAGTGAGTATAATATTCAGGCTGGCGAGGATTTACGAAAGCATTTGGCTTCCGAACTGGGAGGAGAACCTGATGAATATTCTAGTATATTCATTCCGGATAATATGTTTATTTGGGCAACGATGAATAGTGCGGATCAGGGTGTATTTCCTATGGATACAGCGTTTAAAAGGCGTTGGAATTTCGAATATATAGGAATTGATGATGAAGAAATCACGCCAGATTCATCTGGAACAAATATAGAGCATATCAAGTTGATTTTCGCTTGTGGTACAGACGATATTCGTTGGAATGTACTTAGAAGAGCGATTAACATGAAATTGTCCTCTGAGGATATAAATGCGCATGAGGACAAACTTATGGGACCGTTCTTTATAAAGTGCGAAGGGTTTACTCTTGATGCGGCAAACAAGGTGGATCCCTCTGAAAATGATAAATTCCTTTCGGTTTTCAATGAAAAGGTATTGATGTATCTATTTGAAGACGTTGCAAGAACCAGAAGACCGGAATTGTTTTCGGGAATAGTTGATAAATGTAGTAGGTTTTCGCAAGTAAAGGAAGCCTTTTTGTCAGACGGTCTTAGAATCTTCGGTGATGATTTCAAGACGAAATATTATGATGTTCAAGAAACAGAATATGATGCAAAGAAAACACGCTTAGGAGTGTGAAAGAATGGCTCTTGTAACACGATATGTTAGAGAGGGAAAAATATATACAAAAGATTTTTTAAAAGATTACTTTGCATTTTCCAATGATACTGAATTTGCATCTTTCTTGAAACAGCTAAAAAAATATCGTGTATTGAAGACGATAAAAGGGAAGAACAGTAAAGAAGAAGATGAATCCCTTCTTGAGGAAGGCGATGAGGATTATGTCGGAGAAATTGACGATAATTCTTCGATAAAATACTTGTTTCGATACGTAGGATTATTGACGTGCAAAGGAAGAGTAATCTATGTATATCCCAAATACATTGAACCTGTGGGTGATAGCGTACCTCAAAAAGAGATGCGACAGGTAATAAATGTACTCCGAAAGTATAATAAAGCTCGAAAAGACATAATAAAAGAATATACAGGAAAAGAAGGAAAAGAAGAGATTAACCTTCTATCCTTAATGATTTATTTTATTCAGGATTTCTTGGACCATGGATTGTATTCAAATGATGAAGAAATTACAGAGATAAATGGATCAGAGAACTATTTATGGCAAAAAACTATAGATGAAACATTCCCAATTATAAGAAACAACAGGCCATACTATACTGAAATTTTCACATTGAGAAAAGTTTTCAATGAAGATGATTTCATTCGTAGATTGCACGCATGGATTATAACTGATGCGTGTCAACAGATGAAAGAAACTGGATTGTCTGATATTTATGGATATCCGTATATTGAAATCTCTTCGGAAATAAAAAGAGATTTTGGCGATGATCAATACATTTCAAAACAAATTGAAGATGAATTGAGATTACAATTTGATGATAGAAGGATTATGCTTCTTCACGCCATGAATTCATATATTACTCTAAGAGGAAAGATGAGGGAAGGCGATGAAGTTATGTTGCTTTTGGGTACCAGAACATTCCATGTTGTATGGGAAGAAGTGTGTGCTAAAGTTTTTGAGAGTCAAAGGAATGAGAAACTGAATAATCTTGGCTCACGCTATACACCAGTTAAGGATTATATCGTACATAATCCAGTAGATGGCAGTAAGGAATTGATACAATTGATCCAGAAACCTAGATGGACGATGGAAGGTGTGCTTAGAGAACCTAAAGACACTTTCGTTCCTGATTTCTTGAGTTTCTATTCGGAACTGGGATCATATTACTATTATATTCTTGATGCTAAGTATTATTGCCCAGAACTTAAAGGAAGTAAGATATCGAAGAATCCAGGTGTTGAAGATGTTGCAAAACAGTATTTATACTATTTGGCATATAAGCGTTTTTTGGATGATATACACATAACATTTAACGATGTAAAAAACTATTTTCTGATGCCTAAGGAATCGGGAGATATTGAAGATGCAGGTTATGTGGAAATGGAGTTGTGGCAACATGTTCGATCAATTCCGAGATTGGTGAGAATAAAAAAGCTGCCAGCTGATTTGATGTACGAGAAATATATATCAGATCAAACTATTCCATTAAAAGATTTGGATATTTAAGCACTTACTAAAGAAATTCCTGGACTTTACAGATCCAAACGAATATAATTACTGTAAATCTCCTTAACATTTTCGCAGGGACTTATTAAAAAATAATAACCAATAAAGGAAGGAAAGAATCTATGCCTTATGCAATTGATTTGTTTTGCGGAGCAGGTGGATGTTCAGAAGGGTTAATTCAGGCCGGATTTCACATCCTTTTTAGTTCTGATATAAGTGACATGGTTGAAAAGACATATGTACACAGACATGAACAACTTGGCTTAATACAAGGAAAAAACACCTGGTTTGAGAGAGCTGATATCAGAAATCTTACTGGAGATATAATACGTGATCGAATAACATCACTTGAGATATTCAAGGGGAAAGAAATGCCTGACATTGACTTGATGATAGGTGGTCCAAGTTGTCAAGGCTTTTCACGAGCTGGACGAAGAGATGTAAACGATCCTAGAAACATGTTGTTTGGAGAATATGTTCGTGTAATAAGTCAAATTAAACCTCGATACATTGTACTTGAGAATGTTGAAGGATTCATGGATATGCAGTTCATGGGGTATGTCGGTATCAACGGGAAGAAGTATCCTGATGGAAGTGTAACTCCAGATCTGTTGCAGAGTGAATTGGAGGAAATAGGATATAAAACCTTAAAACCGCAGATTCTTAATGCTGCTGACTTTGGAGTTCCCCAACGTAGAAGAAGGGTTATATTCATTGGATATAGAGAGGGAGAGAGAGTACCCAATTACCCTGTGCCGACCGTAAAAAAACATTTAACTTTAAAAGATGCTATCGGTGATCTAGTTATTGACGAGGAGATTAGAGGGTCAATTAATCCGAAAAGATCTAAGTATCAGATGGAAAGTCGTAATGGTAGAACTCCCGATATTAACGGCAACCCAATTCCGCTTAAAGGCGAATTGACTTGCACAAAGCCACCTAAAGCAACCCCTATAGTTACTGAGAGATTTTCGCTTTTCTTGCCGGGTGAAACAGGAACTTATTTAAGAAAAAGAATTAAAGATCAAGGAATAGATCTTACTAATGTTCCACTACTAGTGGATTATTGTGCCGAAACTCTAGGATGGACTAAAAAACAAGTAATCAGCAACTTTGCAAAAGCAAAGGTAGATGACGACGCGATAAATGTATTGCTTACCAAAAAAAATATTCGACAACGTTGGGATGGAAATCAACCGTCTGCGACAATCGTATCAATTGCAGATGATTACATTAGCCCGTGGGAACCGAGAACGTTCAGTGTTAGAGAAATGGCAAGATGTCAGTCTTTTGATGATAGTTTTGAGTTTTTGGGAAAAGTTACTACAGGAGGATTGAGCCGAAGGGTTGAAGTTCCTCAGTATACTCAGGTTGGCAATGCAGTTCCCCCTCTTTTAGCCAAGGCTGTTGTGGATGAAATATTAAAGGTTCTTTGAGAAAGGACGGTGATAGGATGCTAGCAATGACTGATACGCCAATCGAGCAATTTCTACCGTTCTTTGCTTCATCCGGAGTTAATGTTTCCTTTTTGGTACCAACTCCAACCGGATATGAAAAGGCTATTATGGATGCCACTGCGCCGGTAAGGGAATTACTGCTGAATGAGGGAATTCATGATTATGAAAAACAAGGGCAAGGACCAGAGAATAAGACTGTGGTAAAATCCTTCTTTGTTAATGCAGATGGACTTACTGAAAGTGCTGCTTCATTGTACCGACCTGTCACTAAGAAAGGGGATCCACGTATCTGGTTTAAGAACTTAAAAAAATATTGTCATCCATGTAACCTTCTTGCACTTGTAGCAATTAATAAACAGATTTATGTTCTGAATCTTTCCAATGCTGAAATAGCAAAATCTTTAATTTCTAAAGGATTTGCTTACGATATTATTAAGGAGGCTGTTTTCCAAGAAGAACAAATTGCCAAAGAATTGCTTGAAAAGATACGTGCGATTCATAATCAGGGTTTTTTGAAATCAATTACCTCAGGTGATCCTGGCGTTGGAGATACACTTGAAAATGCGCTTGGTATCAGTAGAAATAACTTAAAAGTACCTGATTACAAGGGAATTGAATTGAAGTCAACTAGGCTAACAAGAAATGGATCTTCAAGGCATGCTACACGGACTACCTTATTTACCAAGGTTCCTGATATAGGTTATACATACAGAGAAATTGTTGAGCATTACGGAAAAATGCAAGTACCTCGTAACAGTACACTGGCAAGATTACAGTTATATGAAACTTGTTTGGCGTCAAGACTCAATTCTTATGATTTGCAACTTCAAATAGACATTAACAATGATCAACTTAATTTGATGCACATGGAAGAAAGGCTCAAATTTGTGTCGGCCTGGTACATGCAAAAGTTGAAAGAAACATTGCTTACTAAGCATAGAGAGACGTTTTGGGTTAAGGCTGTCTCGGAAAATCGTGGAGGATGGGAATTCTTTAGATATGATCAGATCGTTCATACAAAGAAACCAAATGCCTCTTTGCTAGCACCGCTCCTTGAAAATGACAAGATAACGATTGATTTAGCGGCTCATATATCAAATGGAAAATGGCGTGATCATGGGGTGCTTTTTAAAATGAAACCAGAAGATATTGGATTGCTGTTTCCTGATCCTGTAGAGTATGATTTGACACAATAATAATTCATAGAGTTGAATAGAAATCTGTGTTAATAAATCATTTAAAAATATAAGAAAATCGACTTTGGGACAGTCTGTTCGAAGGATTAGATGTCAATTATATGAATATACAGATATTCGGTACAAAGAAATGCAGTGATACTAGGAAAGCAGAACGGTTCTTCAAGGAACGCGGTATTAAGTATCAGTTCATTGATATGAAGGAAAAGGGTATGAGCAAGGGAGAATTCACTTCTGTTGCTCAGGTTAATGGTGGCATTGAAGGAATGCTTGATCCTGATGCCAAGGATAAGGATACTCTGGCACTGATAAAGCATATTGTGGATGAAGATAAGCTTGAGAAGATCCTAGAAAATCAGCATGTAATCAAGACTCCTGTTGTAAGAAATGGTAAACAGTCCACTCTCGGATATCAGCCGGAAGTATGGAAGAAGTGGGAATGACTTTTGGACCGTTGGTCTTAAGGTGATATAATATTTGTCGAGGAAAGGAGGTACAAACTATGAAAAATACCTCAATTGCACCTATCAGGTGCCTAACCTCGACAAGCGCATGATCCCGATTGATGATGCGCATTACATATAAGGCTGGAGAATCGGAGCTCCAGCCTTTTTCTTTTGGACCGTCGGTCCAATACTTTATCTGTCTCTTTTTATATCTTTTTCAGGTTCTGTAATAGACTGTTCTTTTGACTCCCCGATGAACTGCAGGAGAGTGTCACGGTATCCTGTAAGCTCTGCACATTCCTTCTCTGCATTCCTGTATTCCGCATATGTTTTATCACGGTCTGAACAGATCTGCCGGTATTCCGATTCTATGTCCTTAAGCTTCATGGTTTCAGGATCGATCCCGTTGGCTTTCAGAATGTCCTCAGCTCCCCAGGCGAGGTGTAGATCATAGGAATGTTCTCTGTAATATCTGTCTGGATCCTTGGACTTTTTATATGCCTGCAGATACCGCTTTTTCTCCGAATATTGTCTGGCATATGTAAGTACCTCTGCAGATGCCTTTTTACGTTTGTCTAAGGCCACTGTAGTACGTTTTGCGGTGACAGCCTGGGTATGTAACGACTTGATCTTATCATCCACATCCTGGAGCGATTTGAAGCCTCTTCCTGAAAGCTCTGACTGTATCTTTGCAGCAAGCTGAAGATTCTCTCTTTCGGCCCATTTTTTGAGCCCCGGGCTCTCTGCAAACTTTTCTCCGGAAGTGTCTATCAACTCTGTCGGATGATACGGCTTTTTCTTTCTTTCAGCTCTTTGCTGAACCTTTTTTTCTATCCTTTCTTTTATCTTTTCCTTGGTAAAATCTTCCCCCAGGGATTGCTCCCTTCCTCGGATCCATCTTTCCTGTCCGGGGGCTCGGAATCCGATGTATTTATGAGCTTCTTCCGAGATCTCATGATCCTTGATCTCATAGCCTTTTGCCTTCATCAGGGAGATGAATTCCTCGTATGATCCTGATTCCTTTATGGTGGCATTTATGTCCTTTCGGAGCTTTGTTTTCCAGGACATATTTGACTTCTCGGATTGCCATTCCTTGTATGTCTTTGCGGGGCCTGTTTTTTGTTCCACAACTGACAGATTATGCTCACGGCAGAGTGTATCATTTATGTTCCTGATATCACGGTATGAACGTCCGCAGCTGTGATACTTTTTGGCTTCAAAATTCTCTGCAGCACAGAAGATTATATGATTATGGACATGGCCCTTATCTACATGTGTCGCAATGATATAGGAATGCTTTCCCTGAAGGTGTCTGTCCGCAAGTTCTTTTCCTATCTCATGGGCAAGTTCCGGAGTGACTTCACCGGGGGCAAATGACTGTATTAGATGGTATGCGAGATTCGGGTCTCTCTGGTGTGTATGGTCAAGTGAAAACCGGAACTCTTCGGCAGCAAATTCCGGGGATGTTGCATATGACGAAATGAGTATGGATCCGTCCGTCTTGTCCCTGTCGCAGATATAATCTACTGCCTTCTGTACGGTTGCCTTGATAGCATGGATTTTTGTAATCGACATACCTCTTCAAACTCCTTTCTGAGCTCATCTATATCGCTCTGATAGATGCTTCTGGTCTCATTGATCCTGTGGGCTATCTGGTTGATATTTGTACCGATCTTCGAGAGCTGGTAATCATATTCACGGAGATATTCGTAATCGACATAATAGACGATTCCTTCAACGATAAACTGCCTCAGGAAATCGGAAATATTGCTGTGTTTTGAACCTTCTACTTTGGCTTTAAGAATTCTGTATTCATCGTCGCTCAGACGTAAAAATACGACATTGTTTCTTTCTCTTTTTCCCATATATCTCTCCTAAAAATTAATCTGAAAAACGCCTTTTCAGGAACAAAAACAAGGGGCCAGGGGATACTCCCCTGATCACAAAACTCATCATAAATATGATCGTAAAAATGATGAGTTTTATCGTCTGTGGCTAGCCACAGGCAATGCTTGCTATTCCCAGCACGGACGCTTACGCGTCGTGCGAAAGGTAGAGAAGGAATAAAAAAACTGCCCTTGATCCTTTGCAGGAAAAAGCAGCAGTTTCTGTGTTTTTTTAAGGGATTGAGTTTTATCTGTGAGTGGATTGTATCAGAAACCGGAAGAAGTGACAAGACAGACGGACAAGATTATGGGAAATATTCTGGACATGCTTTTTCATACCATTGAATGGGGGAGGCTAACTGTCTATGGCCATTTGCGGCCGGAAACAGGAGATCCTATGCCAGGGGTACACATACGATCCCCATCTGAATATTCTTCTTGAGCGCAGGCTAAAAACAAAGGCCGGCGCTTTATTAGTCTGAGTATTACCCATATGGGTAATAGGTCATTTTAAAAAAATTTATTTTTTTTTCGATTTTTTGTCCAGATTTTTAAGGTTCGTTCCCTTTGTTCTATTGACAGGAAAAAAACAAGTACTTGTCTGGGAAAGGACAGACAAAATGGAAGAAGAAAATGAAGACTTCCTTTGGACGATAAAAAACGGATCAGGTTTTGATTCAAAGACTGTTGAACAGGAATTTGATGCGTATATAAAAAAGTCGCTGACACATATCGTAAGGGACCTGATAAGACGTGACCTGAGATATTCACAGTTATTTCCTGTTCAGACACATGATATGCCACCTCTTGAAGAAACTACCGAGATGGAGCCCGACATAGAAAAGTTTGAGGTAAAACTCAACACCGTGGCATTGTTTCTGGAAAATGAAGAGCTTGCGCATGGATTGGAGCAGCTCAACCCCAGAGAGAAGATGTTCATAGAACTTGATTTTGTATACGAATATTCAGATGCGGATATCGCGGAATACATGGGGATGCTGATCGAATCGGTATATAAGTACAGGTACAGGGTGCTGCGTAAGCTGGAGGGCCTTATCAAGGGAGAAGATGAGTGGTGATTACAGTGATTATGAGTTTGTAGATGCCAGGACCATTCATGATGCGGTAAACGGTGATAATGAAGCGTTTATGAGGATCTATCAAAGATACAGGGGATATGTAGTAAATCTTCTTGTAACCGGTTATGGAGAAATGGGCATACCACCTGAGCGGATCCCCTTTGAAGATCATATGAATTCAACATGGATGGAAATGAAAAAATGCGTAATGAAGTTCAGACCTCGTTAAGTTGATTTACAGACAGTTTTGTTCTTTTCCTGTCGTAGATTATAGCAGCAGATTTTGTTCGCCATATAAAGCGTAAAAGTGTCATGAGTTTCACAGCAGTTACTTTTACATTTTTACGTTTTAAGGGCGGGTAAATTCCCGTGAGTCTTATCTGTAAATCCGGAGAAGTTCTCCGGGCCTTGTTCCTTGAAAAGTTCATAGCAGCTTTGCATAACATAGGGAGTGCCGAGCCACGGGCCTGATACGCGGTGATAGGGATTGCTTACATATGGAGAAAACGGATCCATCTGCAATTCCCGGAGCGACGGATATCTGGTCAAAATATGGTTGGGGAACCGTACGGCTTTGACAGCATTCTTTATAATGATACTTCCCGATCTGGAGATGGGGCTTATTAGCTGGTGAAACGCCAATGCGGTATTAACCTGATACCGGTGCAAATTGCATTTTTTAAAAATATAAAAATCATGGAGAAATAAAAAATGAAACTGATCATTTATTCCGTCATGGTTGCACTGCAGGTCGTACTGTCGCTCACAAGCTATATCCCACAGATAATAAAGCTGATAAAGAGAAAGGAAAGCGAGGATCTTTCGCTTACTTCATGGCTGCTTTCCCTCTTTGATTTTTCAACATACCAGATCCTTCTGATAACAGGGGACGGAGGCATCGTTTTAAACCTGATAAACGCACTGCAGATAATGCAGATCCTTGCAGTGATATTCCTTATCAGGATCTACCGCGCAAAGCAGCTGTGAACAGGATATCTGCCGATCAATGCATGTATGCAGCCTGATATATGGGTATTGATGGGCATTTTTCATCCGGTGTAAAGGAGGACGAACATGAAGAAGCATAATCCGGACCTTGCGATCTTGGAGGGCGATATAATCCCGCTTAAAAAAGTTAATAAAAAGTGGCTCAGGATCGAAGAATGTGTTGTCAGATATGGTGTATCAAGAATGTCGATCCTCAGATGGATCGAGAAGATCGAAAAAACACAAAAACGTGAAATCACAGTAAGGGTGGGACGTACAAGGATCATTGACACTAGCAAGATAGATGAATTTTTGGATGAACGGCGAAAAACGGTTAACAAAAATCGGTAGGTTCGTTGAAAATCCCTTGCACTTATATACACAATGTTTATATAATGTAAGAGGTATTTTTTGCGTGCAGACATAGGCACTCTCCGTAACTGTTAACCACTCGTTAAAGGAGAGAAGATGCCTGCAAGAAAAGATCAAAAAGGCAGAGCGCTGCACAAAGGCGAGTTCCAGAGAGCAAACGGAAGATATCAGTATACGTATACGAATGAGAACCACCAGCGCTGTTATGTGTATGCATATACGCTGGAAGAACTCAGGAGAAAAGAACGCCAGATAATGATGTCTACCTGGAGTGGGATCGAAAGGCTCGGCGAGAAGGTGACACTCAACATCCTTTATGACAAGGCACTGTCACTGAACCCGGGTCTTAAGGAAAGTACCAAGGCAAGCTACCGTCAGACATATGATAACCATGTAAGGAACGAGATCGGAAGAAGGGATATCCAGACCATCCTGTATTCTGATATAATGGGATTCTACAACCATCTCCTTCAGGATAAGAAACTTGGTATCAAGACGGTACAGCATGTACACACCCAGCTTGAGACCGCATTCAGGCTTGCTATCCGCGACGGGCTCATCGTAAGAAACCCCGCTGACGGATGCTACGCCAACATCAAGAAACTGAGCGGAAAGCGTCAAAGAAAGATCCGCGCGCTGACTCTGGAAGAGCAGAGAACATTCCTGGAGTACATATACGGCCATCCTGTATGGGGCAGATACCACAGTATCTTCCAGACGATGGTAGGAACAGGACTCAGGGTGGGAGAGCTCGCTGGGCTTAGGTGGGATGATATCGACCTTGAAAGAAGGTTCATCGATGTCAACCATACCGCGGTCTATATCAAGAGGATCAAGGGTGAAGCCAAAGAGCATATCTCAGTGACCTCGCCAAAGACGGAAACCGGCAAAAGACATGTCCCGCTCATACAGCCGGTAATCGAAGCTTTAAAGGAAGAATACGAGATTGCAAAGTCCAAGGGCTTTAAGACTGTCACGGTTGACGGCTACACGGATTTCGTGTTCACACAGCAGAACGGGACGATCTACACCTCTATGCGGCTTGACAGGGCTCTTGTGGAGATTGTCAAAAGCTTCAACGAAGAGGAGATGGCAATAGCGGAGTATGAGCACAGACCTCCGAAGTTTTTGCCGCACATTTCCAACCACATGCTCCGTCATACCTTTTGTACGAGGCTTTGTGAGAGGGATGTAAATATTAAGGTGATCCAGTCCATCATGGGTCACGCCAGCATTCAGATCACTCTGGACATCTATGCTGAGGTCTCTGAAGAGAAGAAACTCGCCGAGATGGACAGGCTGGCCAACGAAATTGATGTATTTTGACCACAATTCTGGGAAAGCAATCCTCTGGAACACTGATTCTACCTGGGTTGTGATGCAAATCGATTAACCAGTGTACGAATGGTTCATTGGCTAAGAAAAAGAGCTGATGGATACTGGATTTGTGGCGAATCCACAAGAGCTTTGACAACAGTTTTACCACAAATCTCAAGAGGAATGTAAAACCCCAAAAATATCAATGCTCACATTCCTTCGTGTTGATGAAATGCAGTGTTTAAGCGGCTTTTAACGGTATCTTTATCCTGAGTGAGCTTTAGCTCTTTAAAATTGATGATCTTTGGGAGATTATTTCAGTGTAAAGATTAAGATATGTTTTGATATGCTAAGCAATATTAAAAAGTGCGTTTTTCTCGATGGATATTGAGAATTCGGCGACAATAGGTATGAGAAAATGAATGTTACATAATGTGCAAAAATAGTGTTATAAACAGCGATTTTTGATGATTATACCACAGTTTTACAACGAAAAATGGTTAGAAAATCGCATAAAAAGAGGCGGATTTCCATTCGGAAATCCGCTTTTGTGATATCATAGATACTAGAATGATACTTAGGAGATGCTATGGTCCGCAAACATATAATTTTCTATGGGTCCGTTCAGGGAGTCGGATTTAGATGGAGGGCTAGGAATGCTGCCGAACATTTTTCCTGTACCGGATGGGTGAGGAATGAATGGGATGGTTCGGTTTCCATGGAGATTCAGGGAACCGAAGAAGCAATTGAATACGTGATCCTTACAATCGAGAAGGGAACATTCGTCAGGATTGAGAATATGGACATGAAAGATATTCCGATTGTAGAAGATGAATACAGATTTGGAACTGAGTAGAAAATAGGAGCATCACTCTAAAAAATGATTGTATATGACGGCATAAAAACTGATTTCCTTAAAAGCTGTGAGAAAGACACTATCGCTATAGAGATTGAACAGAATATTCTGTCCAAGTTGGGTAAGCATACTCCAAAAGCTGAATTTCGTTCATGGGAAAACTCCTTAAACTATATGTATAAGGTGCTAAATGATAACGAAATCCCGTCAGACGCAGGCGTTGCAATTGAATACAATATTCCGCAGACATCGAAAAGAGTTGATTTTATGATCTCCGGCTATGATGAATCTGATAATGCGGGAATGGTTATCATTGAATTGAAACAGTGGGATAGCCTTACAGAAGTAAAGGGTACAGAAGCACTTGTAGAAACTTATGTCGGAGGCGGTAATCACAGAGTTGTTCATCCCTCATATCAGGCTTGGTCTTATGCTCAGCTTATCAAGGATTATAACGGAGAAGTTCAGGACAAAAATATAAAACTGTCTCCATGTGCATGCCTTCATAACTATATTAGACACGAAAATGATCCATTGGATTCTGCTCAGTACAAGGATTATTTGGATGAAGCTCCAGCTTATACAAAGGGTCAGATTGATGAACTTAGAGATTTCATAAAGCGTTCCGTTCGCAAGGGCGATAATAAGGATATTCTCTACCGTATTGATCATGGCAAAATTCATCCTTCCAAGAGCCTTCAGGAGTCAATTGGATCTATGCTGAGAGGTAATCGCGAGTTCATAATGATTGATGAACAGAAGGTTGCTTATGAGGAAATTCTCAGATTATCTCTTCAGTGCCAGAAAGATTATAAAAAGAGGACAATAATAGTCAAAGGCGGACCGGGAACAGGAAAAACGGTCATAGCCATTAATCTGTTAGCTGAACTTACAAAAAGAGATCAGCTTGTTCAGTATGTTTCAAAAAATAGCGCTCCAAGACAGGTTTATCTGAAGAAATTAAAAGGCCAGATAAAAAAGAGCAGTGTTGATAATATGTTCAAAGGCTCCGGAACATATACGGAAGCAGGATGTAATGTGGCACATACTCTTCTCTGTGATGAAGCACATAGACTTAATGAAAAATCCGGCATGTTCCATAATATGGGTGAAAACCAAATTAAAGAAATAATCCATGCCGCATATTGTTCGGTGTTCTTTATAGACGAAAGTCAGAGAGTTACGATGGATGATATCGGCTCGGCTGAAGAAATTGAAAAATGGGCGAAGGAAGAAAGTTCTGAGATTCATTATCTTGAACTCGAATCACAGTTCAGATGTAATGGCTCGGATGGTTACCTTGCATGGCTGGATGATGTGCTCGAAATTCGTGAGACGGCAAACTATGACCTTGAAGGTATAGATTATGATATCCGTATCTGCGACAGCCCCAATGAAATGAGAGATCTTGTAATCGAACGAAACAGGGTCGCCAATAGAGCTAGGGTACTTGCGGGATACTGCTGGGAATGGTTTAAGAAAGAACAGAATAATACAAACTATCACGATATAAAGATAGGCGATTTCGAAATGAGCTGGAATCTCGGAAGCGGTGAACCATTTGCTGTAAGTGATACCTCTATAAATGAAGCAGGATGCATTCACACTTCACAGGGACTTGAGTTTGATTATGTCGGAGTGATCATCGGAGATGATATTAGATTCGAAAATGATCATATTGTAACCGACTTTACCAGAAGGGCAAAAACGGATCAGTCATTAAAGGGAATCAAGAAGTTATATAAAGATAATCCGGAGGAAGCAAAAAGAAGGGCGGATGAAATAATAAAGAATACATATAGGACCCTTCTTACCCGTGGAATGAAGGGCTGCTACATTTACTGTACAGATCTAGGCCTTTCACATTATTTGAAGAACAGATTGGAGCATATAAAACATGAATCAGCAAACAATTGATAGGATAAGAAAATTTACTGAAGATCGTGACTGGGATCAATATCATTCTCCTGAGAATCTTGCCAAGTCTATAGTAATAGAAGCTGCTGAGCTTCTTGAGTGTTTTCAATGGAGCGACGAAGAATACGATCTTCAGCATGTAAAGGAAGAACTCGCTGATGTTCTGGTATATTCCAGAAATCTTCTCGACAGACTTGGCTTGGATGAAGATGAGATTGTGAATATGAAGATGGAACAGAACGAGAAGAAATATCCTGTGGAGAAAGCAAAGGGCAGTTCTGCTAAATACGATCAATTATAAGTATGAATAGTAATCAGACCATTGACTATTACGAAAAAAATGCAGATTCATTTGTTACAGGGACTTTATCCGTAGATTTTACCGAAATACAAGATAGATTCCTGTCATTTCTTCCTGCGGATGGTTTTATTTTGGATTTTGGATGCGGCTCCGGAAGAGATACTAAGTATTTCCTTGAAAATGGCTTTAATGTTGATGCGGTAGACGGTTCTGAGGCACTTTGCAGAATGGCAAGCGAGAATGCCGGTATTACAGTAAAACACATGCTTTTTCAGGAATTAGATGCGATAGAAAAATATGACGGAATCTGGGCTTGTGCTTCGATACTTCATTTACCCAAAGAGTCATTAAAAGACGTATTTAAAAAGATGATCTGTGCTACTAAGAATGGTGGATACATATATGTCTCTTTTAAATACGGAGAATTCGAAGGCTATCGGGGAGACAGATACTTTACAGATTTTACGGAAAGCAAATTCAAAGATTTTATTAGAAATTTTCCTGTTTTAACCATTATTGATCAAAGAATAACCTGTGATGTTCGCCCAAATAGGGAGAATGAAAAATGGCTGAATTTGATAATAAAGAAGTCGAATACGATTTAAGAGTAAGTGACAAGTATAAAAACACTCTTGATATAGAAGGGTTTTCACTTATGATGAAAGATCCTTCATATTGTTATAAATTCTATTGGCTCGAAGCCATTGTAAAACTAATATCAGAAGGCATTCTGGAAACGACATTCAATGATGTCATTGACGAAATGATTTGTAATGCCTGGTATTCCGTAAGAGAATTCCATATACATTTAAGCGGCATTCAAGCAGATGGACAAGTAAGAGATGGCCTTGAAAGGACTATCTTGACGTTGTCTGAATTGAGCTCACTTCCTTCGAATGCATCTAAGGATGAAATAAAAAACGCAATAAAATCAAATGACAAAATGCTCAAGGAATCTAAGGAACAATTAACTAATATGGTTCCTTATAGGGCGTTGTCCGGCTTTTTTGCAAAAGATGATTCTGCAGTTGATTGGGGAAGCGTAAGGAGGATCACCTCTTATATAGAGAAAATTAATCGGGAAGTTGTTCTCCTTCCATATACTCTGGGGGAATCGAGCAAATTAAAAAAGGAAATATACTTTCATCCCTCGTGGGTAGAGATGATACAGGATAATACTGTTGCAATACTCGGATGGATACAATATGAAAAAGTAAAGTGGCTGCAGAATAATAATCCTGAAGTTCCCGGACTTGTGTACAAACTTGCACCCATGGATGAGAAGATGCGAAAACTGGGCAATGTTCGCAAACTGTGGGAAGGAGTATTGGAAATAAGCAAGGTGAACGATGTGTTTACCGGCTGTAATATCGAACCTAAAGAATATGATATAGATCATTTTATTCCTTGGTCATTTGTTATGAACGATGAACTATGGAATCTGATGCCGATGGATTCATCGTTGAACAGCGCTAAAAGCAATCGACTCCCTAAATGGGATCCGTTCTTTAGCAGATTTGCTGATAACCAGTATCTTTTATACCAGCTTATTAATGAAAAGCCCGGAATCCGAAAGTTATATGATCATTGCTACAAGGATAATCTTCATTGTATTTGGGCTGGGCAGGAATTATATAGAATTGGAAATAGTAAAGCCGAGTTTTATACTATTCTAGAAAAGAACATGAAGCCTGTATATGATTCTGCCAGAAGACAGGGATATGAGATTTGGAACACATGTCATCCAATCTAAAGAAAAATCGTATAATAATTGCCTGCACTATTGCTCTGGTTGGATGCGGCGCAATAGCGGATAGATTATCCACTTCTTCGGATGAATCTGCAAACACAGTCAGGGAGATTGCTGATGATTATCAAACTCTGACAGATCAATTTGATGATTCTAACGCTATATCAGAGACTTCATCAGAAACTTTAGACATAATTGAACTGGTTCCGGATGATATGAAAAATGATATGGAATCGGATACTCAGTTCGATTATTCAATGATTCCGGATTATTCAGGAGAAGCATCGATAATAATACACGATAACACACCGTTTTTTACGTATGAAGACATGTTATGGGAGCCTGGGCTGGAGGTGTATCCACCACTTGATGAATTGGAAAGGTGTAGGACGGTATATGCCTGTATAGGGAAAGAAACAATGCCGGCAGAGGGAGAAGAACGTGGAAGTATCGGAATGATTAAACCATCCGGATGGCAGACTATAAAATACCCTGATATTATTGATGATCTCTATTTATATAACCGATGTCATTTGATAGGTTGGCAACTTGGCGGCGAAAATGATAATGAATACAATCTGATTACCGGAACTCGGTATATGAATGTGAATGGAATGCTTCAATATGAAGATCAGGTTGCAAATTATGTGAATAATACCGGAAATCATGTTATTTATAGAGTGACTCCGGTATTTGTTGAAAATGAATTAGTGGCCCGCGGTGTACTGATGGAAGCTGAGTCTGTAGAAGATTACAGTCTTCACTTTTGTGTTTGGTGTTATAATGTGCAGCCTGGTATAGAGATAGATTATTTAACCGGAGATAGCCGAGCGGTATAGAAGTTGACATGATAACTAGATTTTTTAGTCAGAGGAGATATTTTGTTGAGAAAACGTATTTATGATGTTATCGAAAAAGGTGAATCCGGAAGCATACTTAGCTCTGTATATGACTTTTTTATGATGATAACGATTATAGTGAGTATTGTTCCGCTTGCTATAAAGACAGAAAATGCTGCCACATTCTGGATAGATAAAATCACAGTAGCGATTTTTATATTTGATTATATTCTTCGATATATTATTGCGGATTACAAAATGAAAAAGGGGAAGATGTCTTTTGTACTTTATCCATTTACATTTATGGCGATCATTGATTTAGTATCTATTCTCCCGAGTCTGACAATACTAAGCAGAGGATTTAGACTTTTAAAAGTTGCTCGTTTACTACGAACTTTGAAAGTATTCAGGGTTTTTAAGGCGTTTAGATATTCTAAAAATATTGAAATATTAATTAATGTATTTAGAAAACAGAAAGACAGTCTTTTGGTTGTATGCTGGTTGGCGTTTGGATATGTCTTGGTTACTGCACTTGTAATGTTTAATGTTGAACCGGATACATTTGATACTTTTTTTGATGCTATCTATTGGGCTACAGTATCACTTACAACGGTTGGTTATGGAGATATATATGCGACTAGTGTAATAGGGAAATTAATAACTATGATTTCTGCTATGTTTGGAATTGCCATTGTTGCATTACCTGCAGGTATTATAACGGCAGGATATATGAATGAAATTGAGAATTCAAAGTAATTCGTCGGAGGCAGATATGAAAGCAATAAAAATATTATTATCGATATTTGGAATAGGGTTCCTACTTCTGATGGCGTTGGGGTCATTATTGATTCCTGCATATTTAAGTGCTGCTTTATTCTTTATACTTGCTTTTTGGGTCTCACCATTGAGCAAATCTCTGAAAGAATCCTTTGCAAATACTATCGGAAAAAAGATTTTATCATTTGTTGTATGTGTAATTATGTTTGTTGTGGCGGTAGGGGCCGTCCCGTCAAACGGAAGAACTCAAAACGCTTCTGAAGAAACTGTTGAGAATGAAGTAGCAGATTCGGAAGAGCCTATAGTGGAAAGATCGATACCTGAAGAGCAAGATTATATAGAATCATCAACTGACGGTTTAACGTCACCTTCTTCTAATACATCAACAGATTTATCAAATGCTCAGAATGACTACAATATAGTTGTTGCCGATTCATCAAATGACACTTCTAATACATCTTCGAACGAGATTCAGAGCTCAGAAAATACTGTAGCTGTGAATCAAAACACTAACTCACAGGAAAATTCAACTACACAACAAGCTTCTGGAAATTCAGCTGCGCAGACGACCGATGCTCCTACAACTCAAGTTATAGATACTCCGGTGACACAACCTACCACAGTGACTCCGGCACAATCTTCTGATGATTCATCTAGTCAATCATCTTCTGGAGGAAATGACGATAATACATATAATTTTAACTTGTATAACACTCCTGAACAGCAGCAGACAACAGAAACCTGGGTTTTAAACACAAGTTCGATGAAAATTCATCATCCTGGATGTAGTTCTGTGCCTAGTATTAAACCAGAAAATTATGCGGTATCATCAAAATCCTTGCAAGAATTAATGGCTATGGGATATACAACCTGCGGAAGATGTTTTAAGTAAGCAACTAATTTGAATGAAATTATTAAAGGAAAATAATAACATAAAGAATATGATGGTTATCCTTTTGCGTATCTATGGGATGATCATTGCGTTTTCTTGGTTCATTCTTGCGTTTTATTCCATAGTTCATGCTGATAATGGGGATACAATTGTTCACGTCACAAATACTGGAACACATTATCATACAGCTGGTTGTTATCATTTACAGAGTGATAAAGAAATTACTCTATACGAAGCTGTTGTGGAAAATGGTTATATACCGTGTGACGACTGTAATCCGCCTGTTTATGATGGACCAGCCAAATTGCATGAACAAATGGAAGAACACCAAGGCGGGGGTGAGGGAACATCTAGTAGTTCTGGTGGTGAATCTGGAAACGGCACTTCGAATCATTCATATAGTTCTACTTATACAACAAATAGCAATTCAAATAACAGAGAAACAAGTGATGAATATGAAAAACCTGGATTGTTATTATGCATGATTGGAGTGGGAATTGCTTTCTTTCTTCCGGGATGTTTTGTTATCGGAATGATTAAGTCGGCTAAGACTAAGTCAATAACAAAAAAACAAGAACAAGAGGAATTTGAACGAGCAAGACAAATGTATTATTCGATGTATGCCGGAAAATCGCCGCTGTCTTTTGTGCAGGCACCTCCAGGGGCGTTTGTAAAGAATGATCTTCCTTGTACTGAGGGAGATAATATCAGACCACACGGTGATTACACAGTATTTATTGGTAAAAACGCTAATGTATTGCATATGAATCCTAAGTGCGGAGGAGCAAATCTAGATCCGGTTAATTACTCATTGGTATGTAAATTGCCACATTGCAAACGGTGCGCAACTGGCAAGATTACTCTTCCTAGGCTTGAGTGGTTTGTAAAATATTCCGAAATCGAAAACATAAAAAGAAAATATAACATTCCTTGATTATATATATTTCATGATCAATATAGGAAGCTGATTATTCGTAATTCTGTGGAGAATGGATGGATGAGCACAGTAAAGCCAGGAATCAATGATCTAAAAACTTTATATCCTGAATTGTGCATGGAATGGCATCCCATAAAGAATGGAAATCTTAAACCTGAAAATGTAGCAGCCAAATCACATAAGAGAATTTGGTGGCAGTGTAGTGTTGGGCATGAATGGGAATCTATAGTAAGTAATAGGACTAAACATGGTAGAGGGTGTCCTTATTGTGCTGGTCAAAGACCGATAGTTGGTGAAAATGACCTCGGTACAGTTAACCCGAATTTAGCAAAAGAATGGAATTACACAAAGAATCTTGGATTAACGCCTCAAGATGTCACCGCCGGAAGTCATAAAAAAGTGTGGTGGATATGTAAGGAAGGCCATGAGTGGGAAGCGATAATAAAAGTTAGAAACCAAGGAACAAGGTGCCCATATTGTCCACATTCAATTCCTATAAAGGTAGAAAAAGGAGTGAATGATTTTGCTTCGCATTATCCTGAATTGGCAAAGGAGTGGCACCCAACCAAGAATTCACCATTAACTGCTGAAGATGTTCCTTATGCCTCTGGAAGAAAAGCATGGTGGCTTTGCAAAAATGGTCATGAATATCAAATGATAATAGGAAATAAGGCAAAGGGGAGAGGGTGCCCAATCTGTTCCAGACGAAGAAGAACATCCTTTCCGGAACAAGCCTTTTACTATTATGTAAAAAAAGCCTATTCCGATGCGATAAACAGCTATAAAGAGATATTTAATGGTGGAATGGAATTAGATATTTATATTCCATCAATTAAATTGGGAATTGAATATGATGGTCGATTATTCCACAGAAAAACAGATAATGTGATTCGTGATGCCAGAAAATATCAAATTTGCAAAGAGAATGGTATTCAACTGGTACGCATTATGGACGTAAATGATAATTCTTTAGTTACGAGATATGATAGAGTGATATGGCTTACAGATCCCTCAGACAATGTGTTACAAAACGCTATCTGTGAATTGCTTTTCCATTTGAATAAACTATCGGAAGTGGATGTAAATATAAACAGAGACAGATTTGAAATCTTAGAGTATCTTGGAAAATTGGATAAATCGTTAGCTACAGAATTTCCGAAAATAGCTGCAGAATTCAGTATGACTCGGAATGGGAACTTGACACCATCAATGTTCCATCCCGGTTCTAATGAACGTGTTTGGTGGGAGTGTTCAAAATGTAATTATGAATGGAAAGCTGCTATTAGTGATAGAACTGGTAAAGATAAAAATGGCTGTCCAATCTGTGCAAAGAAAACTGGTGCTACGAAGCGGTACAAATCTTTATTATATGAAAAAGGTTCTTTTGCAGATAAACATCCTGAATTATTGTCCAAATGGAACTATAAAAAAAACACAATTGCCCCAACTGAGGTTATGTCCGGAAGTTCAATAAAAGTTTGGTGGATATGTGAAAATGAACACGAATGGATGTCATCGGTAGGTCAAGTATCTACTAGGGGATGTAATTGCCCCTTTTGTACAAACAAGAAAATTCTTGTGGGGTATAACGATTTGGCTACGGTTAATCCCCAATTGGCCAAGGAATGGGATTATGAAAAGAATGGTGATATGAAGCCGACAACAATTGGCGCCGGAAGTGGCAAGAAGGCTTGGTGGATTTGTTCTAAGTGTGGAAACAGTTGGCAGGCTGTAATTGTCTCGAGAAATAATGGTGTGGGCTGTCCTGCATGTGCAAATTTACAAAAAATAGGGAATCAATATGCCAAGAAGAAATTGATAGACTAGGATGAATAGGGTGGTGTAGCATATGTCTAAAGGCTGGATGGATAAAATACTCGATAATATCTTTGATGATGAGTGGGTTGGCAAGCGCGGGGAGAAACTCACCGAGCGTGAGCTGAAGTTTGTCCAGTTATTTGGCCGTAAAGGTAAAACTCTCAAAAATATTTATCTGCCCAAGGAAAACGGAGAGACATCTGAAGTTGATGTTGTTTTCATAACACAAAAGGGCATCTTTGTCTTTGAAAGCAAAAATTTTTCCGGATGGATTTTTGGTGATGAAAAGAATAGAAATTGGACGGCATCACTTCCAAACGGACAGAAGAATCAATTCTATAATCCAGTTATGCAGAACAAGACCCATATGAAGTGGATGAGGAACTTTATTGGCGAAGATGTTCCGCTATTCTCAATTATTGTATTCTCCGAAAGATGTGAACTTAAAAAGGTAACAATTTACTCAGAAGACGTAAAAGTTATCAAAAGAGATTATACATATGCGACTGTAAGGGCTATATGGGAAAAGAATCCGGATACTCTTTCTGATGAGAGGATTAATGAATTATATGAGAAACTAAAGACTCTTACTAATGTTGATGCATCTGTAAAAGCGGCGCATATAGAAAACATCGAGAATAAGTACAAAAATGAAGGTGTCAGAGAGGGTAATACGGATTACATAGATGTTGCGAAGAGTAAGCCGGCTTTGGAAGATAATGTATCATCAGATGCAGACATTAATACTTCTGAATCGATGATTTGTCCGAAATGTGGCAGTAAGCTTGTTCTTAGAACCGCTAAAAAGGGCAATAATGTCGGTAATCAGTTCTACGGGTGCAGTTCTTATCCTAAATGCAGATTTATCAAAACTATATGAAGAATATTAGGATTATCACTAATGAGGATTGTTGTATGAAGGTGATTTTATGAGTAGATTAAAGGAATTACGCAAATACGTAGATGCCGAGATCAATAAGATCGAGGATCCTGACAAGAGGACAAGCGCTATTGCACATTTGTATGGAGTTTCTCTCGCTGCCACTATGATCGCACAAAAGCGTGGAATGGATCCGGAAGTAGCCTCTATGGCAGCTATGCTACATGATCTGTATGCATATAAGACCGGATCATATGATGACCATGCTCATAAAGGTGCAGATCTTGCAAGAGAGATCCTTGAAAAACTGCAGCTGACAGATGTTGCTGAAACCGACGCTATCTGTTCGGCAATCTATCATCATGACGATAAGCTTGTTGTTGACGATCCTTTTGATGAGATTCTGAAGGATGCTGATGTCATTCATCACGTTATGAATGATCTGTCTAAAGAGATCAAGGATAAGGAATTGAAGAGATACGAAGCTCTGTGTAAAGAATTTGGAATGAAATAAGGAGGACCCCATATGTCTAAAGCATTGGTTGCATTCTTTTCCGCTAGCGGAGTAACGAAGAAACTGTCAGAGAAACTGGCGAATGCCATCGGGGCGGATCTGTTTGAGATTGTTCCCGAGCAGCTGTATACGGATGCCGATCTTAACTGGAGAGACAAGCAGAGCAGAAGCTCTGTTGAAATGAATGACAGATCGTGCAGGCCTGCGATCACCTCGAAGATTGACGATATGTCCGGCTACGATGTCGTATTTGTGGGATTTCCCGTATGGTGGTACCGCGAACCTTCGATCATAGACACCTTCGCGGAAAGCTATGATTTTTCGGGCAAGACGATCGTTCCTTTTGCAACATCGGGCGGAAGCGATATCGGAGACTCCGGTAAGAATATCGCAGAGCTGACTAAGGGTGCCAGGGTCGATGTGGGCAGGAAGTTTTCCGCAAATGCATCGGAAGCCGATCTGAAGGCATGGGCTGAGAAGTTCCTGTAAGAGGATTCTTTATGAAAACCATTCTGATCAAGGATACAACGAAAGAAGAACGGGAAGAGATAATCAGGGCTTCTCTTGATTGCGGTGCGGGCGGATGTGAGAACTGTTCATCCTGCTGGCTGGGCGGCGGAAGCCCGTGGGGCATATATCAGGACTATATCGACGGTAAGCGTGAGATCAGCGAGATCAATATGAAATACATGGAAGAATACCGTCAGGACAGGCAGATATTATGAATGAAGCGCCGGATATACAAACCTCAACCGAAGACGAGCGAAGGGAATACATAAAGAACCGCTATCCCTGCATATCCGACTGCGATATGTGCGGTCTTTGCAAGGTGTTCCATGGCAAAGACCCCGAAAATGCATATGCGGATTATATAAAGGGAACGCGTTCTTTTCACGACGTTTCCGCGGATTATAAGTAGATCTGAGATGTCAAAGCGGTGGAGAGAAATCTTCGCCGCTTTTTCATAATAAAACAGGATGCTTGCGCATCCTGTTTTTGTTAGAGTTATGAGTTTAGTTCCTTCAATACGTTTTCCGGGTTATAATCGGGAGCGTATTTTTGCGCTATATCATATATTTTGGAGATGTGCTCGGGGTCTTCCTCGAGTTCTTTTGCAATCCGGTCGATCGAGAGGCCTCGGGAGAGCTTTTTGCATATCTGGGTGACAAGGATTTCGGTTCTTCCTGCTTCAAATCCCTTGTCATATCCACCCGTTTCGGCAGCATGAAGAGAATACAGATATCTCTGATGTGCTTCGAAAATGGTCTTCTCTTGGCTTTGAATAACTGCTTCGTACATAACTTCTGCTACCTCCTCTCCGATGGGATCAAGTTTAGCCAGGGCAATCAATTCTTCCCAGGTTTCTGATTTGAACAGCTTTGCCCAGTAATCCAGTTTGTTGGCTTTATCTGTTTCCGTGGCAAGCTCTGTTCTGTTTAAATATAGCACATTTATTCTTAGTTTTGTTGAATACGGATAATATTTTTCCGTATGTAGGATCATAAAATGTGAGTAGAATTCATGATGCTCGGGGAAGAGGTCTTCATCCATTATTGCTATCAGTGTGGTTGGCTTTAATTCTCCGTATTCATCCCCACTTCCTATGGAGTCAAATGCTCTGCACAGATAGTATAAAGATCTGTTTTCCCACATGGAATCGTGATACATCTGAAGTTCAAGGTCCAGTATTTCCGAATTGTTAAGTATGATCCTCACGTCCAGTATGATCTGTTTTCCTGTGTATTCGGCATAATCTATAGGGTTTGTAATGATGACATCCTTTACATCTTCCTGTGCCAGTCCCTTAAGAGAACAGACCAGGTTTTTGAGGATGTGCTTTGATTTTTGCAGAATATAGTGGAACAGCAGATCATTTTTAAGTGTGGCCGGGAGAGCACCACTGGCGCTTAAATAATCGTGATTATGTTTGTTTTTATATGTAGTTATCATATTTATTCCTCAATTTTTTAACGGAAAATAGACGCATTGCTGCGCACAATTAGTCCTTTTGAGTATGCCAAAGGTAATCTGGGAGAAGTTCCCAATGAGACATTAGAAAATAATCACGGTGAACAGATGATAATATATGTTAAGCGGAATGTAAACAGATTCTTACGGGGTGAACAGAGGAACCGTCCCCTCGTACACTCTTAATCGAAAAAGCTCCCCCCTCAAAGAGAAAAAAGGATACTTTTCGTATATTGTAAATTGCATATTTTTACTGCAAGATAACAAGTGAGATAGTGGCTTCACTGGGGGGATATCCATAAACTTTCCGGAGGTATCTATATGAAAAAGAGTATCAAACAGATGGTGGGAAAACGCATAGTTTCTGTCATTTTGAGCACGCTCCTTGCGGTCACCGGAGTGGGCCTGCTTCCGCAGTTTGCTGTGCCGGTGAAGGCGGTTAATACGCCATATAACATAAATTTAGCATCCGTACAGGAAACCTTTAGTGATAACTGTACCATTCAGATAACCGGTGATGGTACGGTCACTGATCATACTATTGATATTACAGTTGCGGCAAATAAGACTGTAACGGTCGAGCTGAGTGGAGTGAATATAGATGTTTCAAGTACGATTGATGCATGTGCCTTTAAAATTTCAGGTGGCGGAAATGTTGTAATTAATCTTGCAGGCACAAATATACTTAAAAGTGGAGAGAATTGTGCCGGTCTACAAAACTCTAATTCCGGTTCACTTACAATAAACGGAACCGTCGGAACCGACAGCCTTGATGCAACAGGTGGCGAATGGGCATCCGGAATAGGCAGCGGATCTCACGGCACATCTGGAGATATAACAATAAGCGGAGGCGGAGTAAGCGGAACCGGCGGAGAATGTGGAGCCGGAATAGGCAGCGGATACATTGGTACATCCGGAGATATAACAATAAGCGGAGGAGAAGTAAGCGGAAC
>JNJD01000008.1:75222-265963 GCA_000702685.1 Lachnospiraceae bacterium AC2028
AGCCGGAATAGGCAGCGGATACATTGGTACATCCGGAGATATAACAATAAGCGGAGGAGAAGTAAGCGGAACTGGTGGAGAAAGTGGAGCCGGAATAGGCAGCGGATTTCAGGGCACATCCGGAGATATAACAATAAGCAGAGGAGAAGTAAGCGGAACAGGTGGAGAATGGGCAGCCGGAATAGGCAGCGGATACATTGGTACATCCGGAGATATAACAATAAGCGGAGGAGAAGTAAGCGGAACCGGTGGAGAACAGGGAGCCGGAATAGGCAGCGGATACATTGGTACATCCGGAGTTATAAAATTATGCAGTGGAACAGTTTTTGCTTCAGGTGGAGCAGCTGGGGCCGGAATAGGTGGAGGAGATCTAACTACTGTTCCAAATATCGTCATAAGCGGAGATCCGCAGATCCATGTTTCAGGTGGCCCGAGTACATATGGTGATGGAGCCGGAATAGGAGAAGGCGGAAGAGATATAAGTGGTACTCCCGGAAGTGAAGGAGGAGACTTTACCGGTCTGTGGACTACGGGTTCCGTATATTATTATCCCAAAGGAACTGCTGTATCAGCTATCACAAACGGAACTGCCCAGTCTGCGAGCACAACTATAGGAACGATCGATCCTCCTGTAATATCTTCAACTGAATCAACCCCTCTCCCTGTCGATTGCATGCAGGAAGTAAGGGACGCCATCAATGCAGCAATAGCCCTCGGCGGACCTCAGACTGTTACTATCAAGGGTTATTCCGCACTTTCAAGCGATGTAATGGAGTTGCTGGTTAAGAATCCTCAGATCACTGTTGTTTCAGAGTTTTCTTTTGACGGACTCGATTATAAGATCACGATCCCGGGCTCGGCCGTAAAGCTCAATCCCGCGATCGAATGGTACGGCCCGAAGTATCTCTTCCCCATGTTCTGCATGTACGGAACCGATACCGCACCTGCTATGCAGGCATTCCTTGAAAAATACGCGGAAGAAATCAGATGAAATTAACTCTTCGTGAGAATTTGCAGGGGCAACGTGGTAAAATGACTGTATAGGATTCCTGCACGAGAGGAGGATCTATGAGATCATTCATAAAAAATCGTCTTGGTGATTACGCCTATCCGATAATCATTGCGATCGTTGCGCTGATCATCGTCGGAATAATAGCCGGAGTTGTTTACAGTAAACGTGACAAGGTCGAGGCTCAGCGCACGGCCAAGATCGTTGAGGTAAACGGCCCCTGTACCGTTATGCGTGAGGGCGCATTATTAAATGCCGTTGCCGATATGCCTCTGTACTCCGGAGATACGTTCTATTCGGGCATTGATGCTTCTGCCCGTATTATGATCGATGACGATAAATTTCTCTATCTTGATCCCACTACCAGGATTAATTTCACAGCCTCCGGAACTCCCGAAGAAACACATACTTTGATCTATGTCGAGACCGGTTCAATGCTCACCGAGGTAAAAGAAAAACTTGCCGATGGTGAATCCTTTGATATTGTCACACCCAATTCCTTTATGGAAATTCACGGAACCAAGACACTAACCCAGGTAGTAGCGGATCCACAGGGTAATATCACGACTTCGGCCGCAGTGCTTCAGGGAAATGTCAGCTTTGCCACGGTTAAATTATCCGACGGAAAAATTGTATACGTACAGGAAGATCTGATAGCCGGACAATCACTGGACGTTGGGACTGAAGTAGTTGATCTTGTCAGTGCAGCTGAACTGAAACAGATTGTACAGACCGGACAACCCTCAGACGGAGTGATTCTCGTACTCTCCACGTATGATGAAGCCGGAATAGTTAAGAGCGATAGCAATTTCAGTTCTGATTTCCTTGACAATGTCATAGCTGTTCTTCTGGTAAGCGAACAGGAAGACAAAGCCAACGGAATAAGCAGCAGCGATTCGGACACCAACGGAGTTCCCGATCAGATCGATAATACCAATGCGCTTAGGAGATCCGGTGCAACTTCCGGAGTGAGCGGTGCCCGAGATGATGGATCTCAGGATGTTGTCGAAGAAACCGATGAAGAGCGGGCAGCAAGGGAAGCTGCTGCGGCTGCTGCACAAGAAGAGGCCGATAAAGCTGCACAGGAAGAGGCTGATAGAAAAGCTGCCGAACAAGCAGAGGCTGAAGCTCAACAGCTCTCGGCTGAGGAATTCGCACAGCAAATGAAGGAATTAGAGGCTGCATTAGCCCAGGTGGCAGCAAATAATCAGGCTATTGCTGATGCAGAGGCAGAGGCTGCCCGTCAGGCGGCACAGCAGGCTGATCAGGGAGATGATTCACCGCCCACTGATCCGGGACCTTCTTCTCCGTCTGCATCTCCTACGGAGCCTTCCTCGACGGATCCATCCGATCCCTCCACTACGGATCCGACCGATCCTTCAACTTCGGATCCAACCGATCCTTCCACATCGGATCCATCCGATCCTTCCTCTACTACGCTTCAGGAAGGGGATGAAGACCCTATCAATCACGGAACATTTACGGGATATTATACCGCCGATGGCCATCCGCTCTACCTGACCTCTGCTGAAACATATTATTACCTGGAGGAACCGAACGAAGATGGAGTCACACCGTACGACGGTGAGCTATATACGGCGCCCCCTACTGATCCATAACTGATTGACGAAAACAGCCAAAGCGGTGGAGAGAAATCTCCGCCGCTTTTTCATAATAAAACAGGATGCTTGCGCATCCTGTTTGTTAGAGTTATGAGTTTAGTTCTTTCAATACGCTTTCCGGGTTGTAATCGGGGGCGTATTTTTGTGCTATATCATATATTTTGGAGATATGCTCCGGGTCTTCCTCAAGTTCTTTTGCAATTTGATCAATCGTGAGGCCTCGAGAGAGCTTTTTACAGATCAGTGAGACGAGATAATCGGTTTTTCCTTTTTCAATACCTTCCTCAAGCCCTTTATCGTATCCACCCGTTTCGGCAGCATGAAGAGAGTACAGATATCTCTGATGCGCTTCGAAAATGGTTTTCTCTTGGCTTTGAATAACCGCTTCGTACATAACTTCTGCTACCTCCTCTCCGTATAAATATAGCACATTTATTCTTAGTTGGGGAACAGGTCTTCATACCCATATTAAGCGGAATGTAAACAGATTCTTACGGGGTGAACAGAGGAACCGTCCCCTCGTACATTAAGAGGCTGATTTAAGAGTTTTTTAATTGACGTTGTTAAGCTGATTTAGTAAGATTAAATCAAATAAGGGCAAACTATCCGAGAGGGTAGGACGCAAAGTTGTAAGCCTTAAAGAGCAAGTCAAGGCGGTTTAACTGCAATCAGATGAGATTATCTTGTTTGGTTGCTTTTTTGTTTTTATAGACAAAATAGCACAGGCAGGATAAGCAAAGTTAACCGGAGGTAAGTTTATGAAAAAGAGTCTCAGACAAAAGGGTGGAAAACGCATAGCTTCCATAGTTATGAGCGCGCTTATTGCGTTCACCGGAGTGGGCCTGCTTCCGCAGTTTGCTATGACTGCTCATGCGATGCTTTATATAATTGATTTAGATTCCGCTTCCGCTGCGGTGATGGAGAATTTATCTGTAACTGAAGATAGCACAATAAATCTATCCGGCACCTCGAATGGTAATATTGTCAAAATCACTGTTGCGGCTTATAAAACTGCAACGATCAACCTTAATGACGTTAATATAGATGTTTCAAGCAGTCAGAATATCTGTGCATTCAATATCTCAGGAGCGGGAAATGCCGTAATCAACCTTTCCGGCACGAATGTACTTAAAAGCGGTGAGTTTTGTGCCGGTCTTCAAAAGGATAGTACGGGATCATTTACCATTTCCGGAACAGGATCGCTTGAAGCAATCGGTGGATCGCATGGAGCCGGAATCGGTGGTGGAAGTAATGGATCCGGTTCGAATATAGAAATATCCGGCGGAACGGTAACAGCAATCGGGTCATGCGGAGGAGCCGGCATCGGTGGTGGAAATAATGGATCCGGTTCGAATATAGAAATATCCGGCGGAACGGTAACAGCAATCGGAGGAAGTGGAGCCGGTATCGGTGGTGGAGATTTAGGATCTTGCTCGAATATTGTAATATCCGGCGGAACGGTAACGGCAACCAGTGAATATGGTGGAGCCGGTATCGGTGGTGGATATAGTGGATCCGGTTCGAATATAGAAATATCCGGCGGAACGGTAACAGCAATCGGGTCATGCGGAGGAGCCGGCATCGGTGGAGGCAAATCAGGTACCGGAAGTGATGTAACAATTTCCGGCGATGCGTATGTTTCTGTGGCCGGAGGTGCGGCTCAGACTGATCCATCGAATGCAGTATATGGCGCCGGCGCCGGAATAGGAAATGGAGGAGGCCGTGATTCCGGACAAAATCCTGTCAATGGAACTGAAGTTGCTCCTGATTTATCAGGTATGAATGGTTCGGGATGTCTTAAATATTTTACTGCCGGAACAACCTCATCAGCTATTAATGCAGGGACTGTTCAACCGACCGGCACAATTACAGGTCCGTTTTATGCAATTACGGTAAACTCTGCGGGACATGGCTCGGCATCTGCAAGTGAATCGTATGCAGCATCCGGAACCGATATAACTCTTACCGCAATTCCGGACAGCAATTATATTTTTAGTGAGTGGCTGATCTCTCCGAATACCGTTTCGATATCGAATGACAGTTTTTCAATGCCTGATTCGGCGGTGACAGTTACGGCGGTATTTGAAGTGGATCCTCAGACGCTGACCACTCCTTCTACCACGACGGTTGCAGCGTCTTCCGAACCGGAGCCTCCCGTCAATCCCATGCAGGAAGTGGAGGACGATATTGCCGCAGCAATTGCCCTCGGCGGAGAACAGACTGTCACTATCAAGGGTTATTCCGCACTTTCAAGCGATGTAATGGAATTGCTGGCTGAGCATCCTCAGATCACTGTTGTTACAGAGTTTTCTTTTGACGGACTCGATTATAAGATCACGATCCCGGGATCGGCGGTAAAACTCAATCCCGCGATAGAATGGTACGGCCCGAAGTATCTCTTCCCCATGTTCTACATGTACGGAACCGATACGACTCCTTCATTGCAGGCATATGTTGAGAAATACCCTGTCCCTGTTTCGTGATATGATCTGTTAAGGACCTATTCGAAGTTTTCTTTTATCGTATGATACAAAAGCAGGAGGATACAGCTTATGTTCATCGGATTCATTATCTGGAGCGTGGTTGCGATCATCGTCGCTACGGTTGGGATCGTATCATGGAGATCGGAAAAGCCCGCCGGATTCTTTGCAGGAGTAAAAGCACCGGAAGTAAATGACACCGTAAAATATAACCATGCTGTCGGAAATCTGTGGTTTGCATACGCGGGTATCTTCGAGTGCTTTGGGATTCCTCTTCTGTTCTCTGAACAGAACTCCGCAATATTCGTGATCCCTGTCCTGGGTGTTGTATTCCTTTCGATAGGATTGGCTGTTGGCTATGTGATCATTGCGGCGAAATATCAAAAGAAGAACTAGGAAAGCATCTGCATGAAATGGATATTTTTTGACCTTGGAGCAACACTGGTTGATGAAACCGATGTTTATACAAGCCGGTGCGACTTTGCGGTCAGACAATTAAAGATGGATCACGCTGAGTTCATGAATAAGATATATGAATATGCCAAAATAAGCCCGACACCCATCAGGTCTGCAGCCAAAGCTTACGGGGTTACACTGCCCGAGTGGGACAACAGTCTAGAGAAACTGTATGAATCCACACACCGCGTGGTAGCCGCCTTGCACGGCAGGTACAAACTCGGTATCATTGCAAACCAGTCGCTCGGAACACAGGAAAGGATCGATAATTGGGGTATAGGAAAATATTTTGACGTTGTTGCTTCATCGGCGGAAGCCGGGTGTGCGAAGCCCGATCTGAGGATATTTAACCTTGCTCTTGAAAAGGCCGGTTGTGACCCTTCCGATGCAGTTATGGTCGGTGACAGACTGGATAATGATATCATCCCGGCGAAGAAACTCGGAATGAAGACCGTATGGGTGCGCCAGGGCTTTGCGATATATCAGAGCATAGATGATGAGAGCGCAAGACCCGATCACATTGTGTACAGCATTGATGAATTGCCGGAGCTGGATTTTTTTCCCGAAGGGTAAGAAATAAGGAGTAAGAATGTGGTTTAAAATGCATCCCTGGGTTTTCCCTGCGATAATCGGTGCGATAGGAATTTTATATATATTTATAAATATCGGAGCAGCATTAGTAACTAAAAAGATACAGGCTCGGGGCAGCGATCATCACGTATCGGGGATTCCCATTCTCGGCGGGATCCACCTTCTGATCGCAGGCTTGATAAGCCCTATCAAATGGCTTGCGGTTTTTGCGGCTTTGGACTACACCATCTGGATGTTCCTCTATGTGTTTTTCATATACGACAGGATCGTCGAGCATAAACCTGTGGAAGAAATCGCCGAGGATAAACCTGCAGAAGATAAGAAGGAAGAATGACGGGTATTGCAATATGAAAAGAAGAGTATTCGGAATTTCTTTCCTGCTGCTTTTTACGATTGAGATTTTGATCGGAATGTATGGGCGCGGCTGGGTCAGAAACAGTCTGGGCGATATACTTGTGATAATGCTTCTGTATGCGCTTTTCAGAACGGCAAGGCCCTGTCCGGATGCAAAGTGGTTTGTTGTTCCCACTGCCATCCTGATTTTTTCTTTTGCGGTGGAATTCCTGCAGCTCTGGGGTATTTGCGACAGGCTGCATATTACGAACGTTCTTCTCAGGATCATCATAGGAACCGGTTTTTCTCCGGATGATCTTGTCTGTTATGTCATCGGTTCTGTTCCGTGTTACGTTTCGGAGTACCTGATACGCAAGGATAGTGAGTGAGAACATTATCGGCAAAGACAGCAGTGTGATGCAGATTATGTCAACCGGTGACAAATTGTCACCAACTGAAAATGAAATTCAATTACCGTGACGAAAGCATCGGATTGATCCTCGAAAAGCCCTTTTCGAAGATAGCGGAATACGATCTTAATGCACCAAAGGCTGGAATTTAAGCAAGATAATAAGCAAGATAATAAGCAAGATAATAAGCAAGATAAATTCAGAACATAATGAGGAAACATGTATCAGCCCAAAACAATTGAAGAACTGAAAGCATGGTTCAAAGAAAACGGATACGAACCCGCCAGGACAAGATTCTTTGTCGGGGTGGACTTCAGGGCTCCGAAAGCATTCGGTATTTATAAGAATGAATTCGGAGAATTTGTGGTGTACAAAAATAAAGCGGACGGCACGAGAGCCATCCGTTATCAGGGCGATGACGAAGAATTTGCCGTTCATGAACTGTATCAGAGATTTCAGGAAGAGATAATCAACCAGCAGACAAGATGGACCGCGGATAACAGGCGGCAGGGATGGGATGCCGGCAACAGGCAAACGAACTCTTTTGATTTCGACATCTATGAAATGAAAAGACAGCGCAACGAACGGGGTAAGAAATTACCGTTCATGGTGGTGGGTGTCTTTTTGTCTTTTATACTTTCCTTGGTATTTATGACCTGGCTTCAGGCAAAGCTTAATATGAATTTAGGAATGCTTGTGGCAGCCGTCCCGGTTCTGGTGATGGTCATATTGATGTTCCTTTCATATTCGTATCTGGAGGGTGTAAAACCGGCTGATCTTTACCGTTCGATTCACCCAAGGACCAAGATCATTTTTACCGCAGTCATTTTCTGGGTTATTTTCCTTGCGTCGCTGGCTTCCCTTAACATCCAAAGTAACGGCTACTACTCGATAAACAATAATCTCTATTACAGAGCTGGAAGCGACTGGTACCGCTATGATGATTCCGGCCGTGATTGGGAACTCTCATTCACAGTGCCCTCACAGCTCACTTCAAGTTCTTGGAGAGATTATAATAATACCGGATCCCATCACGGCTCTTATGAGTCCTTCGAATCCACATCTTACTATACGGATTGGATAGAAGATAGGCACAGCTATTCGGAAAGCCGGGACAATGATGACGATTACGACAGCGGCAGCTGGAGCTCCGATGACTGGAACAGCGGATATACCGACTGGAACAGCGATTGGTGACCTTAAACGCAATGAAAAATAGTGAAAAAATAGTGTAAAAATAGTGAAATAATTATGGAATTTTTGGTTATCTGCCACTATAATAATATTGAGGTGGCAGATAATGATCAAAGTAAAGCTGACTAATGAAATCGTCAATTACATAACCGAAATAGACAAAAACAGGTATCAGGTTTCATCTGTAAAAATCTCAGGCTCGGTAGCGAGCAGGCTTCGTAAAAATTCTAAAAAGAAAAGTTCCTATGCATCCAATAAGATCGAAGGAAATCCCCTATCTGAAAAACAGGTTGATGAGGTTATAGAAAGAGATGAACGTAAACACTTTCTTAAACCTGAGCAGGAAGTACGTAATTATTTTCTGGCATTAAATTTCCTGGAAGAAAAAGCAAAAAAGAAGGAAAAGCTTTCAAGAAAACTGATACTTGATGTACAGAAACTTGTAGAAAAAGGTGCATCAAAGGAGAAGATCGGACTAAGAGGCCCAACACCACCCGGTGTATTATTTGCGGTATATGATTCTCAGACTGGAAATCCTGATTATATTCCCCCTGAGTATTCGGATGTGCCGGATCTTTTGGATGAATTGATCGAATATGTTAATACAACTGATGATCATCCCTTGATAAAAGCTGCGGTTGTTCATTATCAGATGGTTACCATTCATCCGTTTGAAGACGGAAACGGAAGGACTGCACGCTTATTATCAGGTTACATCCTGGATATAAACGGATATGGTTTTAACGGAATAGGATCGCTGGAAGAATACTTTGCCTATGATATAAATGAATACTATGATTCAATCCAGATGGGCCTTCCCATATTATATTATTCCGGAAGAAATGATCCGCCGCATCCCGAAATCTGGTTCAATTATTTTCTTCGTATGGTTCTGCTCTATTCAGGCAAGGTATGTGAATTGTCTGAAAGCTCCGGTGAAGAAGAGGTGATCGGCAGTCTGTCCTATCTTAAGGGCAAGGAAAAAGAACTCCTTTTGCTTTTGATCAAAAAGTACAGAGGGGAATTTACTCCGATCGAGTTGAGCAGAGAAATTGGTGTAACAAATAAGACTGTTATCAATCGATTATCTGTTTTATCAAAAAATGGATTTGTAAAACCCATAATAGTAAATCAGCGGATCAGATCTTATGTTTTGAGCGAATTTTCATTAGATCATGTAGAAGAGATAAGAAAACTTATCAAATAAATGTGGAGTAATGCCTATGCAGTTTAAAGAAGGATGCGGCTGGAAAGCCTGCTATGATGAAGAAAGAGATCTCTATACCGCGGAACGCGGCGGATGTGGGTATTATCATCTGTATGAGATCAATGCCGAAATATATGCTGCTCTGAAGGATGGGATGAGCGACTCTGATTCATATCATCTGATCGACAAAGGCAGGCATCTTTATATGGATGTTAATGACCGCTGCGGCCCGCCCTATACTGTAGTGCTCGATGACGATTATGAAAATCTCTGCCCTTGGGCAAATGTGATCTCAAGCGGTAAGGTCTGGCCTGATGCTCTGACCGATGCTGCGGTGGAGATCTTCGAATCCGAGAAGGACAACCGCGAGCAGCGCCGCAGAAAGCGTGAAGAACGCGAGGCTGATAATGCATAAAGTACACCATATCAAATGTAAAACCGATAACTGTTACATCGTTGAAAGCGAAGGTAATGCCATACTTGTAGATACCGGCAGCGGTGAGTTTTATGATGTAGTAGCTAAGGAGTGCAGGAAATATAATCTGCGCCTTATTGTGCTCACCCATGTTCACTTTGACCACGCGGAGAATGCTGCGAAACTGTCTGAAGAATTTGACGTTCCGGTGGCTTTCAATAAGTCCGATGAAGAACTTTTCGATGATTACGATGCACAGCCTCTTATGTCATATGGCTTGATTGGACGGATTGTACTGGGACTGTCCCTTAAAGTGCTTCGCGAAACAAAGGTAAGAAAGCCGGAGAAGATAGTTTATATAAGTGACGGAGACGATCTTTCATCCTACGGAATAGATGCTAAGGTGATCGCTCTCCCCGGACATACCGACGGATCTATCGGTGTTGACGTGGATGGGCAAAGCCTTCTTGTCGGAGATGCGCTTGATAATTGGATCAGCCCCGCTACCGGACATCTGTATAATAATATAGAGAATCTGAAGGAAAGTGCGAAGAAGATCCGCTCGTTAGGTGATAGAACGATCTACTACGGACACGGAAATCCTACCGCAAATAAGTTTAAGTTGCTGAAATAATCCGAGAGAAATATTTTCCGATCAACTTATTAGGGAGACACCAAATGGAAGTTAATCAGATCCGAAACAGCGAACTTAAGGAAAACATCGTTAATACAGCTATCAGGATACTCGTCGAAAACAACCTGGTGACTGAGGACGACTTTCCGGGCCTTAACGTAAACATCGGCTATCTTTTCACGAAGGAAAACGGTCAGCTGGAATCTCTTTTTAAACTGGTCTTTACCGCTAAGACTTTCTTTTTTGTATTGCAGGAAGGAAAACTTATGATCATCAATATAGATGATCAAATGTTTGAAAAGACTGTGGAGGATATGAAGGGCTTTCATCCCTGCATATTAAGCGATGAACTTCCCGAGACTGAAGCACAGAAGAACAGACGCATCAAAAACAACGATTATATAAAAGGATTATCTGTTGCTTATCCGGAAAAGCTCATGAGCAGATGGGATGATGATCATGTCGGATTAAAAGACAAAATTGAGATCTGCAGGAGAGCGATTACCGCATTTTTTGTGATCCAGATCGCATGTGACATAGGACAGGGCAATTATGATGAAAGCATCGAATTCTTCCTTCCGATCTTGGAAGAGATGAGATTGAAGGAATATCTTAATTCAAAAGAAAGCAGGATCGTAGACGGCACATATGATATGCAGGATGCGATTGATTTGGACTGGGCATATGAAGCCTTCTGGTCATTATGCTGGTGTCTTGGTCTTGTAGATGATATCAGGAATGCCGTAGAGGTCTGTGATTGTGACGCTGCCATTGGATTTGTGAGAGGCTGCAAGACCATTGAAGAATTTGCGGAAAAATGTACGCTTCGAAGCAAGTCTGAAATCCTTGATATGCTTGATCTTTACTACAGATATAACTGGGCGGTAAATGAGTCAAGAGTAAGACCGGAAACCTCGATAGGAAATCTGAATCCGTCCATTGTTATTGAACGCCGCCGCGGTTTGGAGTGGGTAGTTTCGGAAGTGTCAGATTGGTATGATCTGGATATGCCCGCATAAGAGATTGAAAGGCTAAACCATGGACGAAGTAAAGCTCGACATCTCCGGTGTTGTGGAGATGGATGGAAAAAAGATAGCACGCATCTGTTTTACAAGAGGCAAGGATATCGCCGAAGGCTATATCCCTGATTGTGTGTTGACAAAGGTTGAGGGTTTTACGGAAGAAGAGGCATCGCAGCTTATTGATTTCCTCAGGGCCAATCTAACAGATCTGAAGAAAAGAGCTGCTGCGATCAATCCCTTAAATGCGTTCATGGGTAAGAAATAAATTGTCCGCTGACAGCTGATTCGAAAGAAGTACCGCAGGATGAGAGCTAAAACAAGAAGATTCATATTGTGGAATGCGTTTTTATATCTGATCTGTCTGTGCCTTGCGCTGAAGATCAAGGATGTGGCAAGCGTCGGCCCGTACGCGACAGAAATAGGATTATCCAAGCTTAATATCGGCTTCAGGAATCTGTGGCATTACAATACGGAATTCGGATACTCCAAACCCTGGTTTACGCTTGGTATGATCCTGAACTTCATCTGCATCGTGAACTGCGTATTCTGGATCGGCATGCTGGTCAGGGAAGTGATAAAGTCCGGACGCTTAGACGGAGTCGGCACCGACAAGAATTATTTTGCGACGGTCTTTCTGTATATTGCCGCGCTTATATCGTCCCTGCTTCTCAAAGCATTTAAGATAAACTACGGACCGGTTCCGGGACACCTCGTGATCTCAGCTTCATTTCCTTCGGTTCCCGTTCTTCTTTATATTGTTTCGATCGGAAGTGCGGTCTTTCATATATGGGCTCTGTTTGGGGAGAAGAAAAAGCTCTGCATCGCCGTAAGTGTATTTGGCACATTGCTTATGCTTATCGGCATCATAGCCGTAGCCACAAGCGGGATCTGTTGGTTCACCGACATCCTCGGCAGCATCCTGCTCGGAATAGTCCTTATGATGCTATATACATTTTTCTTCGATGCGGATTGATCTGTGAATTGTGAAAGGATGTAAGTATGGTACGTTTTGAAGATGAGCAATTGATCATAGAGCAGCCTTTTAAAATTTTTGGCAGGACGATAAAGGTAAAGTACGAAGATATCGAAAGAGTAGAGCTTTCGGAGGATTCGGATGTTCTCTTTTGCCTGAAAGGCGGTAAAGTCAGGAAGGTGTCCGATCCCGGTATTGTCATGTACTATCCCGAATTCGGCGAGATGCTTAAGAAATACAGGATCCCCTATTCTTCAAGTGTCGGACCTGCGGGCGATGATTCCATAGAAACAGTAAGAGAAAAAGCGGTTGCATGCAGGGAAACCGCAGCAGCGTATTTAAACCGTTCCGTGAAGGAAAAACTCGGTGCCGAATACGAATTCGAAGCGAAGATTGTAGAGAACATCATGGGTACGACGCTTGAGTTCAGGCTTCTTAAGAACGGAGTTCCCGATGAAGATGCCAATGAGATTGAGGGCTCGGGCGATGAATCGATCGTTGATGAACTTGATATCGCATATCTCAGCGAGTGGGAACCCATGTACGAACGCGGCAAATACCTTATAACCGAGGAAGCCTCGGATCTTAAGGTTTGCGAAGAATATCTGGAATCCGATGTGCTTGGATTTTTTTACGATAGTTACGGAAAAGATAAGTTAATCAAGTGAAACCTGCTTCCTCCAGCACTCAATGACCTTGTCGATATGCTTCGCCATTTTTCTGGAGAGGTATGTCCTTGCCTGTCCGAACAGATTCTCCATTCCGGCAACCGCACTGACTCCGGCAGAATCGTAGTAGTACGATTTTTCTTTCGTGTAATAGAATCTGAAATCTGATGATAGATCGTTCTTGTTATCCGCTTTGTCGTAACGGCTTGCCAGTCTGTAAGCCTCCTTCACGCACACTTCCATATATTTATTATCGTTCATTGCGGCCATCATCCATGCTTTCGTCAAAAGTATGATGGCCTTTAATTTATCCATATATCCTGTCTCATCGTCCTTTTTATATTCGTCAAGTATGCGGAGCTCGTGATCTGCAAGTTCGAGTGCCTTTTGAAGAGATTCTTTTCTGCCGTCCGCTGCAACAGCCATGAGCATGTAGTTGACGGTGGTGTACTGCGATACAAAGCTGCGAAGAAGGGCTCGTGTTCCGAAATCCAGAGATTCTCTGTATTTGCCCATGCTCATAAGGACATGGGAGATCGCGGTATCGTTAATACCGTTATAGTTGATCCTCTTGAGCTCCTCCAGAGCTTTCTCCGGATCCTTTTCACTGTAAAGATTGGCGATCTGAAGCTTGATCGTAAATTCATTGATGTCCGTATTCGTATTCTGGGATATATATGACAGAGCACGTTCAAAAAGCGATATTGATTCTTCGCAGTCTGTTATTTTCCGGCTTTCGACATATTTATAGGCATACATCTGAGCACAGGTGTGCAGGATCTTAAAAGTATGAGGGTAGCGCGCCAGTGCATTCTTTGCTTCCGTGACAGCTTCGTCAAATTTATGATCCTTAAATAAATTTTCTATCCTTTCCGTCAGTGCATCGATATTCTTGACGGACTTGTCATATCCGAGCAGCTCATCCATTGAGATGTTGAACAGATTAGCAAGCTCCATCAGAGTCGTGATGTCGGGAACGTTATTTCCGTTCTCCCATTTGGACACGGCACCGATGGTAACTCCCAGTGATTCCGCAAGCCCCTCCTGTGTCAGGTTCATTGCTTTTCTGTACTGTTTAATATTTTCGGAAACCTTAAGCTGCATTTGCCACTTCTTCCTTTATTTCAAATTTTAATTTGCTTACCGCTACGAGTAAAAAGAGAACGATCGCAAGGACTGCACTCACTGCTATCAAAAGTGCGGGACTTATGCTGACAGCGCATGCGGATACGATCATCGATCCTACCGGAGTTGCCGCTGCGGACGATGCATTGAAGATCGCAGCCGCTCTTGCAAGATAGCTTTGTTCAACGCTTTTTACGAACTGCACGCCGAGTATTCCTACTATGACGGAAGCACTCATTGTCATTATCACGTAACATGAACCTGCAAGGAGATATCCGTAAAGCACGGCGCTGTTTAAATATCTGCCCAGAGTTAATACGTACATTCCTGCGCCGAGTATCAGTCCGAACAGTACAAGGGAATTTTTCGCGGACATCTTTTCGGAGATCATTGGAACGATCGCAGATCCTATGATCGCACCGATTGCCGATGCCATTCCGTTAATGCTGAGCAGTTCGCTTCCGAGTCCGTAGCATTCTTCCGCAATCGGAGCGATCAGTGAGTTGAGCGGAACGAGCAGGAAGTTAAGGGCAACGGCGATGAGACAATAGTTCAGGATGACCTTTTTTTTCAGGACATAGCTTATTCCGCTCTTTAAAAGCGATGCATATGAATCCTTGCTTTCGGAGGAAGCCGTCTCCTCATTATCTGTCTTAAGCTCTTTGACGGAAGCGGTGATGCCGGCTGCGATAAAAAATGTTGCCGCATCGATCAGCATTGCGGTATAAACTCCGCACTTTGCAATGATGATCCCTGCGATACCTGTTCCTACAAAGGCAGCGGCACTTGATATGGTCGAGTTGAGGCTCATTGCGTGGGTCAGATGCTCCCTGCGGACGACGCCCGGAATGAAAGCGGTCGATGCCGGAAGGTTGAACGACTCGATCGAAGTTATGATGAGCGTAAATGCCGCCATGATGATCGGACTGACGGCCCCTGCCTGATACATTACGACGAATGCCGATATCACGAGTCCTCTCAGTATATGAGTAAGGACGATCACTTTCTTTTTATCCATCTTCTCAATAAGCGCTCCGGCGAAAGGCTGGACGAAAATGTTGGGAAGAAAGTTGAGCCCGAATATGAGAGCGGACCATGATGCACTGTGGGTGATCTCATAGACCAGCCATGTAAATGCGATCGCATCCACCGCATCTCCGAAACGGTTGATAAGCCCTGAGAAGAGAAGCTTTCTGTATTCGGGATATTTAATGATGTCTCTGTACTTGAATTCTTTAGCCATTTTTTCTCCTTTACCGCACAAAGCTTTTTTGCCCCGTGCTCATTTCCATGGCTAAATGGTACAGTGACCGTGAATTGATTGTAACACACTATTTGTACAAATCATACAGAAAATACTTTCCGATACGGAAAGTACATCAAAATGGCACAGTCATCAATAAAATGGTATAATTAACCTTTAGTGATGCCTGTTTTTACAGCATTAGGATTATGAGTGGGAGGAAAAAAGAAAAACAATGGCGTATGATACTAACCAGTCCAAGGTGACACAGGAAGAATTCGAATACAGCCGCGAGATGATCGGAAAGCTGGCAAATTACTTCGAAAATGTCGTCGTCGGACAAAAGAATCTTGAAACATCACTCCTTACCGCGATACTTGCAGACGGTCATGTACTGATCGAGTCGGTTCCCGGTCTTGCCAAGACCACAGCCGCCAAGACCATAGCCGATGCGGTGGACGGTAAGTTCTCAAGGATCCAGTGCACACCGGATCTTCTTCCCGGAGACATAATCGGAACACAGGTCTACAACAGACAGACTTCACAGTTCGATACCGTACTCGGCCCCGTGTTTGCCAACTTTGTTCTTCTCGATGAGGTCAACAGATCCTCCGCGAAGACTCAGTCAGCAATGCTCGAAGCCATGCAGGAGCATCAGGTCACTATCGGAACCCAGACCTACAATATGCCCGAGGACGTGTTCATTGTCATTGCAACCCAGAACCCCATTGAGCAGGAGGGAACCTATCCTCTTTCGGAAGCTCAGACCGACCGCTTCATGATCAAAGAAGTCATTTCCTATCCCATCGCTGCCGATGAGGTTGAGATCCTTAACAGAATAGAGAATCATTCTTTTGAAAAAAGACCCGCGGTAATGACCATTGCCGATATCGACAGGCTTCAGGACATTACCGATAAGGTTTATGCGGACGAGAGCATAAAGTGGTATATCTCCGCTATCGTTACCGCAACCAGAGGACCCGCAAGATTACTTGGTGAAAAGACTGCGGGCTATGTGAAGATGGGAGCAAGCCCCAGAGCATCCATCGCATTCTTAAAGACCGCAAAAGCCACCGCCCTTCTTAACGGAAGAACCTATGTTGTTCCCGATGATGTAAAGAGGATGGCACGCAGCGTACTTCGTCACCGCATCGCACTTAACTATTCGGCCATAGCAGATAAGGTAACCGTTGAGATGATCATTGACGGTATCACAGGAGCATTGAAGGCACCCTGATGGATATTGATTACGATTATCTGATAGGTATAAGCAAGGATGCGGTCCTTCACACCACCCGCAAGACCACCAATATTCTTGACGGCGGTTACAGTTCGCTCTACATGGGCAAGAGTCTGGAATTCCATGATCTTAAGGACTATATGCCCGGTGACGATATCACATCGATCGACTGGAAATGTTCATCCAGGACCGATTCCATACTTGTCAGAAGATACATAGCGGAAAAAAAGCACAGCGTTCTGATCGTCGGAGATACCGGAGCCAAGATGGATGCCGATACTCCGAACGGTGATCACAAGGCGGACATCGCACTTATGACTGCCGGGGTTTTGAATTATCTCCTCGGAAGACAGGGTGCGGATGTCGGTTTCGCGTGTTCCGGAAAAAAGGGAGAAGTTTACGCTCCCTTCAGATCCGGCGGAGCGAGCGTGGAAAAACTTCTTCATACATACGGTGAAGGCATCTTCGAAGATCCTTCCTCCGATATGGATTCTCTTATCAATGACTGTCTGCGCGCATATTCCACAAGACGTATGATCGTTTTTGTCATCACCGATCTGGCAGGCCTTAAGACCGTAGGAAGTGAAACTCTTATGCGCATGTCGGACAAAAACGACGTCTACTTCATCTGCATCGATGATGCCAAGGTTACAGGAAGAAGAGTTTACGACCGTGTCGGTGAAAATTACATCGACGGATTCATTGCGGGAAGCCGTGCCCTTCGGAAAGCGGAAGAGCGTCAGAGAGAAGAGATCCTTTCACGTTTTAAACAGGATGCGCTCAGAAACCGTATCGTATTTGAACGGATAGAAAAAGCATCCGATGTTGTCGACAGTGTGATAGATATGTTCGAAAGAGGCCGCAGTGGAATTTACGGTTAACATACAACCGGAACTCATGATGAGTTATATCTGGCTGATCCTCGGAGGCGCCGTTTTGGTCATCTCCGCGGGATTTTTTGTGACGCTCTTCAGATTCAGATTAAAAAAGAGAGTGAGGAAATACAAGCCTCCGAAGCCTCCCAAAAAGCCGGCTCCCGAATATACGAGAAATCATGCGTTAAAGCAGATTGATAAATGCATTTACGATCTTAACCACGGAAGAGCCGATATAAGGGAAAGCTATCAGAATATGAGCACTGTTATGAGGACGTTTGTATCGGACATGACCGGGATCGATGTGACGTCCATGACGCTTTTCGAACTTCAGGCTTTGAATGATAAGCGTCTGTCCGAGCTTATCGAAAAATGGTATGCTCCCGAATTTGCAATGAAGACTCAGGCTGATTTCATGAATGATGCCGAACAGGCTAAACATGCGGTGAAGAGATGGAATTAATGTATCCTTATGTAATTAAATACGGGATTCCGCTGCTTGCTGTAGCAGTGTTTATTCTTCATATCATTCCCGCACCCGGAAGGAAGGATTATACCGGAGGCATCAGGACAGGAGCCGCATCACTTATCAATTCGCTTCCGCTTTACAGAAGGGTTTACAGACGAAGCCGTATTCTTTCTTTTATCTTTGAGCTGTTCGTGATCGGGGCAATTGTTTCATCGCTTTTCCTTATCGCAAGACCGTTTAAGACCGAGAAGATAAAGATAGGTGTCCAGAAAAGAGATATCATTCTCTGCCTGGATGTATCTTATTCGCTTTACGAACTCAACTATGAACTTGCCGATTATCTCGAAGAGGTTGTAACCGAGCTTCAGGGTGACAGATTCGGCATCACAATATTCAATACTTCATCGGTTGTCTTCGTTCCTCTTACGGATGATTATTCCTATGTCGTAACGAGGCTTGAGGATCTCGAGGAATATTTTGTCCTTCAGAAAGAATACGAGGATATGATCCCTCCCGGAGACTGGATAACCTTTGATACGGATGAAGAATGGGATGCATATTACGCGCTTGATGCTGAGCTTGGGTATATCGAAGCGGGCACTCTGGTTAATAACAGCGAGAGGGGAAGTTCGCTCATCGGTGAGGGACTTGCTTCGGCTCTTTACAGTTTTCCGTCACTGGGAGATGAATCGAGAACAAGGATAATCATTCTTGCAACGGATAATGCCGATGCTTCCAAGGTTCCCGAGATCCCGGATCTTGCGGGTGCGAGCGCTCTCTGCGAAAAGAACGATGTCACGGTCTTTGCGATATTCCCTACGGAGGATGCGTATTTTTACGAATACACCGTGGCGGATTATGAAGGATTTAAATCGGATCTGAGAAACGCCGTTGAAAATACCGGCGGGGAATTATACGTACAGAGTCAGAGCGAAACGGTATCTTCCATAGTCGAAGAGATAAGATCCCATGAAGCGATGTCCGTTGATGACATCATTACCGAGGTCCGGACCGACACCCCTGTCCCTTATATCATTTCATTGCTGATATGCATTGCGGGTTCGTGTCTTGTACTTTTGTTTTTGAAGGGTAAGTAGGATGAGAAACTTAAATCCGGTACTTCCGGTACCTGCTCTCATCGCGGCATTTTCACTTGCATTTCTGATAATGCTGATCGCCTGGATAAGAAGCAGGGAAAGCAGAATAAAGAGCACCTTTGCACTGATAAGAAGAGCGGCGATCCTTGCCCTGACTCTTGTCATAGCGTTAAGGCCCATGAAGGAAGAGCACGGTACCGATGTAAGGCTCAGTAATACCGATGTGCTTTTTGTACTTGATACTACCTTAAGCATGTGGGCGGACGACGGACCGCATTCTACAAGGATAAAGGCTGCACAGGATGACATTAATGATATAATGGACGGACTGCCCGGTGCGAATTTTGCACTGATCACATTTCAGAATGATTCAAATGTCGCAGCTCCTTTTACGCAGGATACCGAAACGATCCGCAGGTATGTCAGAAATATCCTCACACCGAATACCGAACACCTGGCGGGAAGCCGTATGGATGTTCCGTACTACGACATTGAGAACATGCTCATCTCATCGGACAGGAAGGAAAACAGGCAGATAATCGTTTTCTTTTTATCCGACGGTGAAGATACAAGCCTTGATGATACGCCGTACAGCTACGAAGCACTCGGAGCCTTTGTGGACGGCGGCGCAGTGATCGGATACGGCACCGAAAAGGGCGGCCATATGAATGACAACTGGGGATTCATGGTCTATGCATCGGATTCCTGGGAAGCCGGTGTTTCCGTGATCGATGAGGATAATCTCGAAGAAATAGCTGACGGGCTCGGAGTCGAATACATCCACCGCGACAAGTCGACTCTGTTCACTCCGCTTCTTGAAGAGATCATGGAAGACAGCGGAACAGTAACGGAAAGAAACAGCGAATATACTTTCTACGGAGATACATATTACAAATACGTGCCTTATCTTACCGGACTGCTTGTGCTCGAGCTGTTCATTGCGATAAGGGATAATGCGAAAGCAAGAAAGAAATATGTCAGAAAGAACCGGAAAGAAAAAAAGGAATAAGACGAGGAAGAGACATTACGTTTCCGCCTTCACATGGTTTGCGATCCTTTTCGCAGGAATCGCGACTTTGGCATGCGCACTCTTTTTCATACTCGGATGGAGTCTGAACGCGTACTATGTTTCCGAAGCTCGCAAGGGCAGATATCATGTCGGGATGGAGGAGTTCTACTCCGTGATCCCGTTCCCGGATGAATATGTCGTCTGGTACAACATCGGAAATTATTATTTTGAAAAGGGCAATTATTCAAAAGCTGAGGATGCGTATTTAAAATCCATCGACTGCGGAATCCCTTATGAGAAGGAATGTCCCGTCAAGATCAATCTTGCTCTTTCGATGCTCGCACAGATCTCGGATGATGAGTGGGACGAATACCTTGAATGCGACGGTCCCGATGATATTACCGCGAATGCAAGGAATGTTGAGAAGATCCTTGAGGATGCATGGGTAGTTCTGACAGAGGACGGATGTGCTCATGCGGATGATGAAGACGGTCACGACAAGCAGGCACAGCTTCTTAAGGATGAGATAGAAGAACTCCTCGAAAAACACAGTGATCCCGAAGAAGACGATGAGGATGAAGATGACGGTGATCCCGGCGACAACGAGGAAGATGAAGACGAGCAAGAGGATGAGGAAGACGGTGAAGATGAAGGAAACGGCTCCATCGACGAAGAAGAGATAATGGAGCATATTCAGGAAATGCTTGATGATAACCAGCAGGAGAGAGCAGACGATCAGCAGCTCTATGAAGAGCTGTACGGCATAGGTGTAGACGAAGGCTCACTTGACGGAATGCAGGGTGAAGTCTGGTAATGACAGATTACAGGGGAAGGATTAACGGATGATTGATCAGACAGAATTCATAAGGATCGCCGAAACACTTGCGGCTCATTATGACAGCGTATTCTATGTTGATTCGGAAACGGGTTTTTATAATGAACTGGTTCCGACGAAGCTGCTTGCGGATCTGCATCTTCCCCTGGAGGGTGAAGATTTCTTTGCGATGGCCAATGAATATGCCAACAGGTATCTCCATCCGGATGATCTCGGACATTCTCTTCTTGTGAATGATAAGGAGACGATCATTGCCAGGATATCAAAGACCGGCACGTTTTCACTTTCCTGCAGGGTGATCATTAACGGAAATATCATACAGATGAGACATGTCGATATGATGTGTGAGGACGGAAAGCATATCCTGTTCTGCATAGAAAATGTCGATGATGAAGTTCGTGAACTGGAAGCTTGGAAGGAAAAGCTTAAGTTTGCGGAGCGCCTCGCAAGGCTTGATGATCTTACCGGCATTGGTAATAACAATGCATTCACGGAACTCGGCGAATCGCTGGACAGCCGCATCCGCAGTGTGGACTCCGATCTTAAATTCGGCATCATCGTATGCGATGTCAATGACCTTAAGCTTTACAACGATACAAGAGGTCATGCATTCGGTGATGAATATTTGAGAAAAGCATGCCGTATGATCTGCGAGAATTTTGAAAACAGCAAGATCTACCGTATCGGCGGAGATGAATTTGCCATCTATCTTACGGATGAAGAATATGAGATAAGAGAAGAGCTTCTTGAAAATCTCAGAAGGGAATCCTATGCCAACGGACGCTCACGTTCCGGACCCGTCATTGCGATAGGAATGTCGGTATATGAACCTTCGACGGATGCAAGGTTTTCCGATGTCGTAAAAAGAGCGGACCTTGAGATGTACGAAAACAAAAAGCTCCTTAAGTCGGGATCGTCTTCCAGTCATCCGGATAATGCACTTAATGTTGAGATACCGATACCCGACGGACGTAAGAGGAAGCTTGATGCGATGTTCGGAGCGCTTCTTACAACTGCGGGAGAAGGATATGTGTTCCTGAATGATCTCAGATATGATTATTCGAGATGGTCGTCCATCCTGGCTGATGAATACGGTTTTGAATCCGAGTACATGTATCATGCGGGCAGGATATGGCAGCAGTATGTACATCCCGAAGATCTTGCAAAATATAAAGCGATAGTCGATTCCATAATAAGCGGAAAAGGAGATCCCAAGGATCTTAAGTACCGCGCAAGAAGACCGGACGGATCTTATGTCGTGCTTCAGCCGAGAGCATTCGTAATGTGTGATGAAGACGGAAGACCCGAATACTACGGCGGAATAATCATTCAGCATTAAGTGATCAAATCCGGATGCGTATGATGTTTTTTAAACGGAGGCGTTAAGATGCTCAGATCAAAAGCTTACAGATTATTCGGAATACTGCTTGCGCTTGTTTTCATCACAGGCTGTACAGGAGCTGCGGAAGAAACTGCAGACCCGGGGCTTTTGCTGGGATTTTCCCAGATAGGATCCGAGAGCGCATGGAGGATCGGTAATACCCGTGACATAGAACGCTCTGCGGAAGAATACGGCGTGAGCCTCATGTTTGAAAACGCGAATCAGAGCCAGGAGAACCAGATCGATGCGATCAGAAGGTTCATTGCATATAAGGTTGATGTCATCGCTTTTTCCCCGATCGTTGAGGACGGATGGGACAATGTCCTGCTTGAAGCTAAGGATGCGGGCATTCCGGTCATCCTTGTGGACAGGGATATAAAAACCGAGATAGACGGTCTTACCACCTGCCTTATTGGTGCGGACTTTTACAACGAAGGAGTCATGGCCGCACAGTACCTTATAAGAAAGGCTGACGAGCTCGGACTTGAAAATGTAAATATCGTTGAGATCACGGGAACCGAAAATTCCACTCCCATGGAACAGCGCCAGGCAGGATTTGCGGATACGATAGCGGATGACCCGAGGATGCACATTCTCGAAAGCATCGACGGAGATTTCATCACAAGCCGCGGTGCAGAGTGCATGAGGTATCTGCTTGAAACATATGGGGAAGATATCGATGTCGTATACAGCCACAACGATGAGATGACGCTCGGTGCGCTTCCCGAGATCGAAAAGACAAACATGGTCCCCGGTAAGGATATCATAATCATTTCCATCGATGCGGGACAGGAAGCGATAGACGTTCTCAAAGAGGGCAGGATCAACTGTGTTGTGGAATGCACACCGAATCTCGGCGATGAACTGATGGAGACCGCACTCAGGCTCAAGAACGGTGAAGAGGTTGAAGCCGTGATCCATCCGGTAGAGCAGATCTTCAGCGATGAGATGGATGTTTCGGCCATAGAACCCAGAGGATACTGATCAAAGCCCGAACCCTGATGCCGGTAATGCAGCAGGGAAATGACCGCCACGGAGACTGTTAAGACTGTCCATGAATAAGATTAAAAGGGAAAAGAGCATACTCGGAAGAATCGATGACATGAGCTACAAGCTCGTCATCATTCTTGTCATCCCCATCATCATAAGCATCGTATTCATGCTGGTCTATGCGGCGAAGTATCACAGCTCGATCGTAAGAATGGAGACGATCAACTCTCTTAAGACTGTTGTTACCGAGGATATTCCCGGATGCGCATGGGATATAGTAAGCGGACGTGAGACCATCAGCCGGAGCGATATATATATCAAGATCGGTGAGGTCAATGAGACGATCAACAGCATCTCGGAAAAGACCGGTGCGGAAAACAGACTGTCCCTTATCGTCGCATCGCGTACGATGACCATTCTTCAGAACTATGTGGATAAGCTTCGCGACAATATAAATGATGAAGTTCCGGTTGTCGAAAATGAAAAGGTTCTTCTCGAGATCAGAAAAGTATCCGCTCTTGTTGACAGCATGCTCAATGACTATGTCGCACAGGAGATCACTTCCACCGCGAAGATGAGTGAGAGCCTCATGATCGGTGTCATCATCACTGCCGTACTTGAGATCGTCATCATCATCCTTGCGCTGTATATCAGAAAGAGAACCGTTAAAGCAACCGAGCTTTCCGTAAGACAGCCCATCGAAAGACTCGAGGAAGCATCGGCCAAGATTGCGGAAGGTGCATTCGATTCTAAGATCGCAGATACCGATGTCACCGAACTCCGGAATCTTACCGGGCAGGTAAATACGATGGCGGATAAGCTCAAGTCCATGATGGATAAGAGTAACCTCGATGCGAAGAATCTTCGAAAAGCTGAGCTCAGGACTCTTCAGGCACAGATCAATCCCCACTTTCTCTATAACACGCTCGATGCGATCGTATGGAAAGCCGAAGCCGGAGACAAGGATGAATTCATCCAGCTTACCAGCGCTCTCAGCGATTTCTTCAGGATAAGTCTTTCATCCGGTGCCGACTGGATACCCATAAGCCAGGAGAAAAAGCATATCGAAGGTTACCTTAAGATCCAGCAGACAAGGTACCGCGACATCATGAATTATGAGATAGACATTCCCGATGAGATAGGTGATTTCTATATCCTTAAGCTCCTTCTCCAGCCGCTTGTCGAAAATGCTCTCTACCACGGGATCAAGATCAAGCGCGGCGGCGGTAAGATAACTGTCACGGGGAGACTTGAAGACGGCAATCTTGTTTTCAGCGTTCGTGACACGGGTCTCGGAATGACCGCGGAGCAGTTGAATGACCTGAACGAAAGAATGAAGAAGGGCCAGCCGACCGTCAGTGAAGGCGGCGGAGGATTCGGCCTTGTCAATGTAAACCTGCGTATCCGTCTGTACTATAACCAGGAGGACGGACTTAAGATCGAAAGCAATGCCGAAGGCACGGAAGTAAAATTCATCGTACCGTGCAAGAAACGAGAGGAGATATTCGAAGATGAAAGTGTTTCTGGCTGATGATGAGATCGTTGTCAGAGAGGGAATAAGAGAATCTTTTCCGTGGGATGAAACTCCCTATACACTGGTTGGAGAAGCGCCCGACGGCGAAATGGCTCTTCCCATCATCCGCGACACGAATCCCGACATAGTCATAACGGATATCAAGATGCCATTTATGGACGGCATCGAACTCTGCAGAACGCTCCGCGCACAGATGCCCTGGATCGGCATCATCGTACTCAGCGGATATGACGAATTCGAATATGCGCGCCAGTGCCTTCAGCTCGGCGTCCGTGAATATCTCGTAAAGCCCATCAATTCCGAGAACTTAAGGGAAGCTCTCGACAAGGTCAGCAAGCAGCTCGAGGATGAAAGAAAAGCCATAGAGCATGCCGCAAGCCTCCGGACCCGTCTCGGTAACGATGAACAGCTTGTAAAAGAAAAACTCATAGCATCCCTTTATTCCGAAGACGCAGCGGCGGAAGATTCCCGCAACGTACTCAAGCATCTCGAGACCATGGGATGCAACTGCATCGCGCCTTTCTATGCCGTTGTCGATGCGGCTTACAAGCCTCTCAGCGAAGGACAGGAAGTTGCTTATGCTTTATCCGAAGGCAGCGGAGGTGTGATGTATGCTACGCCTACAAGGACAGGGTCCGCACTTTTAGTTCTCGGGGATACCGCGGAAGATGCGGAGGAGAGAGCATATGCTTTTGCGGCATCACTTGTAAGGGAGCTGGAGAGAGTCGGAGGAAGCGAGATAAGAGTGGGTATCGGCGATATCGTTGATGCTCCCGAAGATATCTTAAAAAGCTTCAAGACCGCACGTCACATAAGACATATCCTTGTCGACCGCTCGGATGAAAAGTCCGTCATACTCGGAACAAGGGAGATGGGTGAGGTATCCGATGATGCCAACCCTTCCGTTATCAGTGAAGCCAAGCTCTATATGTCACAGCATTTTACGGATCCCAATCTTATGCTCCAGGATGTTGCAAAGGCCGTAGGCATGAGCAACAGCCGCTTTTCAACCGTCTTTTCACAGATGAGCGGACAGACCTTCACTGAGTATCTTATCTATCTCAGGCTAAACAAAGCCAAGGAAATGCTGCGCACAACCAACACAAAGAGTTCTCAGATAGCAAGGGAATCGGGATACAACGACTCCCACTATTTCAGTTATATTTTCAAAAAGAATACCGGGATCACACCTTCCGAGTATCGTCAGCAGTATCAGAACGAATAAAATCTAACCTCATAAAATCAAATCTAACCATCTCAAAATAAAAATCCACCGTTTTCTAAACACTTTCTAAAAAGCGGAATTATTTTGAACCAAGTCGAAATGATGCTCCATTTACCGGGCCCTTTACGTGTTTTATCGTAATGTCATACCGCATAGGGCGGAGAAATGGAGGAACATTTATGAAGAGGTTTAAAGCATTGGCTATAACAGCAGTACTTGCTCTTACATTCGTACTTGCTGCTTGTGGCAAATCCGGAAACGGATCGGGACCCATCAAGGTAGGCGTTATCAACAACCCTCCTTCAGAGTCCGGATATCGTGAGGCAAACGTTAAGGACATGGAAGCTGTTTTCTCAGCTGAGAACGGCTACGAGCTCAAGACCTTCTACAGCATCAAGAACGATGAGCAGCTTCAGGCAGCTCAGGGCTTCATCACCGAAGGCGTTGACTATCTCCTTATCTCAGCAGCTGAGACCACCGGTTGGGACGAAGTTCTCACCAAGGCTAAGGAAGCAGGCGTTAAGGTTTACATCTTCGACCGTAAGATCGATGTTGACGAGAGCCTTTACGAAGCAGCAGTCATCTCCAACATGGCAGCTGAAGGCGACACTGCAGTACAGTGGCTCCTTGACCAGAATCTTCCTGAGTACAACGTAATCCATATCCAGGGTGCTATGGGTTCGGACGCTCAGATCGGACGTACCGGCGCTCTTCAGGCTCAGTTCGACAACGGCACCATGCACTGCGTAGTTCAGCAGACTGCTACCTGGGACGAAGCAGAAGCTAAGAACATCGTTGAGTCAGTCATCAACAGCGGCGAGTCCTTCAACGTTATCTATGCAGAGAACGACGGAATGGCTAAGGGCGCTGTAGCAGCACTCGACGAGCACGGAATCACTCACGGCGTAGGCGGACAGGTTGTTGTTATGGGCTTTGACTGCAACAAGTGGGCTCTCAGAGAACTTAAGGACGGCGCTTGGAACTACGACGGACAGTGCTCACCTTTCCAGGCTCAGATCATCAGCGATCTCATCAAGGGCGTTAATACCACCAGCGATAAGATCATCATCAACGAAGAGAAGGGATTTGACGCTACTACCATTACCGATAGCGATATCGAAAAATACGGACTCGGCGAATAATATTTGATCAGTCCGGCCTTTCACACAGCTGAGCTGAAACCTTTACCGGCTCAGCTGTGTTTTTTAAAGAGTGTTAGGAGGTACAGATTATGCAGACGGATCCCTTATTGCAGATGCGTCACATAGTAAAGATATTTCCCGGTGTACTTGCCTTGAACGGCGTGGATTTTACTCTCAGAAGAGGTGAGATACATGCGCTCATGGGAGAGAACGGCGCGGGAAAATCAACCCTGATCAAGGTCCTCACCGGTGTATATCCCAGTGACGGCGGCGAGATCAAGGTTGACGGACAGGTCATAAGCATCAAGTCCCCTCAGGATGCTCAGATGCACGGTATCAGTACCGTTTACCAGGAGATCACTCTCTGTCCCAATCTGACCGTTGCGGAAAATATGTTCATCGGTCGTGAGGACAGTGTTTGGATAAATCGTAAGGATTATGAAAAAAGAGCGGACGAGATTCTTTCCAATCTCGGTATTCCCGCAAGAAGCACACAGGAGCTCGGAAACTGCTCCCTCGCCGTACAGCAGATGGTCGCCATCGCACGTGCGGTTGATATGAGATGTAAGGTTCTCATTCTCGACGAGCCTACATCTTCACTCGATGACAAAGAAGTTAACATGCTCTTCGACCTCATGAGAGACCTTAAGTCCAAAGGGGTCGGGATCATTTTCGTTACACATTTCCTTGAACAGGTCTACGAAGTCAGCGATCGAATCACCGTTCTCAGAAACGGCGAGCTGGTCGGAGAATATACGGTAGAGGAACTTCCCCAGGTTGAACTTGTTTCCAAGATGATCGGCAAGGAACTCGGCGAGCTTTCATCAATGAATGAGCCCCAGGATTCCGAAGCCGAAAAGAAGGAAGTCTTCTATGAAGCCGAAAATCTTTCAAGCAGTGACGCGCTTCCCTTCGATTTCAAGATCAGAAAAGGCGAAGTCAACGGCTTTACCGGACTCCTCGGTTCCGGAAGAAGTGAGAGCGTAAGAGCGATCTTCGGTGCCGATAAGGTTACCGGCGGAAAGGTGAAGATAAACGGTAAGAACGTCACCATAACCAAGCCCATCGAAGCAATGCGTAACGGCATAGGTTATCTTGCCGAAGACAGAAAGCGAGACGGAATAATCGCCGACCTGAGCGTGAGGGAAAACATCATCCTCGCACTCCAGGTCATGAACGGTATCTTAAGACCGATCAGCAGGAGCGAAGCCGAAAGCTATGCGGATGAATATATAAAGATGCTCAACATCAAGACCGCAAGCAGGGAGACTCCTGTCGGTTCGCTCAGCGGAGGAAACCAGCAGAAGGTCATCCTTGCAAGATGGCTCCTTACTCATCCCGAATATCTGATCCTCGATGAACCTACCAGAGGAATCGATGTCGGTACCAAGCTCGAGATCCAGAAGCTCGTGCTCAAGCTTGCGGAAGACGGAGTAAGTGTCACGTTCATTTCTTCGGAGATAGAAGAGATGCTCAGAACCTGTTCGAGACTTGTTGTCATGCGCGACAGGCATATCGTCGGAGAACTCAAAGGAAGTGATCTGAACCAGACCAAGGTAATGCAGACTATAGCGGGAGGAGAGTCGAAAGATGAAGAGCAAATTTAAAAAGATCTTCGCCGGCGGCCTCGGCCAGCTGACTATCCCCCTGATAGCGATAGCCCTGCTCGTTATCTTCAACCTGATCAGGGATCCGTCATTCTTCAGCATCACCTTTTCACATAATAATGATGGCAATACGATCATAGAGGGAAATCTCATCAGTATCATAAACGGTGCCAGCGAACTTGCAATCCTTGCAATGGGGATGACGCTTGTCACGGCAGCCTGCAGAGGACAGGATATCTCGGTAGGAGCAGCAGCGGCGATCGCAGGCAGTGTATTCGTCAAGGTCCTTAAGGCGTTCTCGGTGATCAATCCCGGAACCGTCATCTTCGCATTCATTTGCTCATGCATAGTCGCTATGCTCTTCGGTTGCTTCAACGGAGTGCTTGTTGCGGTGTTCAAGATACAGCCGATGATAGCGACGCTGATACTATATACATGCGGACGTTCCATAGCATACTGGATCAACGGCGGTGCAACCCCTAACGTAAAAAGCCACATCCTCAGCGGTATCGGAAGCTTCATACCGGGCATTCCCATTCCCACACCCGTTCTGATAGTAATACTTATGGCTGTGATCTTTATGCTGGTGTTCCGTTTTACATCACTTGAACTTCTCACACAGTCCGTAGGTATCAACGAGAGCGCTGCTAAGCTCAACGGTATCAATTCGACATTCATCAAGCTCCTTTCATTCATAATCCTCGGCGTCTGCGTGTGCGTAGCCGGAATGATCGGCGTGTGCAGACTCGGTCTCATCAACCACGAGACACTGCTCATTGATGTTGAGATGGATACGATCCTTGCCGTTGCGATCGGCGGTAATAATCTCGGCGGCGGCAAGTTCAAGATAAGCGGATCCATCATCGGTGCATATGTCATCCAGATGCTCACCACAACGCTCTATGCGATGAAGGTTTCATCCACCGACGTCAAGGCTTACAAGGCTATCGTCATAGTCCTTCTCGTTGTAATCGGTTCTCCCGTTGTAAAGAGGGAATTCGATAAGGTCGTTCGGAATATGAAGGCTAAGAAAAAATCTGTTTCGAAAGGAGCGGCCGAGTCATGAAAACGAAGAAATTCAGAGAGCCCCTTACGAATACACAGCTTCTGATGACCATAACGATATGCATCTTTTTCGCTATGTACATCCTTTCGATGATCTTTCTCGGCGGAGGTTTCCTCCGCCCCCAGCAGATCTTCGATATGCTCAACGACAATGCCAGCCTCATCATCGTATCCCTGGGTCTTACTATCGTCATGATAGGCGGCGGTATTGACATAAGTGTCGGCGCGGTAACTTCACTCGTAGTCATGAGCTGCGTTCTCTACCTGAACAAAGGCGGAAGCGTGATAGGATCCGCACTCCTTGCGATCGGCATAGGACTTGCTTTCGGCATAGTTCAGGGCCTGCTCATCAGCTACCTTGATATCCAGCCTTTCATAGTAACCCTTGCCGGAATGTTCTTTGCAAGAGGCTTTACCACGATCCTTTCCATCGACCCCCAGAAGGTCGCTCACGCAGGGTTTGAAGCGCTAAGAGGCACCAAACTCAAGATCTCCTGGCTCGGGTATACGGCCAATAACGGAAATGTGGTCCCCGGTACGATCGAACTCGGAGTATTCATTGCACTCCTTTGCTTTGTATTCGTATTCATACTTCTCAAGTTCTTAAAGCTCGGCCGTGCATTCTATGCACTCGGCGGAAACCAGACAAGCGCCCTGATGCTGGGTATCAACGTTAAGAGGACCAGATTCCTGTCCTATCTTATCTGCGGCATGCTCAGCGGAATCTCGGGATTTGTCTTTATGATGCATACGGGCGCAGGAAATGCTACCAACGCTGCCGGTATGGAAATGAATGCCATTGCTTCCTCCATCATAGGTGGCACTCTTCTTACCGGCGGTGTAGGAGATGTGGTCGGTACGTTCTTCGGAACCCTGACTCTTACCACCATCAAGAAGATCGTCGTTGCCAGCGGACTCAACGATCCCTGGTGGCAGAGCATCACCACAGGTGGAATGCTTTGCTTCTTCATTCTGCTCCAGAGCATCGTCCTCAATCAGAGGTCGAAAAAGAAGACCGGAAAGTCCGAAAAGAACAAGTAAAATCTATCCTCCCATAGATTGTAAAGAAACCCCGTTGAGGGCCCGGCTTTTTGTAAAAAAAGTCGGGCTTTTGACTGTAAATGGGGAGAATTGACTGAAAATGACGCAGTAAAAGCAATAAGTGAATAGAGTTTTCTTTTTCCTAAGTAATATAATGGTCTCGTGATCGTATGATCAGTTAAAAGGAAAAAGCAAATGAAACAGAGAGAACCCTTAGTAACACACATTTTTACCGCCGACCCCTCGGCACATGTTTTCGATGACAAGATCTATGTTTACCCTTCCCACGACCTTGCTCACGACGGTGAGGATGATGATGAAGGCGGAGAGTACCTGATGGAGGACTATCATGTCCTTTCACTCGATAACCTCGATGCTGACTGCGTTGATAACGGCGAAGCACTCAACATGAAGGATATCCCCTGGGTTGAAAAGCAGATGTGGGCTCCCGACTGCGTACGCAAGGATGGTAAGTATTACCTCTATTTCCCCGCTAAGGACCATGGCGATGTCTTCCATATCGGTGTTGCCGTAAGCGACAGCCCCGTCGGGCCTTTCAAGGCTGAGGATAATTATATTGAAGGAAGCATGAGTATCGATCCCGCTGTCCTTATGGATGATGACGGAAGATACTATATGTATAACGGCGGACTCTGGGGCGGACAGCTCGAGAAGTGGATGACCGGAAGCTTCGTAGAGAATCCCGCTGAGATCCCCGCAGATGCACCCGCACTCGGACCCTACTTCGCAGAGCTTTCCGATGATATGAAATCATTCAAGAATGCTCCCAAGATGATTACCATTCTCGATGAGAACGGCGAGCCCCTCAAGGCAGGAGATGAGGACAGGAGATATTTCGAAGGTCCCTGGATGCACAAGTACAACGGACTTTACTACCTGTCATATTCAACCGGAACCACCCATTATCTCGTATATGCTACCGGTGAGACCCCCGACGGTCCCTTCACCTACAGAGGCAGGATCATGGAGCCCGTTATCGGATGGACCACCCACCACTCGATCATCGAGTATCACGGAAAGTGGTATCTCTTCTACCATGACTGTGAGATGTCGAACGGTGTAAACCACAGAAGGAACGTAAAGTACACCGAGCTTAATTACAATCCCGACGGTACCATCGTTACCATCCATCCTTACGACCATAAGAATTAAGAAATCAAAGGAGTTCGTGAAAGCGAACTCCTTTTTTGTGTTATAATGAATGAGTACGGGATTATTTCGTATATGTATTCAAGGGGGAGTACGAATGATTTATTTTGACCATCTGCCGCTGGATAAGGAGATCCTTAAGGCACTTGATGAACTGACTATCGATTATGTTTTTCAGCCGATATTCGAACCGGACGGAAAAACTGTCTATGCATGGGAAGCTCTCATGCGTCCCGCCGATAAAACGGTCACCGAACTCATTAAGGAATATATAGAAAAAGATAAGGTACATGTTCTGGAGGTTGCAACATTCTTCGGAGCGATGCAGGCTTATTTCCTCAGGGGCTATTCCCAGAGGGTTTCGATCAATTCATTCCCTTCGGACTGTATGCTTCCGGAGGAAGCTGATGCATTCTTAGAGTATTTCGGAGAAGAGATACGCGGTAGGATGATCATCGAAAACCTCGAATATCCCTACTTTTCCATGGAGCACTGGCTTGAAAAGAAAAGATCAGTAACCTTCATGGATAATTTGCTGTCGGTTGATGATTTCGGTATCGGCATCAATAATCTCGAACTGGTCCGTAAGATGACGCCGCACATCGTAAAGCTCGACAGGGAGCTGATCTCCGACATAGATCACATTCCCGAGAAACAGCAGAACGTCGAAAAGCTCGTGCTTGAATTCCATTCGCTTGACATGCTCGTTGTTGCCGAAGGTGTTGAGCAGAAGGCAGAATTCGATTATCTTGTGGGCCTCGGAGTCGATCTGTTCCAGGGCTACTATTTAGCAAGACCGGAATGAGTCACGGGGACAGTCCCCACTGACTCAATACAGAGTCAGTGGGGACTGTCCCCGTGACTCATTCTTCATAGAGGATGCATATGAAGGAAAGAAAAGCATTCGACAATATGATGCACTATCTGGTCCATAACAGTAACCTTGTTACGGTTGCGGTCATGTGCCTTGTGCATGCTTCGCTTCTTATTTTTATGCTTATAGCGGGTGTAACACCGCTTGTCCAGTTCAATGTCCTCAGCGTTGTCGTCTATTCTTTCTGTTATCTTCTCTGCAAAAACGGACACACGATGCCTGTATTTGTGAGTATACTCATTGAAGTTTCCGTTTATTCCGCGGTGGCAACATATTACATCGGACTTCACTGCGGAACATTCTGTTTTCTTTTTTCGATAGTGCCTATAATAGTCTTCTTCGGATGCTTTTTGTTCAAGGGTGTGATGAGATGGCACATCGTCGGGATGCTCATCATCAATTTCGGTTTGTATGCGTTTCTTTTCATTAAATTTGATGCGGCAGATCCGGTGTATGTCATCGCTCCGACGCTTCGTACGATCCACGTGCTTTTTGCGATGTTCACCATGGTATTTGCGACGATCTTCTACAGCGTGATCTACATCTATGCAAGTGAAGTCGAGCGCAGCGGACTTGAGCAGGAAAATAAACAGCTTTCGGCCGATGCGAGCGAGGATGCACTGACCGGGCTTTTAAACAGAAGAGGCTTTCTGCCTGTTATGAAGAAGCTTATGGAGAATGAGATGACTTCGCATTTCTGTATTTCATTTTCGGACATAGATAATTTCAAGCGCATCAACGATTCCTACGGTCATGACGCGGGTGACGAGGTGCTCAGGCATATCACCGGCCTCATCAAGAAGGAAATGCAGGGCTGCTATATCTGCAGATGGGGCGGCGAGGAGGTCATCATACTGATGAAAGATTATGATTTCGCCGTGGCCAAGGAGAAGATGGAATATGTCAGAAAGAGCATCGAGAACAGTCCCACGGTATTCTTCAACCAGCGTATCCCCGCAACCATAACGATAGGGCTGGAGGAAAATAAACCGGAATACAAGGAACCCGACGACATCATCAAGATCGCGGATGAGAGAATGTATTACGGTAAACAGCACGGCAAGAACATAGTGGTCAGTGAATGAGAAAGAGTCAGCGGGGACAGTCCCCGCTGACTCCCAGCTGACTCAAAAATCCTTAAGTGAACCCGCCTGATGCGGGCTCTTTTTTTGTTGATCCGTTCCCGTGGCTTTCCGGTTTTTTTTTCGGATGACAAAAAACGGAAGATTTCTGACAGAATAGCGGATGTATGTCACGTGTCCTCTTTTTACAATATGATCGTAAGCTTGGTTTTCCGAAAAAAGGAGGAATCGATATGGTTACAGGCATCGCGCATGCGGCATTTAACGTTAAGGATATGGACAAGACGGTTGCTTTCTACGAGAATTCACTCGGATTTAAGAAGGCGTTCGATATAGCAAGACCCGAAACGGGGGAACCCTGGATTGTATATGTCTACGCGGGAGGCGGACAGTTCATCGAATTTTTTTACGGTGCAACCGTAGATAATCCGTACAGGGATGAGAAAATCGGATTCTTCCATATCTGCGTGGCTGTTGATGATATTCACGCAATATGGGACAGGATAGTGGAAACCGGTGCTCCTCAGGACGATGCACCCAAGCAGGGAGCGGATCATAACTGGCAGTGCTGGACACACGATCCGGACGGAATTAAGATCGAACTGATGCAGCTTGATCCCGAAAGCCCCCAGATGAAATTTATCGAGAGCATGAAGTGAAAGGAGAACATGTATCTTCGATGTTCCGGAGATGAAGCAGATCGCGGATCTTAAGGGATGCGTAGGACTTTCCGGCGATCCCGATACCATGCCGTTCTAAGATTCGCCTGCAAGTACGATCCCGATATCGACGTTCACAAGTTTTTTGATATATTTTGAGGCGGCGTCCGTAACAAGACCCGTCTTCAGATATCCGATGGAAACGGTGAGGTCAGAGCTTACAGCAAGCGATGCCTCACCGGTATCTCCGTTCATTCCCGAATTGATGTCCACACTGATCACATAAGCACCGCTTCTGTTGATCGCTTCTATGGCATTTCTTGCATTTCCCCTGACATCCCCTACAAAGCCTGTTCCGAGAATGCAGTCTACTATCACATCATATCCGTTGAACTGTGTATCTTCGGTAAAAGGAACTATTTTCACACCGAGTTCACCGGCTATATCACAGTAATATTTTCCGTCTTCGCTCATCTTATCGGAGACCCTGAAGACAGCTGCGATTATTCCTTTCTTTGCCAGAATTCCTGCGAGAGCATATCCGTCGCCGCCGTTATTTCCTCCGCCGCAGGCAATGGCGATCTTTTTATCCGCCCAGTCTTTATACGAATCATATACTCCCATTGCCGCACGCTGCATCAGTTCCTTGCTTGGAACAAAATGCTCGATCGTATATGCATCGCTTTTTCTCATCTGCTCGACAGAAATTATCTTAGATTCCATTATCAGGGTCCTTCTTTCTTCCGGTAAAACAATACAGAACAAGATAGATTAGTAAAATGAGCGCGAAAGCCATGACCGCATACCCGATCAGATAACCCGGATTGCCCATGAATGATGCAAGCCATGCTAGAGGTGTGTCGCGTTCCGGCCAGTTGACGAAGAAATAATTTACGCCGTAATGCTTATCGAAAGCATATATCGGCGGAACGACTATGCACAGAAACAGAATGATATAGTGGATATGCTTTACGGACGGAGTGACATCCTTCCTGATCAGAAGAAGGATCGGATAAAGGACCAGAAGCCCGTGCCAGACATATGCATAGAGATTTATGAAATTCAGAACAGGGTAATAGACCGTCCAGTCCGGGAAGATGAGTGCTGCAAGGGCACCCGGCATAATGAGTATCAGTGCTATCTCTCCGAACACCTTCTTAGCCTTTTTCCGGGGCAGATATTCGGCAAGCGAAAAAACAAATATGCCCATGCTGCAGACATGAAGAGGAAGATACCAGATCCCAAATCTGTGGACCGAAACAAGAAACAGATCCTTGAAGCTTTCCAGAATTATAAGAAAAAGCGGGATTGCTTTAAGAATCCTTTGCTGAGTTTTTTTATTATGCCTTATAAAAATGCAGATAAAAAGCACGACTATTATCAAGGTGATAGCCGTGCTGAGTATGTGTTCTTTTCCGAACAGGGGATATCCCATTCCCTGAGGGATGTCATCCTGCTGTTTCCAGAAGTATTCCATGTGATCTATTTTATCACATTTCTTTTCTTGTAGCCCGTGGACATATTGAAAGCACTGTGGCTGTCAAACGGATTGACTTCATATGAGAAGTAATCCATATTCCCTCCTATAGTCTCGGTTCCTCGATCATCGGCCGGTCCCATTCCCAGGATTTTTCGAAGCCGTAGTCCTTGAGTGAGATGCGTTTTCTTTTTATAAGTCTGCTGATCTGAATAAGATCTTCGCGTGATCTTCCGCAGCATGCAAAATATCTGTACGTTACTTTGTCATCGGTGATCGTCCTGAAGGTATAATTGTACAGATTGCGCCTGCTGTCATAATATGCCGAGTAAGCTGCAATGCCTGCCATCGGCGGTGAGATCTCGATATCATATTTGCCGTTCGTACGGTAGAATTCGTCGAGCTTAGATTTTACTTCATTAACATTATTCAGCTCGCAGGCTTGTCCGTTCAGTGTCATAACGATGCGGTAATCTTTCTTTTTATCGGCCTTTTTCTGCCAGCGCCAGAAGACGGAAGTGCGGTTGTACTGAATGCGCATGTAGAGGCACGGAAAAAACATCACTGCACCGATGATGAAGAATACCAGGAACTCCGAAAGCCTGTTAAACTTCCTTGCAAAAAGAAAGAAAAAGCCTATCAGCATCATCATGGCTCCGGTAAAGATCATACAATCCGCAAAATTCATCCACCCGTCGAGCTTGATGTCCGGGAAAAAGACGGTGGTGCGCAGATCTCTGTAGGGGTACGGATTATATCTGATGTAGACACAGTTTGCGTACAGACCTTCGGGATCGATGTTTTTGTCCCAGCTTGCGATCACCTTGCCTGCCATATCATCAAGAGAAGTGCTGTAGAGATTGGATTCCCACCCGGGACCGCTTTCCCTGTAATAGGCGGCTCCACGGCAGATCACCGTGCCGAGATAAGCACCCGGATCTTCAGGCCGGGGATTCATATTGTGATAATAATTCCAGAAATATATCTCGTCCTCCGGTCCGAGCACGGAAAAGAGAGACAGCACCTTCGGTACGGAAGGAACCGCAGGGGATGAGACCCTTATCATGGATTTCGATATCTCCCGCACCTCAAAGCCGATATCTGAAATTTTCTTTATCATTTCGGCATTCATACTCCGATTATAACATAATGAGTCACGGGGACAGTCCCCACTGACTCATTCTATTAATGAGTCGGGAGGGACTGTCCCCGTGACTCATCCCATGACAAAAAATGAAAGATAAAATAGCAGAAAAATAGGTGCAATAAGGCAGTGGGGCTAATAAAATAGAATCATATTGAGAAACTGCTTTATGAAAGGAGCCAAGATGTTTGATTTCAAATATTTCACCCCTACCAAGGTTTTGTTCGGCAGAAATACCGAGAGCAAGGTAGCAGAGCTTGTAAAGGAATTCGGCGGAACCAAGGTCCTCATCCACTACGGCGGCGGAAGCGTTGTACGTTCGGGACTCCTTCAAAAGGTTACCGATACTCTTGATGCTGCCGGGATTGCATATGTAACACTCGGCGGTGCGGTTCCCAATCCCCATCTCGGACTTGTTTACGAAGGCATTGAGCTCTGCAGGAAAGAGGGAGTCGATTTCCTTCTTGCGGTAGGCGGAGGAAGTGCCATAGATTCGGCGAAGGCTATCGGATACGGCCTTGCCAATGAAGGCGATGTATGGGATTTTTACGATTATAAGAGAACCGCCGAAGGCAGCATTCCTCTGGGAGTCATCCTCACCATCGCCGCAACCGGAAGTGAGATGAGCGATTCGTCCGTCATCACCAAGGAAGAGGGACTCGTAAAGCGCGGATACAGCAGCGATTTCGGAAGACCGAAGTTCGCAATCATGAATCCCGAGCTTACAATGACTCTTCCCGATTACCAGACCGCATGCGGATGCACCGACATCATGATGCATACGATGGAAAGATATTTCACCAACGGCGGAAACATGGAGCTTACCGATGCACTTGCCGAGGGGCTTCTTCGTACTGTCAAAAAGAATGCGGTGATCTTACGTGACGATCCTAAGAACTATGACGCACGTGCAGAGGTAATGTGGGCAGGAAGCCTTGCTCATAACGGACTTACCGGATGCGGAAATGACGGCGGAGACTGGATGACACATAAGCTCGAGCATGAGCTCGGCGGATTGTATGATGTTGCACACGGTGCGGGACTTGCCGCAATCTGGGGAAGCTGGGCAAGATACGTGTATAAGGACTGCCTGCACAGATTCAAGAAGTTCGCACTCAACGTAATGGATGTACCCGATCAGGGATCGGATGAAGAGATTGCACTTGCCGGTATCGAGGCAATGGAGAATTTCTACAGAAGCATCAATATGCCTACCAATCTCCGTGAACTCGGAGTGAAGGCTACCGATGAAGATCTTGTCACAATGGCTCATAAGTGCGCAGTCGGTGTCGGAGGAGAGATGGGATCCGCAAAGGTCCTTAATGAAGATGCAATGCTTGCGATCTTCAGAGCCGCGATGTAAACATGTGACCTGATAAAAAGAAACGCAGGAGATTTGCCTGCGTTTCTTTTTGTGTGATTAAATGGTAAAATACATATATAAATCTTATGGGATCAGCGAGGGAATCATATGATCACAGGCACAATAGAAGATCTGAATATTGTTTCACTGATAATACGAATGCTTCTTGCCACGCTTCTCGGAGGCATGATAGGACTTGAAAGAGGAGTAAGGGGACAGTCGGCGGGTATCAGGACATTCGCTCTTGTATGTGTGGGTGCTGCATCCTGCGCGATCGTGAATCTGTATCTTTTCTATATGACGGGTTCTGCGGATACCGCACGTATTCCTTCAACGGTCATCACGGGTGTCGGTTTCCTCGGAGTGGGAACCATCGTGGTCACGGGACGCACATGGGTAAGAGGACTTACCACCGCTGCAACGCTCTGGGCTACGGCAATACTTGGACTTATGATCGGATCCGGATTCATAGTAGGAAGCATCATCTGCTTTGTCACCATAGTCATCATAGTTGTGTTCTTAAGCAGGATCTCTCTTTTCCAGGAAAATATCGCGAGCAGATTTACTCTTTACCTTGAACTTGACAGAGAGACGGGTGTTGATGATTTCCTCACATATATGCATGAACACGGATATACCGTATCCGTACTTGAGAAGCAGGAAAACGCATCGATCCATTCAACGGACATCGGTCTTCACGTCACCTGTAACGTTCATAAGCACATCTCGCACGCCAAGCTTTTGAACGATATCTTTACTCTTGATTCCGTGCACTTTGTCGAAGAGATAAAAGGCTGAACAGTTCGTTCACCGAAATATGTGTAGCTGAAAATGACTGTCAGTTGGACTGACAGTCATTTTTTTATCTCGAATATGTTCCGCTTATATATCCGTATGCTATTACATTTCCGTACCTGACAGGGGTGGTTGAACCGTCTTCGACATTCAGGAATCCTGACCACAGAACATCCGCTCTGAACCAGGCTTCATCGAACTTGGGGAATGTGCCTTCGAATCTGAAATCCGGTTTTCCCTTGAGTGCATATACATAGATCGTATATATATGATCTCCGGAGCCGGCCGGAGGATAGGGACCTATGTACTGTCCGGGATTTTCTCCCTCTTTAAGATCTGTCTTCGAAACTTCCGCATACCAGTGAACCCAGTTATTCGCGGATTCATCGACCATGTATATTACATAGTATTCCGCTCCTGCAACTTCATCGAAAGAAAGCTGGGGTGAAAGGTTTTGGCCTGCTTCGGTGTTCGTTATTTCATCCGGCCATCTGCTGCCGTTCAGACTGTTCGATGTAACTTTCATGATCGCATTCTGTCTGAAGTCTTCGATCGTCTTGTCGTATGTTCCGTATCTCGACTTATATATGTAATTTGCCATTGTGTTGGCTGTTGCGACAGACATTAACGCAAAACAGCCGAGTATGAAAAGGAGAAGTATGGAACCGCGCACCGCACGTCCTCTTTTGTGCCATACGATCGCAAGTATCAGGAAGATGAGATGGAAGGCCATCAGTATTATGAAGAGCATGATGACATCTTCCGTTTCTCCGTAGCTCATCCATTTGATAATGAATCTGAGATCGCTGAAAAGGCAGAGAGCATATGCTGCGGCGTAGAGCCATTTCATTGCTTTTCCGTAAATGAAGTTATCTATCTTTTCCATATTCAATCCTCATCGGGTGTGTATTCCATAATGTCTCCGGGCTGACAGTCCAGAACTTTACAGATCGAATTGAGAGTCTCGAACCTGATGCCCTTCATCTTGCCGGTCTTTAGGTTCGACATGTTTACGTTGGTGAGCCCAACCTTGTCGGCGAGCTCATTGAGTGACATTTTCCTGTCCGCCATTACGCGGTCGAGTCTGATGATTATCGCCATGGCTGCCTCCTTAGATAATGCTGTTTACGTCTTCCTGAAGATCGAGCCCCTTCTGGAAAATGAAAGCTATCATCGCTATGACGGCTGCAATTGCGAACATATACCATGAAGAAATGTCGAAGGTGGAGCTGTAGTAGCTGAATCTGAAGAAGGACATCAGCATCCTTACCGCACCGGGCAGAACACCGAGCAGAAGCTGCAGAAGAGATATTGCCTTCACACGGTTTATGTTCTTCATTGTAAAAGGAGTAGCATTCATTGAATCCCTGGCTATGAAGATCACTATAAGGAGCATTCCCGAAAGGATCAGTGTGTAAGTAAGTCTTGCTGCATCATCGATGAGAGTACAGTACTTGTAATCCGTGTTGCCTGCATCGTCTGTGAGACTGTATCTGTTGTAATCGATGTCATGATTATATTCATCGTCTATGTAGAGACGGTAGAATTTTCCGGCATTCGGATTGACGGATTCGCTTTCGAAACGGACTTCATATGCACTTGCAGGTGTGATGGCATCTATGATAAGGGTGTAGAGCGTAAAGAAAACGATCGCCGCAAGCATGAATATGAATGCATTGGAACCGTTGAGCCACTTGTTCCTGTTCTTTTCTGTTACTTTGTTTTCACTCATAAAAACCTCCGGTAATTTAAAGCGGGACTTTAAAAATTTAAGTTCTGGCTTGATGTTACCACGAGGTTTTAAAGCGTGTCAAGAAAAATTTAAAGCTTTACTTTAAATATGGCGGAGCCGGTGGATTGACAGGATAAATCCCGGTTTTTACAGGGGTTGTATATTTACATTTATATATCAGTGATATATTATCATTTCACTGACGCATTCTAATTGTCTTATATCAAGGCATTTCGCCATCTGTTCGCATTTATGTTTTAGGACATAGATCACACTGTTAGTGTGTTTTTTTCAGTCATGCAACAATTAACTATAAACATTATTGACACCATATATGGTGTCAGTATATTATTTGAACGGAGGTAATAGATGTCGCAATTTGACAAGTTGCTTCTGCGGATTTATATGCTCGATAAAAATCTGCGTTTCGATGAAATAAAGAAAGTGTTAGAACATTACGGCTATTCTATGAAAAGTCCCGCCTCGGGAAGCAGTCATAGAACGTTCAGAAAGCCGGGCAGACGGAAAATCACAATACCTCAACATGATCCTATTAAGGCAATATATATTGAGATGGTAAAAGAGATTGTTGAAAAGGAGGAAGAAAATGAAGAAAAAGAAAACCGTTGAATACTATATGTCGCTTCCCTATCGTTTGGAAATATATCCGGATGCAGTTGAGGGTGGTTTTACTGCTGCATATCCTGATCTTCCGGGATGTCTGACATGTGCCGAAACAATGGAAGATCTTATTAAAAATGCAATCGATGCAAAGAGAGAATGGATAACCGCATCGCTTGAAGATGGAGATGAGATTGCAGAACCTGAGTCTGTAACAGATCTGTCGGATTATTCAGGACAGTTCAAGATCAGAATGCCGAAGACGCTTCACAGATCCTTAGTGATCAATGCTAAGAAAGAAGGAATAAGCATGAATCAATACTGTATTTATCTTCTTTCCAAAAATAATCCGACAAATTACGCATATTGATGGGATTTTTCATATTTCACCGCAATGTAAAACGCCACAAATACCAGTCCGCCGTATTCTGCGATCTGGCCGATGATGTTCAGGATATCGAGTGGAAGACTTTCTTCAGGGAAACCGAAAAAGAAATTGTCTATCCTGATGATGATGTCCCATACAGCGTGCATGATCATGACGAGCGGAAGGTTTCTTGAGATCATGAAGATCGCAGCCATGAAGAATCCCCATGTCGCGCAGCTTAGAACCTGTGCAAGCGTTCCAAGTGCATCGTTTCCGAAAAAGAAATTGAGTCCGTGGCTGAGTCCGAATAACGCACCGGAGATAAGAACGGTCTTAACTCTGCCCTTACCGGTATCACACATGTACTTAAGCATTCCGCACAGGATAAGAACCCTGACCGATTCCTCGAACCATCCGGTCAGAACCTGCTGAAGTGCATTGATAGGGAAGAGCCAGAGCAGACGGAGAGTGTATGCGTTTGCGAAGAAACACATTACTATCTGAATGACCAGGTAAGCTGCGAACGGAGTTATGTACAGCCATGTCGCCTTCGGGATTTTGTGAGTAAAGTATTCCTTCAGGGAGTGCTCACTCATTTCTTTTTTATAACAGTAGTTGATACCGATGATCGCTGCAATGCCGAACACCAGTCTGAGGATCTCGTCGACAACGTAGAGCCTTACGGTTTCATCAAAGACTCCGAGATACTGGAATATAATTTCCGTCACAAGAAAAAGTATGTTAATGACTATGCCGATCACTATCGGCTTTATGATCTGTTTTTTCATTATCTCCTCACTCAGTTCATATATCCGCAACTTGATCTTGCGGGTGCTTCCTCACCGGATTCATAGTGCGCTCTGAATTCCATGTTGATGTCACGAATCTCACGTTTTCCGTCGATGTAGTCCTGATACATTTCCGCAAGACCTGCCATGCATCCGTCGCATGAACCGTTAACATTTCCGATTGACTCTGCAACGATCTGTTCACGCTCTTCGCGTGTTGTTTCACTGATCAGAATTCCCATATTTCCCTCACTGTTTCAAAAACGGTGAACGGAGGAATAGCTCACTTGTTCACCAAGAGCAATTTTATCACACTGATAAACAGAAAAGTTGCTGATAATCTTAAGGTTTTATAAAGAGTGTCTCAAGGTACGCCTTGATAGGCTCTACAGCTTCGGCGAGGCCTTCGGGGATATCCTTGCCTATCAGAAATGCATTGAACTGCTTTCCGCTTTCTCCCTGGCAGCAGAAGCCTATGACGGGTTCTTCGCAGGTATCGTATTTATAGTCGCCGTAAAAATCAATCTGTCCGTTACTGAAGTCCCTGAGACCGGTCTGCTCGACGAGTTCGGTGATGTGCTCATAGAATCCTTCCGGGATTGTTACGATCTGTGAACACTCCGAAGACTTTGTTTCCTTGTTCCAGATACCTTTCATATAATGCACGGGATTCTTATCCGGAGCATCGTCCTGCATTCTGATCGTACAGTAGTGAATGTCGCGAGGCCATTCGTGGAACTTGAGATCGAATCTTACAACAGTGCGGTCGGCAAGAGGCGGAAGAAGATCCTCGATACCGTGTCGTACCAGCTCGTTGTAAAGGACCTTATACAGGTCGTTGCACCATTGAAGGTAAGGACCGCCCATTGTGTTGAAGTCGATCTTTTCACCCGATTCGTAAACGGCAGTGATCCTGTAGCCCTGGCATTCGGGCGGGACGCCGTAAGTGAATTCATAGTTGCCGTTCATTTTCGCCATGCCGTCACGGTCGATGAATGCCTGAATTGCATCGAGGAATGTTTCGTCGGTCTCGATCATTTTTCCGTCGTAGGCGAGTATGAGAGGAGCGTTTTCGGAATCTCTTTTCACCGTAAAAGAAAACGCAGCACTTCCCATAGGATTGTTATAGGCCTTTGCATAAAAGCCTGTTTCAAAACTTATGAGCTTCTTTGAAATGATCTCCTTGGGTGCGTTAGGGTCGCTGTTGTTAACATGGCCGCCGCAGGCGTATCTCATATCGTTTATCATAGATTCTTTTCTCCCCACTTTTTCAGATCGAGCAGTATCGGTATCAGTGTCTTAGCTTTTGCCGAAAGAGAGTACTCGACACGGACGGGCATTTCGTCATACTGCTTTCTGATGACGAGTCCGTCTGATTCAAGCTCCTTCAGCGATTGTGCGAGCATCGTGTTGGTGATGCCGAAGACCGCACGGCGCAGGTCGCCGTATCTTACGACTTCGTCACGGTCGATGACGCACAGGATCATGATCTTCCATTTTCCGCCGACGATATCGATGACCTTCTTGAGGCCGCAGCCTTTACCACCGACACTTTCGCAGAGGGTTTCTTTTTTATTCATAGTCAGTTTTTCCTTACCAGGTTAATTTATTTTGCGTACTTGATAAGTTTTCCATACCACATATAATAAACTTATCAGCTGACAAATACAAGTCAATCCAAGTAACTGAAAACAGAAAGGGCGCGAAAGCGTAAACGGTGAAAATATGGAATATAAGTTTACAAAAGAAAACTTCAGCGAAGAAGTATTAAAGAGTGATGTTCCTGTGCTGGTTGATTTTTATGCGGACTGGTGCGGACCCTGCAAGATGATGATGCCGGTAGTTGAAGAGCTTGCCGAGGCATACGAGGGCAAAGCCAAGATCGGCAAGGTGAACGTGGACGAAGAGGGAAGTCTCGCAGAGGATTTCGGAGTCATGAGCATACCTTCGTTCGTAGTCATCAAGAACGGGAAGGTTGTGGATCAGGCACTCGGTGCAATGGCCAAGGCTAAGCTCGAAGCGATGCTCACCGCAGCGATGTAAGAAGCGGACTTGCGGCGGGTGAAAAATTCGTCGCAAATATTTGTGACGCCTCCTGTACATTTCCCGTCTGTATGAGTGTAAGGGGGTTTTGAGGAGGTGCCATATGAGTTTAATGCTGATACTTGCAATACTTACACTGAGTGTCGCTTCACCTGCAACTGTTACGGGCGGATACGGAAACGGAATGGTAAATGTTGCGACAGATTATGATCTTGGAATGAACGAGTCCAAAGAGGGCAACCTAAAGGACTGGCATATCGCCAAGGTAAAAGACGGCGATATGACAAGACTCGATGTCCGCTGCATCTGGATATATGATGACAACAGCTATGTCACATTCTATGTATATGACAGCCCGCAGGATGCTGAGAAGGGCTATGAAAATATGATGGAATTATTCGAGAAATACGATGCCATAATGGAAGTGGGTGACAACTATTTCTACGGAGATGAACCCGAAGTATGTGATGCCGGAATCGTGGAATTGCTTGTGCTTCACGATAATGTGATCCTTGCTACCGATCTTGAGGTGACGGATTACTGGTTTGAGGACAATCCGGATGCTGTTACCGACAGATGGTATATGATGGATTATGTGCTCGAAAATACGGACGAGCTGATCGATTTTCTGTATAACGAAGTGCTTTATTGAGCAAAAAGAAAGAGTCCGGCGGGACAAAAAATGGCAGCCGTAAGGCTGCCATTTTAAGTGTCCGGGACATGCAAGTACATCCATGTACTTGCGGGCGTGTCTTTGGGACATCCTGTCTCCTCGTTCATCCCTTGTGGACCTTGACCATCGCTTTGTATGCGGCGGCGTTTTCCTTGGAATAGCCTGCGAGGAGATTGGGATTGACCTTGCGGACCGCTTCGTCACATTCCTTGTCCGCGTTCTTGTACGCGATGACACCGGGCCTGAACTCTTTGCCGTTTTTCAGCATCATTGTGTAATAAGGAGTATTGTTCTGGTTGTGGACGTATGTCCAGATGACATCCTTGGTATTAACGATGTCCCAGCAGGGGCTTACAACGTACTCTTCGGTTATGAAGCATGCGATTCCCTTGCCGGAGCTCTTTTTGGGAGCGAGGATAAGGTGGTTGTTGATCTGGTCGAGGATCTTGTCCTCACCTACCGCGTCGATCTTTTTCTTCATGCGGTTCTTGCCGAACAGCTCAGGGAAGAATACCAGCGCACCGATACCGAATACAAGTCCTCCGATCAAAAGGAATACGGGTTCCGAGCCTGCCTTGAAGGCTTCTCTTCCGGCGAGGTTGTTAATGATGTCGAAGCTGAGTACGTGGAATACGAACAGAAGAGCGACAACCAGTACTATGCATGTTATGAAAAAGAAAACGATAGTAGAGCCCTTAACCTTGTTGATGTCCTTAGCGGTATACTTCATGATATCCTCCCTCTGTTTAATTGTTAAATGCAGGAAATCGTCCGGTCGTTCACTTAATCATCTTCGTCATCATCTTTTTTCTTGCCCGGCGATAACTTCTCGGGTGCGGTGAGGCTTCCCTGGTTTCCGTTGAAGCTTCCGAACACTCCGAACTTGACCGGGCAGATGATCATTCCGACGATCACTCCTATAAGAAAAATGCATACACCTAAAAGCTTAATTTCCGAAGAGCTGCATCCGCCCTCCGAGATCTTCTTTACAGATTCATCTACCATGGATAAAAACCTCCTATGCAAATACATACCTGATATCGTCCTTGCCGCTGATCATTGAGACGGGCCACGTTGAAGTCTCGGAGCCTTCGACCTCTGCATAGATCGTGATGGACGAGCCTGCCTCGGGTACGGTCAGGCTGTAGCAGTGGATCTGTCCCTTATCAAGGATGGGACCTTCACCGCCTCCGAGATTGATGAATGTACTGTCCTGAAGAGCAACGACATACACGTAATCAAGTCCGTATACGCCGTCCGGTGCTTCGGGCTGATAGTAATCCCATGATTCGTCCGCAGGAGGATTTACCATGATGAACATCTGCGAACCTTCGGGAGCGTATGTAAGGAATTCGCTCCAGGTTTCGGCACACATATCGTGCCTGAAATCTGCGTAAGCATAGATGGGTGCGTTGTAGCAGACCGGTCTGTCAATCGTCTCTTCGTATTCCGAATCGTCGCCGTCCTTCCAATAAGTGATAACGAGCTTGCTGTTACCTGTTCCGGAGAACTTAAGATCACAGATCTCATTACCGTCTATTGTTGCTACGGGGTATCCCTCGTAATCATAGACCGTATCCATATATGAATAGAAGGAATCCCATACGTGGTCGCCGTGGAGATAGTTGCATCCGGTGAATTTCTTTTCCGGCCATGCCGTGCGCATGTTGAAAACAACATACTCATTCGCGTGGGGATTCAGATGCGTTGTCATGATAAGATGATCGCCGAATACTTCGTAATCTGTGATCGAATCTCCGTCAACTCCGTAATCACTGAGTGAGTACGTTATACTGTTAACTCTGAATTTATCTCCGTCGCACTCGACATCCTGATCGATGGGATAGAGCTCGTAAACTCCGTATTGACCGCGCTTTACATCCGATATCTTGGAAATGCCGCCTTCCGAGACAGTTATTTCATATACTTCAAGAGGGTATTTCTGATTGAGGAATTGTTCACGTAATACACCGCTCAGATCAGGATTCATATAGTATCTGTAACAGACAGCATCGTAGCCTCTTCCGTCGAAATACGCACCCATGGTCTTGAAATCCGTATACTCGGAATAGCTTTCAAAAGAGATCTCATCGAGCCTCTGCACAACCAGGCTCTGATCATCGGGGCGCTCATAGACAAATGCATAGAATGTTTCATCTGCCGCAACGCTCACAGGGTAATACAGATCGTTTTCACGGGTAAGGACCCAGTTCATCTGTAAGCCGTATTCAGCTGTACTCGGAGCCCTTAAGACTTCATATCCGATATTCGATCCGCCGTTTCCGAGTTCTTCAAAATACAGATAGTCCTTGCCCTCGGTCTGTGCGATGCGGAAGTTTCCGCTTGATGTATCTTCATCGGTCCAGCAATTGAATGCTTCCTCGAGACCCGTAAGTGTCAGATCGTAGTTGCATATTCCCTGCATTTTCTTATCATAGGACTCGCGGAACGAGATGGTTCCCGATACGGTCGTATCCAAGGGAAGGTAGGTGTACTCGACATTACCGTCCTTATCCACCTTAAGCGTTCCGTAAACCTCGCCTGTTATCTGATCCGTCAGATCCCATGTGCCCTTTACGAACTTAAGGACGTCCTTGTTCGTCAGGTAGTCGATCTCCTCGGGATAGATCATCGGAGGCTCTTCGGCCCAACCGTTGTCGTCATCATCGTCCTCATCCTCCTCATCATCTTCGATGTCGACATCGGCAGTGCCCGGATCATCCTTGCCTGCGCATGCGCTCAGCGCAAAAGAAAACGCAAGACCAAAGACCATCAGCATTTTCACTAATTTGTTCTTCATAGCATTTCTCCCATCATAATCACAAAAACAACAAATTCATTATACAGCAAATCACTATATTTTTACCTTAATTAAATAAATCTTAAGGGAAATTGTGTTATCCCGGCTCGGGAGAAATGTTCTCTTTTTACGGATGTGGTATAATACCTTCTGTCCCGTATATTTACTTATATAGGAGAAAAGAAAATGAACCTTACGGAATCAAGACGTGAAAAAAGAATGATCCTCCCTATGGATGCGACCATCCTTGACGACAGAACCTATAATCTCGCACTCGGAGGATGCATAATTTACGGACTTGTCCTTAACATCGTCATGTGTGCCATGCTCGGAAACAGGATGATGAGAGTAAATCCCTTATTCCTCATCATCGGATATTTCGTATGCGTCATAGTCGGAACGCTGATGTCATCCAAGTCCGACAATCCCGTGATCAGCTTTGTCGGATATAACCTCATCGTTGTTCCAGTAGGACTTGTTCTTTCCATTACGATCTCAGCATATGTAATGGCCGGAGCGGGAGTTCTCATCTTCCGTGCGATAATCCTTACCGCTGCTTCCGCGATAACGATGATAGTCCTGTCGATCACTTTCCCGGACTTTTTCTCCAAGCTTGGAGGAATTCTCTTCGCAGCACTCCTCGGACTGGTCGTAGTGGAGCTTATAATGTGGTTCTTCTTCCCTGCGGCACAGGAAATCTTTGCGGTCATCGGTGCGGCGATATTTGCTCTCTATATAGGATATGATTACTGGAGAGCACAGCAGTATCCCAAGACTCTCGATAATGCGATAGACAGTGCGGTTGATATCTACCTCGACATCATCAATCTTTTCCTCAGGATACTAAGGATCCTCGGAAGCAGAGGCGGATCGTCCCGCAGAAGATAATCATGAACGATCAAAAGGGGCAGCTCGAAAGAGCCGCCCCTTTTATTGTGTAAAAAGAGTCACGGGGACAGTCCCTCCTGACTCATTCTTTTAATGAGTCAGTGGGGACTGTCCCCGTGACTCTTTGTTCACAGGTGCAGGATCATTGTCGCGATCCTGAAATATGCCAGCAGTGAGAGAGCATCGACGATCGTAGTGATGAACGGGCTCGCCATTACCGCAGGGTCGAATCCCAGGCGCTTTGCTCCGACGGGGAGCATGCATCCTATCAGCATTGCCATAAGAACGGCTGCAACCAGTGTAAGACATATTGTGATCGCAACGGGTATTGCCAGACGGTCGAATACGAGTAATTTCACGAAGTTAGCCGCAGCAAGTGTCAGACCGCAGAAGACCGCAACGCGGATCTCCTTCCACATGACACCGGGCACGTCTCTGTACTCGATCTCTCCGAGGGAAAGACCACGGATGACCGTAACCGAAGCCTGTCCTCCGGCATTTCCGCCGGTGTCCATCAGCATCGGGATGTAGGCTACCAGAACCGCACATACGCTGAGAGCATCCTCGAAGGATTTGATTATAGCTCCGGTGAATGTGGCACTTACCATCAGCAGGAGCAGCCAGGGGATCCTCTTTTTATATGTCTCCAGAACTCCCGTCTTCATATAGGCCTTGTCGGAGGGCACGATAGCTGCCATCTTTTCCATGTCCTCGGTGGCCTCTTCTTCCATGATGTCCACGATATCGTCGACCGTGATGATTCCGACCAGACGGTTTTCGTTGTCGACAACGGGCATTGTCGTAAAGTCGTATTTCTTGAACTGTCTCGCAACTTCTTCCTGGTCCATCAGGGTATTGAGCGCGATGACGTTCTCATGCATGATGTCGCCGATGATCTCATCGTCTTTGGAAAGCAGCAGGTATCTCAGAGCTACGGTTCCGAGAAGATGCCTTCCGCTGTCAAGGACGTAGCAGACGTTGATGGTCTCTGAATCAACGCCGACTCTGCGGATACGCTCGATCGCTTCTCTGACTGTGGAGCTTTCCTTAAGGTCCACGTACTCGACCGTCATTATGCTTCCCGCACTGTCTTCGGGATAGCGGAGCAGATGGTTGATCTCTCTGCGTGTGTCCGCGTTCGCATTCGCAAGTATGCGCTTTACGATATTCGCAGGCATTTCCTCCATCAGGTCCGCAGCATCATCGGCCATCAGGTTATCGATAATGCCTGCAGCTTCCTTATCGGACATCGACTTGATTATCCTCTGCTGGATGTCCGAATCAAGGTATGAGAATACATCCGCAGCCTGATCCTTCGTCAGTATGCGGAAAAGCTTCAGCATGTGTTCTTCGCTGAGATCCTCCATCCATGCAGCGATATCTGCATCGTTGTGTTCGGACAGACTCTCTCTGAGCTTCGCATACTCTTTCTTTTCCAGGAGAGTCAAAAGCTCATCGAAAACATTCAATTCTTCCATTTTCGCACCTCCGTGATGACGGCAAAGCCCGCCCCACGCACCGGTGCATCAATTAAATGGGAAACTCCGGGTGGTGAGGCAAATCTGCCGTGATCATATAATACGTACTTCGGGGAACAGAGTCTGTACTTCGACTGTCACCTGTCATATGATCACCACCCTTCCTTAGGATTTTTCGGAATGGAAAACCAATTTCCGAATACATTCTATTCACCCCTGCCCCATAAGTCAACCCTAAACGCAACATTTATCGCACCGACGATATGACGGTAAAGCATAGCGTTGTCTGTCGGTTCCTTAGTGTCGGAAGTGTTTTTTTTATATTTGAAAATATGTGAATAAAAAAATGAACAAATAGACAAAACTCAATAATAGAGGCATTTTTTCATAGAAAAATGCTTGATGTGACGTACGTGTCGTTGAATTATTGTTAATATTTCTACTTGAACTGTCTGAAACAACCGATTTAGAGTCAAAATAGTATGTTGGCTTTGGCAAAAATAGGATCTCAGGATGAAAAAAGGACAGTTTAAGCAAAATGGAGTCCATTTAGAGGAACATGAATATAATACAGTGAAGCATCTATTGAATTGTGGTTATGATATAGAATTGATACCGCCGTCTGATATCAAAGGCGTCAGATCTCCGGATGTAATGATTAACGGCAATGCATGGGAGATGAAGGCACCACAAGGAAATGGAAAGAATACAATCAGAAATAATTTAAAAAATGCAGGACATCAATCATCCAATATAGTGGTGGATCTGAGACGCTGTAAACTAGATGATGAAATCGCTGTAAAAGAATTATATATGCATTTTAAAGCATCAAAAAGAATTCGAAGATTGATTATTATAGTTAATGATGAAAAAATAATTGACTGTAAGAAATAATAGATATATCATAATTTTACAAGGCGTAGACCGGCAGCCACTAGAGTGCGGGGGCTGCGCCACTTTTCTTTATAGCCTAAGAGCCTCGAAGCCACTTTCGGGGCTCTTTTCTGTTGAATTCTTTTTATACCTCACCTCATATGGTATCCTTATTCGGAAGGAGAAATCTGCGAAGCCAATGACTGTTTGGAATCCCTGGCATGGGTGCAGTAAACTGAGCCCCGGATGTGCGAATTGTTATGTGTACAGAAGGGATGAGAGCATCGGGAAGGATGCATCCGTAGTCACCAGGACAGGTGATTACGATCTTCCGATCAAAAGAAACCGGAAAGGTGAGTACAAGCTCACACCTGCCGAAGGAACGGTTTATGCCTGCATGACTTCGGATTTCTTTTTGGATACCGCAGATGAATGGCGCGAAGGCGTATGGGACATGATAAGGGAAAGGAGTGATCTTGATTTCTTTATCATAACCAAGAGGATCGACCGGTTTGAAGAATGTATACCTTCCGACTGGGGTGACGGCTGGGATCATGTATCTGTATGCAGTACCTGTGAGAATCAGGACAGGGCGGATCACAGGCTTCCTTTCCTTTTAAACGCTCCGATCAGGCACAGATATGTAGCATCCGAGCCGATGCTTGAGGAGATACATATTGAGAAATATCTGGAGACGGGACTTATCGAGAAGGTTGTATGCGGAGGAGAATCCGGACCGAAGGCAAGACCGTGTGATTTCGACTGGATCAGGTCCATGCGGAGCCAGTGCATGGAGGCCGGTGTTGAATTCTTTTTCAAGCAGACGGGGGCTCTTTTCATCAAGGATGGGAAGACGTATCATATAGAAAGAAAGTATCAGAGTTCGCAGGCAAGGAAAGCAAAGATGAATTTTATACCGGGGGGATGAATATGGAATTTCCTGAGAAGTTATTTGATCTGAAAGAAGATGAAGACGGATACGGTCATTATTTCCGCGATGAAAAAGGAAATATGATCAAATCAACGTATACTCACTGGTATGACGGGGTGAAGTACCGTCTGATGTGGGAATCGCGGGATGAATACACCAAGGTTCCTCCTGTGGTATATGCGCCTGTTGAAAGTTCGGGCGAATATGACAGGGTGACAGATCAGAGTCTGATCGATAAATTATTCATGAGCTTTCTGGAGTATGTAAGCAAACAGCTTCAGACGGACGGGCCGGCATGGTATTACGAGAACTTAAGAAATCCGGGCGGTTCACCCGCTTTGGGTATGATGTCCCAAGATTTGGGGATGATGCTTATGAACAGTCAACCTCCAAAATCTGCATCGATGGACTTTTCGGATATGAAGACGGATATTAGATTTTGTCCGAACTGCGGTGGCAAGCGTGAAGGTGAATTGAAGTTCTGTCCGGAGTGCGGAGCAAGACTTGCAAAATAGATCATGAGATTATTCATAGCGATACAATTTAACGATGAGATAATTGATGCCCTGACGGGATTTCAGAGCGAGCTGCGGGAACAGGGAGTAAAGGGAAAATTTACGCCTGAGGAGAACCTGCATCTTACTCTTTCTTTTATCGGAGATTTCAACGATCCGGATGCTGTGCTCGAAGCTATGGAAGAGTCGGATTTCAGGCCGTTTGATATAAAGCTGGACGGTGTCGGGCATTTCGGGGATCTGTTCTGGGTGGGACTTTCGGATAATCCCGCACTGAATGCTTATGTGAAGAGGCTCAGGCACTGTCTTGCGGATGCGGGGATTCCATTTGATAAGAAGCGCTTTTCGCCGCATATAACGCTGATACGCAGGGCGGAATATAAGTACGAGGGAGAAATACCTGTTTACGATGTTCCGAAGGGCAGGATGAAGGTGGAAAGCATTTCACTTATGCGCTCGGACAGAGGAAAGCACGGGATGATATATACCGAGATCGGATCGGTGGAATAACGGAGAAGAACATGGTAAGAGAAGCAAGGTATGAGGATCTTAAAAGTGTGCTGGAGCTGTATCTTTTTTTACATGATGAGGAGATACCGGAGCACGACGAGCATCTTGAGAAGATGTGGAGACAGATTCTTGATGATCCGAATCATCATCTGATCGTAAATGAGGTGGACGGACGTGTTGTGTCTTCGTGCGACTGTCTGATCATACCGAACCTTTCAAGAAGCGTAAGACCGCATGCATTCATAGAAAATGTCGTAACGCATATCGACTTCAGGAAGAAAGGATATGCGGGTGAATGTCTTGCATATGCTAAGGAGATCGCAGAGCGTGAAAACTGTTACAAGATGCTCCTTGCAACCGGATCGAAGAATCCGGATACGCTGAGGTTCTACGAGAATGCCGGATATAATTGTAAGGACAAAACTGCGTTTGTACAGTGGCTGAATGTGTGAGGGGCGTATGAGGGAATTTGATGAAAAAGAGATGATGGAAAAGTACGAAAGGCTCAAGAAGGAGTATGTGAATCCTTTTGTTCCCGATCTGAACGCGGATGCTGAGACGAGGTTCATCAAGGATAATGAGTTTTTGGAGAATTCTTTCAGTAGGGCTATCACACCTCATATCTGCAAGGGAAAGCTGCTTTTCAATAAGGAGCGTATGGCTGTTCCAAAAAATGCGGACAGCAGGAATTATCTCAAACTGATTTATGACGGGGAAGGAAAGGTTCTGAGAAGTGAGTACGATATGGGAGGCATTGGCTCCACCTGGTCGAGCTCGTCAGACAGGAAGAATATCACGTTCTGTGTATCTGATAACCTGTGGATAGATTGCATGGCAGAGGCGGACTCTGACGGAAAATACACATACAACTGGGTAATGTTCGAATGGAGTGAATACGACGATGACGGAAGGCTTGTTAGTGTCGAGAGATTTAAGGGTGATCCTGCCTTTTTAGTAGATGTGGTCGTAAATGCCGAGTATTATGAGTATAAGGATGGCGTTCTGAGCCACATAACTGAGTACAAGGATTTTCATTCGGATCTTCCCAAGATGTCAAGGGATCTGGTAATGATGAATATGCCCGACAGGGTGTTCAATCCGGATGTGATCAATTACTCTTTTGAAAGATCGGGCAGCGACATCATATGCACGAGAGTGCATTATTTCAGGGTGTCACAGTCTTTTACTGATAAGATCACGATCCCTGATAAGGAACTGATCAAGATGAAGGAACACGGAATAAGGCTTATTTAATGTACATACATTTCGGGTGTGAGTTGTATAATACAGTTACGGCGGATAACGGTGTGACAAGGTACAGCCTGTGCTATCTGCCGGCAGAATATGAGGAGGACAGAAAATGACTTTTAACGAACTTGTAACCAAGGTAAGAAACATGGCATCCCAGGTTGATGCATCGAACAGGGATTTCCTGGCAGTGCAGATCAACATCACCGGCAAGGATCCCGGAGTATTCTATGTTGAGGTCAAGGATCACCGCATAAATGTCGAGCCATATGATTACCACGACAGGAACTGCGCGATCACCATCAACATGACCAACTTCAATAAGCTGATCGACGGAAAACTCGATCCAGTTCTTGCATTCACCACCGGAAAGCTTAAGGTTGAAGGCGATATGGGCAAGGCACTCGAGTTCGCAAATCTTTTAAAGAAGTAATGAAACTTGCTACCTTATCCGAAAAGGAAATAATCATTACACTGATAGCCCTGGCACTTTTGCTCATTATGGCATTTGTGTTCGGTACCCTTATGGAGCTTATCAAGGGGCCAAGGGTTGTCGGTGAGATTCGTTCTCTTTTTCGCGATAGCGTTCGGGCTGGAATTTATCGGAACCTGGGTGCTTCTGTTGTTCTCGGGACTTAAGATGAGCACCAGGATGAATTTTGCGATAACGATGAATGCACGCGGAGGCCCGGGGATCGTGCTGGCTACCGTTGCGTATTCATATGAGATAATCAGCCTTGAGTTTTTCACCGTGCTGATACTGACCACCATGCTGAGCTCAATGATCGCAGGGTACTATCTGAGGCTTCAGCAAAAGCGTGATCCGAAAGTATTTGATGAACTATGAATCGTGACGACTCCCGTGTTTACGGAGGCACCGCGGCAGAGAGGATATATTATGAAAAAATGTAATGAAAAAATGTTATTTGCATCGGCTGTTGCTGCAGGTGCACTGATGAGCATTGCGGGATGCGGCAATCCTGCTTCGAGCGTGTACGGACCGCCCCCTCAAATTGAAGAGGATGTAAATGACATCGAAACCGAAATGCCGGAAGAGGAAGCCGTAACGGATGTGGCTCCCGAAGAAGAGCAGGAATCAAGCGACGGAGAGGTCTATACATATTATTCGGATGATGAGAAGGTCTCCATTGTACAGGATTACGGCACCGATACCTCGGTGATCGTTGACGGGGATGTTGAGATTCCTGTTGACATCGCAATGGGTGCTTACGGACCGAGGATCATGAAGTGCGATATAGACGGCGACGGCGAAGATGAGTATGTCATCTCTGAATGTGAAGGAACGGGTACCGGATTTTCCGTACGCGGTCTTTGCATTGTTGAAAAAGCCGGTGATGAATACAAACTGACCAAGTATGACGGAAAATATTTTGCCGGAATCATCGCCGACAGGATCAGCTATTCCTACGATTCCGATTCGAGGGTTCTGACCGTATCGATCATCAATGAAGACGGACCTCTTGTTTATGTTGAGGGACTTGACGGAGAAGATGACCTTGAGGACATCGTCTGGACCGATCAGATAGGAATCTATTTTGAAGACGGCAAAGTATATATGTCGACTGCATCGGGGCTGATATTTGCTGATCACGGCTGGCCGGAATATGAACAGGCCGTTGAGGCATATGCACAGATCATCATCAATACGGATTCGTCGATCGAGGTCGGTGCATTCAGCGCAAGACCCGATGACGGATTAAAAGACGGTTGAACTGAGGAACCGTTCCTTCATGCACCTTAATGCAGCAAGATAAGGACTGATCAAATTATATGAAGATTTACGTGGATTTTGATGACTGTCTGTGCGAGACCGCAAAGGAGTTTACGCATATCGCCGACAGGCTTTTCGGGAAGAAGGTTCCATATGAGAAGGTACGTTTCTTCAACCTTCAGCAGTCTTTTGACCTGACGGACGAAGAATACGAAAGGCTTATGGCCGAGGGACATCTTCCCGAGGTTCTGCTTTCGTATGAAGAGACACCCGGTGCTTCAAAGGTGATAAATGAATGGATCGATCTCGGATACGAAGTGAGCGTGATCACCGGACGCCCCTACAGCGCCTATGAGCCTTCCCGCAAGTGGCTGGATGAGCACGGACTTGAAAGAGCGCAGGTGTATTTTCTCAATAAGTACGGAAGGGATTCGTTTTATAAGGTAAATGAATATAATCTTGAACTCGAAGATTATTACAAAATGAAGTTCGATTACGCGGTGGAGGATTCGCCGGCTGCATTCAGGTTTTTCGAGCATATGCCCGAGCTTAAGGTGCTGGTCTATGACAGGCCGTGGAACAGGGAGTGCGAGCTGGGCGAAGGATACGAACGCTGCGTAAGCTGGGAACAGATCGGGAAGATTGTGGGGTGAACGGAGGAACCGTCCCCCTGTTCAAGGAAAATAAAGCCGCGAACGGAGAGAGCAATGGAATTATATAAGGGTAGACCCGAAAATACGGAAGGAAGGCTCGAAAGGGAGATCAGGACCTATGATCTTCTCGATGAGCTCGGAATAGAATATTTCAGAACGGACCACGAGCGCGCCGACAATATGGAGGCCTGCTTTGAGATAGATTCGGTTCTGGGCGTGATCATATGCAAGAATCTTTTTTTATGCAACAGACAAAAGACCGCGTTTTATCTTCTGATGATGCCTGGCGACAAGAAGTTCAAGACGAAGGAACTGTCCGCACAGATAGGATCGGCAAGGCTTTCTTTTGCGGATGCGGAAGATATGCTCAAATATCTGGATATCGAGCCCGGCTCCGTGAGCGTCATGGGACTGATGAATGATAAAGGCAAAAACGTTCAGCTTCTTATCGATGAGGATGTGCTTGAGGGAGAGTTTCTGGGGTGCCACCCCTGCGTAAACACATCGAGCCTCAAGATGAAGACGGCGGATGTGATCGGAAAGTTCCTGCCGGCGGTGGGCCATGATTTTAGGAAGGTGCATCTTGTCGGAGAGGATTAGTTTAAATAGCCTGAATGGTATATAATAGTAATACTGTGAACTTTTGATGAAAGGAGCCATATGCCCAGAACTAAGAATCCGAAAAAACTTGCTGTGATCATACCCGGTATCGGATATGGTAAGGACAGGCCGCTTCTTTATTATTCAGGCAGGATACTTAAGAATAACGGATTTGAGACAGTATATGTCGAATTTCACGATATGCCTGCGGATATACTTGAGGACGACGAGCTGAAGAAGCTCGCGGTCCAGCTTGCCTGTGAACAGACGCAGGAACAGCTTTCGGGCGTGGACTTTATACCGTATACGGATGTGATATTTGTGGGAAAGAGCCTTGGAACGATAGCTTCCGCAAAATACGTTGCGGATCACGGGCTTGGTGCAAGGCAGATATGGCTTACTCCCGTAGAGAAGTCTTTTGCATTCGGCTCAGATAATGTCATCGCATTTATCGGCGATTCCGATCTGTGGTCGGATCTGGGAAAGGTGCGCAGAATGGCCGAAAGGCTCGGCGTAGACCTCAGCGTCATTACGGGCGGATACAATCATTCACTTGAGCGTGGAAGCCTTAAGAGCGATCTCAAGACACTTGAGACCGTGCTTACGAAGATCGAAGAATTTGTAAGGAACGAATGATCATTCGGCTTTTTTGGAGGCTTTTCTTGTCATAACAAATACGTAGACAGGAAGCGCCAGTGCCGCAAGTGACAGTATGATGCTTATGAGATCGGCAACCGTCGGATAGTTTTCGGCAAATTTTAAATATATATTGCAAATCTCATCTTCATTCATTTTGAGAGAAAGCTTCAAAGCGTGAAGGGCAAACATGGTATAGGCGTAGCTTATCAAGATGCGGACCGGCAGGATCAGCATAACGGCCCATGCAGCGGGGATCACATTCTCGGACTTTGAATTGCGATAGAATGCTGCAATTATGATGATCAGGATCGCTAAGTTGAACAATACTGAGACGGTATCGGATATCATCATCCCGGTATAATATCTTCCGGACGAGTAATCTTCGGGTGAATCAAAGATTTTATCTGATATAAGGTTCATGCAGATATTTACAACTTTCGAAGCAATAAGAATGATCATTACGGGAAGATATATCTTTCTAAGGCCATAGCTTTTATCTATATATCTGCAAATGAAGAAATAATTGGCCAGTGTCAGAACGAACGTCATGATCGCGAGTGCTATATTGACCGGATAGTACAGTGGCGAAGAATACGTGATCTTCAGAAAAGAAAAAAGGATAGGCAGCATTGCCGCCAGCGAAGTGGCAATGAAGGATATGCCGAGGTCGCAGGTTTTCTTTTCACTGCTTTTGATGACCATTATGCCAAGTATCAATACAGCGATATTTACAGCTGTCTGAATGAGCAGTGATATGTCCGATAAGATGTTCATATGCGTATCCTCCGTTTCTTTAAGATAGAATATCATGAAATGAACGGATTATGGAATAGTAACGGTCAGAGGTGTTACAATATAAGTTAAGCTTGTCCGCAGGACGGACGTATAAATAGGTAGTTCGATCTGTACCTGATAATTGAGGGGGAAACAATTATAAGGGGCAACGGATATGAAAGAATTCACCAAGGATGAACTGAGAAAGGCGCTTGATTCGAAAGCGGATCAGGCACAGGAGCTTATGAACGATCCTGCCAAGTGGGAAAGATTCAAGACCAGATTTGAAGCTTTCCTTCTTAAGACTACGGGCAATCCCGTGCTCAGTGAAGTATACGATAAGCTTGTCACCATGCTCGATCTTACCGATTCCTATATCAAAAAGGAGTACACGGGAATCCAGCCCGGAACCGTCACAACGTTTTTGTGTGTGCTTATCTATATCATTTCGCCCTTCGACCTTATCCCCGATGTGATCCCTATTACGGGCTACACCGATGATGCGACGATGATCATACATGTCCTGAAGAGCGGTGCGGAGATGGACCTTCGTAAGTACCGCGAATGGAAGGATACCAAGGCTAAATGGAGCGGTGAAAGCTGATTGAAACATTTTATTATGAGGTCGTCGGCATCGATGGCGATTATGCAAATCTTAAAAGGACGGATATCGAATCCGATGAAATAAAGCTTGTCGCAAGAGCCCTTCTCCCTCCGGAGATCTGTGAGGGCAGCAGGCTCAAGTATGAGTGGCTTCAATATACTTTGGAATAAAACGTTTTGAATTGAGGGGAGAACATTCAATGCGTAAGGAAACAAAATCAAGCGAGGCAATTTTGCTGTTTTCGGGATTTCTTGCGATCATACTGCTCTTTTTAGGTTTAAGCGCGCTGAGAACAAAGACATATAACCTGACTGTACATAATGAGATGTATTCGGGAGATGAACTGTTTTCGGCGGATACCGAAAGTACAAGGGATGTAACTGTTAAGGCGATTCCCAGAGGAAGCACCTGGAGCAAGATCTTCGATCCGAATACTACGGATCCCGATGACTTCGATCATCAGGCATTTACATATGATTTTTCGATAACGAACAACACCTCGGATGAGATCAATGATTTTAAGTTCAGACTGAACTTTGATAAGGAAGTATTCCTGCAGTCCGCATGGAACGGAGCACTTGAGCTGCACCAGGTATCAAAGGGCGGTGAGTATGTTGCGACTGTTCCGGATCTCAGGGATTTTGATCCCGAGGATTATTCGCTGGATACCATAAACATTGACGGCGAGACCCTGGTACGTATGAAACCGGGTGATTACCTTGTCTATTATCCGAGCAGCAATGAGAATGCAATGGAGATTCCCATAGAGCCTGAACAGGGAACCGTTCCCGGCATCATCATGTACGTGGAAATAGGTGAAGAACTTCGCGGATCCGAGATAGAACTTACCTATACCTTCCACAGGCTTCTCACCAGTGATGTTTTGTTCTGGGTGGCTGTCATTGGCTTTGCCTTATGGCTGATCGGACTTGTTATCTATCTGATCACCGGTGCGCAGATCAAGAAGTATAAGCTCCGTCACGAACGCGATAATGAGATCATCAAGGAATCGATAGAGACCTTTACCGGATTCATCGATGCCAAGGATCCTTATACGAACGGTCATTCAAACAGAGTAGCGGAGTATACCAAAGCTATTGCGAAGGAAATGGGATATTCGGGAGAAGAGCTTGACAGGGTTTATTATGTTGCGCTTCTTCACGACTGCGGTAAGATCGGTGTTCCCGATAACATTCTCGGCAAACCCTCCAAGCTCACGGATGAGGAATTTGATATAATCAAATCCCATACCGTTCGCGGAGGCGAGATACTGAGCAGCTTCAAGAGCCTCAAGGATGTGGATGAGGGCGCACGTTACCACCACGAAAGATATGACGGCAAAGGCTATCCTGAGGGACTCGCCGGTGAGGATATCCCCGAGATAGCGAGGATGATCTGCGTTGCGGATTCGTTCGATGCGATGAATTCCAACAGAGTCTACAGAAAGAAACTTACAATTGAGATGATCATGGAAGAGATCGAGAAGAACAAGGGCAAGCAGTTTGATCCGAAGATTGCGGATATCTTCCTGAAGCTTGTCAAAGAGGGGAAAATTTAAATTTCTTATTGAGGAGGATTAATGAAAAAGATAAAGGCTCTTTTGGCTGTAATGATCATGACGGCCATGCTCGGAGTACTCGGCGGATGCGGAGAAAAACAGAGCATCGCCGGACACTGGGAATTTCTGGAGACACGCTGGGGCGATGGTTATTATTCCACCTATGATTATTATGCAGACAGGGGAATCTATATGTCGTTTGATTTCGATGATCTGCACACCGGAGTCTATTACTATTATTCGCCCGATGAAGATTACAGTATCGAATTCTCCTACAGTCATGACGAAGAATATAAAACCTTTTGGTTTGAAACCTCTGAAATGCCCTATGAGGCTTCATTGAAGGGTGATGAACTCACTTATGTGGTTGACGAAGACGGTAAAGAAGTGACCTATGTCTTTGTAAGGGATGACGATCAATGAAAAAGATAAGCATTATTCTGACTGCCGTGCTGATGACGGCCATGATGTGTGTACTTGCCGGATGCGGCGGAAAGACTATTGACGGAGACTGGATAATACTCAAGGAAGAGAATGCCGACGGCTCCGTATACAGCAGGGAATATCTTGAAGAACAGGGAATTACCGAGGAGTATCACATAGAAGGAGATGCGGGAACATATACCTGCCACCTTCTCGGACAGGAGATCACCTTCGATATCACTGTTGTCGATAACGGAAAAGGGTCATATGATTTTATGATCGGAGAAATTCTTTTCCAGAGTGTGACATTTAAAGGCAATACGTTCTATTATGTCATAGGTGAGGGCAGTGATGCCCAGACCTTTGTTTTTGAAAGAAAAAAGTAGCGCGATATGCGGTATAAGGAGTTACAATAATGGAATTCACTTCGCTCGAAGAAGTAAGAGAGTATTTTAAGAACGACAGATTTGCCACAAATGCCGGCATGCAGGTTGATTCTTTTTCCGATGATGAAGTCATTTGCAGTGTTGAACTGACCGACGATCATAGGAATGCCAACGGAGGGATAATGGGCGGTGCGATCTTTACACTGGCGGATCTTGCCTTTGCGGTATTGGTCAATAACATTCATAAGCCGTCCGTTGCTGCCCAGGTCAGCATCAATTATCTGTCGGCCGCAAAGGGAACCAGGCTTTTTGCAAGCTCAAAATGCATCAAGACCGGACGCAGCACCACCGTCGCAAGCGTTGATGTTTACGATGAACTCGGAACTAAAGTGGCACTGTTCACCGGAACTGCGTTCAAGTTATAAGTATCGGACGTGAGGCTTTTTGCATCACTGAAAAGATATGGAAAACAGAGGAAGATTACCGAATCCTGCCGCTGAAAAGAGACAGGAGAAAAGTGAAGAAAAACTCGGCGGAGCAGTGATGGGGATCCTGTGGATCTTCGTTGCCGTAAGAAGGATCGCGATAGTTACCGTGATCGCTCTTCCCATACTCTGGCTGCTTCATAAGCCGCTCTGGATCGCACCGGTCATAGGAGTGGTCGTATATATCATCTGGAGGATCATCTGGAGGGCTTTCTGGAAATTCATTCACTGGTCGCAGAAATAAAGGAGGCTTTATGAGCAGGATAGAACTTGTAAATGCATCATGTGCCGATCTCGAAGTTGACGCAGTCGTAAATGCGGCCAATAAATATCTTCGCGCGGGCGGAGGTATCTGCGGGGTCATCTTTCAGCAGGCCGGACCTCTGGAACTGATCGATGCGTGCAGAAAGCATAAGACTCCTCTTAACGACGGTGATGCCGTCATCACTCCCTCTTTTAACATGACAAATTGCAAAGCAATCATTCACGCCGTAGGCCCCGACTTCAGAGTTACTCCGGATGCCTTTGACGAGCTTTGCGATGCTTACTATAATTCGCTTGTTGTGCTTGTCGAAAACGGTTACCACAGTATTTCTTTTCCGCTCATAAGCGCGGGGATATTCTCCGGAGACCTTGACGAGCCTGCTGCTGAGTCCGCAAGGCAGTGCCTCAGGGCATACGAGAGATTTAATGCCGAACATCCGAATGCGGATATCGATGTGAAGCTGTGCGCATTTACAACACGCGAGATGGCTGAAGCACGAAGAATCATTGATTGAGTGAACGTTGGAGTTCTTCTTCGTTCACAGGAGTAATACATGAACATTTTTCTTCTTGAAGACGATGATGCGATAGGGATGGGCCTTAAATATTCCCTTGAAAAGGAAGGCTATGAGACCGTTCTTTCGAAGAGCGTAAAGGATGCGCTTTCAAGGGTTAAGAAGGATGACTTCGATCTGTACATTCTCGATATAAATCTTCCCGACGGAAACGGATATGATGTCTGCAAAGCGGTAAAAGATAAGGGTGACCTCCCCGTGATATTTCTTACGGCAAGCGATGCGGAGGTCAGTGTCGTAATGGGACTTGAGATGGGTGCGGATGATTATATCTGCAAGCCCTTCAGGGTTAACGAGCTTATGGCGAGGATCAAGACCGTCTTAAGGCGCAGTTCAAGATCATCGGTTGCAGATGCCCGCGATGCCGAAGGCGTGATCGAGATCCGCAACATCAGGATCCACACCGCAGGTGCCAGGGTCACCTGCGTAAAAGAAAACGGAAATGAAGAGCAGGTAGAACTTACTGCTCTCGAATACCGCCTGCTTCTTGCTTTTTGCTCAAACCGCGGAGTGGTCATGTCGAGAACAAAACTTCTTGAGGATATGTGGGATGTGAGCGGGGATTTTGTCAATGACAACACGCTTACCGTTTACATTAAGAGACTGAGGGACAAGATAGAAGAAGATCCCGCAGATCCGAAGATCATAAAGACGGTGAGAGGACTCGGATATATCGTCGAATAGCGGAGACTTATTTAATGCTTAAGAACAGGGAATTCAAACGCATGATGATCGCAGCAGCCTGCCTTACGGTTGCTGCGTCTGTATGTGCGAGTATTTTACTCGGATGGATCGCAATTGTCATAACCTTCCTTCCGGGAGCTGCGATCATTGCAATGTATTATTATTTTACGAAGAAGAGGTATGAGGATATAGCGGAGCTTGATTCGTATCTTGTCAAGGTCCTTGCCGGCGGAGAAGCTCCGGATATCAATGACCAGCAGGAGGGAGAACTCTCGATCCTGAGGAACAACATCTATAAGGTGACCACCACTCTTTATTACCAGAAGGAACTTCTTGAGGGTGATAAGAAGGCTCTTTCGGATGCGATCGCTGATATCTCGCACCAGCTCAAAACACCTCTTACATCCATGATGGTGATGAATGATCTGCTCGGATCCGAAGACGATCCCGAAAAGCGTGCGGAGTTTTTAAAGACCCAGTCAGGACAGCTTGACCGGATGAACTGGCTTGTGCAGACACTCCTGAAATTGTCGAAGATAGATGCCGGCACGATCGTGATGAAGCCTGAAGAAGTGCTCGCAAAGCCCCTGATCTCCGAGATCATAAAACCCTTCGAAGTACAGATGGATATAAAGAATATCGAATGCGGCATTTCAACCGGTGACTTTGTTATAAAGTGTGACAGGAACTGGACTGTCGAGGCTGTACAGAACATCATCAAGAACTGCATTGAGCATATGGAAGAGGGCGGAAGACTGGACATTACCTGCGAAGAAACAAATCTCTTCACCCAGATAGTGATAAAGGATACCGGCTGCGGCATCGCAGAGGAAGATATACCGCACATATTCGAAAGATTCTATAAGGGAAAGAATGCGGGCAAGGACAGTGTGGGAATAGGCCTTGCACTCGCGAAATCCATCATGGAAGGCCAGCACGGTGATATCCTCGTATCCAGCAAAGAGGGCGAGGGAACCGAGTTTAGGGTCAGATTCTATAAGACGATCGTCTAATATTACAAAATTGTAATAAAATAGTCACTTGACAGTAAGACTCGTATATTACTCTTTTCTCAGAAACGAAAAAGAGTTTGCAATGAAAAGCAACTCCGTGAGAAAGGAGATAATTTTAATGAAAATTCTTGAGATCAAAAATCTTTGTAAAGTATACGGTAGCGGTGAGACAAGAGTCGATGCTCTTAAGGACGTTACCTTCGATGTAGAGCAGGGAGAGTTTGTTGCAATTGTTGGTCCCTCCGGATCCGGCAAATCGACTCTTATGCACATCCTCGGCGGAGTCGATGTTCCCACTTCGGGTATCGTTAACATCGCGGGAACCGATATCGGACAGCTTGACGAGACCAAGCTTGCAATCTTCCGCAGAAGAAACATCGGACTTATCTATCAGTTCTATAATCTCATTCCCATCCTTAACGTAGAAGAGAATATGACACTTCCAATTCTGCTCGACGGAAAAAAGCCCGACAAAAAGCTTTTGGATGATATCGTGGAAAAGCTCGGAATGAAGGACAGACTTGCACATCTTCCGAACCAGCTTTCCGGAGGACAGCAGCAGAGAGTATCCATCGGACGTGCTCTCATGAACCATCCCGCACTTCTGCTTGCGGATGAGCCCACCGGTAACCTCGATTCCGAAAACAGCAAGGAGATAATCTCTCTTTTACGTAAGTTTAACAAAGAAAACAATCAGACCGTCATCATCATCACACATGATGAAAGGATCGCGCTTTCCGCAGACAGGGTCATCACTATCGAGGACGGCCGTATCACCAGGGATTCCAAGGGATCGGGGGTGATGGCTGAATGAACATCGTAAATAAACTTACAGTAAGACATCTTCTCGGAAACAAGAAGAGGTCTGTCGTAACCATACTGGGTATTGCTGTTTCGACTTCACTTATCAGTGCGATACTGCTCGGCATCTTTTCTTTCTTCAGTTACTTCGGAACGATCGAAAAGTACAGAAGCGGAGATATCGTTGCAACATTCTGTGATCTTACACCGGAACAGGTAAATGCCCTTGTAAACGATGACAACATTTCCATGGTCGGCGTGATCAATACCGATGCTACCATAAGCGGCGTAAGGCTTGATAACGGACTTGAAGACAGATTCAGGATAGGAAATGTCGCACATGTAGGGCTCGATTATTTTTCCCAGAGAGTTGTATGCGATTACGAGGGAACATTTCCCACTTCTTCCGATGAAGCAGCCGTAGAGGCTCAGTTCCTTGAAGACAATCATCTGGATCTTAAGCCCGGTGACACCCTTACCTATGAACAGGGCTACAGATATTTCACTGACGAAGATTCTCTCACCTATATGGCGGGAGCATATCAGTCAATAGAACAATTTGAATACTCTTCTACGGAAACTGTTACTGTGACGGCGATCCTTCACGGAAATCGCCCCACAGGCGGATATGATATCTTACGCGGAATGGATCCGGGATTTTTCCCCGCTGTGGAAGATACCGATGTATATATAACACTTAAGCATCCGGGTCCGGGTTCGCTCAAAGTTCTTAAAGGGATCGTATCGGATTACGGAATAGATGATTATTCTTTTGATTCGGAACTTCTCATAAGCTATTTTGCTTTTGAAGGAAGCGGCGGAGTCTACAGAAGATTCTTCATTCTTATGGCAATGGGACTTGCGATAGTCGTTGCAACGAGCGTTATTCTCATCTATAACTCGATCGGAATGTCACTTACGGAAAGAATGCGCTATCTGGGAATGCTCGCAAGCGTCGGAGCCACCGCAAGACAGAAGAGAGCATCAATCTATTTTGAAGGACTTATCCTGGGAATCATCGGTATTCCTCTCGGACTTATCCTCGGATATATCGGCACCAAGGTTACACTGTATGTTCTCGGAAGCAGGATGATAAGCAACGGAATGATCATGGGTGTGGAAGGACTTTCGGGCGGTGTCCCGGTTGTTATAAAGCCTGAGGTGGTTCTTCTGATAATCCTCCTTGCAACGGTCACGATCCTGATCTCTTCTTTCACTCCGGCGATCAAGGCGGCAAGGGTAATGCCCATAGATGCACTCAGGGAAAGCAATGTCATCAAGGTCAAAGCAAAAAAGCTCCGTGTAAATCCTCTGATCCGCAAGATCTTCGGTTATGAAGGCGAGCTTGCTTACAAGAACATTAAGCGAAACGGTATCAAGGGCAAGGTAATAACCTTCACGATCTCCGCATCGGTCATTCTTTTCCTTACGGTCAGTTACTTCAGTGACTCGATAAACAGGGTCAACCGCTACGATTTCAGCCTTCCCTGCGAGCTCATGGTAACGTGTGCGTATGACGAAAGAGACGAAGTCCGCGGCATGCTTGAAAATACGGAAAAGATCGATAAGGTCTATTATGCGGATATCCTCAATTACGCATTTAATCCGAATCCCGAAAGAGGTATCATAGTTGCCGATACCGCTGTCGCAGACCCTGCTTTCCGTAACGGTAAATTCAAGGATCTGTCACTTGATGACTTTACTCTTATCATTGTTGATGATGCAGACTTTGATAAGCTGCTTACAGACAACGGACTCGATGTTTCAAAGTATCATGACGGCACCCTGCGTGCGGTGGTATTAAACGACCTGTTCCGCGAAAAGCATCCCAGCGAGTTATTTAATGAAGGTATTATCGGACAGTACCTGCGCTACGATAGAACTGAAGGGTATCCTCCCGTTATCGAGATCGCGGATCTGGTGAAATATGAGAGCGGAAATTATCTCTTCGAGCTTTCTCCCAAGGGAAATGCCACAGCTTATGTTCCTGCATCGGAATATTATCCCAGAGCTTATGAGACGATAGGACCGGATTATCTTTCTTGTGAGTTCGGAGTTGAGACCGATCATCATGAAGAACTTGTCGATGAGCTCTATGAGATGTTTGCGGAAGGCGATTATTCGCATTACAGCGTCTATGATATGGTCAATGCGTTTGAGGCGATGAACACCGTCACTCTCATGCTCAATACCGCAATGTACGGCTTTACCGCACTGCTTACGCTGATCGCGATAGCCAACATCATCAACACCATCTCCACCGGTATCATCTTAAGGAGAAAAGAATTCGCGATGTACAGATCGGTCGGTCTTACAAGCGGAGGCTTCAAAAAGATGCTCAGGCTCGAAACTTTCCTTTACGGCATCAAAGCCATCCTTTACGGCATACCCATCTCCCTCATCCTCTGCTACATGATGTACAGCTCCTTTAACGAAAAGCTCTTCACCTTCACCCCTGACTGGCTCATGATCATCATCGTAACGATCGTCGTCTTCCTCGTCATCGCCCTCAGCATGGCCCTCAGCATCAATAAAATTAAGGACGACACCATTATTGAAGCCCTCAAGGAAGATGCAGTATAATACCTTATAACTTGGTCCACGGGTGACGCGAGAGCGGCAGGACCCGTGCTGTATTGTATAGGAGGTACATATGGTTAAACACGTAATAATCTGGACTTTAAAAGATGAGTACTCAGCTGACGAGAAGCGCAGAATCGCCGCAGAAATAAAAGAAGGCCTCGAAGGCCTGAAGGGTGTCGTTCCCGGCATCGTGGAGATCAAGGTGAACACAGACGGCCTCGCAAGCTCCAACGGTGACCTCATGCTCGACTCCGTATTTGAAAACGAGGATGCACTGAAAGGTTATTCAGTGCACCCTGCGCATGTTGCCGTAGCTGACGGAAAGGTAAGACCTTTCGCCAAGATCAGAAGCTGCTTCGATTACGAAGTCTGATCAGGCGAATACGTATGCCTTCAGAGCCCATAGTATCAAAAGATGCAGGGGATAGAAGACATAGAAGAACCATTTGTGGAATGCTTTTTTGCTGCCTGATTCTCCGTTGTAGAAATACATGAGGATCAGGGGCACCATAAATGCTCCGAGCTGGAAGATCGAACGTCTGAAGCCGCTGAAAAGACTGATCAGGATGACTTCGGAGGCAATAATGATGAAGAACGAAGCCCACTTCTTCCTGTAATTGTCCCTGTAGATGAAGAGGAACAGAGGCCAGAGGATGTCAAATATCGGCCAGTCACCGAAGATCGACAGTATGCAGGCAACTATGACAAGAATGACCTTGACTGCCTTCGGAAGATCTGTCTTATCCCACATGCAGAGTACGAGCAGTGCGAGGAACAGAGTATATATTACACCGAAGGTGGGATAGTACCAGTATCCGGTCTCAAAAAGTGAGAACGGTATCCATGAGATGAGCGCGAATATGCCGAGGCGTATCGCGTATTTTTTTACGTTTCTCGTATGGATGTATCCTTCATAGAGCATATAAGCCATCGTGGGACCCGTGAGCCTTCCGATGAAGTGCATGACCTGTCCGAGTACGCTTTCTGTCGGAACAAATGCCCATCCGATGTGATCGATCAGCATCGCAACTATGGCAATGTACTTGAGAGCATTTCTGTTGATTACCTTCATTTCTTTTTATTCCTTATGTTCTGTATTTTTACCGGTCTGTTGATCTCTGGATAATCTGACCATTTCATTTATCGTCCTGATATCTTTTTCGGTCTTGATTAAATCCAGGAAATATAATACCACCGCAACGATGCCGACGTATATAAAAACCATCCAGAAGTTTGAGGCATAAAACCAGCCGACGATAAATCCGAAGAGCATGACGACAATGCTTACCGCAAAGTACTTCACTACGTAACTCAGAAGTATCGGAAGGTTCATCATTTCATCGATGAAATAATTCAGGGTTGAGACTATGAGTGCCAGGGCAGACAGCAGATAGACAAGCTTGATCTCTGCCGTAAAGCCGACGACCATGATGGAAAAAGTAAATACCGTCAGTATCATAAGAGCCGCTATTATGCATGTGTCTCTGAGTATTTTTTTCATAACAGTTTTCTCCTGAATATCTTCTTGATGTCCTGAAGGTATTTTCTCGAAACGATCAGTTTTTCTTCGTTATCCAGAACGGCTTCGAGGTGACTGTTCCTGATCTGCATTATCTCTTTTAAATGTGTGACATTCATGAAACAGGTTCGAGATATCCTGACAAGATCAGTACCGTCTACGGAACCTTCTATATCGGTCATGCTGCCGTCATAGCGGTAGACATCGGTTTTGGTGTACAGGAATATCTTTCTTTCGACATTCTCGATGTAATAGATGTCCGAAAGATCTATGCTCACCGTTCTGCCTTCGGTCTTGCCGGTAAAGCAGATGCTCATGTTTTCAATTTTTCTGACCAGTGAATCAACCGAAGAGTCATATTCGGGATATTCGATTATGACCGTAAGCGGCTGATCCTTAACCTGTCTTTTTTCTACCCTCATCCTTCAGTACCTTGAAAAACTTTATAAGCAGTGCAAGTGATGCAAGTGCAAGTGCTGCGATGCCTGCCCCGAAGCTGAGCGGTGCCCATACGGATATGATCTCGTGAAGCGATGCTCCGAAGATGGCCGGCATGAGTATAGTGGTGAGTGCAAGCAGCAGGAGAGTGATCAGTCCCGTGCTTATGAGCACCCGCTTCCTGCGTATGATGAATGCAAGCACAAAAAGTATCAACGCTATCAATGTTACCACAGAAAAGATGATATCGAAAACAGTCCATACATCGGTTGCAGGAGATCCGGGATTTTCACCGAGCATAAATGAGCATATGTTGTTGCAGAGACTGTCTGTGGATGCGGCAACATTCAGGTTCGTGAGCACGCAGACTCCGATCTCTTTATCCCGTGAAAAGACGATCCTGGACGAATAATTTGCCGTACCTCCGGAGTGACCTATGATCCCGTCTTCGAACATTTCCCATCCGGCATAGTAGTCACCTTCTTTTTCCAGATGCGAGAGTATCTCCATGACTGCTTCGTCCTCTCCGTAAATCCATTTGATCAGCCAGCTTCCGATATCCTCCGTATCGGAATAGAAATAACCTGCGGGTATGCTGCCTTCCCTTACGGGCACTTCGTATGCAAACGGGATCCTGAAACCTATCCTGGAGCCTTTGATTATCCATGAAGGATCATCGGGAGTCCCCACATAAGTCGAATCAAGTCCGGCGGGAGACAGGATATTTTCCTCCATGTATTCGCGGTAGCTCATTCCGGTGACATTTTCTATGATCAGTCCGAGAAGATTGTAATTAACATTCGAATAATTGTATTCATCTCCGGGCATGCAGACCAGTTCCCTTCTGTTAATGCTCTCCGCCCACTGTGCAAGGGTCATGCCTTCCGCAGCGGAAGGGTAGGCGGATTCCGAATTCGTATATCCGCTTTCCTGTCTTAACAGATCTTCGACGGTTATTTCGACCGCTTCACCTTTGTAATATGCTTCGAATCCGGGAATGAGTTCCGATAGGCAATCGTCTTCCGAGATCACGCCGTCATCGATCAGTTCCCGTACGGCAAGCCCCGTGAAAGCCTTGGTCATCGAGCCTATCTGGTAGAGTCCGTCCGGATCTCCGTAATATGATACATCACCGTGATCTACGATAACGACGCTTACACTTCCGCATCCCGTCCTGCTTTCGAAGTCGCGGACCATTTTCCGGATACCGGAATCATCTGAAGCTGTATATGTCATTCCGATGATGAGTGCAAGCAATGCGATAAATGATCTCTTCATCATATTTCCTCCTTATTGGCCATCTAAGCGCATTGTAACGAAGGAAACAGACGCAAAACAATACGAAGCCCCACTTGTTGCAAATGAGGCTTCGCGAAATGCAATTTATGTTTTCTTTTATCCGTTGATGACTTTCCTGAGGAGCTTTCCGATTTCATCATAGTCGGCAATGAATTCTTCGTGCTTTGCCTGTATGAATTCAATGTCGTCTTCCTTTGCCGCCTGTTCGAGACGTGCTGCCTTATCTCCGAGTGCGAGTGCACCGATGGTCTTGGAGGAGCTCTTGACGGAGTGGATGCGGATCATGTAATTCTTGAGGTCTTCTTTTTCGAGGAACTCGGAAAGTTTCTTCTTGGACTCCTTGATGGATTCGAAGTACGAACCGAGAACATCGAGATACAGGTCGTCGTATCCGCAGTGCTTTATTCCGACGCTGACATCAATCAGATCCTGGCCCTCGAGAAGTTCGAGATTTCCGGGCGCCTTGAAATCGGGAAGATCGTCTGCATACTTTCCGGAGAATTCCATGACCATGGGTTCGGCCTGGTCGGAGGAAGCGCCGGGTTTATCGATCTTATCTGCGGGAAGATACTCCGTCATCTTTTCCTCAAGCTTGATCGGATCGATGGGCTTGGTCATGTAATCGTTGAAGCCCTCACGTATGTATTCCTCGCGTGCGCCGGAGATGGCGTTTGCGGTAAGCACTATGAACGGAGTCTCTTTGTTGAGAGAGCCTTCCATGTTCTGGAGATCGTGGAGTGTCTCGATACCGTCCTTGCCGGGCATCATATGATCGAGGAAGATGATATCGTATTTGGTCTCGCAGCACATATTGATGCATTCGTCGCCGCTTATCGCAGTGTCGATCTTAACAAGCGTCTGCTTTAACAGATTCTTGAATACCATAAGGTTCGTGGTATTGTCGTCGACCATGAGGATGTGTGCGTTCTTGGCGGTGAAGGTGCATCTGTAGCGGTCCCTCGTTCCGATGTTTGCATTGTAGGTGTCCCTGTAATTGCCGAGAGGCTCCCACTTTACGACGGTCTGCTTCAGTTTAAAAGAAAACGTGGATCCTTCTCCGTATACGCTTTCGACCTCGAGCTTTGAATCCATCATCTCGAGGAGGCTCTGCGTGATGTTCATGCCAAGGCCGGTGCCTTCGATGTTGCGGTTTCTTTTTTCCTCGATACGTTCGAATTTGGAGAAGAGCTTTTCCATATCCTCTTCCTTGATGCCGATACCGGTATCCTTAACCGAGACTTTGAGGAAGACGGAATTTTCATCCTCGGGATCTTTCTCGAATCCCATGGTGAAGGTAACGGAACCTTTTTCCGTATACTTGACCGCATTGACAAGGATGTTGGTGATGATCTGCTTGATGCGGACTTCATCGCCGTTGAGGATCCTCGGAAGGTTCTTGTCAAAATCAAATTTAAGATCGATGGTCTTGCCCTCGGCCCTTACCCTGACCATGTTGACAAGATTGTTGAGGACCGACGACATATCGTAATCGACCGGGATGATCGCTACCTTGCCCGCTTCGATCTTGGAAAAATCGAGAATGTCATTGATGAGACCGAGAAGAGTGTTGCCCGCGGTCTTGATGTTCTCGGCGTAAAGGAGGATCTCCTTGCTGTCAGCTTCCCTGAGGATCATCTCGTTGAAACCGAGGACAGCGGTGATGGGAGTCCTAATCTCGTGGGACATATTGGAAAGGAAATTGGATTTGGCCTTGTTCGCTTCGTCCGCGATCCTTATCTGGTCGGTGAGTGCGTTGGACATGATCTGAAGGCTCTTTGAAAGTCTTCCGACTTCGTCGTTGCTGTCCACCTCCATCATCTGGGAGTAATCACCGTTTGCGTATCTGAATGCAACCTCTGTCATTTTGGTGAGAGGCTTGATGATCGATTTGACCCAGAATATTCCGATGATGAGTGCAATCGCAACGATTATGACCGAAGTGATGAACAGCTGGAAAACAAGTCTTGCCTGGGGAAGACCGATATCATTTCTGGGAACGGACATATAGAAGATAAGGCCGTTCGAAAGTTCTTCGACGACTATCTTGGAACGGCGTCCGTCATATCCCCAGTGCCATCCGGGAGTGTCTTTCGGCAGACCGAGTATGAAGCTGAAATGACTCTTGACCGCATCGGACATTTCACCGAATTCGGTTCCGCCCGGATATCTGCTGTGATAAATGACATCGCCGTCACGATTGAGAATTCCTGCGCTTCCGCTTCCGTATACCGTAAATCCGGAAGCCTTTTCACACAGTGCCTCGGTCATGGCGTCATAGTCGCCGGCGTTTTCGTCGATCACGTCATTTAAAACTTCCGTATAGTATTCGGTGGAAGAGAGGATGACTTTATCGGAATATGAATCCAGAAGAGTGCGATTTCTGAGCATGGCAGTGATCATCAGGGTTCCCGTTGCGAGAACCATCATCACCGTTATCGCGACACTGATTTTAGTCTGGATAGACTTCATAGATCCTATTTCCCCATAAGAAGTGAAAACAATATCACTTAGATGATTATAACACAAAAAAACCGTTTTTCCTGTATAATGAGAATAAGTGGAATAAGAGGATCGTGAAACCGGAAAACGGCCATCCGTATTCCGAAAAATTATCGGAGACAGTTACTGATGAAGGATAAGGATTTCGAAAGATTTGACATGCAGGCGCCGCCTGTGAGGACCAAGTGGTACTTAAGACCGCTTACATACATCCTGAGCGCACCGGATGTCAAAAAGCACGGATGCATCATCAAAAAGAATAATCCCGAAGATCTCAAGCCTCCCTTTGTAATGCTCTGCAACCACAACGCATTCATGGATTTTAAAGTGGCCACCAAGACCATCTATCCCTGGAGAGCCAATTATGTCGTTGCGATCGACGGCTTTATCGGAAGGGAAAAGCTTCTCCGCAATGTCGGTTGCATCTGTAAGAGGAAATTCACTAACGACATATCGCTTGTAAAGCAGCTTACCCGTACGATCCGAAACGGCGATGTTGCGATAATCTATCCCGAAGCAAGATATTCTCTGTGCGGTACCACCGCTTGTTTACCCGAATCCCTCGGAAAATTATGCAAGCTTCTCGGAGTGCCCGTTGTGACTCTCATATGTCACGGGCATCATGTCAACTCGCCCTTCTGGAATCTGCATGACCGCGGCGTCAATCCCACGGAAGCGGAATTTACGCAGATTTTTTCGGCTGAGGAACTTAAGAACGCGTCGCCCGCGGAGGTGAATGAGAAGATACGAAATGCCTTTGTCTATGATGATTTTGCGTGGCAAAAAGAACGCGGCATTAAGATCACATACGAAGGCCGTGCGGAGGGACTCCATAAGGTCCTTTATCAGTGCCCCGCATGCAAGAAGGAGTTCAGGATGTCCTCAAAGGGGACGATCCTTAAATGCGATGCCTGCGGAAAGCAGTGGAACATGACAGAGCTCGGCGAGCTCGAAGCCGTAAACGGGGAAACCGAATTCACACATATTCCCGACTGGTATGAGTGGGAGAGGGAAAATGTGCGCCGCGAAGTCGAAGAGGGAACTTATTCAAGCGGCGAGCTTCCGGTAAGGGTCGATTCCCTGCCCAATGCGAAGAAATACATCCCCATAGGTACCGGCACGATGGTTCACGATATGAACGGATTCAGGGTCAGCGTTACCGACAGCGACGGGGACGTACACGAGATGGTCAAGACCGTGCCCTCCCTTTATTCCTGCCATATCGAATATGAATATCTGGGCAAGTACGGAGACTGCGTTGATCTGAACACCCTGACCGACACCTGGTACACCTATCCGGACCCCGGAAAATGTGAATTTTCGATCACAAAAATGGCCCTTGCGACGGAAGAACTCTTTTTTGCACATAAAAGAATGCAGAAATCGCAAAAAAACGCATAATTACCTATATTTAAGCAAAAATTGATGCTATAATATGTTTTCAGCCATATATGGCTGTCTGAGGGGAGATAAAGAGTATGGGTAAAAGTGCTGATAGCAGTAATCGTAAGACTATCGATAGTACTCTGAAAAGAATATATGCACAGAAAAGATCTGTACCGCAGGTAATGTTCTGGATACTGCTGGTGCTGTATTTTATAGCTACTTTCATCATAAGCATATCAGCAAGCTCAGGTGCATCCATCATGATCGCGGGCCGTTCCCTGCCGATGTATACTTTCGCCGGAGTGTTTTCGTCCCTTTCGCATATCTGCGTCGTCATGATCACGGTGTATTACGGAAAACAGGGATTCGTATCCGCACTTACCGTTCTGTTCATCCAGCTGCCCCTGATCCTCATGAGTGTATTCATGGGGCATAATCTGACCAGCCTTCCCGGCGTGTTCGGAAATATCATGGCCATTGCGGTCATCATCCTGATCCGCAGGAACAATGTCAAGATCGATGCTTATCAGGATTCGCTGAGAACGCAGGCTGTCACGGATATCCTCACGGGACTTCCCAACTGGTTTGCGGTAACTGAGCTGATCGAAGAACTTATCAGGAAAAAAATACCCTTCGCGCTTGTCACGATCGACATGAACGGCTTCAAGATCATCAACGACACGATGGGATTTGATACGGGTAACGAAGTGCTTGTTGAGGCGGCCAAGAGATGGAAGGCGGTTGCAGACGGCGGAGCAACGGGTACATTTGATTTCATAGCAAGACTCAGCGGAGATGAATTCGTTCTCGTCATCAGGGAATTCGAATCCGATGATGATATCAGAAACAGCATCAGGATGTACGAGGCTGCGCTCAATGATCAGATGGACAATATCGGATATGATTTCTTCGTATCCGCAAGCTTCGGATATTCACTGTTCCCTTATGATTCCGGAGATATGGATGAACTGATCACTTTCTCAAATCTCGCAATGTATGAGATCAAGAATGAAAGATCGGGTGAGCATATCAGGAAATATTCCAAGGATATGCAGAAAAAAGAGCGTACGCTTGAAGTCGAAGTCAAGATCAAGAATGCACTTGACAACGATAAGGTATTATATATGCTCCAGCCCCAGTATGATATGAACCACAAGCTTCGCGGTTTCGAAGCTCTGGCACGTATGAAGGATGACGACGGTTCGTTCATCTCTCCCGCGGAATTCATTCCCGTAGCGGAGAAGACCGGACTCATAGACAGGGTTGATTCGGCTGTTTTCGGAAAAGCGGCCACATACGTCGGAAATCTCATCAAAGAGACGGGTTCAGATGTCATACTCAGCCTTAACGTTTCGGTCAAGCATCTGATGAAGAAGGATTTCCTTGTGGAGATCAGCAACCTGATCGCATCCAGCGGGATCCCCGCAGAGCAGCTTGAACTCGAGATAACCGAATCGATAATGATCGAATCGGTTGAGAAGGCGATGAACTGCATCAATGAGATCCGCAAGATGGGAGTCAAGATAGCGATCGATGATTTCGGAACGGGTTATTCATCACTGAGCTATCTGAACAGCTTCCCCGCTCATCTTCTCAAGGTTGATAAATCATTCATCGACAAGATGAACACGAGCGACAGCTCCAAGCAGTATGTTGCGGCTATCATCACTCTCGGACATGTCATGGGATTCAATGTAATCTCCGAAGGTGTTGAGGATGCCGATCAGATAGAGACTCTCAAAGACATCGGCTGCGATTACATTCAGGGATATGTCTGGGGCAAGCCCCTTCTTCCCGAGGATGCGGGCAAGCTTGTGACCTCAGTCTGAGAAAAGGATTCCGGACTATGCTTTACATTGTTCTTCTGTGGTATCCATTTATGCCCTGATATCATAATTCTTGTTCTGTGGAGCGGAACTGATGCTTTTCAACTCCTTATCGTTTTTAATATTTTTCCCGGTGTGTCTTGCACTGTATATGGTCCTGCCTGCAAAGGCGAGGACCTTTATACTGCTTGCGGCAAGTATTTACTTTTACATGTGCTGGAACCCGGTCTATGTTCTTCTCCTTGCTTCATCCATTCTCGTAACATATATCTGCGCGCTCATCCTTCCGAAATGTGCGGGTAAGACCGGCAGCAGGCGTATTGTCCTTGCGTGCGGCCTTATCATCAATTTCGGGATTCTTTTTGTTTTTAAATATTTCAATTTCTTTGCCGAGACTATCGCTAAAGTTACGGGCAGCACCGGCCTGCATCTCGACCTTCTTCTTCCGGTCGGAATATCCTTCTACACATTCCAGGCCGTCGGATATCTGATAGATGTTTACCGCGGTGACGAACCGGAAAAGAACATCTTCAGGTATGCACTCTTCGTATCTTTCTTCCCGCAGCTTGTCGCAGGTCCCATCGAAAGAAGCGGAAATCTCTTAAAGCAGATACGTGAACTCGATAAGCGTCCCCTTATGAATCTCGATGATTTCAGAAAGGGTGCTTTCATAATGCTGTACGGATATTTCATGAAGATGGTGATCGCAGACCGTGCGGCGATGCTCGTCGATACAGTTTACGATGTCGAGAATTATTCGCAGTACAAAGGCTTTGCGGTACTGCTTGCCGCGGTTCTCTTTTCCGTGCAGATATATTGTGACTTTGCCGGATACACATACATTGCGATCGGTGCGGCAAGAATCATGGGATTTAAGCTTCGCGAGAATTTCAACACGCCGTATCTGGCACGCGGAATAAGAGACTTCTGGGACAGATGGCATATATCCCTTACAGGATGGTTCAGGGATTATCTGTATTTCCCTCTCGGAGGTTCCAGGAAGGGCAGGACGAGGAAGTATATAAATATCCTGATCATCTTCCTTGTGAGCGGACTCTGGCACGGCGCGAGCTGGCACTTTGTATTTTGGGGATTTTTACACGGAATACTGAGAGTGATCGAGGAGATCGTATCTCCCATATGGAATAAATTCAGATCCGCCGCTTCGGATGTTTTCTTCGGCGGAAAAGAGGATGATAAGACCTACGGGGCATTGTCGTGCATACTGACATTTTTCATAGTGACCGTATGCTGGATGTTCTTCAGGGCGGAGAGCATCAGACAGGCTTTTGATCTTATAGTAAATATGTTCTCCGGATTCGGGCTCTGGCAGCTTACGGACGGTTCGCTCCTTATGCTCGGACTCGATGCGAAGGAGATGAATGTCCTGATAATAGGACTCATCATAATGATCCTTGTGGACAGGGCAAAGCATAAGGGCGTGGACGTTCCCGCATTTTTCGCGGAGCGCTCCGAAATCGTTCAGGCATTCATTCTTCTCATCGGAATACTTTTCATCGTGATATTCGGCATCTACGGAATGGAATATGATGCCGCGGCATTTATTTATTTTCAGTTCTGACGGTTATGAAAAAATTTTTTGCTGTAGCGGTCAAGTTCATACTGTTCAATGCGGTCCTCGCAATATGTCTGCTCGGCGCCACCGGGGTTCTGCGCAACAAGGAATACGAGGGTGCGCAGGATATGTTCGCAAAGTGGAAGCCTGAGCATGCGGACATAGTTTTTATCGGTAATTCGCATCAGTTCTGTACGATAGATACGGATCTTCTGTATTCCGAATACGGCATAGAATCCTTCATGCTTTCTTCGAGCGCACAGACAGTTCCGATGTCATATTATGCGGCGAAGGAAGCCATAGAATTAAGACATCCCGATGTGATCTGCTTCGAGGTTTCGTACTGCGCGAATGATTTCAATACAGTTAAGGGCATGGATCACTGCTTCTTCGACGGTTTTCCGAATTGCAAAGCAAAATACGAAGCCCTGAACGATCTTATCGATCCCGAAGAGCGGATCTACTTCCTACTTCCTCTGGGCATATTCCATTCGAGATGGAAGGAACTTACCGAAGAGGATTATTCCGGATTCCCCGTAAGCGAAAGAGGCACATACCGCATGACGAATGTATATGTGAATTCGGAGATCCCCGTCGTTGATGAAGACGATCTTTATCCCGTTCCCGGAGAGATGGAAAGATACCTTCGCATGATGATCGATCTGTGCGAGGAAGAGGATGTGAAGCTGATACTGTATGCCGCACCTTTCAACGGACAGTTCCCCGGCGAAGAAGGAAGCATTGAGGATCTGAAGACGAGGGAGAGGATATTCAATCATGTCGGTGTCATTGCAAAAGAGTGCGGCGTCGAATATCACAATCTCTTTTACGAGCTGGATGAGCTCGGTATCGACAATGAGACCGACTGGGCGGATTCCCAGCATTTCAACTGCCTCGGACAGGTCAAGATGACAAGATATATGATGGATAACGGATATCTCGGTTATTGACCGGATATAGTATAATGTCCGTTGGTATTTGATTTTGAAAGTATAAAGTTTTGAAGAATTCTGTTATCAACAATGAAAAGAATGACAATCTCGTTGTGCAGGCATCGTTCCTTGCGATAGCCGGCATAGTGAGCAGAGTGATAGGGCTTTTGTACAGAGGCCCTCTTTCCTCTATCATAGGCGATCTCGGACTCGGCTACTATCAGTCCGCATACAATTTCTATACGATAATACTTCTTGTTTCTTCGTACAGCATACCGTCTGCGATCTCCAAGATCATCGCCCAGAAGCTTGCGTTAAAAGAATACAGGAATGCTCACAGGATCTTCCTCGGAGCATTTATCTATGTACTGATCGTCGGACTTACAGCTTCGATGATCCTCTATTTCGGAGCGTCCCTTTTTGTACAGGACGCCGCGGTTCCGGTACTCAGGGTATTTGCCCCTACGATATTCATCTACGGAATACTCGGTGTTTTGAGAGGATATTTCCAGGCGCACAGGTCGATGTCGCAGACTTCGCTTTCCCAGATACTTGAACAGATAATCAATGCGATCGTGAGCGTGGGTGCCGCGGCACTCTTCATAAAGCTTACGATGGGAACGATGGAAGAGCCTGCGGATAAAGCAGGACAGATCTTAAGAGGCGTAAGAGGTGCACAGGGTTCCGCACTCGGAACCGGCATGGGCGTTGTGACCGCACTTATCTTCATGGCGATCATGTATTTCGTGAACCGTAAAGCAATCCTTAAGAGAGCGGCGGAAGATCCAACGGAAAAGTTTGATTCATTCTCCGAAGTGTTCAGGACCATCTTAAAAGTAGTAACTCCTTTCATCCTGAGCACCGCGGTCTATAACGTGTTCGCCCCCATCAACAACAAGATCTTCACCGAATGGTATCCGGTATGGAGAAGCTCGGGCGAAGAAGAACTGCTTCTGCGCCAGGTTGAAGCAACCGCGCACTGGGGTATCTTTTCCGGAAAGGCACAGGTTCTTTCCAATATTCCCATTGCATTTTCGTCCGCGATGGCGGCTGCGATAATTCCTTCGGTATCGGCATTCATCGTTAAGAAAGACAGGGAATCCGCATGTGCCAAGATAGCACTCGGAGTAAAGAGCACGATGCTCATTTCGATCCCCTGCGCTGCGGGACTCTTTACCTTTGCCGCACCTGTGATGCTCCTTCTTTTCCCCAACACAAGACCCAATATCGCACTCGGATCACACAGCCTCATGGCTCTGTCCGTATCGGTAATACTGATCGCACTTTCGACCCTGAACTCATCGATACTGCAGTCGATCGGAAAGCTCAATACCCCGATCATCAATGCGGTGATCGCACTCGGACTTCAGACAATACTTCTGGTGGTGCTTCTGAGGTTTACGAATCTCGATGTATTTGCGGTTGCGATCTCATACACATTCTATGCCGGTGTTATGGCGGTGCTTAACCAGCTTGCCGTAAGGAAGGCGATAGGATATAAGCAGGAACTCGAGACCACATTTGTTAAGCCACTTGCTTCGTCGGTCGCAATGAGCCTTATCGCATACGGAGTTTACAGGCTTGTGCTCCTCAGCGGATGCGATGAAAGGATCGCGGTCCTTCCTGCGATCGCGGTTGCGGTTCCGGTTTATTTCGTATTCCTGCTCCTGCTCGATTCCGTTACCGAAGCTCAGCTAAAGACTCTTCCCGGCGGAACCGGGATAGTTAAGATCTTAAAGAAAGTACATTTACTTTAATGGCATTTGACGGTATCACAACAGCTGCCCTTTGCAGCGAATTAAATAAAAGATTGTCCGGCGGACGCATCTCAAAAGTGGCGCAGCCGGAAAGCGACGAGCTTCAGATAACCGTCAACACATCGGAAGGAAATCTGAAGCTTCTTCTCAGTGCGGATGCATCTCTGCCTCTTGTCTATATCACCGAAAATTCCAAGAAATCCCCTCTGAATGCCCCTAATTTCTGTATGGTGCTGCGTAAGCGCCTGCAGGGCGGAAGGGTGATCTCTGTATCGCAGCCCGGTCTTGAGAGGGCTATAAGGATAGATGCCGAGCATCTCGATGAAATGGGTGATGTGAAGCGTGTGAGCCTTGTGACGGAGATCATGGGCAAGCACAGCAATATCATTCTTACCGAGGATGATAACGGTACCGAGAAGATAATCGATTCGATCAAGCACGTATCCTTAGCGGTAAGTTCGGTGAGGGAAGTTCTGCCCGGAAGGGAGTACTTCATTCCGAACACGATGGAGAAGGCCGATCTGATGACTTCTTCCTCAGAGGATATAAAGCGGATACTGGGTGCATATCCGGGACCTGTTTTCAAGGGGATCTATACTTCTTTTACGGGACTTTCGCCTCTGGCCGCTCACGAGATCGCATTCGAATCCGGGCTGGACGGAGATGCGCCGGTAGCATCTCTTTCGGATGAAGAAATCGATAAACTCGTTTCGGCACTTGTCAATTTGAAGGATAAGATCACTGCCGGTGATTTTGCTCCCTGCATAGCCTACACGAACGGAAAACCCGCGGAATATGCTGCATTTCCGCTGGATATGTACAGGGGCGCAGGGGACAGTCTTTTGCCTATTGACTCTATGTCAACAGTTCTTGAGAGGTATTATTCCGAGAAACAGTCGGTCGTCAGGATGAACCAGAAGTCCTCGGATCTGAAGCGCGTGGTCAAGACCCTGATCGAAAGGGATTCCCATACCCTGGACGAACAGCTCCGCCAGATGAAAAAGACCGAGGACCGTGACAAGTACCGCATATGGGGTGAGCTTCTGAACGCCTTCGGTTATTCCGCCGAGCCCGGTGCGAAGGAGATAACCGTAGACAATTATTACACGAATGAAAAAGAGACCATTCCCCTCGATCCGACCCTTTCGGCTCAGGAGGTTGCGGTAAAGTATTTCGACAGATATACCAAGCTCAAAAGGACGGCCGAGGCACTTGCGGTCCAGACTGAGAATGTGAAGGAACGTATCGAGCATCTCGAATCGATCCTTGCCAGCATCGGTATCGCGGAGAGCGAAGAGGACCTCGCATGGATAAGGCGCGAGCTTTCCGAAGCGGGATACATCAGGGAGCATGTGCAGAAGGGTAAGCCCGTAAAGCTGAAGGGTGAGCCTTATCACTACATCTCCTCGGACGGATACGATATCTACGTCGGAAGGAACAACATCCAGAACGACCAGCTGACCTTCAAATTCGCTGTCGGAGCAGACTGGTGGTTCCACGCCAAGAAGATCCCCGGATCGCATGTGGTGCTGAAGGTTAAGGAACCCGGTGAGGAGCTTCCCGACCGTGCCTTCGAAGAGGCTGCAGCTCTTGCCGCCTACTATTCCGCAGGCCGCGACCAGTCCAAGGTCGATATCGACTATGTCCTGAAAAAAGAAGTAAAGAAGCCCTCGGGAGCCAAGCCCGGATTCGTGGTCTACTACACGAACTATTCGATGACCATCGCCCCGGACATCTCATCCCTCAGGGAAATATAAGCATTTTTCGCAAGCGCCCGGGCGCCGGCTTTTTTCTCAGTGGCAGAGAGCGCGAAAATATTAATTTTCTTGAAGATTTAGGCGATTTTTGGTATTTTATAGTATGCGCACAAATAGCGCATTGTTTGCGTGCATAAGCGCAGGTTTTGATTGGAGACTGCTATGGTTAGATCCATGACCGGCTTCGGCAGAGCCGAGGTCATCGAGAACAATAAGAGATACACTGTAGAGCTTAAGTCCGTCAACCACAGATATCTGGACCTTTCGGTAAAGACACCGAGGGCTCTGTCCAGCCTTGACGGCAATGTAAGAGCCGAGATCAAGAAGTATCTGAGCCGCGGCAAGGTGGACGTCTATATTTCGTTCGAAAATCTCTCCGAGTCCGAGGCAGAGATCAAATATAATCATGATCTTGCTTCCAAGTACGCCGCATTCGTCAAGGAAATATCCGAGGAATTCGGTCTTGAGAATGACCTTCGTGCGACCAGGCTCGCAAGCTTCCCCGATGTATTCGAAGTCATCGAGGAGAGCGAAGATGAGGATGAGCTCTGGGCAGGACTTAAGAAGGCCGTTGACGGTGCCTGCGAAAAGATGATCGAGGCAAGGAGCATCGAGGGTGAGAACCTTGTTAACGATCTCATCCCTAAGCTTGACAATCTCCTTTCCATCGTTGATTTCATCCGGGAAAGATCACCCAGGATCGTCGACGAGTACAGGGAGAAGATCTACACCAGAGTAAAAGAGATCCTCGGAGACAACACTCCCGATGAGGGAAGACTTCTTACCGAGGTTACCGTATTTGCGGATAAGGTATGCGTTGACGAGGAGATCGTAAGACTCCGTTCACATATCGAGACAATGAAGAAGGAACTCTCCGGTAATGCGGATGTCGGAAGAAAGCTCGACTTCATCGCACAGGAGATGAACAGAGAGGCTAACACCACTCTTTCCAAGACCACGGACCTTGAGATCTCCAACAAGGGCATCGAGCTCAAAACAGAGATCGAGAAGATTCGTGAACAGATACAGAACATAGAGTGATAAAGGCGAGCTGTGAAGCAGCGGAGCAATCCGTGTCGCCGGGAGGATTCAATGGATAAAGGAATTCTGGTCGTCATATCCGGATTTTCCGGAGCGGGCAAGGGAACCGTAATAAAGAAGCTCCTTTCCGAAAGCGATGATTACTGGCTGTCCGTTTCGATGACAACGAGAGCGCCGAGACCCGGTGAAGAGGACGGCAAGGACTATTTCTTCGTTACTCATGAGAAATTCGAGCAGACCATCGCGGAGAACGGACTCATAGAGTATGCGCAGTTTGCGGGCAACTACTACGGAACACCCAAGGCTGCGGTTGAACAGAAGATAAACGAAGGCAAGAACGTCATCCTTGAGATCGAGATACAGGGTGCGAGAAATATCAGAAAGCTCTATCCCGAAAGCGTTCTTGTATTCATAACTCCTCCCACCGCGGATGAGCTTGAAAGAAGGCTCAAGGGAAGAGGAACGGAGACCGAAGAGAAGATCGCCGCAAGACTTTCGAGAGCATTCGAAGAGTCCGAGGGCATCGATGAATATGATTTCATCGTCGTAAATGACGATCTCGATAAATGTGTTGAAGATGTGCTGGATACTATCAATACCGCAAAGCGCCAGCCCTTCAGAAATGAGAACTTTATCGACGGCCTTATAAAGGGCCTTGAAAAGTACCACAGATAACATTAGTAAGTTTTATGCCGTAAGGCGAAAAGGAGATAAATATTATGATGCTTCATCCCTCTTATGTTGACATGATGGAGGCTGTTAACTCAGACGCTCCCGAAGGCGAGGAGATCGTTCAGAGCCGTTATTCCATCGTTATGGCATCCGCTAAGCGTGCGCGCCAGATCGTTGCGGGCGATGACCCTCTTACCGGAACTCCCGATGAGAAGCCTCTTTCCATCGCTGTTGACGAGCTTTACGAAGGACAGGTTCACATCCTTCCCAATGTTCCCGAGCAGCAGTAATGAAGATCCTTTTTGTATCTCTTGGATGTGATAAGAATCTGGTGGATTCCGAGAAAATGCTCGGTATCCTTTCAAAGCGCGGGTATGAATTCACCGATGACGAAGCCGAGGCAGAGATCATCGTGGTCAATACCTGCTGTTTTATCGGTGATGCGAAAGAAGAGAGCATTAACGAACTTATCCGTCTCGGCAGGTTAAAAGAAGACGGAAAGCTTAAGATCCTTATTGCAACCGGCTGCCTTGCACAGAGATACAACAGCGAGATCTTTGCGGATCTTCCCGAAGTCGATGCGGTGCTCGGAACAATGTCGATCGCTTCGATCGCGGATATCATCGAAGAAACCCTTGCAAACAGGGAAAAGAACGATGACAGGAAATTCGGACATATCGATCCGCTTGATGCAAAGCCCTATTCGAATCCTCACAGAAGCCTGACAACGGGAGGCCACTACGCATATCTCAAGATAGCGGAAGGCTGCAACAAGAGATGCACATACTGCATCATCCCCTATGTCAGAGGTTCGTACCGTTCGATCCCTATGGAGGATATCCTGAAGGAAGCGGAGGAGCTTTCTGCAGCAGGCGTAAAGGAACTTATCCTGGTAGCACAGGAAACAACTCTTTACGGAACCGATCTTTACGGACACAAATCACTGCCTGAACTTTTAAAGAAACTCTGTGCCGTCGAAGGCATCAGATGGATCAGGCTTTTATATGCATATCCCGAAGAGATCACAGATGAGATGATCGATGTGATCGCATCCGAGGAAAAGATATGCAAGTATCTGGATCTTCCCATCCAGCACAGCGAGAATGAGATCCTTCGCAGAATGGGCAGGAAGACATCCAAAGAGAGCATCGAAGCTCTCATCGGAAAGCTGCGTGAGCGCATACCCGGTATGTGCCTTCGCACGACCCTCATCTCCGGATTTCCCGGTGAGACCGAAGAAGAATTCAAAGAGCTCTACAGATTCGTCAACGAGACGGAATTCGACAGGCTCGGGGTATTTACATATTCGGCGGAAGAGGGAACACCGGCAGCGGAAATGCCGGATCAGATCCCCGCAGAGATTGCGGAGCGCAGACGTGATGAGATCATGGAACTGCAGCAGGCGGTTTCTTTTGATCTGAATGAATCACATGTCGGAGAAATTCTCGAAGTCCTCGTCGAAGGATATCTTCCGGAGGACGGTATTTATGTCGGACGTACATACAGAGATGCTCCCGGTGTGGACGGTCTCTTTTTCCTTGAAGCAGATAAAGAGCTGATGACCGGCGATATCGTAAAAGCAAAGGTTACTCAGGCTCTGGGATACGATCTTTCCGGAGTGATAGCTGATGAGTGAATCAACCAATACAAAAAAAGAGAACATGTGGAATCTTCCCAATGTTCTTACCATAATCAGAGTATTTCTCATAATCCCGTTCACGGTCCTTCTTCTCGGAGGACAGCGCGGGTGGTTCGGCAATAATCTCCTTATTCCGGATATCCTTGCCGACATTATCTTTATCATCGCATCCCTTACCGATATGCTCGACGGTAAGATCGCCCGCAGATTCGGGCTTGTCACCAATTTCGGAAAATTCATGGATCCTCTTGCGGATAAGCTTTTGGTCTGTACCGCAATGATCGCACTCATAGATATGAAGAGGATCCCTGCGTGGGTCGTCATCATCATCATCGCCAGAGAATTCATCATCAGCGGCTTCAGGCTCATCGCCGTGGAAAACGGCAAGGTCATCGCAGCAAGCTGGTGGGGCAAGTTCAAGACGACATTCCAGATGATCATGGTAATACTCATGATCGTTGAGCCCAGCCTCGTACTCCTCGGAATGCCTGCACTTGTCGTTGACATCATAATGTATATCGCACTTGCACTTACGATCGTTTCGCTGATCGATTATCTTGTAAAGAACAGGAGCGTACTTAAGTAATGAACGCTGAGATTATCTGTGTGGGAACCGAGCTCCTTCTCGGAAATATTGTAAATACCAACGCCGCATTCATATCCGAGCGCATATCAAAGCTCGGCATATCATGCTACAACCAGTGCGTCGTCGGCGACAATATGGAAAGATGTCTTGCGCAGCTTAAGGAGAGCTCTTCAAGAAGCGATATCATCATTCTTTCCGGCGGCCTCGGACCCACCGAGGATGACATGACCAAGGAAGCGGTCGCACAGTTCAATAAGCTTCCCTTAGTCGAGGACAGCGAAAGCCGCAGGTCCATCGAAGAATATTTTGCAAAAAGAAACACAGAGCCTACCGAGAATAACTGGAAGCAGGCTCTATTGCCGAAGGGCGCCAAAGCCGTACCCAATGCGAACGGCACCGCACCCGGAATAATCCTTGAGACCAAAAGCTGCACTTACATTCTTCTTCCCGGACCTCCCGTGGAACTTGAAGCAATGTTTGATACGCAGATCATGCCTTATCTTGCATCGCTTCAGAGCGGCGTTCTCTTTTCCAGGACGGTCAAGATCGTGGGAGTCGGAGAGAGCAGGGCAGAGACCATGATCAAGGATATGATCGATGCACAGACCAATCCCACCATCGCAACCTATGCGAAAACCGGCGAGGTCCACATCAGGGTCACTTCCTATGCATCCGATGAAAAAGAAGCCAAGAAGCTCGTTAAGCCCGTTGTAAAAGAGCTTAAGCTCCGCTTCGGCAACAATATCTATTCAACCGATGAAGACGTCACGCTCGAAAAGGCTGTGATGGATCTTCTTGTTTCGAATTCGATGTCCCTGTGCACCGTTGAAAGCTGCACGGGCGGACTTATCAGCGCGCGCATCGTCGGAGAAGCGGGAGCTTCCGAGATCCTCAAGTGCGGATTCGTCACATATTCCAACAAGTCAAAGAGAAAGCTTGTCGGCGTCAAAAAGAGTACGCTCGATAAGTACGGTGCCGTATCAAAACAGGTCGCATCCGAGATGGCAAAGGGAGGAGCTGCGGCCGCAAAGAGCGATGTCTGCATTTCCGTTACCGGCATTGCGGGACCCGACGGAGGAACGGAAGAAAAGCCTGTGGGGCTTGTCTACATAGGCTGCTATGTAAAGGGTAAGACCACGGTCAAGGAATTCAGATTCTCCGGAAACCGCAACAAGATCCGTACCCTTTCCGCTACCAATGCGCTCATTCTCGCAAGGGAGTGCATACTCGAATATATAAGCAAGGTCAACTTCGGCTGATCTTCATATAAATGTTCTCAATGCCCCGAGGGGTAATTATCTAAACGGGAATTTCTTTTCTCACAGCGGTATAGGCTGACCCGCCGCAAAACCAGGGTCTCCGCCGCATTCGCACGTGTCCCGAATATTGGACATGATTCATGCTATGATTTTTTTGGTTGACAAGGAAGAACAGATGTTCTATTATTTATACGAACATTTGTTCCAGGTACGTTTTTTAACGTGGAAAGGAATTTCATGGAAAACTCTAATGTAAACACTGAAAAAAAGAAGGCCCTTGAAGCGGCTCTCGGACAGATCGAAAAGCAGTACGGAAAGGGAGCGGTCATGAGACTGGGCGATCCCGGTGCACAGATGAAGGTCGAGACCATACCCACCGGTTCCATAAGCCTTGACCTCGCACTCGGACAGGGCGGTATTCCCAAGGGCAGGATCGTTGAGATATACGGACCCGAATCCAGCGGTAAGACAACCGTTACCCTCCATATGATCGCTGAGGTCCAGAAGCGCGGAGGAATTGCGGGATTCATCGATGCGGAGCACGCACTCGATCCCGTCTATGCGAAGAACATCGGTGTTGATATAGATAACCTTTACATTTCACAGCCCGACAGCGGAGAACAGGCACTCGAGATCGCAGAGACCATGGTACGTTCCGGAGCCATCGATATAGTAGTCGTTGACTCGGTTGCGGCTCTTGTTCCCAAGGCTGAGATCGAAGGCGATATGGGTGATGCCCATATGGGACTTCAGGCAAGACTTATGAGCCAGGCACTCCGTAAGCTTACCGCAGTCATCAGCAAGTCCAACTGTGTCGTCATCTTCATCAACCAGCTCCGTGAGAAACTCGGCGTTATGTTCGGAAATCCCGAGACTACCACCGGCGGACGTGCGCTTAAGTTTTATTCATCCGTAAGACTCGATGTACGCCGTATCGAATCCATCAAGCAGGGCGGAGAGGTCATCGGTAACAGGACCAGGGTCAAGGTCGTCAAGAATAAGGTCGCTCCTCCTTTCAAAGAGGCAGAGTTCGATATCATGTTCGGTAAGGGAATCTCCATGATAGGCGATATCCTCGATGTTGCCACCAACGCCGACATCATCGTAAAGTCCGGCGCATGGTTTGCATATAAGGGCGAGAAGATCGGACAGGGAAGAGAGAATGCGAAGCAGTATCTCGAGGACAATCCTGCGGTACTTGCCGAGATCGATAAGGCTGTCAGAGAGCATTACGCACTCGATACCGCTGACGGAAAGTCTGCTCCCAAGGCAGACGAAGCCGATGCTTCCGCTAAGCCCGCCAAGGCAACCAAGGCATGACCTTTCGCTGTAACGGAGGGCTAAGCAGGTGATAGTCACTAAGGTCACTAAACTCGGTAAGGACAGATTTCTTATAAAGCTCGATACCGGTATTTCATTTCCGCTTTACAAGACGGAGATGAACAGATTTGATACTAAGGAGGGGAGTGATCTCTCCGATGGGGAATTAGATGAGATAATGACCCGGATCCTGCCCTCCAGATGTATAAAAAGAGCGATGAACCTCCTGCAGAAGAAATCCTACGCGCAGGCCGAACTGGCAGGAAAGCTTGAAGACGGCGGATATCCCGAAGAGATAGTTTCCAAGGCCATGGAATATGTCATGTCTTTCGGATATATCGACGATGTACGATATGCGGCGGATTATATCAGATATCATTCCTCACAGGGACGAGGCAGAAACCGCATAAGACTTGAACTCAGGGGCAAGGGCATTTCGGATGAAGCCTTCGATAAAGCCTGGGATCAGATGGAAGAGGTCGGACTTGTCGCAGACAGTAATGCCCAGATAGAAAAGCTTCTTGAGAAGAAGCATTTTTCTCCCGATATGGACAGGAGTGATAAAGAGAAGATCGCAGCCTTTATCCTGAGGCGCGGTTTTTCCTCCGAGGACATATTCAGATGCATGAGGTCATACTCCGGCCGAAGCGTTGTATAATGCACATACGTAAAAGCCGCAGCCTTTTGGCTGCGGCTTATTTTTATGCTATAATATCCCCAAATGTGTGTTTTTTAAGGAGATGAGATAAATGAGTTCCGGTTCGGAAATATATTCTCTTTGTAATAAGATCTTTCCCATATGCAGGAGCATCACGGGAAAGGGTGTTTACGAAACCTTCGACATCCTGAATGACTATCTTAAGAATAGCGGATGCCCGGAGCTTTCCATTCATAAGATACCGTCGGGAACACAGGTATTCGACTGGACCGTTCCGAAGGAATGGACGATCAGGGATGCATATATAGAAAATGAAGCGGGAGAGCATATCATTGATTTTAAGGATAATCCTCTTCATGTTCTCGGCTATTCTACGCCCGTTGACGAATGGGTTGACCTCGAAGAACTTAAAAAGCATATCTATGTGCAGGATGATATGCCCGATGCGATCCCCTACGTAACCTCATATTACAAGGAGCGTTACGGCTTCTGCATGACCAAGGTTATGTGTGATTCCCTTCCTGAGGGAAAATATCATATGTATGTCGACAGTGAGCTCTTTGACGGAAATCTGGCCTACGGAGAACTCATCATCCCCGGTGAGTCCGAGAAAGAGGTCATGATCACTTCTTATGTGTGCCATCCCAACATGGCCAATAACGAATGCTCCGGCCCTTCTCTTGTCTGCGGTCTTATCAAATATGTCGCATCCCTCAAAAAGAGAAAGTATACATACAGATTCTATCTCGGCGCCGAGACCATCGGCTCCATTGCATATCTGTCCGTGAATCTCGAAAAGCTTAAGAAAAATGTGATCTCAGCATTTGTTCTTTCCTGTGTCGGAGATGACAGGGCTTATTCGATCATCGAATCAAAATATGCCGATACTCTTGCGGACAGAGTGCTTACAAATGTTCTTGAGCACAGAGCGCCCGGCTATGTCAGATATTCATTCTTAAAGCGCGGCTCCGATGAAAGACAGTTCGGCTCCCAGGGAGTTGAGCTTCCCGTGGTGGGCTTTTGCAGGAGCAAGTATGCCGAATATCCCGAATACCATACCTCTAAGGATGATATGACCGTTGTATCCGAGGAAGGCTTTGAAGGCGCTTACGGTGTCATGACCGAAGTCATCGATATCCTCGAGAACAATGATAAATATATCGTGAACTGCTTATGTGAGCCTCAGCTCGGAAAGCGCGGACTCTATCCCGATATAAGCAAGAAGGGAAGCTATGACAGCATCTTTGCAATGAGGGATCTGATCACATATTCCGACGGACGCAACGACCTTCTGGATATCAGTAAGAGGATCGGAGTTCCCGCAGCGGAACTTATTCCGATCAAGAATAATCTTGTAGAAAAGGAACTCTTAAGAGCAGCGGATCAGAAATGAAAAAGCAGTCCCCCGAAGTAAACAGAATTTACGTGTGCCATACATATTACCATGTACTGGTTTCCGTTTTGAAGGAACTTACACCCGGAAGCGGTCTTACCGGTGATGCTTCGATCATACTCAGCAAGATGTCGAATGATTTCGAGACACTCGGAGAAAGGCTTAAAAAGAGCGGTATCTTCAAGGATGTATTTGAATTCGATGAAAAGAGGGATACATTCTTTCCCGAGCTTGCGAAGTATAAAGAGGATAAGGGCAATATTGCCTTTAACATGATAAACCGCATCATCTATACCAAAAAGTTCGCAAAGCTCGAGGCGCCCTATGTTCCCGTCGATATGAGACAGTACGACGGAATATATGTCTTTTGCGACAGCGATCCGATAGGAACATATCTGAACCAGAACAGGATCAGGTATCATGCGCTTGAGGACGGACTTGATTTCCTTACTCTTTTCATAAAGGCGAAGCACGATAACAGAACTTGCTTTGCCATCAAGAAATTCTTCTCGCTGAAGCTCAATCTCATCTTCATCTGCGACGGATACAGCAAATACTGTATCGATATGGAAGTCAACAACGTCGCGGGACTCGATGATGATTTCTATAAGTATAAAGAAGTCTCGAGAAAAAAACTCCTCGAATCGCTTGATGAAGAGGGCAGGAAGAAACTGATCGAGATATTCATCCGCGATATGGATACTCTTCGTGAATTCATCAAGAACGATAAGCGTCACGGTATCCTTATCCTTACCGAACCCCTCTGCACTCTCGATGTGAGAGAGAGGATCTTCAGGGATCTTACCTCCGAATACAGCAAGGAGGGAATGGTATTCCTTAAGCCCCATCCCAGGGATGAGCTCGATTACAATAAGCTGTTCAGCGATTATTACATCTTCGACAGGACCATTCCGATGGAACTTCTCGGACTTGTGGACGGACTGCATTTCAAAAAGGTCGTCAGTGTATATACGCCTCTCGAACTTGTTAATTTCGTCGATGAGAAGGTCAGTCTCGGCAATGACTTCATGGATAAATACGAAGATCCTTCCGTGCATAATCACTTAAAGATCGACCGGAGCAACGAATGAACCTCAGTATCATCGTGCCTGTTTACAACATGGCTTCTGACGGAAAACTGAACTTCTGCCTCGATTCCCTCTTAAACCAGACCTATAAGGGAGAGTACGAGATCATAGCCGTTGATGACGCATCGACGGATGATTCGCTTTCTGTCTTAAGGGAGTATGAAAGTAAGCACCCCGGTATGTTCAAAGTCATAGAGAGCAGAGTAAACCGTCATCAGGGCGGTGCAAGGAATCTTGGTATCGCCGAAGCATCGGGAGAGTGGATCAGCTTCATCGATTCTGATGACTGGGTTTCACCGGATTTTTATGAAAAACTTATCGGAAGGGCACTGGAGACAGGAGCTGATGTTGTAGGCTGCTGCTATTCGCTCGTATCATCTCAGACCTTCGAAGTCGGTGAGATCGCAAGGGATGAGTTCAAAATGGCGAGCGGAGAATTTACGGATGAAAGACGCCGCGACTTTCTAAACCACTTGTCCAGCATGGTGACGAAGATCTACAAATCTTCGCTGATAAAGGACAACGATCTTTCTTTTCCCGAAGGGATATTCTACGAGGACAATGCGGCATTTCCCATCTGGGCGATGTATTACAAAAGGTTCGAATACGTTGACGAGCCTCTTTATTACTATTACCAGCACGACACCTCGACGGTTCATACCATCACCGCTTCAAGATGTGCGGACAGGATGGAAGCTGCGGAATTCATGCTCTCCGAGATCAAAAAGAGGGGCTTTCTCGATAAGTACCGCCCGGAGATTGAAAACATCTTCACCACGGTTTATTTCGTGAACACGCTCTTTTCCTATATGAGAATGCCTCACGGCAGAAAATACAGTGTTGTCCGTACTCTCAGAAGGCGTATGCTCGAAGAGTTTCCGGATTTCAGGAAGAACGAATTCTATGGACGCTATATGGATGACGAACAGAAAAAGTATGTCGACATCCTGATGGCGAATTCTTTTTCATTCTATGTCAGATACACCCTGCTCTGGATGTACCGTGACCTTAAGAAAGCTTAAAAAGGCTTAAGATTTTCTTAATATTTACCTTGACATTATTGTCAGAAATATCTAAACTAAATCTGTTGTACTATGAAAATTTCATAAGGAGGTGCTCCTGCATTATGCCCACAGGTGTATGGATCGGGATCATCGCGGCCGCTGTTATAATAACCGCTCTTATCACTGCTGCAATCACATCCGGCAAGATGAAGAATAAAGCAGACGGTGTTATGGGAAATGCGGAAAAGAGAGCCCGCGAGATCATCGACGAAGCTCTGAAAAAGGCTGAATCAGAGAAGCGTGAAGCATCCATTAAAGCTCAGGAAGACGCACTCAGAGTCAAGAGTGACGTTGACCGTGAGGTTAAGGAACGCAGAGCCGAGGTTAGCAAATCGGAACGCAGAATTCAGCAGAAGGAAGAGTCAGTCGATAAAAAGCTCGAGAATATCGAGAGACGCGAGACGTCACTTTCGGCGAGAGAGGATAATCTCAAGGCTAAAGAAGCTCAGATATCCAAACTCAATGAAGAAAGATTGCAGGAACTGGAAAGGATTTCCGGATTAACCTCTGAACAGGCAAAAGAACACTTATTAAGTATTGTTGAAGAAGATCTGAAACACGAAGAAGCCCTGATGATCAAGGAATCTGAGAACAGGGCGAAGGAAGAGGCTGACAAGAAGGCGAGGGAGATCGTCGTCACAGCCATTCAGAGATGTGCAGCGGACCACGTCGCTGAAAGTACCATTTCCGTGGTACAGCTTCCCAGTGAGGACATGAAGGGAAGGATCATAGGACGTGAGGGAAGAAATATCAGAACTCTCGAAACTATGACCGGTGTTGAACTCATCGTAGACGACACCCCCGATGCTGTTGTTCTTTCCGCATTTGATCCGGTAAGACGTGAGGTTGCAAGGATCGCTCTTGAGAAACTCATTGTGGACGGACGTATTCATCCCGCTAAGATAGAGGAGATGATTCAGAAAGCCCGTAAGGAAGTGGATCAGACGATCAAGGAAGAGGGAGAAGCCGCAGTACTCGAAGTCGGTGTACACGGCATCCATCCCGAACTCGTCAAGCTCTTAGGACGTATGAGATATCGTACCAGTTACGGTCAGAATGTCCTTAAGCATTCCATCGAGGTCGCACAGCTCTCCGGTCTTATGGCCGCAGAACTCGGACTTGATGTAAAGACAGCCAAGCGTGCAGGTCTTTTGCATGATATCGGAAAAGCCATCGACCATGAGATGGAAGGTTCCCACGTACAGCTCGGTACGGATCTGTGCCGCAAGTACAAAGAGAACCCCACTGTCATCAATGCGGTGGAAGCCCATCACGGCGATGTAGAGCCTCAGACACTTATCGCATGTGTCGTACAGGCAGCGGATGCAATCTCCGCAGCCCGTCCCGGAGCGAGAAGAGAGACTCTCGATATCTACACGAACCGCTTAAAGCAGCTTGAAGAAATCTCCAACAGTTACAAGGGTGTTGAAAAATCTTTTGCAATTCAGGCAGGTAGGGAAGTCAGAGTCATGGTCGTACCCGATCAGATTACGGATGCGGACATGGTGATACTCGCAAGAGATATTTCCAAGCAGATCGAAGACGAGATGAAATATCCCGGCCAGATCAAGGTCAATATCATTCGCGAGAAGAGGGTAGTCGATTACGCAAAGTGATCCCCTCTCCGGTTCTGAAGAAATCAATTGAACAAAAAGAAAGACAGTTGCAATGCGCAGCTGTCTTTTTTTGTCCCCGTGACTCGGGTTTAACGAGGGGACGGTTCCTCCGTTCACCGAGTTTTTTAGCCTTTACAAAAGGTTTTTTATTCGGTAGAATAGGGCAAGTGTGGATTGTATACGATTATGCAATAATTCAATCTATGTGTTTTTGTGGAGGAGATCATGTCTAAAGCGTTTGCTGAAATGTCCAAAGAAGAGCTTCTTACATTAAAGGAAGAGCTCAACAAAGAATACAGCGAAGCAAAGTCCAAGGGACTTGCTCTTAATATGGCCAGAGGAAAGCCCTCACCCGCCCAGCTCGATATGGGTATGGACTTCCTTGATATCGTTAATTCCAAGAGCGACATGCTCTCTGACGGAAAGATCGATACCAGGAACTACGGAGAGCTTGACGGTATTCCCGAGGCCAAGAAACTCATGGCTGACATCATGGATACCAAGCCCGAGAATGTCATCGTCTGCGGCAACGCTTCACTTAATATAATGTATGACACCGTTTCGAGAGCATATATTCACGGTCTTCTCGGAAATACTCCCTGGTGCAAGCTGGACAAGGTAAAGTTTCTCTGTCCCGCACCCGGATATGACAGACATTTTTCCATATGCGAAAGCTTCGGTATCGAGATGATCACCGTTCCCATGACTCCCGCGGGTCCCGATATGGACATAGTGGAAGAGTGGGTTTCCAAGGATGAATCCGTAAAGGGTATCTGGTGCGTTCCCAAGTATTCGAACCCCCAGGGCTATACCTGCAGCGATGAGACCGTAAAGAGATTTGCGGCTCTTAAGCCTGCCGCCAAGGATTTCCGTATCTTCTGGGATAACGCTTATGTGGTACATCACCTCTATGATGAAGAGAGCCGTCAGGATAAGCTCCTCGACATCATCTCCGAGTGTGAAAAGGCCGGAAATCCCGATATGGTATTCGAGTTCTGCTCCACTTCAAAGGTTTCTTTTGCCGGAAGCGGAATCTCTGCCGTAGCTTCATCCGCAGCCAACATCGCCGACATGAAGAAGTCACTTACGGTACAGACCATCGGATACGACAAGATAAATCAGTTAAGACACGTAAGATATTTCAAGGATATAAACGGTGTTAAGGAGCACATGAAGAAGCATGCGGCTCTCCTTCGTCCCAAGTTCGAAGCATGCGAGAAGGTTCTTGCGGACGAGCTTGACGGAACAGGCATCGCAACATGGACAACTCCCAACGGAGGTTATTTCATTTCTCTCGAGGTGATGGCAGGCTGTGCCAAGCGTGTCGTCGCTCTCTGCAAGGAAGCCGGAGTAACACTTACCGGTGCGGGTGCAACCTATCCTTACAAGAACGATCCCAAGGATTCCAACATCCGTATCGCACCCTCATATCCTTCACCCGAAGAAATGTCCCAGGCTACCGACCTGTTGGTTCTTTGTGTCAAGCTCGCGGCAGTTGAAAAATTATTAGAAGTATAGTCAACGGGTGGTGGCAGGACCCGCGTGTATATTTATAGGTATTTACTATGGACGAAATTAAACGTATAGACAGAACACTGATCGCGAACGGCCGCGTCATCGACTACTACCAGGACACCATGCAGATGCCCGATGGAAGTACCGTAAAATGGGATCTGATCGATCATGACGGTGCCGCTGCTGTCGTAGCCGTAAGAGAAGACGGCAAGCTCCTCATGGTGCGCCAGTACCGCAATCCTCTTGAAAGACAGACACTCGAGATTCCCGCAGGCAAGCTCAACACCCGCGACGAAGATCCCAGGATTGCCGCAGAGCGCGAACTTGCGGAAGAGACCGGATATGTGTGCGACGATATCGAGTACCTTACGACCATCTATACAACCGTTGCATTCTGCAACGAAAAGATTGGTCTGTACCTTGCCAAGGGGCTTAAGGACAGGCATCCCCAGCACCTCGATGAGGACGAATACATCGACCTCGAGGCATACACTCTGGACGAAGTAAGACAGATGATCTACGATGGTAAGATCCAGGATGCGAAGACCATCATCGGCATCCTTTTGTACGCCTCAAAATATCACTTATAATTTATTAATTTTTTAAGCGGGCTTGTGGTCACAGGCCCGTTTTTTTTACCCCTTTTACAACATATTGTGGTAAGAAAAAAACGTAGAAAATTCGGGCATTTTTCTATGCTTTTTTTTTATTGAATTATACTTTTACATTTTCTATAATGCGATTTGCCGCTGTTGGAGAGCGGAAAAAACAAGGCACGGATGCCGGTTAGGAATTTACTTATCGATGGGGAAGCATCTCGATTTATTTACTCAGTATCTCGGCGAAGAGAAGAAGATGTCCGAGAACACCATTCAGTCCTACAGAAGGGACCTTGCAAGACTTGAAAACTATTGCAACGGACTTGCGATAGATGACCTTACCGAAGTAACACAGCATAACCTCGAAAGCTATATTGATTACCTTGAGGCCGGAGATTTCAAGACCTCCACCATTTCAAGAAACGTGGCTTCGATACATGCATTTTATTCATACCTTTACACCTGTCACGAAGTTGAGACGGATGTATCAAGAGGACTCACAAGCCCCAAGGTGGAGCGCGTAGATCCCGATATCCTCACCGAAGATGAGGTTGTCAGGCTTCTTGAAGCTCCTTCAAGCGAAGATCCCAAGGGCTTAAGAGATAAAGCGATGCTCGAAGTGATGTACGCTACGGGCATCAAGGTTTCCGAACTTGTCAAGCTCCGCATGCAGGATGTCGATCTTAAGACCGACATGCTCATCGTTAACGGAAGGAGCATCCCTCTCGGAAGACATGCGAGAAGCGCTATGATCGCATATCTTGAGAGCGGCAGGGGCAAGCTTTTCGGAGAAAAAGAAAGCGACATTCTTTTCCCCAATTACCAGGGAGAAGCTATGTCAAGACAGGGATTCTGGAAGATCCTCAAGTCGTATGTCAAGGATGCCGGAATCGAGAAGGACGTTACACCTTGCCTTCTGCGCCACAGCTTTGCAGCTCATCTGATAGAGCACGGTGCGGATATCAAGAGTGTTTCGATAATGCTGGGACATTCCGATATATCAACCACTCAGGTTTATGCCCGTATGGCGCAGAACTCCCTGAGAAAAACATATGCAGGAGCTCATCCCAGGAATTAAGTAATAAACAACTACTACTACTGAAGCATGGGGGCGGAGAACCGTCCCCATGTTTCAACTGAAAAGGCATACTTTTAAGTTTGCACTGGAACCGACAATAAAGTATAATGTCAAATTGGACGCGCATCTGTTCGGAATGCGTGTTAATCGTGCAAAAAAAGGAAAAAAAGTATGTCATTCGAATTCATTAAAAAGCTTCCTACTCCCGATGAGATAAGAGCAGAATATCCCGTTCCCGAAAAGGTAAGAAAGATCAAAGCAGAGCGTGATGCCGAGATCAAAAAGGTCTTTACCGGAGAGTCGGATAAATTCCTTGTGGTCATCGGACCCTGCTCGGCGGATAACGAGGAGGCTGTCTGCGATTACGTATGCAGGCTTGCAAGGGTTAACGAACAGGTCAAGGATAAGCTGATCCTTGTGCCCAGGATCTATACCAACAAGCCCCGTACCACAGGCGACGGATATAAGGGAATAGTCCATCAGCCCGATCCCGAAAAGGGTGTTGATTTCGTTGCCGGACTTATCGCTATGAGACATATGCAGATAAGAGCGGTTGAAGAGACCGGTCTTACCGCAGCGGATGAAATGCTTTATCCCGAAAACTGGAGATATGTGTCCGATATCCTTTCCTACGTTGCGATCGGTGCACGTTCCGTAGAGGATCAGCAGCACAGACTCACGGTTTCCGGATTTGATGTGCCTGCAGGCATGAAGAATCCCACCAGCGGCGATCTTGCCGTTATGATGAATTCCATTTATGCCGCTCAGCACGCTCATTCCTTCATTTACAGGGGATGGGAAGTTAAGACCACGGGTAATCCCGCGGCACATGCGGTGCTCAGGGGAGCTACCAATAAGCACGGAAATAATACGCCCAACTATCATTACGAGGATCTTGTCAGAGTTCTTGATATGTACAACAAGATGGATCTGAAGAATCCTGCGGTAGTCATTGACGCTAACCATTCGAATTCCGATAAGCAGTTCAAGCAGCAGATCAGGATCGTAAAAGAGGTCATGCACAACCGCACCATCAATCCCGACATCAAGAATCTCGTCAAGGGTGTGATGATAGAAAGCTACATTGAAGAAGGTAATCAGAAGATCGGAGAAGGTGTCTACGGCAAGTCCATCACAGACCCCTGTCTCGGATGGGAAGATTCCGAAAGACTTATACATGATATTGCGGATCTTGTGATCTGATAAAGGCTGTGCATTAACCTGCGGGGCCTTGTCAGGGGCCGCAAAGGAGCAGGTTGATGAGTAAGCGTACCGAAAAGATCATCCAATTATTTATACCCGCAGCGCTTGCACTTATGTGCATCGTGATCGCACTTCTCGGAAGCAGGGTCATAAGTCTTGAAAAGAGACTCGCGGGATACAGGGCATATGAAGAGCTCGGTGAAAGAGAGAACAGACTGGTTCAGCTTTCATGGATGGAAGAGAACGCTTACGACGATTCCGGCATCTCGGATCTTGCGGCACGCGTTAATCTGCCGGGCGATGCATCACTTGCATACCCCTGCGATGAATATGATCCCCATCCTTCGGATGCGCGCGGTTCATATAATCAGAGCGGAGTAACTTACGCAGCAGATTCGGATTCGGACGGAATTCACAGGGTCTATCTTACTTTTGATGACGGACCCAGCATATATACCGATGATATTCTCGATATCCTTGATGCCTACGGAGTAAAGGCAACATTCTTCGTTGTGGGCAGGGAAAACACCGCATCGTATGCGAGATATTTAAGGATAATCGAAGAAGGCCACACTCTCGGAATGCATTCGTATTCGCACGTATATAACGATATCTATGCATCTCCCGAAAGCTTTGCGGAGGATACAGAAAGGATCAGAACCCTTCTCGAAGATGTGACCGGACAGACTCCCGTGTTCTACAGATTCCCGGGCGGAAGCTCCAATGATGTGAGCAGCACGGATATGCATGAGCTTGAAGCATATCTCGATTCCGAAGGGATCATCTATTTCGACTGGAACGTTTCCAGCGGTGATGCGGGCAGGGAACCTCTTACTCCCGATCAGATCATAAGGAACGCTCTACAGGGAATAGAGAGCAGGGATACGACAGTCATTCTTTTCCATGATACGGCTGCCAAGAAGTCCACGGTATATGCGCTTCCTTCCATCATAGAAGCGATCCAGGCAATGGATAATACGGAAATACTTCCCATCACATATGACACTACTGTCATACAACATGACCATCCATAATAAAAATCTACGGAGGTAACAAATGGGTTTTTTCGGTGAATTAAAACAGGACCTGTCACAGGTAGCTGATTCCGCCAAAGAAAAAGAAGCGGCTGACGCACAGGCTGACAGCCTCCTTGCTGATGCTGAGCTTGCCGGACTTGATGAAGCCGAGGCTCTCAGCTCAAAAGAAACAGAAGAAGACATCCCCGCATCCGAAGAAGATGCCGATGATGTATCAATGCTTCTGAAGGATCTTGTCTCGGATCTCGGCGGAGACGATCTTCATGAAGCACCCGAATCATCCGAAGAAGGTTCGGGAGATATCGGTGATGATATCGATGCGATCCTTGCGGGACTGACTGCCGATGCAGAGCCCGAAGCATCCGATGAAAAGACTGAGGAAGAGATAGCATTCTCATCCGAGCCTGAAGAAGAAGCACCCGCCGAGGAAGCTGCGGCAGAGGAAGAGCCCGAAGATTATATGGCAGCTCTCGATGAAGCATTCGCAGCTCTTACGCAAAAAGAAGAAGAGGCTCCCGCGGAGGATGAAGCACAGGCTGAGCCTGAGGTCATTCCCGCAGAGGAAGAAGAGCCCGAAGAAGAGACAATAGAAGAAACCAAAGAAACTTATGAGTATAAAGGAGCAGATGAAATGGAGACAGGTAATTATTCAGAAGAGACTTCCGTAATAACCGGAGGAATGGTTGTAAACGGTGATATTGAGTCACTCGGATCACTCGATCTTATCGGCAAGGTAAACGGTGATGTATCCGTAAAGGGCAAGCTCAATGTTACCGGACATATCGTAGGAAATTCCGAAGCTAAGGAAGTATTTGCTGAGAATGCCAAGATCACCGGTAATGTCACCAGCGAAAGCTCCGTTAAGATCGGTGCCGGAACTGTCGTAGTCGGTAACATCTCCGCATTCAGCGCAGCTATCGCAGGTGCCGTAAAGGGAGATATCGATGTACACGGCCCCGTCATTCTCGATTCAACCGCCATCGTAATGGGCAACATCCGCTCCAAGTCAGTACAGATCAACAACGGTGCTGCTCTTGAAGGTATCTGCTCACAGGCTTATGCAGAGGTCAGCCCTACCGCATTCTTCGATGATTACAAGCCTGAGACCAGACCCGAGAAGAAGGCTAAGAAAGAGAACTGATCATATAAACCGTAAAGGAGACCGATATGAGGATACTTTTGAAGCTCAGCGGCGAAGCACTTGCAGGACCCTCCGGAAAGGGATTTGACGAGCCTACCGTAAGAATGGTGGCCGATCAGATAAAGGAGATCGCAGGCAAGGGAACCCAGGTCGGTGTAGTCATCGGCGGCGGTAATTTCTGGAGAGGAAGAAGCTCCGAAAATATCGACCGTACCAAGGCGGACCAGATCGGAATGCTGGCAACGGTAATGAATGCATTGTATGTTTCCGAGATCTGCAGATCCGTGGGACTTAAGACCGATATATTAACTCCTTTTACCATAGGTGCATTTACGGATCTTTTTTCCAAGGATAAAGCCAATAAGGCATTTGAGGAAGGACACATCGTATTCTTTGCCGGAGGCACCGGACACCCTTACTTCTCAACCGATACGGGAGTCGTTCTCAGAGCGGTCGAAGTCGAAGCGGATCAGATCCTTCTGGCCAAGTCCATCGACGGAGTTTACGATTCGGATCCCGCCAAGAATCCGGATGCAAAGAGATTCGATGAGATCACCATCGATGATGTCATCGCAAGGAATCTTCAGGTTGTCGACATGACGGCATCGATCCTTGCACGCGATAACAAAATGCCGATGGCTGTCTTTTCTCTCAATGAGAAGAACAGCATAGTAAATACTCTTTACGGTCAGTTTAACGGAACCAGGATAACGGTTTAGAAAGGCGGATATTTATGGATGCCAGGTTACAGTCATATGAAGATAAGATGAAGAAGACCCTTGATTTCCTCGCTGAGGAATATGCTGCGGTTCGTGCGGGAAGAGCCAATCCCCACGTTCTCGACAAGATCAAGGTAGATTATTACGGAACTCCCACCCCCATTCAGCAGGTAGGAAACGTTTCCGTTCCCGAAGCGCGCATCATCCAGATCGCACCCTGGGACAAGACTATGCTCAAAGCAATCGAGAAGGCTATCCAGACTTCCGATATCGGTATCAATCCTCAGAATGACGGTAGTGTCATAAGACTTCAGTTCCCCGAGCTTACCGAGGAAAGACGTAAGGATCTTGTTAAGGATATCAAGAAGAAGGCAGAAGAGGGCAAGGTTGCGCTCAGAAACGTAAGAAGAGACGGCAACGAAGAGTTCAAGAAGCTCGGCAAGGGAGAGATCTCCGAGGACGAAGCTGCGGATCTTACCGATTCCCTCCAGAAGCTTACCGACGATTATATTGCCAAGATCGACAAGGCTCTTGAAGAGAAGACCAAGGAGCTTATGACCGTATAATGGCTAATGTTCCCGAGCATCTTGCGATAATCTTAGACGGTAACGGCAGGTGGGCCAAGAAGAAAGGCCTTCCGAGAAATGCCGGACATGTTCAGGGTGCGCGTGTCCTTGAGGACATGTGTGAGATCGTATGGAATAAAGGGATAAAGTATCTGACGGTATATGCTTTTTCATCCGAGAACTGGAAGAGGCCCGCTGACGAAGTCGCAACTCTGATGAAGCTTCTCAGGGACTATATGAAGACTTCCGTAAAGCGCGCGATGAAGAACAATATGCGTGTAAGAGTCATAGGCGATAAGTCCGGACTCGACGAAGATCTGCGCGTGTCGATCGCTGAACTTGAAGATGCAACCAAAGGCAATACGGGTCTTCAGTTTACGATCGCACTCAATTACGGCGGACGTGATGAGATCGTACGTGCCGTAAGAAAGCTTTCTGCGGAGCATGATGCGGAATATCTGAAGAATCTTTCCGAAGATGATTTTGCATCCGCACTCGATACCGCGGGAATGCCCGATCCCGACCTTCTTATCCGTACATGCGGAGAAGAGAGGCTGTCGAATTTCCTGCTGTGGCAGATCTCATACAGTGAATTCTACTTTGCCGATTGCGCATGGCCTGACTTTAACGAAGCGGAACTTGATAAAGCCATCGAAAGCTACGCATCAAGGACCAGACGTTTCGGAGGCCTTGTAAAAGGCGAAGAATAAAAAACAGGGAGAACCTGATGTTCGTTAAGAGACTTATAAGCGGAATAGTTCTTATATTCGGGCTTGGATTTTCCTTCGCGTACGGCGGATATCTTCTTTCCGCTGTTCTGATGATCATATCCCTTATCGGTTATTGTGAACTGGTAAAGGCTCTCTGCAGTGAGACCGAGCGCCGTGAACTCAACGGACCGGACAACATCGCATTTGCTTCGATCATTCTCTATTACCTGTCCGTAACATTTACCGACGACAAGACTTTTCTCATACTCGTTATCGGCGGCTTTATGCTTGTCGAGCTTGTGTGGTTTGTTCTCAGATTTCCCAAGTATTCCACCGACAGGATCGTAAGGACCGTTTTCAGTGTGATCTACTGTCCCGTCATGATCAGCTTCATCTATATGATCAGGGAGCTTGAAGGCAGGGAATTCCTCGTATGGATCGTTCTCATCGCTTCATGGGGATGCGATACTCTCGCTTATTGCAGCGGCATGCTTTTGGGACGTCATCATCCTTTCAAGCAGCTTTCTCCCAAGAAGTCTACCGAAGGCTGCATCGGCGGAATAATCGGAAGTGCTGTCATCGGTTTTATATTCGGTCTCTTTTACGTTAAGAGATTTCTTCCCGTTCCTTACATCGAGTGGAGACTTGCACTCATATGCGGAGTCGGTGCGCTTATGGGAATGGTCGGAGATCTTGCGGCATCCGGAATAAAGCGCAATAACAATATCAAGGATTTCGGAATGATCATCCCCGGACACGGCGGAATAATGGACAGATTCGATTCCATGATACTGTGCGCACCCGCAGCATACATACTTACTTATCTGCTTATTGCCGCATCGTGACGTTATATATGACGTCGTTATGCGGTAAGGAGTTTTGCTATGAATATGATATCTTCCATCATATGGTTCATCATAATCTTTTCGATCGTTGTCATTTCTCATGAGTTCGGTCATTACCTGCTTGCCAGAGCCAACGGCATCAGGGTCAAGGAATTTCTCGTAGGTTTCGGTCCGGTCATTTTCAAATTCAAAAAAGGCGGAACGGTATTTAAAGTATGTCTCCTTCCTCTGGGCGGAGCCTGTGTTTACGACGGAATGGATGAAATTGATAAAGATGCGGAAGCAGAGGAAGACAGCGAACGCATCATCGACAGATCCAAATTCCCCAACGCAAGACCCTGGGCCAAGATTGCAACTCTTGTTGCCGGACCGCTTTTCAATTTTGTTCTCGGATTCATTGTCGCATTTATCATGGTCAATATGATCGTGATCCGCGAGCCTGTGGTCACCGAAGTCATAGAAGGCGGTGCTGCTGAGGCTGCGGGAATCATGCCCGGAGACAGGATCACCGCAATAGACGGTGAAAAGATCTATCTCTACGACGAGATATCCGTATATACCACGCTCTACCGCGGAGGAGATACACACCTTACCGTGGACAGAAACGGTGAGGAACTTGAGATAGTGATGACTCCGTATTACAGCGAGCAGTACGGAAAATATATGATCGGCATCATCAATGATACCTTTGTGGAGGAACTCAAAGGCGGAGATGCCTTCAGGTATACATGGTACGAGATGCGCTACAATGTGATCATGGTATGGAAGAGTCTCGGAGCTCTGCTTACCGGACATCTGGCACGTGAGAATGTTGCCGGACCTGTCGGCGTTGTCAATATGGTCGGAGACATTATTGAAGAGACGAGCCCCTACGGATGGCAGACGGTACTTGTCAACATGCTTAACCTTATGCTTCTGCTTACCGTTAACCTCGGTATCTTCAATATGCTGCCCGTGCCCGCACTCGACGGAGGACGTCTTCTTTTCGCACTGATCGAGCTGGTACGCGGAAAGCCCGTGCCTCCCAAGAAGGAAGCTTACGTTCATCTTGCGGGAATGGTACTGCTCCTCATCATCGTGGTCATAGTGTTCTTTAACGACATACATAATATATTTCATTAATGTCGTGACGGCAGAAAGTCTCCGTCACTGAGTGAAACAGTTAATGGAGTAAATCCATGAAGAAGATAGCGATACTCGGATCGACGGGTTCGATCGGAACCCAGACACTCGAGGTTGTGAGACAGAATAATACCGAGCTTGAAGTTGTCGCACTGGCTGCGGGCACGAACGTAGATCTGATGGAAAAACAGATCCGCGAGTTCATGCCTAAGACCGCCGTAATGGGCGATGAGAAAACGGCTGCTGATCTTAAGGCACGCATAGCCGACCTGAGCGGAGTGAAGGTTCTTGCCGGAATGGACGGTATGCTTGAGATGGCATCCGAGCCTGACTATGAGATACTTGTGACCGCGATCGTCGGAATGATCGGTATCCGTCCCACGATAGCTGCAATAGAAGCGGGCAAGGATATCGCGCTTGCCAATAAAGAAACTCTCGTATGTGCGGGACATATCATCATGCCCCTTGCGGAAAAGAAAGGCATTAAGATACTTCCCGTTGACAGCGAGCATTCCGCAATATTCCAGTCACTTCAGGGTTCTCCCAAGAACAGGATCGAAAAGATAATCCTTACCTGTTCGGGCGGACCTTTCAGGGGAATGAAGAAAGAAGAACTTGCAGCCAAAACTCCGGAGGATGCACTTAAGCATCCCAACTGGAATATGGGCAGGAAGATAACCATAGATTCCGCAAGCCTCGTCAATAAAGGGCTTGAGGTCATGGAAGCTTCATGGCTCTTCGGTGTCGGTCCCGAGAGAGTATGCGTTACTGTTCATCCGCAGAGCGTCCTTCACTCCGCTGTCGAATTTGCCGACGGTGCGGTTGTGGGACAGATGGGAACTCCCGATATGAAGCTCCCCATCAATTACGCTCTCTTTTACCCGGACAGAAAGCCGATGCAGTCGGCTAAGCTCGATCTGTTCAAAACGGCGGCGCTCACATTTGAAAAGCCCGATACGGAAACCTTCAGGGGACTTGCGCTTGCTCTTGATGCTGCACACATAGGCGGAACCATGCCCACTGTCTTCAATGCGGCCAATGAAGAAGCGGTTGCCAGATTCCTTGATCACAAGACGGGATTTCTCGGTATCTATGAAGATATCGAAAGAGCGATGAACTCATGCAAAGTGAAGGAGAATCCTTCCGTCGATGAGATACTTGATGCCGAAAAGGCCGCAAGGGAAGCGGTAAAGGCAGTCTGATTGTTTTTTATGAGCGGCGGTCTGCGCCAATCTTATGTTTATGACATCCGAATATCTTACGGGATACTTTAAAAACTGCGGTCACATAGTACTTGAAAAGGCCGCCCTGAAAGGGAATAATGTTTTGTATACGGTATGCGGCGATCTTGATGAGATGGCCGACGATGCCGGTATGCCGCTGCTCGGCGGAAGGTCCAAAGGCGAGCTGGCATCGGGATTTCAGCAGAAGATCTTAAGCGGGATCTCGAAATACGGAGAGGACCATATTTTTTCCCTGACGAAAAAAACGTTTTATGATTCTGACGGAAATGCGATCGCCGGACCGGATATGAAATTCGGAAGCGGATGTGCGGGAATCGTTGCCGCCGGAAGCAATGCCTATGTCTGGGTTACCGAAAATTCCGGAATGTGCGTCATACGGATCGCCGAAGTGTTCGGAAAAGCCGGCGCAGTAAAGAGCTTATCATCCGAGATAGGCGGAGATGCTTTGATCGGTCTTACGTCCGGAAGCGTTCTGATAATATGTCCGGAAGACTGGGCCGATATGCAGATGCGACCCGACAGGAAAAAAGACAACGCATTCCTTACGCTCATGAACGTGTTCAAAGCCGGTGAGATACGTGACGATGCATTTTTTGATAAGGTGCTGGGCGAGATAACGGACGAAGCATTTAAGGGCTGTATGGCGGCACTTGCCGTGAAAGGCCTTAACTGATAAAAGGTAGGATCATATGATCGAATTTGATGAAAGAACACTGGTCGGAAGCGGAGCTTTCGCCAATGTATATCGAGTGACCAAGGACGGAGAGGTTTTTGCTCTCAAGGAGATAGAGAATAAATCCTTGAGGGACAGGGAAGCTCAGTTTCTTAAGCTTGCCAATCATCCTCTTTTCCCCAAGTATTATCAGTCATACGACGAAGACTCTTATTATATCCTCAGGGAATATGTCTGGGGTGAGAATTTTGCCGACTGCATCGCAAGAAGAGGCGGATTTTCACAGCCGGAATGCATGAAGTTTGCGATCGCCGTTGCAGACGGAATATCCTTCCTGCAGCAATCCGACGGAAATATCCTTTTCAGGGATCTCAAGGCCGAGAATCTGATCCTTCAGCCTGACGGAAGCTTAAGGCTCTGCGATCTGGGAGCGGCATGTTTCCTCAGTGAAGCATATCTTTCCATGGCGGGTACCAAGGGAGACTCCGCGCCGGAGCAGATAATGGACCCCGGCGGGCAGGGAATGTATTCGGACGTATACGCCTTCGGCAAGCTTTTTTACCATATGCTGACCGGAAAAAAGGCGGATCCGGACGTTGACGAAGTGTCAATAAGATCCGAGGACCCCGGATATTCCGCTTGCCTGGAGCTTTTGATAAGACAGTGCTGTGCCTATGACCCCGTGATGAGGATACCCGATATGTACAGCGTGCTTTCACGCCTTACGGAGATTGCCATGCAGACTCCCCGCGGATACAGGAAACTGGAAAAGAAAGCGGAGAAGGAACTCAGGGAACTTGCAAGCGGGCAGCAGGTAACGTTTTCGCGAAACGTTCAGTCCTAAATGCTTGATATTTGCTGTGTTTTCGGATATACTGAAATTTATCTGCGCGGTAGAAAACAAGGGTTTTTACGGCCGCACTGAGTACGTAAATTTATTTTTCAGAAAGTGAGATTTTTCAAAATGAGCGTTAGTGTTGAAAAGCTTGAAGGAAGCAAGATTAAATTGACGATCGAGGTCGCTGCCGAGGAGTTCGACAAGGCCCTTGTCAAGGCATATAACAAGGAGAAGGGCAAGATCTCCATTCCCGGATTCAGAAAGGGCAAGGCGCCCAAGAATGTCATCGAGAAGATGTACGGCAAAGAGGTTTTCTACAACGACGCTCTCGACGAGCTCATCCCCGATGAATATGAGAAGGCATATGACGAGGTTGATGAGGATATCATGAGCAGCCCCAGCTTTGAGGTTGTTCAGGCAGAAGAAGGCAAGCCCGTTATCTTCACCGCTACCGTATGCGTAAGACCCGAGGTTACTCTCGGCGAGTACAAGGGCATCGAGATTGCTAAGGTTGATACCGTAGTCACTGATGAAGATGTTGATAATAAGATCAATTCCGAGCTCGATAAGGACGCAAGATTCGAGAAGGTTGAAAGACCCGTCAAGAACGGCGACCGCATCAAGCTTGATTTCGAAGGATTCGTTGACGGTGTCCCTTTCGAAGGCGGCAAGGGAACCAATCATCTCCTTACCATCGGTTCCGGACAGTTCATTCCCGGATTCGAGGAGCAGCTCGTAGGAGCAGAGGCAGGAGCGGATGTTGAAGTCAACGTAAGCTTCCCCGAGGATTATCACGAGGAGTCACTTGCAGGAAAGGCATCAGTCTTTAAGTGCAAGGTCAATGAGATCGAAGAGAAGATCGTTCCCGCACTCGATGATGACTATGCTGCAGACAAGGGCTTCGAGTCCGTTAAGGATTACAAGGATTCAGTAAGAAGCGACCTTGAGGTTGATAAGCTCAATGAGGCAAGAGGTAAGAAGCAGGACGAAGCTATTGCCAAGGTTGTTGAGAATTCCAAGATGGATGTACCCGAGGAGATCTTCGAGACAGAGCAGAAGCTCATCATCAGGGATTACCAGCAAAGACTGTCAATGCAGGGTCTTTCATGGGACAGCTACGTTAAGTACACCGGACTTACCCTCGACCGCATGATGGAGCAGGTGAGACCTCAGGCTGAGGACCGCATCAAGTCACGTCTTGTCCTCCAGGCTGTTGCCGATGCAGAGGGAATGACCGTTACCGATGACGATCGTCAGAAGGAATATGAATCAATGGCAGAAGCTTACCAGCTCGAAGTAGACAAGGTAAGAGAGATGCTTGAAGCAAAGGGTCTCAAGGAGATGGACAAGGACCTTCTCGTCAAGAAGGCTATGGACTTCATCACCGAGAACGCTAAGGAGGTATAAATGTCAAGTTTAGTGCCTTATGTCATTGAACAGACATCAAAGGGCGAGCGCTCTTACGATATTTATTCAAGACTTTTAAAGGACAGGATCATCTTCCTTGGAGACGAGGTTAACGACGATACCGCAAGCATCGTTGTTGCGCAGCTTCTTTTCCTTGAAGCGGAAGATCCCGAGAAGGATATCCACCTTTACATCAACAGCCCCGGCGGTTCCGTTACCGCAGGAATGGCTATATACGATACCATGCATTACATCAAGAGCGATGTTTCAACGGTATGCATCGGTATGGCTGCAAGCATGGGAGCATTCCTTCTTGCGGGGGGAGCAAAGGGCAAGAGATACATCCTTCCCAATGCCGAGGTTATGATCCATCAGCCTTCGGGCGGAGCAAAGGGTCAGGCTACCGAGATCGAGATCGCAGCCAAGAACATCATCCGCACCAAGGAAAAGCTCAACAGGATCCTTGCCGAGAATACCGGAAAGTCCTACGAGCAGATGTGCATCGATACCGACAGAGACAACTGGATGAGCGCCAAGGAAGCGGTCGAGTACGGACTTGTTGATTCTGTCATTGAGAGCCACGACACCGGAGACAAGAAATAATGGCATCTAAGAAAGACAGTGATGAAATAAAATGTTCCTTTTGCGGTAAGCCAAAAAGGGAGACAAGAAAGCTTGTTGCGGGACCTCCCGGAATCTATATCTGCGACGAGTGCATAAGCATCTGTTCCGATATCATCGAGGACGATCTTGAGGAAGAAGAGGTAAGCACGGCTTCATCTTCGTCATCCGATGAAATCAGATTGCTTAAGCCCCGCCAGATCAAGGATTTCCTGGATGAGTACGTAATAGGTCAGGAAGAGGCCAAGAAGGCTCTTTCCGTTGCGGTCTACAATCACTACAAGAGAGTGACCAATCCTCCCAAGGAAGATGATGTGGAGCTTCAGAAGAGCAACATTCTTCTCCTCGGACCTACCGGAAGCGGTAAGACATATCTTGCGCAGACCCTTGCCAAGATCATCAATGTTCCTTTCGCTATCGCAGATGCCACGACACTTACCGAGGCAGGTTATGTCGGCGAGGATGTTGAGAACATTCTCCTTAAGCTGATACAGGCTGCGGATTACGATGTTGCCAAGGCATCACGCGGAATCATCTACATCGACGAGATCGATAAGATAACCAAGAAGACCGAGAACGTATCCATCACAAGGGATGTATCGGGTGAAGGCGTTCAGCAGGCACTTCTCAAGATAATCGAAGGCACGGTCGCATCCGTTCCGCCCCAGGGAGGAAGAAAGCATCCTCACCAGGAACTGATCCAGATCGACACCACGAATATCCTTTTCATCTGCGGAGGTGCGTTTGACGGACTCGAGCAGATCATAGAGACCAGACTTAACAGAAAGACGATCGGATTCAACACCGAACTCGCTTCCAAGAATGAAAAAGAGATCGGAGAGGTCTTCAAGAAAGTTGAGCCCCAGGATCTGATCAAGTTCGGACTGATCCCCGAGTTCGTTGGCCGTGTACCTATAGCGGTAAGTCTTGAAGGACTTGATAAGGATGCTCTCATCAAGATCTTAAAAGAGCCCAAGAATGCACTTGTCAAGCAGTACAAGAAGCTCTTCGAGATGGACGGAGTTGAACTTGATTTCGAAGATGCGGCTCTTGAATCGGTTGCGGATCAGGCATATGAGCGCAAGACCGGAGCGAGAGGACTTCGTTCGATAATGGAGAAATCCATGATGAACGTAATGTACGATATCCCTTCGGACGATACGATCAGGAAATGTCTGGTGACCAAGGAGGCTGTCGAAAACGGCGGCAATCCCGAAGTCGTCAAGCTGATCAAAAAGAAAGATGCCGTATAAACAATAATGAATCTGACCCCGGGTCTTACATCCGGGGTCTTTTTAAAGGATATCCATGCTCACAGTAAAGAATGCAGAACTTGATATCGTATGCGGAATAACCAGCAAGTTTCCCGTGAATGCCGAACCCGAGATAGCATTTGCGGGCAGGAGCAATGTTGGAAAATCATCCCTGATCAATACGCTCCTTAACAGAAAGAAGCTTGCACGTACAAGTTCCGAACCCGGCAAGACACGCACCGTGAATTTTTACAAGGTAAGATGCGGTGAAGAAAGCCTGCCCGAGGACATTTACTTTTATCTTGTGGATCTTCCCGGATACGGCTATGCGAGAACTTCGATGGAAGAACGTGCCAAGTGGGGGCCGATGATAGAGAAATACCTCCGCATGTCCAAAACACTTAAGTGTGTTGTTCTCCTTGTGGACATAAGACACGATCCCACCGGCGACGACCGCCAGATGTATGACTGGATAGTTTCCGCAGGCCTTACACCGGTTGTGGTTGCTACCAAGGCGGATAAGCTTAAAAGAAGCCAGATAGATAAGCAGCTTAAGAATATCAGGACTGTTCTGAAGACCGAAAAGGAAATAAAGGTCATTCCTTTTTCCGCAGAGACAAAGCAGGGCAGGGAACAGATCCTTGAGATAATGGAAGGATACATAAATGGAAGAACAGAGCAGACAGAATGAAAACCCGGAAACTTCCGTAACGGAGAATGTGCAGGATACGGCTGCTGATGCTGTACAGGAAGCAGCTGCCGCAGAACCGGCACCGAAAAAAGCAAAGTTCGGCATCACCGGAAGCACCTTAAAGATCATTGCAATAATCTCCATGTTCATCGACCACTTCGGTGCTTCGATAGTGGAGTTTTATCTGTACAATATCCTGCAGCCGAAAGGAACCGAATACAGCAAGGCACTTATCTGCTCAAGAGTTCCCCGGCTCTGGATGGAATGGATGGGAGATCCCGAGAAGGTTCAGAATCTGGATATAACAATACGTTCGATCGGAAGACTTGCATTTCCGATATTCTGTTTCCTTCTTGTTGAAGGATTCCTTCATACCCGCAATATGAAGAAGTATCTTGTAAGGCTCGGTATCTTTGCACTGGTTTCCGATCTGCCTTTTGATATGGCATTTTTCGGAGAGATCACGATAAAGCATCAGAACGTATTCTTTACTCTTTTCATTGCGGTGTTTGCATTGCTCGCTGCAGATCATGTAAAGAAGCAGGAGAGCTTTAACGGATTTCACAGGTTTGTTGATAAGATCGGATTTCTCATAGCGGGAGCATTCGGAGCATTTGCCTGCATAACAAGCATGGGATCGATAGTCGGATATATCATCGGTGCGATCTTCGAACTCGATGACTTTGTTTCAAACGTGATCTCCGGCGCGGTGGGATTTATCGCAGGCTTCATCGTATATCTGGTAAAGACTAAGAAGTACGAAGCCGAAAAGAAGATGCGTATCACTGTCGGACTTTTGTATGTATTCGCATTCTTTACGCTTGCCGAGCTTCTCTGCACCGATTACGGCGGGTGGGGCGTTCTGGCCGTTGTAGCCATGTGGCTTGCAAGACCTGCCTGGGTCAACGGATTTAACGCAGGAGTCCTTGCACTGACGATAATGAGCTTCGGAGAAGCTACCGCATTCATCTCTGCACTTCCCGTTGAGATGTATAACGGAAAGCGCGGACTGAAGATGAAATATTTCTTCTATGCATTCTATCCCGCACATCTTGCATTATATGTGCTCTTAAGATACGTTCTGCTTGGAGTATGGGGAATATAGAAAAAAGCGGATGACCTTGGTCATCCGCTTTTTGGTACGCTATCTTACTGAATATATTTATCTATATTCAAACGGTTTACTTCTGTACAGTAACGTTGACAGCGCGCTCCTTGCCCTTTGCTTCGTCAACTTCGATATCGAAGGTAACGGTAGCGCCCTCGTCGAGAGTCTTGTATCCATCAGAATTGATGCCGGAGAAGTGTACGAATACATCCTTTCCTGAAGCCTCATCGGTGATGAAACCATAACCCTTCTGTGCATTAAACCACTTGACAGTTCCCTTGTTCATTTGGTGCCTCCTATAAAGCCCGGGGTAACTAGCCCCTTTGAAATACTTGGTCCTTCGGACCGGTTAATGATTCGGTATGGATTTCATAAAAAAATCACATACTTTTGAAAATCATCTGATCAGAGGTGATTTACAAAAATATGTGAGATCACGTCCGTACCTGAATCTTAATAAAATATTAACATTTGTGAACGAATTCTGTCAAACAAAAAACTTAATGTTCTGAAAATTCAGCATTTTGTATGTAAATCGTTTTCTACGGGATCATATTGCACAAATGCAGGTCAAATATTTATATGATAATTCATCTCATCGAGCGTATTGCCTGTGCTGTCCTCGGTGAGATAGAATGCGTTGCTTCCGGCCCATCCGTCGCCCTGGATATCATAAGCGTTGTTGATGAAATAAACGGTTATGATCGTGGGAAGAGCATCCGGATCTTTTTCTTTTTCGGACCTGTCCGTAAGGAAATATATACCAGGTTTCTTATAGTCGGTATGTGTCCTGAATTCCTGCAGCTGTACCGAGAGTTTTCTGTCCGCTTTGGGGATGATGGGAGTGTTTCCGAATACCTGGGGAAGCTGAAGCAGAAGTCTTATATCAAATCCCCTGAATGCATTGCCGGGAGTGTAGAGATCGGTTCTGTTGGTCGCATAGCAGTATGTGGTGACGTTTTGAAAGGTAAGCTCCACGCGGTTTGTGGTGTGTATGGACTTGGCACAGATAACGTAAGGGTATCCGAAATTCTCCCATGTGCAGTCCTTGAAGGAAAGCTTCATATCGCTCTTTGGACCGATGAGCTCTTCGGGGTCATGTACATACAGAATTCCTGCGGATCCGACAGACCTGAGCAGACAGTTTTCGAATGAAACTGAGAAGTGATCCCTGAATCCGAGACCGACGCAGTTGCTGTTCTCCGAGATGATGTTGCAGTTGTTAAAGTACAGAGAGCGTCCGTATTCGTAGTCATCATCAATATGAATGACGTATCCGGAGAAGCTGTCATCCACGGTATCGTAAGTCATTTCGGCAACGTCCGCCGGCAGATCTTCAGTTGAATTCCTGTAACCGTAAAGTGTGAGATTGCTGAATGTTCCCGCAGATATGTTCAGGACGGGAGAGGAATATTTCGTTGTCTCGTATTTGATGATGCAGGTGTCCCTGTCCTGACCGAAGAGAATGAGTTCCTTGGTACGAAGATCCAGGCTTTCTTCATATTCGCCGGGATAGATATAGATAATATCGCCTTCACCTGCGGCTGCGGCGGCTTCTGTGATCGTGGAATAAGTGTCCGGTACCGAGCCCGTGCTTACGGCGTAGACATTTTTACCGTTTGCGGATGCGAATGAGCAGATAACGGAATAGGGATCCGCTTCGGCTGCGGATGCTTTCACCGAAGGGAAAAGAATGAGAAGCGATACTGCAAGTGCCGTAAATATCGCATTTTTTATGATGTTTAGCGGTCTAAGTAATCTCATCGCTTCTATTTTATGGAATAAAGCCGCACTGCACAAGTAAAAATTTAGTGTATTTCGGATTTCGTATACAACATTTTGTATTTTTATGATATAATTCGTTTCGGTGGTCGAACACACAGTTCTCATCGAAAATTATTACTCACGAATTTTAGGAGGGACACTTATGAAAACATGTTCTAAATGTGGAGCTCAGGTAGCTGATGATGCAGTATTCTGCACAGTTTGCGGCTTCAACTTTGGCGCAGCAGCTGCTGGCGCAGCACAGCCTCAGGGCGCACCTCAGCCCCAGCCTCAGCCTCAGCCTCAGTATCAGCAGGCAGCACCCGCAGCACCTTCACATCCTATGTATGCACCCGTTAACCCTTGCGATAAGCTTCTTGGAATCATCGCTGTTATGGGAAGCTTCATCGGAGTTATCCTTGCTTACTTCGGCGGAGATGTAAACGGACAGCGTTCCGATTATCTCAGATTCTACGCTAACGAAGGTCTTGTAATGGCTCTGTTCTCCCTCATCGGCATCATTCCTTTCATCGGATGGATCTGGGGACTCTTCATGTTCGTATGCCAGATCATCGCTATCGTTTATGCATGCAAGGGCGAGACCAAGCCTGTACTCTTCTTCGGAACCATCAGGATCATCAAATAATCCGATTTTCGAATGAACTCAAAACTTCCGGTCGATTAAGACCGGAAGTTTTTTTGTGCGTTAAATGCATCTTCGAGAGGGTATTTACGAGCGCGCTGACCTGCAAATGTGATATTATAATCGGGTATGAAAAAAGGAAACAGATGCACAATTTGCACAGGCTGCGGAAGATGCTTCGGGGAATTTGAAGATCCCTGCGACATCATCGCCGTTAATGACGGGAATCCTGTTATGGGAGCCCCTCTTTTTCGTCCCATTATAAGCACCGACATCGGAACCACGACGGTTGCCATGGCGTATATTGATTCCGATGGCAGAGCCGCGGATACATATGTGTGCCTTAATCCACAGGGCAGGTTCGGAGCAGATGTGCTTTCGAGGATAAAGGCATCCGCCGATAAATTTGCTCTTGAAGAAATGAAAGAGAGCATCCGCAATGTGATCGGAACGGGTGTGAAGAAATTCATCCGTGAAAACGGTCTGAGCGGAAGTGTTGATATGTATGTCAGTGCCAATACCACCATGACATATCTGCTCATGGGATACGATCCTGCGGAGCTTGGTGAGGCTCCGTTTACAGCATCCCATATAAACGGTGATTCTTTTGAAATGAAGATCTCGGATGTATCGGTCAATGTGATCGTGCTTCCGGGCTTTTCCGCATTCGTGGGAGCGGACATCTATTCCGGAATTCTTGCGGCAGATCTGTGCTCATCGGATAAATACAGGCTTTTATGCGACCTCGGAACAAACGGAGAGATCGCACTCGGAAACAAGGATCACCTCTATGTAACCGCAACCGCGGCGGGACCCGCTTTTGAAGGCGGACCGTGCAAGGGCATATGGGGCGCGGATATGATCCACCTGACTTCCGTCCTTATAAAAGGAGGTTATGCCGATCCTACGGGACTTCTTAATGAGCCCTGGTTTGAAGAAGGCATCGATATCGGAAACGTACATATCACACAGGAATCGATCAGGGCACTGCAGCTTGCAAAGGCTGCAATGAATGCGGGAATAAAGATCATCTGCGAAAAGGCCGGAATCACTTTTGACGAAATTGAAAGATGTACTTTGTCCGGCGGATTCGGAGTGCATTTAAATCCCTGGGACGCCGCTTACATAGGACTTCTTCCGGGAACGCTCATAAACGTATGCAGGGCGGGAGGAAACACTTCACTCGCGGGAGCGTATTCTTTTGCCGCAGGCGCACGCATCGCACAGACTCCCGTAGTCATTAACCTCGCGCTGGAAGAGGACTTTAATGATCTCTACACCGAGGCGATAAACTTTCCCGTAAAATAAATTCTTGTGTTGCATTTAAAAATTTTCGTGTTATACTTCATATAGAACAGATGAAACAATGACGAAGGGTGAACGATGGGACGGTTCCGTCGTTCACTTCATCTCCTGAAAGGGGGGATATATATGAATATTCAAAAGTTTACACAGAAATCGATGGAGGCGATCAACGGCATAGAGCGCCTCGGAACGGAATACGGCAACCAGGAACTGGGACAGGAACATCTTCTTGTCTCCCTTCTTCATATTGACGACAGCCTCATCTTAAAGCTCATCGAAAAGATGGAGATCAACACCGAGCACTTTTGTGCCAAGGCCGATGAGTATCTGAGCAAATGCGTCAAGGTATCCGGAAGCGGTGCCGGCCAGATGCATATAAGCCAGGATCTTAATAAGGTACTTACATTTGCCGAAGACGAAGCCAAGGCGATGGGAGATGAGTATGTATCCGTAGAGCATCTCTTCCTTGCGATGATCAAATATCCTTCACGCACAATGAAGGAGATATTCAAAGAGTACGGCATTACAAGGGAGCGCTTCCTTATGGCTCTTTCGCAGGTGCGCGGTAACCAGAGGGTAACCTCCGACAATCCCGAAGCAACATACGATACTCTCGAAAAGTACGGACAGGACCTCGTCGAGAAGGCACGTGACCAGAAGCTCGATCCCGTCATCGGGAGAGATTCCGAGATAAGAAACGTTGTCCGCATCCTTTCAAGAAAGACCAAGAACAATCCCGTTCTCATCGGTGAACCCGGTGTAGGTAAGACTGCGGTCGTAGAGGGTCTTGCACAGCGTATCGTGCGTGGAGATGTACCCGATAACCTGAAGGATAAGAAGATCTTCGCACTCGATATGGGTGCTCTCATCGCAGGTGCCAAGTACAGAGGCGAGTTTGAGGAAAGGCTCAAGGCCGTTCTCGATGAAGTAAAAGCTTCCGACGGAAACATCATTCTTTTCATAGATGAGCTTCATACGATCGTCGGTGCGGGCAAGACGGACGGCGCACTCGATGCCGGCAATATGTTAAAGCCCATGCTTGCAAGAGGCGAGCTCCACTGCATAGGTGCTACCACGCTCGATGAGTACCGTCAGTACATTGAGACAGACGCCGCACTCGAGAGACGTTTCCAGCCCGTCATGGTCGACGAGCCGACGGTGGAAGATACGATCTCAATCCTCAGAGGACTCAAGGAAAGATACGAGGTTTACCACGGCGTCAAGATCATGGACACCGCACTTGTTTCCGCAGCGGTCCTTTCCAACAGATACATAAGCGACAGATTCCTTCCCGATAAGGCAATCGATCTTGTCGACGAAGCTTGTGCACTGATCAAGACCGAGATGGACTCGCTTCCCGCGGAACTCGATGAGATGAACCGCAAGATCCTCCAGCTTCAGATCGAAGAGACCGCACTCAAGAAGGAAGAAGACAATCTGTCAAAAGAAAGACTTGAAGATCTTCAGAAGGAACTTGCGGAATTAAAAGAAAACTTCGAAACCCAGAAAGCACAGTGGGACAACGAGAAGAATGCCGCAGGACGCCTCAGCAAACTCCGTGAAGAAATAGATGCGGTCAATTCACAGATCGCGATCGCACAGACCAAGGGAGACCTTGAGAAGGCTGCCGAACTTTCATACGGCACTCTGCCTAAACTGAAGAAGGAACTCGAGGAAGCCGAGAACAGCGGAACCGTAGAGAATAAGCTTGTTCGTGAGAAGGTTTCCGATGAAGAGATCGCACGTATAGTCTCCAAGTGGACCGGCATTCCGGTTGCAAAGCTTACCGAAGGTGAGAGGACCAAGACCCTTCATCTCGATGATGAGCTTCATAAGAGAGTAATGGGACAGGATGAAGCTGTGACTAAAGTTACCGAAGCGATCATCCGTTCAAAGGCGGGCATCAAGGATCCTTCGAAGCCCATCGGATCATTCCTTTTCCTCGGACCTACAGGCGTCGGTAAGACGGAGCTTGCAAAGTCACTCGCAGCCGCACTTTTCGATGACGAGACCAATATGGTACGTATCGATATGAGTGAATATATGGAAAAGCACAGCGTATCGAGACTGATCGGAGCTCCTCCCGGATATGTCGGATATGACGAGGGCGGACAGCTTACCGAAGCGGTGCGCAGAAAGCCTTATTGCGTAGTTCTTTTTGACGAGATAGAAAAGGCCGCGCCTGATGTCTTCAACGTACTTCTCCAGGTGCTTGATGACGGACGTATCACCGACTCCCACGGAAAGACCGTAGATTTCAAGAACACGATCATCATCATGACATCGAATATCGGTGCAAGATTCCTTCTCGACGGAATAGATGATGAAGGCAATATCAAGGATGATGCGGAAGACCTTGCGATGGAGGAATTGAAGGCTCACTTCAGACCGGAGTTCCTCAACAGGCTTGATGAGATCATAATGTTCAAGCCCCTTACCAAGGATAATCTCGGCGGTATCATTAATCTTCTTGTCGATGATATCAACAAGAGACTTTCCGACAAGGATATCAGGATCGAACTTACGGACGCGGCAGTTCAGAATGTAATAGATTCCGCATACGATCCCGTATACGGCGCAAGACCTCTGAAACGTTACATCCAGAAGTACATCGAGACACTTGCCGCGAGATTCATTCTCGAAGACAGGGTTTCCGAAAATCAGACCATTGTCATCGACACCGGAATCGACGGCTACAGCGCATCGGTAAGAAACGGCAATTGATCTGAAAACAGATCGATCCGGATTAATGAAAAACAGGATAAAGGATAGCGAAGCGTCCGGCTCCGCTATCCTTTTTTTGCGTTTAGTGATATCATTAAGAGTACCAATTCTATTATTGCAAGGCGGTAATCATGTCACAGAAACAGTTTGACGATCTCAGAAAACTTTACGATACATTTGAATACAGAAAATATGAGATGAGAACGGAGGACGGATTTCTTTTCGTAAGATTCAGGTTCTCCATTCCCGGTCTCAGAGATTTCATGCCCGAGTGGAAATTCCCTCTCGGAGAAAGAGACGTTGATCTGAACGATCCTATCCTCAGAGCTCTCGTATTCAATCTGGGACTTGTCGAGACGATAAGCTATTACAAGGCCGTATGTCCCGAGAAGGTTGTCATCAAGTGCGGTTCTCTTTCCGCTTCCCAGATGGACTGGTGGAAGAAGCTCTACTACAACGGACTCGGTGAATTCCTTTACAGGAACGGCATCACGGTTTCCAAGAGCAGACTCGTAAGATTCGAGTGCGCCACTACAACGGATGATGAACCTGCCGTTCTTCATGACGAAAAGACTTATTCGGGATGTCTCGTTCCCGTCGGCGGCGGCAAGGATTCCGTCGTAAGCCTTGAGATCTTAAAGGGTGAGGATATCACGACATACGTTGTCAATGAAAATGCCACTGCGACCAATGTCATCGAAAAGTGCGGTCATAAGAAGGGCGTTTATACAGCTAAGAGAACTCTCGATGCGGAGATAATCAGACTGAACGAAGAGGGATATATGAACGGGCATATTCCCATCTCCGCGGTATTTGCTTTCTCGGCCGTCATCACCGCATATCTGTGCGGATTCAAATACATCGCTCTTTCGAATGAGACAAGTGCGAATGAAAGCACCGTACCCGGAACCAAGGTTAATCACCAGTACTCAAAGAGCTATGAATTCGAAGAGGATTTCGATGAATATATCGAGGGAATAACCGATTCGGACATTCATTATTTCTCACTCTTGAGGCCTTTCACCGAAGCCCAGATCGCCGCGATATTTGCCGCAAAGGGTAAGGATTACTACGGAGTGTTCAGATCCTGCAACAGGGGAAGCAAGAAGGGCATATGGTGCTGCTCATGTCCCAAGTGCCTCTTCGTATATATCATCATGAGTCCCTTCATCGAAGAGGATGAGCTTGTGAAGATATTCGGAGAAAAGCTTCTCGACAAGGAATCTCTGGATAAGGATTTCAGGGAACTTGTAGGACTTGATGAGAACAAGCCTTTCGAATGCGTAGGAACAAGAAGTGAAGTTGCCGCATGCCTTCAGGCTTATATCGAGAGCGGCAAGAAGAGCCTCCTTACGGACAGATATGACAAAGAGATCGCAGGGCTCCGTACCCAGCCTCTTTCCGGGCTGATGAAGGAGTGGTGCGATGAGAATTGCGTTCCCGAAGTGTTCATTCCAAGGCTTAAGGAAGCACTTGCGGAACTGTGATATCCGGGCTTGCCGACGAAACAGCTTGCAGGGGCCGGCAGTGTCTGCGATTGAACGATCAAAATTTATCCAGAAATAAAAAGTGTCCCGGACAGTCATGATCTGTCCGGGACTTTATATTATACGGAGTCTCAATTATGGAGACGCCGTGTAGAACGGGATTATCATCCCGCTATTGTTACGAGTGTTCCGTCGGGAACGGTGTTGTAGAGCCACATAGCATCTTCAACGGAAAGTCTTACGCATCCGAGTGAAGCCTTGCTTCCGAGTGCCGCAACTTCCTCGGGGATGGGAAGAAGATCGCCCTTCTTGGCGAAGCATACGGAGTGGAACATATATCCGCCGGTTCTGAATCTCATTCCCCATACCGCCCAGGTTCCGTCAGCCATATATACCCAGCCGCCGCCTGCGGTGTGCTCATAGATGGTGAAGGTTCCGCCGGGAGTTCCGTGTCCGGCTCTTCCGGTAGAGCAGAGCATGCTCCTTATGAGCTGTGAATAAGTTCCGTCGGGACCTACCGCAAGAACGTTACATACATTATAGGTACGGTCGACAACTATATAATAAGGTGATCCGTTGCAGGGAAGTCCGGTGGGGAAGTATACTCCCTCTTCAGTGGCAGCGGTTCCGGGCTTGGTCTGAATGGCGGGATCGGGCTGAGTGGCAGCAGGCTGAGCTGCTGCGGGAGCTCCCGTTGAAGGAGCGAGTCCGTTGGGTACGCCGTTTCTGTCCACGGTATGTACGTAGGAAGCATTGGGGCGTCTGAGCTCGCTTCTTCCCGAAGTGATGTAATGGGCAAAGAGCTTATTGGCATCCGTACCGTATACAGCGGCTACATCGGGATAGGTGGCTGCATAATACGCAGCATCGAACCAGTTAGGATCCGCGGCGGGCTTTCTTCCTTCGTTAACGCCGAGATTTCTGTAATGGAACCACATAGCGTTATCGAGACCACCCATAGCCTGGATATTGGGAGCGAATGCATTATATACATCGGGATAAACCGTTGCGTAGTACTCGGCATCGAACCAGATCGGAGTGGTTGCGGGGAGCGAAGTGTTTGCTGCCTGAGCTCCGGTCTTCGGCATAAGTACGGCAAATGCTGTGATCGCCAGTGTTATCAGCATTTTTTTGAAAATTCTCATAAATAAAATCTTTCCTTGTTTTTTCTGTCTGTTTTCTTTTGCAGGGTTAAATTTACCATTAATCGGCCAAAAACTCAATAAAATCGGGCTTTTCAAACTTTAAGATTTACTTAAGATTCACTATATATAGTATGTTGAACTTGTAAACACCACAATCGGATACTATAATGTGTAATGTATGTAAGAGACATACTATGGAGGAAATTTTGTTATGAAAAAAAATAAACTGATAAGTCTGGCTCTCGTAGCCGCTATGACCGTATCGATCATGGCAGCATGCGGACAGGAAGATGCTCCCGCACAGCAGGAAGGCGGATTCCAGTCACAGCCCATCGTATCCGTTGATGACAGCGGAAACCAGACCACACCCGTTGCTGATACAGATCAGACCGAGACCTTTGAAATGCCTGCTGACTGCTATGCTTCGGAACTTACCGGTCTTCCCGTACCCAAGGAGATCAAGGACCAGCGTCCCATCGCTGTAATGGTAGATAATGAGAAGACAGCTCTTCCTCATTACGGCATCGGTGAATGCGATATCGTTTACGAGCTTATGAACTCAACCGCTAACGATCGTGTCACCAGACTTATGTGCATCCGCAAGGACTGGAACAATCTTGAGCAGATGGGAAGCATCCGTTCCACACGTCCCACCAACATCCCTCTTGCAGGTGAGTACAATGCGATTCTGATCCATGACGGTGGCCCCATCTACATCAACGACTTCATCTCAAAGCCTTACTGCAATCACATTTCCAGCGGTTTCTGGAGAGCAGATAACGGCAAGGGATGGGAGTATTCCGAGTATGTTACCGGCGATGACCGTGAGGGAGTAAGACTCGGCGGAGGAACCCAGATGTATCCCGGACTTTCAAATTACATTGCAAAGCAGGGAATCTCCACCACCTACAATTCATACGCTCCCATGCGTGACAGCCACTTCCTTATCAGACCTTACGGCACCGATATGACTCTCACCGAGATGGGTTATTCGAACGCTACATCCGCAACCCATATCCAGATGCCTACTTTAAAGCACACTCAGACTGAGCTTAAGTACAACGAATCAACCGGCACCTATGATTATTACCTCTACGGAGAGCTTCAGAAGGATGCAGAGGATGATCAGGTAGTTACTTTCGAGAATGTCCTTCTCCAGTGCACCGATTATTATGAGTACGATGATCACGGATACCTGATCTATCTCTACTTCAACCAGACCGATACCACCGGCTACTATATCACCAACGGCCAGGCTATCAAGGTTACCTGGAATAAGGCTGTAAGCAACGACAAGCTCGACTACGAGATCACCAAGTTCTATGACGAGAACGGTGACGAGATTCAGATCAATCCCGGTAAGACTTACATCTGCCTTGTACCCAAGAACGGATGGAGCACCGTAACACTTAACTAAAAATATACCTGACAGTGAGTCACGGGGACAGTCCCCGTGACTCACTTTTTTTGTCTTAATTTGCGTCACGGCGGGCAGGATGTCCTTTGAGTCACGGGGACTGTCCCTGTGACTCAAAGCATCGGGTTTTTTCTTTGCCGTAAAACAGGGCATTTTGTTGTAAAAAAGCGGTATTTTGGGTATAATACATAAGATTATGGGCATTTTTGCCCTGATGGGGAGAATCATGGCTGTACCCGAACTTTTTGAAGGCAAAAGAATAATTATCTGGGGCTACGGAAGAGAGGGCAGGTCCACCGAAAAATGGCTGTCCGAACACACCTCACCGAAGTCCGTTACAATATTTGAGGGAAAACCCGAAGAGATGCTCGCAGGAGCGGGCGAAGACGCAGATATCATCGTAAAGAGTCCCGGCATTGTCTGGCCTCCCAAAGATGCCGATAAAAGCATCTGCGATAAGATCAGTGCAAAGATCACTTCACAGACCGAGATCTTTTTACATGAATACCGTATGAAGACAGTCGGTATCACCGGAACCAAGGGAAAGTCCACGACGGTTTCGATGCTTGCCCACGTACTCGGTGAACTGTCGGGAAAGAAAGTCATACTTGCGGGAAACATAGGTCTTCCCTGTCTTGATTATTACGACGATGCGGCGGGAGATTCGATAGTCGTCCTCGAACTGTCCTGTCATCAGCTCAAGGATGCCAAGACCGCACCGCATATTTCCGTATTCCTCGATCTGTATGAGGAACATCTTGATTATTACGGAACGATGGATGCGTATTTTGAAGCCAAGAGCCATATAATTACGCGCCAGATCCCCGGTGATAAAGCGTATATCGGTGAGAATGTTCCCGAGCTTATTTCGTGTTCCGACAAGATTAGAGTGGTTCCTTCCGAAGACGATCTTTCCGGAATAGAGCTTTCTCTTTTTGGGGACCATAATAAGATCAACGCATACTTCGTAGAGAAGATCTGCTGTGATGAATTCGGTCTGGCAAAAGAAGACGTACTGAAAAGCCTTAAGAACTTCGAAGCTCTTCCGCACAGAATGAAGAAGATAGGAGAGTTCGGCGGGATCGCATGGTACGACGATTCGATATCTACCATCCCCGAAGCTGCTATCAGCGCAGCCGAGAGCATTCCCGGAGCTCAGGTCATCCTGATCGGCGGAATGGACAGGGGCATTTCGTATTCCGTGCTCGAAGATTATATGAAAAAGCACGGAGAATACAGATTCATATGTATGTATGCAACGGGCGAAAGGATCGTAAAGGAACTGGGAACAAGCCTTTCCAATGTTTGCTACGAACCGGATCTTAAGTCGGCTGTTGATAAAGCATATGAGATAACGGATAAGGGAAGAGGCTGCGTACTTTCACCCGCTGCCGCTTCATACGGATATTTCAAGAATTTCGAAGAGCGCGGATGCGTATTCGAAGAACTGGTAAGGGGTCATGGATCAGCTCAATCTGTTTGAATACATGTCAGATAAAACCAAAGAATCCGAAAGCCCTCTTGCCGCAAGGATGAGGCCCAGAACCCCGGAAGAGGTTGTTGGTCAGGAGGAGATAATCGCACCCGGCAAGCTCCTTTACCGTGCCATCAAGGCTGACAAGATCAGCTCTCTGATACTGTACGGACCGCCCGGAACGGGCAAGACCACGATTGCCAAGGTCATCGCCGGAGCAACAAAGTCGCGCTTTATTTCGATCAATGCGACCACCGCGGGAAAAAAGGATATGGAGGATGCCGTTAACGAAGCAAAGAGCATCCTTGCGATGAATTCGCAGAAGACCATCCTTTTCATAGACGAGATACACCGATTCAATAAGGGGCAGCAGGATTTTCTTTTACCGTTCGTCGAAGACGGAACGGTCACACTGATAGGCGCAACGACCGAGAATCCGTACTTCGAGGTTAACGGCGCTCTTATAAGCCGTTCGATGATATTCGAGCTTAAGCCCCTGAGCATGGAAAACGTCAAGACTCTTCTGAAGATCGCCGTAACGGATCACGAAAGAGGAATGGCGGGATATAATCCGTACATCGATGACGATGCTCTGGATTTCATTGCTGATGTTGCGGGCGGAGATGCAAGACATGCTCTCAACGCACTGGAGCTTGCGATCCTTACAACAGAGCCCGATGAAAACGCGACAGGCGAAAGCGGCAAAGGCATCACCGGACCCGCTGATGTATCAAAGCCCGGAATACATATCACTCTCGATGTCGCACAGGAATGCATCCAGAGGAAAGCCGTAAGATACGATAAGAGCGGAGACAATCATTACGATACGATCTCCGCATTCATAAAGAGTATGAGAGGTTCCGACCCCGATGCGGCGGTCTACTACCTTGCAAGGATGCTTGATGCCGGCGAGGAAGTAAGCTTCATAGCAAGACGTATCGTGATATGCGCTGCGGAGGATGTCGGCATGGCGGATCCCAATGCACTTGTCGTTGCGAACGCGGCATTCGAAGCGGTCATAAAGGTCGGTATGCCGGAAGCACGGATAATACTTTCCGAAGCGGCGATATATGTTGCGACCGCACCGAAATCAAATTCGGCAATATGTGCGGTTGATGCGGCACTTGAAGAGATAAGGGAAACGGGTTCGCTTCCGATCCCTCCCCACCTGCAGGATGCGCATTACAAGGGAGCCGCAAAGCTCGGACACGGGATCGGTTATCAATATGCACACGATTTCCCGAACCACTATGTAAAGCAGCAATATCTCCCCTACGAACTGGACGGAAGAGAATTCTTCAATCCCGACGGACAGGGGTATGAAAATAAGATAAAAGAACACTTTAAAAAGATAAAAGGTAAGGAGAATTAAAAATGGGTGTTAACGAAGAAGCGCTTAAAGCACACGAGGAGTGGAACGGAAAGCTTTCCACCGAAGCCAAGTCCAAGGTGGATTCAAGGGAGGCACTTGCGATCGCCTATACTCCCGGCGTTGCAGAGCCCTGTAAGGAGATAGCAAAGGACAAGGATCTCGCATATAAATATACATGGAAGGCCAACACAATCGCAGTCGTATCCGACGGTTCCGCGGTTCTCGGACTCGGAAATATCGGACCCGAAGCTGCCATGCCCGTTATGGAAGGCAAGGCTGTTCTTTTCAAGGAGTTCGGCGGAGTAAATGCTGTTCCCATCTGCCTTGATACCCAGGACACCGAAGAGATCATCAAAGCGGTCAAGTACATCGCACCCGGATTCGGCGGGATCAATCTTGAGGATATCTCCGCACCCAGATGCTTTGAGATAGAAGAAAGACTGAAAGCGGAACTCAACATCCCCGTATTCCACGATGACCAGCACGGAACCGCGATCGTTGTTCTCGCAGCTTCCATCAACGCTCTCAAGGTCACCGGTAAAAAGAAAGAGGACTGCAAGATCGTTGTAAACGGAGCAGGCGCAGCAGGCGTAGCGATCTCCAAGCTTCTTCTTAAATACGGATTCGGTTCTCTTACTCTCTGCGATTCGAGAGGAATTGTTTCCGCAGACAGAACCGACCTTAACGATACCAAGAAGGAAATGCTTAAGATCACCAATCCCGAGAACAGATCCGGATCTCTTGCGGATGCCGTTGTCGGAACCGATATCTTCGTAGGCGTATCGGCACCCGGAGTTCTTACCGGCGATATGATAAAGACCATGAATGCAGAGCCCATCATCTTCGCAATGGCAAATCCCGTTCCCGAGATCATGCCCGACGAAGCAAAGGCAGCAGGCGCAAGGATCGTGGGAACCGGAAGAAGCGACTTCCCCAACCAGATCAACAACGTTGTCGCATTCCCCGGAATCTTCCGCGGTGCACTCGAAGCAAGAGCTCCCCAGATCACCGAGGAGATGAAGCTTGCCGCAGCAGAAGCCATCGCAGCTGCGGTTCCCGCAGACAAGCTCTGTGAGGATTACATCATGCCCGAGGCATTCGATACCAGAGTACGCGATTCGGTTGCCGAAGCCGTAAAGAGGCTCGTTAAATAATGGATGCCGAAAAGCTCACACAGGTAAAACTGATCATCCTGTATATGCTCAACAGAGTCGATTTCCTCATGACCGCTTCCCAGATTTCCGATTTCGTTCTGGGAAAGGATTATGCGGATTACTATGTTCTTACGCAGGCACAGGGTGAACTTATAGAAAACGGCCTTATCTCACAGGCTCCCCATTCACACAATTCTACGGAGCTTTCGATAACGACCGAGGGAAGGGATACGATCAATTATTTCGCATCCCGTCTTCCCGATTTCATCAAGAATGATATCGAGAATTATTTTGCGGACAAGGCATTCGAACTCAGGAATGAACTTGCCGTGCAGAGCAATTATGCTCAGAATTTTCTTACCGGAGAATATGAGACAAGACTCATCATCAAGGACCGTGATGTTACAACCCTTGATATGACGCTTTCGGTTCCTACGGAAGAGATTGCCGAGCATATAGTTGATGTGTGGAAGGAAAAAGCCACCGAAGTTCTTCAGTATATAACCAACGAACTGTTCTGAGCAAGGCGGAGGGGGACGGTTTCCTCTGTTCACCTCATCAGCATAGTCATAAAGGAAAAGGTCATGAGAATAGGTTCAGGATATGATGTTCATAAGCTCTGTGACGACCGTCCGATGATCATCGGAGGAGTGAACATCCCTTACGAAAAGGGATTGCTCGGACACTCCGATGCGGATGTGCTCACTCATGCGATAATGGATGCGCTTCTGGGCGCTGCGGCTCTCGGAGATATCGGAAAGCATTTTCCCGATACCGATCCCGAATACAAAGGTGCGGATTCGATAAAGCTTCTTGAGAAAGTAGGGGAGCTGCTCCTGAATGAGGGCTTTGTGATCGAGAATATCGATTCAACCATCATCGCCCAGGCTCCGAAGATGAGACCTTATATCGACGAGATGAGAGCAAAGATTGCTGCCGCACTCGAACTTGATGTAAGCCGCGTAAATGTAAAGGCGACCACCGAAGAAGGACTTGGATTTACCGGAGCTAAGGAAGGCATTTCCGCACAGGCTATAGCGCTAATAAACAGTGTATATGATCAGACTGATATCGGCCCCGCATCATGCGGCGGCTGCTCGCGATGTCCGGGCGTAAAGTGAGAACAGACAGTGAAAGCGGAGAAAACGTCCCCGATTTTTGAGTCACGGGGACAGTCCCTGTGACTCAGAGCAGACTCTTCGTTCAGTGACATCAACAAAAGAAAGAGGATCAATAAAATGCAACTGTATAATACAGCAACCAGAAAAGTAGAAGAATTCAAGTCCCGCGAAGAAGGCAAGGTATCTATGTATACCTGCGGACCTACCGTATATCATTTCGCACACATCGGAAACCTTCGTACATATATCTGTGAGGATATGCTTGTAAAGGCACTTCTTTATGCGGGCTATGACGTAAAGCGTGTCATGAACATAACAGACGTCGGACATCTTTCGAGCGATGCCGATACCGGCGAAGACAAGATGCTCAAGGGTGCTAAGCGTGAGCACAAGACCGTGCTTGAGATCGCTGATTACTACACCAAGGCATTCTTTGCCGACTTTGCAAAGCTCAATATCCGCATGCCCGATGTCGTTGAGCCTGCGACTCACTGCATTCCCGAATTCATCCATATGATCGAAGTCCTGCTCGAGAAAGGCTATGCTTATCAGGCAGGCGAGAATATCTATTTCGATACTTCCAAGCTTGAGAAGTATTACACGCTGTCCAATCATAACGAGGATGATCTTCGTGTCGGCGTCCGCGATGATGTTGATGAGGACAGCAACAAGCGCAACAAGACGGACTTCGTTCTGTGGTTCACCAAGTCGAAATTCGACGATCAGGAACTTAAGTGGGAAAGCCCCTGGGGACGCGGATATCCCGGATGGCACATCGAGTGCTCCTGCATCGGAATAAAGCACCTTGGCGAGTATATGGACATTCACTGCGGCGGTGTTGACAATATCTTCCCTCATCATACCAATGAGATCGCACAGAGTGAGGCTTACCTCGGACATCCCTGGTGCAATTACTGGTTCCATGTTCATCACCTTGTCGAGAAGGACAAGGGCAAGATGAGTAAGTCCAGCGGCGAATTCCTGACCGTTTCGCTTCTTGAAGAGAAGGGCTACGATCCTCTTGCATACCGTTTCTTCTGCCTGCAGTCCCATTACCGCAAGCCTCTCGAGTTCTCATACGAAGTGCTCGACCAGATGAGCGCCGCATATCAGAAGCTCTTAAAGCGTGTGGGTGAGCTGAAAGAGGACGGATCCGTAGATGAAGCCGTATTTGCACAGTACAGGGAGAAATTCCTGAACGCACTTACCGATGATATCAATACTTCCATGGCGATCACCGTGCTCTACGATGTTCTGAAGGCTGATTGCAACGATGCTACCAAGCGCGCGCTTGTAGCTGATTTTGATAAGGCACTTTCTCTCGACCTTCTCGAAGGCGCGAAAAAGCTTGCCGGCGATAATGAAGTGGATGCGGAGCTTGAAGCCTGGATACTTGAACGTATCGATGCAAGAAAGGCTGCCAAGAAGGCAAAGGATTTTGCACAGGCCGATGCGATCCGTGAGGAACTGAGTGCAAAGGGCATCCTCATCGAAGATACCAGAGAGGGCACAAAGTGGAAGAAGGCTTAAAGTATTCGCCCCTGTCGCTTTCTTTTCTCGGAGATGCATATATGAGTCTTATCATCAGAAAGATGCTTCTCGAGAAAGGTGACATGCCTGTCGGAAAATTCCACAAAGCAAGCGTAAAATATGTCAGCGCCGATTCACAGGCGCTGATATATGATCTTTTCATGGAAGGCGATATGCTTTCGGATGAAGAGAAGGATATAATGCACCGCGGCAAGAATCATGCCCATCCTTCCGGAAGAGGCACGAATTTTGCAAGCTACAGCAAGGCGACGGGTCTGGAATCCCTCATCGGATATCTCTATATATCCGGCTGGACGGACCGTGCCGATGAACTGATAATGATCGGAGCAGACTATGTCTCAGGAAAAGGGAAACAGTAAGGTTAATGAAAATGCAATAGAGGGACGCAATCCGGTCATAGAAGCCATCCGTGCCGGCAAGGAGATAGACAGGCTCTATGTTCTTGACGGATGCAAGGACGGCGCCATACTCACGATCAAGCGTGAAGCGGCCAAGAAGGATATTGCGATAAAGTATGCTGATAAGGACCGCCTCGATCATATGTCATCAACCGGTCATCACCAGGGCGTCATCGCGATAACCGCAGCTTACGAGTACAGCGAGGTATCCGACATACTTAAGAACGCAGAGGAGAAGGGAGAGGATCCCTTTGTCATTATCCTCGACGGAATAGAAGACCCTTACAATCTCGGTGCTATCATAAGAACTGCGGACCAGGCCGGTGCCCACGGAGTCATCATCCGTGCGGACAGAGCCGCGCATCTTACGGCATCCGTTGCAAGAGCCAGTGCGGGCGCACTTAATTACATCCCCGTTGCAAAGGTCACGAATATCGCACGCACCATAGAGGAACTCAAGGAAAAGGGACTCTGGTTCGTATGCGCGGCAATGGACGGAGACCTTATGTATGATCTTAATCTGACAGGCCCCATCGGACTTGTCATAGGTAATGAAGGAAGCGGTGTCACGAGACTTGTCCGTGAGAAGTGCGACATGACCGCTTCGATCCCGATGAAGGGACAGATCGATTCGCTTAATGCTTCCGTTGCATGCGGAATACTCAGTTACGAGATCGTAAGAAGACGAATGAAGGGCTGAATTTGAGCAGATCAGATACAGTAAAAAGAAAGCTTTTACCAGATTATTCCCGTATGAGCGATGAGGAGCTTATCGCGAGGATGCATGAGATAGCTCATGAATACCCCGCGATAGTGAATCACCTTATCGCCAGACATACGGGACTTGTTAATTATATTGTAAATACGTTCACCATCATTTCCTCGGACCGTGACGATCTTATTCAGGAGGGAATGATAGGTCTATTTGATGCGATCGGAAAGTATGATCCTTCCAGAGGCGCATCCTTCAAAACATATGCATCAATCGAGATAAGAGGAAATGTCTTCAACGCCATCCGCACCAGGAACAACCAGAAGAACCTTCCTCTGAGCAATTATCTGTCGCTCGATATCACGGGCGGAATTACCTCTCCGGAACTCGGTTCGTATTTCATCCTGCCTTCAACCGATATGACGCCCGAGGAGAATGCTCTTTTCGATGAGATCAAGGACCGGCTTTTGGAATGCATCAATAATGAACTTACGGAAAAAGAAAGACACTGCTTAACATTAAAGATAAGCGGTGCCTCCGTAAAAGAAATATCTGATATCATGAATCTCTCCGAAAAGGCGGTCGAAACCGCTCTTTCGAGATCAAGGAAAAAACTTAAGAGTATTTACTGATCATTTCATTTCGGGGAGAGGAGTTTCGATAAGATTCAGACCGAATCTGTCCACAAGCTCCATGGCTTTTTTCTCATTCTCCGGAACGTCTATCATACGTACATGGTGCGCATCGAGCGCCATCACCACATCATTTCCCGTTTTGCCCGCGATCTCCCAGAAGAGGGGATTGGGATAATTTCTGTTTTCACCGACACCGAGAAGATTTATCTCGAGCGGAATCTTGTGATCGTATGCGTATTCGCAGATGCGGCTCATCTGCTTCTGATACAGTGCATCGTCCCCGACGAAATTGATCAGATCGGGATGTGCAAGATATAAAAATCTGCCTGTTGAAAGACCTGCAAGAGCCTGTTCTACATATTTGGCAAGTCTTTCCGGATCGCTTGTTTCTTCTCCGAACCAGCATCCGTCATACTGGTTGTTCATGCAGTGCTGTCCGAGAATGAGATATTCGACCGGGTATCCTTCCAGGAATTTCATGAGCTTGGAAAAGAGTGCGGGATAGAATTCGACTTCCAGACCGAAGTAGATATTGATCTTATCCCTGTATTCTTTTCTCAGAGACAGAACAGTGTCGGTGTAATCATCCATCTGGTCGAGATCCATGCGCATCCCCTTGGATGAGTAGCCGTCCGGAAACGGCATCGGAGTATGATCGGAAAATCCGAAATCGGTCATTCCTATGCGGATAGCTTCCTCGATGTATTCTTTTTCGGTGCCGGTCGCATGGCCGCATCTTGTTGTGTGTGCGTGGAGATTTATCTTCATGGTTTATCCTTGGGATCATTTATTTCGAACATAGGATACTCTACATTGATTTTCCCAAAATATCAAGAATCGGTGGGACAAAATATGACTGTACTTGTCTTTTGAGCGGGCATTTGATACAACAATAGATGTTGCGGATATGAGGGATATAAATGGTCTTTAATTCATATATATTCATATTGCTGTTTCTTCCGGTCACGCTGATCGGATACTACGGACTGATGCGCCTTAAGAAAGGTGATGCGGCGCGTTTGTTTCTCACAGCCGTATCCCTGGTTTTCTATGCGTATTTCAGGCCCGTCTATCTTCCCGTTCTCATCGGAAGCATCTGCGTAAATTATTTTTTTGCATCTTTCATAGATAAAAGAGAAAAAAATAAAAAAGCATTTCTTATCACAGGTATCGTTTTCAACATACTTCTTCTTTTTGTATTTAAATATCTTGATTTTACGATAGGTACGATAAACGCCGTATCCGGATCTTCAATTTCCGCACCCGGTATTATGATGCCGCTCGGAATAAGCTTTTTCACGTTCCAGCAGATAGCATATCTGGTCGATGTCTTCAGAGGGGATATCCAAAACTGTTCCTTCGGAAGATACACTCTCTTTGTCAGCTTTTTCCCGAAGCTTGCTTCCGGACCGATCGCGGCATCTTCCGATCTTATACCGCAGTTTTCGGATGACGGGAGAAAAGCATTCGACCGGGCATATTTTTCAAAGGGAATCTGCAGGTTTTCTGTGGGACTTGCCAAGAAAGTTCTTTTGGCGGATACGCTTTCCAAAGCGGTTGATCACGGCTTCGGACATATAAGCAATCTGACATCCGCCGAAGGATGGGTGACCGCGATACTCTACAGCCTTCAGCTTTATTTTGATTTCAGCGGATACTGCGATATGGCTGTCGGAATAGCGAACTGTCTTCATATCGATCTTCCGGAGAATTTCAGTCTTCCGTATTTTGCGGATTCGGTATCCGACTTTTGGAAAAGATGGCATATAACGCTTACGGGATTTCTTACCAAATATGTATATATCCCTCTTGGCGGAAACAGGAAGGGAAAAGCAAGAACCCTTCTCAACATAATGATCGTATATCTGATCAGCGGCATCTGGCACGGAGCGGACTGGAGCTTTGTCCTGTGGGGAGTGCTTCACGGACTTGCCTGCTGCCTGCACCGCACATGGGCGGGACTTTGGGAGAAGATACCGAGGTTCATCAGAGTGTTTGTTACTTTTATCTATGTAACGATCGCATGGGTGTTCTTCCGCGCGGGAAGCATCCGCGAGGCTTTGTCATTCATCGGTGTGATGTTCGGAGGAAAAGCGGGACTGTTTTCTCATGAATTCCTTGCATCGTTCGATGTACTGGAGCTTACATATACGGAAAGCCACATAGGTTTTCTCGGAAGGATCTCGGATGCATTTCCGGCCCTGAACATGACGGTGATCATATCTGTATCCGTGACCGCACTGATCGTTGAGAAGATCCTTTCCGGAAGGAAATTCAGGCCGTCCCTGCAGAATGCGGTCATATGCGTATTGCTTCTGGTATGGTGCGTATTATCGTTTTCCGGTGTATCGGTATTTTTGTATTTTAATTTCTGATCGTACGTGGACCGAAAAATGAGTCACGGAGACGGTCCCCGTGATACAATCTCGGTTTTGGATTAAGTTGGAGAGATTATGGATCATAAGAAATGGAATTTAACGGTTGTGATCTGTTTCTACGGCATGCTTCTTGCCGCAGGCTTATTCAACTATGCCGTCGATCCGTTCCTTCACTACGGCACCGGTCTCGGAAAGTTCGAATATCCCCTGCTGGATGAACGATACATCAATGACGGAATACAGAGAAATTTCGATTATGAAATGATGATCACGGGTACGAGCATGAGCTGGAATTTTGCTCCCTCCGTTGCGGAAAGACTTTGGAACAAGCCTGCGATCAAGACAGCATATTCGGGTGCACATTTTAATGAACTCGCAAACAGCATCGAAACTGCGATCAGGCACAATCCGGAGCTTGATACGGTCATATGCAGTCTTGATCCGAACAATCTTGCTCTTGATCCGTACAGCGCGGCATACAGCGGAAATCCGGATTATATGTATGACGACGATCCTTTCAATGATGTGAATTATCTTCTGAACAAGGAAGTCATTACCAAGAGCATCGCTGTGATCAATTACACAAGGGCAGGCAATACCACCGTATCACTCGACGATTACGGAAGATTCGATACATATATGCCGAGCGGAAGGGAAGCGGTCCTTGCTTCGTATGCAAGACTTCCGGTGTCGGATTCGATCCTTGAATTCGGAGATGAGGACAGAGAGAAGATCTGCAGCAATCTCAGCGTTAATTTCATCAGTCTTGCCCGTGATAATCCGGATGTCGAATTCATTTTCTATATTCCTCCGTACAGTTATTGCTATTGGGACGGTGCACTGCGTTCGGGTCAGATGGATTACGTGCTTGAAGCTGAAAAGTATGCGGTTTCGCTTCTTCTCGAATGTGACAATGTAAGCGTCTACGCATTCGATGACGATCTTGATACCACGACGGATCTTGATAATTACACCGATACGCTTCATTACACCGCACCCGTATGCGAGAGCATTCTTGAAAGGATAAGCGCGGGGGAGGGAAGGCTTACGGACGGAAATTATGAAGAATATTTTGAACGGATAAAAGATATCTACGGAAATTACGATTACGATCTGTAAACGTCCCAAGATTGAACTTGAAGAAAGCCCACTGTATAATAAATAAGTAGTTGATAAAAAGGCAGGTGGCCTATGAAGAATAAACTGATAAAAATATGTATGGCTTTTGCCGCTGCGGTTTTCTTTTGCCTTATCCCTTCGCAGAAAGCCGAGGCTGCGGTCAAGACAATGCCCGACGGAGGACAGTTCGATCCTTCATTCTATGCGGCAACATATGATGATGTGTACAAAGCTTTCGGAATGAACGAAACACTTCTTTACCAGCATTATCTTCTGTGCGGCATCAAGGAAAAGAGACTTCCCTATGCGGGATATGTCTATTCGACACCGCCCACAGGCACCGCATCAGGCACGGTTATCACGATGCCCGACGGCACGCTTTTCGATCCTGTTTATTATGCGAACAAGAATCCTGATGTTGTCGCCGCTCTCGGAACACTTCCTATGAATCTCTATGCGCATTATGTGTATTGCGGCATGGCGGAAGGAAGACTTCCCTATGAAGGTTATAAGGCATCCGAGCTTAAGCTTACATTCTCTACCGTGGGTGCGATCGCTGATGCTTATACGACGGATGATGTTATCAGTGCCGTAAGACAGGCCGCAAAATACAGAGTAACGAATCTTAAGCTTCTCGATCACTGGAGCAGCGGAATATCCGCAGAGACTCTGATCGCATTGGTTAACGGACAGGCCGGATACGTTAAGACCGTTTACGGTGTAAGAAGCATGACCTGCAGTTCGCCGAAGATGTACGGTGATATTAATAACCTGACCATAGAGACAACGGTCACACTTAAGTATTAAGTAATAAATGACTGACCCGGAGGCTTGTGCTTCCGGGTTATTTTTTTGTTGACGCTTTTGCACAGTCGTGATATAAACGACTTGTAATCAATCTTTTGTTCTTTATTCGATTTGTTTCTGAAATTCGTATTCCGAAACATACCATTGTTTAAGATCCGAAAAGAGTGTTTGGTTTGCAGAATATTTTTCTATTTTTTTCTGAAAGGAATCCTGACTTTATATGAGAGAAAAACTTCAGAGCTTTACCCTTTCCCAGCTTAAGGAGATCGCTAAATCCGCAGGTCTCAAGGGAATAACAGGACTGAAAAAAGAGGAGCTTATAGAGCGCCTTGTTGAGCTTGACGAAAAAATGCAGTCCGAGAAGGCAGCAAAGGAAGCGGAGGAAAAGAAGACCGAATCCAAGTCTTCCGAGAAGAAAGCTCCTTCGAAGAAATCCGGCGAAAAGAAATCCGATGAAAAGAAACCGGACGGCAAAAAGCACGAATCCAAAAAGACGGAAGAAAAAAAGCCTGCCACGGATGCTGCGAAGGCAGAAAAGCCCGCAGAGGAAAAGAAAGCCGATGCAAACGCGGATGCTGCGAAGAATAACCGTGCCGAGAACGCATATGTTCCCCAGGAGGGCGATGAACCCGCATACGGCATACTCGAGGTCATGCCCGAAGGCTACGGCTTCATCAGATGCGATAATTATCTTCCCGGCGAAAATGACGTTTATGTATCACCCGCACAGATCCGCAAGTTCGGACTCCGCACCGGTGATGTGCTTGACGGCGTAAAGAAGGCAAAGAGCCCTTCCGAGAAGTTCTCGCCCCTTGTTTTCCTTAATACCGTTAACGGATATCCTCTTTCCGAGGCAATGAAGAGAGTTGCGTTCGAGAATATGACTCCCATTTTCCCCAACGAGAGGATCCGTATGGAGACGGATGATGAAAAGAATATCGCGATGCGTGTTATGGACCTTGTAAGCCCTGTCGGCAAGGGACAGAGAGGAATGATCGTATCTCCTCCCAAGGCAGGTAAGACAACGCTCCTTAAGTCGGTCGCGCAGAGCATTCTTTTCCATAATCCCGAGACCCATATCATCATTCTCCTCATCGACGAGCGTCCCGAGGAAGTTACCGATATGAAGGAAGCCATCAGGGGAAGGAATGTAGAGGTCATTTATTCCACATTCGATGAAATGCCCGAGCATCATGCAAGAGTTTCCGAGATGGTAATAGAGCGTGCGAGAAGGCTTGTTGAGCACAGGGAGGATGTAGTCATTCTTCTCGATTCGATCACAAGACTCGCAAGAGCGTATAACCAGGTCATTCCTCCCAGCGGAAGAACCCTTTCCGGCGGACTCGATCCCGCGGCACTCCACATGCCCAAGAGATTTTTCGGTGCGGCGAGAAACATGAGAGAGGGAGGATCCCTTACGATCCTTGCAACCGCTCTTGTCGAGACCGGATCCAAGATGGATGACGTTGTATACGAGGAGTTCAAGGGAACCGGCAACATGGAGATGATCCTTGACCGCAAGCTTTCCGAAAAGAGGATCTTCCCCGCAGTCGATCTTGCAAAATCCGGCACCAGACGTGAGGATCTCCTTCTTACGAGGGAAGAGCTCCGCGCCATGGAGATCGCCCGCCGTGCCCTCAACAGCCTCAAATCCGACGATGCTGCGGACCGCCTGCTCGAGGAGTTCAAGAATACCCGCTCAAATGCGGAACTTGTTCGCAATATAAATGTAAGAAATCATGTATAATTTGCACTTGCAATCGACGGTCACATCTGATATTATAGAAAAGCTGTTTGTGGCTGCATAAGCAGTGCGGATGAGAACAGACATAATTTACATTTATATAGAGAGGTGAAGAAAATGAAGGAAGGAATACATCCCCAGTATTATCAGGCAACCGTTACCTGCAACTGTGGAAACACTTTTGTAACCGGTTCAACAAGACCTGAGATACACGTCGAGGTTTGCTCCAAGTGCCATTCGTTCTATACCGGCCAGCAGAAGAGCGCAAGAGCCGACGGACGTATTGACAAGTTCAATAAGAAGTACGGTCTTAATAAGTAATTGTAACAAAGGGTTGAGGCCTAAAGCCTCAGCCCTTAATTTTTTTAAGGAGCGGTTATGGCCGGACGTAAGAGATCAAAAGTATATTCCGGGATTGGCGGACAGGCAGTCATCGAAGGCATCATGATGCGTAACGGTGAGAAGTATGCCGTTGCCGTTAGAAGACCCGACGGAAAGGTTGATATCGATACCCAGACACATAAGCAGTTCATGCAGGGAAGCTTTATTTTGAAGATTCCTTTTGTCCGCGGTATGTTTGTGTTCATTGATTCACTGATGCTCGGAACCAGGGCACTGAATTATTCCGCCGATGTCTATGATTCGGAAGAAGCCAAGGATTCGGGAACATCGGGTTCAGGCGCTGGTGAAGGCATCATGAACACTCTTGTCATGATCCTTGCATTTGCACTTGCCATAGGACTTTTTATCGTCCTGCCCACATACCTTGCTTCCATTTTTGAAAAGAGCATCAGAAATCCTTCCCTTGTATCCGTTATCGAAGGTGCGATCAGGATCGTTGTCTTCATTCTTTATATGTTCGTGATCGGATTCATGAAGGATATGCGCACCATCTACCGTTATCACGGTGCGGAGCATAAATGCATCAACTGCATCGAAAGAGGTAAGGTGCTCAATGTCGAGAATGTTAAGAAGGCTTCCAGATTCCACAGAAGATGCGGAACGAGCTTTATGTACATTTCCGTGTTCATAAGCATCATCATCTTCTTTTTCATAAGAGTTGAGTACATCCCCATGAGGCTGCTCATCAGGATCCTTCTGATCCCCGTTGTGCTCGGAATTTCCTATGAGATCCTGCGCCTTGCCGGAAGAAGCGAGAACATCTTCGTATATATGCTCACGGCACCCGGCATCTGGTTCCAGCATCTTACAACCAGAGAGCCCGATGCTAAGCAGATCGAAGTTGCGATCTCATCCGTTGAAGCGGTGTTTGACTGGAAGAAGTACCTTGCCGACAATTTCGGATTGGAAGTGGATGAAAACGGTGAGATCGTAGGTGCGGTTCCCGGATGGGAAGAGGACGACGATTACGCCGATGAAGATGATTACTTTGAGGGCGAGGATGACCTTGTCTATGCCGAGGATGACAGCGAGTATTATCCCGATGACGAAGAGCCCGATGAGCCCGAAGACGAAGAGTGATATCCTTTGAAAGCATCCGATCTGAAAAAAGACATAAAGGTACGTCTCGAAGCAGCCGGGATCCCCGATGCGGAAACCGATACGAGGATCCTTATGAAGGAGTATGCCCATGTGAGCGTGTCGGACCTTTATGCTGATCCGGACCTTGAGCTTGCGGATTCTTTTTCACGCGATGATCTTGAAAAAGCTATGGAGCTCCGCGTAAAAAGAGTTCCTCTACAGCATATACTCGGCAGGACCTGTTTTATGGGTTTTGACTTTACTGTCTCTCCGGCAGCGCTGATCCCGAGACCCGATACCGAGATCCTTGCGGAAGAAGCGCTTATGGACTATCACGACGGTTCGCGCATACTTGATCTGTGCACGGGCAGCGGATGCATCATCATAAGCCTTCTTGCACTTATGAACGACTGTTACGGAGTTGCAACCGATATATCGAAGGATGCGCTTTCCCTTGCGGAAAAGAATGCTTCCGATATCCTCGGTGAAAAGAAAGACAGGCTTAGATTTTTCGAAGGTGATCTGTACTCTGCCGTTCCCGAGGGAGAAAAATTTGAAATGATAGTTTCCAATCCGCCCTATATAAGGACTGCGGATATGAAAGGTTTAATGCCCGAAGTAAAAGATCACGATCCGGCCCTTGCGCTTGACGGCGGCGAGGACGGACTGGTCTTCTACAGAAGGATAATAGAGGGGGCCGGGGATCATCTGTGCCCCGGAGGCGACCTGATCCTTGAGATAGGCTACGATCAGGCCGGAGATGTTACCGAGATCATGAAAGCCAATAAATTCATCGAAGTCCGGACAATAAAAGATTTCGGCGGATGTGACCGCGTAGTCAGGGGAATCTTATCCTCTCTTTAGCCGTGCGTGAATCTGCTTTTTGTTTTTTTCACGGATAAGGAGAGAAATATGTTTGAACAGCTTGATGAACTCCTCGGAAGATACGAGGAAATGAACAGACAGCTCCAGGATCCCGCAATTGCCGGGGACGGAGCGAAATTCCAAAAGATAATGAAGGAGCAGGGCGCTATAACCCCGCTCGTAAACGCATACAGCGAATATAAGAAGTGCAATACCGATCTTGCCGATGCCCTTGAGATGCTCTCTTCCGAGAATGACGAAGAGATGCGTACGATGCTCAAGGAATCCGTATCGGAGGGTAAGGCACGCATACAGGAGCTTGAGGAGCAGATCAAAATCCTTCTTCTTCCCAAAGATCCCAACGATTCCAAAAACGTTATCATTGAGTTCAGGGCAGGTGCAGGCGGAGACGAGGCCGCTCTTTTTGCTGCTGAGCTTTACAGGATGTATGTCCACTATGCGGAGAGTCAGGGCTGGAAGACTCAGCTTATATCCGCGGACGAAACGGGTATCGGCGGCTTCAAGGACTGTACCATGACCATTACGGGTGAAGGCGCATACTCAAGACTCAAGTACGAGAGCGGAGTCCACAGGGTACAGCGTGTTCCCGAGACGGAAAGCGGCGGAAGGATCCATACCTCCACGGCATCCGTTGCGGTAATGCCCGAAGCCGACGAGGATGTCGATATCGAGATTGATCCCAAGGATATAAGGATCGATGTCATGCGTGCTTCCGGAAACGGCGGTCAGTGCGTCAATACGACCGACTCTGCCGTACGCCTCACACATTTTCCTACGGGTATTGTTGTCTATTCCCAGACGGAAAAGAGCCAGATCCAGAATAAGGCCAAGGCTTTCGCACTTCTCAAGGCAAAGCTCTACGATATACAGCAGCAGGAAAAGCACGATGCCGAGGCGGAACTCAGGAAATCCCAGATAGGAACCGGAGACCGCTCGGAGAAGATCAGGACCTATAATTTCCCTCAGGGAAGGGTCACGGATCACCGTATAGAACTTACCCTTTATAAGCTGGACAAGATAATGAACGGCGATATCGGGGAGATCATAGATGCCTGCATTGCGGCCGACAGATCGGCCAAGCTTGCCAAAATGGAAGAAAATCAAAATTGAGTATGACATTTTTCTTTAATTTATGATACAATGAATTTTGTATCGGCATTATGTAAACAGGCATTCAGGGGGGATGCCGCATTAATAAGGAGTTTGTCATGTTCAGCGTAGGAGATTATGTAGTCTGCGGTAATAAAGGTGTGTGCAGAGTGGACCAGATATCACCCCTTGATATTTCGGGTGCGAGCAGTGAGGATTACTATATCCTCAAGCCTGTCTACAGCCCAGGCAGCACTGTATATATTTCCATGGAGTCCGCTGACGAGAAGCTCCGTGCGGTACTTACCAAGAAGGAAGCCGACAAGCTTATAAAGCAGATGCCCGGTGTTCTTGATATTACGGTCGATAACGATAAGCAGCTCGAGGGCGAGTACAAGAACTGTATCCGTTCCAATAACGCAATGGACCTGGTCAAACTCCTCAAGACCATTTACCACAGACGCGAGGCGAGATTTGCCGCAGGCCGTAAGGAGACCGCGCTCGATGCGAAGTATTTCCGCATGGCCGGAGATTACCTCTACGGAGAGCTTGCCATAAGCCTCAATATTCCCAGGGAAGAGGTAGAGGGGTATATCGGAAATACTATTTCCTAAAGGTATTGACATGGGTTATCCCATGTGTTAATATGCATTTTGCGTGTGAAAACACGGACAATAAAGCAGAGCAGCCGCTCTCACCTGCAGGCGCAGCCAAACAGGTTAAAAAGTCCGATCACAGTCTTTGATCGAATTTTGTATGCGGCTCACTGCGAGCCGCTTTTTTATTTGTTTGGGGGATATATCAGGAGGTACTTAGTATTAACAACTTATTTATCAATGAACAGATAAGAGACAAGGAAGTCAGAGTCATCGGCGAAGCAGGCAACATGATCGGCGTCATGTCCACTAAGGAAGCACTTGCCATGGCTCAGGATGCGGGACTTGACCTGATCAAGATCGCACCCACCGCAACTCCGCCCGTATGTAAGATCGCCGATTACGGAAAGTATCAGTACGAGCAGCTCCGCAAGGAGAAGGAAGCACGTAAGAAGCAGCATCAGGTTGACATCAAGGAGATCCGTATTTCTCCCAACATCGATACCAATGATGTAAATACCAAGATCAACGCTGCAAGAAAGTTCCTTGCAAAGGGCGATAAGGTCAAGGTCACACTTCGTTTCCGCGGACGTGAGATGGCTCATATGAACACCACCAAGCACGTTCTCGACGATTTCGCCGAGCAGCTTTCGGATGTTGCAGTCATTGAGAAGCCTGCCAAGGTTGAAGGCAGGAGCATAATAATGTTTTTAACGGCAAAGAAAGAAGATAAGCCGTCAAAAAATAAAGAAGAAGCACCAAAGCAAGATTAGGAGGAAGTAACATGCCCAAGATGAAGACAAGCAGTGCTGCAGCAAAGCGCTTCAAGGCTACAGGCACAGGAAAGCTTAAGAGAAACAAGGCTTATAAGAGTCATATTCTGACCAAGAAGAGCACCAAGAGAAAGAGAAATCTCCGTAAGGCAGCAATGACCGACGCTACCAATATCAAGAATATGAAGAAGATCCTGCCCTATCTGTAAGGCAGACGCACCCGGCAGCGACATATGCTGACGGTTAGATTGGAGGAAATTAGAAATGGCAAGAATTAAAGGTGGATTAAACGCCAAGAAAAAGCACAATCGCGTTCTGAAGCTTGCAAAGGGCTACAGAGGCGCAAGAAGTAATCAGTACAGAGTTGCAAAGCAGTCCGTAATGAGAGCTCTTACCTCATCTTACTCAGGACGTAAGGAGAGAAAGAGAGAGTTCAGAAAGCTCTGGATAACCAGAATCAATGCAGCAGCTCGTATTAACGGTCTTTCATACAGCAAGTTCATGTACGGTCTCAAGAAGGCAGGCGTTGACATGAACAGAAAGATGCTCGCTGAGCTCGCAGTTAATGATGCAGCAGGATTCGCATCACTCGCTGAGATGGCTAAGAAAGAGATTGCTTAACTGAAAGTCAATATGACTTTACATAAAAAAGACAGCCGGTGAAGGCTGTCTTTTTGTATTACACACGGGTCCTGTCACATACAGACCTTTCTGCTCATTGGCCGTTCGCTAAGCGGTTCTGTGGAATACATACTACCGCGGAGTTCCGCACCGCTCGCATTCGCCATCGTGGCTCAGTGCTCGCTATTTTCGCCATCCGGGCGAAAATGTGCTTTGGATCATGTATTCCTTAGAACCGCTAAGCTCACTCTAAAATCGCAGAAATCTCTGTATGTGGCAGGACCCGTCCTGTTAAAATGTCAGCCTTTATCGGCGAGGACTTTCAGAAGATAGTCATATGTGCGCTGAGTCGAAGAGATGGAGAGGCGCTCGAGGGGAGAGTGGATGTCCTGCATGTCGGGTCCTATTGACACGGCGTCAATATCAGGGGCTTTGTCCATGAAGAAGCCGCATTCGAGGCCTGCGTGGATTGCTTCGACCTTGGGTTCGTATCCGTACATATCCCTGAAGACCCTGACCATCTTGTCCCTGAGAGGGGATTCCGGAGCATATTTCCATCCCGGGTAGACTCCGGTCACTTTATTGGTGCCTCCGAATTCTCCGGTGATCTTTTTCAGTGTATCGATGAGTTCGTCCCTTTCGGAAGCTATGCTGCTGCGGACCGAAAATTCGGCGTGGAGCTTTCCGCCCTTTACATCAATGATGCCGAGATTCAGGGAGGTCTGCACGAGCCCTTCTATGTCTTTGCTCATTGCGATCACACCGTTTGGAAGTGCTTTCAGAAAATCAGAGGCCTTGGAAATGCTTAAATGCAGTGCTTCGGATATTTCATCGCAGGGGATGATCTCTGCGGTAAATCCGGGATCTGTCTCGGAATAGATTTTTCTCTGCTTATCGGATTCGAGTCTGACCGATTCAATGACGGAGTCAGCATCTTTGGCCGGAACGGATAATGTGACGGTGCACCATGAGGGGATAGCGTTGTCTGCGTTTCCGCCTTTGATATCCGTGACTGCGGCATCTGAGACTTCTGATGCTTTTTTCAGGATCTCACCCATAACCTTGATCGCATTTGCTCTTCCAAGGTGGATCATCTGACCCGAATGGCCGCCTGTCAGACCGGAAATGCTTATCTGCAGTGATTTTTGATCCGGTGACGGAGAGGCGCCTGATTCCAGGAAACAGGAGACTCTGGCTCCCCCGGCACATCCGACGGTAAATATTCCTTCATCCTCGGAATCGAGATTGATGAGACTGCGGTATTTGATGTTCGAGATATCCAGTCCCGAAGCACCTTCCATCCCCGTCTCTTCGTTGGCGGTTATTATGACCTCGAGAGGAGGGTGGGGGATGTCATCCGATGAAAGAATCGCAAGTGCCATTGCTACTGCGATTCCGTCATCCCCGCCGAGGGAGGTGTGATGAGCACCGATAAGATCTCCGTCGATAAAAATATCCAGCGGAGCGGTCTTCATATCAATGCCGCTTCCTTCATCGCATACGGCGACCATATCCATATGCCCCTGAAGGATGATCCCGGGCATATCTTCATAGCCGGGGTAAGCGGGCTTTCTGTAGATGATGTTTCCTGCTTCATCCGCAGTGAAATCTATATCATTCTTTTTCGCGAAAGCGATGAGATAATCCCTTATCCCGTCCAGGTTATAGGAACCGTGGGGGATCCGGGTGATCTCCTCGAAATATCCGAATACTTTTTCGGGCCTGAGCGAGTCTAAAACAGCCATATCCGTGCCTCCGTTTTTTGTCTGCAAAAACATCATTTATCATAAACCTTTACGGGGGATTAAAAAAGAGTTCTTTTCCCCAAATTTACGGCACAAAAGGGCATTCTGTGGTATAATTTTTATATCTTTGTGAACCGATTTATGAGGGACTCGAAATGAAAGTAACTATCCTGGGAGCGAGAGGTTCTATTCCCACCGAAGGAAAGGATATGCTTGAATTCGGCGGAGGTACTTCATGCGTTCTCGTAGAAAGTGATGACCGTGCTATATTTCTTGATGCCGGAACGGGTATCATCAACGCACCGGATATAGGAAATAAGTCCATCACGATCCTTCTTACCCATCCTCATCTCGATCATGTCATAGGACTTCCCTTTTTCCCGTATATTTCCGAGAAAAACAGAAGGATAGATTTTTATGCCGCCAGGACAGGCGATTATTCCGCATATGAACAGCTTGATACTGTTTATACGAATCCTCTCTGGCCCTGCAGGATCGTGGATTATCCGTCGGATATAAGGATATTCGATGCGGATTTTCCGATCACCGTCGGCGGTTTTACAGTGACGGGAATTCCTTCCGTTCATCCCGGAGGAGGAACTGTTTTCAGGCTTGATGAAAACGGAAAGTCCGTAGTCTATGCAACTGATTACGAATATGAACCGGATAAGATCGGAGAACTGATAGAGTTTTCCAAAGACTGCGATCTTCTTCTTTTTGATGCACAGTATACGGATGAAGAATTTGAAGCAAGAAGAGGCTTCGGACATTCGACCGTTGCCCAGGGAATGGAAGTCATGAAAAAGTCGGGTGCGAAGAACATACGATTTGTACATCACGATCCAAGACATACGGATGAATTCCTGCGTGAAATGGAAAGACCCATAAAGAGCGAGGCGGCAGCTTTTGCAAGAAAAGATGAGGTGATCATCCTTTGAGCGGTAAAGAGATCAAAAACAGCATAGGTGAGACGGGCTATACACTTGACCGTATGATACGTATCGCCCTGGATCTGTCATCCGAGAATGATTTTGACATACTCATGCAGAAGATCCTGCTGGAAGCGATGGACATATGCCACTGTGATGCGGGAACGGTTTATGTTCTTGAAGATGATCATCTGAATTTCCACACGGTCCTTACCAAATCGCTGGGAACAAGCCTTGAGGAACAGAACCGTAACAAGAATCTTCCTCCGGTGCCTCTGGGAAGAAAGAACGTCTGTGCATGTGCGGCTCTCGATAAAAAGAGGATCAATATCCCCGACGTATATGAATCCAAGGATTATGATTTTACCGGCGCCCAGAAGTACGATGCGATAACTCATTACCGCACAGGTTCCATGCTGGTAATACCGATGGATGATGACAAGGATGATATCATCGGAGTTCTGCAGCTTATAAATGCGCAGGATGAAAACGGAAAGACCATCCCCTTTGATCCCGCATACGAACAGATAGTTTCGGCACTTGCTTCGCTTGCCGCAGTGAGCTTGAATAACCACCAGCTTGCACAGGAAGTTACCGACACATTGCATTCCTTCGTCGAGGTAATGGTCGATGCGATCGATGCAAGAAGCGCATACAATGCCAACCACACAAGGAGCATGGTCAGATATGCCGATAAATTCATCGACTGGCTGCGTGAAACGGATAACGAATGGAAATTTACGGATGACCAGAAGGACGCATATCTTATGAGCATCTGGCTCCACGATATAGGAAAGCTCATCGTTCCGCTTGAAGTTCTCGATAAGCCCGACAGACTTGGAGCACTGAAACAGGGACTTAAGAGCAAGGTTGATATCGCATGCCTTATGGAAAAGGTTGAGATGCTCGAGCATCCTGACAGAGCTTCCGATTGCAGCGCTAAGATCGATACGATCAGGAATGCTTACGAAGTTATAGAAACCGCAAATACCGCGGGATTCCTTCCCGATGAGAAGATAGAAGAGCTGAAAGGAATTGCGAAAATAAAATTAAAGAATGCCGACGGCGAAGATATACCTCTCCTTGATGAAAAGGAACTTGAAGCGATCACCGTAAGGAAAGGAACTCTTACTGATTCCGAAAGAAAACAGGTTCAGAGTCACGTTGTATATACAAGGCGCATGCTCGATAAGATGCATTTCAAAGGCATCTACAGGGAGGTTCCGTTCTGGTCGGGATCGCACCATGAATTCCTGAACGGCCGGGGTTATCCGAACGGACTTACCGCAGATGACCTTCCGGACCAGTCGAGACTTCTTACCATCATTGATGTGTATGATGCGCTTACGGCTGAGGACAGACCGTACAAACCGCCCATGCCGCCGGAGAAAGCATTCGGCATACTTAAGAGCATGAGGGATGACGGACAGATAGACGGAAGGCTTCTAGATGAATTCATTGAAAGCGAAGCCTGGAAAAAGGATAAATAACCGTAAGGGATAAACGGAGGAAGAATATGAAAAAGGCACTTGATAAAAAGAAGATGATCATTATCGCTGTTGTATTGGTAGTGATCATCGGTATTGTCATCGCACTGCTTCTCAGGAAGAATTCGATCAGTGCGACCTCGATGAGAGTTCTTCGCTATGAAGGAACCGTCAACATGGAAGAAGACGGCATCCTGAAGACCATAAGGGAGAACCTGAGGCTTAAGAGCGGTAACGTTCTCGAGACCGAGCAGCAGAGCCTTGTATCGATCGGACTTGACGATACCAAGGTCGTAACACTTGATGAAATGTCGAGTGCAAACTTTACCCAGAGCGGAAAGAATCTGAATCTCAATCTTCAGAAAGGCTCTCTGTATTTCGATGTGCAGAAGCCTCTTGCTGCCGATGAAAATTTCGATATCGCAACCTCAACCATGATCGTCGGTATCCGCGGAACATCCGGATGGGTGAGCGTCGAGGGAGATCATGAAAGTCTTATCCTCGGAGACGGCCACGTACATGTTATCGCTACGAATCCCGTAACCGGTGAAACCAAGGAGATCGATGTCAATCCCAGACAGAGACTGAATGTTTATCTCTACAACGACCGCGATGTAGACAGCGTTGTATTCGAACTTGAGGATATCACCGAAAGACAGCTTCCCGAGTTCGTATTAAATGTTCTCAGAAATGACATGGCTCTTCTTGACAGAGTATGCGAAGCAACGGGATGGGATAAGAACTGGATCCTCGGAACCACGGATGGAACTGAAGTGACGGATCCCGAGCCTGCTACGGATCCCGAACCTGTGTCCGAACCTGAACCCGAGCCCGCAGAGCCGGATCATGAGCATGTATATACTTCCGAAGTGACCAAGCCCGCAACATGCTCAAACCCCGGAGAGATGACATATACCTGCGAATGCGGAGATTCCTACACTGAAGAAATACCCGCAACCGGAAAACATACCTATAATTCAACTGTAACAACCCAGGCAACTTGTGCGGTTCCCGGCGTTATGACTTATACATGTTCCGTATGCGGAGATACATATACCGAAGTAATACCCGCAACCGGTGAGCATGATTTCCAGGGCGGAGACTGCCAGCATCCGATGATCTGCACCGTATGCGGTGCCGAGGGACCTATGGGCCAGCATCAGATGGCGACGATTCATTGTAATGCGGAGACTCATACCGAACACATTTTGGACCCTTCCATTCCGGGCAATACGATGTGGTATATAGATGTTGAGGTTGTAGACAAGCCTGAACGTGACGAAACCCTCTGCCTGATCTGCGGTTACAGACCCTGATGATATAAGAAACACAGAAAGTAATCATGAAAAAAATCATTTCCAATCCGATAATAATATCCCTCCTTGCGTCGCTTGCGGTGACACTTCTCATCGCAACGGGCGGGGTGCTGGATAAGGTTGATCTCTGGGCACAGGATTCGTGGTTTCAGAGTGATAAGGCACTTGACGGAGAGATAATCGTCATCGGAATTGACGATAAGTCCCTTGCAGACATCGGTCCCTACAATACCTGGGACCGTACAATCATGGCATCCGCTCTCGAAAAGCTCGCGGAAGATCCCGAGATGAAGCCTGCGGTTGTTGCAATAGATACCCTCTATACTGAAGTGTCCGATCCCGAAGCGGATGAAAGACTTGCAAACGCCGCCGCGGAACTCGGAAATGTTGTTACGGCTTCTTTTGCATCCATCGGTGCCAAGGTTATTACGGAGGGTGATGAAACCTATTTTGCAACCGATGCTGTGCTTTCATACGAAGAACCGTATGATGCCTTAAGGGATGTGACAACGCAGGGACATATCAATGCGATGTACGATACGGACGGAATACTTCGTCATGCACTTCTTTTCGTAAAGCCTGACGGACAGACCGTATATTCCATGGCTTTTGAAACCGCAAGGATCTATGCCGAGGCAAACGGATTCTCCGTACAGATGCCGCCCGCAAGCTCCAGGGGAAATTATTATGTGACTTATTCCGCCAAGCCCATGGGGTATTATGACGGATATTCTTTTTCGGATCTGATAAACGGAAACCTGGATCCCAAAGATTATGCAGGTAAGGTCGTATTTATCGGACCCTTTGCCAAGGGACTTCAGGACGAATATTTCACTTCGATAGAACGTGCGAAGATGATGTACGGTGTCGAGTATCAGGCCAATGTCGTACAGATGATACTTGAATCCAATTACAAGACTGAAGTCGGAAAATTTCCGCAGGCCATAGTTCTTTTCATCGTATGCTTCGCGTTATTCCTTCTTTTCCAGAAGGTGGGAATCAAGATCTCATCGATCATAGCTCCCGCTGCTATCGCGCTCAGCATCGCTGCGGAATATGTTATTTTCAATGTTAAGATCGGAGGAGTCGGACACGTCCTGCATCCTCTGTGGCTTCCGGTAGGAATACTTGTTTTCTATGTGGCTTCGATAGTCATCCATTATGTGAAGTCGACACTCGAAAAAAGACGTGTCACCAGAACATTTGAAAGATATGTTGCTCCCGAGATCGTACGTGAGATATTAAAGGACGGTACCGAGGCACTTTCGCTTGGCGGCAAGACCTGTGATATCGCAGTGCTTTTCGTTGATGTCAGAGGATTTACCACGATGTCCGAAAGACTCGATCCCGAGAAGGTCGTATTTATCCTCAACAAATATCTGACCATGGCGAGCGGATGCGTAGAAGCTACGGGCGGAACTCTCGATAAATTCGTCGGTGATGCGATGATGGCATTCTGGGGCGCACCTCTTCCCCAGGAAGATCCGGTCATGAATGCGGTGAAGACCGCAATGGGCATCGTTGAAGGATGCGCTAAGGTGTCCGAAGAACTCAAGGCGGAGATCGGTGAAGAGCTCCGCGTCGGTGTCGGCGTAAACTACGGTCCCGCGGTCGTCGGAAATATGGGCGCCGAAAAGCATATGGACTACACTGCGATAGGTGATACAGTCAATACCGCCGCACGTCTCGAAGCCAATGCACCCGGCGGCAAGGTATATATCAGCAGAAGCGTTGCGGATGCTCTCGAAGGCCGCATAACATATACATCACTCGGCGATACCATAAAGCTTAAGGGTAAAGCCGATGGATTCGAAGTTCTTGAACTAAATTCGATAAAATGATTTGCCGCATATAAGGCTTTTATGAGGACGTAAATGGTAACCAACGACGAAGGAATAGTACATTTTAAACACTCGATCATGGAAGAGGTCTGCAGGCTTGCGTGGGATTCGAATCTCAACGAAGATACCAAGGCTGCACTTGTTGAGAAGATCATTCCCGGTCCCAAGCCGATCTTCAGATGCTGTATCTACAAAGAGCGAGAGATCGTGCGTGAAAGGATCCGCCTTGCGTGCGGTCTGGATACTTCCGACAATATCGGTTCCGATAATTACGTCCAGGTCATACATGCTGCGTGCGACGAATGTCCCCTGTCCGCGTATTCCGTTACCGATAACTGCAGATTCTGTCTCGGAAAGGCATGTCTTAATTCGTGCAAATTCGCCGCTATAAGCCCCGGTGACGTACGTATGCATATCGATCCCGCAAAGTGCAAGGAATGCGGTATGTGCGCGAAAGCGTGTCCATTCGGCGCGATCGTACATCTGGAGCGTCCCTGCAAGAAAGCCTGTCCCGTGGGCGCGATAACCTACGATGAGTACGGCATCTGCAAGATCGACGAGACAAAGTGCATCAATTGCGGACACTGCATACACAGCTGTCCTTTCGGTGCAATCGGATCCAAGACCTATCTTGTTCCCATAATACAGGATATCCTTGCCGGAAAAGAAGTCATCGCAATGGTTGCCCCCGCTATAGAGGGCCAGTTCGGCGCCGATATCGATATGGCATCCATAAAAGCGGCCCTGCTCAAGCTCGGCTTTTCCGATATGGTAGAAGTTGGACTGGGCGGAGACATGACCGCGGCATTTGAGTCCCTTGAATGGAGCGAAGCGCGTAAGGAAGGCAGAAAGATGACGACATCCTGCTGTCCCGCATTCATCAACATGCTCCGCAAGCATTTCCCGGATCAGTACCGTGACAATAAATCCACAACCGTATCACCCATGTGTGCTATATCAAGATATCTGAAGCTCACCCATCCCGGATGCACGACCGTATTCATCGGTCCCTGCATTGCCAAGAAGGCTGAAGCCAGGGAAGAGAGGATCCCCGATAATGCCGATTATGTCATTACATTCGGCGAACTCAGGGCACTGCTCAGATCCAGGGATGTTAAGCTTGAGCACGTTGACGGAGAATACCAGCTTGCTTCGTCATACGGCAAGAAATTCGCATCCAGCGGCGGTGTTGCGGGTGCGGTTCTCGAATGCATGCAGGAAAGAGGAGAGGATACTTCCGATATCAGGCTTCTTAAGGTTGCCGGAGGTGAAGAATGCCGTAAGGCGCTCCTTATGCTGAAAGCGGGAAGGCTTGAGGAAGATTTCATAGAGGGAATGGTATGTCCCGGAGGATGTGTGGGAGGACCTTCCAAGCACGCTACCGAGGCTGAGATAACCAAAGCGAGAAATACTTTGCTGGCCAAAGCCGATGACCGTAAGGTGCTTGAAAATCTCAAGGATTATCCCATGGATAAGTTCTCGATGAACCGCCATGGGCATATGGATCCCGAACTTGTGAAGAAAGTTTTTGACACGAAATAAATGTCGGAGTGAGCGCCGGAACTGTTCCTGTGTTTCATAATGCTTATGTTATGAATCTCACAGATTAAAAACCGGTTAAATGGAAGCTGTATAGAATTTAGTCGGATTTTGGTTTATAATATTATGTTGTGTGCGACTGTAGTACATCGGTAGTATATCAGCTTCCCAAGCTGAGGAGGCGGGTCCGACTCCCGTCAGTCGCTTTTTACGAAAACCTTGTGATCATATCGGTCGCGAGGTTTTCTGTATCAAGGGGAAAACATATCTTGTGAGTGGGTTTTTAGGAGGTGTTTATGGGACTTGTCAGTACTAACGACAAATGTATCGGCTGTAACAAGTGTATAAGAGCCTGTAGCAGCATGGGCGCCAATATTGCAACAGAAAGAGACAGGGGTAACATTATCGATGTTGATCCCGAGAGATGTATCGCATGCGGTGCCTGCCTTGATGCCTGTGAGCATGGTGCAAGGGAATATACCGATGATGTCGAGAGATTCTTCGATGATCTTAAAAAGGGTACCGGGATCTCCGTTCTCATTGCTCCCGCATTTCTTGCAAACTATCCCAGAGAATATGAGAAATATCTCGGCATGCTCAAAAAGCTCGGTGTAAACCGCTTCATCAGCGTATCATTCGGTGCCGATATCTGTACCTGGGGTTATATCAAGTACATTACCGAGAATAAGTTCTTCGGCGGTATATCACAGCCCTGCCCTGCGGTAGTCGGCTATATCGAGAGATATACTCCCGAACTCCTGCCTAAGCTCATGCCCGTTCAGTCCCCCATGATGTGTGCTGCGATCTATCTGAACAAATACATGAATGTCAAGGATAAGCTTGCGTTCATCAGCCCCTGCATCGCGAAAAAGAATGAGATAGACGATCCCAACAATAAGGGATACGTTTCCTATAACCTCACATTCAAGCGTCTTGTGGAGTACCTTAAAAAGAATCCCGTCAGCGGCGCCACTCCTTACAAGGATGAGATAGAATACGGTCTCGGATCCATCTATCCGATGCCCGGCGGCCTCAAGGAGAACGTATACTGGCTTCTCGGAGAGGATGCTCTCGTAAGACAGATGGAAGGTGAGCATCATATGTATGAGTACCTTCAGCGCAACAAGGAGCTCCTTAAGTGCGGAAGATCCTCTTATCTCTTTGTCGATGCTCTTAATTGTACAAACGGATGCCTCTACGGAACCGGAACGGAAGTACGTGATGACATGAGAGAAGATGTCTTCATGGCCATCCAGAAGATCAAGGCGGAAAGCAAGAATAATTCCAAGAAGTCCGCATGGGGAAGAGAACTCACTCCCGAAAAGAGGCTTGCTGCACTCAATAAGGAATTCGCAGATCTTAACCTGAATGACTTCCTCAGAAAGTATACCGACAGAAGCGCCGCATGCAGGATCAAGACTCCGAGTGCGAAGGAACTTGACGATATCTTCAGACAGCTTAAGAAGGATACTCCCGAAAAGCGTTCGATCGACTGCGGATGCTGCGGATATGAATCCTGTGAAAAAATGGCCGTGGCTATCTATAACGGCTTCAATCATATTCACAACTGCGTACACTTCATCAAGGACCGTGCTTACGAAGAGAAGGACAAGGCTGTTGCGCTGAGTGATGAAGTAAACAGAACCCAGGAAGAGATGCGCGAGAAGAAGATTGTTCTTGCCGATGAGATCAGCGAGAACTTCAGCTCAATGAGAAGTACTATCACTCAGATGGAACAGACCGGTAACGATAATGCTCATCAGACTGAGGGTATTTCCAAAGAGATGTCTCAGGTCAATGATTTCGCTATAGAACTTAAGGAAGTTCTTAATACTATTGAGGAATGCCTGAACAGGCTTGAATCGAACAATACTGCCGTTATCGGAATCGCATCGCAGACAAATCTCCTCGCACTGAATGCTTCCATAGAAGCCGCACGTGCGGGTGAAGCCGGAAGAGGCTTTGCGGTTGTTGCGGATGAGATCAAAAAACTGGCTGAAGATTCCAAGACAACGGCCGATGACAGTAATGCCAATAACAGGGATGTCAAGGAAACCGTTGAACATCTTATGGAAGAAGCGGCCAAACTCAGTGAGATCGTCAACAGCGTAAACGGCAGGACCACGAGTCTTGTAGCCTCCGCTGAGGAAACTGCTGTATCTATCAGTCTCATGAAGGATATGGCTGAAAATGTCGAATCATCCTTAAGAGAGATCCTCGAGCATTAAGGACCGTGGAATGGCGGAATTTGAACAGAACCGGGACAAGAGCATATCGGAAATATTCGAAAGGGCGGATCGGCAGATGTACGAGGATAAGCACAGGCTGAAGGAAATGAGCTGAATGTAAAAAAAGACGGATCAGGATAATTCCCGATCCGTCTTTTTTTATATCATTCTATCACTTCCGAGATCTCAAACTTTCCTTCTCCGATCATACTGTAGATATCATCAATGGGAACGGGCTTGCTGTAATAGTATCCCTGCAGCCTGTCGCATCCGACCATGGTCAGGAAGTCAACACATGCATCATTTTCAACACCTTCGGTAAGTGTCTTCATTCCGAGGTTGTCGGCAAGATCTATGACAGTGCAGAGGATCTTCTTGGAATTTTCCGTATTTTCCTCGTAATCGGGATCGCCGAAGTTCTTGAGGAATACCATATCGATCTTGAGCACATCAAAGTTGAAATCCTTGAGTACGTTGAGAGAAGAGTATCCGGAGCCGAAATCGTCGAGCCAGAGGCTGTAGCCTTTCTCGTGGAGGATATCCATCGATTTCTTGAGTCCGAGCGTATCGTCCGTCAGGGCGCTTTCCGTGATCTCTACATGCAGATACTTTCTTGGAATGTCATACTTTTCAACAAGTCTTTCGAGTTCGCCGATCGCATCCATAAGCTCGAAATCAAGCCTTGAGAAATTGAGGGAAACGGGGAATATCTTTTCACCTTTATCGAGTCTTTCCCTCATGTCCCTGCAGACGGTTTCGTATATGCACAGATCGAGCTTGTCTATCTGACGTGACTCTTCAAGCACGGGGATGAATGTACCGGGTGAAAGGAAACCGTATTTTGGATCGATCCAGCGTGCGAGTGCCTCGCATCCGCAGAGCTTCTTATCCTCGGACCAGACGACCGGCTGATAATAAACCTTGATGTATCCTTCACGAACGGCTTTGTCCACGTTGTTGATGATGTAATTACGGAGCCTGAAATTCTCGGCCATCTTCTCATCGTATTCGGCATAGAATCTGTCCGCCTGATGGGAGATGGTGGTGCATGCGTATCTTGCCCTGTCGGTCTCGAGACGGGGATCTTCAATTTCTCCTTTCGGTCTGTATGCACCGACCTTAAGAGTAAGGTAAAGTTCATCCGGTGTATCCTTGCCGATGGATTCCTGAATCTTGGTTATCCTTTCAAGATAATCCGGCTTATCGGTAAGAATGGTGAAATGGTCGTTCGAAAGTCTCGCATATGAATCGTCTTCGAAATAATTGGCGATCTCCTTGGAAAGATTTATGAGCAGTTCGTTTCCTTTCATGAAACCGAGGGAGTCGTTGTAGAGTTTGAAGTTCTCGATGTTTATGAAAAGATATACGAGGTTTTCCTTGTCGATCGTCTCAAGCTGCTTGAAGGCTTTGTCGGTAAAGCCTTTTACATTGGGAATCCCGGTAAGCTCATCCGTAACCGATGCAATGACAAGCTTTTCGGATTTTATTGCTTCCGAATGACGCTGATGATATATGCTTATGACTACGGTTATCATGGAAATATAGAAGGTTGCGAAATTGATCTTGTCGCCTTCGTTCATTCCGAGCGTGCCGTCCTTAAGATAGACGAATTTATCAAGATATATGATATATGCATTTCCGATGACCATGAGCATCAGGAATGATATATAGGGCCTCCAGATGAGAAGGCATGCCGCGTAGAGTACCATCGTAAGGAAGCAGAGGATCATTCTTCCCTTGGAGTAATCGTTGGCGGATACGGTCCATCCGAAATACATGCATATGCCGGTGAATATGAGAGTGAGGATAATGCTGAGCCTCTTGGATCTGCCTATCTTATCCTTCATATAAAGGATCGAATAGATAAGCATCAGTACACCTATCAGAAGGAGCATCCAATAGCTCTTCGTATAGGTGAAGAAACTTTCAAAGGTGAATTCGTATTTTCCGGAGAAGATATACTTATTCAGATAGCGTACTATCATCCATGTTTCCAGAACGATGATGATGGATGACATATAGATCGTGGAGCGTACATTCGCGTCACGATGGAATGATTTTTCGTAATCGGACATTTTGAAGAATCCGAGTGCCGCAAGGATCCTCTTGCCGAGACTGTCCTTCTTTTCCATATGTTATTCTCCCCAAATAAGACTATCGGACTTTAAACGGTTATGCCGCAGGTTCATATGCGTCCGGTGCATAGGCCTCGGCATGTATGAATGCGTCGGTCCTTACCTTGACGTTTTCCTGAAGATTACGGTAGAAAAACTGATAGTCATAAACATGATAAGCTCCGTTCGGAAGTCCCGTTATCGAAGGCGGATAATCCGAAGGATCGATATCTGTGATCTTAAGTACACCACGGTTTTCATCAATGTAGCAGCCGCAGAGAGCTTTTTCTTCCAGTGTGATATTTCCGGAGCGGTCGGTAAAGCATGCTCCCATATTTTCTTCCTTATATGCGATCGTGGAATCTGTCCTCCAATTGAGAGGATTGATGGTTATCGCGTGAATATCGGACGGATAGATGAAAGTTCCGGAAACTGATTCATCCTCACATTCGAAACTTACGACCACGCCGGTATCGCAATCCATCGTAGCGGGAACGATCTGTGGATATGCATCAATATCCTCCTGCGTCATGGGCCATCCTATCGCATATACCGCAACAAGTCTCGAATGAAGTTCTTCATCGCCAAAGTATTCTTTTAACAGTCTGTAACACATATCGGCTCCCTGCGAAAAACCTGCAAGGATTATGGGACGCCCTTTGTTTTCGTTATCAAGATACCATTTGAAAGCCCTGGAAACATCGCTGTATGCGATCTCGAGATACTCCTCCCTTTCCTCTGCGGGAAGCTTGTAAACCTGCATGGAAGCCTGCCTGTAGAAGGGAGCGTACATGCGCGCGCATTCATCGTAAATGCCGCGTTCCATATTAAGAGCACCGACAAAGTTTCTCATTGTGGCGGTGTCGGAGAGTGACATATTGTATTCGTCCTTGGTATCTACGGTGGGAGCGATAAGGAAGAGATCCGCGGCGTCGGAATCGCCTTCCGCAAAATATGCCCAGTTGGAATTCAGGGAATATTCGGGATCTTTTTCCGTGTGATAAGAGGCGGCATAGATTATGCCCACGATCACAGTGATGAGCAGAAGACCGGATACGAGTATTATTCTTTTTTTCAGTCTTTCATCTTCCATAGATACTGTAATTATAACTCATTTTAAGGGGATTACTCAACGTTTAAGCAGCTATTTCCAATATTTTGATATTGCCTGATTTGTGATATAATCATTGTTTGTCGAAAGAATAAATAACAAAGGATATTAAGTTTGATGAAGGGCGTAAAAAGAATCGCTGCAACCTTTTTGATAGTTACCGGATTGGCATTGCTCCTGGCTGAAGGAGCGTATGCTTATCTTGTGCATACACGTTTTGAACTGTTCGGCCATCCCTGCGATATCTACATGGAAAATATTCGGTTCGAAGGAAGTGAGATCACCGATATAGTTTCACTTGAGAGCGGTCTGAGGAGGTTCCCTCATTTAAAGAGCGTTGATACGGGGTCCTATAAGATGTATGCGGAGGATATTCCCGGACTTAAGACAATGTTTCCCGGTGTTGATTTCAGATATGATACCTGGGTCAATATCGAAGGAAACGATTATCCGATAGATGCAACCGAGGTCAATCTTACAGATCACGGATATTCCGAACTCGACCGGCTTGTTGCAAAGCTGGCGTTTCTTCCCGCACTTGAAACCGTATACTTCGGTGAAAACCATATAACGGCTGCAGATAAATTTCTGCTCATGGACAGATTTCCCGGTGTCGATTTCAAGGTTGTTGAGATCTACACCATAGGCGGAGTTGATGCTCCCGCAAATGCGGAAAGCATAGACCTTACGTGGGCAACGATTGATGACAGCCTGCTGGATAAACTCAGTCTTTTCCCCGATCTTAAGTCCGTAAATCTTCACGGACACGATCTTACCTGGGACGAGAGACTTGAATATGCAAGAAAATATCCCAAGGTCAATTTCGGATGGGATGTTGAATACGGTGAGGAAGTATATGACTCATCGGAAGTAACCGAGATCGATCTTTCCCGTAAGAGACTGAGCACCGATGATCTCGAAACACTCAAGGAACTTACCGAACAGATAAGGGGACTCGAAAAGCTCATTGTCTGTGATTGCGGACTTGACAACGAAACTCTCGGAGAGTTCAGGAAAGTTGTTCCGGACGTCAATGTCGTATGGCGTCTGTATATGGGAAAATGGAGACTGAGGACGGATCAGGTCACATTCTCGGTTCTTATCTACAATTACAATTACGAGCGCCTCAGGAGCAAGGATATCCAGTGCCTCAAATACTGCACGGATCTCAGATGCCTTGATCTGGGCCATCAGTCGATCGTTGATATAAGTGTAATAGGAGAGTATCTGTCGGAGCTTAGGCTTCTCATCATGGCGGATAACTGGATCAATGATCTTACACCGCTCTCGAGATGCAAGCATCTGCACTACCTTGAGCTGTTTGTTAACAATATTACCGATCTGTCGCCACTTGCGGAGCTTCACGAACTGGTCGACGTCAATATCAGCTATAACAGACGTCTCAGCGATATCACTCCACTTTTGTATTCGCCCATGATGGAGAGGATATGGCTTGAGAGCACTTCGGTATCATCCGAGGATTTCGACCTGCTGGAAGCTACTTATCCCAATGCTAAGGTGGTACGTGTCGTAAGGGGAAGACCGTCCGTTGACCAGGGCTGGAGGGACGGTTCGGCAAGATATGCCCAGATGATGGATATGTGGTTCAACAATTATTACGGTGATGAATTTGCTAAATATGACGAGCTTGCGATAGAACTCGGATTAAGGGATGACGAGCCTGAGGAGACCAGATACATACCTTATTAGGCATATGTAAAACTGCGGTTTTCCGCGTGATCGCGCGGTTTGTCATAAAAGAAAAAATAAGTGTTGCAATTGCCATTTCACTATGATATTATTATCAAGCTGTTGAAAAACGGGGTGTGGCTCAGCTTGGTTAGAGCGCCGTCTTAGGGAGGCGGAGGTCGCGAGTTCGAATCCCGCCACTCCGATAAAGTTAGAACCCGTACACGAAGGAGACGTTACTCCGAGTGTTACGGGTTCTTGCTTTATCGGAGTGGATGCACTCACGAAAAAAATACCTTCACCGATCGGTGAAGGTATTTTTTTCGTTTTTGGATCCACTTGCGGTTCTTTTTTTTATATTGTTATAAATCGTTTAAGGACTTTTTTGTCATAATTCTCGATTTTTTTGCCAAATGTACCACAATATATTGTATTTTAAGTTTTTTTAGTTGCTATTTCTCGAATTGAACATTAAAATTATATTAACTATGAACAAACCTGAGGATATAGCGAGAAGTAAAATCATCAAGGTATTTTTCCAGCTGACGGCGCTCGGCTTTCTTGCGAGTGTGATTATTTTTGCTGTCAGTTATTTCAGGAATAATATTACCTATGATATAAGACTGTACGTCGCACTCAGGATCGTTCTTCCCACGATCGTCAACTTTGCGGCTGCGATCGCTACGTTTTTCGTCAACAGATCCCAGAGCTTCAACAATTACACAAAGTGCGCCGTATGTTCTTTTGCATTTGCAACCATAGGCGGAAGCTTCTCTTTCTGGAACGGCTATTATGTGGCTCTCTGGTGCCTGCCGGTTCTTGCCGTTATGTTCTGCAGCGTATTCCACGAGATGCACCTTCTTTTCGGTGTAACCGTGTATTCGATAATCCTTGTTGCCGTCTCGGCATTCTATGAGATGCTCAGATTCCCGGATAATTATATGTATTATCTGGAGATCATGCTTGTCGTCATGATGGTCCTTGCGTGCGGAGCAATGGTTTCCCGCAACATGATCATCTACAACAAGGAGATGTACAACATCCTTTATGATGCGAATGAAAAGAGCGATAAGTACCGTAAGCGCCTCGAGACCGATCAGCTGACCTATCTTCACACCAGGCCCTATGCCCAGGAGAAGGCAGACATCTTCCTTCTCGATGCGAGCGAGGAACATCCTGTTTCTCTTGCAGTTGTCGACCTTGATTTCTTTAAGAGCATCAACGATACATACGGACATAAGAACGGTGACGTTGTTCTCTGGAAGTTCGGAGATACCGTCAACAAGAATATGAAGGATAACCTCGTGGTCGGCAGATACGGCGGAGAGGAATTCATCTTCGTATTCGACGGCGGTGATTACCATGACCATATCAAGTATATGGACGAGCTCAGGGAGAAATTCGGTAAGATCCATTACAAATTCACCGACAGGAGCGTAACCTTCAGCTGCGGTATCGTAACGGCTTATTATCCCACCACATTCTCCGATGCGTTCAAGTATGCCGACGCAGGCGTATATTATTCCAAGGAGAACGGAAGGAACCGTGTGACGGCTTATCTGATGCCTCCGCAGACCAAGGCACAGGATAATTACCCGAAGACGGGAGATCTCAGACCCGAGAATAACTGATACATGTTAAAAGAAAACATATAAGACCCTTCAAGGACCGGTTTTTATGCCGGTCCTTTTTGTGTGTAAAATTTTACACATGCAATCCTGTAGACTATGGATCGTAAAGGAAAACAATACCGGGTTTCACACCGGATAAGCGATTGAAAACAGGAGGTTCATTATGAAAAGAGTCGGCAGGATCTTCAGATCGGAATATTTATTCCTGGGTCTTTTGACAGTGATTCTCATACTCGGAGCGTTTTTTCTTTTTTCCATTACGGTGAAGGGGAACCGCTCGGACGATAACAGGATCTGGAACGAATATTATGCACCTGTTGAAAGTGAGTATGTAAGTCAGGTAAGGGGATATCTGAACGATAACGGATATGTCAATTCCGGAGTCACCCTTACCCACACGACAGATGAGAACCTGAACAGGGTCTATACGCTCAGAGTACACAACAGAAGGCTCAGCGGATGCAGCGGGGAAAGGAGGGAAGAACTGAGTGAAGTACTCAGGTCCATGGGCTTTGAGGATGACAGATGCGTGATATGCGTGGAGCTTTCCTGACACGCATACGGAGTTAGATTTTTGACGGCAGATGGGGTATAATGGGACATAAGTTTTGAACCCGAAAGGAGACCATATGCCTACGCCTGTCGAAGGAGAACTTTACAGACATTTCAAAGGCGGTCTGTACAGGATCGTCACTATCGCACAACATACAGAAAATGCGGAGGGCCTCGTCGTATACAGATCCGAGGAAGATCCTTCAAAAGTGTGGGCCAGACCGGTTGCTCTTTTCTGTTCACCGGTGGATAAGGTGAAATATCCGGATGCCGCACAGGAGATGAGATTCGAAAAGGTTTCGGAAGACGGAAAAGCAGTTTCTCCGGCAACTGCATCATCGCAGACCGTGAAGGCTTCCGTATCCGCTGCGCCGAAGACATCGGACGGAGAGGAACTCGATCCCGAGGTTGAGGAATTTTTGGATGCCAAGAGTTCCAATGACAGGCTCCATATCCTTGCTTCACTCAACCACAGGCTTACGGATGAAATGCTCATCACAATGGCTACTGCCTGCGACGTGGAGCTTCCGGAGGGAGATATACGTACCAAGTATCAGTCTCTCAGGGAATCATTGATCATTCTCGGTAAGTATGAAGGCGAAAGACTCAGAAAGTGACTTTTGTACAGCCCCCTAAGGAGGGCTTATGTCATACAAACTTGAAGATAAAATGGTCATAGGAGTATCATCGAGAGCTCTTTTTGACCTTACCAAAGAAAACGAAATATTCGAAAAGGAAGGCCTGGATGCCTATCAGTCCTACCAGTTCGAGCATGAGAAGGATATACTCGAACCCGGCCCCGGTTTTTCGCTTATAAAGAGTCTTCTTGCTCTTAACGATAAAGATCCGGAGAATCCCCTGGTGGAAGTCATAATCATGTCCAGGAATTCCACCAATACATCCCTCAGGGTTTTTAATTCCATCAAGCATTACGGACTTAAGATAACCCGTGCGGTGCTTGCGAGCGGTTCTTCGCTTTCACCTTATCTTCAGGCGTTCAAGACGGATCTGTTCCTTTCCGCATACGAGGATGATGTGCAGAATGCGATAAACAGCGGTATTGCCGCAGGTATGATCCTTACGGATCATTCGTATTCCGGTGCGACCGACGGTTCCATAAGGATCGCATTCGACGGAGACGCCGTGCTTTTTGATGATGCATCGGAAGTTATCTACAAGGAAAAGGGACTTGAAGCATTTGAGGAGAATGAAGCTGTCAACGCGGATAATCCTCTGAACGAGGGACCGTTTGCGGGATTCCTCAAAAAGCTCACCTGGATCAGGAATAAATACGGTTCCGATGAATGTCCCATCCGCACCGCACTTGTCACCGCAAGGAGTGCCCCTGCGCATGAAAGAGTCATCAAGACTCTCCGCAGCTGGAACGTCAGGCTTGATGAAGCGTTCTTTCTCGGCGGCGTGGAGAAGAAGGAGATCCTCAAGGCATTCGGTGCACAGATATTCTTCGACGATCAATCGGTACATACCGATCCCGCATCGGAGGAGGTTCCCAGTGCAAGGGTTCCCTATAAGGGAGGACGCCTGGGATATGACGGAGATGTTAATAACGGGCCCGGAGATGCTTAGCCTGCCGCAAGGCCGGTGAAGGCTTTCGCGGACACGAGATGTAAAGGAGTCGGCTTGATAAGCCGGAAGTAAAGAAATGAAGCTTTTAACGATAACCATTCCCTGCTATAATTCCGCAGCATATATGAGGAAGGCCATAGAATCGCTCCTTCCCGGCGGGGATGATGTAGAGATCCTCGTGGTGAACGACGGATCCACCAAGGACAACACCCTTGAGATTGCCAAAGAGTATGAGGAGAAATATCCCGGAATAGTCCGTGCCATAGACCAGCCCAACAAGGGACACGGCGGTGCGGTCAATACAGGAATCCAGAACGCGACCGGACTATTCTTCAAGGTCGTAGATTCCGATGACTGGGTCAAGAAGAGCGCATATGCGAAGATCCTGGGCAAGCTCAAAGAGATCGTAATGTGCGGAGAAAAGCTCGATCTTCTCATCAGCAACTATGTTTATGAGAAGGACGGAGAGAAGAAAAAGAAGGTCATACATTTCCGCAGGATGTTCCCGCAGGATGAGATCTTCACATGGAGCGACTGCCATCATTTCTCCAAGGGCCATTACATTCTGATGCACTCCGCGATATACAGGACACAGATACTCAGGGACTGCGGAATGGTCCTTCCCGAGCATACATTCTATGTTGATAATATCTATGTTTATGAGCCTCTTCTTCATGTCGAGAAGATGTGTTATCTGGATGTAAACTTCTACAGATACTACATCGGACGTGACGATCAGTCCGTAAATGAAGAGATAATGATCTCCAGGATAGACCAGCAGCTCAGGGTCAATTACCTGATGGTCGATTATCTCATCGATAACAAATCCAAGGCCCTGAAGGATAAGAAGAGATATAAGTATATGAGGAATTATCTGGAGATCATCACCACGATATCCTCGATCCTTCTCATCAAGAAGAACACCGACGACAGCCTTCAGGAAAAGCGTAAGCTCTGGACATATATCAAGGGACGAGACAAGCATCTCTGGGCTTACCTCAGAAGCGGAATTGCAGGAAATGCAATGAACCTTCCCGGAAAGGGCGGACGCAAAGTTTCCGTAGAATGCTACAAGATAGCGCAGAAGATCTTTAAATTCAACTGACCTGCAATCTGCTCCCCGCTTAGTGGCGGGGATTTTTTTTGTTGTTGACAATTGTATATATAGTGTATATATTGAATATATACAATGATTAATCATTAAGACGGAGAGGTTCATGCGCAGGACCGATCCGTCAGGCGCGCAAAGGAAATCCATATGGACATTATCATCAGCAACACCTCGGGAGTGCCCATTTACGAGCAGATCGAGGAACAGATCAAGAGCCTGATCATGACAGGCGAACTTGCGGCAGGGGACGCCCTTCCGTCGATGAGGATCCTGGCCAAGGATCTCAGGATCAGTGTCATCACGACAAAGAGAGCATTCGAGGATCTCGAACGTGACGGCTACATTGAATCCGTTGTGGGCAAGGGAAGCTTTGTAAAGGGCATCAATCCCGAACTCATGAAGGAGAATATGAAGTACGCCATAGAGGAGTATCTTGAGAAGGCCGCTGATAAGGCGGTCATAGGCAGGATATCCTTGGACGAGATCAAAGAGATGCTCGAGATCATCTACGAAGAGAGAGCAAATCGGGAGTGAAGGGAATAAGGTGAACGGAGGAACCGTCCCCTTGTTCACACTCAATGAGGTATAGACATGGATGAAGTTAAGAATGTGATCGAGCTTAAGAATGTCACCAAGGATTATGGTGATTTTAAACTTGATAATGTAAGCTTTGCGGTTCCCGAAGGAACTGTATGCGGATTCATCGGTCAGAACGGTGCTGGCAAAACCACAACGATCAGTCTGATCCTTGATGTTATAAAGCGTGATTCCGGAGAGATCACTCTTTTCGGTGAGAGCGTTAATAAAGATACCGCGTACTTAAGGGAAGATATAGGTGTCGTATTCGATGAGATGGGCTTCCATGAATTCATGACCGGCCGCGACATCAATATCATGATGAAGAATATCTATAAGAACTGGGATGAAGAGGCGTTCTTCGATAACCTCAGGAAGTTCTCGCTTCCGTCGAAAAAGAAGTGCGGTGCGTTCTCCAGAGGCATGAGAATGAAGCTGCAGATCGCCGTGGCGCTTTCACATAAAGCCAAGCTACTTATCATGGATGAACCCACAAGCGGACTTGATCCGATCGTCAGAAACGAGATGATAAATATCTTCCGCGAATTCGTAGTGGAGGAGGACCATACGATTCTACTGTCATCACATATCACAAGCGATCTTGAGAAGATCGCCGATGAGGTCGTGTTCATAGACGGAGGAAAGATAGTTCTGTCCGGCAATAAGGATGAGATCCTTGAAAAACACGCTGTCGTAAAGTGTAAAAAGGATGAGCTTTCCAAAGTCAGCGAGTCTCTTATCGTAAATTCCGAAGTGAGTGATTACGGTGCGGAGGTTCTCGTTAACGACAAACATGCAGCGGAGAAACTTTATCCCGACATGGTAATAGAAAGAGCTGAGCTCGAACAGATCATGATCGGCTATGTAAACGGAAAGAAGTGAGTGAACGGGGTGAACGCAAGAACCGTCCCCTCGTTCACCCGACTCGGTTCACCGGTGAGGTAAAACTATGAAAGGTTTGATAATAAAGGACATCATGTGCCTTAAAAAACAGCTCACCACTTTCGCGTACATCATAGCCGGAGTGGTGGTCATATCGATATTGTATGTTCTCAGCAGCCGTTTCGGTAATCTTGCGAAAGTCGGAGTGGCTCTGCTGGACGAGAACAATAACATGTCTCAGGTTGATGTTAAGAATCTCGGTTCCATGGTTCTTGTAATGTTCATGCTGATCCCGATAGTAAGCGTGGGAGATATGCTGAACGTATTCATTGCTGACGGAAAGGCCGGATTTTTCAAGGTATCCGCTTCGTTTCCCGTACCCATGAAAAAGAGAATGCTTTCAAGATTCCTGACGATCTATACCCTGTGTGCCATAGGAGCCGCAGTGGATATAATTCTTGCTCTGGTATTGAGTGCTCTCACGGATATCATGAGCTTTGGAAGTTTCTTTGGGATCATCATTTCATGCGCATCCGTACTGAGTATATACAGTGCCCTGGTGATCCTGTATTGTGTGATTCTCGGTTACGGTAAAGAACAGTATGCCCAGGTGTTTTCACTTCTTACGATCATTCTTTCTTTTGTGATCATAAAGTTTCAGGGCGTTAAATCTGTGTTTATACGGATTTTTATCGAGGAACAGGGATTTGATTCCGTCACGTTCTGGAAGCCTCTGGATTATTTCCGTGACAAGGGCTATGTATTCCTGATCATTGCGCTTTTAGTCAGTGTATTCAGTTACGGTCTCTCTTTATACATTGCCGAAAGAAAGAGAGGTGTCATCTGATGGGCGGATTATTATATAAGGATTTTCTTTCTATAAATGGCAAAAAACAGATTTTGGTTATTTCTGTTTTTACCGTATTGCTTGTGGTCTTAAAACTTATCGTTGCCTTTGCGTACATACCGGACGCCTGGCTTATGGAAAATTCCGAGGGTGAGGTCATGAGCTTTTTTGACTATCTTGTTTCTATGCCGGCCCAGATGCTTCCGATCATGTGTATCGGTTTTATAGCCGGATGGGTTCCGAATGTAATTCAAAACGATGAGAAAAGCAAGATACATGCATATCTGTCGGCGACTCCCCTTTCGAAGCGTACATATATAGCGGAAAAGTATGTCTTCATAGGAATCTGCATTTATTCGGCTTTATCAATCTGCGTGATATGGTGCGTAATCTCAATGGCGTTTTTGCAGGAGGGCGCTGTACTGGATATCCTGATGCTCATTTCATCATTTTTGATCGAGCTTTTCTCCCTGGCACTTTTCGGCGCAAGCATCGAATTTCCTGTTTTTGTCGCCTTCGGAAAAGAAAAAGGACAGATGATCAAGACCGGTATTCTTGAGGTTCTGGCGTGGTTTGCTGCGGCATTTCTTTTCTTCGGAAATCTGGATATTTTTGGGAAACTGGATTTTGGTCTCATCATTGAATGGGCAAAAACACATTCTTTTGCACTTATGTTCATGGCTGTAATTTCACCGCTCATTACTCTCTGTGTCTATTACATCTCATACCGTATTTCCGTGCGCATATATGAGAGAAAGGAGAGAGAGCATGAGTGATAAAAAGAGGCTTCTGATCTACCTTGGACTTACATTTGTTATAACTTTTGCATGGTTTTTCATTGCCAATCCCGACAGATCCACATGGGAAGACATGGGGACCATGAGACAGTCATTCGTTGCTCTCGGTATGCTTTTTCCCGTGATATGCCACGTTCTTACGAGAGTGATCACTAAGGAAGGATTCAGATTCAGCGGTGAGAACAATTCATATTTCGGAATATATCTAAAGGACGGAAAGTGGAAGTATTTCCTCTTTGCATGTCTGGCACCATGGCTCTATATGGAACTCGGCAATCTGATAGAACTTGCAATGTGTCCTTCCATGTATGATCCTGAGTACTACATCTCGCTTGATATAGAAAAAAGAATGCTTTTTCTGATGCCGGTATATGCGATCGTTACCGGTTTTGTAGGCTCCTTTGCAGCATTCGGTGAAGAAGGCGGATGGCGCGGTTATATGATGCCCAAGCTCCTTAAGATCACAGGCAGGAAGAGAGCTCTTATCATAGGCGGCGTGATCTGGGGACTCTGGCATGCACCGCTTACATGCATCGGACATAACTTCGGTACCGATTATCCGGGATTTCCGTATCTTGGAATAGTATGTATGTGCATATTCTGCACACTTATGGGTGTGCTTCTTACATTCATCACGGAAAAGAGCGGATCCGTCTGGCCCGCAGCCATCATGCATGCGGTCAATAATTCGAACCCCTCTATACTGGGCGGATTTATGAACCCCGATAACAAGACCACGGATCTTCCGATCGGAATGATCGCAATGTGCATAGCACTCCTTGCCGTGGCTATACCTGTGATGATCATATGGAGCAGATCTGACAGCAAAGCCGCTTCCGAAGAATAAACAAAACAGATAACAAAAAACAGGGCCCGGATCTCCGGGCCCTGAATTATTGTCGGAACAAACTGATTTAAAGAACGCCTTCACATACCGAACATTTTCCTCCGACGGGAACCATGACCGCATCGCAGTAGGGACATTTGACCTGTGCTCCGGCTGCTGCCGCTGCTGCCTGCATCGGTATGGGGCCGCCTGTCGGATCGGTGGGGGAAACGGGGCTCTGCATGGGCTGCCGGCCTGCAAATCCCTGCTGCATGGGCTGTCCGTTCATTCCCATCATTTCGCCGCCGTTCATGAACTGAGCTGACCCTGCAGGTGCGTTTGCTGCTGCCTTCATCATAGCTGCCATATTGGCTGCCTGCATGGCCTGGGCTATTGAATCGGGTGATGAAAGATCAAGACCGGGTGCGGTATTCTGTGGCATTCCCATCCAGCCGGTTATCATGCTCTTGATATTGTCGCCGATGCTGATGCATTCGTTGTATTTGTTGATGTTCATGTTGGCACGGAGACCTGCGTTAGTGCTGAGCTTCCAGCCTGCGTTTCCGCCTGCGGTCATGCAGGTGTTGCCGGTATCAACGGAAAAGCTGTTGATCTTGAACTTCATATCATCAAAGTAAGGATTGTCCACTCTGATGGTTACGTAGAAATCGTATGAATACTTATATCTGGGAGGAACGTAGCTTACGGATTTTCCGTCAACGGTTCTCTTTTCCTCGGTTCTGTTTTCTTTTATATCAAGGTCGCAGGATCTTGCCTGTGAAAAATCGAGAATGTCGGGATTTCCGCCCGAAAGATCCTTGTCCGAGCAAACCGTGAATCTGTTTGCGGAGGTATCAACATAAAGCTTCTGGCTTCCGAGTCCGTATACCAGATTTGAACGGAATGCGCTGACCTTGCTCTGATTTGCCTCTCTGTATGCCAGCTGCTGCTTTATCTGATCGACTGTTGAATGCCTTCTTTCGTCGAACCAGGGCGAAAGCTTATTTGCACAGTTCTTGCAGAGATTTCCGTCCTCAAGCTTACGGTTTCCGAGAAGCTTTATCTCCTCGCCGCATACATCACAGTTCTTTTTTTCAAACATTTTCCCCAAGATACCCATAGTCATTCTCCTTGTTTTAAACAGATGCGATCATATGACAAATGATCAATCAACATCTGTTATTATACCATCTGCGGGACCCAAGTAACATACCAATCATTGGAACGATAGCTCGCCATGGTAACCTTATGATGATAATATGTAATACGGATGTATAGGTCGGGTGACCCGGCGGATTGTTTTTCCGTCTGTACATATGAACAGGAAAATTTGCCCCCCTTTCAGGAGGAATATTATGAAAAAACTGATAAGTCTGATAATGGTAATGCTTCTTGCACTTAATCTGGCGGGATGCGGCGGAATTACAGGGTCGAAGACCGGGCTGCTTGCGGCACATCTTTCATATTATGCCGACGGCGGTCTCAGTTGTTTTTATGAGTATTCGTATGAGTTCGATAATAAGGGACGCCTTGTGAAAGAACTTGAATATCGGAACGGAAATCTGTATACCACTGCGGAAACCGTATATGATACCGACGGAACTTCTGTCAGAACGGTTACGGATGTTCGCGGCAAAATTGAAACAGTCGAAGAGTACGATAAGGACGGAGTGCGTCTGTCTGAATCGACATACGGTTATAACGGTGAGATTGAAAAATACTGCGAATATGATAAGGACGGCAGATTAACCTTCAAGGAATCGAAAGGTTCATACAATTATACGGTCAGATACGAATATGACGAGTCCGGAAATCTGGTCAGGACATACGAAGAAAGCCGTGATGAGAACGGAAATTTAAAATCTTCCTACGTAGAGATCTATGATGAGACCGGGCTCAGGATCAGACAGGATGTTACGGATGCTGACGGAAATACACACACGACAATGGAAGCTAAAATTGAAAGTGAAGGTAATCACCGCACGATCCTGGAATATTATGACGGAGATGTCCGTTACAGGATCGAAGAAGAATACGATGAAAACGGAAACCTTCTGACCAGCATATCCTATTCGGAGGATGACGGCGAGATATTAGATTCCCATGAATATACATACGATGACAAGAACAGGGTCATCGAGGATGTTTATTATTCCATGTATAATTCTTCAACTTCCCGGTACGAATATGCGGATGAGGGATATATATGTAAGGAGAGCCGTACATACGAAAGACCGTATTCATCCGAACCCTACGGTGACGGATCGGATTCCTATATGCAGGAGTTTACAGACGTAACGTTTTATAATGAAGCAGGCGAGGAAACAAGGACACAGTGCTATATGGGAACAAGGATTACCGGTTACAGCGAATATATATACGAAGATGTGAAGGTGCGCCCCGGCGCAGTGTACGATTACACGGATGATTCGCGCGAACTCGATCCGAGATCGACAATCGTATATTAATATACAAGATATGAGCTTTTATGATAATACCGTGATGCCAATATGACGGAAAAGTGATAAAATATAATAACAGTGAAACATGTTCGGAACTTGAGGGCGGTTTCTGCGTTTCATTGGATATGAAACACAGGGCCGTCTTTTTTATTCCCAAAAGGAGAACTAATGGTCATAAGAAAAGAAGGAATAGATTCCGGCAAGGCATTCGACTGGGGCAGGACATCCGAAGCGTATGCCAGATTCAGGGACATCTATCCCGAGGTGTTTTATAAAAAGCTTACGGACCGCGGCCTCTGCATTGACGGTCAGAACGTTCTGGATCTCGGAACGGGAACCGGAGTTCTTCCGAGGAATATGTATAAATACGGTGCCGGGTGGACGGGACGTGACATTTCTCCCGAGCAGATAGAGCAGGCCAAGCGCCTTGCATCCGAAGCGGGAATGAACATCGACTTTGCGGCGGCGGCCACCGAGGATGTAGATTTCCCCGATGAAACTTTTGACGTGATCACAGCCTGTCAGTGCTACTGGTATTTCGACCACGAGAAGGTTGCACCGATACTTGCAAGGATGCTTAAGCCCGGCGGAAGACTTGTTTTCCTTTACATGGCATGGAAGCCCTTTGAGGATGAGATCGCCGGAAAGAGCGAGAAGATAATCCTTAAATATTCTCCCAAATGGACCGGCGCGGGTGAAAAGAAACATGAGCTCTGGATACCCGATGCCTACTTCGGGTACTTCGATAAGGAAGACCACGAAGAATACGATCTGGATGTTCATTTTACGAGAGAATCCTGGCACGGAAGAATGTATGCAAGCCGCGGAGTGAGCGCATCGCTTGAACCGGAAGAACTCGCCAAGTGGGATGAAGAGCACAGGGCGATGCTTGAAGAATCCGCCCCCGAAGAATTCGACATAAAGCATTTCGGAGCCATTTCCGTTTTGAGAAAGAAATAATATGAAAGTATCATCATTCCTGCATTTTGCGGGATTCGGAATAAAGACAATACTCTTCCGGAAAAAGGATCCGATCCTCGGAACCGTTATCCTGACCGATAAATGCAATCTTCACTGCAAGCATTGTTCGGTAAACAACATCACTGCGGTGATCCACCCTTATGACCGGATAAAGGGTGAGATGAAGCAGCTGTATGATATTGGCGTCAGGATCCTCTTTTTCTGCGGAGGCGAGACCTTCATGTGGAAGGATTCCGGGAAGAATCTCAGGGACCTCGTGATCGAGGCCAAGGAAATGGGATTTCTTATCGTGAATGTCGTTACGAACGGCACCTTTCCGATAGACCTTCCCGAAGCCGACCTGATCCTCCTTTCCCTGGACGGGGATAAGGAACGCCATAATATGGTCAGAGGCGATACTTATGATACAATAATGGGGAACATCGCTGCTGCCACCTCGGACAATATCTGTTTTTACATGGCGGTAAATCAGATCAACAAGGATCATATACGTGACGTGTGCATCACGGCCAGGGATACGAAGAATGTGCGTGCGGTTTCTTTTAACTTCCATACACCGTATCCGGATACGAAGGAGCTGGCTCTTTCAAGGGATGAAAAGAAAGAGTGCTGTGATGTCATAAAACAGATGATGAAGGAGAAGTGCCCGGTATTTAACTTAAAGAGCGCATTTCCTTATCTGATAGAAAATTCATTTCCGACACCGTGCCATCAGTGCGTGGTCATAGAAAACGGCAAGGTGTCGACATGCGGAAGATGTATAGATGTACCGGGGCTGTGCGACGAATGCGGGTATTTCTTCGTTGCCGAATATACACTTCTGTTCAAGGGGAATATTAAGATAATCTTCGAGATGCTCGGGACTTATCTTAAATATATTTAAGATCCAGGGGGTACCACAATGAATCTGAAAACCGATCTTGCTCGTATCTGGCTTACACGTTCACTCAAGCCTTTTGTTTTCAAGAATGAATACGATGAAAACTTAAGGTTCCACGGCATCGATGAACTGGGTTTATATGTTCATATCCCTTTCTGCAAGCATATCTGTGACTTCTGTCCGTATTGCAAGGTGAGATATGACCAGGATACCTGTGACAGGTATATCGATGCGCTCATAAGTGAGATCCATATCGTAGGACGTCAGTCACCCAATAAGAGAAAAGTCACCAGTCTGTATTTCGGCGGAGGATCGCCCGCTCTTGCTATCGACAGGCTCGGTGAAGTCATACTTGAGATCAAAAAACATTTCGAGATAACCGAAGGCATCGGCATCGAGCTTCATCCCGATAATGTCAAGGTTTCCGTGCTCAGAAGACTTAAGGAACTCGGCTTTACCAAGATCTGCATCGGTATTCAGTCATTCCTTCCCAAGTATCAGGAGATCCTCGGACGAAAGCCCGTTGATAAAGAAGCGCTTGCTTATGTTCTCGAGCAGGTTCCTTTTGAGACCGTATCGATGGACTTCATATTTGCGCTTCCGGATCAGACATTCGAAGATCTTAAGTCCGATATCGATGATGCATTCGAACTCGGTGCAAACCACGTTGCTGTATATCCCTTCATAGACTTTACCTTTACTCCCAGCGGAGTCGAGGGCGCAGCCAACAAGGAAAAGAGAAAGCTTCTCGACCAGCTCACTATGTACTGCAAGGAGAAGGGATACAAGAGAGATTCCATCTGGACATTCTCCAATAAGGAAGATGCACATTATTCATCGATGACAAGGGATAATTTCCTCGGATTCGGTGTGAGCGCAACCACGCTTCTCAAGGATCAGTTCAAGATCAATACATTCGATATCGATGCATATTGCAAGAGAGTTGAGGAAAAGAAGCTTCCGACTGCGCTGACGCTTCGTTTCACCCAGAGACAGAGAATGGTTTATTATCTGTTCTGGACCGCATACAGTACCAATGTTGATCCCGAGCGCTTCAGGAAATTCTTCGGTGTGCCTCTTAAGAAGAAGTACGGTTTCGAGCTTATGATCGCGAGATTCCTCGGCTTCTGCAAGCTTCAGAACGGAATATACAAGATGACACTCAAAGGTGCATTCTATTATCACTACTTTGAGAATTTCTACACCCTTGCTTATATCGATAAGATGTGGAGTGTACTCAGAAAAGAACCGTTCCCCAAGAAGATCGAACTTAAATGATCCCGATAGGAAACATGATGATCGAAAAGGAGACGTAGAGTCTTATGATCAGTTTTAAATGCAAAAACTGCGGCGGCGAGATGTCCGTTGACAGCAGCGGAAGCCTTATATGCGAATATTGCGGAACCAAGCAATTTTTCAAGGATATCGATCTGACTCAGTATAAGGAATTCAGATCACAGATGCTTAATTATCTGCGCGGTGTCCATGACGCGAAGGTTGACGGCAAAGAGCGCGAAGAAATGCTCTGGGGTCATGCAGAGGAGAAGGTTTTAAAATCCGCCGAGGGCGATGACATCACTATCCGCTATCTTTACACATATGAAGAGGATGCGGCTACCGTTTACCTTACCAGGAACAATGCGATCTTTGTCTACAGCTCGAGGGAGGCAAATATAGCCTATAAGGCTCTTGCCGCCATAGAGCGTCTTTCTTTTCCGCCTGCGGATGTCAAGGGACTGTCCGACTGTTTCCCCAAGCTTAACGGAAAATACGAGCTTGCGGGCGGCGGTGTGATGCTCGCATTTGGAAGAAGTGATAATCTGTTCCCTCTTCCGATGTTCGGAAGTCTTGCTCCCGAACACACGGCATGGGTTATCTCCAGACTTGAAAATATCTGCTGCGTTCTTGAATACAGTGATCTTGTTCACGGCGGAATATCCGAAGATTCCGTATGGATCAATCCGTTCAATCATCATGCGGTCCTTATGGGACACTGGCACACCGTGTTAAGCAAATCCGCTTCAAACTCGGGAAAGGATCTGACAGATATTCGAAAGACCGCTTTAAGGATACTCGGAATGCACAAAAACGAAGCTCCGAAGGAATTGATCGACTTCCTTGAAGGAAAGCCTGCGGAAGATGCGTTTAAAGATTTCGAAAAATGGGACAGAGTGATCGAGACCGGATTCGGTGGAAGACGATTTGCCAAGATGGACGTCAATTTCTGATCATTAGGAGGATAAAATGGGAAGAGGAAGTTATACCGCAGCCGATTGGAACAAACTTAAGAACAGCAGAAATATCGCTTCTGCCAAGAATGAAAAAGAGATCTTCAAAAGTCAGAGATGCGATCAGAGATTCGATCCCAAGTTCATCAGGGTAAGAGAAGCAAGAGATTCCGAGGATCATCCCGAATCGCTTCCCATCATAATCGGACTTGATGTTACCGCATCCATGGGATATCTTGCGGAGAAGGTTGCGAAGGAAGCTCTCAATGAGACGATGATGAAGCTGTATTCCACCAGTGCGGTCAAGGACCCCACCCTTATGTTCGCCGCATACGGAGATGCAAGCGATGAATCACCTCTTCAGGTAACACAGTTCGAATCGGACATCCGTATTGCCGAGCAGCTCCTCGACCTGTGGCTTGAAAACGGCGGAAGAGGAATGGTCACTCCCAATATGCTCTGGTATTTTGCCGCAAAGCATACCTCTCTTGATAATTTCGAAAAGAGGAAAAAGAAGGGCTTTATCTTCACAATCGGAGATGAGGCTGACTGCAGGAATGACAGCGAAAAGGATGCTCTTATGTATCATTACAACAGAGTGTTCGGCGAAGATATAAAGATGGATGTTGATGAGATGCTCGCAGCAGCTGAGGAAAAGTTCGAGATCTTCCACATTTTCTTAAACGATCATCACCAAAAAGCCAAATATCTTGTAAAGCTTCTTCCCGGACATACTATGGCTATAAGACCGGATGAGATCGATGCCATCCCCGAACTGATCATCAGCACGATGCAGATGACAAACGGAATGCAGCTTGAGAAGGCTGTAAACCAGTGGCCGGAACTTAAACAGCCCATCCTTAAGAAAGCACTCAGTGATCTTAAGATAAAGGGTAAGAAGGGACTTATCTTTTGAACGACAGACCGATACGGGCAATAATCGGAAAAGGATTCGGTGATGAGGGAAAGGGGCTTGCAACAGATCATTTCTGCAGACAGGTCCCCGTCACTCTCGTCATAAAACATAACGGAGGAGCCCAGGCCGGGCATACGGTGGAACCGGAAGGAAAAAGGTTCGTGTTCCATCAGCTCTCGGCGGGCTCTTTTTGCGGTGCGGATACTTTCTGGGCGGATTCATATTATCCCGATCTGTATAAGCTCGGAGAAGAAATAGACGAATTCCGTTCGGTAAGTGGGATCGTTCCGAAGATATTCTGCGATCCCGAGACAAAAGTAACTTTGATCGATGATGTCCTCATCAATATGCTTCTCGAGCTGTCCCGCGGTGATTCCAGGCACGGAAGCTGCGGTATGGGCATCAACGAGTGTGATTTAAGGACTAAGGCCGGATTTGGAATAAAGGTCAGAGATCTTCTTTCATCATCTGCGGAAAATGTTGTTAAGAAAGTATCCGATATCCGCGAAACATATGGCAGGAAGAGACTTGAGGAACTCGGATTGACCGGGCGGAATGCGGAATCCTCCGAGATGATCGAACTGTATGATGCGCTTTCCTCCGGAACTGTCATTGAGAACGCGGTCGAAGAAATGATGCGTAATGCTTCGGGTTATGTGACTGTCTGTGAAAATCCGGAAAAGCTTATGAAAGAATGTGATCAGATAATCTTTGAAAGCGGACAGGGTTTGTTGCTGGATTCCGAAAATACGGAATATGCTCCTCACGTCACCGCATCGAGAACCGGACTTTTTCATCCCTGCAGGATACTTTCCGAATACGGACTTAAGCTGACTGAAGCGGTTTATGTAACAAGAAGTTATGTAACAAGACACGGTGCCGGACCGCTTCCTTATGAATGCACGGCTTCGGAGCTTGGCATTGCTTCCCACGATGAGACCAATGTTCACAATTCATGGCAGGGAAGTATCAGATATGCAAGGCACGGCGGTTTTGACGAATTCGTAAGCCCCGTCCTTGCTGACATAAATGAAAACGGTGCAGGAGATATCGGAGCATCTTTGTTCATTACCCATCTTAACGAAACAGACGGTAAACTGATGACCGCCTGCGGAGATATACCCGTTGATGAGTTTGTTTCGAATCCGGTCATCAGTGATGCTTTTACGATCGTTTATAAGTCTTATTCCAGGCGGTGAAACATGAATACGGCAGGAACCCACACAATAGAAACCGAAAGACTTATCCTTCGCAGGTTTACCGTGGAGGACTATGAAGATATGTACACAAACTGGACTTCGGATCCCGAGGTCACTAAGTTCCTGTCATGGCCCACACATCCGGATAAAGAATTTACACGTACTCTTTTGACGGAATGGGTCGGATACTACAGCGAGGGAAAGACATATAACTGGGGGATCACGCTTAAGTGTGATGACCGGGTGATAGGCAACATTGCCGTGGTCGAAAGAGATGAACGCACTAAGTCCTACGAGCTCGGCTACTGCCTCGGCAGGGCTTTCTGGGGAAAAGAGATAATGCCCGAAGCATTAGAGGCTGTGATCCGGTATCTTTTTGAAAATGAAGAGGACCTTAGCAGGGTGATCGCAACCCACGATCCCAGAAACCCGAAGTCAGGCAGGGTCATGCAGAAGGCGGGAATGCATTATGACGGCTGCCTGCGCGCAGCCAAAAGAAATAATACCGGAATTCACGATACGGCTTATTATTCGATACTGAGGAGTGACATGGTGACAAAGGAACAATACGCGGCGCTTTTTAACGAGATGCATCCGGGATATTTCGAAAGGGATTACGTTAAGAATGTTCCCGATGATGAACCGGCTTCGGAGATGCTTTTAAGGCTCCAGAGCTTTGACGGAGATATCTATGAAAAGACTTTCCCGGATGATGTGACGTTCGGATTCTACGACGGGGATATTGAAGCCCTTAAGGAAGAGGTCGCCAAAGTGGTTCCCCACTGGGTGAATTTCTTCGGTAAGGATGCAAGGATCTATTGCGGATTCGTATCGGGTAAGATCGCATCCTTCTGTATGATCCAGGATTTCGGGGAGCATATGGTGGACGGCATGAAGTGGAAGATCGGCGGCCCCGGCTGTGTCGGAACGGTTCCCGAATACCGTGACCGCGGAATAGGACTTACCATGGTCAGGAATGTAACGCAGATACTCCGTGATGAGCTTTATGACTACAGCTATATCCATTACACCTATGAGACCGGATGGTACTCCAAACTCGGCTATACAACATTTCTTACCTGGACAGGAAGTGGGATAAAGTAGGTGAACGGTGAACGATGGGACGGTTCCTCCGTTCACTTTCTGTGTTATGTACTTGACATTTAAAATGAATTTATATAATATAAACGTGTTTATATAAACAGGTTTATATTATTTTTGTTTTCATTTAGGAGGGATACAATGATCCTTGTAGTAAATACAACTTCGGATACATCGCTGACCGAAGAAATACGTCAGGCAGCGGGTGCCAAGGCGGGCGAAATCGATATTGTCGAAGCCGCCGAACTTAAGATAGGCCACTGCATCGGATGCAACTTCTGCTGGCTCAAGACACCCGGAGAGTGCGCCGTGAAGGATGATTACGAGATCATCTTAAAGAAGCTCATTCACGCAGACCAGTACTGGGTAATATCCGATACCGCACTCGGATTCATCGATCATAAGGGAAAGAATGTATTCGACAGGATACTTCCCATCCTTACCATGAATCTTCATTTTGTAGGAGACCAGATGAGACATATCTCCAGATACGGCAAGAATGCCGATCTTGGGATCATCTATAAGGGTGATGCCGATAAAGAGTATCTTGAGAGATGGGCCGAGAGAGCAGCGCTGAATCTTGAGAGCAGGTCACTCGGAGTATTTGATGAAAGTAAGATAAAGGAGGCGGTATCATGCATGTGCTGATAATAAACGGAAGCCCCAGGATCAAGAAGTTCAGCAATACCGACATGATCCTTAAAGAGTTCACAAAGGGAATGTGTGAAAACGGAGATACTTTTCATCTGTATGAGATATCCGATAAAGACAACTGGGATCTCATACGCAAAGCTTATGACGAAAGCGATAATATACTCATAGCACTTCCGCTCTATGTCGAATGCATTCCGGGACTTCTCATGGAATTCCTTGAAACTCTTACACCGAAAACCGGAAACGCAAAGATGTCATTTATCCTGCAGAGCGGCTTCTCGGAAGGCGTTCAGCTCAGATGCGGAGAGGCATATCTCGAAAAGCTTGCAGGTTATCTCGGATGCACTTACGGAGGAACGCTTGTCAAAGGCGGGAATTTTGAGATAAGATTCTTAAATGATGAAAACAGGTCCAAGGCAACAAGTCCCTATGCGGAAATGGGAAGAGAATTCTCCGCAAACGGTAATTTCAATTCGGATAAATGCAAGGCCTTCACCGGCCCCGAAATATTACCTGCACCCGTAAGACTTCTCGTCGGTTTCTTTTTTAAGACCGCGGTCAGAAAGAGCTTCGAAAAGGATGCGGCAAGTCTCGGATGTGAAAGACCTCTCGATTACAGACCTTATACCTAAGCGGCGTGAAGAATGGGAAGAAAAGCTCAGATAACAAAAGAAATGATCCTGGATGCGGCATATGAACTTCTGGACGAAGGCGGTATCGGTGCTGTGGGCATCAAGTCGATAGCGAACAAACTGGGTTGCTCTACGCAGCCGGTATCATGGTTGTTCGGAAGCATGACCGATCTGAAAAAGGAATTGTATTTCTACAGCGGGAGCAGGCTTTATGCACCCATGACGGAAGCCTTAAAGGGAAAGGAAGCTCTCGAAGCCTTTTTCATTTCCGGCAAGATCTATCTTTCAAATGCATGCGACCATCCACACGTATTCAGATTCCTGAATGTGGACGATCCCATGGATACGATAGGGGATGATGTCGCCGAAGGCAGGAGCATATTTGAATTCCAGTTTGACGAGGATGTTTTCAAGCTCCTTTCAAAGGAATACGATGTATCCCCGAAACTCCTCGGAGAAGCGGTAAGGGATACGGTCATATATACCCACGGTCTCGCACTCATGATGATATTCGACAATTACAGGATGCCCAAGTCCAAGGCCATAAAGATGATGTACAACATGGGCGTGACGCTCCTCGGAAATCTGGGGATCAAGGCAGATAAAAAGTTCTGCTGAATGAGTGAGCCGGCTTACTGAGCTTCACCGATAATAAAACAGACTTACAACAAGGACAGTTCCCGGATTCAACGGCTTAAGGAACTGTCTTTTTTATTTTTTTAAAATAAACACCATATAACAGTTGACAACAGTTATAAACTGTTATACACTGTTTACTGTAAAGGAGGTTAGTGATGAAGATAATCATTAACAACACTTCAATGATCCCTGTTTACGAGCAGCTCATGGATCAGATCAAGCAGGAGATCATAGGCGGAGGACTTAAGGAAGGGGACGCCCTCCCTTCGGTACGAAACCTGGCAGGCGAACTTAGGATCAGTGCACTGACCGTTAAGAAAGCCTATGACAAACTTGAAGAAGACGGCTTCACCGTAACCGTACACGGAAAAGGAAGTTACGTTGCGGCCACCGACATACCACTGGCACTCGAAGCAAGGCGCAAGGCTGTTGAGGAAGAATTCTCCTCGGCTGTTTCGAAGGCACGCTCCGCAGGGCTGGAAGATGATGAGATCCGCGAGATCATTGAGATCCTGCTGGAGGATTCATAAGCAAATACGAAAGGCTGAATCATGATTAGATTAAATAATCTGCAAAAAGAATATAAAGGCTTCAAACTCAATGTCACTATGGAGATTCCCGAAGGAAGAGTAACGGGGATCATCGGCAGGAACGGTGCCGGCAAGACCACGACCATTAAGGCCATTCTCGGACTTATCGAACCTACATCGGGAGAGATAGAAGTCTTCGGAAAAAAGCCCAGGGAATTTACGGGAGAAGACAAGAAGCAGATCGGCGTCGCACTGTCCTCTTCGGGATTCTGTATGATCTTCACGATCAAGGATGTCATCGATGTTCTTAAGGGCTTCTATGAAGATTTTGATGAAGAGGATTTTTCAAAAAAGTGCAGGGAGCAGGAGCTTCCGTTCGATAAGCAGCTCAAGGATTTTTCAACCGGCATGAGGGCTAAGCTCAGAGTGCTCGTTGCCATGAGTCACAAGGCAAAGCTTTTGATCCTCGATGAGCCCACAGCCGGACTCGATGTCATTGCAAGAAACGATGTCCTCAATCTCATTAGAAGCTATTTGGAAGAAGATCCGTCAAGATCTGTGATCATCAGCTCGCACATCTCTTCCGATCTAGAGGGCTTATGCGATGACATATATATGATCAACGACGGTAAGATAATCCTTCACGAGGACAACGATACGCTTCTCGGAAAATACGGAATCGTCAAGGTCAGTCCGGAGGATTACGAAAAACTTGATAAAAAGTACATCGTCGGTACCAAAAAAGAAAGCTTCAGCGTGACCTGCCTTGTTTCCGAAAAACAGTTCTATCTGGAAAATTATCCCAAGGCGGTTGTAGAGAACGCACATATCGACGATATCATCGTCCTCATTCTCGGAGGTGAAAAATAATGAAGGGTTTATTGATAAAAGATACCAAGATCATATTGAACCAGAAAAGATTCCTGATACTGTTTTTGTTCGTAGCTGTCGTGCTCAGCTTTTCGATGGATTCGTCTTTCATCGTAAGTTACATACCGATGATAGGAGTGATCATGATCCTTTCGACGATCTCTTACGATTATCATGATGAAGGGTTTTCGTTCCTGATGACGATGCCGATAAAGCCCGGAGATTATGCTGTTGCAAAATACGTCTTTACGATCCTGGGTATGTCGGTGTTCTGGGTGATCTCAGTGATGCTTCAGTTTGCATCTTTCTTCATTCAGAAAACACCCTTTGATCTGACCGAGACGATCATGGCCGATGTATGCATGCTTCCGCTGTTCTTACTCATCGCATCGATCGTTATCCCCATTGATATCAAATTTTCGCCCGAGAAGGTCAGAGTGATCATGTTCCTCATCTATGGTGTGATAATGGTTGCTTTCCTGGGTGGAAAAGCACTGCTTGGAACACTGGCTGACAATAACGGCATCGATATGGCCTCGAAGCTTGAAGCACTCGATTCGGTCAATCCCGTATTTTTGATCTTAGCACTTGCGGCATTCTGCATCATCTGCCTGTCGATCTCAATGACCTACAGCATACGCCTGATGCAAAAGAGAGAATTCTAGTCGGTCCACGGCAGGACCCGTGTAACAGATAAAAATAATCCCTTGATGCCGGTCGCATCAAGGGATTTTGTGTTTAGCGCTTGCGAACGAATTCTTTTTCCGCTTTCCTTTTTTCTCTTGCTGTCTTAACAAGCTGTATCACATCGACGTAGTAGACAAGGTAGTACATAAGGACTGCAAGGATGATCGCGGTACCTACATCGAATACCGAATGCTGCTTGAGGAACATCGTCGAGAGGATGATCAGTATGCAGAGGATGAAGCTTCCGGCTTTGAGCAGTTTGTGCTTTTTAAGCTTTTCACTTCTTGCTACGGCGAATTCGATGCCGAGTGAGTTGTAAACATGGATGCTGGGCCAGATGTTGGTGGGGGTATCGGTTCTGTACAGGTGCGCCACCCATCCTTCGAAGAAGCCTTCGTTGCCTATCAGGTTCGGCCTGAGGTTCTGACCGTTCGGCCAGAGTGTCGAGATGATCAGGAACAGTGTCATTCCGGTTACGAGGAAAGTGAAGACTCTCCAGTACTCATCCTTGGCCGTGAACAGGAGATAGAGCACAGTCACGAGCACGTAGGGAAACCATAATTCGTAAGGGATTATGAACTGCGGGATGAACGGAATGTGATTGTCCGCAGCCAGATGGATCAGATACTTGGGAACAACTACGTTTTGTTCAAGTATCGAAAACCAGGTAAGATATATGGCCGTATACATAAGAAAAGGAACGCCTTCCTTGTGCTTATGTACAAATTCGCTGATATTGAAATATACGTTCTTTAAAAAATTCATTTTCGTAAATGCCTGAATGCCAAGTCTAAAATTTTCACTCAGACAATAATATTCTCTTAATCCGACTTAATCAATATAGTTTTTCATTAATATTTCTTTAAGGTTTATTGATCTTTTAGGGCAAAGTGATGTTTACGGCCGATCTGAGAACCCTGATCTTGAGTTCATCCGCCTGCCTTGTGACCTCACCGTCGGTATGTACCCACACGGGCTCGTCGAGCTTTACGCTGATCCTGGATGCGGTCATTCCCTTTATTCCCCTGAACATGAATACCTTGCCGAAGATGGCGAAGGGCAGTGCAAGGAAGAATTTCATTCCGGATATGCGCTCTACAAGAATGATATCGAGCTTTCCGTCGGTATGGGATGCGTTGGGACCGAATTTGAATCCGCCGCCTTCAAATGGTTCGTTCATGAATGCGGTGAAAAGAACACGGTCGATCGGAGTTTCGGGACCGCCGTCTATGCTCATCGTGCCGCTCGGCCTCTTTGCTCCGAATATCTGCTTAACGGCGATGCTTCCGTAAGAGAGCCTGCCGAGCCCCAGTTTATTGAGAGCCTTCTTGAGCTTTGAATGCATAGCCTCTTCGCAGACAGCGGCATCGAAGCCCATTCCGGAGCTTATGATGAATTTTCTGGAGGTGCCGTCGGAATATGTGATCTCGCCGAGGTCGATTATGGCGGTACGTCCTCTTTTTACTGCGATATCAAGTGCGAGTTTTATGTCCTTGGGAATTCCGACACTCTTGGCAAAATCATTGCCGGAGCCTGTCGGGATTATGCTGAGGATGACCTTTTTGGTGTCCTTTATTCCGGTGAGAAGCTCGTTGATCGAACCGTCCCCGCCTATGAGCAGGATGCGGACCGATGAGTCGGCGTTTTCGGTGATGCTGCGCGCAATCTCCGCGATGTCTCCGGGCTTTTCCGAATAATGTATCTCGAAGGCTTCCCCTGCCTGACGAAGATAGGGTTTTACCGTCTTTTCGGCGACGGCGCCTTTTTCGGAACCTGATGAAGAATTAACTATTACGTGTATCATTGGGTCTTCCTCCGAAGAAGATTGTACTCCAAATGGTTTATCTTTGAAAGAATATCTGCTAAAATATAGAGCGTGTTTTGATAATAATGCACCGAACGGAGGTAAAGCATGAAACCTACTGCAGAAGAGTACGAACGCGTTGAAAGAAAGCGCTGGCTTTTCCTGGGACTTCCCTGGACATTTACCTTATATCGCATGAAGGAAGATATGCTCAACGTCAAGAGCGGATTCTTCAAGCTTGAGCAGAACGACTGCTATATGTACAAGATCGTTGACGTCAAGCTGTCACAGTCCTTCATGGAGAGACTCTGCGGACTCGGCACCATCACCTGCTATACCGGTGATACCACCGACAAGGAGCTCGTGCTCAAGCATATCAAAAATTCTGAGGAGATAAAGAATTACCTCCTTAAGACTTCCGAGGAGGCCAGGATAAAGAGACGCACCGTCAACATGCTCGACATCGGATCGGGAGATCTGAACGATGTTAACGATGTGGGTATCGACTGATAGTTATATCGGTTATCCGAATTGAAAATGATCGATCAGGAAAAGATAAAAGAAGCCGCAAGGCTGATAATAGATGCAATCGGTGAGGATCCCGAAAGAGAAGGTCTTCTGTCCACACCCGACCGCATAGGCCGTATGTATGAAGAGATAATGGCCGGCTACGATCAGGATCCGAAGGACATCCTCAGCACCACTTTTACCGTAGAGGAGAACAATCCGGTCATCGAGAAGGATATAACCTTCTATTCGATGTGTGAGCATCATATGCTTCCTTTCTTCGGGAAGGCGCATATCGCTTATATCCCGGACGGTAAGGTCGTGGGCCTGAGCAAGCTTGCCAGATGCGTTGAGATCTATGCGAGAAGGCTTCAGATCCAGGAGCATATGACTGTGCAGATCGCGGATGCTATCATGGATGTGCTTGCTCCCAAAGGCGTGCTGGTGGTCCTTGAAGCCGAGCATACATGCATGACAATGAGGGGCGTCAAGAAGCCCGGAAGCAAGACGATAACGGTTGCATCAAGGGGCGTGTTTGAAAATGACGAAGCCCTTACGGACAGATTTTTAAATCTACTTACAAAGGGTTCGTGATCGGACCCTTTGAATTTATTTACGGGAGTTTTCTTTTAACATGGATATTTCGAATTTTGGTGACAAGAAAACATACATAATGGGGATCCTCAATGTGACCCCGGATTCTTTTTCCGACGGTGGAAGATATAACAGCATTCAGGCAGCTTTAAGGCATGCGGAAGATATGGTATCCGAAGGCGTTGATATCATAGACGTAGGCGGAGAGTCGACAAGACCCGGGTACACACCGGTAAGTCCCGAAGAGGAAGCCGAAAGAGTTGTTCCCGTGATAAGGGAACTCCGTAAATATTTCAATATCCCCATATCGATCGATACGTACAAATCCGTTGTTGCGGAGAAAGCTCTCGATGCGGGAGCAGATATCGTAAATGATGTCTGGGGATTCAGGATAGATCCGATGATGGCCCCGATCACAGCCAGATACAATGCGATGTGCGTTCTCAACCACAACAGCGATGATACATATTACGGAGACCTTGTACGTGATGTTGCAAGGGAGCTCGGAGAGTCCGTTAAGATCGCACTGGAAGCAGGCGTCAGGAAGGACCGCATCATAATCGATCCCGGTGTAGGCTTCGGCAAGACCTATGAACAGAACATGGAGATCATCAGACATCTCCCCGAATTTGCAAATATGGGATATCCGGTACTCGCAGGCATCAGCAGAAAGTCGGTCATATGCAAGACACTCGGAATAAAGCCGATCGAAGCGGATGCCGCAACCGCAGCGATATCGGTCATGTGCGTACAGGCGGGATGTAAATTTATCAGAGTCCACAATGTGAAGATGAATCTTGATGCGGTCAGGATGACGGAGGCATTGCTCTATGGAACAGGTGAAAAATGATAAGGATTATTCCCTCATAAGGATCAGGGATCTCAAGGTTTTTGCTCATCACGGAGTATTTGCCGAGGAAACCGAAAAGGGACAGAATTTTTTTGTAAGTGTTGATGCTTATCAGAATATCTCCGCAGCGGCAACGCTTGATGAACTTATCCTTACAACCGATTACAGCGATATGTGCGCGCATATCGAAAAGTTTCTTACGGAAAATACATACAAGCTCATAGAGACTGCGGCGGAGGAACTCAGCAAGAGCCTCCTTATGAAATATTCGCTTGTTGACAGTGTTGTCGTCGAGATCAAAAAGCCCGAAGCACCGATCGACGCTTCTCTTGAATATGTCTCGGTCGTCCGCAGGATGAGCAGGCACAAAGCACTTCTCAGCCTCGGCTCTAATATGGGAGACAGGGAAAAGCATCTTAAGGATGCGATGGAAGAACTCGATGCGGAGCCCGCTACGAATGTCATCAAAGTTTCAAGCATCCAGGAGACCAAGCCCTACGGATACAAAGAGCAGGATATGTTCATGAACTGCGCTATCGAAGTATCGACGCTCCTTGCTCCCAAGGATCTGCTTATTTTCACACAGGGCATCGAACTTAAGCACGGAAGGGAAAGGAAAGAGCACTGGGGTCCCAGGACTCTTGATATAGATATTGTCTTTTATGACGATCTTGTATACGGCGACGGAACGCTCCAGATTCCTCACATAGATATGCAGAACAGATACTTTGTTCTCAAGCCTTTATCCGAGATAGAACCCGGATACAGACATCCCTTGCTGAACAGGACCGTTATGCAGCTTCTTCTGGAGCTTGAAGAAAAGATCGGTGAAGGCGAAGATTAATCCGCGGACGGAAGCTTGATCTTAAGCAGAAAGTGGGCGCACAGTCCGGTGAAAAGCCCGGCTGCTATGCCTGCGATCGCAAGGTATGGTGCATATGACATGACTGCGGCGGTTCTCATTATGATGAGCGCGGCGACGAGCTGTCCCGCATTGTGAAGCAGTCCTCCGAACGCACCTGTCAGATACAGATGCCTGCCTTTAAGAACGGTGTCAGTAACGATTTCGATGCCGAGTGCAAAGAGGCCGCCCAGGACCGAATAGATGAGCGATATGCCGTTTCCGAAAAGAAGACCGGACAGAAGCACCCTTATGAGCAGGACTATGCCTGCTTCTTTTTTTCCGAGGCGCTTCAGCGCAAAAAGAGTGATGATGTTGGACAGTCCGGGTTTTATTCCGGGAATGGGAAACAGAGGCGGCAGAGCGCTTTCAAGCACGTAAACAGCCAGACCCATTGCGGCAAGGAGCCCTGTCACGGCTATGCGGTATGTTCTTTTTGAATTATCAGTATGTGTATGCATCTGCCTGTACGTCTGAATCCGAAGTTACGGTTATAAGTAATCCGTTGGGAAGACATGCGATCGGAAGAGCGCCGGATCGGACCGTTCCCCTGTGAATGCATATTTTGTTTTTGCAGTCCGAATCGGTGACGCTCACGCCTTCGGAAGTGATCCTGACAATATTGTAGTGATCGTATGAAGTATCGATGCCTTCGATGATAAGAGGTCCTGCATCACCGGATGCGGGGACGACGGTAAGGATCTTTTCTCCGGTAATGCCGGACAGGTCTCCCGACCATACCGCTTCACCGCCCGAATAGATCGTGACATGGGCGCCACTGCCTGCATTGCCCGCAAAGATGAAGACTGCGGACACAAGCACCGTCAGGATAAGGATCAATGACAGTATGAACGGCGCACTTTTCAGTTTTGTTACCTCTTTTGACATAAGAGGATTTTAACACGTATTTTTGCTTATATGAAAAGAATTACACAGACAATCTTAACAGCGGTCATTGCATGTTTTATGCTTACATCCTGTTCGAATAAGGCACCGGAGCAGGCTGGCGGTATTGTGATGGATACGGTTTTCAGTATCACGGTGTACGGAAAGCCGGGCCTTGCGGAAGAGCTTCTTGATGCGGGATCCGAACTGGATGAAAAAGTTCTTTCGAGATTCAGTGATGATTCTCTGCTTTCGGAATATTCGTCCGGCATATCTGCAGAGCCGGGACCTGCTGTCATTTCCGGAACGGAGATAAACCTTTCCGATATCCTGGAAAAGAGTGAAAGGCTGAGATACGACAGTGCCGGGATGTTCGATGTGCGTATCGGAGCGCTTTCCGATCTGTGGGATATAGGGGGCAGGATGAACGGAGATGAAAACGGTGTACCTCCTGCTCCTGACCTGATAAAGAAAGCGCTTGAAGACAGATCGGTCTATGATCTTGGCGGCGTCGGAAAAGGGATCTATCTTGATATGGCATTCGATATCCTTGAAAGGTCCGGTGCACAGGCTGCGGTTGTGAGCGCCGGCGGAAGCGTCCTTGTATACGGCGAAAAACCGGGCGGATCTGATTTTAAAGTTGCGATCACGGATCCCTTCAGGCCGGAATCTTCGGGAGAACCCTTTGCAACGATAAATCTGGACGGAGGATATTTTATTTCGACTTCCGGAAGCTACGAAAGATATTTTGATCATGACGGTGAAAGATACCATCATATCCTGAATCCTTTAAACGGTTATCCCGCATGGTGCGCAGAAGACGCTTTTAACAGGAGCGGACTTGACGTCTATCTGCTTTCATCGCCGGGTGAAATGCCGGAAAGCGTTCCGGTATCGGTCACGATCATTTCGAAAAGCGGATTTTATTCCGATGCGCTTTCCACAGCGTGCTTTGTGCTCGGACCCGATATGGGCCTGCCTTTGGCACAGTCTTACGATTCCGAAGCCGTCTTCATCATGAGTGATGGCAAAGTGGTTGTGTCTGATGGTATAATCATAGACGAAGCCGAAAAGACCATTACCCTTCGCTGAAGATATTCCGGACGATCATCTGCCGGCAGAGAGGGACAAGGATTTCCATATGACTGAAGAAATATTAAAAAAGATATATGACGCGACTCCTCCCGATGAGGAGCTTGAAGATATCGCAGACTTTTTCAAGGTCTTCGGTGACAATACGCGTCTTAAGATAATGATCGCTCTCCAGCAGAGCGAGCTCTGCGTACAGGATATAGCGGATGCACTTTCGATGACGCAGTCGGCGATATCCCACCAGCTCAAGGTCTTAAAGCAGCAGGACCTTGTAAAAACAAGAAGAGCCGGCAAGACTGTCTTTTATTCGCTTGCCGATGAACATATCAATATCATTCTTTCGATGGGTATCGAACATATCGAGGAATAAAAGGAGAATTCATCATACTGAAAAACCCCTTCCGCAAAATGATATGTACCCTCTTTACTGGACATCCAGTAAGGAGGGTATTTTTTTATGCGCTACAGTTATGATTACAAAAGAAAAGCTGTTGAATTGTATCGTCAAGGACTTTGGCCCGATACTCCTAATGGCATTAATGCAGAGAACTTTCATGGGACAGTTCGAAAATGGGTAAGAATTGAGGATGCCTGTGGGCCGGATGCTCTAAGGCACAATAATTTCAATAAGGTTTGGACGCCTGAAGAGAAATTGTCTATGGTTTATCAAGTTTTGGCTGGCAACTCAATTAAATCCATAGCTTATGGAAATGGTATTGATACTGGGGCTCTT
>JNJD01000009.1 GCA_000702685.1 Lachnospiraceae bacterium AC2028
CTGTTCGCCCATTAAAGCGGTACGCGAGCTGGGTTCAGAACGTCGTGAGACAGTTCGGTCCCTATCCGGCGCAGGCGGAGGATATTTGAGAGGAGCTGTCCTTAGTACGAGAGGACCGGGATGGACGGACCACTGGTGCAGCTGTTGGGGAGCAACCCCATGGCAGCGTAGCCAAGTCCGGCAGGGATAAACGCTGAAGGCATCTAAGCGTGAAGCCCCCCTCAAGATGAGATATCCCTACCACAAGGTAATAAGACCCCTTAGAGAGTATGAGGTAGATAGGAATGGTGTGTAAGAGCAGTAATGCTCTCAGCTGACATTTACTAATAGGTCGAAGGCTTATCCTGTTGTTACCTGGAATGCACGATGATTTCTAGATGGAGTTTGGTTTCGGTTTTGAAGGAGCAGATTGATCATAAGGCCCAGTGGCTCAGTTGGTTAGAGCGCCGCCCTGTCACGGCGGAGGTCATCGGTTCAAGTCCGTTCTGGGTCGTTTGCCGAAACGTTCGGTGTTCCAAAGTGCCGATGTGGCTCAATTGGCAGAGCAGCTGATTTGTAATCAGCAGGTTATCGGTTCGATTCCGATCGTCGGCTTTTGATCTTTAAAAAATAATATGGGTGGATTCCCGAGTGGCCAAAGGGGACAGACTGTAAATCTGCTGCAACTTGCTTCGATGGTTCGAATCCATCTCCACCCACTCCCTACGGGGGACCAATAACGCGGGGTAGAGCAATCCGGAAGCTCGTCGGGCTCATAACCCGGAGGTTGCAGGTTCAAATCCTGTCCCCGCTACGCAGCGGGAAAACCGCTAAGCCCAGATAGCTCAGTTGGTAGAGCAGCGGACTGAAAATCCGCGTGTCGCTGGTTCGATTCCGGCTCTGGGCACACAGAGATCTCATATAGAGGTCTCTTTTTTATTTTTGTGTTGACAAAGATAATTTTTTCCGATAAGGTTACTTAAGTCACTGATCAATTAACTCAAACACTAAACTAAGAAAGGAGGCAATAAAAATGTTTAAGTTCAGAAAACTTGATACACAGCATAATCAGAATATATATAGTTCAAGCCTCCGGAAAGGGATGCAGCGTGCATGAGATGATCTTCCAAGATCACTTAAGAAATGCATACCGCTCGTATAAGTGTTATCACCTCGGAAGCTGAAATGTTTCCGGGGTATTTTTTTACCCTTTTCGGTTCAGATAAAAGGATGTGATATTTTATGAGGAATAAAGAAAAGAAAAAACGATCGGGATTCCGGCTCTTCGATCACATAAAGAGCCATCTCTGGCAGTACATCATCGGTGTCATCGCGATCATCGGTGTCGTATCGATCGCCATGACCATGCCCGAGATCTCAAGACATATAGTTGATGACGTCATCGTCGGAGGAGAAAGTGAGCTTCTCATAAAGCTGCTTGCCGCATACCTCATCCTCGGTGCGATGAAGGCACTCTTACAGTACATCAAGGAATACAATTTCGACTCGGTATCGTCCAAGGTAGTCGTCAGTCTCAGAAGGGATCTGTTCAAGCATATCCAGAGCCTCGACACAAGTTACTTCGACAAGAACAACACCGGCGAGATCATGGCCAGGCTCAAGGAGGACATCGACAAGGTCTGGGAGGCACTCTCATTCATATCGATGCTCCTGATCGAAGTCTTCCTGCACACCGCATTCATCATAGTGTGCATGGTCAGGCTCAACGTCTACATGGCGATCATTCCCATCTGCGCGATAATCCTGTGCGGAACGCTCGCGATCAGGATGGACAGAAAGCTCGACAAGGTATTCGGTGATATCTCCGAGGAGAATGCGGTCCTCAACACGACCTGTGAAGAGAACATCGCCGGAGTCCGCACCGTAAAAGCTTTCGCAAAAGAAAAATTTGAGCTCCTCAAGTTCAGAAAGCACAACGACAGATACAAGGAACTGAACGTTGATCTTTCGAAGGTCTTCGCAAAGTACTATCCGTTCTTCTCATTTGTATCGGGAATAGTTCCCCTTCTGGTACTCGTGATCGGCGGAATCTTCTATGTGAAGGGAATGTTTGGCGTCACACTCGGCATGATCACCGCATATATCGCATATGCGAACAACATCATCTGGCCGATGGAGATGCTCGGATGGCTCACAAACAGCTTTTCAGAGGCGATCGCTTCGGTCAAAAAGCTGAACAAGATCTACAGCGAGGTATCCACCATCAACGATCCCGAAGATCCCGTAACTCCCGACATCATCGAGGGAAGCATAACCTTTGATAAGGTCGGATTCAGCAAGGAGGATGGACACGAGATCCTTAAGGACGTATCATTTGATGTCCCTGCCGGCAAGACACTCGGAATAATGGGTGCGAGCGGCGCGGGTAAAACATCGATAGTTTCGCTCCTTACAAGACTTTACGATGTGACAGACGGTGAGATAAGAGTCGACGGAATTCCCATCAAGAACCTGACTCTCAAGCAGCTCCGCGGAAGCATTTCACTCGTAACACAGGATGTTTTCCTTTTCTCGGACACGATAGCGGAGAACATCAAGATGGGACGAAAGCACCGAATCAGTGACAGAATCATCAGGCTTTCGAGCAGAAAAGCGTGTGCGAGTGAGTTCATCGACAAAATGGACAAGGGATATGACACCGTCATCGGAGAGAGAGGCGTAGGACTTTCCGGAGGACAGAAGCAGAGAATATCCATCGCGAGGGCACTTGCGAAGGAGCTTCCGATCCTCATCATGGACGATTCGACATCGGCCCTCGATATGGAGACGGAGCGTGATATCCAGAAGAAATTAAAGGCACTCACGGATATGACCAAGATCATAATCGCGCACAGGATCAGTTCCGTGAAGGATGCCGACGAGATCATAGTGCTCGAAGAGGGAAGGATCGCGGAACGCGGAACCCACGACGAGCTTTTGGCAAGGAAAGGGCTGTACTACGAGACATACGTGTCACAGTACGGGGAGCCCGCATAAAAGGAGGTGAATTTATGGCCGCCAATTCGATAAAAGACGACGAAGAGGTGTCGACAGTCAAAAAGTCGGTGACGATAAAAAGACTGCTCAGCTATCTCTTCAGATACAAGAAAACCATCACCGCCGTGATGTTCATAATGGCATATTGTGTAGGGATAAGCCTTGTAAACCCGCTCATCCTCGAATCGGCCATCGATGATTACATCACGCCGGGAAATATCACGGGAATGATAGTGCTGGTGCTGATCGCGCTTGCCCTCAATGTCGGCAAGGTCGTGCTGGTCAAGATCAGAATGTACATCATGAGCCGTATGACCAATTCGATAATACAGAGCATACGTGAAGAGGCATTCTCACATCTGCAGACACTCGGGTTCAAATTCTTCGACTCGAGACCGACGGGCAAGATCCTTTCGAGAGTGATGGGCGATGTCAACTCGCTCAAGCAGGTGCTCCAGAACTTCGTCATCACGCTGCTTCCGGACTTTATCACGGTCATTGCGGTAATGGTCATCATGCTGATCAAGAATCCGAAGCTCGCACTTGCTTCGATGGTCGGACTTCCGATCCTGATCACCGGACTGCTCGTGATAGAAAATGTCTGCCGCGTAAGATGGCAAATACACAGGAAGAAATCTTCCAACCTGAACGCATTCCTTCACGAGGACATCTCGGGAATAAGGATAATCAAGACATTTGCGGCGGAGGACGAAGCGCTTGAATCATTCGATGAGCTGACCAAAGAGCACCGTGACAGCTTCATGGATGCGGTCAGGGTAAACGATGCATTCAACACGGTCGTTGAGATAAGCACCGCGATCAGTGTCGTATCCATGTACTACATGGCGATCAATGTGCTCGGGGTCGGAGCGGCGGAAGTGGGACTGCTCGTGGCATTTACCAGCTACCTGTCACTTTTCTGGATGCCGATCGCAAACCTCGGAAGCTTCTATAACCAGATAATCGCAAATCTTGCGGCTGCGGAGAGAGTATTCGAAGTAATCGACTTAGAGCCCGAGATAAAAGACGGCGAAGCGGTAGGCGAGATGCCTCAGATCACAGGCAGAGTCAGATTCGAGAATGTCGGATTCTCATACGAGGACGGAGTTCCCGTACTTAAGAACGTCAATTTCGACATCACTCCCGGAGAGACGATCGCGCTTGTAGGTCCCACGGGTGCCGGCAAGACTACGGTTGTAAACCTGATATCCAGATTCTATGATGCACAGAACGGAAAAGTTCTCATCGATGACAGCGATGTAAAGGATGTTACGATCGAAAGCCTAAGAAGCCAGCTCGGTATCATGACCCAGGACAATTTCCTTTTCACAGGAACGATCCGCGAAAATATCAGATACGGAAAGCTCGATGCTACCGATGAAGAGATCGAGGAAGCCTGTAAGAAGGTCGGAGCACACGACTTCATAATGAAGCTTGAAAAGGGCTATGAGACCGAACTCAAGGAAAGAGGAGGCGGACTCAGTGCCGGACAAAAGCAGCTCCTCGCCTTCGCCCGCACGATCCTTTCCGATCCCAGGATACTCATCCTCGACGAAGCGACCTCATCGATCGACACCAAGTCCGAGATCGCAGTACAGAAAGGCATCGCGACCATACTGAAGGGAAGGACTTCATTCGTCATAGCACACAGGCTCTCCACCATCAGGAATGCGGACCGCATATTCGTAATTCAAAACGGCGGAATCGCGGAGAGCGGAAAGCACGACGAGCTCATGGCGAGGAAAGGGATCTATTACAACCTCAACATGGCCCAGGCGTAATATTTTTTGTCAAAAAGAGGCGGTGCCCCCGCCTCTTTTTTGTATGCTTTTTATAAATATATAAAATTAGTAGGTTTATTGCCTCCAAACCCTTGAAAAATCTAAATTTCGCTTGTAGAATATGGGATAGTTTTCAGCATCAAAATATATTTGTTCAAATTTAGAAAGGCAACAGATATGAGCAAACAGATCTTAAACATTGAAAAACTCTGCGTCAGCATCGGCGACAAAGAGATTCTTAAAGGCCTCGACCTGCAGATAGGCGAAGGCGAGACCCATGTCATCATGGGACCCAACGGTGCGGGTAAATCCACACTGGGCAATACCCTTATGGGTAAGGAAGAATACGAAGTCACTTCCGGTAAGATCGATTTCTACGGAGAAGACCTCCTCGAGATGAAGACGGACGAAAGAGCCAAGAAGGGTCTCTTCATGACCTTCCAGAATCCCATCGAAGTACCCGGAGTAAGGCTTTCCGAGTTCGTAAGAAGCTCATGCGAGGCACTCGGCAACAAGATGAGCCTCTGGAACTTCAAGAAGGCCGCTGCCGAACAGATGAAGGTCCTTAATATGGATACCGCATATCTCGACAGAGAGCTCAATGTCGGTTTTTCCGGCGGCGAGAAGAAGAAAGCAGAGATCTTCCAGCTTCTCATGCTTAAGCCCAAACTTGCGATCCTCGATGAGACCGATTCCGGACTTGATGTCGATGCGGTGCGCACCGTATCCGAAGGTGTCAAGGCATATCAGGAGCAGACCCACGGAGCACTCCTTATAATCACACACTCAACCAAGATCCTCGAATCCCTGGATGTCGACAAGGTTCACGTTATCTACAACGGCAAAGTTGTTGCGGAAGGCGATGCAAGCCTGATCGATGAGATCAATGAAAACGGATTTGAGAAATATATGAAGGAATGAATATGAGCGAAGAAAAAACATATGTAGAGGACGTGAACAGGACTATCTACGATGTGATCGACGATGACAAAGATTCCTTCAAGCTCGAGCAGGGTCTCACCGAAGATATAATCCTTCAGCTGTCCGAAGAAAAGAAAGATCCGGAATGGATGAGAGACTTCAGGCTTAAATGTCTGAAGCTGTATAACGAAATGACCTTCCCCCAGTGGGGACCCGGCATTGAAGGGCTGGACATGAACCGCATCTATACCTATGTCCGTCCCAATGCCAAGATGGCCAATTCCTGGGAAGAAGTTCCCGAGGATATCAAGAACACATTCGAGCGTCTGGGAATCCCCCAGGCCGAGAGAACATCTCTCGCAGGCGTCGGTGCGCAGTATGACTCCGAGCTCGTCTATCACAATATGCAAAAGGAAGTCGAGGAGCAGGGCGTAATCTACACCGACTTCGAAAGCGCACTTAAGGGTGAATACGCGGATCTTGTCCGTGAGAAGTTCATGACCCTTCTTACTCCCAATGACCACAAATACAACGCACTTCACGGCGCAGTATGGAGCGGCGGTTCATTCGTATATGTACCCAAGGGGGTCAAGGTTTCCGTTCCCCTTCAGTCATATTTCAGATTTAACGCAAAGGGTGCGGGCCAGTTCGAGCACACACTCATAATCGTTGAAGAAGGTGCGGATCTTCATTTCATCGAAGGATGCTCCGCTCCCAAGTACAATGTTGCGAACCTCCACACCGGTGCAGTTGAGCTCTTTGTCGGAAAGAATGCGAGACTCAGATACTCCACCATCGAGAGCTGGTCCAAGAACATGTACAACCTCAATTCCAAGAGATCCATCGTTGAGGAAGGCGGAAGAATGGAATGGGTATCCGGTTCTTTCGGATCCCACATTTCCTACCTGTACCCTTCAACCATCCTGAAGGGCGACAATTCCACAATGGAATACACCGGAATAGCATTCGGAAGCACGGGACAGGATCTTGATACCGGTATGAAGGTCATCCACATCGGCAAGAACACTTCATCCGTTGTCAACACCAAGTCCATATCCAAAAACGGCGGCTGCAACACCACCAGGACCTCCGTGCAGGTAATGCCCCAGGCCAAGGGTGCGAAGTCGGTCGTAAGCTGTGAATCACTTATGCTCGACAGTGAGTCCAGATCGGACACGATCCCTGTAATGGATATCCGCACCGACGATGCAGATGTAGGACACGAGGCAACCATAGGAAGCATTTCCGATGAGGCAGTCTTCTACATGATGAGCAGGGGAATGAGCGAAGAGGACGCGAGAGCCCTCATCGTTAGTGGCTTTGCGGACAACGTATCCAGGGAGCTTCCCATGGAATATGCTGCCGAAATGAACAATCTGATAAGGCTTGAAATGAAAGGGACAATAGGATGACGGCTGAGAAGATCAAGATAAACAGCCTCGTTCCCCCTACCTGGAACAGGCTTAAAGTAAATGATATTACGGTAGAGCTTCCCACGGGAAGCTCTGCGGGAATGACCGATCAGGGATTAAAAACGAGCGAAGCAAAGCCTGCCGACTGGCAGATGGAGACCGGCTGCGGCGCAGAGCTTTCAGCATTCCTTGAAAAGAACGGCACAACGCCCGTACTGGTTTCAAATGACGGCGATAAGCTCGTAAGCATTAAGAAGACCTACACCGAAAATGCTGCTGACATTCTCTGCTTTGAGGCAAAGGAAGGACAGACAGTCAATATCCTCACCGACGTAACCTCCGATGAAAGTACGGAAGGCACTGCGGTTCTTCAGGTTCTCCTGAAGGCGGAAAAAGGTGCGAAGATCAATCTCGCACAGGTCGTAAGACCCGGAAAAGGAATGAAGGTCGTAAATGACATAGGTTCCGTTGCGGCTGAGGGCGCACAGATCAACATCGTCCAGGTCTTCATGGACGGAAGCGACATAAGTGCAGGCTGCAGGACTGCTCTTGAGGGAGAGGAAGCATCCACCGAGAACCACATCGGTCTCGTAAGGACAAACGGCCAGACCCTCGACATGAACTATGTGGCAAAGCATCTTGCGAAAACCACAAAGGCAGATATAAATGTCACCGGCGCTCTTTCGAAGAACGCACAGAAGACCTTTAGAGGCACCATTGATTTCGTGAAGGGCTGTACGGGAAGTGACGGAAGAGAATCCGAGAACATGCTTCTTCTCGATGACACCATTGTCAACAAGACCGTTCCCCTCATCCTCTGTACCGAGGAAACCGTTGCGGGAAGCCACGGAGCAACGATCGGAAAACCCGCAGAGGACATCCTCTTCTATATGACGAGCAGGGGCATCCCCAGGGAAAGAGCCGTTGCGATCCTCGAAAGGGCATCCCTTGAAGCTGCCGCAAACCGGATCGAGGATGAAGAGGCAAAACAGCAGGTGCTTGAAATAATAGCAGGAAAATACGCAGATGAATGATACCGAACTTAAGAACAAGGTAAAGGAATACAGAAAGCTCTTCCCTGTTTTAAATCAGGACATCGCATATCTCGACAATGCGGCGACCACACAAAAGCCCGCAAGTGTCCTCGATGCCATGAAGAGCTATTACGAGAACGACAATGCAAATCCCCTTCGCGGAGTGTACGATCTCAGCGAAAGGGCAACCGCAGCTTACGAGAATGCGAGGGTAAAGACTGCGCAGTTCATAAACGCCGCTGCTCCCGAGGAGATAATATTTGTCAGGAATGCAAGCGAGGCCTTAAACCTCCTTGCATATTCCTGGTGCGAAGACAATCTTTCCGAAGGTGACGAGGTTGTCGTTTCCGTGATGGAGCACCATTCCGATTTCCTTCCCTGGAAATACATGGCGGAGAAAAAGGGTGCAAAGCTGGTCAAGCTCGAGCCCGACGAAACCGGCGCGGTAACTGACGAAGCACTCGATAAGTGTCTTTCCGAAAAGACCAGGATCGTAGCTGTCACTCAGGTTTCCAACGTTCTCGGAAGAGTCAATGACATTAAGCATATTGCGCAGAAGGTCCACTCTGCCGGCGCCCTTATCAGCGTCGACGGAGCACAGAGCGTTCCCCATATGAAGGTCGATGTGCGGGATCTTGACTGCGATTTTCTTTCTTTTTCGGGACATAAGATGTTCGGACCGATGGGCATCGGAGTCCTCTACGGAAAAAGGCAGCACCTCGAAAAAATGCGTCCCTTCATGTACGGCGGCGAGATGATCGCCATCGTGCACTGGGACAGGGTCACATACGCGGAGCTTCCCCACAAGTTCGAAGCCGGCACGGTCAATGTCGGGGGAGCCGTAGGACTTTCGGCCGCAATTGATTTCATAAATCAGGTCGGATGGGGTATAATAGAAGCTCAGGAAGAGATCCTGACAAAAAGAGCAATTGCCGGCATCAAGAATCTCGACAAGATCCGCATTATCGGATCGCAGGATGAAGCAGATCACAAGGGAATCGTCACCTTCTGCGTAGAAGATGTGCATCCCCATGACGTTGCGGATATCCTCGGAAGATCGGGAGTATGCATAAGAGCGGGACATCACTGCGCCCAGCCCCTTATGGACCATCTCGGAGTCAAGTCCACCTGCCGTGCAAGCTTTGCTTTTTACAATACGGAAGAAGAAGTGGACAGATTCTTAAATGAGCTGTCCAAAGTAAGAGGACTGCTCGGATATGGACTTTAAGACTTTTTATAACGAAGTGGTAACGGATCACAACATGCATCCGCTCCACAAGCAACCGGTAGAAAACCCCGATATCGAGATGGAGGGAGTAAACCCTTCGTGCGGGGATGAGATAACCGTCCAGCTCAAGGTAAAAGACGGCGTAATCACTGACGGCGGATTCATAGGCGACGGCTGCGCCATATCCCAGGCATCCGCGGACATCATGATCGATATGGTCATCGGACAGCCCGTGGAAGAAGCAACCCGCCTTGCGAACATTTTCATCAGGATGATCAAGGGCGAAGCTACCCCCGAAGAGATCGAGGAGCTCGGTGAAGCCGGAGCACTCTCCGATATTTCCCATATGCCCGCAAGAGTTAAGTGTGCGGTCCTCGGATGGCACACCGTAGATGAGATGATCAAGGGGATGAAAAAGTGACCGCCCTTTACGACGAGTTCAAAAAATATTCCGGAGCAGATCTCTACCCCTGCCACATGCCGGGGCATAAAAGACGTGCATTCGGTGCCATGTCCGAAGAGTACGCATCCATCGACTTCACCGAAGTCGATTCTCTCGATGACCTTCACGATCCCGAAGGCATAATCCTTGAAAGCGAAAAAAATGCAGCCCGCATACTCGGTGCGGATGCATCATATTTTCTCGTTAACGGAAGTACCGCAGGTATCCTTGCGAGTGTTTCCGCATGCGTAAAAAAGGGCGGAAAGCTCCTTCTGGTAAGGGGAAGCCACAAGTCCGTTTACAACGCGGTCTATCTGAGGGATATCCGTCCCGCATACATATTCACGGAAGGCCCCGATGAAGATGGAATCTACGGAGCGGCAAATGCTGCGGAGGTTGAGAAAGCACTCGGCGAAAATCCCGATGCCGAGGCAGTACTCATCGTATCTCCGACCTATGAAGGAAGAATGTCCGATATAGCGCCGATCGCGGAAGCCGTACATAAGCATGGGATCCCGCTCATAGTCGATGAGGCACACGGCGCACATCTTTCTTTTACAGATGAGTGCGCATCCGATGCGATCAGATGCGGAGCCGATGTTGTGATCCAGTCGATACACAAGACATTGCCCGCGCCCACCCAGACCGCAGTATTGTCCGTAAAGGGTGAACTTGCGGACCGCGAGGAGATACGCAGATTCCTTGCGATCTACCAGTCCAGCTCACCTTCGTATCCGCTCATGTCCATGATCGACGGATGCATCTCGTATATGGCTGAAAACGGCGCAAAATCCGTACAAAATCTTCACGATAATTTCGAAAAACTGTTAAAACGCCTCGAAGTATGTGATAAACTGATATGTGGCCCTAAAATAGATGATCTGCGTTCCGGAAGAGCCGATTACGGCAAACTGATAATCAGTGCGAGAAATACCTGCATCACCGGAAAAGAGATCGCGGACATCCTTAGGGACAGATACCGCATAGAGACCGAGATGGCGGCACCGGGCTTTGTTCTCGCGATGTTCACGGTCTGCGACGAGGACTTCGGCTATGATAAGATGGCGGACGCCCTTATCGATCTGAACACAAGACTTGAAAAATACGGACTTCTTGCCGAGGACGGCGAAAAGCCTGTGGATCCCGGCGAAAAGCTTCCTGCACCCGTGATAAAGATTTCTGTTGCGGATGCTCTGGATTCAAATGTTGAGACAGTTGATCTTTCGGACGCTGCGGGACGCATCGCCGCATCATATATCTGTCTCTATCCGCCCGGGACTCCGCTGGTCGTGCCCGGAGAAGAGATCACATCCGCCCACACAGCCTATATTGACAGATGCATCAAGGCCGGATTCAACATAAAGGGCCTCGAAGGTATCGGAATAAAAACAGTAAAGAATGGCTAAGATAATATGTCTGCTCGGCAAAAGCTGCAGCGGAAAAGACACAATCTATAAAAAGCTTCTTGCCGATGAAAGCCTGGGACTCGTTCCCTTTGTTACATATACCACAAGGCCCATGAGAGCCGGCGAGCAGGAGGGAAGAGAGTACCACTTCACCGACGAGCAGGGCTTCGAAGCTCTGCAAAAAGAAGGCAGGGTCATTGAGGACAGGACCTACGATACGGTCTACGGACTCTGGAGATACTTCACGGTGGATGACGGAACCTTTGATAAGAACGGGAAAAACGTCATTGCCGCATCGGGAACCATTCCCGCATACCTGAAGCTCAGGGATCATTTCGGAGCGGAGAACACCTGCCCGGTCATGATAGAGACCGACGACGGGATCAGGCTTGAAAGAGCCATGAGACGTGAAAAGAAACAGGAATCCCCGAGATATAAGGAAATGTGCCGCAGGTTCATCACCGATTCGGAAGATTTCGATGAGGAGAAGATGAAAGCGGCAGGCGTGGACAACGTCTTTATGAACAACGAAGATCTCGATAAATGCATCCGAGAGGTAAGTGATTTTATCAGGAGTCTTTGATGGATATCAAAGTCAATCAGGTAAATCAAACACAGCAGGTAACGCAGACCCAGCATGTTCAGGAATCCGACGGCAGCTTTAAGTTCATGCTCGCCAGCAATATCGAGGAAGCCGAACTTGCGGGACGTCTTAACACGCTCATGGAGCAGATCGACTCCGAGGGCAAGAAACTCGCAAAGCGCAGGGACGTCAAGGATATGCGCCACTACCGCAGCCTCGTCAAGGATTTCCTCAATGAGATCGTAACGCACTCTCACTCTTTTTCCAGAGAGAACTTCCTCGACAGGAAGGGCCGCCACAGAGTGTACGGAATAATAAGACTTGTAGATGACAATCTCGACCAGCTCGCTCAGGAGCTGATGAGGGATGAGAAGGATAACCTCGAGATCCTTAACAGGATCGGAGAGATAAAGGGATTACTTCTGGATATCTTTACCTGATGTGTATGAGGGGAGAAACATGCCAAGGCTTAAGGATATAATCGGACAGGATCTGATCAAAAAGCAGATCGTCGAATCAATTGAAAAAGACCGCGTTGCGGGCGGATATATCCTTACCGGTGAAAAGGGTTCCGGCAAGGAATTCATCGCCGGCGTTTTTGCTCAGCTTCTCGTATGCGAAAATAGAGGAAGCGACGTATGCGGAGAGTGCCACTCCTGCAAGCAGGCCGAGGCTCACGTACATCCCGATATCAGGTACGTCATCCATGAAAAGCCCACTTCCATCAGCGTCGATGAAGTCAGGGACCAGATCTGCAATGACATCTACACCAAGCCCTACCAGGCAGACCGCAAGGTTTATATAGTCGGTGATGCGGACAAGCTTACCGCTCAGGCACAGAATGCACTTTTAAAGAGCCTCGAGGAAGCGCCCGCATATGTAACGATCATATTGCTCGCAGCCAACGAGAATATGCTGCTCCCGACCGTCAGATCCAGATGCATCACCTGGGAACTCAAGCCCGTACCCGATGAAACTCTGAAAAAGTATCTGATGAGCGAGCTGCACGTTCCCGATTACCGTGCCGATGTTGCGATAGCTTTCGCGCAGGGCAATCTCGGAAAAGCAAGGGATATGGCGGCAAGCGACGATTTCAGCGCGATGCAGGCTGCGGCACAGTCCGTGGTCAAGAATGCGCGCGACGATTCGATCGCCGATATGATCGCACTTGTCAGAAGTCTTTCGGAGTACAAGGTCGATGCCGGGGAATTCCTTGACATGATAACCGTCTGGTACAGGGACGTGCTGATGTTCAAGGCTACGGGAGAGACCGACAGCCTTATCTATAAGGATGAACTTTCCATAATCAGGAAGGTTGCGCGCCGCAGCAGCTACGAAGGAATAGAGGAAGTGCTCGGTGCGATAAACAGAGCCAAGGAAAGGCTCAGGGCAAATGTCAGCTTCGAGATAGCTATGGAGCTGCTTTTCGCTGTCATACAGGAAAACGGGTGATCCCCGTAAAAAATATTTTGGGAGACTTAAATGAAGGTTGTAGCAGTCAGATTCAAATCGGGCGGAAAGAGTTATTTCTTCGATCCCGGTGATATCGAACTTGTAAAGGATGACCACTGCGTTGTCGAGACCGTAAAGGGAATAGAGTACGCACAGGTCGTCAGCGATATACGCGATGTGGATGATGCCAGGATCACGGTCCCTCTGAGAAAGGTTCTCAGAAAGGCTACCGAGGCGGACACCAAGCAGGTTTCGGACAATGTCGAGAAGGAAAAGAATGCTTACCGTATCGCCCAGGAGAAGATCCTCGAGCACGGACTCGACATGAAGCTCACCGATGTTGAGTATGCATTCGACAACAGCAAGATAGTTTTCTTTTTCGTTGCGGAGCAGCGTGTTGACTTCAGGGATCTCGTCAAGGATCTTGCCGCAGTGTTCAGGACCAGGATCGAGCTCAGACAGATCGGTGTAAGGGATGAAGCAAGGAGCCTCGGAGGCTTCGGATCGTGCGGAAGACCCCTGTGCTGCTCGGAATTTTTAAGCGATTTCGTTCCCGTATCCATCAAGATGGCGAAGGAACAGAACCTTTCCCTCAATCCCACCAAGATAAGCGGTGTCTGCGGAAGACTTATGTGCTGCCTCAAGTACGAGGAGGAAGCTTACGAAGAGCTCAACTCCACAATGCCCGCACTCGGCGACTATGTTGCGACGAATGACGGAATGAGAGGCGAGGTCAGCGGAATCAACGTCCTCAGACAGATCGCGAAGGTTCTCGTAGAGATCGGGGATGACAAGGAACTCAGGGATTATCCCGCAGGTGACATCACCGTTCTCAGACGTAAGAAGGGCAAGAGGAACGGCTCCCACATAGGCATTGCGGCGGAGGATTCCCCCGAGATGCTGGCTCTTCTCGAGGATGAAGCAAGGGAAAAGAGAGAAGAAAGCAGAAATAACGGAAATAATAAGGACCGCGGCAACGGAAATAACGGCGGTGACCGCGGCGGTAATGGTGGAAACCGTAACGGAAACGGCGGTAATAACGGCGATCGTGGCAACGGAAATGCCGGCGGCAAAAATGACAGAAGTGACAGAAATAACGACAAGGGTTCTGACACAAATGTCATTAACGAAAACCGCGATAAGCAAAACGGTGAGAACGGCCAAGGCGGCAACGGCCAGGGCGGCGACCGGGGCGGTAACAATGGCGGCGGCCAGAACGGTGGCAACCGCAAGAATCACAGAAATCACAGGAACCGCGACAAGCACAGGAACAACAATAACGGCGGCGGCCAAAATGGCGGAAACCAGGGCGGCAACGGCGCCGGCAGCGAAGGCTGAAAAAATTCGGAAACAGCGTAAATGGAGCAGGTTAGTCTTAAAAATTCAGAACGTATCGACGACCTGCTGAGAGCGGGACTTCGCCTGATCCAGGATCCCGAGAGATTCTGTTTCGGTATGGACGCGGTTCTTCTCAGCCACTTCGCAACCTGTCCGGACGGCGGAACGCTTCTCGATCTCGGAACGGGCACCGGAATAATTCCGATACTCATGTCAGCTTTGACAAAGGCATCGCATCTTACCGGACTTGAGATCCAGGAAGAAAGTGCCGACATGGCTGACAGAAGTGTCAGTTTAAACGGGATAGGTGACCGCGTTTCAATAGTCAAGGGAGATATTAAAGAGGCAGGCGGGATCTTTCCCCGTGCCTCTTTTGATTGTATAACCTGTAATCCCCCTTATCTTCAGGGAGACCACGGGATAGTAAATCCGGTGGATGCCAAGGCAATAGCAAGGCACGAAGTTCTCTGCACGCTTGAAGATGTAGTCTCCGCAGCGGAGCAGCTTCTTAAGCCGAACGGGCACTTCTTTATGGTGCACAGGCCCTTCAGGCTTTCGGAGATCATGTGCATGATGCACGACCACAACCTCGAACCCAAGAGGATGAGACTTGTCTATCCGATGGCGGACAGGGAGCCGAACATGGTCCTCATCGAGGGGATAAGGGGCGCAAAAATGCGCATCACGGTGGAAAAACCGCTGATACTCCAGAACCCCGACGGAAGCTACACGGAAGAAGTTAAGGAACTCTATGGTTTCTGATGAAATTCATAGATCTATACCGACGAAATTTACAATATGGACGGAATACTTTATCTTTGCGCAACTCCAATAGGCAATTTAAGCGACATGTCCCCGAGGATCAGGGAATGTCTTGAGAGTGTTGACCTTATCGCGGCCGAGGATACGAGAAATTCCATCAAGCTTCTCAATCATTTCGATATCCATACTCCGATGACCAGCTATCACGAATACAACAAGATCGACAAGGCGATGTCGCTGATAGCCACTCTTCGTGAGGGTAAGAACATAGCTCTGATAACAGATGCGGGAACCCCCGCGATATCGGATCCCGGCGAGGATCTTGTCAGGATGTGCGCCGAAGCGGGGATCACCGTAACATCCCTCCCCGGTCCCTGCGCATGCATCACGGCACTTACTCTTTCCGGGCTTAACACAAGACGCTTTGTCTTCGAGGGCTTCATTCCCCGCGATAAGAAGGAGAGGGCTCAGGTCCTCAAGAGCCTTGAAAGCGAGACCAGGACCATGATCGTCTACGAAGCTCCCCATCACCTCAAGGGAACCCTGGATGATTTGGCAAAAGCCTTAAACGGCGGAGAAAACAGGAAGATTGCCCTCTGCAGGGAGCTTACCAAGAAATTCGAAGAGATCGACCGCACAACGATAAAAGCTGCGATCGCAAAATACGAGACCGAAGAACCCAGGGGCGAATACGTCCTTGTCATCGAGGGGCGTGACGCGGGCGAGATCAAGGCGGAGGAGGAAGCCCGCTGGGAAGAGATCTCCGTGACCGAGCATGTGAAGATGTACGAAGACAAGGGCATGGACCGCAAGGAAGCCATGAAGGCGGCCGCGAAGGACCGCGGAGTCGGAAAGCGCGATATCTACGCGGCGCTGGAAAAGGAATCCTGAAATTTTTATATATTAAGGAATGCGTTTTCGTTGCTTTTTTACCGCGTAAGTGCTAATCTTTTACAGGATTTGGGCTAAAAAGCCCTTTTAGTATTTAATCAATTTAAGTGAGGTTTTTAAAATGGCTGAATCAACTACCAAACAGGGTGGATGGCGCACAAATAAGTGGTGCCGCGCCGCAATCCCCGCACTTCTCCTTCACTGCAGTATCGGTACCGTTTACTGCTGGTCGGTATTTTCACAGGAGATCGCAGACTACATCCAGTACGAGAAGAGCGCCGTAGAATGGGCATTTTCATTCGCAATCTTCTTTCTCGGCATGAGCGCCGCATTCCTCGGAAATGTCGTTGAGAAGGACATTCACAAGTCTTCACTCATCGCCACCATCTGCTTCTCGGTAGGTATGGCTCTTACCGGCGTATTCATCAGATACGGCGGAACCCATCCACACAGCCCCGTTGCCCTCATCGGAATCTATGTAAGCTACGGATTCATCATGGGTGTAGGCCTCGGAACCGGATATCTTTCCCCCGTTAAGACCCTTATGCTCTGGTTCAAGGACAACAAGGGACTCGCTACCGGACTTGCGGTTGCAGGTTTCGGACTTGCCAAGGCTATCGCAAGCCCCATCATGACAAGAATCCTTGCATCCAGCGAAAACGGCGTCTGGAAGATGTTCATCATCCTCGCTTGCGTATATGCGGTAATGATGTTCTGCGGACATCTCATTCTTGCTAAGCCCGCCGACTGGCACGAGCCCGCCGCAGGCGAAAAGAAACCCGGCATCATGGAGACCCTCAAGACCAAGCCCATTACCAACTACATCGGTATCTGGCTTATGTTCTACATCAACATCACCTGCGGACTTGCGATCATCTCCCAGGAGAAGGCGATCGTCAAGTGCCTCGGCCTTGTTGCTTATGCAGGTCTCATCTCTTCCATCTCATCGATCTTCAATGCGGGCGGCAGACTCGGATTCAGCGCATGGGCTGATTTCCAAAAGGACAGAAACACCATCTACAAGATCATATTCAGCCTTTCGATCATATTCACCGCACTTGTTGCATTTACAAGCGGTATCAAGAACGGCGAGGGCAAGGTCGTACTCATCGCACTTGTTCTCATCCTTATCTTCGTTGTAAATGCAGGATACGGCGGAGGCTTCTCCAACGTTCCCACACTCCTTTCCGACCACTACGGAATGGGCAGCATCTCTGCGATCCACGGAATCACCCTTTCAGCATGGGCATTCGCAGGACTTTCGGGCAACCAGCTTGCAACCTTCATCGTTAACCACACCGGCGAGTTCATCACCAAGAACATTAACGGCGCTGATGTAAAGCTCAATCCCGCAGGATACCAGAACGTTCTCTACGTTACCGGCGCTCTCTACATTCTGGCACTTGTTCTCTGCATCGTGCTTGTCAAGCCCTCCAACACCAAGGGAGAAAAGAAGGCGTAAATGTATTCATGTGACACCTGTGTCAATTACGTATATGACGAGGATGACGAATCCTATGACTGCATGGTCTCGATGGACGAAGACGATGCCTACAGGATAAGCGTCAACCCCCATGCGGAATGCCCGTATTACAGGAATGACGACGAATACGCGGTAGTAAGACATCAGATGTAAGACCTAAAAGCATATCAAACGGACAGGGAAATCCCCTGTCCGTTTTTGCGTCCCGGAAAAGAAAGAAAAAATCAGCAAAAATCGGCTTAAAAATATCTAAATCCTGTAGAGAATACGGCGCTTAAATGGTATAATCTTTAGTAACTGTGTGAGTTTTCTTCTGCCTCGGGAGACAGATATGGCTGATGCAAGTACGCTCTATACTCCGGACCAGCGTTTTGAGATCCAGGAGGGCAAAAAGAAAGGCCTGAATACGAGCGTTTACGAAGATCCGAAGTTCCTTGCGATCCAGATGAGAGAGATACGTCTGGCGCTTGAGAAGGGTCTTGATGTTAGTGCGCTCAGAAATCCCGAGCTCGACTGGCTCCAGATGGGTGAGATCCGAATAGGTCTCGAGGAGAAGCTCGACATATCACTTTACGCAAAGCCGGAGATCAACTTCCACGCAATGCGCCAGATCCGCAAGGGACTCGAGAGCGGTGTGGATGTTTCCGATTTCCTGAAGTATCCGCCCCTTGTCTCCAGACAGATCCGCAAGTCCAGACGCGACGGCGTGGATATCATGAAATACATAGAAGAGGGATACAGGGACGACCAGCTCGAACAGATCCGTATTTCCCTCACCAGGAAGATACCCATTGAAAAGTACTTAAAGCTCGAATTCAGGGCACCCTCCATCGAGGAGTTCAGAAAAGGCCTTGAGCTCGGCATAGATATAACTCCCTACGTCAACGAAGCCTATGAATGGCGTCAGATGAGGGAGATAAGACTCGGCCTCGAAAAGCAGATAGATATAAGCAAATATTCCAATCCTCTTTTCCTTGCGCCGCAGATGAAGGAGATAAGGCTCGGACTCGAAGCCGGTCACGATGTAAGCTCCTATGCACAGCTCAGATTCTCCGCCGCCGATATGAAGGCAAAGCGCGAAGCGCTTGATGCGGAAGTCAACAAAGCGGCCGAGATTTCCTCTTCTTCCGAGACCATCGATTTCGAAAAGCTCGGCAAGCTCATCGAGGAAGACATAGAGACCGCAGAGGTCGGAAGACCTTTCAAGATAGTTCTTTCGCCCGACGGCATGGAAGCATATCTGTCCATAAGCGATATGAACCACAGACCCACGGAGGAAGAAGTCCTCGCCGAAGTATGGGCCTGCAAGATCCGCAAGGGAATCCTCCGCAACGAGGTCAAGAAAGCGACCGACGGCACTTACGAGGATGATACCGTACTCATCGCGGTCGGCAAGAATGCGCAGAACGGCAAGGACGGCTGGTACGAATATTTCTTCAAGACCGATGTCAGCAGAAAGCCCAAGCTCCTTCCCGACGGTTCCGTCGATTACCAGGATGTCGAATGGTATGACGCGGTCAAGAAAGGTGACAGGATCGCCCTTTACCATAAGGCGGAGGACGGAATAGACGGATACGACGTAGAGGGCAACATCCTCAAGTCCACAAGAGGTAAGGAGCAGACGATCCTTTCCGGCAACGGATTCATAATGGACAAGGACAGATGCACCTACACCGCCAAGTACGACGGAATGGTAAGGCTTGACGGCGACAGGCTTGAAGTATCCGAGATGCTCGAAGTCGAAGATGTCACCAGCGCATCCGGCAACGTTGTCTTTGAAGGAAGCATCAGGGTCAAGGGCAATGTCGGAGCCGGCACTCTCGTCAAGGCGGGCAAGGACATAATCGTCGACGGATTTGTCGAAGGCGCAACGCTCGAAGCGCAGGGCGACATCATCCTGAGAAAGGGAATGAACGGCTCCGGCAAGGGCAAGATCCACACCAAGGGCAGCGTCACCGCCAAGTTCATGGAAGGTGCGGACGTATATGCCGGCGGTCCGATACATATAGATTATTCGATGAACTCGGTTCTTTACTCCGAGGAGACGGTCGAAGCCAAGCTCCGCACCGGAACCATCGTCGGAGGCGTGTGCACCGGAGTCAAGGGTGTCATCGCCCAGAGCATCGGATCGCGTGCATCGAAACAGACGATAATCAGAGCCGGTTCTTCATCCGCTCTCATGAAACTCAATAATGACATATACCGTCAGCTGACGAGTGCACAGGAAGAGGTCAGGATCCTCGACAATGTGCGCAGGGAGATGGAAAGCAAGGTCACTCTCGATCAGCTTGCCGGACAGCCCGTGTACGAGAAGGTCCAGAACGCACTCTTTTCCAAGGGAAAAGAGATCGAAGAGCTTACCGCCAGGCAGGAAGAGGTAAGATCGAAGCTCATTGAACTGTCCCGTGCGACGATACTCGCCAAGGGTACCATTTACGACGGAGTAAAGGTTCAGCTCGGCGGTGCCAACTGGAGCAGCGAGAAGGAATTGACGGACGTAACACTTCGCAAGGTAAGGAAAGGTTCCGAGGAGAAGGTATTTGCTTATCACAACAGCAAGGACCCTGCGGATCCGGATGCGATCATTGAATAGAACATAGGAGAAAGCCTATGGCGGCAAAGATACTAATCATTACCGGAAAACTTGTTGAACGCGAAGAACTCTCTGATATCTTCAGGGAAGGCTATGAGGTGCTGCTCGCTTCCAACGGCGAAGAGGCGAGGAAGATGCTTGTCGAGCACGGTACCGACCTCGGATGCGTCTTCATCCGTGAGGATCTTCCCGGCATAAGCGGCGATGCGCTCATCAAGGCATCTGCGGAGAGCGGTCTCATCAGAAAGGTTCCCTTCATCGTCATTGAGGGAGAGGATGATCCGGAGACCCCGAAGGAATGGTTCGAGATGGGCGTGATGGACTTTGCCAAGAAACCCTTCAGAGCCAAGGCGATAAGAAGGAGAGTCGAGAATCTCTCCAGGATAACAAGACGCCAGAATGTATCGAGCTCCAAGCTCGGCGCCCAGGACGAAACACTCAAGAAACAGTTCAGGCTTCTGACCCTGCAGTCCGAGGAACTTAAAAAGAGCCGTAACCTGCTCCTTGAATCCCTCGGTTCCATAGTCGAGTACAGAAACCTTGATTATTCGAAGCATATTGAGCATGTAAAGACCTTCACCCTTATCCTCGGAAACAGGATGATGGAGGATTATCCGGATCTCGGACTTACCAAAGAGAAAATAGAGATCTACGCAACTGCGAGCATGCTCCACGATATCGGCAAGATCTGCCTTCCCGACAACATAATCCTCAAGCCCGGAAGACTTACGCCCGAGGAGATCGAGCTCATGAGATCCCATACGACCAAGGGATGCGAGATGCTCGAAGGGATCAAGCAGTACATCGGAAAAGAATATCTGGCCGCGGCCTTTGATATCTGCAGGTACCACCACGAAAGATATGACGGAAACGGATATCCCGACGGAATAAGCGGCGATTCGATCCCTCTTTCCGCACAGATCGTAGGTATAGCGGATATATATGACGGACTTGTGAGCGAGAGAGTTTACAAGAAAGCCACCGAAAAGAGCAAAGCATTCGAAATGATCTCGGCGGGGGAATGCGGCGTCTTTGCTCCCAGAGTAATGGAAGCCTTCAGAAAGTGTCGTGAGAAGTTTGAAGAGATAGCTGACCAGACAGGTATGGAATTTACAGAAGACGATAAGTGAGGTTAAAAATGGCAGACGCAAAAAGCATCATCTCAGAAGGTAAAGCGATCCTCGGAATAGAATTCGGTTCTACCAGGATCAAGAGTGTACTTACCGCCCCCAACCACGAGATCATCGGAACGGGCATCTATGACTGGGAAAATTCCCTCGTAGACGGCATCTGGACATACCCTATGGAGCAGATCATTGCGGGTATGAAGGGAAGCTACGCATCACTTGTATCTGACGTTAAGTCCAAATACGGATGCGAAATCGTTAATCTTGCAGGCATCGGCATAAGTGCGATGATGCACGGATACCTTCCTTTTGATCGGGACGGAAAGCAGCTCGCGGAGTTCCGTACCTGGAGAAACACCATGACCGCAGAGGCAGCAGGCGTACTCTCCAAGGAGTTCAACTTTAACATTCCCCAGAGATGGAGCATCGCTCATCTCTATCAGGCAATTCTATCCGGTGAGGACCACGTGCCTCAGATCGCATTCCTCACCACACTCGCAGGATATATCCACTTCAGACTTACCGGTGAAAAGAATATGGGTGTCGGCGAAGCATCCGGCATGTTCCCCATCGATCCCGCAACCTGTGATTACGACAAGGCGATGATCGACAAGTTCGATGCCCTTATCTCCGGAAAGGGATTCGGATGGAAGATCGAAGACATCCTTCCCAAGGTTCTTAAGGCAGGCGAGAAGGCAGGAACTCTTACAGCCGACGGCGCGGCACTCCTCGATGACAGCGGAAAGCTTCAGGCGGGTGCGGTATTTGCTCCCTGTGAGGGTGATGCCGGAACCGGAATGTGCGCAACCAACGCCGTTGCTCCCGGAACAGGCAATATCTCCGCGGGAACCTCCGTTTTCTCAATGGTCGTTCTCGAGAAGAACCTCTCCAAGCCTCACGAGGAGATCGACGTGGTCACCACTCCCGACGGACTTCCCGTTGCGATGGTACACTGCAACAACTGCTCATCCGACATCAACGCATGGGTCAAGCTCTTTGCCGACTTTGCGAAGGTCATGGGACTTGATGTGAACGTAGGCGATATCTACACCAAGCTCTTCACCGATGCTTACAAAAACGGCGCGAAGGACTGCGCGGGCGTTACATCCATCAACTACTTCTCCGGCGAGCCCGTTACCGGCCTCGTAAACGGACGTCCCATGGTTGTAAGAACTCCCGATGCCGATTTCTCAATAGCAAACTTCATGCGCAGCAACATCTACAGCGCATTTGCAACACTTAAGTACGGCAACGACATTCTTTCGAGAGAAGAGAACATCACCGTCAAGAACATGATGGCACAGGGCGGACTTTTCAAGACTCCCCTCGCTGCACAGCAGATGCTCTCCGACGCACTGAACTGCCCCGTCACCGTTCCCGAGACCGCAAGCGAAGGCGGAGCATGGGGAATGGCGGTCCTTGCGGCATACAGCCTGCAGAAGGAAGACGGCGAGAGTCTCGGCGACTATCTCGAAAAGAAAGTCTTCGCGGGCCAGAAGAGCAGCACGCTTAATCCCGATGCCGAAGGCGTAAAGGGATTTGATAAATACATGGAAGATTACAAGAAGGCCCTTAAGGCCGAGAAGATTGTAGCGGACGAGTGATCCGCGGGGAGTAAGGATGTTAGAAGAATTAAAAAAGATTGTTTGCGAAGCGAACCTGATGCTTCCGAAGCACGGACTCGTAACCTTCACCTGGGGCAATGTAAGCCAGATCGATCACGAGAAGGGACTCATAGTAATCAAGCCCAGCGGCGTTCCCTATGAGACGATGAAGCCCTCCGACATGGTGGTCGTCGACCTCGAAGGAAATGTTGTGGAGGGTGACCTCAATCCCTCATCCGACATGCCGACCCATGTTGAGCTCTACAAGGCATTCCCCGAGATAGGCGGTGTTGTCCACACCCACTCATCATATGCGACGAGCTGGGCACAGGCGGGACTCGACATTCCCTGCTACGGAACCACCCATGCGGATTACATCTACGGAAGCGTACCGTGCCTCCGAGTTCTCACCGCAGCGGAGATCGATGAAGCGTATGAAAAGAATACGGGAGTTCTGATCACCGACTACTTTAAGAATTCCGGCAGGGAGATCATGGCCGTTCCCGCAGTCCTTTGCAAGAACCACGGTCCCTTCACCTGGGGCAAGGATGCGAACGATGCGGTCCACAATGCGGTAGTACTCGAAGAGGTTGCCAAGATGGCATACAGGGCAAGACTCATCAATCCCGAGATCCAGCCCGCACCTCAGGAGCTTCAGGACAAGCACTACTTAAGAAAGCACGGACCGAACGCTTACTACGGCCAGAAGAAATAATGTGAAACGGTAACTTCCGAAACCCGAGGGCCGGAGAAGTTACGGATAAATATCAGCAGGCTAACTGCAAAAGGAGAAAAAATGGATAATCTTCAGCTCAAGAAATATGCCAACGAAGTTCGTAAAGGCATAATCACCTCAACACATTCGGCAAAGGCCGGACATCCCGGCGGATCTCTTTCCGCAGCAGATGTATTCACATTTCTTTACTTTGAAGAGATGAACATCGATCCCAAGGATCCCGAGAAGGCAGACAGGGACAGATTCGTTCTTTCCAAGGGACACACCGCTCCCGGACTCTATGCCGCACTCGCTAACAGAGGATACTTCCCTGTTGATGATCTTAAGACACTCAGAAAACTCGGTTCCTATCTTCAGGGACATCCCAATATGCACATCCCCGGAGTCGATATGGCTTCCGGTTCACTCGGACAGGGAATCAGCGCAGCAGTAGGTATGGCACTCGGCGCTAAGCTTGACGGCAAGGATTACAGAGTCTACACTCTCCTCGGAGACGGCGAGATCCAGGAAGGCCAGGTATGGGAAGCTGCTATGTTCGCAGGCTTCCGCAAGCTCGACAATCTCGTAGTCATCGTAGACAACAACGGACTTCAGATCGACGGACCCGTTGATAAGGTATGCTCACCCTATCCCATCGCCGACAAGTTCAAGGCATTCAACTTCAACGTAGTTGAGACCGATGCTCACGACTTCGACCAGATCCGCGCAGCATTCAAGAACGCAAGAGAGACCAAGGGCATGCCCACCTGTATCGTCCTTCATTCCGTAAAGGGTAAGGGAGTTTCCTTCATGGAGAACAACGCTGACTGGCACGGCAAGGCACCCAACGACGAAGAGTACGCAAAGGCAATGGAAGATCTTGCCAAGATCGACGCAGAACTCGCTTAACCCTTAAGTCACTAACATAAATACATCAAATGCCGAATACGGCGTGAAAGGATAATCATGGCAGACGTTAAAAAGATAGCAACCAGAGAGAGCTACGGAAATGCTCTCAAAGATCTTGCGGAAGAGTTTCCGCAGCTTGTAGTTCTTGATGCCGACCTCGCAGGTGCGACCAAGACCGGTATCTTCAAGAAAGCATATCCTGACAGACATATCGACTGCGGTATCGCAGAATCCAATATGATGGGCATCGCAGCAGGACTTTCCCTTACCGGCAAGATCCCCTTCGCAAGCTCATTCGCAATGTTCGCAGCAGGAAGAGCATTCGAGCAGGTAAGAAACTCCATCGGATATCCCCATCTCAATGTTAAGATCGGTGCTACCCATGCAGGACTTACCGTAGGTGAGGACGGAGCTTCCCACCAGTGCAACGAGGACATCGCTCTTATGAGAACCATTCCCGGAATGGTAGTTATGTGTCCCTCCGATGATATCGAGGCTAAGGCAGCCGTAAGAGCGGCTCTCGAGCATGTAGGCCCCGTTTACATCAGATTCGGACGTGCGGCTGTTCCCGTTATCAATGACAGACCCGATTACAAGTTCGAGATCGGCAAGGGACAGATCGTAAGAGAAGGCAAGGACGTTACCATCGTAGCAACCGGTATCATGGTTGATTCCGCACTCCAGGCTGCAGAGAAGCTCGCAGCTGACGGAATCGATGCGGAGGTCATCAACATCTGCACCATCAAGCCTCTCGATAAGGACATCATCGTAAACAGCGCCAAGAAGACCGGCAAGGTTGTCACCTGCGAAGAGCACTCAGTCATCGGCGGTCTCGGTTCCGCAGTATGTGACGCGCTTGCAGAGGAGTATCCCGTTAAGGTTAAGAAGATCGGTATGCAGGACGTATTCGGCGAGTCCGGATCCGCATCAGACCTCCTCAAGAAGTACGAACTCGACGGCGACGGAGTTTATAAGCAGGTCAAGGAGTTTGTATAAATGAAAAATATTCTTGCCCCCTCAATACTTGCTGCAGACTTCAATCATCTGGGAAAACAGATAGCGGAAGTCCGTGAAGGGGGCGCACCATATCTTCATTTCGATGTTATGGACGGGATCTTTGTCCCGTCCATATCCTTCGGGATGCCTGTCATGAAGTCGATCCGTAAGGAAACGGACCTCTTTATAGATGCACATCTCATGATAGAAAAGCCCGGCAGATACATCGAAGAATTCGCAAAAAGCGGTGCGGACGGCATCACATTCCATGTCGAAGCCGATCCCGAGCACGCTGCGGACATAATCAGACAGATCCACGATACAAAAGCACTTACGGGTAAAGCATTGCGCGCCGGAATTTCCGTTAAGCCAAATACGCCGATAAGTGCTATACTTCCCTATGCGGCCGATGTCGACATGATCCTCGTCATGACTGTCGAGCCCGGATTCGGCGGACAGAAGCTGATCCCCGAGACCGTGGATAAGGTCAGGGCGCTCAGGGCGTTCATCGATGCCGAGGGACTTGATACCGATATCGAAGTCGACGGCGGCATAACCGCGGACAATATCGCGGATATCAACAAAGCCGGAGCAAATGTCATTGTCGCAGGCTCAGCGGTATTCAATGACGATCCTCTCGGAAGTACGAAGAAGCTCCTTTCCCTTATCGGAGCATAGCGGCAAAAGTCATATCAGACGACGTCAGCTGAAAATATTGAATTTTTTGAAAGGTTTGGTTTTAAGCAATGGGTGGTTTTTTCGGAGTAGCTGCTAAAGAAAACTGTGTGTTCGATCTCTTTTTCGGAACGGACTATCATTCACACCTCGGAACCCGCAGGGGCGGACTTGTCGTATACGGAGCGGACGGATTCAACCGTGCGATCCACAATATCGAGAACTCACCCTTCAGGACCAAGTTCGATAAGGAAGTCCAGGAGATGGACGGATATATGGGAATCGGTTCGATCTCCGATTACGAGCCCCAGCCCCTTATCATCCACTCCCACCACGGAACCTACGCTCTGGTCACCGTATCCAAGGTCAACAATTCCGATGAACTTGCAAAGCAGCTTATAGACCGCGGCCTTTCGCATTTTATGGAGATGAGCTCCGGTGAGATCAATGCGACCGAGCTTATCGCAGCACTCATCAATACCAAAGAAAACCTTATCGACGGCATCGACTATGCCCTTTCCGCAGTTGACGGAAGCGTATCGCTTCTCATGCTCACACCGAAGGGCATCTATGCCGCAAGGGATAAGCAGGGAAGAACTCCCGTAGTCATCGGAAGAAAGGACGGAGCGTTCTGCCTTTCATTCGAAAACTTCGCATACAAGAACCTCGGCTACAGCGATTACAAGGAGCTCGGCCCCGGTGAGATCGTATGTGTGACCGACTCCAACTGCGTAACCCTCAAAGCACCCGGGGACAACATGAAGATCTGTACCTTCCTCTGGGTCTACTACGGATATCCTTCAAGCTCATACGAGGGAACCAGCGTAGAGAAGATGCGTTACGACAACGGTGCCGCAATGGCAACCCGCGATGACGTCAAGGCAGACATCGTTGCAGGTGTACCCGATTCCGGAACCGCACATGCAGTGGGATATGCGAACAAGTCGGGAATCCCCTTCTCAAGACCTTTCATCAAGTACACACCGACCTGGCCCAGGTCGTTCATGCCCACCATGCAGAGCAAGCGTGACCTCATCGCGAAGATGAAGCTGCTCGCAGTCGAGGAGCTCATCAAGGGCAGAAGCATCATCCTCATCGACGACTCCATCGTCAGAGGAACCCAGCTCAGGGAGACCACCGAATTCCTTTACAAGTCGGGAGCGAAGGAAGTCCACGTAAGACCCGCATGTCCTCCCCTTGTTTACGGATGTAAGTATCTGAACTTCTCCAGATCCAAGTCCGAGATGGACCTCATCACCAGAAGAGTCATTGAAAGACTCGAGGGCGGCAACGTTACCGAGGAAGTCCTCAGGCAGTATGCCGATCCCGATTCCGAGAAGTATGCACAGATGCTCGAGGAGATCAGGAAGGAAATGAACTTCACATCCCTCAGATATGCGCGTCTCGATGACATGCTCGATGCAACGGGCCTTCCTCACGAGAAGCTCTGCACTTATTGCTGGGACGGAAAAGAATGATCTAAAAGAAAGAGAGCTTCGCGGGTCTTCCGGGGAGCTCTTTCAAAATCGGGGGAGTATGTATGTACCTGAACAAACTCAAGATTGAATCCACAAAAGCATTATGCAATATCCTTATCGGGGTCAGCAGCATTTTCTGGTTCCTGATGCTCCTGTTTTTCATCTATTCGTTCACGACTGTTCCGGAGTACGGGATCATGGCACTGATCGCAGGGGGAATCTGCGTTGTTTTCCTCGGCGGCATCGCATCGATACTTACTTTCCCGCCTATCATCCTCAAGGGAAGGATGTACCGTGCTGAGAAATACAACCGGATCTTCGAAGAGGACTATGACGGAATGGTTCCCTATTCTGCACTGGAAAAGCTCACCGGCTTTACCGGTTCGAAAGTAAGGAACGATATCCGCGTTCTCGTTAAGAGGAACATCCTCCGCAACGTTACATTCGGATGGCAGGGTGCGATGGTGATCATGAAGCCCGAGACACAGGGCGATTTCATTCATGTTGACTGCCCGCACTGCGGAGCGCCCATACCGATGAGAGTCGGCGGCGGTGCAAGATGCGAACATTGCGGAACCTATTTAAGATCGGAGTCTGAGTATGTACATTAATATGTCAAAGCTTTATGTCCAGATGGCTATCTGGTCGGTTATCTGTGTTCCCGCAGCTACGTCAATATTCGTCTTTATCGGAACAATGTGCGAATACGGTGATGCGGGTACCGTTCCCATCTTCCTGATATTTACCGCAGCGGCGCTTGCACTGGTGCTCAATTATATCAAAACGATGGTATATATCGGACGTATGAAGGCACTCGATGATGTATGCCGCTCCGATGACGACGGATCCGTTCCCATGAGCCAGATCGCGGAATATATGCATACGACCAAAGAGAAGGTCATGCGTCTCAAGAACTACGGTGAGAAAAAGAAGATCCTCATCAACCTCGTCTACGATGCACAGGGAGACAGACTCATCCTCACCGACAGATACAACCCCGCAAATGCCGCTAAGGACAAACCTTTCGTCGGAATGGCATGTCCCGGATGCAACGCAAGCCTCAAGATCAGGGCAACCACCACAGGCATCTGCCCTTACTGCGGCCGCAGCGTTACCGCACCGAATATAATAATAGGCCAATAAATCATAAAAACAGCTGCTCGAAAGAGCAGCTGTTTTTATGTTGACAAGTAAATATAATTATGATATCAATATGATATCAGATATAAACAACCCGACCTGAAAGGACGGAAAACATGGGAAACACAGTACTTGAGATCAAAAACTACACCAAATCATACGGCGGCGGCAAGATCGCTGCGGACAACGTATCCCTCACCGTGGAAGCCGGCGACATCTTCGGATTCATCGGACATAACGGAGCGGGTAAGTCCACAACCATCCGCGCTGTGGTAGGCGTCCTTGATTTCACCGAAGGCGAGATCTTCATCGACGGTCATTCAGTCAAGACCGAGCCCATAGAGTGCAAGAAGGTCACCGCATACATCCCCGATAATCCGGACCTTTACGAGAATCTCACCGGCATTCAGTACCTGAACTTCGTGGCAGATGTCTTCGGTATCGGTGCTAAGGACAGAGAGGATCTGATCAAGAAGTACGCGGATGCATTCGAGATAACCGATTCGCTCGGCGACCTCATCAGCTCCTACTCACACGGTATGAAGCAGAAGGTCGCGATCATCGGAGCACTGATCCACAGCCCCAAGCTCCTGGTACTCGACGAGCCCTTCGTCGGACTAGATCCCAAGGCAGCCTTCAAGCTCAAGGAGATCATGCACGAGATGTGCGAAAACGGAACCGCGATATTCTTCTCAACCCACGTACTCGATGTTGCCGAGAAGCTCTGCAACAAGGTTGCGATCATAAAGCAGGGCAGGATCATCGATGTCGGCACCATGGAGGAACTTACGGAAGGCCACTCACTCGAGGAGGTATTCCTGGAGGCGGACAATGAAGAAAAATAACATTCTTCTTAAAACCCTGTTAATGTCGACAAGTTCGTTCAACATTTTCAGGTATACAACTGATAAAAAGAAAAAAGGTAAGATCGTCGGCGCCTTCTTCGGTCTCCTTATCCTCTATGCAATGCTCATGTTCTACTTCATAGCGGCATGCGTCGGATACGGCAAGATCGGCCTCATCGATTCGGCACCGGTTTTGTGCGCACTCTCCATCAGCGCCATGGCATTTATCTTCACCTTCTTCAAGACGAACGGTTATCTGTTCAACTTCAAGGAATATGACATGCTCATGGCACTGCCCTTCGAGGCGAAGACCGTTGCTTCATGCAAGTTCCTTTACATGTATATAAAGAGCCTCGGATGGTATATGAGCATATCGCTCTCCATGATGATAGGATACGGAATATACGCAAAACCCGGGATCATCACCTACATCCTCTGGATCGTGCTTTCGCTCTTCCTTCCCATAATCCCGATGCTCGCAGCGTCGTTCCTCGGATTCATCATCGCAAGGATCAGCGCCGGATTCAGGAGGACCAATATCGTTCAGACAATCCTTTCGGTAGCCCTCGTGCTCTTCGCATTCTCCATACGTTTCATCATGGAGGACCTGTTTAGGAACAATAAGGTGGAAGAAGTCCTCACCGATATGAGCGGCGTAACGGATAACATGGCGGGTTATTACCTTCCCGCAAAGTGGTTCGCGAATGCGATAACAGGATCCGGAATCTCGGATGCACTGCTCCTTGTAGGATCATCGGTCATCCTTTTCACCGTAGTCTTTATGATCGTCGGAAGATCCTACAGGAATATCAATTCATCCCTTAAGAATCATGCCGCATCGAAGAACTACAGCATGACTGCCCAGAAGACCAAGAGCGTGCTGAACTCCATAGCCTTCAAGGAGCTTAAGAGAATGACCGGCTCCACAGCATATATGGTAAACGGCGGAATGGGCCAGATCCTCTGCACCATAGCCGGAATCCTCGTACTGATCGTCGGATTCGACAACGCGGTCACAATGATCACACAGAATGCTCCCTTCGACCATGCGATAATAAGGCCCGCGATACCGTTCATCATATATTTCTTCATAGGAATGGTTGCCACCACTGCATGTTCTCCTTCCCTTGAAGGCAAGAACTACTGGATCGTAAAGAGCCTTCCCATCAGCACCGAGACACTGTATAAGGGCAAGATGCTCTTCAATATGTACATCACGGTTCCCTTTATGACATTCGGGATCCTGTGCCTGTGCATATCGGCGAGGGTACCGGTGCTCGAAACGATCCTTTACATCATCCTCGGCTTCGCGCTCTGCGCATTCTCCACAGCCTGGGGCTGCGTATGCGGCGTAAAGCACTTGAAGCTCGACTGGGAAAATGAGATCGAAGTCATCAAGCAGAGTGCAGCCGTTGCAATATATATGTTCCCCAATATGATCGTTACCATGGGACTTATCGTCCTGGTAGTCGTACTCGGAATGCATATGTCCCACAATCTGATAGCGGTCATACTCATAGCGATCGCATCCGCACTCGCAGCACTCAGCTACTTAAGGGTGATGGCGCTTGCGAAAAAGAATAAGTAACCAATGTACACACATAGGAGGCAGTACAATGAATAATCAGGTTCAGGAAAAGATCATTAAAGGTCATAAGACCGGAGGCTTAGTCCTCTTTCTTACCATCGTGGCATATATTGCCGCAGGTCCCGTGCTCGGCATGTGCGCAAGCGCAGGCCTCTGGCCCGTCTCGGTTCTCTGCGGACTGTATCTCGGCCTCGGCTGGATCTTCTGGCTCGGCCTTAAGGTTTTAAAGCCCAATGAGGCACTCGTTCTTACTCTCTTCGGTAAGTATGTGGGAACCTTAAAGGGCGACGGATTCTTTTTCGTCAATCCCTTCTGCACAGCTTTTAACCCCGCAGCAGGCACCAAGCTCGGACAGAGCGGCGATGTAAAGCCCTCATCATCACCTCTTACCGTAAGTGCATCCGGCACCACCGTTTCATCTGCCGAGCTTATGAGCAAGAAGATCTCCCTCAAGGTAATGACCCTTTCCAACAGCAAGCAGAAGGTCAATGACGTTCTCGGTAATCCCGTTGAAGTCGCAGTCGCTGTCATGTGGAGAGTCAAGGATACCGCCAAGGCAGTATTCGAGGTTGATAACTTCAAAGAGTATCTTTCACTTCAGTGCGATACCGCAGTCCGTAACGTAGTAAAGATCTATCCCTACGACGTAACCGACAACGTAGACACCACCGGTGACGGCGAAGCAGATGACGGAAGCCTCAGAGGTTCGACCGAGCTCGTTGCAAGCCGTATCAAGGACGAGATCCAGAGCAAGGTAGAGAGTGCCGGACTTGAGATCGTTGATGCACGTATCACCTACCTCGCATACGCTCCCGAGATCGCAGCCGCAATGCTCCAGAGACAGCAGGCAGCAGCAGTCGTCGATGCAAGAAAGCTCATCGTAGACGGTGCGGTCGGCATGGTCGAGCTCGCACTTGAGCGTCTCAATGAAAAGAACACCGTTGTGCTGGATGAAGAAAGAAAGGCTGCCATGGTATCCAACCTGCTCGTAGTACTTTGCGGAAACCATGATGCACAGCCCGTGGTTAATTCAGGGAGTCTTTACTAATGGCTGAAAAGAAGCAGGTCCCACTCAGACTGTCGGAAAAACTGTATAACGCCCTTGCAGAATGGGCCGAGGATGACTTCCGCTCCGTGAACGGACAGATCGAGTATCTGCTCACGGAGTGTGTGAAGCAGCGCAAGAAGAACGGCAAGTACGTCGGCCGGGACATCGATGCACCGCTTGATATCGTTATCGAGGATAAAAAAGGATGATCAATAAACCTTATCTGACCATGAAGCATGTCATTCCGGAGATCATCGCACTGGTTCTCGCGGTGCTGAACCTCGTATTCGTGATCATTTTTATAAATGTTACGCATACCGATCTCCTTGCCGAGATACAAAGTGAAGGATATGACAGCTTCGGTTCGCTTGCCGCGCTTCTGGTGATGGCGATCATATTCATCCTCGGAACGCTGACCGGCATTGCCGCCAATCACTTCATGCCGAGCGGTTTGTACAGACTGCCGTTCAGGGTCAATCCGGAGAAGTACAATGAAGTAATGTACTTCGTAACCCTGGGAACGGCCGTTAATCTGCTGGAGATATCCATGTGGGTATGCTTCTTCAGCGTCATATGGGCACTCGGGGTGGGCCCTTTGCAGGTTCCTTCCGTGATACTCCTGCTCGTGATCGCAATTCCGACATCCTTAATCTTTACCGCACTCGCATACCGGCACAACAAATAAACAGCTCTTACCGCACCCGGGAATCCCTCCCGGGTGTTTTTATGCCTGAATCGGGTGCTTGTCTTGTGAATAAGACAAAAACAGGCCAATATTGTCTTGCACACAAGACAAAAATAAGGTAATATTGTCTTGCAGACAAGACAATATACTCTTTCGAACGGAGGATTATATGAACAGAGACATTCTGAAACAGGTAATAATTGATCAAAAAGAAGAATATCTGAGCAATCCGATGATCAGACGGGATGTTGTGTTGGAAGAGAACATAAATTACTGTTTTGTCGGAATAAGGCGAACCGGAAAATCATATATGATGTATCAGCAGATCCGAAATCTGACTGATTCAGGGATCTCTCTCAATGAGATTCTTTATGTGAATTTTGAAGATGAGCGTTTATTGGAAGTCAGTGCTGAAGATCTGAACGTGATCCTTGAGATAGGACTTGAAATGTCCGGAGAAGGTAAAAAGCCTTATGTATTTCTGGATGAGATCCAGAATGTCTCAGGATGGGAGAAGTTTGTCAGACGACTCGCTGATATGAAATACAGGGTAAATATTACCGGAAGCAACAGTAAGATGCTGAGTCATGAGATTGCATCCACTCTGGGTGGACGTTTTATGGTTGTTCAGGTATTCCCATATAATTTCACAGAGTATCTGAATGCACTGGGCAGAAACAAAGATTATCATCAGGTTCTGAGCACTTTGGACAAAGCAGATATCAGCAAATGCTACGAGCAATATGTTAAATACGGTGCATTCCCCGAACTGGTTGATATTCAGAAAAAGCGGGATTATCTGAACAATATATATCAGACCATCTATATAGGAGACATCCTGGCAAGAAACAATATATCCAACGATTTTGCCGTCAGACTGATCCTGAAAAAAATCGCAGAATCTGTAATGAAGCCGATATCATACAGCAGACTGACCAATATTCTGAAAAGCTCGGGAACCGCGATCGGAAAACAGACCGTTATCAACTATGTCGGATATATGATGGACTCCTATCTGCTTTTTGCTGTACAGAATTATGCGGCAAAGCTTGTTGAAAAGGAAACATCTCCCAAATACTATTTTATGGACACCGGACTATTAGGACTTCTTACGATGGATTCCGATACCGCTCAGCTGGAGAATCTGGTAGCCATAGAATTGATCAGACGCTTCGGTGCCGGAAATGTTTACTATTTCGAAAGCAATGTAGAGATTGACTTCTATGTTCCGGAGGAAAAACTGGCAATACAGGTCAGCTACAGCATTTCGAATGATGTGAGTACAAAAGAAAGAGAATTGAATGCATTCGATAAGCTTCAGAATTTCCTTCCGGGGACAAGATTTCTTATGATCACCAACAGCGAAGAAACCGAGATTGAATATAACAACATTCACGTGGATGTTGTTCCTGCATGGAAGTGGCTGATGAAGTGAAAGGTATTATTCCGGTTTGAATCGGAATGAATTCTGTGATTGGCTTGATATTCCTTATCGTACATTGCAGGAGTGGGAGCGGGGAGGAAGAGTGATGCCTAAATATGTTTTGAACCTGATAGCATATAAAGTTCGAATGGAGAAGGCTGCAGGCCGGATCTGAAGACCACATGGCAATTTCCGCTGTTTGACAATCAATAACCGGAATGATACAATGCAACTGAAAATCAGTTACAGGTATCAGATCAAAATGATCATCGAGTTTTTGAGAGAGGTTGGTGAGATATAACCATGGATTCCTTAATGGAGTATAAGGGCTATCACGCAAAGATCGATTTTGATAATGACGATGACATCTTTGTGGGGAGGGTTATAGGAATAAACGATTCCATTGGTTTTCACGGTAAATCAGTGCGTGAATTGACATTGGCTTTTCATGACGCTGTAGATAACTACCTGGAGTATTGTAAACAGGCCGGTAAAGTTCCCGAAAAAGAATACAAAGGTTCGTTCAATGTGCGTATTAAGCCCGAACAACACAAGAAGATAGCTCTTCATGCTGCTAATGAGGGAATTACGATAAATCAATTCGTATCCCGTGCTATAGATGATGAACTGGAGCTATTGGAAGGATAAATAAGTATAAGAATTATTCCACCCGGGAATCCCTCCCGGGTGTTTTTATGTTTTTAGAGAGCAATTATGTGACTTCCCGCCCCGTGCATACGTCTGTATAATTGTAAGGAGAGGGCGGATCGTCCGCCCGGGAGAACATTATGAAGAAAATAATCCTGATGATCGCAGCACTCCTGCTTATGACCGGATGCGGAAAACCGCATGAATATACCCTCACGGAAGAGGAATACGAAAGGCTCATTACTCTTGACGGCCCGATGTTCAGATACGGCCGTCACAGTAACGATCTTGTTTTCGGACAGGACGATTATTGGGAGGGAAGCGGTTTTACCGTTTACTATGACGGCACCATAGAAGGGTACACATCCTACAACCTCTCCGGAGCGTTCACATCATCCGCAACCCTGGAAAAGGAAGACTATATCACCATATACGAGTTCTGCAGAAACTGGATGCAGAGCGATATGAACGGAGCATACGACTATGGCGGATGCGAACAGGATTCCTACAGCTTCGACTTCTATGATGAGGAGGGCGAGCGGCACAGCCTCTACTACACGGACAATATCGATGACGATAAGCTGCAGGAGATCGTAGGTATCTACAATAAATACGATATTAAGATTGAGGTGAATCTGGTATTCAACGTCTTTCAATACCTTGCCGATCCGGGCACTCCGGACCTGTTTGTCACAGAATACAACGAGGCCAAAAACACCGGCTATAAATACGAATGCAGGTACGACGGTACTATGTTATTCGGCGGTGAGCAATGTGAGGACCTGGACTGGTATGTCTATATCCGCCCCGCTGATTCTGCGGAAAGTAAGGAGCCGTTCATACTGCAGACATTGCCCGAAACAAGCCTTGAAGAGTATGAAGTAAAGAAGGGAGACGTGATATTCGTTTATCCCGAGTATCACGGAGAAGGCGAACCTCCGGAAACCCATATGTGGGGCTACTACTTCCAACTGTATTGACAGAAACCGTACCTGTAAAAGAAAACCTTTGGAATAAAGCGGAAACGGCGGACTTGGTCCGTCGTTTTTGCATTTCACCCACCGATTTTCGCCACTTACCGATAATCGCAAGACAAAAGCCGGGGCATGTTGTATCATCACATCATCAAAAGGATGCATCCCTTAGAGATAAGAAAGGAGAGCGGGAATGAAAGTAAGCGTTGATATTTCCCCCGAATACAAGGAACCCTATGCCGTGATCCATACGGACAAGGTAACGGAGGAGATACAGAGAATGATCGACATCTTTTCGGTAAGTGAAGCTCCCATAACAGCCCTGCAGAACGAAGAGGACATCGTAGTCCTGCAGTCTAAGGAAATATATATGGTCAGAGTCGAGGACGGCGATACCGTGATCTACGGGGAAAAGAATAAATACCGTTCGAAGAAGAGACTCTATGAGCTGGGCGCCCAGCTCGGATCACAGTTCATGCAGATATCCAAGACCACGCTCGTAAACCTGTCCTTTATGGACAGCATCGAGGCAGGATTCAGCGGAACACTGCTCCTGAAGCTTAAGAACGGATGCAGTGATTACGTATCCAGGACATATCTGCCGAAGTTTAAGAAATATCTCGGATTATAGGAGGAAAGAATATGAATAACACAGTTAAGGATCTCTTAAAGAGCATCGTCATCAGCATAGGAATGGCACTTTCGATCTTCAGTTTTGTATGCGTGATCTTCGACATCGGATACGGCGGAAACTTCAGCCTTGAAAACTACCGCCTCACCAAGATGGTCATCGGCTGTATCATCGTAGGTCTCGGTTTCGGAGTTCCCAGCCTCGTCTACAGGAATGAATCCCTTCCCATGCCGGTCAGGGTTCTCGTCCATATGGGCATCGGCTGCGTAGTTTATACCATCGTAGGCTTTGCGGTAGGCTGGATCGGCGGAAGCGCCACTCTCGGACAGGGCATCGCCATTGCAGCAGTTCAGCTTCTCGTCGCTTTCATCATCTGGTTCTGCTTCATGAGATTCTACAGATCCGAGGCTAAGAAGATGAACGACCGTATCCAGCAGATGAAATAAGTCATCCGGGTCGTATTTGTAGATTTGCAAAGGCCCTTAATAGCGATATAATATAAATGTAGTAGTTTTCGTAAAAGGAAAAAAGGAAATTCCCCGTTGTGAAAAACAGCGGGGAATTAAGCCTGTACATATACTTTCTTTTCCCGGAGATAGGAAAGAGATTTAGATTCCGGCTATGCCGGGGAAAGAGAGCGATTATGATTTGCGTCACGATTGATGAATTGGTTCCCTGTCTTAAAGACGCTGTAACAGGAGAAACCGTAGAAACAGAAGTTATTCGCATAAAGCGAAAATCATTCCTTTCAAAATTCAATAAAAAGACCGGATGGTATGTAAATTGGATTGATTTGCTGGAAAAGAATGAGATTTATGCACTCGTTCTCAAGGGAACTGTGGATATCCAGGGGTTAGTCGCTGTAGAAAACAACCCTGATTATAAAGCAGCTTATATTTGATGAAGCTGCAAAGCGTATTCAGGAGGTGTATGACTATGAATGGACAGATGAAGAACTATAAGAATTACAAAGAATCCCTGAATCGCATGCAGGAGCCAACAGTTCCCAAAGCAAAGATTGATATGCGGGGAGCGATTAAGTATGCTCAGGAAAAAGGGATTCCGGTAGAAGAATTATCAAGAGATGAAAAGAATCGTTTTATACAATATCTTTGAATATTTGCAAAAAGCAGTGTTTTATACCACCGGTATAATGGACAACTTAAATTAAGTATGTTATAGTTCATAAAAGATTTGAAAAAATATGGGTTCACCCAAGAAAGGATAAGAAGATGCGGATAAGAATATCTGTACAGTATCAGTATACAGAACATTACTATGCAGTGCCTACTACACGTAAGCAGGGCTGTGAATCCGCGTATCTGCCTCAAGATAAAAAGCATCGGAAATATCCTAAGTCATATTAAGCCGGAACTCCGGATATGATCTGATTACCGATACCGCTTATCTTGTGCGAGGATACGAGATGAGCGGTATTTTTGTATGTATCAACAGGAGGTAATATATGGACTGTAATATACCAATGATAGATATGACCGGAACCGGAAAAAATATAACAAGACTCAGAATGGCGTGCGGCATGACCGTCAAGGACCTGCAGAACATCTTCGGGTTCGCCACGCCCCAGGCCATCTACAAATGGCAGCACGGAGCTGCGATCCCCACGATTGACAACCTCATCGTCCTTTCCGCCACCTTCGGCGTACGGATCGATGACATCATAGTTGTTGAAAACAGGCGTGCGGTATCATGAGTATCCGCTTCGCAAAAGAAAAAACAGAAATGTTTGTCTGAAAAGGATTGAGTCATTCAATCCTTTTTTGATATTATACAGATGGTACAAATTACCGATAATGAGGGAAAAACTATGGCCTTGGTCAAAGCTCAGTGTACAAAATGCGGTGCGATACTGGATGTGGATGAAAAGAACGACGCGGATATCTGCCCTTCCTGCGGCGCTCCCTATATCGTGGAAAACGCAATACATCTGTATAAGACCAATAACTCCGGCGTAAATCCCGTCTTTGATACAAACCCGGCCATGCCTCCGAAGGCTGAAGCGGAGCCCGTATCAACAGAGCAGTTCAAAACCGTTGTAAAGGATCCGGAAGCTGAAAAGCAAAAAGATCTGAAGCTGTTTCTTGGTGTAATGATCCCGGTAGTGATTGTGGCGATGATTGCGATTATAATTCTTTTAAAAGCATATTATTGATGACCTAAATACATATTTGTTGGGGATGTTGGCCCGGGAGCTGAGACTTCCGGGCTTTTGTTTATATAGCGAAAAATCAAGAATTCTAACATAATATATACAGTTATTCTAATTGAATAAGGAGATATTCCTGTCGCTGCCGTGATCGACTTCTTCCTTAATTGGGGAAGCCCCGCCGGAGCCTTCGATCAAAAAGAAAACGGACCGCAGGACCAAATGATCTGAATTTACGGAGGAAACGGTATGTTATATCTATTCGGCCTTGCAATGCTTGCTCTGGGACTGGTGATGACAGTCATTCCCAAGCAGTGTACCAAAGAGGAATTCCGTGATCAGCCCGAAATCGTAAAGAAGACCCGCAGATCCGGAATCATCTTTATGTGCTGCGGCGTGGTCGTGATAGTGCTGTCATATGTGCTTGGCAGCTTCGGATAAAATAATATCGATATACAATACGATGCCCGGAAGCTCATGCTTCCGGGCTTTTTGAATGTCTGTGGGGCATATTTGTGTATGAAGAAGCTTATGATTAATGGAGAAATATAATAGGGTAGAGTATAATAGAAATGAAAGCTAATAACCTTCATTTCTATATTTAAGAGGGAAAAGAGCATGATCGAGGATCTTCGTAGAGGATTTGAAACGGCGTTTATTGACGGATCTGTTGTTTCTTCTGAATCTTTCAGACCTCAATTTGTTTCCAACAATTACAAAGAGGGTAAAAAAGTACTTTCATCTATAGAGGATGAGCTTTTAGCGTGCGATGAATTCAAGATCAGCGTTGCCTTTATTACTCTTAGTGGAATCACTCCGCTTCTCCAGACACTTAAAGAACTGGAAAGGAAAAACATCCCCGGAAAAATCCTTACTACTAATTATCTGAATTTCAGTGAACCTAAGGCTCTGGAAAAGCTTCATTCATTAAAGAATGTTGAAATAAAGATGTTTGATTCTGAAAACTCCGGTGAAGGTTTTCATACAAAAGGATATATCTTCAGAAAAGAAGAGATATATAGAATTATAATCGGCAGTTCCAATATGACCGGTAATGCACTCAAGCATAATTATGAGTGGAACACCAAGATAGTATCAACAACAGAAGGCGAAATCTCAAAAAACATAATAGAAGAATTTGATCGTTTATGGGCATCAAGATATTCGGAAAACTACGAAGAATTCATTTCTGAATATCGCGAGAGATATCGCATCATAAAACATCAAAGAGAAATTGCGAAAAGCGAAGAGCTTGTTTCTCTGGATAATTTCAAACTGCAACCTAACAGTATGCAGGTAGGTTTTATTGCGAATCTGAGAAGGATTATAGAAACCGGAGAGAACAGGGCATTACTGATCTCGGCAACCGGAACGGGAAAAACATATGCCTCCGCATTCGCAATGAGAGAACTTGGCTTCAAAAGAGTTCTGTTTCTGGTTCATCGCGGACAACTTGCACGTCAGTCCAAGAAATCATATGAAAAAGTATTCAGTAAATCCGTATCTATGGGCTTGGTCGGAGCCGGATATAGCGATTATGATGCAGATTACATATTTGCTACTGTTCAGACACTGAGCCGTGATGAACATCTGCTTCAGTATGCATCAGATCATTTTGATGCCATATGCCTTGATGAGGCACATCACGTTCCGGCGGATACTTATCAGAAAGTAATGAAGCATTTCACGCCCAAATTATGGCTGGGAATGACCGCAACTCCAGATAAGAGGGATGATAACATAGAGGGAAGAAACATATACGAACTCTTTGATTATCAGATAGCCTATGAAATCAGACTTCAGCAGGCAATGGAAGAGAATCTCCTTTGCCCTTTCCATTATTTTGGAATAACTGACCTTTCGATAATAGGTGACGATAAAAACCGTGATTTCAGTGTTCTGACATGTGATGAGAGAGTAAAGCACATTGTAGAACAGGCAAATTATTATGGATATAGCGGGGATAGGGTTAAAGGACTTATCTTTTGTAGCAGTATAAAAGAATCTGAAGTATTATCTGAGAAATTGAATCATACAGTTAATCCTGCAACCGGAAGATTCTATAGAACGATTGCATTGAATGGAAGTGCATCTGAGGAAGAGAGAACCCAGGCGTTTGAACGGTTGGTGGCAGATGATAAAGAAATGGATTCGCAGCAGGAAATCTCAAATCATTTGGATTATATACTGTCTGTAGAAATCTTGAATGAAGGCGTAGATATTATAGAGGTCAATCAGGTAATCATGCTTCGCCCTACGCAGTCACCGATTGTGTTTATTCAGCAACTTGGAAGAGGGCTTCGTAAAGCGGACGGAAAAGAATATGTTGTCATTCTCGATTTCATCGGTAACTACAATAATAACTTTATGATTCCTATCGCTCTTTCGGGTGATCGGACGTATAACAAAGACAATATAAGAAGATTTGTGCTGGAAGGTGGACGTGTTATTCCCGGCGTATCCACGATACATTTTGATGAGATAAGCAGAAAGAGAATATTTGCGTCTGTTGATAATGCAAATTTCAGTGATGTAAAGCTTATACGTGAGAACTACACAAATCTCAAGAATAAACTTGGAAGAATTCCCGCACTTAAAGATTTCGATCTCTATGGAGAGATGGATGTCCTCAGAATTTTCGATAATAACAGTCTTGGATCATATTATAAATTCCTTGTGAAATATGAACCCGAGTATAAAATTCATTTGTCTGAGGATGAAGAAAAAGTAATAGAGTTTATTTCTAAAAAGCTTGCAAGCGGCAAAAGAATACAGGAACTTCAATTGTTCAGAAGGCTTATTGCATATGCTCAGGGTTTCTCACGAATAGGGCTTTTTAAAGGCCTTGCGGAAGATCTGAAATCATACAATAAGACTATGAGTGATGATCAGAGAGACAACATTGCCAATGTGATGACAAATGCTTTCCCGTCCGGTTCGAATAAAAAGACTTACGAACAATGCGTCTTTATTGAGAAAGATGCGGATGACTATATACCGTCTAAATCATTCATGGAAATGCTCTCAAATGAGGATTTCCGTATGGTTTTATCTGAGTTGATAGATTTTGGAATAAGCAGATACGAAAGAGATTATAGTAATTGCTATAAAGATACGGATTTTGTTTTGTATCAGAAATATACTTATGAAGATGTTTGCAGATTGCTGAACTGGGAAAGCAATGAAGTCCCTTTAAACATTGGTGGATACAAATTTGATAAGAAGACCAAGACTTTCCCTGTCTTTATCAATTATGACAAATCTGATGATATAAGTGATACCACAAAGTATGAAGATCATTTTGTTAGTAATCGGCTGCTGATAGCGATTTCCAAATCCGGAAGAAGCATGGACTCGGAAGATGTACAGAATTTCCTCAGAGCAAAGGAAAGAGGAATTCGTGTTGAATTGTTTGTGCGTAAGAACAAGGATGATAAGATCTCCAAAGAGTTTTATTATCTTGGTTCAATGAGCGCAAGCGGACGAGCTGAAGAGTTCACCATGGCTAATACGGATAAATCAGCTGTAGAGATCGAGTGGGTATTGGATCAGCCAGTAAGGGATGATATATACGAATATATTGTAAGCGCATAATTGTTTTGGAGTAGTAATGGAGATTTATTGTGTAGAACAAATATCCGAAGCTGACTTCGGATGTGAGGAAACGGATCATAAGGAGCCTATGGCTCTTTTGAAGCTCAGATCTAAGTCGAGTCTTTCGGAAGAGAAGTACATAGAAGTACCTGAATCTCTTCTGACTGATCAGGGGATTTCTGAAGGCAAGAAGGTTATTCTGACTGAAAACGGAAGTGTTTTGAAATATGTAAGAGTCGTTGCTGCGGTCATCAAAGACGGTGATAAGATATTTGCCACGGCCAGAGGATATGGAGAATTCAAAGGCTGGTGGGAATTTCCGGGTGGCAAAATCGAAATGGGGGAGACTCCTCAGCAGGCACTTGCGAGAGAGATCCGGGAGGAACTAACTGCTGAGATCAAAGTCGGAGACCTTATCAAGACTCTCGAATATGATTATCCAAAGTTCCATCTGTCCATGGATTGCTTCTGGGCTGAAATTGTAAGCGGAGAACTTGTCCTGAAGGAGGCTGAATCCGCAAGATGGCTTACAAAGGCTGAATTTGATACGGTCAAGTGGCTTCCCGCTGACGAAGAACTTGTCGAGAAGATCAAAGAGATTCTTTAGAAATAATGGTATAATATAATAGAAATCTATATATAAGAGGCGCTGTTATGAAAGCATTAAGTATTTTCTTTTCAAGACATAAATTCTTAAATTTCATTGTCTGTATCGTAGCGTTCTGGGGACTTGCGCTATGCATCGATCTTTTCCGTGTGGATGCATACGATATGAAGCCTTTGTGCTGCATGGAGACGGGCAATGATCATTACATCGGATTGGGATATTCATTCGATATTGCAGATAATCCCGGATCCGGAGAGCAGGAATATGCTGTTTATATATTCGGCAATCTTGTGAAATCTACATTTACCAATGAGATTGAAGTGTCAGGTCAATAAGGGAATCCCCATATGAGAATTCTGCTTACCAATGATGACGGAATAAATGCCGAAGGATTAGAGCGACTCGCAAGAGTCGCTACTTCGTTTGGAGAAGTATGGATTGTGGCGCCTGCTACGGAGAGAAGTGCGGCGAGCCATAGTATTACGCTCAGACACCCCATAGATGTATATCCGGTAAACGATTATCCCGTTGAGGGAGTTAAGGCTTTCTCCTGTTCGGGAATGCCGGCGGATTGTGTCAGAGTGGGAAGCTTAAGCGTTATGCCCGAAAAGCCCGATGTTGTTATGTCCGGCATCAATAAAGGATACAACATGGCTTCCGATATCCAGTATTCGGCAACTGCGGGAGCGGCATTCGAAGCTGCGTTCCAGGGCTATCACTCCATCGCGGTATCCGAGGGCTTCAAAGGAAATCATGAAGTAACGGATAAATATCTGTACGAAGTTCTTTCCAAAATAATAAATGTTCCTGTTCCCGAGGGACATATCCACAATGTTAATTTCCCTGAGTGCCCGCTATCCGAGTGCAAGGGAGTTCTTTACGACAGAACCGTATCTCCTTATATGTTCTATAAGGATCATTACGATGAGATAGAAAAGCTTGAAAACGGCGGAATCCGTTATATGGTCCATGGTGTAGAGACAGGATATGCCGACGAAGGCAGCGATTTCAAGGCACTTCTTGATGGCTATGTATCCGTTGGAATTGTCAATAATATTGGATATTAGTATTATATTTTTCTCTGTGTGGGATAAACAATGAGATTAAGTGAATTATTATCGTATGAAAATAATAGAGAACTTATTATCGAAATTAAAGAGAATAAGAATAATATTATTCCTTTTATTGGAGCAGGAATATCACGAGGATGTGGTCTGTATTCGTGGAGTGAATTACTTGAAAAACTAGCATCTTCTTATTTTTCTGAAATTGAAATAGAAGACTTAAAAAAACTGAACTCACTGAAATTTGCTGATAAAATCATTGAAAAAGCCGGAAACACTTCAATGGTCATGCGAAAAATCAGAAGTATATTCAATTCTGCATCAATCCATTATACGGAAATACCATATATTCTCTTAGAAGAGTTTTCTCCATTGTTGGTAACAACAAATTACGATAATATTCTTGAAACGGTTTCTGGTAATTGTCAAAAAGGAAAAATAACCCCATTATTACCCTGCTTACAAGGACAGGTAAATGATGCTATACAATTAAATGAGAGAAAACTGTTGAAGATTCATGGTTCAATTGAAGAACCCTCTTCCTTTGTGTTTTCTTCTGAACAGTACGAATTGTCATATGAAGAAGATGGATTGATTGCTCGCTATCTCAAAAGGATATTTGAAGGAAAAAGGGTATTGTTCGTTGGATGCAGTATTGAGGAAGACAAAACTATCGAAGTGCTGAAAACGTGCATAGAGCAAAATGATAATCTTGTTCATTATGCTATTTTGCCTAGACCGACTGAAAACAACAAGTTTATCGAACGCAATATACAATTGACCAAGTTGGGCATCCAACCAATATACTTTCCTGAAAATGAGTATGATGATGTTGGAAAGCTGTTAAACTTTTTGTCGGATAACAATCAGTTTATATGCTTCATAAAAATGTATCTAAATGAGATTATAGGAAGCACATATGATGATTCGGATGAAGATATAAAATATTATTTTGATATTTTGATTTCTATTGTTAATCGAGCCTATTATGAAACTGCTATAGTATTTGACGATGTGCTGGATATTGATTGTAAAATATTCAACATAAATAAAATTGTACAATCATCTTCGGTATCGTATATATCTGAAAACGCAAATTATAGTTTGATGGATATATGCCTGTTTGGATTTGAATCGTATTTGGGTTTGGGCGTTATAAGAGATAAAGATAAAATATTTACATATTTTAGAGACGTCCTTTCTTCTGAAATGTTGATTGAAACGGAAATTGTTGACTTTCTACAAAAGGATCTTTTTTCTCACAAACAAATTACAGGAGTGTATGATGCCTCGAGACTACTGAAACTGTCCGATGAGCAAATTAATAAATTAGCAGAAAAACAAATTGGAATCATACAATACAAAGGAGATATGAACTATGATATTGCGGATGAATATCATTTGGCGGAAAGAATAATAAATTATTGTTCTGGCAGATTAACATTTGAAAACCGTTTACAATTGCTTAATCGATTGGGAGCGTTAAGTTATCACTTTAACAATTGTGAAAATGGAAGAAAATATTTGCTTGAATGCGCCGATATGATATCCCGAATGGGCGAATTGAATGATAGTCGAAAGCTGTTTTTGTCGATGGTATATAATAATCTTACCATAGTTGAGTCACAATTGAACTCGGATCTAAATTCGGTTTTAAACTATAATCAATATGATATAACTCTCAAAAGGGAAGCTGGTGCGGCCAAGAGCAGTTTGGCTCAATCTATTGGATTAAGAGCAACAGTTTTAAAAGAAATGAATCCATTTCAAGCACTTGATTTATATATAGAAAGTAGCAGGCTCAAAGAAGAGGATTATGAAGAATTTAAGGGTGATAATAGACTTTTATCTTGGATGCTTACCGCTTTTAATATTGGACTTGTGGCTAAGGATTTAAATATTTATGATGAAGCTCTGCGAATAATATCTAAAGCCAACATTCCGCGATTACAGTATTATGATAAAAGCAGCAAAGATTATGGAAGTTCAATAAATGTAGAGTGTGAATTGGAATTGTTATTGGGCAGGACTGTTTCTAATACAGATCTTGTAAATGCTATTCAGAGCAGGGTAGACTTCCCTAAAGGACTAATAGAGACACAGGAACATACGTGGTATGTGTGTGCATTATATTTTTATCGTCAAAAGAAGTATTGCGAGTCGATTAAATATATAAATAAAGCGATGTATCTGATAGACTCTGGGAACACAAGCAACGACTTGCGTCAACGAGTTAGACTTTCCATATTATTAGCAAAGGCAAAATTCAAACTGAAAAATACAGATACTAGTAATAAATCGGAAATAGAGCAGTTATTGTGTGATTCATGTGAATTGATTAAATCAAATTACGGGAATAATAGCATATATTTGATGGAACTTTACGGTACTTTGGCCGATATGATAGATGCATCATATGCGGAGGATTATAATAGATTATATGCATTATACTGTGATTCCATACTCGAAGCCAGAGAGAAATTATCTAGGTACGATTTTTGCCTTCCGACATGCTGATGAGATTCTAGAATTATTTACGAATTCTCTTTATTTTTCGTCTGGATCTCTTTAATCACTTCATCCTGTTCTTTGGTCTCTTTGAATACCCTGTAATAATAGAAAGCCGCACCGATGATGTAGGGGATGGTGAACGATCTGAAGAATTCGAACCATCCTCTCGGTGAAACAGGCTCGATAATTAAGCTGGCGATGAAGATGACCAGGAAGCAGAGTCCGAGAGCAATGACGTACTGGATTATGATCATTGAAAGAGGACTGAACGCATCGAAAAGCTTGTGGATCGACAGTACGAACACAGCGATATTGCAGAAGATGAACATTATCACGACATTTACGTTATTGGTCTGGTAACCGAAGATCATGTTTATAATGGCGCCGATGACCGAGACTATCGTGTAGGAACAGCACAGTTCCAGAAGATAAGACTTTATGAAATCTTTCATCTCGACATCCTCCTCATTTTCTGTAAGTAATCATTGAAGCTCTTCTTATAACTTCTGTTGATGCATATCCTCTCGCCGTTATCGAAGGATGCATATACCTTCATATTCACATCCGGCTTTAATTGTCTGATCTTGTATATATTGATCAGATTTGATTTCGAAACCCTTACGAACCCGTAATTCCATAACATATCTTCGCAGGAGGCCAGTGTGTTCATCAGTCTGTACACTCCGTCCGATGTATATGCGAAGAGTTTTCTGTCTATATGGTCGAGATAATAGATCTCTTTGGGGTCGAGTATTATCTCTTCGCCGTCATCGAGATCTTCATCCGCGGGACGACCGCTGAGTGTGGGACGCTCCGAATTGACTGTATCTATGATCTGTTTGATCACGGGACGCATATTCGAATAATATACGTCCACGTGTTCATCGGTCGCCTTCTTATCTTCATACAGGTTCAGTTTCATTCTTTTCCCTTAGTTCAATACAGTGTCAAGAAATGACATTACGCTTTCTTCGTATTCTGCGGGATAGTCGATGCATCCCTCGATATGTGCGCTGTCGAAATGAACTATCTCCTTTTCCTCACATGCTATATTAGCATAAATCTGCTCAACCTGGTCGGGAAGACATACGGAATCCTGATCGGAGACTATTACGAGGGCGGGAATTTCAATATTTGATGCAAGAGCGATGGTATCTCCGTCGTCATAGTCGATACCGTATCTGATGCCCATCATGAGCTTGCTGGTTCCGACGAAATACTTTGCGGTGAAGGACTCGGTATCTCCGTCTCCGAACATTTCCTTAAGGATAAGCTCCATTCCGGGAACGGGGCACTCGAGGATGACTGCATCGGCTGCTTCTGTGGTTCCGGGAGTTACATTTGCTGCATAGAGAGCGGTGGTCTGTCCGCCCATGGACTGTCCGTGAACGATGACGGTGTCATATCCGAGCTCTGTTCTTGCCTTTACTACCATTGCCTTTACGTCCAGCTGCTCATTGATTCCGAAGGTGACTTTCTCGTCGGGATTTACTCCGCTTCCTCTCTGGTCGATCGCAATTACGTCATATCCGTTTGCGAAGTACTTCTCTGCTACGGGTGCTACGCAGTATCTGTCTCCGCCTGCGCCGTGTACGAGAATGACGCATTTATCGTTTCCGAATCCGTAATATGTTCCGGGCACTTCGTTTCCGTCTTCCGCTGTAGCGGTTATGTCTGTTCCTTCATAAGCTGCAAGGAAAGCTTCGGTATCATATCCCCAGACTTCAAGCTGCTTTAAGCTGTTATCGTGTGTATCTTTATCCGAATTCTGTAAGAGGATCTGCTTTGCAATGTAACTTCCGAGGAATAACGATCCGCCTGCTGCGAGTACGATGATCACTGTGAGTGTGATGATGAGTGCCTTTACGATTTTCTTTTTCATAATGTGTGTTCCTCCTGCGAACTGTTTGATGATGTGACTGTATCACCGCGAAAAAGAGCGTGTGGGGAAATCCGTACAAGTTGCATTTTGGGATGTTCAAGATGCATTTTTTTCAATTCACCACGCAAAATATGCAATTCGCCACAGATTTTACACAGGGGATTTGGCGCAGTGTATAGTGTGATCATCAGATTATGGATAGGAGGATCACTATGAAAAGATTTAAGGGAATGGCTGCACTGCTCATTGCTGTGTCCGTCGTTCTGTCAGGCTGTGCCGGCATTGAACTGCCGGAAGAGACAGCTGAAAAAGAAACAGTAGAACTGCCTCCCGCAAGGGCTCAGGATGACTTCTTCAGATATGTCAACGAAGAAACTCTCGCAAATGCGGAATTTGAATACGGCGCAATGGCAGCCGGAGCCAGCTTTGATTCCAAGCTTGTTGAAAACGAGGTCAAGGATATCATAAGGGAGATTGCGGCCGGAAGCGGTTATGAACCCGGAACCGAGGAATATGTCATTAAGAAGGCATATGATCTTTACTCTTCCTATGATTTTGAAAATTCCGAAGTTCCTAAGGAGCTCGATGATCTCTTCCATGAGATAGATTCGATCTCATCGATGGAAGAATTCTTCGAGATGGATGCAAGGCTTCAGAGGGATTACGGAGTCGGAAATATCCTGCATCTTACGGTCGATACCGACTATTTTTCTTCGGGAGATAAGATCCTGGTCTTCGGACAGTATTCGGCGGTCTTTGATGCGGATTTTGAAACCCTCGATGAGACATACGGCCCGCTCAACTCGCTCAAGGAAACCGGCTCGCTCATCCTTCAGCAGATGGGACATGACGAGAAGGAAGCCGATGAGATCGGAACTCAGGTCGGATATATCGCAATGGATATCTACAATGCGACGGATATGGACCAGATCGGCGTAGCAATGCCCATGGAATTCTTCAGGCAGATGACACCTGCCGATATCAAAGCCATCCTTACCAATGTGGATCTTGATGATTATGTGAAGGCGCTGGGCGTTAATACCGCGAAAGTCGACAGATACGGAATCTACGATCCCGGGCAGCTTGAGGCTGTAAATGCTATATTGACCGATGAGAATCTCGATGCCCTCAAATGCTGGCAGATGATGTCACTTGCCCAGAAGTACAGAAGATTCATCGCGTACGGATACGAGAAACTGGAGAACTACAGGAATATCGATTACAAATCCGATGAAGAGCTTGTACTTGATGAGATATACAACACTTACTACGGACTGACCGATCCCATCTATGTGGAAAAGTACTATTCCGAGGAAATGGATGAAGCACTTATCACCATGTGCGACGATATCAGGGAAGGTTACCGCGATCTGATCGGAAGCGCAAGCTGGCTCAGCGATGCTACGAGAAAGGGACTTCTTGAAAAGCTCGATAATATCGTCTATGTAACGGGAGCGGATCTTGAGAGGAATGACCCCGCAGATCTTAATGCATTGAAGGGTAATGACTATTTTGAATTCTATCTTTCCGTTACAAGGCACGATATGGCCGACCTGATGGATGATATCGGAAAGCCCGGAGACAGAAAAGCGGTCGGCATGCCGATGCAGATGCTCAATGCGTGCTACGATCCTTCACTAAATAACATCACCATTACCGTTGCCATAATGATCGATCCCTTCTTCAGTATGGACAACGATTACTACACCAATCTCGGCGGACTCGGTGCGGTCATCGCCCACGAGATGGGGCATGCATTCGACAGCGACTGCATAGTATTTAACGAGAAGGGTGTTTACGATCCTTCATGGATCGCTTCTTCCGATATGGATGCTCTTGTTGCAAGGAACGAAACGGCCAAGGCATATTTCGAGAACAATTTCACCGTCTTCGGAGTTTACCATGTGGACGGAGACCAGACCCTTGGGGAAAACTATGCCGATCTCGGAGGAATGGAGTGTGTAACTTCCCTTGCGCATACACAGGCAGACAGAGAAAAGGTCTTTACGAGTTACGCAAGGATCTGGAGTGAAAAGAGAGCGGATTCCGCGCTTATGGATCAGCTTGAATATGATGCGCACAGCCCCTCGATCATCAGAACCAATGCCATACTTTCCTCACTTGACGTATTCTACGAAACATATGATGTGAAAGAGGGAGACGGAATGTACATAGCTCCCGAAGACCGCATCTCGAGATGGCATTAAGGGAGGCAGGAAAAATGGGAATTATAATCAAAACAACATTAAAGAATATATTCGGTAAACCCTTAAGGTCACTGCTCGTTATCTTTTCGATCTTCGTATGTGCTTTCTCGGCACTGTTCTGCTTCGATCTTTCCGGAAGTATGAAGGGACTGATGATCGGACTGTTCAGTGAAGTATACGGAGATACCGATCTTACGGCATATATGTCGGTGCTGGATCCGGAGAAGCTTCCGGAGGATTTTCCGGAATGCGAAATGATGTCCATGGAGTATTTCACGGATACCATCTATAAGGACATTCCCGGTGAATACGCTTATGTAACGACCGAAAACTATTATATTTTTGCGGTTGATACCATAGCGGCTCACAGATTCGGATTCCTTGATGTAACGATCCTTCCGAAATACCATGCGATCATCACCGATCAGCTTGCGGCAGCTATAGGATATGAATACGGAGACACTCTCACCGTTCATGATAAAGCGGGTGAAGAGGTGATACTTGCCATTGATGACGTGGTACCGGCGGATGCGAAGAACTTTCTCTTCAGCGGTAAGGATGTCGTGGTAAGTGCCGAGACCGCTGAGGTGCTTTCATGCGGCAAGCCTGTCGGCGGAAGACTTATGATCGATATCATCGATGATTCGCAGATCGATGCCGCAGAGCAGATGCTCTGGGATACCTTCGGCAAGGACAATTGCATGCGCTTTGCGATGACCGATGAGATGACCGAGATGCTCGATGAGCTTTTCGGATTCCTCTTCATACTGTTCGCGGTTGCGTTCCTCCTCGTTGTGTTCATCACATTCTCGATCTGTGAAAGGATCGTTGCGGACAGAATGTCATTCATCGGAACTCTCCGAAGCCTGGGACTCAGCTCCAGAATGACTGCATTCATTCTGCTTCTTGAAAATGTTACATATGCGATCCTCGGAAGCCTGCCCGGAATCCTTCTGTATATGAGTATCAGAGGACCTATGTATGATGTCCTTCTCTATGTTGAAAGCGGTGACGGAGCTGCTCTTGAACTTACACCTCCCGGTCTTTCACCTTTCCTTGTTGCATCGATAGTTATCGTAGCGATACTAATCGAGTGCCTGATCCCTCTTAAGGCAGTTCTCAAGGCTCTTAAGACATCCATCAGGGACATCATCTTCGATAACAGGGATACCGCTTACAGATTCAGCAGAACTACTCTTATCGCCGGCGGCGTACTTGCGGTTCTTGCCCTTGCACTTTTTATCTTCGGAAAGGGTCTTTTCGGAACAGGTATATGTCTGATCGCTGCGGTCATTGCACTGTCATTCCTTTTCCCGCTCATACTTAAAGGCGTGACTCATGTGATCACCCTTATCGCGGAGAAGTTCGACAGAGGCAGGCTCGCTCTTTCCGCAAGGGAAGCGATCTCAAGAAAAAGTACCGTGGCAAGCGGTGTGCTGTGTGCGACATCCGCAACCATGTGTGTGATCATATATATCATCGCAACTTCGATGATGGACTACAGCAACGCGGATACTTATGACTGTGATGTTCTGGTCACCGTATCCGGTCAGGCTAAGAAGCTTTCGTTCGTTCCTTACCTGGACGGTGTTACCGATACCGAATTCCTCTATGAGAATGTCGGATACATCTACCTTGAGGACGAAGAAAAGGAAAAGGCGGCACAGTTCTACGGAATGCCCGACGGAGGCTTCGGACATTACTCCGGTATATCCGGACTTCCCGAGAGCATCGAGGATGGTACCGTATATATTGAAAACGGCTGGGCCAAGAGAAACGGATATGCGGTCGGTGATACTCTTACCGTTACCGTCGATCCCACCGGAGTGTTCCCCATAAGGAAGGAATATACGGTCGGCGGATTGTTCAAGATCAATGCGATGGAGTCGCTTAAGAATGACTTCGTTGTATCCCTGGATGAGTACAAGAGCATCTTCCATGATACTCCGGGATATATGCTGGTTCAGGCTGACGATCCCGATGCTGTAAAGGATCTGATCAAGACATATGCGGTCGGATCCGCAAGTGATGTAAAGACCCGTCAGGAACTTGTCGAGCAGTCCGAGAAGGATAATGCACAGTCCAACCGTGTATATTTCATAGTCATAGCCGTAGCGCTCATCATGACCTGCATCGGTATGACAACGAACCAGATCATCGGATTCGAAGGAAGAAAGAAGGAATGCGCGGTAATGATCTCGACTTCGATGAGCAAAAAGACTCTTGCGGGTATTCTTTTCCGTGAGATGTTCATTACATCGGTAACTTCCGCGACTGTCGGATGCGTATTCGGAACGATACTGTGCGTAGTAATAAGGAGAGCCGTAAATCTTGCGGATATGCTGAATATGCCTGTTGAGATCAATGCTTCGGCTGTCTTCGGTTTCTGGGCGTTAATGTGCCTGATCTTCGCACTCACGGTACTGTTCCCCATCAAGAACATGAGAAAGATGAAACTGTCCGAGCAGCTTAAGTATGAATAATAAGGGAGATGAATATATGAATACCGTAATTGAAGTAAACAGCGTAAGTAAGACATTTGGTAAAGGCACCAATCTGAATAAGGTTCTCGATGAAGCAAGCATGTATGTGAGCGAGGGTGAGTTCGTATCCCTCATGGGCGCATCGGGATCCGGTAAATCAACCCTTCTGTACCTCATCGGAGGACTCGACAGGGATTTCGAGGGCAAGATCAATCTCTGCGGAGAGGATATCGGGGCTCTCAAGGATTCGAAGCTTTCCAAGCTCAGACTCGACAAGCTCGGATTCGTTTTCCAGTTCTATAACCTCGTAATGAACCTTAACGTAGAGGACAATATCATGCTTCCCGAGACCGTTAACGGCAGGAAAAAGAGTGAGCTTAAAAAGCAGCTCGATGAGATCCTCGATATCACCGGACTTACCGAGAAGAGAAAGGCAATGCCCAACACTCTTTCCGGCGGCCAGCAGCAGAGAGTTGCGATCGCAAGGGCACTTCTCGGAAATCCCGCAGTCATCCTTGCCGACGAGCCCACCGGTAACCTTGATTCGAAGTCTACCGTAGAGATCATGGAGCTTTTCAAGAAGCTCAATCAGGAGAAGGGCATGACCATTCTTCAGGTAACCCACTCCGAAAAGTGCGCTTCCTACGGAACCAGGGTCATCACTCTTGATAATGGTAAGACTGTCGGATAAGTGATAGAATAACTACATGCGTATAGCTATTGTAGATGACGAAAGTATATTCAGAAGACAGATAGACGAAACGATCACCTCGCTCTACGGAAAGGGCGAGGTGAGCTGTTTTCACTATTCCGACGGAAAAGCGATCATAGACAGTTTCAAAACGGGGTTCGCTCTTGATGCCGTATTCCTCGATATCGAGATGAAGGGAATGGACGGTATGGAGACGGCCCGCGTCATCAGGACATATTCTAAGGATATCCCTATTATTTTCATGACAAGCCATACGGAAATGGCTATGGACGGCTATGAGGTCAGTGCGTTCAGATTTCTGGGCAAGCCCGTGGACAGGGAGAAGCTCAGGGAGACGCTCAAGGATCTCGAGAACAAGATCAAGGTTGAAGAGAAGATAGTTCTTAAAGTGGACGGAGAAGAAGTCATTCATCCGGTCTCTTCGCTTGTGTATATTGAAGCTGCAAATAATTCGACGAGATTTGTTTTCACCGGAGAAACCTGTGAGATAAGGATGAAGTTCGCGGAAGCAATGAAGCTTGTGGATGAGGTTTCGAAGGATTTCTTCAAATGCCACAGATCGTATTATATCGATCTTGCACGTGTTTCGAAGCTGGGTACATCGGAAGTGTTCATGGATAACGGTGATACGCTTCCGGTTTCGAGAAGTGTGGCCGCGGAGGTTAAGCAACGGCTTTTTGAATTCATACGGAGGACGGGAAGATGATGAATATTATCATGACAATGCTTCCCGCGATGATGTATGCTCCGCTCAATGTTTATTTCATTGCGGAGGTTTTAAGGTACAAGATAAGAAAACCCCGCCGAACGTATATCGTTGCGGTCATTATGGGTGCGATCATAGGATTTCTGCTGTGCTGTGTATCGGTGGAACAAACTGATGAAACCATCACTCTGTCCGATGTTGCGATCGCGCTGTCTTCGCTTTTCCTGATGATCTATGTCGGGATCCATATGGTCGAGAAGAAGTGGAAGAGAATATTCATAGTGTTCATGTCCATGGATATACTTACGGATCTGAATTCGCTTCTCAGCGGTCTTAAGGAAATGATCTTTGCGTCAAATGACGATTCCGGAATATACGTGTCCCTGCGGTATACCATCTACACCATTCCCGCGATCCTTTTCGAGTACCTTATGTTCTACCTTATAGCGAGGATGCGTAAGAAGAAGGACGATTCACCCCTGCCGCTTTCTCTTATACTGGGACTGTTCCTGATACTGAACATTTTCGCCGCATTCATTCCGGTTGTGGATTTTCAGAGACAGCCTTACATTACCAACAGTCCTGTATATTTTGTTTTCATGATGTCGGCGCTGGCCTTTGTCACGATGATCTTCTATATAAGAGCGGCGAGGAAAGAGAGGAATGACCTTATCGAGATGAACCGTGTGAACGGTGAACTGGTAGAGTCCGAGGCAAGATATTTCGAAGCAAGCGTTGAGGCGAACAAGAAGATACGTGCGATGAAGCACGATATGAAGAACAATATGCAGGTGCTGCAGCTTCTGCTCGAAAAGGGCGACTACGGGAAGATGAAGGAATACCTCGGAGAGATGACCCGGCAGATAGAAAGTGCGGATGTGAGTGCGCACACGGGTGATACGATCGCGGATGCGATACTCGCCGATAAAAAGAGCAAGGCGGAAAGCGCGGGAATAACGCTGAATGTTTCGGGTGTGATCACGGATGTCGATTTTTCGCCCGTGGATATGTGCAAGATACTTGCGAACATTCTTGATAATGCGATCGAAGCGGTCTCCGATGAAAGGTTCGTGGATCTGGATCCTTCATACAAGGTGATAGAACTGAGCTTTAAAAAGACTGAGAAATTCTTTATGATATCAATGGTAAATCCCTGCATCGATGCCCCCGTTTATGTCGGAGACACCATCATCTCCTCCAAGGCGAATAAATTCGAGCATGGGTTTGGGCTTAAGAATGCCAGGGAAGCTGCGGAGAAATACGGCGGGGACATGTCGGTGGAATGCCTGCCCAAGCCTTACGGCCATGAGTTCGTAACGGAATTCGTATTTCCCATATAATAAGAAAAGTGACCGGTCTGCGCCCCGGAAAGGTGCGGACAGGTCACTCGAAAAGGTCCATGAGGAAGGAGTTGGCGTCCAGCCACTTCTTCCTTTTTTTGTAATCGGGCATGCGGACTTCGACCTCCGCCCAGAATTCCTTGGAATGATCCATATGGAGCCTGTGGCAGAGTTCGTGGACAATTACATAATCGATTGCACCCGGCGGACACATCATAAGTCTCCAGGAAAGGGAGATCGTTCCGTCGGGCGAGCATGATCCCCAGCTCTTTTTGGCGCCGGATATCCTTGTTCTTCTGAACGGGATGCCGGTGCTTTCGCTTATAAGGGCAAGCTTTGAGGGAAGATATTCCTTCGCTTTCTTTTTGAGCCATTTGACGTACTCGTCTTCGCCGGATCCTTCAGGGAAGACTATCACGCCGTCCGCCATGGTAATGCGGGATCTGCCTCCGATGTGAACGGTGAGGTTTTCCCCGAGGTAGGGAACAAGGCCGCCTTCTTCTACCTTTATATCTTCATGCGCTTCCGCGAAAGCGACGGCCTGTGTGTAGTGGATGCGTATCCAGCGTCTGTGGTCATTCAGGAATCTGAGAATGTCGCTTTCCGGCGCACGAAGAGGCACGCTCACAATAAGAGTCCCGTCTTTATCGAAGGTCATCGAAAGACGGGATGTTTTCTTGTATTCGACCTTTACCGGGATGCCGGCGAATTTTTCTTCCATTATTTGTTGAGCTGAAGTCCGGTCTTTGCGAGGATCATGTTCATGAACTCATCCTTCTGCGAGCCGAGGCAGCGGAAGGGGATGAGCAGTGCCTGGATCGAACTGAATGCAAGGTATGCATGCTCTTCGTCCGTACGGATATGTTCGATATCCTTCCACTCGATCTTTTTGGTGGTGGAGGGAGTGTATTCCATGATGCATTCTTCGGTAAAATCTATCGTTGCTTCTGTTTCGTACGGGAGCTTCCCACTCTTTTTCATGTTTTCGATCCTTTTGCGGATCCTCTTTTTCAATCTGTTGTCATAGGACAAGATCAGGTATGCATAAAAGGCTGTCACGGCTGCAATCTCGACCACGGTAAGAATGGGGCCCGCATCCAGAGTGCAGATGAAGATGATAAGTCCGATCAATAGGATGAGATGAAGTATTTTTCCGAATAATATGGAATCCCTGCCTGTTTTTGAACTGAACTGGTGGGATATGTTAAAAGCGATATAATCTTCGTCGTTCAGGTTTACCGTTACTCTCATCATTAATCCTCTGACTGCAACTGTCCGTTAAGCTCGTCGAAGCTGATCGTAAGTGAGGACAGGGTGTCCTTGACGATGAGGTTGATGACGGGAGCGCCTTCGGGGCCTTCCTGGGAATAGTTGAGGCGGGTTGAGCCTTCGCTGTTTATGGTGGCGTTGACGGGAAGATCGATATTGACCTTGCCGAGAACTGCGGTGATATCAACGTTCATCACATCGTGGGTGGGCATGGGAACGATGATATCGGCAATGCTCGATGTAACGGTGATGTATGCGTTCTGGACATCGGGCTTGATCTCGACGGTATCCTTCTGGAGCATGAGAGCTTCCATGAAGTTATGATCATTGGGGTGCTTATCCAGCTTCTCAGCGTTCTTGCGGCTGATCGCGAAAACTGCCGCAACATTTGCGAAGAATGCACATCCGGCAAGTGCGCAGATGCCGGTAAATATTGTTTTAACAGGATTCTTTTTGCTCATATGTCACCTCCGTCAGGGGTTTTACTTGCTGCATATCTCAATAATACACTATGGAGTTTGACAACAAAACGAAAAAATATAAAATTTTTTCCGTAGCACAAAACCTTTTTCGCGTCCCGAACGTATTATATGTGTAAGACGTCTTTCGCGGAGCACTTCAGATGACATTGGATTTTGACAATATATATACGAAATATTCGGACAGACTCTATGCCGCGGCGTTCAATATATGCCGTCAGAAGCAGGATGCGGAGGACGCGGTCCAGGATGCGCTGATAAGGCTGTATCACACGGACAGGGAATTCGAATCCGAGGAACATTTAAAGGCCTGGCTTTTGAGAGTTACGATCAACGCCGCAAAGAGCACGAAAAGATTATTCTGGAACAGGAACAGAACATCCTATGAAGAATATATGGACTCACTTTCATTCGAGGAACCGTCTGACAGAACACTTATGGATGAAGTCCTGGCACTTCCGGAAAAGTACCGAATAGTCATTCACCTCTTCTATTACGAGGAATACAAGATCAAAGAGATCGCGGATATATTGAAAGTCTCTGAAAACACCGTAAAAACAAGATTATTAAACGGCCGCAGGATATTAAAGACTAAGCTGGAGGGATGGGAAGATGAGTAATAAGGACAGATATCAGAATGCTTTCGGTAAATTACATCTCTCCGAGGATTTCCGGGAAAAATGCAAGAGCCCGGAAGAAAGCGGAAAGGGTAAGATAATGAATTTCAGAGCTATTCACGGAATAAGCCGCGCTGCAGCAGCTGCGGTAACCATATGCACCATAGCACTCGGAAGCGCAGGCGTATGCTACGCGAATGATATCGGGGGCATCCGTACGACGGTTCAGATGTGGATGAACGGAAGCAGACAGGAAGTCGAAGTCATCCGGAGCGAAGAAGGAATCTATACCGTATATGATGAGGACGGTAAAGAGATCATGGGCTTTGGCGGTGTAAGCATTGATGAGGACGGGAACGAGACGCCCATAGGTGCGGAGGAGTTTTTCGACTATCTGAACAATGAATGCTCCCTTGATCTCACCGATGACGGAAGATACATCTTCAGCTACAAGAATATTACCGATGATGTTACCGACCTGATCGGTGAGGATGGAAGTCTTTATGTCCACGTTGAAGATCCCGCAAATCCCTATACCTACTTCAATATCACAAACATCAAGAATGGCGGATTTTCCGTTGAGAACGCTAAGAGCGGTTTGTCGGGAAAGGCCTACTATGAAGCGGGTTCGGTAGATCTTGCCATCGAAGGTGATGAGGATACCTCAAATCTTGATTTTGAAAGCACCACTTATACTACCGTAATAACCGAAGACTGACTCCCCTAAAAAAGCCGGTGGCTGCCAAGGCAGTCATCGGCTTTTTCTTATTGTTGTAGGTGGCTTGCCACAGGCGCCGGGCGCATTTACAGACTGATATCTACTGCTTCTCCGCCCTCTGCGGGTGCGACCTCGGGGATCTCGATATCGGGAAGAGGCCCGGTGTATTCGGAATTGTCCGCAACCTCCCCGGGGTCGGGATATTCCTTCTTTTCCTCGTCGTCCCAGAGGGAATCGTGGTCTTCGTGCTCTTTCTCCAGCTGTCTGGCCATGGCCTGCATATTCTTGGCCATGGTGTACATCTTCTCGTCGTACTCTGCCAGCTTCTTTTCATCGGAGAGGGGAACTGTGTCACCATTGGCCAGTCTGCGGAAGACGGTCATGATCTTACCCATGTTCTCCATCTCTTCCTTCATGGCATCGCCCTGCTGTTTGGAGACTTCCATGTTCCATATGGCAGCATGCTGTTCCGCTATCGAATCGAGAACGGCCTGGTTTTCCCTGAAAGCTTCATCGGTGGCTTTTATGGACAGCTCGAGCGATGCGGCCTGATCGGAGAATTTGCTGTCTCCGGTGACGCGGTATGCGCTTTCCGCTTTTTCTTTCTGCTTGTGAAGATCCCTTATCTGATCGACGAGTTCGCGTCTGTTCTGATAGTATGTGGGTCTGACTTCACTGATCTTCATGCCGATACCTCCTTGCCTGCTGCGAATGAACCCGCGGATCCCGGATTCCGTTCCGGGAGATGATACTTCATATTGTTTATCGGCATCCGGCTGCGGAAAGTTTAGGGTCGGATTGTTCCTTGTCACCAAAGGTGGATACGGATGGCTTGCCATAAATATGTTCAAAGACATGATAACCGGATTCAGAGGGTAGGAATTAAATAGGCTGAGTCTAAATCACAAATATACAAAGACCGTTAATAGCGATATAATATAAACAGAGGATAGTTGTTTTCGGAGGAATCACCTCGATGTTTATAACATCGGGGTATTAAGACTATATATACTTTCTTTTCCCGGAGATAGGAAAGAATTTTAATTCCGGTTATGCCGGGAAAGGAAAGGTTAATATGATTTGTATTGATATTGACGAACTGACTCATTGCCTTCGGAATCTAAAAACAGGAGAACTTATAGATACCGAGATCAGAGCTCTCTTTTCTAAAGAGGATCTGAAGTGCTATACCAAAAGAGATTGGTATGTGAATTGGAGTAAATTACTTCAAAGCGGGCATGAGATTTATGGGCTTTATGTAAAAGGGGATAAAGCCGTTCAGGGGCTTGTTGCATTAAAGGCTATGCCCGAGTTGAAATCTGTCTATATAGCATGGATGGTTGCTTCTCCGCACAATAATAGGGAAAAGACAGATAATCCTGTCTATTCCGGTGTCGGTGGTCATTTGTTTGCTTTGGCTATTCAAAGATCTTTGGAGTGTGGTTTTGGAGGTCATATATATGGTTATGCCAAAAACGAAGCAGCTAAAGACAGATTCATAAATAATCATGGTGCAGTATATATAGGAGTGTTGCATCCTTTTCACATTGAAATCTCGGGTATAGCAGCTCGGAAAATTTGGAGGGAATACAATTATGACTTCTTTAAAGAGAAAACTTGAAAAGAACAAAAAAAGACTCTCCAAAAAGAACGGTCCTGTTACCGGCCGGCATCTTCCCAGGGGAGTAAAACTTGATTTGCCTGCGTTGAGCCAATATATAGTTGAATCCGGTAAAACATTTGAAGAGTTATCGGAAGAAGAGGTATCAAAGTTTGTTTTTTGAAACATCTTTTCCGGATTTATGATGGAACATTATGTTCAAACTATCAATGGTATTATCCCCTGCATCAGGAAGATGCCGCCGGAAACGGCGTGTGTAGAATCCGCGAGCATGTAAATGCCCTTTTGAGGAATCCGGTCCCGGTTTTACACCATATTTCTTTAAGCAATTGAACGAATTCAATTGCTGGTGGATTTATGTGTGTAAAGCCTTCAATAGCAAATCTTAGAAGTCTGTACACACATATAGTGTACAGGCTTTTTTGATTTCAAAAAGGAGGCAAAAATGAACAAAACAACATTTTATATAGACGATCGCAGATACCAAGTCAGAAAAGACAGAGAGGGATATGATTTAGTTGAATTAATATGATTTATCGCACCCGTGATCGTCCACTTGATTCTTCTCGGCTTCGGAATGTATATTGTTACAAGAGGCGGATACGGATGGCTTGCTCTTAATATGTTCCGGGACATGCTATCCGGGTCGGTGCCTTGAATTTTATTCTGAGAGGGGAATCACAATGAAAAAGAACGTTTTGAAGACCGCGGTGCTGATGATGCTCTGCCTTGTGCTCATTATGGGCTGCGGCAACCGCTACGGTGATAAGGTATACACCTGCAGTTCCAAGAATATGATGGGATTTAAAGGCGTATATGCCGACGGAAATACCGTGACCCTGCTGTTTGAAACGGATGATGCAAGTACCGGGTCGCCGGATATCAAGATAAGCAGGATGTTCGATCTGAGATCCGATGACGAATTTTTTCTTATATCCAAAGATTACGATTTTGCTGTTATCGATACGGAAGAGCTGACAGAGGATTTCGTGAACGGAACCATTACTTTTAATCTCACCGGGTTTACTCCGGAGGAGATAGAGAGCATACAATTTACATGTGACGGTGACAGATATTCCATAGATATAATTAAGGGTGAGATCGAAGCACTGGTAAATTATGATGATGGAATCGATCTGTGCATGCAGGTCTATGAATCGGGCAAGTGGAGTGAAATCCAGTCACTGAGCAACATGCTCAAGTAAGAAGCGGCCCGGCAAGGTGAGAAGCGGTCCGGCCATATAAGAAGTGACCGGCAATGCCGAATGAGGCGGACTGATAAGGAGTGTAATGAAAGAAATCTGGGATCTGTATGACCGTGAAGGAAATAAGACGGGAGAGACCTTTGAAAGAGGCTTCGGGAATTATAAGAACATCCCCGAGGGAAGATATCACCTGGTAGTGGATATACTTGTGCTTCACGAGGACGGAACATACCTGCTCACTAAGAGGAGCGATATCAAGGATGTGTATCCGGGATACTGGGAAGCGAGTGCGGGAGGCTCTGCCGTAAGCGGGGAGGATCCTCTGCAGGCGGCTCACAGAGAGCTTTTCGAAGAGACGGGGCTTAAGCCGGATTCGATGGAGCTTGTGAACATTCTCTATAAGGATACGAGCAGGTCACTCTTTTATTCGTATGTGGCGAATGTCAGCTGCGATAAGAACAGTGTCGTTCTCCAGGAAGGCGAGACGGTTGATTATAAGTGGGTAGGCAGGGAAGAATTCATTGAATATCTGGATTCCGACACTGCGATCCGGTCACATAATCAGCGCTATGAGAATTACATCAATGAAAAGGTCAGGAACGCTGAAGCTTGAGTTTTAAGAAGGCATATCTGTTCATAACCGAATATATCCTTCTTTTTGCACTGGCTTCGTGCATCGGATGGCTCTATGAGATGATATGTGTATGGATTCTCTACGGATACTATTTCGACAGAGGCGTACTGCATCTTCCGATGTGCCCGATCTACGGAGTCGGTATCCTGCTTCTTATGCTTGTGCTGAAAAGAGTAAACCACACCGCGGGAATATTCCTCGGAAGCTTCATCATAGCAACGGGTGTGGAACTCGGGGCCTCGTATCTTCTTGAGTACGGATTTCACAGGATACTGTGGTCGTATGAGGGATGGCCGCTTTCGTTTCAGGACCGCATCTCGCTTGTGAGCAGCATCATCTTCGGTCTTATGGCGACATTCTTCATCAAGGTTATTAAGCCTCCGATAGATAAGCTTTTCAGATCGGATCACGCGGACTTTGCGGCTGCGGTCGTTGTGCTCCTGTTCATCGCTGCGGCAGCGTGGGAATACATACATTGATATTTATTTGGGCGTCGCCAATATGGTGACGCCCTTTTCATAACAAAAAATGATAGGTTTTTAAGCAAAATAAATGATGAATCTTCCAAATGAAAAGAATAGTATATCAACTGATTCGAGGTTTGATATATGTTTAGTGACAAAATTAAAAAGCATAAGTCGGGCATGATGCTCATGACGGAGGGGAATCCGGTATCGCTGATCCTCCTTTTTTCCGTGCCCATGCTGATAGGTAATCTTTTCCAGCAGGTTTATAACCTGGTGGATTCCGTTATAGTCGGCCGGTATGTCGGTGCGGATGCGCTGGCTGCGATAGGTGCGACAACTTCGGTGACCTTTCTCTTTTTCGCGCTGTGCAACGGAATCGGAACGGGCGGAGGCATCATCACTTCGCAGCATTTCGGAAGGAAGGATGAGTCCGCCGTTAAGAGCTGCATAGTAAATACCGGATACATCATGATCGCATTTCCCCTTGTGGTCGGTATCATCGCTTTCTTTTTGACGGAGCCGGTGCTGAAACTGCTGGATACTCCCGCGGAGATCATGGCGGATGCGGTCGGGTATATGAAGATCATGTGCATCGGCATCGTGTTCGTATCGCTCTATAACTATGCTTCGTCGATGCTCAGGGCACTGGGGGATTCGAAGACGCCCCTCTTTTTCCTGATCTTTTCGTGTCTTCTGAATACCGGGCTGGATTTCCTTTTCGTGTGCGGATTTAACATGAGCGTGCGCGGCGCGGGTATCGCGACGGTTATTTCACAGTTTGTATCAGGGATCACATGTCTCGGATATGCGATGCTGAAGAATCCGTATTTTAAGTTCTCCAAAGAGGATCTGAAGTTCAATAAGGATATAACGCTGAGTGTCATCAAGCTGGGGATCCCGCTTTCACTGCAGTTTTCACTTATCGCGATCTCGTGCATGGCTCTTCAGAAGGTGGTCAATTCGTTCGGAAAGACAACGATGGCGGCCTTTGCCGCAACGAGCAGGATAGAGCAGATAATCCATCAGCCGTACCAGACACTCGGCGCCGCACTTTCCACCTTCACCGGCCAGAACTACGGTGCCAAAAAGATGGACAGGGTCAGGGAAGGATATCGCAAGAGCGTCGTGATCATGGTGATCTTTTCGCTGATCATGTTCCCGGTCATGCAGCTTGCGAGCGAGGGAATAGTCGGGCTCTTTGTCAAGGAAGGTCCCGTTATCTCCATGGGAGCAAAGGCTCTCAGGATCACGAGCATATTCTATGTGATGCTGGGATTCATATATGTGGTAAGAGGCGTGTTGAACGGACTCGGAGATTCCATATTTGCACTGCTTAATGGTATAGTGGAAGTAATAGGAAGATTCGTAGTGCCCGTTCTGCTCGTCGGTATCCCCTTTATCGGACTGTGGGGTATCTGGTGGTCGGTGGGCATCGTGTGGTCCATGGCCGGCATCACTGCGGTGATGAGATATCTGGCATACCGGAAAAAGGTCATGTGATGAATTCAGATCAGGGGGATATGCATGGCGAGATTAACGCTGCCCGGAGAAAGCAGACAGGGTACCGGTCTCAGGATATACAGAGACGGGGATGGGCTGAAGGTAGAGGGATCGATAAATCTCGGTTATATAGGTACATTTACGGATTCACAGATTGAGATAACCGATACCCTGGAAGAGATCAGAGACTGGCTCGTTGTCTGTGATATTCTCGGAGAGGTGCGCTCCGATGATGAACTTATCTCGTTCCTGAACAGTTACTTTAATAACTTTGCGCATAGAATAGAAGAGAACATCGATAATATCAACGGCACATTCCTGCTGCATGTTCTTACCGATATGGACAGTTATGAAATGGATTTCATGACGATCGACAGACTGTTCATTGAAGACAAGCTCTTTTACGGCAATGAAGAGGACATTGCCGAAATCTATAATCCTGTAAGGGTGGGATTGTATAATCTTGCCCCTTATCTTGAAACTCCCAATGACGGAACCATTCCCAAGGGACATATCGAGACCGTGCTCCGGTCGTTTTATCCGGCGTTTAATTTCGACTGCTTTCTGGAAAATATCGTTCCGGAATATATCGGACTGGGTGACGGAGAGATCTCTTTCCAATGCTCCGACCATTTTGATGAAGAGATCCTGTGCGGAGCATATGCGGTGATCGGCGAGGATCTTTCCTTTTCCGACTGGCATAATCACTGATCGGTCCCAATAGTGGTATAATATCCATAGAACTGCACTCCGCTTCGGGAGTGCCGTATTTAAGGAGTTTATGAGGGGAAATGAAAACTAAATCCAATTTGAACAGGAAGTTTCTTTTGTTTGCCACGCTGTTCCTTTTGGTGGTTAATTTTTCGCTGGGCCTTGTCCTGACGAAGGAATCCACCGATGCGATGAAGGATCAGATCGGTGACAGGATGCTTGATGTTTCGAATACCGCCGCATCGATGCTGGACGGCGATGTGCTGAGGGATATACAGGCGGAGGACGCTGATACTCCCGAATATAAGGATATACTTGAAACTCTTACATTCTTTCAGGACAATATCGAGCTCAAATATATCTATTGCATCCGCGATATGGGAAATAAAGAGTTTGTCTTTTCCGTGGATCCCACGGTCATAGACCCCGGAATCTTCGGCGATCCGATAGTATACACCGATGCCCTGTATCAGGCGAGCCTCGGAAAGCCTTCTGTCGATAAGGTTCCCTACGAGGATGACTGGGGGAGATTCTACAGCGCGTATTCTCCGGTCTTTGATTCAAACGGCAAGGTATCCGGAATAGTTGCGGTCGACTTCAGCGCCGAATGGTACGATGACCAGATACGGACCCAGGCCATCACGACGATAGTCATCACTGTTATCTCACTTCTTATTGCATCGGTCATCCTTATTCTGGTCGGTGTTGTCGCAACAAAGAGATTCCACAAGCTTTACCTCGAACTTAATGCTCTTTCCGACGGCATTGAAACTCTTGCGAATGAACTGGCGGGAGGCGAGGAACTTGAAGGATATGAACTCCTTCATCCGGAAGAGAAGGAAGCTCCCAAGGATGAGATAAGCGCGATCAGCAGGAAGATCCGTTCACTCCAGAAATATATGGGAGTCGAAATTGCGTTCGTAAGGGCGCAGGCATACAAGGATATGCTCACCGGTCTCGAGAACAGGACTGCATATACGGAGTATATCGAGAAGCTGGAAAACAAGATAAAGAACAAAGTTGCAGACTTTACCGTTGCGATGTTCGATATAAACGGACTTAAGCAGATCAATGACACCGAAGGCCACGATGCCGGAGATGTTGCGATCAACAAAGCTGCCGATATCCTCAGGGAATCGTTCCCGGACGAGAGGATATTCCGTATCGGCGGCGACGAGTTCGTTGTCATTCTGAATAAGACCGGCGCCGAGATAGAGAGACTGATGGAAGGCTTCATCAAGCGTTATGACGATCTCGGAGAGGCGGACAAAAAGCGCCCGATCATGTCCGTAGGCTATGCGGAGCACGATCCCGATACCGATCATTTCTACTGCGACACATTCGAACGTGCGGACCACAATATGTACGAGAACAAGAAAGCTTACTACGAGCAGTTCGGAAACAGAAGAAGCAGGTGAACGGAGGAACCGTCCCCTTGTTCACCGGAAGGCATGGAACAATTATATGATCATAACCGCGATCGATGAAAAATGGACTTTTAGAAGAGGGTATCTTGATTCCATAACCATGATGGAGGCTGATCCCGGAGTGGATATAGATCTTCCCCATGACGGAATGATAAGCACTCCGGTATCCGAGGATGCACCTGCAGGGGTGGATTCGGGATTCTTTACCGGAGGACTCTCCAGCTATACGAAACATGTATTCATTCCCGAAGAGTGGAAGGACTCCTGCGTCGGACTGAAATTCGACGGAGTCATGATGAATGCCACAGTGGATATAAACGGAAGCAGGGTCGGAATATGCCACAACGGTTATGCTCCCTTCTACATCGATCTGACCGATCACGTAACATTCGGAGAGGAAAACCGCATCACCGTCAATGTCAATACAAGCATGCAGCCTAATTCCAGGTGGTATACGGGATCGGGACTTTACCGCGGGGCATTCCTTTGTCACTCCCCCAAGGTCCATATAGTTTCCGACGGGATATATGTCTGTACCAAAGAGGTGGCAGACGGTTATGCATTCCTGGAGGCTCTTGTCGAGGTTCAAAATTCCGGTCTCGGAAACCGCATGGCGGAGGTTGAGCTTTCTCTTTTCACAGAGGATGCCGGTGAACTTGCCGCAAGTGTGAAGCGCGTGATATATGTCGGTCGCGGTGAAACGGAGACCGCGAGGATGAATCTTACCGTTAAGGATCCCCTTCTCTGGGATGCGGAAGCTCCCGGTCTCTACAGGGTTAAAGCGGTTGTAAGAGACCTCGGACAGTACACAACGCATTTTGTTCCGGATGATGAGATCACATCCGATGAGGCGGAGACTCTTTTCGGTATCAGGACCATAAGTGCCGATCCCGTGAGAGGACTGCTGATAAACGGAAAGAGTGTCAAGCTTAAGGGCGGATGCCTGCATCATGACAACGGACTTCTTGGTTCCGTGTCACTTTATTCGGCAGAGGAAAGGAAGATCAAAAAGCTTAAGAGCGCAGGTTTCAATGCGATCCGCACGGCTCACAATCCTCCTTCATCCGCACTGATAGAAGCATGCGACCGCCTGGGCATGTATGTCTTCGACGAGGCATTTGATGCCTGGAATATCGGAAAAAGAGGCGGTGACTACCATCAGTTTTTCGAAGCTGACTGGGAGAAGGACCTGACCGCTTTTGTAAAGAGGGACCGCATACATCCTTCGGTCATCATGTGGTCCACGGGAAATGAGATCCCCGAAAGAGGCGGACTGGGCGGCGGCTACGGAAGGGCGACCAAGCTTGCTGAGAAGATCCGGTCACTCGACGGAAGCAGACTTATCAGTAACGGCATCTGCTCCTTGTGGAGCGGACTTGATGATAAGCTTGCCGTAGGCCAGAACCAGGCACAAAATGCGGGCGACGGACTTAAGTCAACCCTTCAGGAAACAGTGACGGAACCCTTCACCAACGGACTCGACGTGGTGGGATACAACTACATGGAGGACATCTACGAAAGAGACCATGAGATGTATCCTGAGAGAGTGATCCTCGGATCCGAGAACTTCCCCAAGGAGATCGGCTTCCGCTGGCCCATGGTGGAAAAGCTCCCTTATGTGATAGGTGATTTTACATGGACTGCATGGGACTATATAGGAGAAGCGGGCATCGGAAAAGCGGCTTACGTTGATCCGGATGATCCGAATGCTCCCAAGAATCCCTGGGATCTTATGCCCCAGCAGACTTCGTATTATCCCTGGAGACTTGCCAATGATGCGGACTTTGATATCACGGGCAATATGCTTCCTCAGGGTGCCTACAGAAGCGTGGTATGGGGAAGTGACCGGACGCATCTGTATTCAATGCATCCGGATACCTTCGGAAAGAAAGAGATCGTGGGCATGTGGGGATTTCCCTATGTTCTTAAGAACTGGAATTATGAAGGGTATGAGGATTCGCCCACAGAGCTTGTCGTCTTTTCGCATGCGGAGGAAGTTGAGGTCTTCGTAAACGGGGAGAGCATCGGAAGAAAGCCGGTTTCTTCGGACAGACCCATGCCCTGCAGCGTTAGGTTTGAAACGGTGTACAGAGCCGGTGAAGTGATTGCCGTAAGCTACTCATCCGGAAAAGAGATAAGCAGGGATGCTTTAGTGACCACAGGTGCACCTGCCGCTGTTCGTATTGTTCCCGAAAAGGAATGCATGAGAGCTGACGGTCATGACCTGATGTATATTGGCCTTGAAGTAGTCGATGCGGAGGGACGCATCGTACCGGATGCCGAGGTGATGCTTAAGGCGTCGGTTTCGGGCGAGGGATATCTTGCGGGCTTTGGATCGGCGAATCCCATTACCGAGGAAGATTACACAGACTGTGATGCAATGACTTACCGCGGACGGGCGATGCTGATAGTAAGATCCGGCTACGAATCCGGAACCTGCAAAGTGGAAGTAAGCTCGGACAGCTTTGAAACTGTGAGCACAGAGTTTAGTGTTGGGTGAATATCATACTTATATCTGCTTCTAGCTTGGAGACTTTTTAATGGAATCCGGGGACAGAATAGTAATCGTAACAGACAGAAGTGAATATCCGGAGATCGCATTCAGTACGTTCATTCTTGTACTGTCGCTGACCGGAACGGTTATGATGTTCGAAAACACCGAAAGCACCACCGGACTTATGGCGGCGGGGCTTGAGAACCTGAAGTTCTTCACGGTGCTTTCGAATCTTTTCTGTGGGATCGTGGCTGCGGTGAGGATCGTCTTTTTCATTTTCTCGAAGAAGTTCCCCGTTATCACCAAGATGATGTCATCATCCGCTGTCGGACTTACTTTTCTTATAATCGCGGCTTTTCTTCAACCGCTCTATCCCGACCTTAACCTCTACGAAGGAGGTAATCTTTACTTTCACCTGATAGTTCCGCTGCTTGCAATGGCGGAATTCATAATCTTCAGGGCAAAAGAAAAGATCCCGTTCAGGTACACCTTCTACTGTGCGGCGCTTTCACTTGCATACGGAATCTTTTATCTTGGAAATATTCTTATTAACGGTATCGGAACCTGGCCAGAGACGAACGACTGGTACGGATTCCTCAACTGGGGATTCCCTGTGGGGATCGCGATCTTCGCATTCGTTGTGCTCATGGATTTCGGTATCGCATGCCTTCTCAGATTCCTGAACAACCTTATCCACCGAAAAGTCTACAGCCATTAATACGTTTCTTCGGGAATGGTGTGTTCCTGTCCGAAGCAGTTTTCGAAAAGATTCATATAGAACAAATCTTTCGATCACATCATCCGATATCTCGTCGCTGCTCACATCATAATAATCCCTGAACTCATCCACGGTAACGAGAATATAGGGCTCTTTCTTCATATTCAGTCCGTTTCTTTAAAATGGAGGCTCCGCTCCGGTAAGGAAATATCTCAGAAGCCAGAAAATATTGTATCCGTCAAGGAATCTGTACACATATACGGTGCATAGTATAAATATGATCACGTGTACGATGACTGAGATGATGAGAAGTGCTTTTGAACCGCCGAGTTTCTTGTACAATGTGATCTCGAGATTGGTCAGGACCAAAGCCTTGAGCAGTACGTAAAGATATTCGCAGCAACCCGATCCGAACCTGTACACCCTGGAACTTTCCATCAATCCGTAATAGTCCTCATAATCGGCTATGTCATAACCCACGGTATCCCAGAGCACATATCTGAACACTTTTGCCAGGAGGATAAACAGAGTGATATCCGCTGCGAGCAGTAGGATGAATATTATAAACTGACGTAATGTTTTTCTTTTCATGATCATTTCCTTATGATCATAAAGACGGAAAACCTTCTGTTTGAGTCACATTTTAATTATAATATAAATATGTGTTGTAAGTAAGGTTTATGGAGAACCGTGCGATGAACAGATTATGGTATGACAAGGCGACAAATGACTGGAATAAGGCACTTCCTCTCGGAAACGGATTCATGGGAGCGATGTGCTTCGGCGGCACTCTGGTCGACCGTTTCCAGCTGAATAATGACAGTATATGGTGGAGCGGCCCCCGTGATCGCATCAATCCCGATGCACGCGAGGGCATACCTGAGATCAGAAAGCTGATCCGTGAGGGCAGGATATCCGAAGCGGAGGACCTGGCCAATGAAGTGATGGCGGGAATCCCTGAATATCAGAGCCATTACGAGCCTTTAGGAGACCTGTTCATCATCCCCGAGGGAAGCGAAAGGATCACTATCCTCGGAATCCGCGAATACTGGAACGGACAGCTGAACCAGATCGAGGAGATCCCTGATTATAAAAGAGAGCTTGATATAGACACCGGAATACACACCGTGAGCTATACGAAGGACGGTGTAAAGAATATACGCGAGAGCTTTATCTCATATCCCGACAGGGTTATGGCGATAAAGTCTTCGGGACTTCCGCTTTCTGTATTTGCCGAGCGTGCGAACCAGTGTGAGAAGGTTTACAAACTTGATGACAGAACTCTCTGCATGGAGGGAAGAACCGGCAGCGGAGGACCTGCATTTTGCATGGTATTTCGTGCCGTAGAGGGTAACCCTTATATCAAGGGAAGAACCCTTCATACCGATTCTGATTCCGTTATACTGGTTGCTTCGCAGACGTCCTTTTACTGTCAGGATTTTGTGGCGGATGCCGTTAAGACAATCGATGAAGCGGAAAAGCTCGGCTACGCTAAGCTGAAGGAAAGACATATCGCCGATGTTTCCGAACTTATGAACCGCTGCACGCTTTCCATAGAATGCGAGGACAGGGATGATGTTCCGACGGATGAAAGGCTTGGAGCCGTTCAGGATGGCGGAGAGGATAACGGACTTATCAATCTTTCCTTTGCCTATGGCAGATATCTGCTGATCTCCTCGAGCCGTGTGGGAAGCCTTCCCGCAAATCTGCAGGGCATATGGAACGACAGCTTTTCGCCCATGTGGGACAGCAAATATACCATCAACATAAATGCGCAGATGAATTACTGGCCCGCAGAAAACACGGGACTTTCGGAGCTGCATCTTCCTCTTTTCGAACTGATAAAGAGAATGGTTCCGAATGGTCGCAAGGCTGCGTCTGAGATGTACGGTGCAAGGGGCTGGATGGCTCATCACAACACGGACATATGGGGAGACTGTGCGCCTCAGGATACATGCACTTCGTCGACCTATTGGCAGATGGGTGCAGCGTGGCTCTGTTTGCATATTCTCGAGCATTACCGCTACACGAAGGACCGTGCATTTATGGAAGAGTATCTGCCTATCGTAAAGGAGGCTGCACTTTTCTTTGAGGACACCCTGATCGATAACGGCGAAGGCAAGCTGGTTGTTTCGCCTACGGTCTCGCCCGAAAATACTTACGTTCTTCCGAATGGTGAAAAGGGAACGATGTGTGAAGGTGCGTCGATGGATGCGCAGATCCTGTATGAACTTTTCGGCGGACTGATCGAAACGGGAATGCTGACGGATGATGAGAAGAACCGCTACGCGGCTATTCTGGAGAAACTTCCGAAGCCCGTGATCTCAGATATAGGAACGATTCAGGAATGGGCGAAGCCCTATGAGGAAGTCGAGATAGGACACAGACATATATCGCATCTGTTTGCACTTTATCCCGGCAAGCAGTTCTTTGACAGTGATGAAAAAGAAGAACTACTCAAGGCGGCACGTGCAACGATCGAAAGAAGACTTTCGGGCGGCGGCGGACACACGGGATGGTCGAGAGCATGGATCATCAATATGTGGGCAAGACTCGGAGACGGTGACAAATGCTACGAGAACATCGTTGCGCTGCTCCGTAAATCGATGCTCCCGAATCTCTTCGACAATCACCCGCCCTTCCAGATAGACGGAAACTTTGGACTTGTCTCAGGCATCGCAGAGATGCTGCTCCAGAGCCACGAAGGTGAGGATAAACTCCTGCCTGCACTTCCCGCCGCATGGCCAAACGGCAAGGTCACCGGCCTGCGCTCCCGCTCCGGTAAGGTATACGACATTGAATGGAAGGACGGAAAGATAATAGAAAACAGCACTACGCCTTATAAGTTGCGATAAATTGAAAAACTTAGAACAAACTTAGAACTGAGATTAAAAATGAGGGTTTCGATTTCATCGAAACCCTCATGGTTATTGAGTCGGCGTGACAAGATTTGAACTTGCGACCTCTACGTCCCGAACGTAGCGCTCTACCAAGCTGAGCCACACGCCGTGATTAACAAAATAGTTTTTTAACGAATCTGTGTCTTGCAGGTCGTTCTGATTTCTGCAAAAATAAGGTATAAGTTGCTCTCAGGCGACTTATGAATAATACACTTTTTAAAATTTTGTGTCAATCACAGGGAGAATGCTTATGGCAGCTAAGAAAGTGAAGAATATGACCGTTAAGGAGATCAGACAGATCGTTGCGGGGCTTACCCTTCAGCAGAAGGCATACCTTACAACCGGAGTGGGAAGCTGGGAGACAGCCGAGTTCCCTAAGAAGGGGGTTCCTAAGGAATGGATGTGCGACGGCCCTCACGGACTCAGAAAGCAGATCAACGATGTCCATGCATCCATCAACGACTCGATCGATGCCGTAAGCTTCCCCGCAGAGTGTGCGATCGCAGCAAGCTGGGACAGGGAGCTTATCTATGAAGCTGCGAAGACTCTCGGTAATGAAGCACAGGCTAACGATGTACAGATGGTACTCGGACCCGGCGTCAATATGAAGAGAAGCCCCCTTTGCGGACGTAATTTCGAATATATGTCGGAGGATCCCTGCCTTGCCGGTGAACTCGGAGCTGCATATGTAAACGGCCTTCAGAGCACGGGCGTATCCGCCTGCGTTAAGCATTTCTTCGCCAATTCCCAGGAGACCGACCGTTTTACTTCATCCAGCGAAATGGATGAGACTACCGAGCGCCAGATCTATCTTCCCGCGTTTGAGACCGTTGTGAGAAAGGCTAAGCCGCAGTCGATAATGGCCGCATACAACAAGGTTGGCGGAACATATATGACTGAGAACAAGAAGTATCTCACCGATATCCTCAGGAAGGAGTGGGGCTTCGACGGAATGGTCGTAAGCGACTGGGGTGCGACCCACAACAGGCCCGGTGCTATCGAAGCAGGCTGCGATCTTACCATGTGGCAGCAGCACGAGACCGACAAGGACATCATCAAGGCCGTAAAGAGCGGAAAGCTCGCTGAGTCCAGACTCGATGAAGCCTGCGTGAACATCCTTAAGCACGTATACAAGACTCTTTCAAAGCATAAGAATGTGAAGGCCGATCTTAACAAGCACCACGAAGTTGCAAGAAAGCTCTTCGAAAGCTCCATCGTTCTTCTCAAGAATGACGGAAATATCCTTCCCATCGGCAAAAAGAAAAAAGTCCTTCTTCTCGGCGACTTTGCGAAGAACCCCAGATACCAGGGCGGCGGAAGCTCACACGTTTCAACCTGCAGGGCAACCAACGTGGTCGATGTTACTAAGGATATGCCTAATGTATCATATAAACAGGGCTACGGTCCCGGACCCAAGGCTCTTACCCTTTCCGATCCCGAATTCTGGACCACCCGCATCACTCCTTCGGACTATAAGCCCGATAAGAAGCTCATTGCGGATGCGGTAAAGGCGGCAAAGCAGGCCGATGTGGTTGTTGTCTTCGCGGGACTTCCCGAGGCTCTCGAATCCGAAGGCGCTGACCGTATCGATATGAGAATGCCCGATTCCCACAACGCTCTGATCGAAGAGGTTGCGAAGGTCAATAAGAATGTGGTTGTCGTACTTCAGAACGGCGCACCCGTTGAGATGCCCTGGATCGATGATGTTAAGGGTATTCTCGAGACATACCTCGGCGGTGAGGCAAGCGGTGAGGCGGTAAAGGATGTTCTTTTCGGCGATGTCAATCCTTCCGGAAGACTTCCCGAGACATTCCCGTTCATTCTCGAAGACAACCCTTCATATCTGTTCTACTTCGGATGTGATGACATCGTAAAATACAGCGAGGGCGAGTTTGTCGGCTACAGATACTACACCACCAAGATGATGCCCGTGCTGTTCCCGTTCGGATACGGACTTTCATACACGAAGTTTGATTATTCCGATCTCAAGATAAATGCGAAGGGATTCATCGGTGATGCGAAGACCGGCGGCATCAGCGTATCCGTCAAGGTTACCAACACCGGTAAGAAGGCGGGAAGAGAAGTAGTCCAGCTTTATATCGGAGTCAACAAGTGTGCGCTCAGAAGACCCGTAAGGGAACTCAAGGGCTTCGAAAAGACAAAGCTTCTTGCACCCGGAGAGAGCCAGGTAGTCACCTTCGAACTTACTTCAAGGGATTTCGCACACTGGAACGAAGAAGCTCATGCATATGTCCACTACACCGGCGAGTATGAGATCCAGATCGCAAGAAATGCCGAGGAGATAGAGCTTGCGGCACCTGTTGACATTGAGGGCGCATATCCCCGTAAGACAGTAAACAACAACAATCCCGAGATTAACTGATATAATAAGATGAGTCACGGGGACTGTCACCGTGACTCATCGGAGCTTTTTATGAAGAAAAGAAAGAGACTGGCGCTTTTCGGAAGCAGCCTCTCAAGCAGATACAAGCGCATATTGACCAGGGCATTCAACATTGCCGCCGAGGAACTGGACGTCGATCTGGTCATATTCAATGCATACGGAAAACTGCGCAGCATCAACAGCGTTGCGGAGGATAATGAATCCGGACTCATTGACTATGTCGATCTTGACCAGTTTGACGGTATTGCTTTTGACGGAGAAGGATATAATGTCAACGGAATGTCGGACAGGGTTGAACTAAGGCTTCGCAGTGCGAAGTGCCCCGTTGTATCCATCAACAGTACCATCGAAGGTTTCCACCGGATAGAATTCGATGATAACGGCGGCCTTCGGACCATGGTCGAGCATTTCCTCGATCACCATCACTTTACCAAGATAGGTTTCATGGCCGGCTATCTGACTCATCCCGATGCGATCTCAAGGCTTGAAGAATTCCGTTCCGTCATGAGAGAACGTGGACTTCCCGAAGACGGTGTCGGCGTGTTTGAAGGTGACTTCTGGTATGCCAAGGGAGCGGAAGCAGCGAGATATTTCCTTTCACTTCCCGAAAGGCCCGAAGCAATAGTCTGCGCCAACGACTATATGGCGGTATCGCTGATGGATGCCTTCAGAAAGCTTGGGATTAATGTTCCCGGGGATATTGCGGTATCCGGATATGACGGAACTCCCGAAGGCAGGGAGTACCTTCCCCACCTGACCTCCGTCACCAGGCAGCAGCATGATATAGCATACAAGGCGCTGAAACTGCTGGTGGATCTTTCGGATGGACGGGAAGTATCCGAAGACGACCGTAAGGTTACACCGAAGTGCATTTATACACAGTCATGCGGATGTGAACCTCTTGCATATATGCACGTTCTCGATACGGTTGACCGTGTACACGATGAGCTGAGAAACGTGAACGAAGGTATTTACGAGTCTGAATCCGCCATGGTCAAGCTCAATAAGGCCGAAAGTGTCCGTGAAATGCAGACGATATTCTCCGAAGACTCTGTCAATTTCGGGGATTATTCCGCATTTTTCCTGATGGTACATAAGGATTCCGCAGGAAGGCCTTCTTTTGACAGTGAATTCACCCAGCCCTCCGGCAAGTTCATGCCTGTCATGTGGGTTGATAAAAAGAATGAATATAAAGAGAGCAGCCATTCTCTCAGCAGTTCGAAGCTGATCCCCGAGTCATCTGCGGACAGGAGCCATGTTTATTATGTCATGGCGGTTCACTGCGCCGAGAAGATATTCGGTTATTCTGTACTGGAGATGGCCGGCAAGGACATATTCAACGAGTTCTATAACGTATGGCTGCATACGCTGGGTCTTTCTCTCGACAGCCTCAAAAAGAACGATCACATCGATAAGCTTATCAGGAGACTCGAGGGACTGAGCGTTACCGATGAACTCACCGGACTTCTCAACAGACGCGGCTTTGATGAAAAGACCCGCGTGAAGATCCAGGGATTTACCGAGACCAAGACGGTCTGCGCGATGGTCATCGATATGGACGGCCTTAAGAGGATCAATGATGAATTCGGCCACTACGAAGGAGACCGTGCGATCCGTGCGCTTGCCGACTGCATAAAGCGCTGCTGTGATTCGGGCGAGATAGCCGGAAGAGCCGGCGGAGACGAATTCTATGTTTTTGCCGCCGATTACTCCGAGGCCGAACTCAAGAGATTCATCGACCGTATGAATGAATATGTGGACGAGTATAATGCCTCCAACAAGAGGAACTATAAACTCGGATTCAGCATAGGAACATATATGACCGAGACCGATTCGTACGGAAGGATCGAAGATTTCCTCAAGATCAGTGATGAGCGCATGTACGAGCAGAAGATGAACAAACCGGGCAGAAGACGCTGAGTAAATACGGCGGGGCGGTCCCTTGACCGCCCTGTTTTTATGCAAAAAACGCCCCAAAATTATAAAAACTTTATTATTTACAAAAAAATTTAAAGTTTTTGTTGCTTTTTTATTTTCAGTGTTGTAATATGCCTTTGTTGCACAAAAAATGGACCGCTAGCTCAGTTGGTAGAGCACCTGACTCTTAATCAGGGTGTCCAGGGTTCGAGCCCCTGGCGGTCCACGCGAGGTCGCAGGCTTGCCATGAGCGGGTTTGTGGCCTTTTCCTTATTCATAAATATTTATTGGTCGATCCGTTTTCTTTTCCGTGAGGTGCCCATGACTCCTATATTCGACACACATGCGCATTACGATGACGAAGCCTTTGATGCAGACAGGGAAGAAGTGCTGCAGAGCCTCGCTATGTATGGGGTCGGCAGGGTCACGGATATCGGCGCGGGGATAGAATCATCGAAGACCGCTCTTGAGCTTTCGAAGAAGTATGACTGGATGTACTGTGCTCTGGGCGTGATCCCCGGAAAATGCTCCGAGATCACCGATGAAACCTGGAAATGGCTCTGCGAATCCGCTGAAAAAGAGGAAAAATGCGTGGCCATAGGTGAGATAGGCCTCGATTACCACTGGGACGACGATCCGAGGGATGTACAGGCGCTTTGGTTCGGCAATCAGATCGATCTTGCAAAAAAACTCGGAAAACCTATCGTCGTGCACTCAAGGGATGCGGCAAAAGATACGATAGATATTATGAAGGCACATAATGCCGGGGATGTCGGAGGGGTTATCCACTGCTACTCCTACACGATGGAAAGCGCGAGGGATTTCCTGAATATGGGTTTCTACTTCGGGATAGGCGGCGTCGTTACCTTCAAAAACGCGAAGAAACTCGCGGAAGCAGTGCGTTTCATCCCGCTTTCGAACATAGTTTTAGAGACGGATTGCCCGTATCTTGCACCGTCTCCGCACAGGGGAGAGAGGAATTATTCCGGGTTCCTGTCACTCGTCGCGGACCGTATCGCCGAGATCAAGCAAATGCCCTTTGAAACGGTGATTGAAGAGACCTGGCACAACGCCTGCAGACTATACAAACTATCGGAAATATGATAAAATTTATCCAAATAAATTAATGTAGATTCCTTCTTATGGTACCGGGGGAAAAGAGGTACTTATATGAAGATAGAGAGAGTAGATGACAAAACTATAAAGTGCTATCTTTCCAAGGATGAACTGGCTTATTACCAGGTTGATTACAGCGACTTCATTTCCAGGACTGAGAATGCCCAGAGGCTCCTGAGAGAGATAATAGAAACAGCCAAGTCCGAAGTGGGTTATCACCCTCCGAAGATTGCTTTTGAGATGCAGATCATGATGGTTCCCGAGCAGGGAATGGTACTTACCTTCTCCGAGAAGGATCCCGCCATGGGCGTTGATCCCGCAAAGCTCGGCGGATTCATCGACACTCTTAAACAGCTGCTTGAGCATGTGAAGGAAGAATCCGGCGGAACCACAGGCTCGCTCGGCGCACTTCCCGGACTCGGACAGGGCGGTCTTTCGCTTCCGGCTCCCGTTCAGAACGCTCCCGCTGCCAAGGCAGGAAGCAAGGAACAGAGCGCACCCGCAATCGATGTCAACGATGCGATATTCATGTTCACATATCTGTCCGATTTCATGGATTATGCCCAGGGTCTTCCCAGAGGCATCCGCATCGATTCAACCCTTTATAAGATGGGCGAGGAGTTTTATCTCCACATAGCCAGAGGAAAGGCTTCCTACGACCGCTTCAGCAGAAGCTGCGTACAGGCTTTGGAATTTTCACAGCTCTTCAGCGCCGGCCCCGGATGCGACGAAGTCCTCAAGGAACATGGTGAGGTGATCATCGCAACGAAGGCCGTGAACAGATTCCGTAAGTAAGGTTTGTTTTTTCAGGCGGCCCCTTTTTTACCGGGGGCCGCCTTAAATTGTTTTTAGAGGAGATCGAGGTTAAGGAGGAAAAAGGATGTTTGTATGTCCCAACTGCGGGGCCAATATCAATTTTGATCCCGGCAAGCAGCTGCTCCACTGCGATTTCTGTGATACGGACCTGTCACCCGATTCCGTTATCCAGAAAGACGATGCGGTAGAGAGCACTTACACCGAGTCCCAGGCTGATGCAACTTCCGAAACAGGGTACAGCGAATATACGACTACGATCTTTACCTGTAAGGAATGCGGAGGTGAGATTCTTGCATACGACAATACGGTCGCAACCTTCTGCAGCTACTGCGGGGCCTCGACCGTTCTTTCCAGCCGTATCGGACATGAGAGAGCTCCCGAATACATCATTCCCTTCAAAATAACTAAGGATCAGAGTGCCGAGCTTTACAAGAAGGCTGTCGGCAAGGCACTCTTTGCTCCGAAGTACATGAAGGAAGATACCACCGTCGAGAAGATCCGCGGTATCTATATGCCATACTGGATCTATGATTTCAAAGAGGATCGTCCCGCATCTTTCCGTGGACAGAAGGATCACAGGAGCGGCGATTATATCATTCATGAGCACTATGATGTAAATCTGGATGTAAAGGCTGAGTATAACGGCCTTTCCTACGATGCTTCCTCACAGTTCAACGATAACCTCAGCGAAGCCATCGCACCATTTGATTTCAATACCGCGGTTCCGTTCAACACATCATACATGAGCGGATTCTATGCGGACGCTGCCGATACCGACGCACGTCTTTACGAAGACAAGGCACGCTCGATAGTAACTGCGGATATCTACAACAATGTCGCCAGGGACCCTGCGTTAAAGAGCATCTCCCTTAAAACCGAGAGCATGACCGGGCTTACACCCGAACAGTCAAAGAGCACTCTCGGCTATTTCCCCGTATGGTTCCTTTCATGCAGGAACAAGGACCGTGTATCCTATGCGGTCATAAACGGTCAGACCGGAGAGGTTGCGACCGATGTTCCCGTTGATTACAAAAAGTACCTGATAACTTCGCTTATCGCAGCGATCCCGATATTTGCGCTTCTGTATCTGATACCCGTGATAAGACCCACACATCTTCTGGTCTTCGCGCTTATCTTCTCGATCATAAGCATGATCATCATCTGTTCCCAGAAGAACAAGATACACGTAAGGGCGAACAGCCTGGACGATCAGGGACTTATTGCAAGACAGAAGGCCGAGGCGGGCGAAGCCGCAAGGGCAAATGCGAACCCTATAAGGGAAAACCTCGCAACAAAGCCCTCGCCGCAGACCCAAAAGCAGGCTGTTAAGCCCGAGTCGAATTCAACCGATGTTCTCAGCATCGTGCTTGCGATAGTCGGTTTTATCATCAGCTGCTGCGGAGGAATAATCGGAATAGTCATATTCTTCTGTGTTATCGCTCCGCTTATCAGAAATGCCAGGAACAGCAAGAGCAAGAAGGTTGTCGTTAAGGATGCCAAGATCACCCAGAAGGCACCCGGCAAGGAGAAATTCCTGCTCTGCTTAAAGCCTCTCATCGGCGCCGTCATTGCGGTTGTCGTATGGCTAATTACTCCCACGGCGGACGAATATTATTATTTTGCGGCACTTGCATGCATGGCCGGAGTTCTTCTTTCGTTCTTCGACATAATCAAGCTGCACAATGAACTGTCCACCAGAAAACCGCCTCAGTTCGGTAAGAGAGGAGGTGACGAAGCATGAGAAAGACATTGACCAAGGTTTCACTTTTCATAGTTTCGATACTTGCACCGGTCCTCTTCGCATGCATGGTCCCTGCGGTCGTATCGCAGGCCTACGATCCTCTTGATTATTACGACGATCCCGATCTGGACAAGTATAATCCCGAGACCGATTACCGTATCGTCATCATCGACGGAGCAAATCTCCTTTCGAGCGATGAGATCAAACAGCTTGCCAATGATATGGCGACGATCACCAAATACGGTAATGTCGCATTCGTCACCACCGATTACAACAGTGTGGGCGATATCATGAGATATTCCGAGAAGCTCTACAAGAAGCTCTTCGGAACCGAAAGCGGAACGATGCTCATCATCGATATGGATGAAAGAGAGATCTCCATCTATTCGGACGGTGACGTATACAAGGTCATCACCGACGGTTACGGATATGACATAACCGATAACATATACCGCTATGCGTCCAACGGAGATTATTACACCTGCGCATCCAAGGCTTTTGAGCAGATGACGATGCTCCTGGAAGGCCAGAAGATCGCACGTCCCATGAAGGTCGTATGCTCCGCGGTCATGGCGCTGCTCACTTCGTTCCTTATCTGCTTCTTCATAGTCAACGGTGCTTCGAAGATCCAGAACACCTCGAATGCGGAGATGCTCTCGGGAGCAGCCAAGTCGCTCAGATACACAACTCCCCGTGTCGTAAGGACCGGTGAGACAAGGACCTATTCACCTCAGTCATCCGGAAGCGGCGGCGGAGGCGGCGGATCCAGAGGCGGCGGCGGAGGCGGTCACCACTCGGGCGGAGGAGGCCATCATGGCTTCTAAGTACCTGCTTGCCGTATTCGATATGGACGGCACGATACTCAATACGATAGACGATCTGACGGATGCTACCAATCACGCGCTTGAAGCCTGCGGGTATCCTGTGCACACGGTGGATGAAGTCAGGTTCTATGTGGGAAACGGAATTGCCAAGCTCATCGAAAGAGCAACCCCTGCGGGCACATCCGGTGAGATGAGGGAGAAGGTAAGATCGGAGTTCATGGACTATTACAGTGTCCACAGCGCCGATAAGACCGGACCCTATCCCGGTATAGAAGAGCTTCTCAAAGCGCTCCGGGCAGCAGGCGTAAAAACCGCGGTCGTATCCAATAAGCCCGATGTCGCGGTAAGGGATCTGGTCGTAAGATATTTCGACGGACTCTTCGATGCGGCGGTCGGCGATATGGAAGGACAGCGTACCAAACCCGCTCCGGATATGTGCAATAAGGTTTTCGAAAAGCTCGGGATCGGACCCGGAGATGCGGTCTACATCGGTGATTCCGATACGGACATGCAGACGGCGAGAAATTCCGGAACGGACGAGATACTCGTATCCTGGGGATTCAGGGGAAGGGATTTTCTCGAAGAGCACGGAGCAAAATGCATCTGTGATACGACGGATGAGGTTTATGACATCATTGTCGGAAATTAATGAGACAGACTCCGAAGCGGAGATGAAAAAGTTTAAGAGGTAAGTAAAATGGCTGACAAGAAACTGGTTGAAGAGATCACATCAATGGACGAGGATTTCGCCCAGTGGTATACGGATATCGTCCGTAAGGCTGAGCTGATCGAGTACACATCCGTTAAGGGATGCATGGCTATCAAGCCCGACGGCTACGCAATCTGGGAGAACATCCAGGCAGAGCTGGACAAGAGATTCAAGGCAACGGGAGTCCGCAATGTCTATATGCCCATGTTCATCCCCGAATCTCTTCTCGAGAAGGAGAAGGATCATGTCGAGGGCTTCGCTCCCGAGGTTGCATGGGTAACCCACGGAGGACTCGAACCCCTTCAGGAGAGAATGTGCGTACGTCCCACATCCGAGACTCTTTTCTGTGATTTCTACAAGAACGACGTTCACTCATACAGGGATCTTCCCAAGGTTTACAACCAGTGGTGTTCAGTTGTCAGATGGGAAAAAGAGACCAGACCTTTCCTCCGCTCCAGGGAATTCCTCTGGCAGGAAGGCCACACCGCTCACGCAACCGCAGAGGATGCGGAGGCACGTACGGTCCAGATGCTCAATGTCTATGCCGATTTCCTTGAGGACTTCCTTGCGATCCCCGTTATAAAGGGACAGAAGACCGAGAAGGAGAAGTTCGCGGGCGCCGAGGCTACATACACCGTTGAGGCTCTCATGCATGACGGCAAGGCTCTCCAGTCCGGAACCAGCCACAACTTCGGCAACGGATTTGCGAAGGCATTCGATATCCAGTTTGCCGACAAGGACAACACTTTAAAGTATGTATATCAGACATCATGGGGCGTGACCACCAGACTCATCGGTGCGATCATCATGGTTCACGGAGACAACGAGGGACTTGTACTTCCTCCCAGGGTTGCTCCCATACAGCTCTGCATCATTCCCATCCAGCAGAAGAAGGAAGGCGTTCTCGACAAGGCTTATGAACTCAGGGATAAGCTTGCGGAAGTTGCAAGAGTCAAGGTTGACGATACCGACAAGACTCCCGGATGGAAATTCTCCGAGGCAGAGATGAGAGGATATCCTCTTCGTCTCGAGATCGGTCCCAAGGACATCGAGGCAGGCAAGTGCGTTCTCGTCCGCAGGGATACAAGGGAGAAGATCGAAGTTTCCCTCGATGATGTTGTAAGCAGGGTAAGCGAACTTCTTGAGACCATGCAGAAAGAGATGCTCGAAAGAGCAAGGGCTCACCGCGATGCACATACCTACAGTGCGGTAACCTATGATGAGTTCAAGAAGGTATTCACCGAAAAGTCCGGCTTCGTAAAGGCTATGTGGTGCGGATGCAGAGAGTGTGAAGATCAGATCAAGGCAGATCTCTCCGTTACCAGCAGATGCATCCCCTTCGAGCAGGAGAAGCTCTCCGATACCTGTGTATGCTGCGGAAAGCCCGCAACCAAGATGGTCTATTGGGGAAGAGCATATTAATACGATAGAGATCATTTCATGAACCTGATCGTGATCGACCTTGAGTGGAACCAGTCCGCGAGCGGAGCCGAAAACACAGTTCCGGAGCTGCCCTTCGAGATAATCGAGATAGGCGCCGTCAAATACGGCGAGGGCGGAAAGCTTGTTTCCGAATTCAGCGAACTCATCAGACCCAGGGTCTACAGGAAAATGCATAACTACACCAGCAAGCTCGTCCATCTTCAGATGGAGGAGCTTGAAAAAGGTGATTTCTTCGAGAAGGTTGCGGAGAGATTTTTCAAATGGTGCGGTCCCGATTACCTGCTCGTGACCTGGGGACCCGGAGACATTCCGGTGCTCCAGCAGAACCTTAAATATTTCGAGGTTCCTCTGATCAATGACGGTCCGGTGGCTTTCGTGGATGCACAGAAGCTCTTTAACCTCAGTGAGGAAAAGCAGACCAAGAACAGAAGAAATCTCGAATATGCGGTCGATCATTTCGGCATCACGAAGGATATCCCTTTCCACAGGGCGTTCAGTGATGCGTATTACACGGCCCAGGTCCTTAAAAAACTCCTTGATAAGGATCCCGAGCTCATAAAGTTTGAATCGTTCGATACAACGATTCCGCCTCTCGACAAAGAGCATGAAGTCAGGATCGTATTCCCGACCTACGAGAAGTTCATATCGAGGGTATACGAAAACCGTGACAAGGCATTCAAGGACAGGGAAACACTTGCGACCAGATGCTATGTATGCGGAAAGCGTGCAAAGCGCAAGATCAGATGGTTCTCGATGGGAGACAGGAGATATTACTGTCTGAGCGAATGCGAAGAGCACGGACTGATGAAGGGCAAGATCGTCATGCACCCCTGCTCCGATCCCGAGGGAGTATTCCTTATCAAGGTCCTGCGTCTTGTAAGCGAGAAGGAAGCCGCCGTGGTCGAAAAGAGATTCAATAAGGTCCGCGAGTTCAGGAAGAACAATACGAACTCAAGGAAGGCGAAGAAGCCCGGCAAGAACACTTCGGGACTCATTCCCGAGGATATTGGAGAAGAGTAATATCAAAGATTTTTCCGAGGAATTAAAAAAGCTTCCGGACAAACCCGGAGTCTACATCATGCGTGATGCGGATGATGGAATATTGTACGTCGGAAAAGCAGTCAACCTCAGAAACCGTGTCAGGAGCTATTTCAGGAAGAACATCGGACGCGGACCCGCCATAGACAACATGGTGGAGAAGATAGAAAGGTTCGAGTTCATTGTAACGGGCTCCGAACTTGAGGCGCTGGTCCTTGAGAATAATCTGATCAAGGAGCATTCGCCCAAATACAACACCCTGCTCAAGGATGATAAGACCTATCCTTACATCAAGGTCACGGTCGGAGAAAAATATCCAAGGATCCTCTTTTCGAGGATCATGAAAAGAGATAAATCCAGGTACTTCGGTCCTTACAGTTCCGCAGCTGCGGTGAAGGATACGATAGAGCTTTTAAACAGGCTCTTCAAGCTGCGCACATGCAACAGGCATCTGCCCGAAGACATAGGACTTGAAAGACCCTGCCTGAATTATCATATAAACCAGTGCAGCGGTCCGTGCCAGGGGTATGTTACAGAAGAAGAATACGCTGCGCAGGTTGCGGGTGCACTGGAATTCCTTACCGGTAATTACGGACCGATAATAAGGGATCTCGAAAACAAGATGAAGGCAGCTTCCGAGGAGATGAAGTTCGAGGAGGCGGCTTCCTACAGGGATCTTGCGGAGTCCGTCAGGAGCGTGGCCCAGAAGCAGAAGATAACCGGTAATGTCGGAACCGACAGGGATGTCATCGGAATGTGCCGCGGCGGCGAAGACATCGTAATGCAGATATTCTTCGTAAGGGACGGCAAGCTCATAGGCCGCGAGCATTACCATATGACCGATTCACTGATGGAATCCGATGCGGAAGTTACGGGTGAATTCCTCAAGCAGTTCTACTCGGGCACATCCTTTATCCCGAGGGAGATCATGATACGTAACGCACCCGAGGATGCCGAGCTTATCGAAGGATGGCTTTCGGAAAAGAGTTCGCATAAAGTTTCTCTTTTCACCCCGAAGATAGGAACCAAGGAAAAGCTCCTTGAGATGAGTGAGGAAAATGCACGTATCATCCTCCACAACGATTCGGAGAAATTAAAGCAGGAAGAAGCGCGGACGCTCGGTGCCGTGCATGAGATTGAAGATATCCTGGGGATGGAGGGGCTTTCCAGAATGGAGGCTTTCGATATCTCCAATACGAACGGATTCGAAAATGTCGCTTCGATGGTCGTGTATGAAAACGGCAGCCCCAAGAGGAGCGATTATAGGAAGTTCAGGATAAAGTCCGTTGAAGGACCCGATGACTATGCCTGTATGAGAGAGGCACTCACCAGACGCTTCACCCACGGAATGGAGGAGGCGGAAAGGCTTCGGGACAAAGCGGGCGAAGGCGCGGGGATCTCTTTTTCGCACATGCCCGATCTGCTGCTTATGGACGGCGGCAGGGGCCAGGTGAACATAGCGCTTGAGGTCCTGGGTGATCTCGGGCTTGATATTCCGGTATGCGGAATGGTCAAGGACGATCATCACAGAACAAGGGGACTGTATTTTAACAATGTCGAACTTCCGATAGATACCCATTCCGAGGGCTTCAAGCTGATCACCAGGATACAGGATGAGGCGCACAGGTTTGCGATAGAATATCACAGATCGCTGAGGGCCAAGACACAGACCAAATCTCTCCTTGATGATATTCCGGGAGTGGGTCCGTCCAGAAAGAAAGCCCTGATGAAAAAGTACGGAAGCATATCCGAGATCGCGGACGCAAGCGCGGAGGAACTTGCGCAGATGCCCGAGATACCCGCGGATGTGGCGGAACGGATAGTTACTTTTTTCAGGGAATTCAGAGAGAAAAATTAAGATATCATATCTTATATATTTGGAGGCAACATGCAGAAGATTGGTTTTGATTCCGCTAAATATCTGGAGCTTCAGTCGGCTCACATAAGAGAAAGGATCTCCCGTTTCGGAAAGCTTTATCTCGAATTCGGCGGAAAGCTTTATGACGATTATCACGCATCAAGGGTTCTTCCCGGATTTGCGCCCAATAACAAGCTCCTTATGCTCGAACAGCTCAAGGACCAGGCAGAGATCGTTATCGTCATCAGTGCCGATGCTATCGAGCAGAACAAGGTAAGAGGCGACCTCGGCATTACATATGACCAGGACGTTCTCCGTCTCGTCAAGGTATTCAGGGAGCTCGGTTTTCTTGTTTCCAGCATCGTCATAACCAAGTATTCGGGCCAGCCCGCTGCGGACCGTTTCAGACAGCTCCTCGATTCACACGAGCTCAAGAGCTACCTTCACTATCCCATCGACGGATATCCTTCGAACATTCCTCTCATCGTTTCCGATGAGGGATACGGCAAGAATGAATTCGTAGAGACAACAAGACCTCTTGTAGTCGTCACCGCACCCGGACCCGGAAGCGGCAAGATGGCCACCTGTCTTTCCCAGCTCTATCACGAGCACAAGAGAGGCGTAAATGCGGGTTACGCGAAGTTCGAGACTTTCCCCATCTGGAACCTTCCCCTTCGTCATCCCGTCAACATCGCATACGAAGCCGCAACCGCTGACCTCGACGATGTTAACATGATCGACCCGTTCCATCTCGAAGCTTATGACCAGACCACGGTCAACTATAACCGTGATGTGGAGATATTCCCCGTTCTTACCGCTCTTTTCGATGCAATCTTCGGAGAATGTCCTTACAAGAGCCCTACCGATATGGGCGTAAACATGGCGGGCTTTGCCATCACCGATGATGAAGCATGCCGCGAGGCTTCCTGCCAGGAGATCCTGAGAAGATATTATGCATCGGCTGTTTCCGTCAAGAAGGGCGATGCTCCCAAGGCTGAACTTTACAAGCAGGAGCTTCTGTTAAAGCAGGCGGGCATCACTCCCGAAGACAGAAAGGTTGTCGGCGCCGCCCTCGAAAGGGCTGCGGAGAGCGGAACACCCGCTGCTGCGATCGAGCTTCCCGACGGACAGATCGTAACCGGACGTACCAATCCCCTTCTCGGAGCCGCCGCTTCGGCACTCCTCAATACGATCAAGGTACTTGCGGGTATCCCTCATGAAGTAAAGGTCATGAGCGAGGAAACCCTTATTCCCATAACCACTTTGAAGACGAGCTATATGGGAGCACATAACCCCAGGCTTCACACGGACGAGATGCTCATCGCACTTTCGAGCTCGGCATCGACCAATCCCCTGGCTAAGGCCGCACTTGAGAGCCTTCCCGGACTTAAGGGCGCGGAGGCACATTCTTCCGTTATCCTTTCCAGGGTTGATGAGAACGTATACCGCAAGCTGGGTATAAGACTTACATGTACTCCCGAATATGAGAGAGGCAAGGATTTCGTATAAGGTTATAAATCCTTAAGCCTTTGTTTATCTTATTTAACGTCTTTTTACTTGTAATCGGGGCTATGGTATAGTAAAGAATAGTGTAAATACAGTGTTTTAAGGCTGCCGCGAGGGGCGGCGCATTTAAAATGAGTCACGGGGACTGTCCCCGTGACTCATTGGGAGATTTGAATTTGGAAAACAATCAGCAAAACCAGAATAACAAGAGACCTGCGGGCGGCAGGAACAATTCGTGGATGATGATCCTCGCCGCACTGTGTACCGTTGTTGTGATCTTTCTTTTCTACAACATGGTATTCGGAGGCAAGGGTTCGACACAGACCAAGGAATACACCGAGTTCCTCGAGGATCTCGAGCAGGACAGGGTTGAGGCGGTCGAACTCGATGCGGAAAATGCGGAACTGACCGTAACCCTCAAGATGGATGCGATCCTCCAGGATCCCGAGACCGAGAGCCCGGGTGCGGACACCTCCAAGCTTGAGCAGTATGCCTATCTGATACAGATCCAGAATGAGAGAGTATATACCACAAGGCTCATGGAATCCATGGATAACCTTATGGAAAGACTCGAGGCACACGGTGTATCCGGACAGAGAGTCGTAAGCACTTCATCGGGACTTCTCACCGAGATATTCGTGGGCGTTGTGCTTCCCGTTATCCTGCTCTGGCTGCTCGCTTCGTTCCTTATGAGAAGGATGGGCGGAAGCGGCGGACCTCTGAATGTCGGAAAGAGCAATGCGAAGGTTTATGTACAGAAAGAGACCGGAGTCACATTCAAGGATGTAGCGGGTGAGGACGAAGCGAAGGAATCCCTCGTCGAGGTCGTAGACTTCCTCCACAACCCCGGTAAATATTCGGGCATCGGTGCAAGGCTTCCCAAGGGAGCACTTCTCGTAGGCCCTCCCGGAACCGGTAAGACCCTTCTTGCCAAGGCTGTTGCGGGTGAAGCACATGTTCCGTTCTTCTCACTGACAGGTTCCGATTTCATCGAGCTCTACGTCGGTGTCGGTGCTTCCAGAGTAAGGGACCTTTTCAAGGAAGCGACCAAGAACGCACCCTGCATCATCTTCATAGACGAGATCGATGCGATAGGAAGAAGCCGTGATTCGAAATACGGCGGCGGCAACGAAGAAAGAGAACAGACCCTGAACCAGCTTCTGTCCGAGATGGACGGATTCGATTCATCCAAGGGTATCCTCATACTCGGTGCGACCAACCGTCCCGAGATACTTGATAAGGCGCTTCTCAGACCCGGACGTTTCGACAGACGTATCATCGTCGATAAGCCCGATCTTAAAGGACGTGTAGAGATCCTCAAGGTTCACGCGAAGGACGTCAAGATGGATGAGAGCGTTGATCTCGATGCCATCGCCCTTGCTACCAGCGGTGCCGTAGGTTCGGATCTTGCGAACATGATCAACGAAGCTGCGATCAACGCAGTCAAGGAAGGCAGGGAATATGTCTGCCAGAAGGACCTCTTCAATGCCGTTGAGCAGGTTCTCGTAGGTAAGGAAAAGAAAGACCGCATCATGAGTGCCGAGGAGAGGAAGATAGTTTCCTATCACGAGGTCGGACATGCACTCATCACCGCACTCCAGAAAAATTCCGAGCCCGTTCAGAAGATCACCATCGTGCCCAGGACCATGGGCGCTCTCGGATATGTAATGCAGGTTCCCGAGGAAGAGAAGTACTTAAATTCCAAGGAAGAGCTTGAAAACATGATCGTATCCGCACTCGGCGGACGTGCTGCGGAGGAGATAGTATTCGGCAATGTAACGACCGGCGCTGCCAACGATATCGAGAAGGCAACCTCGATCGCCAAGAACATGATCACACGCTTCGGTATGAGCGAGCGTTTCGGACTTGCGGGATTTGCAACGGTAGAGAGCCAGTATCTCGAGGGACGCACCTCACTCAACTGTTCCGATCAGACCGCAGCAGCCATCGACGAAGAAGTCGTAAACATGCTCAAGAAGGCATATGAAAAGGCCAAGGAAATGCTGCAGGGCGACCGTGAGCTCATGGACAAGCTTGCCGCATATCTAATCGAAAAAGAGACCATCACCGGCAAGGAATTCATGCAGATCTTCCGCAGGGAGAAGGGAATCCCCGAGCCCGTTGAGGAAGAAAAGAAGCCCGGTGAGAATAAGGATGCGGACGCTGATGCTTCCGGCAGTGCCGATGGAAAAGAAGGCGCCGATAAGACGGATGATAACGGTGATCCGGCAGACGGTTCCGGAGAGGTAACGGCGGACGGGGATGTGACCGCCGAAGATGCGGCTAAAGGCATCGATGAAACAGCTCCCGATACCTGTCCCGAGGACAATGAATCTTCAGGTCCCGACATCGGTATCTTTTCAAATCATACGATCTGATAAATGCACAGGACGAACAGTTTATGCAATAAAATAAGAAAAATAGGGGGCGGGGTATTTACTCTGCCTCTTGTTATTATTTTGTTGTTTTCTTTTCCGATGAGGGCTCTTGCGAGCGAGACCGTACCGTCGGAAGCGATAGCCAACTGGCCCAAGGCTCCGGAGACAAACGGCAGATGTGTCATTTTGATGGAAGAGTCCACGGGTGCGGTGCTTTACGCCAAAAATATCCACGAAAAGACCTATCCCGCCGCTCTGACCGCTGTAATGACGAGCATGCTCGCTGCGGAAAGCTGCGATCTGGACGACCGTGTTGAATTCTCGACGGCGGCCGTAAGGGATGTTCCTTCCGGTGTCGTGAACATCGCAATTGATCCCGGTGAATCCCTCACGGTCAGCGAATGCCTTCAGGCGATACTCATAAGAGGCGCCGCGGAATGCGGATTTGCCCTTGCCGAGCATGTCGGCGGAGGATCGAGGGATTCGTTCGTCGCGATGATGAATTCGAGAGCCGCATCTCTCGGCTGCAAGGATACTTCTTTTTCGAATCCCGTGGGACTTCATTCGGAGGAGCATTACACCACCGCCTATGACATGGCTCTGATAGGAAGGGAATTCTTCGATAACGAGCTGCTCTGCAAATATTCGCTCCAGAAGAACCTGCATCTTTATCCCACGCAGTACCAGAAGGATGAGATCATAGAGCACAACGGAAACCGTATGGCTCAGGGAGGCGCTTACGAATATCCCTATCTGATCGGCGCAAGGACCGGATATACCGAAGAAGCGGGATATTGCCTGATCGCAGGTGCCGAGAAGGACGGAATGAAGCTTATCGTTGTCATTCTTGACGACGGAAGCGATGAAAGATATGAGGATGCGATCACTCTTTTCAATTACGGATTTTCGGATTTTGCGCTTGTGAATGCGGCCGAAAACGAGAAGGGCTACACTGTGGGTTCCGGTGTCGGATCATACGGGACCACCGATATAATGGGTGATTCGAGGCCCATGCTCTCGCTTGATAAGAAGGATTATGTGGTGCTTCCCCTGACGGTGGAATTTACGGATCTCGAGAGCAGGATAACCTATGATAACGTTCCCGAGAGCGAAGCCGCGAGGATAATCTATTCATATGAGGGAGTGTATCTGGGAAAGTGCTCGATACTTTTCGGAGAACCTTCGGATGCGTATGATTTCGGAACGGTTCCCGAGGAAGAGACGCAGCCCGAGGAAAAACAGGGCAAGACCTTTGTCTTTATCAACATAGCCAAGGTTGCGCAGATAAGCGTATGTGTGGCGGCTGCCGTCGCTTTTGTTTATCTGCTCGTAAAGTGGTACAAAAAATACAGAAAGGTACATCCCAACTGGAGAAGGCAGTACAGGAAAGAACGTAAGAGAAGTCCTTTTTCAGGAAGGAGTTTCAGAAAACCGAAATGAGACTTAAGAATGTTCCCGGATGCAGGGAAAGGATCGCGGACAGCGAATATGTGATCCCCGAAGAAGAACTGGTACAGACAGCCGGAAAATGGAACGAGAGATTTGAAAAGCCCGCTCCCATCCGCATAGAGATAGGCATGGGAAAGGGACGTTTCCTTCACGAGCTGGCACTTCTGAACCCCGATATCAATTATCTCGGGATAGAGAAGTATTCCGCAGTCCTTCTCAGGGCGGTACAGAAGATGGAGGAGGATCCCAAGGGAAACCTGCGCTTCATCAGGATGGATGCGGAGAATATCGCCGATATTTTTGCTCCCGGAGAAGTGGACAGGATCTACCTGAATTTCTCCGATCCGTGGCCCAAGGACAGACATGCAAAAAGACGTCTTCCGTCTCGCGAATTCCTGGCAAGATATGATAAGATATTAGTTGACGGCGGAAGGATAGAATTCAAGACCGACAACCGTATTCTTTTTGACTGGGCAGTCGAACAGCTGGAGGATACGAAGTGGAAGGCGGAACTTATAACCTACGATCTGCACGCCGATCCGGCCCTTCTGGAGGGCAATGTGATGACCGAATACGAAGAGAAATTTTCTTCGATGGGAAATCCGATTTGTAAATATATAATCAGCAGGAAATGAAAGGAGAGATCATGGCACTTGAAGTAACTACAGAAAGTTTTGAAGCAGAAGTACTTGAATCATCGCTCCCCGTACTTGTTGACTTTTTCGCGGACTGGTGCGGTCCCTGCAAGATGATGTCACCCGTTGTCGATCAGATCGGCGAAGAGATGAGTTCACAGGTCAAGGTATGCAAGTGCAACGTTGATGACAACGGTGCGGTTGCGGAGAAATATAATGTTATGAGCATTCCGAATTTCATTCTTTTCAAGGACGGAAAGCCCGCAGCCAACCAGGTCGGAGCGGTAAGCCCCGCCGAATTCAAAAAATGGATCGAGGAGAATATCTGATGGCAAGTGTCAAACTGACCAAAGTTATCGAGAGGATGAACCTTACGAATCTCACTCCCGAAGTGGACGTAACGAGGATCCGCATAACCCAGCCCGATATCAACAGACCCGCTCTGCAGATCGCCGGTTACTTCGAATATTTCGATCCCGCGCGTATCCAGATCATCGGCTACGTTGAGTATTCCTATATGGAAAGTGCTCTGGACGATGCCCAGAAATACGAGGCATACGATAAATTCCTTGAGCATCCGATGCCCGCGATAATCTTCTGCAGAGGCCTTAAGCCTAATGACATCTTCATGGATGTTGCGAGAAAATACGGCATTCCCGTTCTGCTCACCAATGAGGCGACATCGGGATTTACCGCAGATCTCATCAGATGGCTGAACGAGCAGCTGGCTCCCATGATCAGCGTTCACGGCGTTCTGGTCGACTGTTACGGTGAAGGCGTCCTGATCACGGGCGAGAGCGGTATCGGTAAATCCGAGGCGGCTCTGGAACTCATCAAGAGAGGACACCGTCTTGTTACAGACGATGCTGTCGAACTCAGGAAGCTTTCCGATACACTTCTTGTGGGAAGCGCACCCGATATCACCAAGCATTTCATCGAGCTCAGAGGTATCGGTATCGTTGATGTGAAGGCACTTTTCGGTGCATCGAGCGTCAAGGACCAGCAGCAGGTAGACCTCGTCATCAGACTTGAGGACTGGAACAAGGACAAGGATTACGACAGACTCGGACTTGAAGAGAACTTCACCGAATATCTCGGAGTAAGGGTCGTATGCCACAACATTCCCGTAAGACCCGGACGTAACCTTGCCGTCATATGCGAGACCGCAGCGGTCAACTACCGTCAGAAACAGATGGGTTACAATGCCGCTCAGGAACTTTATAAGAGAGTACAGTCATCCCTTGCGAAAAAGCGCGCAGAGGAAGAGGACGGAGAAGAAGGAGAATCATGAAATACGTATTTGGTGCAGACATCGGCGGAACCACAGTAAAACTCGGACTTTTTGACGACCGGATCAATCTGATCGATAAGTGGGAGATCCCCACCGATAAGAACGACAAGGGCAAGAACATCGTCGGAGACGTATGCGACAGCATCCTTGCGAAGATGCGGGAAAAAGGCATCGATAAGGCCGATTGCATCGGTGTGGGAGTAGGTGCTCCCGGAGCGGTTGACGAAGACGGCGTTATGACCGGCGGCGCAGTCAATCTCGGATGGGATGTATTCAATCTCAGGACCGCTATGGAGGAAAAACTCGGCGGTATAAAGGTCATCGCCGGAAATGACGCGAATGTCGCAGCATACGGCGAGATGATGAAGGGCGGCGGAAAGGGACATAAGAATGTCGTAGCCGTAACTCTCGGAACCGGCGTCGGCGGCGGTGTCATCATCGGCGGAAAGCTCATCACGGGTTCTACGGGAGCTGCCGGAGAGATCGGACATATCAGGGTTGCCGACGGTGAAGAGGAAAAGTGCAACTGCGGACACACAGGATGTCTCGAGCAGTACGCATCCGCTACCGGTATCGCACGTCTTGCAAGAAGAAGACTTGCGAAGGACGATAAAGCATCCGTTCTCAGAAGTGCGGAGAACCTTGATGCAAAGGCGGTATTCGATGCGGTCAAGGCAGGTGACGAAGTTGCGATCGAGATCGCTCACGAATTCGGAAGCTATCTCGGAAAGGGACTTGCATCCGTTGCGGATGTCGTAAATCCCGAGATCTTCGTTATCGGAGGCGGAGTATCCAAGGCGGGAGATATCCTTCTTTCATTCGTTGCTCCGGAATTCGTCAATTACGTATTCCCTCCCTGTAAGGGAGCACAGTTCGCTCTCGCAACGCTCGGAAACGATGCGGGCATCTACGGATGTGCGGGAATGTTATTATCCGATATTTAAGAAAAACTCAGTTTATAGTATAGTAATAGGGAAAGCTGAGTGCGCCCATAAGGGTGCGGAGAGGAGTTTTTATGACCGGCAAGGAAATAGCGGCAATTTTAGCTGAACATCTTGATGAAAGATATATCCATCCGGATTCTCCGATGTCCGATTGTACTTCATTCAGGACCGGAGGAAATGCTCTCTGTATAGTTGAAGTCCACAATGTCGAGGAACTCAGAAAGGTCCTCACTTGTGTCAGGAAGAAATTCCTTCCCTATTCGATACTCGGTAACGGAACCAATATCCTCGTTGAGGATGAGGGTTATTCGGGAGTATGCATAATGCTCCAGGGTGAATTCACCAAGGTGGATGTCACCGGATACGAGGTCACTGCAGGAGGCGGTGCATCACTTGCCGCTGCGGGACGTATGGCAGCCGATATGTGGCTCACCGGAATGGAGTGGGCATGCGGAATCCCTGGAACCATCGGCGGTGCGATCAAGATGAACGCAGGCGCGTTCGGAAGCGAGATGAGCAACATAGTAAAGAGAGTAAAGGCTCTTACCACCGCAGGCGAGGAAGTTTTCCTCCGTCCCCACGAACTTCATTTCGGATACAGGACCTCACTCTTTTGTGAAAAGAAATACATCGTTCTCGAAGCGGTTTTCGAGCTTAAGAAGGGCGACAAGAACGAGATCAACGCAAATATCGAAAAGTATGCGAAGGAGCGCAGGGACAAGCAGCCCCTCGATCTTCCCAGCGCAGGATGCATCTTCAAGAATCCCAAGGATAATTTCGCTGCCAAGCTTATCGAGGAAGCCGGACTCGGCGGAGCACACGAAGGCGGCGCGATGGTATCCAAGAAGCACCACGGATTCATCGTCAATACCGGCAATGCAACAGCGGCAGATATTGTTAACCTTATGAACAGGGTAAGGAACGAAGTTTACAAGAACAGCGGAGTACGTCTTGAGCCCGAACTCATCGTACTCGGAAGACCCGGAAGGTATTGATCTAAATGCGGATAGTTATCATAACCGGAATGAGCGGAAGCGGTAAGAGGACCGGCATGAAAATGCTGGAGGATATCGGTTTTTACTGCATCGACAATCTTCCCGCATCGCTCGTTGACAAGTTCGTCGAACTGCTCGCACAGCCCGGCAACGAATATGACAAGGTCGCCCTCGGCATCGATATCCGTACCGCGGGTTCCATGAAGAATCTTGCACAGGTCATAAAGAGCCTCAAATCCTCGGGACATGAGACCGAAGTTCTTTTCCTCGAAGCGTCCGATAAGACACTGATCCGCAGGTACAAGGAGACCAGAAGACTCCATCCTCTTGCGGGCGAGGGAACCATCGAAGACGGCATTAAGAAGGAACGTGCGGAGCTTCAGCCCATAAGGAAGCAGGCTACTTATATAATCGACACCTCCAGCCTCCTGGTCAGGGATTTCAAGGCTGAGATCGATTCCATATTCCGTAAGAACGAAAAATACAGCAATCTCAACATCAACATTGTTTCATTCGGATTCAAGTACGGTATCCCCGCGGATGCCGATCTTGTGCTGGATGTGAGATTTCTTCCCAATCCCTTTTATATCGATGAACTGAAAAATAAGACCGGCCTCGATAAGGAAGTCAGGGACTATGTCTGCCAGTTTGAAGAGACGGGCAAGTTCCTTGATAAGCTCGAGGATATGCTGGATTTTCTGATCCCCAATTACGTCAAGGAAGGAAAATCCAATCTTGTCGTGGCCATAGGCTGCACGGGCGGAAAGCACAGATCCGTAACCCTGGCCTCCGAACTCTACGACAGAATGAAAAAGAGAACGGATATAGGCTTTAAGCTTACCCACAGGGATGTAACCGCAGGCTGATGATCGAAAAGGAGAGGCAATATGTCTTTTTCCTCGGATGTGAAGGAAGAACTGGCTGATGTCATCCCGCAGGCAAGGCATTGCAGGATAGCGGAAACAGCGGCGATAATGCACTTTTCCGGACGTATCGGAGTGGATAAAAACGGTGAGATCACCATCGGATTCGACACTTCGGGTTCTTCTCTGATAAAAAAAGGCTTTACTTTACTTGAAATAACATTTAAGATAGGGAAGTCGCTGAAAAGTACCGACCCGGAGTTCGAGGCCCTGCTTGATATCATGGGAGCCGATGATGAACCGGTATCGGGACTCATCCTCAAGAATGCGTGCTGTAAAAGGGCATTTTTAAGAGGAGCGTTTCTTGCATCGGGTTCACTGAGCGACCCGGACAAGGGTTACCATCTTGAGTTCGTATGTCCGTCGGAAGCACTTGCGGACCAGGTCGCATCGGTCTGTGCGGATTTCGAGATCAACGCCCGCAAGACGGAAAGACGCGGAGAGCAGGTAGTCTACGTCAAAGAAGGCGAGATGATCGGCGAGCTTCTGAATGTCATGGGAGCGATGAACTCCTACATGGAATTCGAGAACTGCCGTATCTATAAGGATGTCAGCAATACGGTCAACCGAAGGGTCAACTGTGAGACATCCAATATAAGGAAGACTGTGACCGCTGCTTCAAGGCAGCTGGAAGATATAAGATTTCTGGAAGAGCACGGAATGCTGGACGGCTTGCCCGCACCCTTAAGGGAAGCGGCATACGGAAGGCTTGAAAATCCGGATGCGACCTTGCAGGAGCTCGGAGAGATGATGGATCCTCCGGTCGGGAAATCGGGTATCAATCACAGACTTGCCAGACTGAGCAAGATCGCTCAGGAGAAAAGATAAAAACGGCTTGGGGTGCCGTCAGGATTTACGGGGGAATATTGATTTAGCCTTGTGAGGAGAAGGCTGCCGCCATCTATTGGGGAGGATGCGGTATGAAGGGAGTAATATTTTTATGATCACAAGAACCGTAAACGTTAAACTGCCCAAGAATCTTTCTGCCAGCCCCGTCGCACTTCTTGTTCAGAAAGCAAGCAAGTTCGACAGCATCATCTATATCGAAGCGGGCGAAAGAAAAGTCAACGCAAAGTCCATCATGGGTATGATGAGCATCACTCTCGATGAGGGAGAAGAGCTTATGATCAGATGTGACGGTGACGATGAAGGAGCCGCACTCGATACCGTAGAGGGCTTCCTTACCGGTGTTCAGGCCTGATCAAAATACGTTTATGATCACGGAATCTTAAGATTCCGTGATTTTTTGTTGTTTTAAAGAGTCTTTGTATTGCTTTGCATGATCTGTATGCTATTATCAAGTTATGAAAAAGATGCTGTTCATCTACAATCCTAAAGCGGGAAGAGGACGTATCCGCGAAGAACTTGCGGATATCCTTGATATCTTTGCGTCCGCAGGCTATGAGATAACCATCTATCCGACCCGTAAGAACGGCGATGCCGAAAATGTTGCCGCAGAGCGTGAATCGGATTTTAACATAGTGGTCTGCTGCGGAGGCGACGGAACGCTTGACGAGACAGTGCGCGGAATGATGAAGAATGAATACCGCACTCCTCTCGGATATATTCCCGCAGGTTCCACCAATGATTTCGGAGGCTCGCTTGCACTGCCCAAGGATATGCTCAAATCCGCCGACATCATAATCCACGGAACGAATAAAGCGGTCGATGTAGGATTGTTCAATCATGAAGCATTCGTATATGTTGCCGCATTCGGAGCGTTTACGGAAGTAAGCTATAAGACCGACCAGGATATGAAGAATGCTATCGGACATTCCGCATATATCCTTGAGGGAATGAAGAGCTTCGTCAATATTAAGCCATATCATATGACGATCGAGCATGACGGTGAGACGATCGACGGCAATTTCATCTACGGCATGGTCACAAATTCCAAGAGCGTCGGCGGATTCAAGGGTATCACGGGAGACAATGTCGATCTCGGAGACGGTATCTTTGAAGTGAACCTTATCAAGGAGATCAAGAACGGTATCGAATTCCAGCAGCTCATTACCGCACTTGCGAGCGGCAATTACGATCTTTCCGATAATATCGTTTCGTTCAGATCCGGACATATCAACTTCACATCGGAAAAGAAGGTCGCATGGACGCTGGACGGAGAAGACGGCGGAAAGCACAATGACGTAGAGATAATAAACGTAAAGCGTGCGATAGACATACGCGTAGCGAAGAATACCGTAAAGAAATGAGTCACGGGGACAGTCCCCATGACTCAAAAAAAAATACGTGGCTGCCTGTCGAGAATAATTAATCCCGCACTCACGTGCGGGATTTTTGTCTGTATGAAATGATTGAATTTTTCCCCTGAAAAGGGAGGATCCCGGGCATCTGCAGATACCCGGGATTATTATGAAAAAGATTATTATTATCACGAAGGGGTGGTAGTTCTTTTCTCGTTTCTATGGTTATATTCTACTTTGTAAAGATGTATAGACAATGTTTTCGGATTTAACAATCGGAAAATAATTTGTTAACAATCTATGAATAACAGGTATTTTTTTATGCCTGAAAAAGCCCTATTTTACGGCAAAATTGAAGCGGACAAGCTCTGAAGTGCCGATGTTTACTGCATTTTCTTCAAAAAAGCCCAGTTTTTTAAGTAATTTAGCCGCTGCGGCGTTTTCCTTTTCGGCAAGACTCATTATTTCCGTAATGCCGTTTTCCGAAGCCCACGAAAGAATCGCGCTGCAGACTTCATATGCATAGCCCCGGTTTTGCCAGGGTTTTCCTATTACAAAGCCGAGTTCGGGAGTATCGAAACCGGCTCTTTCATCGAGTCCTGCGCGGCCTATGATCTCATTTGTATCCTTTTTGATGACGGTCCAGATGCCATGTCCGTAGATCTCATAGATCAGGTCGCGGTAGTTTTCCGTGTATTTTTCTTCCTCGCTTCTTTCCATCAGATCCTCGGTAAACCGCGTGATGTCGGGATCTGCGTATATTTCGTAGAATTCATCAAGGTCGTCAATGGAGGTTTCTTTTATGACACATCTGTCGGTTTCGAGTATATCCCAGGGAATCTTCTTAAGTCTTCTGTAGATCTTCTCGAGTTCTTCGGGATCGAAATCTTCTTCATCAAATTCGCCCTCGCCTTCGAGAACATATTTTGCACCGTCGCAGAAACCCCCTTTGCTTGCGGGAGCTGCCTTGCCGGCGCCGGCTGCGCAGTCATATTCATTTCCGCTGCCTGTTTGACTGCCGGCAAGCGTATCGACGTATACGACAAACGGGATTCCGCTTTCGGAAAGAGCCTTAAGATCCGCATCGGGAGATGCGATATAGAGAGTTCCGTCTTCGGCATCGCGGAGGTTTTCGCCGTCAGTGAGAACGATTATTTTTTTCAGATAGTTCGTGCGCTGTTTCATGTTATAATACAGAAGTGTTTTAATACGCAGTACAGAAAGGAAAAAATATGTCAGAGAATAAAAATCCCCTTGTAACATTTACGATGGAGGACGGCTCGGTGATGAAGGCTGAGCTTTATCCCGAAATTGCTCCACAGTCAGTTTACAATTTTATCAGCCTTATATCAAAAGGATTCTACAACGGACTTACTTTCCACCGCGTAATTCCCGGATTCATGATCCAGGGCGGAGATCCCGACGGAAACGGAACAGGCGGTCCCGGATACAGCATCAAGGGTGAGTTCAACAGCAACGGATTTGCAAATGATCTCAAGCATACCGAGGGAGTTCTTTCCATGGCACGTTCCATGTTCCCGGATTCAGCAGGAAGCCAGTTCTTCCTTATGCACAAGACTTCACCCCATCTTGACGGTGATTATGCAGCATTCGGCAAGGTCATCGAGGGACTCGAGGTTGTTGACAAGATCGCACAGACTCCCACCGATTTCAGGGATAAGCCCCTCACTCCCCAGATTATGAAGACAGTCACAGTTGAAACCTTTGGAGTTGAGTATCCCGAACCCGATAAGCTTCCCGATATGTGATATGCGGCTCAGTCTAAGCTGAGAAATAATAAACGGAGTACCTTCAGCGGGTACTCCGTTTTGTTATGCGAAATGATCTGTCCGGGTGAACGGAGGAAACGTCCCCCTGTTTAAAGTGTGAACTGCGATACGAACTTCCAGGCGTTCTCACAGCTGTGCTGTCTGCACTCATGCTGCTGTCCGCTGACTGATGCGAATACGGTTCTGCATACGCCGTCTTCGGATTCATAGAAGCGCTCGGTAAGGTAGCTGTCTCTTGATTCGTTGTAGACCTTCTCTGTCTTTTCCGCAGGGATGCCGTAGAATTTATCTTCCCAGGAATCCTTCTTTTCGAAATCGACATCGAATTTTACTTTCAGCTTGTTAACGCCGGCAACATACTGAACCCTGTCGAGGCAGGTCTGAGCCTGACTGGGAAGTTCGGGAAGAGGAGAATCCTCGCCGCCCGAGTAGAAGACGGGCTTTGCTACGGTCATATTGAGCTTCGGATCGCCGAGTGAAAGACCCCAGGGATTTTCCTTGATCGGGAAGAGTGCACTGCAGGGCATGAAGCCTGCGAAGCTTTCGGGGTATTCCTGGTACAGATCCCAGGTCTTGCCGCTTCCCATTGAAAAGCCCGTTGCGTAGATCCTCTTTTCATCGATGTTGTATTTCTTTTTAAGATCCGCGATGACATCCATGACTTCGGTCGCGGTAACGGAGAGGTGATCGTCTATCGATACGAAAAGGAAACCGTACTTGTGTGCGATCTCCCACCAGCCTGCAACGAAGGTAAGATACATTGATGTGTCACCGCCGCCGTGGAAGCCCATTACGAGGGGAACAGGTCCCTTATCCATTATGCCGTTGTTGTAATAAGCGAAATATCCGACCTTGTGCGAAGGATCGTCCTTGTACTTCCACTTGTTGTCGGGTGAAGTCTTTACCTCGGTGAAGCCGGGTTCTTCGGTCATGTTCAGCTCTTCGAAGTCGGGCTCGAGCTCGATATGTCCGCACCACATCTTGAACTTTCTGACGAAGTTCTTAAAGTCTGCCTTGTAATCGGCGGTTTCTTTTACGAGGAGATTCTCGCAGCCTTCGAATGCCTTGTTGACCTCGGCACTGTTGCCGACGGAAAGGATCGCGATGTCCTTCCTTTCAACGTTGGGAACGATGCTGAGTCTTTCCATGGAGCACATTGCGGGAGTGATCTCGCCGGGACCCCAGAGGTACTGGCCATCGACCTTCTTGAGGAGATTCCTTGCGACGTAGTCTGCTGACTTTCCGTAGCTGTAGATATCCGCCCTGAAGATGGAACCTCTTATGTAATAGCCCTTGAATTCGTGGGTGAAGAAATCATTGAGCTCGACAAGACCGTCCCGGTATTCGGGATGGCTCTTGCCCTGTGCGATGATCTCTTTGTAGAGCTCTACGTCGGCATTGTCCCAGCCTCCTTCGCAGGTGGGATATACAAAAAGGACCGCGCAGTCAACGGCTGCCGCGATGTCCGCAAGTCCGTTTTCTCTTGCAAATGAAACGGCATCATCTATGCTCATCTCATTTTCTTCGAAGATAAGCAGGTAAGGAGCCCTGAAAGTGTAGTTATTGACCTGTGAGTCTATATCGTTATCGGGAAGATAGGCTTTGAGACGGAAGGTCTCATAGGTCTGTTCCCAGTATTTTCCTCCTGTGACGGTCTTTACTTCCGGTCTTGTCATTACGGTCATGATGTCCCTCCTAAGATATTATTTTTCCGGGTCCGTGCCCCGTTTGTTTTACGATTTTTACTCGGCCTGCGGATCGTCAGGTCCGCTTTATGAGTTTTCTCCGGCCTGCGGATCGTCCGCATTGTTTTCGGCGGCAAGCTTTGCCGCAAGTTTTGCGGCTTTGGTCTCCGCCCTCATTCTGACGAAAAATTCCGTAAGAAGCGCACTGCATTCATCTGCCAGAACGCCGGTGACGGTCTCGCAGGTGTGGGTGAAGGCTTCATTGTTGAGGATATTGGTGACTGTGCCGCAGCTGCCCGATTTGGGGCTTGTGCAGCCGATGACAACCTTGGGGATGCGGGCCTGAACGCATGCGCCGGCACACATCTGGCAGGGTTCGAGAGTGACATACATCGTACATTCTTCGAGTCTCCAGTCGTTGAGCTTTGCGCAGGCTTTCTTTATCGCGATCATTTCCGCATGCGAAAGGGTGGAATGATCGGTATTCCGCCTGTTGTAGCCGCGTCCGATGATCTTGCCGTCATGAACGATGATGCAGCCGATGGGCACTTCTCCGGCCTCGAATGCTTTTTCGGCCAGTTTCAGTGCTTTTTTCATATATTTTTCGTCTTCTGTCAGCATACTTCTATTTTATCGTGTGAGGTGCATTTGTAAAGTAAGAAATCTTGTAAACATCGCGCTTTTAGGCTATCATAGGAACAGATTTTGTCCTGTGGAACGGAGGTTCTTTATGGAAAAAGAGAACAAAAACCTTGAACTTGAAAATATAGTATCGACCATCCTTGCCGATTATAAGGAAGACAGGATAATCAACAGGACCGATATAACGGATCAGCCCGACAGGGATGCGGTCAATGAGATACTCGGGAAAGTCATCAAGATGATCTTCCCCGGATATATCCGTGAAAAGAATTATAAATTCTATAACCTTTCGAGCCGTCTTACCGTGCTCACAGAGGATATAATGTATAACCTCAAGAAGCAGATCGCGATATCGCTGATCCAGAAGCCCGAATATGCGGGTGCTTCATATGAAGAAAGAGCGGAGATCGCTCAGGAACTTACGAATAAGTTCATGCTCAGGATCCCCGTGATCAGGGAATATGTCGAGACCGATGTACAGGCTTTCTATGAGGGTGATCCCGCAGCATATAACCACAGTGAGATAATCCTCTGCTATCCCGGACTCCGTGCGATAGTCACCGCAAGGATCGCACATGAACTCTTTGTACTCGGCGTTCCCCTCATTCCCAGGATGATGACGGAGCATGCACATTCACGCACGGGAATCGATATACATCCCGGTGCCACGATCGGAAAATATTTCTTCATCGATCACGGAACCGGCATCGTTGTCGGAGAGACGACCATCATCGGTGATTACGTTAAGATCTATCAGGGCGTTACCATCGGTGCGCTTTCCACAAGAGGCGGCCAGACACTTAAAGGCAAGAAGCGTCATCCCACCATCGAGGACAGGGTCACCATCTATGCCGGAGCTTCAATACTCGGCGGTGAGACCGTCATCGGACATGATGCGATAATCGGTTCGAATACATTCATCACCTCTTCCGTAGAAGCGGGCGCGAGGGTAAGTTTCCGCGATCAGGATAACTGCTCAGGCAAGTGATCGGAGTTTTGAGAAATGAAGTGGGTCAGATTCAGGATAAAAACAAATACGGATGCCGAAGATATCATAATCAGCGATCTTTACGACATCGGACTTGAGGGAGCACAGATAGAGGATAAGGTTCCTCTTTCACCTCTAGATAAGGAGCAGATGTTCGTCGATATCCTTCCCGATTTCGGCGATGACGACGGAACCGCGGTTCTTAATTTCTTCGTTGAGATGGATGAAGACGGGCTCCTGATAATGGGCGGTGAACCCGAAGCGGGCACCATGACCATAGGTGCGGCAAACACCGCGGGCGACATCCGCAAAGTATCCAAAGAGGAAGTTCTCGCAGGCATTAATGAAGTTCTGGATGATATCAGATCATACATGGATATCGGGGAAGGAACCGTAGAAGTCAGTGAGACCGAAGATATCGACTGGCTCAATAACTGGAAGAATTTCTTCCATTCATTCGAAGTAGATGACATACTTGTCATTCCTTCATGGGAGGATGTTCCCGAAGGCGATACGCATAAGTATGTTCTCCATATCGATCCCGGAACTGCTTTCGGAACGGGTATGCATGATACGACACAGCTCTGCATACGCAATATCAGAAAGCATGTGAAGGACGGCGATAAGATCCTCGATATAGGAACGGGAAGCGGAATCCTTGCGATCCTCGGACTTATGTTCGGAGCCGGTTTCGCATACGGAACCGACCTCGATCCCTGTGCCGAGGAAGCCGTAAGGGAAAACTGCGAGAACAACGGCATCGATCCCTCAGCCTTTAAACTTGTGATCGGAAATATCGCTACCGATGAAGATCTTCAGGCGGATGCGGGCGTGGGAACTTACGACATTGTCGTTGCAAATATTCTCGCCGAAGTTCTTGAAGTGATCACACCCTGCGTTCCGAAGATGCTGAAGGAGGGCGGTATCTACATCACCTCCGGTATTCTTAACGAAAAAGAAAGCATTGTCACCGCCGCTATGGAAAAAGCGGGACTTAAGGTTCTTGATATAACGAGACAGGGAGAGTGGAGCTCCGTCACCGCCGTAAAATGACTCAGGTATTCGCAGATCAGTCACAGATAAATACAGATGCCCACCGCGCGGTCATATCAGGTGATGATTTCAATCACATCAAAAATGTTCTGAGAATGAAGCCCGGCGAGGAAATCAGCGTAAGATGCGACGGTGTTCCGAAGGAGTACAGATGCGGGATCCTGGAGTATACGGATTCGGAAGTTATCTGTGAGATAAGATTCATCAAGGAAGATGATACGGAACTTCCCGTTAAGGTCACCGTATATCAGGCTCTGTGCAAGGGCGATAAGATGGAGACCGTGATACAGAAATGTGTCGAGCTCGGAGCGGTGAGATTTGTTCCCGTTGCCACATCGAGATGTGTTGTAAAGCTCGATGACAAAAAAGCTCAGAGCAAGGTCGTAAGATGGCAGCAGATAGCGGAGAATGCGGCGGAGCAGAGCAAGCGGGGAATCATTCCGAATGTTGCACCGGTGATGAGCTTTGAAGCTGCGATCGCAGACGCAAAATCCCTCGATCATATTTTCATTCCGTATGAACTTGCGGAGGATATGGCAAAGACAAGGGAACTCTTTTCCGGGATAAAACCGGGAAGCTCGGTCGGAATCTTCATAGGACCCGAAGGCGGCTTCGATGAAAAGGAAGTCGCAAAGGCGGAAAGCGAAGGTGTGCTTCCGGTAACGCTGGGACGCAGGATCCTGAGAACCGAGACCGCAGCAATGTGCATAATGAGCTGGATGGTTTATATGTTTGAATCCTGAGAGGATGTCGAAAGACATCCTCTTTTTGAGTCACGGGGACTGTCCCCGTGACTCTTTTTGTGCAACTTATGATAGCTATGCGGCAACTTACGTCGGCGCCCATTGTTCCGCGCAGGTGCGTCTGTTAGTTTATGATCACAGACACGAAAGGAGACGCAAGTATGATCAGATGCAGGGGAGTGGAAAAGAGTTTTTCCGGTAAGAAGGTTTTATCCGGAATAGATATGGACATACCCGAAGGAAAGATATTCGGACTTCTCGGACCGTCCGGCGCGGGAAAGACGACACTCATAAGGATAATAACGGGACAGCTCGGATATGACGCCGGTTCGGTGAACATCTTTGACAGGGAAGCAAGAGAGCTTACGAGAGATGACAATAAAAAGATCGGCATCATGATGGATGATTTCGGAGTTTACGAACGGTTCTCGTGCAGGGACAATCTGAAAGTGTTCGCCGATATCTACGGAACACCTTATGGGAAGATAGATGAGACTCTCGAACTTGTGGGCCTTGGGGATGCCGCGAAAAAGAGCGCCTCGGATCTGTCGAAGGGAATGAGGGCAAGACTTCAGCTTGCAAGGGTATTCATGCATTCGCCGGAGATACTTTTTCTGGATGAACCCACAAGCGGACTCGATCCCCGTTCACAGAAAGCGATCCACCGCATCATACTCGACAAGAAAAAAGAAGGAAGAACGATCTTCCTCACCACCCACAACATGGAAGAGGCGCATGCTCTCTGCGATACCGTGGCCCTGCTCAACGAAGGACACATTGTCGACACCGGGGCTCCGGATGAACTGTGCAGGAAATACGATCATAAAAAAACGATAAGCATTCATCTGAGATCGGGTGAGAGCATCGAGCTTGCGTGCGGCGCGGAATCCGCGGAAAGGATCGGGGAGCTGATGAAGTCGGGCTCGGTCGAGACCATTCACTCATCCGAGCCGAACCTTGAGACCGTATTTCTCGAACTGACGGGCAAGAAACTGGAGGAGGACGATAAGTGAAGAATATACTTACGATCATAAAAAAGCAGATAAAAGATACTCTCAAAAATAAGCCTGTGCTCATACAGTTCATTATGTTTCCGGCTATGACACTGATAATGGAGAACGCGATCAAGCTGAAGGATATGCCCGATCTCTTTTTCACGAAGCTGTTCGCGGTCATGTATATAGGAATGGCACCGCTTACCGCGTCCGCTTCGATCATCTCCGAAGAAAAAGAAAAAAACACTTTGAGAGTGCTGATGATGGCGGGCGTAAGACCGTGGGAATATCTTACGGGCGTAGCGGCATACATCTGGATACTGTGTATGGCGGGTGCGGGAATAATGGCAGTCGGACTTGACGCGAAGGATGTTCCGTTCTTCATGCTCGTTATGGGTGTAGGATTTATCATCTCCATACTTATAGGAGCGTTCGTCGGGATCTTTGCCAAAAATCAGATGGTGAGCACTTCACTGATGATGCCCGTGATGATGATTCTTTCTTTTTCACCCATGCTTGCGATGTTTAATGATAAAATAGAGAAGGCCGCAAGATTTGTTTATACGCAGCAGCTGAGACAGACCGTCGATCATATGAGCTTTGACGGTATCGGTAATTCCGGCGCTTTGATACTTGCCGTTAACGCCGCGGCAGCCCTCGTACTCTTTTTCATTGCATTTAAGAAAAAAGGACTTGAGTAGATGAAGATCGAGATCGATATTGACGAAAAATACCGTGACACGGGAGTGAAGATATGTGCTCCGTCACTGACGCGCGATGTTGAGAAGGTCGTTGCGATGATGCGCATGATCAACATGCAGATCGGCGTCAGAAAGGGCGATGAGACCGTGCTTCTCGATACCGATGAGATTCTGTATATAGACGCCGTGGAGCGGAAGACATTCGTATACACGCAGGATGAGACGTACGAATCCGAGCTTAAGCTTTACGAGATGGAACAGGAACTGCTGAAGCAGGATTTCCTCAGGGTCAGCAAGCAGAGCATCGTTAACCTTCGGAAGATCAAGAGCCTCAAGGCTGATATCAACCGTAAGGTCAGGCTCACGCTGGTGAACGGCGAACAGATCGTTGTGTCGAGAATGTATTCCGAAGAACTCAGAAGAAAGTTGGGACTTAAGTGATGGGCAGAGAGATCATAGAAGAAAAAACGGAGAATGCTTTTGAAGATAGGAAATCCGTATTCGGTTACATCGCACAGCTTCTTGCGACATACGGTGCGATGGTCATTATCTTCATAGTGTTTGGTTTATGCATAGGAACAACGACGGAGGGATATTCAACCCTCTTTGAACTGGGAAACAGGGGACTTACGATGGGTACGCTCCTTCAGCTTTTGTTTCTTGCGGTTTTGGTAACGATTGCACAGGTGGTATTCCTTACCGATGCGCTCATAAAGAATATGAACATGATCGCAAGGAACCTTCTTTTCATTATCGCGATATTCGTATCCATCGTTGTGTTTGCGGTCTCGTTCGGGTGGTTCCCCGTTGATGACCTTGCGGCGTGGGCAGGATTCCTCGTTTCATTCTCGCTCAGCATGGCGGCGAGCCTTTTCGTAACCAGGTTCATCGAGAAGTCGGAAAATAAGAAGATGCAGGAAGCGCTTGATAAGTATATGGAGAAGAGAAACGAAAAGTGAGCCGGAAGGTGATCCGGAAACGGACCGGCAGCGTAGTGAAATTATATGGAAAAAAAGCGGGACATCTGTTGATGTCCCGCTTTCGTTATGTGTAATTTTATCAGCACATCTTGTCGAGAGCTGTGGGATCGTTGCTGACCCACATAGCGTCTTCCTTGGTGATCCTTCCACGTCCGACGAGGGATGCAAGGTCGTCGTTGAGAAGGTGCATTCCCGAAGAACGTCCTGCCTGGATGAGTGAAGGAATCTGGATGGTCTTCTTATCACGGATGAGGTTTCCGATAGCGGGAGTACCGAGCATGATCTCGGTAGCAACAACACGGCCGTCCATATCTGCGGTAGGAACGAGAGTCTGGGTGATAACGCCTCTGATAACGTTGGAGAACTGGGTTCTGATCTGATCCTGTCCGTCAAGAGGAGTTGCGTCGATGATTCTTTCTACGGTCTGAGCGGCACTTGTTGTATGAAGTGTCGAAAGAACGAGGTGTCCGGTCTCTGCTGCGGTGATAGCTGCGGAGATGGTCTCATAGTCACGCATTTCTCCTACGAGTATGATATCGGGATCTTCACGGAGTGCGGAACGAAGTGCGGTTGCGAAAGTGGGTACGTCCTTGCCGACTTCTCTCTGGTGGATCATTGCCTTATCGTGAGGATATACATACTCGATGGGATCTTCGATGGTAAGTACGTGTCTTGAAGTGGTTCTGTTGATATAATCGACCATTGAAGCAAGAGTGGTTGATTTACCGGAACCGGTGGGGCCTGTTACGAGAACGAGACCTCTGGGCATTTCTGCAAGTTCCTTACAAACGGGAGGAAGGAGAAGTTCCTCGAAAGAGGGAACTGTCTGATTGAGAATACGGATACTTGCTGCGAGATTGTTTCTCTGATGATAGATATTGGCTCTTATTCTGGTGCCGTCCCAGAGCATGACACCGGCATCGAGGTCCATACCGCCGGATACTCTCTCGACCTGATCCTGCTCAAGGAATGAGTAGATCATGTTCCTGGATTCTTCTGCGGAGGGTGCGGGCTCAAGAATCTTGAGTTCACCGTATCTGCGGATCGCAATGTTGGTACCTACAGTGATGTGGATATCGGAGCAGTTGTTTGCCTTGGCATATTCCATCAGCTCCCTGAAATCTTTGTAAACCATTCGTGTTTTCCTCCCCTGACACGACTTCAAACCCACGTTGGACGATGCACCTTACTTGATGTATCATATTTGAAGTATTAAATTTGTTAAGTGCCGTTAAGCCCTTGCTTAATGCACACCTTGTATTATAACAGAACATATCGGCGGTGACTATCAAAATATGAAAGAAATATATCTGGATAATTCGGCAACTACGAAGGCATTCCCCGAGGTGGCGGACCTGGTCTCCAAGGTCATGACGGAGGATTACGGTAATCCCTCCAGCATGCACCATATGGGTGTGGTGGCGGAGGATCGCTTAAAAGAGAGCACTAAGATCCTTTCGTCCGTTCTCGGATGCGGTGAAAAGTGCATCTATTACACATCGGGAGGAACGGAATCGGACAATATCGCGATCCTCGGAGCCGCAAAGGCACTCGAGAGAAGAGGAAAGCATATCATAACGACGAAGATCGAGCACCCTGCAGTCCTGAATACCATGAAGCACCTTGAGGATGAGGGCTTTTCGGTCACATATCTGGGGACGGATAAAAGCGGCAGGATATCGCTTGATGAACTTGAAAAGGCCCTTACGCCGGATACGATCCTCGTATCGATAATGCACACCAACAATGAGATCGGATCGGTCCAGCCCGTTGCGGAAGCCGGAAAGCTGATCAAGGAAAAATGTCCGGAATGTCTCTTCCACGTGGATGCGGTCCAGGGCTTCGGAAAGGCGCGGATCAATCCGGTGAAGATGAAGATAGATCTTCTGAGCGCAAGCTCCCACAAGATCCACGGACCGAAAGGCTGCGGGCTTTTATATATCGGAGACGGAGTAAGGATAGTATCTCCCGTGTACGGAGGCGGACAGCAGAAGGGAATACGCTCGGGCACGGAAAATGTTCCGGGCATATCCGGAATGGCACTTGCAGCTAAGATGCTCTATGAAAAGCTTGATGAAGATACCGCAATGCTTTATGAGCTGAAAAAGTACTTCATTGAAAATGCACTGAAGATCGAAGGAGTCAGCGTCAACGGACTTACGGCGGAAGGTCCGGCGGGAATTGACGGCACTGCACCCCACATCATTTCCGTTTCTGTAAAGAATGTAAGGGCTGAAGTTCTTCTCCATTCTCTTGAGGATAAGGGGATATATGTTTCCGCGGGAAGCGCATGCTCGACTCATAAGAGAACTCCGTCGGCAACACTTAGTTCCATCGGCCTTGAAAAGGATCTGCTTGAATCCACCGTAAGGATATCGATGTCCGTACTTACGACCCGTGAAGATATCGACAGCGTGATCTCCGCACTCGGTGAGATCGTTCCGATGCTGAGGCGTTTCACCAGAAAATAGTCCGTTTTCTTTTTACGGACCTATAGCAAAAAATAAGAAGTAAGAAAGCAAATTATCGAGATAAATGTTTTTGGGCCCATGATATAATCGTTGAAAACCGATCAACACGGAGGACCGGATATGGGAAATTATGAGCACAGAAAAGCAACAGACAGGATAAGATTCACAGACGCATCGGGAAATCCCGTTGCGGATTCGGACGTAAGAGTAAAACTCGTTAAGCATAAATTTCTTTTCGGAAGCGGAGCCAATGACTTTCTGCCTCCCGAGGAACTTACCGAGGAAGAGAGAGCGAATATCCCGCTTACCGCAGAGCAGCAGGCGGTTGCCAACGACATAAATCATAAGTGGCTGGATATGTTCAATTACGGAACCATGCATTTCTACTGGGGGATGTATGAGCCCGTCGAAGGCGAGCCCCGTTACGAGCAGTATATGCGCACCGCAAAGTACCTTACCTCCAAGGGAGTGACCCTCAAGGGACATCCCTTATGCTGGCACACGGTATGCGCAAACTGGCTGATGGATTATGACAATGCGACGATCCTGCAGAAGCAGCTCGACCGCATCAACCGTGACGTCACCGCATTCAAGGGTGTGATCGATTACTGGGATGTCATCAATGAAGTTGTCATCATGCCGGTTTACGACAGATATGACAATGCGATAACCAGGATCTGCAAGGATCTCGGAAGGATAAAGCTGGTCAAGGAAGTATTCGATGCGGCCAAGGCAGCCAATCCGAATTCGGTTCTTCTTATCAACGACTTCAATCTTTCCGAAAGCTACAGGATCCTGATCGACGGAATGCTCAATGCCGGAGTTCCCCTCGATGCGATCGGAATACAGACCCATCAGCACCAGGGTTATATGGGAAGGGAAAAGCTTGAAGACATCCTTGAGAGATATTCGTTCTTCGGCCTTCCCATCCACTTTACCGAGAATACTCTCGTATCGGGACATCTCATGCCTCCCGAGATCGTGGATCTTAACGATTATCAGATAGACGAGTGGCCCTCCACACCCGAAGGTGAGGAGAGACAGCGCAAAGAGTGGAGAGAGATGTATGAGATCCTCTTTGCCCATCCTCTCGTAGAAGCCGTTACCGGCTGGGATTTCACAGACGGCGGATGGCTCGGGGCTCCCAGCGGTATTGTCAAAAAAGACGGAACTCCCAAGCCCGCATATCATGAACTCAGGAAGATGTTCAAGGAAGAGTGGAATACGGATTACACCGTACATACCGACAGCGAAGGCTTCGCCGAAGTCACCGGATTCAAGGGCGATTACGAAGCAACCTTCGGAGCGGGTACTCAGAAATTCACACTCGGATAATTGAAAAAAGAGAAACAAGGGGACGGTTCCTGTGTTCACGGATTTTGTGAACGCAGGAACCGTCCCTTCGTTTCGCCTTCGTTTCGTTATTCTGCCGTCATGATCTCTTCTGTAAGTATCCCTGTAAGTTTCAGATCGACCGCATCTCCGGGAGAGAGCGTATCTGATGACACGGCTGTCATAATATAATCGGGTGTGTGTCCTACCATATATTTTTTTCCGAAGATGACCTGCTGTTCTTCGATGAGAACCTTTTCCGTTCTGCCGATATGACGCTGCATATACGCCTTCGTCATTTCAATCTGTGCGTCAATGAGTCTTGAGCTTCTTTCGTTCTTAATTTCTTCCGACACCTTGCCGGACATGGAAGCGGCCTTGGTATTCTTCCTCGGTGAGAATTTGAATATGTGCATATCCGCAAAGCCGACCTTCTTAACGAAAGCGAGGGTTTCTTCGAATTCCTCACCGGTCTCTCCGGGAAAGCCCGCGATGACATCGGTCGTTATGGCGGGATCGTCGAAATATTTTCTGAGGTTCAGAACGCTTTGGAAGTATTCCTCGGTGCTGTAGTGCCTGTTCATTCTTTTGAGCGTAGCGTCGCATCCGCTCTGGAGTGACAGATGGAAATGGGGGCAGAGGTTCGTAAGCTTTGAAAGACGCTCCGCATTTTCCTCCGACATTATCCTCGGTTCGACCGAACTGAGGCGGATCCTTTCGAGTCCTGGGATCTTCGCGATCTCTTCGACGAGATCTATGAGTCTGCTGTTCCCGCCGTAATCGCCGGAGGTATTTCCCGTATCATCGAGGTCGATACCGTAGGAACCGACATGTATTCCGGTCAGGACTATCTCCGAACAGCCTTTTTCGATCAGGCCGCGGATCTCACCGCATATGTCTTCTTTTCCGCGCGAGCGGACCCTTCCTCTTGCAAGGGGGATCGCGCAGTAGGTGCAGAACTGGTTGCAGCCGTCCTGGATCTTGACGAAGGTGCGGACGCGGTCGGAGAGCGTCTCGAGCGTCATATCCTCATATTCGGAAGGCACGCCGAGGTCGTCCAGTACGATCTTTTTACCGGAGCGGTTTTTGATGTAGTCCTCGATTATGGGGATGAGCTCCGATTTATGATTGTTGCCGATGCAGATGTCAACGAGCGGATCCTTGAGAAGAGCGTCGCTTCCGGTCTGGACATAGCATCCGACTGCGACAACGACGGAGTCCGGATTGAGCTTTTTGGCACGGTGGAGCATCTGCCTGCTCTTTCTGTCGGCGATATTTGTTACTGTGCATGTGTTGATAACATATATGTCCGAAATCTGTGAAAACTGCACAATTTCATATCCTGCTGATTGTGCATTTTGAAGCATTATTTCGGTTTCATACGCATTAACCTTACAGCCGAGGTTGTGGAATGCTATAGTTTTGGGCTTTTTTCTCATAAAAGTTTGGTTCTCTTTAAGGCTCCGTCAGGCTTGACAATCCTTTAACAGTCAATTACTATTACACCGTAGCAACGAGGAAAAAGAAAAAATATCAGAGAAATAAGGAGGTAACTCAAATGAAAACAGTAAAGATTTCTCTTAATTCAATTGACAAGGTAAAGAGTTTTGTAAACGATATCACCAAGTTCGAATATGACTTCGATCTTGTATCCGGAAGATACGTAATCGACGCTAAGTCCATCATGGGTATCTTCAGCCTCGATCTTTCCAAGCCCATCGACCTCAACATCCACACCGAGGGCGGAGCTGATGATGTTCTCGAGGTTCTTAAGCAGTATCAGGTATAATTAAACCCGTTGCTTCAAAGACCGAAGGTTAAACCCTTCGGTCTTTTTATTTTCCTATTTCGATGATCTCGTCGGTCTCATAGGCCTTTGCGAGAAGGTCATCGATGATATCGTCGAGCTTGTGCTCATGCTTTTGTATCACGAGTCTGCTGGGGTTGGTCACGGGGTGCTTGGCAACGAAGATCGTGCAGCAGTCCTCATAAGGAAGGATCGAGGTCTCGTAGGTGCCGATCTTCTCTGAGATCTCGACGATCTCCTGCTTGTCGAATGCGATCAGGGGCCTGAGGACGGGAAGAGTACAGACTTCGTTGGTGGAAACGAGGGACGCGAAGGTCTGTGAAGCGACCTGTCCGACGCTTTCTCCGGTAACAAGTCCGTGGCATCCGTTCTCATAAGCGAGATGTTCGGCAATCCTCATCATGTATCTTCGCATGATTATGGTCAGCTCGTCATGAGGGCAGTTCTCGTAGATGGCAAGCTGGATATCGGTAAAGTTGATGACGTGGAGATTGATGGGGCCGGTGTATGCGGAGATGATCTTCGCAAGGTCCACGACTTTCTGCCTGGCTCTCTCGGATGTATAGGGAGGAGCGTTGAAATAGACCGCATCGAGGGAAACACCGCGCTTTGAGATCATATATCCCGCAACGGGTGAATCGATACCGCCGGATAAAAGGAGCATTCCCTTTCCGTTAGTTCCGACGGGCATTCCGCCGGGTCCTGTAATGGATTCTGAGTATATGTAGGTTTTGTCCCTGAGCTCCACATTGAGGAAGATATCGGGCTTTCTGACATCAACCTTAAGATCCGGGAACGCATCAAGGATCGCTTCTCCGAGATCAGCGGCAACCTCCATGGAATCGAGGGGGTATCCCTTATTGCCTCTTCTGCAGACAACCTTGAAGATCTTATCGGTCTTGCCGTACATATCGCCCCAGTATTTTACGGCCTGCTCCCTGAGCACTTCCTGGTCTTCCGTCGGATACACGATGACAGGGCAGATATATACGATGCCGAAGATGTGCTTTAATTTTTCGACGACCTCATCGAAATCAAAGGCTGCCCCGTTTTTATCCTCGGAGCATTCGAGATAGATCCTGCCGGGTGTCTTCCTTGTCAGGAACTTTCCGGGGATCGTCTTCATGGCCGCATTGATGTGTGCGACAAGGGCATCTTCGAAGAGGTATCTGTTATTGCCCTTGATGCCGATCTCTGCGTATTTGATCAAAAATGTGTTAAAAATCTGTTTGTTCATGTTCGTCATTACATACTGGTACAAGATAAAGATTGCTGATACACCCGACTAATGAACGCAAAATACGAAATTATAAGTGTATCTATTAGTTAATTGCGTTCATTAGTATAACATAGATTTTATGAAAAAAGCGTGTTTCATCCGGGCGACATAACTTGAAAATAACGCATGGATGCGGTAGAATCTAATGAGGTATATATTAGAGGGATATGGGAGGTGATCTGATGCCCAGAGACAATTCTGAAACACAATTTTTCGAAGTGCCTACCGATGATTCGGGAGCCGCTTCCGTTCTCGAAGAAGTATATGAGGCTCTTCAGGAAAAGGGCTATAATCCGGTCAATCAGATCGTCGGCTATATCATGAGCGGAGACCCCACTTACATCACCAGCCACAAGGGAGCAAGATCCCTCATCATGAAGGCTGAGCGTGATGAGCTTGTTGAGGAGCTTCTTCTCGAATACATTGCCAGCAAGGGCTGGAACTGATACTTTACGGAAATGGAATCGGAAAGAAAAAGATTAATGGGTCTTGATTTCGGGTCGAAGACGGTAGGTGTTGCGGTCAGCGACCCGCTTTTTCTTGCAGCCGAGCCCGTTGAGATCATCAGACGCGAGCATCCGGACAAGCTGCGCAAGACCTACGCCCGCATTGAGGAGCTGATCGTTCAGTATGATGTCGGGACGATAGTGATAGGAAATCCCCTGATGCCTTCCGGGGATGAAGGCGAAAGGGTGAGACTTACGGAGGAATTCGCCGCTTCCGTAAAAAGAAGGACCGGTCTTCCCGTGATAATGGAGGACGAGAGGCTGACCACGGTCGAGGCGGATGAGATCATGGATGAAGCCGGAGTCCCGAAGAAGGACCACAAAAAGTATGTTGATATGATAGCTGCACAGTTGATCTTGCAGAGCTATATGAACAGGAAAACTTATGAACACTGAAGAAAACGAAAAGAAACTTGAAAAGATAATCTTCAAACCCGAAGGAGCAGACCCCGTTGAATTCTTCGTACTCGAGCAGACAAGGCTTGGCGGACACGACTATATCCTTGTCACCGATTTCGAGGAAGGCGACGGAGAGGCTCTTATCCTCAAGGACATTTCCGAAGAGGGCGAAGAGGAGAGCAGATACGTTATCGTATCTGACGACGACGAGCTCGATGCCCTGGCACCTGTCTTTGAGGACCTTCTCGATGATGTCTCGCTTGAGCGCGAGGATTGAGAAAGCGCCGGGACGGTTTTCTTTTCAATGAAAAGAAAGGACAATTTATTTGAGTAACACTAATAAAGAGATTCCGAGTTCCAAGCTGAAGATAATCCCTCTGGGAGGACTTGAGCAGATCGGAATGAACATCACTGCCTTCGAATACGGAGACAGTATTATCGTTGTTGACTGCGGACTTGCATTTCCCCAGGACGACATGCTGGGTATCGACCTCGTCATACCCGACGTAACTTACATCAAGGATAATTATGAGAAGCTCAAGGGCTTTGTCATAACTCACGGACACGAGGATCATATCGGTTCGATCGCCTACGTGCTCTCACAGGTTCCCGCACCCGTTTACGCCACCAGGCTTACAATGGGACTTATCGAGCATAAGCTCGAGGAATATGACAAGGATCACGCGGCGCTCGGCACCAGGCTCATGGACACCGTAAGACGCAAGACCGTTACTTTCGGACAGTCCATCAATCTCGGTGATTTCAGGATCGAGTTCATCCGTACCAATCACAGCATCGTTGATGCTGCCGCACTGGCGATCTATTCACCCGTCGGCTGCGTTGTACATACCGGTGATTTCAAGGTCGATTACACTCCCGTATACGGTGACGCGATCGATCTTCAGAGATTCGCGGAGATTGGCAAAAAGGGAGTCCTCGCACTGCTCTGCGATTCGACCAATGCGGAAAGACCCGGATTTACTCCTTCGGAGAAGACCCTGGCACCTATTTTCGACGATATATTCGAGGAAAATAAGAACACGAGGATATTCGTCGCAACATTTGCCTCGAACGTCGACAGGGTTCGCCAGATCATCAATACGGCTTATAAATTCGGCAGGCGTGTTGCGGTCGAGGGCCGCAGCATGGTCAATATCATAGATACCGCACAGAGACTCGAATGCATCGATATACCCGAGAATACTCTCGCAACCCTTGATGAGATGAAGGATATTCCCGCGGACAGACAGGTCATCATCACGACCGGAAGCCAGGGCGAGAGCATGGCGGCTCTGTCGAGGATGGCGGACGGTACCCACAGAAAGATCACGATCGGTGCCGGGGATACGGTCATTTTTTCATCACATCCCATCCCGGGAAATGAAAAGCCCGTTACCAGGATCATCAATTCGCTCCTCCAGAAGGGCGTAAATGTCGTATTTCAGGATGTTCACGTATCCTGACACGCATGCCAGGAGGAGATAAAGCTGATCTACAGTCTTGTACAGCCCAAGTTCAGTGTTCCCGTTCACGGAGAATACAAGCATCTGATGGCGCAGGCTAAGATTGCGAAGGAACTCGGATTTACCAAGGACAGGATCAAGATAATCTCAAGCGGAGACGTTCTTGAGCTTGACGGAGAGACCGCGGAGGTCACGGGCAAGGTTCCCGTCGGTGACATACTTGTTGACGGATCCGGTGTCGGAGATGTCGGGAACGTGGTTCTTCGTGACAGGCAGAGACTTGCCGCCGATGGTATAATAATCGTATGCATGTGCATCTCTTCGGAAGGGGAACTGATCGCAGGTCCAGATGTCGTATCGAGAGGCTTCGTATATATCAAGGAGTCCGAGGATCTTCTGACCGAGGCGACGGCGGTGGCACAGTCTGCAGTCGAGAATTGCCTTGACGAGGGCGCCGACTGGAACACCATCAAGACGGCGGTAAGGGATGCGATGGGTGATTTTGTCTGGAAAAACCTTAAGAGAAAGCCGATGATACTTCCCATAATCGAGGAAGCATAAGGAGACAGCATTGGATACATATGATGAAGCAATGCAAAAATTCATCGCCTCAATCAGGGAAACGGACATTTACCTGGAATACAGGGAAGCGCTTGAGGAATTGAAAAAAGACCCCGATCTTAAGCGCAGGGTTGATGATTTCCGCAAGAGGAATTATAATTTTCAGCAGTCCGAAGATATAGATCTTGCGGAATATGACAGATTCAGAACTGAAGTAGTGGGATTCAGGGCATCCGAACCCAGAGCCGATGCATTTTTCGATGCGGAGCTCGCTTTCTGCAGGATGATGCAGGATATGACTTACAAGATCACGGAAGCGCTGGATTTCGAATAAGGTTTTATTATGACTAAGAAAAAGACATTGTTTTTGTCCCTTTCGGTCCTGGACGTGGTTTTCAAGATCGCAATGTGGGTAATAATCATATATTTTGTGATCAAAGGTGCGACGAGGTGCTACAACCTCGGTTACAGGGTGTTCACCGAAGAGCCCATCGCATCCGAGGGGTACGGTAAGGAAGTGACCGTTGAGATCCCCATGGATTTCAGCGCCAAGGAACTCGGCGAGCTTTTTGAATCCAAGGGACTTTCAAGGGATTCACTGCTTTTCGCAATTCAGTATTACGCATCCGAGTACCGTGAGGGAGTCAGAGGCGGTACATATACCTTCAGTACCGAGCAGACCGCCGAGGAGATGTTTGCGCAGATAGCGGCGGAGACCGAGGCGAAGGAGCTTGAAGAAGCCGAAAAAGAAGAAGCTATCCTTCAGGATGCCGAGGCTGTTACCGCTGAAGATGCCGCAGTTGAAACCACGGAACCTGCGGAAGTAGAAGGGGCTGCGGAAACCGTAAATCCATAACTTAAAAAAGGGGGCGTCCGGTAAGGGCGCCCTTTACAGATTTTATGAACAAAGACCGCACGGAAAAATACATAGAGCTTACCCAGCCTCCTCTGGCCGGATATCTTGAGGATATAAAAGAGCGGGCACTTTCGGACGGGATCCCCATAGTAAGGTCATCCGTTCAGGGCCTTCTGCGCTTTCTGATGGGATATGCGGCTCCGAAAAATATCCTTGAGATAGGTACAGCGGTGGGTTTTTCCGCGCTTTTAATGCACGAATATGCCCGGGGCGCACATATAACGACCATAGAAAACTACGAACCCAGGCTTGTGCAGGCAAGAGAAAATTTCGCCAAATACGGTCCCGACATAGAGCTTCTTGAAGGAGATGCGGCGGAAATTCTTCCCACACTTGAGAGCGGAAGATATGATTTTATCTTTCTTGATTCCGCAAAGGGACAGTATATTTCGTTTCTGGGTGACATAGTAAGGCTTCTTGCACCCGGAGGAATGCTCGTATCCGATAACGTGATGCAGGACGGAGATGTGATCGAATCCAGATATGCGGTACGCCGCAGGGACAGGACCATCCATGAGAGGATGAGGGAATATCTGAAGGAAGTCAGCGATTCACCTTTCCTTGAGTCGGCTATCCTGCCCATGGCCGACGGAGTTACGTTAAGCTACAGGAAAAGGGATTAAGGGGGTCAGGCATGGAAAAGAAAAATAAGCCCGAGCTTCTCGTTCCCGCGGGAGGACCGGATACATTTGAAGCGGCTCTTCATTACGGTGCCGATGCGGTATATATGGGAGGGGAATTCTTTTCCCTCAGGGCCAAGGCGCGCAATTTTTCGACGGATGAGATGTCGCACTGCATAGAAAAAGCACATGCGGCAGGCGTAAAGGTATATGTGACCGCCAATATAATGGCACACAATCATGATCTTAATGAAGCTGCCGGGTATTTCAGGGAGCTTCGCGCCATGAAGGAATCTCCCGATGCGATACTCATAGCTGATCCCGGAATGTATGACATATGTGTCGCAAATTTCCCCGAGGCTGTGATCCATATTTCCACCCAGGCCAACAATACCAACTATGCAACCTGCAATTTCTGGTACAGACAGGGCGCAAGAAGGATCGTTGTCGGAAGGGAGCTTTCTCTCAAAGAGATACGCGAGATCCGTGAGAATATACCCGAGGATATGGAGATAGAAGCATTCGTGCACGGCGCGATGTGCATCTCGTATTCGGGAAGATGTCTTTTGTCCGCATATATGACGGGAAGAGATTCCAACAGGGGTGCATGCACTCATCCGTGCAGATGGAAGTACTATGTCACGGAGGAGACCCGCCCCGGTGAATACATGCCGGTTGAAGAGACCGAGAGAGGAACATTTGTGTTCAGCTCCAGGGATCTGTGCATGATAGATCATCTTCCGGATATGATAAATGCCGGCATCGATTCTCTCAAGATAGAGGGAAGGATGAAGAATCCGCTCTATGTGGCTTCCGTAACGAGGACGTACAGAAAGGCCATCGATGATTATTTCGAAGATCCGGCCAAGTATGAAGCAAACAAAGAGCTTTATAAAGAGCAGATCTCGATGACCACTTTCAGACCGTACGGAACGGGATTTTTCTACGGAAACCCCGGAAGCGACGGGCAGATATACGACGGTAAGACATACGAGAGCAACGCGGTCTATCTGGGAAGCATAGAAACCGCGGAAAGCTCAGGTAGTGACACTGCTGTCACATTTATCCAGAAGAATAAATTCTCCGTCGGCGAAGAGATAGAGATCATGAAGCCGGACGGAAGCAATGTTAAGGCGAAAGCCGTTAAGATGTATGATCCCGACGGCAAGGAGATGGACAGCTGTCCCCATGCAAGCATGATGATCAGGGCAATCGTTGCATGTGAGGGAGGTTCCGTTCCGGAGCCCGGGGATGTAATGAGAATGTTAGGATCGAGGAATTAAAGGTTTTGAGTAACGAGTACAGAAATGACAGAGATGTCGCAAATAGACGCAGCAGAACTACCGAAAGACCTGTCACATACAGGGAAGATGATTATATAAACTATGACGCAAGACCGAGGACGAGGAGCTCATCGCAGCGCCCCGCAGGCGCACAGGGCAGACCTTCGGGAAGACCGGACCCTTACGCACAGGGCCCCCGCAGCGCGTCGCAGCGTCCCGCAGGTTCGGGATACGCTCAGCAGCGCCCCGCAGGCGCACAGGGAAGACCCGCCGGTGCTCCTGCATCCGGACAGCAGAGAAATGTGATAAGACGCACCGCTTCTCCTCAGCCCGCAGAGCCCGTTTATTACAGTATTCCCGAAGACTGGGAAAAGCCCCGCAGGAAGAAAAAGGCTCCCGCCCGAAGCAATAATGTAAGATATGATGCTCCGGGAAGCGGCCGCGGAGGAAGGGGCGGAAACGGCGGAAGAAATACGGCACCCCGCGGCGGAAGAAACGCAGCACCGCGCGGAGGCAAAAACGGTAATCCCGCTCCCCGCAAGCGTAAGAATCTTTTTCTTTCTTTTATAAAGACGATATTCGTAACGCTGGTCGTTCTTCTGGCGATAGCGCTGGGTCTTTCTTTTTTTATGACCAGGAAGGCATATTCGCTGATGACGTACGAAGAAGCCGGCGATCTCGATAAGAAAGCCCTGACGGCGGACGGAGTCACCAACATCCTGCTGATCGGAAACGATTCGAGACTGAACGGTGAGGACGGCCGTAGCGATGCGATGATACTGGTATCGATCTCGACCAAGACCGGCAAGGTCCTTATGACCTCCATACTCAGGGATATCTATGTTGAGATACCCGGATACGGCTCCAACAGACTTAACGCCGCATACGCTTTCGGCGGTCCCGAACTGCTCATGAAGACGATCGAGCAGAACTTCGATATTCCGGTGAACAGATACATCCTGGTCAATTTCGAAGCGTTTGCGAACGTGGTCGATGCGGTCGGAGGTGTGGATCTTGAGCTCACGCCTGATGAGGTCATCTGGGTCAATGCTTACCTTAACGAATACAACGAGCTTCGCGGCAAGGAGTTCGGCTACGATTATATCTATGATCTCGAAGGCGGAATGCTGCATCTGAACGGTGCGCAGGCACTTGCCTATTCGAGGAACAGATACATCGGAATGGATTTCGGGCGCACCGAGCGCCAGAGAAAGGTCATGGAGGAGATCATCAAGAAGCTCCCCGGAACCGTCCTTAAGGACTTCAACGGTTTTGTCGAGGCACTCTGTCCAAACCTTACGACCAATCTCACCTTTGCCGAGTGCTACACACTGCTCCTAAGGGCTCCTTTTGCCCTCCGGTACGAAAGGGTGAGCGGAAGTCTTCCCCTTGAGAACACCTGGTGGAATGAAACAAGGGATTCCATGGCGGTTCTGGGCGTAGATTTCGAAGCAAACAAAGAGTACCTGAAAGAGAATCTCTACTACGCTCCGGCGAAGGATGCCGAAGAGTCCGAAACCGAAGAATAGGGCGTATGCGCCTGCTCTTTTCTACCAAAAGAATAATTGAAAAATCGGGCATAAGTGTTTAAACTGATACTGATATGCACGTATAGAAAACCATATTTTCAAAGGAGTTATCCTGATGTCTGAAAATGCATGCTGTGAAAATGTAAATATTGAGGAGATTTTCGGATCCAAAGTCTTCACCCTCGGCAAAATGAAGGAAAGACTTCCCGAAAATGTTTACAAAGAGGTTGTTGGCGTGATGCAAAAAGGCGGAGAGCTTTCCAGAAAATCCGCCGATATCGTAGCCGGTGCCATGAAGGACTGGGCCGTTGAAAACGGAGCAACCCACTATACCCACTGGTTCCATCCTCTTACGGGTATTACGGCCGAGAAGCATGATTCATTCGTCACTCATCCCGACAATATGGGAAGGATGATAATGGAGTTTTCCGGAAAAGAGCTCATAAAGGGCGAACCGGACGCTTCGTCTTTCCCCTCCGGAGGACTCAGGGCGACATTCGAGGCAAGAGGATATACGGTCTGGGATATCACCTCCCCCGCATTCCTCAAGGAAGATGCTACCGGAGTCATCCTCTGCATTCCCACGGCATTCTGCTCTTACACGGGTGAGGCTCTTGATAAAAAGACACCGCTCCTTCGTTCCATGGAGGCAATTTCCGAACAGGCACTCCGTATCGTAAAGCTTTTCGGAGATAAAAAGGCCACCAAGGTCACTCCTTCCGTCGGTCCCGAGCAGGAATATTTCCTTGTGGACAGGGATAAGTACTTAAGACGTCCCGATATGGTCTTTGCGGGAAGAACTCTTTTCGGTGCACCCGCACCCAAGGGCCAGGAGATGGACGACCACTATTTTGGTGCCATCAGGGAGAGGATCGGAGCGTTCATGAAGGACCTCAATCTCGAACTCTGGAAGCTCGGCGTTACCGCCAAGACCCAGCACAACGAGGTTGCGCCCGCCCAGCACGAGCTTGCTCCCATATATGAGACCGCTAACATCGCGGTTGATCACAACCAGATAATAATGGAGACGATGAAGAAGGTTGCCGAGCGCAGAGGCCTTCACTGTCTTCTTAACGAAAAGCCTTATAACTGTGTCAACGGAAGCGGTAAGCACAATAACTGGTCGCTTACTACCGACACGGGTGTCAATCTTCTCGATCCCGGATATACTCCGGAGGCAAATGTACAGTTCCTTCTCGTACTTGCCTGCATACTCAGGGCTGTTGATGAGCATGCGGATCTTCTGAGACAGAGTGCTTCCAACGTCGGCAACGAACACAGACTCGGTGCGGATGAGGCACCTCCCGCGATCATCAGCGTGTTCCTCGGCGAACAGCTTGAGGATGTCGTAAAGCAGCTTATCGAGACCGGAGCAGCGGATCATTCGATCCACGGCGGCAAGCTCATCACCGGTGTATCCACTCTTTCCGATATCGAGAAGGATGCAACCGACAGAAACCGTACCTCACCCTTCGCATTTACCGGTAACAAATTCGAGTTCCGTATGGTCGGAAGCTCGGATTCCATTGCCGATGCCAATACTACGATCAACACCATAGTTGCGGAGAGCTTCTGCGATGCCGCAGACATACTTGAAAAGGCTGACAACTTCGAACTCGCCTGCCACGACCTTATCAAGAAATATCTTGCCGAGCACGTAAGGATCATATTCTCCGGCGACGGATATTCGGATGCGTGGGTGAAGGAAGCCGAAAAGCGCGGACTTCCCAATATCAGGAATATGGTCGATGCCGCAAGCGCACTTACAACCGACAAGTCCGTCGCGCTGTTCGAAAGATTTGGAATCTATACCAAGGTTGAGCTCGAGTCCCGTGAAGAGATCGTTTACGAGATCTATTCCAAGAGCATCAATATCGAAGCAAATACCATGATCGAAATGGCAAGAAAGCTCTATATTCCCGCTGTGGTTAAGTATGAGCGTATGCTTGCCGATGCGATCAACGGTGTCAAGGCTGCCGGCGGAGATGCCGCTGCTGTATCCAGGATCCTTTCCGAAGTATCGGCTCTTCTTGCACAGACACTTGATGCTGTCGAAAATCTTGAGAAGATAACCGGAGAAGCCAAGGCTATGAGCCGCGGCAAGGATCAGGCTGTTACCTACAGGGACAAGGTTGTTCCCGCTATGACACTTCTCAGAACTCCCGTTGATAAGCTTGAAACAATGGTGGATAAGAGAATGTGGCCCGTTCCTACTTACGAAGATCTGATGTTTGAGGTATAAACCGCTATGGACAGGATCACATCCAGATTCCTTATATACGGAGGACTTCCCGAAGATTCCGTTCTGATGCAGCTTGCAGAAGTCTGCAGGATTCTTCGCGCGGGTGAATATGATCCGAATGAGATAACCTCACATGTCTATGCCCAGATCAAGAAGATCCTGGTCATATCCACGGATTATAATTTTGACGGAAATCTCTGGCAGAATTATCTTACATATCTTCTTGTCACAGCCGAAAATCCCTTTGCCCTGACCGCCGAAAAGACCGGCGGAAGCGAAGGTACGGTCAATCACTTCGCAAAGAGCGATTTTACCGCTTTCATGGAACTGTTCCGCTATGATTTTTCATGGATAGAAGAGCTTCTTCAGACGGATGTGTTCAGCTGCATCACGGATTATAAAGCGATCGAAAAGCCTTCGCTCATGTACAACGGAAGCGTCAGTGAGAAGGTCAGGGCACTTTCCGACAAACTTGCCGCAGCGAAGGATGCGGATGAGTTCTTCCGCATCATGACCGGATTTTACAAAGATTACGGTGTAGGAATGTTCGGACTCAACAAAGCATTCCGTATCGCCGATGCACCTGACGGAAGTGTCATATTTAAGCCCGTCGCTAATATGGAGCATGTCGTTTTGTCAGATCTTCACGGATATGAGATCCAGAAGGCAAAGCTCATCGAAAATACCGAAGCTTTTGTCGAGGGAAGGAAGGCCAATAACGTTCTTCTTTTCGGTGACAGCGGAACCGGTAAGTCCACCAGCATCAAGGCCATAGTCAATGAATATTATGACAGGGGCCTTCGAATGATAGAGATCTACAAGTATCAGTTCAGGTTCTTAAGCCAGCTGATCTCACAGATCAAGAACAGAAATTACAAGTTCATCATTTATATGGACGATCTTTCTTTTGAAGAGGATGAGTCCGAATATAAATTCCTGAAGGCGGTTATTGAAGGCGGACTTGAGACCAGGCCCGACAATATCCTTATCTATGCGACATCCAACAGGCGTCATCTTGTGCGCGAGATGTGGTCGGACAGGGATGACGTTGAACAGAATGCGGATATTCACAGGTCGGATACCATGGAGGAGAAGCTCTCGCTGGCAAACCGTTTCGGCGTGACCATCGGATATTACAAGCCCGACAGGCAGCTTTTCCATGATATAGTCAAGGCACTTGCCGACAGAAACGGCATCGAGATGGATGAGAAGGAGCTGTATCTTCAGAGCGACAGATGGGAAATGAGCCACGGCGGTCTTTCGGGAAGATGCGCGGGACAGTTCATCAATCATCTTCTTTCGGAAAAATAGTGCTTGCATTTTCAGGTCACTTTCATTATAATGTGTTTTCGTAACGCACATAGGGCTATAGCCAAATGGTAAGGCAGCGGATTCTGATTCCGTCATTTTCAAGGTTCGAGTCCTTGTAGCCCTGCTCGAGGCCGAGGACACAGTCCTCGGTCTTATTTTATACTTTTTCAGGAGTACTAATGGACGGCAATAACCGGCAATTTTCACAACAGCCCGCACCGCAGCAGGCGCCACAGTACGGGTATAACCCTTATATGCAGCAAGCACCTCAGCAGGTTCCTGGGCAGGGGTATGATCCCTTTATCCTGCCTCAGCAGGCCCCGTTTGATTCTAAGAGTGCGAAAAAGCACTTCAGCGGTGTGGGTCTCAGCTATTTTATATTCTCGATAGTTTCGGCAGCGATCCAGATCGGTGTATCGATAGCGGTGGACACTGTTAATCCCGATCTTTGGGACAATTATCTCTTTATGATACTGGCAAGCATTCTTCCGATGTATCTGGTTGGTGCTCCGATATGCATACTTATGATGAAGAGACTTCCTTCCGAGAAGCCCGATAAGGCTTCCTGGGGATTCGGCAAGTTCATAGCCGGACTTATCATCGCTCTGGGTCTTATGTACATAGGCAGTTTTATAGGTACTTATATAGGAATGCTGATAGAGCAGTTTGCTCCCGAGGCCCAGGCTTCCACCAATGCTGTTCAGGATCTTGTATTTAACGGAGATCTGATCGTCAATCTGATCATCATGGTCATCGTCGGACCGATCGTTGAGGAACTTCTTTTCAGAAAGCTTCTCTGTGACAGGCTCAGGATCTACGGAGAAGGTATAACCGTTGCGGTCACGGGTCTTATGTTCGGCCTGTTCCACGGAAATCTTACCCAGTTTGTTTATGCGGGTCTTCTGGGATGCCTTCTCGCTTATGTGTATCTTAAGTGCGGCAGGGTTTCCGTTACGATCGCATATCACATCATCATTAATTTCATCGGAAGCATTGTTCCCCTGATCCTGCTTCAGAATGTCGATATTGACGTATTGGGGGAGCTGCTGGAAGCCGGTGACAATGAAGTCCTGACAGAGTATGCGATGGAAAATTTCGCAGGTATATTGGGCTATTGTCTGTTTGCCGTTGCGGTATTCGGCTGTATGATCATCGGACTGATCCTTCTCATAGTCTTCGGCGCAACCGGCAAGATCAGGTTCAGGCCCGGACGTTTTACGATTCCTTCCGGAAAGAGATTTACCGTAGCCCTGATCAATGTCGGAATGATCCTTTTCATACTTTCCGAAATAGGTGAGATTCTGATAAATATGTTTGCGTAAGGAACAGATAATGTACGAATATGATATACGTATCGGTTACAGCCGGGTAGATGAACAGGAGAAGCTCAGCATTCCGGCTCTCATAGACATTCTTCAGGATTGCTCGACTTTTCAGTCGGAAGACCTCGGACTGGGCCTCTCATACTGCAGGGACAATAATGTATTCTGGGTGCTCAACAGCTGGCAGGTCGAGATAGACCGCCTCCCCGGACTGTGTGAGAAGGTTACGGTATTTACTTTTCCCGTCGATTTCAACGGCTTTGTCGGAAAGAGATGCTTCGGGATAAGATCCGGAGATGAGGTTATTGTCAGAGCTTATTCGATATGGTCGCTTCTTGACACGGAGACTTTTAAGCCGACTCCCATGACCCGGGATATGCTTGACAGGTATAAGACCGAAGAACCGCTTCCAATGGGCAAGATCGTCAGAAAGATCCGCGTTCCGGAAGGCGGGGAGCAGGAGACACCGGTCACCATAGAGCCCATACATCTTGATGCCAATCATCATGTAAATAACGGTAAATTCGTTCAGATAGCGGCCTCATACATTCCCGGAGGAAGAAACTGTTCCGGATTCAGGGCCCAGTACCTTGCACAGGCATTTCTGGGTGATACCATTTATCCCAGAGTGTTCGATCTCGGAGATGAAGGCTGCATAGTTTCTCTTGAAAACGGAGACGGCGCACCCTATGCCGTAATGGAATTCAAATGATAAAAACCGGTTACAGACAAAAATTAAAAGTGGTAAAAAAAGTCGAGTTCGGAGTATATCTTTCCGAAGAGGGTCACGGCGATAAGGCTGAGGAGAGAGTCCTTCTCCCTTCATCGAGAGTGCCCGAAGGAGTCACCGTAGGCTCTGAGCTTGATGTATTCGTGTATCGCGATTCGGAGGACAGGCAGATAGCCACTCTCGAAACACCCCGTCTTACTATCGGTACCCTTGCAAGACTCAAGGTCGTGCAGGTCACCAAGATAGGCGCGTTCCTCGACTGGGGCCTCGAAAAAGACCTTTTCCTTCCCTATGCCCAGCAGACCTACAGGGTACAGGAGGGTGACGAGATCCTCGTGACAATGTATGCCGATAAATCCGACAGGCTCTGTGCCAAAATGGATGTCTACAAGAGCCTTGAAGACAGATCTGAATACAAAAAGGATGACACGGTTTCGGGAACCGTATATCTGATAAGTGAGAACTTCGGTGCATTTGTTGCCGTGGATGATAAATATTCCGCACTGATCCCCAAAAAGGAAATGTTCGGTGCGGCGGAGAAGATCGTAGCCGGAAGTAAGATCACCGCAAGAGTTGCCAAAGTGATGGATGACGGAAGGCTCCAGCTTGCCGTTCGTGACAAAGGATATGTCCAGAGGAACGAAGATGCTGAGAAGATCTTCGATATGATCAAAGCATCCGGCGGAAAGATCGATTTTTACGATAAGAGCGATCCCGAACTTATCCGTGAGAAGACGGGCATGAGCAAGAACGAATTCAAGCGCGCCGTGGGCAAGCTTCTCAAGGAAGACAAGATCACCATAGGCGAAGGCTATATAAGTCTTAGATAACAAAGTCCACCGGACCTTCAAGTACATCCGTGTACTTGAATTCAGGTCTATGCTGCATCGTGCAGCGGGTGGCGCAGAAGCGCTTGCGAATTGTTTACATAAGTTGTATAATATCTGTACTTAAAGGGAATGAGTTCTTTCTCCCTGGGGGGATACATATGGATATGAGCCTCGTGAATATGGCAGTAAACTTCAAACAGGCAATGACGATGAATGACATCAGCACTGCGATCCTTGCCAAGACACTCAACACTTCCAAGGATATGGGACAGGGAATGGTCGAGCTCATCGATTCCGGTGCCATGGAATTAAGCGTCAATCCTTCTGTCGGCGCCAATTTCGATGTGTCTGTTTGAGCATAACATTACGTAATTTGCACCCCGGATATTCCGGGGTGTTATTTTTTGCTAATTTTTACCATAGAATCCTTGTTTTTTTGTACATTTTTGTGTATATTATCTATTGGGGTTTTATGAGCCCCGATGTGGGTTCGTTACAGTTTCATAGTTTTTGACGGGGTTATTTATGATATCTAATCAAATACTTCAGGCAACATTAGACGGATTAAAGCAGATCGCAAGGGTCGATCTTGCCATCACGGATCCGGAAGGCAGATGCGTTGTTTCCACGGGAGAAATAGCGGGTCTCTCCAAGGATGCCGTTGAATTTGCATCTTCGGGTGCGGATTCCCAGGAGATCAAGGGAAATCAGTATTTTAAGATCTATGACGATCAGACCCTTGAATATGTGCTGGCTGTAGCCGGTGCGGGAGAGGATGTATATACTCTCGGCAAGATGGCGGCTTTCCAGGTGCAGAGCTTATCCGTTGCCTACAGGGAGAGATTCGACAAGGACAATTTCTTTAAGAATCTTCTTCTTGATAACCTTCTGCTCGTGGATATCTACAGCAGATCCAAGAAACTCCACATCGCCAATGATGTTCCCAGGGTTGTGATCCTCACCGAGGCTTCCAATACCAAGGATATCAATATACTTGAGACCGTCAGGACATTCTGCTTATCAAGACCCAGGGATTTCGTCACAGCCGTCGATGAGACCGACGTCGTTGTTGTGATGGAATTCGAGCAGCCCATGACCAGACCCGATATGCAGGAATCAGAGATCGAAGAGACCACCGCAGGTCTCAGGAATGCTCTTGCTGAAGCAGGCGCGGTCGGAATAAAGATCGCATACGGAAGTGTTGCATCCGAGATCAAGGAAGTAAGCCGTTCCTATAAGGAAGCCAGAATGGCAGCCGATGTCGGAAGGATATTCTTCGAGGAAAGAGAGATCATCTCTTACAGCGGACTCGGCATCGGAAGACTTATCTATCAGCTTCCCATCCCTCTTTGCAGACTTTTCATCAAGGAGATCTTCGACGGCAAGGATATCGATGAATTTGATGATGAGATCCTTCCCACCATCGATAAGTTCTTCGAGAATTCCCTCAATGTATCGGAGACTTCGAGACAGCTGTTCATACACAGGAATACGCTCGTCTACAGACTTGATAAGATCCAGAAGACCACAGGCCTTGACCTGAGGGTATTTGACGATGCCATCACTTTCAAGATCGCGCTCATGGTCGTCAAGTATATGAAATATATGAAGAAGAACGAATATTGACAGGTAGATTTAAATGACCAGAAGAGAAAAGATAAGAGCCGAACGTGACAAGTTCATAGAAGAGAACGGAATAATCTTTCTTGACGATGTCAGCATGAATTATCCCGAGAAAGGAAATCCGGCAGTCAAGAATGTCACGCTCAGGATAGACAAGGGTGAATTCGTATTCATCGTAGGAGACAGCGGATCGGGTAAGTCAACCCTGATCAAGCTTCTGCTCAGAGAGATAGTACCGACCGGCGGCGATGTCCATGTAATGGGACAGAACACCAGAAAGCTCCGCCATTCACAGATACCGAAGTTCCGCAGGAATCTCGGAGTCGTATTCCAGGACTTCAGACTTCTGAAGGACAGGAACGTATACGAAAACGTTGCATTCGCACAGCGTATCATCGAAGTTCCCTCCAGGGAGATGAGGAGGAATGTTCCCAGCATCCTCTCCATGGTCGGACTTGCGGGAAAGTATAAAGCCAATGTAAGAAAACTTTCCGGAGGTGAGCAGCAGAGAGTTGCTCTTGCAAGAGCGCTTGTCAACAAGCCTTCGATCCTTCTTGCGGACGAGCCCACCGGAAATCTCGATCCGAACAACGCATGGGATATCATGGATCTTCTTTCGGAGATCAACGAGCAGGGAACGACAGTCATTGTCGTAACCCACTCCCCCACGATAGTCAACTCTATGAAAAAGAGAGTTGTTGCGATGAAGCTCGGAGAGATCATAAGCGATGAGCAGGAAGGGGAATACGTAAATGAAGATTAGAACCTTTCTGTACACATTATGGCAGGGCATCCGGAATATGTTCAAGAACGGATGGTACTCCCTCGCATCGGTAGCGACCATCGGAGCATGTCTTTTCCTCCTGGGTCTGTTCTACTCGATCGTTTCGAACGCACAGCACATACTCTATACGGTTGAAGAGGGTGTTTCGGTCACCGTATTTTTCAATGAAGATGTTTCGGATGCTTCGGTAGATGCATTCGGACAGGAGCTTCTCCAGCGCCCCGAAGTAAGGGATGTGATCTTCCACAGCGATGAAGAGATCTGGGCTACATTCGGCCCCAGCTATTTCGGAGAAGATTACCAGCAGGGATTCCCCGAGAATCCTCTCAAGGGCGAGCATAACTACGAGATCTTCCTTAAGAACGTAAATATGCAGGACCAGCTTGTAACATGGCTCCAGTCCAGACCTGAGGTAAGACTTGTAAGGTACTCGGAAGTCACCGCTTCAACGCTTTCCGGATTCAACCTTATGCTCGTATACGTTTCCGCAGCGATCATACTGATCCTTCTTGCGGTAAGTATATTCCTTATAAGCAATACGGTACGTGTCGGTATTTCGGTCAGAGCCGAGGAGATCGGTATCATGAAGTACATCGGTGCTACGGACTTTTTCGTAAGAGCTCCTTTCGTACTTGAAGGTATGATGATCGGACTTATCGGAGCGCTGATACCGCTGTACCTTATCTATTATCTCTATGACTATGTACTTAATATGCTCACCACCAGATTCGAGATGCTCTCATCGATGCTGAGTTTCCTTTCTCTCGAAGAGATCTTCGGAGTTCTGATGCCGGTATCCATTCTCATAGGTGTGGGCATGGGATTTTTGGGAAGTTATATAACTGTACGCAAGTACCTTAAAGTCTGATACAGGTAAAATATGGCGAAAAAGAAACTACTGGCAAAAAGCATAGTCGCGGTTCTTGTCGCAGCGGTCGTTTCGGGGACCGTTACGATCCATGAGCAGACGCCGGTTTCCGCTGTAACATATACCAATGCACTCATCGAGGAAAAACAGCGTGAGATCGAGGCTGCGACCGCGGAAAGAGAAGCTCTTTCGGGACGTGTGTCCGACCTTACCGCAAGCCAGAACAGGCTTGCTTCGCTCAAGAGCGACCTAAATGCTTATGTTACGGAGCTTGATGCCGAACTGGTCGTAATGCAGGATAATATCTCCGCACTCAATGAGCAGATAATCGCAAAAGAAAACGAAATATCCCAGACCGAGGCGGAGCTTGCTCTTGCCGAAGAGACCGAGGCGATCCAGCATGATGCGATGATCGTCCGTATGAGGCTGATGTATGAACAGGGCGATAAGAGCATGCTCGATATGCTCCTTTCCGCAAAGAGCCTCAACGATCTTCTCAACAGCGCCGAATATATCGAAAGAGTTGTTCAGGCAGACAGGAGTCTTTGGGAAGAATATAAGGCAAATGTCGAATACATATCCCTCTGCAAGCAGCAGCTGGATCTTCAGAAGGAGATCCTGGATGAGGCCAAGGCAAATGCCGAAATTGAGGAAGCCAATCAGGAGACCCTGATCGCAGAGAAGAACAGTGAGATCTACAGCTATCAGCTCCAGATCAATGCCACACAGGCGGATATTGCCGCATACCAGGCACAGATCGAGCAGCGTGAAGCTGAGATAGAAGCAGCCCTCAAGGCTATCGAGGATGAGAGAAGACGTCTTGCGAGCCAGAACGGTCTTCACTATGACGGCGGACAGTTCCTCTTCCCTCTTGCTTCATATAAGTATGTTTCATCCGATTTCGGATACAGAAACGCTCCCACCGCAGGTGCAAGTACTTACCACAGAGGCATCGACTTTGCGGCAAACTACGGAACGGATATTTATGCCGCATATGACGGAGAGGTCGCAGCTGCGGCTTATTCCGGAGCAATGGGCAATTATGTCATGATCGATCACGGCGGCGGGCTCTATACCGTATATGAGCATTGTTCCTCGCTGTATGTTAAAAAGGGCGACAGGGTTGTTATGGGCCAGACCATAGCGGCCGTAGGATCGACCGGAATATCGACCGGTAACCATCTGCATTTCGGAGTAAGACTCAACGGTGAATATACTTCGCCCTGGCCTTATCTCGGTAAATAAATCATATGGAAAATCAAGAAAATCTGACTGATATCTCTGCCGGTCTTCCGGAAGAGGCGCAGGCCGCGGGAACTGAAACTGCGGAAATTACTGAACAGCCTTCGCAGGAAGAGACGGACAAAAAACCCAAGAAGAAAAAGAAAAAGCATCCGTTCGGTGCGGGCTTTGCGCTCGGAATGATCCTTATGCTCCTGATCTGCGCGGCCGCAGTCTTTTTCCTGTGCATAGGAAGGGTGCTCTACGTATCGGGCGGACAGGGTCTGGCCGATGCCGAGATAATCGCCAAAGCAAACACTATCGCATCGTATCTGCAGCAATACTCGATCTACGATTATGACGAGACCGCTCTCAGGGAAGGCATGCTCGACGGACTTATGGATGCTACCGGCGATAAGTATGCGGAATACTATAATGCCGAGGAGCTTGCTGCGGTATTCAACGATTACGACGGAAATTTCTACGGCATAGGTGCTCTTATCAAGCAGAATCTGGACGGAGAAGTATATATCTCCGGTGTTTATGAGGACAGCCCCGCGGAGAAATCAGGTCTGACGGCGGGTGATGTTATAGTCGCCGTTGACGGTGAAGATGTAAAGGGGCTCGACAGATACGAAGTTGCGGCCAAGATGAGAGGTGAAAAAGGGACCGAGGTTGTCATTACGGTCTACAGGGCTTCCACGGATGAGACAATCGAATGCAGGGCAGTCAGGGACAAGCTCAAAAAAATTGATGTCGAATACAGGATGGTGACCGATGATATCGGTTATATCCAGATCAAGGATTTTGATGATATCGCGATAGACCAGTTCACCGATGCTCTTGCCACTCTTAAAGTTCTGGGCATGAAGGATATGATCATAGACCTGAGAGGCAATACCGGCGGACTTCTGAGAGCGGCTCTCGGAATAATACGTCAGATCATGTGCAAGGGCGTTATCTTTTCCACCGAGGATTCCGCAGGAGAAAAGACACTGTTTGAATGTGACGGAACCAAGGAGTTTCAGGGCAGGATCGTCATCCTTACGGACGGATATACGGCCAGTGCTTCGGAGATCATGACAGCCGCTCTGAGGGATAACGGAATGGCGGTTTCGATCGGAACCAACACCTACGGCAAGGGCCTTGTACAGGATTTCTTTTACCTCAGCGACGGATCGGGCATCAAGTTCACCACTGACCAGTACTTTACTCCGAACGGAGAAGCCATAAACGGAGTCGGAATAGCCCCCGATATCGAGGTTGAGTTTGACTATGATGCATATATGGAAGACGGTACCGATAATCAGCTGGATGCCGCGATAGAATATCTTGAAAAGTAAAGCGCAAACTAAAAATCCTTCGGAAGTGATTCCGAAGGATTTTTTTATTTCATGAATATGTCAGCCGCCCGATGCGGTGCTGCCGAGGATATCTTCCTTGGTAAGTGAGAATCCTCCGAAGAGGTTGCTGTTCCACTGGTTAAGTGTATCGAGTGTCATGGCACCGCCGCCTCTGTAGTTGCTTGCATGCTTTGCTGCCATCTCCGCGGTGAAATCCTCGAGAGGATATACACCCTGGATGTAGAGAGGTCCCCATGTCTGGTATTCGACAAGAGGAAGTGCGCCGGAATTATCGAGATCGACATGTGCACCGTCTTCATCTACGTGGATCGATACCCATGCAAGTCCTTCGAAGCTTGTGTAGTTGGGAACCTGGCAGTGGATGAAGTTGCCGATCGAGTAATAGCAGAGTCCGGAGTTGCCCGCATCTGTGGTGATGTATTCGATGGGTTCGCAGATGTGAGGGTGGGCACCGATTATGACATCGGCTCCCGCATCTATCATCTGACGGGCAAAGTCCTTCTGGTAAGCGCAGGGCTCGAATGAATATTCATATCCCCAGTGGGGACAGACGATGACGATGTCGGTAAGCTCCCTTGCGAGCTTAATGTCCTCGAGAACTTCGGGGTTGATCGTGTTGAAATCAAGTTCTCTTGTTCCGGGATCGTAGACACAGAGCCTGTTCAGATATCCGTCGAGGCCGTTAGCCCAGGTTGCCCAGTTGTGGGAGTAGGTATAGTTGAGGATCGAGATCTTTACTCCGTCTATTTCCTTAATAATGAAGTTCGAAGTGTTTACCAGGTCTTCGGGCTCGAGCTGAAGGTCGTCGAACCTGGGTCTGTCGTTGGGGCTTACACCGTATTTGTCCAGCCAGTACGAACCGTTGTGGGAGGTCCTTGAATCCTCGCTTAAGCTGGAATGGGTTCCGACAACGCTTATCTGAGGGTAATGAGTCGTGAAATAGTCGTGGAAGTAGATGAGTCCGTTCAGTCCCTGGTCGTAGGTGTGGTTGGTCGCGGTAAGCACTACATCAAAGCCTGCCTTTGCGATCGCATCCGCAGCTTCCGTGGGTGAGTTGAATGCGGGATAGCCGCTGAAGCCTCTGTCATTGCCTGCGATGGGTGATTCCTGGTTTACTATGGCAATATCTGCCGCATCTATGAAATCGAGGATATCCTCGAAAAGGAAATCGTAATTTCTGGTTCCGTCAGCCTGAACTCCCTGGTTTACAAGTCCCATATGGAGAAGATCGTCGCCGACCATCATAACGTGGATGTCGAATTCGTCGAAGGGCTCGGGTTCAGGTTCGGGCTCTGCCATGTTCGCCGAGACGTCGATGGGCTGAAAGTCCGGGTCTGTCTCCGGCTCCTGTTGTTCCTGCGTATCCGCCGTGCGGGGGTCGTCATCCGCAAAGGCGGGTCTTATAAGGAAAGCGTATCCGAGTGCCAGACCGAGAGCCAGAACAGCCAGAAATACGCTGACCAGAAGAGCCCTTTTACGCTTTTTCTTCTTTAAATATGCTTTCATCTCGGAAGATGTCATTTTTTGCCTCCAAATGTGCGTTTTAAAACCTGTGCACGCCAAGAAAATATAACATTTACGCGCATTAAACGCAAATAATTGCGGAAAATTATTAAATATTTCGAAATTGTTACGAAAATGTTGCATTTGATTTCAAAACGGGTATAATGAAAAAGTCTTCCGAAAAAGAAAGAGATTATGGATTTTAAGAAGTTTCTCATAAATGCATCAGTCGTTTTAGCCGGCACAGCACTAGCTGTGCTTATTCCCGTTAATGCGCAGGCAGCGGGACTTGTTTCGGGCGGTGCATCCAGGGAACTCAATTCTTCTTCCTCCACTCTTTCCGAGACGGTGGGACGTACCGCTGCCAGGCAGGTAACCGTTCAGATCACCGAACCCTCGGATGTAATAGAAGAGGAATATCTTAATCTTTCGATCGCTCTCTTTTCCACCAATCCCAAGTATTGTAACGTCCGCTCCGGACCCGGAACGGAATATTCCATAGTAGGCCGTATGTATGACGGAAGCGTCGGTTCGGTCATCGATGAGATCGATGAATCCCTTGCCGATGATCCGGATCCCGATGATGACAATGATCAGTGGATCAGGATCCGTTCCGGCGAAGTTGAAGGCTATGTGCTCAATAACTTCCTTGTAACGGGTGTTAATGCATATAACAGGCTTGAGGAGCAGACCCAGTATTATGCGGAGATCCTTGTAAGCCAGCTCAATGTAAGGAAGGAAGCATCGATCGATTCGGCATGCCTCACTTATGTAACAAGGGGTGAGAGATACCGCATCGTCATGGAGAACGGTACCGATCCCAGAGTTTATCTTGCCGCAAGGGAAGTCGAAGCCGGCGATGAGGAACTCGAAGATGACGGAATGGACTGGGTCAAGATCGTTTATTCCGAAGGCAAGACCGGATATGTTTCGGCAGATTATATAACCATTACCGAAGAGTACAAGACAGCCAAGACTCTCGAAGAGATAAGGGCAGAGGAAGAAGCCGAGAGGGAGAGGAACTTAAGGGCCACCACTTCAAGCGGCACCTCTTCGACCGCATCGGCACCTGCTGAGAATCTTACCGTAATGCCCAACCTCAGCACCGACTATGCATCGATCTCCGAGCTCAGAATGGCGATAGTCAACTACGGACTCCAGTTTGTTGGAAATCCTTACGTTCTCGGAGGCCAGAGCCTCGCAGGAACCGACTGCTCGGGATTCACCTGCTACGTATTCAGGGATTTCGGTATCAGCATCGCAAGAACTCCTTCCGGCCAGTATTCATCCGCGGGACGTTCGATAACCCTCGCTGAAGCACAGCCCGGAGACATCATTTGCTACGGATCGGGCGGATGCTCACACGTAGCTCTCTACATCGGAAACGGACAGATAGTTCAGGAATCCAATCCGAGAAGAGGACTTGAAGTAAATTCGGTATACTTCATGAGAAACATAATCGCAGTCAAGAACGTACTTGATTAAAATAGGGGATGACCCGCTCGGGAAACCGGGCGGGTCATTATTTTATTTGTAAGCGATATGTGATAGGATATTGCTTTGTAAGGAGGCAGGTTATGGATATTGAAAAGATACTTTCGACATGCGATCATACTCTTTTGCATCAGGATGCGACCTTTGATGACATAAAGGCGCTCTGTGATGATGCGATCAAATATCATACGGCTTCCGTATGCATCCCTCCCTGCTATGTGAAGGATGCCAAGGCATATGTTGGCGATAAGATGAAGATCTGTACCGTCATCGGATTTCCCAACGGAAATATGACTACCACAGTCAAGATCCTTGAGACATTTGACGCTCTCGAAAAGGGCGCCGATGAGATCGATATGGTCATCAACATCGGAAGACTCAGGAGCAGGGATTATGACTACGTAAAGCAGGAGATAAGTCTCATAAAACAGGCATGCGGTGACCATATCCTTAAGGTCATCATTGAGACATGCATGCTCACCGATGAAGAGAAGATCAAAATGTGTGAGATAGTCACCGAAGCGGGAGCCGATTACATCAAGACATCGACCGGCTTTTCCACTGCGGGTGCGACCTTCGATGACGTAAAGCTTTTTGCGGAGCATGTCGGACCCGGGGTTAAGATCAAGGCGGCAGGCGGTATCTCATCACTTGAGGATGCCGAAAAATTCCTTGAGCTCGGTGCATCCAGACTCGGTACAAGCAGGATCGTAAAGATAGTAAAACAGGGATAAATCTAAAACCCGGACCGCATAAAACGGCCCGGGTTTTAAAATGGATAAGGATAAGAAGACTATTTTCCGATGAGTTTGAGAAGATAGGGGATCTCGAGTTCGAAATTGACTGCGTAATTTACTCTCTCGGGATCGTTAAAGGTATTCTTTATGCATGCGGTGGTGAAATCGGCTGCGATCACGAGGGAATCGTAGATGCTCTTTCCGCTCACAAGGCTTCCGGTGAACGCACTTGCGTAAACATCTCCCGTTCCGTGAGATTTATAGGGAACCTTCTCTGTGCCGTAGCTGATGAATTCGTCTCTTACTGAATCGTAACCGATGAATCCGAAGGAACCGTCCCTAAGAGTTACGCCGGTTATGACGGGGAATTTTATTCCGGTGTCGGCAAGTTTTTTAAGGATATCCCTTGTAACATCCTCCGGAGCTTCTTCCCCGGGATAATCGATCCCGAGCATGAATGCGGCTTCCGAGATGTTGGGAAGGGCAATGTCGGATTCCCTGCAAAGACTGCCCATCTCGAGTGCGAAAGGCTTGTCGAAGCCGACATAGAGATTGCCGTTGTCGGCCATTGCGGGATCGACGATCTTGTAGGTGTTTTCTTTTCCGAAGGCTCTGAAATAATCCTTTACTATCTCGATCTGCCTGAGGCTTCCGAGGTATCCGGTATAGAGGGCGTCGAATCTGAAGCCTTCTTTTAACCAGTGTTCCTTGATGGGTTCGAGATCGTCGGTCAGGTCACGGAAGGTGAATCCCTTGAACTGGGTGTGGGTGGAAAGGACTGCGGTGGGCACTATGGCCGTCTCGATGCCCATTGCCGATATTATGGGAAGCGCCACGGTCAGCGAGCACTTTCCTATGCATGAGATATCCTGGATCGTTGCAACTCTTTTCATATATCCTCCTCGGGGCTTTTATGTAAGTTCTGTTAAGCCCCGGTAAATAATTTATTAAATGGATTTTTTAAGTTGTATTTAACTTTTTTACAAAGTATAATCATAACCTGGCACTATTCATATACCCATTTTAAATATTTTTTATAATACCAGATAAAGAATGCTCATATACGATACGGAGAAAAAAGGCGAGAAGCCGATATATGAATATATATATGAATGCATCAAGAGGGATATCCATTCCGGCAATCTGAAGAGCGGGGAAAAGCTGCCCTCCAGAAGACAGATGGCGCTTGATAACGGCATTGCGGAGATAACCGTCGCAAATGCCTATTCCCAGCTGGTCACCGAAGGCTACATCGAGAGCCGTGAAAAGAGAGGATACTTCGTCTCCTCCGATATGGATTGCGTCTGTTCGGGCACCGGCAACGGATCTGTCGGGGAAAAGAAAACCTGCGACCTTAAAGGCGAGCTTTGTGAACCAAACGCCGGCACGCCGGATGCATCCGTCATTAATCTTACCGATGCGAGCCTTCCCGAGGAGACATTTCCCTTCGACACCTGGTCGAGGATAGCGAGGAAAGTCTTCACCGAGGACAGGTCCGCCTGCATACGTACTCCCGAAGCAAGAGGGCTTTCGGAGCTGAGACAGGCGATAGCGGGATATCTTGAAAGGGCAAGGGGATTTTCCGCAGATCCCGATCATATCATCGTAGGTCCCGGATGTGAATACCTGAGCAATACGCTTCTTCAGCTCATCGGGGGAAGCGCCATGGTTGCCGTTGAGGATCCCGGATATATGTGCATCTGTAAGGTATATGAGTTCAGCGGACATAAATGCCTGCATATACCGATAGATGAAAACGGACTCATCACTGAAGGGCTTGCGGAAAGCAATGTAAAGATGATACATGTGTCACCTTCACATCATTTCCCTACCGGCTGCGTAATGAGTGCTGCAAGACGTGCGTCACTGGTATCATGGGCACGTGAGAACGGTGCATGGATAGTTGAAGACGATTATGACTCCGAATTCAGGTTCGAGGGCAAGCCCGTTCCGCCTATAGCCGCATCGGATCCGGACAGAGTCATATATATGAATACGTTCACCAGGACCCTGTCACCCTCACTGAGGGTTGCATACATGGTGCTTCCCGATGAACTGTATGACATTTATTCAAAGAGGATGGATTTCGTGTCGGGTACGGTATCCACTTCCGAACAGCTGACACTTGCGTCATTTATTTCGGACGGATATTACGAAAGACATCTCAACAGGATGAGGAATTTCTACAGGAAAAGAAAGAAAGCTATCTTCGAAGAACTGGAAGGAAGCGGTCTTTCGGAGTTTTTTGACTGCGAAGGTGACGGAAGCGGCATGACCTTCATGCTGCGGGGAAAGCTTCCGTTTGATGATAAAAGGTTTATCGCCGGCATCGGGGAAAAGGGACTGGCCCTTAATTCCCTGGATGAATACTGCTACAAGGAGCGGGTATATTCGCCGGTAAGGTATGTTGTTAATTTCGGTTCGTTAACGGAAGAACAGTTTGCACATGCGGCCGAGACCATGTGTGAAGTAATGAGGAATTGTTTATGTCTAAGATAAGTGTCAAAAAACCATTTACAGTGCTTGTCATGATAATAATCATGATCGTTCTGGGTACGGTAAGTATCATAAGGATGCAGCTGGATCTGCTTCCTCATATAAGCCTGCCTTATGTCATAGTGATCACGACATATCCCGGGGAGTCACCGGAATCGGTCGAGGAGACCATATCGAAGCCTCTCGAGCAGTCACTGGGTACCATTTCCGGAGTAAAGAATGTCTATTCGATAAGCAATGAAAACTACGGAATAGTCGAGCTTGAATTCGTAAGCGGAACGGACCTCGATTCCGTTATGGTCAAGATCTATACACAGATAGATACGGTAAGAGCCGGATGGCCCGATGAAGTCGGCATCCCCTCGATCATGGAGATCTCCACCGATATGCTCGCCAACCAGTATCTGGCTGTCTCCTATGAAGGCATGGATATCAACGATCTTTCGAGATTTACCGAAGAGACCGTCATCCCCGCTTTCGAAAGACTTGACGGCGTAGCCAGCGTAAGCCCCAGCGGACTTATCGAAAAGACCGTACAGATAAGTCTCGACCAGGATAAGGTGGACATCCTCAACGAGAAGATCTATGCATACGCCGAGGAGAAGCTGGACGATGCGCTGGAAGATATCATGGCCAACCAGGATGATCTCGATGATGCAAGGGATCAGCTCCTGGAATCCCAGAGCGACTTAAATCAGTCCCAGCTTGACCTCAATCAGAGCATTCAGGATCTGACCGATTCGTATGCGGAACTTATCCAGTCCCAGTATGACCTTGTTGATTCTATCGAAGAGATCGATGATGCCAGACGTGAACTTGATGAGAAGAAGCTTGAGCTTGAAGCCAAGAAGAATGAGACATATGCGATGCTTGCTTCTGCGGGTGATGCATTGAACATTCTTGAGCCTTATTGGCAGCTCAGGGAACAATATAATGCCCTGGCCGCTGCCGGTATGGACACATCTTCCGTTCAGGCTCAGATGACCGCAATGGAAGCCATGGTCTACGCCAATTCCGGAAAGACGATAGCACAGATCGAGGCCGGCCTTGCGGCTGCGGGAGTTCATTCGGCGGCGGATCTCGAACGCCTTAAGATGGAAGCCGCAACCCAGTTCGGAGCTGCAAGTGCACAGATTGCCATTGCCCAGCAGCAGCTGGAAGCAGCCAGGGAACAGGCTGAAGGCGGCCAGGAACAGATCGAATCGGCTTATGACCAGATAATGGACGGATTCGAACAGCTTCAGGACGGCCAGGAACAGATCAACGATGCACAGCAGCAGATCAATGACGGATGGCAGTCATATTATGATGGGATCGAGCAGTTCAATGATGGTCTTGAGCAGTTCGAGGTCCAGAGAAGGGAAGCTCTCAAGAAAGCCAATTCCAACGAACTCCTCACTCTTCAGACTCTTTCACAGCTTATCTACGCCCAGAACTTCGATATGCCCGTGGGTTATATCGATGATGAGGACGATAATTCATGGCTTCTTAAGATAGGTAACGAATTCGATTCCATAGAAGAAATGGAGAACACTCCCCTTGTTGTCATAGACGGAGTGGGCACGGTTCTTCTTAAGGATGTGGCAAATATAACCATCATCGACAATTCCGACATCACATTTACCAAGCTCGGTGTCAATGACGGTGTCATACTCAGCGTGTTCAAGAGCAGCGAAGCCGGTGCGAATGATGTTGCGAATACCTGTATCGATGAACTTAACAGACTTGAGGAAAAATACCCCGGACTCGACATTACAGTCATCATGGACCAGGGCGCTTACATCGAGATGATCCTTTCGGTCGTTGTCAAGAACATGCTCATCGGTGCGGGCCTTGCGATACTGATCCTGGCACTGTTTTTGAAGGATTTCCTTCCTACCATAGTTGTTGCGATAAGCATACCTCTCTCCGTACTCACCGCACTTGTTGCGATGTATTTCAGCGGTGTATCCATCAACATGATGAGCCTCTTCGGAATGAGCCTCGGAATAGGTATGCTCGTAGATAACTCGATAGTCGTCATGGAGAATATATACCGATTGCGAGGGCGGGGTATAGAAGCCCCGCGTGCTTCGGTACAGGGTGCAAGACAGGTGTTCGGCGCGGTAACCGCATCAACCCTTACGACCATATGCGTATTCTTCCCCATGGTATATACCGAGGGACTTATCAGGGAACTGATGATGCCCCTTGCACTTACCATCATATACACCCTGCTTTCATCACTTCTTATCTCGATGACGGTGGTTCCCGCGGCCTGCTCAACTCTTCTCAAGAAGACCAAGCCCAAGCCTCATAAGCTCTTTGACAGGATACTTGATTTTTATGAGAAGATCCTCAGCTTCTGCCTGAGAGTTAAGATCGTTCCCCTCGGACTTGCCGTCGGACTTTTGGCGTTCAGTATCGTGATAGCGCTTCAGTCGGGAATTGTCATGATTCCCGATGCGTCATCACCCCAGATACAGGGTAATGTCACTCTCGATGAGAACCTCAGCAGGGAAGAGTGCTATGAGAAGATGGGCACTCTTATTGAAAGACTCGGTCAGATCGACGGAATAGCTTCCGTCTGTGTCATGAGCGGAAGCTCCGACATGACACTTCTGGTCGGTGCATCTGACACCAGCTATGACAGCTATTCGCTGATGATCCTGTGTGAGAATGAAGAGGCGGGTGCCGCCGAGATATCGAAGATAACGGATTCGATGTATGCCGTTGCGGAAGAACTCGGTCTTTCCGATACCTTCAGCATCACATCCGGAATGGACGCAATGGATCAGATGCTCGGAAGCGGCCTTTCACTTTCGATATTCGGAGATGACATCAATGAGCTTAACAGGATCAGCGGCGAGATAATGGATATAGTCGGAAGCGTTCCCGGATATACCGATATCTCCAACGGCAATGAAGACGCCAAGCAGATCCTCCATATGTACATAGACAGGGATGCCGCTATCAACGACGGTCTTACCGTTGCCCAGATCTATCAGGCCGTATACGGAAAACTGACTACATCGAGCGTTGTAACAAGCGTCAATCTGGCCGGTGAAAAGCTTGATGTAGAGATAGTTACGGGACTTGAGCCTCTCAATATGCAGAATCTCATGGACTATACGTTCACGATCGATGACGAGGATGAAGACGGAAATGCCATAACCCGCGATGAGACTCTCGGCGAATATGCTTCGATCGTTACGGAGAACGGTCAGAAATCTATCAACAGACTTAACAGCAGCTATTACATCACCGTTACCGCGGGTGTTGAAGACGGATACAACAATGCCCTCCTTTCCAGAGAGCTCCTTCCCAAGCTTGAAAGCTACGAGCTTCCCAGCGGATATACCCTCGATATAGGCGGAGAGACCGAGACCACGACCCAGATGATCAGCCAGATGGCACTCGTCCTTGCACTCGGACTTGTCTTGGTGTATCTGATCATGGTCGCACAGTTCCAGAGCCTTCTTTCGCCCTTCATAATACTGTTTACGATACCGCTTGCATTTACCGGCGGATTCCTCGGACTCAGGTTTATGAAAGAGCCCATTTCGATGATGTGCCTGATGGGACTTATGGTTCTTATGGGAACGGTCGTTAATAACGGTATCGTATATGTCGATTACACGAACCAGCTGCGAAAAGGAGGCCTTTCAAGGCATGAAGCCCTCATTGCCGCAGGTAAGACCAGAATGCGTCCTATCCTGATGACCGCAATGACCACCATTCTTGCGGAGGCCAGCCTCTGCATAGGTGATTCCCTTTCATCCCAGCTGGGAAGAGGAATGGGTATTGTCATCATAGGCGGTCTGGCATACGCAACACTCATGACGCTGTTTATAGTTCCCGTGATTTATGATATCTTATTTAGGAAACAGCCGCTCGATATCGATACCGGATCTGAGAGCCTTGACGATATCCCCGATGATGCGGCGGAATTCCTTAAGGAGAAGAAAGAACGTGAGCAGATTGTACATCAAGAACGCCCTGCTGATGGACCCGAAGACGGAGACGCAGACGAAAGCGGACCTGATAATATGTGACAGCACTGTCGAAAAGATAATTCCGATAACTGACGACAGTGTCAGTGATTATAAGATCGAAGATACCGATGAAGTGATCGACGCTGCGGGACTTATCGCAGCGCCGGGACTCGTCGATGTGCATGTCCACTTCCGGGATCCCGGATTTACCGCCAAGGAAGATATCCATACCGGAGCCGCATCGGCTGTTGCCGGAGGATATACTTCGGTCGTAATGATGGGTAATACCGATCCCAGATGCGACAATATCGAAACTCTTGCGTATATGCAGGAAAAAGCGGCAGCAGAGCCGCTTCATATCTATGTGACCTGTAATGCGACCATGGGAATGAAGGGAGAGGAGCTTACCGATATTTCTGCCCTTCATAAAGCCGGAGCGGTGGGAGTCACCGATGACGGCCTTCCGATAATGGATCACGGAATCCTTACACAGGTCTTTCTTAAAGCTGCAGCATGCGGCATCCCCGTAAGCCTTCATGAAGAGGATCCCTCACTTATAGAAAACAACGGTGTAAACCGCGGAAAAGCGTCCGATCATTACGGAATAGGCGGCTCTCCTTCGGAGGCTGAATATTCTCTTATAAAAAGAGACCTTCAGATAGCTTCCGGTACCGGAGTGTGCGTTGATATACAGCACATTTCAACTGCGGAAGGCGTGGAGGCCGTAAGACAGGCACGTAAGGAAGGTGTCAATGTCCACGCGGAAGCAACTCCCCACCACTTTACGCTGACCGATGACGCGGTGATAGCATTCGGCACGAATGCCAAGATGAATCCGCCCCTCAGATCCGAAGCAGACCGCATGGCGATCATCAGAGGACTGCAGGACGGCACCATAGATATGATCGCGACCGATCACGCTCCCCACACAGGTGAGGAAAAAGCACTTCCCATAACCAAGGCACCCAGCGGGATCATCGGACTTGAGACCGCACTCGGCCTCGGGATCACCGAACTTGTCAAAAAAGGATATCTGTCGATGATGGATCTTCTGCGTTTGATGACCACAGGTCCCGCACAGGTCTATAATCTCGATGCGGGATATATTGCGGAGGGCGGTCCTGCGGATATTGTTCTCATAGATCCGGATATTGAGTGGACCGTCGAGGATAAATTTGCATCCAAGGCGCATAACACTCCCTTTGTCGGAAGGGTTCTCAAAGGCAAAGCAATTATGACGATCGCGTCAGGTAAGATCGTCTACGGAAAATAAACAGCACGGAGAAGCAGCATATGAAAAGAAAAACAGTCGGGAAGGTGCTCAGCCAGAAATGCCTCGCTCCCGGTATCTATGATCTGGAGATAGCCACATGCCTTGCATCGGATGCGGCTGCGGGACAGTTCGTCGGCGTATATACGAAGGACGCATCGGCTCTCCTTCCCAGACCCATAAGTATCTGCGGAGTTTCGGATGACCGTAAGAGCATAAGGCTTGTGTACCGCATTGCCGGAAAGGGTACGGATGAATTCTCCCGCCTGAAGGAAGGCGATGAAGTAACCCTGCTCGGCGTTCTCGGAAACGGATACGATTTAGATAAGATAAAATCACTCGGAAATAATGACACTCCTGTCAGAGCTCTTTTGCTCGGCGGCGGCATCGGAGTTCCCCCGATGCTGGAACTTTCAAGGGAATTGGCGGCAGCAGGCGTAAAGGTGATATCGGTCATGGGCTACAGAAATTCCGATACATTCCTGCTGGATGAATTCAAAAAATATTCTGACACATATGTCGCCTCGGAAGACGGCAGTGTCGGAACTAAGGGAAATGTACTGGATGCCGTAAGGGAGAACACAATCGAATTTGATTGCATATGTGCCTGCGGTCCGCTTCCCATGCTCAGGGCGATCAAGGAGTTTGCCGGCGGCAAGCCCGCATTCATTTCACTTGAAGAGAGAATGGCCTGCGGAGTCGGGGCATGCCTCGGATGCGTAGTGAAGACCCGTGACATCGATCACCACTCACACGTCAACAACGCAAGGATATGTACGGACGGTCCCGTATTCGAAGCATCGGAGGTGGAGATATGATAAATACACAGGTCACCATAGCCGGTGTAACATTCAAAAATCCCGTAATGGAAGGATCCGGAACCTTCGGATCGGGTATGGAATATTCGGAATTCGTAGATCTTAACAGACTCGGCGCAGTTGTCACCAAGGGAGTTGCAAATGTTCCCTGGCCCGGAAATCCCACGCCCAGGGTATGTGAAGTATACGGCGGAATGCTCAATGCGATCGGCCTGCAGAATCCCGGCATCGAGGTATTCTGTGAAAGAGATCTTCCTTTCCTTTCAAAATATGACACGAAAGTCATAGTCAATGTGTGCGGAAGATCCGTCGAAGATTATGTTGAGGTTGTTGAGCGGCTTTCCGATGAGCCGAGAGCGGATATGCTCGAGATCAATGTCTCCTGTCCCAATGTCAAGGAAGGAGCGATCGCATTCGGAACGGATCCTGCGGCTCTTTCGAATATCACCAAAGAGATCAAGGCACACACCAAAAAACCCGTGATCATGAAGCTTACCCCCAATGTCACGAACATTGCCGAGATGGCCAGGGTTGCCGAAGAAGCCGGTGCCGATGCGATCTCACTCATAAATACCATCACGGGCATGAAGATAGACATAGAAAGAAGGCGCTTTGCCCTCGCCAATAAGACCGGAGGAATGAGCGGCCCTGCGATAAAGCCCATAGCCGTAAGAATGGTATACCAGGCTTCACATGCCGTAAAGATCCCCGTGATCGGAATGGGAGGTATCGCCACGGCGGAGGATGCGATCGAATTCATGATGGCTGGTGCCACGGCGGTCAGCGTCGGAATGATGAACTTCGTCAATCCCTATGCGACCGCAGAATGTGTCGATGGCATCGAAAAGTTCCTTGAGAGCCACGGCATCGCCGATATCAATGAACTGATCGGATGCGTATGATATAATATTTCCGTAGCCACTAAAGGATCGGACAGGAAGTTCCGATATAGATAATGTAATCATGGATGATTTGTTGTCCGGCCCCGGAAACCGGATAACGGCGAAAGGAGAGAAGTATGAATGTAAACGGAGTTACATCCTCTCAGGCGGCAAACGCGTACTCGGCTTATACTTCCCAGACAAAGGCAAAAGAAGTCGCAAAGGACGCTACCACTAATGAAGAGGCAGCAGCGGTTTACGAACCTTCGGGCCAGACCGCTGAGACAGGCAAGACATATACCACCAATACCGAGCTTGTAAATAAGCTCAAGGCGGAAGCCGATGCCAGGACAGAGAGTCTCCGCAGCCTCGTGGAGAAGCTTCTGGGCCAGCAGGCCACTAAATACGGAGAGGCTACCGATATCTGGTCATTCCTTAAGGATGGCAATTTTGAGGTTGATCCCGAGACTAAGGCGCAGGCACAGGCTGATATCGCTGAGGACGGTTATTGGGGAGTCGAAAAAACCAGCGACCGTATAGTTCAGTTCGCTACAGCACTTACAGGCGGAGATCCGGACAAGTTAGACAGTATGATCGAAGCCTTCAAGAAAGGATATGCGCAGGCAGAAGAGACCTGGGGCGGCAAGCTTCCGGAGATCTCACAGAAGACCTACGACGCGGTTCTTGAAAAATTCGAAAAGCTTAAGAGCGGCGAAACAGATCCTTCCGAGTATCTTAACAGATGATCCTTACATCCATTGATTACAGGCTCCTCCCACCTACCCGGGAGGAGCTTTTTTATGCCCGTATGAAAAAAGCCCAAGTCAGTTTATAATGTTTACAGTAACTTTGCCGGAGGAAACGATATGATCACGGAAAAAGCATATGCCAAGATAAACCTGAGTCTTGATGTGACCGGAAAAAGACCGGACGGATATCATGAGGTCAGGATGATAATGCAGACCGTGGATATTTATGACACGCTTGTCTTTGAAAAGCAGCCCGAAGGGATCAGTCTGGATGTGGGCGGAAGCAATCTTCCGATCGATGCCGATAACCTGATCTATAAGGCAGCGAAGGCTGTTATTGATAAATGCGGTATCTCCGGAGGGGTGAAGATCTCTCTCGAAAAGCATATCCCGATAGCTGCGGGAATGGCGGGCGGAAGCTCCGATGCGGCCGCTGCCCTCAGGGGCGTGAACAGGCTTTATGATTGCGGACTCACCTTTGATGAACTAAGAGAGTTGGGAGTTAAGATCGGAGCCGATGTTCCGTACTGCGTTGAGGGCGGAACGGTCCTTGCGGAAGGAATAGGCGAAAAACTGACACCGTTGTCACAGCTTCCGGAGTATACCGTTGCCGTGGCAAAACCCGAAGCGGGTGTATCCACGGGCAATATCTATAAGGCTCTTGATGAGATATTCGATACGATCACGCACCCGGATGTGGACGCTATGCTGAGCGCCATGAAGACGTGCCCGGGAACGGGATTTTTAAAATATCTCGGAAATGTCCTGGAATACGTCACCGAGCCCGCTTGCCCCGAGATAGGCAGGATAAAGAAGATATTTGATGATGGCGGATCTGCCGGAACCCTTATGACAGGATCGGGTCCGACTGTTTTCGCATTCTTTGAGGACCCGGACAGGGCTTCCGAAGCCGTGAAGGCCGTAAGAAGCGCCGGACTGTCCTCCGTGAGCGAAAGTTTTGTCACGACATTAAAGAAATTGTATTAAAATCAGTACAATCCGTGGTATTATGTATACAATCATGATATTTCGGAGGACGAATTTATGCCCAAGGCCAAGGAAGAGGATTTCCTGCCCTTAAGAGATTCCGTATATAACAAGCTCAGACAGTCCATCCTTACCGGAGAGCTTCCCGCGGGTGAGAGGCTTATGGAAGTGCACCTCGGCGACAAGCTCGGGGTCAGCCGTACTCCCATAAGGGAAGCCATCAGAATGCTTGAGCTCGAGGGACTTGTGACCATGATACCCAGAAAGGGTGCCATGGTTGCCCAGATAACCGAGAAGAATATGTCGGATGTCCTGGAGGTAAGGCGTGCGCTTGACATACTCTGCGTACAGCTTGCCTGTGAAAGGATAACTTCCGAAGGCATCACCGAACTCAAGAAAGCCAGGGACGCCTTTGAAAAAGCCGTCGAGACCAACGACAGCAGGGTCATAGCCCAGGCGGATGTGGAATTCCACAATGTCATAATCAGCGCCACCGGTAATGACAGGCTTATCAGCCTTGAGGATTCCCTTTCCCTTCCGATGTACAGATACAGATATGAGTACATCAAGGATTCATCGGGGCATGACAATCTCGTCAAAGAGCACAGAAGGATCGTTAATGCGATCGAAAAGAGAAATGCCGAGATCGCAGCCGAAGCTGCGGGAGAGCATATAGATAACCAGCGCAGGTCCATCATCCGCCAGATCCGTATGGAGCGTGAGGAAGAGACGATGAATGCGCTCTACGGAAAAAGAAAATGAAGAAAAGCGGGCGGGCAATCCCGCCGGACAAAAAAGGAGAATCCGTTCGGATTCTCCTTTTCTTATGTCTGTACTTATTTGATGGGCTTTGCTCCCGCTTTTTCCTGGAGCTTATCCACCCAGGCCTTGAAGCCCTTCTTCTGGACCTTCTCGGTAGCGGTCTTGCCGTGGAGTCCCTTTACTTCGAGGATGTAGATACCGCTGACTGCGGCCTTGACCTCTTTTTTCACGGGAACGTCTTCGAAGATCTTCTCATCACAGATAAGGGACATAATCTGGGGACCTATCTTGGCCTTTACGATGGGCATCTTTGAACCTCTGAGCGCCTTGGGCGTCTGGTCTATGACTGCCTGGGGAAGTCCCGCATCCCTTATCTTCATACGCTTCTTATCTATTATCAGCATGGAAACATACTGTTTATTGGCCTGAAGCATGGCATTGTTCTCGTCCTGCCTCTTCTGCATCTTCTTGCCGACAAAATACAGGACAATGAGAACTGCTATAAGTACTACAAGTAATATGATTGCGATTATTGCTGCTTTACCCATAAGTCACCTCTTTCAAAAATGCATTGTAGCAAACAAAGGCTCTGTTATCAATATTTTGTTTGTATGCAAGGCTCTTAGGTGGTACAATTGCGTGTTGTACGCATTAATTTAAGAACGTATTTTTTTAGAAAGCGATCATGTTATGAAAAAAAGACTTATTGCACTGTTGACCGTACTGGCTCTTACAAGCCTGACCGCATGCCGCGGAGATGAGAACGTATTCAATAACGGCACCTCAACTGCGACGCCTTCTTCGGATGTTTCGGGCAATTTCGTTAGCTTAGCCGACGGAGATTCCATAACCATCTTTGACTATGATATGAGTCAGTATGTTGAGGTTGGCGATTATCATGCCATTCCCATCGATTACGAGCCCTATGACCTTACCGATGAAGACATCGATTACGCATATATGACCTTCATCCGGGATTATGCAAGTGCGGTGGATGCTTCGAATTATGAGACCGGAAGAGCCGTTCACGACGGAGATACCGTAAGCCTTGATTATTGCGGCAAAAAGGACGACGTGGCTTTTGACGGAGGAACCGCTGAAGGGTATATTCTCGAGATCGGATCCGGCACATTCATTCCCGGATTTGAAGAAGGACTTATCGGAGTGATGCCCGGCGAGGAAGTGGATCTTCATCTCACCTTCCCCGAGGAGTACCATGCGGAAGAGCTTGCCGGACAGGAAGTTGTCTTTACCTGTACCGTAAACGGTATCATCACCATAGATTCGATCATTGCCACAGCCAATGAAAACCGCGACGAGGGAACCGATCCCATTGAGAGCGAAGATGACTTAAGAGAAATGTGCCGTCTTGAGCTTATCGAGCAGGTCAAGGCATATGACAGGGAGAACATACAGACGCTCATTTCCCAGAATCTTTCCCAGATAGTTACCGAGAAGCAGTCCTTCCCCCAGGAGCTAGTGAATGCATATGACGAGCTGGTCACAAGATCCGTAACGAGCAGTGCAACAATGTACGGGGTTGATGCTGATACGCTCCTTTCATATTACGGATATACCCTTGAGAGCTATATCGCAGAGTACAGCCGTCCCCAGCTTTTGAATGACGCCGCACTTTACGTCATAGCATCCGAGAACGGACTTCTCCAGACCGATGAGGAATTCGAGAAATCACTTCAGGAGTATGCCGACAGCTATGGCGTTTCGGTAGAAGAGCTTCTCACTCAGCTTACCAGGGAAGAGTACAGGGTATATTTCCTTGAGGAGAATACACTTAACTTCCTTACAGACCTTTATACCGTTGAATGATCCTTGACCCTGCCCCAAGGTAACGGTTTAGGATGAAAATACGAGGTGATTGATATGAAACTTACAGAGATCAGAGATTTATACAAGGATGCGTCTTCTTTTGCGGGAAAAGAAGTCACCGTAGGAGGATGGCTCCGCTCAAACAGGGATTCCAAGAGCTTCGGCTTCATCACATTGAGTGACGGAACCGATTTCAGGACTCTCCAGATAGTTTACGGCGACGGACTTGCCAACTTCGATGAGATCGCTCATCTCGGAGTGGGAACCGCCATCGTTGCAAGGGGTGAGATCGTAGCCACTCCCGATGCAAAGCAGCCTTTTGAGATGCAGGCTAAGGAGGTATGTGTCGAGGGAATCTCTCCTTCCGACTATCCTCTCCAGAAAAAGCGCCATACCCTCGAGTATCTGCGCACCATGACCCATCTCAGAGCCCGCACCAACACCTTCCAGGCAGTGTTCAGGGTAAGATCCGTCATCGCGTTTGCGATCCACAGCTTCTTCCAGGAGAAGGGCTTCGTTTATGTGCACAGCCCCATCATTACCGGAAGCGATTGCGAGGGCGCGGGTGAGATGTTCCAGGTTACCACCCTCGATCTCAACAACCTTCCCCTGACCGAGGACGGAAAAGTCGATTATTCCAAGGATTTCTTCGGAAAGGCAACAAACCTTACCGTATCCGGACAGCTCGATGTCGAGACCTATGCATTCGCATTCAAGAAGGTTTATACCTTCGGTCCCACATTCCGTGCCGAGAATTCCAACACAACCCGCCATGCCGCGGAGTTCTGGATGATCGAGCCCGAGATCGCATTTGCCGACCTTGCCGACAATATGGAGATCGCCGAGGAGATGCTCAAATATGTCATCAAGTACACCATCGAGCACTGCCCCGAGGAAATGGCATTCTTCAACCAGTTCATCGACAAGGGTCTTCTTGAAAGACTTGAGCATGTAATGAACTCCGATTTCGGAAGAGTCACCTATACGGAGGCCATTAAGCTCCTTGAAGAGCACAACGATAAATTCGATTACAAGGTAAGCTGGGGATGCGACCTTCAGACCGAGCACGAAAGATACCTCACCGAGGAGATCTTCAAGCGTCCCGTTTTCGTTACCGATTATCCCAAGGAGATCAAGGCTTTCTATATGAAGCAGAATCCCGACGGCAAGACCGTTGCCGCTATGGACTGCCTCGTACCCGGTATCGGCGAGATCATCGGCGGTTCCGAGAGAGAAGCCGACCTCACCAAGCTTGAGACCCGTATGGAGGAGCTCGGACTTAATAAGGAAGATTACGAATTCTATCTTGACCTCCGCCGTTATGGCTCGGCCCGTCACTCAGGATTCGGCCTCGGATTCGAAAGATGCGTAATGTACCTCACCGGAATGGGCAATATCCGTGATGTACTTCCTTTCCCCAGAACCGTAGGTACCTGTGAACTTTAATTTCACCCCCCACAGGGACACGGATGCCCCGGATCAGGTCAAAACCGGGCAATAAGTGGTATTTACATAAAGTATTAGCGGGATTTTGTTAAATATTTATAAACAAGTGTAAAGTTTTAACTGCCTCATTCCGATAAAGTAGGTGTAAGGCATAAAATATGCCCTGCAATACTACGAAAAGGAGGCAAAACCGGATGCGTATAGAAAGTTATTCGCAGATCCAAAGCCTGTATCAGACTTCAAGGGTTTCGAATACACAGAAGACCAGGAACGCAGGTGCGGTAACCGACAAAGTATCTATCAGCAGCATTGGAAAAGACATGAAGACTGCTAAGGATGCTCTTGCAGCTACTCCCGATGTCAGAAATGATCTTGTGGATTCGATCAAGTCTAAGATCCAGGACGGAACTTACAACGTCAGCGCAGGCAGCTTTGCTGACAAACTTCTTCAGAAATATCAGGAATTGGGGTAAAGCGTGGCGAGTCTCGTAGAGAATCTAATCAGTGTGCTTTCGCAAGAATGTGATGAAATTGAGACGGTTCTCGGACTTGCGCGCGCAAAAACCCCGGTGATCGTTGCCGGGGATCTCGATGCGCTTGGTAAGATCACGGAGGATGAACAGTCGCATGCCGACAGGCTGCAGAACCTTGACAACGCAAGGTCCAAGGTAACTGCCGACATCGCGAATGTAATTAACAGGGATGTTAACGAACTTAAACTGAAGACTCTCATCGGCCTGCTCGACAGGACACCGGCGGAACAGAAGGCTCTGTCAGAAGTATATGACAGGCTTACCGCAGTGACCCATGAGCTTGCCAGAGTGAATGAGCAGAACAGCGAACTCCTTAAGAGCTCACTTGAATTGGTGGATTTTGAACTCAATCTTCTTAATTCACTGAAGGCAGCCCCCGAAACGGCTAATTATTCAAAGGGAGCTTATACCGGAGGAACCCTCGGAGTGACCAGAGGTAACTTTGACGCTAAGCAATAGGAGAGATCATATATGTCCCTGTGGAGTGACCTTTCCCTGGGTGTCTCGGGACTTCAGGCCAGCAACAACGCGTTAAATACCGTTGCGCACAACATAACCAATGCTGATACCGAAGGCTATACCAGACAGCAGGTAGAATTAGACGACAGAAGATATATAACGATCTCCAAGACAGGCAGTGCGATATCTTATCAGCAGTCAGGTCTTGGAGTTTATTATTCTAATGTAAAACAGGTCAGGGATTACTTCCTTGACAAAACATACCGCACCGAACTCGGAAGACAGGAATTCTATGAGGTTTCCAAGAATACCTTAAATGAGATAGAAGACCTTCTCGGAGAACTTAACGGTGCTTCTTTCCAGGAATCCTTATCCGATCTGTGGACCGCGGTCCAGGAGCTGACCAAGGATCCCTGCAATTCCGTTACTCAGGGTGCTCTGGTAAGCGAGGCCGCTGAGTTTCTTGAGAGAGCCCAGTCCGTATACAATGACCTGGCGGGTTACCAGGACAATATCAACTATCAGGTACTTCAGGATGTCAAGACCATCAACGAGTATGGCAAGCAGATCCTGGAGCTCAATACCACTATCCAGAAAATAGAACTTGGACAGGAAAAGGCTAACGATTTCAGGGACCAGAGGAATCTGATCCTTGATAAGCTTGCGTCCATGTGTAATATATCTTATACCGAAGACCAGTACGGTGCAGTATCCGTCCAGATCGAGGGCGAGGACTTCGTAAAGGGTTCCCTTTGCTTCGAAATGTGGATAGATATCGATTCACAGACCGGTTTCTATACCCCTTACTGGCCCCAGAACTCCAATTACACCGTAGCACCCGGCGGAAATCCCAAGAATACCGACGACACAATCTTTTCCTACGACGGCAAAAAGGGAGACCGTATCTATAATATCGAAGCTGCGCATGTTTTCGACCTCAGCAGGGAAATCTCCGCAGAGAACGGAACCGATGTGGGCAAGCTCAGAAGTCTTCTTTACGCAAGGGGCGATCACAGGGCGGATTATACCGACATCAGATTCTACAACGATATCAAGGACTCGGTCCTTATGAACATAGAGGCTGAGTTCGATCAGCTGATCCATAACGTCATCACCGCAGTCAACGGTGTTCTCGAGACGGCAGCAGGCGTAAAGACCGTTACCGAGAATTCCACCGGTGCCGACCTTGCGATCTACAATGCCATCAAGGCTCAGGACCCCAAGGCATATGACGGAAAAGAATACAAGGTCTACGAAAATGTCGATGACGGCTTCAATTATATGGAAAGCGCGGACGGTTCACCCCTCCAGCTTTTCGAGAAGTCAACTACCGACGGATGGACCGAATATGACCTGAGCTCATCGGGACTCGGATCATACTGGGTATTCAATGAAGAGGAAATGCCCAAGTTTAACAGCCGCGGACAGGTTGTCGATTCTAACGGAAACGTTGTGGATCAGTCGGCTCTTGCGGACCTTAAGTACAGCCTTTATTCCACTTCCAATACCCGTATCAACCAGAAGCTCCTTCAGACTCCTTCGCTTCTCGGCTTCAGGCTCAAGGACGGATCTGAGGATACGGCTACGATGGTGGCCCTCAAGAAAGTGTTCACCGACGAGTCCTATACCCTTAACCCCACGGTCATCAAGAGGGTAAACCTCAACGATTACTACAGCGATCTGGTATCTCAGGTATCCAATTCCGGATATATGTACAACAGCATCTACGAGAACCAGGCCAAGACCGTATCCGCTGCCGAAAGTGCCAGGGATCAGGTTGAAGCCGTATCGAGCGACGAGGAACTCAGCAATATGATCAAGTACCAGAGTGCCTACAACGCTTCATCCAGATTCATCAACGTAGTAAATGAGATGATCTCGCATCTTCTCAACAGTCTGACCTGATAAAGGGCCCTTTGCCCGCCGGAAAAGACACACAAATGCCTAATTTATAGCGGGGAGACCTTAAGTCTCCCCCTTTTTTAACCGATATAATAATTGTGAAACCGTAGGAGGACTTTGCATGAGTTCACAATTCTTTGGATTAAATATCGCATATTCCGGATTGCTCGCAGCAAATGCGAATCTGAATACCACAGCCAATAATATAGCCAATGTGCAGACGGAAGGTTACAGCAGACAGGCGGTCGATACCCAGGCGGCCTTCCCTATCCGTACATTCCAGACTTACGGATGTGCCGGCGCGGGCGTCGACACTCTTTCCGTTGAGCGTATAAGGGACGGTTTCTACGACCAGAAATACTGGAACAACAACTCCAAGCTCGGTGAATACAACATGAAGCAGTATTACATGAGGGAGCTTGAAGATTATTTCTATGACAGCGGAACGAACGGCGGCTTTTCCCAGATCTATGACAAGCTTATGACCACGGCACTCCAGGAGCTTATGAAGGATCCCGGATCATCCAGTGCCAAGAGCCAGTTCGTAGGATATGCCGGACAGCTTACCGATTATTTCAACCAGATCGTCGGAAACCTCCAGAATGTACAGAAGGATGTAAACGCCGAGATCAAGATCAAGATAGACGATATCAATTCCATCTCCACCGAGATCGCAACTCTAAATGAGCAGATCACCACGATCGAGATGGGCGGCCAGAAGGCCAATGAACTCAGGGACAGAAGAGACCTCCTCGTCGACAGACTTTCGGAGATAGTGGATGTCGAGACCGAGGAACTCCCCGTGTATGATAAGAACGATCCCGACAGAGAGACCGGTGCTTACAGATTCATAGTAAAGATCGCCGGCGGACAGTCGCTCGTAGATGCCAAGGAGCATAACGATCTTACCTGTGTGGCAAGAGAGGATTTCGAGAAGGTCAATATGACCGATATAGACGGACTTTACGATGTATATTGGGAGAACGGCGAGAAATTCAAGCTTTCCAATGCAAGACTCGGCGGAGAACTCAGGGGACTCGTAGAGCTCAGGGACGGAAATAACGGAGAATTCTTCAACGGTACCGTTATCGATACCCAGGTTAACGGATATCACGATACGGAAACCGGTGATCATGATACGGTAACCGTTCAGGTCACCAACGATTACCTTACCGACCTGAATAAATGTAATCTTTCCGACCAGGGCGGAATCATAAATCTCGGTAACACCGAATTCTACTATGACTCCTGGTCGTACAGCGTAGATATCGATTCGAGCGGCAATGCAAAGTATACCTACAAGTTCGTTCTCAGCAACGAATCTCAGCTCAATCCCAGGCACGTCACCAACGACCGTGTCGGAAAGCCTGCCAAGATAGGCGAAAATATCAAGTACGAAGGAATTCCCTACTATATGAACCAGCTCAATGAGTGGGTAAGAACCTTCGCAGAGAAGTTCAACGATATTCTCAAGAGCGGAAATCAGACCGCTACAGATCTGGATGGAACCGGAATGATAATGTTCACCGGCGACATGCCCACGGACGATCAGCAGTACTTCTTCCCGGATCAGAATGCGAGCGGCTGGAGAGCGGATACACTCCTCAGAGCGTACAATTCCAGGGAAGATTCGGTTAAGGCTTCCACTTACGGTGAGTCGATAACCATAGATGTTACGGATGATTCGTATTACAAGCTTACCGCAGAGAATTTCTCGATCCTGACCGCAATGGTCAACGATCCGACTCTTATGACCAATAAGTTCAAGGCGGGAGACGGAGTGGAGCAGAACGATCTTCTCGAAGCTCTCAAGGATATGACGAGCGAGAAGGATATCCTTTCCTTCAGGGGAAGCACGGCATCCGGATTCCTCGAGGGAGTTCTCTCGGACGTAGCTCTCGGTGCGGCAGCGGCAAATACCGGAGTTGCAAGTTACGAAACGGTACAGCAGGCAATAGGAAATGTAAGACTTTCCGTTTCGGGAGTAGATGAGGACGAAGAAGCAGTCAACCTGGTCAAGTTCCAGAATGCATTCAACCTCTCCTCCAAGATGATCTCCGTATTCCAGGAAATATACAAGAGACTGATCCTCGAAACCGGAGTATAATTGAAGCATAATGAAGGAAGGAACCTTCATTAACAGTTCGACAAGGATGTCTGACCAAGAGCGGGGGACCCGCAGGAGGCAGATATGCGTATTACCAATAAGATAATGCAGAGGAACAACCTCTCCAATATCAACACCAATAAGATCCTCGAAGATAAACTCACCAGCCAGCTTTCATCGGAAAAAAAGATCATAAGACCTTCCGACGACCCTGTTATAGCTATCAGGGCTCTTAGGCTGCGCAGCAATGTTACCGAGGTTACTCAGTACTATTCCAAGAACATCCCCGATGCCACCAGCTGGCTGAAAGTTACCGAGGATGCCCTTTCTTCACTTTCTTCCATAATCACCTCATGCCAGAACGACTGTACCAAGGGCGCAAACGGCGATCTTACCAGTTCCGACAGAAATACCATCCTCGAAGAGCTCAAGGCATTTTCGAGTGAGATCTACAAGACCGGCGATGCGGACTATGCCGGAAGATATGTATTTACCGGATACAGGACCGATACCTCTCTTTCTTTTCAGAAGCAGACCTATATGAGATATCAGATGACCGAGCAGGTAGACCGTACCGCCATCGATACCGTGACCCATGTCAACCAGGGAGAGATTGCAACCTGGACGGCTGCAAACTTTAATGATGCAACTCATTCCGGTATCACTGAGCTGCCCATCGAACAGTCCACATGCTACAGATTCAGGCTTTCATATGACGATCTGGATGATTTCGATGATTATGAGACGGGAATGCTTGAGAGTGAGCCCGTCATCCAGTATTACAATTCGAGCAACACCCTTACCACGCTGACATGCACTCAGCATATCAATTCCACCGCGGATCCCTATTCCCAGGTAGGCGATAACGATATCATCTATGTAGCCGACACCGGAGAAATGCTCCTCGGCAAGAATATCTACGACAACCTGATGGCAACCAAGGATGATCCTACTACCGGAGGCCAGGATGAATCCCAGATCCTCATCACCTATCAGAAGACCGAATTCAGGGCTGAGGATCTCCGCCCCCAGCACTTCTTCAGAAGCGCATCCATGGAAGGCGAGATCGATCCCGTATCGGGTAAATTTAATGTGGAACCCGCTTCATACATAAGTTATAATGAAGATTACTTAGATACGACTCTCGAAAGACAGTCCATCGAGTATGATGTAGGCTTCAACACCACCATCAGAGTCAATTCCACCGCCGACGAATGCTTCAAGCTCGGCATCGGAAGAGAGATAGATGACCTTGTAAACGCAATGCAGGCAGTTGTAGACCTCGAGACGACCATCGCCGATATCGAAAAGAAGCTCGAGACCACCACGAATGCCGCCGACAGAACCATCCTTCAGAACCAGCTCGATGCCGCCAACAAGGCATTCACCTATCAGAAGGATATCGCACAGAAGCGTTTTGAACAGGGCATCACCGCAATGCAGGGCTATCTGAACGACACCAGCCTTGCGATCACCAATAACGGAACCAGATCTTCAAAGCTCGCTCTCATCGAGTCCAGGCTTCAGAACCAGAAGACCACGTTCGAGACCCTTCAGAGCCAGAACGAAGATATTGATATCACCGAAGTTGCGATCGGATTGGAAAGCGCAAGCGTTACTTATGAGGCGGCCCTTATGGCTACAAGCAAGATAATGCAGAATACTCTGCTTAATTATCTGTAAGGAAAGGAGACCATATGCTTATCAAGACTAAGATTTTCGGAGAAGTAGAGATCAGTGATGAGAAGATCCTTACATTTGAGAACGGAATCATAGGATTCCCCGAACTCAAACATTTCACCCTTATCCATGACGAGGAGAAGGGAACCGATGCAGGTATCAGATATTTCCAGTCCATAGAGGAGCCCGCATTTGCAATGCCCGTAATGAATCCCCTTATGGTATGTGAGACTTATAATCCCCAGGTCAGCGAAGAACTTCTTTCCGACCTCGGAAACCTGAGCGATGAGAACATCGTAGTGCTCGTTACCGTTACCGTTCCCACCGATCTCACCAAGATGACCGTTAACCTTCAGGGCCCCATCATCATCAATTCCGATGAGAAGATGGGTGCCCAGATAATCGTCGAGGGAAGTGACTATCCCGTCAGATTCCCTATTTATGACATCCTCAAGGCAAGAAAGGAGGGCAACTAAAGATGCTGGCACTTTCCCGTAAAAAAGGAGAGGCACTGGTCATCAATAACAACATCGAAGTGACCATCCTCGAAATAAAGGGAGATCAGGTTAAGATAGGAATCTCGGCTCCCAGAGAAGTACCCGTATATCGTAAAGAGATATACCTCCAGATCCAGGACTCCAACAAAGCCGCTACGGACGTTTCCGGAATGCAGGCCCTCAAGGATCTCCTTGGTTAGTTTTAAGAAACCCATTCGGGGCGGTCTTTCGGGCCGCCCCGTTTTCTTGACAATTACCGATTTTACCGATAAAATGACTACTTGCACAAAAGTAAACTCAATAAGAAATTGCAGTTCTTTTATTACATAAAGGCATATATGAAACCTTTATGTAATAAAAGAACGCAATTTCTATATTTCGTTAACTTTGTGCATATTCTTCTTATAAGGCATAGAAAGGGGACACCTAATAATGGAAGATACTAACAAGCTTACAAAAGAAGGACTCAGACAGTACGAAGACGAACTTCATGATCTCAAGGTAAACCGCCGTCAGGAGATCGCACAGAAGATCAAGGAAGCTCGTGAGCAGGGAGACCTTTCCGAGAACGCTGAGTATGATGCAGCCAAGGACGAGCAGGGCAAGATCGAGGATCGTATCGCCGAGCTCGAGGAACTCCTTAAGAACGCCGAGATCATCTCCGGTACCTTCGTTAAAGTCAAGAACATGGAGTCCGGCGACACCATCGAGTACAAGATCGTTGGATCTTCTCAGGCAGATTCCCTCAATTTCATGATATCGGATGAAAGCCCTGTAGGACGTGCTCTTAAGGAGAGCAAGAAAGGCGAGACCGTTAAGGTTGAGACTCCCGCAGGCGTACTTAAGTTCAAGATCTTAGACATTTGGAAGGATTAAGGTAAAAACCGTGTCAGACGTAAATCAGCAGAATGAAAAGAATGCTCCCCAGGAGGATATCGGACAGCTCCTCAAGGTAAGAAGACAGAAGTTAGCAGACCTTCAGGCAGCCGGAAGAGATCCCTTTGTGATCACCAAGTTCGATCAGACCCATCACACCGACGAAGTGATCCGCCTCTACGAAGAGCATGAAAAAGAGATACTCAAGGACTATACAGAGCCCGAACTTGTCGAGCCCGCAGAAGGTGCGGATAATGAGACTATCTCAGCATACCGCCAGGCTAAGAAGGAAGCATATAACAAGCGCCGTGAGCTCCTTGATGCATCACCCATCACCGTATCCATTGCGGGAAGGATGATGTTCAAGCGTGTCATGGGCAAGGCTTCTTTTGCAAATATTCAGGATCTTAAGGGCAGAGTGCAGATCTATGTTTCACAGGATGCACTTGGCGAAGAGTCCTATGCTGATTTCAAGAAGTCCGATATCGGTGACATCTTCGGAGTTGAAGGATATGTCTTCAGGACCATGACCGGCGAGATTTCCGTTCATGCGACGAAGATGACTCTCCTTTCCAAGAGCCTCCAGATTCTTCCCGAGAAATTCCACGGACTTACAGATACCGATACCAGATACAGACAGAGATATGTCGACCTCATCATGAACCCCGAGGTCAAGGAGACATTCGTAAAGAGATCAGCAATACTCAAGGAGATCAGGAACTTCCTCGATACCAGGAACTTCATGGAAGTCGAGACTCCCACCCTCGTATCAAATGCGGGCGGCGCTGCCGCAAGACCTTTCGAGACTCACTACAACGCACTCGATGAGGACGTTAAGCTGAGAATCTCACTCGAGCTTTATCTCAAGAGGCTCATCGTAGGCGGACTTGAGAGAGTTTACGAGATCGGAAGAGTTTACAGGAACGAAGGTGTCGATACCAGACACAATCCCGAGTTCACCCTGATGGAGCTCTATCAGGCATATACCGATTACTACGGAATGATGGAACTCACCGAGTCCATGTTCAAGTATGTAGCACAGAAGGTTCTCGGAACCACCAAGATCAATTACCAGGGAACCGAGATCGACCTTGGACAGCCTTTCGCCCGAATGACCATGAACGAGGCCATCAAGAAATATGCCGGTGTTGATTTCGATACCGTTGACGGAGATGATGCAGCCAAGGCACTTGCGAAGGAGCATCACATCGAATTCGAAGACCGTCACAAGAAGGGCGACATCATCAATCTCTTCTTCGAAGAGTATTGTGAGAAGGAGCTGATCCAGCCCACATTCATCATGGATCATCCCATTGAGATCTCGCCTCTTACCAAGAAGAAGCCCACAGATCCCACCAAGGTTGAGCGTTTCGAGCTCTTCATCAATACCTGGGAAATGTGCAACGCATATTCCGAGCTCAACGATCCCATCGATCAGAGAGAAAGATTCGCAGCTCAGGATGCACTTGCTGAGGCAGGTGACGACGAAGCACAGCACACCGACGAGGATTTCCTCAATGCTCTCGAGATCGGTATGCCTCCCACCGGCGGAATCGGATACGGCATCGACAGACTTGTTATGCTCCTTACCGACTCGCCTTCGATCCGCGATGTGCTCCTCTTCCCGACGTTAAAAAGTCTGTAAGGACGGATTAAAAGGGAAAGAGAGACAAATGGTTGACTTTTGCCATATAAGTCGGGATAGGCTATTTTTCAGACTGTACCTTGAAGAATTTTCAGGGTACAGTTTTTTCTTCGATTGTCTATAACATAATGTAATGACTAAAGATTTTAGGAAAAGAGTGAGGTGGTTGCGATGTTTAGGAAAATGAGAAGGTTCAAGCAACAGATTTCTGATGCGGAGTGCATTGAGGTTTTGAAGAATACTAAAAGAGGCGTTCTTTCACTGATAGGCGACGATGGGTATCCTTATGGTCTTCCTATAGACCATTGGTATTGTGAAGAGGATGGAAAGATCTACTTTCATGGAGCGAAAGAGGGACATAAGATCGACTCTATAAAAGCCTGCGATAAAGCCAGTTACTGTGTATATGACGAGGGCTATCGGAAGGAAGGCGATTGGGCTCTTAATATAAAAAGTGTCATTCTGTTTGGCAGGATCTGCCTTGTTGAAAATGAAGATAAGGCAAGAGATATATGTACTGCGCTGACCGGGAAGTTTACTGATGATGCAGAGTATCTAGAGAAAGAACTTAAGAATGCATTTCCAAGAGTTCAATGTCTGGAGTTTTCTCCTGAACATATGACGGGAAAACTGGTTAATGAGTCATGACAAGTAAGTAAACTCGGAAATATCCGGTAGGTATGGGGTTAGTGAAACGATGTTTTGATCTGAGCTAGGAATTTTTCGGCTATAGGTGTAAAGGATGGGAATTTGTGCCAGATCAAGTATAGCTCAGATGTCTGCTTCGGAGATAATGGACGAAATACCAGACCATTCTCCTCTGAGCATTCGACCAAATGCTTAAAAGTCAGGAGGATTCCGAGACCTTCCTGTGCAAAAAGAGATCCGTTATAAGACAGGCGGAATGAACCTTCAAGATGCAGTCTTTCAAAATCATCACCGGCCCAGGCAGGTATTTCATTGTTCCAGCTCTGCTCGGAACAGAAGAGAGGCTGCCCGATGAGATCTTTTACCTTAATGGATTTCTTCATGGCAAGAGGATGGTCTGTTGACATGACGGCACCCCATATATCAGCTTCCGGAAATTTGACATAATCGTATTTTGCCGTATTTGGCTTTTCGCATAAAACTGCAAAATCAAGAAGCCCTTTATCCAGTTTTTCCGTAACCTGTTCTGTATCGCCGCTGGTGATGTGATAGGTAAATCCGGGATATCTGCTTTTTAATATGCGGATTTCCCGTGCAAGGTATTTTATCTGATAGCTTTCGGCTAGTCCTAAGTAGATATCACCGCCGGTGATATCGTCAAGGGTGATGAATTCCTGTTCTATACGGTCGGCCATGGCGATGAGATCTTCCGCACGGTCGCGAAGAAGCATTCCCTCATCTGTCAGAGAAATGCTGAAGCTGTGACGTGTGAACAACTTCTTCCCAAGCTCATCTTCAAGCGTTTTTAATGTTTTTGAAAGCGTAGGCTGCGTGACATGAAGCATGTCCGCAGCTTTTGTCATATTCTCTTCCCTTGCGACGGCAAGGAAGTATCGCAGGCTTTTGATCTCCATAAGCACCTTCTTATGACATTCCATTTTGGAATATCACGATATTCATTTTATTCATTAGCGAAGAATACGTCAAGTAAATATAATGAGGGTACGAGGTAAGGCAGATGGAAATAAAGGCACTGATAGAAAATCTTACAGACAATGGATGCAGCAGAGAAGGAACTTTGAGGGCAAAGGCTCTTTATGAAGCCGGAGACATCGACGGACTCATAAAGCATCTTCGTAGATGCCGATGCGATCTGGTGGAGGAAATGCACGACAGTCAGAGGAAGGTTGATCGGATGGACTATCTGATCAGACAGACACAAAAAGAAGCGGATAAACAGTGACAAGAGAACGGAGGATGAAATCATGATCAAAAAGGAAGAACTGAAACTGGTAACTGAATGGGACAAAACATTCCCTAAGAGCGATAAGGTAGACCACAGCAAGGTGACCTTTGTGAACCGATATGGGATAACACTTGCAGCAGATATGTATGTACCGGGGGATAAAGAGGGCAGACTTCCCGCAATCGCAGTATGCGGTCCTTTTGGTGCGGTTAAGGAGCAGTGCAGTGGATTGTATGCACAGACCATGGCAGAGAGAGGCTTTCTGACAATAGCGTTTGATCCTTCTTTTACCGGAGAAAGTGGCGGGAACGTAAGATATATGGCTTCCCCGGATATCAATACTGAGGATTTCATGGCGGCGGTTGACTTTCTTTCCCTGAATGACAGAGTTGATCCTGACAGGATAGGGATCATAGGTATCTGCGGCTGGGGCGGAATGGCGATCAATACGGCGGCGCTTGATACTAGAATAAAGGCAACCGTGGCATCCACCATGTATGATATGACCAGGGTGAACGCAAAAGGTTACTTTGACAGTGAGGACAGTGAAGAGGCACGTTATGAGAAGAAGAAAGCTATGTGTGCTCAGAGGCTGGAGGATCTGAAATCGGGTGATTATAAGCTTGGCGGTGGAGTTGTAGATCCACTTCCTGAGGATGCCCCTTTCTTTGTGAAAGATTACTATGACTATTACAAGACCGACAGAGGTTATCACAAGAGAAGTCTTAATTCCAACGGAGGCTGGAATGTGATCGGTTGTGAGTCTTTCGTTAATCAGCCAATCCTTAAGTACAGCAATGAGATCAGAAGTGCAGTGTTACTTGTTCACGGAGAAAAGGCTCATTCGTGCTATTTCTCAAAGGATGCTTATGCTGATATGACAAAGGACAGCAAGTTTTCGGATAACAAGGAGCTCATGATCATTCCTGATGCTGTACACACAGATCTGTATGACGGCGGAGACAAGGATTATATTCCGTTCGATAAGATAGAGAGTTTTATGAGTGAGCATCTTAAATAAAGGTGGATGAATGAAAAGATCAAAGAGTGTTATTTGCACGATCATGATGATGTTTATGATCTCAGCGTGCGCAGGGAGAACGTCAAACGATAGTGCGGTTTCAATGAGCGGGCAGGAAGAGATTTCCAAAGAAACAGAAGAGATGACTTTGACTGCTTCGCCGGAGAATTGCAGCGATGAAATGCCGGAACAGGAAGGATCAAAAGAAGAGGTAGCAGCTATGGATGAGTTATGCCTTTCGGTTGGGGATAAAAGATTATCTATTGAATGGGAAGATAACGAGAGTGTGGATGCGCTCAAAGATCTTGTCGGATACGGTATGAATATCAATATGTCCATGTATGGGGGATTCGAACAGGTCGGAAGTATTGGTACTTCTCTTCCGCGAAATGACAGTCAGACGACTACGAGTCCGGGTGACATTGTACTTTATTCAGGAAACCAGATAGTCATCTTTTACGGTTCAAATTCCTGGGCATATACGAGGCTGGGAAAGATCACGGGACTTGATGAAAAAGAACTTGAAGATACTTTCGGAAACGGTGACGTTACGATCAGTTTAAGTGTCGGAGGAAGGTCTTAAGGCTATGGAGAACTGGATGAGAAAGATTGGTGTCGCAAACGGAGGACGAACGAATGAATAAAGTGCTCATCTTAAACGGGAGCCCACATCAACACGGTTGTACAGCGACTGCACTTGATGAAATGATCAAAGTGTTTGAAGAGGAAGGAGTCGGGACAGAACTGATCCAGGTAGGAACAAAAGATATCAGAGGCTGCATTTCCTGTAACAAATGCAGCGATACCGGAAAGTGTGTGTTTGATGATCTCGTAAATGAAGTCGCACCCAAGCTTGAAGAAGCGGATGGTCTGGTTGTGGGAAGTCCGGTATACTATGGATCTCCAAATGGAAATATCATTTCCTTCATGGACAGGTTGTTCTACAGTACACATTTTTCAAAGCATATGAAGGTAGGAGCTGCAGTAGTAAGCTGCAGAAGAGGAGGCAATACGGCAAGCTTTGATGTATTGAACAAATACTTTACCATCAGCGGTATGCCGGTGGCGTCTTCAACTTATTGGAATCAGGTACATGGATTTACCGCGGATGATGTCAAAAAAGATCTGGAAGGACTTCAGACCATGAGAAACCTTGCACGGAATATGAGCTTTATGATCAAGGCGTTTTCTGATGCCAAGGTGAAATACGGTTATCCGGAAGTTGAGAGAGGATGCTTCACCAGCTTCCCGGATGGCAAGTGATCGGCGGTATAGAAGAATGGTTGAAAATATAGAATACATAATAGTAAGTAAACCTTTTCGTCAAGGAGCAGGTGCATGAAGAGAGGAGAGAAATAAGATGGCAGAAAAAATCGTACAGACAGCAGGAAGAGATCAGCTTGGTGAGTTTGCGCCGATGTTCGCACACTTAAATGATGACGTACTCTTTGGTGAGGTATGGAATGAAGAAGCAATAGATGTTAAGACAAAATGCATCATTACGGTAGTTTCACTTATGGCTTCCGGTATTACAGATTCATCGCTTTCATATCATCTTCGGAATGCGAAGGCTCATGGCGTTACAAAGGAAGAGATTGCTGCAATTATAACTCATGCCACCATGTATGTAGGATGGCCAAAGGGATGGGCGGTATTTCGTCTGGCTAAGGAAGTATGGAATGAAACGACAGAGTCTGTTACAGAGAAGGATAAGTATCAGAATACTATTTTCTTCCCTATCGGAGAAGAGAATCCTTATGGAGAGTTCTTCGTAGGACAGAGCTATCTTGCTCCTGTATCGAAAGACCAGGTACCGGTGTTCAATGTAACCTTTGAGCCGGGATGCAGAAACAACTGGCATATCCATCATGCAAAGAGTGGCGGCGGTCAGATGTTGATCTGCGTTGGTGGAAGAGGATACTATCAGGAATGGGGTAAAGAAGCCGTGGAGATGACTCCCGGTAAAGTAATAAACATTCCTGCTGAAGTAAAACACTGGCACGGAGCAGCACCGGATTCATGGTTCTCGCATCTTGCGATCGAGGTTGCAGGTGAAGAGACAAGCAATGAATGGCTGGAAGCTGTATCTGATGAAGACTACGGCAAACTGAAATAGGAGGATCCGCAGATGTAATGACAGACAGTTGCCCATCCGATATAATGGGTGGGCAACCAAATATACTATGGAGGTAATAGTCATGAACAAGTATGTTTCGCTGGATAAGCGAAGTAAGAAGGCGCAGCGCGAGTATCACGCAAAACAGAGACGCACCTGGGGAGAACTTAATCCCGTGACAAGAAGCGTACCGAGCGGAAAGACTTACAATCGAAGGAAGGAAAAGCAGAGGATCGGCAAGGAATTCAGAAATGGATTTGATGCCGATCTTTTTTTGAAAAAAGTAGGTTTTCGGTAGGTTTCTGGTAAATCTTTATCATAAGAATGATATGATCAATAAAAAATAGAATTCCTGATTTCGGGAATTCTTTTTTTTTATAGTTATTTGATCCTTATTCTTCAGGATAAAAATATCCGCCCAACCGGATCTTCAGCCGGCACGGCAGGTTCTTCGGAAGTACCGCATCCGCAAAGCACTGCTGCATTTTACGGTTGCAGCCGGATTTTATGAATCCATTACATCAAAAAACTCGTTTATAGTCTTTCGAAAAACAACCGCAAATATCACTCCTATGATGATCCCCAGCAGGTGAATGATCATCGATGGAATGCCTGTCACTCCTTTTACGTTGGGCGATAAAGCAATTATCAGCGTCGGTATGGACATACCCATCAGAAAGTAGAACGATATCTGCGTGAACAGCTTTCCGAATCCGTACCTTTTTCCGAGCACGAACAATATGTATAACACTACCGGCATGAAGCAGAATGCCAGACCAGATGCTCCGTGAACGCCAAACTGTTCACCGTCTTTTAGATATTTCGAAGTATAGACGGCACCCATTATCAGACTGGCGATCACATCCGCAACCCAGGATGCGGCAAACAGGATAAGAGTCTTTTTTGTTCCGGTGACCTTTTCTACAAGGATTCCGAAGGGAAGTATCAAAAGCAGATTATATCCGAGATGACCGAGCGTCATATCCATCGCAGAATACGGAAAATCGGGAGGGATCAGTTCTTTCGGTATTCCCTGAAGGAAAATATATGTAACGAGCTGCCAGGGATATTCAATCGGATACATAAGCCTGAGGGCCATGAAGGTCGAGGGGATAAGCTGCGATATCATTGTCACGATGATACATAACAATGCGGCAGTCATACTGAAAAACGGAATGCCTTTTCCCAAATAAATGTTTCTGATCTTCATTACCCTATTCCTCCCAATGTATGTTTATGCATTGTTTAATTCATCCCAGAGCCGCTTTATCTTTTTGGATGCTTTGTTTTTCGGAACTCTGTCAAACACGAGATTATTTATGACTTCGCAGGCTGTCTTTCCTGAGTAAATGACTGATACGACATCGGTTCCGCTGATGAATCTCAGATCGCTCATTTCATTAGCAGGAGTATTATCAAATCTGACTGCGAGTTCATATGCTTCTTTTATGTGATCTTTTGCCTGATCGGAATGGCCGAATCTTTCTTCCCATACCGCAAGCAAAGCCAATGTCATGGCTTTTGATTCATCGGTATGAGATATGGATTTCGGATCATTCTTCATCGAATCGAGGAATCCCATAAGCCATTCCAAAGCGGATATACAGGTGACATCGTTCTTATGCGCATATGCGAACGAAGCGGCAAAGGCTGTAGCAAAAGCTTTGTTCAAAACTTCACCCATTGAAGGCTCAACATATTTCATTGCCTCATCCGGCTGCCTCAATCCTATGGCATAAACGGATGCGATCATGCTACTGTTTATGTTGCAGATATTGTTTTTCTTTAATATCTCAAGCCCCCGGTTCATATCGCCTGATATCATGTAATTATTTGCCATAAGATTTAATATGGTCACTTCGTTTACGGAGCTGTTCGTATTCTGATCCAAAAGCGTGATGGCCTGTTCAAACAGTTCATTTGATCTGACAATTGCCTCTTTGCTCATCTCCTCCATGGCTTTGGCCATATATATCTGCGCACAGGTATAGACTATCCGAAAATCGTTGGGATATTTGTTCAGCGCCTTTTCCGATTCGGCAACCGCATTTTCATAATCCTTTATTACAAGATAAGACGTAAGGCGATCAATCATGCTCTGAACATTACCGCTTTGCATGGTGTATCCAAGAAGAGAGTCCACGGATACTTCAAACAGATCGGCAAGTTCTATCAAAAGCCTGATCTCGGGCATGGAAAGACCTGCCTCCCATTTATATACGGCACCGACAGTAACACCCAAAGCATCTGCCAGCTGCTCCTGCGTCATTGAATGCTGTTTGCGCAGGCTTCTGATATTCTCGGATAATCTTATCTGCATATCATTGATTTCCTTTCATCAACTTATCATTTTGAACATGAAACTTGAAGATACCGCTAATATGAATTGTATAATATTTTTTATACCGTTAGTATGAGAAAAGAACTTTATATCGCGGGTCTTTCATAATTCCGGACTTTATTTTCTTCGTGAAGGAACTGATGGCGTTTTCGAAGAATTTCGGTTCACACATATAGATGGTTCCGTTTGATGCATCCACTCCCTTCAGCAACCCGGTTTGGAAGAGATCGCCGTTTTGATGCTCCCGTGTGTCACTCCACTTTTGAGCCCTGTCATCACTCCACTTTTTGAACTTCACATATTCTTTGAAGGCTGATTCGAAAAACTTAAGTGCCTTATCATAGTCCTTAATGTTTCCTGCAATTCTTACACAGCATAAATCTATAAAACACAGATCACTTCCGTAACCGAAGTGTTCTTTCCCCAAAACCAGTTCGAACAGGCGCCGCTCCGATAAAAGAATATCCAGAGTGTCGGCAGAATTTAACAGCTCGCTGCTTCTGTAAATGGTTTCCTCAACATATCGCCGCAGTTCGTGAAGCAGTGAAAGGACGGCTTCCCCGCAATATGGTTTTTCGTCTTTTATTCCGGTTATCTGAGCCAGGAGCACTTCACGGCATATGCGAAGACCCGGCTGTTCACAGGCCTTCTTTATCGCTTTGTCCGCATCTCCCAGTTCTGAATAGATCGGCAGAAGAGTGGTTATGCATTCCGGGTCGTAAGGCAAAAGCTTTTCGTAGAGACCGACTGCCTCATTAAAGAATGCTTTCCTTTTCTCATCCGTGCTTTGCCAGCCTTGTATGGTCAGTGCTAATGCCAAAGGCTGAAGCAACTTGGGTTCGCCGGGGAATTCTTCAATGCCTTCCCTTAACAGGTCGATGCATTCCGTCATGTCCTGCCCGCGGTTTATTAATTCCTGAGCTTTATCCGCATATTCCCGGATTCTTTTATCCCTGTCATTGTCATAACCGAATAATGAATCTATCGTCACGTGAAAATAGTTCGCGATGGCGGGAATCATATTCATATCGGGATATCCGCCGTTTGCTTCCCATCTGGAAACTGCCTGGGCTGTAACTCCGAGTGCGGTGGCAAGATCTTCCTGTTTTCTGCCGTCCCTTTTTCTCAGTTCACGTATTTTTTCTCCAATGTTTACCTGCATCTTTTTCCTCCGTATGGTTTATTCACCGGTGTAGGGAAAGCATATCAGGATGTAGATCCCAAAACAATTATCAATTTATTGTTTATAAAACAAGTATTGCTTGATTTGAAATCCTTGTTTTGGGGAATTGACAGAAAATAAGTAATATATTACATTATTTGCATAGGTAATATGTTACATATTATGAAAGGGACATATATGAATTACGATGGAGCAATGAATATCGAAAAAGTACAGTTTGGGGACATGCCTCCGCAGCCCTTTCTGCTCGGACTTCTCAGTGCTTTTGACAACAGGTATCAGGCGGCGGCCGATGCATATCTGAAGGAGATCACATGGAAACAGTTCTTTGCAATAATCTGTATCAACTTATGCAAGGAGCCTCCGACCCTGAATGAGCTTTCGGATGTTATGGGCAGCTCTCATCAGAATGTGAAGCAGATATTGCTGAAACTTGAAAAAAGAGGGTTTGTTTCGACTACACCCGATGAAAAGGATAAGCGAAAGCAGCGCATATTTGTTACGGATAAATGCAGGGCATTTTTGGAACAGAACGACAATAACGGTCAGCAGAGCCGGGACATCATCGGAAAGATCTTTGACGGGATCGGTGAAAAGAGCCTGCAGACTACGATACAAACTATCATGACGATGGAAAGGAATCTTAGTAAACTATGAAGACATTGATCATTTATACCTCACAGACAGGATTTACGAAAAAGTACGCGCAGTGGATTGCAGAGAAAGTGAGCGGCGATCTGCTTGATCAGAAGGACGCCCGGAAGAAGAGCGGGGAATTCTTTGATGAATATGATGCGATCTGCTATGGCGGATGGGCTATGGCGGGAAGCATTGTAAAATCAAAGTGGTTCCTGGAAAAAGCCGCAGACCTGAAATCAAAGAGGCTTGCCATGTTCTGTGTGGGTGGCAGCCCAAGCGATAATCCGGACGTGGATGCATATCTTCAAAACGCTCTCACTGAAGAGGAGAAGAAGTATATAAAACTGTTTTACTGCCCCGGCGGGTTCAACTATGAGAACATGAAGGCGCCGTCCAGGATCGCAATGAAGATGTTTACCTCCATGCTGAAGAATAAAAAAGATGCGACTGAAAAAGAAAAAGTTATGGCCGAGAAAATGTCTTCGTCCTATGATATCTCTGATATAAAATACATAGAACCGATCGTTTCGTATCTGGAAGATGCAGGCAATGAAAAAACCGAGAAGGATGTCGAGTGAAGGATAATGAAATATAAGATAAATGATGAATTGAAAAGTCTTTCAAGGATCAGTGGATCGCTGATAGGCCGGTTTTATCCCTTGATAAATAAGGGATATTCGCGGTACAAATGCGATTCGGATGAGAGCGTTAAGGTTACCTGTTATCTCACTCCGGGGTACAGGGATGAGAAACTGTCGACTCTTGTTATCGAGCCTAAGGAATGCAGCGGCACCCTTCCCTGTATCATGTTTTACCACGGCGGCGGATTCCTGCTTAAAGCTTCCCAGGCGTACTATAAGCTTGCCAAGCAGTATGCGGCTCAGGCAAACTGCAAGGTTGTATTTGCCGATTACAGGCTGCTTCCGGAGAACAGATATCCCGTTGCCATAGAAGATTGTTACTGCACATATATGTGGGCTCTGGATAACGCGGAAAAGTTAGGTATAGATCCCGACAGGATCATAGTTACCGGTGACAGCGCGGGCGGAAATATTGCATGCGCTGTCCCTATGATGCTTAAGGACAGAGATGTTCCGCTTCCCAAAGGTGCTCTGCTTATTTATCCCGTACTTGATAAAAGAATGCAGACGGAATCGATGAAGAGATTTACCGATACTCCCATATGGGATTCAAAGTGCGAAGAGATGTTATGGGATATGTATCTGAAAGGCACAAAGGCCGGGGATGCAAAATATGCTTCAATCTCCGAAGCACCTTCTTTGGATTATTTTCCGGAGACATATATGGAAGTGGCGGAATTTGACTGTCTTCATGATGAAGGAGTTGAATTCGCAAAACGCCTGGAAACCGAAGGCGTGCCTGTGGAAATTCATGATATCAAGGGAGCATGCCACGGATTTGAATCTGTTTTAAAAAGCTCCATGGTTAAGGAATGCATCGAAAGACGGATTTTATGGATCAAAAAGATTTTTGAACCAACCGAAAAATGATTTTGTGATCCCCTATGATTAAAAAGGAGTTCCCGAGAAGTCGGAAATTCCTTTTTTTGTGATAAAAAGGCGGTTTGCAACGGCTTTTAACATAATTGTCAGCCTTGGTTGACAGATTGCCAAGCAAGGTTGGTAGTGTTCTGCGGGTCAAAATATTACGATTTTTTCATCAAATCTGATTTCCAAAAGGAGGAAAATGATGAAAAAAAGTAATGAAAATGGTTTGAGCAGGAAAAAAGCAATTATCTGTTCGGTAATGGCAATAGTAATACTCCTTGTATCCGAGTTCCTTTCGAGCATTCCGGCGCTTTTGCTCCAAATTGCGGGAATTCCCTCAATGATAGGGATCGTTTTGAACGGATTTCTCTACATTTCCTTAACTCTGGTACTGGTTAAGCTGTTTTTTGGAAAGATAATGCACCTGGATATGGCCGGACTCGGCTTAACAAGGTTTTCCGTAAAGCCAAAGTGGCTGCTGGCCGGATTTTTGCTCCCGATAGCGGTGATGGCGGTATATCTGCTTCTGCTCCCCGGGGAATATGTATCATCGGATATGGGAAGGGGCGAGATCCTTGAAACTCTCGGGATCGGTGTTTTCTGCACCGGATTCGGTGCCGGATTTGTCGAAGAGATCGTCTTCAGGGGCGTGATCTTTAATTCACTTCGGAAAGCATTTAATACTAAGGTCGGAGTCATCCTTCCGTCCGTGCTTTTCGGGATCGTACACATCCTGGGAATGGACTTTTCTCTCGGAAGCTGTCTGCTTGTCATACTTGCAGGAACGGCTGCGGGCATCATGTTTTCGGTCATAACCATCGAATCCGGCTCTGTCTGGAGCAATGCCCTTGTTCATTCCCTGTGGAATATCATTGTCATCGGCGGTGGAGTGACCGTGGCACTGCAGCCAAGCGAGAGCTCGGCAATGACATATATCCCCGCAAATAAGTCTTTTATCGTTACCGGAGGGGATTTCGGAATAGAATCTTCGGCAATATCTCTTGTAGCCTATATCGCAGTAATTGTGATAGCATTAATGATGATGAAAAAGAAAACGGGGGCTGAGGAAAATGGAATTTAACAATAAATTATATGAACTGCGTAAGCAAAAAGGATTTTCCCAGGAAGAACTTGCAAGCCGCCTGAATGTTTCCCGCCAGACCGTATCCAAATGGGAACTCGGCGAATCCTCACCCGATATGGAAAAACTGATCGCAATGAGCGATCTGTTCGGGATAACCCTGGATGAGCTGGTATTGGATAAAGCACCCGCCCGGCCCGATTCCGCGCCTGCATCCGCTAAGGCTGATATTGCGGGAGAGATAAAAGAAAAAGTATTGACCGAGGACAACAAGAAGAAGGCCAAAAAGGGTCTTAAGATCGCAGGGATAATTATCGGCACGATCGTGATAATAGATCTGCTTTCAATGATCATATACTTCGTGTTATTCGGAGCGCCGGCATAAAGGGGCCGAGCTTCGTATTTCTGTCAAAAAAGACCATCGGGACGAAAAGGAGTTTCGTATGAGATCAGTTATCATTTATGCATCGACACATCACGGAAATACCAAAAAGGTAGTGGAAACAATCGCACAGAATTGCGGTGTGGAATTGGTCGATGCAACCAAAGTACATGAGAAGGATCTGTCGGAGTATGATCTGATCGGATTTGCTTCCGGTATCTTTTTTTCAAAGTTTGCGGAGCCTGTATTGAAGTTCGCAAGGGAGAATCTTCCGGAAAATAAGGATGTGTTCTTCATTGCTACCGCAGGAAATCCGATCCAGCTCAATTTCAAATCGATATCCGATATCGCCGAGGAAAAGAAGTGTAACGAGCGCGGCAGATACCAGTGCAAAGGCTATGACACATACGGCCCGTTCAAGCTTGTCGGTGGAATCCAGAAGGGCCATCCGAATGAGGAAGAACTGAAGGCGGCGGTAGACTTTTATAAGAGTATTGATAAATAGTATTCATAACTGCGATTAGTCGGGATTAAATACCGGGAGATCATACTGTGAGCACTGCCTTGGAACCGGCATTATACATGAAACGAAGGTTCACGGAGAAAAATGGAACGCAGAAGCAAATCCAATAAGAAATTCATGGTATTGTCGGCAATCGGCATACTGATGGTTGTCGATCATCATACGTTCACGGCACTGAATCTGTTCGGAGATTATATCCCTTACAATTCGTTCTTTATGCCGATGTTCGTCTTTATTTCCGGCTATTTCAACAGGGTGGACAGGAACACAAAGCTTCTCCCCTATATCGGAAAGAAGATAAAAAATCTCCTGCTTCCTTATCTGGGATTATCTGTATTCGTATTTTTGATCGAGCAGCTGATCAACTTCTATAAAGCGGGTGAGCCGTTCTCACTTCCCGGGTGGTATCTGCAATATATGCTCGAAAGGATCGTGACAATAGGATCGTTTGGCTCTATTGTCGAACCGATGTGGTTTGTTATCGCACTGTTTTCGACACTTCTGGTCTATGCAGTCTTTAAAAAACTCCTTTGCCGGATATGGAACAGCTATGTGATGTTGGTATTATTCTGCGGAATGAACGTGCTTGTGGTTTATCTTGCACAGAACACGGATCCGGAGGCACTGTCTCCTTACCTTGTTCCGCTGAAGGTTCTCTTTTTCCTGCCGTTCCTTGAGTTCGGTATCATATACAGAGATCATCTGGAGAAAAAGCATGAAGCTCTTCCGGTTGGCGGAAAGATCGCAATCCTTGCGCTGATGCTTGGAATTAATGCAATCCGCACAATGTATCTTCCGAGTTCCTATGATGTTGCATTTGACAGCATCGATGATCTGTCCGGATTTACCAGTCCATACCTTGTCACGCCGCTTGTTTCATCGATCATCGGTATCCTTTTCTGGCTGACATTAACGGATCTTATAGAAAAACCGGTATCCGGAAGCAGGTTTGTAAATTATATGTCCTGCAATACCTTCTGGATAATGGGCCTGCATATCCTATTTTTCAATATCCTCAACTGCATCCTTCTTGCGATTGATGAGAATATTGTCGGGCTGCTGTATTTCGATACGGAATTTTTCCGTGAATCTGAGTGGTACTATTGGGAAATCAGTCCGGATTTTAAACTGATCTATGTTGTTTTCGGTATCCTGGGACCTCTTTTCATTAAGCGGATATGGGATATGATATATTTGCTGATAAGAAAGCCGTTTGCCAAAAAACAGCCGTCTGTCGGTGACCGGTCCGAAGCTTGAAATCAGACAGGCAGCCGGACATGAATAATTGTATACATGCATAATCGGCATGAGATGTTAAAAGAGTCAGAAATGTACGATTTTCGGGCTCTTTTTTCTTTTTATAACAGATTAAATGTGGTAAAATTTACTTTTGTGATTGACTGAATCTTTAAGTCTTTTAGGAGGTTTTTATGGCCGGATTACAGGAAGCAGCCGTAAAGCAGATCGAAGAGATCTGTGACAGGTACTGCGACGAAAAGACCCCGCTCATGATGATCCTGAGCGACATCCAGAATGAATACGGATACATTCCGCTGGAAGTTCAGGAGATAGTGTCGGCAAAGACCGGAATATCGGTCGCTGAGATCTACGGGGTTGTCACTTTCTACTCTTTCTTTTCACTTACTCCCAAGGGAAAATACGTCATTGGCTGCTGCCTCGGAACGGCATGCTATGTAAAGGGCGCCCAGAATGTCATCGACAGATTCTCTGAGCTTCTCGGCATACGTCCCGGTGAGACTACCGAAGACGGACTTTTCACCCTGGATGCGCTCAGATGCATCGGAGCCTGCGGTATCGCCCCTGCGGTAAGCATTAACGGCAAGGTTTACCCCAAGGTTGAGACCGGACAGGTTGAAGGCATCATCGAATCCTACAGAAAGGAGGCATCGGCGTGAACAGGATCAATACTGTTGAAGAACTTGAACAGAAGATAGCTGGCTGTACGGGATGCGTCGATTCCAAACTTACCGGTGCGGATGAAAAGAGACATATCGTTCTTTGCGGCGGTACCGGATGTCTTTCGAGCAATTCAAAAGAGATCATGGAAAAGTTCAGGACCGTCCTTGAAGAAAAAGGCCTCTCGGATAAAGTGACCGTCAATCTTGTCGGATGCTTCGGTTTCTGTTCTCAGGGACCTTTCGTCAAGATCTATCCCGAGAACACTCTCTACCGCATGGTCAGTGAAGCTGATGTCGAAGAGATTGTCGAGCAGGATATCATTAACAATAAGATAGTGGAACGGCTTCTTTATGTTGAACCCGTTACGGGAGACAAGGTTTCAAGCCAGGAAGACATCAACTTCTATAAGAAACAGCGCCGCGTAGCACTTCACGGATGCGGTGTCATCAATCCCGAAGAGATAGACGAAGCGCTCGGAATGGGTGCATTCCAGGGACTTAAGAAGGCGCTCTCAATGACTCCTCAGGAAGTTGTACAGGAGATCCTTGAATCCGGACTCCGCGGAAGAGGCGGCGGCGGATTCCCTGCAGGCCGTAAGTGGTCCTTTGCACAGGCTTCCGTAAGCGATGAAAAGTATGTCGTATGTAACGGCGACGAGGGTGATCCCGGAGCATTCATGGACCGTTCCATCCTCGAAGGAAATCCTCTTGCGGTAATAGAAGGCATGATGATCGCAGGATATGCGATCGGTGCTTCGAACGGATATTTCTATGTACGCGCCGAGTATCCCATCGCGGTAAACAGACTCAAGATCGCCATAAAGCAGGCGCGTGAGATCGGACTTCTCGGAGAGAACATCCTCGGAACGGGATTCAACTTCGACTGCCATATCAGACTCGGCGCAGGTGCATTCGTCTGCGGAGAAGAGACAGCTCTTCTCAATTCCATCGAAGGAAAGCGCGGAATGCCCAGACCCAGACCTCCTTTCCCCGCAGTAAAGGGATTGTGGCAGAAGCCCACCATAGTTAACAATGTCGAGACTCTCGCATGTGTTCCCTTCATCATGAGAGAAGGAGCTGCGGAGTTTGCCAAGGTCGGAACCGAAGGCTCCAAGGGAACCAAGGTATTCGCTCTCGGCGGAAAAGTAAATAATGTAGGTCTCGTCGAGGTTCCCATGGGAACGACCCTCAGGGAACTTGTTTACGATATCGGCGGAGGCATCCCGGGCGGAAAGAAGTTCAAGGCGATCCAGACCGGCGGTCCTTCCGGCGGATGCCTTACGGGAAAATATCTTGATGAGCCCATTGATTTCGATAACCTCGTACAGAAGGGATCGATGATGGGATCCGGCGGTGCGATCGTAATGGATGAAGACAACTGCATGGTCGACGTTGCAAAGTTCTATATGGAATTCATCTGCGATGAGTCCTGCGGTAAGTGTTCACCCTGCCGTATCGGTACCAAGAGAATCCTCGAGATACTCACCAAGATCACCGAAGGCAAGGGCACCATGGAAGACCTCGATGTCCTTGAAGAACTCAGCACCACCATCCAGAAGAATTCACTCTGCGCTCTGGGACAGACTGCGGCAAACCCCGTAAACTCTACCCTCAAGCATTTCAGAGACGAATATATCGCACACATCGTAGATAAGAGGTGCCCCGCACATGTCTGCAAGAGCCTTATGCAGTACAAGATCGATCCCGATAAATGTATCGGATGCGGAATGTGTGCAAGAAACTGCCCTGCGGGTTGTATCGAAAGAACGGATTACATTCCCGAAGGACACAAGCTTGCTTCGTTTAAGATCGATCCCGAAAAGTGCGTTAAGTGCGGCCTGTGCATGAGCAACTGTAAATTCAAGGCGATCGACAAGGAATAGGAGGAAACCTAAAGTGGCACTTATCAATATAAAAATAGAAGGTCTCCCCTATCAGGTAGAAGAGGGCCTTACAATACTTGAAGCCGCAAAAAAGTGCGGCTATGAGATCCCTTCACTCTGTGCATATAACCATGGAGAATGTAACCAGGGATCCTGCCGTGTCTGCCTTGTAGAGGCAACCGGCGCAAGAGGACTCGTAGCAAGCTGTGTTTATCCCGTTGCTGAAGGGATGGAGATCACCATCTCATCTCCCACCGCAACCGCAGCAAGAAGGCACAGCGTAGAGCTTCTTCTTTCCAATCACAACCAGAACTGCCAGCAGTGCGACAAGAACGGAAAATGTGAGCTTCTTCACGTGGCCAACATCACCGGCGCAAGGGAAAATGCATTCGGCGGAGTTCACAGCGAGACCCATTATGATGAGATCGCACCCGGACTGGTAAGAGATACTTCAAAATGTATCCTTTGCGGAAGATGTATCGAAAGATGCAAGAATGCACACGGACTCGGAATTCTCGGATACGAGAACAGAGGCTTCAATGTATTCGTTTCACCCGCACAGGACAGATCGTTTGCGGAATCTCCCTGCATCCAGTGCGGACAGTGCGTAAACGTATGTCCCACCGGTGCTCTTATGGAGCATTCGGAGATCGACAAGATCGATGAAGCATTTGCCGCAGGCAAGGTTGTCATCGCCCAGGCAGCTCCCGCAGTCAGGGCAGCTATCGGTGAGGAATTCGGTTACAAGATCGGAACTCCGGTCACCGGCAAGATGATCGCCGCTATGAGAAGACTCGGATTCAAGAGAGTATACGACGTCAACTTCGGTGCAGATCTCACCATCATGGAAGAGGGAACCGAGCTTCTCGGAAGGATCAAGAATAACGGAGTTCTTCCGATGATCACATCCTGTTCACCCGGATGGATCAATTATGCGGAGTATAACTACGCAGATCTTCTTCCCCATCTTTCATCCTGCAAGTCACCTCACCAGATGCAGGGTGCGATCATCAAGTCATACTGGGCCGAGCAGAACGGAATAAAGCCCGAAGATATCTTCGTTGTGTCCGTAATGCCCTGCACGGCTAAGAAGTACGAAAGACAGAGAGAGCAGATGAAGGTGAACGGCAACTGGGATGTTGACGCAGTTATCACCACCAGAGAACTTGCCCGCATGATCAAGAGAAGCGGTATCATGTTCAACAGACTTCCCGATGAAGACTGGGATCAGGATATCATGGGCGATTATTCCGGCGCTGCTGTCATCTTCGGTGTTACCGGCGGTGTTATGGAAGCCGCACTCAGGACCGTTTATTACAAGCTTACCGGCAAAGAGTCCGATCCCATTGAGTTCACGGCTGTAAGAGGTCATGATGCGGGAATCAGGGAAGCATCCGTGGATGTTAACGGAACAACGATCAATGTAGCGATCGCATCCGGCATGAAGTCTGCCAAGGTTCTTCTTGATGAGATCAAAGAAGGAAAGTCCAAGTATCATTTCATCGAGATCATGGGATGTCCCGGAGGATGTATCAACGGCGGCGGCCAGCCTTACGTCCGTGAGTTCTTCCTTCCCAATGAGGATGATGATATCGTCGACACCTACAAGGAAAAGAGGGCACAGGCTCTTTACAGCGAGGATGAGAGACAGACATTAAGACAGTCTCACAACAATCCCCAGATCAAAGAGCTGTATGAGAAGTTCCTCGGCGAGCCCAATTCACACAAGGCGCATGAGCTCCTTCACACCACATATGCGGGAAGAGAGCGTTTCCCCGCAAAGTAAAACAGGGTAGAGGCTTACGCTGTTTCAAAAGTAGTCAGCAGGCTTACGCTGTTTCGGAAGATGAAAAAATATCCCCGGATACCGCACGGTATTCGGGGATATTCTTATATATGGAAGATCATCTTTTTCGTATGACTGCGACGGGAACGATCGCCGATATGATCAGGAATGCGGGGATGCAGGCTATGATCGGCCAAATAACGAATTTATAGGAGAACATGATCATTCCACCCGCAAGTGCATTTACGATCAGGTAATTTAAGAACAGTCCGACGGTAAGTACAAGGGTAAAAGTCAGGATCACATGTATGATTCCTTCTCCTATGAGCATTTTGGTCTGCTGCTTTCCTGTCATTCCGATCGCTCTGAGAACTTCAAGCTCTTTCTTGCGTTCATGGATGGATGTGTAGGTGAGGTTTACGAAGTTCATGACACCGATCAATGCAAGGATCAGGCTCAGCGCTCCGCCTACGACCAGAAATACCCTGACCATATCCTCAAAGGATTCGAGATAAGTCTCTCTTGATTCATAACCGAGCATGGGGCTTATCTCCGAGCAATACTCAGCAACCTTTTCTTCCGCATTGGCATATGCTTCTTCGTTCACATTGAAGAACAGTTTCATGGCTCCGTCGGAATCGGCGTGCTCCAGATATTCATCACTGGGAAGGGTGAAATAAGTATCCATTCCGTGACCGTGCTTGGGACCCATTGAATATATCAGATCTCCTATAGCCATAACTTCATATTCTTCGGTGCTTCCGTCCTGAAAGCATACACTTACCTTATCACCGACCCTGTACAAGGCGTACTCGGTATCGTCCTTACTTGATTCGAATAAGGATGATACGATCACGTAATTGCCCGAGGAAAACTTCTCCCAGTCGGGATCTCCCGAATCGATATCCATATTGTCAAAGACGAACTCATCAACGCCATACACATGAGAAGATATAACTTGATTTTCATACACCAATCTGTCGTAGGATTCCTTTGCATCTTGGTCATACACAAACCTGTCCGTATAAGCTTCATATAGATCCTTCATTCTTTCATACGGCGTGCCCTCAACATGCTGAAGGGATTCACTCATGTATACCGCACCGATATCTGTGATGCCGGGGATAGCTGACAGCTCAGCAATGTCGGATTGCAATACTCCGTCGTATATTTCGCCCCCAAGGTTTCTGTTTAACATCGAACCGTCGCATACGGTAAAATCGGAACTTGCAAAGTTTCTTATAAACTTGTTTCTGTCGAAGCTTTCAGTGATCGAAACCGTGACATTTATCATGATCACACTGAGTGCCAGTGACAGTACAACAACAAATGACTTTTTCTTATTTCTCTTTAAATTTTCTCCGGCCATGGAAAAAGGAGTGACTTTTCTGCTCTTTTTTTTCTTTGACAGATGTGACCCCGTATATTCACTGTATCTGACTGCTTCAACGGGAGAGATCTTCTTCACGACTTTACAGGGCTTGATGCAGCTTATTCTTATGGTGATCCACGAGAAAAGCGCGCTCAGTGCGAAGATCAAAACTCCGGGATGGATCTCGCAGTCAACGTCCAAAAAGCCTTTTGTTATGAAGGGAAGCAGGACAACGGACACCAGGTATCCTGCGATCATTCCCAAAGGAATGCCGGCAAGTCCGAGAATGGCAGCCTGTCTGATGATAAGCCTCTTAAGCTGTTTGTTTGTGGTTCCGACAGTCTTCAGCAGTCCGTAATATCTGATCTCCGATGAAACGGCAATGTAGAAAATATTATAGATGATCAGATATCCCGAACCCATTATGAGTATGAGGATGAATGTTATCATGATCACCGAAGTGGGATCTGCTTTTGCCGAAACATATGCCCAGTTAATTCCTTCGTTAACCTCGGGACCAAAACCCAGTCTTTCCTTAAGGTTATTCATCTGTCCCTGCAGATCGAAGGTCCGGGGGAAATTAAAATCCGGATTAATGGAGCCGGCATAGCTCTGATTCATAAGATGAGCTTCTTTATCTGCGGCATCCTTCCATGCCGGGGCATATGCTTCCTGAAATGCTTTCGAAACATAGATCTGGTTTGCCATTACGGCGGAGGGTTTTTCCCAATATCCGCTCACAATGAAATCAAATTCACGGACTGTTACTCCGTCGCATATGATCAGGTGTATAGACTGTCCGATCTCATGAGGCACACCGAAATCATCAAGCACCTGTGTGCATGTTGCGATCTCGTTCATTTCTTCCGGCAATCTTCCCACGCTCGGAAGGCTGAATGATGTCTCTGCACTTTCCGGTGTTGTGTACCTTATTTCGGTATAGTCTTCATACAACTCTTCGTTAGCTACAGATCCTACGATGATATTGTAGGATAGGTCCCTGATAACTATATCTGTTTTGAGGACTTCGAATTCTTCCTCGGTCAGGAACTTGAAGCCTGCATGAGAGCTTGTTCCGACCTGGAGCAGTGTGCTTTGTTCAATTGACTTAATGATGCTTCCCGAGACGGTAAAGAGAGTGGTCAGCATCATTGTGGAGAGAATGATCGCAGCCGTAAGGATCACATTTCTCCGCATATTTGCGAACATGCTCTTCCTGCAGAGATTGTCTATGCATTTTTTGTTCTTAACATTACGCATTTTCGGCACCGTCCTTTGTGATCACATGTCCGTCTTCAATGCGGATGATCCTGTCCGCCATCTGGGCAATCTCTTCATTATGCGTGATCATGATCATTGTCTGCCGGAACTTTGCACTTGTAGTCTTGAGGAGCCCAAGAACATCCTGGCTTGTCTTGGAATCGAGATTTCCGGTGGGTTCGTCCGCGAGGACAAAGGAAGGCTTTGTTGCGAGTGCCCTTGCGATCGCAACTCTCTGCTGCTGTCCTCCCGAGAGCTGATTGGGCATGCTGTTTACCTTCTCGGAAAGGCCGATGATATTTATGATCTCTTTGACGAATTCTTCGTCAACATCATTTCCGTCGAGCTGGATAGGAAGAACGATGTTCTCATATACATTGAGGACCGGTACCAGATTGAATGCCTGGAATACGAAACCGATCTTTCTTCTTCTGAAAATGGTGAGTTCCTCATCCTTGAGGGAGAAGATGTCCTTGCCGTCCACGAATACTTTGCCTTCGGTGGGGCGGTCGAGTCCGCCGAGCATGTTGAGAAGTGTGGATTTTCCGCTTCCGCTCGTTCCGACTATCGCAACGAACTCGCCCTGCTCAATGCTTATGTTTACACCGTCTATGGCTTTAACGGGTGCGGTGCCCTGTTCGTAGTATTTTTTCAGATTTTCGGTTCTTAAGATTTCCATTTATGACCTCCATAAAAAATATGCTAAGCACTTTGATGTACTTAGCATATCAATACAATCTAACGAGGGTCTTTCCGAAATATTACAGTTCTGACACATTTGGGAAAAATATCTCAAATGTGCTTCCTTTTCCCGGAGCCGACTTAACCTTTATATATCCGCCCTGCTCCTCCGCAAGCTGCCTTGCAAGGTATAAGCCTACGCCGATTCCTTCATTATCACTGGCCTGCCTGCTTCTGTAGAATCTTGCAAAGAGCTTGGGGATTTCCTCTTCCCCGATACCGATCCCGTGATCTTCGACGCTTATACAGGAGAACATTTCAAAGGTATTGATCCTAAGCTTAATATCTGTTCCCTCACCCGAATACTTGATCGCATTATCGATTATGTTAAAGACAGCTTCGGTCGTCCACTTAAGATCGATATTTGCCTTTGCATCCGTACCTTCGGACAAAATGAGTTCTATGTTCTTAAGCTTTGCTTTGGGAAGAGCCTGATCATATGCTCTTTTCAAAACGGTCATAAGGGAATTTGTTTCGGGCTGAAGCCTGAAGATGCCCGTTTCAAGTCTCGACATCTTGACCAGTGCGGTTATGAGATCCTCGAGCTTCCTGCTCTGTGAATGGATCTCCTCCGCATATTCCTTCAGTTCTCCGTCCGCTTTTTCTCCGAGCAGTTCGGAGTACATCATTATATTGGTAAGAGGAGTCTTGGTCTGATGCGAAATATTGGTGATAAGCTCTTCGATGTTTTCCTTTTCCTCACGCAGTTTCTTCTCGGAGATTGAGGAGGTGGTGAGGTAACGCATAAGCTTGCTCTGAAGCTTTGAAAGCTCGCTCTCATCAAAGTTTTTTTCTTCGAACTCACCGCTTATCGCATCATCGAGCATCTTATTCAGGAGATTGTATTCCGTGTATCTGAACATATCACTGCTCCTGTTTAAATACGTAACCGATGCCGTAAACGGTATGGATAAGCTTCTCGTTCTTATCTTCTATCTTACCTCGAAGTCTCTTGACTGAAACTGTCAGCGCATTCTCATCAACGAACTGCTCATTCTGCCAGACATATTCTATGAGCCTGTCTCTTGAAAGAGTTGTTCCCTCGTTTTCGACAAAGCATCTGAGGAGTCTTATCTCCGTCTTGCTAAGTTCGATCTCGCTTCCGTCTTTCAGGAACCTTAATCCGTCGAAATCCAGGCTGAGTCCGTTCTTTTCATATGCGATGCCGCTTGCGCTCCGTCCGATGAGCTTTTCGACTCTCAGTCTCAGTGCCATAAGCGAAAAGGGCTTGGTCACGTAATCATCCGCACCGAGGGATAATCCGGTCACTTCGTCGAGTTCGGTATCGTTGGCCGTGAGGATGAGAACAGGCACGCGGGAAGTTTGTCTGAACTTTCTCAGAAAATCAAATCCGCTTCCGTCGGGCAGGTTTACATCCAGTATGATCAGATCTGCCGATTCCGCATCCTTTACGTCCTTCAGACAAAAGAAGGAAGAGAAGTCATAGAGGTCATTTCCGAGTGACAGCTCTATTCCGTGGTTGATCGAGGGGTCATCTTCAATTATCATGATTCTTTTTTTCATTGCCATATATTATAGCATAAGCATTTCCTGCCATTTATGAAAAAATGTGACTTTTGTCATACTCAAATGATTTCTTTTTTCACTACAGGAAAAAGAGCGCAATTGGTATTGTATAAATGCAGACAGGTAATGCGTTATGCGGAAACGGAGAATAGAAATGGAAACGATCTTAAAAACCGTCGATCTGACCAAGAAATATGATAACAGGACCGTGGTGGATAATCTGAATCTCGAGATAGGAAAGGGAGAGGTGTTCGGACTGCTCGGACCGAACGGCGCAGGCAAGAGTACCACCATGAATATGATCTGCAATCTGATAAAGCCCGATTTCGGAACCGTTGAGTTCATGGGTAAGGATTTCAGAAAGAATAAGAAGGAACTCAGCGGAAAGCTCGGATACATCCCCCAGCATCTTGCAATCCACGGAAATCTCAAGGCATGGGAGAACGTCGAGCTCTTTACTTCCCTGTACGGGATAAAGGGTGCGGAGCTTAAGGAGAGGATAAATGAGTCTCTTGAATATGTCGGACTTTCCGAAAGAAAGAACGATTATGCGAAGACCTTCTCCGGAGGAATGAAAAGAAGACTCAACATCGCATGTGCGATAGGCCATCATCCGGATCTTCTTATTTTTGACGAACCCACGGTCGGCATAGATCCGCAGTCCAGAAACTTCATCCTTGAAAAGATCAGGGAATCCAATAAAAGCGGAGCAACGGTCATTTATACAAGCCATTACATGGAAGAGGTTGAAGCGATATGCACCAGGATCGCCATCATGGATAACGGCAAGATTATCGCAAGCGGAACAAGTGAGGAGCTTAAAAAGCTCGTTTCGGATGATACGAATTCGATCACACTTGAAGAAGTATTCCTTACTCTTACCGGAAAGAAACTGAGGGACATGTAATGATCGGATATCTGATAAAAAACAATTTCAAGATCATGTTCAGAAGCGGCGTGAACCTCCTGATCTATATCATCGGTCCCGTCATCATCTCCGCAGTGCTTGCAAGTGCGTTTTCCGCACTGTTCGAAAGCTATGAAGCCGCCGGTGATTTCAAGGCCGGATACAGCATAGAGGAAGACAGCGAACTTATTCCTTATGTCGATATCCTCAAAGAGATCGGAGAAGAAAACGGAGTGTACTTTACCGAATATGAACCCGGAACCGCGGAGGAAAGCATCCGCGATCACGATCTCGGCGGATTCGTGGAATTCGGGAGGGATTCCTACACGGTTTATAAAACCGACGATGCAAAAACAGAAGGTACTGTCCTTAATTACATTATGAGTACTTTCTTTACCGCGATGATAAGCGGCAATGCGGATGAGATTGATATTCATGTCGAACATCCGGATCATGCACCGGCGATCGATTCTACGGATTATTACGGGATCATTTACATAGTTTATTTCGGATGGCTTGCTATCGTATGTGCGGCCGGCCTTCTGTCGAATGAACTTAAGCACAGGATTCCGGAGAGACTGAATATTTCCGGTCTGTCTTCATTTCAGATCTATTTATCCAGGCTCGTTCCGCTTGTGTCGGCAGTGGCGCTGTCGCTGGGAATTGCAGCGGTATTTAATTCATTGCTGCTCGGGGTTCATTGGGGGAATATCCTGCTTTCCTCATTGATAGTTCTTGCCCTCATCATAGCGGCATCTGCTTTCGGACTCATGCTTTATGAATTTACGGGCAGCATGGTCGCCGCCATATTCATAGCCTTCGCACTTATCTGGGCTATGGGATTTATCGGCGGAACCTTTGAATCGTATATCATGTCTTCCCTGCCCGAGAGTTTGAAGAATCTCATGCCCCTGTATCATTCAAACAGGGCACTGGTAGAACTTTCAAGCATGGGAAAGAGTGATTACGTCGTCAGCGCTCTGGCATATCCGGGAGTGATCGCGGCAGTGTGCTCGGTCTTTGCGGTCGGAACTGCGGAGATAAAGAGGAGAGTAAGATAATGATCAGCATAATAAAATCAACTCTGAAGCTGTTGTTCAGAAATATCATCTTCTGGATATTCCTGATCGCCATGCCTGTACTGTCTTACGTCATGCTGAGGATACAGGCGGATAATATAGGATCATATGATAAATCCGAACTCGAGGAGATAATAGAGATAGAAGATCCGGGGGAAAAAGCCGGATATTTCGGAGGAAACGGAAAATTTGTGATCAAGGTATACGATGCATCCTGCAGCAATCTTTCCGATGAGCTGCTTACGGGTCTCACACGCAGCGGAATGATCACGGTCGTAAGAGCCGGGGTTCCGGATATGACTGCGGAAGAAGCGTATGATCATGCATGCTTTGACGGATATAACGATCTGGTAGGTGCGGATATTTACCTGGATAAGAATTTTGATGAATATGTGCTGAGCGGTGATGCGGAAAAAGCTCTTACCGTATATATCCTTTCCGATGACGAAAGATCGGAGATCCTTGAAAATGAAATAAAGATGTTCATGGGACAGGTATCAAATGCACTTCTTATGGGGGGCAAAGATGATGTATACGAAAATCTCGAAGCACTCCGTGATGCCCTTCCCGAAAAAGAGACCGTTCTTTTAGGCAGTGAAAACGGCAGATCGCTGACAAATGCCCAGCTTGATCAGAAGGCACTTGTCGGTTATGCATTTGCTTTCCTTACACTCGGTTTTGTGTTCGGCGGAGCATTGATAGCTTATTCGGTCATCAGGGAAAGAAAGGATATGGTCCTTACAAGGGTCAAGCTGACATATCTTACGGATTCGCAGTATTTCGCAGCCAAGTTTATCTGCGGGGGGATCGTGTCATTTATGTTTGCGGTGATAACAAGCCTTATCACGATGGCGATCGATGAGGGCAAACTGGGAATGAGCCGTATGGGATTCTTTTGGATGATCTTTTTGCTCGGCCTGATATTCTGTTCGATCAGTCTTATGATAGGAATTCTTTTCAATGACGTCATGAGCGCGACCGTATCGGCGTTCATCCTCTGGACACTTTCCTCGCTTCTTTCGGGATTGTATTTCTCACTGGATGCCGCCGGTGATGCGATAAAGACGATGTCATATCTCATGCCTTCGAAATGGTTCCTCGATGCTGTGGAAATGCTGATGCTTGGCGACAACAGAGTGTATTTTATGATATTATGTGTAACGGTAGCATATCTCATTGTCACTTTGGGTTTGGGCAGCATCGGAATAAAGATCGGAAAGCATGAGTGAGAATATAAGGGATAAAAATTTCCTGCTGATAAAGCTGACTCTTCTGATAGTGTTCAGCGTGTACGGCATTATGAAAACAGTTGACGGGACAGGGGTATCTGTAAAGGTACTCCTTCTTGTTTCGTTATACATAGGATGCATGACGGCTAAGGAATTTTTCACCGGAATCAGTAAAGTCATATGCATCATCGCTTCCTGCGTCATATTTGTGATGTTGGTAATTTTTGCGGGCAGATATTTTGTTCCTTTCGGTTTCTTAAGCATTTACGAGATACTCTCTCTTTTCCCGGATATCGATCACCGGGTGTATTTTGCTCCGCTGATATTTACGATCATTGAGACACCGATCGGATTTCTCACGCTCTTTGTCATGGTGTTCATGATGGCGACGCTATATATCCAGCAGAATTATGTCGTCAGGGAACTTATTAACAGAACAAAGGACGATCTTGAGACTGAGCAGAATCTGAAAAAGGAAATGCTGCATCAGGAATACAGCGCAAAGGCCGAGCTGAACAAAAGCATGCTGAATGCGCAGAATAAGATCCTCGAGGACAGAGCATCCCTGTCACAGACACTGCATGACAGGCTGGGACATAATATTAACGGATCTATATATCAGCTTGAGGGAGTCAAAGTCCTGATGGATAAGGATCCGGATAAGGCTAAGACCATGGTACAGGCAGTCATAGACCAGCTCAGGACCGGAATGGATGAGATCCGTGCGATACTCCGTAAGGAGCGTCCCGAAAAAAGAAAGATCGCAATGCTTCATCTGTATGAACTCTGCGAAGACTGCAACAATAAAGGCGTTGAAGCCAATCTGACCACCGAGGGTGATGCTTCCAGGGTGCCCGATAATCTGTGGGAAGTCATTCTGGACAATGCATACGAAGCGGTGTCAAATTCCATGAAGTACGCCGGATGCAAGCATATAAACATTGTCATTGTCGTCATGAACAAGATGGTACGCTGCACAATTGAGGATGACGGTGTCGGATGTGCTAAGATAGAAGACGGAATGGGCATATCCGGAATGCGCCAGAGAGCAAGGAGCGCGGGCGGAATGATAAGTTTTGAGTCGGAAGCCGGATTTAAGGTTACAATGCTTCTGCCGATAGCCGAATGAACGGAGCAGATATGGATAAGATAAAAGTGATAATTGCGGATGACAGTGATTTTGTCAGAGACGGTATGAAGATCATACTTGATGTCGATGACGAATTCGAAGTCATAGGAACCGCGGGGACGGGAAAGGAAGCGATAGAGCTTGCCAGGAAGAATCCTCCCGATATATTTCTCATGGACATACAGATGCCCGAGATGGACGGCATAGAAGCGACACGCATCATCGTCGAAGAGGGACTCGGAAAGGTTCTGATCCTGACCACATTCGATGATGACGAACTTGTCAGGAAGGCTCTTAAGAACGGAGCAAAGGGTTATCTTATCAAAAACCATACACCCGAGCATCTTAAGCAGATGATCAAATCGGTATATAACGGACTCGGAGTCATGGAGGAAAACGTGCTTGAATCACTGGCATCCGCTCCGGCAAATTCCGCCTCAGATGCGGATCCGGTTTCTTCGGGCTTTGACGCATCCGGTTATTCGCCCCGTGAGCTTGAGATCATAAAGGCTGTGGCGGACGGCCTTTCCAATAAAGAGATTGCGGGCAAGCTTTTTATATCCGAAGGTACTGTCAAAAACTATATTTCCAATATTCTTGGTAAAGAAGGACTCACACACAGGACGGCGCTTGCGGTATATTACCTTACGGGCAGAAAATAGCGTAACGATTGGCAGACTGCAGATAATTTCCGGAGAAAAATCTTTGAAGATCGACATCAGACAGATAAGCGAAGGTGAGGAGAGCGTGGTCATCCGCTACCGTGAACTGACTCCGAACCTGAGCAGAATCATAGGGATACTGAATAATGGGGAGAATAAGCTGTGGGGCAAGTCCGACGGCGAAAACTGCTCCGTGTCTTTGGATGCTATCCTTTACCTGGAAACGGTGGACGATAAGCTCTTTGCCTACACCAGCGAAAAGGTCGTAAGGCTCGAAGGCTCCCTTAATTCATTTATGAGCGATACCGGTGATGATTCGTTCTTCAGATGCAGTAAATCGATGATAATAAATCTGAACAGAGTCTCGGCACTTAAGAGCCTTTCGTCAAACAGGATAGATGCGACGCTCGAAAACGGCGAACATATCATGATATCAAGACGTTACGCTTCGGATTTCAGAAAACTTCTCAGGGGGTATAACCGGGATGAAAAATGATAATAAGCTTTCACTGTGGGAAAAATACCTGACCAAGGAGATCGGAATAGAATTCAAGGCATGCCTTTACTTTTTCGCGATCCTGTTCTTTTATTGCGTGTTCAGGGTTGTAAACGGCGTGTACAGTGCGGAGATCCTGCATCTTACGGAGATGATCTTCACATGCTACATCATCGGATACATTCAGGTTTATCTCTTTGCGAATTTTGATGAAGCGGAGAAACTCGGCGGCAGGGAGATTGCGGGAATGATCGTATGCACCGCTCTGTACTGTGCGGTTTCACATTTTGGCAACTGGTTCGATAAGTGCCTGCCCGTCACGGCGGGATTTGCGGCATATCTGCTTCTGGCATATGTATGCGTGTTCTATATATACAAGTCAAAACGGCGGATAGATGACAAACAGCTCAACGAAGAGCTCCGTCTTTTCCAGACACAGCATAAAAAAGTGCATGATGAAGACAAATAAGTGCATCTTACGGGAACAGCTATTGTTCCCGTATTTTTTTGCTGTAATAATGGAACCACAGAAAGGAGCGGCATATGGAAAACGTCATCGAGATCAGGAACCTGACAAAAAGCTACGGCAGGAACAGAGGAGTCATCGATGTGACTCTCAATGTAAAAGAGGGAGATATCTTCGGATTCCTCGGACCGAACGGAGCCGGCAAATCCACCACGATAAGATCCATGCTCGGATTTCTCAAGTTCAGTGAAGGAAGCATCAGCATCCTGGGGATGGATTCGGTGAAAGATCACGAGAAGATCCTTCGGGAAGTCGGTTATATGCCTTCCGAAGCATGGTTCTACAACACAATGAAGGTCTCGGATGTGATCAGGTATGCCGCAGATGTCAGAGGACTTGACTGTTCCGAAGAAGCTGCGAAGATCTGTGAGAAGCTTAAGGTCAATACAAATAAACGCATTAAGGAACTGTCCCTGGGAAACAGGAAGAAAGTCAGCATCGTATGCGCAATGCAGCATAAGCCGAAGCTTTTCATATTCGATGAGCCTACTTCCGGACTCGATCCCCTGGTACAGAAGCACTTCTTCGAACTGATAAATGAATATGTTGAAAAGGGAGCGACCTGTCTTCTTTCCACACATGTACTTTCGGAGGTCAATAAGTACTGCAAGACAGCGGCAATAATGAGGGAAGGCAGACTGACAATGCTCGACTCACCTAAGATAGACGACGAAACGTTCCTTAGCTTCTACGAAGATGAGGAGGACAAGTGATGAAACATATATTAGCCAAAGAATTAAAACTTAATCTGAAAAGCTTTCTTATATGGAGTCTGTCCGTGGGACTGCTCGGACTTGGCTGCATACTTCTCTATCAGAGCATGCAGGGCGAGATGAAGGATATGGCGGATGCTTTCTCCAACATGGGCGCATTTTCCGATGCATTCGGAATGAGCACACTGTCCATCGCGACTCTTAAGGGTTACTTCGCAACCGAAGTAGGAGCCGTTCACGGACTCGGAGGAGGAATGTTCGCAGCGATACTTGCGATAAGCATGCTGTCCAAAGAGGAAGAGGGCCACTCCGGAGAATTCCTTTTCTCTCTTCCCGTATCAAGGACCAAGGTTATCGCTGCCAAGGGTTTATGCGTTGCAATATATCTTGTCCTCTTTACACTGGTCTGCGGCATCCTTTATGCTTCGGGATTTGCAGGACTCGGTGAAGAACTTCCCACTGCACAGCTTGTGACATTCATGGGAAGACAGATGCTCATGAACTTCGAGGTTGCCGGAATATGCTTTGCCATCTCATCACTTTCCTGGAAGAACCGTATGGGAATGGGCATCGCACTCGCAATGCTTTTCTACTTCTACGATGTCATAGGAAGAGTTGTTCCGGATCTTAAGGACTATCTGTTTGTTGGACCTTATTCATATGTAAATGCTGCGGAGATCTTCACGGATGCCGATACTCCCGTAAAGGCGATCGTGCTGGGAATTATCGTAACGGTATGCGGAGTCATATTCGCATTTTGGTATTACAACAAGAGAGACCTTGCGGGATAATAAATCGAATGAAAAACGCCGGCCCGGAACGAAAGGGCCGGCGTTTTCACTTGATCCCGGAATATATCACATAATTGAAATACCCGCTTAATCTGTTAGAATAAGACCGTGGGGAGAAAAACAGAGGGTATTTCATGGGTAACACTGCCGGTACAGACAATACAGCGGGCTTCAGTATTCTGAATCCCGATTCCAAAGAATTCGAACCTTTGGAGTCTGCGCCCTTTTTCCAGGATCTTAACCTGGACCGTGTGATCGACAGGATCACATTTAAATGGGGCAAGAACGTCAAAAAGTATTTTCGTTATATTCCTCAGTCACCTGAGGAAGTATCTTACCGCCGCGATATCTACAGAGACATAAAGAATGAAAAAGTTTATGCGGCGCTCTTAAAATTCACCGAAGATCTCGAAGAGATCGAAAACATCCGCAGGGAAAAAGAAAAAGTACGCATCCCTCTGCAAAAGTTCGTATGGCAGATAAGGGAAGTCGGAGCATATTGTGAAGTGTATGAAAAGCTTGCGGAAAACCTTGAGTCTGCAGGCCTTTCTTCGGCCGGCATGCTTGAATTCCTGCGCATTCTGAAAGAGATACTCGAAAGCGGAGGATACAGGAAGATTGAGGTACAGACGCAGAAAGTGCTCGAAGAGATCAGACAGCTCCGCTTCGTGATCACATATGACAAGGACAGGATGAGCGTTGAACTTAAGGAACTTCCGGGAGAGGGAAGTTACGGCGAGATGCTCAGGAAAAAGCGCGGCGGAGAGGTAAGACACCTTCAGAATCCGTTCATCGCAGATTCCACCATATCCGAGATGGAAAAATCCTGTCTTGAGATCATTCAAAAGAAAAAGCCCGGACTGTTTGCGGAGATAGAACAGACTGCGGAACTTACCGCAGGGTATGAGAAGGATGTCCTTCACAGATTTGAAAGAGAAGTGATCTTCTATCTGTCATTCCGTTCACTTCAGATCGAGATGGAGGAAGCGGGATTTGCATTTTCGGAACCGGAAACTTTAAGCAAAAAGAAGATGGAAGCGGTGGGCCTCTATGACATGGCACTTGCTCTTGTAAATATGAATGCCGGCAAAGAAGTTGTTCCCAATGATCTCAGCTACGAAGAAGGCGAGAAATTCTTCGTCCTCACCGGACCCAATCAGGGCGGAAAGACAACCTTTGCAAGAAGTCTCGGACAGCTTGTGTATCTGACACAGATGGGACTTGATGTTCCTGCGGTATCCGCAAACGTACACTTTTTCCCGGATATACAGACACATTTCTCGGTGGAAGAGAGTGTTGAGACCGGAAGGGGAAAACTTAAAGAGGAACTGGTCAGGCTTGCTCCGATGATGGAACAGCACAAGCAGGGGACCTTTGTTGTCATAAATGAACTCTTCACAACTGCGGCCAGTTATGATGCGGAGATCATGGGCAAAAATGTCCTGAAGCATTTCATCGAACTTGGATGCATGGGCATATATGTCACACATCTTCGTGAACTTGCTTCCGCAGCCGAGGGCGTTGTAAGTCTCAAAGCGACTCTCGACGATCACAGGGTGCAGACCTTTAAGATAGTCAGGGGAGAGGCGGATGATACCGCCTGCGCCGAGAATGTTGTCAATAAATACAGGCTGACATACGAGCAGCTGAAGGAGCGCTTATGAAGGTGTGCCTGTTGTACAGGGAGCTCGAAAGAGCTGCCGATGAAAAATATTACGATACCGACAGCATCATAGGTGATCTCGGATTAAAGACACTGTTTCTTTCCGCTGCGAAAAGACTCATATTCGAAGACGGAAAGCTTAAGAGCGTTGAAAAAGAAGATCCGTATCTGATGGAAACTCTCAGAAATGTGATGATGATCCCGCTCACATCCGAAGATGATGTTAAGTTCCGTCAGGATATAGTGAAGGATTTTCTGGAACACGAGGAACTTGTCCGCGGAATATACGGCATATGCAGTGATGTGATCCGCAAGTGGAACATGCTCGGAAGGGGCGGAAGGGAAAAGCTCCGGCAGAGCAATCCGGTTACGAGACTCACCGAAGACATTAAGGTGCTTCATCTTTTCTGCGATTCGTTATCTGCGATAAGAACACTTTTATCGGAACAGGAAAAAGAACTGTCTTCCGAAGGACTTAAGAAGTTCAGGGACGATTTCTTCAGGTCGTTTTCGAAAGAAAGGGAAGAGTTTGTAAAGAAGGTTCTCGGAGATATTTCTTTCTATACCGACGGATCCGATGAAGATGATGAGGGACGCGAACAGGTTGTAAGGCCGCGCATCGTAATGGAGAGCGGACTTGAGGACGGACTGAAATTCAGCTCCCTCAAACTGGAAGAAGTATCTTCTCGAAGCGAGAAATTCTATAAGCGCGGAAGTGCGAAATATAAATTTCGTGAATTTAAGAATTCCCTGACTCCGGATTCTTTCTCTACCGTGAATGATCAGAACATAGACGAACAGTCGCAGCTGCTGGAATTCGGAATTGTAAGTTATATTGTTGAAGAACTAAAGAGTGAGCTTGAAGAATACAGAACTTTCTTCGATAAGCTGAGATTCCAGAGTGCGTTCTATCTGGCGGCGGTTCAGCTGAAAGCCCAGATGGAAAGAGTCGGCGGCGAATGGTGCTATCCCAAAGTATGCGATCGCAATGATCTGAGCTTCGAAGAACTCAGGGAGCTTGTTATGTCGATGGAACACCATGTCACGGTTGTAGGAAATACGATGTCCCTGAAGAGTAAAGATCTTGTGATCATCACGGGAGCCAATCAGGGCGGAAAGTCTACCTTCCTCAGAAGCATCGGGATAGCACAGGTCATGATGCAGTGTGGGCTTCCGGTAATGGCCGCATCTTATTCGAGCGGATTGTTCCCGAGACTGTTTGTCCATTTTACAAGGCGTGAAGACAGCGAGATGAACAGCGGAAGACTCGATGAGGAACTGAAGCGTATGAGCGGGATCGTCGATCATGTGGGTGAAGGATCGCTAGTACTGTTGAATGAATCATTCGCAACGACGACAGAAAAGGAAGGCTCTGTCATCGCATATGACATTATCCGTGCACTCAGGGAATCCGGGGTAAAGGTGCTCACCGTTACGCATCTTCTTTCTTTTGCGAAGCGTATGCATGAAGAAACCGAAGGCAAGACGGACTCCGGAGTTCAGTTCCTGTCCGCGGAGAGGAAAGAAGACGGACGCAGGACATTCCGTATGATTCCTCACGCGCCGGAACTAACAAGCTTCGGACTTGACCTCTATGAGGAGATCGTCGGACCGGTCTGAAAAGAGAGCAAAAAAAGTCGAGAGAAAGTTAAACGCATTAAGCTAATATCGGCTCACAAGGAGATGAGAGAGTGGACGATCAAAGAAAAGCGGTACGCTTGATGCAGGATTATATAAGTGAACATATCAGCGAAGACATCACCATCGCAGATCTGGCAGAAGCGTCATCGTTTTCTCCGTGGTACGCGAGGAAGCTGTTCATCAAGTATCTGGACATGACACCGGCGGTATATATCAGGCGCCTGAAGCTGTCGAAGTCGGCACTCAGATTACGCGATGAGAATGTGAAGATCCTTGATGTTGCCACAGACCTGGGCTTTGAAAGCGTTGACGGATACCAGCGCGCGTTCAGACGTGAATTCGGCTGTAATCCCAAGGAATACTCAAACAGCCCCGTGCCGATCTGGCTCTTTACTCCTTATCTGATAATGGAAAAGGAAAGGAAAGTGAGCGATATGAGTGAGATCAGAAATGTGTTTATCCAGGTGATAGAAAAGCCTGCACGTAAAGTCATCATCAAAAGAGGAAACAAGGCAACCGAGTATTGGAGCTACTGCCGGGAAGTCGGATGTGATGTATGGGGGCTGCTTACCAGCATCAAGTCCATAAGCGGAGAACCCGTATGCATGTGGCTTCCCAAGCACCTCAGAAAACCTGTGACCAATGAGTATGTCCAGGGTGTGGAGGTTGAGCCGGATTATTCCGGAGAGGTGCCCGAGGGATTCGAAGTGATCGATCTTCCCGCGGCTAAATATCTTCTCTTCAGGGGAGAACCTTTTGCGGAAGAGAATTATGAAGATGCGATCCGCGAGATCTGGGACGCCGAGAAGAAGTATAACCCCGAATTCATCGGATATGAGTGGGATGAATCCAATCCCAGGATCCAGCTTGAACCCAGGGGCGACAGAGGATATATCGAACTTGTTCCGGTAAAAAGTAAATAATGCGAAGCCGGTGGGAAACCACCGGCTGTTTTATGGTTCATAAACTATTCTGAAATTGTCTGTTATATCGTATAATGTTTGTCGGAGAACAGATATGAAAGAGATCACTATAGAACAACTTGAACTGATTGAGAAGGGTTCCTATGAACTGATAGATATCAGGGATGAGGGGCTCAGGGATTACGGAATGATCCCCGGGGCTTTGGCTGTGGATTTTGATGGCCCTGAGGATGAATATAAAAAAGCAATCTCGGAGATTCCGGCTGATAAGAAGCTTATCTTTTATTGTCAGATAGGCCGTAAATCGAGAGAGCTGGATGAGTATCCCTGTCTTGAAGGGCGTGACTGCTTCAGCCTTGCGGAAGGCTATATCGGATATGTCAGATCCAAAATGACGAGTGAGAGCGAGATCGAAGAAAAGCGCCTCAAAGCCGAGGACAGCATCCGTAAGAAATTTCACAAGCAGCTCTTTTCTCCTTTTGCCAAGGCGTGCAAGACTTATAAACTGATCGAAGAAGGCGACAGGATCGCGGTCTGCATATCGGGCGGAAAAGATTCAATGCTCATGGCTAAGCTTTTCCAGGAGATCAAGAATCACAGAAAAGTGAATTTTGAACTGACCTTTCTTGTAATGGATCCGGGTTATAACAAAGAGAACCGCGCGCTTATCGAAAGCAATGCCAAAGCTCTCGGAATACCGATAACCATATTTGAGAGTGACATATTCGATGCTGTTGATACCATAGAAAAAAATCCCTGCTATCTCTGCGCGCGTATGAGACGCGGTTATCTGTACAGCAATGCACAGAAGCTGGGATGCAATAAGATCGCGCTCGGACATCATTATGATGACGTCATTGAGACGATCCTTATGGGAATGCTTCACGGAGCGCAGATCCAGACCATGATGCCCAAGCTCCACAGTGCCAATTTCGAGGGGATGGAACTCATCAGGCCCTTGTATCTGGTCAGGGAAAGCGATATCTGTGCATGGAGAGATTACAATGACTTGCACTTCCTTCAATGCGCATGTCATTTCACCGATACATGCACAACCTGTCATGAAGACGGAACAACATCTTCAAAGAGACTGGAGACCAAGAAACTGATCGCACAGCTCAAGAAAGATAATCCCTTCATTGAATCAAACATCTTCAAGAGTGTAGAAAATGTGAATCTTGAAACCGTCATCGCGTACAAGAAGGACGGAGTGAGACATCACTTCCTCGATGATTATTGATCGGACAATTCATGATAAGTAAAGGAGAAACGATATGGCAGTCAAATGGGGAATCCTCGGAACGGCAAACATTGCAAAGAAGTGCACCATCCCGGGCATCATGGATGGAGAAAACTGTGAGCTTTATGCCATAGCCGGAAGAGATGCCAAAAAGGTGGAAAGCTTTAAGGAACAGTTCGGCTTCGTCAAGGGATATGTAGATTATGAGAAGCTTCTGGAGGATCCCGAAGTGCAGGCCGTATATATTCCCCTTCCGAACAATATCCATAAGGAGTGGGTCATCAAGGCCTTGAGAGCGGGCAAAAATGTTCTCTGCGAAAAGCCCCTTGCCATGAATGCGAAGGAAGCTGAGGAGATGTTTGCCGTAGCGAAGGAAGAAGGAAAGATCCTTATGGAGGCTTATGCTTATCTTCACAGCCCCTATATCGATTCCCTCAAGCTTGACCTTGAAAGCGGCATCATCGGCGATGTTGACTACATCGAGACCGAGTTCCTCACCCAGGGATATACCGAGAACTTCCGCCTTCACAAGGAACTGGGCGGCGGAGCGGTGTACGACCTCGGATGCTACTGCACGACGATGATACGTTCTCTTTTTGACGGAGATATCGAGCTTGTATTTGCCGATGCCGAATTCGGAGAAACGGATGTTGACGTGTTCGCGTCCGTGCTTCTCAGGATAGATAAGAAGATCAGGGCGTCGTTCAATGTCGGAATGAACTTCACTCCCGGATGCAATTCCAGAAAAGATAAGCTCTATATCCACGGAAGCAAGGGCGTTATCTGTTCCGATGTCGAGTACAATCAGTCCGGCGAACTCAGATACAAGGTGATCGCAGACGGAAAAGAGATCGAAAGAAAGCTTTACGTTAAGCAGAACTATACCCTTGAAGCCGAACAGCTTTCACGCTGCATAGAAAACGGCGAAACGCCTCATATCTCACCCGAATTCTCGATCAAAAATGCGGGACTTCTTGATGAAATATTTGATAAAATAGGATATTGAGGAGAAGGATAAGATTCGGATCCTGCAGACATGAATAAAAAAGTACTTTGGACAACCGGTTACGCTTTTCTGAACATCGCCTACTTTGCGGCATTCTGCACTGTCCACGCATGCGCCGCGGTATTTCTGATGTCCAGGGGCTTTACCAATACACAGGTTGGGATCCTTCTTGCGACCGCCAATATAACTTCTGCACTTTTTCAGCCGTTCATTGCCGATGTGATAGATAAAAAAGGGTGGCTGACCAACAGGAGATTCATAATGATCTCCTGTATGGTGATACTTGCCGGATCACTGCTGCTTCGATTCATTTCAGACAATAAAACGGTGATCTTCATCATATATGCCCTGATCTACATGATACAGTTTGCGTATCAGCCGGTAATGACCGCACTCTGCTTCGAATATCAGAAGAAAGGGTGCGACATCGTATACGGACTTGCAAGAGGGCTCGGTTCAGCGGGCTTTGCCGTGACATCCGCATTCATGGGAAGAGCGGTTGAATCTCACGGAGCGGATCTGCTTCCTGCGGTAACCGTCATCATAATGGCCGTATCTCTGGTCGCGGTCTTTTTCTACAGACCTGCGAAGAACATCGAAGAAACCGGAACGGATGAAAGCGGCAGGGCCAAAGAATCCGCACACAGCAGGATCACGGATTTCTTCTGCGCATATCCTGCATTCATGCTTTTTGTCATTGCAACGATCTGTTTCTATTTCGCCCATAACATGATCAATGACTTTATGATCCAGATCATCAGATCGCTGGGCGGAGGCGAGACGGAACTCGGTTATTCCAATTTCCTGCAGGCCATACTTGAACTTCCGGTGATGGCTCTTATAGGATTTGTGCTGCGTAAAGTTTCTCCGGCAAAACTTCTTGTTTTTTCGGGCGCGGCATTTTTTGTAAAGATACTGATCCTGATCTTTGCACAGAATATGGTCTGGATGTTTGTAAGCCAGTCCTTCCAGCTTTTTGCTTACGCGGTATTTATCCCTGCCGGAGCGTATTATGTCAGTCATACCATGACGGAGAACGATCAGGTGAAGGGTCAGGCCTATGTGACAAGTGCCATCACCATAGGCGGTGTATTTTCAAATCTTCTCAGCGGTGTCATTCTTGATAATCTCGGAATGAGACCGATGCTGATTACAGGCACGGCAGTTTGTTTTGTGGGAGTGTTGATTTCATTTGCGGCTCTTAAAAGCCCGGACAGGAAAGGAGAATCTACCCTATGAGTATTGATCTTGCAAAAATGCCCAAACTCGGATTCGGACTTATGCGTCTTCCCGAAAAAGACGGCGTGATCGATCACGAACAGGTATGCAACATGGTCGATAAGTACATGCAGGCGGGAATGAACTATTTCGACACCGCATACGTATATCACGGCGGAAAGTCGGAGGTTGCCGCAAGGGAAGCACTTGTAAAAAGATATCCCAGGGAAAGCTTTATGATCGCAACCAAGCTTCCCGCATGGGAGATCAAAAAGGAAGAGGATATCGAGAGGATATTTGCCGAGCAGTGTGAGAGAGCCGGCGTGGATTATTTCGATTTCTATCTTCTCCACTCGATAGAAGAAGGCAATAACTACGATGTATATGAGAAGTATGACTGCTTCAGCTGGGGACTTAAGAAAAAAGAAGAAGGCAGGATAAAACATTTCGGTTTTTCTTTTCACGGAAGTCCCGAGCTTTTGGTAAAGCTTCTTGACGATCATCCCGAAGTTGAATTCGTACAGATCCAGCTCAATTATCTCGACAGGAGCAATCCCGTTGTCCGTTCACAGGAGCTGTATGATATACTCCATGAGAGGAACATACCCATCATTGTCATGGAGCCTGTAAGAGGAGGAATGCTCGCGGGATTTTCGCCTGAGATCGACGGCAAGTTCAAGGCAATGCGTCCCGAAAAGTCCGTAGCTTCATGGGCACTTCGCTTTGTCGGATCCCTTCCGGGCGTTATGACGATCCTTTCCGGAATGTCCACCGAAGCGCAGATGGAAGACAACATCGGAACGTTCACGGATTTCGAACCTCTTTCGGAAAAAGAATTCGCACTTGTCGATGAGGTGACGAATGAACTGATGGCCATTCCCCAGATCGGATGCACCGCATGTAAGTACTGCTGTGACGGATGTCCTATGAGGATAAGCATCCCCGATGTGTTCAGAACCGTAAATACCCTTCGCCGTTATCCCGATGACTGGAGATCCAAGAATTTCTACAACGGTCTGATCCAGAGATACGGCAAGGCTTCCGATTGCGTGGGATGCGGACAGTGTGAAAGAGTATGTCCCCAGCATCTGCCCATCATCGATCTGATGAAAGAAGCGGCGGAAATACTCGGCAAATAAGGAAATCTGCGTGATATGAAGAAGGAAGATAAGACAAATGTGTGCCGTGTTCTCGACGGAAAGAAGATTCCCTACGAGACACATGCATATGAACCCGATGCTACGATGACCGGTGAGCAGATTGCGGCAATTCTCGGAGAGGATACTTCCAAGGTCTTTAAGACTCTGGTCACTCAGGGAAAGAGCGGAGGATATTATGTGTTCGTTGTTCCCGTTGCGGAAGAACTCGATCTTAAGAAAGCGGCTAAGGCATCAGGCGAAAAGTCGATCGATATGATCAAACAGAAAGATCTTCTTCCTCTTACCGGATATGTTCACGGAGGCTGTTCCCCGATAGGGATGAAGAAGCAGTTCCCTACATTCATACATGAAACCGCTACAGGGTTTGAGAAGATATTTGTAAGCGCGGGGAAAGTCGGGCTGCAGATAGAACTGTCTCCCGAAGATCTTATCTCTGTGGTCAGATGCAAGACGGCGGATATAATCTGCGGATGATTCGACAATAATATACTATGATGCAGCTTGTCCGGAAGGGCAGGCTGCATTTTTTTGTTGACGACTATTACGTTTAGTGATATATTACACTAAACGTAATAAAAGGAGCGGGGGCTATGCGTGACAATGTAAAAGGCGGAGCGTTAACGGAAGTAACGTTTTTCATATTGCTTTCTTTATATGAACCCAAGCATGGATATGCGATCATGCAGTTCATAGAGGAAATGACGGACGGAAGACTGTCTCTGGGAGCGGGCACTTTGTACGGTGCGATAAATTCCCTTCTTGAGAAAGGGTGGATCAAGCCATACGGAGATGTGAACGGAAGGCAGAAAAAATACGTTATCACTCCGGACGGGAAGAAAGCTGCGAAGACCGAGCTTGCAAGGCTTAAAAAGCTGGTGGATTTCGCATCTGATACGATGGGAGAAAAGTGATGAAGAAGATCAGATTCTACAGCGGGCTTATAAACCTGCAGATAAAATGGCTGGATAAGATGTCCGATAAGGGTTACAGGCTTGTGGGGACGGGAAAGCTCTGGTATGAATTCGAACCATGTGGGCCTTCCGAATACAGATATGCGATCGATTATGTCGGAGACAAGAGCAGGACGCAGGCGAAGGAGTATGCCGATTTCCTTGAAGATCTCGGTTACAGAACTTATTTCAAGAATATAAATCTCAACCTGGATCTCGGAGATCTCGTGTGGGAAAAACTTGCAGGTAAGGGTGATTTCTTCGCAGACAGGGCAACCGCACTTGACAGGGCGCTTCTCATTGTTGAAAAGAAAAACGACGGAAAGCCTTTTGAACTTCACACGACATATGAGGACAAGGCACTGTTCTACAGAAAGCTGATGATCCCCTATCTGCTGCTGTTTTTGCTCTTTGCGGCACTCGGGCTTTATACGAAGATGTGGGGATGGTTCGCGGCTGCTGCGGTTTTCTTTTTCGTATGCATAGTGTATCTGGCCGATTATCTGAAAATGAAAAAATACTCATCCCTGACCGAAGGGTAGAAAAAGAGGAAACAAAATGAACATCAAAAAGAAAGCAATATCCACATTTATCATACTGGTCATTGCGATCGCTGCCTTTGGAATGGCGGGATATCTCGGATTTACCAGGACCAGGATCGGATCCTTTGATACCTTCAGGGATAAATACAATATGTACGAATGGTCCGGCTTTTATGTTTATTTTTCCGGAACCATCAGTAAAGCCGTATTTCCGAAAACCGATTATATGGGTTTTAATGTTCAGAGCGGTGCAAGCGCCGAACACGGAATTAATGTGACCGTAAAGTGCGGCGATATGATCGTATTTGAAAAGGAAAACATAACTGACGGAACATATTTTTTCCCGGTATACGGAAGAGCTGTTATCACGATAAAGACCGAAGGCCATCAGGGAAGCTTTTATACGATCAAGACTCCACAGCTTCCAAAGGGCGCCGGAAATATGTATCTCTACGGCGAAGAGCACGGAAATGCTAAGATCATGGAGGGTGAGTTCGAACTGTGGGATTCATACTATCATAATGACGGCATGAGGGACCTGTTTCTGGAAATACCCTATTTCACGGCTCAGTATCTGAATGTATGGATGCAGTCCGATAATGATGACATACTTTATGAAGTCTACGATGACATTGACGGAACACAGGTGCATACGGAGGCGTTTCTCGAACTTTTTAAGAATATCAAAAACAGCTGTCCCGAGACCGTATTCCACGGAATAGATGTAGGACATCAGCACGCGACTACGGGAGGACGGTATCTGGAATATCTTCGCGAAAACGGATATGACGAAAGCTCATATGAATACGTGACCACAGTGGAGAATATGGATCAGGGAAGATATTACCAGCGTACCGGTGATTCCGTTTACAGGGAAAATATGATGGCCCAGAACTTCATCATTGAATATGAGAAGGTATTCGGCAAGGACATCATGGGAATATTCGGATACGCGCATACCATACCGGACGGCATGGAGTGCTATACGGGAAAGGTTCCCTGTATGGCAAACAGGCTTAATGATTTTTACGGAGGAACCGTATCCTGCACATCTCTGGTGGATCTTAAGTATGACAATGAACCTCTTTCGACCGAAACCATAGTGCTTAACGGAAAAGAATACACCGCAAGCTATTTCGGAGCGGTCGATATTTCATCCCTGCTGCCGGATTATTCCACACGTGAAGTATGGAGGATAGAGGATGCATATGAGGATCTTAAGGATGTTCCGACCATAGCCAATGTTCTCCCTTACACTAACTATCCTCTGGCAGTGCAGACCGGACAGGTTTTTAAGATCGTCTATACCATGAAGGACGGAACTGTTTTCACGGAATACCATCGTTCTGACGGTAATACCTGGAACGGAATGGATGTCACACAGCAGATCCTGGTGAAGACTTAACAAAAATTGAAAGATTCCATAACAGAAAATCGGATGCATAAACCCGTCTCCCGACATACAATAAATGTGATGCTGATAACCGTGCATATAAAGGAGCAGCCATGGGAGACGGGTTAAAAGTACTTATGCTGAACGGAAGCCCCAGAGCGAACGGAAACATCGCTCTGGCTTTTCATGAGATGAAAAAAGTATTCGAAGAGAACGGAGTCGGATATGAGAATATCCTTCTCGGAAGGACCGATATAAGGGGATGCATTGCCTGTGAAACCTGCAGGAAGAACGGCAAGTGCGTCTTTGATGATATCGTAAACGAACTTTCCGCCAAATTCGAAGAGGCTGACGGACTGGTGATCGGATCGCCTGTTTATTACGGATCCGCAAACGGAACGCTTATGTCCGCACTTCAGAGAATGTTCTACAGCACGCATTTCGACAAGAGCCTCAAGGTCGGTGCCAGTGTGGTCAGCGCAAGACGTTCGGGATGCACGGCAACCTTCGATGAGCTGAATAAATTCTTCACACTTTCAAATATGCCCGTTGCGACAAGCCGGTACTGGAATAACATCTATGGGTGGGAACCCGGCGAGGGAAAAGTCGATGACGAAGGCATGCAGGTGATGAGAGTCCTTGCAAGAAATATGGTCTTTCTTATGAAGAGCATTAAGCTCGGCAAGAGTGAGATCGGTCTTCCCGAGACCGAGCCCCCTGTATGGACCAATTTCACGAGATGATAAGGAGAGTCGGCAATGAGTTACGAAAGAGTATCCGATGCAAATGTCATAACCGAAAAGTATATGGATTCCATTCTGTTTGAGGAGCGCCTTATTGATTCGGCAGTCGCGGATACCTCAATAGAATTTCTCGGAGAACTGTTTGATTCCCCGATCATGACTCCCGCTTTTTCACATCTCGGACAGTTCGGCGGAAGGGAGAAAACGGGACTCGAGGAATATTCCATAGCGGCGAAGGAATTAAATATCCTGAATTTCTGCGGCATGATGGAAAACGACGGCTTTAAGAAGCTTGCCGATACCGGAGCCAAGACTGTGAGGATAGTAAAGCCCTATGCGGACAATGCCAAGGTCAGGGACCAGATGCAGTATGCCGAAAGCGTCGGTGCATTCGGCATAGGAATGGATATTGACCATATCTTCGGTGAGAACGGTCTCGACGTGGTTGTGGGTGAGCTTATGGCACAGCAGACTTCCGATATGCTCAGATCATACGTGGAGATGACTAATCTTCCTTTTGTGGTAAAGGGTGTTCTCAGCGTAGCGGATGCCGTTAAGTGTGCCGACATAGGTGCAAAAGCGATCATCGTAAGTCACCATCACGGACGTCTTCCCTATGCGGTTCCTCCCATGATGATCCTTCCGGAGATAAAAGAAGCATTAAAGGGTAAGGATGTAAAGATCATCGTCGACTGCGGTATAGCAAGCGGTGCGGATGTATTCAAGGCGCTGGCACTCGGTGCTGATGCATGCGCGGTCGGAAGATCGATGATGCCCGCACTTGAGATGGACGGCGTCGAAGGCGTTAAGAACTTCATAACTAAGGTGAATAATGAACTGAGATACATAATGAGCTTTACGGGCTCTTCCGATACGAAGAGCATAGATCCTTCCGTTCTTCATTTTACCGAAAAGCGATTCTGATAAGAGGAGAATACGAATATGAGACTCGGAACTTCATCGCCTCTTGCATATGATTCTCCGGAACAGTGGGCAGAAACCCAGACTAAGCTGGGCTGCGGTGCCGTGGTTTTTCCCGTACAGAGTAATGAATCTGAATCGAAGATCATTGCATACAAGGAAGCTGCGGAAAAAGCGGGACTTGTGATCGCTGAAGTCGGCATATGGAGAAATGCCCTTTCATCCGATCCGGACGAGCGGAAGGCAAACATGGATTACTGTGTCGAGCAGCTCCGCCTTGCGGATTTTGTCGGAGCAAGATGCGCGGTAAATGTTGCCGGTTCGATGGGACCTGTCTGGGATGGCGGATACAGGGAGAATTTTTCGGAAGATGCCCGGAAGAAGACCGTATCGATGGTCAGGGAGATAATCGACAGGGCGGATGTGAAGAATACTTATTTCACTCTGGAACCGATGCCCTGGATGATGCCGACCGGACCGAAGGATTATGTAAGACTGCTCGAAGAAGTTGACAGGGACAGATTCGCGGTTCACATGGATATCATCAATATGATCAATTCCGCGGACAGATATTTTCATCCCGAAGAATTCGTGGATGAATGTGCGGAGCTGCTCGGTGATAAGATCAGGAGCTGCCATATCAAGGATGTTCATCTGGACGGCAGATATACCTTGAGGCTTGAGGAATGCGCTCCCGGTGAAGGAGAATTCCCGCTGAAATATTATGCTTCCAAAATGAGCGGGATCGATCCGGACATGCCCATTATTCTTGAGCACCTCAGTAAGGATGAAGAATACTTTAAGTATATGGAATATCTGAAGAAAACGTTGATGTAATGCCTATTGTACAGCCTGCCGTAATGCGGGCTGTATTTTGTATTGCGGCGGACCGGACAAACCTGAATATTATACCCCGGGTAGTATGTACTTTTTCGCTTCTTAAGGCGATAATGTGTATATGACACATGAATATGAAAAAGAAAATAATGAACTGACAACCGTAGTTGTGATGGGACTTCGCACGAACGAAAGCGATGAAGAGTTCGACTATTCCATGAAGGAACTTGTAAGCCTTTGCGAAGCGTGTGATCTGGATGTGGCATATGAACTGACACAGTCACTCCCCAATCCCGATAATGCAACCTGGATAGGCTCCGGAAAAGCCGAAGAACTCAAGATGCACGTTAAGGCTAATAATGCCGAATTCGTCGTATGTCTCGGAAATCTTTCCCCCGCCCAGATGAAGAATCTCCAGAAGATCATCGATGTGCCCGTATGGGACAGGACCAATCTGATCCTCGAGATCTTCTCAAGGAGAGCAAGGACGGGTGAGGCAAGGCTCCAGGTTGAGACAGCCTATCTTCAGTATATGATGCCGCGCCTTACCGGAATGTGGCAGCATCTCGGAAGACAGGGAGGCGGCGGAGGAAGCCGCGCGAACAAGGGTGTCGGCGAGACGCAGATAGAGCTCGACAGACGTCAGATCTCAAGGCGTATCAGCGAACTCAAGAGAGAACTGGCCGTGATGGAAAGGACACGCGATGTCCAGAGAGAGGGAAGAAACCGCGGAGGATATCCCCACGTTGCTCTTGTGGGATATACGAATGCGGGCAAGTCTTCGCTGATGAACTATCTTGTGGAGCTCGGCGATCCCACTCCCGATAAGACCGCGGGCAAGAAGGTATTTGAGAAAAACATGCTCTTTGCGACTCTCGATACTTCGATACGAAAGATAGATCTGCCGGGAAGAAAGCCCTTCCTGCTTTCGGACACCGTAGGCTTCATCGAGAACATTCCTCACGATCTGATCAAGGCATTCCGTTCAACTCTTTCCGAACTGAAGTATGCGGATGTTCTTCTTATTGTAATGGATTCATCGGATCCTCATCATGACGATCACAAGAAGGTTACCGAAGACATTCTTAAGGATATGGATGTGCTCGGCATTCCCAGGATATATGTGTATAACAAATCCGATCTGCGTGATGCGGATATGAATATCACAAACACTCCCGGAAGTGACAAGTTCTATATCTCTGCGAAGACGGGATACGGCATCGATGACCTGCTCGATGAGCTTCAGAACATTTTCCGGAAGGGGAACAGGATCGTTGAGAAGATCATTCCTTTTTCGGACGGTCAGATAATAAACCGTTTCCATGAAGAAGCGGAAGTTGAATCCGAAAGCTACGAAGAGGACGGAGTGCATATCAGGGCATTGTGCCCCGGATATCTCGCTGATTACATAGAGGACAGATACAGTGCTAAAGCTGAATGATGAAAAAATCGTCCTGTAATTGTCGTTTTCTGCAAAAAATTGTCGTTTTCTGCAATGAGTATTGCGGAAACTCCCGAAATCAAATACAAATATATCGATCAGTGTATCAGAGGAATGCCGCTCGTTTTCTTACCCCCCCTAAGAAACTCAAGAGCGGCATTTTGTTGTATATGAGGGGAGATTGTATATAATAAAGCGTGGGGGGATGTTATCGTTGTGCTTTCACGAAAGGCATCCGGCTTTATGCTTAATATTGCAATCTGCGATGACGAAAAATACTTCAGGAGCGAGATAAGGGGTGTCCTGGAGAAATACCTGAGTGCCGAGGGCATCGTCTTTGCCATTGATGATTTCTCCTCCGGCGAGGAACTCACGGATCTGGGGATAGGTATGCAGAAATACGATATAGTATTTCTGGATATTAATATGGACCGAATGGATGGTATAGATGCGGCCCGTAAGATCCGCGAAAACAGTAACGATATCTTTATAGTCTTTGTTACGGCATATATCGATTACACCATTGAGGGGTATAAGGTAGATGCCTTCAGATATATTCTCAAAAACAATAATATGCTCGAAGGAAGCATCAAAGAGTGTCTCGATTCCATCAGGGAGAAGATGGCATACCGTGTCGAACAGGCGGAATTTGATTTTTCCGAAGGGAAAAAGACTGTCTCCCTTGAACGCATATTGTATGTCGAAAGCAATCTTCACAGACTTTTCTTCCATATCATGGATGATTCCCTGAATAAATATTCCATTTATATGACTCTTGATGATCTGGAAAAAGAGCTTGAGGGTAAAGGCTTCATACGTATCCATCAGAGTTATCTCGTAAATGTAAAGCATGTAAACAGCATTTCCAGATACAGTCTTACTCTCGATAACGGGATCGGACTGAGCATTCCCAGAGCCAGATATAACGATGTCCGGAAACTGATAACAGAGTACAAAGGAGCAATCTGACACCGTGCTAACCTATGTAGAAAGCATATTGGTCATAATTATGGAGACGGTCTGCTGCAAGCTCTTTTATGAGGCGTTTGCCAAAAAGAGAAATGAAGACAGGCTGAATGATTATCTCTTTATCGTGCTTCTTTCCGGCACGAATTTTATGCTGGTCTACTTTGTCGGCCAAAACATGCTCGTAAAGCAGATCCTGATAATTCTTGTCACGGGTCTGATAATGTTCATGTATGCCGATATAAAACTGTGGAAATCCTTCTGTATCGCTCTTTTATTCCAGAGTCTTCTGCTGGCTGTGGATTATATGTTCTATCTTTACTATCTCTTCATGAACGAAAGAATAAGTCTTTCTTTTTCGGGATACGAATTCAGCGGAGATCTGTCCGACGCACTGGCGAAACTTACTCTGTTCATGACGGTGCTTTTCCTGAAAACAAAGATTGCAAAGGGCGATGCCGAGGATATCCTCAAGGGTGCCGAGTGGCTCAGGTTCATAATATTCCCGATCTTTTCCATACTCGTCCTGTGCGCGATGGCATGGACATCCGGCGGAAATGATAATTTCAAAGTAGGAAATATCGACTTCATAATTGCGTTTGGACTTGTTGCGATCAACATCATAGTCTTTTATCTGGTGTGCGATATCCTGAAGAGGGAACGCAGGATCAGGGAAGACGATATGTTCAGGATCAAGGTAAGGAATCAGACCGAGCTATACAAGGCACTGTATACCAACTATGAGAAGCAGCGTAAGAAAGCACATGAATACAAGAATCAGGTCCTGTGCATGGAAGGACTTCTCAAAAAGAAAAAGTACGATGAACTCGAAAAATATATAGATAACATAAGCGGAAAACTCAGCGGGGAAAGAAGCTGTATCCGCACCAACAATGCGCTTGTGGATGCTATTATAAATACCAAATATAAAGAGATGGAAGAAAAGGGAATCCTGTGTGTTCTTGTCCTGACGGAACTGGGAGGCCTGCCGATGGAAGATGATGACGTTGTGGTGATCCTTTCCAATCTTCTGAACAATGCGATCGAAGCATGTGAAAAGTGCGAGAAGAAGACCGTCAAGATCAAGCTTGTAAAAGAGGATAACGATATCGTCATTTCCGTTAAGAATACTTATAACGGTGTGATAAAGAAGGATTGCAACGATTTTGTTTCGACCAAGGATGATACGGACGGTCACGGATTCGGCATAAAGAATATCAGGGAATCCGTAAGCAAATACGGCGGAACATGCTCCATCACTTATGACGACATAGAATTTTCATTCTCAATACTTATTCCGATGTCTTGAACACGGCTGAAAGGAGGCGGACTATGAAAAAGATCATTACCTCTGTTCTTGCTGTGCTTTTTCTTTTTGTTTTTTCGGGATGCACAATAGGAGACTGGAAATCTTCCGCCGAGGCATATCATCCTCTTTCCGAGGAAGAAGTGATCGAATATGTCAGGGATATGATCTATAAGGAGACCGGTGATGAGGTTGATGTCCGGATAACCGAAACCGAAGATCTGAGAGTTCCGATAGTATGGGCTATGGATCATTCACCGGTAGCGTATACGAATGTTGAGAACGGTCATTCCTATAAACTGATCGTAGAAAACGGTGATGTGCGTGGAACCGCCGAATACAGTGATGGTTACATTGTTTATTACAATACGGATGAGGGTGCGACGTCTTCAATAAATGATGCCGTATATTGGAGTGATTATCCTGACAACAAATCCGGGAAAGTGATCCGTGATGAATTCGCCGCTGTTCTGGATGAGACGTTTGATGAATATTATCTATATCCGGATGTGGGAAATTCCGAAGGCCTGGACATTTTCATCTGTTCATCCGATTACGAAAAACTTGATGAACTGTTTGACCGATTAAATAATATCTGTTTGAAGTATTCGGTGGGAACGAGGAAAGCCTATACAGCATATATATATAAAGACGAAGAAGCATTTCAAAAAAAGGATTTTGAAATATATCCAAACATACTTACTACGTGGAGCCAACCTCGGCCGCAATTCATAATCGAGGCGTACACAGACAGGGAAGTAACCTGCATTGTGAGCGGAGTTGAACTGTTTGATAGGACCCTGTTTGAAACAGACGGTGCATATGCGGTTGAAAGCAAATGGGAACATGCAGCACAGGTGGATGTTTCGTCTTTTGACTATGTGATCATTTGCTACGAATGCGAGGCAGATTCTTATTGGGGCCTGTTTGAGGATTTTGAAATATTCGGGGTTAAGTGAAGGCTTTGCCTGTTAAGAAGGGGGAAGGAATATGACTGAGAACATTGATGTATTCGGACAGAACAGTATACGCGTGAAGGACGGAGACAGATCTGTATATATCGATCCGTTCAGAATGCAGATCACACCCAACGATGCAGATATTATTTTTCTCACGCACGATCATTACGATCATTTTTCTCCCGAGGATATTGACAAAGTAATAGGAAAGAATACGATCCTTGTCATTCCGGAAAAGATGGAAGATAAGGTAAAAGAGATCGCGGACAGGTTTGCAGAGATCATTACGGTAAAACCCGGAGCTTCATATGAGGCCGGCGGACTGGAATTTGAAACGGTGCCTGCCTACAATATATTGAAACCGTTCCATCCAAAGAGTGCCGGATGGGTGGGATATATCCTTAAAACAGGCGGAAAACGCATATATATCGCGGGTGATACCGATGCCACGAAGGAAGCAAAGGCCGTAAAATGCGACATTGCGCTGGTTCCGATCGGCGGCACATATACGATGGATGCCAAGGCGGCGGCAGGTTTAGTGGATGAGCTGGAACCTGAGATTGCTATCCCCGTACACTACGGAACGGGCGTCGGAAGCCCTTCTGACGGGGAGATTTTCGAGAAAAATGTCAAAAAAAGCGTAAAAATTGAGCACAAGATACGGTTTTAACGCAAAAAACTATTGAATCAATCCCTATTTTGTGGTATATTTTCAGTGTTCCAATAAACAACCCCAATATATTGAGAGGATAAATCAATGAACAGAGCAGAATTAGTTGATGCAATCGCAAAGGAAGCCGGACTTACCAAGGTTGACGCTGATAAGGCGCTCAAGGCTTTCACCAACACCGTTTCTAAGGAGCTTAAGAAGAAGGGAAAGGTTCAGCTTGTTGGCTTCGGAACCTTCGAGACCTCCAAGAGAGCAGCTCGTAAGGGCAAGAACCCTCAGACCGGAGAGGCTATCAAGATTCCCGCAGCTACCGTTCCTAAGTTCAAGGCTGGTAAGGCTCTCAAGGACCTTGTAAACGGCGCTAAGAAATAATTCAATTGCAGTTCACGATTTAGGGCGAGGATAACATCCTCGCCCTATTTGTTTATAATTCTGACTCTTTTCCTAAAATATGTTAAAATTCACTATGTTTGTAGGTTTATACATTTTCTGACAGGAGATGATAAAGAAATGGGAATTTATGATCAGGCCAAAGAAGTTTTCAGCGAGGTTCTTTCCAAAGTAAATCCTTCGCAGGGGAATCTGCTTGTTGTCGGATGCTCGACCAGCACGATACAGGGAGATATGCCCGGAACCAATTCAAGCGAAGATATCGCAGAGGATCTTTACAGGGCGCTTACCGAAGTATTCGGTAAGGATTTCGATATTGCCGTTCAGTGCTGCGAGCATCTGAACAGGGCTCTTATTGTTGAAAAGAAAGTCGCTGAAAAGTACGACCTTCCCATCGTTAACGTTGTTCCTCACAGACATGCGGGCGGAGCGTTTGCAACAAAGCATTACAGCTCTCTTTCCGAGCCTGTAGCGGTTGAGGATATTAAGTCTAAGGCGGTTGTCGGAATAGACATCGGCGGCGTTATGATCGGCATGCATATGAGACCTGTCGTTGTTCCCGCAAAGCTTGAGCACAGACATATCGGCGAAGCGATCGTCATCGCAGGTACGAGCCGTTATAAGTACATCGGAGGAGAAAGAGCCAGATATGATCAATGAATCCGTTAAGGCCTGGCTGGATGCAAGAGGGTTCGGAGACAGGATCACCGAGCATTCCGAGACCATTGATACCGTGGAACATGCTGCCCGGCAGATAGGGTGCAGTGAAGCGGAGATTGCCAAGACTCTTTCTTTTATCGTAGATGACAAGCCTGTCATAATTGTGATGGCGGGAGACGGAAGAGTCAACAGTTCGAAGTTCAAAGCTAAGTTCCATACCAAGCCGAGCATGATACCGAGGGACAGGGTAGAGGAACTTACGGGATTTTTACCCGGCGGAGTATGTCCCTTCGGAGTGCCTTCGGATATTCCGGTATGGCTGGACATATCAATGAAGAGATTTGAGTACATACATCCGGCGGGAGGAAATGAGTTCGTATCCGTAAAGCTGACTCCCGAAGAACTGGAAAAAGCTACCGATCACGCAGGCTGGTGCGATGTTTGTAAAGGATGGGAAGAAGAGTGAGCAAGAAAAAAAAGATAACCTTTAAGGAATTCCTGAAGAAAAAAGATATTGAGATATCGCTTAAGAGATACGGAATAGATGCACTCGGTGCAATGGCACAGGGTCTTTTCTGTTCACTTCTTATAGGAACGATCCTCGACACAATGGGAACTCAGTTTGGTATTGGTTTCCTTACCGAGACCGTTGCTACGATAGGCGGCGACAGTTACACTGTCGGCGGCATGGCAAAGGCAATGAGCGGTCCCGCAATGGCTGTTGCCATCGCATATGCGCTCAAATGTCCGCCCCTTGTTCTCTTTTCCATGATAACGGTGGGATTTGCGTCGAATGCACTCGGCGGTGCGGGAGGACCTCTTGCGGTTCTCTTCGTTGCTATCATCGCGGCTGAATTCGGAAAAGCCGTATCCAAGGAGACCAAGATTGACATTCTTGTCACTCCTCTTGTTACAATAGGAGTGGGAATGTTCCTTTCATGGCTCATAGCACCTGCGCTGGGAAAAGCAGCTATGTCGATAGGAAGCGTCATCATGTGGGCTACCGAGCTTCAGCCTTTCCTGATGGGAATACTTGTATCGGTCATAGTCGGCATGGCACTTACACTTCCGATATCATCGGCTGCTATCTGTGCCGCACTTCTCCTTACGGGACTTGCGGGCGGTGCAGCGGTTGCGGGATGCTGTGCTCAGATGGTAGGTTTTGCGGTCATCTCATTCAAGGAGAATAAATTCGGAGGACTTGTATCACAGGGTATCGGAACCTCAATGCTCCAGATGGGTAATATAGTAAAGAATCCGAGAGTATGGATCGCACCGACTCTTGCATCGGCGATAACCGGTCCCATCGCAACATGTATTTTCAGAATGGAGATGAACGGAGCCCCGATTTCTTCCGGTATGGGAACCTGCGGATTCGTAGGTCCTCTGGGAGTTTATTCGGGATGGGTCAAAGATGTTGCTTCAGGCGCCAAGGCGGGGATCACGGGATTCGACTGGCTCGGACTTGTACTTGTATGCTTCGTGCTTCCGGCTGTCTTTTCACTTTTGATCCATAAGGTCGTCGTAAAGCTCGGATGGGTAAAGCCCGGAGATCTCAAGCTCAGTTAACTGTTCAATTAAACGGAGGATGTGAATCATGGATGCCAATAATATGAATGCTACACCCGTAACTCCCACACCCGAAAATGCACAGGCCGGTGGGAATCCTGTGCCTGTGACCCCCGCGCCCGAACCCCGCAAAAAGGGTTCCGGCAGATTTCTCTTTCTTTTGATCGGTCTTGTCGTCGGTATCTTCGCTACAGCGGCAGTGGTTTTGGTGCTCACGCAGATAAAAGGAGGCTTCGGCAAAACCGTAAAGCTTGAAGGAGAAGGATACGATACCCCCGAAGAGGCTGTCACGGCTTATGCGGAGTATCTTAAGGCCGGAGATTTTGACGGCATTGTTTCCACATTCGCCATGGAGAGCCGTGAAGAATACTTCAGCGTGGAGGAATTCTACGAAAGGATCAATATGTTTTCGCCCGCTTTGGCCAACAGCGGTCAGCTCTATGTGATGCTCGGAAATGATTCCGACTTTGCGACCACCATTAATCTTGAGAACAGAAGATCGTATATTTCCACGAATGTTTTCAGACAGCTCATGATGATTATGGTTGAGCAGGCGGATGATGAGGAATTGGTTTCAAGCATTGAGTCAAACACAACGTTTACGATAAGTGATGATGACGATATTGAAGCAATTATGGATTTTCTTGATATTTTTCCGGAATTGGAAGATATGAAGATCAAGGACATTCTGGATGAATCGGATTTTAATGAGAATTTTGAGACGGTCCTTAAGCAGCATAACAAGGGAAAAGAGAAAACCTGGGGCGGTGATATCGAAAATGTCAGCCTTGAACTGAAAATAGACGGAGAGGAGTATATTCTCTTCATGACCTGTGTATGCTATGACGACAGGTGGTATATTGCCGAATTCGGAAATTACTACTCACTTGCCGGCAATGTTACACCGCTGGCAGCAGGTCTTTGCCCCAAGGATTCTTACAGGGGCCTGGACTGAAGAGGAGCTGCCTTTCGATGACAAAAAAATGATGATTGATAGCAATTATTGTGAAGAATGCTTCTGTGTCCGATGGTAGTATAAGCATGTACCTGTTCAGATTATGGGAGCAAAGTTTTGGTTATGAGTATGAAAATTATTTCAGGTGAAACATTTGATCAGGAAAGAGCTCTGTACGGAAGTGACGGTATAGAGGTTATAGGCTGCAGGTTCGACGGACCCGCGGACGGTGAGAGTGCGTTCAAGGAAAGTAAGAACGTAAAGGTTTCCGATTCGTATTTCAATCTCCGCTATCCCTTCTGGCATGACGATCATCTGGAGATAAGATCCTGCGAGATGACCGATAAATGCCGTGCCGCACTCTGGTATTCGAATGACATAAACATCAAGGAGTCAAAGCTCCATGGAATAAAAGCTCTTCGTGAATGCTGTGACGTGACTATTGAAAACTGCAGCATCATATCGCCTGAATTCGGATGGTCGGTTCACGGTCTGAACATGAAAAATTCAAGTGCCGAGAGCGAGTACTTCATGATGCGCTCCGATAAGCTTACATTTGATAATGTTTCGCTGAAGGGAAAGTATTCTTTTCAGTATATTGAAGATTCTACATTCACAAACTGTAATTTCGATACCAAGGATTCCTTCTGGCATGCGAAGAATGTCTATGTTAAGGACTGCGTGATAAAGGGAGAATATCTTGCGTGGTACTGTGAGAACGTCACATTTGAGAATTGCAGGATAACAGGAACACAGCCCCTGTGCTACTGCAAGGGGCTGAAACTGATAAACTGCGTTATGGAAGATGCGGATCTTTCGTTCGAAAAATCCGAAGTCGAAGCTGATATCGTAAGCAGCGTCATCAGCGTCAAGAATCCTAAGAGCGGAATCATCCGCGTCAGGGAAGTGGGAGAGATCATCATGGATGATCCTGAGGCTCAGGGAAAGATCGAGATAACCGGCTGATCACCAGTTGGAATTCCAGTCGGTGTTCCAGTTCGAGTTCCAGTCTGAATTCCAGTTGTCATTGCTGTTCCAGCCCCAGTCATCATCATCGTCATCGTTGTTCCAGCTCCAGCTGCTGTTGTCATCGTCCGAGTTCCGGCTGCTGTCGTCATTGTCCCAGCTCCAGCTGTAGTCGTCATCATCATCCCAGTCTGAATCTATGGTGTATGAATTGTATTCATCCACATAATTAAAATAGTCATCGGCATTATCTACGAATTCCGCAGGCGGAACGGTTTCAAAAGTATTTCCGTCATCATCGTATCCGTACCATGTATCGTTAAATTCACTGAACATATAAGGAATACCGTTATAATCATAATGGTATTGGTTATATGTGGGTGAAGTGTAGCCGGAATAACCCCCGTACCTGTATCTGATCAGAGAGTTTCTTACATGGCTAAAAACAAATGCGGCAATAAAAATGATTATGATGACAGGTAAGATCGGAAATCTGCGACGGGGACGGCCCGATGAATTGCCTGCAGGAGCGGACGTCTGATTGCCGCTTCTGCCTTTGTCCATTCTGTAAGATCTGTAATCGCTGACCTGTTCTTTTAACTTCTGATATATCTCATTGACGGCATATGCTTCGTCGCTGCCTTCGTAGCGTACGGAACGTGAGCCGTCTGTTTTGTTTTTATAGACGACAAAATTTCCGGTAACCTCATCCTTGTAGATGCCGAATGCCTTGGGCCCCTGATAGTTTTCACCTATGTGAAAACAGAATTTGTCTACGGGGATTTTTTTCGCCGCAACAAAAGCTTTCAATTCCTCGATGGTATGAGGGACACCGCCCGCGGTTCTCTTTACACCTTCATTGGGCGCACCGCAGTGGGGGCAGTTCTCTTCGGTATCATTAATGAAATTGTCACAGTAACTGCATTTTATCAGCATATATATCCCCTCATTGTAATTCGAATCGGTTGACGGTCCCGGATCCGGATCCCACGAAACTTTGTATCCGTAAGGATTATAACACATTAAACTATAAGTATAAAAAATTAACTAAAACTTAATTGAGAAATCGCTTAACAGCATATACAATAAACGAAATACGTTTTCTACAGGATAAATCCAATGAGCAAAGAAAAGAAAAAAAGAGAGATCGCAAGGACCAGGGCGGTAGAGAACAATATCTTCGCCTGCGGTCTTTTGATGCGCATCTGCCCGAAATTCGTGGTGCATAAGGGAATAAGCAGATTCCTCGGATATTTTGAATGGCTGTTCTACAGTGCATTCTTCATGCGCTATGTCATCAATGCACTCGAGACCGGACAGGAATTCCCCAGGATCATGGTGTTCATCATAATCGTCACCGTGGTGTTCGGCGGAATGAGCCTTTATAATGCCATCCTTAACGGAAGCATAATGCCGGTGGCTAAGGCTGTCATCAATAAGGGTATTTACAGAAAGCTTTTCAGGAAATCCAGGAACGTTGAACTTGCCTGCTTCGAGGACAGCGAATTCTATAATAAATACACTCTTGCAATGGAGAAGGCAGACGAACGTCTCATACAGACCGTTGAGGTCGTGTTCGGAACCGTATTCGGTGCGATAGCCAGCGTGTTCGCATTCGCATTCATGTTCCAGGTCGATAAGATATCCGTTCTTTTCATTCTTTTCCCGATAATCGGAAACTTCGTCTACAAGAGAAGGAATTCACACCTCGATTATGCGAGGAACAAGGATATGGCTCCCCATAACAGGAGGATCGCATATATCAACCGTGTAATGTATCTTTCGGAATATGCCAAGGAGATGAGGCTTACCGACGTCTTCAAACTTATGAAGAGGCAGTACAGGGATGCGATAACCGGACTTGCCGATGTGACTAAGAAGTACACGAAGAAGGCGGTATACCTGCACTGGATGACCGTAATGTTCACGTTCACATTCATTTTCGAAGGACTTCTGATCTACGGCGCATACAGAACGGTTGTCAGTCAGACGATGAGCCTTGCACAGCTTTCCGTCATCACGAGCATGATGGTCTCCACCACATGGATACTGATAGGATTCACCGAATCGCTCACCGCACTTTTCCAGAACGGATTGTTCATTGAGTATCTGAGAAGCTTCCTTGAGTATGAGGAAAAGATTCCGGAGGATACCGAAGGGGCTGACCCCGGAACCGAGATCAGAACACTTGAGTTCAGGGATGTTTCATTTTCATACAAGGATAAGGAAGTTCTGTCCCATCTGAATATGGAATTCCGCGGAGGCAAGACATATGCGCTTGTCGGACATAACGGAGCGGGCAAGACAACTCTCATAAAGCTGCTGCTCAGATTCTACGATCCGACCGAAGGACAGATCCTTTTGAACGGACGCGACATAAGAGAATATGATCTTCGTAAATACCGTGCTCTTTTCGCAACGGCGTTCCAGGATCACAGAATGTTCTCGATGTCGGTCATAGACAATGTCGTAATGGGTGAGGATATCGACCCTGCAGAAAAAGAAGAAAAGGTCACAGAGGCGCTGAAGCTTTCAGGTGCCTACGATAAGGTAATGTCTCTTTCGAAGGGACTCGATACGATCCTTACACATGAATTCGATGACGAAGGTGCCGTGCTTTCCGGCGGTGAATTCCAGAAGATCGTTGTTGCGAGAGCGTTTGTAAAGGAATGCCCGATCAAGATATTCGACGAGCCCAGCTCCGCACTCGATCCGATCGCGGAGAATGAACTCTTCGATAATATCTACGAATCATGCAGTGATAACACTCTGATATTCATATCCCACAGACTCTCGTCCGTTCAGAACGCGGACTGGGTATATCTGCTCTCCGGCAAGACCGTGGCTGAAGCGGGCTCACATAAGATGCTTATGGACCGGAACGGAATCTATGCGGATATGTACAGAAAACAGGCAGTCAACTACCTGGCACTCAGTACGGGTGAAGGGACGGATGATCTGTCCGCGGAAGGAGGTGAGGCCGTATGAAGAAAGTATGGGAAAATCAGCTCTTCTTATGGAAGCTGTGTTTTAAAACATGCCCCGGATACATGATCTATTTCCTTTACGACGGTTTCAGATATCAGGGAATAATCTTCCTCGAGCATGTTCTCGGAATCCGTTACGTACTTCACTGTGCCGAATATAATGAGCCTTTCTGGAAGGCACTCCTTTTCATTGGCATCATCCTGATCGTCAACATGATCCAGATCGTACCGGACGGATTCTTTATCCACGGATGGAGCTTCAAGTGCAAGCCTAAGCTGTACAGAGCTCTTAAGGAACAGATGTATGCGAAGGCTGCCGAGATAGATCTGTCCTGCTACGATGATCCGAAATATTACAATGACTTTGTTCTTGCCGTTGCGGAAGCCGAAAGCTCGATAGACAGATTTCTTGCGATGTGCAACAGCATTGTCCAGGCACTCACGATAATATTCACCACGGGTGTCTTTTACCTTGTGACCAATGCAACGGGCATACTTTTTGTCACCGCATCTCTGATCCTTCGTTTCCTGATCGCGAAGAAGATCAATAAGCTCAATTATGATGTAAGACTTAAGGTCAATCCTCTTGAGAGAAAGAGAAATTACGTCAGCAGGGTTTTCTATCTGAACGATTTTGCGAAGGAGTTAAGGCTTCATCCCGCAGTAGGTAATTCCCTCGAAAAAGAATTCGACGAAGCGAACGACGACATCGTAAAGGAACAGAAGAAGGTCGGCGGAAAGAGGTCCTTCCTTACATTCACCAGAGATTATGTGATCGGTGATTTCATAATGGACGGACTCTATATCACATATCTCGTATTCCAGGCTGCGGTGCTCCATACGATCGATTACAGTAATGCGGTCGTTCTTTTCAACAGAACGGGAAGCCTCAGACGGGGTATGGCAGGCATTGCGGAGATATTCCCGCAGGCCCAGGAAAACAGCCTCTATATCGATAAGATAAGAGCTTTCCTTGACTACGAGCCCGTGATAAAAACCTTTGAAGGCGACAGCGTTCCCAAGGGAAGCGGCGAGCTTGTCATAGAGAATGTAAGCTTTGCATATGGTGAAAATGCCGGCGAGACCCTTAAGGATATTTCGCTGAAGGTTTCCCCCGGAGAAAAGATAGCTATCGTCGGATATAACGGTGCGGGCAAGACAACGCTGATCAAGCTGCTCATGAGACTCTACGATCCCACATCCGGAAAGATCACATATCACGGCAGGGACATCAGGGAGTTCAGCCCTTACGAATACAGAAGAAGGATCGGCGTCGTATTTCAGGATTACCAGATGTATGCCGCATCGCTTGCGGAGAATGTCATAATGAGCGACGACGAAGAAGAGAAGGAACTCATTGTCTCGGCACTCGAAAAGGCTGGATTTGCAAAGCGCCTTAAGAAACTTCCGAAGGGACTTGATACCCAGGTTACCGCGGAATTTGACGAAGAAGGAGTGAACTTCTCCGGAGGCGAGAGCCAGAAGATCGCAATTTCAAGGGCGTTTTTCAAAGATGCTGATATACTGATAATGGATGAACCCAGTTCGGCGCTCGATCCGATCGCGGAGTATGAACTCAACAAAGCGATGGAATCAGCCGCAGAGGGTAAGACCGTATTCTATATTTCACACAGACTATCGACCACAAGGGATGCAGACCGTATAATAATGCTTGAGAACGGCCGCATCGTTGAGGAAGGTACTCACGAAAGTCTGCTTGCCAAGGGCGGAAAATACGCCGGAATGTGGAAGGTACAGGCGGGCAGGTACGAAGGTGCGGATATAAAGGCGGTATAATACAATCCTTGAGGGGAGGAAGTGTATGTCAGACATTAATGATATTCCCTGTGTACCGGCGCAGCTGCTTGAAGAAGTAAGAGCATATCTGGACAAGTACTACGAAGAGCCGGAAGAGCTTTTTGACTCATGCCTCATGCCCGGAGAAGATTATTCTGAAGAAGCGGACGGTGAGTATTTCGAAGATCTCGATGAATGCGCTTTCGAGGAGTTTGATGAAGGCATTCAGGATGAGTCCTGTGCCAAGGCGGATGAGGATTCTTCCGTAGCACCGCTTGATTCATTTAGGTCTGCCGAGAAGAGCAGCAAGCCGAGATTCTTCGGCGGCAGTAAAAAGAGCGCCGCAAGGGAAAGCATCCCCGCGGATATGCCGATGGCTGCACAGTCTATGATGGGTGCGGCTGCGGCTCCTCTTCAGTCTTCTATGAATGCGGCAGCCAAGTTTTCGGCAGGCGCAGCGGCTCAGTTTTCTGCGGGTGCGGCGGCTCAGGCTTCATTCGGTTCGGCCGCACAGTCAAGAAAACTCGAGGATGTGATCGGGGATCTTGATAAGTCGTTCATGGAAATGGTCTATGAATTTGCCGACAGAAAAGGGATCACGGATCCCGAACTTCAGAAGAAAGCCGGCATAGACAGAAAGGCTTATTCAAAGCTTAAATGCGGCACATCGAAGAATCCGAGCAAATCCACAGCCCTGGCACTTGCGATCGCACTGGAGCTGAGCCTTGACGATACGAAGGATCTTCTTTCCAGAGCGGGACTTGCACTTTCACCCTGCAGCAGACAGGACCTGATAGTCAGATATTTCATAGAAAAAGAGATATATGACATGTTCGTCATAAACTACACGCTGGATGAATACGGAGAACAGCCGCTCGGAGCACACTGATCATATCCGTCACTAAATAATAGTCCCGTATTGATCTGAAAAACACATAGCGATCCCGGACCCGGAAAATGTCGCCTGACGGTCGACCAATCCGGGTCCGTATTTTATTAGTATTACCTCAGAAACAAAAACAACATAACGGAAGCAAACCATTGCATCCGGAATAAATGCCGCTGAAGCGGCGGAAAAGGGGTAAATACTATGAGAGAAAATCTTACCGAGATCGTATTCATTCTTGACAGAAGCGGATCCATGGGCGGACTTGAATCCGATACCATCGGCGGTTTCAATTCGATGATCGGAAAGCAGAAGAAGGAAGACGGTGAAGCGTACGTATCAACCGTGCTCTTTGATGATAAGGTTGAAGTCATTCATGACCGCGTGGATCTGAAGGAGATCGGAAAGCTTACGGATGAGCAGTATTACGTCAGGGGATGTACCGCACTTCTTGACGCCGTAGGTGAGACGATCGAGCGTATCTCCAACATTCATAAGTATGCACGTGAAGAAGACCGTCCCGAGAAGACTCTCTTCATCATCACGACCGACGGACTTGAAAATGCCAGCAGACGCTATAGTTTTAAGGACGTAAAGCGTCTGGTCGAACGGAAGAAGGAGAAGGATCACTGGGAGTTCATATTCCTCGGAGCTAATATTGATGCGATCGAAACCGCGGGAAGTATGGGAATAGGACGTGAAACGGCTGTTGATTACTGCTGTGATGAAGCCGGAATTGCCCTCAATTATTCCGTCCTCGACAAGGTCGTATCCAAGGCCAGAAAGTGCAAGGGGGCCGCGATGTCCGAGGCATTCATGGGCGGTGCTTGGAAAGCGGAGATAGAAAGCGATTATAAGGCAAGAAAGGCATAAAAATCGGAAAAACATATATGTTTTCCCCTCTGTTATACGATATAATCATATGACAGAGGGGAATTCCTGTATGTCATTTTGACATGGGATGACCGGACAGATAAAGGGGACAAAGGATGGGACTTTTTAAGACCAGATATGAAAGAGAACTGGATATGATCATGACAAGACTCGATATGAACATGTCCAATAATTACAAGGACAATGCCCAGATGAACCTTAAGGAGCTTGAAGAAGCATTTGCGAGGATGAAGGATGCGGGTCAGATAAAAGGGTCATCTATCGAAAAATATGATAAGATAATAAACGGTTATATCGAAAAGCTTAAAGGCTATTCACATAAGGACCAGAAGCCTTACTGGCATTAAATTTTCAAGGAGGTTTTCAGATGGAAAGAGTAGTTAAATTCTTAAAAGATGCGGGAACCTATTATCTTGCGACTGTCGACGGAGACCAGGCAAGAGTAAGACCTTTCGGAACAGTCAATGTATTCGAGGGAAAAGTATATATCCAGACCGGAAAATCCAAGGACGTTTCCAAGCAGATCCATGCAAATCCCAAGGTTGAGATCTGTGCATTCATGAACGGTGAGTGGCTCCGCGTTGCCGGAAAGCTTGTTGAGGATGACAGAAGGGAAGCGCGTCAGTCAATGCTTGATGCATATCCCCAGCTTCAGGCTATGTATTCCGCAGATGACGGAAATACCGAAGTATTCTACTTCGAAGATGCTACCGCAACATTCAGTTCATTTGCGGCAGCACCCGAAACCGTAAAGTTCTGATCAGATATTGATATAGACACTCATTTCATTCTCTCCCCGGTTTGCCCATAGGTAATATGGGATAAGCCGGAGGGAGATTTCTTTTTCTTCGACTGATGTGAATTCACTGTAAAGACCGCCGAACGGTTTGAAGTCTGTCTTTGCGGGAATGATCCTCTTCGCGGATGCTTTCAGTGTTACGACATCGTATCCGAACTCGTCACTTACTTCCTCGGTGATCGTTCCTCTCTTATCTATTTTTATCTGACGTAAGTTTTCGCCGTTATCGACTCCTTCCATGCAGTAGACAACAGGCCCTCTGGTGACCGCCGCCTTGAAGTTGTCTTCTGCAACCCTTGTGTCTGCGGATATGAGACGGGGGATCATATCGAATGAAATTTCTATTGCGGCTTCATCTTCGAAACCGGTCAAATAGATATATCCGTTCTTTGTTTCTTTTTCCGACGCGCCCGTCATATTCAGGCTGTACCTGCCACCGGTCCATCCCGGCACTCTGAGTGCGAGGGTGAAATCCGATCCGGCCGCACCTGTGACGGTGATCCTGACATTTCCGGTATTGGGGAATCCGGACTGCATGCTGACGGAAACATTTTTTCCGTTTACGGTCTTGGTTGTTTCGCAGCCTGCATAAAGATGCGTATACAGAGTGGTGTCGTCTTCGGTAAAGATATATCTTCCGAGGGATGAGATGAGTCTTGCTATGTTCGGAGGGCAGCAGGCGCATCCGAACCACTTCTGTCTTACGGGCTTTACATGGGTCTTGCGCTCATCTTTCTTGCAGTTTTCCGGAATGACTTCGAGAGGATTCACATAAAAGAAGCTCTTTCCGTCCAGTGCCATTCCGCTTAATACGGTGTTATAGAGTGCGAGTTCCATTACATCGGCGTATTTGGAATCCGCTTTTATACGGAGCATTCTTTCTGCGAAGAATACGAGACCAATGGCGGCACAGGTTTCAGAATATGCGGTGTCGTTAGGAAGATCGTAGGGAAGAGAGAAGCTTTCTCCCAGATGAGTCGCGCCGATGCCTCCGGTAATATACATCTTGGTGTCAACGATGCTTTCGAAGAGTTTTTCGCAGGCATCAAGCAGGGACTTATCGCCTGTAAGTCTTGCCATATCAGCCATGCCGCTGTAGAGATAAACGGCCCTTACCGCATGACCAACGGCTTCGGTCTGCTCCCTGACGGGCATATGAGCCTGATGGTAGTAGTCGGGCTTTCCCTTCATATCGGGGTGTTCTTTTTCAAAATAGTTAGGCTCTTTGCCTCTTTCGTCGATGAAGTATTCCGCAAGTGCCTTATATCTTTCTTCGCCTGTCAGGTCATAGAGAGCAAAGAGGGCCATCTCGGCGATCTCATGCCCGGGGTATCCGTTTATTTTCCCTTCGCCGTTTCCGAAGAGTGATGCCACGTGATCCGCGTACCTTTCAGCTGCTTTAAGGAGCTTATCCTTGCCTGTTGCCAGGTAGTAAGCGACGGCACCTTCGATCAGATGACCGAGACAGTAGAGCTCGTGATGGTCGCGAAGATCGGAGAAGCTTTTATCCATTCCGTTGATAATGTAGTAGGTGTCGAGATATCCGTTTGGAAGCTGTGCCGCGCAGACAATATCGATGGCATGGTCCGCGGTCTCTTCAAGGACCGGGTCGGGGTTTGTCATAAGACTGTATCCCACGGCTTCGATCCATTTATATAAATCACTGTCCTGAAAAACAAATCCGTAGAATTCATCATCCTTCGCATCCTCTCTTTTTTCCGGGAAGACGGCAAATCCCCTGTATGTGAATCTGGGCGCTTCGAACGCATCGCCCTTTTTTCTCATCTTTTCATTAAGCAGTCCCGCAGCTTTGAAATTGTGCATGCAGTAGCTGGCCTCGGCCTCGGGTATGCGGTCATTAAGTATTTCCCACTGATAAGGGATGACTTCTTTTTTTACGAGTGCCTGTTTACGGCTCCAGAATTCGTCTGTTATCTTCACATTTTTGATATCGGCGGGCTGCATCTTTTGTTCCTCCCAAATGCCACGGAATCTGTGTTGCTTAAATATTTTATGAGCCTTTTGGGGACGTATGCAAGACTAAATTCTGTTTTTCTGTCAAAATTCTGTTGACATCCATCTGTTATAAGTGTATATATAACACATGAACAGTTGCAACCGTCGTGAGTTTTTGAAATGAGGCTATCATGATTATTTCTCAGACATCGGGAGTGCCCATATATCAGCAGATCGCGGACAGCTTCCGGGCGGACATTCTGGAAGGCCGGATGAAAGCCGGCGATTATCTGCCAAGCATCAGAGGGCTTGCCAAGGAGCTCAGGATCAGCGTCATAACGACAATGAAGGCGTATGAACAGCTGGAATCCGAGGGATTGGTCACTCCGGTACAGGGCAAGGGCTATGTCATCAATGCACAGGACACCGAAATGCTGAAGGAACAGCATATGAGAAAGGTGGAGGAAGCACTGATGCAGGCAATAGCTTCCGCTAAGATCGCGGGGCTGTCGGAAAAGGAATTAACAGAGACATTAAAAATATTATTAAGGTTTAGGGAGAACTGAGATGGAATTTGAAAGCGTAATTCACGGAGAATCGATCGTAAAGAGGTACAAGGGTTTCGAACTTAACGTTCCGAAGCTTGATGTTCCCAAGGGCTTTGCCACCGCACTCATCGGTGAGAACGGTGCGGGCAAGACAACTCTATTGGATATACTCGCAGGGATCAGACTTGATTATCAGGGAAGCCTTAAGTTCTTCGGAAAGTATGATGACAACGACAGGGAGAATAAGCCCGAAGTCAAGAACAGCATAGGATACGAAGGAACCGGTAATTACTATCTTCCTTCATGGACGATGAAGCAGGCAAGAGAGATCCAGAGTCTTCTTTTTGCGAATTTCGATGAGGCCAAGTACAAGGATATCTGTTCAAAGCTTGCGGTTCCCGATGATGACAACAAGAAGGTTTCGGATCTTTCCGACGGAAATAATATGAAGATCAAGCTTGCCGGCGTCCTTTCAAGAGATACCGAGCTCCTTATTCTCGATGAGCCCGCTTCTCCTCTCGATCCTCTGATGAGAGATAAGCTCAATGATATGATCAGGACATATCTTAACGAAAAAGAAGGAGAAAGGTCGGTAATCTTCTCCACACACAATATCGCAGATATGGAATCCGTAACCGATTATGCGATCATCGTTGAGAACGGAACGATCGTTGAAGAGGGATTCGTAGAGGAACTTAAGGAAAAATACATTCTTGTCAAGGGTGACAAGAAAGATGAGGAAGCTGCATCGAAGGCTCTTTATTCCAAGACATCCAATAATTTCGGTTTTGAGGGAATCTGTCTCTCATCCAAACTTGATGAGCTTGCCGGACTTCCCGTAGTCGAGGAGACTCCCACTCTGTCACAGATCTGCGTTGCGGTCATGAAGCAGAATTCCAAGCTCTACGGAGTAAACTGACAAGGAGAGCGGAGAAACGGTAATGAAAAAATTCATCACAGCTTACAGGGTGTTTACCCCTGATCTATATACTCTTTTTGCTTTCCTCGGCGGAAGCGCCGTCCTCATCGGGATCGGTGCATTTATGAACACCGTTACGCTTCCCGGCATTGCACTGATCGTTGTATCGTGCCTGCTGGCTTCGCTGGATGTGCTCTGCGATTATTTTGTTTTCCAGAGTATCTTTTCGAAGGATTACGGTTTCGGGATCCTTGCCAATTCACATCACGGATATGACGTACTCAGAATGGGTGTACGCGCAGACCAGCTCAGAAGATTTATCCAGATCTTCCTGGTTGAGTTTGTGACCGGCATCATCCTTACGAACAGGATGTTTGAGGCAGGATATTTTAACAACACGGTTAATTATTTCGGATTCCTTACGCTGATCGCGCTGGCAGTTTATATCGGAGATACAATTTCGTTAAATATCACGAGGAAATTCACCAACTACGCCGAAGGCATCCTTCCCATCAGTCTTTTCAGCGTGCTGGAAACGGTTGCGGTCTTTGGCATTACCATGATCTTTCTGAATGAGAATCCCGAACCTGTTGCCACTATGCCTCTTTTGGTGGTTCTCGCGGTTCTGGCAGTTGTTGTGACTTATTGCATGTGTGAAAGAGTCAACCTCCGGTTCAAGGATTCTTTCGGAGAAAGAAAGGACGGACGTTTCGGGGATGATTCGAAAAAGAAGATGATCGTATTTCTTGCGATCGCATTCGGTATCGACATCATCATGATTCCTCTCATGAAGTTCGGATTTGACAGGGGGATAGACCTTTCGGTCTTCCTTGTCGCTCAGATGATGTACCCCGCATGCGGTGTTGCTCTCGCAAAGCTTGGTTCCTACAATGAGGGAAAGCTTCCGAAGGCTGCGTATGTAACGGTTCTTATTCTCGGTGCGGTCTGTATGATCCTTGCTGCTCTCAGCATTATGATGCCGGTCAGCATGGATGTTCAGGGCACGGAAACAACATACTACTATCTTATAGCATCCTCGGTCGTTATCATTTTCAATATTTTCTTCACTGTTTTTATATGTGCCTGCGGCAGGGAAAAGAGAGAGAATGCCGGACTTAAGTTTAACAATCCCGTAAGATCGGTCCTGTTCATACTGCTTCATCTGGTATTGTATTTTTCCTATCTGCTGATCGCAGTATTCCTGATCTGCCGTATTTCGGATGTGGCTTTTAATATAGTCGACGATTATATCAAGGTCATCTTTTCCGCGGATGCTCCGAAATTATGGGTTTCGGTACTGCTCAACCTGATCCTTTCCTTCGTGCTTTTCTTCGGAGAGGAATACGGATGGAGATATTACCTCCAGCCCAGAATGCAGAAGAGATTCGGAACCGCACTCGGAACGATACTTCTCGGTATAGCGTGGGGCGTATGGCACGCAGGAGCGGACTTTATGTATTACTCGAGTGAGACCGGACCTCAGATGCTTGTCGTACAGGTGATCGCATGCATCGCAATGGGAATATTCTTCGGATACGCATACATGAAGACGAATAACATCTGGGTTCCCGTTACAATGCACTTTTTCAACAACAACCTTGTTGCTGTTTTTAACGGCGGAAACATTCTCGATGCAACGCAGAACAAGGTCATCGGCTGGGGACAGATACCTGTATATATCATAGGATATGCGGTAATGTGGGCATTCATCTTCACACCCACCATGCTCGGCAAGGTACGTAAAGTTAAGGAGGCAGAAAATGCTCAGTGAATTAAAGAATGCATATAAGCTTGTACAGTACGGACTTTCGTTAAAAAAGCAGCTTGGATTTGCGGCTCTTTTCGCAGGGATCGGAATAGTGCTTGAGATCGTCACACAGGGAAGACAGTCCACAGGAGCTTTCTATATCGTTTTATCGGGACTCTTCATATATCAGCTGATCATCTCTGCGGATGTATCGACTCTTGTTCAGTCATCACCCTACAAAAAGAAGATACAGTGCTTCTATCCGATCATTTCCGTTGTTCCCTGGACATATATCACCTTTACGATAATCGTCGTCATTCACTGGCTGTTTGCCAAAGCGGGCGGAGAGCGCCTTATCCGGGAACATGCGATGAATATATTCCTGATCGGTTGCTTCCTTTTCGTAACGATGATATATTTTGGAGTGACATATAAGTTCTTCGTCATATCGACGGTTTGTATGGTCATATCTATCACTATCCCGATAACGGTAGTGAATATACTGTCCAGAGAAGGATCGACATTCTTCGACAGTTACGGAAAGTGTGCTGCGATAGCGTATATCCTTCTTACTCTGGGATCGATAGGCTCATATGTCCTGTCTCAGATAACATACAAATTCAATCTTTCCGATATTGCATTCAGGGGAATGCTCGGCAAAAAGAAATAATGAAAGTTACTCTTGAAAAAGTAAATACCCCCGAAGAAGAAGGGGCTCTGATAAAGGCGGCAGAAGTTACCGAGGAGATCCGGAATGCAGTGGATCTCCTCGAAAACAACTGCCGCCGCATTTCGGTTTCGGAACTTTCGGAAGAAAGATCGTCCGGTGAGACGGTGATGCTCGGCACCGATCAGATCTATTACACGGAATCGATCGATAAGAAAACATTCGTCTATACGAAGGAAAAATGCTACGGTACCAAGCTGAGGCTGTATGAACTGGAAGAGTCCCTGAGCGCGAATTTCTTCAGGTGTTCCAAATCCCTGATTGTTAATATCCGTAAGATCAGATCCGTAAAGTCGGAGCTGAACGGCAGGATGGTGGCCGAACTTCTCAACGGTGAACAGCTTGTGATATCGAGAAGCTACGTCAAGGACCTCAAGAGAAAGCTGGGTGTATGATGGTAAAATTAAAACTTATATTCAATCAAACACTTATGATATCAAGTGCGATACTCTTCGGACTCGGAATACAGGAGCTGATAGAGTATCTTGCTACGGGCGATGCGTATTTTACCTGGCAGTGGTACATACCGCTTTCCATCATCTTCTGTGCATTTGTGTGCTCAGTGCCTTCGCTGATATTCATTGATGATTATTCATCGGGAAAAGTGTATGTTCTTAAGGTTATCATTCACTTCATATGCATATTCGCTGCGGTCAGTCTGTTTGCGTTTCTTTTCGACTGGTTCGACACACTTACCGGTTATCTGGTAATTGCCGTGATGATAGTGGTCATATACGGATTTACATGGGCCGCAACGTACTGGCTTGCAAAGTCCGATGAAAACAAGATCAACAACGCGCTGGATGACTTAAGGGACGAAGAGTGAACACGGGGACGGTTCCTCCGTTCACAAAGTAAGAAGATAAACATAGAGACGGCTCCTTCTTTTACGGATTTAAGTGAACGACGGGGCCGTCTTTTTGCATGCATTTTTTGCCGTTCATGCATCTTGGTAATCCCAAAATGCATGTTGGTAGCGTTTCTCTTTTCATATGTTTTGTACCCGTTTATGATGCGCTTGTAAGGAACAGGAAAACAAAACGAAAGGAAAAAATATGAACGCTATAACAGTTAAAAACCTTATCAAGGATTATAAAGAGCACAGAGCGGTGGACGGAATATCGTTCGAAGTCGGAGAAGGTGAACTCTTCGCATTCCTCGGAGAAAACGGCGCGGGCAAGTCGACCACGATAAACATCCTGAGCACGATCCTGCAGAAGACATCCGGCGAAGTCAGGGTTTTCGATTACGAGCTCGGCAGGAACGACGATGAGATAAGAGCTTCGATAGGTATCGTATTCCAGAACTCGGTACTCGATAACAAACTCACCGTAAAAGAAAACCTTTATACCAGAGGCGCTTACTACGGATTAACTAAAAAGCAGACCGATGAAAGGCTTTCGGAGTTCAGGGATGGATTCGAACTCGATGAGATATGGAACAGAAAATACGAAAATCTCTCGGGCGGACAGAGAAGAAGAGTGGATATTGCAAGGGCACTCATCCACGATCCGAAGATCCTCTTTCTCGATGAGCCGACAACAGGTCTTGATCCAAAGTCCCGCAAGATCGTATGGGACCACATCGATTACCTGCGCAGGGAAAAGAAGATGACGATCTTCCTTACGACACATTACATGGAAGAGACGGCGGATGCGGATAATGTGGTCATTCTCGATAAAGGGAAGGTCATAGCAAAGGGAACTCCTTCACAGCTCAAGACCGAATATGCTTCCTCAAGACTTGTATGGTATACGAAGGAAGATGAAGAGAACGAAAAGCTTTTGACCGGAATGAATTACACTTACGATTCGGATCACTACAATATCCGTTTCAGGGACAGCATAACAGATCTGCTTTATAACTACCGCAATATGATAACCGATTATGAAGTTATCAAGGGAAGCATGGATGATGTATTTTTGAACCTTACCGGAAGGGAGATGGCAAGCGTATGAGAAAGTTTATGGGATTAACAAAAAGAAATCTTCTGATCTATTTTAAGGATAAAGGGGCGATCATTTTTTCACTTCTTACTTCGCTTATAGTTCTTGTTCTTTATCTGCTCTTTTTGAAGGGAACATATCAGGATGCGTTCGATTCCGCACTTGAAGAAGCTCAGGGACTTGCAATGCTCATAAAGAGCGAAGATGTTGATGCATTCATAAATGTCACGCTTCTGATCGGAATGATGGGCACCGCACTCATTACCGTTCCTTACTCCTGCCTCACGACGATCGTCAAGGACAGGGAGAATAAGATCGACTATGATATAAGCGCAACTCCCATAAAGAGATGGCAGATCATTCTTTCCTATTTCACATCGGCTGCGATCTCCGCGTGCATCATGACAGGCATTCTTCTTACCGCAGGACTTGTGATCCTTAATATGAACGGCGGACTTCTTCTCGGAGCATCCGACATTCTTAAAGCTTACGGAATGGTCGTTCTCGGATCCGTATCCGCTACCGGTTTTTTTATGACCATGATGCCTCTGTTTAAGACATCCCAGTCATCGAGTGCTTTCTTCGGAATGCTTTCCGCGGCGGCCGGATTTGTGATCGGTGCGTATATTCCTATTTCACAGTTTTCCGAGACCGTGCAGACCGTCTGCAATATCTTCCCCGCAACTCATGTGACCGTGGCGATAAGGAATATCCTTATGAGCGGTGTGATGAACAGCTTTGATTCTTCCATAGCGGGTGTCGACGGCGGAATGTTCCTTGAATCGATCAGAAATTCTTTTTCATTCAATGCAAGGATGTTCGAAAACAACATCGGAATGAAAGGAAGCATCATTTATATCGGTGCATTTACATTGGTCAGCATTGTTGTAATGATCTTCTCATATTCCAAAACCTACAGAAGAAAGTAAATCATTTACATAGCTTTTTCAGAATATCAATGTACGCTGAAGTAAAAGCGGAGGGCTTTGTCGAAGCCGGAAGGATATAACCTATTTCCATATAATCATCAACATCAAGGGGCCTGGCGATTATGCCGGGCCCGTTTAATTCTTCATTGATCACGCCGCTGCATATGGTGTAACCGTTCAGACCCACGAGCATATTAAAGAGCGAAGCTCGGTCACACACTACGATCTCCTTATCGCAGTCGAGGGTGCTGAGTATCTCTTCGGAAAAGTAAAACGAATTATGGCTTCCCTGCTCATAAGACAGGCGCGGATATGGCTTTAAATCTTCCGTGGTGAGCTTTTTCTTTTTCGCCAGGGGCGATGACTTGCCGATGAATACATGGGGCTTTGCGGTAAACAGCGGCTCGAATACGAGATTGTTGTCACGCAGGGTTTTAAGGATGACGGTTTCATTGAAACTGTTGAGATAGAGTACACCGATCTCACTCTTCATGCGCGCGACGTCCTCTATGATCTCGTAGGTCTGTGTTTCCCTCATATGGAATTCGTATTTGTCACCGCCGTATTTTTTGAGCATTTCAACGAAAGCTTCCACGACAAATGAATAATGCTGGGACGATACGCTGAATTTGTTTTTTGCCTGTGAGGTACCGGTGTATCTTTCTTCTATAAGATTTGTCTGGTCGAGGACCTGCCTTGCGTAACCGAGAAATTCCTCGCCCTCCTTGGTCAGCTGCATGCCTTTTTTGCTTCTGGTGAAGACAGTTATACCGAATTCCTTTTCCAGTTCCTGAATGGATGAGGTGAGGCTGGGCTGGGCGATGAAGAGCTTACCGGCTGCTTCCGTGATGTTGCCTGTTTCGGCGACTGTGACTATATATCTGAGCTGTTTTAAAGTCATTGTGTTTTTCTTTTCTCCTATAGGTTATACTTATAATGTGTAATAGGATATACCGATAACTGTATATCTATTATAGATAAAATCTATGGATAAGTACAGAATATTTGTATTTTACCCGTAAAAGCTGCATCGCTATACTCTTTTTCACAAGGCAAGTTCCAAAAATCATCGCTATACAGAAAGGAAGAAATTATGAAGACGGCGGTAATAGGATTTCCCAGGATCGGAAAGAACAGAGAACTGAAATTTGCGGCAGAGAAATATTTCAAGGGAGAGTCATCTCTCGATGCGCTGAATGCGGAGGCTAAGGCTCAGAGAGAATACAGCCTTACGGTTCAGAACAATGCGGGAATAGATTTTATTTCTTCCAATGATTTCTCGTTTTATGACGGATTGCTGGACACCGCGGTCCTCTTTAATGTAATTCCCGGAAGATACAGAGAGCTTGGACTCAATCCCACCGATACTTATTTTGCGATGGCCAGAGGCTATCAGGGCGAGAAGGGCAACGTTAAGGCTCTTGCCATGAAGAAGTGGTTCAATACCAACTATCATTACATCGTTCCCGAGATCGATGACAATGCATTCGTATCACTTAACAGCACCAAGATCTTTGATGAATATGATGAGGCGCTTGCTATCGGCATCAAGACAAAGCCTGTTATTGCCGGTCCCTTCACATTCTTAAAGCTTGCCAAGTATACCGGCAAAAAGACTGCGAAGGATTATGCCGATGATCTTGCAGGTGAGTATTCAACACTGGTTGCGGAATTTGAGAATAAGGGTGCCGAGTGGATCCAGTTTGACGAGCCCTATCTTGTAAAGGATCTTACCGCTGATGATATCGCTCTTTTCAAATCTCTTTATGAGAAGATCCTCGGTGCAAAGAGCAGCATTAAGGTTCTTGTGCAGACATATTTCGGAGATGTAAGGGATATCTATAACGATCTTATTGCTCTTGATTTCGACGGCATCGGCCTGGATTTCGTAGAGGGCAAGATGACATACGGACTCATCGAAAGAAACGGATTCCCCGACAGTAAGACTCTGTTTGCCGGACTCGTAAACGGTAAGAATATCTGGAGAAACGATTACGCCAAGACTCTTGCTAAGATCAATTCTCTTGAAAGAGCCGGTGTAAAGAATATCGTTCTTTCGACTTCATGTTCACTCCTTCACGTTCCTTATACGACAAAGAGTGAGACCAAGCTTGATAAGGATACGCTTTATCACTTCGCATTCGCTGAGGAGAAGCTTACCGAGCTTACGGAGATTGCCGGGCTTACCGGTATTGAAGGCGAATATAATATCCAGTCCGCAGAAAGCTATCGTATGAACAGAAAGCTCTTCGGCGAAAGAAAAGGAAGTTATGACGAAGCTGTCAGAAACAGGGTTGCTTCAATAAAGGATTCCGATTACACAAGACTTCCCGCTTTTGATGAAAGAGAGAAGATTCAGAAAGAGCTTCTCGGACTTCCCATCTTCCCCACCACCACTATCGGTTCGTTCCCTCAGACCGCAGACGTAAAGCAGTACAGAAAAGAGTTCAGAAAAGGTGAGATCTCTGAGGACGAATACAAGAGTTTCGTGCAGAGCAAGATTGCCGATTGCATCAAGCTTCAGGAAGAGATCGGACTTGATGTTCTCGTTCACGGCGAGTACGAGAGAAACGACATGGTAGAGTATTTCGGCGAGAACCTCGACGGATATCTCTTCACCGAAAAGGCATGGGTTCAGTCATACGGAACAAGATGCGTTAAGCCTCCCATCATCTGGGGCGACGTATCCCGCAAAAAGCCCATCACGGTTGAATGGTCCGTATTCGCAAAGAGCTGCACCGACAAGCCTGTAAAGGGAATGCTCACCGGCCCTGTTACCATCCTTAACTGGTCATTCCCCAGAGAGGATATAACTCTTAAGGAAAGTACTCTTCAGATCGCACTTGCCATCAGGGATGAAGTTCTTGATCTCGAGAAGAACGGAATCAATATCATCCAGATAGATGAAGCTGCACTCAGGGAAAAGCTTCCTTTAAGAAAGAGCGATTGGAACAGGGATTATCTCGACTGGGCAATCCCCGCGTTCAGACTTGTTGCAAGCGGCGTAAAGGCTGAGACCCAGATCCATACGCATATGTGCTACAGCGAGTTCACCGATATCATTCCCGCGATCGATGCAATGGATGCCGACGTCATCACCTTTGAAGCATCGCGTTCCGATTATCAGATCCTTGACGCACTCAAGGAGAACAATTTCAAGACCGAAGTCGGACCCGGTGTTTATGACATCCACAGCCCCAGAGTCCCTTCCGTTGATGAGATCTATTCCGCACTTGTGATCATGAGAGATAAGCTCGATGATTCCAAACTCTGGGTAAACCCCGACTGCGGACTTAAGACCAGAGGAGACAAGGAAACAAAAGCCAGCCTTATCAATCTTGTTGAAGCGGCGAAGAAATTAAGAGCGGATGATGCCTGATCAAGTGAGTTTCTTCTATAATATAGGAATGGTTTATGACGTGATTGTCAGAAAGCCATAAACGGTATGAAGATATCTGATATATATAAGGAAAAAAAGAAAACATTATCGTTCGAGATCTTCCCTCCCAAGAAGGATGACGATCTGAGGAACATTGACGAGACGCTGTCCGTGCTGTGTGAGCTCAAGCCCGATTTCATCAGCGTAACTTTCGGCGCGGGCGGAAGCCTCAATAACAGCAAGACCGTTGATATCGCAAAGAAGATCAAGAATGATTACGGTGTTGAACCGGTCGTTCATCTTACCTGTCTTAATTATGATAAAGCGCAGATAGATGAATTCGCAAAGGTGCTTGAAAGCGAAGGCATAGAAAATGTATTGGCACTTCGCGGAGACCGGGTTCCGGATGTGACACCCAAGGAGGATTTCAGACATTCATCCGATCTTATTTCCTATATGAAGAAAGAGCACGACTTTTGTTATCTCGGTGCATGCTATCCCGAATGCCATCCCGAATCAAACGGAATGATCGACGAGATGAAGCATCTTAAGAGCAAGGTTGATGCAGGCGCAGAGATTCTTCTGTCACAGCTGTTCTTTGATAATGAACTCTATTTCAAGTTCAATGAAAATTGTAAGATAGCCGGACTGAATGTGCCTGTCGTGCCCGGCATCATGCCTGTTATAAACGCTTCGCAGATAAAAAGAATGGTAAGCCTTTGCGGTGCATCATTCCCTGTGAAGTTCAGGAAGATAATAGACAGGTATGAAGATAACAAAGAGGCACTGTTTGATGCGGGAATGTCCTATGCACTGAGCCAGATAATAGATCTGCTCGTAAGGGACATCGAAGGTATACACCTTTATACGATGAACAATCCGGCTGTTGCCCGAAGGATTTGCGAGGGCATACGGAATATAGTATAAGGATATGCTTAAGTGAGGACCGCGAAAAGCTGATTGTTTCGCGGTCCTTTAACTTTTGAAAAATTTTTTAAAAAAGCTGTTGACTTTAAAATTTCGCTGTGATATTTTATATAAGCTGTCGCTTTGAGGACAGTACAGGAGTAAATCGCTGCGCGATTAACTCGATAGTTCCTTGATAATTCAATACTAATGCATCCCTGAAAAATTCCTATTAAAAGTAATTTTTTAGAGAACGAAACAAAACCTTATTTCAGTAGATATGGATAAGCCAGTGGAGTAAATCGCTACGCGATTAACTCTTTGTTAAACAGCAGAGCTGTTTAACATTTCTGAAACTTAGGTTCAAACTATAATTGAGAGTTTGATCCTGGCTCAGGATGAACGCTGGCGGCGTGCTTAACACATGCAAGTCGAACGGGAATTACATTTTAGCTTGCTAAGTTGTAATTCTAGTGGCGGACGGGTGAGTAACGCGTGGGTAACCTGCCTTATACCGGGGGACAACAGTTGGAAACGACTGCTAATACCGCATAAGCGCACAGTCTCGCATGAGACAGTGTGAAAAACTCCGGTGGTATAAGATGGACCCGCGTCTGATTAGCCAGTTGGCGGTGTAACGGACCACCAAAGCGACGATCAGTAGCCGGCCTGAGAGGGTGAACGGCCACATTGGGACTGAGACACGGCCCAAACTCCTACGGGAGGCAGCAGTGGGGAATATTGCACAATGGAGGAAACTCTGATGCAGCGACGCCGCGTGAGTGAAGAAGTATTTCGGTATGTAAAGCTCTATCAGCAGGAAAGAAAATGACGGTACCTGACTAAGAAGCCCCGGCTAA
>JNJD01000010.1 GCA_000702685.1 Lachnospiraceae bacterium AC2028
TATCAACACGCTTACTACAGAACTGAACTCCAAAAGCACGGCATAACACAGTCCATGTCGCGAAAAGGAAATTGCTATGACAACTGCATTATGGAAACGTTCTTTGGCAGGTTAAAGAATGAGATGTACTATGGCTATGAGAAAGAATACAAATCTTTTGGAGAGTTCAAAAAGGCCGTTGAAAAATATATATACTACTACAACAACGAAAGAATCCAAGCAAAAACAAAATGGATGCCCCCTGTAAAGTACAGGGAAGCATCCATGTGTTCCGCCTAAATCATAAATCAATGTGTCCAGGATTCTGGGTACATATCATCTTTGCCGGGAGTTTTTATTTCTTTACAAAACTTCAGGTCAGTAGTATTATTAAGAAAACGGTTTCCTAATGAGGGGTTTATAATATAGAAAAGGAGGGGTTATATGGTAACGATAAGAGATGTTGCAAAAAGAGCCGGAGTTGCCGTCTCGACTGTTTCCAAGGTCATCAACAATTACCCCAGCGTATCCGAAGATACGATCATAAGGGTAAATGAAGCAATAGAGGAACTTCACTTCATCCCCAATTCGGTAGCCGCATCGCTTTCCTCCAAACAGTCGGGAAGGGTTGCGGTTCTGACGGATCCCGACGGACAGACCTTAGCATCCAGTGAAATAATGATGCAGTATATAATGGGTGCGGTAAAAGCCGGGAATGAAGCAAGGCTTGATGTCGTACCTCTGTTTTTCTCGATGTTCGCGGGAATGCAGGTTGAGGAGATCGAACACAGGCTTGAAGCCCAGAATATCAGAAGTATAATCATATGCGGTCTCGACAGGGACATGACCGCGCTCACACAGCTTATCGAAAGGGAAAAATTCAAAAACGTCGTAGTCGATATGCCGATGGAGAGCGAGAATACTTCCAATATAGGAGTCGATCACGCCCAGGCTCAGAAGGATATCCTTCGCAAGACGATCACCGAAAATACGGGGCCCAGTAATAGCGTCCTGTATATATCGGGCAGGACCAACAGCTACGTCACAGAGGAGAGAGTGCGCGGGGCTATGGAGTTGTCCGAAGAGATGGGATTTGAACTGACCGTCATGAACGGTGAATTCAGTGAAAAGAAAGCAAGGGAAATAACGTTCAAGCTTGGGCGTGATAAGGACATAATCGCATGCGGATCGGATCTTATGGCGATCGGTGCGATGAAAGCTCTTACCGATATGAATGTTTTCCATCCGGTCTGCGGATTTGACGGCATCACACTCATGGGATATGCCGGCAAGAATATGACCACGGTCCGCCAGGATTTCAAGGATATCGGTGAAGAAGCACTCAGGGAGTGCTGCAGGCTTATGGGAGGGGACAAAGGCCGCAGCATCAGAATGCCCTACACACTTATGCAGGTAAGATACGAAGACGTACTGGGATGAGGGAGAGAGAAATATATGGAAAGCAATCGCAATCTTGGAAGAGATGTAATAATCATGAACCTTGAGGAACAGCTCGGCATCATAACCGAGCGGGATCACGGCAAAAAGATTGCCGAATGTTCGGATAAGGAACTCTATTATTCGATCCTTTCTTTGGTAAAGACACTGATGGATGTATCAATGCCGATATCGGGTGAAAAGAAAGTCTATTACATATCGATGGAATTCCTCATCGGTAAGCTCCTTTCCAACAACCTGATCAACCTCGGCATATATGACAAGCTTTCCGATATACTTGCGAAAAACGGAAAGAGCATGGCCGATATCGAAGAAGCGGAGCCTGAACCTTCACTCGGAAACGGAGGTCTCGGAAGGCTTGCCGCGTGCTTCCTCGATTCCATCGCAACGCTCGGACTTCCCGGCGACGGAATCGGACTCAACTATCACTTCGGTCTTTTCAAGCAGGTATTTAAAAACAATGCCCAGACAGCGGAAAAGAATGACTGGATCGAAGATAACAGCTGGCTCAGGAATACTCCGGTTTCTTTTAAAGTAAAGTACAAGAATTTCGAAGTCGTTTCCAAAATGTATGACATAGACGTCATAGGCTACGAGAACGGAGTTAACAAGCTCCATCTGTTCGATGTCGAAAGTCTCGATGAGAGCCTGGTAAAGAAGGGTATTGATTTCGATAAGAAAGCGATCGAAAAGAACCTTACCCTTTTCCTGTATCCCGATGATTCGGATAAGGACGGCAATCTTCTCAGGATCTACCAGGAATATTTCATGTGCGCGAATGCGGCAAGACTCATACTCAAGGATATGAAGGACAAAAAGTATGAGCTTACCGAGCTTTCAAAGCATGCTGCGGTTCAGATAAACGATACGCATCCCACACTGGTCATTCCCGAGCTCATCAGGATAATGGTAGAGGAAGAGCATTTCTCGATGGACGAGGCGATCAAGGAAGTCACGGCTGCGTGTGCATATACCAATCACACCATTCTTGCCGAGGCGCTTGAGACCTGGCCCATAGATTATCTCGAGGAAGTCGTTCCCCATCTTGTTCCTTACATTGAGGAACTCGATAAGAGGGCGAAGGCGAAGTATGAAGATCCCAAGGTGGCCATAATCGACGGTGACAACAGGGTCCATATGGCCCATATCGATATCCATTACGGACATTCGATCAACGGTGTTGCGGCCATCCACACCGACATACTGAAGGAGACCGAGCTCAACTGCTTCTACAAGATATATCCCGAGAAGTTCAACAACAAGACCAACGGCATCACCTTCAGAAGATGGCTGATCTCGTGCAATCACGAACTTTCCGCTTTCCTTTCCGAGACCATAGGTGACGGATACACGAAGAACGCCGACGATCTCGAAAAGCTCCTTGAGTTCAGGGACAATGACAAGGTTCTCGAGACCATCGATAAGATCAAGAAGACCAAGAAGCAGCAGTTTGCTGATTTCGTCAGGGAAAAAGAAGGCGTTGAGCTGAATGTCGATTCGATCTTCGATATCCAGTCCAAGAGACTGCACGAATACAAGCGCCAGCAGATGAATGCCCTCTATATCATCCATAAATATCTGGAGATAAAAGCGGGAAAGAAACCGGTAAGACCGGTAACCTACATCTTCGGTGCCAAGGCAGCTCCGGCTTACATCATCGCACAGGATATCATCCATCTTATCCTCTGCCTGCAGGAACTCATTGATAAGGATCCCGAAGTAAATCCTTACATGAAGGTCCTTATGGTCGAAAACTACAATGTCACCTATGCGGAGAAGATGATCCCCGCATGTGATGTTTCGGAGCAGATATCCCTTGCTTCCAAGGAAGCATCCGGAACCGGCAATATGAAGTTCATGCTCAACGGAGCGGTCACTCTCGGAACTGCTGACGGAGCAAATGTAGAGATAGCTGAGCTGGTCGGAAAAGAAAACATCTTCGAATTCGGTCTCGATTCCGATACGGTCATCGGTCATTACAAGAAAGCCGATTACGTATCGATGGATTATTACAAAAACAGACCGGTCATCAAGGAAGCCGTTGATTTCATAACCTGCATGCAGATGCTCAAGATCGGCGATGTGGTCAGGCTTACGAGACTCAAGAGCGAGCTGATGAACAAGGACTGGTTCATGACCCTGATCGATCTCGAAGACTATATCAGGGTAAAGGACGAGACATTTGCGGCATACGAAGACCGTGACAGATGGGTACGCATGATGCTTGTCAACATTGCCAAGGCCGGGTTCTTCTCGTCAGACAGGACCATAAGGCAGTACAATGAAGACATATGGCACTTATGAGGGGCTGACATACAAGATGTTGCGGTTGACATAAAGTATAAAGACACGGGTAAAACCGTGTCTTTTACTGTGTTCTTTTATAAGAATCCAGTGAAATCAAGGGTTTGCGGGCTTATTGAACAATTTTCACAAAAAATTAAATAATCATTTAAGTAATATTATGTCGCACAATATCTTGACGAAAACCTTTTTCGAGGGCTACAATATGTAGTGCACGGTCATATGGAATTACACTATATATTCCGTATTTTTGGCCAGAATATCATATAAAACCGTAATCGGGCAGGGGAGTGTCTATGAAGATTATCAAAAGAAGCGGCAGTGAGGTGCCTTTCGACATTGAGAAGATAGTTGCGGCTGTCAGAAAGGCTAATGAAAGTGTTATCGAAACAGAGAGGATGACCGAGAAGCAGATCGAGGTCATTGCGGATAACATGGTCACTCAGTGTTCCAGGATTCCCAGGTCTCTTTCCGTTGAGGAGATCCAGGACATGGTCGAGAATGAGATCATGAACCAGAGAGCATTTGCCGTAGCACGCTCCTATATTACCTACAGATATAAGAGACAGCTTGTCCGTAAGTCCAATTCTACCGACGAGCAGATCCTGTCCCTCATCGAGTGCAACAACGAAGAGGTCAAGCAGGAGAATTCCAATAAGAATCCCACCGTCAACAGCGTTCAGCGTGACTATATGGCCGGTGAGGTCAGCAAGGATATCACCAAGAGATTCCTTCTTGATGAGGATATTGTAGCCGCTCACGAGGCAGGTCTTATCCATTTCCATGATGCGGATTACTTTGCACAGCATATGCACAACTGCTGTCTCGTAAACCTTCAGGACATGCTCCAGAACGGAACCGTCATCAGCGAGACCATGATCGAGAAGCCTCACTCGTTCTCAACAGCTTGTAATGTTGCCACCCAGGCTATAGCTCAGATCGCATCATCACAGTACGGCGGACAGAGTATTTCTCTTTCACATCTTGCTCCCTTCGTTCAGATCAGCCGTGAGAAGTTCAGGGCAACTGTAAGGCAGGAGATGGAAGATGCCGGAATTAGTGTCACCGAGGAAGAGATCAACAAGGTCGCAGAGATGAGAGTCCTTGATGAGATCAAAGCCGGTGTTCAGACCATCCAGTACCAGGTCATCACCCTTATGACCACCAACGGCCAGGCTCCCTTCATAACCGTATTCATGTATCTTGATGAGGTTCCCGAGGGACAGACCAGGGACGACCTTGCAACCGTCATCGAAGAGATGCTCAAGCAGCGTATCAAGGGCGTCAAGAATGAGAAGGGTGTTTACATCACTCCCGCATTCCCCAAGCTCATCTATGTTCTCGATGAAGACAATGTCACCAAGGACAGCAAATATTATTATCTGACCGAACTTGCCGCTAAGTGCACGGCTAAGCGTATGGTTCCCGATTACATCTCCGCTAAGGTCATGAAGGAACTCAAGGGCGGCAATGTATATACATGCATGGGATGCAGGAGCTTCCTTACCTACGAGCCCGGCGTACAGAACGTCGACGGAACTCCCAAGTTCTACGGCAGATTCAATCAGGGCGTCGTCACCCTCAACCTTGTCGATATCGCATGCTCATCGGGCGGTGATATGGATAAGTTCTGGAGCATCTTTGATGAGAGACTCGAGATCTGCCACAGAGCACTCATGGCAAGACATAACCGTCTCAAGGGAACTCTTTCCGATGTTGCTCCCATCCTCTGGCAGTACGGCGCACTTGCAAGACTCCAGAAGGGTGAGAAGATCGACAAGCTTCTTTTCGACGGATATTCAACCATATCTCTCGGATATGCGGGCCTTAACGAATGTACCAAGTATATGACCGGCAAGTCTCATACCGATCCTACCGCAACACCGTTCGCACTTGAAGTAATGCAGAAGCTCAATGATGCGTGCAAGAAGTGGAGAGGCGAGAGCAACATCGCATTCTCGCTTTACGGAACTCCTCTCGAGTCCACCACTTACAAATTTGCAAAGTGTCTCCAGAAGAGATTCGGAATCATCCCCGGCGTTACCGATAAGAGCTACATTACCAACTCCTATCACGTACACGTCACCGAGAACATCGATGCATTCGAAAAGCTCAAGTTCGAATCACAGTTCCAGGCGCTTTCACCCGGCGGTGCGATCAGCTATGTCGAGGTTCCAAACCTTCAGGACAATATCGAAGCTGTCATTTCCGTAATGCAGTACATCTACGACAACATCATGTACGCAGAGCTCAATACCAAGAGTGACTACTGCCAGGTATGCGGATACAACGGAGAGATCCAGATCGTCAATGACAAGGACGGCAAGCTCATCTGGGAATGCCCCAACTGCGGAAACCGCGATCAGAACAAGATGAACGTAGCCCGCAGGACATGCGGATACATCGGAACACAGTTCTGGAACCAGGGCAGGACCCAGGAGATCAAGGAAAGAGTGCTTCATCTGTAATATAATATTTTCCGGACAATAATACACATTTGTATAGGAATGTTTGGGATAGAAGCGAGGGGATACGTCCCCTCGCTTCGCATTTGGTGTCATTTTCTGCAATATTCTGCCGTTTTCTGCAATGAAGGTTTTCTTTTTCGGGGATATAAAGGATAATCCGTGTCAGACGACCGTATCTTATGATAGGGCGGATTATATATATGGTGTTTTGTAAGGCGAAGTATCCCTATTGTCAAACCTTCCTGGCGTAGGGATATTTTGCTTTTTTGTTATCCCGCTTTGTTATAAGATAGTCTTGTAGCGTTAAACGTTTTCTTGTGAGGTGAAAAATGACGGAACGTAGCGAAAAAAAATCCGGCGGCAGAAAACTGCTTCCGCTCATCATCATACTGATCACTCTTGCTGTCGTCGGTCTTCTGGTCGTGATAGGATTTGTGACGGGCATTTTCGGAACCAAGTTCAGGAAGGATGAAGCTCTCAACGAATCCAAATACTTTAGTTATGAGGAAGCCGGATACAGCATAAACGGTGACGGGGTCATCTTTGACAGGGACGGCATAAAGGTCACCGTTACCGGCATATATCATGACTCCGAAGATTATTACGAACACGACGGCTTTCCTACGGGAAATGCCAGAGTCGGTTTTCTGGTGGAAAACTATTACGGAGAGAATATTGATCTGAGACTTTCCTGTTATACCATCAACGGTGTGACATCATCCGGCAGTTATATTTATCTCACGGGTAATTTCAAAAATAATAAGACGGTCCAGGTGTATGAAGATATACCATTCTGTCCCGGAAAAGAAATAGCCGAGATGGTGATAGATGAAGTCCATATATACAGCATGGACGGTCATGGCCTGGGTTATGCATTCCGGCCCGTTGTCATCACAACAACCTCGAATGTGACGCTTCCGGAGTATGATCTGTCGGATTATTCCATCAGATACGAAGATGAAAACGTTGTGATCTATTCCCGCGTGGACAACAATGATTATCATGAGGGTTACAGGATATATATGGAGAACAGATCGGACAATGCATTTTTGGTATCTGTAAAAGAACTGACCGTAGATGGCAAAAGAGTGCATGAGCAGGGAATAGACAGCAGTCTGTGGCTGCTTCCCGGACATATTCTTCTTTCCGATCAGATCTACAGTTACGATGCCGCATACACATCGACCTCCCTGGAAAACAGAGAGGTGCAGCTCGATCTTTCCTTTGTCTTTCCCGATGATACTTCTCTGAATTATGATACGGGATATTTGAATCTTAACTGAAGAGCCGTACGGAGAATGATATGAAAAAAAGAAAAATGATACATCTGTCAGGCGGGATAAGGGAGTGTCTTCCCGAAAGAGATCCTTCCGGACATAAGGGAACTTTCGGAAAAGCTTTCATATATTCGGGGAGCTTTGGAAGTGCCGGATGTGCGATCCTTGCGGGCCACGCCGCATACAGGACGGGAGCGGGAATGGTGAAGATCTCATCACCCGAATGCAACCGTGTGATAATTCAGACGGCTCTGCCCGAGGCTCTTTACGATACGGGTTCTTTTACCGGAAGGATGCATGCGATCGACAGATGGAGCGATGTGTATATGGCGGGCCCCGGAATAGGAACGGATGCGGAGGCTGCAGCACAGCTTGATGCACTTATAAACGGAAGCGGATCAAAGCCTCTTTTGCTCGATGCGGATGCACTGACCGTTATATCGTCCGATGCGGGAAGATACCTCTCCGATGATCTGAGACGTCAGAGCGCCGAAGGAAGGCAGATCGTCCTCACACCTCACGAGGGCGAGCTTCACCGGCTTCTAAAGCTCATTTCCGAAGCACCTTCGGACGGAGACAGGCTAAGCCTCGGAATGGCGGTGTCGGAATATTTCGGATGCACCGTTGTCGCAAAGGGTGCGGTGACATATACGATCACACCGGATGAAGACGTAGTCTGCAATGATGACTGCGGAAATTCCGGAATGGCAACCGCAGGAAGCGGGGATGTGCTTGCGGGTATCATCACCGGACTTCTTGCACAGGGATATGATGCACATAAGGCAGCTTCACGCGGAGTAAGGATCCATGCGCTTGCGGGCGACAAAGCGGCTGCGGCAAAATGCGAGCACGCACTTATGGCGGGCGATATCGCGGAGTATATTTTTTGAACAAGGGGACGGTTCCGCTGTTCACCCCAAACAAGGGGACGGTTCCGCTGTTCACCTCAAACGCCACGATGCGTTGATGCAATGAGAATAGACAAGTTTCTTGCGGACAATTCCATAGGGACGAGGAAAGAGATCAAGGCATTCGTTAAGGCGGGAAGAGTTTCGGTTAACGGTGCACCCGCATTCGATCCCGGAATGCACATCGATCCCGCAAGTGACGAAGTGGGCTTTGACGGTTCCGTCATCAAGTATGAGAAGTTCCACTACTATATGCTCAATAAGCCCGCGGGTACCGTATCATCCACCAAGGAGGGTGCTTCGACAACGGTTGTGGAACTGCTCGCGGATGAAGGAGTAAAGAATCTCTCGCCGGTTGGAAGACTGGACAAGGATACCGAAGGATTGCTTATTCTTACCGATGACGGTGAACTTCTGCATGACCTTATCTCACCGAAAAAGCATGTCGGAAAAGAATACCTTGTCATAACGGAAAAGCCGGTATCCGGAGATGATCTGAAGAAACTGGCAGCAGGCGTGGACATCGGAGACGATAAACCGACGCTCCCCGCAAAAGCGGAAATGAAGGATGACGGACTGCATCTTACTATCACCGAAGGACGTTTCCATCAGGTGAAAAGAATGCTTGAAGCCGTTGATAATAAAGTAACTTACCTGAAGCGGATAAAGATGGGAGAACTGGAACTTGATCCCGTTCTTAAGGAAGGAGAATACAGAAAGCTTACGATAGCAGAACTTGCACTTTTAAAAGCCAAAAGTGATGAATAATAATCTGTTTTTTTCAGAGCAAAAGTGTTATTATGTTCGGGTCGGATTTCAATAGACTGATCCGATACAACTTAATAATTTGGGGTGCTTAAATTAGCTGAGATCGGGAAAAGTCCCGAAACCCAATGGAACCGACAGGTTCCTGTAACTTGATCCGGGTAATGCCGGCGTAAGGAGGAAATGTAATGTTTTGGAATGCAGAAGACGGTTATTATGTTTTGAATGAGAACGGCTACGCAGCGCTCGTAGTCATCGCGATCCTTGTGATGATCCTCATCGACGTTCTCAGAGGCAGGAAAAAGGATGCCGCATCAAAGGGCAAGCTTCCTGTCACCACCATCACTTTTGCGGGTGCATCGATCGCACTTGCGTATGTTCTTTCTTTTATCAAGCTCTATCATCTTCCCTGGGGAGGATCGGTCACACTTCTTTCCATGTTTTTCGTAGTGTTTGTGGGATACCTTTTCGGACCCGGAGTAGGATTTGCCGCAGCTTTTGTTTACAGCATTCTCCAGTTCATTCAGGGCGGCGGTTCCTATATGCTTTCCCCTCTTCAGGTAATGTGTGATTATTTCCTTGCATTCACCGCACTCGGTGTCGGCGGATTCTTCAAGGGTAAAAAGAACGGACTTATCATCGGTTATATTTTTGCGGTTCTCTGCAGGGGCGCATTCCATGCGATCGGCGGATATCTCTTCTGGATGGACTATATGCCCGAGGATTTCTTCGCACCTGCGGTTTATCCTATACTTTACAACTATGCTTATCTGATCCCTGAGATGATCCTCACTGTGATCGTGATCATTCTCCCTCCTGTAAAGAAGGCAATCGACAGAGTAAGGACCATGGCAGATCAGATGTAAAACCATCTGAGAAAATGAACAGAGAAAAAACTATAGTCAGGACAAGTATCATAGGCATCATCGCAAATGTAATTCTGTCTGTGTTAAAGGCAGTGATAGGATTTGCGAGCGGTTCGATCGCTATCGTGACCGATGCCGTCAACAACCTTACCGATGTGCTGAGTTCCGTTATCACCATCATCGGTGCGAAGGTTGCCGTAAAACGCCCTGACAAGGAACATCCGCTTGGACACGGCAGGGCTGAGTATATCAGCGCTGCCGTTATCTCTGTGCTGGTTATCTATGCCGGTGTTACCGCGATAATCGAATCTGTTAAAAAGATAAACAATCCCGGTGACATATCCTACGGAACCGTCCAGATTATCATTCTGATCATGGCCGTTCTGGTCAAAGTCGGACTCAGTATCTATGTCACTGCCGTCGGCAAAAAGGTCGATTCCGATGCACTGGTCAATTCGGGCAAGGATGCTCTCGGTGATGTGCTCACATCATCAGCTACGATAGTTGCGGCATTTGTCTTTATCTTTGCCCATATCTCGATAGAAGGATTCGTCGGTATCCTGATCGGCTTCTTCATAATCAAGGCGGGACTCGATATGCTCACCGAAACGCTCGGAGATATAATCGGAAGAAGACCCGATGCCGAGCTTACAAGAAACATCAAGGATGCGATCTGCGAATTCGACGGAGTATACGGAGCTTACGATCTTATACTTCATAATTACGGCCCCGATAAATACATGGGTTCCGTCCATGTCGAGATCGATTCGTCAAAGAGCGCGGATGAGATAGATATGCTTTCGCGCAGGATCACGCATACCATCTATGCAAAATACGGTGTCATAATCGAAGCGGTCGGTGTCTATTCAAGGGACGATTCCCATCCCGAAGTATCCGAGATGAGAGGAAAGGTTTCCGATATTGTCTTTTCACACGATCATGTAATGCAGATGCACGGATTCAGGGTTGATTTTGAGAACAAGCTGATCCTTGCCGATATCATCATCGGGTTTGATGCACCCGACAGGGAAGGCCTGTACAAACATATCGTAGGAGATATCGCCGAAGCGTATCCGGAATTTACCGCACGTATCGTGCTTGATATAGACGCATCGGATCTGTGATAAGGAGGTGGATTATGCCCGCAAGATTTATTGTTGATTCGGAAAAACCCAATGCTCTGGTGACCGGAGCATCCAGAGGTATCGGAAGAGCCATCGCCGAGGCACTTGCCGCCGACGGATACGATCTTATCCTCACCTGCAAGAATTCGATAGGCGAACTCGAGACATTTGCAGCTTATCTTGAAGAGAAATATTCCGTAAGCGTAGTTGCCGACAGAGTGGATATGTCAGTTTCCGCGGACGTAAGGGAGCTCTTTGAAGGGATCAGCGATCTTGACGTACTTGTCAACAATGCCGGCATCTCCCATATAGGACTTCTCCAGGATATGACCGATGACGAATGGGACGATGTGATCGGGACCAATTTAAGTTCCGCTTTTTACACCTGCAGATGTGCGATCCCTCTTATGCTCAGAAAGCATTCCGGAAGGATCCTCAACATTTCTTCCGTATGGGGCAATGTGGGAGCTTCCCTCGAGACGGCTTATTCCGCATCCAAGGGCGGACTCAACGCTTTCACCAAGGCTCTGTCCAAGGAGCTTGCACCGAGCGGCATTTCGGTCAATGCGATAGCCTGCGGTGTGATCGATACCGATATGAATGCCGTATTTTCCGATGAAGATATGGAAGCATTGAAAAAAGAGATCCCTGCGGACCGTATAGGAAGTCCGGAGGAGGTTGCTAATCTGGTCGTTCAGCTTCTGAAAACACCGCCTTATATGACGGGGCAGATCATCACCCTGGACGGCGGCTGGACATAATATCTGACAATTAAACCCATTTAATGCTAAAAACTGCTTAAATATTGTTTTTTGCACCTGTTTATCGTACAATATTTATAGTTATGCGATGTCTTCATAACGGTGAATCGTATTCTTAAAGGAGTAAGCCTATGTTAGGAACTCTGATACCGCTTTTTGACGGTGCAACACAGGTTAAAGCATATTCCGTATTCGCCCAGAAGTATAATTCCTGGCTCAATCCCAGTATGCTCGGAACGGGTATGCTCGACGGTGCGGGAACCGTACTCGGCATTGAACTTGTTGAGAGTATGGGAATGCGTACCCTTACCGATGACAAGGCTGTCTTTGTTGAAGTTTCCAATGTTTCCCTTTTTTCCGATATAGATGAACAGTTTTCCGAGCCTCATGACAAGCTCGTTCTTCTTTTTGATTACAATGTCGTTCCCGAGGAACTGTATGTAAACAGGCTGAAGGAGCTGAAGGCTTCCGGCTACAAGCTCGCCATCAGGAAGCTTGCGGTCAAGCAGTTTGAGGAATACAAGCCCGTTCTCAATCTTGTCGATTATGTTTTCCTTGATCACAAGAAGATCGATATATCCAAGGCAAGGATCTATTTCGAGAAGGTTTATCCCAATGTTTCGCTCGTTGCGGTAAACGTTAATACCCAGGAAGATTACGACACTCTTACCACGGGCGGAGGATACGATCTCTACGAAGGCAAGTTCTTCAGGCTTCCCGTTGTCGATGCCGACAAGGATGTAAGCCCGATGAAGGCTACATATATCGAGCTCCTCAATATCGTCAACGATCCCGATTTCGATCTCGATAAAGCGGCGGCTGTTATTGAGCACGATACGGCTCTTGTTATCTCACTGCTTGCAATGGTCAACCGTATGACCATCAACTCCGGTATCTCGACCGTTGGGCATGCGGCGGCAATGCTTGGTCAGAAAGAGCTCAAGCGATGGATCAACACTGCTGTTACCAAGGAACTCTGTGCGGACAAGCCCGGTGAGATCACAAGGATATCGCTTATCAGGGCAAGATTTGCGGAAATGCTCGCTCCCGTATTCGGACTTAAGGCAAGCTCATCAGAGCTTTTCCTGATGGGACTTTTCTCGGTTCTCGATGCGATGCTCGATAAGCCGATGAAGGAAGCTCTCGAACTGGTCAAGGTTTCCAAGGATATTTCCGGAGCACTTCTGGACGGAACCGGCAAGTATGCTCCCGTTCTTGACTTTATAGGTGCATACGAAAACGCAAACTGGTCGGAGGTTTCCAGACAGCTTATTCTGACCAATGCGGAAGATTCAGCAGTTTATGATGCTTATACCGAATCTCTCAGATGGTTCAGAGACCTGTTCTACGGCAAGGAGAAATGATAATTTATGACCTAAGGCCGCGCCTTAATGAGGTGCGGCTTTTTTTATAAGAACAGTTAACGTCATAGTTGATGGCTTTTGACGTTTACTGTAACGAAGGTGATGGGATGGATATAGAAACACTGCGTCAGGTGATAGACAAACTTTATGAAGAGGGAAGAGCCGCCGAGGCGGAAAGGATCATGCTCGAGACCGCGGCCGTTGCGGCCGATGAGGGCGAGGATGCGCTTCTCCTTCAGATACTCAACGAACTGATAGGTCATTACCGTGAGACCGGAGAGTGGGATAAGGCATTCGAGATTTCCGACAGAGCTGTCATGATCGCCGGCAGGCTGTTTCCCGAGTGTTCCGTTCCCTATGCGACAACGCTTCTTAATGCCGCATCTATGTACAGGGCTGCGGGAAAGCTGGATATCTCTCTTGATATGTACCGCAGGGTCGAACTCATATATGCACAGGTTCTTAAGTCAGACGATATGCTCTATGCAAGCCTTTTCAACAACGAGGCGCTTTTGTACCAGGAGCGCGGAGAATTCGGAAAGGCCAAGGCTCTCCTTCTCAAAGCACTCGATATCGACAGGGTCAACGGCAAGGAATATGAAGAAGCTGTTTCGCTGGCAAATATTGCCGCAACGATGATACAGACCGGCGAGACCGAAGAAGCTCTTAAGATGGCGGAAAGCTCGGTCGCTTTATTTGAAAATCTCGGAGTCCGTGACCAGCATCTGTGTGCCGCTTTCTCCGCAATGGGAAGCTATTATTTTATCAAGGGTAAGTTCGATGCCGCATCCGTATGCTTCAAGCAGGGCATGGACATCATGGAGAGCATCCTCGGAAGGAACGGCTATTACGAAAGGCTCCGCGAAAACTATGAGGCATGCATAAAGGCAGCTCACACGGCGGGCAAATCCGGGAGCGGATCGGGCAATAGTGCAGACAATGGATCCTCATCGGGCGATGTTGTGAAAGGTATCGACATCTGCAGGAAATATTATGAAAAATTTGTCCGTCCGATGATAGATAAGGAATTTCCGGAATATGCATCCCGTATTGCCTGCGGACTTTCGGGCGAAGGCTCCGATGCGTTCGGATATGATGATGAACTTTCAAGGGATCACGACTGGGGACCTTCTGTTGTTCTGTGGATCAGTTCCGAGACAGATGCAGAGATAGGCGATAAACTCCGTGATGCGTACGAGGCTCTGCCCTCCGAGATTGATGGAATAAAGAGAGCTTCTTATGTTCGCGGAAAGAGCAGGCGCGGCGTACAGGTGATCCCGGAATTTTTCGAAAGACTTACGGGTGCCGCTTCGTATGAGGACATAGACTGGAGAAATACCGAGTGCACGAAGCTTGCCGCTGCGGTTAACGGTGAAGTATGGAGGGATGACGAGGGAATCGTCACCTCGTTCAGAAAGAAGCTTTCACAGGGTTATCCCGAAGAGATTCTTTTTCTGAACCTTGCCCAGTACTGTGCTCTCTTTTCAAGGGAAGGACAGTATAACCGTGAGAGAGTACAAAAGCGCGGGGATGAAATGACATCCCGGATGTTCGCCTATGATGCGATCCGCGATGCAATGAAGCTTAAATATCTGTCACAGAACAGATTCTTCCCTCACGATAAATGGCTCAGATACGGCCTGAAGGATCTTGAAGGCGGTGATGAATTCGAGCAGCTTCTTTTGAATGCGGAAAAGACGCAGGACTTTGAAGAGCTCGGAGCATATCTTGCGATGGAACTTTACCGCAGGGATTACATCAGCGACATCGATCCCTATCTCGATCACCAGACGGAGGAACTTCTGAAAAAATCCCTGTGGTCCGCAGAGGATAAGGAAGAGCTTGCAATGAAGATAGCAAAGCTTGAGTTCGAAGAGTTCGACAAGGTGTCGAACGAAGGCGGAAGAGCATCCTGCCAGGATGACTGGGGAACGTTCAACATCATGCGCAGGAGCCAGTACCTGACCTGGGACAAGACGATGCTCCTTCAGTATCTCTATGATTTCGAAAGAGAGATGAGCCTCGGACATAATCTCATCACCGAAAAGTACGGCCGCATGATGGAATCGACCGCACCGGAAAAGTACAAAGAGATAGCCGGTAATTTCCCCGAGCTGTCCGATGAAAAGAAAGCGATCATTGAGCAGATCGTTAAGATACAGGTTGACTGGATGGAAGAATTTGCGGCAAAGTACCCCGCGATGGGTGAAAGAGCGCGCAGGATCAGAACATCCCAGGACAATGCTTTTGAAACATCCTATGAGACCTATCTCAGGGGAGAGCTCGGCACATACTCCGACAAGATGCTTGAGCTTTACGCAAGATTCATTGTGGGCCTTTCTTCAAACGGATCGAATCTTGCTTACGAGACAATGCTGAACACCGCAAAGCTTTACGGTTATGACAGTGTGGACAGTGCGGAGAGATTTTTTGCAAGGTAGTATCGGGTAATGAATGATTCAAAGACTGCCGGAAAGGATTTATCCGGCATCAAAAATAAGGCTGCTTTTGCGCTTGTCTTCATATATGCCGCAGCGGTATTTGCCATGAACCTGATCAGGATATTCGATAATGAATTCTGGTCGGATGAAGTGTACTCGATCATGCTCTCGAGGATGCACCTTTTCGATATGATCTCTGAGACGGCTTCGGATGTGCATCCGCCGCTTTATTATCTTTTTCTGATGATGCTGAGAAATATGCTCGGAGATCACGGATGGGTATATCATCTTGCGGCTCTTATACCCTTTGCTTTTGTTCTTGTCTTCATTCTCACCGTCTTGTATAAAAGGTTCGGTTTCGGAAGCGCTCTGATAATGATCACGCTATGCGGTCTTTCCGAAAACGCGCTGAATTACAATATCGAAGTGAGGATGTATTCCCTTGCTTTTATGTTCGTTCTGTTTTCTTTTTATGAGCTGCTCAGGGTGCTGGAAGGTGAAAAGAATGCAGGCGCTCTGTTCATCCTGTTTTCTCTCGGCGCTGCATACAGCCATTATTATGCTCTCATTTCCGTGGCGTTTTTCTACATTGCAATTCTCATAAATGTGATACGCAAAAAATTTGAGCTCAAAAAGCTGTACGTGATCTACGGCGTAACTGTCATCGGATACCTTCCCTGGCTTGTGAAAGCTGTCGTAACGCTGCTTCGTACAAAGAATGATTTCTGGATGAAGGAGATCCCGGGGATCAGGGATCTCATAAAATATTTTTATCTTACGGACAATAAATGGTATTCGTATGCGATGTTCGTCCTGACCTTCGCACTCGCGGCATATGTGATCATCCGCGGACGAAGGGAAAGGGCAGCAGGCGTATCGGACAAGGGCGTCGATGCTGTAGGATCTATGGAAACCGACGCTGCCGGTGCCGGTTTGGAGAAAAACGCATCCGGAGTGAGCGCTGACAGCGTATCCGTCTGGCTTATCTGCGGGCTTTCGTCCGCGGTGTTTACCTGCGTGATCGGCGAAGCTGTCTCATATATCGTAAGACCGGTTTTTACATTCCGTTTCATTTACCCTGTTGTATCCGTGATGTGGATGGTGCTTGCGGCCTCCGTATCATTCCTTAAGAAAAAAGAGATCGCGGGTATTGTCGTCGCGGCGGTATCCCTTGTTTTCTTTTTACCCGGATACAGATTCATATATACATACGACAGGATAACCGATGAGCTTTGTCTTGAGACTATGGAGAATGCATCACAGGTGATAAAGCCCGGCGATGTTCTTATAACCAATGATTCGCATATGGACTGGATGCTGCTCGACTATTACGTTCCGGGACATGAGCATGAATATACGGAGGATCTTGATATCAGCTTTGATGAGAACAATTCTTATGTTCTTGTGTGGTCCGATGTCCTGAGCGGGGACGAGATAAATATCCTCAGTGAAAAAGGATATGAAGCCGAGCCGGAGATCATTGACGGACTGCTCGGCGACCGGGTCAACATATACCGTCTCAGCTAAGATTTCAGCCTTCTTTTTATGTTTACCTTCCCGGGAGCCTGTCATTTTTTGTTAAATACTACCAATGCTAATTTTGTAAAGAGTGTCGACAAATTATTTTCCGACTTATGTTTTCCACCAAAAACTATTAAGAAAAGCTTAATTTTTGGGTTTATACACGGAGTTAGACACATTATCCACCGAAAAAAAACACTCATTACCCATTATTTTTATGGAAACCATCGAAAATATGTTTTGGCAAAAAATACAGAAAAAGAGCAAAAACTGCTTATTTTTAATAGTCAGACACCCCTTTGTGGGTTAAGTCAATAAGGCACAATTTGCTAAATTGTCAGAAAATAATGTGAATAAATGGATGCCGAAAGGGCTTCCCATTGTGTTATAGTAAACGCATTAAGTACAAGCGGCTTTTATGCTTGTAAATGATCTACGGAAACAGAGGTGTATTTATGAAATTCAAAAAGACAGCCATTATACTGGCTATGACACTTGTACTCAGCGCATGCGGCAAGACCGGACAGGCGGATCCCGCACCCGCGGAGACCGGTCAGGAGACTCAGGAAGCTCAGCCCGAAGAGACCGCTACCGAACCCGCAGAACCCGTTTCGGAGCCCGTCGTATCAGAGCCCGAACCCGAACCTGCTCCGGAGCCCGCAGAGGACGAGCCCCTTACATTCATCACGGACTGCGGCACAACAACCATTAACGGTTATACCGTAAAGCCCATCCCTGATAACGATGCTTTCGAATTCGTAATGGGAATGCACGGCGGCATCAACCTCGGAAATGCATTCGATGCATCCGACTGCACCTGGGTTGCGAATGAACTCGATTACGAGAGCGCATGGTGCGGAGCCAAGACCACATACGCGTATATCGACTCGCTCTGCAACGAAGGCTTCAACGTGATCCGTATACCCGTGTCGTGGCACAACCACGTTGATGCGAATTACAATATCAGCCAGGCATGGCTTGCAAGGGTAACAGATATCGTTGACTACTGTCTCGGAAAAGACATGTATGTCATCATCAACATCCATCACGATACCGATAAGAACTACTTCTATCCCGATTCGGCTCACCTTGATAAGACTCTTAAATATACCGAAGCTATCTGGACACAGCTCGCAGAGCATTTCAAGGACCGCAGCAATAAGCTGATCTTCGAATGCATCAATGAGCCCAGACTGAAGGATACCGATCTCGAGTGGTGGTTCTCTTCCGAGAATGCTACGGTGCTCGATGCCTATGATGCACTCATGCAGGCCAACCAGTTATTCGTCGATACCGTAAGAGCTTCGGGCGGAAATAATGCCGACAGATTCCTTGTCGTATGCGGCTACTGCCAGATGCCTTCCGCAACCACGTCGAACAACTTCTCGCTTCCGACGGATTCCGCGAAGAACAGGATCATCGTAAGCGTTCACTCATACAGACCCTACGACTTTGCCGGCAATGTCGACGGCAATTCCGATTTCGGCGAGCCGGAAAAGAAAGACAACAAGCAGGTCTTTTCATCCCTCTATGACCGCTTTGTCGCAAACGGCATTCCCGTCATAATCGGCGAGTACGGATGTATCGATAAGAGCAATGATGCCGACAGGCTTGAGTACTACAGATTCATGGGTGAGTGCTCCGCGCTTTATTCCATCCCCATCATCGCCTGGGACAATAACGAATTCAACAATACAAACGGCATCGTGGCCGAAAGCTACGGATTCATCGACAGGGCATCCGGCAACGTAGTCCTCAGGGATCTTGTCGATGCAATGACCGATACTTACAAGCAGTAAAAACTATTTTCAGAAACCGTGACCGGAAATCTCCTTTTTCCGTCCATATAAGTGAAGGAGGAACTGACGTGGAAGATTCTGCGATAATAGAACTCTTTTTTGCCAGGAACGAAGAAGCCATCAAAGAGACGGCATCCAAGTACGGAAGGATGCTTAAGTCGGTTGCGCTCCGCATACTCCGCAATATGGAGGACGCAGAAGAATCCGTCAGCGACACTTATATGAAAACATGGAATTCCATCCCTCCCACCAGACCGAATGTTTTTTCGGCTTTCCTTACCAGGATCACGAGAAACATTTCCCTCGATATGCTCGACAGAGAGCATGCGGAGAAAAGAGGCGCGGGCGAGATCCCCGCTCTGCTCGATGAACTTGAGGAGTGCATAGCCGACAACCGCATTCCCGTTCCCGGTGAAGGAATGGAGCTTCGCGAGATCCTGAACGCATTTCTCGAGGGTGAGAAGCCCGAAGCCAGGAAGATCTTCGTGAGAAGATATTTTTTCGGCAGCGAGGTAAAAGAGATCGCGGAATTCTACGGACTCGGTGAGAGCAAAGTCAAGATGACGCTTGCAAGGTCCAGGGAAAGACTCAGGAAATGCCTTGAGGAAGAAGGTGTTACGGTATGACGGACAAGAACAGATTACTCAGAGCCATCGGTGATATCGATGACAAATACATAACGGAGATCCTCGCGGAAGATGCGAAGGGCAGCGGGAAAGTGGTCAAGGTGCCCTTTAATCAAAAGCCCGTGATTAAATACATGAAGTATTATCTTCCCGCTGCGGCTGCGCTTGTGATAGTTGTCGCATGCGTAAAGTCGGGATTGTTCTCGGGATTCGGGGCAAACGGCTCGGCATCTTACGATTCCGCGGCTCCCGCGGCCACGGCGGACGCACCGGACTATGCCGTAAATTCGGCGGCGGAATGTGCGGAAGAGGCGGAGGCAATGCCCATGACTGACGGATTTATGGATGAGACTGCGGGAGTGACGGATGCCGGAGCAACGAATTCCGACAAGGATGCCGTCGAATCAAGCGTAAATTATCTGGCACCCGATGGGGATGTATCGATCGGAATGCCCAATCCCTTCGTAGAATGCAGGACGCTGGCCGAAGCTGAACAGATCGCGGGATTTAAATTCAGCGTTCCCGATAATCTCGATAAAAGATACAAAACCGTGATCCGTGCCATAGACGGATCTCTCATCGAGATAATCTATTTTGACGGTGACAGGGAAGTCTATCGTATCCGTAAGGGAACCGACCGTGATGTGAGCGGAGATTATAACGACTATTCGATCTCTGTCTGCATTGATTCCGCAAACTGGGCCGCAGAGCTTAAGGGTAACGCAGAAGGCTACACCGACTGCGCCGTATGGGTGGATGACGAAGGCTACGGTTATTCGATAACCGCAGGAGAAGAATCACTCGAAACCGCAAAAGTCGAATATATCATCGAACGTTTAATGCAGCAGTAAAAAAGTGATATAATACCCGTATGGATGATAAAAAGATAATCGCACTTACATTTGATGACGGACCTTCAGACACCACGTCTCTGAAGGTCCTTTCGAAACTCAAAAAATACGGCGTTCCCGGAAGCTTCTTTCTCATAGGGCAGGAGATAACTCCCGAAAGAGAATATATCGTCAGGGAAGAGCTTGCCTACGGATGTGACATAGAGAATCATTCCCTTACGCACTCCGATATGACTAAGCTCGATGCCGGAACAATCCGCGCAGAGATCGAAGAGACCACCCGCAGGATCGTTGCCATAACCGGTAAGGAGCCTGAATTCTTCAGGCCTCCGTATATTCTGTGCAATGATACGATGTTCCAAAACATTCCGTACATATTCATATGCGGACTCGCATGTGATGACTGGGTTCCGGAAGTGACGGCCGAGCAGCGTGCGCAGAAGGTTCTGGACGGAGCGCGTGATAACATGCTTGTTCTTCTCCATGACAGTGAGGGGAACGACAACACGGTCGATGCACTTGATATCATCATCCCGGAGCTTAAGAACAGGGGCTTTGAATTTGTTACGATAAGCGAACTGTTTAAGAGAGCCGGTATTGATAAGGGTAATGCACGTAAGATCATCTATACATGTACAGATGATCAATAAAGCCTTAGCAAGGAGATCTGTTTTGAAAAGAAAAATCTTAAGTGTACTGCTGATAGGACTTATGACCGTTTCCATGATCGCGGGATGCGGAAAAAATGAGGAACCCGCAGTGACTGCGGAAGAAGGTGAAGGGGACAGACAGATCGTTGAAGCCGTCAACGACGAAGACGAAGATGATGAAAAGCCCGGCGACCTTCAGATCGATATGACCATCATTGATGAAGAAGACGATGATGAGGATGAAGGACCCGACATGCCCAGGTCCGACGCGTATGAGATGTTCCTTGCCGGAGAGATGGATGTAAATGTGATCGCAGATCCGGAAGACATTTATTCGGAGTATATGGTTCCCGCCGAGGGCACTTATTCCTATGATGAACTGATCGATGCCATCCTTACCGGATACCCCGGAAAATACGACGTGAAGCATACCATGTTCACACCCGATACCGGTGAGGAAGGCGATGACATACTGGTGCTTTATCTCGAAAACCACGATCCTTCTTTTTACAGCTGGATAGGATTCATGGCCTATGATAAAGACGGACTGAACATGAGATACTGTACGACTTTCGGTTACAGAAGCTTCTTCGATCTTTACTATGACGGCTATGTACTTACCGGAGGAAGCAACGGAGCCGGCGCACAGGATTTCAATTGCCATGTTGTGCTTCCCGATTCTTCGCTGAGAACGATGTTTAAGAGCTCGCATCTTTATTCAAGCTGGTGCGGCAACATAACATACACTCTGGATCCCGATATGGATTATGAGATCCGTCCCACTCTTACGATGGACTCGGGACTCGAGATGAATGTTCTGTATTTTGGTGACAGCGATGTCAGATTTACCGCAAGCGGATTCAGCAACAACAAGTCCGTCAAAGCTGAAGAGGAAAGATTCATTCAGCAGATCATCGATATGGGCGCCGTACAGATAGATGCCGATGAATATGCATCGCTTACGGATGTCGATATTGACGAGAGCAGACTCATCGATCTCGTAAAGCTGTCTAAGGACGAAGTTGTTGAAAAAGAATACGACGCTGAAGGCTGATATTTAGATTATTCGAAAAGGTGGGATTATGGCTTCTGTTGATTTTTTATCACTCAGATTCGAGAACATCAGTGAGAATGAAAATGACACATATTCCGTTTTTTTGAACGAAGGAGAAGACGGACCCGAGATGGTCTGGTACGACTCCATGGGCGATCCCATTATTGAAGTCGGGATATCCAAAAGCGAATGGGATGATGTGAAAAAGCTCGCGGGAGAATGCGATGTCGCTTCCTGGGACGGATTCAGCGAGATGAACGAAGCCGAGATCGCAGGCTTTACCCTTGAGCTTGAAGATGAGGAAGGCAATATCATCTGGGCCGAGGGTGCGGGTTCTTTTCCCGAAGGGTTCGAAGCCTTTGAAAAGGGCATCCGAAGCATATTCTCCGGATATTTCGAGTAAAAAGTTTGCAGAAAAGCTCTGATTGAAAAACGTTTTCCGTTATGGTATCATTAGGATACGTCGAAAGCGTATAAGTCACAGGATCGGACACGGACAACAGATCCCGCGGCGCCGTGACGAAATTATTTATGAAGGCGAGGGATGCATATGAAATTTGTCATCATCGGCAAGAATACAACCGTAACACCCGGACTCAAGGCTTCGGTCGAAGATAAGATCGGTAAGCTGTCGAAATATTTTGATGAGGATACCACCGCTCATGTAACTCTTTCCGTAGTAAGGGAAGAGCAGAAGGTTGAGGTTACGATCCCCGTAAAGGGAACCATCATCCGTTCTGAGCAGAGCAGCTCCGATATGTACGTATCGATCGATCTTGTTGAAGAGATCATCGAGCGCCAGCTCAAGAAATACCGCAACAAGATAATCGACAGACATCAGGCGGCAGGCGACATTTCCGAATTTGCTCCCGTTGAAGAGGCAGAAGACGAGGGCATCAAGATCGTAAGGAACAAGAAGTTCGAGATCAAGCCCATGTACCCCGAAGATGCATGTATGCAGATGGATCTTCTCGGACACGGATTCTATGTATTCATCAATGCGGAGACCGATCAGGTCAATGTCGTTTACAAGCGTAAGGGCGACACCTACGGACTCATCGAACCCGAAGTATAATTGCTGAAACAAAAAAGACCTTACTCGTTCGAGTAAGGTCTTTTTTTATGCTGATGCCGGGATGCATATATGATTTCTGCGATTTTAGAGCGAGCTTAGCTGTTCTTGGGAACGTATGAGCCAAAGCACATTTTTTCCCGGAAGGAAAAAATAGCGAGCACTGAGCAATGGATTGCGAATGCGAGCGGTGCGGAACTCGGAATGATATACGTTCCCTAAGAACAGCTTAGCGAGCGGCCAATGAGCAGAAATCATATATGTATCCGTGCCTTCGTCATAGATAAAACTATATCTAGTATCTTTATTTCTTTGATACAACTAGGTTGATAATAATGTTTGTTATTTAACACGTAAATTATTGTATATACGCGGTCTGTGTGTTAAAATCGTACTTGGTCTGACAAAAAAATAACAATCTCGAACCCGGGATTTTATTATTTAATGAAACAATTCAATTCGGAGGTAATCAAATGGCTAAGAAGGTTGTAATCGCAGGCGCTTGCCGTACCGCAATCGGAACAATGGGTGGTTCTCTTTCAACTACTCCCGCTGCCGAGCTCGGTGCTATCGTTATCAAGGAGGCTGTTAACCGTGCAGGTATCAAGCCTGAGGATGTTGATCAGGTTTATATGGGATGTGTTATCCAGGCAGGTCTCGGACAGAACGTAGCTCGTCAGGCATCCATCAAGGCAGGTCTTCCCATCGAAGTTCCCGCTGTTACCATGAACGTTGTTTGCGGATCCGGTCTTAACTGCGTAAACCAGGCAGCTCAGATGATCATGGCAGGCGATGCGGATGTCGTTATCGCAGGCGGTATGGAGAACATGTCAATGGCTCCTTTCGCAATTCCTAACGGAAGATACGGCTATCGTATGATGTGGCCCAGCCAGAGCCAGGGCGGACTTGTTGATACCATGGTCAAGGATGCTCTCTGGGATGCATTCAATGATTACCATATGATCACCACCGCTGATAATGTTGCCAGAGAGTGGAACCTTACAAGAGAAGAGCTCGACGAGTTCGCTCTTAAATCTCAGCAGAAGGCTTGCGCAGCTATCGAAAATGGCGCATTCAAGAAAGAGATCGTTCCCGTAGAGATCAAGAAAAAGAAGGAAGTCATCCAGTTCGATACCGATGAAGGCCCCAGAGCAGGATCCACCATCGAAGGACTTGCAAAGCTTAAGCCCCTCAATCCCGACGGATTCGTAACCGCAGGTAATGCATCCGGAATCAATGACGGTGCAGCCGCAATGGTTCTTATGACCGAAGAGAAGGCTAAGGAGCTCGGCGTTAAGCCCATGGCTACTTTCGTAGCAGGCGCTCTTGCAGGTGTTCGTCCCGAAGTAATGGGTATCGGCCCCGTAGCTGCAACCAGAAAGGTTATGGCTAAGGCAGGATACAAGATCGAGGACTTCGACATCATCGAGGCTAACGAGGCATTCGCTGCCCAGTCCGTTGCAGTAGGCAAGGATCTCGGAATCGATGTTGACAAGCAGCTCAATCCCAACGGCGGCGCTATCGCTCTCGGACATCCCGTAGGAGCATCGGGTGCACGTATCCTTGTAACCCTTCTCCATGAGATGGAAGCTAAGGATGCAAAGAAGGGTCTTGCTACCCTCTGCATCGGCGGCGGTATGGGATGCGCAACTATCGTTGAGAGAGATTAATAGGAGAACACTATGGCTTTCGTATTATATGAAGTAAAAGACAGCGTTGCTGTCATCACCATCAACAGACCCGAGGCACTCAATGCACTCAACTCAGCTGTTCTTGATGAACTTAATTCCGTTATCGACGGCATCGATGTAAATGTTGTAAGAGCTGTCGTTCTTACCGGCGCAGGCGAGAAGAGCTTTGTCGCAGGCGCAGACATCGGAGAGATGAGCACCCTTACCAAGGCTGAAGGCGAAGCTTTCGGCAAGAAGGGAAATGATGTATTCAGAAAGCTCGAGACTCTTCCCGTTCCCGTCATCGCAGCGGTAAACGGCTTTGCACTCGGCGGCGGATGTGAGATCTCGATGAGCTGTGACATCCGTATTTGCTCCGACAACGCTATGTTCGGACAGCCCGAGGTTGGTCTCGGAATCACTCCCGGATTCGGCGGAACCCAGAGACTTGCAAGAACAGTCGGCGTGGGAATGGCTAAGCAGCTTATCTACACCGCAAGAAACATCAAGGCTGACGAAGCACTCCGCATCGGTCTCGTAAATGCAGTATATCCTCAGGCAGAGCTTATGGATGCAGCTATGAAGCTTGCTTCACAGATCGCAGCAAATGCTCCCATCGCCGTAAGGAACTGCAAGAAGGCTATCAATGACGGACTTCAGGTAAATATCGATGACGCACTTGTCATTGAAGAGAAGCTCTTCGGAGACTGCTTCGAGTCATACGATCAGAAAGAAGGAATGGCTAACTTCCTTCGCAAGAAAGACGATCCTGCCAAGGTTAAGCAGGTTGCTTTCAAGAACGAGTAATTCTTTTTAGTCAGGACCTGAATGCAGGTCCTGACTTTTGTAATGTTTTTTCAAAATAATTTTTTTTTATATATAAGGAGGCAAATATGAAGGTAGGTGTTATCGGCGCCGGAACAATGGGCCAGGGCATTGCTAAGGCATTTGCTCAGATCGACGGCTACACTGTTGCACTCTGCGACATCAAGCAGGAATGGGCAGAGGGCGGAAAGGACAAGATCGTTAAGGGCTATGCCAAGCTCGTAGAAAAAGGCAAGCTCACTCAGGAGCAGGTTGACAAGATCACTAATGCAATCACTCCCGGACTTAAAGAGGATATCTGTGCTGACTGCGACCTTATCGTCGAAGCTGCATTCGAAGATATGACCGTTAAGCAGACCACCTTCAAAGAGCTCGATGCTATCTGCAAGGCTGACTGCATCTTCGCTTCCAATACTTCATCTCTTTCCATCACCGAGATCGGAAAGGGCGTAGATCGTCCCGTAGTGGGAATGCACTTCTTTAACCCCGCTGACAGAATGAAGCTCGTTGAGGTTATCGCAGGTGTAAACACTCCCGCTGACATTGTAGAGAAGATCAAGAAGATCTCCGAAGAGATCGGCAAGACTCCCGTTCAGGTCAACGAGGCTGCAGGATTCGTAGTAAACAGAATTCTCATCCCCATGATCAACGAAGCTGCTTTCATCAAGATGGAAGGTGTTTCCGATATCGAGGGTATCGACAACGCAATGAAGCTCGGTGCAAACCATCCCATGGGACCCCTTGAGCTCGGCGATTACATCGGACTTGATATCTGCCTTGCTATCATGGATGTTCTTTACAATGAGACCAAGGACAGCAAATACAGAGCATGCCCTCTTATCCGTAAGATGGTACGCGGCGGAAACCTCGGCTGCAAGAGCGGCAAGGGATTCTACATCTACAATGCAGACAGAACCAAGACTGCTGTAGACGCAAAATAAACACATTATTCCGGGCGCTCACCGTCCGTGGTTCGCTTTGTCCCGGACTAATGCTGATAACATCGTGTTATCGTAAGGTTTGTAACCTTTGAGATTATATAAATGAAAGGATTAAAAAAGTCATGGATTTTACTTTGAGCAAAGAACATGAAATGGCTCGTACCCTCTTCAAGGAGTTCGCTGAGAACGAAGCAAAGCCCCTTGCTCAGGAAGTTGACGAGAACGAAATGTTCCCCAGACAGACCGTCGACAAGATGGCCAAGTACGGATTTTTAGGAATCCCCGTTCCCAAGGAGTTCGGCGGCCAGGGATGCGACATTCTCACTTATGTTATGTGTGTAGAGGAGCTTTCCAAGGTCTGCGGAACCAGCGGAGTTATCGTATCGGCTCACACTTCACTCTGCGTTGATCCCATTATGACATTCGGAACTCCCGAGCAGAAAGAGAAGTATCTCATTCCTCTTGCAAAGGGCGAGAAGCTCGGCGCATTCGGACTTACCGAGCCCGGTGCGGGAACCGATGCACAGGGCCAGCAGACCAAGGCTGTTCTTGACGGAGACGAGTGGGTTCTCAACGGATCCAAGTGCTTCATCACCAACGGTAAGGAAGCTGACGTTTATGTCATTTTTGCGGTTACCGGCAAGATCGAGAAGAAGGGCCGCATCATGAAGGAGATCTCTGCTTTCATCGTAGAGAAGGGAACTCCCGGATTTACTTTCGGAACCAAGGAAAATAAGATGGGTATCCGCGGATCATCCACTTATGAGCTTATCTTCACCGACTGCCGCATCCCCAAGGAGAATCTCCTCGGACAGCAGGGCAAGGGCTTCAACATCGCAATGCACACCCTTGACGGCGGACGTATCGGAATCGCTGCACAGGCACTCGGTATCGCAGAGGGCGCACTTGAGAGAACCATCGCTTACACCAAAGAGCGTAAGCAGTTCGGCAAGTCGATCTCCGCATTCCAGAACACCCAGTTCCAGCTTGCAGATATGGCTACCAAGGTAGAAGCAGCTAAGGCTCTCGTCTACAAGGCAGCTATGAAGAAGCAGGAGTATGTTACCAACAATAAGGTTTCCTACTCTGTAGAAGCAGCTATGGCTAAGCTCTATGCGGCAGAAGTTGCTATGGAAGTTACCACCAAGGCTGTTCAGCTCCACGGCGGATACGGATACATCAGAGAGTACGAAGTAGAGCGTATGATGAGAGATGCGAAGATCACCGAGATCTACGAAGGAACTTCAGAAGTTCAGCGCATGGTCATCTCCGCTAACCTTCTTAAATAACCCGCCACGATAAAACCAGGAAAGGAAGTATAAACCGTGAAAATAATTGTTTGTATAAAGCAGGTTCCGGATACAAAGGGCGGCGTTAAATTCAATCCCGACGGTACTCTGGACAGAGCAGCAATGCTCGCTATCATGAATCCCGATGACAAGGCCGGCCTCGAGGCAGCTCTTCGTCTTAAGGATCAGTACGGCGCTGAGGTTACAGTCCTTACCATGGGACTTCCCAAGGCTGCAGACGCATTAAGAGAAGCTCTTGCAATGGGCGCTGACAAGGCAGTTCTCGTTACCGACCGTGTACTCGGCGGTGCAGACACCTGGGCTACCTCCACCACCATCGCAGGCGCTATCAGAAATCTTGAGTATGATCTCATCATCACCGGACGTCAGGCAATCGACGGAGATACCGCACAGGTTGGTCCCCAGATTGCTGAGCACCTCCAGCTTCCTGTCATCTCCTATGCACAGGATCTCAAGGTTGAAGGAGACAAGGTTATCGTTCAGAGACAGTATGATGACAGATATCATGTTGTTGAAGCTAAGATGCCCTGCCTCATTACCGCTCTTTCAGAGCTTAATCCTCCCAGATACATGACTCCCGGCGGAATCTTCGATGCCTGCAAGGCAGAGATCACCACTTGGGGAAGAGCAGACCTCAAGGACGTTGAGGATTGCAACCTCGGACTTAACGGATCACCCACCAAGATCGCTAAGGCTTCCGATAAGGTTCGTAAGGGAGCAGGTGAGAAGATCGTTCCCGATTCACCTTCGGACGGAGTTAAGTACATCGTAGAGAAGCTTTCTGAGAAGCACGTTATCTAATAGTAGGAGGAAGACAAATGAGCTTAGAAGAATATAAAGACGTATATGTCTTTGCTCAGCAGGTTGACGGTGAGATCAGCGGAATCTCCTACGAGCTGCTCGGCAAAGCTAAGGATCTCGCAGCTGCCCTCGGACAGAAGGTTGTTGCAGTCCTTCTCGGATATAATGTAAAGGGTCTCGCTGATTCTCTCGCTGAGTACGGCGCAGACAAGGTCATCGTTGTTGATGACAAAGAGCTCGAAGTTTACAGGACCGAGCCCTATGCACACGGACTTGCATCCGTTATCAATGAGTTCAAGCCTGAGATCATGCTCGTAGGCGCTACCGCTATCGGACGTGACCTCGGACCTACCGTTTCCGCAAGAGTCGCAACCGGACTTACCGCTGACTGCACACAGCTTGACATCGGTGATTTCCCTCTCGTTGCGATCCCCGGCAAGGAGTCTGAGCAGAAGCACAATCAGCTTCTCATGACCCGTCCCGCATTCGGCGGAAACACCATCGCTACCATCGCCTGCCCCAACAACAGACCCCAGATGGCTACCGTTCGTCCCGGCGTTATGCAGAAGATCGAGCCGGTCAAGGGCGCTAAGGCAGAGGTTGTAGATTACAATCCCGGATTCACTCCCGACAACAGATACGTAACCGTAAAGGAAGTCGTAAAGGCTGTATCCGATACCGTTGATATCATGAACGCCAAGATTCTCGTATCCGGCGGACGTGGAGTAGGTTCACCCGAGAACTTCAAGATCCTCGAGGATCTCGCTGCAGCTATCGGCGGAGAAGTTTCCTGCTCAAGAGCAGTTGTAGATTCAGGCTGGAAGCCCAAGGATCTCCAGGTAGGCCAGACCGGTAAGACCGTAAGACCTCACGTATACTTCGCAATCGGTATCTCAGGTGCCATCCAGCACGTTGCAGGTATGGAAGAGTCCGACATCATCATCGCTATCAACAAGGATGAAGATGCTCCCATCTTCGATGTTGCAGACTACGGTATCGTAGGCGATCTCAACAAGATCGTTCCCGAGCTCACCGAGTCCATCAAGAAGGCTATGGCTGAGAAATAATCCATGACGTATCACTTAAGGGCCGGCTTCGCAAGAAGCCGGTCCTTTTTATATGTTATAATCCGATATGCACGGTATCTTTCTTGACATTCAAATCACGTATGATAAAATTATATTTGATGCAAGATAATTACCGGATCTGAAAGGAGAATCATATGAGATATGATGTGGCGATAATCGGAAGCGGTCCCGCGGGACTCGAAGCTGCGATCACACTTAAGATAAGAAAAAAGAACATCATTCTTTTCGGAAAGAAGGATTCCAGTGCCAAGGTGCGCCTTGCCGAGAAGATTGACAACTATCTCGGGATCCCCGCTGTGAGCGGCTCCGAGCTTGCGGACAGGATGCTGGATCATGCTAAGCGGATGGGCGTCGAGATAAACGATACGAAGGTCAGCATGATATATCCTTACGGAGAATACTTCGCTCTGCAGTGCGGAGAGGAGATGATAGAAAGCTCATCGGTCATTCTCTGTGCGGGTGTAGCGCCTGCGAAGACCATACCGGGAGAGACGGATTATCTCGGCCGCGGAGTAAGCTACTGCGCTACATGCGATGCCGCTATATATAAGGAGAAAAAAACGATAGTGGTGTCATATTCGAAGGACTACGAAGAAGAGGCGCTCTTCCTCAGAAAGTACGCTTCCGAAGTCATCTACATTCCTATGTATGACGCAACGGGCCTTTCTCTTGAGAACATAACCGTGCAGGCCGCAAAGCCGCTTGAAATAAAGGGAAGGATGAAAGCAAACACCCTGGTCACGGATTCCGGAGAGCTTTCCTTTGACGGACTCTTTGTTCTGAGGGACCAGATAGCCCCTTCATCGCTTGTTCCCGGGCTTGAAACAGAGGGAAGTGCCGTGAAATGTGAACGAAATATGTCCACTAACATTCCCGGACTCTTTGCTGCGGGCGACATCACAGGCGAACCGTTCCAGCTTGTAAAAGCGGCCGGAGAAGGCTTGACTGCGGCATTTTCGGCAGTTAAATACCTTGCCTCAAAGGGCTGAAAAACGGCAGAAAAACGTCTTGTCGGCAAAATAGACAAAAAAAGTGCTCAAAAAAACTGTTTCAGATGTTAAAACGCGGGCAACTTTTTTTCGAAAACACAATTTTTTGTGCAGTTTTGCTATATCCTTATATCTGTTTTTGATGTATTGTGTATCAAGGTAAAAAAAATGCTTTGAATAGTAAAGTTATTCCATTTACCGTTATTCACGGCGTAGTTATAATTTGTTCATAATTTAGACAAAAAGGCATTTGGCTATGAACCACAGTTTTACAACGAAGATCAGACTCATACTTTTCACCGCGATCTTCATAATGCTGATGTCTGGATGCGCAGGAAAAACGGTAGAGGAATGGGCTTACAATCATGACCCCGGGACGACGATCCTGAAGCTATCCAGCGACGGCAAAGCGGAGTTTTTAGGAGTAAAATACTCTTATACTTTAGCTGATGATGTTCTTACCCTTACCGCCGCAGACGGAACCGTCACTTCAATGAGGTTTATACCTGACGGCGAGAACCAGAAGCTTCTGTATGAGATGTTCGTATATGAATATACCGGGGAGGGTGAGCCTTCCGGAGTACTAGGAACCTGGCAGGAAGTAAACGGAAATCTCTCCTTCGAATTTACCGACAAAGGCACCTTCCGCGAGGACTACTACTCTCCCGGTTACTATTCAGTAGATGAAGAGAACGGAGTCATCAAGCTCGTCTACAACGATCATTATGCTGACACCTACATCTACTACAAGGTCGAGGGAAGATACCTCACAGTGGATTACCCCTGGACCGTTGTTCCCACCGAGAAATAAGGATGTGGAACCCCTAAATTAAATATTTCGAAGTAATTCTTCGGGATAGATAAATTTTCTTTACATTTTAAAGGAGGAAATTATGAAAAGAAAATTATTGTCACTGATATTGACCGGTGCAATGGTTCTCTCACTCGCAGCTTGCGGCGGTAATACCGGCAACGGCGGCGGAGCAACCGGAGGCGATACCAATCAGCCTTCAGCTACTGCTGACGAGAAGATTGAGGACGTCAATATCACCCTTAACATGTGGTGTATCGCTACCGAGAGCGACTCTAACCGTCACTCTTATGAAGCAGCTATCGCTGACATGGCAGAGAAGTATCCCAACATCACTCTTAATTGGGAAGCTTTCGAGAATCAGTCTTACAAGACCAAGATCAAGGCTGCAGTTCAGGCTAACGAGATGCCCGACATCTTCTTCACCTGGTCATGCGCTTTCCTTCAGGACTTCGTAGAGGCTGGCAAGGTTTACTGTCTTGATGATGAGTATGCTAACTGGAAGGATGAGCTTCCTGAGGCAATGCTCGGAAACTCCACCTACAACGGAAAGCACTACGGTGTTCCTCTTACCATGAACATCGTTGGTCTCTTCGCTAACATGGATCTCCTCAAGCAGGTTGGCTACGATGACATCCCCGGCTCTTACGATGAGTTCATCGAGTGCTGCGATGCCCTCAAGGCTGCAGGCATCATCCCCTTCGGATGTGCAGGAAAAGAGACTTGGTGTGTAACCGAGTATCTTGAGTCCGTTATCGAGAAGTCTGTTGGTTCTGACGCACTCAACGACATCTTCCTCGGAAGAGCAACTTGGGACAACGCTGATGTAGGCGCTGCAGTTGATACTTTCCAGGGACTTGTAAACAACGGATACTTCGATCCCAACGGAATCGCTCTTTCAAACGACGAAGTTAAGGCTAACTTCATGGATGGCAAGTATGCTTTCTACATGAACGGAACCTGGAACTGCGCTGACTTCGCTAACAACGAAGCATTCTTCCCCAAGGTAAAGGTTGGTGAGTTCCCCGTAATCAACGCTGACAAGGCTAAGCTTGGACAGCTCATCGGCGGACCTTCCGATACCCTTGCAGTTGCTGCATCTTCTGAGCATCCCGAAGTTGCTGCTGCATACTGCTTCGAGCTTGGAAAGCTCATCTGCCACTATGGCTATCTTGATGGCTGCGGACTTCCCGCTTGGACTCCTTACGGAGATACCTCTTCTGTAAACGCTCTTACTCAGGCTGTTGCAGAGATCTGCGGAAACGCTACCGGATACGTTCTCTTTGGTGATACCGCTATGAACGCTGACGACGCTAACACCTATCTCTCATATGTAGATCAGGTTTACGGATGCCAGGTTAACGGCACTGACTTCATCAAGGGTCTTGCTAACGACATCAGATAATCATATCTAAGTTTTACCCGTACTCGCGTGTGGCCGTGCCCCGTAAGGGGCATCGGTTACACGCAAGTACTTTGTTATTTTCCAGCGAATCTGCAATACTACCGGGAGGCGTTTACGCCAATGAAAAAGAAAGTAATCGTTAATTACATCAACGTATTCCTGTTTTTGCTGCCTGCACTTGCGCTGTTTATCGGAATACTTATTGCCCCTATTATCAAATCGTTATACTACAGTTTCTTTAACTGGAACGGTATGGGAGCCATGGAGTTCATCGGCTTTCATAATTACATCGAGTTATTTTCCAGCAAAGCCATAGGATTCCTTAAGGCACTCAGAAATGCCTGCATCCTTGCGGCTCTGTCGGTTTTCATACAGCTCCCTTTATCCCTTGGACTCGCACTCGTCCTCGGACGCGGAATCAAGGGTGAGAGACCTTTCCTTTCAATCTACTTCATGCCCGTACTTATCTCGACCGTAGTTATCGGCCAGTTATGGCTGAAGATCTACAACCCCGATTACGGTCTTCTCAATTCCGCACTCAATGCACTCGGACTTGAGAGCCTTACCAGAATCTGGCTCGGAGATGTCAAGACGGCACTGATCGCTGTGTTCATTCCTACTTTGTGGCAGTACGTCGGTTATCATATGCTGCTCATGTATGCGGGCGTTAAGGGAGTATCCCCCGAACTCCGTGAAGCGGCACGTATCGACGGTGCAACAGAGAGACAGGTTAACAAGTACATTGTTATCCCTTCGATCAAGCCCATCATCAAGGTCAGCGTTATCTTCGCGGTAACCGGATCACTCAAATCCTTCGACCTTATCTATGTCCTTACCAACGGCGGACCTCTTCATGCGACCGAAGTTCCTTCAACCGTCATGATCGAGATGCTTTTCCAGCGTAACCGTTACGGAATGGGTTCAACCATCGCAGTGATGATGATTATACTCTGCTTCGTCTTTGCACTGCTTATTTCCAAGGCATTTAAGGAGAACGACTGACATGGCGATCAATAATAATAACAGTTCCGATCATTCGGTTCAAAAATTCGGTATAAGGACACTGGGAATCTACATTCTCCTGGTGATCTGGGCACTGATAAACCTTTTCCCGGTTTATTGGATGTTCACCTTCTCCCTCAAGACCAACGAGGAAATCTTCGGTAAGAACCTCATCGGTCTTCCCTGGGATTGGAAATGGTCCAACTACGTATCAGCTTGGCATACCGGAAACATGCCCAGATATTTCGTAAACTCTGTAATCGTTTCCGTAAGCGCCATTGCTCTTGTAATCATCGCTTCCATGATGGCTACATATGCCATCACCCGTCTCGTATGGAAGGGAAGCTCACAGACGAATGCATTCTTCATGCTGGGACTTACCATCCCCATCCATGCATCCATCGTACCCGTATTCATCACCCTGAGAGATCTGCACATGCTCAATTCGCACTTCTCCCTCATCTTCCCTTATGCGGCATTCTCGCTTGCAATGGGTATCCTTATCTGTACCGGTTTCATGGTAGAGATCCCCAAGGAACTCGATGAGGCTGCACGTATCGACGGATGCGGACCCTGGAAGACATTCGGCGTTGTCATCATTCCTCTTATGAAGCCCGCTCTTGCGACCATCGCTATCTACACATTCCTTCAGTGCTGGAACGAGCTGATGTTCGCTAACGTATTCATAAGTGACTCAAAGTTCAAGACACTCCCCGTTGGTATCCAGGCTCTGTCCGGACAGTATACCACTGAGTGGGGTCCCATTGGTGCTGCACTTGTTATTGCTACCTTCCCTATGCTCCTTGTTTATATCTTCATGAGCAAGAGAATTCAGGAAAGCTTCGTTGTCGGTGCCGTCAAGGGTTGATTTAGAGGCGGTATTGTTCAATGAGGAGAGGATCCCTGTCCAGAAGACTGCGTTTCATGCTCTTTATCGTAGTCGCGGTCATGACCATAGCATTTCTGGTTTCCACCTTCCTTATCATAAGGAAGGAGGAACAGGATTCTGCGGTCAGAGAGGCAGAGATAAGACTCCTCGGATTATCGGGAAGCATCAGCTCATCCTTTGAAAGCTATCTGGAACTGTCCAGGCTTATCATCATGGATGACGGAGTAATGAAGTTTTTAAGGGCATCATCGGGAGAAGTTGAACCCGGTATAACCAATGATGCCAAATACAGCATTCAGGCTATCCTGAATGTTACTACAGGTGTTGATTCCGTATATATCTTCCGCAAGGATGGTATATACAGCTGTACCAAGAATAAAGTCTATACGCTTAACGACACGATCTTTTCTCAGGACCGCTGGCCCGTAAGGGTTCTCAGTCTCGAGGGAAGACCCGCACAATATGTTAACGGAAGTGGCGCGCTCGTGAAGATAAACAATCAACCGTTTGTCTCCATTGAGCGCGCTATTTATGACCTTAACAACCAGCAGCTGAACGGTTATATGATGATGCTGATCTCCAAGAGCGTCCTCGATCAGGATCTGGCTGCATATCCCGAAGACAAGATCTGCATCATAAGCAGGACCGGCAATTACGTTACCGGTAACAGGGATCTTGTAAAGTACTATAATATCTCACTTGCATCATATGAAGGTGCTCACCAGATACGTGAAGAAGGTGATGAACGTATCATGGTATCCGGAATGGGTATCAAGGGAACACCGCTTGTGATCCTCAGCGTTGACAGGATGGAGGGTACCGCAATACCCGGCGATACGATGAGGATATTCATATTCCTGATGGCAGTCATTGTAATATCCCTTACAGTCATCGGAAGATACATCACCCTCAACATAACAAGACCGATCTTCAAGCTTTCAAGAGCGATGGAAAGCAGCCGCGATGAAGAAGAGCTCATTCCCATCGAAGACAAGATGCCCCGGAACGAGATCGGACTTTTGCTTGAATCGTATAACTCGATGGTTGCACGTATCAAGCAGCTTATTCAGGAACTTTTGAGTAAGGAGCAATCTGTTCAGAGAGCGGAGATGAGAGTTCTCCAGGAGCAGATAAAACCTCACTTTTTATATAATTCGATCGGAACCATCAGCGCTCTTGCGCTTGAGAGCGGGTCGGAGGAAGTAAGCTCCGCACTGGAAACGCTCGGGAGATTCTACCGGAACTTCCTCAGCAAGGGCGACAGGGAGATCACTCTCGAAAAAGAAGTCGCGATAGTAAGAGACTATCTGTCACTCCAGAAACTCAGATACGGAGATATTCTCGAAGATGAATATGATGTTGACGATGAAGCTGGTGACTGCATTGTTCCCAAGCTCATCCTTCAGCCGCTTGTAGAGAACAGTATCTATCACGGCATTAGACAGAAGGGTGAACCCGGCGTTATCAAGATCTCGGCGCACATAGTAGAAGGAATCCTGCATCTGTCAGTTTATGACACAGGTGTCGGAATGGATTATGAGACCGCACAGGAGATCATGTCCGGTAAAAAGAAATATACCGCGGGAGTCGAAGACAGCTTCGGCCTGTGGGGAACCATAGAGAGAGTACGTTACTATTCACATATAGAAGATGTCGTAAGGATAGAAAGCGAAGAAGGCGAATTCACTAAGATAGAGCTGGTCATTCCGGCGGTCAGACGCAGGGAGGTATCATAAATGTACAATGTTATGATAATAGATGATGAAGCTTCCGCAAGAAAACTGATGAGGAATTCCATATCCTGGGAGAACTTCGATATGAGAGTCGTCGGTGAAGCCGCGAGCGGCATTGAGGCTATCAATATCATCGATGATATCAAGCCCGATCTTGCATTCGTCGATATTTCCATGCCCTTCATGGACGGGATCGAATTTTCGGAGATAGCTTCCAAGAGATATCCGGATCTTATCATAGTCATCATGACTGCTTTCGATAAATTCGAATATGCGAGAAAATGCGTAAGCCTTCCGATCTTCGAGTACATGCTCAAGCCGATGGTCAGATCCGAGGTCAATGAAGTTCTCGGAAAGGTAAAGACCAAGCTTGATGAAAGAGTGTCATTCTACCGTGATGACAGCGATACGGATTCGGGACAGATGTCGGCGACCGACTCCGTCATGAAATACATTCAGGAGAACTACACCGATTCCACCCTCAACCTTACATCGGTAGCGCAGGCCTTCGGATTCAGTTCATCCTACCTCAGTCGCAAGTTCAAGACGGAAACGGGCAAGGGATTTGCACAGTACCTGACCGAATGCCGTATGGAAAATGCAATGAAGCTTGCATCACCGGATGCGAAGATGTTCGCGGTATCCGCCAAGGTCGGAATCCCCGATCCCAACTATTTCGGAAGGTGCTTCAAGAAATATACGGGCAAGAGCTATTCCGATTATGCGGCATCCAAGGCGCCCGCTGAGACGAAGAGCGAAGAAGATACACAGTAAAGAACGGTTCACTGCAAGGAACCGTAAAATAGTGGTTTATGGAGAAAAGCTATGGAAGATATGATTGAAATAAGATGGCACGGACGAGGCGGCCAGGGTGCAAAAACAGCCAGCCAGCTTCTCGCCGATGCGGCATTCATGTCGGGAAAGTACGTGCAGTCCTTCCCCGAATACGGCCCCGAAAGATCGGGTGCGCCCATTACGGCGTACAACAGGATCTCGGATGAAAGATGCCCGATCCACTCGAATATCTACGATCCCGATTATGTTGCGGTAGTGGATGAAACTCTTCTTGAGAGCGTGGATGTTACCGCGGGACTTTCGGAAAAAGGCGCGATAATAATCAATTCTTCCAAGGATCCCGAGGAGTTCAGGCCTCTTCTCAAGGGTTATGCCGGAAGGGTATGCACGATCGATGCAAGAGCTATTTCCATCGCATATCTCGGAAAATACTTCCCCAACACTCCGATGCTCGCCGCAGTGGTTGAAGTGAGCGGATGTGTGGACAAGGAACAGTTCCTTAAGGATATGGAAAGCTCCTACAGACATAAATTTGCCAAAAAGCCCCAGCTTGTTGAAGGAAATCTTCAGTGTCTGAGAGCGGCTATGAAGGAAGTGAGAGGTTAAAGATGGGATTAAAAGCTGAAGAGATAAATGAACATATAGCATGGCAGGATGTAACCATCGGCTGTGAGATCTATGAAGCCGGAACCAGCAGGCTTACCAAGACGGGAGAGTGGAGATCCAAGACACCCGAATGGATCAGGGAAAAGTGCAAGCAGTGCCTTCTGTGCGCACCTTTCTGTCCCGATGCTTCGATACCCGTAGCTGACGGAAAAAGAGATGAATTTGATTACGATCACTGCAAGGGATGCGGAATCTGCATAAAGGCTTGTCCCTTCCAGGCAATCCGTTGGAAGGAGGAAGGCTGATGAGTATCAGAGAAAGACTTTCGGGTAACGAAGCCATCGCAACTGCGATGAGACAGATCAATCCCGATGTATTCGCAATGTTCCCCATAACCCCTTCGACCGAGATCCCCCAGTATTTCGCACAGTATGTTGCGGACGGCAAGGTCGATACCGAATTTATCTGCGTTGAGAGCGAGCATTCTTCACTTTCCGCATGCCTCGGTGCCGAAGCTGCAGGCTGCAGGGCGGTTACCGCAACATCTTCCGCGGGGCTTTCATTCATGAACGAAGTCCTCTATGTTGCCGCATCATCAAGACTTCCCGTGGTGCTTGCCGTTGCGTGCCGTGCGCTCACCGGCCCCATCAATATCAATCACGACTATTCCGATTCCATGGCTGAGCGTGATTCCGGATTCATCCAGATCTACGCAGAGAACAACCAGGAAGTATATGATAACTATCTTCAGGCACACCGCATTGCTGAGCATCCCGATGTAAGACTTCCCCTCATGATCTGTGAGGACGGATTCATCACATCCCATGCGATCGAGAACATCGAGCTTGAAGAGGACGATAAGGTTAAGGCATTTGTAGGCGAGTATCATCCCGAGAACTATCTTCTCAAGGAAGAAAATCCTCTTGCCGTGGGCCCTTACGGAATCAGCGCATATTACATGGAAGCACGTGTCGCACAGGCACATGCGATGATGAATGCAAAGCAGGTCATCCTTGATGTTGCTGCCGATTTCGAGAAGACATTCGGAAGAAAATACGGCCTCATCGAAGAATACAAAATGGAAGATGCAGAGATCGCCATGGTCATCATGGGATCGAGCGCCGGAACAGCTAAGGCATGTGTCGACATGCTCAGGAAAAACGGCGTGAAGGCAGGTCTTGTCAAGGTAAGGGTATTCAGACCCTTCCCCGGCGAGGAGATAGCCAAGGCTATAGCAGGCTGCAAGGCTGTTGCCGTAATGGACAAGAGCGAAGGCTTTTCCGCATGCGGCGGACCTCTTTATGCCGAGACCTGCGGTGCCTGCTACAATATGAAGAACAGACCTCTTATGGTGGATATAGTATTCGGACTCGGCGGAAGAGATTTCACCGTTGACTCTGCAAAAACTGTATTTGACAGACTGCAGACGATCGCCGAAACCGGTGAGACCGGCGAGATCTATACACATATGGGACAGCGTGAGAGGTAAGCGAAATGGCATATAATCTTAAAGAGGAAATGAATAAAAAAGAACGCTTCAATCCCGGACACAGACTCTGTGCCGGCTGCGGAGCGGGAATCGTCTGCCGTGCGATGATGCGTGCCGTGGATGAAAATGACAAGGCTGTCATATGTAATGCGACAGGATGCCTTGAGGTTTCATCCTTCCAGTACCCTTATACCGCATGGAACGATTCATATATCCACACTGCATTTGAAAATGCATCATCCACGGCATCGGGCGTATGCGCTGCTGTTGATGTAATGAAGAGAAAGGGCAAGATCGATCCCGATACCAATTACAAGATCCTTGTCATCGGCGGTGACGGCGGTACCTACGATATCGGCTTCCAGTCTCTTTCCGGTGCTCTCGAAAGAGGACATGATTTCACATATTTCTGCTATGACAATAATGCATATATGAACACCGGAACCCAGAGATCGTCCGCAACACCCAGATTTGCTGCGGCTACCACGACTCCTTCCGGCGTTGAATCGGTCGGCAAGAAGCAGGACCAGAAGGATCTTACACAGATCGTTGTGGCACACGGAGTACATTATGCGGCTCAGACCACACTCTTCGGGAACCTGAAGGATTTCAGCGAGAAGGCACACCGTGCCATCTATACCGAGGGACCTACCTTCGTCAATGTCCTCACTCCCTGCCCCAGAGGATGGGGATACCCTCAGGAGGATCTGATCTCCATCTGCAAGGCTGCCATCGATACATGCGTATGGCCTCTCTATGAAGTTGTCGACGGAGAATACAGACTTACCTATGAGCCCAAAAAGAAACTCCCCGTCGAGGAATTCATGAAGCTCCAGAGCAGATTTGCACACTGCTTCAAGCAGGGTAACGAATGGACTCTCGAAGCCGCACAGAAGTATGTAGACAAAAAGTGGGAAGATCTCCTTTCCAAGTGTAAGTAAGGAGGCGGATATGTCAAAACAACTTTTCAGTAATGACCATATTATTCAGTGGCTCCAGTACTTTTCGGCTAATACCGATATCGACCTTGAGCATGTCAAGATCCTCGATATCACCAGAAAGAATAAGAACCTTATCCCCACCGTGGAAGCCCACCGCTGCACACTTGTTTTCACGGAAGCGGGTGATCAGGATATCTTCTACCGTATGTGGAGCGTCGGACTCGGTGAGTGCGAAGTCATCTATAACGAAGGTTCCGAGCCTGTCGGCGAGATCAAGAGAAAGCTCGTTGCCGATATGATCGACCGCGGCATCAATGCGAGTGCCGGAATGATCGTGCTCAATCCCAATGCCCGTTCCGTCATCAAGTTCGGTATGGACAATAAGAATTTTGCGACCGGTTCCGTAAAATATGTCGGAAGCGAGATTCGTTCCGTCATCCTTTCCAAGATGCAGGTTGCCGAGAACAAGAATTACTGTGTCATCTCCGGTGAATCCATTGCCGTTGAGACCGCAATGCTCTGCGGAGAGGGCTCCGTCATTGCCGTTGAGTACAAAGAGAGCGACCGCGAGACTCTTGAAGAGAACGTCGGAAAGTTCGGCCTCAAGAATATCTCGATAGTCGATCATGTCGATGCGAAGACCATGAAGGACATGCCCGTTCCCGACTGCACGATGCTTGTCGCAAGTGCGAGCATGGAACAGGAGATCTCATACCTTACCCAGATCAATCCCGCCATGGAATTCGTCATCTATACGCTCGATTTCAGGGTTGCCGCATCCATGAGGGATATCCTCGCAAGATTCGGAATGAACGAAGTGAATATCATCCAGATATCCGTATCCAAGCTCAATTCCAAGAACCTGTTCGAGACCCAGCCCGCACCCTGGATCATTTCCGCCAAGGCCGGAGAGTAAGCGCCGCTAAAGCCGGAAAAACGTCCCGGTCACCGGGGCAGAATAAACATATTTCTTTTTTCGGTGAAAAGTGGTAAAGTAAATTATTGTTTTTAAGGCGTAAGAAGGTTATCCGACTGGCCGGAAGCCGAACGCGCATCACGCATACCGTGAGAATGGAGGATGCCATGAGTACAATTAAGATTCCCGAGGGTTATAAGTCACCGCTTAACCTTCACGACACACAGGTAGCTATCAAGACGGTCAAGGATTATTTCCAGGCCAGGCTTTCCGAGAGACTGAATCTTCAGAGAGTATCGGCCCCCTTATTCGTCACCCCTGAGTCGGGTCTTAATGATAATCTCAACGGTGTCGAACATCCCGTTTCATTCACCATAACGAATGAAGGCGGACGCAAAGCGGAGGTTGTACAGTCTCTCGCAAAATGGAAGAGATACGCTCTCGCAAAATACGGCTTTGAAGTTGATGAAGGTCTCTATACCGACATGAACGCGATCAGAGCCGATGAAGATCCCGACAATATCCATTCGGTATTCGTGGATCAGTGGGACTGGGAGAAGATAATCCTTAAGGCCGACAGGAATTTCCAGACACTCAAGGATACCGTACTTGATGTATATGCCGCTCTTCGCAAGACCGAGAAGTACATGGCCATCCAGTACGATTATATCGAGGAGATCCTTCCCCACGATATATTCTTCATCACCTCCCAGGAGCTTGAGGATAAATATCCCGACAAGACTCCGAAGGAGAGAGAGTACCTTATCACCAAAGAGAAAGGCGCTGTCTGCCTGATGCAGATCGGCGATAAACTTAAATCCGGCAAGGAGCATGATTTCAGAGCTCCCGACTACGATGACTGGGCACTCAACTGCGACATCTTCGTATATTATCCGGTTCTCGATATCGCGCTTGAGCTTTCAAGCATGGGAATCAGAGTCGATGAGGATTCGATCGTAAGCCAGCTCGCCAAGGCGGGATGTCCCGAAAGAGCCGAGCTTCCTTTCCAGAAAGCGATCATCGAAGGCAAGCTTCCTTATACCATCGGGGGAGGTATAGGACAGTCCAGAATCTGCATGTTCTTCCTCAGGAAGGCACACATCGGAGAAGTTCAGTCTTCCATCTGGCCTGAAGAGGATGCTGCGAAAGCTGCTGAGGCAGGGATAAAGCTTCTGTAATATCCGGGTTCTCAGACCGCAGGTCATATTGACAGATAAACATAGTCCGGGGTACACGATCAACTACCCTCGGACTATGTATTTTTATGAGGGGTTTTGTTTTTGAAAGGTCTTTGTCGTGCTTTTTAATTCGTTTTCTTTTGTTATATTTTTTCCGATAGTCACATTACTGTATTTTGTGATCCCGCATAAGTTCAGATATATCTGGCTTCTTATAGCGAGCTATTATTTCTATATGAACTGGGATGCAAGATACGCACTTCTGCTTGCGGGTGTCACCGCCGTCACTTTTTTCGGCGGATATATTCTCGGACGCACGGAAAAGAAAAAGATCAGGAAAGCGGTGCTTGCCGTCACTTTGCTGATAGTTTTCGGTCTTCTGTTTCTGTACAAATATCTCGGATTCTTCCTTATGAATCTGAATCAAGCATTCTCTGCGCTGCACATCGGTTTTACGGTGACCGAATACAGCCTTGTTCTTCCTGTCGGTATTTCCTTCTATGTTTTCCAGGCAGCGGGATATGTCATAGACGTTTACAAAAACGAACTTAAGCCTGAGAAGAACATTTTAAAATATGCGGCATTCGTGTCATTTTTCCCTCAGCTTGTTGCGGGACCCATTGAACGCGCCGGAAACCTTTTGCATCAGTTTGATGAAAAGCATAAATTTGATGCGGGCAGAGCGAAGAACGGACTTCTTCTCATGCTGTGGGGATTCTTTCTGAAGATGGTCATATCTGACCGCATTGCCATCTTTGTTGATGCGGTGTACGGACAGTTCGATGTATATGAGGGATGGTATCTTGTGATCGCATCGATGCTTTTTGCGATAAGGATCTACTGTGATTTCGCAGGCTATTCGACAATAGCGGTGGGAGCGGCTTCCGTGATGGGATTTACTCTTACGGAGAATTTCAGACAGCCCTATCTTGCCGCATCCGTCAAGGAATTCTGGAGAAGGTGGCATATCTCACTCACCGGATGGTTCAGGGACTATGTCTACATTCCTCTCGGAGGAAACAGGAAGGGCAGGGTAAGGAGCTGCTTCAACACTCTCATTGTTTTCCTGCTCAGCGGACTCTGGCACGGTGCGATGTGGAACTATGTCGTATGGGGCGGGATCAACGGTCTGTATCTTGTGATCTCGGATCTTTTCAAGCCGCTTCGCGCTAAGCTCGGAAAAGTGCTCGGCTGGAAGAGCGAAGCCCTGACCAACAGGATACTCGGAATGATCGTTACATTTATACTGGTCGATATTTCGTGGGTATTCTTCCGTGCGGAAGGAACGGATCAGGCACTGCAGATCTTTACGCATATGCGCAACATCGGAAATATCGGGATCTTTACGGACGGAAGCCTATATACCCTCGGACTTGATCAGAGGAACTTCTGGTTCATGCTGCTCTCGATAGGAATGCTTCTTTTCGTGGACATACTTCATGAGAATGGTATCCATGTGAGAGAGTGGCTTGAAAAACAGAATCTCTGGTTCAGAATACTGTTCCCGGTTCTTTTGATCGAAACGATACTTATCTTCGGTATATGGGGAACGCAGTATGATGCTTCCGCGTTCATATATTTCAGGTTTTGAGTGTTTGAATATGAAAAAGATAATCAGATCGGTCATATCTTTAATACTGTTTGCCGTACTGTTAGTCTGCTCAACCTCTGCAGTCAGCGATCTGCTCAGGGACAGGGTCAACACTTCCAAGTACGACAGGTTCTATTCCGAAAAAGAAGACTTTGATGTTCTCTTTTTCGGCTCGAGCCGTGTGCTTGACGGAGTGGCACCGATGCAGCTCTGGAAGGATTACGGCATCCGTTCCTACAACATGGCACAGCACAATGAGAACGTGCTCGTATCATACTGGCAGCTGAAAAACGCATTGAATTATCAGACTCCGAAGGTAGTCTTCTTCGATGTTTCTCTTTTCAGTGCGAACATCGTTACGCCCGATTCCGAAAAGGGTTTGCAGGCATATCTTCATAAATCGCTCGACCATATGCCGTTTGGTATAACCAAGATTCAAGCTGTGAATGCACTTACGGACGGATATGATCTTAACGAATATCTTTTCCCGCTTGCGATCTATCACAACAGGTGGAGCACGCTGGATGAGGAGGCGGCCGTTCCCGAGCAGACCTTCATGGGAGGCGAGGACCGCATAAAGCTTGAGTATCAGCTTGTGGGCGCATGGGATGATTCCCTTGTTCTTGACAGGGATGCATTCAATCCCGACCTGCTCGGAATGAACGATGTCATAGAGCTTTGCAGGGAGCATGATGTGGATGTCGTGTTCACCTGCGTTCCCGCTGCGGGAGAAAAGAATCAGTCTTACTTTTATCCTGCGATAAACGGATTTGCAAAATATTTTGAAGAAAAGGGTGTGCCCTTCCTGAATTTCTGCAGGGATGACCTGTTCATTAACGGCAGGACCGATTATGCGGACGGAACACACCTCAATCCGAGCGGAAGCAGAAAGCTTACGCAGGCGTTCGGTGAATATCTGGTCTCGAATTATACATTCGATGAACCGGATGCGGAGACGAAAGCCGTATGGGATGAAGACTACGAAAAATATGTCCTTACGAGGACGGGTGAGATCCTCGGATGCATAGGAAACGATGATGTTTACGGATATCTCATGCTCATATCCGGAACGGAGGAATTCAGTGTAAAGGTTCTCGTTCCGTCGGAGGACTATGATCTCGACAGAAGGATCAAGAACTTCCTCTTCGATATGGGATTCTTCCCCGATTCATATATGGTCGATCCAACTTCCGACGTTGTTCTCCTAAGACTGGTGGATCTCAGGAGTTCGAGCGTGGTCGCCGAGATGCGGCTCCCCGCGCAGACGTGATTTTTGTATGTGAAAAAGAACAAGACAAAAAGCGTAATTATGTTATAATGCGCTTGGATGTAATAGTGCATCGGGTTGCGCCGTATCCCGCCAAAGGTGAGCGGCAGCAAAGGAGTGAAAAATGAATATTAACAACAAGACACAGACTATCGTAGGACTTGGATTGCTCACAGCCATCGTTGTCGTTCTTCAGGCACTTTCGCTGAGCATTCCCGTGGGCATCTTCAGGATCACCCTCGTACTTGTACCCATCATCGTCGGGGCGGCTCTTTACGGAGTATTCGCAGGCGCATGGCTCGGATTCGTATTCAGCCTCGTCGTAATGTTTACCGATACCGCTCTCTTTATGGCGGTAAGCGTTCCCGGAACCATCATCACCGTTATGGTCAAGGGTACCATGGCCGGAATCGTTGCAGGACTTGTCTATAAGGCACTTGCGAAGAAGAGCAGATTTGTTGCCGTTCTTCTTGCGGGCGTTGCCGCACCTGTTACCAACACCGGACTTTTCCTTGTAGGATGCGGATTGTTCTTTATGGATACCATCAATGAGTGGGCAGCTGCTGCAGGATATGCAAGCGCAGGCAGATTCATGATCTTCGGACTTGTAGGAATGAACTTTGTCATCGAGCTTATCATCAATCTTGCAATGAGCACCACCATCGTTCAGCTCATCGGCATCGGCAGAAAGAGCGGAGCCGTATCGGCAGACAAAAAAGCGGAATAATTTAAAACAGGCATGTCCTCTGCGGGCATTGCCTGTTTTTGCTTTCAGGAAAGGAGACAGATATGATACTTGCTTTTGATGTGGGAAACACCAACATCGTCATGGGCGTCATCGATGAAAAGAAGACTTACTTTCTGACTAGATTTGCGACCGACCCCGGCAAGACCAAGGTTGAATATGCGGTCCTTGTCAAGAATATCCTCGAGATCAAGGGAATCGAGATATCGAAGATCGACGGCGGTATCATCTCCTCCGTTGTTCCTCCTCTTAACAATATCCTCAGCGAAGTCATCGAACTTCTGACAGGCCACAAGGCACTCATCGTCGGTCCCGGCCTCAAGAGCGGACTGAACATCGCTGTCGGTGATCCCGCAGAGCTGGGTGCGGACCTTGTGGTCGGCGCTGTCGCTGCCATCGCAAAATACGAAGCACCGATGCTCATCATGGATCTTGGTACCGCAACGACCATTTCCGCCATCGGAGGGAAGAAGGAATTCCTCGGAGTCATCATCTTCCCCGGAGTCAAGATCTCCTTCGATGCCCTCGTCGGGCGCACCGCACTTCTTTCCAGCATTTCATATGACGAGCCCGCACATGTCATCGGAACCACAACCACCGATTCCATGCAGTCCGGACTAATCTACGGAAATGCCGCAATGCTCGACGGACTTATCGACAGATGCGAAGAGGAGATAGGAAAGGTCAAGACCATCATTGCGACCGGCGGAATATCTTCAAGGATCGTTCCCCATTGCAAGCACAACATAGTGTTTGACGATGATCTTCTTATAGACGGTCTCAGGATCATATATTACAAGAATGCCAAAACGGCAAAAAAGAAATAAAACCCGAGCACAGTTTCCGGTAAGGATCCGGACATGTTTATCCTTTCCGGCCCCGAGCCCGTAACCGAATACGCACACAATGTTAAAGGCGCCACCCGATATTCATCGAATGGCGCCTTTAGTGGATGGGTTCCTCAATATCCATTGGCGGATACCTCCTTATGTATATTTTGGTCCGTTTCCCCGCTACTTTTTTGACCGTCAGCTTCATTCTTCATACGGCTTTTTCATCCGAAGGCATATATTAAACGGAGCATTCTGTCTTCATAGGATGTTACGCACCTAATGTGCTCGCTGTGCCGTGTTTTCACTTTCCGATCGAGTACCCCGGGTACTGTGGGCCGTGGGTGGGTTTGTTTCGTTCAGTACATTGGTCTGCCCTCCAAATGCATTTACGGGTTGCTGTTTAGTTTCCCATTGGAGTGTACTTCCTTTCTAAAAGCTCTCTTTTTATTTTCGCTTTTGTTTTATGTGCTAATAATAATCTAAAAAATTGCCCCTGTCAACATCTTTTTCTAAAAATTAGTAAACAAACTGTAAACTTTTGCGATAACGTTTTAGAATTGCGAGAATTTTCAGAAAACTCATTCCGAAAGCGTAGGCCAAAGTGCCCGAAACCCTTGAATTTTAAGGGTATCTTAAGGTTTTCGCACCCCCTAAAAAGGTTCACTTTCAGGGCAATTAATGGTATCCTATAGGTTGGGTTTAAAGGTTGATTTTACGGCAGTTTCAATACTTTTTCCCTAAAAAGAAAACCTGAAAGGAAATTTAGTCATGTATATTACTTGTCTTGATCTTGAGGGCGTGCTTGTCCCCGAGATATGGATCGCATTTTCGGAGAAGACCGGCATTCCCGAGCTCAGAAGGACCACAAGGGATGAGCCCGATTACGACAAGCTTATGAAATTCAGGATCGAGATCCTGAAGGAGCACGGCCTGGGACTTAAAGAGATCCAGGAGACCATCGCTTCACTCGATCCCCTTCCCGGCGCCAAGGAGTTCCTCGATGAACTCAGGAGCCGTATGCAGGTACTCATTCTCAGCGATACCTTCGAGCAGTTCGCATCGCCCCTTATGAAAAAACTCGGCATGCCCACCATACTCTGCAACACACTTGAGGTAGCGGATAACGGTGAGATCACCGGATATAAGATGAGATGTGACAAGTCCAAGCTCACGACCGTCAGGGCTCTCCAGTCCATCGGATACGAGACCATCGCAAGCGGGGACTCGTTCAACGACCTCGGTATGATCGAAGCCAGCAAGGCCGGTTTTCTTTTCCGTACCACGGAGCAGCTCAGGAAGGATTATCCCCAGTACCCCGCATTCGAAGAGTACGATGAGCTTCTTAACGCGATCGCTGAAGTTACGAAGGCATAAAGCTATTGACCAATTACAAGCTGATAATCAGATATGACGGCACCGGCTACCGCGGCTGGGAACATCAGCCCGGTGAGGAGAAGACGATCCAGGGCAAGCTCGAGACCGCGGTCATAAGGATGCTCAATCCCTCCGGGATAAAAGAAAACACCGGTGCGGATACGGGCGGAGCCGGTTCCGGCCGTGCGTCCGTGCCATCGGACAGCCTCGGAAGCTTTGAAGGGGACATCCCAGACATCATTTCCGCGGGCAGGACCGACGGCGGAGTATCGGCCGAGGGTATGTGTGCGAACGTAAAGCTTGATACCGTGCTTTCTTGCGAACAGATCAGGGACTCCCTGAACCGCAACCTTCCGGATGACATCTGCGTCATAAGCGTGGAGAAGGCCGGCGACAGATTCCACGCAAGATACAACGCTACAGGCAAGACTTACAGGTATACCTGTTATGCGGGTGATCTCAAGCCTGTTTTCGAAAGAAGATATGTGTACGAGCTTGGAAGCATGCCCGATATCGCGGCCATGAAAAAGGCGGCGGGACTGATCATCGGCGAACATGACTTTACTTCTTTTTGCGGGAATCCGCGCATGAAGAAATCCTGTGTGAGATGCGTTGACAGCATCACCATAGAGGAGAAAGAAGGATTCCTGTATTTTACATATCACGGCAACGGCTTTCTGCAGTACATGGTGCGCATCATGACCGGAACGCTCATCGAGGTCGGACTCGGAAAGAAAGCACCGGAATCCGTTACGGAGATACTTGATGCGAAGGACAGAAGCCTTGCGGGATTTACGGCACCGGCAAGAGGCCTGAAGCTTATAAGCGTGGATTATGATTAACGATCGATTATACATAAGAGCGGATATGAACGCGGACATATCGACCGGACATGTCATGCGGTGCCTGTCGGTAGCAGATGCGGCACTTTCGATGGGGGCGAAGACTTCGTTCATCTGTGCTGACGATCAGCCGAAGGAACTGATCGAAGGCAGAGGATACGAGTGCATCGTGCTCGGAACTGACTGGAAGGATCTTGAAAGTGAGATCCCCGCTCTTGAAAATGTGATCTCATCACGGAAAATAAAAAGACTCCTTATCGATCATTACGGTGTAAGTGAGAAATATCTCAAGGCTGTAAACGGCCTTACCGAAGTGTATTACCTCGATGACCTGAATGCATTTGACTATCCCGTGAGCGCGGTCATCGACTATGCGGTATACGGGATAGATTTTTATCCCGAAAGGGACCCTTCGAAGAAATATTTCCTCGGATGCAAATACGCACCGCTCAGAAAAGCGTTCGAAGACCCGCATCCGAAAAAGATAAATGAAAAGATTGATAATATCCTCATCATGACCGGAGGCTCCGATCCGTACGGGATCGCGGAAGGCGTGCTCGGCGCGCTTGAGCTTGACGAATACGGATGCGTGAATGTGATCTGCGGAAGGTTCAGCGGAAAGCGTGAAAAGCTCGAAGAACTTTTCGGAAGCAGAAGAAACGTCCATATATATCCCTTCGTCGAGAACGTATGGGAACTCTACGACAAAGCGGATGTGGTAATATCCGCGGGCGGCTCCGCTCTTTACGAACTCGCATCGATGGGCGTTCCCGTGATCACGTATTCTTTTGCGGACAATCAGATCCCGAATGTGAGCGCGTTCGATGCAAAGGGCCTTATGCCCTGCGCGGGCGATGCAAGAAAAGATGATATATACGCGGGCATCATCCGTGCACTGGATGAATTAAGCTCCGCCGGAAAAAGAAAAGAAATATCCGCACGGCTCACAGAGCTTGTTGACGGAAAAGGCGCAGCCAGGCTTGCGCAGGTTTTATTGGATACAGACAGATAATGAGAAAGATCCTCGGAAAATTAAATAAGATTCTTTCCCCGGCACAGAAAAAGAAGATGGCGCTTCTTACCGTGATGATGATCATCGGAGCCGTTCTTCAGACAGCCGGAGTCGGAATGCTCGTTACCGTAGTCAATATCGTCATCGATCCCGTGAAGAGCTCTGAAAGCGAAATCGCACATATCTTCTATGATGTGATGGGAACGGATGAGCAGAATGGCTACAAGCTGTTTCAGTACTGCGTGATGATCGCGATGATCGTGGTCTTTGTCGTAAAGAATCTGTTTTTGTATCTGCAGCAGAAAGCTATGTATGCTTTCGTCTACAAGAACCAGTTCTCGACATCGGAAAAGATGATGAGAAATTTCGTCCGCAGGGATTATGAATTCTATCTTAATGCGGACACCGCTGTCGTCCAGCGTTCCATCACATCCGACGTCAACAATATGTATGCCCTGATCCTTTCGATACTGCAGTTCATCTCGGACGGATTCGTGGCTCTCTGTGTATGTGCGTTCTGTCTTGCGCAGAGCGGACTCATGACGATCATTCTTGCGGTGGTCCTCGTTGCGCTTCTTGCGATCATCAAGAAGGTCCTCAAGCCGATCATGTATAAAGCCGGCAAGGACAATCAGGATTATTACAGCGGACTGTTCAAGTGGATCTCACAGAGCGTACAGGGAATAAAGGAAGTCAAGATCTTCGGACGTGAGAAATATTTCGTCGACAGCTACAACGAATGCGGAAACGGCTATGTGAACGCGGTACAGAAATACAGCCTTTACAGCAGCATTCCGAAGCTCCTTATCGAGGCTGTGTGCGTTGCGGTGATGATGATCTATATGATCGTGATGATCGCACTCGGCAGAAGCTCCGAAGCGCTGATCAGCGATTTTGCAACACTTGCAGCTGCGGCACTCGTTCTTCTTCCCGCAGTCAACAGGATCAACAACCAGATCAATTCGATGGCATACTTCGAGCCCTTCCTGATGAATGTAAGCGACAATCTTCAGGAGGATATCGGAGATTCCAATATCGATATGTCATTTGCTACCGATGCTCCGAAGATGGAACTTAAGGACGGCATCACCTTCGACGGCATCACATATTCATATCCGGGATCGGATGTGAAGATACTCGACAAAGCGGACCTTAAGATCCCCATCGGTTCAAGCATCGGAATAGTCGGAACGACCGGCGCCGGAAAGAGTACCCTCGTAGACATCATGCTCGGACTTCTAAAGCCCAGCGAGGGAGTGATAAGGGCTGACGGCAAGGACATCAGGGATAACTACAGAAGCTTTCTTAAGAATGTCGGCTACATCCCCCAGATGATATTCATGCTCGACGATACGATAAGGAACAATGTTGCATTCGGTGTGGCACCCGAGGACCAGAACGAAGAGCGAATCTGGGAAGCGCTTAAGGAAGCCGCACTCGATGAATTCGTAAGAGGACTTCCCGACGGGCTCGATACCGGAATTGGCGAAAGAGGAATCCGCATATCGGGAGGACAGCGCCAGAGAATAGGAATCGCAAGAGCACTTTACGACGATCCCGAGGTGCTGATACTTGACGAAGCAACATCAGCACTCGACAACGAGACCGAGAACCTGATCATGGAATCCATTAACAGATTCATGGGCAGGAAGACTCTCGTGATAATAGCACACAGACTCCAGACCATCGAAAAATGCGATATGGTCTTCAGGGTCGGTGAAGGACGCATATCCAGAGAAAGATGAAAAATATCCCTTCGAAAAAACTTATCCCGTGGATCTGCGGACTTTTGCTTGCGGCGGTGACAGTAAGCATAGGCTGTCTGCTCATAGGCTGCGGCGGTCCCGAAAAAGAAGGACATCACGTGGTCATCTTCGGAGACAGTATCATAGCTTACAAGCAGGATGAAACCTCCGTTGCGAACATGATCATTGCAAGGACCGGAATGGATGTGTTCGATCTTTCCTTTGGCGGAACGCAGATGGCTGACAGTACCGAGGTGGATACTCTCGGCAATAAGAGAGCGTATATGAGCATGTACTCGATCGCTCAGGCTCTGTACACGGATGATTTTTCGCTCCAGTTAAATTACCGCACCTACGATCCTGCGACGGATTATTTCGATGAAAGGATTAAGCAGCTCCGGACTCTGGATCTTGCGCAGACTGATATCGTGATCATCGAGCACTGCCTCAACGATTACCACAGCCGCGTACCGATCACATCGGACGACGGAAGCGAATATTCCTACACCGGAGCACTTACCGCGGTCGTCGGATACATAAGAGAGATCAATCCGGACATCCGCATAATCATCCTCTCGCCCACACCGAAATGGACTACCGAAGGGGAGGAAGCGAATGACTACGACGGCGGAAGCGGTACGCTGAACATGTATCTCGATGCACAGAGGAAAACCGCCGAGCTGCTCGGAGCCGAATACATCGATCTTACGGATATCTATGATGAAGAATACATCACTTCCGAAGGCGAGGTCATAACGGGCTTCGGATACACCGTGGACGGAACCCATCCGAACTATTACGGAAGAATGGCGATAAGCGAGAAGATTTCTGAATATCTTAAGGATACGGAAAAATGACTGTAAGCACAGCACTGGAAAAAATAAACAGCAGGTTATCGAAGACGGATAAGACCGCATTCATATCGGCGTTCGTATGCGGACTCCTCATCCACATCCCCGCGATGATCAAGGATATCCCGAATCATGACGGATTATCCAGCATGTATTTTTCACAGAATATGATCACCTCGGGAAGGTGGTTTCTTTCCGTCGTATGTGCGGCATCATCCTTCTACACCGTTCCCTGGATCATCGGCCTTATCGGTATTCTGGAACTTGCGGTTACCGCAGTCCTTCTTGTCAGGATATTCGACATAGAGGATAAAGTGAGTGCGTTTCTTGTCTCCGCACTTCTTGTTTCGTTCCCTTCGCTTGCGTCCACCTTCGCATACGTATTTACACTCGACGGATATATGGCCGGACTGCTCCTTGCCGTGCTTGCGGTATATCTTGTGAAAAAAGACCACTTCCTGCTCGGAGGCATAAGCCTTGCTTTCAGCCTCGGAGTTTATCAGTCCTACCTTCCCTTTGCGATGCTCCTTTCGCTTTACTGCGTATGGGATGTTATGGCGCGCGGTGAAAAGGGGAATGTCAAAAAATGCATGAACTATCTCTACATGGGGATCACGGGAGCGGTGCTCTATATTGTGATCCTCGAGATCCTTCTGAAGATCGAAGGCAAGGCCCTCGATACATACCAGGGCATCGACTCTCTGGAAAACGCGGGACTCTCCGGAAGATTCTCCGCACTTCCTTCGATGTACAGAGATTTCATAGACTTTACGTTTTCCAAGGGCTTTTTGGCCGGATATGCATGTGCTGCGGCAGCACTTGTCCTTTTTGCCTGCGGAGCCGCATCCGCCGTCATGCTCATCAAAAAGAGCGGTGCTTACAAAAAGGCCTGGTTTTACTGGGTGGCACTTTTGACCGCAGTGCTCGTTCCCTTATCCGCCAACATCGTTCTGTTCATAACACCGAATGTCGAATACCATCTGATCATGAGATATCAGTGGGTCCTTTTCCTTATCGTGTGCGTTGCACTTTGTGACAGGTGTGTCGGAAAAGAATTCATCACGAAGGGCGCGGGGATTCTTTCTTTTGCATTCGCCGTTTCGGCACTTGCGGTCGTAATAGCCTACGCGGTCACCGACAATATCGCTTATACGACTCTTCAGAGGAAGTATGAGAAGACCTACGCTTATGCGGTAAGACTTCTTGACAGGATCGAACAGACGGAAGGCTATTATCAGGGAATACCGATTGCGATAATGGGAGTCATCGGCGAGGATGAATATCCACCCTCGGAGATCACGGCACCAATTACGGGAGATATGATCGGATACGACAGGCAGTACCTTATCTATACTGCGGATAATTACGAAGCGTTCTTCAAATACTATCTGGGTGCGACACTGAATTTCGTATCCGAGGAAGAAGAAAACGAGATATATTATTCCGACGAATATATTGCAATGGAAAGCTTCCCCGGGGAAACAAGCGTCCGGTACGTGGACGGAGTCATCTGGGTGAAGACTGAAGACGCCGCCAGAGACTGAAGCGGCGGCCGGATACCGGAGACACCTTAAGGACAGGCTGAAGGCGCTGATCACGTTGATATGATGACATTGATCGCATTGATAACAGGAAAGGAACTTAAATGATCTCAGTAATACTTCCTGCATATAATGAAGAAGATAATATTGAACCTGCGGTTAAGGAGATATCCGCCGTGCTTGAAGGCGTGGGCGAAGATTTCGAACTCCTTTTCATAAGTGACGGTTCGACCGATTCGACATATGAGAAGGTATGCAATCTCTCGGCTGCGGATCCGCATGTAAAGGGAGTTGAGTTTTCGAGAAACTTCGGCAAGGAAGCGGCGATATTCGCGGGCCTTACCGTATCCGGAGGAGATGCGGTCATCGTCATGGACTGCGATCTCCAGCATCCCGTCAGTGCACTTCCCGAAATGATCGAAAAGTGGAAGGCGGGTGCGGAGGTTGTTGAAGGCATCAAGAACAGCCGCGGCAAAGAGAGCATCTTCCACAGGATGAGTGCGGGTCTCTTTTACGGGATAATGAGCAAACTCATCAAGATAGATATGAGTTCGTCATCCGATTTCAAGCTCCTCGACAGGAAGGCGGTCAATGCGCTTTTGAGGCTCCCCGAGAGCAACACCTTCTTCAGGGCGCTTACCTTCTGGATCGGATTCAGGACCGATAAGGTTTATTACGATGTGGAGGAAAGACGCAGCGGCAAGAGCAAGTGGTCCACAAGAGGACTTATGCGCTATGCGATACGTAATGCGACATCCTTCTCCACGCTTCCCCTTAAGATCGTTACCGCAATGGGATGGATATTCATAGTATTTGCGATTGTACTCGGTGTGCAGACGCTTGTGAGATTCTTCATGGGTAACAGTGCGGACGGATTTACGACGGTCATACTGCTGCTTCTCATAGTCGGCGGATTCATGATGCTGAGCCTGGGAATAGCGGGACACTATATTGCAAGGATTTACGAAGAGGTCAAGGGAAGACCCAGATTCATAATAAGAGATACGGCCGGAGAATTTTCCGGAGACGTGAAAGGACAGTGGAAATAATGAAGATCAATTTTAATGTTCCTCCCTATGTGGACAGCGCAATGGGATATATAGAGGAGTGCGTAAAGGCACAGAAGATATGCGGAGACGGAGCATATACCAAGAAGTGCAATGAGTGGTTTGAGAAAAAGACCGGCACATCCAAATGCCTTCTGACCACATCCTGCACACATGCAACCGAGCTTGCCGCGATCCTCTGCGATATCAGGCCCGGCGATGAAGTTATCCTTCCTTCATACACATTCGTATCCACCGCGAACGCTTTCGTGCTCCGCGGTGCGGTTCCCGTGTTCGTTGATATAAGGCCCGATACCATGAACATCGACGAGCGCAAGATCGAAGATGCGATCACCGATAAGACCAGGGTCATCTCTCCCGTCCACTATGCGGGCGTCGGATGTGAGATGGACACCATTATGGATATAGCAAAGCGTCACAATCTTCTTGTAGTCGAAGATGCCGCTCAGGGCGTTATGGCCACTTATAAGGGCAGGGCTCTCGGAAGCATCGGAGATTTCGGCGCATATTCATTCCACGAGACCAAAAACTACAGCATGGGTGAAGGCGGTGCACTTCTCATCAAGGATCCGAAGGCTGCGGAACGTGCCGAGATCATAAGGGAAAAGGGTACCGACCGCGCAAAGTATTTCCGCGGACAGGTTGATAAATATACCTGGGTCGATCTCGGATCGTCCTATCTTCCCAGTGACATGAATGCCGCATATCTGTATTCCCAGCTCGAAGTTGCGGATAAGATCAACGAAGACAGAAGAGCAAGCTGGGATCATTATTACAGCAGGCTCACGCCTCTCAGGGACAGCGGACGCATCGAACTTCCCTACGTTCCCGAAGAGTGTGTCCACAATGCGCATATGTTCTACATCAAGTGTAAGGATATCGAGGAAAGGTCAAAGCTCATCGATCATCTGAAGGCTAACGATATTCTTTCCGTATTCCATTACATACCTCTCCACTCGGCACCCGAAGGAAAGAAGATCGGACGATTCCACGGAGCCGACGAATATACCACGAAAGAGAGCGAGCGCCTGCTCAGGCTTCCGATGTTCTACGGTCTTAAGCCCGACCAGGTTGATCTCATCTGCGATAAGGTCACGGAGTTCTATGCCGAATAATACCGGTAAAAAAATAAGCAGGATCTTCGGATCATGTGTTTTCATACTCCTTTCAGCACAGATCGTTTTCGGATGTGTATGGGGTATATTAAATTTCACTTCATTTCAGGAATTTCCGGAAAGTGCGGAGATGATACTTCTGAGTTCGGGACTTGCCCTTAAATCCGACACAAGTGTCATATATCCCGCGCTTTTGACTTTGGTGAGAACTCTTACCCTTAACGGACCCGTCAGATTCTATGAAGTGATGTACGTACTTCAGCTTGTTCTTGCATTTGCCGCATGGCATACCTTCGCGGTTAAGGTCCTTCCCTTTGAGAACAGGTTCCTCCGCATCTGGTTTACTCTCGCTGTCATAACCAATCCCTTTGCGATGCAGTGCCATTTTGCCGTACTGGAATTTTCCGTGGTTTCAAGCTTTCTGTGTCTTCTTGTCACATTCACGATCAGATTTTCGCTCGAATGGAAAAAACTGGGCAGCCGCTTTGACGTAAAGACTGCCGTTAAACATATCTGCGTCACGTCTCTTTTCTGGCTGCTCGTATCGCTTACCAGAAAGGAATTCTTTTTCATAGGGTTCTTCTGTATGGTGATCCTCATCGACCGCATATGGGTAAATCTCAAGGAAAGCAATAAGATTGCAAAGCTTTCACCTGTGATCATCTTCCTTGTATTCTTCGCTGCGATCCATTTCATCGACGGAGCATTCAGGGTGAACGCTCCTCACACCGTGGCCGACATCGTGAAAAGAAGCATCTATATGAGAGTCGCATGGACCGAGGATATCGATGAGAGAGCATACTGGCCCGCACATGTCGTAACGGTCGTCGATGAAAACACCATGTACCATACGATGTATGATCCCGGAATAGTCAGGACGACATTTACCGATGAGGTTGAAAAAAAGCTCGGAAGAAAGGAAACCTCCGACAGCTTTGTGAGCTGGGCGTGGGATGCTTTCAAGGATAACAAGAAGGGGCTTCTGAAGGATACCTTCATCGATGCCGTAGGTTATGTATTTCCTCCGCTCGAAACCGAAATTGCACTCAGGGGAAAGGCTCTTCCCGGATTTGCCACGGGTAATTACGATGTGATGAGGAGAAATGTTCCGGTATTCACAAAATATTATCTGAGACTTTCGACGGTCATATATATTTTCATGGCGCTCGTAAGCGCAATTTACCTGCTTTTTAAGAAGGGGCTGCTTGCACGCCTGCGTAATTTTGCACCGGTCCTTCTTGTGATGCTGCTTTCTTCATTCGTTTATGTATTCTACGGAACCAATGTATGGGATCATAAAAAGGTCCTCTTTGCGACATGCATATGGATCGGACTCTTTGCGGCACTTGCCGTTAAGAACGTGACCGGAAAGGAGGAGGTATGATCAAGGGTATTGTCATATTGATCATGCTGGAGCTCCTTGCACCGGTACTTTTCGGTCTTGTGTTTGCACTGTCCGATAAGAATGTGACCGGAAGAAAGCACCTGCTCATATCTTCGTTCGTAAACGGGCAGATCCTGCTTTATGCCCTGTTCCAGCCGATCACTGTTTTTTCCGTTTTTAAGAAAAAGAGACTTACATATAATACAAAAGTGTTCATCATAGCGGCATGCGTGGTACTGCTGGTACTCATCGTTATCCTTGCGGCCCGTTATCTGAAGAGATTAAAGACCGTGCTCACGAATCCACTTGAAAAGGTAAGCTTCTGGGGTGTGGCCGCAGTACTTGTCTTCGTGTTTATGATGATAATGTCATTTTTCATGATGTATACGGACGGGGATGACGCATATTATGTAACGACCGCGGCAGAAGCTGTCGCATCCGATACGCTCTATGCCAAGGATCCGTACACCGGAACGGGCACCGTATCATCGCTCAGATATATGTCCGCACCTTACCCGATCTGGATTGCATTTCTTGCTTATGTATCGGGTCTTCACGTTACCGCGGTTGCACATTCGTTCTTCCCTTGGACGATCATTCTTCTTTCTTTTTCCGTATTGTTCCTTATGGCTAGGAGCCTGTTCGAAGGCGATACGAAAAAGCGCGGGATCTTTTTGTTCTTTTCCTCGATACTCATTCTCTTTGGAGATTATTCGATTTATTCACCCGAGAATTTCCTCCTGGCAAGGGCCAGACAGGGCAAGGCAGCACTCGCTGCATTCATGCTTCCGTACATTGTCTGCCTTCTTATCTGCATTGCCAAAGAGCTTGAAAAAACCGGGAAGATAACCTTGAGGAACCTGATCCTCATAACATTTGCGGGCTTTGCGGCATCACTGTGCTCGACGATAGGAGGCGCACTCTGCCTCGCGCTGGTCGGACTGACTGCACTGTGCTTTGCATTTGTTTATAAGAACATAAAATACCCGCTTCTGATGATACTGATGAACCTGCCCGCCGAGGCGTTCGTGCTGCTTTACCTCGTGAAAAGATAACGGAGACACAGATGTTTTCTCATATCCTTCCGGTCATAAAAGAATATATGGGTGTCGGGATTGTGAGCGTTCTCTTTTTGCTCAGTCTTTTCTATCTTGCGGTCACCGAAAAAGAAAGAGCCAAGAGAGTGTGCTTTGTGTACGTTCCCGTTCTCGTGCTCATCTTTTTCCTGTGCCCCGTAAGCTATGTGATCTACGGCAAGATCTCCGAATCCGTCACTTACTACAGGCTTTTGTGGCTCATACCCGTAACTCCCGTCATCGCTTACAGTGCGGTCAGGATCTGTACGAGGTTCAGCGGACTTAAGCAGAATATATGCATACTTGCTTTTGCCGGACTCTTCGCACTTTCCGGAAGGCTTATGTATTCGGACTTTTATATGATCGAGGCACCGAACATGTACCATATGCCCGTTCAGGTTGTGGATATATGCGACGCCCTCCACGCGGAAGGCCGTGAGATAATGGTGCTCATGCCGTATGAATTCCAGCAGTTCGTGCGCCAGTACGATCCGAACATCTGCATGCCCTACGGAAGGGAATATATGATGAATATCATCGTGCAGACGGATGAACTGAGGGACGAGATGATGGAAGGCGGGAGGGACCCCGAAATCGTGGGACATCTGGCCACCGAGAGGGGATGCCATTACATAGTCGTCTCACAGTTCGAGGATTTTGCCGAAACGCCCTGGAATTATGAAGAATTTATGAATATTGACGGCTATAAAGTCTACAGGATCATAGAGGCCGGACCCAATATGTGGGCCCTGCAGGACTGATTTTATGCGGATTCCGGCCAATCCGGCGCCGCAGGAAATATGCCTTTTGGAGGGCCCGGGGCGCCGCCCGCCGATTTGAGAAAAAGGCCCTAAAATGGTATAATTTATAAGATTATGGGTAAATTTTTCAACAACAGAAATAAATACAAAAGGGAGTCGGTAGACTCCCAGCTTGCTGCGTTTGAAGAGGAATTCGTATCGGATTTCACCGCCGAGCTCAACCGTAATGAGATAGAGGACCGGCTCGAAGATGAATATGAAGATGAATACTACGAGGACGAAGCGTCGGACGACACCGCTTCGCTCGATCTCGGAGATGCCGAGTACGAGGATTCTTACGGAACTGTAGAAGAGCAGGAATATTACACCGAAGAGATCCCGCAGGGCTTCACGGCTGAGATTCCGCAGGACGAAGAATATTACACCGAGGAAATCCCTCAGGACTACACTGCAGAACTCCCCCGCGAAGAGGAGTACTATACCGAGGAGATTCCTCAGGACGAAGAATACTATACCGAGGAAATCCCTCAGAACTTTGCCGACGAGTATGACACCTCGAGATTCGGAGAGACTTCCGACCTCGGATATGATACGGCGTCCCTTGATTACACGGCGCCGCTTGACTATACCGCTCCCATAAACACCGACACTGCGGAGCTTCAGTTTGACGAGGTGAGATTTGATACCGCCTCTCTCGACATCATTGAGATCTCCAAGCATGCGCGTTCCGGTGAAAGAAGGAGAAGAAGGCTTCCCAGCGAAGAAGAGATGGTCGACCTTGATGAATCCGTTGACAAGGAGGAAGAAGAATCCTCTTCGATCAAGGATGTCATCCTTAAGATTGCTATTGTCCTGGCAGCGTGCCTTGCTCTGGGAATACTCGGATTCGGTATCTATAAGATAAAGACAAGGCCTTCGTCCGGCGGCAGCCCCATAACGATCAATGAAGCGGGACTTCCCGTTGCACAGGAGATGATCGGATCCGGAAGCCAGCTCGGAGGCATCGATACCATCGGCGGAACCGGACTTCTTGCCGCTCTTGATGCAAGACAGGCTGCGCTCATGGCTGTTCCCGAAGTGCACAATGATTATAACGAGACTCAGATCATCTCGGGCACCAAGGTTGCGATTGAACTCATTACCGTAAAGTCGGACCTTAAGATCAAATTCGTGAATGCGGAATCGGGCAAGCTTCTTCCCAACATTCCCTTTACCGTAACTATAACCGATCCTTCGGGAAGTACCTTAAGCTGGGCAGATGATGATCTTGACGGCATCATTTACAAGACAAACCTCAAGGAAGGCAAGTACACTGTCCATGTTGAGCAGCTCACCGGTGACAAGTACGCGGGATTTACATGGCCTTCGAACGACACCATAACCGTAAAGAGCACGATTGAGTATTCGAGAGTCGATGTCGGCGGAGAAGTCAAGGATGCATCCCAGGTTAATGAGTCTGCGGAGGATACCGTCGGAAGAGGAAACGGAGAAGGTGAGGATCTCACCAATACTGTAACCTTCGTAGAGAGCAGTACTTCTCCCATCTATACCGAGATAGCCAAGAATACGATAGGCAATCCTCTCGGTGCACTTACCGCACCCGGAGGAGACATAGTTATCCTTACGGCGTCGGTTTCCGGAAACAATAATTCCGGCAGCGGTTCTGATGTGTCGGGAAACTCCGGCAGTGGAAACAGTGGTTCAGGCAACGAATCGGGAAACAGCGGATCAGGCACCGATGTGTCGAGCGGCGATAATCCGAAACCCGATCCTTCACCTAAGAAGCCGACGATCTCGCTCACACTTTCCTCCACCACTCTTTCCCTTAAAGAGGGTGCTACTGCGGTCATTACATACACCGCAAAACTGGAGGTTGCCGAGCACTGGAAGATCACTGAGATCAAGAGCTCCAATGAGTCTGTTGCAAAAGTAACGACTGGCTCGGAGTGCTTCTACGTAAATGCCGTGGGCGGCGGAAGCTGTGAGATAACGGTCAAAGCGGAAACCGAAACGACTACTGCGATCACCGAGAAGGCAACCACGGAAGCCAAGATCTCCGTCACCGTCACCAGCGTTGACATGACACAGGTGCTCAAGGATAAGTCGGGCAACGAAGTATACGTTCTCGAGAACGGCAATTACCGCAAGGCCACATTTGCTGATTATGCGAAGTTCGATAAGTTCTATATCATAACCGGAACCAAATACACCGGATGGCAGACCATAAACGGTGCGACATATTTCTACGATTCCAACGGTAAGGCTGTGACAGGAACCCAGGTCATTCAGGGAGTCACCTATCAGTTCGGCTCTGACGGAAAAATGACATCAACGTCGGGAATCCTCGGAATCGATGTTTCGAAGTGGCAGGGCAGCATCGACTGGAATGCGGTCAAGGCATCGGGTGTTGATTATGTCATCATAAGAGTCGGATACAGAGGATCGAGCGCCGGCGCACTCATCGATGATTCGAAATTCTCATCCAATATTCAGGGTGCGAAAGCAGCGGGCCTTAAGGTCGGAGTTTACTTCGTAACCCAGGCGATTAACGATGTCGAAGCGGTTTACGAAGCATCAATGGTACTCGACAGAATAAAGGGCTATTCACTCGATCTTCCGGTTTTTCTTGATGTAGAGGCAAGCGGCGGAAGAGGAGACACGATAGACAAGAACACCAGAACCGCGGTCATAATCGCTTTCTGTGAAACGATAAGAAGCGCCGGATACACCGCGGGAATATATGCGAACAAGACATGGCTTACTTCCAGGATGGATGTTTCCAAGTTCGGAAATTACAAGATCTGGGTCGCGCATTATTCATCCGTCTGCGGATACACCGGCAGATACGATTACTGGCAGTACACCGAAAAAGGAACCGTGTCCGGAATAAACGGATACGTTGATATGGACCTCAGATATTCATGACGGGGTCTTCCCAAAATATAAATAACCTTGATCACACACAATAAGGAGAATGAAATGAGAACTTATCTTGTAACAGGAGGAGCAGGCTTCATCGGCTCAAACTACATCCACTACATGTTCAAAAAGTACGGAGACGATATCCGTATCATCAACGTGGATGTGCTCACATATGCGGGAAACCTTGAAAACCTCAAGGACATCGAAGGCAGGGACAATTACACCTTCGTAAAGGCCGACATCACCGATAAGGATGCCATCAGGAAGATTTTCGATGAGAACGATATCGACCGCGTTGTACACTTTGCGGCAGAGAGCCATGTAGACAGGAGCATCAAGGATCCCGAGACATTCATCCGTACCAACGTTCTCGGAACCGGCATCATGCTCGCTTGCGCAAGGGATGCATGGGAAAAAGAAGACGGAACCTATCCCGCAGACAAGAAATTCCTTCACGTTTCCACAGATGAGGTTTACGGGTCCCTTCCCGAGGATGAGAATGCTTTCTTTTACGAGACAACTCCTTACAGCCCTCACAGCCCTTACTCCGCAAGTAAGGCAAGCTCGGATATGCTTGTAAGGGCATATATGGATACATATCACTTCCCCGCAAACATTACCAACTGCTCCAACAACTACGGCCCTTACCAGTTCCCCGAAAAGCTGATCCCTCTTATGATCAACAATGCTCTTAAGGGTGCTAAGCTTCCCGTTTACGGTGACGGCAAGAACGTCCGCGACTGGCTCTATGTCGAGGATCACGCCAAGGCCATCGATATGGTCCAGGAACAGGGAAGATTATTTGAGACCTACAACATCGGCGGACACAATGAGAAGCAGAACATCGAGATCATCAAGACCATCCTTGAAGTATTGAGAGAAGAGCTTCCCGACTGTGATCCCAGAAGAGCACATATCAACGAAGATCTCATCACTTATGTCGAGGACAGAAAAGGCCACGACAGAAGATATGCCATCGCTCCCGACAAGATCAAGAAGGAGATCGGATGGGAACCCGAGACCATGTTCAAGGAAGGCATCAGAAAGACCATCAAGTGGTATTTCGAGAACCAGACCTGGATGGATGGCGTAACAAGCGGAGATTACCAGAAGTATTACGAGAACATGTACGGATCGAGGAAGGAGATCTGATATGAAGGGAATCATACTTGCAGGCGGAAGCGGAACAAGGCTTTATCCTCTTACCAAAGCTATTTCGAAACAGATCATGCCCGTTTATGACAAGCCCATGATCTATTATCCTCTTTCGACACTCATGCTCGCAGGCATCCGTGAAGTGCTCATCATCTCAACCCCCAGGGATCTTCCCGTATTCGAGGATCTCTTCGGAACAGGTGAGCAGCTCGGAATGAACTTCTCCTATGCGGTTCAGGAAACTCCCAGAGGACTTGCCGATGCATTCATAGTCGGAAAAGAATTCATCGGAAACGATCCCGTTGCACTCGTGCTCGGAGACAACATTTTCTACGGACAGAGCTTTTCCAAGGTTCTCAAGTCTGCAGCAGAGCGTACCTCATCAGAACCCGGAGCAACGATCTTCGGATATTACGTAAGGGATCCCAGAGAGTACGGCGTTGTCGAATTTGATGAAAACGGCAAGGCAATCTCCATTGAGGAAAAGCCCGCAAATCCCAAGAGCAATTATGCTGTTCCCGGACTTTACTTTTATGACAATGATGTCGTAAATATCGCAGCCAATGTTAAGCCCTCCGCAAGAGGCGAGATAGAGATAACCTCGGTCAACAACGAATATTTAAACAGGGGCAATCTCCATGTCGAGACACTCGGAAGAGGATTTGCATGGCTCGATACAGGCAACCACGACAGCCTTCTCGATGCTGCCGATTTCGTTGCGGCATTCCAGAAGCGTCAGGGACTTTACATCTCCTGCATCGAGGAGATCGCATATAAGAGAGGCTTTATCGATAAGGACCAGCTCTTAAAGCTTTCCGAGCCCCTTATCAAGACCGCATACGGTCAGTATTTAAGAGAGGTGGCAAATGGACTCTAGGTCCCGGATATTTACAATCCTGGGAAGTATGGGCGCAGTACTTCTTATAGTACTGATAGTTATTCTATGCACTTCGGATGGAAACAAGCCTGGACAGACTGCTGCGAATGTGAGCGGCAATACCGTGATACAGTCCCGGGCAAACCTTAATGCTTCATCCCCTCTTGAAGGAAATCTCATCGGAGATAACCCCAAGGGATTTATGACGGATCCGACATTCTTCGATCCCGAACACAGCGCGGCATTCGATGCCGCAATGGATCAGTCGGGCAATCTGTCGATAATGGTCACGAGCGTCGAGAAGGACTTAAGAGTTCTTGTGCTTGATATAAACGGCGAACTTGTGACGGGCGTTCCGTTCAATATAAAGGTGATGGATGGAAATGACATTACTGTCACATACAGGGATCTTGATAAGGACGGCATTATCTATGCCGGAACGATTGATCCCGGTGATTACGATGTATCGCTTGAACCTGTCGAGGGATACAGGGTTCCTCTTCACTCGACCAGAGTATCGGTCAAGGAAAAGGTTGAATACATTCCCATCGCGGATATCAGTGTTCTCATCAAGACCGAGGAAGAGATCAACGCGGCACTCGAAGATACGGCAAGCAAGGATGATGCGCTTGAAGATTCCGACAGGACCGAGATCGTAACTCTCCAGCCCGGCGGAAACGATCACAAGGCAGGCATAGATGTATCGAGCTGGCAGGGCGATATCGACTGGGACAAGGTCAGGGAATCCGGCATCGAGTTCGTCATCGTAAGAGCAGGTTACAGAGGCTCCGTTACCGGTTCGATAGTCAGGGATAAATATTTTGATGCGAATGTATCGGGTGCACAGCAGGCGGGACTTCAGGTCGGAGTATATTTCGTGACGCAGGCTGTCAATGAAGCCGAAGCGGTCGAGGAAGCATCCGCGGTAATGGAGATGTGTGCTCCGTATAATCTTGAGCTTCCGATCTACCTGGACGTCGAGGGTTCCAACGGAGGAAGAGGAGATCAGATAGATAAGGATACGAGGACGGCCGTATGTGAAGCGTTCTGCAGGACCCTGGAAAATGCCGGTAAGTCGGGCGGAGTGTATGCATGCAGGTACTGGCTTGCCAATAATATAGATGCATCGAGACTCGACAGATATAATGTATGGCTTGCCGAGTACAGGAGCGCTCCTTTATACAACGGTTACTATTCCATGTGGCAGTACACTTCGAAGGGCCATGTGGACGGAATAAACGGAAACGTCGATTTTGACATTCTATATTATTAACAACCCGGCACAGCCGAAAAGAAAAAATTAACGAGGTTTTGAAAATGGGACAGATCACAGTTGAAACTTGCGAGATCGAGGGACTTAAGGTAATCACCCCCACAGTGCACGGCGATGCACGCGGATATTTCATGGAGACCTACAACTTTAATGATTTCAAGGAAGCGGGTATAGATACGGTATTTGTTCAGGACAACCAGTCCGCTTCGAAAAAGGGCGTGCTCAGAGGCCTTCATTTCCAGATTAATCATCCTCAGGCCAAGCTCGTAAGAGTCATCAAGGGTGAAGTGTTTGACGTTGCCGTCGACCTCAGAAAGGGATCCGCAACATTCGGAAAGTGGCACGGCGTTCTTCTTTCCGAAGAAAATAAAAAGCAGTTCTTCGTCCCTAAAGGATTCGCACACGGATTTTTAGTCCTTTCCGACTATGCGGAATTCTGCTATAAGTGCAGTGATTTCTATACTCCCGGAGATGAGGGCGGCATTATGTACAACGATCCCGATGTGGGAGTGGAGTGGCCCATCCCCGAAGGAATGGAGATCACACTTTCCGACCGTGATAAGATATGGCCTTCATATAAGGAGACTTTCGTAAAATAATGACCCCCGCAGCAATCAGGAAGAAAAAGATAATAATCCCTTCTCTTCTTGTCGTATTCTGTCTTCTTGCGGTATGCGTTGTTTTACATACCAATCCCGCGGCGATAAAGAGTGACGAGATAATAAAAAAGAGCATCTCCGTTGCGGTAATTGTCATTTCCGCACTGTTCATAGTTTTTAAATATGACAAGATCGTCACATTGCCCGTTGAGATATGGCAGAACAGAAGACTGATCTTAAAGCTTGCGGGCAACGATTTCAAGAGGCGTTATGCCGGCTCCTATATGGGAGTCATCTGGGCATTTATCCAGCCCCTTGTCACCATTGGACTTTACTATTTCGTATTCGGAACCATCATGAAGGGGGCACGCTCGAGCGGCTCAGATGATGTTCCTTTTGTACTCTTCCTTACATGCGGAATGGTCCCCTGGTTCTTTTTCAGCGAAGCTCTTTCGACCGGAACGAGCGCACTTCTCGAATACAGCTACCTTGTCAAGAAGGTCGTATTCAAGATAAGCGTCCTTCCCATCATCAAAGTATTCGCGGCTCTCATCACCCATGTGTTCTTTGTCGTGCTTCTTATGGTGATGGCGGTCATCTGCGGATTCACGCCCAATATCCACTGGATACAGATCATCTACTATACCGGATGCACATTCGTACTGGCGCTCGGCATATGCTATACGACCTGTTCGCTCGTGGTCTTTGTGCGTGACCTCGGACAGCTGATCAATGTCATCCTTCAGGTTCTCGTATGGGCAACACCGATCATGTGGAATATCGATATGATCCAGAATCCCACACTGACTTCGGTCATTAAACTGAATCCCGTCATTTATATCGTTACCGGATACCGTGATGCAATCTACGGAGATACTTGGTTCTTCGAAAGATTCTATTCGACAGTATATTTCTGGATAGCATGTGCGATGCTCTTCGGTATCGGTGCGATCATATACAAGAGATTAAAACCGCATTTTGCGGATGTTTTATAAGGTGCCATGTCTGAAGAATACGCAGTAAGCGCGACTAAAATAGAAAAAAGATACAAGCTTTACGAGCGCAACCGCGACCGTATGCTTGATGCACTCGGGCTTTCCGGCAGAAAGGAACGCTTCAAGTTTCACTATGCCCTTAAAGGTGTGGACTTTGAAGTTAAGAAGGGCGAGACTGTAGGTATCATCGGAACAAACGGTTCGGGCAAGTCCACTCTTCTCAAGATCCTTACCGGAGTTCTCACACCCACATCCGGAGAGGTCAAGGTTAACGGAAGGATCTCCGCGCTCCTTGAACTCGGAGCGGGCTTCAACATGGATTACAACGGCATCGAGAACATCTATCTCAACGGAACCATGATGGGATTTTCCAAGGAAGAGATAGACAAAAAGCTCGATGATATCTTAGCTTTCGCTGATATCGGAGACTATGTGTACCAGCCCTGCAAGACCTATTCGAGCGGTATGTTCGTGCGTCTGGCATTCGCGGTATCAATCAACATAGATCCCGAGATACTTATAGTTGATGAAGCACTCAGCGTCGGCGACGTCTTTTTCCAGGCCAAGTGCTACAGGAAATTCGAGGATTTCAAAAAGAAAGGCAAGACGATACTTTTCGTAAGCCATGACCTCAGCAGCATTTCCAGATACTGCGACAGGGTATATCTTCTCAATAACGGTGAGATGATCGGAAACGGTTCTCCCAAGGAGATGATCGATAAATACAAGCAGATCCTTGCGGGCGGCGGACAGGCCAGGATCGTCGAGACGAATGAGAACGATGTTCTCGAATACGGAAACGGCAAAGCATACATTACCGAATATTCCATAATTGATGCTAACGGCACCAAGACCAATGCCGTTGAAAAGGGAAGTGATTACACCGTTAAAATGAAGGTGAGGATCGATGCGGATATCCGGGCACCCATCTTCGCATGCTCGGTCAAGAACGTCCGCGGCGTGGAGATAACCGGTACCAATACCCTTGTCAGTAAGACCTTTGATGACAGTGTGAAAAAGGGCGATGAGATAGAGATCTCCTTTAAGCAGAGGATGATGCTGCAGGGCGGGGAATATCTGATCTCACTCGGAGTGACGGGATTCGAAAACGGAGAATTCACTGTCTACCACAGGCTTTACGACATCCTCAGCATCAATGTCATCTCGGATTCCGATACTGTCGGCTTCTTCGACAGTGACTACAGGATAGAAGTAAGCAGAAAAAAGTGATATTATTAAAGCAGTTTTAACGTCTCCCGGGGGGGATCCTTCGGGCAAAAAATATATTCATAAACGGAGGCGCACATGGGTTACAGGGAAGAGTTTGACAAGTGGCTTAGTGACGATTATTTTGACGAGGCTACCAAGAAGGAACTTCTTGCGATCAGAAATGATGAAAAGGAGATCGAAGACCGCTTCTACAGAGAGCTTGAATTCGGTACCGGAGGTCTCAGAGGCGTTATCGGTGCGGGAAGCAACCGTATGAACGTCTATACCGTAAGAAAGGCAACCCAGGGACTTGCCAATTACATCATAAAAGCAGGAACACAGTCCAAGGGCGTTGCGATCTCTTTTGACTGCAGACGCATGAGCCCCGAATTTGCCGATGTTGCTGCTCTCTGCCTTGCGGCCAACGGCATCAAGGCTTACGTATTCGACGAACTCAGACCCACTCCCGAGCTTTCCTTCGCATTAAGGGAACTCGGATGCACAGCGGGTATCAATATCACCGCGAGCCACAATCCTCCCGAGTACAACGGATATAAGGTTTACTGGGAAGACGGCGCGCAGGTCACCCCTCCTCACGATACCGGTATCATCGGCGAGGTTTTTGCGATCAAGGAGTACAGCGATTGCAAGACCATGGACAAGGATGATGCTATCGAGAATGGCCTCTATATCTCCATCGGAAAAGAGATCGATGACAAATATATGGTCGAGCTCAAGAAGCAGAGCCTTCATCCCGAGATAATCAAGGAAGTTGCGGGCGATATCAAGATTGTCTACACTCCTTTCTGCGGAACCGGCAATAAGCCCGTAAGAAGGATACTTGAAGAGCTCGGATATAAGAATGTTTACGTTGTTCCCGAGCAGGTAGGACCCGATCCCGAGTTCACAACCCTTGCTTATCCCAATCCCGAAGATCCCAAGGCTTTCGAGCTTGCTCTTAAGTTGGCTAAGGAAAAGGATGCCGATATCGTCCTTGCTACCGATCCCGATGCAGACCGTCTCGGCGTTTATGCGAAAGACAGCAAGACCGGCGAATATGTCGCATTTACCGGAAATATGTCCGGAATGCTGATCGCAGAGTACATCTTAAGGGAAAGAACCGCTCTCGGAACCATGCCTTCGAATCCCACCCTGGTAACCACCATCGTTACCACCAACATGACCTTCCCGATGACCAAGGCTTACGGCGTAAAGCTCATCGAGGTCCTCACCGGATTCAAGTACATCGGAGAGCAGATCAAGATCTTCGAGCAGAACGGAAATAAGGACAATAATTATGTATTCGGTCTCGAGGAGTCCTATGGATGCCTCGTCGGAACCCACGCACGCGACAAGGATGCTATCGTTGCCGTAGAGATGCTCTGTGAGGTTGCTTCATGGCTCAAGAAGCAGGGCAAGACCCTCTGGGATTTCATGATCGAAGTTTACGAAAAGTACGGATATTTCAAGGAGACCCAGTTCACCCTTACCATGAAGGGCGCTGAGGGCGCCGAGCAGATCGCCGCTCTCATGGATAAGCTCAGAAACAATCCTCCCAAGGCTTTCGGAGAGTTCGAAGTCCTTAAGTTCAGGGATTACAAGAAGGATGTAGTCATCGATATGAAGACGGGCGAGAAGGGAACCACAGGCCTTCCTTCATCCAACGTACTCTATTTTGACCTTCCCGATGACAACTGGTGCTGTGTAAGACCTTCCGGAACCGAGCCCAAGATCAAGTTCTACATGGGCGTTAAGGGAACCAGCCTCGAGGATGCCGCTGCCAAGTCCGCAGCGCTCACCGAAGGAGTCAAGGCTTTCGCTTAAACTATGATTTTTGGCCGCGGAGCCGTTATATATACCTTTTGGACTAATTCCAAAAGCTGTATATAACGACTCCACGGCCTTCTTTTAACCGCTATGGATATTATATCTGTTACAAAAAGAAGCTTAGGCTATATAAAGAGAAACGGCATGAGTGCCGGAATGCTAGAGATTGCCGAGAGCATGTCCGGACGGGATTCGCGCGGCTCCGACTACCGCAGGCCCACGGAATATGAGATCTCGGTGATGAGAAGACTTTCGGAGAGACTTTCGAGGACTCCCCTTATTTCCGTGCTAGTACCCGCTTATAACACCGATCCCGTGTTCTTCAGGGAGATGGCGGAGAGTGTCCTTGCTCAGGCTTACGATAAGCTTGAGCTTATAATAGCCGATGCTTCCGAGGATAAGAGCGTTCTCAGGCAGATCTGCGACGAATTCGGCGATATCCGCGTGAAATACCTGTCACTTCCCTCCAACAGAGGCATTTCGGAGAATACGAACGAGGCTCTGAAGGAGGCAACAGGCGAATATATCGCTCTTTTGGACCATGATGACCTTCTTACGCCCGATGCGCTCCTGCGCATAGTCGAGAACGTGATCAGCTATTCGAAGAGGACCGGCAAGGATCCCGATGTCATCTATTCGGATGAGGACAAGACGAATGCTTCCGGCAGGGACTTTACTGAGAGGAATTCCAAACCGGATTTCGATCCCAACCTGCTTTTGAACAATAATTATATCTGCCATCTGACCGTAATGAAGGCGGATCTTATGAAAAAACTCGCTTTCAGGCCCGAGTACGACGGGGCCCAGGATTATGACCTGCTCCTTAGGGCTATGCGTGAGGGTGCGGGCTTTTCACATGTTCCCCAGATCCTTTACCACTGGAGGATAAGTCCGGCTTCGACCTCCTCCAATACATCCGGCAAGCTCTATGCTTACGATGCCGGGATAAAGGCTCTCGAGGACCACGCTTCGGCGTTCGGCATCAAGGCCGATATCTTTAATCTCAGGAATGTAGGATATTACGAATTCCGCTACAGAGGTGATATATTTGAGAGCAGGCCCGACCTCGGAGCCGTCGGCGGAAGGGTCGTGACGGATGCCCACAAGGGAAAGATATGCGGCGGACTTATGGGAAAAGAGGGAAATCTTCTTTATGAAGGACTCCCCGTAGGTTATACAGGATATTTCCACAGGGCAATGTGCCAGCAGTCGGCAAGCGTCCTCGATATCAGATGCATAAGACTCAATCCCGAGTTCCATGACGATTTTTATAAGATCACGGGAGTAAAATATTCCGAGCACAGGATACCCGGAATAGTCTCATTAAGACCTCACGAGACCGGAAGACCCCCTCAGGACGGTGAGAAGGTTTTCGATGCTAAGACCCTGCCGCCCGAAAGTGACATCCTGGAGATGAGCATGGAGATCTCCGCTAAGATAAGAAATGCCGGATACGGATTATTGTATTATCCCTGCTGGCAGGTAGTCAGATGAATAAAGTAACTATAGTTATTCCAAATTATAACGGTGAGAAATTCCTGAAGGGCTGTCTTGATTCACTCAGCCCTTCAATTCAGAACGCAGCGATAACATATGATATTATTGTTGTGGACGATGCATCGACCGATAGCAGCAGAGAGATCGTAAAAGGCTATCCGGAAGTCAAAATGATAGCCCTTGAAAAGAACGGAGGCTTCCCAAATGCAGTAAATACAGGCATTCGGGCATCTGAAACACCATACGTTATTTTATTAAACAACGATACGAAGGCAAAACCCGGATTTGTCCAGTCTTTATATAATACCATACGAAATGATAACAAGTGTTTCTCTGTTTCCGCATCGATGAGGATGTGGGATGACGAGGATCTGATAGACAGTGCCGGGGATATTTACTGTGCTCTCGGGTGGTCCAGATCGAGGGGCAAGGGGAGGAGAGCGGCCCGTTACAACAGACCCTGTAAAATCTTCTCAACCTGCGCCGGTGCTGCGATCTACAGGAGAGAACTATTTAATACCATAGGTTATTTTGACCCTCTTCACTTCATGTATCTCGAGGATCTGGACGTATGCTGGAGGGCACTCCTCCATGGATTTAATAACAAGTATGATCCTAATGCGGTAGTGGTTCATTACGGTTCAGCGACCACCGGATCGAAATATAACAGCCGTAAGGTAATTTTTTCGGCTCAAAATAACATCTATGTTGTATTCAAGAACATGTCAGCAATACAGTTGTTATTAAATTTTCCTTTCCTTGTCGCAGGCTTCATTGTCAAGACGGCTTTCTTCATCCGGAAGGGTCTCGGCAGGGATTATCTGAAAGGGCTTTCCGAGGGCTTCAAAAAGTGTATCGGCAAAGGCCGCGGAAACAGATTTAAGGGATTTATGAAGATCATCCCCAGGCTCGCACTCATCGAGCTCATACTTCTTAAAAATATCTTCTCGGTCATCAGAGATACGTAACATTTCGGAGCCCGCCCGCGCGGGCTCTTTCTTTTGAGTGAACCGTCCCCCTGTTCACCGGCTTTCTGTTTTACATTTATTAAGAAATATTTAAAATCCCCCCTTTAACTGTCTTAACTCCCCCAAATGTTGTAAAATCTTAACTGGATTGGAGTTAAGGAATGATCAGAGATAACCAGCAGATCTTTAATAGGATCAACGTACTGATTGATGCGGTCATCGTTGCCGTATCACTGGTCCTTGCATTCCACTTATATTTCTTTTTAAGACCGCCTGAGTGGATCTATTATCTGGGGATCGAGTATTACTACGAGATCCTTCCTTTTGTCATTCCCGGATACATCCTTATCTACAGCTTCTGCGACATCTACACTTCCCGCAGGACCGGAAGGCAGCAGTGGGAGGTTTTCGATCTGATCAAAGCCAACGTCATCGGACTTCTGGCTCTGATGCTTTTTGTATACAACATTGCCCGTGACATCAACTATTCCCGTGGCGTTCTTTGCACGTTCTGTGTTCTCAATATCTTTTTCGGAAGCATCTACAGGTCCATCCTCAGGACGATCCTCAAGACCTTCAGGAAGAAGGGCTACAATCTCAAGCATGTCCTTCTCGTCGGATATTCGAGAGCTGCGGAAAACTATATGGACCGCATCAGGGAAAACCCCCAGTGGGGATATAACATCGTGGGCGTCCTCGACGATCATGTACCCGCCGGTGCTATGTACCACGGAGTTAAGGTTCTCGGAACCTTAGGAAACCTCGAATACATCCTTCCCGAGCATAAGCTGGACGAGATCGTCATAGCTCTTCCCCTCGAGGATTACGAAAAGCTCGAAGAGACCGTCAACATCTGCGAAAAATTCGGCGTACACACCAAGTTCGTGCCCGACTATAACAGTGTCATCCCTACCAGACCCTACACCGAGGATATCGGCGGGCTTCCCGTCATCAACATCCGCTATGTTCCACTTACCAACAGCGGCAATATCTTCGTAAAGAGGGTTTTTGATATTTTTGCATCGCTCCTCGGCATCATCATCACCTCGCCACTTATGCTTGTGATCGCGATACTGATAAAGCTGACAAGCAAGGGCCCCATCATTTTCAAGCAGGAGAGAGTCGGGCTTCACAACAAGACCTTCAAGATGTACAAGTTCCGTTCGATGAAGGTCCAGAGTGAAAAGAAAGAGAAGAAGGGCTGGACCAAAAAGAACGATCCCAGAGTCACGACCGTCGGAAGATTTATCCGTAAGACCAGCATCGACGAGCTGCCCCAGCTTTTCAACATACTCAAGGGAGATATGAGCCTTATCGGTCCCAGACCCGAGCGTCCCCAGTTTGTCGAGAAGTTCATGGAGGAGATCCCCAGATACAATGTCAAGCACCAGGTCCGTCCCGGACTTACCGGCTGGGCACAGGTCAACGGCCTCAGGGGAGACACTTCCATCAGGAAGAGAGTCGAATACGACATTTACTACATTGAAAACTGGAGTTTTCTATTTGATATAAAGATAATCCTGATGACATTCATCACGGGATTTGTCAACAAAAACGCTTATTGATCCGAACAGTTTAGGAGACATTATGGCATCAGCTACAGGGTCCAAGGGCCCCGCTAAAAAAACAAATAAAGTTTCGAGTGCAAGAACCAAGAGAAAGATGGTCGTGTTCGTTATCGAGGTCATCATCATCCTGGGTATGATAGGTGTGCTCTACTATGTCATGAAGCATACCCAGACCACCGATGACGAAGGCCCCATCTATGCGGATGTGGGTGATCTGTCGCCTTCCGATATCGGTATTTCCGATTCGGTTCTTCGTTCCTCCGACGGGGGTGCGATGGACGGCTACACCAATATCGCTCTTTTCGGTGTGGATGCTCTCAGCTCCAAGGGAAGCGACCTTCTCAGAGGATACAGGAGCGACACCATAATGATCGCAAGCATCAACAATGCGACCGGTGAAGTGACTCTCGTATCGGTCTACAGGGATACCTATCTGAACCTCGGAAACGACAGCTACAATAAGTGCAACGCCGCATATGCCAAGGGCGGAGCCACCCAGGCTGTAACGATGCTCAACGCAAACCTTGACCTCAACATCACCAACTGGGTAACCGTAAGCTACAAGGCACTTGCCACCGTCATCGATGATCTCGGCGGCATAATGATAGATGTGGAATCCAATGAGATCGACCATCTGAACAATTATCAGATCGCGGTCGCACAGGCAATCGGCATCTCCGAGGACAATATCACTCCCGTAAGAGAGACCGGATACCAGCTCCTCAACGGAATGCAGGCTGCGGCATATTGCAGGATCAGATACACCGACGGTAACGATTTTAAGCGCACCGAGCGCCAGAGGGAGGTTCTCGAGGCGATCCTCAAGGAAGCGCAGACCCGCGATGCTGCGACCCTCACCAGCATCTTTACCGACGTAATGAACTATACATATACGAGCTTTGATGAAAAGACACTCCTCGATATGGTCCTCAATGTAAAAGACTACAGGGTCGTCCGCGACGGAGGCTTCCCTTCGATGGATATGATGGCGGGCGCGAACCTCAGGACCTACGGCGACTGCGTTGTTCCGACGAACCTTGAAGACAATGTCATCTGGCTCCACGAGTATCTCTTTAACGACAGAAATTACGTTCCGAGCGACCAGGTTAAGGCGTTCTCCGCTTATATCGAGGCTGAAACGGAAAATTATATCAGGAAATAGTTTTGAATATTCAGGTTATAATCCCGGTCTATAAGCCGGATAAAAAGTTAATAAAGCTGATCGACAGGCTGAAAAAACAGACTCTCGTTCCTCATGGTATCAATCTTATCCATTCCGCAGGGGATGAGCCTGACGAGACTGTTGAGCAGATAAAAAAAGATTTCCCCGATGTCCGCATAATGGAGATAAAGGTATCCGAGTACGATCACGGCGATACGAGAAGAAGAGCCGTTAGGAATACTCCCTGCGATATTTTCGTAATGATGACCCAGGATGCGGTTCCCGTATCGGACGATCTTATCGAAAAGCTCGTAACTCCCCTTAAGAATCAGATGGAAAAAGAAAACGCATCATATCCGGATGCTGCGGACGATCCAAAGTCCCGCGCCGGAGCAATCGCATGCGTCTATGCGCGCCAGATGCCGGGAACGGGATCCTCGCCGTATGAAAAGCTTGCAAGGCTCCATAATTATTCAGAGCTTTCCAAGACGAAATATAAATCCGATATCGAGAAGATGGGGATCAAGGCTTTCTTTTGCTCGGATGTGTGCTGTGCATACAGAAGGGATATCTATGAAGAGGCCGGCGGATTCATCAAAAGCACGATCTTCAATGAGGATATGATCATAGCAAGGAAATTCCTCGAGCTAGGATACGGTGTGAGGTACGAAGCTACGGCCAAGGTGATCCATGCGCACAACTACACCGCGATGCAGCAGTTCCACAGGAATTTCGATCTCGGCGTAAGCCAGGCGATGCACCCGGAGGTTTTCGCGGATGTAAGCTCCGAATCGGAAGGGATGAAGTTCGTTACCGGAAGCATAAAGCTTTTAATGAAAAAGGGCGCTGTTTTGCTGATCCCGGGGTTTGTGAACCAGTGTGCATTCAAGCTCATCGGCTACAAGCTGGGCAGAAATTATGCAAAATTGCCCGAATGTTTTATAATGAAATTTACGGCCAATAAAAAATTCTGGCTGAAACTGAAAGAGAGTAACTGATTATGTGCGGAATTGTCGGATATGTAGGAAAAAAACAGGCTGCCCCCATCTTGCTCGAGGGGCTTTCAAAGCTTGAATACAGAGGATATGACTCTGCGGGTCTTGCCGTAAGGGACGGTGAGAACCTTGCGGAGGTCGTCAAGGAAAAGGGCAAGCTCAAGGAGCTGTCCGAGAAGGTTGACGGCGGAAGAGCGCTCAAGGGTACCTGCGGCATCGGCCACACCAGATGGGCGACCCACGGAGAACCCAGCCAGATCAATGCGCATCCCCATGTCAGCGGAAACTGCGCACGTTCCGGTTCCGGCGCCGTTGAAAGCGAAGTAGTCGGCGTACATAACGGAATCATCGAAAATTATCAGGAGCTCCGCGATAAGCTTTCCAAGCACGGATATCAGTTCTATTCACAGACCGATACCGAGGTCGTCATCAAGCTTATCGATTACTACTATAAGAAATATAAGATCGGCCCCGTCGATGCGATTGCCAAGACAATGGTAAGAGTCAGGGGTTCATATGCACTTGAGGTGATGTTCAAGGACCGTCCCGGCGAAATCTGGGCAGCGAGAAAAGAAAGCCCCATGATCATCGGAATCGCGGACGGAGACTGCTATATCGCATCCGATGTTCCCGCGATCCTCAAGTACACCAGACAGGTTTACTATATCGGAAACCTCGAGATGGCATGTCTTAAGGACGGGAAGGCGGTATTCTATAACCTCGACGGCGATACGATCGAGAAGGAACTTACCGAGATCAAGTGGGATGCCGAAGCTGCCGAAAAGGGCGGATTCGAGCACTTCATGATAAAAGAGATCCATGAGCAGCCCAGAGCTGTAGAGGATACTCTTTCAAGCGTATGCAAGGACGGCAAGATCGATCTTTCGGGTGTGGGACTTACCACCGAGGAGATCCGGAAGGTTGACCGTATCACAATAGTTGCCTGCGGAAGCGCATGGCATGCCGGAATGGTAGGCCAGTACGTAATGGAGGATCTTGCAAGGATCCCCGTAAGAGTTGAGCTTGCTTCGGAATTCAGATACAGAAAGCCCATCCTTACTCCCGACCAGCTTGTCATTGTAATAAGCCAGTCCGGTGAGACTGCGGATTCGCTTGCCGCTCTCAGGGAAGCCAAGGCACAGGGCATCAATACTCTCGGAATCGTAAATGTCGTAGGATCGTCCATCGCAAGAGAAGCCGACAATGTCTTCTATACAATGGCAGGTCCCGAGATAAGCGTTGCCACAACCAAGGCATATTCCGCTCAGCTCATCGCCATGTACTGCCTTGCAATTGAATTTGCCAAGGTCAAGGGCAGGATCGATGATGAGAAATATAAGCATCTTATAGAAGAAATGGCTACGATCCCCGACAAGATCGGAAACATTCTTCTCGATAAGGAAAGGATCCAGTGGTTCGCCGCAAAATATGCGAACGCACACGATATCTTCTTTATAGGAAGAGGAATAGATTATGCCGTAACTCTCGAGGGAAGCCTCAAGCTCAAGGAGATCAGCTACATCCACTCCGAGGCATATGCGGCCGGCGAACTCAAGCACGGAACCATAAGCCTTATCGAGGACGGCACTCTTGTTGTCGGAGTACTCACCCAGTCAGATCTCTACGAAAAGACCATCAGCAATATGGTCGAGTGCAAGTCCAGAGGCGCATATCTCTACGGACTTACGATGGCAGGCAATTACAAGACCGAAGATACCTGCAACTTCGTATCATACATCCCCAAGGTTGATGAGCATTTCGCCGCAAGCCTTGCGGTAGTACCACTTCAGCTCCTCGGATATTACGTATCCGTCGCAAAGGGCCTTGATGTAGATAAGCCCAGGAACCTGGCTAAGTCGGTAACTGTTGAATAAGTGAACAGGGGGACGGTTCCTTCGTTCACTGAAATCTTTCAAAATAATTTCGCCCGGGGCGCGCTGCCCCGGGCGATTTTTGATTACGTGGATTCTGTCGTGAAAAAGTTGCTTTTAATTTGCTCCACCCGCTACTTTTATCTTGTCGGTTTTTCTCCGAGTGTCAGAGTCACTGTGTGTTTTACATACTCCCCGTCTTCGTTTCTCATGTAAGTCACTTCGACTTGATCACCTATTGCGTAATACTTCATAAGTTTTGAGAGTGAAGAGCCCGATGTGACGGTCGAACCCTGGAATCCTACGATGATATCACCGTTCTTGATGCCGGCTGCTTCCGCGCCTCCGCCCTCGGCAACTTCGGATACATAGATTCCTTCAGGCATTCCGTAATATGTAGACAGCTGAGGAGTTACATCCTGCATATAGATCCCCAGATAACCGAGCTTGTCTTCTTCGACTTCTATAAGAGTGTCACGGCCCATAAGGTCGATGATTATTTCTTTTACGGAAGAGATGGGAATTGCATACCCCATTCCCTCAACTGCGGAACCGCCGATCTTGTTGGAATTGATGCCGATGACCTGACCTGCCATATTGAGGAGAGCACCGCCGGAATTACCCGGGTTGATGGCTGCATCCGTCTGGATGTATGTTCCGGTATTTCCGTCGGAAGTTGTGATCTCTCTGCCGAGCGCAGATACTATTCCGGTTGTGACAGACTGACCGTATCCGAGTGCGTTGCCGATCGCTATGACGTTCTGACCGAGAACGAGACCGTTGCTGTCACCCAGCTCGGCAACTTTGATCTTGGCGATGGTACTGTCATCAAGGTCACCTTTCAAAACCGATATCACAGCGATATCCATTGAAGGCTCGAGGCCCTTCAGGTATGCGGGTGCGACGGTGTCATCTATAAAGGTAACGACCATATCGTCCGCATCTGATATTACGTGGTTATTGGTAACGATGATGTATTCATCGTCAGTTTCACCGATGATGATACCGGATCCCGAAGCCTCTCCGTCCTGGGTATAAGTCTGTCCCCAGTAGGTGGTTGAGAGCTTGTAGAATTCGGTTATCGAAACCATTGAGGGCATCACGTCGGCAACAACTTCGGTGATGTCCGTTTGTTCGGTTGTAAGAACACGAAGGTCGGTGTAGACATTAGGATCCAAACCGAGATAGGTGCCGCTTCCGGCAGTTCCTTCCGACGTAGTCGTCTGTTCGAAGACGGGTGCGGGTGAGGGTTCTATATGATCCTTAGTTACAAGGTTTACCGTGTAGAATCCGACGCCTGCAAATAATCCGAACAGAAGCCCCATGCAGATCGCCATCATGATCCTGCTGAATACGCCCGGCTTTTTAGGTGCCTGCGGTTCGGGATTCGGGTTTGGGTTCGGGTTTGGATTCGGATTAGGTTCGGGACTTGCTCCGAAATTCATATTGTTTTCGGTTTCATACATTTAAATCGCCTCCTAAAGCAATAAATGCTTTTAAAAGATTCAAGATGACCGGTTAATTTCTCATCTTGCGAACTCATATTATAACACCAACCTTAAATGTAGCTGAAAAAAGAAAAAATTTTTTTGAATAAAAAAATCGCCCGCATAAGCGAACGATTGTCTCTAGAATAGGAAAAAGGCTCTGGGCCCTCCGTTTCCAACAGTGGGTCGAACCTTTTAACATATTTATAATATCAGAACCATTATAATTGTCAATTTTCTATGGTTCTTTTGCTAGGCTAAATTTAGGGACGGAATGGGTTGACAGTAGCCAAAAATTTGTTATAATGAACGTATGAACAAGTATTCATATGTACCACACAGGCAGTACACAGTAATCGAATGAAAAGGAGTTAAGTTATGAAGAAGACATACGGAATAGAAGTTGACTGCGCAGCATGCGCCCAGAAGATGGAAGATGCAGCCAAGAAGGTTGCGGGAATTGTTGATGTCACGGTCAGCTTTATGAGCCAGAAGATGAAGGTTGAATTTGCCGAGGGTAGCGATGACGGCGCAGTTATGCAGAATGTCATCAAAGCCTGCAAGGCTGTCGAGGAAGACTGTGAGATCTTCGTATAACACTGGAAAAATCGAGACGGTGGGATGGATGAACCGTCCCGCCGTTTAACTTCTCCGAGGAAAGCTTTTATGAATAAGAAACAGAAAAAAGTATTTAAAAGAATAATCATCAGTATCGTACTTCTGATAGCATTACAGGTTCTTCTGCATTTCACAGAAGTTCCCGTGCTGCTTGAATTTGCACTTTATATGATCCCCTACATCATCATCGGCGGGGACATCCTTAAGAAAGCTTTCCACGGAATAACCCACGGACAGGTCTTCGATGAGTGCTTTTTGATGGCTGTCGCTACAGTCGGTGCGATCATCCTCGGGCTTGCCACGGAAGGTGAAGAAGGCGGCTTTCTTGAAGGCGTTGCCGTTATGCTTTTCTATCAGATCGGTGAGCTTTTCCAGTCCGTTGCCGTTGGAAAGAGCAGGAAGAACATCACCGATCTTATGGATATCCGTCCCGACTATGCGAATATCGAAAATGAGTCCGGTGAACTCGAAAAGGTCGATCCCGATGATGTAGCCATCGGAACAGTGATCGTTGTAAAAGCCGGTGAAAAGATTCCCATCGACGGTATCATCAGAGAAGGAACCGCATCCCTCGACACATCGGCGCTTACCGGCGAAAGCATGCCCGTCGAGAAGACCACAGGCGATGAAGTCATCAGCGGATGCGTGAATATTACCGGACTTCTCAAGATAGAAACAACCAGGGAGTTCGGAGAATCCACCGTTTCGAAGATCCTTGATATGGTCGAGAATTCTTCGATGAAAAAGAGTAAGTCGGAGAATTTCATCTCTAAGTTTGCAAGATACTACACACCGATCGTCTGTTACCTTGCACTTGCCCTGGCTATCCTTCCTCCGGTCGTTCTGCTCATCATGTCCAAGGATCCCATGTGGGGAACCTGGGTCATCAGGGCACTTACATTCCTTGTAATCAGCTGCCCCTGCGCACTGGTAATATCGATACCCTTAAGCTTCTTCGGAGGCATCGGTGCGGCTTCATCCAACGGAATCCTTGTCAAGGGATCCAATTATCTTGAGGCTTTGTCCGAAACCGGCATCATCGCATTTGATAAGACGGGAACTCTGACAAAGGGAACATTTGAAGTGACAAAGGTGTCACCTGCGGATGGATTCACAGCGGACGACCTTGTTATCTATGCATCGCTTGCGGAAAAATATTCCGATCATCCGATCGCGCTTTCGATCAAGAAATTTGCCGAAGAAGGCGGACTCAAATGCATCGAGGAACTGATCGAAGATGAGAATATCCCCGGAAAGGGCGTTAGGGTAAAGACTTCATCAAGCGAGATATATGCAGGAAACGCGAAGCTTATCGAAAGCCTGAACCTTTCACCCGAAACCGAATCCGCTCCCGGAACTGTTATCCACGTTGCGGTAAATAATGCATACGCCGGATATATCCTGATCTCCGATTCGCTTAAGCCCACCTCGAAAAAGGCGATAGAGAATCTTAAATCCGTTGGCATCAGAAGGCTTGTCATGCTCACCGGAGACAGACAGGAAAGCGCTGCGAATATCGCCGATGAACTTGGCCTTACCGAATACAGGGCGGGGCTCCTTCCCGGAGATAAGGTCGATGAAGTCGAAAAGCTAATCGCGGACAAAAAGGGTAAGGAAAAGCTTGCTTTCGTAGGAGACGGAATAAATGATGCTCCCGTTCTTTCCAGAGCTGACATAGGCATTGCAATGGGTGCGCTCGGATCCGATGCCGCCATAGAAAGTGCGGATATAGTGCTTATGGATGATGATCCCGCCCGTATCGCCCTTGCGATGAAGATATCGAGAAAGTGTCTGCGTATAGTCCACGAGAATATCATTTTTGCGATAGGAATCAAGGTTTTATGCCTGCTTCTCGGAGCTCTCGGCATTGCAAATATGTGGATGGCGATCTTCGCAGATGTTGGCGTTATGGTCATCGCCGTACTTAACGCGATAAGGTGTTTAAAAATCCCTAAAAATGCTTAAAATATTACAAAATACGTAGTTTTCGGGCCTTTCATGCTTTATAATGGACTGTGTTACAGGCAAGAAAGGATTTCCCAATGAACGACGATAAATTTTTTACAGAAGATAACGAACCCTCGGAAACCTCCGGGGGTTCTTTCAGTGAAGAAAAGAATACTTCGGAAGAAAAAACTTCCGGCAAAGACGGTTCGGACCTTACCGAGGGACACAGCGATGCATCCAAAACAGGCGATGCCGGCAAGGGCTCTTCCGATACCTATGAGGATGTGTGCTTTGTGTGCCGCAGGCCCGAGAGCAAGGTCGGCAAGATGTTCAAACTCCCCGGTTCCATCACCATCTGCAGCGACTGCATGCAGAAGACCATGGATACCGTATCCCAGTTTGACTATCAGGGAATGCTGAACGGCACCCATGTTATGACCGACGACGAGCTTCGCAAACTGATGGGGGATGCGGCAAATGCCGATCCTGCTGGAGATGAGAAGAATTCCGGAAAAGGTCCCGGTTCACCCTTCCCCGGATTCGGCTTTGTTAATCTTGCAAATTTACAGGGCTTTGGAGGTATTCCCAATAAGCAGAGACTTAAGAAAAAGGATCCCAATGCAAAGCCTCTTATCGATATCAAGAACCTCCCCGCTCCCCACAAGATCAAGGAAAGCCTCGATAAATATGTCGTAGGCCAGGAGCATGCGAAGAAGGTTATGTCCGTTGCGGTCTACAACCACTACAAGAGAGTTGCGACCGATTCCATGGATTCCATCGAGATCGAAAAGTCCAACATTCTTCTCATTGGACCTACCGGATGCGGTAAGACCTATATGGTCCGTACGCTGGCAAAGCTTCTCGATGTGCCTCTTGCGATCGCTGATGCGACATCTCTTACCGAAGCCGGATATATCGGTGACGATATCGAAAGCGTTATCTCCAAGCTTCTTGCTGCAGCCGATAATGATGTTGAAAAAGCCGAGAACGGAATCGTCTTCATTGATGAGATAGATAAGATCGCAAAAAAAGAAAACTCCAATCACCGCGACGTATCCGGAGAAAGCGTACAGCAGGGAATGCTCAAGCTCCTGGAAGGAGCGGAAGTTGAAGTCCCCGTCGGCGCATCAAGCAAGGGAGCGATGGTTCCTCTTGCTACGGTCAATACGAGAAATATCCTCTTTATCTGCGGAGGTGCATTCCCGGGACTTGACGATATCATAAAGCAGCGGCTGTCCAAGACCAATTCCATCGGATTCGGAGGAACTCTCAAGGACTCTTATGAGAATGACCCCGATATCCTTTCGAAGGTAACTACGGAGGATATCAGGAAATACGGAATGATCCCCGAATTCATAGGACGTCTCCCTATTGTTACGACGCTCCAGTCCCTTACCAAAGAGATGCTCATCAAGATCATGACCGAGCCTAAGAATGCGATACTCAAGCAGTATCAGAAGCTCCTTGAGCTCGATGAAGTCAAGCTTGAATTTGCGGATGATGCCCTTGAAGAGATCGCTGATAAGGCTATGGAACTTAAGACAGGAGCCAGAGGTCTTCGCAGCATCATAGAAGACTATATGCTCGATATCATGTATGAGATCCCTAAGGACGATAACATCGGAACCGTCACTATTACGGCAGATTACCTTAAGGGTAAGGGTTCTCCCGTTATCGGAATGAGGGGCACGCCTTCTATCGAAGATAAGAAAGAAGGTACCTGGAGCGATTTCTACGGAGACAAAGAGAAAACCGAGTGAACAGGGGGACGATTCCTCCGTTCACTTCCCGTCATCAGAGTTATGAACACTGAGATCATAAACGGAAACAGAATATATCTTCGCCCTATCACCGCAGATGATACTGCGATGGTCTTGTCGTGGAGAAATTCCGACAGAACTGTCAGAAATTTCTATTACCGGAAACCGATCACTGAAGAAGATCATCTTAAGTGGCTGACCGACAAGGTTAATACCGGTGAAGTATGGCAGTATATCGTAATCCTGAAAGATACGGATTCTCCGATCGGCTGCGTATATCTCCAGCATATCGATCCCGCAACTCTTACGGGTGAGACCGGAGTGTTCTTCTCGGAAGATGCACCTGCGGGACAGGGACTTGCAACCGAAGCGGTTAGACTTCTTGGTGATGAGGTCGGCTTCAATATGCTCGGACTTCTTCATCTTGAAGCCAAGGTAATGACCAAAAACACGGCAAGCATGAAGCTGCACGAAAATGCGGGATATCGCATAGCCAAAGAGATCAAGGGCGAAACCTGCACGGACGGCGAAGTTGTTGACAGTACATATTTTATCAAGGATGCACCTGTATACAGATGCAATAGAAAGCCTGTCATAAAAGCAAAGACCGGTAAAATTGCTGTAACAGATGACGGAAGCATCGAAGTAACAGTTCCCGGTTCAAAGAGCATTACCAACAGAGCACTTCTCATAGCAATGCTCGCTGACGGAGTCTCCGATCTGGAGGGAGTTTTGTTTTCCGATGATACTGAAAGCTTCTTAAGCTGTATGGAGTCCCTCGGTATAGAATTCGAAGCCGACAGAAAAAAATGTACGGTCAGGGTAAAAGGCTGTAACGGTCATATTCCCAATAAACAGGCATCGCTTAACGTGGGAAGCGCAGGTACCGCAGCAAGATTCCTCACCGCGGTTCTCGGTCTTACCGACGGAGGAGAATATCGCCTTGATTCATCCGACCAGATGAAGAAACGTCCAATGGCTCCGCTCCTCGATTCTCTCAAGGATCTCGGATGCCAGGTCATCTATGAAGGAGAGGAAGGCTTCTTTCCCTTTACTTTGAAACCTCATGGCTTTTCTAAGGCGGAAGTTACCGTGGATATAGAGAAGAGCTCACAGTTTCTCAGTGCCCTTCTTATTGCGGCACCGATGTCTTCAGCCGGACTGACCGTTAATATATCCGGCGAACACGGGCTTAAATATGTCGAGATGACAAGACTCATCATGAAGTCCTTCGGAATCGAAACCGCCGAAACAGCCGCAGCACATGAAGCAGCCACTTCCGCGGATACGCTTTCCGACATCCCCCGGGCATACAGAATTCCTTCCGGCACCTACCGCCCTGCAGACTACGATATTGAACCCGACGCCTCGGCTGCGGCATATTTTTATGCCATGGCACCGATCCTCGGAAAACATATAACCGTCAAAGGCCTTACCGGGGCTTCCATGCAGGGCGATATCCGCTTCCCCGAGATCCTTAATGAAGCTCTTAAGTCGGATGCTCCCCTTACGATCGATATGAACAGCTGCTCCGACCAGGCTCTTACCCTTGCGGCAAGCGTCATTAACAGAAAAGCGCCTACGACCATAAACGGCATATCCCATATCAGGCACCAGGAATGTGACCGCATAAATGCTATAGTCACAAACCTTACTAAAGCCGGAATAAAGGTCACCGAAAACGGTGATGATATAACGATAGAACCCGGAAAACCGAATGCGGCAGACATTGATTCGTTCGGAGATCACCGCGTGGCAATGGCTTTTTCACTGCTCGGACTTATGCAAAACGGGATCACTATTCTTGATCCCTGCTGCTGCTCGAAGACCTTCCCCGATTACTTCGCATACTTTGATGAGGTCAGGGAAATGTGCTATAATTAACCGATATAGTTACCCGAGACAAACGGAGGTTTCAGATGGCTGACAAGCCTGAAGAAATGAAGCGCGAAAGCGCCTTTATACGAGTGGTCACAGGCATCGGAGGGATCAATCACCAGGAGATCCTCGAGATCCTTTCCGTCGCCATTATCATCATCCATGTTGTGATGGTCTTCATGTACCATCTCATGGGTGTGTGGCAGCTTGCACTCTACAATATCATCGTGACGGCGTATTATTCGTACTGTCTTACCGTTGTCCGCGAGGGCAAGGTCTTTAAAGGCTATCTTCTTACGTTCATCGAGATAGTACTCCAGATGGTGATCACCATGTTCTTTATCGGATGGGATTCCGGATTTTTCTGTTACGTGATCGCGATCATTCCTCTGTATTACTATATAAGCATGTTTGTCACCGGTAATAATGAGAAGGAAAAGAATGAGCACATCTTCACGCCCATGATATGGTCCTTCGTTACACTGGTCATTCTGCTTGCAACATATATCATCGGACAGTTCGTTGCTCCCATAGTGCAGATGGAATCCGGAGCCATGAAGGTTGCTTTCATATTCAATGTTGTATTTTCAGTGCTCCTCATTATATGGATGTCACATTTCTTCGTACTCGGATATAAGAGCTCGATAGACATTCTGTCCAACAGAAATGCATCACTCGATGAAGAAGCAAGCATCGATCCTCTCACGGGTCTTGTCAACAGACGCACCATGGAACTGTCGCTCGATAAGGCACTTGAGGATGCGAAGAAATCCGGTGCTCTTTTCAGCCTCGTAATGGGAGATATCGATTTCTTCAAAAGGATCAACGATACATACGGACATGACTGCGGTGACGTATCGCTTGTGGCTGTTGCCGATATCCTTAAGACCTGCGTAAGAGACGGCGATGTCGTATGCCGCTGGGGCGGTGAGGAATTCCTGCTTCTCGTAAAGGGAAACAGGAGCGTTGCTTCCAATGTTGCGGAACGTATAAGAGCAAGGATTGAAAATAATGTTGTCGAGTACGGTGAGCATAAGATCACGTTCACCATGACTCTCGGCGTTTCAACATATGCACCCGGGTATTCGCTCGAGTCGCTGGTAACCCAGGCAGATGAAAATCTATACTATGGTAAGGAGCACGGCAGGAATCAGGTAGTCTCCACCAAGCCCAAGGTTACTTCTACGGTGTCTGCAGATGTCTGAACAAATTCTCGAAAACAGCACAAAAGAAAACAAGATGGGCGTTATGCCCGTAAAGAAACTGATCATCACAATGTCCCTTCCGATGATGATCTCCATGATAGTACAGGCTCTCTACAATATAGTCGACTCGGTATTCGTATCATGGCTTGATACGGAGTCACTTGCGATGGCTGCGCTCACACTGGCGTTTCCCATACAGAGCCTCATGATAGCCGTCGGTTCCGGAACCGGTGTCGGTATCAATGCAATGCTCTCGACATCACTCGGTGAAAAGAGATTCGATAAATCCGATGCCGCAGCCAATCAGGGGATCCTGCTTGCGTTCTTCAGCTTCATAGTATTTCTTCTCATCGGACTCTTTGCCGTGGATCCGTTCTTCGCTCATCAGAGCAGCGATGCTACTGTCATTGCATACGGAGCACCTTATCTTAAGATAGTCACAATGATGTCCTTCGGTCTCTTTATGCAGATGACTCTCGAAAGACTTCTCCAGTCAACGGGTCTTACATTCTATTCGATGATCACCCAGACAACAGGTGCGGTCATCAACATCATCCTCGATCCCATCATGATCTTCGGATATTTCGGATGCCCCGCCCTCGGAACTGCAGGTGCGGCATATGCCACGGTCATCGGACAGTGCGTTGCGGCAACACTTGCCCTTATCTTCAACCTTACGAAAAACAAAGAGATCCATATCAGCTTAAAAAGCATTTTTACTCCCGAGTTTTCAACGATCGGAAGGATCTATGTTGTGGGTCTTCCCTCGATACTTATGATGAGCATCGGATCCGTCATGAGCTATTTCATGAACAAGATCCTCGATGCATTCTCCTCAACTGCGGTCGCTGTATACGGAGTTTACTTCAGGCTCCAGAGCTTCTTCTTTATGCCGGTGTTCGGAATGAACAATGGTATCATTCCCGTACTCGCTTACAACTACGGCGCGAAAAAGAGAGAGCGTATCGATGAAGCCCTTCGCTTCGGTGTCATTCTTGCGGTATGCATTATGACCGTCGGAACTGTCATCTTCGAAGCGATTCCCGGAAAGCTCCTTGATCTGTTCAATGCCCAGGATCATGTAAAGGCGATAGGTATCCCCGCAATGAGGATCATCGCGCTTCACTTCCCGCTTGCCGCGGTAGCGATATCTCTCGGAAGCGTGTTCCAGGCATTTTCTAAGAGCATTTATTCACTTGTTATATCGGTGTGCAGACAGCTTGTTGTACTTATCCCTGTTGCGTGGGCGCTGGCATACTTTACGCAGAACGTCGGTAATGTATGGTTTTCCTTCCTTGTGGCGGAGGGCGTGTCATGCACACTTTCGATATTGTTCTTCAGAATTGTTTATAAACAAATAGTTGAGCCGATTGCAAAAACCGACTCGAAGAAAGAGGAGATGTAAAATGAACGACAAGACCAAAAAAATCACCACAGCGGCTGCGCTTCTTGCTATATGCATCGTCAGCCAGTTCTTCAAGAATTTCAGCGTCTATATCACCGGCCCCATCATCAATGCTTGCCTTATCCTTGCGGTAGTATATTGCGGACTGTTCTGGTCGGTGATCATAGCTATCCTTACTCCCGTGACAGCATTCCTTATCACCGGAGCTCCCGTCATGAAGGCCGTACCCGCTATCATGCCTCTTGTTATGGCAGGTAACATTGTGCTCGTTGTTGTCTTCTGGCTCTTCGTGAAAAAGAGCAAAACACTCGTCAAGTTTATCGCAGGCGGTATCATCGGAAGCGTAGCCAAGGGCGCATTCATGGCACTATCCATTTCATACGGAGTGCTTGCTGTCGTAACTCTTCCCGAGCCCATGCAGCCCATGCTTCCCAAGCTCCAGCTCACTTACTCGGTCACCCAGCTTGTCACCGCTCTCATCGGACTCGGCTATGCCCTTGTCATCTGGGCAGCGCTCAAGAAGGCTAAGCCGGAATAAAACATAATACCGGAAGATCAAAAAGGAGGTGCAACATGGCAATTTCAGGTAACCCTATGTATAAGCTAACGTACGGTCTCTTTGTCCTGACGGCAAGACAGGGCGATAAGTCTAACGGATGTATCATCAACACCGCTATTCAGGTTGCATCAAATCCGGATAAGATCGCTATAGCGGTTAATAAAGCAAATTATACACATGATATGGTCCTGGCTGCCGGAGAGTTCAATATCTCTGTCATCAGTCAAGCTGCTACATTCGATCTCTTCAAGAGATTCGGATTTCAATCCGGCAGGGATGTCGACAAGTTTGAAGGCTTTGGGGATCTTCTGTATTCTTCAAACGGGATTCCGTATATCACCAAGGGAACAAATTCATATTTCAGTATCAAGGTTACTTCATCCCAGGACCTCGGGTCCCATACTCTCTTTGTAGGAACGATCGAGCACAAGGAAATGCTTTCCGAAGATGCTTCCGTAACCTACGAGTATTATCAGGAAAATATCAAACCTAAGCCCGAAGCTGTGGGCAAGACACCTGACGGTCAGACCGTGTGGCGCTGCAAGATCTGCGGATATGAATATGTGGGAGAGGAACTTCCCGATGATTTCATCTGCCCGATCTGCAAGCATCCTGCTTCGGACTTTGAGAAAATAACAAAATAAAAAGTAAAACAGAACGCTTAGGCGTTCTGTTTTCTTATAAGATCTTCCATGCTGCATCCCAGAGTCTGCGATAGCTTATATACCGTCTCCGCCGATGCTTTATTGATATCCTTCTTGCCTTGTTCGTATTGCTCGATCATCCTGACCGATACACCTGAATTCTCTGCGAGAGCTTTTTGTGTAAGCTTAGCGTATGTTCTTAGTCTTGCCAGCTGATCCTTACGGAATTTTTCATCTATCCGGGTATCCATCACTTCGACAAATTTCATAATGTCCGCTTCGTGAAGAGGATCATATAAACTGACCACATCGGAAATCGGTACTATATTGTTGATCTGTTCAAAAGAGATATTCTTATGCCATTCGTAATATGCCAGTGCCCACCCGGCCCAGTATTCGGGTGACTTATCATAAATGGGAGAGGGTTTTACTTCGCATTCTCTTCCCGTTGTTCTGTAGATCACCTCATTAGCCAGCTCTGCTCCGGAAATACCTACGGTCAATCTGGGTTCACCCCGGCCGAATCTGTACGATAATCCCGAAGATATGAAATTTTCGAAGAAAGCAGAGATGTCTCTTTCGAGATCATAAACAGCAAAATGGAGCATACTCCCCAGAGTGATCCTTGCTCTGCCGAGATATAATTCATCGTAAGCGGTTGTCATCTTTCTTCATCTCCTCTTCAATGATCTTAACTACATATAAAGATCCTTTGATAAATCGCTTATCAGCGGATGCATACGCTGCTCTGGCTTTTCTGTCCTTGGTTTCCTTCCGAACCAGCCAATCACTCCTTGATACCCTTTCGGATCCGGTAAATCTGATACGCTTAAAAGCTTTCGCACTTTTAAGAACAAACTGATTGCCGAGATCTCCGGGCCGCATCGCTTCACCCAATTGCTCATAGGATATGACACCGCTTATAAAATCCTGTGCAAAAGAAAAATAACTGTCATCAGCCCGATATCCTATGATCACATCATAGGTGGAATAATCTACAAGGAATTCGTTCAATATATAATCCCTTGCTTCTCTTGCCAGTGGAGCGGTCACTTCGAATGTTCTGTTATCAAGCAAAACAGCCAGCCAGGTCATGACCGGATATTTGTTCAGATCCAGGATCTTTAATCCCGAAATATCGAAATCGTACATATTCAGATAACCGTCATGCTCTGAAGTCACACTCCATTCCCTTGCCATATCAGGATATTCCGTACAGTAAAATCCGCTTCCGTAATCGTTATGTGACCTTCCGCCGCCTAAAACCGGTTTGTCGATAATGTATTCCGACCCGTGATAAAGAATCATGATTTTCCTCCATCTGTGGATGTAGTTATTATACACCTACGGATGCATAACTGCAAATATAGAAACAGAGCACCTTGAATTTTATTCAAAGTGCTCTGTTTTATTATTCCAGGAATGATTACATTATCACGGCCTGTTCACAAGATTCTTATCCGACACATATACTGTGAACCTCTCGTTCGCAAAAGCTTCCTCCATGATCGACGGATCATCGAACTGTTCCAGAAAATAGGATTCTTTACCCTTTCTGATCACGTATGCCGTTCTCATATCCGTAGGAAGCGTGGGAGGATACCAATCCGTGTTGGTAAGCCACCAGTACATCTCGAGTTCATGCATATAATATGAGCAGCCGAAGACCAGTTCTCCGTCTGTGACAAGGGCAAGTCTGTTGGCGTCCCAGAATTCCGCATATCCGTAATACAGCCCCTCACTCTTCATATAATCCGTGACTTCTTCATACTTAGCCAGATTATCCTTGCAATCGATCGCTCCTTTGTATGTACATCCCAGATTCAGTACGGAAAAAAGCATTACCGCCAGAACGATCAGATCCGCGAATCTTTTCTTCTCATAGGAGAGCTTTTCAGTATACATTGCAACCGCCAAAGCAGCCACGAACCATGCGGCAAAGAGATAATAGCTTAACTTGCCAACAGTCAGAAGAACCATCAGCGCGGCGGCAACTCCGAACATGCAGATGAAAAATCCCAGAGTATCTTTGGCTCTTGAATCCTTGGGGATCTCGAAAACGGCAGGGTCCGAAACGGAATCTGCTTCATCTGCAGCCTTTTTCTTACCATAGATCGATACCAGAGCCATCACCACCAGAATCAGAAATGCAATTATCATCAGCTGGAGCAGTGACTCCACGCTTCCCACGCGCACATTTCCTTCAAATCCGAAATTCATCAGAAACAGTGCGGGAACATCCCTGAATAGATTTGTTACGAAGGTCTCTTTGGATACCACATAAGTTATATAGTCCACCTGACCGTGATGAAGAGTGGATATTGCGAAAGCTGCCATTTGCAGAACGGTAAATCCGGTTGCCACAAATCTTCTGAGAGGAAGCTTCCTGCTCAGGAACTTGGAATCAATCAGCAGACATATGCATTCATACAGGAAAAGAGGAAACAGCGAGATCTGCACAGTATGCATTCCGCCCGCAGACAGAACCGTCGCAGCGCAGAACAGAACAAACGCAGGAATCACAAGTTTGATATCCTTCTTCGAGAATTCTTTCTTCTCCTTCAGGAATCTGTAGAACCAGAATGAATAAATGCCTATCGTGAAAAAGAGAACATACCAGTCCGCAAATACATAGAAAAGAAGTGCAAAGAAAGGAACAATTTGGTCTTCATTTTCCAATCCGTTCATCGGGAGCGCCGCCAGCATTAAAAGCGTCAGGATCACGGTTTCCTTTTTCAGCCCTAGCCATTTGAAGAACAGATACATGGTGACTACGAAAAATGCACCCAGCAGCACACACGCAATTCCGGTGGCAAGAGCCATGCTGCCTGTGATCGCATAAAACGGTGCTGCGATTGCGGGCATTCCGAATACGTATCTTTCCGTTGAGCCCGCCCAGTTATCCGGAGTCAGAGTTTTCTGGTTCCAGATCTCTCGGGCAAGAAGAGATTCCGCGGCGATATCCGAATCTACGTGTGGTATGAAGCAAAACAGATTCAGATATGCAAATATGCCCAGATACACCGCCAAAAGTGCGGTGATCATAACAAATTGTCCCTTGCGAATGATCTTCATATTATAAAGCCTTTCATTGACCCGACAACATTCCGTTATCGGATGTGTCCACCGATGATTCTATCAGAGAAGCCCGTAAATCTCAATTATCCTGCCCATTTTGACATAAAATAATGATATAATTGTGCATTATGAAGTCACGGGTCAATAACAATATACTTGTCCGGATGCTATGCTTTATTTCAGCCATAGTATTTTTGGCAATATATATTATATGTGCCGGCAAGCCTGAGAATAACCTTCTACCCGGAAAGACATTTATCTATACCGTCATTATGCTGGCGGTACTTCTGCTTGCTTCATTGATCATTTCCCGTATAGCAGGTTATCTGTACGACCACCTTAATGTATATAAAGGCCTGTTGATCGCATTTTTTGTGATTTATCCCATACTGCTCTTCCTTTTAGGATACTTTCTTCGAAGTACATTCCCGACAGATGATTACCGTACTGTTTACGATACGGCGGTTCAGCTTGTAACAGGGGAAGAAGTGACGGATTGGGGGTATTTTATTTACTGCAGCAATAATCTTGGCTCTCTTGTCTATCTGTCCGTGATCTTCAGGCTTGCCAAGATCATTGGAGATATCTTTCACTGTGATCTGATGTATCCGGCAGGACTGATCGCCAATATACTCTCGATATCGATACTTATAGCATCGATCATCTATATCATTTCGCCGTCTATATCCAAACCGTCCAAAAAGCAGATATCGGGTGTGCTCCTTGTTTTGTTCTCTGTTCTAATTTGGGGCACGTTCTGGACTCAGGTAGGTTTCTTCTATTCGGATTATTTCAGCTTAAGCTACGGCTTTCTGTCGGTCTCACTGCTTTTTGCTACATTAAGGAGAAGAAATCCCGTATATGCATTTTTGGCCGGGTGTTCCGTAATGCTCGGTTATTACCTTAAGCCCACTGTATTGATCCCATTGATCGCATTTATAATTATTTATATCCTGCTGGGTAAGATAAAAATATCGAAGAACAATATCAGATCATATATCATATATACTGCGGCTGTTCTCTTGGGCTCGATCACAATCTTTCTAGGATTCAAAGCAGCTACAAGGTCTTATCCTCAAGAACTCTTCGATAAAACCCGGAATATGCCTACTGAAGCTTTTATCGTAATGGGACTTAACGGGGACGGATCATACAGTGAAAACGAAACCTTCTACCGAAATTGCAGATCCTTGCAGGGAAGCGGGGAGATGATAAGATATTCCCAGGAGCAATTGGTGGAATCACTTCCGAACCTGTTTAATGCAGAGCATATCGTACGTAAAACGAGGCATGTATTTGGAGACGGATGTCTGGGGTTATCTCTTTGTTGGGCATACGGGCCTGATACGGAAAAAGTTGAGAGTACATTTTTATGGAACCTGTTATCCGAAAAGGGATCCAATGTTTGGAAATATTACTGCATAACAACTGCGGTATGGTTTTCGTTCCTGATACTTATGTGCGTGAAAGCTTTCAGACTGGCTTTTACCCGAGGGAATATGACAGAAGATAATGAATATTTCCTGGCTGCGATGCTCAGCTTGCTCGGGTATATTATCTTTATGACCTTCTGGGAAGGCCAGGCAAAGCAGTTTTACAATCAATCCGGTGTGTTTTTGATGGGACTTTCGGTTATATTATATGGAAAAACTAAAAATCTTTAAAAAGAATATCAAACCTCTCATATATACAGCCTGCGGTGTGGGCCTGTGTTGGATCGACCTTTGGAGAGGAATAGGAAGCGGGGCTCAGTGGGCGCTTGCGGTTAATTGCATCGGGTTTTGCATTTTTCCGATGATCGTGCTTAGGCTTGATTGGAGAATGCTGCTGCCCAAATACGAGATAACCGAAAAATGGCAGAAAGCATTTAGGATCATATTCTATCTGTGGGTCATCGCATTTATTATATGCGCATACCCTGTTTTCAAATACTTTGCTCCCGGCACCGACTATGATGCTCAGATAGCAACTGCGGTTGCAAATGCAGGATTATATGGGGCTGTTGCTATAAGGATGTATTTTTATCTCTTCTTCGAAAACAGCTCATCCGGTTCCGAGAAGGCCGGGATTAAAAGTCCGGTATTTCTTCTATGGCTTGCTTTTATGGTGCTGGCTATCATCTCAGTCAATAAATTCATCTGGCCTCTGTGGTTTCTTGTGATGTTTGGATCCTTGTATCTGGCACCTGTCAAAAAATCGGAAACAGAAGAGATTATTGTCGGGCTGGCAAATGGTTTGATCCTAGGTTTTTTCTGGATCCAGGGCAGAGCATTTCTCTACAGACCTTACGATTGCAGTCCCAGATACTATGGCCATTACACTAACCCTAATGTAAATGCTATGTTTTATCTGTTTACGTACATTGCATGGCTTACCAAGCTGACCTATTATCGAATTAAGAAAGCTACCAAAAGATACGCTTTTACCTTCTTAATGGCTTCTTCAATGTGGGCGTTCGAATTTTTTACAGGGTGCCGCAGTGCCTGGCTTGCTTTTGCGGCAGTGACAATAGTTTATTGGTGCGTAGAGACAAAGACTGTGTTAAAAAGGCTCAAAGTCTTTGCAGTTAAATTTTCTTTTATGGCACTTTTGGCACTTGTCACATTTCTGCCTGTATATGCGTGCATGAGATATATACCGCCCCTTAGGCATCATCCAATCTGGTATCAGGGTGAGTACTCCGAGGACAGGGTGATGGCTTGGGATCCTATAGATTCACCAAAGTATAAATCACTTGATCAAATTCTATACGGCAATCTCGGAAGACTGGCATTTTTTGCCAAAAATATAAACGATGATGAAAAGGAAATATTGGAAGATGCAGAACCAAAAGATATTTGTGATCATTCGGTTGTGTATGCTGCTGACGGAGAAACAGTATCTTCATACAGCTGCGGGAAGGAACCCGGAAGCGATTCACTACATCCGCTTTATATAGATATTGACTATGAAAGAAACATTTTGACCAGGGTACTTGGTATCAGATATCACATTTATCAATATATCATCAGCAAAGTAAGACTGTTTGGAAATGAAGAGCCTTATTTTATGATGTGGTTTGCAGATGATTTTCCGTTGGGGCATGCACATAACAGTATCCTTATGATCACATATTGGTTTGGAGCATTCGCAGGGATAACGTTTGTAATGTTAATCATTGCTGCTTGTTTACAAAGCGTCAATAAGAATAGAATAAATAATAAACCGGAGGAAACAATTGTTCCTGTTGTTTTCTCACTGATCACCCTGGTTGCATTTATTCTGTCAGGTCTGACTGAATGCACGGTTTTCCTTGGAGAAATGCCGTTTTCACTGTTCTTTATTGCTCTGTTTCCACTCATCTGTCAGAGCTTCATAAAAACATCCACAATCGACTAATTTATAAGAAAAATCCAGTATTTTATGGTATAATTCTAAAGATTGTATGATGCCGTAAAAATGTGCTGACGGCATCTTAGACGATCGGAAAGATATACTATGTCACAAGGTAGCAGAAAGAAAATCGATCATTGGAAGATTATCGCATTGTATCTGGTCATTTATGACATATTTACGATCAATCTTTCTTATTTTCTCGCACTCTGGCTGAGATTTGATACCAGATTCTCGCAGATACCGGAAGAATACCTCCGGTCATTTTGCGTATTCGCACCTTTCTATACAATCATATGTATCACAGTTTTCTGGAGACTCAGGCTTTACCGTAGCATATGGCGTTTTGCTAGCTATGACGAGCTCATCAGAAACATAGCTGCATCTGTAATTACATCACTGATCCACATCGTGGGTATAACTCTCTTTGTTATGAGAATGCCCATTTCATATTATTTCATCGGAATGGTTCTTCAGTTTGGATTTACTGTGGCAATCAGGTTTTCCTATCGTTTTATCCTTCTTCTAAGGGGAAAAGTTGCTACAGCTGCTGTAGATGATAAGAAATGTATGCTTATCGGTGCAGGCAATGCCGGACAGATGATCCTCAGGGAACTCAGAAGCGCCAAGGAAATCCATGAAAAAGTTGCCTGCATCATCGACGATAATCCAAATAAGTGGAACAGATATATTGAGGGCATTCCGGTTGTCGGCGGAAGAGACGACATATTGGTAAACGTCGAAAAATATGATATCCGGAAGATCTATATTGCAATCCCGGCAGCTACTGCCGAAAACAGACGGGATATCCTGAATATCTGTAAAGAAACCTCATGTGAGATTAAGACACTTCCCGGAATATATCAGCTTGCCAGCGGTGAAGTGTCCATCAAGGATATGAGGGATGTTGCCATTGAAGATCTTCTTGGCAGGGAACAGGTTAAACTTGACCTTGAACCGGTCTTTAAGTTCCTCCATGGCAAGACGGTTATGGTTACCGGTGGCGGCGGATCAATAGGAAGCGAACTTTGCAGACAGATAGCAAGCCATGATCCCGGAAGGCTCATAATATTCGATATCTATGAAAATAATGCATATGATATTCAGAACGAACTGAAAAAGAGTTACCCCAACCTTAATCTGACTGTGCTCATCGGCTCGGTAAGAGATAGCGGAAAACTTCAGTCGGTATTTGAAAAATATAAACCGCAGGTCGTCTATCATGCTGCAGCACATAAGCATGTACCTCTTATGGAGGACAGCCCTTGCGAGGCAATCAAAAATAATGCAATAGGCACATACAAGACTGCATATGCGGCTATGAGGAACGGATGTGAAAGATTCATCCTCATCAGTACCGATAAGGCGGTTAATCCCACAAATATTATGGGAGCCAGCAAGCGCTTATGTGAGATGGTCATACAGACCTTCGATTACATGATTAAGAATCGCAGGGAATCTGAATTGATCAAACTGTCCGCACATATGGATTCTGATCCGGCAGCGGGCGTAAGCGAAGACTTCAAATCGAATACCCAGTATGTGGCTGTAAGGTTCGGTAATGTCCTCGGAAGTAATGGATCTGTTGTTCCGCTTTTCAGAAAACAGATTGCATCCGGCGGTCCGGTTACCGTAACTCACCCTGATATAGTCAGATACTTTATGACGATTCCCGAAGCAGTGAGCCTTGTTCTTCAGGCAGGAGTTATGGGAGAGGGAAGCGAGATATTCGTTCTCGATATGGGTTCCCCTGTAAAGATCGATACTCTTGCAAGGAACCTTATAAAACTCAGCGGTTTTAAACCGGATGTTGATATCAAGATTGAATATACCGGTCTGAGACCCGGAGAAAAGCTCTATGAAGAAAAACTTATGGCAGAGGAAGGACTTAAGACCACTCCCAACCATTTGATCCATATCGGGATGCCCATAGCGTTCGATAACGATGAATTCCTCAAGCAGCTTATGACGCTTGCCAAGACGGCATATTGCAATGATGAAGAAGCGATATTTGATTTGGTCAGAACTGTAGTTACTACTTATAACCCTCAAAGGGAAGTGAACGGAAATGCATGATTTTGTAAACGACGACAGGTTCAAGGGAATAAAGCCTTTTGAAAAAAGAGTTCTTCTGGCATCTCCCACTATGCATAAGACGGCTGATGGAAATAGTTGGACAGAACTTGATTATGTACGCGAGGCCTTTGAGACCAACTGGATCACCTGTGCGGGATCCAATCTGACAGCACTGGAACCTTTGATAGCCGATTATCTCGGAGCAAAGTATATAGTAGGACTATCCTGCGGTACTGCTGCGATACATATGGCCATCAAGCTTGCGGCAAATAAACTTTACGGCAGTAATACCGGAATATCCACTCCTGATGGACAGGTGCTTGGCGGATGTCTCTACGGTAGAAAGGTTTTCTGTACCGACCTTACATTCGACGCCACGGTCAATCCCATCGTGTATGAAGGCGGAGAGCCTGTATTCATCGATTCGGAATATGAAACCTGGAATATGGATCCCGAGGCTCTTGGGAAAGCCTTTGAGAAATTCCCGGATGTAAAGCTTGTTGTTTGTGCCCATCTTTATGGCACTCCCGGCAAGATAGATGAGATCAAGAGTATATGCGAAGCCCATGGAGCACTCCTTATTGAGGATGCGGCAGAATCACTTGGATCTACCTATAAGGGAAAGCAGACGGGAACATGGGGAGATTACGGAGTAATATCCTTCAACGGTAACAAGATAATTACCGGAAGTGCGGGCGGAGCACTTATCTGCCACAATCTTGAAGAAGCTGATAAAGCCAGAAAGTGGAGCACACAGTCCAGAGAACCTGCGCCCTGGTATCAGCATGAAGAGCTTGGATATAACTACCGCATGAGCAATATAATAGCCGGAATTGTTCGTGGACAGATGGAACATCTCGGCGAGCATATATCGGCTAAGAAGGCTATCTATGATAGATACAAGGAAGGCTTTAAGGGGCTTCCTGTGCAGATGAATCCTACCGGTATCGATACCGATACGAATTGCTGGCTCAGTTGCATGATCATTGATCCTGAAGCAATGGCTTCCCATGAAAGATCTGATAAAGAAGCAACATATTCGATCGAACCGGGTAAGAGTTCCCCTTCCGAGATCCTTGATGCTATGAATGCCTTCAATGCGGAAGGGCGCCCTATCTGGAAGCCTATGCATATGCAGCCCATATACCGTAAGAATGCATATGTTACAGCAGCAGAGGATAAGAGTGTTAGCGAAGACATATTCGCAAGAGGCCTGTGTCTTCCCAGCGATAACAAAATGACTGCAGAAGAACAGGCTATAGTGATAAAGATCATTCGCAATTGCTTTGAATAGAGAGGTTAGATGTACGCTAAAGTATTCAAAAGAGTATTGGACTTCATTATAAGTCTTTGCGGGATCATTATTCTCTCGCCGTTATTCCTCGTTCTGACTATTGTCGGAGCTGTAAAGATGAAGGGTAATCCATTCTTTACACAGGACAGACCGGGATATAAAGAGAAGATTTTCAAACTCGTCAAATTCAGGACTATGACGAATGAAAAGGATGAGAACGGAAACCTTTTGCCTGATGAAAAGAGACTGATACCATACGGAAAGTTCCTTCGCTCAACATCACTTGATGAGATACCTGAGCTGTTCAACATACTTAAAGGTGATATGGCTTTGGTTGGTCCCAGACCGTTGCTGGTAAAGTATCTTCCATGGTACACAGAGGAGCAGCATAAGAGACATTCGGTTCGCCCGGGACTTACGGGATATGCACAGGCTAACGGAAGGAATGCCGTCAACTGGGATGATAAGTTCGCTATGGATTGTGAGTATGTATCTAATATCACCTTTATAGGAGATATAAAGATCATCTTAAAGACCGTAAAAGCGGTACTCAGACATGAGGGAATCAGTTCTGAGACATCCGTAACGATGGAAAGTTTTGTGGATTATTGCAAGAGCCTGGGAAGAGAAGCTAAAGAGTAAATGTGAGTTTTTTGTGAGCCTGCCGGAGAAATGATGGATAAACCGTTAATAAGTGTGATCGTGCCAATATATATGATTGATAGATATATTGGAATATGCATAGAGAGTATCCTTAATCAGACTTACAGGAATCTTGAAATAATTCTGGTGGATGATGGAGGTAAAGATAGCTGTCCGGCAATCTGTGATCTGTATAAATCTAAGGATGACAGAATAAAGGTTATTCACAAGCAAAACGGTGGTTTGGTATCTGCCCGCAAAGCAGGATTACAGGAAAGTAACGGATCTTATATATCATATGTAGACGGTGATGACTGGATTGGTCCCGGGTTCATAGAAGGACTCTATACGGCGGCAAGCTCCTCCGGCTCTGATGTGGTATGCGCAGGATTTACCAGAGACTTATTCTCTAAATCAGCAAGCTTTTTAAATTCAATGCCGTGTGGCATCTATGAAGGTGAGAAGCTGAGAGGGTTATGGAAAAACATGATATCCTATGGCTCATACTATCGTCCCGGAATCAACACCTATGTTTGGAATAAGCTGTTCAAGCGAGAAATACTCCTTGAAGTACAATCCTGTGTTGATAACAGGATATCATTGGGAGAAGACGGAGCGGTAACATATCCGGCATTGCTAAAATGTAAGACTGTCGTTGTGACAGACAATGTGGAATATCATTATCGCCAGCGCGAAGACTCAATGTTAAAACAAAGCGCACAGTATAGTGCAGATGCGCAGAAATTGAAATATCTGCACGACTATCTGAGTCGCTGGGCAGACAGTACGGAAAAGGATCTGGAAATAGGCCGGCAGGTTAATGATTATGTGTTGTCGATCTCATTAATACGATCCGGCGGACGTATTCCGCATAGTGAATACAGCTCATTTGATCCTGTTTACTTCGGTAAAAAGGTGGTCGTTTATAGTGCGGGAACTTTCGGACAGCAGCTTATGAACCGTTTAAAGGAATCCGATCATTGCGATATCGTAGCCTGGATCGATGATGACTACTGGGAATACAGACGATGCTGTATGAATGTAGATCCTGTTGATAGTATTACTGGATTGCAGTTTGATTATGTCATTGTTGCCACTGTAGACAGTATTCTCGCTGAAAAAATCGTGAGCAGGCTTTTCGGATATGGCATAAGCAGGGAGAAGATACTGACTATAACTGTGGAAACGGAAAAAGAAGATTTGCTTTCCCGATTCTTGGATGTGGATTCAATACGCTGGGAGGAAGAAAGGAATAATCGAGGAGTATTATCGCATGCATGATTTTGTGACGAAAGTACTTACAACTGAAGGACCTGCTATATTCAGCACCGGCCAGGCAGGATTCATTGTTAAAAGCAAAAACGGTCAGCTGTTGGCTATCGATCTATATCTTTCAAATTGTGTGGAGAGAGTTGAAGGCCACAAAGGTTTCAAGAGACTGTTGCCACAGATTCTGAATGCATCGGATATCCGATTTGATGTTTTGATCGCTACGCATCCTCATTTCGATCATTACGATGTTGATTCTGTTCCCGAGATGGTAAGCAAGGGCAGCAGGCTGTTCTGTTCCGTAGAGTGTGAGAAGTTGAACAAGCAGCTTCTGATGGACTACTACAAGGATTCTATAACATATGTCAAACCGGGCGACCGTCATGTTGCCGGCGACTTCGATATTATCTTTACCAACTGCGATCATGGCGAGGGTGCACCGGATGCTGTCGGCGTCATCGTAAATGTTGATGGTAAGACAATCTATGAGGTCGGAGACAGCTGCTTGAGACTTGACAGAACATCCGAGATACCCCACCCCATAGATGTACTGATCTCACCTATCAATGGAATGTATGGAAATATGAATAGTGAGGAGACTGCGCGGTTAGCTGAAGCTCTGAAACCTGGAGTAACTGTTCCGTGCCACTATGGTATGTTTGCTTCTCACGGCGGAGATCTGAAACGGTTCTATGATGTGATGAATGAGAAAGCTCTGCCCGTACTTATTATGCAGCAAGGTGAAGCGTATAGATTTTAACGCATATCGGAAAATAATGCGGTTTGTCTGAGTTATAGAGGAATAATAAATGAGTAACACTAAAGAAACGAGAGAATTTGAAGGAAAGAAATTGCTGATCCTGGGTGGAAATCCTGAAACCATTCCGCTGGTAGAGATTGCAAACAGCTGGGGCATTAAGACTATTGTGGCCTCTGCAAGAGATACAGATCCTGCCAAGAAGTGTGCCTGGAAGGCTTATACATACGAGGGACTTGATACCGGTGCCGTCATCAAAATTGCCACGGAAGAGAAAGTTGACGGTGTTCTTGTCGGGGTTGCAGACATTCTTGTTCCTATGTACTGCAAAGTGTGTGATGCTTTGAATCTGCCCTGTTATGCAAGTCAGCAGATTGTTGACGTTTTTGCTTTCAAGGATGTGTTCAAGGCGACCTGCGAGCGATATGGTGTTCACGGTATTCCTGAGTATTACCTCGATGGTAATATGAATCCTTCTGATCTCGAGAAGATCCAGTATCCTGTCATGATCAAACCGGTTGATAACGGTGGCGGCGTAGGCATGACTGTTGCCTATAACGAGGACGAACTGCGTAGGGGCGTTGAAGTCGCTCTTGAGAACAGCCATTCGAAGCGCTTCATCGTAGAGAAGTATATGCAGTGTGATGATATGGGTATGTATTATACCTTCAAGGATGGTTATTGCTCTGCATCATGCATCTATGATCGTTATACCACTGATGAGCAGCCCGGTCTTTCACGTGTGTGTCTCGGAGGAACATATCCTTCAAAGCATCTGGATGAATACTTTGAGCGTATGCATCCGAATGTTGTGAGACTGTTCAAGGAAATCGGTATTGAAAATGGCGTCCTTATGCTTTCCGGTTTCTATGAGAATGGTGAGTTCTATGTGTATGACACCGGCTTCCGCCTTCAGGGAGAAGCGCCTCATCTTCTTATGAAAGCCATTCATGGATTCGACCAGCGTGAAATGCTCATTCGATTTGCTCTTACCGGATCTGAAGGTGACGTGGATCTAAAGGCTGATGACGATACAAGACTTCGCGGTAAATGGGCTGCCACACTCTGGTTTCTCCTTAAGGAAGGTAAAATCGGCAAGATCATCGGATTGGATGAGCTTGATAAGGATGATAGGGTTGTGGATAATATCCAGCGGCTTTACGAAGGGGATACGGTTCGTCCTGAATGGATCGGTAATGAAAAACAGGTACTTACCCGTATGTATATCGTCTGCAACAGCAAGATGGAATTGGCTGATGCCTTGAAGTATTACATGAATACAGTGAAGGTTCTGGATGAAGCTGGCAATGATATGCTCCTCAAAGGCTTTGATGTAAATAAGGCACTGGAGTTGAAGTGATCGCTCCTGAGATTTGTAATTTATGAACTGGTTGAAAGATAGGATACCGGGATGGATTCAGAAAGATTAAAAGATAAGGTGATCGTTATCTCAGGCGGTACTAAAGGCGTTGGCCGCGCATTCGCTGAGGTGGCAGGCCGTGAAGGTGCCAGGGTTGTTATCGGAGGTCGTGATGAGAAAGCGGGCAAGGAAGCTGTAAGGAATATCAGAACCTTTGGCTCGGATGGCATATTCGTATATACGGATCTGCTCAAGGTCAATGACTGCAAGAATCTGTTTGATAAAGGCTTTGAGAAATTCGGAAAGATCGATGGATTTTTTAACTATGCCGGTGTAACTCCAGTTAGTCCGTTAGACACCTGTGATGAGGAGACTTTTGACTGGGTTACAAATGTCAATTATAAGGCGGCATTCTTCTGCTGTCAGGCAGCAGTGAAATATATGAGAATGAATAATGGCGGCAGCATAGTACTGACGGGTTCTGCTCATGCCTGGGGAGGCCAGAAGGACAGAGCTGCTTATGCAATGACAAAGGGAGTTCTGAGAACTCTTAATGAACACATAGCTCATCAGTATGCGACTGAGCAGATACGCTGCAATTATCTGACTCTAGGCTGGACACCTACAGAGGGAGAAGTGAACCTCAGGATCAGTCAGGGCGAGAGTGAAGCGGAACTGAGAAAAAGAGCTGCTGACATTCTTCCGATGGGGCGTATGTGTGAACGTAATGACTATATGGAAGCACTGATCTATCTGATGTCGGATGCTTCTGCAATGATGACCGGATCAACGTTTAGGATCACAGCCGGTGAATATATTTAATGCCGATCAGACAATCGGGGGAAACGGAGATAATATTCATGCGAGTCCTCATATTATCTAATAAGGCGCTTGGCTTTTATAAGTTCAGGCGGGAATTATTAGAAAACCTTCTTTCGGATAATGAAGTGATTCTGGCTTTTCCGAATGAGGAGATCAAATCCGCTTTTGTGAATATGGGGTGTGAATATATCGACGTAGATATAGACAGACGCGGAACGAATCCGTTAAAAGATTTAATGCTGGCAATGAAATATGAAAGGATCATCAGGGAGAAACGGCCGGATATTGTTCTTTCATATACCATTAAGCCTAATGTATATGGCGGAATAGCATGCCGTTTGACGAAGACAAAGTATATTCCCAACATTACAGGTTTAGGTTCCTCATTGGAAAACGGAGGTCTGATCCAAAAGATTGCAACTACTCTGTATAAATGTGGGGTCAAGAAAGCGGAATGTGTATTCTTCCAAAATGCTCAGAATGCAATGCTCTTTAAAGAGAGAAAGCTATACTCGGGAAGGTATAAGGTTATCCCAGGATCCGGAGTCAATCTGGATGATTATGTATATGTTGAATATCCTGCGGATGATGATCCGATACGATTCCTATTTGTCGGAAGGATCATGAAGGAAAAAGGAATCGAGGAAACCGTTACAGCATTTAGGGAAGTACATAATCTGTTTCCTAATACGGTATTGAATATCGTAGGCGATATGGATGAGAACTATGCTGAGTATCTCAGATCCGTGGAATGCGAATTCATTAAATATCATGGCGAGCAGATTGATGTAAAGCCTTTTTACAGAGAAGCTCATTGTGTAGTGCTTCCCTCTTACCATGAGGGTACTTCCAATGTGTTGCTGGAAGCCGCAGCATCCGGAAGACCTGTGATATCAACAAGTGTTCCCGGATGCCAAGAGACATTTGATGAGGGTGTAACCGGATTCGGCTGTGACCCCCGTGATGCTGCCGGATTGTATGAATGTATGAAAAAGTTTCTGGAAATGCCCTACGAGAAACGTAAGCAAATGGGCATTTCGGGAAGAGAAAAAATAGAAAAAGAATTTGACCGTAAGCTTGTGGTCAATGCCTATCTGGAAGAAATAAAAAGAGCTGTTGAAGGATAAACAGTAAGCAATATGTGCGAGGGATAGAATTAAACCATTATTATGGTTGGTGCCATTAGGAGAAAACTGTGATGAAAACGCTTTATGAAAAACTTATGAATAGGGAGGAGAAACTGTCTCTGGTCGGTCTCGGCTATGTTGGCATGCCTATCGCTGTAGCATTTGCAAAGAAGATAGATGTTATCGGATTTGATCTTAATGCAAAAAAGATAGAAATGTATAAGTCAGGGATAGATCCGACAAGAGAGGTCGGAGATGATGCTGTCAAGGCTTCGAAGGTGGATTTTACTGCTGATGAAATCAGGCTCAAGGAAGCCAAGTTCCATATAGTAGCTGTACCAACTCCGGTAAATGATGATCATACCCCTGATCTGACTCCGGTAGAAAGTGCAAGTAAAATTCTTGGAAGAAATCTGACTAAAGGATCTGTTGTGGTATTTGAATCTACAGTTTATCCCGGAGTGACTGAGGATGTATGCGTTCCTATTCTTGAGGAAGAATCGGGACTTAAGTGTGGCGAGGATTTCAAGATAGGATATTCCCCTGAACGCATTAATCCCGGTGATAAGGTTCACAGACTTGAAACCATCAAGAAGATAGTGTCCGGAATGGATGAAGAGACTCTTGACTGTGTTGCCAAGGTTTATGAACTGGTTGTAGACGCCGGGGTTCATCGCGCTGAGTCGATTAAAGTTGCGGAAGCAGCCAAAGTTATAGAAAACTCACAGCGCGATATCAATATCGCTTTTATGAATGAACTTTCCATTATTTTCAACAAGATGGGAATAGATACTAAGTCGGTACTCGAAGCTGCCGGAACCAAATGGAATTTCCTTAAGTTCTATCCCGGACTTGTTGGTGGTCATTGCATAGGTGTCGATCCTTACTATCTTACCTACAAGGCGGAAATGCTCGGATATCATAGCCAGATAATATTATCGGGAAGACGCATAAATGATGATATGGGCAAGTATTGCGCTGAAAACTGTGTGAAGAATCTGATAGCGGCTGACAAGTCGGTTAAGGATGCAAAGGTGGCAATTCTTGGATTTACATTTAAGGAAAATTGCCCAGATACCAGAAACACCAAAATCATCGATATTGTTAATGAACTCAAAGAATACGGTATTACACCTTTAATCGCAGATCCTCAGGCTGATGCTGATGAGGCTAAACACTTATACGGTGTCGAATTCACCGATATAAATGCTATAAAGGATATGGATGCGGTTATCCTTGCCGTTGCTCATACTGAGTTCAGTGATTTTACTATTGATAGAATGAATGGATTCTTTGGAGACGGTAAAAAGGTTCTTCTTGACCTTAAGGGGCTTCTGAATCGTAAAGAATATGAAGCGGCCGGATATAGCTATTGGAGATTGTAATAAGAGAGTAGTTTGGAATGGGTTATCAGAATATTAAATTTCCTGAAAACAGTTTATTCCTTGTGACAGGCGGTGCCGGATTTATCGGTTCCAACCTTTGCGAAGCGATTCTTAATCTTGGATACAGAGTCAGGTGCCTTGATGATCTTAGCACAGGCAAACAGGTAAACGTTGATCTGTTTTTATCTAATCCTAATTATGAATTCGTAATGGGCGATATCAAGGACCTTGATACCTGCATGAAGGCCTGCGAAGGAGTTGATTATGTTCTTAATCAGGCAGCGTGGGGATCTGTTCCCAGAAGCATAGAAATGCCTTTGTTTTACTGTGCTAATAACATTATGGGCACGCTGAATATGATGGAAGCTGCCAGACAAAACGGAGTAAAGAAATTTGTCTATGCAAGTTCGAGTTCTGTATATGGCGATGAGCCGAACCTTCCAAAAAAGGAAGGAAGGGAAGGGAATCTTCTCTCACCCTATGCTGTAAGTAAAAGAGCGGACGAAGAATGGGCAAAGCAGTATACTAAACATTTCGGACTGGATACATACGGACTCAGATATTTTAATGTTTTTGGGCGACGCCAGGATCCTAACGGGGCATATGCTGCAGTAATTCCCAAGTTTATAAGACAACTTCTCCATGGAGAGGTTCCGACTATTAACGGAGACGGAAAGCAGAGCAGAGATTTTACATATATCGAAAATGTAATAGAAGCTAACCTAAAAGCGTGTCTGGCTGGTTCGGAAGCGGCAGGACAAGCCTATAACATAGCATACGGAGGAAGAGAGTATCTTCTTGATATCTATTACGGACTTGTAGATGCTCTTGGAATAAAAGATGAGAATGGAAACAGACTAGAGCCAATTTTCGGGCCGGACAGAGCCGGAGATATCAAACACAGTAATGCTGATATCAGCAGGGCAAAAGAATTGTTGGGGTATGATCCTGAATGGAGTTTTGACAGAGGGATTATGGCTGCTATTGAATGGTATAGGGAGAATCTTTAGGAATGAATGGGAAAGAAGTGATTCTCTATATCGGAGGGTTTGAACTGCCGGATAAGAATGCTGCCGCTCAAAGAGTGGTAGGTATAGCTAAGGGATTCAGAGAATTAGGATATGAAGTGATATTTCTGAATTCACTGAAAAACGTTAACCAAGATGAAGAGATAAAAACATACTTCGGTTTTAAGTGTTACGAATACGGGCGTGAATCGGAGAAGGATTATCTGTTTACGGCAAAAACTGTCATAGATCATATAAAAAGAGTAAAACCGAACTTTGTAGTTGCATACAACTATCCAGGAATTGCACTTGAGAGAATAAGGAGATATTGCAAGAGTAATGGCATTAAATGCATTGCTGATGCGACTGAATGGTACAAAGTATCTGAGGGAAAATTATCCTATAGAGTAATAAAGTCATTTGATTCGTACTATAGGATGAGAATAGTCCATAAACGATTGGATGGAGTGATTGCTATCAGCAGATTCTTATATGAGTATTATAAGGATTCTGTCAAAACGGTGATGATTCCGCCGACGGTAGATTTATTAGATGATAAATGGAACGTAGTGATCCGAAAAGATGATGATATACTATCGTTTATCTATGCTGGATCACCGAGCACCCAAAAAGAACGTCTTGATCTTATAGTTGAGGCTGTAGAGAATCTTAGTTCCGAAAAAATAATAAGATTAAATGTAGTCGGAATAACCAAAGAACAATTTATACAGATATACGGATGGATTAAACCTATAACTGAAAGAATTGTGTTTTGGGGAAGAGTCAGGCATGATAAAGTAATTGAACTTACCAAAGCATCTGATTGGACTATGATTCTGAGGGACAATAATTGGGTGGTCAATGCAGGCTTTCCTACCAAGTTTGTTGAATCTATCAGTTGTGGAACTCCTGTGATAATAAATAGGTTTAGCAATGTAGAGGATTACATAAAAGACAGTGGGGTTCTAATAGACGGTTTGAATTGTTTAGAGGAAACTATTATATCTTGCTTGGGAATGCCCAGACTAGGCGTGGATAACAGTGTTTTTGATTATCATAATTTTCTAAAGAATTTAGAAGAGATTATGAGTATCAATTCAGAAAAAACAATTAATCTCACTTGTGACTAAAATGGTTGAGAATAAAGTTTCAATTATCATACCTACATATAACTCTGAAGATTTCATTGATGATACATTATTGTCTTTGAATAATCAAACGTACAAAGATATTGAAGTTATAATTGTAGATGATTGTTCAAACGACAGAACTTATGATCACTTATTGGAACTGAAAGGAAAAGAAAACTATTTTTTTTCGATGATCATAGACAAACTTCCGAGCAATTCCGGACAAGGCAACGCGAGAAATAAGGGGCTCGATCTAGCTACAGGTCAATACATTATGTTTCTTGATTCGGATGATAAATTGGAGTCTGTTGCTGTCGAGAGAATGGTTTCCAATATCTATGATACGGATATTTGTATATGCTCATTTTATAGGCAACGTGGGGATAATATACAAAAGAATATGTTTTCGCGTAAAGAAGGCATTTATAGTGTTTCCGATTTCCTATCAAACTTATTAATTGAATGGCCGATAAATTGGCTCTCATGTATAGGTAATAAAATCTACAAAAGGGAAATTATACTTTCTAACACCATTCGATTTAATGACACTGAGTATCGCTATAATGAAGATCTTGCGTTTGCTGTGGATTACATTAGGGCTTGCAATAGAGTTAGAGTGATAAACGATGAATTGTATTCTTATACATACACAATCGGCTCTGTTCAGCACAAGAATACATATATTGAAAATTCTATTATAACGATAAGAAATGCCAGATTGAATCTTTATAAGTTAATTAGTGAGTACTCTTTGCAAAATGAAGTGTTAGAGCTTCTTACGCATTCCATGGTTGATTTATATTTTGTGAAATTGATCACCAAATGGGGTTCTTACACTCGGTTTCAAACTGTTTTTTACCAGGTGTGTGATTTTCCAGAAATACAAGAAATAAAAATTCAAGGATATTCGGTATTGAAAAAAATATTTTTGAAGTTGGCTTTTTTAAGAAGAGCAAAATTGGCATATGTTTTTTTTAATTTTTTGAATTTTGGAAAACTTATATATTCTGGAACTAAAAATACATTGTTTAAGGTGGGGTGAGTTCTGAAATGATTAAGCCTGCTATAGTTGTTGTTGGATATGATAGGCCTGATTCGTTAAGCCGTTTGTTGCTGAGTCTTTCTAATGCGAGTTACGCATATGATGGTATAACACTAATCATTAGTTTAGATAAAAGCGATATTGAAGAGGTTGTACATATAGCAGAGGAATTTGACTGGAAGCATGGTAAAAAGGTAATACGAACATTCCCTACAAGACAAGGACTAAAACAACATATTTTGCAGTGTGGCGATTTGTCTGAGAAGTATGGCGCTGTGATTGTTCTTGAAGATGATCTGTATGTTGCCAAGGACTTTTACAATTTTGCTGTACAAGCTGTAAATTATTATAGCAATGATGAACGTATTGCTGGGATAGGCCTGTATTCTCATGAGTGGAATGGATATGCGCATATTCCTTTCCAAAAGAGGTATGGCAAAGGCGACGTTTTTGCAGGCCAGTTTTCTATTACCTGGGGACAGTGTTGGACAGATAGGCAGTGGAACTGCTTTAAGGCATGGCTTGATCTTAATTCTCCATATACATATTGTGAGATTATTCCTGAAAGGATTAATCGATGGTCAGAGAATTCCTGGGGGAAGTTTTTTGCGAAATATATTGCCGAGAACGGCAAATTTTATATAATCCCGTATGTTTCAATGACTACAAATTTTTCGGATGCCGGCCAGCATAGTCAGCAAACAAATACGGTTCATCAAGTGACCTTGTCGGAAAGGGAGAGTTATACTTATTCATTTCTTCCGTTCAATGATTTGATAAAATATGACATTTTTTTTGAGCCGGTTTTGGATACTTTGGGATTGTTTGGCCTGCATAGTGAAGAAATTGATATTGATTTGAATCAAACAAGAAAGCGTGTAAATAGAAATAGATACCTTCTGTCGACGAAAACTTTACCTTATCATGTAATAAAAAGTTATTCTCTATCGATTCGACCTGCGGAATTGAATATCATATATGGCTTACAGGGTGAAGGGATATTTCTTTATGACACTTCGAAAAAAGCCCCTGCTCTTGATAAACGGAACAGAGCATTTCTGCCATATTTTATTCGCGGTTTTAATTTTGTTCAACTATTCCCGTTTGTTTGCAGTAATTTTTGGGCAATTCTGCATATAAAAATGAAACTGATGAAGAAAAAAGCACTTCAGAAATTTCATAACTAGCTTTTGTAAAGTGATAATGAATTCAAGGTGGAAATCAAAGATAATATCAGGATTCATATGGAGATTCCTTGAACGATGTGGCGCAAAAGGAGTTTCTTTTCTTGTATCTCTTATTCTGGCTATATTATTGGATCCGGATGTCTATGGCGTTGTAGCCATAGTGTTAGTGGTTTCAAATATAATGCAGGTGTTTATTGATGGAGGACTGGGTAATGCACTGATACAGAAGAAGAATGCTGATTCCATCGATTTTTCCACAGTGTTCTATTTTAATGTTTTTTCGAGTTTTGTGCTGTATGGATTGATATTTGCTTCAGCGCCGCTTGTATCTTATTTTTTTAATAAATTGCCTGAACTTACCGAATTGATTCGAGCGTTGAGCCTTTCTGTGTTGATTTCGGGCGTGAAAAATGTTCAGCAGGCTTATGTCTCAAGGAATTTGTTGTTTAAAAAATTCTTTTTTTCAACATTAGGTGGTACATTGGCAGCTGCTGTTATTGGGATTGTAATGGCTGTTCTGGGCTTTGGCGTTTGGGCACTTATCGCACAGTATTTAATTAATAATTTAGTGGATACTTTGATACTGTGGATTACTGTAAAATGGAGACCAACTTATGAATTTTCTTTCTCAAGGTTAAAATCGTTACTTTCATATGGTTGGAAAATATTGTTATCAAATTTGATTGATACTTTGTATACCGAATTAAGGACTATTGTTATAGGAAAAATATATTCAAGTTCAGATCTTGGGTATTTTAACAGGGGAATTCAGGCACCGTATATGGTTGTTACTACGGTGAATTCATCTCTTGACAGTGTATTATTGCCTACGATGTCTGCAGTACAGGATGATATTGTACGTATAAAGGGGATGACTCGAAAAGCAATAAAAGTAAGTAGTTATGTGATTTTTCCGTTAATGATGGGGATGGCCGGTTGCTCTAAAGTGATGGTTCATTTAGTGCTGAGAGATAAATGGATGCCTTGCGTCCCATATTTAATTATGTTTTGCATTGCCTATATGTTTCATCCGATTCAAACAGCTAATTTAAATGCGATTAAAGCAATCGGTCGCAGTGATGTGTATATGAGAGTGGAAATATGGAAAAAAATAGTAGGGGTCGTTGCTTTGGCATGTACTATGTATATAAGTGTAATGGCATTGGGATATAGTATGATTTTTATTGCATTTGCTGCACAGGTTATAAGCGGAATGCCTTGTAAAAAATTATTCAATTATACTTATAGGGAACAAGTTGTTGATATTCTTCCTTGCGGACTGCTGTCGGTGCTGATGGGCATCGTGGTTTATTCCTTCGCTGCATTTGATTTGCCGGATGCAATCACCTTGCTTATACAGGTGACATTTGGTGTTATATTTTACATTTTTGGTAGTCGTTTATTAAAGATAGATAGTTTTGATTATTTGTTGGGGCTGATAAAAAGAAAAAGTTGAGGCTTTGGAGTGAATATATCAAGAAAGATTTTTTCTTACATAGAGGTAATTATTCGCAAAATTCAAGTGCATCATTCTATCAGACAAATAATTTACAACCATGAATCTTTTGTTGCAATGTTTCATGATGTGTATTTTGATAATATGGTAAGAGATGCATATGGAATATCTTATTCTGAATTTGTGAACTGCATCAATAGACTAAAAAATTTTGGATATAAATTTATATCACTAAAAGAATTGGAGCAATTACCTAAAAACACAAAAGAATATTGTGTCATCACGTTTGACGACGGATTTGCAAGCACATATTTATTGCTGAATGATTATTTAAAGCCTGAGGGAATTCCATTTCATTTATTCATCACATCTGACTGGATTAATAAGGAGGGCTATATTTCCGGTAATCAATTAATTGAGATGTCCAATGAAGGTTTGTGTACGATAGGAAGCCATTCCAAAACACATCCGTCCTTTTGCAAATTGTCTGAAGATGAAGTCAAACTGGAACTGGTATCTTCTAAATTGAATTTAGAGAGCCTGATTGGAAGAGAAGTGGATGAATTTGCATTTCCATACGGAAGTAAAACGGCAGTATCTTACAAACGATTGAATTGCCCTTACAGTTATGGATACAAAAGAGTTTTTTCTACCGAACCTAAAACTATAAAAAATATACGATTTGAAGACATTATTCCCAGAATTAATGGAACGGAAATAGCCCACCGTATTTGAATGATGCTTTTAGATGATGGAGGTGCATTTAGTGAAATTTACTGTAGCAATACCTACGCACAATAATACTATTGATGATCTTAAGAAAAGTGTGTATTCGGCAGCTGATGTTGGGTTTGATGATTATGAAGTTATAATATCTGACACCTCTGACAACGAAGATAATTATAATTTTGTTGTTGGATTGATTAAAGAACAGGCGTGGGACAATGTATTTGTTTTTCATAATGATTCAACATGGTCAATGTGGGATAATCACAACTATTTAATAGATAGAGCCAGAGGGGATTATATTTTTTTCCTTCATGCTGATGATGTTGTTTTAAAGAATGCTTTGACGGATCTTGACAATTTATTAAAAGTATTCAACTATCCAAATCGAATGATTGTTGCGGGAAACAGTGTGTATAAAAGTTTTAAAAATGATATTGAAAGGTTGCAATATCCTGTCGGCAAATTGATTTGTGGATCTGATCTTGTGGAGATATTTACCTATGGAGGACTTACACCTAGTGGGACTCTATTTTCGTCGGATATAAAAAATATTGGTGGTTTTATTGCTGATTCTATGATTCTTCCGTATACAGATTGTTGGGCTGAACTTAACTGTGCATTAAATGGCTTTCGGATGGTGATTACAAACGATATATATTTTATTCGAGAATCGAATGGAACGAAACTCAAATACGGATCTGATGAGACTATGAGGAATGAGTATCAAAAATTGTCTCGATTTTTTGATTATTCTAAGTCTATGATTATTATTAATGCTGCTTTAAAAACCAACTCCTGGCTCATTCTTAAATATTTTACTTTTGATGATAGATTTAAAAAACTTATATATAAACAATCAATTAGAAGATTTATACTTCATCCCTATAAAAATCGAAGAATGAGAAGACTTTTCTATTGGCATGCTTAACAAGAGAATGGAGAAAAAATGAAAGTTGTTATTTTAGCTGGTGGATACGGAACACGTATTTCAGAGGAATCTGAGTACAAACCAAAACCGATGGTTGAAATTGGCGGCATGCCAATTTTGTGGCATATTATGAAGATTTATTCTTCTTATGGATTTAACGATTTCATTATATGTGCTGGATATAAACAACATATAATTAAAGAATGGTTTGCAGATTATTTTCTCCATACTTCCGATGTGACATTTGACTATACCACCGGAAATGGCGAAATGATTGTGCATAACAAGCATGTTGAGCCGTGGAAAGTTACTATTGTTGATACTGGACTGGATACCACAACTGGAGGAAGAATAAGGAATATAAAAGAATATGTTGGAAACGAGAGCTTTATGTTGACATATGGAGACGGCGTTGCTGATATTAATATATCCGATGTGCTTAGTTTTCATAGATCACATAACAAAATTGGCACTATCTCTATGTATAATTTTTCTCAAAATAAGGGAGTTGTAGAGGTTGGAAAGGAAGGACTTATAGAGGCATTCAGAGAAAAATCAAATACTGATGATAGTTTGATAAATATTGGCTTTATGGTTTTAGAAAGTAATGTATTTGAATATATTCATGGAGATGAAGCTTTTGAATTTGAACCCATGAGAAGATTGGTTTTCGATAAACAATTGATGGGCTTTGTTCATACAGGTTATTGGCAGTGCATGGACACATTAAGAGAAAAACAGCAAATTGAAAAGTTGTGGAATGAAGGAAAAGCGCCTTGGAAAAGTTGGCATTGATAGAGCGGATAGTAAAAGGCTGAACGTATTGGAGGGATTGTGATGATATGGGCGTGCGAACAAGAAGCAAGACAGTACATAAAGGATATAATTGCACAGTATTATCATGAATTTATAGACAAAGAATCGACATTCAAAGAAGGTGATAGAATAAGTTATGCTTCAAGAGTGTTCGATGAAAAGGAAATGCAAGCACTTACGGAAGCAACACTGGATTTTTGGCTTACGGCTGGACGATTCTCAGAACGATTTGAAAGAGAATTTGCAGAATGGATCGGGTCCAAACATGCATTGCTTGTTAATTCTGGCTCTTCTGCAAATCTCGTTGCTTTTATGACATTAACATCGCCTGAGCTTGGCGAAAGGCAAATAAAACCTGGCGATGAAGTAATCACTGTCGCTTGCGGTTTTCCGACCACTGTTACCCCTATTATTAATTATGGTGCAGTGCCTGTGTTTATTGATATTACTATTCCACAGTATAACATTGATGTAACTCAATTAGATGCTGCGTTATCAGAAAAAACCAAAGCGGTTATGATAGCACATACTCTCGGTAATCCATTTGATTTGTTATCTGTTAAGGCTTTTTGCGAGAAAAATAATCTTTGGCTCGTGGAGGATAATTGTGATTCTTTGGGTACAAAGTATTCAATCAATGGAGTCACAAAATATACAGGAACCTGGGGAGATATAGGCACATCTTCATTTTATCCGCCTCATCATATGACAATGGGTGAAGGGGGAGCTGTATACACGGATAATCCTTTGCTTTACCGAATAGCTTTATCTTTTAGGGACTGGGGACGAGATTGTGTATGTCCGAGCGGAAAAGATAATTATTGTGGACACCGATTCGATGGGCACCATGGTTTGCTTCCTTCGGGTTATGATCACAAGTATGTTTATTCACATTTTGGATATAATCTTAAAGTTACAGATATGCAAGCAGCAGTGGGGTGTGAGCAGATAGCAAAGTTGCCATCTTTTATTGAGAAAAGAAGAAACAATTGGACTAAACTGAGGGAGAAACTAAAGCATCTTGAAGATAAAATCATTTTACCCGAACCGGCTAAGAATAGCGAACCTTCTTGGTTTGGATTTTTGATATCGATAAGACCTGATAGTGGTTTGGAAAGAAATGTAATAACCAAATACCTTGAAGATCATAATATTCAAACAAGACTATTGTTTTCAGGCAACTTGATCAAGCACCCGTGTTTTAATCAGATCAGAGGGACGGATAGGTACAGGGTTATTGGAAATCTGCCACAAACGGATTATGTTATGAATAATACATTTTGGGTCGGAGTGTATCCTGGATTATCTGATGATATGGTTGACTATATTGCAAAAGTGATTTCAGAAGCGGTGAATGAATTATGAAAAAAGTAATCGTAACCGGGGCAAATGGATTTGTAGGTTCTGCAGTATGTGCGGAGTTATCTTTAGCTGGAGTGGAGGTTATAGCTGTTGTTCGTTGCCCTGAGGAGAATATTGACAATATTGCTGATTGCAATGGAATTCGAATAATATATTGTGACTTTTCAAATTTTAGAAATCTTGCGTCACTGATTCCTGATAGAGATGTTGACGTACTCTTTCATTTTGCATGGGTAGGAAGTGCGGGAATACTTCGATCCGACCTGGATGTCCAAATAAATAATATAAAGTATTCTTGCGATACAGTAAGAGCATGTGCTGAAATTGGATGCAAAAGGATAATCTTTGCATCCAGTATTATGGAATTTGAAATAGAAGCCGTTATGGCTACAGAAATAACCCCTGGAATTAATACACTATATAGTTCCGCAAAACTGGCTGCAGATTATTTGGCCCGAACTTTGGCGGGAGATTTAGGGATCGATTATATACGCGCTGTTATATCAAATATATATGGTCCGGGTGAGATAAGTTCACGATTAATTGTATCAAGCCTTAAGAAAATGATTTCCGGTGAACGATGCAGCTATTCACCAGGTGATCAATTATATGATTTTATATATATATCTGATGCTGCTAAAGCTTTTGTTGCTATTGCAAATATGGGGTTACCCAACAAAACATATTATATTGGCTCTCTTGCTCCCAAACCGTTAAAAGAATTCCTTATAGAAATGAGAGATAGTTTTGATCCGAGTATTGAAATAGGGTTAGGCGATATCCCTTTTAATGGTATTAGCCTTACATATAAAGAATTTGATGTTGAATCAGTAAAGAAAGATACCGGATTTGTACCGATGGTTTCTTTTGATGAGGGAATAAAAAACACAATCGAATGGTTAAGAGGTAACAGCTAATGTCTAATTTTTCTTTTCAAAAGTTGGAATTAAAAGATGCATATCTGATAGATTATTTTCACGTGGGAGATAATCGAGGCTTTTTTTCTAAAATATTTGAAAAAGACATATATAAAGATGCGGGAATAGATTTTTCCTTGAATGAAACCTTTGTATCGTTATCTTCAAAAAATGTCATTAGAGGATTACATTTTCAATTAGGAAATCCGCAAGCAAAAATCGTTTCTGTTCTCTCTGGAAAAATATGGGATGTTATTGTTGATTTGAGGCCTGATAGTAAGACCTTTAAACAATGGAAGGCATTTGAACTTAGTTCCGATAATCATTTAGCAATATATATTCCTAAAGGATATGCTCATGGATTTGCTTGTTTGGAAGATGATTCCGTAATGTTGTATCAATGTGAAGAAAAGTATAACCCTTCGACTGATACTGGAATAAGGTTTGATGATCCGGAAATAGGAATAGAATGGCCGATTGATTTAAATTGCAGTATTCATTCTGAAAGGGATCTAAATTTGTTGAGTTGGGACGATTTTATCCGATGTGTCAAAAAAGATAGGTTTGGTAGATGATATAACTTTTTTAGAGAGATTATTTGGAAGGGGATAAGTGATTGATGATAAGTGGAAAATTGATTGGGGCTGCAAAGTCAAAAATCAAAAATTGTTATGATATTGTTTTGAAGAACAAGTATTATATGAAACCGACATTAAAATCTGATCACATAGTAACAATTGGCGGCGCTAAAAGACACGCTCCTTATGTTGTTTCTATAGACGACTTTCCAGAGTCTCCAATAGTATATTCGTTTGGCTTAGGCGATGAGGTTGAGTTGGAAACAAGATTAATTGATGAATATAATTGTGAAGTATGGGGGTATGATCCAATGCCCAAGTCTGCAGAATACATAAATGAGTTCATTAAATCTAATAAATTTCATTTTATGCAGGCTGCATTAATGGGGCGTGATGGTGTTGAGAGATGTTATTTTCCACAAAACAAAAATTATATTAGTGGCTCTTTAAGAAAAGAAAATGTTAATTGGCAAAAATTTTCCGAAGATAGTTTTATGGTAAACACATTTTGCTTGAAGACTTTGATGAACATGAATAATCATAATCGAATAGATTTTTTAAAACTGTGTGTTGAAGGCGCTGAATTTGAAGTGGTTAAGAATATTATTGAGACAGAGGTTGATGTTCAACAGATTGCAATTAGTTTTTGCGGAAGAGGAATAAAGAAACTGTATAATCAAGAAAAAAAGTTGTATAATGATTTGCTATCTATTGGTTATGACCTTCTTCCATATTCATATGATGGGCATTTGACTTTCCTTAAAAAGTAGATAATGGAATGACAATGTGAATCGTTCAAATTTATTGACCATAATATATGAGCATTCTTTTTCCATAGAAGATAATGAATTATACATATTATAAAGGGTTAAATAGGTTGTCGTTTCCTACATTTACTAGAGATTTGAAGTTTTCTTTTCGCACTATAGAGCTTGTCCATGATGCATTTCTTTTGGGGAGCAAAAAGACTGTAATTAAATCTTTTCAACGGAATTAGTGGACAAGAATTATTTAAGAATAAAATGGCCAATTGACTTAAAATGCGATATTCATTCTGAAAGAGAACTAAACTTAATGAGTTGGGGTGACTTTATCTGTCATATCCAAAAACAAAAAGAATGTAGATAATTGGATTATAATCTATTTGAAGGCAGAAATGAATAATAGATGTTGGAATACTACAATAGTGATAAAGGGTATCGCGGAATGGATAATAGCTGGTCTAATATCACTTTTGATATCTTCATTTTTCGTTCTGATTTATAACTATTCAGGCACCCATATCATCAACTTGTCCGGAGCAACCGATTATAAATGGGTAGCAGGTCAGTATAAAGCACAATGGGCAGAAGGCATCAACTACATGCATATGGATGAAAATGGATTCAATAATCTCTCGTCCGATGATGAAAATGTTGATATTTTACTGATGGGTGGATCTCATATGGAGGCCATTCAATTTCCGACTGAGTATAATGCTGGAAGCTTGCTCAATGAATATCTTCCAGATTATCGAACATATAATATCGGCATGTCGGGCCATCAGCTTATAAATTGTCTTGATAATCTTGAAGCGGCTGTTGTTGAGTATTCCCCAAATGGTTATGTAGTAATAGAGACTGATAATATTGATATAAGCGAGGAAGATTTAGTTTGTGTGCGTGATGGTTTGGTTCCGCATATTCCATCATATGATTCCGGATTGCTGTACCAATTGCAAAGAGTTCCGGCATTAAAGGTTGTATATAAGCAGTTGACAGACAAACTTAGCATTGATCGATTAATGAGAATGTCTGATAAAACCGATGTCGACACTGATGGAATATCATCAAGCAGAATAGAAGTTCTTAAGGAGGTTTTGAATCAAAAAGCGGCCGTCTGTTCTGACAATAATATAAGGCTTGTCCTATGTTATATGCCTCATATTTATGTGGGAGAAGATGGAAAACTTGAAAGAGATGATGATGCTGAATGGACTGAAACTGTAAGAAATGCTGCCGACGAATACGGAATAATTATGATTGATTGTTTCGAGGCTGCTAAGACAGAATATGAGAACACATATGCTTTGCCGTATGGGTTCAACAATTCAACTATGGGATCTGGCCACTTGAATATGGTCGGACACGAGATTGTCGCGCGTGAAATAGCAAAAGCAATTGAGGAGGACAAAGGATGAGTTTCCAAACTATACCTTTTTTTGCCTTCCTGATTGTTCTGATCTTTGTTCTGGCGGTAACGAAAAATGAAAAGATTAGACAAATTGAACTTTTGTTAGCTTCATTTTTATTCTATGGGATATGGGATTGGCGATTCTTGGGTTTGCTGTTTCTTTGCATAGGAATAACCCATATTTCCGGCAGGATTTTATCCAATAGCAAAAATGGAGAAGAATCGCAAAAAACAGTATTATCGATTAGTATAGTTTTGCTCTTGATTATACTTGGAATATTTAAATATCTTAAATTCTTTGTTTCGGGTTTATGCAATGTGCTTGGCTTGCATGACTCTTTTACATTAAATTTTGTTCTTCCAATTGGTATTTCTTTCTATATTTTCACTTGTGTTGGCTATCTTATAGATATTTACAGAGGGGAATTGACTGGACCGATTTCACTATATCAAGAAGCATTATATATTGCGTTTTTCCCCAAAATACTTCAAGGCCCTTTTCAGAAGGCATCAGATTTTTTTAAACAACTTAAAGAAAAACACCCAATTACAATTGATAATATATCGTCAGGCATTCAGATTTTTTTGTTTGGACTGATCAAGAAACTTGTGATTGCTGACAGATTGGGACTGTTTGTTGATAATGTGTACATGAATCCATCTGTGTATAGTGGTGCAACATTACTATTGGCTGCTTTGACATATCCAATGCAATTATACTGTGATTTCTCCGGATACAGTGATATGGCAGTGGGCGTTGCAAGAATGATAGGATATGAATTGCCACAAAACTTCAACATTCCTTTTTTGTCAAAAAATGTTGCTGAATATTGGCGAAGATGGCATATGTCATTGAATATCTGGTTCAGAGATTATCTCTTTTATTCGTTAATACGCAGTAATTGGGTAAATGATCTAAGAAAAAAGGCTAAGGGACGGTCTAAGAAGTTTGCCAAAATGCTTGCACCGCTTATAGGTATGATCATAGTATGGCCTCTTGTGGGGTTGTGGCATGGAGCGTCGTGGAATTATATTCTGTATGGGTGCTTATATGGTCTACTTATGATTGTTGGGTTGATTGGTGATACATATGGTAATAAGAAAAATTCCAAAATGGATATTCTGCGGATTATTAGAACGTGGATTGTAACCTTATTTGCTTTGATTATTTTCAGAGCTCAAGATATATCAACTATAGGTATTATTCTAAAGGGAATTTTCACATGGCAACGTGGTATATCTTATATATATACATGGTCACTGATATTTGTACCTGTTGTAATGCTTATATGCATTTTTGCATATGAGAAAAACAGTGGAGAAGGATTCTATATTCAGCTTGACTTAGGGCTATTTAGAAATAAAGTTATTTTTTGTACAGTTTCAATGCTTACTATCATTCTGATGTATGTCGGTGAAAACTATTTTATGTATTTTCAATTCTAGTATTCGGAGATGCAGGTATGCTTAAAGAATTAGAATATCCATTCGACAGTAAATATATAATAGGTAAAAAGGTAATGCTTCGTAAGTTACTACGCGGAGATGGAAGTAAAAGGATTAAAAAGAATATTGCAATTCTCGGAGGTTCTACCACTAATGATATAAAACTCTGCATAGAGCTGTTTTTGCTGAATCAGGGAATTGATCCTGAGTTTTATGAGTCTGAATATAATCAATATTACCAGGATGCAATGTTTCCGCCTGAGGAACTGGTTCGCTTTAAACCGGATGTCATTTATATTTTTACAACGAACAGAAATATAACCAAATATCCGCAAATGACTGATACAGATGATTCTGTGGGTAGGATGATTGATGCCGAATACGGTAAATACAAGAATATTTGGGAGAACTTATCACGCACTTTCCATTGCCCTATTATTCAGAACAATTTTGAAATGCCTGTATATAGATTGCTGGGCAACAAAGATGTTGAGGATTATCACGGAAAAAGAAACTTTCTACAGAAACTGAACTCGAAATTCTATGAATATGCACAAACTAATAGCCATTTCTATATATGTGATTTAGAGTTTATTGCAGCAGATTATGGATTATCCGAGTGGCATGATCTGAATTATTGGTATATGTACAAATATGCAATGAATCTTTATGCTATTCCTTCTCTTTCATTTAATATCGCAAATATTATCAAATCTATTTTTGGGAAAAATAAGAAAGGATATGTTCTTGACCTAGATAACACTCTATGGGGTGGCGTAATAGGTGATGATGGAGTTGATAATATCGAGATTGGGCCGGAAGAGGCTGTTGGGCAGGCATATCTTGAATTCCAGCAGTATTTAAAGGAACAGACTCATCTGGGGATCATTCTTAACGTTGATTCCAAGAATGATGAAGAAAACGCTATTGCTGGTTTGAACCATCCGAATGGGGTCTTGAAGCCTGGGGATATGATAGTCATCAAGGCAAATTGGGAACCTAAGGACAGGAATTTGTGCAGTATCGCCGATGAGCTTACATTACTTCCGGAAAGCCTTGTGTTTGTAGATGATAATCCGGCTGAAAGGCATATTGTTACGGAACAGCTTCCGGGTGTTAGTGCTCCCGAAATAGGCTCTGTTCAAAACTATATTCAAATCCTGGATCATTCGGGGTTTTTTGAGACTACGGTGATATCGGAAGATGATACTAACCGCAATCGTATGTATAAAGAAAATGTACAGAGAGCGCAGCAACAAGCAAAGTTTGACGATTACAACGATTATTTGCTCAGCCTGGACATGAGAGGAACTATAAAATCTTTCGAAAATGTACTGATGTCGCGTATTGCGCAACTTACCAACAAGAGTAATCAATTTAATCTCACTACCAAAAGATATACGCGGGAAGAAATCGAAGAAGTAGCGGCAAATCAGGATTATATAGACTTGTACGGACGCCTTGAGGATAGGTTTGGAGATAACGGCGTTGTATCTGTGGTTATAGGAAAACAGATTGGAAATATAGTCGATATTGAACTGTGGATCATGAGCTGCCGTGTCTTGAAGAGGAATATGGAGTTTGCAATGATGGATGAGCTAATTAATCAGTGTACGAAACGCGGGATTCTAAAAGTCATCGGTCATTATTATCCGACAGCCAAAAATGCTATGGTCAAAGATTTTTACAGTCTTCATGGATTTGAGAAAGTTGATGAGGATGATACAGGCAACACAAAGTGGGAAATAAACGTGGCTAATTATATACCTAAGAATAATGTAATTAATGTAAATGGAGGAAATGAGTGATGACACGTGCTGAAGTATTTGAAAAGTTGAATGAAGTGTTTCGTGAAGTATTTGATGATGAAGATATAGTAGTATCTGATGCTACTACGGCAAACGATATCGAGGCCTGGGATAGTCTTATGCATATAACACTGGTTTCTGAAGTTGAAGATGCCTTCGATATACATTTTGAAATGAAGGATGTAACAAAAATGAAGAATGTTGGTGAAATGGCGGATAAAATATTGGAGATGATGTAATGAATGAAATCCGTATTCATCATATAGGTTATCTTGTAAAGAATATTGAAAAATCCATAGAACTTTTTCGAGATATGGGCTATGATGTCGAATTTGAAACGGTTTATGACGAATGGCGGGATGTGGACATCTGTTTTCTTGTAAAAGATAGTTATCGAATAGAACTTGTTGCGCCGAGAAGCAAATCATCTGCTGTGGGAGAATTAAGAAAGAAGATTGGTAATTCACCATATCATATCTGCTATATTGTGGATGATCTTGATAAAGCAATAGCCAAATTTTCCGAGTTTCACTATGTGATTTGGCAGGATGCGCATGAAGCTGTTGCGTTAAACGGAAGAAGGGTTGCATTTATGATTAGCGGACAGGTTGGGATGATTGAATTGCTAGAAAACACTGTTAAAAGTGATGTATGATTACATTTTTAATGTAACAAGCTTAGAGAGCATTGTTGTGTATTTTTTGGGGAGGGTTCATGGCTATTTTTTATAATGTGAAAGGCGAACCAATTTCTAAATCGGAATTTATTGATCTATATTCTAAAATATATTATTTTCAGAATGATTATGTGGAAGAACATAAAATATCTAATATGATAATTGATTCTAAAGCTAGGAAACCTGAAGATTACGTTTCTTTTCTTAGATGGAAAGTGGGTGATAAAAGTGATGGAAGTAGCATTATTACTCAATATGGCAGTTCTATAGATGTTAAATCGATTATTGGATTAGCAAACGAAGTCGATGAGACATGGTCTAACCTCGAAACCATAGACTTATATGGTAAAATTTTGAATAAAAAAATCAAAAATTTAGGCGCTGTTTATTCTTTGGCTTTGGTTTATTTTATATCCTGTGGGACAAAACCCATATATGATAAATTTGCTGAAATAGCGCTTGATGTTATTTCTGATGATTCCCATTCCTTCAGAGAGCCACAAATATACATAGAGCTTCCTGATAAGTGGGATAAAGACAATGTTATAAAGCGTTATGAAAAGTATGAAAATAAACTTTCTGAAGTGTTTGGCGGTTTGTGGAGAACTGAAAGAGATATTGACCGTGCTTTGTGGACTTATGGACATATGTTTAGATGAATAATAATTTGATGTGTCTTTATTTCTCTATTTAGAATATGATATTGCAAGATCACTAAACGGGCAAAAAATCGTGTTTTTTGCCCGTTTTTGTTGTAAAATATAAAATGTATGAACTTTTTTCATAGAAAGGGTACATCATGACCGCATTTAAGGACAAAACATTACTTATTACCGGAGGAACCGGTTCTTTTGGACATACCGTATTAAAGCATTTCCTTGATTCAGACATTGCTCAGATTCGTATTTTTTCGCGTGATGAGAAGAAACAGGACGATATGAGGCATGAACTTCAGGCCAATCATCCAGAAGTTTCCGGTAAGGTTAAGTTCTATATCGGTAATGTTCGCGATGAGAGATCTGTTCGGGATGCTATGGATGGAGTTGATTACATATTTCATGCTGCAGCACTTAAGCAGGTCCCTTCTTGTGAATTCTTCCCTATGGAGGCTGTTCAGACAAATGTTGAAGGAACTAATAATGTTCTTCATGCAGCTATAGATGCAGGAGTAAAGAGGGTTGTGTGTCTATCGACTGATAAGGCTGCATATCCCATTAATGCAATGGGTACTTCCAAAGCTATGATGGAGCATGTTGTCAGAGCAAATGCCAGAGTGGCTGCTGAACGCGGAGAGACTGTTATCTGCTGTACGAGATATGGCAATGTTATGTGTTCCAGGGGATCGGTCATCCCTCTTTTCATTGACCAGATCAAGGCCGGAAAACCCATCACAATTACCAATCCAGATATGACCAGATTTTTGATGAATCTGGACGAAGCTGTTGATCTTGTCAAGTTCGCATTTGAGAATGCCAATCCCGGCGATCTGTTCATTCAGAAAGCCGATGCATCGACAATTGGAGTGCTTGCCCAGGCTGTTCAGAAGCTCTTCGGAGATACGGGAACTCAGATAATTGGCACCAGACATGGTGAGAAGCTATACGAAACTCTTATGACTAAGGAAGAGAGACTTAGATCCGAGGATATGGGCAATTATTTCAGAGTGGCTGCCGATAACAGAGATCTGAACTATGATAATTATTTCGTCAAGGGACAGGTTGCCACAGAAGCAGACGAGTCATATACTTCTCATAATACTAAGCTCCTTGATGTAGACGGTACCGTTAATAAGATAATGACAACCGATTATGTGAAATATGCCCTTAAGGGTGAGGTTTACAGTGGTTTTTGAGGTCTATAGATGAGAATTCTTGTAACAGGAAGTAACGGATTTATAGGTCGAAATCTCGTATGGAATTTGCGGGAGATAAGGGATGGTAAGAATCAGACCAGACCTTCTCTTAATATCACTCAGATATCGGGAATAAATGTTGATGATACCGAGGATAAATGGAGAGAATTATGTTCGCAGTGTGACTTTGTATTCCATTTCGCGGGAGTGAACAGACCTTCCGATAATTCGGAGTTTATGAAGGTTAATCGTGGTGCAGCTAAGTTGCTGCTTGACACTCTTAAGGAAGTGGGCAATACCTGCCCGGTTATGTTCGCAAGTTCCACGCAGGCTTCTCTTATGGGAAGATTTGAAGGCTCTGAATACGGAAAGAGCAAACTTTCCGGTGAGGAGCTTTTCTTTGATTATGAGAAGGAGACGGGTGCAAAGGCGTACGTTTATCGCTTTCCCAATGTCTTTGGTAAATGGTGCAAGCCCAATTATAATTCAGCGGTTGCGACATTCTGTAATGCTATAGCTAACGACCTTGATTACAAGGTCAATGATCGAAATACCGAACTTGAGCTGCTTTATATAGACGATCTTGTGGAGGAGATGTTTGATTGTCTGGAAGGCAAGCCCCATAGATGCGAATTTGATGGAGCAAGTGCCGTAGCTGATCCAAATGGCAGATATTGTTATGTTCCAGTTACTCATAAAGCTACTTTGGGAGATATTATTGATCTTCTCGTATCATTTAAAGCAATGCCGGAAACTCTGGTTATGCCGGAGATTCCCGGTGGATCTTTTGCCAAGAAGCTTTTCAGTACATATCTTACTTATCTTCCGGAAAACGGAATATCATATCCTTTCAAGTCCAATGTGGATAACAGAGGTTCGTTTACGGAACTTATCAGAACCCCTTCAAGTGGCCAGATAAGTATAAATGTTGCAGGACCTGGAATAGTTCGCGGAGAACATTGGCATAATTCCAAATGGGAAATTTTCATAGTTGTATCGGGCCACGGACTTATCAGACAGAGACGAATTGGGATAGATCCCGAAACTATGCAGGGGTATCCCGTTCTTGAATTTGAAGTGACGGGTGAACAGCCCAGAGCAATACAGATGCTTCCGGGATATGCGCACAGCATAACTAACCTTTCCAAAACGGAAAATCTTGTAACGGTAATGTGGGCAAATGAGCCTTTTGATTCGAACCGCCCAGATACTTTTTATGAGCCGGTATCACCTGAAATGAAGAGACCACAGAATCCTGAAAAAGGCAATGTATAAACAGGAGATTTAGATAATGGCTGAATTAACTGCAAATTGGAAAAATAACGGTAAGATCAGGCTTTTGATCATTGTAGGAACCAGACCGGAGATCATCAGGCTTTCTGCAGTGATAAATAAGTGCAGAGAGTATTTTGACTGTCTCCTTGCCCATACGGGTCAGAATTATGACTATAACCTCAACGGAGTCTTTTTCAAGGATCTTGGACTGGCTGATCCGGAAGTCTATCTTGATGCAGTCGGTGATGATCTTGGAGCTACTATGGGAAATATCATTGATAAATCCTATAAGCTCATGGTTAATATCAAGCCTGAGGCAGTTCTGGTACTTGGTGATACCAACTCATGCCTTTCTGTGATTGGAGCTAAGAGGCTTCATATTCCTATTTTCCATATGGAGGCCGGAAACAGATGCAAGGATGAATGCCTGCCCGAGGAAACTAACAGACGTATTGTAGATATCATTTCCGATGTGAATATGGCCTATTCAGAGCATGCCAGAAGATATCTTTCGGGATGTGGCCTTCCTCCTGAAAGAACCTTTGTAACAGGCTCGCCTATGGCGGAGGTCCTCTCTAATAACATAAAGTCAATAGAAAATTCGGACATTTTATCCCGGATTTCGGGGGAGATTGGAACTAAGGTGGAGAAGGGTAAGTATATCCTTCTTTCCGCTCACCGTGAGGAGAATATAGATACTGAAGCTAATTTCCTCTCTCTTTTCAATGCAGTTAATGCAATGGCAGAGAAGTATGATATGCCTGTTCTTTATTCCTGTCATCCCAGGAGCAGAAAACGCCTTGAACAGATGACATCTGAAGGAAAGTTCACATTAGATAAGAGAGTATATGCTCATGAACCTATGGGCTTCCACGATTACAATAACCTTCAGATGAATGCATTCTGTGTAGTATCGGATTCCGGAACATTACCTGAGGAATCATCATATTACACCTCTATTGGAAAATCATTCCCTGCTGTATGTATAAGAACTTCCACTGAGCGTCCGGAGGCACTTGATAAGGCGTGCTTTGTATTATCCGGCATTTCAACCGAAGGACTTCTTCAGTCGGTTGAACTGGCTGTTTCTATGAATAAGAACGGGGATCTGGGCATTCCTGTTCCCGATTATGTTGACACGAATGTTAGCACCAAGGTTGTAAAGATAATTCAAAGCTATACAGGGGTAGTTGATAAATTCGTTTGGAGAAAGACGGATATTTAATATGGATATTAATGAACAGAATTATGTAGAGAAGAACAATTTGCCTAAATATGAAAAAGCAGGATTTATATTGCGGATGATTGTTGCTATATGCTCTCTTTTGACATTTCTGACTATTTTGATCGTTGCTATTATCATTGTTCCTAAGGCAGTTAACCTGATTCATACAGTCCAAAGAACTCTTGATAATATGGAAACTGTTTCGGAAGATCTTAAGGCCTTGGAACTTGCCGAAGCTATCAAGAATATTGAAGATGATACGGCTCAGGCAATGTCAGATGTTTCAAGTGCTATGGATCAAATTGAAAAGTTGGATATCGACTCTCTGAATCAATCCATACAGGAATTAAAAGATAGTACTGAGAAATTCAGCAGTTTATTTGGTAGATGAATAGGATCAGAGCGTTTTTTTGGGGAAAAATCAATAAGGTCAGGATGGCTACGATTGTCTGTTTTATAATCCTTATGTATGTTAACAGGGTTGTGGCGAATGACAGTCAGTATGTTTGGCTGATTACCAATAATTTTGTTGGACCTGCGGTTACGCTTATCATTCTGTCTGTATATCCCACACGGGATTTTAAGAAGCCTTTCTATGTTATCTGGACTGTTCTGGGATTGTTGGGAACCATAGGCGGACATTTTTTCTGGTATACTCATCAGGTCGGACATATATATTATAAGTGGGTGACTATACCTCTTAATATCTGGTTTCTTGGAGCAGCGGTCTTCAAGTTCATAGAAGAGATCAGTATCAGGAAATCTTTTAAGATAAAGCTTTCAAAATGGGAATACCCGGTTATTGCATGCATGTTTTTGATGGTGATATCCGCAAGCAATACATTCTGGCCATTCTATTATCTGATCATCTTTCTGATGCTCTGGCATACGCCTTTTTCACGGGATGAGAGAAGACAGGTTCTTATCGGTATATTTGATGGACTTATCATTGGTTTCATCATCATGCAATGTTATGCATTTTTCAATACTCCGTATCTGACTTCGAGATACAGGGGGTCATATTGGAATTGCAACAGAAATTCATGTTTATACCTGGTTGCCCTTGCCTCTGTTTTTGGAAAATGTCATATGAAAAAGCTTGAAGATAGAGAGTGCCGGACTTTTAGCTATGATATTGCGATATCTGTGCTGATAGCTTTTATCATTTATTCCGGCAGCAGGACCGGTATTATAGGAGCGGCATTGATAGTGGCTTTATATCTGCTTTTATGTGAAAAGCATGTTTTAAGTCAGAAATTAGGAGCCGTTATCAAAAATGGATTGATCTATGTGCTGTTTACCATAGTATGCATTCCTTTGCTATATTTCCCTATAAGGTATCTTCCTGAGATCAAGCCTTTTGCAAAGGCTGTGGCAAAGGTCGTTATTAGAGGGGATGAATTTAACCATGAGTTTGCCGGCGGAATATCACTTCGAGAAGCATTGACAAATAATCTGCTCAGGTATTTTGGAGTATACAGATCAGCGGATGACGAAACTTCTGTATCGGATGAGACTATTTCGGAAGATGATAAACTTTTGGTTGTATCCGATCCTTCCGGTAAATACTATACGCTTGAGTATGAATATATGTATTTTCCTGAAAGAGGAATCTTTACCATCAGAACACCAAAATGGATTTATTCCGGCCTTGGTGCATATGACTGCCGTATCAATATATATGCGGCTCTGATTGATCAGATGAATCTTGTCGGTCATATTGATGAAGAAGTTATGCTCGATATCAGATCTGATGTGCCGAGTTCGCCGGAAGTCTGCTCGTATAATGAACAGAACTTTGCCATACACTATTTGTTCGTATATGGTATTCTCATCGGATTGCTTGTATGTGTATTAATGCTTGCCGAATTGATATATCTTATTAAGAGAAGCTGGAAAAAGTACGGGGATGGCATCATCTTCTTAATGCTTGTTTCCGTGTATTTTATATTTGGTTTGACCGAGATAGTGTGGGTGCCCGGTCAATTGGAACAGATACTTCTTTTCTTTGCTCCGCTGTTTTTTACCACATATGATAATTGTGCTGATGAATTGGTTTCGGAGAATTCTTAAATCGGGAGATGAATGATATGAGAGAGGGAAATTACAAAATTGCAGTAGCAGGCACGGGATATGTAGGACTTTCATTGGCAGTTCTTCTGGCACAACATAATCAAGTAACTGCTGTGGATATTCTAGAGGACAAGGTAAAGCTGATCAATGAACGGAAAAGTCCGATCAAGGATGATTATATAGAAAAATACCTGTCAGAGAAGGAACTGGATATTACCGCTACTACGGACGGTGATTCTGCTTTTTCGGATGCAGATTTTATTATTGTATCTACTCCTACCAATTATGACTCGAAGAAGAATTACTTTGATACATCCGCTGTAGAATCTGTGATTGAACAGGTGCTTCGTGTGACAGGATCAAGAGAGGATAAGCCTCTTATTGTGATCAAATCCACTATCCCTGTCGGGTATACCCAGGCTTTGAGAGAAAGGCTGGGTGCGGATAATATTGAATTCAGCCCCGAATTTTTAAGAGAGTCTAAGGCACTTTATGACAATCTGTATCCCAGCAGGATCATTGTGTCCTGCAGTGAGAAGACGGAAGAAAGGGCTAGGGCTTTTGCAACGTTGCTACAGCAGGGAGCACTTAAAGAGAATATTGATACATTGTTTATGGGTTCCACCGAAGCTGAGGCTGTAAAGCTGTTTGCTAATACATACCTTGCACTCAGAGTATCGTATTTCAATGAACTTGATACCTACGCTGAGATGAAAGGTCTTGATACCGGCAAGATCATTAAGGGTGTATGCCTCGATCCCAGGATCGGAGACCAGTATAATAATCCTTCATTCGGGTATGGCGGATATTGCCTCCCCAAGGATAGTAAGCAGCTTCTCGCCAACTATGCCGATGTTCCTCAGAATATGATGACTGCTATTGTGGAATCCAATCGTACCAGGAAGGATTTTATCGCCGACAGGGTATTGGAAATGGCCGGATATTACAGTTATTACGGAACCCATACCGATTATTCCGGAGAACAGGAGCATCCCGTTACGATTGGCGTATACAGACTCACTATGAAAACCGGAAGTGATAATTTCCGTCAGAGCTCCATTCAGGGCGTTATGAAGCGTATTAAGGCCAAGGGAGCCACGGTTGTAATATATGAACCTACGCTTGAGAACGGATCCACTTTCTTCGGAAGCAGGGTTGTAAATGATCTGACCGAATTTAAGAAGATTTCCGACAGTATTATAGCGAACAGGTATGATAGTGAGCTTGATGATGTACGGGATAAGGTATATACAAGAGATCTTTTCGAAAGAGATTAATGGTATGGTAAGCTGATGAGATCAAAAGCATTTTTTTTACTGAAAATGTTCATATTGGTAATCGCTTCATCCGCTGTTCTGGCCTTGTTTTTAATCCTGTGCTATCTGGTGCCACTGAATGAAAGTCATTTTTATCAGTCCATAGCTGAATTAGAAGCCGAAGGCTGGTATTCGGATGTGCTGGAGCAGCGCCCGGGGTACAGTGAATACTTCTTCAGTGAAGCACCGTCCATTCATCCCGTCTTTAATGATAAGATGGACTATATCAGAGCCGGTGGCATTTCCGATAAGAGTGCTTTATATAATGCCATGGCAATGGAGGGAGAGGGAGGATTTCCTTATCCCAGGTACTGGCATGGATATGCCGGCATTTTAAGATTACTTCTTGTTGCCTTTGACTGTAAAGAAATTAAATTCATGAGCTTTATCTTTCAGATGCTGCTCGTTGTTTTTATTCTGATAAAACTCAGCAGGGTGAAAGATATCAGGTATTTGTTGCTTTTTATCACCCAGTATATCCTTTTGATGCCACTTACAGTATCATTCAGTATGGTCTTTGCCTTCAGCATTGATATTGCTCTGCTTGGGATTTTGGCTTTGTTGTATTTCCACAAGCAAATTAATGAATCATACAGGATATATTATTTCTTTTGCCAAATAGGATTGCTTACCTGTTTCTTTGAAGAACTGGTATTCGGGCTGCTTACCTGGGGAATGGTTATTCTCTGGGCTGTGATTTTGTATGGGCAGGAGAATAAGGTATTACAAAACATAAAGACTGTGATCTTTACGGCGCTCTCATGGATATGGGGCTATGCCGGAGTATGGGTGATGAAGTGGGTTTATGCTTCACTTACTCTTGGAGAAAACATTCTTCTCAATGGATACGAAAGCGTTGTGGTTAGGTCTTCAAGCACCAATGAAACCGATAATGTAGGTGTAAATGCTATCGAAAAGCTAGCCGACAGATTCAGGGCGCTAAGAGAAAACTACGAGTATTATTTTTATTCCGTATTTTTCCTGATACTTCTTATCTGGGTAATATACTTTCTGTTTAAATATATCTCAAAAAATACCGCTAAGGATTCAAGGGTTCCTGCACTGGGATTGATAGCTTTAGCTCCTGCCACATGGTATTTTGTATTGGCCAATCATACTCTTGGACATAGATTTATGACCTGGAGAATATGGAATCCTTCCGTAATAGCCGTGTTGTTTATAGTGTTGCTCTCATCGGGTGGATCGTCACTTTTTAAGAGTGAATCTGCCATGAAGAAAAGAAATATCTCAGTCAAGGGGATTTCTCTTTTGATTTCAGGAATCCTGGCAATAGTATGTACCGGGCTTATGACCGATGAACTTGAGACCAAGAATATCGGTATACCCGGACAGAATATAGAATTCTCTGAATTCAGTGACGGTATTGCCAGGACTACGATTGTCCCTCAGTATAAAGTGATGAAGGATGTGGGATTTATTCTGTCTCCGATTGGATCTGAAGGGGAATATGATATAAGACTAATGCTTGGTGAGAAGATTGTTCAGGAAAAAATACTTCCAATGGATATGTTTCATGAAGCACAGTGGAGATTTCTTGAATATGATTGGGATGTAATACCGGGAGTTGAATATACTCTTGAGATCGAGCCAAAATGCGAAAATGGAATGGAAGGATCCGTATGTGTATGTATTCCCGGACCGGATAAGATCCCTGAAATCGGATATATTCAGGGGAATGATGCATACCCTGATGCCCAGATCACATGCAGTATAAATTATATTACCGGGCTTCTCGGAAGGAAGCGTTTATTCTTTGGTGTGTCATGGTTTATGGTATTTATGAGTGTTTGCCTTATAATTCAGAATGTGTTTGCTGTTAAGAAAAAAGGAACTTTGGAGAATGGATAAAGAGCAGGTGTTTCAGCCCGAAGGAAATTATTACGACAAATATAATACAAAGAATCCTATAGCCAGAAAGCTGATGACCGGTTATTTTGCGGCACTGGATTCTTTACTTGATATGATCAAAGATGAAATAAATACAGCACTTGAAGCCGGATGCGGTGAGGGTGAAGTTTCTTTTCATGTATATGATCACTTTGAAGGCAAGTTGAAACTCGAATCATTTGATATATCTGATAAGGTGATTGCGGAAGCTGCCAAAAGAAATCCTGATATAAACTTTTCTGTCGGCAATATCTATGATGAGAACAGGGGAGTACACAATCTTGTACTCTGTTGCGAAGTTCTGGAGCATATGGAAAGACCAAGGGACGTTATTGCCAGACTTTTGGAGCAAACTGACAAATATTTGATAGTCAGTGTTCCCCACGAACCTATATGGCGTATGCTGAATATGGCGAGAGGAAAGTACATTAAGGATCTCGGAAATACTCCCGGACATATTCAGCATTGGACATCCAATGCTTTTAAGAAAGAATTTAAGGATTTTGATTGTGAGATACTTGCTGTAAGAAAGCCTCTTCCCTGGACGATGCTGCTTATCAGAAAGAACTCCTGAGCAGTAAAGTGACAGCCTTTTCGGAGGACCGTGATGAAACTTATAATTCAGATCCCGTGCTATAACGAAGCGGAAACACTGACAATTGCATTAAATGATCTTCCGAGGCACATTGATGGTATCGATGAGATTGAATATCTGATCATCAATGACGGAAGTAAGGATGAAACCGTAGAAGTTGCACGCAATTGGGGTGTAAATTACATTGTCAATTTCAAACAGAACAAGGGCCTTGCCAAGGGATTTATGGCAGGGCTTGATGCATGCCTCAGAAACGGAGCGGATATAATAGTCAATACCGATGCAGATAATCAGTATTGCGGTGAGGATATCGAAAAGCTGGTCCGTCCGATCCTAGAAGGCAAGACGGATATCGTTATCGGTGAAAGACCCATCGATCAGACCAAGCATTTTTCGCCTCTTAAGAAGAAACTCCAGCATCTCGGAAGCTGGGTTGTAAGGATTGCGTCCGATTCGGATATTCCGGATGCTCCGAGCGGATTCAGGGCATTCAGCCGTGAGGCTGCAATGAGACTGAACGTTACGAATGAATACACTTATACTCTTGAGACGATTGTTCAGGCCGGCAGAGAGAAGATACCTATGACCTCTGTTCCCATAAGGACCAACGGGGAATTAAGACCTTCAAGACTTTTCCATAGTATGATGGGTTATGTAAAGAGATCGATGCTCACGATCATAAGGGCATTTATTATGTACAAGCCTTTGAAGTTCTTCACCATACTTGGAATCATTCCTTTTTTGATCGGCGTGGGAATAGGCATAAGATATCTGGTGCTTTTGGCTTGCGGTGCTCAGGGCGGACATGTCCAGTCATTGATCTTGAGCAGCATTTTGATATTGATGGGATTTATGACCATAGTCATCGGACTGCAGGCGGATATTATAGCATCTAACAGAAAGCTCCTTGAAGATATTCAGTACAGGATAAAGAAGATCGAGTATGACAAAAACGGGGAGCAGGATAAATAATGAAAAATTGAAGAATGTGGTGAAGACGATTGGGAAGATCATTTCGATTCTCTCAATCGTTTTTATTGGAGTTAAGATTTATAAGCTGGGCTTTGATCCGACTGTTATAGATGACATCCCTGTATTTATTGGAATATCGGCAGGCGCAGTGCTTTTGAAGATGCTGTCCGTGGTAACATCCGCATCCGGATGGGGGAGGTGGATATCCTTCCTTTCGGGCAGGAAGATACTATTCTGTGATGTGTTTCGTATATACGGAAAAGCAGGGATTGGGAAATACCTTCCGGGAAATGTTATGCATTATGTTGGCAGAAATGTTTTCGCAGCAGAGTATGGATTATCTCAGAAGAAAATTGTTGCCGGGACTGTAATTGAGACGCTGGAATTGATTATTTCAGCGGTTCTGATGGCTGTTATACTTCTTCCTAAGTCATTTATATCAGTGATCTGTGATCTGGTAATGCAAAGAAAAGCAGTGGTTGTTGCGATTTTAGTATTTACAGGGATTGTAATGCTTGGTGCATTGTATATCCTTATAAAAAAGTGGAAAAAGATCCGGGAATGGTTTGCTATGTATAAATCAGGCGATATAATACGTGTATTTATCCTGTCACTGGTTGAATACATTCTCACTTTGGGACTTCTGGGCTTTGGGCTCGTCATTTTGTGGATGTATTGTACAGGCAGAATCCCCGGAACGGATGATCTTAAGCTTATGATATCGTCCTATTCTACCGCCTGGGTCTGCGGATTTGTTATTCCGGGAGCATCGGGAGGGATTGGGATAAGAGAAGCTATTCTGACTGTTTTACTGGATGGAATTGCTTCAGGACCTGTTATAATGTTCATAATAATTGCTCACAGGCTGATGACTATAATCGGTGATTTTGCCGTTTATATTCTGGTTTCGATAAGAGGTAAAGTGACGGATGTCGGTTAATTCTGCGGGATACCTTATTCTGTTTCCGATAATTCTAATATTGTATTATGCTTTGCCGGGGCGGCTTAGAGTTTATCTGCTTACTCTTGCAAGTGTAGCTTTATACGCCCTTTGGGGACTTGATAGTCTGTGCATCTTATTGCTTGTTGTGACATTCACTTATTCTGGTGCTGATTTCATATCGAAGAATTTGAAAAAGCCCGTTGCCTGTAAGATAGCGTTATGGGCTAATGTGATATTCATAGCCGGCATTCTCGGCTCTCTCAGATTTTTGCCTACAGAGAACATAATTGCTCCGATAGGTATTTCATTCTATTCTCTCTGTGCTCTCGGCTATGTTGTTGATGTGTATAAGGGCAAGGCTAAAGCAGAGAAGAATTTCATAAAATACATTCTGTTTATCTCTTTTTTTCCGATCGTTACTTCCGGACCTATACAGAGAACGGATACGTTCTTAAAGCAGATAAGTGAAGAGAAGTCTTTTTCATATGAGCAGGTCCGTTCCGGACTGCTCATGATTGCCTACGGCCTGTTTGCCAAGAATTTCGTGGCGGACAGACTGGGATATATAGTGGGCAATGCATATAACGGATATGAAACTCAGACGGGATGTGTTCTTCTGATCGGAGTTGTTGTTTATGCTTTTCAGCTTTACTGTGATTTTATGGGCTATTCCTATATCGCTCTTGGATCTGCCAGGGCTCTTGGATTTGATCTTCCGGACAATTTCAGACAGCCTTATTTTTCCAAGTCGGTCAAGGAATTCTGGGGCAGATGGCATATTTCACTATCAACCTGGCTCAGGGATTATATCTATTTTCCGCTTGGTGGAAGCAGAAACGGTCTTGCCAGGACGCTTATCAATATTGCGATTGTATTTGTTATAAGCGGTATATGGCATGGAAGAGGTTTGACATTTATTGTCTGGGGAGCACTTCACGGATTATTCAGGATATTCGATGAGCTTACATTGAAGAAGAGAGATGGCTTTCTTAAGAAGGCCGGAACGGGATTGCCTGGAAAGGTACTCTCGGGTTTATCGATCGTGTGGACGTTTATCCTTGTGGATTTTGCATGGCTTTTCTTCCGGGCCGAGTCGTTTGAAAGCGCACTTGTGATAATTCGCAAAATATTTACCGAAAATGAACTGATCAGAACTCTTCGCGAAGGCCTATATACTTTCGGAAGATCCAGGAAGGAACTGTTATTATGGTTCCTCGGATTATTGATCGTATTCATAGTTGATATAGTTCACGAAAAAGGTGTCCACATCGGAGAATGGCTGAATAAAAGAAACGTATTTCTTCGCTGGGCTCTGTATTTGATATTTATCTTATTTATCATAGGAACGGGGATATATTATTACGGATACTCAGCTTCAACATTTATCTACTCCGGTTTTTGAGAATGAAGAAACTATTGGCTAAGTTTACAATCCTGATATCGTTTATTTTTGCTTTGGTGTTGCTACTGGAATACTTTTCCGTGAATGACAGTACCAAGGCGGTTGTGGCTGGACTGACGAACAGCTCGGATTATCTGTCCGAAGGAAGCGGAACATCGGATATTATCCCTATGATAGAATCAGTCCGCGAGAATGACGATACAACGGTTCTTGTCATCGGTGATTCGATCGCACGGCAAATGTTCACCGCAATGAAGGATGATTGCCCCGAAGCAAGGATTGCCTGCGTGAATGCTGCAATAAACATTTCGGGGCAGTATATGCTTGCCTGCGAATATCTGGATAATCATCCGAATGCAACAGATGTATGGCTCTTTGCACATCCCCTGACACTTACAAGGACATATGATCTTGATCTCGGATATGGGTATGCAGTAATGCCGTTTGCTATTGAAGGAAGTCTCCATTATCTGGAAGATGAAACGATTGATCAGATGGCTTCCGTTTACGGAAGATGGTCACTTAACGCAGGCTTTGCTTCTTTGGTTGACCGGTCGCCGGTGAATAGAAAGCTCTTCTTCGGATATATGCGGATGCATAATTCCGAATATGAGCAGGCTAATGCTTATGAGATCACTTCTCTTTATATTTTGAAACTGAAGGAATTATGTGATAGCAGGAATGTCACTTTCCATTTCTATTCCAGTCCATCCACGGAATACTATAGAGAGAAGATTGAAGAGACGCGTGCCGACTTTGAGAATTCTTCCTTATCGGATATGTATCCGGATTACCTGGACAGTGTTTATTATTTCCCGACCGAATGGTCCAAGGACAGTACACATTTTGGTGGGGATTATGCAAGCAGAGAGGTGTATGACTGGGTTGTAAGTGAGGCATATAATGAGTTTTTCATGGATTTGCCATGAACTATGGTATTATATCAGTGGCAAGAGGTGAAATGATATGATGGCAGATCTGAAAAGATTTTTTTCCGAAAAACAGAAGGTCATAGTGACCTTTTGTTTTATTCTGCTTGTCATAAATACACAGATCAAGCAGACCGCTGTATGGTATAGCCAGATCTATATTGCTACATTTCATGCAACGGAAATAATAATGTCACTGTTGATCATGTCGCATTATAAGATTGAAGAGCTCAGAAGGTTCAAGTGGGTATATATTATTTATTCCGCGATTGCTGTGATCATCGGATCTGTATATTTATACATCAGATTTAAAGATTATAAGACTTATCTGTTCTCTTCGGGAATCCTGTTGGTCCTTGGTCTGTATATGATCGGATTCTGTGCTATATGTGCGATTATTTCGTGGGTAAAGATCGGAAGAAAGGTGACTGTCAATAAAACTGCATTTATCCTTTGGCTTTTGCTTATGCTCCTTATGTCAATCTCCGCCGGAAGTTACAATTTCTACGCTCTGAGATTTTTCCTGTGCCTTCTTGTTCTATATCTCACTCCTCAAACAGAAATTCAGCGCAAAAACGTATTTGACGGAATGATCATAGGCCTTATTATAGGATTTTTATGTGAGTTCGGATTCTGCCTTCTTTTCAGACCTTACGATATTGTCAGATATCTTGGCAATTTCTCCAATCCGAATCATAACTGCCTCTTTCTCGACTTCATATATGCTGCTGTTTTGGGCGGGTTATTGATAGCGCATAAGAATGAAAGCAGAAAGACTTTACGTATTCTGCTGTATGTCATTCTCGGGATAGTCTTATCAAATATCTATATGACTGCGAGCAGGTCCGGATGGATGGGAGCGTTTGCGGTCACGGTGCTGTATCTGCTTTTTCACGGTAAGATCATTGGGAAAAATGTTTTAAAGCAGCTTCTAAGAATGGCTCTGGTATTTATGATAGGCCTTCCTCTCACATATGCCGCGATAAGGTATGTTCCGCTGACCAATCCGTATGTAAAGCTTTATTACTATGATAATCATCATTTCCATTCTGTCCTGAGGGAGAATAAATTCGATCAGAGCAATTATATTACGTTTACACAGATGTTGTTTTCGCCACTGGGGCGTTTTAGGGTTCTTTTCGGGGTGGATGCAGTGCCCGGAGACGTGGATATACCGGAAGTCCCTGCTCAGGATGTAAGTGCCGATATGGAACCGATACTTACTGCCGAAGAAGCAGCAGATCCCATTGTGGTCAGATACACTATATATAAATGGTACGTAGAACATTTAAGTCTTCGCGGTGTTCCATACGAGGAACAGGGATTTTTATTGACCGCCGAGCATTGGATACAGGATACCCATGATATTTTTCTCGCTTACGGAATGGACTATGGTGTGCCGGCAATGATCCTTTTTGCCTGCCTGATCATTTACAGTGTTGTTTACAGTATCCGAAAGGGAATCAGGGAGAAGGATGTATATAAAGCGCTTGCCGTCATGATCCTGATAATTCCCCCTGTTGCCGGATTGTTCGAATATGCATGGGGATACGGACTCCTTTCTATGAACTGCCTGTATTTTGTGATGAAGGATGTTGTGACCGTTAATGAAGGATCATCCGATACATCGCATTTATGATATAATAACTATTAGTTTATGTTAACCGCATCAAAGGAGGTGCCATTATGTTCGAACAGATCAAATTGTCATACGCTTCAGATGCTCTTGAACCCGTTATCGATGCAGCTACCATAGAGACTCACTATGGCAAGCATCACGCAGCATATACCAAGACCTTTAATGAACTTGTTGAAAAGGCAGGCCTTACCGGTAAGAGCGCTGAGGAGATCCTTTCAAATCTTGATTCCGTGTCCGATCTTACACTCCGTACCGGACTTCGCAACCAGGGTGGCGGATATCTGAACCACAATATCTATTTCGAACAGTTTAAGCCCGAAGCAGAGGCTAAAAAGGCTCCCGAAGGCGCACTCCTTGCACAGATAGAAAAGCAGTTCGGTTCCGTAGATAAGCTTAAGGATGAGCTGAATGCCCTTTCCGCATCCCAGTTCGGATCCGGCTGGGGATGGCTTGCTAAGAAATCTGACGGAACTCTTGTGACCTTCAAGTCAGCAAACCAGGACAATTGCTACAGCCTCGGAATGGATGATGTGACTCCCATCCTTACCCTGGATGTATGGGAGCATGCATACTATCTCAAATATAGAAATCTTCGTGCCGATTATCTCAAGGCTCTCTGGAGCATCATCGACTGGAAAGTTGCTGAGGAGAGATACGATAAATGAGCTCCGGTAATATGAGCAAGAATAATTCGATAGTCATATGGAGGATCATTTTCACTTATGTGATAATGTTCTTCCATTTTGACAATGTTTATGTGCTGACGAACATCCTTCCTGGAAAGGACGGCTGGTATATAGGCGTAGAATTCTTTTTCGTTGTGAGCGGATTTCTTCTCTATGCCAAGCTTGAGGAAAAAACAGCTGTCTATAAGAGCGGATTATCTTATGTCGGAAGCAGGTTCAGGAAGATATATCCCTATTATCTGATTTCCTTTATACTCTGCTTTGTGTTTATCTGGATCAGATACGGATGGAGCATATCAGATGCAATAAAGCAGGTGGGATTAAATTTTTGGGAGATAATTGCTCTTCAAGGCGCAGGACTTAACATCGGTTGGAATTACATTAATAACACCGGATGGTTCATATCAATATTATTCATCTGCGAATTCCTGCTTTATCATATGCTGGCAAAATGGAAGGATACGACCGAAAACTTTGTAATTCCAATAATTATGATCGTATGCTTCTCGTTTCTTTACAGGAATATGGGCCGTATAGGCGCAGCACCGGAGACCACAGGTTTTTATGAAAACTGGGGCTTGATGAGGGGCTTGCTCGATATGGGATTTGGAATTGAGGCAGCCAGGTTGAATAAGAATATTGCTGACACTGGCAAGAATATCGGAATATACAGGATGTTCGGAAATCTCGGGCTGTTTGCTGTGATCGTAGTATCATTTATATTCGGTGAATCCAAGATGGATTTCATATATCTTGTGATCATAGCTGTCTCGGTTTCATTGGCATTTCTTCCCTCTGAAAACAAATTGTTTGCAAACGGGTTTATCCGGGGCTGGAGCGCACTTACTCTTGTGATGTATCTGATGCACGATGCATTCAGGACGTCAATATTCCCTATGATATTCGGATATCCTCAGCCTTTGATCGACAGGCTCCTGCTTCTTGCTCTATATATGGCAGTTGTCACTCTGTTTTCATTAGTACTGATAAAAACGGTTAAATGCATTAATAGCAGTCTTAAGAAAGAGAAGGTTAATGCTTAGTTTTGCATATCTTTTATCCTTTGCCGTCGCGGTGACCATACTTTTATATATGGTCACGTGCGGTGAAGGATATTCTATCAACCAGATACTTCTGATCACCGTAATTGTCATCGGAAGCGGCGGTTATTATGCACTCTCGACTTCCGAAAATCTTCCGCAGGCACTTCTGGCACTTCAGCTCATCTATATCATCGGTATCTTTGCTCCGATGATGCTCTTTGTTAATGTCTGCGAGATCTACAAGGTCTCTATCCCCGGATGGCTTCTCTGCATCATGTATGCCGTGCAGTTCTGTATCTATGGCTTCGTGCTTACGATCGGACACTCGGATCTTTTTTACAGATCGGCCGAACTGAACAGGTCCGGCCAGATTGTCTATCTGACCAAAGAATACGGACCGATGCATACCGCGTATGTAATCTCCATGTATCTGTATTTTGCACTTCTTATCTTTGTATCATCAGGTGTCATAAAGCGAAGGAGAAGGATCTCGACTCTCGATGTCAATGCGATCTTTTTCCTGGAATTTTTCACGATCGCCGTATATATCGCAGAGCGACTGGTAAATCTTAAGATAGAGCTTATGCCGTTCATCTTCGAGGGTGCGGCAATCCTTCTTTTGATCCCTATCACAAAGCTCAACACTTTCTCCCTGACTGGGCATAATGAACTGATCCGCAGCAGGATGGAGAGTGAGGGATATATCTTCATCGATAAGAAGCTCCGCTTTATGGGATGCAATGACAGGGCTTATGAATTCTTCCCTGAGCTGAAAGAGTGGGAGCTTGAGAAAAAGCTTCCGGGCAAGGGAGGAAGGTTCAATACATATCTTCGCCAGCCTCTGTATAAATACATTGAGCAGGAAGAAGACGATCTTTTCGCAGGCACCTTTGAAATGAAGGATGAAAAGCTTTTATACCGCATCGGTATCATAAGAAACAGATCAAACAGCAAACAGGGTTATATCATAGAGATCGACAAGATCATGGGTGGGGAATGAATAAATACCTGAAGAGATTCAAACCGAAAAGATTCGTAGATTATTTTTCGTACTGCTTCATCATGTTCACGGCCATTATCTTTCTTATGGCCTTCTTCGAAAATGATGAAAAGGGTGAAGCGTATACGGGTAATTTCGGATCGGCTTCATTCAATGACGGATGGACGATGGAACTGGGCGGAGAGGTCTCGGAGATCACTCTTCCCGCTTCCACGGGAGCTACGAACGGTGACTGGATAATCATCCGGAATACTCTTCCCGAAGATCTTGAAGGCGATAACACGATCCTGTTCCGTACGAGAATGGAAGATCTGTATATCTATGTCGGAGGCGAGCTCAGGGAAAGCTATGCTTCAGAGAATTTCGACAATGTCTCTTATCACATCCCGAGTGCGTACGTTGCCTGCGATCTGACTGCGGAAGATGCGGGCAAAGAGATAGAGGCGAGATTTCTGGTCAAAAATGTCGGGACCATTGAGAGTGTTAGCATCGGAAGTGGTAACAATGTATGGTTTGATGTGCTTAGGGATAACATCATCCTTGCCGTTGCTTCGTTCATTATCCTGATCGTCGGTATCTTCGTTGTCTTTTTTTATAAATTTGCTGCTGCAAGGTTTACGATCGACAGGTCGTTCTTTTATATGGGTCTCTTCATGTGCTCCCTTTCGATGTGGATGATCTCGGAGAGCAGGCTGCGTCAGCTTATCTTTGTCCGCCCCTCACTGAGCAATTATTTTTCCTATTTCGCGATTGAGATAACCGGAGTGTTCGTATGCGGATACTTCGATGAGATACAGAGACGTGTTTATCACAAGCTCTATGTGTTTATTTCCTGTCTGATCACGGGACAGATAATCATTAATCTGGCGCTCAATGCACTTGGGATCGCCGATCTGTTCACTACGATCTACATTTCGCATTTCTGGCTTGCGATAAGCATCGTGCTCGTCAACGGAACATTGATAAGGGATATCGTCTCGGGAAGCTTTAAGGAATATATTGCAAGCTTTGTTGGGACATGCATCTTCCTGTTCTTCTGTATGCTCGAGATCATCAGCTTCTTCTTTGCTGATATCTGGAGTTTCGGTGTATATATCTGCGCGGGACTCATGTGCCTGCTCGTGACCACGATCATTCAGACTGCACTGCGAACGGAAAAGAGCAACCGGGCGCATGAGCATGAGAAGGAAGAAAGCCTTCTTATGACGATCGAAGCTATCACGAGCGCGATCGATGCGAAGGATGAATATACCGGCGGCCATTCGGAAAGAGTCGGTGAATATGCCTGTCTGATCGCGCGTGAGATGGCGGCGGATTATGACTTTTCGGAAGAGGATATTCTGAGGATCCGTTATATCGGATTCATGCATGACATAGGCAAGATCGGGGTTGCGGATTCGGTGCTTAATAAGACGGGACGTCTGACGGATGAAGAATTCTCGCTTATGAAAAAACACGCGGAGATCGGATATGACCTCTTAAAGTCAATGGGCAATTCGATCGAAGGCCTGCTTGAAGGAATCAGACATCACCACGAGAGGTTCGACGGTGGCGGATATCCGGACGGACTGGAGGGTACAGATATCCCTCTTGTCGCGCGTATCATATGCGTTGCCGATTCCTACGATGCAATGACTTCGAACCGTGTGTACAGAAAGAGACTTACGGACGGAGAGGTCATTGCGGAGATCAGAAAGTGCTCGGGCAAGCAGTTTGATCCTGCGATCGCTGAGATATTCATACGTATGCTTGAACGCGGAGTGATGAAGGCTGCTACGGTCGACGGAATGGAGGTCGGACTTTCCGGAAGCGTCTACAGATCGTCCATGCTTGAAAAGAAGCTTCAGAGCGATATCAGAGCGGATCATGACAGTGTGCTCAACCCTTCGCATGTAAGGATGATCTGCTATATCATGAAACTTGCCGAGAAGAATGACAGGAAATTCGATATCTTCTTTACCGGTATCGAAGTAGCAGAAGACAAGAGGGAAGATAAGGAATTCGTGGCAGGTGTGCGCAAGGCCTACAGCGAACATGTGATGAAGTACATCAATAAGCGCGATATCTACATCGAATACGGGCCTTCGTCCAATATCGTCGTTCTTTTCGACCGAGATGATGAGGGCATGAAGAAGGTCAGACGCAAATTCCTGGGCTACGAGGGCGACGGCAAGGCCTTTATCTCGGAACTTTAAAGAAAAGATGGCATTATGCCATCTTTTTTATTGACATTCTGATAGCATAAATGCTATCATCGCATTATGAGTTGGAATGATTACAAAGTCGAAATAAAGCGAACTGATCCTGTCGGGAAGGAGATCATTGAGGAGGCTGAGATTGAGGCGGCGATAATTTCCGATATGATTAGGCAACGCTCGGCTATGGGGCTTAGCCAGCGCGATCTTGCCGAAATGTGCGACATTCCGCAATCGACCATAGGCAGGATTGAAACCGGTAAGATCACCCCTCGTCTGGATACACTCCTCAAGATCCTTGGTCAGCTTGGCCTCACGCTCCGGGTTGTTAGAAACGATTAACCTCTGAGGTTAATCGTTTTTCTTGACTGTAAGATTTTCTTTTGCTATTATAAATTTACCTCAGAGGTAAATTGGCAAGAGAGAAGTGATTTGGAGATCAGGTACAAGAATAAGAAAATCGAAAAGATCTGTACAGAAGTCAAAACCGCTGAGAAAGCCTATGGTCGTGAGATGGCCGAGAAGATACATCAGCGAATAGATGAAATAACGGCATCTGAAACGGTAGAGATGATGATCCTGTTTCATATTGGAAGGTGCCATGCTTTATCACAGAATAGGAAGGGGCAATTTGCGGTAGATCTGGTTCATCCTTACAGATTGGTTTTTAAGAAGGATGATGCTGAAATTCAGATTGTAAAGATCCTGGAAATAGTCGATTATCACTAGCTTTTTTATGAAGTTTAGGAGGAAGCATTATGATAAAGAGTCAAACCTATATTGCAACACCGCCCGGGGCGACTATCAAGGAACAATTGAATGACAGAGGCATGAGCCAGAAAGAGTTTGCTGCCAGAATGGATATGTCTGAAAAGCATATCAGTAAGCTGATAAATGGTGATGTTCAGCTTACTCCAGAGACCGCAGTGAAATTGGAACTTGTACTTGGTGTTCCTGCTAAGTTTTGGAATAACCTTGAAGCAATATACAGGGAGAAGATTATAAAGGCTGAGGCGGAAAATACGATGGATTATGATATTGCCATTACCAGACAGTTTCCGTATAACGAGATGGCAAAGCTGGGATGGGTCATTGAAACCCGCAGTATGGCTAACAAGGTCGAATATCTGAGAAAATATTTTGAAGTGGTTAATCTGTCACTTCTCGGCAACCGGGAAATTACCAATATAGCCTGTAGAAGATTGGCCATTACCGATAAAAGTGACCTTGCTTTGATGGCTTGGGCACAAGAAGCAAAGCTTAAGGCGCGTGAGGTTTCCACTGCTTCCGTTAATATCAGTAAATTGATATCGTCTATCCCTGCCATTCGGAGCATGACGGTATTGGATCCCACGGAATTTTGCCCTGAAATAAAAAGAACTTTTGCTGAATGTGGGATAGCCTTGGTTTTTTTACCCCATCTTAAGGGATCCTTTTTGCAGGGAGCCACTTTCATGGATGGAAATAAGATAGTAGTTGGACTTACGGTCAGAGGTAAGGATGCGGATAAATTCTGGTTCAGTTTATTTCATGAATTGGCGCACATTATACTTGGACATGTCGGCAGAAATACGAATACATCCGATGAGGATGAAAGTGCAGCTGACAAGTGGGCTGAAGACACCCTTATTCCTGCGGCAGAGTATGAGGTTTTTAGGGAGAAAGGTGACTATTCGGAGAAAGGGGTTCTTGATTTTGCGAATGAGCAGGGTATAGCCCCGGGAATAGTTGTGGGCAGAATGCAAATGGAAGGACTTATAAAGTACAGCATACTGAATGATCTCAAGGAAAAATATGAGATTGCTGTATAAACAGCTCTCTTTATTCACAAAAAGTGAAAAAGATTTCGCAAAAGGCGGTCTGTAAGACCGCCTTCATTTATGGTATGATGTCTTTTGTAGCGGTTAGCGGCTCTGCATCGCATGGCAGAAAACGTTTTAACCAAGGAACGAATACTATATCGCGATTTTCGCAGAAAAGAGGAAAACATGCTTTATATCGGAATCGATCTTGGCACTTCGGCAGTTAAGCTTCTTCTCCTTTCATCGGAAGGAAAGATCGTAAACATGGTTTCAAGGGAGTATCCCCTTTCATTCCCTCATCCCGGTTGGTCCGAGCAGAACCCCGTTGACTGGTACGAGCAGTCCATGGAGGGCGTTAAGGAGCTTCTCAAGGGACAGGATGCATCACAGGTAGCCGGAATCTCCTTCGGCGGACAGATGCACGGACTAGTTATCCTTGATGATCAGGACAACGTTATCCGTCCCGCAATTCTCTGGAACGACGGACGTACCGGAGCAGAGACCGATTATCTCAACAACGAGATCGGCAAGGCTAAGCTCACCGAACTTACCGGCAACATCGCTTTCCCCGGATTCACCGCTCCCAAGATCCTCTGGGTTAAAAAGAATGAGCCCGACAACTTCGCGAAGATCGCTAAGATAATGCTTCCCAAGGATTACCTTGCTTACAAGCTTACCGGCGTTCATGCAACCGATGTATCCGACGCATCCGGAATGCTTCTCTTCGACGTCAAGAACCGCACCTGGTCCAAGGAAATGTGCGATATCTGCGGCGTAAAGGAATCACAGCTTGCCAAGGTATTCGAGTCTTACGAGTCCATCGGAACCGTTAAGTCTGACATCGCCGCTGAGCTTGGAATCCCCGCAACCACGATCGTTGCAGCGGGCGCTGGCGACAATGCGGCTGCAGCTGTAGGAACCGGAACCGTAGGCGACAACGCTTGTAACATTTCCCTCGGAACATCCGGAACCCTCTTCATCTCATCCAAGAATTACGGTGTTGATGCGAACAACGCACTTCACTCATTCGACCATGCAGACGGCACCTATCACATCATGGGATGCATGCTCAGCGCAGCTTCCTGCAACAAGTGGTGGGAGGACGGCGTTATCGGAACCAAGGATTACGCTGCAGAGCAGGCTGCCATTACCAAGCTCGGTGAGAACAACACCTACTTCCTGCCTTACCTCATGGGTGAGAGATCACCTCACAATAACCCCGATGCAAGAGGAACCTTCATCGGTATGACCATGGACACTTCCAGAGCCGATATGACCCAGGCTGTTCTCGAAGGCGTTGCTTTTGCATTCCGTGACATGATGGAAGCTGCAAGAAGCATCGGCATCAATCCCGAAAGATCCAAGATCTGCGGAGGCGGTGCAAAGAGCCCTCTCTGGAGAAAGATCATGGCTAACGTTCTCAACGTCAAGATCGACATCCTTGAGGTTGAGGAAGGTCCTTCACTCGGCGGCGCTATGCTCGCATGCGTAGCAGCTGGCGAGTACGCAAATGTTGAGGAGATCGCTTCCAAGGTTGTTAAGGTGGTAGATACCGTTGAGCCCGAGGCTGATCTTGTAGCTAAGTACGAGAAGAAATACCAGGTTTACAAGTCACTTTATCCTCAGTGCAAGCCCCTCTACGACAACATCGTAAAGGCTCAGTGATACGAAAGCTTATAGCAGACATTGCCCCGGTTGGCGAAAGGCCTTCCGGGGCTTTATTTTTCCTCATATTTCGTTGAGGAAAACGTTTGCAAATGCTATAATAATCCAAGGTATGCCCATTTTTTATTGTATTAGGGGAAAGCAAGATGGCAGATTGGATAATCATTGTTGATGATGACTCTGTGAACCTGAAAATGGCGGGCCGTATCCTCAGTGAATACGGCATGAGGGTAACCGCTTTAAAGTCAGGCTCCGCATTCTTAAAATACGTCCGTGAGAACGGAACTCCCGACATTGTGCTCCTCGATATCCGTATGCCCGAGATGGACGGCTTTGAGACACTGACCCAGTTCAGGATGCTCGAGCAGGACCAGGGCTTCATCGAGACTCCTGTTGTCTTCCTTACCGCAGATGAGGACAAGGACAGCGAGATGCGCGGATTCAGGATGGGAGTTTCTGACTTCATCCATAAACCTTTCGATCCCGACATCCTCATTCAGAGGATCGTCAATATCATCGCATCCAGCAAGAAACTTCAGAGCGTCGAGCAGAAAGCGGCACACGATCTTCTCACCGGCTTCTACAACAAGGAGGCTACGAGGGACAAGCTGTCCATTATGTGTGCACGCAAATCCGGCGCACTCCTTATGATCGACCTTGATTCGTTCAAGCTCGTCAATGACATCTACGGTCATGACATGGGCGACAAGGTTCTGATCTCTTTTGCCAATATCATGAAGAACCTTTCCGAACCCAACGGCACCTGCGGCCGTATCGGCGGAGACGAGTTCATGATGTTCTTCGCAGGCCTGCAGGACGAGAGCGGTGTTGCGGACTTTTCATCCAAGCTTAATTCAAGGCTTCTGGAATCGGCATATGAACTGATGGGAGAGGATATGCACATCCCTCTCGGAGCATCGGTCGGTGCGGTATTCGTACCCGAGCAGGGAACGGATTTCGAGAACCTTTTCAACATGGCCGACCAGGCACTTTATATCGTAAAAGACAACGGAAAGCACGGCTATTTCGTAAACCGCGGTGGCAGGACCTCCAATGAAACGGAATCCGGTTCCGATATCGATCTTAAGACGATGTCCAAGCTCCTTGAAGAGCGCGGCGCAGCCACCAACGTTATGTGGCTCGGCCAGGACGAGTTCGGAAGCGTCTACAGATACATGATGAGAATCCTTGAGCGCTACGGTATCTATGCTCACAAGGCACTTTTTACGATCCGCAGAAAGTCCGAGGACATATCCGATGAGATCAAGGACAAGATGGCGGATTCCCTCAGGGAAGTCATCCAGTCCAACCTTCGTAATTCCGACATCATGGTTCGCGTCGGAATGGACAGATTCTTTCTTTTGCTCCCCGAGCTTACTCCGGAGCATGTTGAGCGTGTAACCGCCAGGATCAAGGGCGCGTGGTCGAATCTGAAATTCGGTAATGACGCTGAGGTCATCTGTGAGTACGAATCCATCTCTCCTTCCGGAGACAAGGTCAAGGCAGCAACGGACATCGATGCGGAGAGAATAGTCATCGTCGATGATGACGGTACCAACCTTATGGTCGCCGAGCGCATCATCCGTAAAGAGGGCATGGAGGTCAAGTGCCTTAAGTCCGGTAAGGAGCTCCTTGATTATCTGTCATCCAACTATGCCGACCTTGTTCTGCTCGATATCAAGATGCCCGAGATGGACGGCTTCGAGACTATGCAGAAGCTGACCTCGATGGGCGGCAGGGCATCCAAGATCCCGGTTATCTTCCTTACCGCAAGCGATGACAACGAAACCGAGGCCAAGGGATTTTCACTCGGTGCGATGGACTTCATCCGCAAGCCCTTCATCCCCGAGATCCTGATAATGAGAGTCAAGCATGCGATCCGTCTGATCAGGCTTCAGAACCGCCTGAGAAGCGAGGTCAACGATGAGGTCAAAAAGAACGAAGAGCTTTCGATCCACATCATCCAGGCACTCGCCGCCGCAGTCGACGCGAAGGATATCTATACGAGAGGCCACTCCGAGAGAGTTGCGAAATATTCGAGGATGATTGCCGAGGAGATCGGTTACGACGAGAATGCATGCAACAATATCTACATCATGGGTCTTCTTCACGACGTGGGTAAGATCGGTATCCCCGATGAGATCATCAACAAGAAGGGCACTCTCACCGATGAGGAATATGAGATAATCAAGACTCACACGACCAAGGGTGCGAACATCCTTGATTCGATCCCTGAGATGCCAGGACTCCGCACCGGTGCAAAGTGGCATCACGAGCGCTATGACGGAACAGGTTATCCCGACGGACTTTCCGGCAAGGACATCCCCGAGGAAGCACGTATCATCGCGGTTGCCGATTCCTATGATGCGATGACCAGCCGCAGAAGCTACAGGGATGCACTTCCCCAGCAGGCGGTAAGGAGCGAACTTGAAAACGGAATGGGAACCCAGTTCGATCCGAGATTTGCTCAGATAATGATAGACAAGATTGATGCAGACAAAGACTACCTTATGAGGGAGGTATGACAAGGTGGACCGAAGAAACGTCCAGAGTGAGACCTACAAGCAGTCTCATCTCATAATACTGATCGTATATACGGTTCTCAGCGTTGTTCTTATCGTTGAATCGTTCATCATGGACTGGGAAAAATGGGCGGTAATGCTCATAGTCGCCGTCCTCATAACCGCCTGGTTCATGCATATCAGGAGCATCTTAAGGGATCGTGACAGGCTCTGGCTCTATTCCTGCCTGATGATGGCCACATACTTTTTCTACGGTGTCCACCTGACGAGTACATTCGATATGGCGCTCGTCATGTGCGTTGTCATCGCAATCTACACTATGACGGGCGAAAAGCCTCTGGTGCGTCTGTGCCAGGTTTTCTACATCGTTACTCTTGCCTTCGACCTTGGAACCATGATATCCCAGGGCGAAGAGATCACACCTCTTCTTATAACAAGATCCCTTCTTCATGTGGGAATGATCATCCTTGCCGGCTGGGTCGCTTGCACGATCATCGACAAGTGGACGAAGGTCATCGGCTCGTCGAGCGAAGAGATCGAGACATTAAAAGAGCAGACGGACCGTCTGAATAATTTCCTTGCAAACGTTTCCCACGAGATCCGTACACCCGTCAATGCGGTCATGGGTCTTTCTTCCGTCCTCGAAAAAGAAACCCTTCCCGAGAATATCGAAGACAATATCAGGGCCATATCAAATGCGGGCCACAGAGTTGCCGAGCAGATAGGTGACATTCTCGATTTTACCGAGATCGATATGCAGAAGCTTTCCGTGAACAACGAGCCCTATATGATCGACTCGGTCGTCAACGACCTTCTTTCACAGTTATCCCATATGGATAAAAATGATCTTGATCTTGTCATTGACCTTGATGCATCCGTTCCCGCGGAGCTCAGGGGCGACGGTGAGAAGATCCGCAAGATCCTGCTTCATCTTATCAGCAACGGTTTCAAGTACACCCGCGAGGGCGGTGTGTATGTAAGGATCTATTCCGTGCCCAGAGAGTACGGTATCAATCTTCTCCTTGAAGTGCGCGATACCGGTATCGGAATGAACGCATTTGAGATCGAGCATATCTATGACAAGTTCTATCAGTCCGATTCGAGCAAGACCAGAAGCGTCGGCGGTCTCGGTATCGGTATTCCCATCGTTAACGGTTTCGTCAGTGCGATGAACGGATTCATGGATATCCAGTCGAAGCGCGGTGTCGGAACAACGGTCAAGGTAAGCATCCCTCAGGCTGTTGAGGATAATTCAAAGTGCATGTCCGTACGAAACAGGGAGAATATTTCCGTCGGCGGTTTCCTCGGATTCATGACGACCGGCAATATCGGTGTCAGGGAATTCTATATGGATATGATCTCCAACATCGTTTCGGGATTATATGTTCCTTTCCACAGGATCCAGTCCAAGTCGGAGCTTGAAAAGCTTCTTACGGTTTCGCATATCACACACCTTTTTGTCGGAACGGGTGAGTATCTCGAGAACAGGGAATACATCGAAGAGCTCTCTAAGGATATCAAGGTTGCGGTTGTTCTTGACCGCAACAAGAGTCTCGATTCCGGAAGCAAGATCACCCAGATTCCTAAGCCCTTCTATGGTGTACAGATTGCAAACTTCCTGAACCAGACTCTCGATGACGAACTGGTTGAGGGACATGAGAAGATGATGTGTCCCGGCGTCAAGGTTCTCGTCGTTGATGATGAGCCGATGAACCTTCTCGTTGCGAGGGGAATATTCGAATCCTACGGAATGGTTGTAGATACCGTTCACAGCGGCGAAGCATCGATCGCAAAGTGTGCGGGCGAAGATTACGATATCGTCTTCATGGATCATATGATGCCTGAGATGGACGGTGTCGAGGCGATGAAGAGACTGCGCGTACAGGCTTCCCATATGAGGAGGGATATTTGCGTTGTTGCTCTAACCGCAAATGCTATCAGCTCTGCGCGTGAAATGTTCATGTCCGAAGGCTTCGACGGATTCGTGCCCAAGCCGATCGAACTTCCCGAACTCGAAAGAGTCCTCAAGCACGTATTGCCCAAGTCCGCCGTACAGTATGTCATGGATGACGGCGCGGGCAGGAAGATCGGAGGAAAGAAGGAGTCTGCAGCAAAGCTCGTTGACAGTGACGGCGTGAAGAAGCCGGTTCCTGTTACTGATGAGAAAAATTCCGGAAAGACCGGTTCGGACGGAAAGAATGCTGACGTCAAGGCGGATAAGTCTGCAAGCAGTGCCGAGAGCAAAATTTCGTCTGGTATGGGTTCTGATAAACCGGCAGTTGCAGATGCAGATTCCGAGATCTCTTTTGCTCCGCTTGATTCTCTCGGCGTGGATACCGCCGCAGGTCTTGCTTACTGCGGAGGAGATGAGCAGTTCTATAAAGAGCTCCTTGTCGAGTACGCGGGCAATCCCGATGAAAAGCTCGGTGAGATCTTAAAATATTATGATGCGAAGAACTGGAAGGATTATTCGATCAAGGTCCATGCGATAAAGAGCACCTCCAAGATGATCGGCGCAATGGATATTTCCGAGCGTGCAAAATTCCTTGAGGAAGCTTCCAAGGAATGTGATGAAGCCAAGGTTAACGAAAAGCATGCAAACCTTATGGGAGATTATGGAAGACTCATAAGGACTGTTTACGATACATACGGTGAGGGCAGGAATAAGGCACCCGAGCCTGAGCCCGAAGGCACTGAGACAGGTGAAAGCGATGTGCTGGAGTTTGGCCCGAAGGGTGGTGACTTATGATGGAGGATAAGAACAGACGGTTTTCCGACAGATACGGAGATTCGAAAGGTGAGTTCTGGGGAAGGTTATTCCTCATTCTGACCCTGGTTTCGCTTGGATTTGTCGGCATCGTATTGATCATAGACATTTATCATTCCAAGTCCCTCTGGGAGATCATCATCAAGAGCATTGCGCTCGGCGTTGAAGTCGTTATCTTTTTCATGGTCAGATTCCTTGCCAGGCTCTTCAGGATGGAAAATGAAAAAGCACACGACAAGACCCGTGAGGTTGAGGAACTGAGCCGTTCGAAGTCCAGGTTCTTTTCCAATATGAGCCACGAGATCCGTACTCCAATCAATACGATCATAGGTCTCAATGAGATGATCCTCAGGGAAGATATCTCTCCCGAGGTTGAAGATGATGCAAGGAACATAAGATCCGCATCGGGCATGCTCCTTTCACTGATCAATGACGTTCTTGATATGTCGAAGATCGAATCCGGAAATATGGCGCTCGTTCCCGTGACCTACAACACCGGTGACATGCTTTCCGAGATCGTAGGTATGATCTGGGGAAGAGCCAATGCCAAGGGACTTAAGTTCACGATCGATGTCGATCCCGATATCCCCGCGCAGCTCTTTGCCGATGAAGTGAGGATCAAGCAGATCCTCATCAATCTTTTGAACAACGCGGTCAAGTACACCCAGGAAGGAAGCGTTTCCCTTTCCATCCAGTCGAGGCGTCTCGACTCCGGTAAGGTTCTGGTCATCTATACCGTTGAAGATTCCGGTATGGGCATCAAGAAGGAAAGCATTCCCTATCTCTTCGATGCATTCAGACGTGAGGACGAAGGCAAGAACCGCTACATCGAAGGCACGGGCCTTGGTCTTTCCATAGTCAAGCAGCTCGTTGATCTTATGGGCGGTAACATCACCGTAAACAGTATTTATACAAAGGGTTCCACCTTTACCGTTTCAATCGAGCAGGAGATTGCCGATGAATCCGCACTCGGTGATTTCAGGATCTCCAGGCAGCAGATCAAGAGCCACAAGGAATCGTACAAGCCTCAGTTTGAGGCTCCCGACGCACATGTCCTGATCGTTGATGACAATACCGCCAACCTCATGGTTGAAAAGAAACTGCTCCGCTCGACCAGGGTTATCGTTGATACCGCAGAAAGCGGAAAAGAAGCCCTTGAGCTTACGCTTCTCAATCACTATGATGCGATCTTCATGGATCATATGATGCCCGAGATGGACGGCATAGAATGCCTTAAGCTCATAAGGGAACAGTCGGGCGGAAGATGTGTTGCGACTCCCGTTGTTGTGCTTACCGCCAACGTAGGAAGTGAGAATCAGGCGCTTTACAAGAACGCCGGATTCGATTCATATCTTGTCAAGCCCGTTGACGGTTCCATGCTCGAGAGGACCCTTATGTCGGTTCTTCCCAAGAGTATGGTATCCGCAGATTCGTCCGCATATACGGGCGGTGATGCGGAAGGCATCGTTAAGAGAGGAAGAAGAAGGGTTCCCCTCCTTATCACGACCGACTCCGTATCCGATCTTCCCGAGGAAGTCGTCGACCAGCTTGAGATCCCTATCCTTCCTTACAAGGTTCATACCGATCACGGTGTGTTCTACGACGGAATCGAAACGGACGGTGATGCCATCGTCAGATATATGGACAATGACATCAATGCACTTGCCAGGAGTGAATCACCGAGCGTTGCGGAATACGAAGCTTTCTTCGCGGACAGGCTCTTCGAAGCACAGCACATCCTTCATATCGCGATCGCAAAGAATGCGAGTGAAGGCTACAAGAATGCATCCGAAGCCGCAAGGTCCTTCTACAATGTCAATGTCGTCGAGGCAGGGCACCTTTCGAGCGGATCCGGTCTGATCGTTATGAAGCTAAAAGAAGCTGTCGATTCAGGTATCACTAATCCCGAGCAGCTTTCACGGATCGTTGATGATCTCAGGAAGAAGGTTGTCACCACATTCATCGTTGACAGCACCGAATATCTCCACAGAAACGGAAGGATGTCGGACAGAGCATACAGACTCTGTAACGCATTCATGGTGCATCCGATGCTCCGCCTGAAAAAGAGTACGATGGATGTCGGCGCGATAATGGTCGGAAGCTACGAAAGGGTTGCGGATACATATATCAGGCGCATTTTGAGAAATCCCGAGACGATAGATACGAATATTCTCTTTATCACATATGTCGGTCTCAGGCTTGAAGAAGCGGAGAAGATCCGCGACAAGGTACTCGAGAGAGTTCCGTTCAAGAAAGTATATCTCCAGAAAGCATCACCCGCTATTGCTTCTAACAGCGGTACCGGTACTTTCGGTGTGATATTTGCAAGGAAGTAGTCATGAATCTTAAGGAACTTGAAATAGGCAGGACTGCGACCGTCAAGTCCGTCGGCGGAAGCGGAGCGCTCAGACAGCACTTTCTGGATATGGGACTCATTCCGGGAAGTGACGTTACCGTCATAAAATATGCTCCGATGGGCGACCCGATAGAACTGATGATATCGGGCTACGAGCTAACGATCAGGCTTGCCGATGCCGAGCAGATCGAGATTGAGAATGTTCGCAAGGCCTCAGCGGATCCGCATTCGGGTGATGCATCCGAAAAGTCCCATGTGAGGGACATACCTCACCCCAATATCGGTGAAGAGGCGGATACTCACGACTATCAGGTAGAGCATAAGGGTAAGAAGGTCAATACGGGCAAACTTACCTTTGCACTTGTAGGAAATCAGAACTGTGGCAAGACCACACTCTTTAATCAGCTGACAGGCTCCAACCAGCATGTCGGCAATTTTCCCGGAGTTACTGTAGACAGGAAAAGCGGTTCGATCAAGGGACATCCCGAGACGGAGGTTGTGGACCTCCCCGGGATCTATTCGATGTCTCCTTATTCGAGTGAAGAGATCGTATCGAGGCAGTTCATTCTCGATGAAAAGCCGACTGCAATCATCAATATCGTAGATGCTACCAATATCGAAAGGAACCTGTATCTTACGATGCAGCTTCTCGAACTCGATATTCCGATGGTCATAGCTCTGAATATGATGGATGAGATGGCGGGAAACGGCGGCTCGGTCAAGATCAATCTGTTCGAGCAATTGATAGAAGTGCCCGTTGTTCCGATCTCCGCGGCGAAGAATCAGGGTATCGATGAACTCATAAGACACGCGATACATATCGCAAAATATGATGAGAAGCCCGGACGCAGGGATTTCTGTGACAAGGATGATCACGGCGGTGCTGTTCACCGTGCGATGCATGCCGTGATGAGCATGATAGAAGACCATGCGGAAAGTGCGGGAGTCCCGGTCAGATTTGCCGCGAGCAAGATCATCGAGGGCGATACTCTTATTTCCAAGGCTCTCGGTCTTCACAAAAAGGATATGGATGCACTCGGCACCATCGTCTCACAGATGGAAGAAGAGCGCGGACTTGATGCTGCTGCCGCAATGGCTGATATGAGGTTTTCTTTTATCAGGAAACTATGTGACAGAGCTGTCGTAAAGCCGAAGGAAAGCAAGGAACACGCAAGAAGCCGCAAGATGGATGCTTTCTTTACGGGCAAGTGGACTGCGATCCCTGCATTCATCCTGATAATGACTCTTGTCTTCTGGCTTACGTTCGGAGTGGTCGGTGCATTCCTTCAGGGAATTCTTGAGATGGGTATCGGCTTTATCACGGACAGGGTGGATGCGCTTCTTACCGCACTGGATATCGCTCCGTCGATACATTCGCTTGTGATCGATGCGGTGTTTACAGGTGTGGGATCGGTCCTGAGCTTTCTTCCGATAATCGTTGTGCTGTACTTTTTCCTGTCGATGCTCGAAGACAGCGGATATATGGCGAGAGTTGCATTCTTCATGGATAAGCTCTTAAGAAGGCTCGGACTTTCCGGAAGAAGTATCGTGCCGATGCTGATAGGATTCGGATGTTCCGTACCGGCACTGATGGCTACAAGAACACTTCCTTCCGACAGGGACAGAAAGCTTACCCAGCTTCTTATTCCGTTCATGAGCTGCAGCGCGAAGATGCCGATCTATGCATTCTTTGTTGCCGCGTTTTTCCCTAAGTACGGTGCGTTTGTTATGGCGGCTCTGTATTTTACGGGGATCCTGGTTGCGATACTTGTTGCGCACATTGCAAAGGTCACGGTATTCAAGGGCGAGGCTGTTCCCTTTGTGATGGAGCTTCCCAATTACAGAATGCCGGGTCTTAAGAACGTTCTGATGCTTATGTGGGATAAGGCGAAGGATTTCCTTCAGAGAGCTTTCACCGTCATCTTCGTGGGAACGATAGTCGTGTGGTTTTTACAGACATTCGATCTTTCCTTCAATATGGTCTCTGATTCGGAAGACAGCATTCTGGCACTTCTCGCGGGACTTATATCTCCCATATTTGCGCCCCTCGGCTGCGGTGACTGGAGAATTGTCACATCGCTGATCTCGGGATTTCTTGCGAAGGAAAGCGTTGTATCGATGCTATCGATCCTTTACGGCGGAATGGAAGGCCTGCATGCATCAATGGATTCGCTGACAGCGTTTGTTTTCCTGATCTACTGCCTGCTTTATACTCCCTGCGTTGCCGCCATCGCGACCGTCCGCCGCGAAGCCGGAAGGAAAGCCGCTCTCAAGATGGTCATCTTCCAATGCGTTGTCGCATGGATCGTGGCATTTATCGTAAGGCTTGTGGGAGGCCTGTTTATCTGATCAAAATTATATGTTTGTTATTCGGAGGTTTATATGAGCTGGAAAGACAGAGTTTTTGTATCTGATGATATACGCTTTATCGGAGCTGACGATCCCGTGCTGGAGATCTTTGAAAGCCAGTATCCGGTGGAGGGAATCTCTTATAATTCATACATCATAATGGATGACCAGATCGCCGTTATGGATACCGTCGACAAGAGGGGCACCGATGCATTCTTTGCTAATCTCGCTGCTGAGTTAGGTGATAAGAAGCCTTCATATCTTATCATCCAGCACATGGAGCCGGATCACGCTGCGAACATCGGAAAGCTCGCCGATATGTATCCCGAGATGATGCTGGTCGGCACGATGCAGACTTCTCAGATGCTTCCCAAATATTTCGATGCCGATTATTCATCAAGATTCCGGATCGTAAAAGAAAACGACACTCTCTGCCTCGGAAAGCATACCCTCCGGTTCATCATGGCACCTATGGTTCACTGGCCTGAGGTCATGGTTACGTATGAGCAGAGCGAGAAGGTTCTCTTTTCCGCGGACGGATTCGGAACGTTCGGAGCTCTGGCTAATAACGAAGAGTGGATTGCAGATGCGAGCCATTACTATTTCAATATCGTCGGAAAGTACGGCGCACAGGTACAGGCACTTCTGAAGAAGGCATCTGCGCTTGATATAAATGTCATTGCACCTCTTCACGGTCCCGTGCATAAGGATGACATTGCATTTGCGGTTTCGACATATGATACATGGAGCAGTTACAAGCCTTCGAAAGAGGGAATCTTCATGCCCTATGCTTCTATCCATGGAAATACCAAGGCTGCGGTTCTTGAGTTTGCCGCAAAACTTGAGGCTGCGGGTGAGACAGTTAAGACTATGGACCTGACGGAGGAGGATGTTTCCGAAGCGGTAGAGCAGGCTTTCCTTTATGACAGGATGATAGTGGCGGCATGCACTTACGACGGAGAGATATTCCCTCCGATGAACGATCTTCTCCATCACCTGAAGATCAAGTATTTCCAAAGCAGGAAAGTAGGTATTATTGAGAACGGATCGTGGGCGCCCATCGCAGGCAAGAAGATGAAGGAATACTTCGAGTCGATGAAGGATATCACTGTAGCCGAACCAATCGTAACCATCAAGGGCGTTAAGAAAGCATCGGATGAGGAAGCTTTCAATGCTTTGGCCGATGCAATGAGGAAATAAAAGAAAACCGGTCAAATGATTATTCAGGGGAGAGATGATCATGCTTGATTTTCTTATGAGACACCAGACGGATGTAATGCTTGCGCTGAGCAGCATCTGTGCCATGACGACTTTCTTTGTCTTTTTGTCAGGTTCATTGGCAAAAGGCAGGAAGATCGCGCTTATGATAATGGAACTGGGCGGCATGATCCTGCTCATATTCGAGATGTTTTCATACATCTACAGAGGGGATATGAGCGAGCTTGGCTATTGGATGGTGCGCATCGGCAATTTCATGACCTTTGCGATGATGCCGGTTCTCATGGCCGGATTTTCATACTATCTTTATGATCTTCTGAAGAACGATGTCGGATTAAAAAAGCCTCCCAGACGTCTGAGATCGATCTATGTTCTTGTCATCATAAGTGAGATCCTTATAGTCGGAAACATCTTCGGCAAGTATTATTATGTGATCGATGAGCAGAACACTTATCATCGTTCATGGGCTTTCATGATCTGTTATGTCATTCCGCTGGTTGTTCTTGTAATTCTTCTGACTGTGATCTGTCAGTATTATAAGCAGATCAACAAGGATATCAGGATCTCGCTCCTTCTGTTCACGATTGCTCCCTTTGTAGGCTCATTCATACAATTCTTTATATACGGGCTTTCCATAACCGACATATTCATTGTCGGTACATGCGTAATGCTCTATGTGTTCGTGCTGATCGATCTTAATCACGCTAAAGCGGCAAAAGAGAAAACGGAGCAGAAGAACAGGGAGCAGATGGAGATCATTTCCACCATCGCTAACATCTACAATTCGATGTATGAGCTCGACCTTGAAAAGAGTACTTGTCGAGAGATACGTGCAGGTTATTTATCCGCTGATGAGATAATCGAGAATGACCGGATGGATCTTCAGCAGATAGTTAATGCCATGATCGATAAGACAATAGATGCATCCTGTGTGGATGAAGATCTTTTGGAGGCAATGGATCTGAGCACCATCAATGACAGGATGCGTGATACGGATATCTGGACAAGGGAGCTAATGAGTCCGGAAAAGAAATGGAGACGTGGACGTATCATCGTATCAAAAAGAGATGATGACGGAAAGATCGCACGTATTCTGTGGGTTTCGGAGGATATAGACAAGGAGAGAAGAGAGAGAGAAAGGCTTAAGGATGAATCCGAGCGCGCGGTTGCCGCAAGTGAGGCAAAATCTGCATTCCTTTCAAATATGTCCCACGAGATACGTACGCCGATCAATGCCGTGCTCGGTATGAATGAGATGATACTGAGGGAATGTGAGGATGAGAATATCCTGACATATGCGGGGAGTATCAGGACTGCGGGAACCACCCTGCTGGGACTGATCAATGATATACTTGATTTCTCCAAGATTGAAGCCGGCAAGATGGAGATAATCCCTGTCGAATACGAGCTTTCATCGGTAATCAACGATCTTGTCAATATGATCCGGACAAAAGCGGATGACAAGGGACTTGCGCTGAAGCTCGATATAGATAAGGATATACCGAATAATCTGTTTGGTGATGAAGTAAGGATCAAGCAGGTCATTACAAATATACTTACAAATGCGGTTAAATATACCGAAAAGGGAAGCGTGACTTTTGCGGTAAGCTTTGACAAGTCCGGAGCGGGTAATGAAATGATCGGATTGAAGGTTTCGGTCAAAGACACCGGAATCGGTATTAAAGAAGAGGATATGGGCAAGCTGTTCTCGAAGTTTGACCGTATCGAAGAAGAGCGCAACCGCAGTATCGAAGGCACCGGCCTTGGAATGAGCATAACCCGGAGGCTTTTGGAAATGATGGGTTCATCCCTTGAAGTGGACAGTATCTACGGAGAGGGTTCGGATTTTAGATTTGTCATCAAACAGAAAGTTGTCAAATGGGATCCCATCGGAGATTACGAAGCTTCATACAGGGCATCTCTGTCCGCCCGTGTAAAATACAGGGAAAAGTTTACGGCACCCGAAGCGGATATTCTTGTTGTTGATGACACCGCTACCAATCTTGATGTATTCAAGAATCTCCTTAAGCGGACCAAGGTGCGGATCGATACCGCATCAAGCGGTGAAGAATGCCTGAAGCTGTCCGAGGCAAAGAAGTATGATATTGTGTTCCTGGATCATATGATGCCTGATAAAGACGGAATACAGACATTGCATGAAATGCGGGATATGACGGATAATCCCAACAGGAGTACAGCTGCGGTATGCCTTACCGCAAACGCCATAAGCGGTGCAAGGGAAAAGTATCTTTCGGAGGGCTTTGACGATTATCTGACCAAGCCCATTGATGCGGACAAGCTTGAGGAAATGCTCATTAGATATCTTCCCGAGGAAAAGGTCGTTTTATCCGAAAGTGAAGATGAACCCGGTGAAGAGGAAAAAACCCTTCCGGAATGGCTTCTGAAATGCGAGGGGATCGATGCCGGGGAAGGAGTTAAAAACTGCGGCGGATCCGAAGAATATTTATCTGTTCTTGACCGTTTTTATTCAACTATCGGCGATAAAGCGGATGAGATAGAGACATATTACGATAATAATGATATAAAGAATTATACGATCAAAGTTCATGCGCTCAAATCATCCGCAAGGATAATCGGAGCCATGGACCTTTCCGAAAAAGCAAGATTGCTTGAGGAAGCCGGAAACGGTAATGATATTGAATATATAAAAGAAAACACAGCGGAATTACTGAGCTCGTATCGTTCTTATGAAAAAATACTTTCCGCGGTCTCGGAGAAATCCGAAGACCTTCCGGATATACCCGGGGAGGTGCTGGCCGATGCTTACGGAGGACTGTCGGAATTCGTGCAGATGCAGGATTATGAACTTGCCTGCATGGTAATGGGTTCGGTTAAAGAATACAGACTTCCTGAAGCCGACGAAGAACGTTTTAAGCGTATCGGTTCAAAACTTGCACGGATGGACTGGAACGGAATAAAGGATATACTTAAAGAAGTTGAATAAAACATGGGAGGGGAAGATCATGTTTCGCAAGTTGCTGATCGTAGCTTCGACTGAGGGCTTCATCGTAAAAGGAATTGAAACCAAGCTCAAAAACATAGGGATTGAATCCGTTTATTCATCACCCAGAACGAACGATCTGGATGGAAGACTCAGCGGAACGGATCTTGTGATACTGTACACGGATGATAAAGTGGAGCAATATGCGACCGGTCTTGTGTATATTAAGGACAGGTGCGCCGAGCTCGATGAACAGGTCATAGTCATAGGAAGCAAACTGGAATTTGAAGCCGTTGGCGGATTCATTCCTGACAACTGTATATTTAAATTCTATGAAAGACCGCTTGATATGGAGACGCTGCTGACCGATATTGAGAAGTATCTCGAAAACGAATCGCAGTATGCAAGGCGGAAAAGCATCCTGATAGTGGATGATGATGTGTCCTTTATGAGCATGGTAATGGACTGGCTTAAGGACAAATACCGTGTCTTTACCGTAAATTCCGGTATGCAGGCGATAACGTGGCTTGCCAAAAACAACGCAGACCTTATACTTCTTGACTATGAGATGCCTGTGACAAGCGGCCCCCAGGTCCTTCAGATGCTCAGGTCCGATGTCGAAACGGCCGATCTGCCGGTAATGTTCCTGACAGGCAAAAGTGACAAGGAAAGCATTATGAATGTGCTTGCTCTTAAGCCTGCGGGGTATCAGCTCAAATCCAACAGTAAGGACCAGCTGCTTTTGAATATCGAAGCATTTTTTCTCTCACAGAAAAAGGTATAATGTCTGACCGCCCGTTTTATGTAACAGCTTTTTGAGGATTTTGATCTTATGGATTTTAAATTACACAGTGAATATCAGCCTACAGGTGACCAGCCTCAGGCGATAAAGGAACTTGTCGACGGCTTTAAAGCCGGAAATCAGTTTGAGACGCTGCTCGGTGCGACGGGCTCCGGTAAGACATTCACTATGGCAAATGTCATCGCCGCGCTCAACAAGCCGACGCTGATCATTTCACATAATAAGACACTTGCAGGACAGCTCTACGGCGAGATGAAAGAATTCTTTCCCGAAAACGCCGTTGAGTTTTTTGTTTCCTATTACGATTATTATCAGCCCGAGGCATATGTTCCGCAGTCGGATACATACATCGCCAAGGATTCATCCATCAATGATGAAATAGATAAGCTCCGTCTTTCCGCGACCGCATCCTTAGCCGAGCGCAGGGATGTCATTGTTGTTGCGTCCGTTTCCTGCATCTACGGTCTGGGCTCTCCCGATGAATATAAGGGCATGATCCTTTCACTTCGCCCGGGGCAGCAGATCGACCGCGATGAAGTTGCCAAGTCCCTGATCGCTATGCAGTATGAAAGGAACGATCTGGAAAAGAAACCCGGTCTTTTCAGGATAAACGGCGACATTCTCGAATATTATCCCGCTCAGGGCGGTGATTATCTTGTGCGCATCGAGTGGTTTGGTGATGAGATAGAAAGGATCCTTGAAGTGGATCCGCTGAATTCAAAACCGATCGCATCTCTCGAGCACATCGCCGTATTCCCCGCATCGCATTATGTTGTAAGCCGTGATGCTCTTATGAAGGGATGTGATGCGATAGAGGAAGAACTCGAAGAGCGCATTAAATATTTTAAGGGTGAAGACAGGCTGATAGAAGCGCAGCGTATTTCCGAAAGAACGAATTTTGATATCGAGATGCTGAGGGAAACCGGCATCTGCTCCGGTATCGAGAATTATTCGAGGCATCTGAACGCACTTCCCGCAGGCGCTCCGCCTCTTACGCTGATGGATTTCTTCCCCGATGATTTCCTGATCATAATCGATGAGTCCCATATGACCATCCCCCAGATCAGGGCTATGTATGCGGGCGACAGATCAAGAAAGACAACTCTTGTGGATTATGGTTTCAGACTTCCTTCCGCGCTTGATAACAGGCCGCTGAATTTCGAGGAGTTCGAATCTCACATAGATCAGATGCTTTTTGTGTCCGCAACTCCCTCCGAGTATGAGGAACAGCATGAACTCTTAAGGGCGCAGCAGGTCATCCGTCCCACAGGACTTCTCGATCCGAAGGTCGAAGTGCGCCCCGTTGAAGGTCAGATCGATGATCTTATTTCCGAGATAAAAAAAGAGACCGCAAAGAAACACAAAGTCCTCGTGACCACACTTACCAAAAAGATGGCGGAGGATCTTACGGATTATCTCAAGGATGCGGATATCCGCGTCAGATATATGCACTCCGATATCAAGGCACTTGAAAGGACCAAGATCATCCGTGATATGAGAACGGATGTGTTCGACGTTCTTGTCGGAATAAACCTGCTCCGTGAAGGTCTCGATATTCCGGAGATAAGTCTTGTTGCGATAATAGATGCGGACAAGGAAGGCTTCCTTCGTTCCGAGACATCGCTTATCCAGACGATCGGAAGAGCGGCGAGAAATTCCGAGGGCCATGTCATAATGTATGCCGATACGATAACACGCTCCATGCAGGCTGCGATGGATGAGACTGCAAGGCGCCGTGAGATACAGGAAAGCTACAACAAAGAGCACGGCATCACTCCCAAGACCATCGAAAAGGCTGTCCGTGACCTTATCAGCATCACGAAAAAAGTCGATCCCGATGAAGTCAAGTGGAAGAAGGATCCCGAATCGATGTCCGCGAAGGAACTGCGCGAACTTATCGCGCAGACCGAAAGCGCTATGCGCAAAGCCGCAGCGGACCTGGATTTCGAAAAGGCTGCGATGCTGCGTGACGAACTCTTTGAGCTTAAGAGCATGAAGTAAAGACTTTGATCCGATGAAAAACGCTAAGGTCAAAATTTCAAGAGAATCCCTGATAATAGGAATGATACTCCTTCTGGGAGCATTCATTCCCGTTTTTCTGATGAGTAAATGTTCCCCTCTTTATCCCTTCAATGACTGGTATGACATAAACCAGTATTTTTCGGTGGGCAAGGGAATCCTTTACGGCAAGGTTCCGTATCGTGATCTTATGGATCAGAAGGGTCCTTTTCTCTATTTACTCGGTTCGATTGCTTATCTGATCGACAGGACCGGTTTCTTCGGATGGTTCGTTCTTGAGGTTCTGGATCTTTTTGTTTTTTCTGTTTTTTCGTATAAGACGCTCCGTCTGTTTTATCCGGATGCAAAGAGTGTCATCTTCGTTATGCCCTTTGTCTGCTGCCTTACCGCATTGTCGAGCGGTTTTCAGCACGGCGGAAGTGCGGAGGAACTGTCTCTCTGGATCTTTGGGGTTGCGCTGTACGGCATGATGAAGATGCTTAAGGATAATGCCGGAACGAAGCCGGGTATTGTTCTTATTAACGGCATTCTCTTCGGGATATTGTTCTGGACAAAATTTACAATGACGGGAATTTACATCATATGGGTCATCTGGCTCTGCTTCTTTGTAAAGGGAAGGAAGATCAGGGACATCATTATGTTCCCTCTCGGATTCATCTGTTCGACTCTTCCCTGGATCATTTATTTCGGATTGAATCATTCGATCCGCATCTGGCTTGATTCGTATATCTTCGATAACGTATTCGGTTACGGCAAGGTGGGATCGAAATCTTTCGCTCAGCTGCTTGCGGCGATAATCGGATGCCTCGGAAAATTTCTGCTCAGACGCACAAATCTTCCGATACTTCTTCTCTTATGCCTGGTGATCGTATTCTGCCTTATCCCGAATAAAAAGACCGGCTTAAGTATTTCGATGCGAGTCTGCATCATCCTTATGATGGTAATGACTACGCTCGGTGTTTATGCGGGCGGATTCGATTACGGATACTACGGACTTGTACTGGTTTCATATATGCCTCTCGGATTCCTTCCGATGATAGGAGCCGCAGAGCTGATGATGTATAAAATCTCCGGGCGAAAAAGTGTGGATTCATCCGAAAGCAATGATGTTGAAAGTGATGCAAAGCCTTTAGAAAGCAAGACCAAGCCTGTTGAAAATATAATTCTTTTTGCAGTGGCTGCGCTTGCGTATCTCACCTGTGTGATCTTTTCTTTTAAGCACAGCGATAATACTTATATGATCGGCACTCCGAAGGAGACTCTTCCCCAGTATGTTTTCGCGGATATCATAAACAGCGCTCCCGAAGATGAGAGGGTACTCCTTAATTACGGCTTCCTCGATGCGGGAGTTTATACGGTGCTGGACCAGGTGCCGCAGATGCAGTATTTTGTTTCGGTGAACAGTGATTACGATAATGTGCTTAAGATACAGAGTTCATATGTGCGCGACGGCATTCCGGATTTTGTGCTTACGTTTTATCCGGTCGACGGAAGCGAGGAAGAGATAAGTGATGTGGAAGTTTTAAAAGATGATTATCACGTAGTGAAATACGTTTACTATTACATAGAAGGCGGATACAGAACTTACGTATTATGGGAAAAGAACCGGTGATCAGATGCCGGTTCTTTTTTTCAGAAATGCTGTAAGAGGTTTGTCGATGAAGCGGTATATGATGCTTCCGATGATGAACATAACCGCAACGAAGGCAAATGCAACGATGTAACTGCTCCGGTCTATCTGCGGGATGAAGTGCAAGAGAATTCCGAATAAAAGCAGAATCGGTCCGTGCCAGACATATACATCGTAAGTGATGCTTCCGAGTTTTTCCAATATCTTTGCATTAAGCATGCTTCGGAGCTTTCCGAAATAAAACAGCACGAACAATCCGGGATAAACGATGAAATACAAAAGCAGTCCCTTCATCGGAATGTTCAGAGACGACAGGTGAAGTGCCAGTGCGCCCGCGGTCAGAAGCCATAAAGCGGGTTCCCATATTTTTCCGAACTTCTTTAAGAGATCTTCGTTCAGCGATTCGGACATTATGCATCCGAGGAAGAACATGCAATAGCCTCTTCCCGTGAATACCGTAAGAAACGGAAGGTCGGTCTTTGTGATCTTGAGCACAAGCCCGAGTACGATCATCAGGGCAAAAGGAATGAAAGGCGGGAGCTTGGTCTTTTTGCAGAGCTTCACCATGAAAAAGTAAAGCAGGTGGCAGAGCAGCAGTACGCTTACAAACCACGTGGCTCCGTTGATCCAGGGATTTTCGAATATGCCGATCCCGTGAAGGCAGAGTGCAGTGATCACGGAACCGAACGCATCCACGGTGTAAGCGGATGCTCCTTCAAGCGAATTGAGGAAAAATGCTAAAAGCTCGAATGCCGGAACGCTCAGTGCGACCTGCGGAATGAGACGGATCATCCTGGGAATATAAAAATCCCCGAATTTCATCTCGCTGCATTTTTTCACAGACACTTCGAAAAAACCTGCGGAAATGAAAAAGAATTCGACCATAGTGCTGAAGTCGAAGCGTCCGCCCGCGAAGTTCAGCCCGCCGGTCTTGAAATAGCCTCCGAATATCTGATAGTGATAAAGCACGATCAGACAGCTTGCGATGATGCGCAGGAAGTCTATGCTGTATATTCTGTTGGTTTTCTTTTCAGCTGACATGATTGCCTTTCTGTACCGCTATCTATTCTATCATAAGGCCCCGATATCACATACAAACAAATGTTCGAAAAACCTATGGACAATCCCCCTTGAAAATGTTACACTTTTACCGTTGAAAAAGAGAACGCACAAGGCATTTAAGGCAGATCACCGATATGAAGAACGAAACAAAGATACTTCCCCGCAACAGGATATGTGTAAGGGGAGCGAAGGAAAATAATCTCAAGAATCTCTCGGTTGAAATCCCGAGGGATTCTCTTGTTGTTATGACGGGTGTATCCGGTTCCGGAAAATCATCCCTTGCATTCGATACGATCTATGCGGAAGGACAGAGACGCTATATGGAGTCTCTTTCATCTTATGCGCGCCAGTTCCTGGGCCAGATGGAAAAGCCGAATGTCGAATCGATCGACGGACTTTCACCCGCTATATCCATAGACCAGAAATCGACGAATAAGAATCCCCGTTCCACTGTCGGAACCGTTACGGAGATCTACGACTATTTCAGACTTCTCTATGCGCGCATCGGAATTCCCCACTGTCCCGAGTGCGGAAGGGTAATCGAACGCCAGACCGTTGACCAGATCGTCGACCGCATCATGGAGCTTCCCGAGGGAACGAAGATCATGCTGATGGCGCCCGTTGTCAGAGGCCGCAAGGGAAGACACGAGAAGACGCTTGAGTCTGCGAGAAAAGCGGGCTACGGAAGAGTACGCGTCGACGGGATCATGTACGATCTTTCCGAGGATATCGTCCTTGAAAAGAATGACAAGCATAACATCGATATCGTAGTCGACAGACTCGTCATCAAGCCCGGCATTGAGAGAAGGCTTACCGATTCCGCAGAGAACGTGCTCAAGATCGCGGACGGCCAGCTTAATGTTGATGTTGTAGGAGGCGAGACGATTTCCTTCAGTACGTCATATGCATGTCCCTATTGCGGAGTAAGCATTTCGGAAGTCGAGCCCAGGAGCTTTTCCTTCAACAATCCCTTCGGTGCATGTCCCGTGTGTGCCGGTCTCGGATTTAAGATGGAATTCGATGCCGATCTTATGATCCCGGATCCTTCGCTTTCAATCAATGAAGGTGCGATCATCGCGATGGGATGGCAGTCCTGCAATCAGGAGGGAAGCTTTGCAAATGCGCTTCTTCAGGCTCTTTCGAAGAGGTTCAAGTTCAGTCTTGATACTCCTTTTGAAGATTACCCTCAGAAGATCAAGGACATCCTTATAAACGGAACGGATATCAGCGTTGATGTCCACTATACGGGTCAGCGCGGATCGGGTGTATATCCCACGGAATTCGAAGGCCTCGTCAAAAGCGTTGAGAGAAGATACAGGGAGACCTATTCCGAGACTATGAAGGCGGAGTATGAACAGTTCATGCGTATCACCCCCTGCTCGGAATGCGGCGGAAGAAGACTTAAGAAGGATTCACTTGCGGTCACCGTGGGAGATAAGAACATCTACGAGATGACCACTATGTCGATCGTAGAGCTCAAGAGCTTTATCGGAGAGCTTAAGCTGACAAAGCAGCAGGCGTTCATCGGTGAGCAGATATTAAAAGAGATCAACGCGCGTGTCGGATTCCTTGTCGATGTTGGACTTGATTATCTTTCCCTTTCGAGAGCGACCGGAACTCTGTCAGGTGGTGAAGCACAGCGTATAAGGCTTGCCACACAAATCGGCTCGGGCCTTGTAGGAGTGTGCTATATACTTGATGAGCCCAGTATCGGACTTCATCAGAGAGACAATGATAAGCTCCTCGGAACGCTTAAGAGACTCCGCGACCTCGGAAATACTCTTATCGTTGTCGAGCATGACGAAGATACGATGCTCGCTGCGGATTATATCGTGGATATCGGACCCGGTGCGGGTTCTCACGGTGGTGAAGTCGTTGCGTGCGGAACCGCAGAGGAGATAATGAAATGTCCCGAGTCGATAACGGGTCAGTATCTGTCGGGCAAGAAATTCATTCCCGTTCCCGCAAAGAGAAGAAAGCCTTCGGGCTTCATCACCGTAAAGGGTGCGGCGGAAAACAATCTTAAGAACATAGATGTCAAGATCCCTCTCGGGGTATTCACATGTGTCACTGGCGTATCCGGTTCGGGAAAATCATCTCTTGTAAATGAGATCCTTTATAAGACACTTGCCAGAAAGCTGAACCGTGCGCATACGATCCCCGGAAAGTGCAAGGGCATCACGGGTACGGAGAAGCTCGATAAGGTCATCTGCATTGACCAGAGCCCCATCGGAAGAACACCCAGATCGAATCCGGCAACCTATACCGGCGTATTCGATATGATCAGAGATCTGTTCGCATCCACCGAGGATGCGCGTGCGATGGGATATGCTAAGGGGAGATTTTCGTTCAACGTAAAGGGCGGAAGATGTGAAGCCTGCTCGGGAGACGGAATCATCAAGATCGAAATGCACTTCCTTCCCGACGTGTATGTTCCCTGTGAAGTCTGCGGAGGAAAGCGTTATAACCGTGAGACACTTGAGGTTAAGTACAAGGGCAAGAGCATCTTCGATGTTCTCGATATGAGAGTTGAAGAGGCACTTAAGTTCTTCGAGAACATCCCTACGATCAGGAATAAGATCCAGACGCTCTATGATGTCGGTCTCGGATATATCAAGCTCGGACAGCCTTCAACGGAGCTTTCCGGAGGTGAGGCACAGCGCATCAAGCTTGCGACGGAGCTATCCAAGAGAGCGACCGGCAAGACAATATACATACTCGACGAGCCTACAACGGGACTTCATTTTGCGGATGTGCACAAGCTGGTTGATATACTCGCACGTCTTGCCGAAGGCGGTAATACAGTGGTTGTCATCGAGCATAATCTCGACGTCATCAAGTGTGCCGACTATATAATTGATATGGGTCCCGAGGGCGGAAACAGAGGCGGAACGGTCATCGCCGAGGGAACTCCGGAGGAAGTTGCGAAGGTGAAGGAATCCTACACCGGACTCTATATCAAGAAAATGCTCAAGAAGAAATAAATGAAATGTGAACAGGGGGACGGTTCCATCGTGTGGACCGTCCCTTTTGTTAACTGTTTTCGGCCCGGGCGAACAAGGGGGTGAACAAGGGGACGGTTCCTCCGTTCACTCCCCTTTGTTCACCGACAAGGCACCGTGTGTGGTATAATAATTAAGTGATGACATTCGAATTACTTGTTTCATGCGTGAAGAAAGATCCGCATGAACTTGCGGAAAAAATGAATATCTCCTCGGACGCAGTGATAGTTTCTCAGAAAGAAGATGAAAATTCTGAGACGGAGTTCGACTACGCCGAAAAGCGCATCAGAGTCATAAAGCAGACGGACAAGGGAGTCGGACTGTCCCGCAACACCTGCATTGATGCTTCGAGCGCGGATGTCATTCTTTTTGCGGATGAGGATATCGTATATGAGAAGGATTATGAGACTGCGGTGATGAAGGAGTTTGCCGATCATCCCGAAGCCGATATCCTTCTTTTTAATGTGAAAGTATGTGATGAAAGACGTACATACTGGAATGAGGACTTCCACAGCGTGAAGTTGTACAACTGCGGAAGGTATCCGGCATACAGCATTGCCGCAAAGGCCACGGCTCTGAAAGCATCCGGTGTGAAGTTCAGTCTTTTGTTCGGAGGCGGAGCAAAATATTCGAACGGAGAGGATTCGCTTTTCCTGAATGACTGCCTGAAGGCCGGGCTTAAGATATTTGCGACACCTGTCTGCATTGGTGAGGAGATACCGAGACCCTCGACATGGTTCGTCGGATATACGGACAAATTCTTCTATGACAGAGGCGTGCTCTACAGCTTCCTTTACGGATCGATGGCTAAGCTCTGGGGCATAAGATGGCTGCTCAAGATGAAACCGGAATATTCGAAAGAGATTGAATACAAGGAAGCAAAAAGACTGCTCTTTATGGGAATAGCCGACGGAGATTCCGTGGACAGAAAGTTCGACGGCGAAGGCAACATGATCGAATCCTGATCACGTAAGACAATCCTTAATAAAGCGTTTGACTGCGAAATATTTTTAATATGAAATTTTCAATTATAACCGTATCACTCAATGCGGGCGACAAACTCATACAGACCGTAGAGAACATCCTTGCACAAAAGGATGCCGAATTTGAGATCGTCATCAAGGACGGTCTTTCTTCCGACGGATCCGTTGATAAAGTAAAGGCTTTGAATGATCCGCACATCAGTATCTTTGAGCAGAAGGATACAGGAATATATGACGGAATGAATCAGGGTATCTCGCACGCTTCCGGAGATTTCTATATATTCATGAACTGCGGCGATCACTTCTATGATGAGAATGTTCTGAGCAGATTTGAGGATGCCGCGAAAAAGCACATTGAAGCAAACGGTGCTCCCACAGAAAAGAAACCGCTTATTCTTTACGGCAGCAGGTATTCTTCAATCAGCGAGAGCATAGAGTATATCTCTCCGAAGATCACTCCGCTTGTCTGCTTCCGCAACATTCCCTGCCATCAGGCTATATGCTATTCAAAAGAATGCTTTTCCAAGCGTCTCTACAGACCCGAATATAAGGTTCGTGCTGATTACGAGCATTTCCTGTGGAGCGTTCTCAAGAACAATACCGAAACCGTTTATGTCGAAGAGCCCGTCTGCAGATACGAAGGCGGAGGTTATTCGGAATCTCCGAAAGCGATCAAAAGATCTGCCGCGGAGCATAAAGAGATAACAAAGATGTATTTATCGAAGTGGCAGCTTTTCTGCTGTCACCTGTATATGATCGTAACGCTTCAGCCGCTCAGGGCGGCGCTTTCAAGCGGACCGTTGTCGGGCCTTTATAATGGGCTCGTAAAAAAGCTTTACCACAGAAAATAACAGCTTTCCCCGGTCGTGTGAAGCGTTGAATTACTTTTTCTTTTGGGAGGATTTTTGTTTTGAAAAAGGAAGCTTTTCTGAATGAACTCAGAAGCAGACTTTCCGGATTGCCGCAGGGCGATCTGGAGGACCGTATATCGTTTTACGCCGAGATGATAGATGCTCGTATTGAAGAGGGAATGTCGGAGGAAGATGCGATCGCGGGAATGGAATCCGTCGATCAGATCGTTTCCCAGATCATGTCTGAGATTCCCGTCTCACAGCTCGTCAAGACCAAAGTGAAGCCCGAAAAAGGACATAAAGCATGGAAGGTTGTTCTTCTCATATGTTTATTCCCTATCTGGTTTCCTCTTCTCATCGCATTCGGTGCAGTGCTTTTCTCACTCCTGATCGCGGTCTGGTCTGTCATCATCAGCTTTTATATCGTTGCGGGTTCACTCGTGATAGCATCGCTTGCATGCATCATTGCGACGGGTGCGTACTTTGCACTCGGAGATATAATTGCGGGTGTGGGTGGATTCGGTGCGATCTTTGTGTGCATAGGACTGTCCATCCTTTTTTTCCTTTTATCGATCGTAATGTCAAAGGGTATCGTGAAGCTGTCGCATAAGATGCTGATCGGATTCAAGACTTCATTTGTAGGTAAGGAGGCATAAGATGAATAAAATGAAAAGCTGGCTCATCGCAGGCCTCGTGTTTTTCATCGCAGGTGCGGTCATCTGCGCGGTGGCAGCGGCACTTATGGGATTTGATCCTTCACGTATGGAATTGTTCATGAACGGAGGCTTCATACATTGATAGTTCTATTCTACGGCCTTGTCCTTGCGGCAGCGCTTGTCTGTACAACCATATACATGTATATGTGGCACAAGCATTTTGATACGAACTTCACGCTCATCTATACGTTCGTGCCTGTTGCCTGTATAGGATATTTCCTTTCATCCATAGCGGAAAACCTTGGCGAAGCACTTTTCGCGCAGAGGATAATTTATCTCGGCGCATGCTTCCTGCAGCTTTTCATCGTGGAAAGTATCTTCAATCTGTGCAAGATCGAGATCGGCAAATGGGTGAGGACGGGAATGTTCCTGCTCATATCGGCTGTGTATGCACCGGTGCTCAATGTCGGCTTCGGTACTTCTTTTTACAGAACCGCATCCTTCGAGATCATTAACGGGCGCGGAACCCTCATAAAGGAATACGGGCCTGCACATACCGCGGTATATGCCGCATATTTTCTCTTTTTCATAGTGGGCATGTCAGCCATCTTCTATACCTGGATCAAAAAGAGACAGGTTTCGAGAACTGTCCTCAGCCTGCTGGTTCTTCCTTATGTCATCACCGTCCTTTGCTTCTTTGTCATAAGAAATTTTATTCAGGTTGTGGATTTTGTTCCGGTCGGATATGTTTTCGCGGAGATCATTTACCTCATAATCGCGTACAGGGTGAACCTTTATAACGTAAGTGACACCGTAATCGATTCGATGCTGCGTGACCGTGAGATCGGATACTTGTCCGTCGATTTCAGAAGAAGATTCCTCGGAAGCAATTCCACCGCAAAGAAGATAATCCCCGAACTCAAGGATAAGATCATCGACGAAGTTCTCGGCTACAAGCCCGCGGAAAGAAAGATCCGTCATTTCATCGATAAATTCGAAAAGGATGAAAAAGAAAACACATCCCTTTACACGCTCCATGCCGAATCCGGCGATCCCGATGATGACATGATCTTCAGTGTAAATGTCGGATATCTTTATGACGGCGGAAGAAAGCGCGGATACATCATCACCTTCACCGATGATACCGCGAACAGGAAATATATCAGACTTCTAGATACGTATAACGAAAAGCTCCAGAGTGAAGTCAAGGAAAAGACCGCGCATATCGTTGAGATGCATGATAACCTGATCATGAGTCTTGCGATGATGGTTGAAAGCCGAGACAATTCCACGGGAGGACACATCAAGCGTACGAGCGAAGGTGTAAGGATCCTTATCGATGAGATCCTTGCGGAAAAGCTGATAGAACTCGATCCGGAATTCTGCAATGATGTCATCAAGGCTGCTCCCATGCACGATCTCGGAAAGATCGCCGTCGATGACGCTGTCCTCAGAAAGCCCGGTAAGTTCACCGACGAAGAATATAATGAAATGAAAAAGCACGCCGCCGAGGGTGCGCGTGTTATCCATGAGATCCTTCTCAATACCGAGGACGAATCCTTTAAGGTCGTTGCGGAAAATGTCGCACATTACCATCACGAAAGATGGGACGGCTCAGGATATCCCGAAGGCCTCAAGGGAGAGAACATCCCCATCGAAGCACGTATCATGGCCATCGCGGACGTATACGATGCACTCGTTTCCAAGCGCGTATACAAGGAAGCCTTCGATTTTGAAAGAGCCGATCGCATCATCATGGAGGGTATGGGCACCCAGTTCGATCCCGCCCTCGAGCCCGTCTATGTGAACGCCCGTCCCAAGCTCGAAGCCTACTACCAAAACCAGTCCTAAACTTTTTCTCGTTTCCCCCTAAACTAAATAATCAATTTATCCGATATACAACTTGTAAGGATAACTCTACCCATTTACTGCATGGATGCATTTTTTGTACATCCATGCAGATTTTTGTATTCCCGGGCGCTTGGCTCGTATATATGATTCCGCGATTTAAAGCGAGTCATAGCATTTCTTGGGAATGCAATCATAGTGCAGGTGGGATTTCACCCGGATGGTGAAATCAGCGAGCACAAAGACAGGATGTCTTTTGCGAGCGACACCGTGACTTTGTACAGGGTATGTGCATTCCTTAGAAATGCATGACGCAGCGACCATGAGCGGAAACATATATACGAGCCAAGCGCCCCGCGTATATGACACATAGTCAACAAAAAAGTCTGTCATTTTTCGGTAAAATCGGATATAATAAATTGATTATTTATGTGAAGAAATAATTATTTATGTAAAGTTTTATCCGAAAGGGGTTTTAAAGAAATGGCAGCACTGGACATCGGAATCGATCTCGGAACGGCCTCCGTTCTCGTATATATAAAGGGCAAGGGCGTAGTCCTCAAGGAGCCCTCGGTCGTAGCAATTGATAAGAACACTAAAAAGGTAAAGGCCATAGGCGAAGATGCAAGACTCATGCTCGGCCGTACACCCGCAAATATCGTGGCGGTAAGACCTCTCAAGCAGGGCGTCATCTCCGATTACCAGGTAACCGAGAAGATGATGAAGTACTTCGTACAGAAGGCGGTAGGACACAGACTTTTAAGAAAGCCCAGGATTGCTGTATGCGTACCTTCCGGTGTTACCGAAGTCGAGAAGAAGGCGGTTGAAGATGCGGCTTACCAGGTAGGCGCAAGAGAGACCCTCATCATCGAGGAGCCCATCGCGGCAGCGATCGGTGCGGGAATCGACATCTCCAAGCCCTGCGGCAATATGATCGTTGATATCGGCGGCGGAACCACGGATATCGCAGTCATTTCCCTCGGAAGCGCGGTAGAGAGCGCATCTCTCAAGGTTGCGGGCGATGACTTCAACGATGCGATCGTAAAGTACATGAGAAAAAATCACAGCCTCAGCATCGGTGAAAGAACCGCTGAGGATGTCAAGATCAAGATAGGAACATGCTTCAGAAGACCTGAAGTCGACAAGATGGAAGTCAAGGGACGTCACATCGTAAAGGGACTTCCCACATCCATCGAGGTTACAAGTGAAGAGATGGAAGAGGCACTAGAGGATTCCACCAACAGCATCGTTGAGGCTATCCACTCCGTGCTTGAGAGAACTCCTCCCGAGCTTTCCGCTGATATCGCAGACCGCGGTATCGTTCTTACCGGAGGCGGCGCGCTCTTAAGAGGCCTTGAAGATCTCATCACCGACCGTACCGGAATCACCTGCATGACCGCGGAAGATCCCATGACCGCAGTTGCGATCGGAACCGGAAAATACGTCGAATTCATCTCAACCTTCAGAAGCTCCATCGAGTAAATCATCCGGCTCCGCAAAAAGAAAAAGCCGGAGCGAAACCTAAAACTCAGGAGAGGATTTATGGTCAAGGGATTATATACAGCTTATACGGGAATGATCAATGAGCAGAGGCGCATGGACGTTCTCAGTAACAATATGGCTAACGTGACCACCGTCGGATTCAAGAAGGAAGGATCGACGAGCCAGACATTCGACGAAGTGCTCGACCTTAAGATCAAGGATTCGACCGTCGGATATAATCTCGCAACCAGGGAAGGTTATAACTCAAGAGGTGTCAAGATCGGTGAGAATTACACCGACTGGTCACAGGGATCGTTCAGGATCACCGGCAACACCTATGACATAGCGATCGGCGGAGACGGATTCTTCGCAATTGAATTCACGAACAAGGCGGGGCAGACCTCCACCAAATATTCGAGGGCAGGAGAGTTCCAGCTCGACAATAACGGTACCATAGTAACTCACGAAGGCGACTACCTTCTCGATACGAACGGAAGACATATCACGATCGATCCCCTCAAGGAGACGACGATCGACAGAGCGGGACGTGTAATGCAGGACGGCAAAGTCATTGCCACCATCCAGCTTCAGGATTTCGAGAATTACGATTATCTGAAAAAATACGGCGAGACCTATTGGGAGCCGATAGAAGGCGCACAGTTCAAGAAAGCATCCGGACAGCTTTACAGCGGATACCTTGAAGCGTCGAATGTACAGACTGTCACCGAGATGGTCAATCTGATCACTACCTCAAGACAGTACGAAAGCAACCAGAAGATAATCCAGACCATTGATTCGACACTCGAAAAAGCAGTCAATCAGGTGGGCAGAGTCAAGTAATCTAGTTTCTTAAGGAGGACGATATGGTAAGAAGTTTATGGACCGGCGCAACCGGAATGCTCGCACAGCAGACCAGCCTCGATACTATTGCCAATAACCTTGCCAATGTAAATACGACCGGATTCAAATCCCAGTCCGTTGAATTCAAGAACCTGCTTTATCAGACACTCCAGACCAAGACCACATCGGCCAACGGCGACACCAAGCCCGGAAGCGCCCAGGTAGGTCTCGGAACCAGAGTATCTTCACTTAATACAAGCTTTACCCAGGGTGCATTCTTCGCATCCGAAAGCCCCACCGCATTTGCGATCGGCGGAAACGGCTTCTTCGGAGTAAAGGGTGCCGATGGAACAACCTACTATACCAGAAACGGTAATTTCGGATGGACTCTCGCTTCTAACGGCGGCAATATGCTTGCCACAAGCGACGGATATCCCGTTCTCGATACGAGCGGAAATCCCATCATCCTCGATTCGAAATACACCACCAGCAGGATCACCGTTACAAGCGACGGACAGATCTGCTATCCCGATGAAAAGAATAACCCGCAGCCCATCGGCAAGACCATCGGACTGTGGCAGTTCAATAATCCCGTAGGTCTTAACCGTGAAGGTGAGACTCTCTTCAAGGAGACCGCAGCGAGCGGAAGACCCATCAACGAAGCTACCGACAAGAACCTCAAAAAGAGTACCGTTAACCAGGGATACCTTGAAGGCTCCAACGTTCAGGTTGCGGATGAGATGGTCAACATGATCACCACCCAGAGAGCTTACGAGCTCAACTCAAAGGTCATCACCACATCCGATACGATGCTCGAGCAGGCCAACAATCTCAGGAGATAATTAAATGGATATGTCGGGTATTTCCAATCTCACAGATTATTACACTTCCGTTACGGGACAGGCTAAGGCAACGGAACTTGCAAACACGCTCTCAAGCAAGGCTGAAAATGCCAAGACGGATGACGAGCTTATGTCCGTTTGCAAGCAGTTCGAAAGCTACTTGCTCGAACAGGTTTTTAAGAATATGGATAAGACCGTTATAAGAAACGGTGATGAAAGTAAAGATTCTTCAACAGAAAATCTTGTGGATTATTTCAGAGGTCAGGCTCTTCAGGAACTTTCTTCCCAGTCGACCGAAAAGCAGGGACTCGGGATTGCGCAGCAGCTTTACGAGCAGCTCCGCCGCAATTACGGTCTCGATGAAAATTCCATTCCTGCAGATCAGGTTGTATCTATGAACGCTCGTAAGAATTAAGGATCTTGGATTTTTCTGAAAAAGCAACAATAAAAGGATATGTTGACCATGTCATCTTTGAGAGCCGCGAAACCGGATTTAAAGCGCTGGCTCTCATTTCAGATGGTTTCGATGAAACCGTGGTTGGGCGTATGCCCGACGTATCCAAGGGTGACACGATCGAGGTGAGCGGTGAATATACCGATCACCCGCGTTTTGGCGTGCAGCTGAAGGTCACTTCCTACAAGATCATCCCTCCCGCCGATTCGCAGGCAATGGAAAGATATCTTGCATCCGGTGCTGTCAGCGGCGTCGGTGAAAAGCTCGCATCCCGCATCGTAAGCAAATTCGGTGACGACACATTCCGTATCATCGAAGAAGAGCCGGAAAGGCTTGCGGAGATCAAGGGCATCAGCAAGAGAAAAGCCATGGAGATTGCTGTCGCAATGGAGGAAAAGAAAGACCTCCGCGATGCGATGGTCACCATGCAGGGCCTCGGAATCTCGCAGACCATAGCCGTCAGGATATACGACAATTACGGTCCCGAATACATAAATGTCCTCCGAACCAATCCCTATAAGCTCGCCGAAGATATCAGGGGCATAGGCTTTAAGACCGCCGATGAGATCGCGTTCAAAGAGGGCATGGATCCCGCAAGCGAGGACAGATGCAAGGCTGCTCTGATGTATGTTCTTTCCGATGCTTCGGCGGAGGGACACTGTTATCTTCCCGAAGAACTTCTTGAAAAACTCACGACCGAACTACTCGGTGAAGAGCACGCGGATGTAACCGCATCGCTTAAGGACATGATCCACGCCGGCAAGCTTAAGAGAGACAAGGACCGTATCTACCTGCCTGCGTTTTATTATGCGGAGCTGTCCTGCGCAAGGATGCTCGCGGAAAAGAACATCCCGATGATGAAGGATCTTCCCGGCATCGATGAAAAGATCGAAAGGGATATCCGTAAGATCGCCGAAGCAAACGGAATGCAGACTGACCCTCTGCAGATAAGTGCCGTACGCGAATGCATCAAAAACGGATTGTTCATCCTTACCGGAGGACCCGGAACCGGTAAGACCACGACAATAAATATGATCATCAGATACTTCCTTGATCAGGGACTCGATATCGTCCTTGCCGCACCAACCGGAAGAGCGGCTAAGAGGATGACCGAGACGACCGGCTATGAAGCTGCGACGATCCACAGGCTTTTGGGCGTGGCATCCATACAGGATGAAGCTGGTAACTCTGTGATATTCCAGAAGAACGCGGAAGAGCCGATAGAAGCGGATGTCATAATTATTGACGAAATGTCAATGGTTGACATAATGCTGTTCAAAGCACTTCTTTCCGCCGTGCCCATATCCTCAAGACTGATCCTTGTCGGGGACGCTTCCCAGCTTCCGAGCGTCGGTCCCGGAACTGTACTGAGCGATATCTGTTCATGTCCTTCTTTTCCGAAGGTGAAGCTCGAAAAGATTTTCCGTCAGGACGAGACGAGCAGCATCGTCATCAATGCGCACAAGATAGACAGAGGTGAGCATATCGAACTGTCATCGTCGATCAGGGATTTCATTTTCCTGGAAAGGGATGATGCGTCCGTCATAAAGCAGACGATAGGATGGATGATCTCGGACAAGCTTCCCGCATATGTCGGCTGCGGCCCGTTTGACGTGCAGGTTCTTACGCCGATGAAGAAGGGAGCTCTCGGAGTCTATGAACTGAACAGATTCCTGCAGCAGGTCCTTAATCCGGCTTCGCCGCAAAAGAGTGAGTACCTCTACGGGGATACTCTTTTCCGCGAGGGCGATAAGGTCATGCAGACCAAGAACGATTATCAGCTCGAGTGGACCACCGACGATAAGCTTACTTCGCTTGCCCAGTCGGGCAGTGGCGTGTTCAACGGCGATCTCGGACGCATCAGAAGGATCGATGAAGCTTCCAGAAACATAACCGTTCTGTTCGATGACGGAAGGATCGTAAGATATCCTTTTTCGGAGCTTGACGAGCTCGACCTTTCGTATGCTATGACGATACATAAATCCCAGGGAAGCGAATACCCTGCGATAATAATCCCGATACTAGACCCTTCGGCTCCGCTCGTTTACAGAAATCTTCTTTACACGGGCATCACCAGGGCCAGGTCCTGTGTCGTGCTTCTCGGAAGTTCCAAAACTATCGACAGGATGATCGATAACAGAGGTACCAATGAAAGATTTTCTTCTTTTGCCGAAAGGCTTCTTCAGGCGTGTGCTGAGTAGCTGCGCTTCTTTCCTTTTCCCGTCCAGGTGTCCCGTCTGTGACAGACCCGTCTGGCCGCCCTCGGAAAAGATATGCCTTTCCTGCCTTAAAACTTTAAAACCGATAAGAGAATCCTTCTGCGAAAAATGCGGAAAGAAGGTTAACGCCGGCCTCAGGCTCTGCTCAGACTGTACAAGGACAGAGCATGTCTTTACGCGCAGCAGGGGAGCGTTCGGATACAGGGAACTGAGCAAGGGTATGTACAGGTATAAATACCTCGGAAGGCGTGAATATGCGGATGTTTATGCGAAGTTGACATATAGTCAATTGGCAGATTACATACACGGCTGCAACGCGGACATGATCGCAGCCGTTCCGGTCTCGAAAAAGAAGCTCCTGAAGAGGGGATACAACCAGGCCGCAGAGCTTGCAAAGGGCATCTCAAAGCTGTCCGGAATCCCCTTTTCCGAGGGTGCGCTTTTACGTGTCAGGGATACCGCTCCGATGAAGCTTTTGAGCCCTTCGGAAAGGCAGAAAAATCTCAAAAATGCTTTCATAAGTAATGTAAATGTAGTAAAATCAAAGCGTGTATTGTTGGTAGACGATATCTATACAACCGGCTCGACGATGGATGAATGTTCGCGGGCTTTGCTTGAGGCGGGAGCCGAAAGTGTATACGGCCTGAGCGTGGCATCCGGCACGGGAGTATAGGAGGGGAGAAAAGAATGAATATTAAGAATTGCAGAAACTGCGGTAAGATGTTCAACTATATCACCGGCCCCATTGTTTGCCCGAATTGCAGGGAAGCGGTCGAAGCCAAGTTCCAGGAGGTTAAGCAGTACATCAGGGATCATAAGGGCGTAGGCATTGCCGAGGTTTCCGAGGCATGCAGTGTTGACGCGGCACAGATCCGCCAGTGGCTCAGGGATGACCGTCTCGAGGTTACCGAGGATTCGGCGCTTATGCTCAACTGCGAGGGATGCGGTGCTCCGATCAGATCCGGAAGATTTTGTGACAGATGCAAGACCAACATGGCCAATACCTTCGGCAGCATACTCAATGCCAATAAGCCTAAGACCGAATTCAAGAGACCCGAGAAGGATTCTCCCAAGATGAGATTCCTTGATCAATAACGGTGAAGTGAACAAGGGGACGGTTCCTCTGTTCACCCGGCTGTTTCAAGTTTTGTAATGTGAAGTCACCTGCTGTCTTTCACAAAAGCAGGTGACTTGTGTTTGTAAAGGAGAGCGGTTTAAACCGCACAGATCATGTTAGATAAAGACAGAGTCATTCTGATGACCAGGATGGCCTCATACGAGGAAGGTGACGGAAAAAAGCATATGAATGTCGTCAGGTTCTTTAAGGGCGACTATATCGCCGTGGGAATTCTCAAGGCGCTTATCTGTTCATCGCTTTCTTTCGCTCTCATCCTCGCTCTTTATGTATATTATAATTTTGACGTATTTATGAGCAGCATCTACGACATGGATATCCTTGAATTCGTAAAGGGCATACTCATCAAATACGCCTGGTTTGTGGGCATCTATGTAATGATCACCTACGTCGTATGCACGATCACCTATAATTCGTCGCGCAGAAAGCTCAAGAGATATTTCAAGAATCTCAGGGTGCTCAAGAAGATGTACGACAGACAGTAAGGATTTTTTATGACAAGGCTTTTAGAGATCAGAGACAACATTAAAGTTCTATTTTCAAAATATGACGTTTTTGTCATTCCCGTTCTGAAATTCCTGCTCGCGCTTATCATGCTCATCATGATAAACGGCAAGCTCGGATACATGAGCAAGCTCTGTAATCCCGGAATAGTCATTATCGTTTCCCTCGCATGTTCATTCCTTCCTGCGGGAGCGATACTTCTTTTCGGTTCACTGTTTTCGATGGGACATGTATTCGCACTCTCTCCCGAGGTTGCGATAGTCGTTGCGGTGGTCTTCCTGCTCATCTATCTTCTTTACCTCAGATTTACACCGAGCGAATCACTCTGCATCGTTATCACGCCGATGCTCTTCGTATTCCACGTTCCGTATGTGATCCCCGTTGTGATGGGACTCATCGGAGGACCCGCATCCGCACTTTCGGTTATATGTGGTGTCATCATCTATTTCACACTTCACGTGGTAACACAGAATGCTGCGAACGTATCCGGCGATCTGTCCGACATCATGGGCCAGATCAAGCTGATAATCGATTCGCTGCTCGGCAATAAACAGATGATCGTTCTGATCGCGGCATTTGCGATAGTCACCATCGCCGTATATGTGATCAGGAGACTTCCCATTGAGCACTGCTGGACGATCGCAATGGTTTCCGGCGCTGTTCTCTGCATGGTCATCACCCTCATCGGCGGACTTGTTACGAATGCGGGATTTTCGATCATCGGAATCATCTTCGGATGCATCCTCGCAGTCGGTGTCGGCAAGGTCATAGAGTTCTTCAAGTTCTGCGTCGATTACACGCGTACGGAACGCGTACAGTTTGAAGATGACGAATATTACTACTACGTCAAGGCTGTGCCCAAGATGAATGTTGCGGCACCCGACAGGAAGGTCAAGAACATCAACAGATCGTATGCAAAGAGACCCGTCCGTCCGGTCAAGGCAGGTCCGGCTCCGATGGATACGGCACCAATGGATACGGCTGAGATGGACACCACCGAACTTGATTCATCGTATTTCGGAGATACTTCAAACCTTGACGAATGATCATGGTTTTTGAGAGCTGAAGGATATGCAGTTTTTGGATGAGACAATAAAATATCTGAACAGCTTCAGTACCTATATGGGTACCATTGAATGGCAGGATTATGCGGAGATAGTCATTATCGCCGTACTCTTGTATTACATTTTCAAGTGGGTCCATAACACTAGGGCATGGTCTCTTCTCAAGGGACTTGCCGTCATTCTCATTTTCCTGATAATCGCGAATGTATTCCACATGGATACCATTCTGTGGATTTCCGGAAATGTTCTCCAGTTTGCGGTCATCGCATTCATCGTTGTGCTTCAGCCCGAACTCAGAAAAGCTCTCGAGGTTCTCGGAAAGAGCAACTTCTTCGGATCGTTCTCGATATTCGGCCAGCAGATCAACAGCCGGGAGATAACAGAGGACAGCATCAGGGAGATAGTAAAGGCGTGCTCCCAGATGTCCTGGGTACGCACCGGCGCACTGATAGTCATCGAGAACAAGGAATCCCTTGCGCGTATCGACGAGACCGGTATCAAAGTTGATGCGGCAATCTCATCACAGCTCCTTATCAATATCTTTGAAAAGAACACTCCGCTTCACGACGGAGCTGTTACCATACGCGGAAACAGGGTCTCGGCTGCGACCTGCTACCTTGACCTCACCAAATCCCAGTATGTAAGCAAGGAACTCGGAACGAGACACAGGGCGGGCATCGGAGTATCCGAAGAGGCTGACTGTGTAGCGATAATCGTTTCGGAGGAGACCGGTAAGATCGCCGTGGCTCATGACGGACAGCTTGAGAGAAATCTTACCGAAGAATCGCTCAGGCAGTATCTTACTTCAACCCTCACAACACCCGAGGAGGGAGAAGATAATAATCAGGGTAAGAAGAGGAGGCGCAGAAAAGCATGATATTCCTGAAGCGTCTCGGAAAGACTCTTACCAACAATATATGGCTCAAAGTACTTGCACTTGTGCTGGCATTCGTTCTCTGGGTGCTTGTCGCACAGATCAATAACCCCGTCAGGACCCTTACCTACAATAACGTTAAGGTTACGCTTGTAGGTACGGATGTGCTCGATGCGGAAGGCAAGGTCTACCAGGTTCTTGATAATACGGATACCGCCAAGGTCACTGTAAGAGCTCCCGAATCGATAATAAGCTCCATCACGGCAGCCGATATTTCCGCTGTTGCGGATCTTTCCAATATATCCGAAGACGGCACCGTGCCCATCGTATATTCACTCGACAGGGCGGAGAGCATCATAGCCGATCACGATACTCTTTCCGTAAGTGTCGAGAACAGGATTACCAAATACGTGAACATCACATGGAAGACGATCGGTTCCGTAGGCGAAGGCTGCGTACAGGGCAAGGTCAATCTCGAGAGGAACAGGATCGAAGTAACCGGTCCCGAATCCGCCGTGAACAGGGTTACATACGCACAGGTAACCATAGATCTCGATGATGCGGTCAAGACTATATCCGCCGATATGGAGATAGTCCTCTATGATGCGAAGGGCAACAGGGTCGAGAGCGATATGATCGTCAAGCAGACCGATTATGTTACCACGACCGTAACCGTTCTTTCGACCAAGACCGTTCCCATCTATGCGTCGGCAACGGGCGAGCCTGCCGCAGGTTATGTATTTACCGGCGATATAAACGTAAGCCCCGAGACCGTTACCATCGCAGGCGATACGAGCGTGCTCAACAACATCATCAGGATCGAGATAACCGATCCCGTTGATATAGCTTCCGCGAAGAACAACATCACCGCAGCATATAATCTTTCGAAGTACCTGCCCGCCGGCGTAAGCTTCGAGGATCCCGATTTCGATGATGAAGTATTCGTCACCGCATATGTGGAGCGCAAAGTCGAAAAAACACTGACCGTAGCCGTCGACCACTTTGCACTCACCGATATCCCCGAAGGATACGAAGCGGAAATAGCTGCCGAAGAGGATGTGAGCGTAAGGCTCACCGGTCTCGAGACCGAACTCAATGCGATAAGCGCCGAATCACTCAGAGGCGTGATAGAAGTCGATTCTTACCTGGCATCCGTATACGGAGACGATTACAGCGGCATCACATTTGCCAACATCCCGGTAAGATTCAATCTCAGCGACCACGTTGAAGCGGATCCCGTTTACATACGTGTACAGCTGACCGTAAAAGAAGACGAAACTTAAAACTGTCAGGAGATATATATGTCCAGAATGTTCGGAACAGACGGTGTAAGAGGCATTGCCAACGAAGAGCTTACTCCGGATCTTGCAATGAAATTAGGCCAGGCGGGCGCTTATGTGCTTACCAGGAAACAGAATCATAAGCCGACGATAATGGTCGGATGCGATACCAGGATCTCCGGCGACATGCTCGCCAATGCGCTTATGGCAGGTGCGTGCAGCGTCGGCGCAAACTGCGTTTACGTAGGTGTCGTACCCACTCCCGCGGTGGCATATCTTACGAGAAAGCACATGATGGATGCCGGAGTTGTCATCTCCGCTTCCCACAATCCCGTGGAATTCAACGGCATCAAATTCTTCGACAGCGACGGATTCAAGCTTCCCGATGCTCTCGAGGATGAGATAGAAGACCAGATCAGGAGAAATATGGAGGATATCAAATTCCCCATCGGACCCGGAGTCGGCAAGATCAAGCTCCGTACCGATGCGAAGGAAGAATATATCAACCATTCGGTAAGAAGCGTTCCCGTCGATCTGTCCGGACTTAAGATCGTAGCCGATTGCGCTGAGGGAGCTTCACATTATACTTCCGTCGAGGCTCTTGAAAAAGCCGGAGCTCAGGTCATAGCTATCCACAATCATCCCGACGGGACCAACATCAATGCGAACTGCGGATCCACCCATATGGAAGAGCTCTGTGCAAGGGTGGTATTCGAAAAGGCCGATGTGGGACTTGCATTCGACGGAGATGCGGACAGACTTCTGGCCGTAGATGAGAACGGTAACATTGTGGACGGTGACCAGATAATGGCGATCATCGGACGCAATATGAAGGATAACGGAATCCTTAAAAAGGATACCATCGTTGCAACCGTAATGAGTAATCTCGGTTTCTCTCTTGCCTGCGAAAGGGAGGGCATAACTCTCGAAAGAACCGCGGTAGGAGACAGATACGTTCTCGAGAGGATGAAGGAGATCGGGGCTTCGCTCGGAGGAGAGCAGTCCGGACACATCATCTTCCTTGACGAGAACACCACGGGAGATGGACTTTTAAGCGCACTCCACCTTCTCAAGGTCATGGTCGATTCCGGCAGGAAGCTTTCCGAACTTGCCAAGATCATGGAGGTTCTTCCCCAGGCTCTCGTCGGTGCGAAGGTTGCCAACCACAAGAAGGATAAATACCTTGATTATCCCGAGATCGCGGAAGCGATAAAGACTCTTGAGGAAAAATTTGCGGGAGAGGGAAGAGTCCTTATCAGACCCTCCGGAACCGAGCCTCTCGTAAGGGTCATGATCGAGGGCAAGGACCAGAAGCTGATACAGGAAGAAGCCGAAAAACTCGCCGCCCTGATACAGGACAGAATGTTCTGATCGCTTATCTGCGGACGTCATATAAAGGCTGAAGCGATATTGTAAAAATTTAAGTAATCTGTTATTATAATTGTCAGAAAATTAGTTAATGGGGTAGGGCTCTCGGGCCCAAAGGGTACTAATATAAATGGTCACTCAAAAGGTTTTGATCAAGAATCCCACAGGTCTCCACTTAAGACCCGCCGGAATACTTTGTAAAGAAGCAATGCAATACAAATCACTGATAACCTTCAGGTTCGGTGATGATAATACGGCAAATGCCAAATCCGTACTCAGCGTTCTCGGAGCATGCATAAAATGCGGAGATGAGATCGAATTCGTCTGTGAAGGCGAAGATGAAGACAAGGCTCTTGCGGCTCTTGTTGCAGTGGTTGAGAGCGGACTTGGAGAATGATCTGAACAAACGTATCTGCTGCAGCGAAGCTCTTATGCTTCGCTGTTTTGCTATAACCCCCGCCGGAGGATGAAATGTCTGAGCTTACCGTAATAGTTCCATGCAAGAATGAAGAAGAGGCAATACCTCTTTTTTATGATGAGCTGATAAAGCAGACAGCTTTTCTTGAAAAAAGAAATACCTCTCTCAAAGTGCTCTTCATAGATGACGGATCCACCGACGGAACCGTTGCTGCGGTAAGGGCTCTCAATGAAAAGGACGAAAGAGTTCATCTTATTTCTTTTTCGAGGAATTTCGGTAAGGAAGCTGCGATGTATGCGGGACTTAAGGCTGCGGATTCCGACTATGCCGTCATAATGGATGCCGATCTTCAGGATCCGCCCTCACTTCTGGAGGAGATGTTTACATATCTCGATGAGGGCTACGATTCGGTTGCGACAAGACGCGTCAACAGAAAGGGTGAGCCTCCGATAAGAAGCTTTTTCGCAAGGCGTTTCTATAAGCTCATGCGCAAGCTTTCGGATACCGAGATCATGGACGGAGCAAGGGATTACAGGCTTATGACTAAGCAGTTCGTCGATTCCGTGCTTTCCATGACGGAGTACAACCGCTTCACCAAAGGCATCTTCGGATGGGTAGGATTTAAGACCAAGTGGATAGATTTCGAAAACGTTGACCGCAGTGCGGGCAAGACCAAGTGGAGCTTCTGGGGACTCGTTAAATATTCCCTTGAGGGCATCACCGCTTTCTCGACCAAGCCCCTTGTCATCAGCTCGCTGATAGGCATCTTTTTCTGCTTCCTTGCATTTGTGATGATCATATTCATTGTGGTCAGAAGACTTGTATTCGGCGATCCCGTTGCGGGATGGGCCAGCCTTATCACGGTCATGATATTCCTGGCCGGCGTACAGTTTTTCTGTACGGGAATCCTGGGACAGTACATTGCCAAGGCATACCTTGAGGTCAAGAACCGCCCCTTATATCTCACGGATGAGAAAAACTGCTTCTGACGGGAAAAAGTCCTATGGTTAAGACGATCATTCTCATATTGTTTCTGATCATAGTGTCCGCCTTTTCCGGACGCACGCTCATGCTTTTATCCGGTGTCTTTTCGAAAAAAGACACCGATCTGTTTTCATCATTTTCCGCAGGCACTCTGCTTGTGATCGTTATCTCTTTCATTTCGCATCTGGTCACCGTCATGGGTGACGGACTTGTCTCCACGGAAAAAAGATACTCCGGTATTCTCATGGTCGCAGCCATGAGTGTAGGTTATTTTGCGTTCGTTATCCTCACGGTCATCAAGGGTAAAAAAGAAAAAGCTAAGAAGGAAGAGAAGGCAAAGATCAAGGCTTCATCCGTTATCTTCTTCCTGATCGCGACGGTGCTTTCCCTTGCTGCCTTCATCACGATCGTAAACGGTGTGAGGGTTAATTCCGCAGGTGACGAAACTCTCGAGACCGTAGTGACATTCCTTAGGGGTGAGAAGATGTACAGTATCGATCCTCTTACCGGATCAGCGTACAGGGAGGGACTTCCCTCGAGATATAAGATCCTCTGCCTTCCCGGATTTTATTCCGTTCTCTGCGAAGCCTTCGGAACATCACCCGCATCGCTCCTGCATTCGATCATGCCGGGCTTCTGGTTCGCGGCGGGACTGTGCGCGATGATCGCACTTTCAAAGGTTTTGTTTGCGGATGCCAAGGATGCACTTTTAAAAAGATCGGTATTCATCTGTGCTGCGGTGCTTTTTATATTTGCAGCGGACCTTTCCTCATATGCGCAGGGATTCATGATCCTTTCCGCAATGTGGACCGGCGCCGCGATACGCGTGTGGGTTCTGATACCGTTCATGCTCTACTGCCTTTTTGACAGAAGATACATAGTTGCCCTGCTTCCTGTACTGTGCGAAGCGTTCATCTGCAGGACGCAGTACGGCGTGGGCTTCTGCGCATGCATCTATGCCGGTTACATATTCTTCATGCTTATATTGAACAGGAGGCGCAAATGCTCAGAGGCCTCTTAAGCGATCACATTTTACATCTCAGGGAATGCATGCTGATAAGCTCATCGCTTGTCGTGTCTCTTTTTGCGGGTTTTTCCGTATATGTGCTTTCCGGCAAAAAGACGGATGTGCGCGTAAGGGCACTGCTCGGATATATTATCATCGCGGTGTTGTTCCTTGTCTGTCCCGTGACCGCATCGGTCCTCAGGATCGTCACAGGAACATATTACGATTCGCCCGATATGTGGAATATACTTCCGCTCATACCTCTCGGCGCGATAATGACTTCGATGCTCTTTGACGAGCTTTGTTCAAGGGAAAAGAAGATCTCCGTTCTTGCCGTGATCCTCTTTGCCTGCGCGGTCCTTCTCTGCGGTTCGCTCGGAAGACTTACCGAAAATACAGCCGGAAGACCGGAAAATGCGGATGCTTCCGATAAAGAGATCGCGGAGATGATGGTGGCGAAGGGACTTGTAAGCGACGGTTCCCTTGTGATCGCATCAGATGATATGATCTCATATATACGTGTCACATATCCTGAGATCCGCACCCTTTACGGACGTGATATGTGGGACGGAAGACTTACCAAGAACAGATACGGCTTTTACGATCAGTGGGTTATCGATATCCACGATGACATGGTCAGGGTATATCAGGGAGAGACGGACCTTGCTCCGGATCTTTCGATACGTGCGTTCGACTCGGGCGTAAGCTGTATTGTTTTCCCGGGAGATGCGGATGAAGCTTCGCTGAAAGCCGCGGGATGCGTGACGACACCCGTCGTTACATCAAGCGGCAGGAACTATATACTTGCCTGCCCCGGCGGAAACAGACTTAACGGAGAAGAGTGATGATAAGCGTAGTAGTACCGGTCTACAACCTTGAAAAGTACATAAACGCTACACTTGACAGCATCATTTCCCAGGACGTCCCCGATATGGAGGTCCTGCTTGTCGACGATAAAAGTACAGATTCATCCGTTTCCGTGATCAATGATTACATCGCTTCACACCCGGATGCAGGCATCAGGCTTATCGAGCCGGGTGAAAAGCTGAAGGCGTGCGGTGCGAGGAATCTCGGTATCCGAGAAAGCCGCGGGGAATACATCGCATTTCTCGACGGTGACGATCTCTGGATGCCCGAAAAGCTGAAAAAACAGCTTGCGTTCATGGAAGAGAAAGGCTGCGGTTTTTCTTTTACCGGATATGAATTTGCCGATGAAGCGGCAAGGCCCATGGGCAAGATCGTAAAGGTCCCGGAGACGATTTCCTATTCGCAGGCGCTCAGAAACACCACGATCTTTACATCGACCGTCATCTTCGATACCCGTATCGTGAAAAAAGAAGACATTGTATTTCCGGACATTCTTTCCGAAGATACCGCGCTGTGGTTCGCACTCCTGAGGAAGGGCTACAAAGCCTGCGGCCTTAATGAGAATCTTACCCTCTACCGCCGCACGGGAAATTCGCTTTCCTCGGACAAAAAAGATGCCGCAAGGCGCATCTGGAACCTGTACAGAAAGTCGGAGCACCTGTCCCTGCCGAAAAGCCTTTTTTCCTTCGTGGGATGGGGGTTCAACGCCGTAAAACGCAGAATATGATAAAACGGCCCGGGATTATGCCTGAGCCGTTTTTTATGGTATAATAAATCGATTATGGGCAACGCGCTGATATCCATCATAATACCTGTCTACAATGCCGCCGGATACCTCGAGCGGTCTTTGGGCAGTGTCCGCGCCCAGACATACACAAACCTTGAGATAATAACGGTCGATGACGGCTCGAAGGATGACAGTCTTAAGATGCTGAATTCCTATGCTTTAAGCGACAGCCGCATCAAAGTGATCAGCAAGGAAAACGGCGGATCGTCCTCTGCAAGAAATGCGGGACTCAGGGAAGCGACCGGTGAATACATCGGATTCATCGATGCGGATGACTATATAGAGCCCGATATGTACGAAAACCTGGCGAAGGTCTTAGACGAAGATCCCAATGCCGATGTCTCCCAGATACAGTCCTGTGAAGAGGATGAAAACGGGGAGAAGATCAAGGCTTTCGGCGAAGGCTTCCTTGCATATGAGGAATTCACCGGCAGGGAATTTTTCAGGGCGCTTCTGATCCACCAGGGTGACAGCTCTTTTTGCACCAAGCTTTTCAGAAGGGAATTCTTCGAAGGGTTTTATTTTTCCGAAGGAAGGCTGAATGAAGATTTCGAACTTCTCGTAAATATGAGCGAGAAGATGAACCTGCTGAAGGTTTGCAAGAAGCCGGGATATCACATAATCCTTCGCGGGCAGAGCAACACCAGGGGAAATTATAAGCAGTCGTTCTATGAGAATGTGATGGAGAACGCCGATAAGATGCTTGCGCTTACGGCGAAGAATTATCCGGAGTTCAAGGAAGAGGCGGCGCACTTTTATCTCATGCAGGCAATGTGGTTTCTTCTCCACATACCGGTTTCGGAGATGAACCGCGGCAATGAACTCTATACCAAAGTTTATAAGAAGGTCAGGGCTCACAGAAGCTTTATCCGCAGGGATCCCTACCTTATCAAGAAATACAGAAGAAACCTTTTGATATTCGCATACCTTCCCGCAAAAAGCGTCAAGAAGCTTTACGGGATGCTGAAGAAATAAAATGATCCTAACCGAGAAGCAAAAGAAAAAAGCACAGCTCATGGAAAGCACCAAGCGCATCATCAATCTTGCGCTTGTAATGGGATGCCTTGCACTGGAGATCGCATCCTTCGGTTTCCATTGGTATTTCCACTTCCAGCACAGCGTTGTTGAGCCTCTGAGAAATTTCTATTTCAAGGGTCACGTACTCGAGATCGCGGTCTACGGTATCGTTCTTTTCCTGATATCGAATATGTACGGCGGAATGAGACTCGGATATCTCAAGAATTCCGAGATAGTTTTCTCGCAGCTTTTCTCAACGGTGCTTGCGGATATATTCATCTGGGCCGAGCTTTCAATCCTTGCAAACCAGCCCTTCCAGCTTCCGTATTTCATCGCGATGGGTACCGAGCAGCTTGTGATCGTGCTCATCTACATACCGGTTGCCAATAAGATCTACAGGCATATATTCCCTCCGAGAAAGCTCCTTCTCGTCTACGGCAGCACCAACAAGGATACCCTGAGCGAAAAGTTCGAGACAAGAAAGGATAAATATGTGATCACCGACCGCATCAGGGCCGAAGAGGGGTATGATGCGATCGTCAAGAGGATCAACGAAGATTATTCGAGCGGCAGGATCAATGCCGTCATCATAGGCGACATGTCCGTCACCGAAAGAAAGCCGCTGATCAAATACTGCTACGGCAATTCCATCAGATTCTATCTGCTTCCCAAGATAGGCGATGTTATCCTTTCCGGTGCGGAGGAGCTTCACGTATTCGATTCACCGATCCTGCTTACCAGGGAGTATTCGCTCACGGTTGAGCAGAGAGTCATCAAGCGTACCATCGATATAGTATTTTCACTTCTTCTTATAATACTGACATCACCCTTCATGCTTTTGACAGCGATCGCAGTCAAGCTCTGCGACAGGGGACCGATCCTCTACAGACAGATCCGCTGCACAAGGGATGCAAGGAAGTTTACCATCTATAAGTTCAGATCGATGAGAGTCGATGCGGAGAGCGACGGCGTTGCAAGACTTGCGAGCAAGGGCGATTCGCGCATCACACCCGTCGGAAAGTTCATCAGAAAGTGCAGGCTCGATGAGCTTCCGCAGCTTTTCAACATCCTCAGGGGTGATATGTCGTTCATAGGTCCCAGACCCGAGCGCCCCGAGATCATCGAACAGTACGTTGAGGTCATGCCCGAGTTTGCATACCGTATGAAGGTCAAGGCGGGACTTGCGGGATTTGCGCAGGTCTACGGAAAATACAACACCACGCCTTACGATAAGCTCAAGCTCGACCTTATCTATATTGAGCAGTATTCGCTCATGCTCGATCTCAAACTGATGCTCCTTACCCTCAAGGTGCTTCTGTGGCCCGATTCGACCGAAGGTGTCGAGAAGGAACAGATAACCGCACTGAAGAACGGACAGGACGATTCGTATAAGCAGGAAGACTGATGAAGGTATTATGGCTTTGTAATCTCATACTTCCACAGGCACTCGAGGCTCTCGGAATATCCGGCATTCCCAAGGAAGGCTGGGTCGAGGGGCTTATGAATGCCATGGATTCTCTTTCCGCGGATATCGAACTCGCGGTTGCTTTTCCCGTGCCCGAGGAATTCGACGGAAAAAGAGGGAGCTTCAGGGTATCCGAAAAGAGTGAGAAGGAAGTTTCCTATTACTGCTTCTATGAAGATACCGTTCATCCCGAAGTCTACGATATTACGCTTGAAGGCAGGATGAACAGGATACTCGATGAATTCAGGCCCGACGTGATCCATATCTTCGGAACGGAATTCCCCCACGCCCTGGCAATGAGCAAGGCGGTAACGGAGGATGATTTCCATTACCATCCGGGACGTGACAGGCTTCTTATCACTTTCCAGGGAATCTGCGCTGCGGTTGCTGCCGATTACCTCGCATGCCTTCCCGACGAGGTTGTCGCTTCGTCCACTTTCAGGGATACCGTAAAGAGGGATAACATCAAGCAGCAGCAGGATAAATTCCACACTAGAGCCGTCAACGAACTTGAAGCCGTAAAGAGAGCGGGACATGTCGGCGGCAGAACGGGATTTGACAGAAAGTGGGCAACCAGGCTCGGACCCGAAGCCGTATATCATTATGCCGGCGAAGTCATGCGTCCCGTATTCTATGAGCCACTTCCCAAAGATATAACAAGGGATAAGAACACCATATTCATTGCGGGTGCGGATTACCCCTTAAAGGGATTCCATATCCTGTTGAAAGCGCTTGACGGCATCAACTGGCCCGAGCTTAAGATACGTGTTGCGGGACAGGACATCGTCTCCAAAAGCAAGATCAAGATCTCCGGTTACGGAAAATATCTCGGCGAACTGATCGAAAACTGTAATCTGCAGGGCAAGGTGACCTTCCTCGGAAGGATAAGCGCCGAGCAGATGAGAGATGAGTACCTGAAGTGCGGAATGTACATCTGTCCTTCGGCTGTTGAAAATTCGCCCAACTCTATAGTTGAGGCTGCGCTTTGTGAGACACCCATCATCGCAGCGAGAGTCGGAGGCATTCCCGATATCATCGATGACAAGACCCAGTGCATGCTCTATGACTGCAATGCCAGAAAGCCCATGGATGAGGTTGCGGCATCCTTGAGAAAGTGCATCGAATTCGTAAAGCTCGATCCCGAAAGAGCTCTGGAAAAGGGAAAGGCCGCAAGGATGAGAGCGCTCAAGGATCATGACCCGCAGACCGTAGCTACGCAGATCCTGGAGATCTACTCCGAAATGTGCGCGGAAGATAAATGAAGATAGTATTTGTTTCAAATTATATAAACCATCATCAGATTCCCTTTTGCCGGGCTATGAAAAACGCTGTAGGCCCGGAGGGGGAATTTGTCTTTATACAGACGGAAAAGATGGAGGATGAGAGAGTTGCGCTCGGATGGGACGCAGGCTCTTCTCCGGATTTCGTCTTCTGTTCCTATACGGATGATGCGGCTCACGAAAAGGCTCTCGACCATATCATGCATGCCGATGCCGCGCTGATAGGCTGGGTGACGGATATGTCGCTTGTCATGCCAAGACTCCGGGCCGGCCTTCTTACCATACGCATTAGTGAAAGACTGTATAAAAATAGCAAACTCCTTGCGATCAATCCGAGAGGACTCATTGCTAAATACAAGGAGCACACCGCATTCAGAAAGGGTCCCGCATATCTGCTCTGCGCCGGTGCATACACCGCATCCGATTACGGTATCTTTAACGCTTATCCGGACAAGATGTTCAAATGGGGATATTTCCCGGAAAAGAAAGATTACGGCGGGGGCTTCCTTCCCGATATGAAGTCCGCTCCCGGAGAAGAAGTAAGGATTCTCTGGGCCGGACGTTTCATCGACTGGAAGCATGCCGAAAATGCGCTTTACGTTGCGGGAAAGCTTTCCGAAGAGAAGATCTCTTTCCGTATGGACATCATAGGAACGGGTGAACTCGAAGGGGAATTAAAACAGATCGCAACGGAAAAGAGACTGATGGACAGCGTATCCTTCCTCGGCTCCATGCCTCCGGAGAAGGTGCGCGAATATATGGAAAAGGCGGATATCTTCATATCCACCAGTGACCGTAACGAGGGCTGGGGCGCCGTTATCAACGAGGCGATGAACAGTGCGTGCTGCGTTGTTGTTCCCGCAGAAGCGGGAGCGGTTCCCTATATGGTCAAGAACGGCAATAACGGATTTGTGTTCAGATCCGATGATACGGACGAACTTGTTGCGGATGTTATCCAGGCGGCGAGATACCCGGAGATACGCCGCACCTACGGAATGAACGCATACGATACGATATGCTACACATGGAATGCGGAGGAAGCCGCATCGCGGCTTTTCAAGCTGATCGATCTTCTCATGAACGCATGGTGGATCGAAGAGGGCGAATGCGGAAAGCCTTCGAAATCCGTTCCTGATCCGATTAACGTTCCATGGACCGACGGACCGTGCTCCGTCGAGACCGTGCGCGACGAAAGCGTCGTAACAGATAACGCGTTAAAACAATATGAATCTGAATAAAAAAGTGGCGGCCCCGGGGCCGCCACGTCACTTTTAATATGTATATAAATTTCTTCCTGTAATCTCTGTGTACGCACGTACGATCTCATTCAGCGGTACCGCCCAGTCACGCTCCGGCGCGATAGAATACGCAAATGCCATCGCGATGAGCCTGCCTTCCGAATCGAATACAGCCGAACCGGAATCTCCGGGTCTTAAGGGCAGTGCCATCTCCGTCTCGACATGCGGCTCGAAGAAGGGGAAAAACGTAAGCGTTTCTACGAGCGTTCCGTATGTCACATGTTCGATCTCACCGTTTTCATCAAGTACCAGTATCCCGAGATTGACGGTATCTTCATCCATCTCTTCCCAGTACGTCATATCGATATGGACGGTATAGAGCTTGTCTTCGATCGAATCCGGAAGCCTGTTAAGAGGAATCTTTATGACGGCTACATCATATTTCTCAGCACATCCGACTATATTTCCGGTTGCGTTATCTCCTGTGCCGAAATACACTTCGGCTTCCGTATATCTTCCGACAACGTGATTGTTCGTGACCACATAGATCTCGTTGTCCGTTATTTCTGCTATGAATCCCGATCCGATTGTGCAGCTTCCGTCGTCTTTGTTTATTCTGATGTGCACTACCGAAGGCATTACATCCGCAAGAGTCTGAGGCGTATTCTGACCCTCGAAAAGACCCGTGTCATATGCGTTGTAAGCTCCGATGATGTTGTAGTCATCCCTTGCAATACTGCGGGAGCCGATAAGCTGCTGGATCGCATCGGGTGAATCGAAATATGCCTTAACCGTTTCGGACGAGGTAAATCCGCAGGAATCCGTGACGGTAAAGCTTACGTTGATCACGCCTTCTTCCGGAACCTGCTCAGGATCGTAGGTGATCTCAATGCTGTCCGTAAGATCCCCGTCCAGATAGTCGATGGCTTTTACATAGTCGAGAAGATCCGCGTCCGCTTCGTTCGAGATATAGAAATCCTTTACACCGGTAAGCTTCGGAGCTTCGTCCACAAGGAAATCGGTGATCGCGATCGAGGTATTTCCCGAGGAATCCTCAACCATGATGCGTGCGGTGTATGTGCGAAGGTCCCTGCAAAAAAGTGAGTCCGTATCCATAAGATCCGTGTCGAAAGTGATGCTTAAGATCCTGTCCGCATCCTTTACGCTTTCCAGAAAATCTGACGGCTCTATATGTGTTCCGGGCAGGAAATAAAACGGTCCTTCTTTTAACGTGATCTCGGGGACCATGGTGTCCCTTATGATGATGTCATAGGAAAATACCTTGCCGAAATACACGACGCACATCGGATATTTTCCGGGGCGCGATTTATCAACAAGGGAGAAATCCGCGAGTGCCAGATGCCTTGCGAAAAATCCTGCATCTATGTAATCCGCCGCATCCTCGCTTATCTCTTCACCGAGCTCGAACGTATATGAGTCCGCGGGCTGCTTTGCATAGAAGAGGCAGTGGATCAGCCATATGAATCCCGCAAGAAAAAACACAAAAGAAAGACCTGCTACGATCTTTCCCTTTGTGTTAAGCCTTCTTACGGGTCTTGAGTTTTCTTGCTGAGTCCGGTTCATTTCTTAAAATATCTTGCGAGTCCCTGCGCCACACGGTATCTTCCGTTGTCGTTGTAATGTACGTTATCGGCGAGCAGGTAAAACGGAGCATCCTCCTGTGTAAATCCGAAATCATCGGTAAGTGACATGAATTCGCACCCGTATCCGGAAGCAACTTCATATGTGATATCCCTGTATGTCTGAAGTATCGAACTTGTGCCGTCCGTGCCCATATCCATCATTCCGTCGTCGAAGATGTGCACGTATCCGGGTGCAAGGAACAATATGCGCGCATCGGGATATGATGCTTTTATGGATGTCGCAAAATATATGAGCGCATCCCTGTATTCTTCGGTGGATCTTCCTGAGAAATAATCGTTTAATCCGAACTCGATGACGAATATCGCATCTTTTCCCGTTGAATCCTTAAGCTTTTCCGCAGCCGCATTATATGCGGGATAGCTGTAGCTGTACAAAAAACTTTCGGTGAATCTGTCCTTGCTTTCTTTTCCGAGAAGGTAGCTGACCGCACAGCCCATCGATGTTGTGGGGTTCGCGGCATCGATCCCGGCCCATCCGCCGACTGCGAGATTGTAGACACCGGCTCCGGTCATATCCCTGAAAAAGATCGGAATCGAAGTGGTATCGCGGTAATTGCCTATGATGGAATCGCCGATGAAGAAGACATCCTTGCCGGTAAGATCCGCGTAAGTATCCCTCACATCCGCGTATTCGTCAGCCATCTGCATGATGCGGTCCATCTGATCTTCGACATTGTTCCAGGTGAGCATGCTGGTAAGATCGGTCGCGGTAAGGTTCAGCGATACCAGATGATCGTAGATATCGCCGCGGATTGGTTTATCGAAGGAACCGGTACGGATGCATTCGGAATAAAGAACCCATTCGCGGGTAGCATCGTAATACATCATGACATTCGGGCAGTCCTGGAAATATTTTACGAGAGTGATATAGGCCGTTCTTGCCTTCATCCTCTGATCGTAATCGAGTGATATCCAGTACTCCGCGGAATCGGGCGGAAAATAGATAAGGAATGCGGTGCCTAAGTGTTCCTGCGAAAGATCGTGAATGAATTCCAGATTCCTGCGGAACATGTCCTTATTGGAGCAGGACTGGAGAAATGCGGCGTACGGATCAATGCCGAGCATGAAATAGCGCGGGAATTCATCCTCCGCAAACTCTTCCGCTGAAGCCGTGACGTATTTGCGCATCCTTATGAATGAATCAAAAGTGTCGTCCGATCTGAAGAAATTTATACCGACTTTTTCGGAGAAGGTGATGCCGTTTACATCCTCATCAAACATATAGACGCAGAATGCCTGAGCCTCGGGATCGAAGTATGAATCGTAATATTCGCCCCTTCCGATATGCTCTGCGAAGGAGACGTATTTTACTGCTTCAGCAATAACGATCTTCCTGGGATGGAGGTGTCTGTAGATCAAAAAAGAGATCAGAAATATCAGGAGCAATACCGCGGCACCGATCGCGGAGAAAATGACGATTTTTCTTTTGTTTTCAAAGGTTTTTTTCATGCTCTGATATGGTATAATAACTTTGATTGTGAAAAAATCATACTTTAATATAATACACTAATCGTTTACTTATAACTACGTTTTTCTTTTTCGGAGTATTTATGGACAACATAGCAGTTTTGATCCCTTGCTATAACGAGGCTCAGACCATCGCCAAGGTCATCGGGGACGTAAAAAATGTCCTTCCCGAGGCGGTCATATATGTATACAACAACAATTCCACGGATGATACCGCTAAGATCGCTGAGGAGTGCGGTGCGGTGGTCAGGAATGAATATAAGCAGGGCAAGGGCAATGTCATCAGACGCATGTTCCGCGAGATCAACGCAAGGTGCTATCTGATGATCGACGGAGACGACACCTATCCCCTTGAGAGCGCGCCCGAGATGGTAAAGCTCGTACTTGAGAAGAATTCCGACATGGTCGTCGGCGACAGGCTCTCATCAACTTATTTTACCGAGAACAAGAGGCCCTTCCACAATTTCGGCAATTCCCTTATGAGATGGGGCATCAACCATCTGTTCAGGGCCGACATACGTGACATCATGACCGGCTACAGGGCTATGTCCTATGACTTCGTCAAGACCTTCCCCGTTTTTTCCAAGGGCTTCGAGATCGAGACCGAGATGACTATTCACGCGGTCAATTACGATCTTCAGGTCGACAATGTCGTAGTCGAATACAGGGACCGTCCCAAGGGAAGCGAGAGCAAGCTCAACACCCTTCCCGACGGCTTCAAGGTCATCCGCAAGATGATGTCTCTGTACAGAAATTACAGACCGATGCATTTCTTCGGCATAATCGCAGCCGTACTTATGCTGACGAGCCTCATCTTCATGGTTCCCATCATCGGCGACTATGCGACCACGGGACTCGTTCCCAGATTCCCGACACTGATCACCTGCGGATTTGTGTTCATGGCAGGACTTCTTTCCCTGTTCACCGGACTGATCCTCAAGGTCGTGGACTCCAAGGACCGCAAGGATTTCGAATACAGACTTACACGCATTCACGACAGATTTAACGAATCAAAATAGATAGGCATAATCTCATGGAAAAAATCAGCTTTATAATCCCCTGTTACAGATCCGAGCATACTCTTCCTTCGGTCGTTGAAGAGATAGAGACCACCATGGCCGGAATGAGTGACAGATATACGTTCGACATCTTTCTCATCAATGATTTTTCACCCGATGGGACCATGCAGACGATCAGAAAGCTCTGCGAGGAAAAAGAATACATAAGCGGTATTTCTTTTGCGAGGAATTTCGGACAGCACGCAGCTCTTATGGCGGGCTTCAGATATTCCGACGGCGACATATGCGTCTGCCTCGATGATGACGGACAGACCCCCGCTGACCAGGTCGGAAGGCTCCTTGAAAAGCTCGATGAGGGATACGATGCCGTCTATGCGAAGTACGACCACAAGAAGCATTCGGGCTTCAGGAATTTCGGAAGCCGCGTCAACGATATGATGCTGCGCATAATGCTCAGCAAGCCCAGGGATCTTTTCGTATCCAGTTACTTTGCGGTAAGACGTTTTGTTGTAGAGGATATGATCAGATACGAAAATTCTTATCCTTACGTCATCGGACTTGTCCTCCGCTCTGCGGGAAAGATCGCCAACGTGCCCATCGACCACAGGGACAGAATGGAAGGCTCGAGCGGATACACTCTGAAGAAGCTCCTCAATCTCTGGTTCAACGGCTTTACCGCATTTTCCGTAAAGCCTTTGAGAATAGCTACTTTCATCGGCGGTTTCTCCGCTGTCGTGGGACTTTTGTACGGACTCTTTGTGATCATCAGAAGGCTCCTCTTCCCCGATGAAGCCGTTCTCGGATACGCCGCAACAATGAGTGCGATTGTATTCTTCGGAGGCATGATCCTCCTGACACTCGGACTCATCGGAGAGTACATCGGCAGGATGTACATCAGCATGAACAATTCTCCGCAGTATGTCATCCGCGATTCCTGGAATATAGATAAATGAGCATCAAAAAAGAAAAAAGATCCGATATCATATGCATCGCAATCCTTACGCTCCTTCCTCTGATCACATCCGTGGTCTGGAAGCTCTTTAATATGGCGGACGGCTCCCTTCTTACGAGCGAATGGAACGATGAGCTTTTCTATTTCAAACAGGTCGAAGCGATAATAGATCACGGATATCCTCTCGGATATTACGGTTTCAACGAAAGCCACGCGCTTTCGTTCAGCTTTGCGGCATGGAGTCCCGTTCTCGTCTGGCCCTGGGTCATCCTTGGCTTTATCTTCGGATGGACACGGACGACCGTCATGATCTTCAATGTCTTCATCTATATGGCCGCAATGTTCCTCTTCGGACTTTTCGTAAAGCCCTCGGTAAAGCAGACCGCAGGGATCTGCGTCTGGTTCCTCGCATTTTTCCTCAATGTCAGATATATCTTTTCCTGCATGCCCGAGGTCATATGCTTTGCGCATCTGATCGTATTCTGGGCACTCATGCTCGGATATTTCAGGGTGCGCAGTGAGGATGCTTCAAAGGGAAAGGGATACATCATCGCAGCGATCGCACTCTCGATGCTGATGACATTCATGAGGCCCTATCTTATTCTTTTCCTTGTATTTCCCCTGCTTGTTCTATTTGTAAATGAAAAGGGTAAAAAGAAAAAGCTCATCGTAGTCGGAATATCCCTCGTCATCATGGGGATGACCGCATTCATCTATTATCTGCTGAACCATTATCTTTCCGCAGAATACCTGATGCCGTTTTTCTATACCGATTTCATCACGACCTTCTTCACGAAGGGATTCGGTGCCGGCGTGCACAACCTCTTCGGAACGCTGTATTACAAGGGTAAGGACTTCATACAGTACATGAAGGATGCGTTCTATATAGACAGGGCTGCGGGAATATTCTTCTGGTGGTTCCTTTTCATGATGCTTCTTCAGCTCATCGAGAGCGTTCTCGAGGGAAGATCTTTCAGAAAGGAGAAGCAAAGCGAAGCGGCTGAGAAAAACGGTGCGCGCAAAAAAATCCGCTTTACAGGAACGGGAGCGTTTTATTCACGCATATACATGCTCTTTGCGGATTTCGCATTCCTTGTCGCACTGCTCCTTATGTACAAGCTCACCGAAGGCAGCAAGCATCTTCTTACCTTCATTTGCGTCGGAGTTCTTTTGATGATAATGGAATCGAAGAAGGGACTTATCTTCGGCTCCCTTATGTGTGTGTGCGTCATTTATTTCGGAGCATTCCACTGCGTCGGAAACGATTATGATTTCGGGATACCGGAATTTACCGATGAGTCCGAAGCAAGGATAGCTTACTGGCAGCAGGCGTTTTCCGAGGGTATCGAGCTGGATACCGGAAATGTACCTTCATACGATAATGCGATCATATGGGAATTCAATGATGTTGTCGGAGACGAGACGATAACGACCGACTGGCAGATGCTCTATGCACTTCCCTCAGGAACGGGCATAAGCTGCTGCTATGAATATACCGCGGATCATTTTGATGAGATCAGATGCAGATATATATCGGCACCTTCGGGAGGCAGGATAGAAGAGCTCTGCACGGAAGCGGGATACAGACTTATCGGAAGAGATGAGAGATTTTGTGTTTATGCAAGATACTAAGGCAAAAAAGTTAAAAGACATATTTCTTTTTTCCGTGATCTTCTGGCTTGCGGCTCACGGCTACAGATTCGTTAACAATCTGTACACCGGTGATACGCTGGGAAGCATCTTTCAGGATGACATTTGGTGGCAGAGATCGCTCGGAAGGTTCATGCAGCCCGTCAGCATGATCTTCCGCGGAGTCATTGTTTCTCCCTGGCTTCTCGGAATCGTGGCTGTCGTCTTCTTTGCACTGGCTGTTTATCTCATCTCGGAAATTCTTGGGATTGAAGACCGCATTGTTCTCTTTTTCATATGCGGAATACTTTCCTGTAACATTACGATCACCTGCGCGCTTGCGGCATATACACCGTGGATAGATATCTATATGACGGCATTTTTCCTTTCCGTGCTGGGTGTTTATCTGTTCACGAAGGATAAGCCTGTCTGCTATGTTCTCGGCATGCTCTCTTTTGCGATGAGCATGGGATTTTATCAGGCATATATCTGCACTGCATTTGTCCTCTTTGCGATCATCTATATCACGGAGCTTTCACATAAAAAGCCGGACCGTGCATTTTGGATAAAGACTGCGAAGACCGCTGCGGGCGTACTGCTTTCGGGCGGACTGTATATGCTTCTTTATAAGCTCGTCCTCAGACTCCATCACGTTGACGAAGCCGTAAGCTATAACAGTCTTTCTAACATGGGTGTGAAGGAGGGCGTTTCCTTCGGTGCGCTGCTTGCGGGAACCTATGAAAGATATGTTCACTACCTGACTCATCAGGGCACATTCGTATCAACCTATCTACTCGGAAGAAAGGTCAGCGATGCGTGGGATGTTCTGATGGTGCTCTGTGTGATCGCATCGGTCATCATTGCGGTCGCCGGACTTGTCATCATCAATAAAAAGCATAAATCATCCGTGCTGCAGATCGTTCTTCAGGTCGTGCTGATCGCAGCCTTTCCTCTTTTTTCGAATGTCATCTACATCATCTCCAACGGCATGGAATATGAACTGATGATATTCGCACTGTATTTCGTATATGTACTTGCTTCGGTCGTTTTATTGGATGTACTGAAAAATAAAAAGAAGATGATCCTCGCACTCATTCCCGTGATGATCATCATCTGGCATTCGGTCGTGTTCAGCAACCAGGTTTATATGAAGATCGATATGGAGGACCGAGCGGCACTTTCGGTCACCACAAGGATCGCCGATGATATCTGCAATACGGAAGGGTATGTTCCGGGAGTTACGAAGGTACAGATTGTCGGATCCGTAGAGGGCTCCGGACATTACGAACCCGTCATGTATCTGAGGGATGTGATCATCCACGGCAATTTCGAAACACCGTTTAATTACAACAGTTCATTCCCGTTCTATATGAATTATTATCTGAATGAAAGAATGAATTTCACTTATGATGAGGTTCCTGCGGAAAGCTACGGCGATATGCCCGTGTACCCCGAGAACGGATCGATACAATTTGTTGATGATGTGCTTGTGATAAAACTATCCTGATGATATGAGCTTTGTTCACCTGCATACCCACACCCAGTATTCTCTTCTGGACGGGTCCAACAGAATAAAGGATTACGTGGCACGGGTCAGGGAACTCGGGATGAATGCTGCGGCTATAACCGATCACGGCGTAATGTACGGCGTGGTCGATTTTTATGATGAATGTAAAAAACAGGGCATCAAGCCGATCATCGGATGCGAAGTTTATGTCGCACCGGGTTCGAGATTCGATAAGTCCGCACGCGACGAAAGATATCATCATCTGGTACTTCTGGCCGAGAACAATACAGGCTACGGTAACCTCCTTAAGCTCGTAAGCCGCGGATTTACCGAAGGCTTCTATTACAAACCCAGGATCGATAAAGAACTTCTGAAGGAATGCCACGAGGGACTCATCGCATCGAGCGCATGCTTAAACGGTGAGATATCATCCCTTATCGTGCACGGATTCAAGGAAAAGGCTCTCGAGACCGCACTTGAATATAACGAACTTTTCGGCGAGGGTAATTTCTTCCTCGAGCTCCAGGATCACGGAATCGCGGAAGAGACTCTGGTCAATACAGAGCTCCTTTCCATAAGCAGAAAGACCGGGATTCCCCTTATCTGCACCAATGACTGTCACTATACATATGCATCCGATACCGATGCACATGATGTGCTTTTATGTCTTCAGACCGGTGCGCGTATTTCGGATGAGGACAGGATGCGTTATAAGCCCGGTGAATTCTATGTCCGTTCAGAAGAGGAGATGAGATCTTTATTCAGATATGCTCCCGAAGCACTTGAGAACACGCAGAAAATAGCCGACAGATGCAATGTCGAGATGCAATTCGGCGTAACGCGTCTTCCCGATTATAAGGTCCCCGAAGGCTATGACAGTTTTTCATATCTGAAGCACCTGTGCTATGAAGGTCTTGCCTGGCGCTATGGCAAAGACCGTGCGGATGTCAGGGATTCATCCGGCAGAACTCTTGAAGAAAAGATGGATTATGAACTCGGTGTCATATCCGATATGGGATATGTCGAGTATTTCCTGATCGTATGGGATTTCATAAATTACGCCAGAAAGAACGGGATCCCCGTCGGCCCCGGAAGAGGAAGCGCTGCGGGAAGCATCGTTTCATACTGCCTCGGCATCACGGAGATAGACCCTGTCAGATACGATCTTGTATTCGAAAGATTCCTGAATCCCGAGCGTGTGTCGATGCCCGATATCGACGTTGACTTTGCACCCGAATCCCGCCAGGAGATGTTTGATTATGTCTCGCGTAAGTACGGAAAGAAAAACGTTGTCCAGATAGTGACCTTCGGAACTCTTGCAGCCAAGGGCGTTGTAAGGGATGTCGCAAGGGTCATGGACCTTCCCTATGCATTCGGTTCCGAGATAAGCAATCTTATCCCGAGGGAACTCGGAATAACACTCGACGAAGCACTTGAATCCGTTCCCGAACTTAAGAAGCGCTATGACGAAGATCCGGACGTGAAGAAAGTGATCGATATGTCCAGAAAGCTCGAGGGCCTTCCGAGACATTCGTCCACCCATGCCGCTGCGGTCGTCATATGCCGTGATGAAGCTGAAAAATATGTACCCCTGTGCCTTGGCACCGAGGATAATATCCAGTCCCAGTATACGAAGGAGCCTCTCGAAAAGCTCGGACTTCTGAAGATGGATTTCCTCGGACTCAGAAACCTTACCGTCATAGAAGATACGATCGAAAAGATCAGTGAAAACACGGGAGAGGCCATAGACTTTTCCAAGATGGATTTCGATGACCGCAAGGTTTTCGAATCTCTCTGGGACGGCGCGACCGACGGCGTATTCCAGCTTGAATCGCGCGGCATGAGAATGTTCATGAGAGCGCTCAGACCCGAATCTCTCGATGATGTCATCGCGGGCATCGCACTCTTCAGACCCGGTCCGATGAAATCGATCGATGATTATATCCGCGGCAAGGAAGATAAGGCCTCGGTAAGATACTTGTGCCCCGAACTCGAATCTATACTCAAACCCACGAACGGATGCATTGTCTACCAGGAGCAGGTAATGCAGATCGTTGTAAAGCTTGCTGGCTATTCCGTCGGCAGGTCGGATATCGTGCGCGCCGCCATGAGCAAAAAGAAGGCATCACTGATGGAATACGAAAGGGATATCTTCATTAACGGAAATGGGCGCGAGAGGGAAGAAGCAAGGAAGAAGGGAACTCCCGAAGATAAGCTTCCCGCACCCGTTCCCGGATGCATAGGGAACGGAATAAAGCCTCAGATTGCCGAGGAGATCTATAACAGGCTCATGGAATTTGCCAGCTACGGATTCAACAAATCCCATGCTGTATGCTATGCGTATCTCGCTTACGAAACGGCCTGGCTCAAATATCACTATCCTCTTGAGTTCATGGCATCCCTCCTTTCATCGGAAATAGGTAATGTCGGAAAGCTCAGCGGTTATCTTTTTGCCGCAAGGCAGCTCGGAATAAAGATCCTTCCTCCGGATGTGAACAAAAGCTCCGGATTTTTCGAGACCGAAAACGGCTGCATAAGATTCCCCCTTACCGCGATCAAGGGTATCGGATATCCCGTTGTCGCCGCAATCTCCAAGATGCGTGATAGCGGCGGGGACTTTACGGATTACAGCGATTTCCTTCGCAGGGTATCGGGTTCGCAGGTTTCGAAGAATGCGGTCGAAGCCATGATCAAGGCCGGTGCGCTTTCGGAGATCGCACCCAACAGAAAGCAGTGCCTTGAGACATTCGAGAGCATCATGGATTCCTTCGTGAACATAAAGCGCGGACAGATCGAGGGACAGATGTCTCTGTTCGATCTCGATGATGCGACCGACGGTACAGAGAAGGACGTATCCGATATGGGTTCGCTCCCCGATATCCCGGATTACGACAACGAGACAAGACTTCTTCTCGAAAAAGAAGTCCTCGGAATATATGTCAGCGGACATCCCCTTGACGAGTGGGCGCCTCTGATCAAGAAATACATAACCGCGGATTCCACTGCATTTACCGCTTCCGCCGATGACGAAGAAGACGAAGCTTCGGACGGAGAAAGAAATATAAAGAACGGAGATTTCATAACCGTCTGCGGAATGACCCGCGATGTCGTGCTGCGCACAACCCGTAACGGTGACATGATGGCGACATTCGTACTCGAGGATCTAAACGGTGACATCAGTGCCGTGGCATTTCCGAAGACATATGAGAAGTACAATACACTGATAAAAGATGACGAGAAGCTTTTCATCCGCGGAAGATTCGATGACACGGATGACCGCGGTTCCAAGATCATCGCATCCGACATCGTATCGTTCGAAGAGGCTTCGCAGCCGGGATTTAAGGGATTTACGAAATATTCCGGAAGAGGATATCAGAACAGAGCACATACTCAGCCTGCCGGAACCGCACAGTCTCAGCGCGCCGGCTCTGCTCAGTCTCAGCCCGGCCCCGCACCCGAAGAAAAGCTCATTGACGTGCAGGCCATCGCGGATAAAGCCTTCGGCAAAAATTCATCCGCATCCGTCGGTACCATTCCTTCGAAGGGATTGTTCGTAAGATTCGAAAACAGGAATGCCTGCACCGCGGGACTGTCCATGCTGCGCGAGACCCTGAAGGCATATCCCGGGGAAGAGCCCTGCGTGATCTTCATAAAGGAAGAGAAGCTCCTTAAAACACTGGATGAGAAGGTGAGCATTTCCGACGACCTCCTTCAGAGTCTGTACGTCTGTTTCGGCAGGGATAATGTGGCCGTTAAGTAAACGCAAAAACGCGGAAAATCGTTTTTTTAATGCGGAAAATTGGGTTTTTTCCTTAATTTTTCATTGATTTACACAGAAAATGATAATAAAATGTTTTGGGTACAGTTGGGAAAGTTAGGGGATATCGTTAATACCCGGAGGAATATATGGCTAAGGAAGTTAAAACAATCGGCGTACTTACAAGCGGCGGTGACGCGCCCGGAATGAACGCAGCCATCAGAAGCGTTGTCCGTGTTGCACTTGCAAGGGGACTTAAGGTAAAGGGAATAAAGAAGGGATATCAGGGCCTTTTGAACGAAGAGATCTTCGACATGAATGCTCATGATGTTTCCGATATCATACAGCGAGGCGGTACCGTACTCGGAACCGCAAGATGTCTTGAGTTCAAGACTCTTGAGGGACAGCAGAAGGGTGCCGATATCTGCCGCAAGCACGGGATCGACGGAATGGTCGTCATCGGCGGAGACGGTTCCTACAGAGGAGCACAGGCTCTTTCAAGACTCGGCATCAACACCATCGGTCTTCCCGGAACCATCGACCTTGATATTTCCTGCACCGATTACACCATCGGATTCGATACTTCCGTTAATACCGCTATGCAGGCTATAGACAGGGTCAAGGATACTTCCTCGTCCCATGAGAGATGCTCCATCATCGAGGTTATGGGAAGAAATGCCGGATATATCGCTCTCTGGTGCGGAATCGCAAACGGAGCAGAGGATATCCTCATCCCCGAAAAATATGATTTCGACGAGCAGAAGATAATCAACAACATCATCCTTTCCCGTAAGAAGGGCAAGACCCACCACCTCATCATCAATGCAGAGGGAATCGGACACTCCGCTTCCATGGCAAGACGTATCGAGGCAGCTACCGGCATCGAGACCAGAGCTACCATCCTCGGATACATGCAGCGCGGCGGATCACCTACTGCGAAGGACAGATATTATGCTTCCATCATGGGCGCAAGAGCCGTTGATATCCTTATTGAAGGCAAGACCAACAGGGTTGTCGGATACAGGGACGGCAAGTTCATGGACGTTGACATCGAGGAAGGTCTTGCAATGACCAAGAATATCGATGAGTACGAATACGAAGTAGCCAGACTTCTTTCACTCTGATGTTTCATTAATTGAATATGAAGGGAATGGTTCAGAAAGCCATTCCCTTTTTTTATGTAAAAATTTAATTTTTAATGATATTATGGAATAGTGTGAAATCTTGCCCGGAGGATACAAAACAAAATGGAAATCTATCCAAGACTAAGAAAAGAAAGTGCAAGGGACTATGCCCTTAAGGTTCTCAAGGGAAACATCACTTCCCTCGATCTTGCTCCCGGAACTCCCATTTCCGAAAATGAACTTGCCGCGGAACTCGGTATTTCGAGAACTCCGGTAAGGGAAGCAATCATCGAACTTGCCAAGGCATATCTCATTGAGATCTATCCTCAGAGGGGAAGCTTCGTTTCGCTGATCGATCCGAAGATGGTTGAGGAAGCAAGATTCTTAAGAAGGGTTATGGATGTCGCGGTAATAAAGGAAGCCTGTGATGTGGCTGATGCCGAGGGCATTGCAAAGCTTGAGGAGAACGTATCGCTCCAGGAGTTCTACCTTTCAAGGGAAATGACCGACAAGATCTTCGACCTCGACAACAAGTTCCACCGTGATATCTACAGGGTCGCACGCAAGGACATCATCTACGAGATCCACTCGACAATGATGATCCATTTCGACAGGGTAAGAAATCTTTCCGTTGAGACCGTCAAGGATCTGAAGGTCGTTAACGATCACCGCGCGATGCTCGAAGCCATCAAGGCGAAGGATAAGGACACCGCATCCGCACTTGTCGAAAAGCACCTGAACCGTTACAGGATCGACGAAGAGCAGATCCGCAGCGGAAGACCCGAATACTTCAAAGCATAATTCTTTTTCAAAGGAGATACGGAAAATGAAAATAGGATTCATCGGACTCGGAAACATGGGCGGAGCCATCATCGGCGGCATCATTAAGAGCGGACTCTTTGCTCCCGAAGATATCTACGGATTTGACAAGTCCGCGGAGATGGCAGCAAGCGTCAGGGATAAGTACGGCATCAACATCGGCAAGAACAATCCCGATGTAGCGAAGAAGGTTGACGTGCTCGTACTTGCGGTAAAGCCCATCTTTGCAAAGGAAGTCATTACGGAGATCGCAAGGGATACCAGCGAGAAGACACTTATCTTCAGCATCATGGCAGGCAAGACCCTTGAATTCATAGAGAAGGCATTCGGCTCCAACAAGGCCAAGATCGTACGTGCAATGCCCAACACTCCCGCACTTGTAGGCGAAGGCTGCACCGCACTTTCCCCCAACGCAAATGTGAGTGAAGAGGAGACCGAGCTTGCACTTAAGATCGCAAGATCGTTCGGCAAGGCATCCATCGTTCCCGAAAGACTTATGGATGCTGTCGTTGCGGCAAGCGGTTCGTCACCCGCATTCGTATTCATGTTCATTGAGGCACTGGCAGATTCCGTAGTCGAAGCGGGAATGCCCAGAAGCCAGGCATATATGTTCGCTGCCCAGACCGTTCTCGGAAGCGCAAAGCTCATGCTCGAGACCGGACGCCACCCCGCAGACCTCAAGGATATGGTCTGCTCACCCGGCGGTACAACCATCGAAGGCGTAAGAGTCCTTGAAGAAAAGGGCTTCAGGGCCGCTGTCATCGATGCAGCCAAGGCAGTTGCGGAGAAGTCCGCCAAGCTCTGATATGAAAGAGATCACCTCACCTTCCAATGAAATAATCAAAGAGACTGTCCGGTACGCATCAAAAGCATCCGCCAGAAAAGATGACGGAGTATTTGTTGCGGAAGGAACCAAGCTTGTTATCGAAGCGCCTTCTTCATCCGTAAGAAGGCTCTTTGTTTCCGAAGGCTGTTTTGAAGATCTGGCAAAAGAAAAAGGAAAGATCTTAGAAGCATTCGAGAAGATGTGCGGCGAACTTCCGGATGAAGATGTCATCAAAGTGCCCGACCATGTCTTCGAAAAGCTCTCGACGATGAAAACGCCTCAGGGGATGCTCGCGGTCTTAAAAGCTCCTTCTTTTTCGGAAGAAGATATCTGCGGAAAAGATGTTCCCCTGATACTTGTGCTCGAGGATATCCAGGATCCCGGAAATGTCGGAACGATATTCAGGACGGCGGAGGCAGCGGGCGTAAGCGGAATTGTCCTGACTCCGGGATGCGCCGACCCCTTGAGTCCCAAGGTAGTCCGTGCATCGATGGGTGCGATCTTCAGAGTTCCCTTCATAATAAAAGAAGATCTTCCGGAGACCGTGGACGAACTTGAGAAAAAAGGGATCACCTGCTATGCGGCAAGACTCGATGCCGCGGAAAGCTATGATAAATGTGATCTGAGCTCTCCCTGTGCCCTTCTTATAGGAAATGAGGGAAACGGGCTGAGCAAAAATGTTGTTGACAAAGCGTCAAAAGGCATATTCATCCCGATGAGCGGTAAAACGGAGAGCCTGAACGCCGCAGTATCGGCATCGATCCTTTCATATGAAGCGAGGAGACAGAGGAATGACTAAAGAGGATAAACAGCTTCTTGAGATGGCAAAAGTTTTTCATATGCCCAGAATCAGGATCTTCAAATATATAATCCTTCCCGCTCTTTTCAGAAAGAAGGGAGGTCAGTCATGACCATAGAAATCGAGAATGTCTGCTTGAAGATAGACGGCAAAGATATCCTGAAGGACATTTCCTGGGAGATCTCCTCCGATGACACATGGCTTCTTACCGGACCTGCGGGCTCCGGAAAGAGCGCTCTTATTTCCATAATAATAGGATTGCTTCCTCCGACCACCGGAAGGGTCAGGCTCCTCGGAGATTATAAATACGACAGGGTGAATGCCGGAGTCGTATTCCAGGAGGACAGACTCATCGAAAATCTGACAGCCGCGGAAAATGTTGCGGTCATCAGACCCGAAAGTTCTCCCGCAGTAGCCTCGGAAGAGCTCGAAAAGTTCTTTGACAAAGAGTCAATAAATATTCCCGTATGCGAACTTGATCCCGTAAAACGCCGTATTACCGCCATTGTCAGGGCCTGTTCCGTGCCTTCGGACATCATTCTGCTGGATGAACCGTTCCGCGGAATGGACGAAAATACGCGGAAAAAGGCGTTTTCATACATAAAAGAGACCGCCGGACACAAGGGAATCGTAATATCTTCAAGGGATTCCGAGGGGTTACCGCCCTTAAGGACCTTCAGTTTGACATAAAATCTCTATTTTGCTATCATACGTTAGCCGTAACAATTCCGTAATAATTACGCATAAACGTATGAGCAAAAGAAATCTTTTCAAACTCATAATTTCATCAGTGCTTTTTATGACCGTCCTCTTTTCCGGGAAGACGGCACTTACCGTGTGTGCCGGTCCGATGGATGAAGCAAGGGGCGGTGCTTCGGGCGTGCTCAATTCCTACAACGCAGCCCAGGTGATCGACAATACCATCGCCGAGCTTAAGATCGTTTTTCCCGATGAACTCGAAAACGAAGATCTTGTCATGGTCGACATCAGGAACTACATAAATGTCAGGAGCGAAGCCACCGTCGATTCCGAAAAGATGGGAGTGCTCTACAAAGACTGCGGCGGAACCCTTCTCGAAGCCGGAGAGGAATGGTCGAGGATTCAGTCCGGCGATCTTGTAGGATGGGTTGAGAATCAGTATCTTCTTTTCGGAGACGAAGCCAGGGAAATGGCATCCGATGTCGGAATGACACTCGCGGTCGTAAATACCAGATCGCTCAGACTTCACAGCGAAGCATCCATGGACAGCGATGTTCTTGCGATCATTCCCGAGAATGAGATCATGGAAGTCGTCGATCAGTCGGATCCCGACTGGATATATGTTGACTACGAAGACTGGGACGGATATGTCTCCGCCGATTATGTCGATATCAATTTCGAAGTGGACGCAGGTGAGACCATGGCCCAGATAAGGGCAAGGGAAGCAGCTGAAGCCGAAGCAAGAAGACACCAGAACTATGGAGCATATCTGACGGATGCGGACGATCTACTCCTTCTTGCCGCACTTATCCAGTGTGAAGCCGGCGGAGAGCCTTACGAAGGTCAGGTTGCGGTCGGAGCCGTTGTCATGAACAGAGTTCGTTCCGCCGCTTATCCGAACACGATCCACGGTGTCATCTTTGCATCCGGACAGTTCACACCCGCGATGACCGGAAGACTCAACCAGGTCTATAATTCCGGCAATATCAGACAGAGCTGCATCCAGGCCGCTCAGGAAGCACTGAACGGAACATCCAATGTCGGAGCGTTCACCCACTTCCGTACCAACAACGGTGCCCATACCGGAATCGCGATCGGACATCATATTTTCTATTAAGTATCATGAAAGGTCATTCAAGCCTGCCGCTTCATCGGCAGGCTTTTTCTTTTTTCAGGAAAACCGTGAAATGAGTCACGGGGACAGTCCCCTTGACTCACTCCGTTCACCCTCCCTTCGTTCCATTTTCTACAAATATATGGTAAAATAGAAATGATTTTTTCAGGAGGAACAAACTATGAATGCACAGTTTATTTTCTGGCTTGTGGTTTTGGCGGCATGTGCCATCGTTGAACTTCTGACCATGGGACTGACCAGCATATGGTTTGCGGCAGGAGCACTTGTTGCTGCGATAGTATCACTGTTTGTGCCGTTTTTCTGGGTACAGCTTGTGGTCTTTGTGGTCGTGAGCATTCTGCTTCTCATATTCACCAAGCCCATAGCAGTTAAATTCTTAAACATCGGCAAATTCAAATCCAATGCCGAAAGCCTTGTCGGAAAGCGCGCGATAGTAACTTCCGAGATCGATAACCTCAAGGAGATCGGAGAGGTTACCATCCAGGGGCTCGACTGGAGCGCAAGGACCGAAAAGGACGGCGTGGTCATTCCGCAGAATGCCGTTGTCGTCATCAAGAAGATCGAGGGTGTAAAGCTCATTGTTGACCTTGACGAATCGCTTAAGAATGTCATTAAGCTTGAAGAGTCCGATGCAATGCTCAATCCCGAGATCATTGAAGAGCAGGAAGACTGAAACCATTAAATCTTTTTATAAAGGAGAAACATTATGCCGGTTGTAATTGGAATTCTTATTGTTGTATTTCTTGGAGTTCTTGTCAGCTGTATCAAGGTCGTACCTCAGGCAAATGCCTACATCGTTGAAAGACTCGGAGCTTACCAGTCCACATGGTCGGTAGGTCTCCATCTCAAACTGCCCTTCTTCGATAAAGTCGCAAGAAGAGTAAACCTCAAGGAGCAGGTCGCTGACTTCCCTCCCCAGCCCGTTATTACCAAGGATAACGTTACGATGCGTATCGATACCGTTGTCTTTTACCAGATAACAGATCCCAAGCTCTATGCATACGGCGTTGAGAACCCCATGCAGGCTATCGAGAACCTCACCGCTACCACACTTCGTAACATCATCGGTGACCTCGAACTCGATGAGACCCTCACTTCCCGTGAGACCATCAACACCAAGATGAGAGCAACCCTCGATGTTGCTACCGATCCCTGGGGAATCAAGGTTAACCGTGTCGAGCTCAAGAACATCATTCCTCCCGCTGAGATCCAGAATGCGATGGAGAAGCAGATGAAGGCAGAGCGTGAAAGACGTGAAGCCGTAACAAGGGCAGAGGGTGACAAGAAAGCAAGGATCCTCGAAGCAGAAGGTAACAAGGAGTCCGCGATCCTCAACGCAGAAGCTGAAAAGCAGGCAATGATCCTTCACGCAGATGCTCATAAGCAGAAGATGATCCTCGAAGCGGAAGGTCAGGCAGAAGCTATTCTCAAGGTCCAGCAGGCTAAGGCCGACGGTCTCAAGCTCCTCAAGGATGCCGGTGCAGACGGTGCGGTTCTTAAGCTCAAGAGCCTCGAAGCATTCGAAAAGGTTGCCGACGGACGTGCTACCACCATCCTTCTTCCTTCCGATCTTTCCGGTATCGCAAGCATGGGTACCGCTTTTACCGAGGGTATGAAGGTTGCAAATAACGCTAAGGGCGGAGCAGGAACCAAGGACGCATGTGCAAATCCTGATTCCGGATATGAAGATTGCCCCACTGATAAGGAATTCTAAAAATGGTTGATCTTAAAGGACGTGATCTGCTGAAGATGAAGGACTTTACCGCAGAGGAGATCGAATACCTCGTTGATCTTGCGGCAGATCTTAAGGATAAAAAGAAAAAAGGGATCTCGGTCGCCGACCGTCATCCCGGCAAGAACATAGCACTCATTTTCGAAAAGACAAGTACCAGGACCAGGTGCTCATTCGAGGTTGCAGCTCATGATCTCGGTATGCACGTAACTTACCTTGATCCCGCGGGATCGCAGATCGGTAAGAAGGAATCCATCGCCGACACCGCAAGAGTCCTTGCGGGAATGTTCGACGGTATCGAGTACAGGGGATTTGAGCAGTCGATAGTCGAAGAGCTCGCCCTCTACTCCAAGGTGCCCGTATGGAACGGACTTACCAATGAGTCCCATCCCACCCAGATGTTCGCAGACCTTCTTACGATCCGCGAGCACTTCGGATATCTCAAGGGAATCAAGCTGGCGTATATGGGAGATGCCCGTTACAACATGGGCAATTCCCTGATGGTAACCTGTGCGAAGATGGGAATGCATTTCGTTGCATGCACATCACCCAAGTACTTCCCGGATAAGGAGCTTGTAGCCGAGTGTGAAGCAATCGCTGCACAGACCGGCGGAAGCATCACTCTTACATCCGATGCAATGGACGGAACCAAGGGTGCCGACGTGGTCTACACCGATGTGTGGGTATCGATGGGCGAGCCTGAAGCAGTATGGGCTGAGCGTATCCCTGAGCTTTCGCCTTACCAGGTGAATAAAAAGATCATGGACAACGCAGGACCCAAGGCGATATTCCTTCACTGCCTGCCCGCTTTCCACGATCTTAAGACCAAGATAGGCAAGCAGATGGGCGAACGCTTCGGCTTTACCGAGATGGAAGTTACCGATGAAGTATTCGAATCGGAGCAGTCATTTGTTTTCGAAGAGGCTGAGAACCGCATGCATACTATCAAGGCAATAATGGATGCAACCCTGTAATAATGAAAGCTAAGATATTGGAGCTCCTGCGCCGGAAAGGTGATTACGTATCCGGCCAGGAGCTTTGTGAATTAAATAATGTTTCCCGTACCGCGGTATGGAAGGCCATCAAAGCTCTCGAAAAAGAAGGCTATCACATCGAGGCCGTGCGTAACCGCGGATATAAGCTCATAGAAGAAGACGGCGCTTCGGATGAGACGGGTGCCGGCGATATCTTTTCGAAGAGTGAGATCGCAAGCAGGCTGGAAGAGGCAGCGGGCGTAAGAGAGGTTGTCTTTTTAAACAGCTGCGATTCCACCAATACGGAAGCAGCAAGACGTGCGGAAAATTCCGACGGCGGTGTGCTTGTCGTGAGCGAAGAGCAGACTGCGGGAAAAGGAAGACGCGGAAGGAACTGGAATTCACCGGCCGGGTCCAATGTGTATTTCTCGCTGATGATAAAACCGGATCTGTCCACCGATGTTGCACCGATGCTCACACTGATCATGGCTCTTGCCGTGTGCAGGGGAATGGAGAAGGTGCTCACCGGAAGTGCGATCGGAACATCCGGAAGAAAGGGTGCTTCAAGGTCCGATGATCTTCCGATGATCAAATGGCCTAACGACATCGTGATGGGCGGCAGGAAATGCTGCGGCATGCTTACGGAGATGAGCTGTGAGGAAGACAGGATCAAGTACGTTGTCATCGGCGTCGGCATCAATGTTAAGCACCAGGATTTTCCGGATGAGATAAAAGAGACTGCGGTTTCGCTTGAAGACGCAAGCGGAATGAAGATAAGCAGGAGCATTCTGGTCGCGGAGGTTCTGAATGAGTTCGGTCCTCTTTTGGAAAGATTCATTGAAGAGCGTGACCTGAATTTTGCGAGGAAAGCGTATTTTGACAGGCTGATCAATTCGGGCAGGAAGGTCAGGGTACTCAATCCGAAGGGCGAGTACGAAGGAACCTGCAGGGGCATCAGCGAAAAGGGTGAGCTGCTTGTTGAAATGAGCGGCGGTGATATCGTGAAAGTTAATTCCGGAGAAGTTTCGGTCAGAGGAGTGTACGGATATGTCTGAAGAACTTGAAAATACAGTGATCGATGACGGCATGGACGGGGACCGTATGGTGTTGTGCGGTGCCAATGCCTATGATAAGAAATACTATTTCAATAAAAAGTTTGAGAAGATCCCGGAGTCGATTCAGAAGGACCTTCATATAATCTGTGTTCTTTTCACCGAAGAGGTGGGAGGAATATTTACGATCGCATTTGACGAGGACGGAGAGATCATCCTGGACAACAGATGCGATGAGAGCGACATCGTTTATGATGAGGTTTCTGCGGGACTCCTTATCGGTCAGATCCGCAAGAACCGCACCGAGCTTTTTGAGTCGCTGAAGGCATATTACAGGGTGCTAATACTCGGGGAAGATGTTGACAGCGTGCTGGCGGAATGAAGATAGGTAACGTAGAACTTAAGAATGATTACATCCTCGGTCCGATGGCCGGGGTTACGGATACGGCTTTCAGGATCGTGTGCTCGGAACTGGGCGCGGGACTTGTGTGTGCGGAGATGGTCAGTGCGAAGGCAATCTCTTATCACAACAAGAATACCGTTTCGATGCTGGAGACCGCCGAAAGCGAACATCCCGTGAGCATGCAGCTTTTCGGGTCAGAGCCCGATATACTCGGTGAAGTGACATCGCAGCTTCAGGATTATGATTTCGAGATCATCGATTTCAATATGGGCTGTCCCGTTCCCAAGGTTGCCGGAAACGGCGAGGGAAGCGCGCTGATGAAGGATCCCGAACTTGCGGGTAAGATCCTTAAGGCGATGGTCGATAATTCGCCGAAAAAACCCGTAACGGTCAAGATCAGAAAAGGCTGGGATGCCGACCACATCAATGCCGTTGAGGTTGCAAAGATCGCAGAGGATGCCGGAGTGGCTGCCATCGTAGTTCATGCAAGGACAAGGACTCAGTATTATTCCGGCGAAGCCGACTGGGATATCATAAGGCAGGTCAGGGATGCCGTGAAGATTCCCGTCATCGGAAACGGCGATGTCGTAAATCCCGAAGATGCGCTCCGCATGAAAAAAGAAACCGGATGCGACGGCGTGATGATCGCAAGGGCGACGAGAGGAAATCCCTGGATCTTCAGGCAGATATGCGACCTTGAAGCGGGAAGGGAAGTTTACATCCCCGATAACGAAGAAAAGAGAAGAGTCGCAAGAAGACACGGCGAGCTTCTCCTTAAGTACAAGGGCGAATATACCGCGGTCAGGGAGATGAGAGCGCATCTTGCCTGGTACACGCACGGCATGCCCGGTGCATCGAAGCTCAGGGGCAGGGTGTCACAGATGCTTTCGATGCAGGATCTTTTTGATGCGATAGAGGATATTTTTCCGGAGCAGTAAATGAAAGTTCTCTTTTACAGATACAACAGCATATGCGAACCGGACTACATCGAGGCTTTTAAGAAGGCCGGACTTGAAGTTGCGGAGATAACCGAGGAGATGCGCAGGAAGGAGATCCCTGCGGAGGAAAGAGCAAGGATCCTTTTTGAAGGTATCGCACAGCATCGTCCTCTGTTTGTCTTTTCCATTGATTATTTCCCGTTCATCTCGATCGTGTGCGAGAGGGCAAAGGTTACCTATGCGGCTCTTTCCGTGGACTGCCCGGTTGCCGAAATATATGATCCTGCGATCGGAAAGTCAGTCAACAGGCTCTTTCTTTTTGACATGGACCAGTATGACAGTGTGAAAGATGAAAATCCCGGCAATATCCGTTATATGCCGCTCGGTGCTGCGGTTGAGAGGCTGGACAGCCTTCCTTTTCCGGAAATGTATGAATATCCCGTCAGCTTCATCGGGTCTCTTTACAATGAAAAAGACAGATATGCGAAATTAAAAGAAACCGGCGCGCTTTCGAAGGCGGCTGCGGAACATATGGATGATCTGATCGCGGCTCAGGCGGATAAGCCCGGGCTCGGTATCATCGAAGACGGCATTACCGCTGAGGATGTCTGGGCTCTTAAGGCGGCGGATCCTGATTTCTATACGGCGAAGGATGCCGTGTGCGACCTGGAAAAGTTCGTGGCGATAAATAATTATCTCGGAAATCATCTGACTCATCTCGACAGGGTCAAGGCTCTGAACCTGCTTGCGGCAAAGCTTCCCGAGGGCAGCGTGCATCTGTTCACAAGGTCGGATACGTCGATGCTTGATAAAAGGGTCGTTGTTCACGGTGGGGTCGAGACTCTGAAGGAGATGCCGGATGTGATCAGGAAGTCCTGCATCAACCTTAACCTGACTTCCAGGACCATTACGAACGGAATTCCGCAGAGAGTATGGGATATTCTGGGGTGCGGTGCGTTTGCCCTGACAGATAAGGTGCCCGTGCTTGATCCGGTTTTGAAAGCACCCGGGATGCTGGATGTTTTCTCTTCGTATGAGGAACTTGCGGATAAGTGTGCATACTACCTTGAGAATGCGGAGATGAGGGAAGAGGCGGCTGCTAACGGATACAGGGCGGTGGCTGCTTCTCATACAGTTCTGCTCAGGGCTCTCGAGATCGTAAAGTGCGTTTTGTCTGACAAGCTCGGGTAAAGCTTTTGAACGGCTGATCCTTGAAGAATTGATGGGCTGAAAACAGGCTTTTCTTTAATGAATTCTTAACCTTCGAAAGATGCGAAAAATCGATAAATGTAGTATAATAAACTGTCTGCGTATGTGCATGCGCGGGCAGTTTTTTGAATCTTTGGGACGTTGGTGAAATATGCTTTTCAGCTCACTCATTTTTATAATGGTATTCCTGCCCGTGGTCTTCATCGGCAGCAGGATCCTTCATAAAAACAGATATGTGAACGTATTTCTGCTCCTTGCCAGCCTGTTTTTCTATGCCTGGGGAGAGCCGGTATATGTTCTCCTTATGCTTGCATCCATCATCGTCAATTATTTCGCCGGACTCCTGATGGACAGATTCAGGAAGCATGCGAAGCTGATCCTCGTGCTCGACCTGATCTTCAATCTCGGTCTTCTCGGATTCTTTAAATACGCATCGTTCGGAACCGTGGTACTTGTCAATTACCTTCACGTTCCGATGACTCCGCTGGCTATATCACTGCCGATAGGTATTTCTTTTTTCACTTTCCAGATAATGTCCTATACGATCGATCTGTACAGGGGCAAGTTCCCGGTGCAGAAGAATATCATAAATCTTGCACTTTACATCTCATTCTTCCCACAGCTCATCGCGGGTCCCATCGTCAGATACGAGGATATCAACGAGCAGCTTGAAAACCGTACCGTGACCATCGAAAACTCCGTAGCGGGAATTGAGCGGTTCATCATCGGTCTCGGAAAGAAGGTCATCATCGCAAATACCGTGGCGGAGGCTGCGGACAGGATCTATGCTTACGATCCGTCACTAATGTCGGCATCTACGGTCTGGGTCGCATCGATCCTCTATACGCTTCAGATCTATTACGATTTCTCGGGATATTCGGATATGGCGATCGGACTCGGCAAGATGTTCGGTTTCGAATTCCTTGAGAACTTCAATTACCCATATATGTCCAAGTCAATTTCCGAGTTCTGGAGAAGATGGCATATCTCGCTCGGAACCTGGTTCAGGGAATACCTCTACATCCCTCTCGGCGGAAACCGCAAGGGCAAGGTAAGGTCGTATGTGAACCTTATGATCGTTTTCTTTTTGACCGGATTTTGGCACGGCGCGGGATTCACCTTCATCTTCTGGGGACTTTACCACGGCTTCTTCCGTGTGATTGAACGCCTGGGATTTTCGAAGGTTCTGGAGAAGTGCAAGCCTCTGGCCTGGGTCTACACATTCTTCGTTGTCAATCTCGGATGGGTGTTCTTCCGCGTGGGCGGGCTTAAGAATGCGTTCATCATCGCTTCGAAGATGTTCACGCCCGGACTTACAAGGTACTATTCGCTCGGTGAGATGATGTCCCGCAGATGCATGATCATCGCGGTTCTCGGAATCCTCGGAGCCGGAATCCTGCAGCTGATACCCGCCAAGGTGCCTGCTGTGAAGAAGGTCATCGAAAACCCTGTCGTAAGATACATCTGGTGCGCGTTCGTTTTTGGCACCTGCATCATGCTCCTGGCAAGCAATACTTATAATCCGTTTATTTATTTCAGGTTCTAGGGAATGTCTAATGACAAGAAAAGTAAACTGAATATGCGGTTCGTGTTCGTGCATATAACCTTCTGGGGATTCATTATCGGATTCCCTCTCCTTTATATGCTCATCGGAGGAAAGGTCGATACGGTCAATTTCGAGAACAGGAATCTGGCCGAGAAGCCTGCACTGACCGCTGAAACGATCAGCGTATTTCCTTTGGAGTATGAGGCATATTATAACGACAATTTTCCGTTCAGAAGCAAGCTGATCACTCTCAACAGCAGGATCTCATACCAGATTCTCGGAGAAGGTGTCGGTGCAACGATAGTCGGTAAGGATGGGTGGCTTTTCTATAACGGAGATGCTATCGCCAACGGAACCGACATTGCCCAGTTCAAGGGCGTGGACAGGTTCACGGACGAGGAATTACGACAGGCTGCAGAGAGCCTTGAAGCGACCAAGGCATGGTGTGATGAGCACGGATGCGAATTCGTCCTTTTCATAGCTCCCAACAAGGAGAGAGTTTACGGCGAATATATGCCGGAGCAGTATAGGACATATAGACAGGGAGAAACCTGCAATACGGACCAGCTGATCGAATATCTCAGGGAAAATACCGATATCAGGATCGTATGGGCATATGAGGATATGGAGGAATACAGGACAGGTCATCCGGATGAGCCCATGTACTACCATCTGGACACCCACTGGAACTATCTTGGAGGATATATCGGCTCCAGGGCGCTTTTGAGGGAACTTGGGATCGAAATGCCACCCGCGGATGAAATGGATATGGAAAAGGTTGTCAGATATCCTACCTGGGGAGATCTGACGATGCTCATGAACCTTGGTGCGAGTGACCTGTTTTCCGATACCGATTATGTATTCCATGGATATCCCGTGGAGGGAATGCAGATCATTTCCGACGACGTGAATGGCATCGTGGGATATATGAATCCCGGAAGAGACAGCAGGGACGTGGTGATCTACAGGGATTCCTTCTGTAACATCATGAGATACTTCCTGGGCGAGCATTTCAACACCATCAGGATGGTCCCCAAGGAGTACTGGGATCCTTCAATCTTGGAGGAGGATGCCCCCGATGTGCTCGTTTTTGAGCTTACCGAACGCTTTGTGGACATGCTCGTGGATGAGCATATTCAACCATAACAAGCGATATTTAATAAAAATACATATTTTTTAGTAAAAAAGGGTTATTTTTCAGTGGCGGAATGCCGATGTAAGTATCAGAAAAGTATCTTCAGCATTAATTTGTGTGCCGGAGAATAAAACATGACAAATGAAACCATAAACCCTAAGGATGAAACGGAAAACATCCGACATATCACACGGAGGTGATCAAAATGGCACTTGAACCTATTAACAGCGTAATGAGCCTTCAGCAGCAGACTTACAATCCTGCTCCCAAGGCTGTTCAGCCTGCGGAATCTGTCGATGCGATGCGCAGTGAGAATACCGCAGCTACTCCTATGGAGGATATAGCTGTAGTTGAGAACGCGTCCGCTAAGGGAAATGCCGATTATCAGGACAGCAGAGAAGATCAGGCTACTCCCGAGCAGCTCAAGAAGGCAGTTGAGCAGATGAAGAAGGGTCAGCTCGAGAATTCCGAGGCAGTTTTCGGATTCCACGAGGAGACCAACAGAGTAACCATTAAAATAGTTGATAAAGAGACCAAGAAGGTCATCAAGGAGCTTCCTCCCGAGAAGACACTCGACATGATCGCTAAGGTATGGGAGCTTGCCGGACTTATGGTCGACGAAAAGAGATAAGGAGGGGGAGCTATGTCTGACAGATTAAGAATGGGCGGACTTATATCCGGAATAGACACCGATTCCATCATAGAGTCCCTCGTAAGCCAGAAAAGACAGAAAGTAACCGATGCCAAGGGCGACCAGAAGAAACTTGACTGGAAGCGCACAATTTATGACGGCATCAATACCAATATCAAGGGACTGTTCCAGTCTCATCTTTCAAATATGAGGTTTTCGGGCTCATATAAAAAGATGACAACCGCAGTTTCCAATTCATCAGTTGCCAGCGTCATCACCGGTGACGGTGCGGTTAATGCTACTCAGAAGCTCCGCGTTGAGAAACTTGCAAAGAGTGCATATCTTACCGGTGTTGATCTTAACGGCGAGAGCAAGGATAAGACCTTTACCGCAACCACTAAGCTTTCAGAGCTCGGATTCGGCGAAGGCAGCGATACCATCAGTCTCAGCATAGGCGGAAAAGCCCAGGAATCCCTTGCAGTTACCGGTGAAACCACAATTTCCGATGTCCTTACATATCTGAAGGATAAGGGTCTCAATGCTTCTTTTGATGAGGATACCCAGAGAATCTTTGTAAGTGCAAAATCTACCGGATCATCCGGAGATTTCACTCTTTCCGACAGCGGAAAAGGTGCTCTCGAGGCACTCGGCCTTAAGGTTGCCACGAAGGAAGAGAAAGATGCTGATAACTATAATTCCGAAAAGTATGCATCCAAGATAGACGGATCCGATGCAATCATTTATCTTAATGATGCCAAATTCACCAGTGACAGCAATACTTTTAAGATCAATAACCTTACCATCACCGCTCTTGAAGAGACCGGTGATAAGGAAGTTACTCTTACAACCACAACCGATACGAGTGGCATTTACGGAATGATCAAGGATATGATCACTCAGTACAATAAGGCTATCAATGATATTGATAAGTATTACAATGCCGATTCGATCAGAAAATACTCCATGCTTACCGACGAACAGAAGGAAGCAATGTCCGAGAAGGAAGTTGAAGAGTACGAGAACAAGATTAAATCCGGCCTGTTAAAGGGCGACAACAATCTGCTTACTCTTCGTTCTCTTTTTACAGAGAGCACATCAAAGGGTATCGAGATTGGCGGCAAGACATATTATCTGTCTGATTTCGGAATCGGAACCGGCAACTATTTTACCAGCCCCGATAATGAAAAGCATGCTCTTCATATAGACGGAGATAAGGATGATGCATCATATAAGGATAAGGCGGATAAGCTTTCTGAGATGATTGCATCGGATCCGGAGCTTGTGACCGAGTTCTTCAGCAAGCTGTCTCAGGACCTGTATTCGAAGCTTGACAGTGCATCCAAGTCTGTTGACGGATACAGAAGCTACGGCAACTTCTATGATGACAAGAAGATGAAGTCCGATTACGACGGATTTAATACCACCATCAAGAACCTTGAGCAGAAAGCCAATGATTATGAGGACAGGCTCTATAAACAGTTCTCGTCGATGGAATCGGCGCTTGCAAGTCTTCAGAAGAAGAGCAGCGCTTTGGCCGGACTTCTCGGAACCAGCACTCAGTAATGAAATGCTAAGGAGATAAAGGAATGCCTTTACCTAACGCGTATCAGCAGTATGCCAACAATAAGATAATGACATCTTCGCCGGCGGAGCTTACACTTATGCTTTATGACGGAGCTATCAAATTCCTCAATATCGCACTCGGTGCTCTTGAGGAAAAGGATGTTCAGAAAGCTCATACCAATATCCTCAAGGCGGAGCATATCATTGACTATCTGAGACAGACTCTCGATATGAAATATGCTGTGGCGCAGGATTTCGAGAACATTTATTCATACCTTTCCCAGAGACTTGTGGAGGCGAATCTTAAGAAAGATTCCGCAATTCTCGAAGAGGTTAACGGACATCTCCATTCCGTAAGAGATACCTGGAAAGAAGTCATGAAGCTTAACGGCATAACCTGGAGAAGTTAAAGGGAAAGCATATGGAAGATTATCTGGATCTGCTTGAAGAGTCACTTGTAAAAAAGTCGGCCATCCTCGATAAGATAGAAGAATTCAATCTTAAACAGAAGGATATCTTCACCCGAAACGGTGAAGAACCCGACTTTGAGAGATTTGATGCTTATGTAGAGGAAAAGGGAAAACTGATTGATGAGCTAAATGCACTCGATAATGGTTTTGAGACTCTCTATGAAAGAGTTGCCGATACTCTCAAAGAGAACAAGAAGGACAATGCTGACAGGATCAGAAGACTTCAGGATCTGATCAGAGAGATTACCGACAAGAGTTCGTCACTTCAGTCTCAGGAAAGAACTAACAGGGAACTGATGGAAGACTTTTTTCAGAATACCCGCAGCCAGATAGGAAAAGGCAGGACAAGTCTGAATGCTGCATACAGTTACTTCCAGGCTCAACGTGCAGGAAACGGCACGGAATCATTCTATGTTGATTCCAAACAGTAATCATTAGATAATTGAACCAAATGAACGCAAAACCAATGAAAACATTAGGCTTTGCGTTCATTTTATTATGATTTTGAGATACAATGATCATATGAATACAGATGTAAAAACATCCGAATATGCGATCTCTGCCGAGTATCCGGGAGTGGAGTATTTTAATGACGAAGTCCGTGAAGGATTCTTCGTTTCTTCCATGATGAAACGGTATTGGGCTGCCCAGATAAAAGTTCTTTCCGAAATTGACAGAGTATGCAAGAAGCACGGCATCAGATGGTTCGCTGATTGCGGAACACTCCTCGGTGCAGTACGTCACGGTGGGATGATACCCTGGGATGATGATATGGATATCTGCATGCTCAGGAAAGATTGGGTAAAGTTTTTTGAAGTTGCTAAGGATGAGCTGCCAAAAGATTATTGTGTTCTTTCTCTGAACCATGAAGTAGATTATGAGAACGTGATCGGACGTATTGTAAATGCCCACGCCATCGATTACAGCGAAGAGCATATGAAGGAGTTTTTCGGATGTCCTTATACCGTAGGCGTTGATATCTTTCCGCTTGATGATCTGTCTGAGGATGAAGAAAAAGAGGAATGCAGAAGAAAGCTTGCTAAAGATGTTTCCGATGCTTATGAGATGATAGAAGCCGGGAATGCTGATACGCAGGAATGCCGAAACCTTCTTGCCAAGATAGAAAGTGATAATCATGTAACACTTCACAGAAAAGGAAATATCCTTCGGGAACTTCGTCTTTTAACTGAGAAGCTGTTTATGATGTACACTTCCGACGAAGCCGAAAATATTGCACTGATGCCTTTCTGGGTGCCGAAACACAATCATAAGTATCCCAAAGATCTGTTTAAAGATATCCTGTATCTACCCTTTGAATTCATCAATATTCCGGCACCTGCCAGATATGATGAAGTTCTTCGGATAGAATACGGCGATTATATGGTTGTACGCAAAGGCGGAGGCATACATGATTATCCTGTTTATAAGGAACAGGAGGAGATTCTGCGTGCAAAGAATGGTGGAAATCCCTTCAGATTTACTCTCACCGGGCAGGCGATTGATGGTGTCACTCCCAGGAAAACAACCGAACAAAAATGCTATGAGATGACCGGTATGCTTTTGAAGGTTCATGAGCATGTGGAAGCGCTGGTGAAGTCCGGTGATGTGAATCCTGCGGCGGAACTTCTCGGAAAGTGCCAGAATCTGGCTGTATCCCTGGGAACACTCATGGAAAACTGCATGCCTGACAGCACAGATCTTGTACATGGGTTAGAGGATTATTGCGAGCTTGTATTTGAATCGAGCGAGTCTTGGAGTAATGAAAGCAGAAATATATTGGATCGTTCTATCAAAGACAGCGAAGAGGCAATAAAAGCTTATTTCCGTGATAAGAAGAAGGAAGTGTTGTTCATCGTGACCAAGGCTGATCAGTGGAATGGCCTTAGGACCATGTATGACAGATATGCATCCATGGAAAATGCCGAAGTTTATGTGTTGCCGGTTTTTTATCATATCGCGGATAAGGTTATCGGCATCAATGGAGAAGAACGGAATGACCGAGGGCTTCTTCCTGAGGAACTGAAGACGGTTTCGATGGATGAATATGACATCGATAAGAGGCATCCTGACGTTATTGTAACCGGTTATCATTATGATGGTTGGGGCGCAACGATGGATGTCCCCGAGATTTATTATTCTGAGAATCTCAGATTAAGAACCGATGAATTAATATATATTCCATGCTTTGATGTCGATCCACCGATTAATGAAAATGATAAGGCTTTGGTTGCAATCAAAGTAATGATGGAACAGCCTGCTGTTCTTTATTCAGACAGGATTGTGGTAAGATCGGAAAAACTAAAAGATTGTTTTATTGAATCACTGACGGTCATGTCCGGGCATGAGGAGTATTGGGCTGATAAAATCGAGGTGATGGATGGCAAGCCTGAAGGCTGCCCTGCGGTTGAAACCGAACTGCCTGATGAGTGGAAATCAAAACTGTCTGGAAGAAAGATCCTGCTATTGGGCTTCGGTGGGGCTTTTCTTATTGAAAACAGCAAAAAAGCCATTGAAAAGCTTAAGGAAGCGATGAAAACGATCAATGAAGCTTCCGAACATATAATCTGCGTCTTTTCTCCGTCTACAGATCTTAATGGAATAGAAAATGCAGATCCGGAATTGTGGGCAGAGTATAATGGATTTATGGATTCTTTGGCTGGTTCCAAGGATGTGATCATTGACTGTGATCATAAGGCAATTGATCATTTGGACAGGGTATCGGGGTATTACGGAACACCCGGTGAACTTGCACATAGGTGCAGAAACCTTAAGAAACCTGTTATGCTTATGAAGATTCTTTAAAAGGGGGATTTTATATATGGCTTTTGAGCTTATGGCATCTATGATGTGTGCCGATTACAGAAATCTTGAAAAAGAAGTAAAGGCTTTGGAAAAGGGTGGCATAGATTCTTTCCATATTGATATCATGGACGGAAGATATGTTCCAAATTTTGCTATGTCATTGAATGATCTTAAATGTATTCGCTCATTAACCCAAAAACCTCTTGATGTTCATCTTATGGTCGAGCATCCGATCAACACGATAGACCTTTTCACTCATAGTCTAAAGAAGGGAGATACTATCTATATTCATCCTGAAGCAGAATATCACCCTTCGACCACTTTGCAGAGAATAATCGATGCGGGGATCACTCCCGGGATTGCAATCAATCCCGGAACTAGCATTGAAGAAGTTAAGATGCTTCTTCGTATTGTAAAGAAAGTTCTTGTTATGAGCGTGAATCCCGGAAATGCTTCGCAGATGTTCCTTCCTTATGTTAGGGAAAAATATGACGAACTGCTTGCCGTCAAGGATCTGATGGATATCAAAATATATTGGGACGGTGCATGCGGAGCCGATAAGATCAAGGAATATGCTCCTCTTGGGGTGAACGGCTTTGTTCTCGGTACTACTCTTTTATTTGGAAAAAAGACATCCTACGGGGATACGCTCAAGAAGATAAGGGAGATGCGATTCTGATATGAATTATGCGATTCTGCTGGCCGGAGGGGCCGGATCCAGGATATCTTCGGATATTCCCAAACAATACATAAAAGCCGGGCCACATATGATGATAACTGTGGCTCTTAAAGTTCTGCTTGAAAGCGACCATATAGACGGCATTTGCATAGTGGCGGACGATGATTGGAGAGAAGAGATAAAAAAGGATGCCTCATCAGCAGGCGTGGATACGGACAGGATCCTTTCATATGCCAATCCGGGAGATAACCGTCAGCTCTCGATTCTGAATGGGATGGACGAAATTATCAGAGTAACGGGAGAGCCTTCAGATACTGATACAGTGCTCGTACACGATGCAGCCAGACCTTTTGTTTCTGCCGGTTTATTAACATCTGTATATGGTTCGCTGGTTGGACACGATGGGGTTATGCCTGTTCTTCCAATGAAAGATACCGTCTATTACAGCGAAAACGGATCTGAAATATCTGAACTTTTGGACAGGCAGAAGGTTTTTGCGGGTCAGGCTCCGGAATTATTCTTATTTGGAAAGTATTATGAAGCCAATAAGGCATTGCTCCCTGAAAAGATCCATTCCGTCAACGGAGCATCCGAGCCTGCGATCATTGCCGGGATGGATATTGTGATGATTCCCGGAGATGAGGGGAATTTCAAAGTGACAACGGATGCTGATTTGGACAGGTATCTGACAATCATAAAGGATAAATGAGTATGGCAAAGGCATGGGTTCTTCGTGAAATAGGGAAAATAAGCCTTGAAGACGTAGAAATACCTGTTCCCAAGGCAAATGAAGTAAGGGTCCGGGTAATGGCAGCAGGCATATGCGGGTCCGATATACCCAGGATATATGAAACCGGTGCTCATAGGATGCCGCTGATACCCGGTCACGAGTTTTCGGGAGTTGTGGACGAGGCCGGTGAAGGGGTTGATAGGACTTTGATTGGGAAGAGAGTATCCGTATTTCCGAAGATTGCATGCGGAAAATGCGATATGTGCCTTGCCGGGATGCCTTTGCAGTGCCGTGATTATGACTATGTCGGGTCCAGACGGGATGGAGCTTTTGCTGAATATGTAACAGCTCCTGCGGTTAATCTGCTGGAAATACCCGAAAATGTCGGTTTTGAAGAAGCGGCAATGCTTGAGCCCTTCGCCGTAGCAGCCAATGCAGTAAGGACAGGCACTAAAGGCGCTGAAGCAGATAAAAATGTAGCTGTCTGCGGTCTTGGGACGATAGGCCTTATGACGGTAATGCTTCTTAAAGAGGCGGGAATAAACAATATATATGTTATAGGAAATAAGCCCGGACAGAAGAAAAGGGCTTCGGAACTTGGGATTTCAGAAGACTGTTTTTGCGACAGTTCGCTTCAGAATCCGTCTAAATGGCTTTCCGATGTAAAAGGTGGTATATCTTTGTACTATGAATGTGTGGGAAAGAATGAGACAATAAATAATGGAATAGAGGCACTTAATCCCGGAGGAAAGCTTATATTGGTCGGAAATCCGTACTCCGATATGGCTTTTCCCAGAGATGTATGGTGGAAACTGCTTAGAAACCAGATTACCATAATCGGAATATGGAATTCGTCATTCAGCCACTCGGAGTCTAATGATGACTGGAATTATATATTGAAGAGGATGGCTGAGGACAGATTAAAACCTTCAATACTGATAAGTCATATGTTTGATATCAATGAACTGGATAGTGGATTTTTGATCATGCGGAACAAAAAAGAGGACTATTGTAAGATAATTATGAAAAAAATTTAAATTTTTTGCTTTATAGGACTAAAGTTTTCTCTCTTAGGGTCGATATAATGAGTGTAAGCGGAAAGAAAACAGCAAAAACCGCTACATATGGAATAGTTAATCGGTGATGCCCCGCCAAAAAACACAGGGGCGAGGGCAAACTCAAGGAGGATAAAATTATGGTAGTTCAGCACAATCTTACAGCAATGAATTCAAACAGAATGCTCGGTCTTACAACCAGTTCTCTTACTAAGTCGACCGAAAAGCTTTCATCAGGATACAAGATCAACCGTGCAGCAGATAACGCAGCAGGACTTGCAATCTCCGAGAAGATGAGACGTCAGGTCAGAGGTCTGACCCAGGCATCTACCAACGCACAGGACGGTATCTCTGCAGTACAGACTGCAGAAGGCGCTCTCAATGAAGTGCACGATATGCTTCAGAGAATGAACGAACTTGCTGTTCAGGCTGCAAACGACACCAATATGACCACTGATAGACAGTATATCCAGTCTGAGATCAATGCTCTTTCTGAAGAGATCGATCGTGTTTCAAAGACCACCACATTTAACGAGCAGTGTCTCCTTGACGGAACATTTACCGGTAAAAAGCTTCAGGTTGGCTCCGAAGGCGATGATGAGCAAACCATCACTATCAGCATTGACAAGATGAGCGCTTCCAAGCTTGGCGTTAATACAGGAGCTGTCAGCGTTGCTAATCATACTGATGCTCAGTCAGCCATTACTAAGATTAAAGGTGCTCTTGAGAAGGTAAGTAAGCAGAGATCTGATCTCGGTGCAATCCAGAACAGACTTGAGCACACCATATCGAATCTTGACAACGTTGTTGAGAATACCACCGCAGCAGAGAGCCGTATCCGTGATACCGACATGGCTACTGAGATGGTTAAGTTCTCTAACCAGAACATTCTTCAGCAGGCAGGTCAGGCAATGCTGGCTCAGGCTAACCAGTCCAACCAGGGCGTTCTCAGCCTTCTCCAGTAAGCTTAAAACTATAAGAGGGAGCCGATTGGCTCCCTCTTTTTTGTTTTTAACCGGATTATTGCTCAAGTGTAAACAAATTGTAAATTTGAAAAAAAGCCTTAACTTTTTCCGGAACAGTCCGATATAATGATTGTAAGGCAACAGGAAAGCTCGGGTGAGCGCGGATCCGAACCTTCAAGAAGCCGAAAAACCATTAACAGCCGCAGGGAAGCGGCACTACACATTTCAAGGAGGAAATATTATGGTAGTACAACACAATCTTACAGCAATGAACTCTAACAGAATGCTTGGTCTTACTCAGTCCACTCTTACTAAGTCTACTGAGAAGCTTTCTTCCGGATACAAGATCAACCGTGCAGCAGATAATGCAGCAGGACTTGCAATCTCCGAGAAGATGAGACGTCAGGTCAGAGGTCTGACCCAGGCATCTACCAACGCACAGGACGGTATCTCCGCAGTACAGACTGCAGAAGGCGCTCTCAATGAAGTACACGATATGCTTCAGAGAATGAACGAGCTTGCTGTTCAGGCTGCAAACGACACCAACATGACCACAGACAGGAACTACATCCAGTCTGAGATCAATGCACTTGTTGACGAGATCGACAGAGTCTCCAAGACCACTACATTCAACGAGCAGAGCCTTCTCGACGGAACATTCACCGGCAAGAAGCTCCAGGTTGGATCCGAAGGCGATGATGAGCAGACCATCACCATCAGCATTGGCAAGATGAGCGCATCAAAGATTGGCGTTTCTAAGGCTAATGTAAGTGTTGCTGATCACGACAAGGCTCAGACCGCAATCGGCAACATCAAGACCGCTCTTCAGAACGTAAGTAAGCAGAGATCTGATCTCGGTGCAATCCAGAACAGACTTGAGCACACCATTTCGAACCTTGACAACGTTGTTGAGAATACCACCGCAGCAGAGAGCCGTATCCGTGATACCGATATGGCTACTGAGATGGTTAAGTTCTCTAACCAGAACATTCTTCAGCAGGCAGGTCAGGCAATGCTGGCTCAGGCTAACCAGTCCAACCAGGGTGTTCTCAGCCTTCTCGGCTAATAACCGGTACTGCAGAACATTAACCAAGTTAAATAGTTCACGCGCAAGAAGAGGAGACCGTAAGGTCTCCTCTTTTGAT
>JNJD01000011.1 GCA_000702685.1 Lachnospiraceae bacterium AC2028
AAACAAAATGGATGCCCCCTGTAAAGTACAGGGAAGCATCCATGTGTTCCGCCTAAATCATAAATCAATGTGTCCAGGATTCTGGGTACATATCAGTTTGACCCGGGGTATATTAATAGATTCAATGAGTGAACTGAGGAACCGTCCCCCTGTTCACCGGAAAAGTTCAGGCAGGAAATGAGATGTCTTAGATTCCATGAAGTATGTAACCTTTTCCTTTCAGGATATCCGCGGCCTTCTCTTTCGATTCCGCATCCCAGAATCCGACGGTCATATCACCGCCGATATATTCGCGGTTATGCTGGATACCGATGTTCTTGATGTTGATGCCGTTAACCGCAAGTATCGTCGCAACGGATGCGATCGCACCCGGTTCATCGGATATGTCGATCGAGAATTTGTGTGAGTCCTTGATGGGGCCTGCACTCAGGGTGTTAAATGAATTCCTGTAGGTTCCGGCATCATCGAAAAGATCTGCGATATAATCTCCGTTCTTTTCATCGACCATATCCTTGATCTCTGAAAGCTTGCCGATAAGGTCTTCCAGAAATTCAGAGATATTGATCTCGTTGGATTCGCATATCTCCTTCCACATCGCAGGTGATGAAGAAGCCACTCTGGTTATATCCTTGAATCCGCCTGCGGCAACGGTCTTCATAAGGCCGTCTTCATAGTCATTGTTCTTAACAAGCTCAACCAGTGCGGCTGCGGCAAGATGAGGAATATGGCTGACACCCGCAACGATCCTGTCGTGCTTTGCGGCATCCATGATAATGGGGATTGCGCCCGCCTTTAATGCGATCTCCTTAAGTGCTTCTGCTTTCTTATCTCCCTCTTCAAAAGGAGTGATTATATAATACGCATTCCTGTAAAGGTCCTTGGATGAAGCGATGTATCCCGTTCTCTCGGAACCTGCCATGGGATGACCGCCGACGAAATTATCCCTGAGTCCCGCTTCCTCCGCAGCTTTCATGATAGAGCCTTTAACAGAACTTACATCCGTGACTATGGTATTTCCCTTCACGAACGGAGCAAGCTTTGCAAGTGCCTCGGCATTTGTGATAACGGGAAGGCATAAGAAAATGACATCACAGTCGGAAAAGCCTTCTCCTATCTCGTGAAGAGGAATATCAACAACGCCGTCTTTAACAGCCTGTTCAAGCGGAGCCTCGCTCCTGTTATATGCAGCTATCACATTGGACGGATCATCGGCTTTAAGTGCCCTTGCAAGAGAGCCTCCTATAAGTCCGAGTCCGATAAAACCATATTTACTCATCAGGTCTTCTTTCTGTCAAAAATCAAATACATAAAAATCAAAAACACAATGCATCCGAATGTATCAAGCAGAACATCCCAGACGGATGCGTATCTTCCCGGCACGAAAAACTGATGCAGTTCATCAAGTGCGGCAAGGATAAAAACAACGAAAACATTCCGTCTGTATAAACCTGCGCTCTTTCCCGTATCCCTTCTGACTATCTTCATAACGGGAAGGTAAGATCCCGAAAAAAGTGCACCGAGCGTTCCGTATTCGAGAAAGTGTGCAAGCTTTCGTATGGGATGTTCGAAATATCCCGCAAGGCTCAGAACATCGGATAGCGATTGATCGGATCTGAACGAACAGATGAATTTCGCAAGCCTTTCCGCGATCTCATAGCTGAGCGCTCCGGATTCTTCCGCATCCTGTGCGGAAAACATCACTATTACAAAAAAGTAAAAGCACGCAGCGAGTATCAAGAACAAAAAGCATAATACTCTTTGCCGGATGCGTGCTTTTTTCAGTGCATCTTTAAAAACCTTCACTACTTATTCATGTCCTGTACAGTCTGATAGATACCGATCCTCTGAGCATCCATCTCGGGAAGTCCGACAAACGATGATCCGTAGAAATATACATCACCCTTCTTTTCGATCCTTATGATCTCAAGAAATGCGTGAAGTACTTCCTTGGTCCAGATCTCAAGAAAACTCTCATAGACCGCACCGATCTCAAGTGCTTCGGAACAGGTGAATCCTACACCGCCCTTGGACACATCGGTGATATCGATGGTAACCTGCAATCCCTCATCCGCGGAATCAAGACGCTTGATTACGAGAGTGGATGTAAGTTCCGTTCTTTGAGAATGTCTTTTTTCTTCCATGTGTACCTCCTGTTAAACTATGCAGCTTTTAATGGAAAAAGCATGCATCACCGAAACTGAAAAATCTGTATCTTTCACGCACCGCTTCTTCATAAGCGGCAAGCACATTTTCTCTTCCGGCAAATGCGGACACCAGCATGATCAGTGTCGATTCGGGAAGATGGAAATTGGTGATAAGTCCGTCCATTACCTTGAACTTATATCCCGGATAGATGAATATGCTCGTCTCCCCGGATCCGGGATGAACCGTTCCGTCGTCGCCCGCACAGCTTTCAACCGTTCTGCAGCTTGTTGTACCTACACAGATGACTCTTCCACCTTCAGCCTTTGTACGGTTTATAAGATCTGCTGTATCTTTTGTAACCTGATAGCTTTCCGTATGCATCTTGTGATCCGTGATCACGTCTTCTTTTACCGGACGGAAAGTTCCGAGTCCGACATGAAGCGTAACATACGCTAAGCTGATGCCTTTATCCTCGATCTTCTTAAGAAGTTCGGGTGTAAAATGAAGTCCCGCGGTAGGTGCTGCGGCCGAACCGTCATACTTGGCATATACGGTATTATATCTGGTCGGGTCGGCAAGCTTATGAGTTATGTACGGCGGAAGCGGCATCTCTCCGAGCTTATCAAGTATCTCTTCGAAGATTCCGTCGAAATGAAATCTAACGATCCTGTTCCCATCCTCCACAACTTCGAGGACCTCAGCCTTTAAAGTGCCCTCGCCGAAATCAAGCTTCTGTCCGGGCCTGCAGCTTTTACCGGGCTTTACGAGTGTCTCCCAGTCTGTCGCATTTATCCTTTTCAAAAGAAGGACTTCGACTTGTCCGCCCGTTCCTTCTCTCTTTCCGAGAAGTCTTGCGGGAATTACTTTTGTATTGTTCAGCACAAGACAGTCTCCGGGATCAAGGAAATCCACGATATCGGAAAAAACCTTATGCTCATATTTACCGGTATTTCTGTCTACCGCCATGAGTCTTGATGAAGACCTGTCCGCAAGCGGATCCTGTGCGATCAGTTCCTGTGGCAGTTCGTAGAAATAATCCGATCTTCTAAGTTCAGTCATTAAAGATCCATTCCTTTGCAGAATGCGATATAACCCTTGTATGTCTCATATACATCGGCCTTGGAAGTTGCTTCCCAGGGTGAATGCATATTTAAAACGGCAACACCGGAATCGATCACATTCATTCCGTAAAGAGCGAGTATGTAAGCGATGGTTCCGCCGCCGCCCTGATCTACCTTGCCGAGTTCTGCGAACTGATAAGAGATCTTAGCGTCTTCGAACACTCTTCTGATGGCTGCGATATATTCCGCATTGGCATCATTGGAACCGCTCTTTCCCCTGCTTCCGGTGAACTTGTTGAATACGATTCCGCCGCCGAGGAATGCAGCATTCTTTTTCTCGAATACGGATTCGTAATTGGGATCGACACCCGCCGATACATCGCTTGAAAGCATGCAGCTTCTTGAAAGGGCACGCTTAAGATCTATCTCGGATGTATATTCACCGCAGAGGTTCATAACCTCGGCAACAGCGTTTTCAAAGAACTTCGATCTCATTCCGGTAGCGCCTACGGAACCGATCTCTTCCTTATCGACGAGAATGGTGCATATGGTCCTGTCACACCGGGGAAGATCGAGCATTGCCTTAAGCGAAGTATATGCGCATACCCTGTCATCCTGACCGTAGGAAAGGATCATGGATCTGTCGAAGCCGGCTTCTCTTGCTCTTCCCGCGGGAACAACTTCAAGCTCAGCGGAATAGAAATCCTTCTCCTCGAAATCGTACTGTTCCTTGAGGATGTTAAGGATCGCTGTTTTTACGGAGTCCTTCTTTTCGTCTTTTGCCTTGGTATTCTTTCTTACATCCGCACCGAGAGCGATGGGCTTGTTTCCTACGATGACATCGAGGTCTTCTCCCTCGACTACCTTGGATCCTTTCTTTTCCATCTGATCCTGTGCAAGATGGATCAGAAGATCGGATACGAAGAAAACGGGATCGTCGGGATCCTCTCCTACATTGATCTCGATCGTGCTGCCGTCCTTCTTGACTACAACACCGTGAATCGCAAGGGGAAGCGCCGTATACTGGTACTTCTTGATGCCGCCGTAATAGTGAGTGTCGAGAAGTGCGAAATCATCCTTCTCATATAAAGGATTGCTCTTTACATCCATTCTGGGAGAATCGATATGTGCTCCGAGGATGTTCATTCCGGCACTGAAAGGTTTATTGCCGATCCTGAACATGCAGACGGATTTATTCATCCAGACCGAATAAACCTTATCTCCGGTTTTGAGCTTTTTCTTAGAAGCGATAAGCTTATCAAGCTCAACATATCCTGCTTCTTCCGCCATATTAACGATCTGATCGACACATTCCCTCTCGGTCTTTCCGTTTGAAAGGAAATCGATATAATCAGCGTTCAGCTTCTCAAGCTTTTTTAATTCCGCCTGAGAATATTTTTTCCATACCTTTTCGTACTCCATTGTAATGGACCTCCATAAAAAATTTTTAGCCCACCGTTGAATAAATCAAAGAATTAAAGTTATCAGCTTCTGAGTTCGATGCCCAGTGACTGAAGTCCGTTGAGGATCTTCTTCATCGCACCGTTAACATCGTTATCCTCGAGCGTACGATCCTTGGCCCTGAATGTGAGTGAATATGCAACGGACTTGAATCCCTTTGCAACCTGCTCACCTTCATAGATATCAAAGAGTTTGATATCCTCAAGGATGTTTCCGCCGCGCTGTGCAAAGACTGCCTCGATCTGTCCTGCGAGAACCTCGCTGGGAACAAGCATCGAAAGGTCTCTTGTAACCGCAGGGAATTTAGCAATGCCCTGATATTTGTGATCAAATGAAACGAATTCGATCACTGCGGGCATATCGACAACTGCGATGTAAACCCTGGTCTTGATATCATAAGCACTGCAGACAGCGGGGTGAACCTCGCCGAGATATCCTACAGTCTTTCCTTCGTACTTGATGAGAGCCTGTCTTCCGGGATGAAGGAAGCTCTTTCCTGCAGCAGGATCATACTCTCTCTTTTTCTTCATTCCTACGGAATTAAAGAATTCCTCAACAGCGCCCTTCATGGTGAAGAAGTCGCCTTTTCCGTAGAAGCCGAGCGTGAACTGCATTCTCTCATCGGGATAATCGGTAAGAGGAAGTGAATCGGCTACATAGATATTGCCGAGTTCATAAAGTCTTACTTCGGCATTTCTGTGATTGTAATTATTTGCAAGGCAGTTAAGCATTCCGTTTACGGAGATCGTTCTCATAACGGAAAAGTCTTCACCGAGAGGATTGCTTATCTTGATTGCCTGTCTCTCCGCAGCATCAGCGGAGAGATTAAGCTTATCAAATACCTTGGGGCTTTCGAACGAATAGAAATATGTCTGTGAGAAACCGCACATCTCGGCAGTTTCACGGGCCTTCTCTTCAACACGGTTCTTAAGTCCGAGTCCGCCCATTGCGTTTCCGCCGGGAAGGGTTGTGGGGATCTTGTCATATCCCTTGAATCTTGCAACTTCCTCGGCAAGATCGCAGTTTCCGATCAGATCCTGTCTGAACGAAGGAATGACGATTTCTCCGGCAGCCTTGTCATAGACAAGTTCTTCTTTTTCGAATACGGCGATCATTTCGTCAGCGCTGTAATCGGTTCCGAGAAGGGCATTGATGCGCTCGGGCTCGAATTTGATCCTCTTAAGATCGGCAATGGGCTCCTTGACATCAACGATTCCGCCGACGACTTCACCGGCACCGAGCTCCTCGATAAGCTGGCATGCTCTGTTCATGGCATCTTCTGCATTTCTGGGATCGAGTCCCTTTTCGAAGATACCGGAAGCGTCGGTCCTGAGACCGATCCTCTTAGCTGATTTTCTGATATTGGTTCCGTTAAAGGTTGCTGCTTCGAAAAGAAGATTCTTCGCATCGTCGGTGATCATGGAATTCTCACCGCCCATGATTCCGCCGATTGCTATCTCCTTCTCACCGTCACAGATCATTACGACATCTTTATCGAGATTGCGTTCCTGACCGTCAAGGGTAACGAACTTATCTCCGTCCTTCGCACGTCTTACGATGATCTTGCCGCCTGCAATCTTATCAAAATCGAATGCATGCATGGGCTGGCCATACTCAAGCATTACGAAATTGGTGATATCGACAATGTTATTGATGGGTCTGATGCCTGCCGCACCGAGTCTGTGCTGCATCCACTTGGGTGAAGGCTCGACCTTGATATTTCTTACAAGTCTTGCGGTATATCTGGGGCAAAGATCGGGTGCCTGAACCTCTACCTTTACGAAATCGTTAACGTTCTCGGAATTGCCTGTAGCCTTGACTACGGGAGGCTTGAATTCTTTTCCGAAGGTTGCGGCAGCTTCCCTTGCGATACCAAGGATGCTGTAGCAGTCTACTCTGTTGGATGTAACTTCGTATTCAACAACGGTATCGTGAAGTCCGAGGATCTCAACCGCATCCGCACCGACTTCCGTATCTGCGGGGAAGATGTAGATTCCGTTGGGATCAGCTTCGGGATAGAAATTGACATCGCTTCCGAGTTCATCGATGGAGCACATCATGCCGAAAGATTCGACACCGCGGAGCTTTCCTGCCTTGATGGGATATCCTTCTTCGGGTGCGGGGCCTTCATCATGTGCGCTTCCGGCTACTTTTCCGCCCGCAAGAACAACGGGAACCTTGTCTCCCTTATGTACGTTGGGAGCGCCGGTTACGATCTGTATGGTCTCGGAGCCGGTATTCACCTGACATACAACAAGCTTGTCCGCATCGGGATGCTGTTGAACATCAAGTACTTCTCCGACGATTATCTTTTCGAGATTCTTATCTCTTCTGGAATAGTTTTCTACCTTGGTGCCGGACAGGGTCATTCCGTCCCTGTATTCCTGATCCGTAACGTCAAGACCGGGCACATAATCTTTAAGCCAGGACAATGGAGTATTCATATCTATAAAATCCTTTCGTCATAGGTAATGATCTTTATCAGAACTGTTTAAGGAACCTGAAGTCGTTTTCATAGAGGAGTCTGAGATCGTCGATCTCATACTTAAGAAGCGCTATTCTCTCAAGTCCTACTCCGAAAGCAAATCCGTTGTATTCGTTAGGATCGATATTGCACATCTCGAGAACGTGGGGATGTACCATTCCGCATCCGAGGATCTCGATCCATCCTTCGTTCTTACAGAATCTGCATCCCTTGCCGCCGCACTTAAAGCAGGAAACATCCATCTCCGCAGAAGGCTCGGTGAACGGGAAGTGATGAGGCCTGAACTTGACCTTGGTGTTTTCTCCGAACATCTGCTTGGCGAATTCCTGAAGCGTTCCCTTAAGATCGGCAAATGTAATGTTCTTATCGATTACAAGACCCTCAACCTGGTGGAAGCAGGGTGAATGTGTCGCATCAACTTCATCGGAACGGAATACTCTACCGGGTGCTATCATCCTGATGGGAAGTCTTCCCTTCTCCATCTCATGGATCTGGCAGCCCGAAGTCTGTGTTCTGAGAAGCATGTCTCCATTGATATAGAAAGTATCCTGCTCATCCTTGGCGGGATGATCTGCAGGGATATTAAGAGCTTCGAAATTGTAATAGTCCTTCTCTATCTCGGGTCCTTCAACAACCTCATAACCCATACCGATGAATACTCTCTCGATCTCATCAAGAGCGATCTGAATGGGATGACGGTGTCCGGGAGTGGGTACATCTCCGGGAAGAGTAACATCTATGGTCTCGGTCTTAAGTCTGAGATCAAGAGCCGCATTTTCAAGCTTCTGCTTGGTCTCCTCAAGCACCTTCTCGATCTCCGCTCTTGTATCATTGACCAGCTGTCCGACCTTGGGACGGTCCTCGGGAGATACATCCTTCATGGATTTGAGGACTTCGGTAAGCTCACCCTTTTTACCGAGGATCGCAACACGCACCTCGTTCAGCTTATCGGGAGTATCGCTTTCCGCGATCCTGGCCAGAGCTTTCTGCTTAATCTCTTCAAGTTTTTCTTTCATATATTTCCTTCCCGGCTTCATAGTTAACGTCAATTGTTTCGTTCACTGTCAGAGCCTAAGATTATTTATCCGTTTTATTCAAAAAGAGCCTCTTGAACTCCGATGTTACTCGGGGCCAGATGTGATTGAAATACGCTCCGATGAAGAGCATGTACATACAGCAGTACATCCAGAGCATCGAGATGACAAGGAATGTCATCGTCCCGTAAATCGTGATGCCGTATCCCATATTCACAATGGAAGTGAACACCACCGAGAAAAACATCCATCCTGCGGATGCGATCATCGCTCCGGGGATCTGTTTTCTGTATTTGAGCTTGAGTCCCTTGGTCTGAAGGCTGTTGCCCTCTTCGTCTATCCAGGGATCGGTCTCGTTCCAGATCCTGACGAGCTTTTTATCCGAGAACATCTTGATCTGTCTGTTCTTATTCTGCGGTCCCCTGTAAGGCATCCATGTGTAAAACACGGCGAATATAAGGGACCAGATAATGAATGTATATAAAAGTCTCGGTTTCATGATGATGCCCTTTAAAACCGAAACATCTATCTTCAGGTAGATAAGTATGCGTCTGAACAGATCGGTGCCTACGACTATAAGCGAAATGCTCAGAAGCAGTGAGACCATCATTACAAGGATATAAAATCCGCTCACTATCCTGAGGGTGAAGTAATTCCTCTCCTCTTTGACCTCATTGACGGTATTCAGGCCCTGTATAATGGCCATGATACCTTTTCCGGCCGTCCAAATCGTCGCAATGATCGATATGGTCACGACGCCCGCGGTCGAATCATAGATCTCGTATATCAGCCCATCAAGGAAGTCGTTGAATATAATGGGCGTCGAAGCTTCGATGAGATCGATAAGTTCCTCTTCCGTAAGTCCCGTATAAGGAAAAATGCTGCAGAACAGCACCAAAATAGGGACCAGTGATATGAAAAGGAAAAAAGCTGCACTGGCCGAATACGCATTTATGTCAAGCTGCCGCATCCTGACGACAAACCGTCTTGCCTTGAAAAACAATTCGATCATAAGTGATAAAAGCCTGCAGACATAGTAAGACCCTTAGTAGACCCCTCGCCTTTTGACGCCTAGCCAAAGCCAGGTGGGTAACCGCATCATGACATTTGCCTTCCCCTGGCGCCTTTCGGTGGGGGCATGACAGCCGCACATGAGATGTAGGAATCCCGTTAAAGGTAAATGTAGGTTCAAAAAATACAGGGGATCAACCTCGGGCTAAGCTTATTATAGTCGTTTTCAGCCCTTTTTTTCAATATTTTTCACAAAATAATATGCTTACGGGACGCTGAAAACCAAGGCTCTTTCCCTGAGCCAGAACGGTGCTCTCATAGCCGTATCCGTCGAGGTTCTGAACGACCGTCTCGACCGATGAATCCCTGACAGCCACGTAAAAAGAGTCATATTCGGGCTCAGTGTAGTAAAACAGCGCATTTTCAGGGAAAACTTCGGTCTTTGGGAAGTAATATCCGGCTATCGTAAACTCCTCCTGCTCGAAATCGGAATAGATAACGCTCCCTTCCGGGATCGAAAAGCCGTTAAGGAATTCATTCGTGACTGCGGAAGCGGCCCTCTGGTCCGAAACATCCTGTCTGTAATATCCGTATGCCGTAAAGATCAAAATAAGCGATAACGCCAGGCAGGCAGTTCCCGAGAGAATTCCGGCAGCTGTTTTACGGTTCTTCAGGATCAGATCCGCACATTCACCGATTCCCATGCCAAGCAGCAGCCATCCTATTCCCGCCAGAGGATAAATGTACCTTGCAAGGAAAAGAGGACGCAGTATCTCGGATACTATCGCACCTGCCGAAAAAGTAACCGCTATCATCAGGATTCCTGTGACCGTGATAAAGCGCTTATCAGACTTTTTGATGAACATGATTATCATCAAGACTGCGATCACGATAAGAGCCGGGACGTAGAAACGCTTCAGGCCGAAGATCTCCGACATGGTCTCATCGAAATGCGCGTAATCCGTTGCCCACCAGTCTCCCGCTCTTACTCCGAAATTCCTGAACATGACACCGAGCCAGGGAAGGTAGGAAACTATCGCAAGAACGGCCTCTGTGGTGCAGATCTTCAGCTCTTTCTTTTTACGGATGCAGAATATGATAAGGCACAGATGCATCACGCACACGGCTATCGTGATGTAGTAATGGGTATACGCAGCAGAGACGGAAGTTAAGAAAAACAATATCCAGTACAGTCTTCTCTTTCCGTTAGGTTTTGTGAAAAGGCAGTACAGGGCAAGGAATGATGAAAGCACAAGAAAACATCCGAGTTCATACATCCTTGTCTCCATCACATAGACGATCGATGCGGGAGTAAACGATGCAAACCCGGTAATGATAAATGCCGGAGCATATCCGAATTCTTTTCTGATAAACGAAAGTCCCAAAAGAATGATCCCGGCAAAGGGAATGAACGCGGTGGCTCTGAAGGCCCAGGGGTGGTCTCCGAGGATCGCTACGACCAGCTTTCCGAACAGATAATAAAACGGAGGATGCTCATTGACGGATGTAGCCTTGATCATCTCAGGCAAAGGAAGCCTTATGAGATCTGCGGAAAATGCCGTATCCACCCAGAACACATTAAAGGGCAGCCTTACGGCATGAAGAATAAGCACCGCCGCTGACAGTGCGAGCAGAGCGATGAAAAGAAAAGCTTCATGCGTTTCGATATTCTTTATGTTTTCTTTTGCTGTCATCAGATAAAAAAATACACGGGGACAGCTAATGCCGTCCCCGTTTAATGATAGGCTTAAAGATTAAAGCTGAGGGCCTGCTGCAACAAGTGCCTTGCCTGCATCGTTGGTCTCATACTTCTTGAAGTTCTTGATGAAACGTCCTGCAAGATCCTTAGCCTTCTCTTCCCACTCGGAAGCGTCAGCATAGGTGTCTCTGGGATCGAGGATCTCGGTTGAAACTCCGGGAAGCTCGGTGGGAACTTCGAAATCGAAGTAAGGGATCTTCTTGGTGGGAGCATTCTTGATGTCTCCGTTAAGGATTGCATCGATGATTCCTCTGGTATCGGGAATGGAGATTCTCTTTCCGGTTCCGTTCCATCCGGTATTTACGAGGTAAGCCTTAGCTCCGCTCTTTTCCATCTTCTTAACAAGCTCCTCGCCGTACTTGGTAGGATGAAGCTCAAGGAACGCCTGTCCGAAGCAAGCTGAGAAGGTAGGGGTAGGCTCGGTGATTCCACGCTCGGTTCCTGCAAGCTTTGCAGTGAATCCGCTGAGGAAGTAGTACTGAGTCTGCTCGGGAGTAAGGATGGAAACGGGAGGAAGTACTCCGAAAGCGTCAGCTGAAAGGAAGATAACGTTCTCAGCTGCAGGGCCTGCGGATACGCCGTTTACGTTCTTAGCGATGTTCTTGATGTGCTCGATGGGATAGGATACACGGGTGTTCTCGGTAACGCTCTTGTCATCGAAATCGATCTTGCCGTTTGCGTCTACGGTAACGTTCTCAAGAAGAGCATCCTTCTTGATAGCGCCATAGATGTCGGGCTCGTTCTCCTTGGAAAGGCCGATAACCTTAGCATAGCATCCGCCTTCAAGGTTGAATACGCCGTTGTCATCCCAGCCGTGCTCGTCATCACCGATGAGGAGTCTCTTGGGATCGGTTGAAAGGGTGGTCTTACCTGTTCCGGAAAGTCCGAAGAAGATAGCGGTGTGCTTGCCTTCCATATCGGTGTTTGCGGAGCAGTGCATGGATGCCATTCCCTGAAGAGGAAGGAAGTAGTTCTGCATTGAGAACATACCCTTCTTCATCTCTCCGCCGTACCAGGTGTTGAGGATAACCTGCTCGCGGCTGGTAACGTTGAAAAGAACTGCGGTCTCGGAGTTGAGGCCAAGCTCCTTGTAATTCTCAACCTTAGCCTTGGAAGCGGTGTAAACGATAAAGTCAGGCTTGAAGTTAGCCTCTTCCTCAGCTGAGGGCTTAATGAACATGTTGCGTACGAAGTGAGCCTGCCAAGCAACCTCCATGATGAAACGTACGCTCATTCTGGTGTCCTTGTTAGCGCCGCAGAAAGCATCGACTACGAAAAGTCTCTTGCCGGAAAGCTGAGCGAGAGCAAGCTTCTTGCACTCATCCCATGCTTTCTGGGTAGCGGGATGGTTGTCATTGGGATATTCGGGAGTATTCCACCAAACGGTATCCTTGGACTTGTCATCCATGACGATGAACTTATCCTTAGGAGAACGTCCGGTATAAACACCTGTCATAACGTTGACGGCACCGAGCTCGGTAAGCTGGCCCTTGTCATAACCGGTGAGGTCAGATTTTAACTCTTCGTTGTAGAGAGTGTCATTGTCGGGATTGTAGACGATCTCAGATACGCCTGTGATCCCATACTGGGAAAGATCGATGTTTGCCATACTGATTCCTCTTTTCTTAGAATATTTTGTGACGGTTACTCGTTTGCTTTCAGACCGAAAGCGGTAAAACCGAAATCGCTATTAATTATCGCAAAAACAGGGTCAAAAGTCAATCAAAGGACGTGTGGTTTCGGCCAGCCATTTCCGCTCATTTTCGTCCATGAAAATGCATAATTCCTCATATACGGTATGATGATATTCGTCTATGATCCCGATCTCCTCCTCCGTAAGCATATCGGTATCGATAAGATCCCTATCGAAAGGAACGAGCGTAAGGACTTCAAAGCCGTAAAAATCCCCGTATTCCGTTGTCTCTTTGGGAATGCAGACGATCATGTTCTCGGTCCGGATGCCGAATTCACCTTCCAGATATACGCCGGGTTCATCGCTTGTGATCATTCCGGGTTCAAACGGGGTATCACCCATTTTGGAAGGACCGGAGGATATGTTCTGGGGGCCTTCATGCACATTCAAAAGAAAACCGACTCCGTGCCCTGTTCCGTGATTATAGTCGTATCCCATCTCCCACAGGGGCTTTCTTGCAAGAATATCGAGTCTTCTTCCGGATGTACCCTTTTTGAAAACTGCCGAAGAAAGTGCGATATTTCCCTTCAGGACAGCGGTATAGAGCCTCTTCATCTTTTCCGTTGGTTCACCTATGCATACAGTCCTTGTAACATCGGTCGTGCCTCTAAGGTACTGTCCGCCGGTATCCATAAGGACAAGATCGTTATCCCTTAAGGATGCGTTAGTGGTCTCGTCGGGCTCGTAATGAATGATCGCTCCGTGGGGGCCTGCCGCGATTATGGGCGCAAAGCTCTCCTCCAGAAAATCCTCCGCTTCTTTCCTGTATCCGAGAAGCTTTGAAGCTATATCAAGTTCGGTAACCCTGCCTTCTGCAAGATCATCGCTTCCGTGAAGTCCCTTCAGATAGCATATGATCTTCGTAAGTGCCGCACCGTCGGTTATGTGGGCGGATCTTTCCTGTTCGACCTCAGTTTCTGTCTTGACACCTTTAAGCGTAAATGTCGGTGACCATTTGAGGATCCTCCGGGCATTTCCCGGTATGGAATCCAGGACCTTAACATTGATGCGCTCCCTGTCGGTCCAAACGGTAAGTCTTTCATCCAAACCTTTAAGATCATCGAAGATATCTTCGTAATCCCTGACCGTAACTCCGTCTTTTTCAAGGGCATCCTTTACGTCCGAGGCTTTCTCCGGCGACATATAGAGAACGGCTTCATTTTGCTTTATGACGGTGTATGAAAGCGTGACGGGATTGAAATCTATATCCGAACCACGGAACTGATACAGCCATGCGATATCATCAAGAGATGCGATGACAAGCACGTCGCAGTTTTCTTTTTCCATTTCCGCTCTTACGAGCGAAAGCTTTTCGGCACGTGTAAGATTGGTATATCTGTTTTCCAGAAGCCATGCTTTACCATCCGGAAGCGCAGGTCTGTCCTGCCAGATGTTTCCGACAAGATCGATGTCTGTCTTATATACGATCTCTTTTTCACCGAGTGCTTTCTTAAGTCTGTCAAAGGCGCCGCCGGATACGCATCTTCCGTCGAAACCGAGTGTCAGGCCCTTCTCCATATGTTCTTTGAGGAATTCGGAGATTCTCGGCACACCGGGCTCTCCCATCTTCATTAGTTCTATGCCGGTTCCCTTAAGCTGATCCTCCGCTTGGATGAAATACCTTCCGTCGGTCCAGAGCCATGCTCCTTCCGCGCTTATTATCATCTCTCCGTTTGATCCGTCAAAGCCGGAAAGGAATTCCCTGCTCTTAAAGTGGTCGCAGACATATTCCGACATATGAAAATCACCGCCCGGGACATAATAAAACTGTGTCCCTGCGGTGATCATTTCTTTTCTTAAAGCTTCGATCCTGTTTACGTATTCTTCGGCTGATACTCTTTTCATTTAAGGAATCCTGCAATAACCGATTTCATCTCGTTAACATCACATTCTGTCTTGTGAAGGACAGGAGCGGACCTGATGTCCTCGATGGCCTGAGGAACGGTTGTATTGGAAAGTTTTGCAAGATCGTCGATGAGCTCGAAATCGGTCTTCTTGTCATATTCGGGATCGATCGCATTCATCACGCTTCTTGTAAACTTGTAAGGGCTTGCGGTAGATGCGATGACGACGGGAGTATCATCACCGGTCTTCTCCTTGTACTTGTCACATACATAGGATGCGACTGCGGTGTGGGTATCGATGACATAACCGCTCTTTTCGTAGATCTTTTTGATCTGATCTGCGGTCTCTTTTTCATCGGCATATCCGCCGTAGAAATCGGCAAGGCCTTTCTTCTCTTCGTCTGTAATGGTGTAATTGCCGTTACCGGAAAGCTCGCCCATAAGCTGTGCGCATCTATCGGAGCTGTTGCCTGCTATGAAGTAGATAAGTCTTTCGAGATTGCTGGAGATAAGGATATCCATGGAAGGTGAAGTTGTTACATGGAATTCCCTGTTCCTGTCATAGGTTCCCGACTCGAAGAAATCAAAGAGAACCTTGTTGGTATTGGATGCGCAGATAAGTTTTCCTACGGGAAGACCCATGAGCTTAGCATAGAATGCCGCAAGGATGTTACCGAAGTTTCCGGTAGGAACACATACGTTTATAAGCTCTCCGTCCTTGATCCTGCCTTCCTTAAGAAGTCTGGTGTATGCATAAACATAGTAGCAGACCTGGGGAACAAGACGTCCGATATTGATGGAGTTAGCTGATGAGAAAACAAATCCCTTCTCATCGAGCTCTTTGGCAAATTCCGTATCTCCGAAGATCTTCTTGACTCCGGTCTGAGCATCATCGAAGTTTCCGTGAATGCCGACTACAAGAGTGTTATCTCCGCGCTGGGTTACCATCTGCTTTTCCTGGATGGGAGAAACACCGCTCTTAGGATAAAAGACAACGATCCTTGTTCCGGGTACATCGGCAAATCCTGCAAGAGCCGCTTTTCCGGTATCGCCGCTGGTAGCGGTAAGGATTACGATCTCTTTTTGCAGACCATTCTTCTTCGCAGCTGTGGTCATCAGATGAGGAAGAAGGCTGAGTGCCATATCCTTGAATGCGATGGTTGCACCGTGCCAGAGCTCGAGATAATATGAACCGCAGCTCTCGGATAAAGGCGCGATCTCGGGAGTGTCAAACTTGGAATCATATGCTCTTGCGATGCAGCCTCTGAGTTCATCCTCGGTGTAATCCGTAAGGAAGAGCTTCATCACCTCATATGCGAGATTTTGATAATCCATCTCTGCAAGCTCTGCAAGAGTTTTATCAAGTGAAGGAATATGGTCGGGAACGAAAAGTCCTCCGTCCGATGCAAGGCCCTTGAGCACTGCCATGGAAGCGGTGTACTTTACGCCTTCACCTCTTGTGCTTGAATAAGTAACTTCTTTCATTATCTGATCCTTCCTGTGTTACAATATTTCCATGAACGGTAATTCTTCAAAAGGAGTCTACGTATATGTGACTCCGTCCGGGAAAACCCTATACCGTGCCTCTGTCACAAAATGCGGCCGCCATATCTCCCTTGGCTCCTATCCTTCCGAGGATAAGGCACACAAGGCTTATATGACAGCTTTAAAAGTACTTGAAGATGTTAGCATTTCATTAAACGATTTTCAAGATTTCAAGGCTCTAAAATATGAAAAAGCCGTGATCCTGATCAATCTCAGGGATAACGGCATCTATTTCGGAACACCCATATACCTGAAAAAAGGCTATTTCAACTATCATCTGACGAAGGATATCGTCTTTACTTTCGACATAGAAGATCTCTTCTATTTCTCTTCACACAAGATATCGAAAAGAGGACGTCACTTCTTCGTAGCCGATTACGGTTCACAGCTCTCCGTGGGAGCACGCTTCGGTCTCAAGGCTTATTCCGTGGAAGGCCGCGACTGCAGGTTCATTAACGGTGACAACCTCGATTTCAGAAGATCCAATCTCGAGATCCTGAACACATATCACGGTGTCGTTCCCGAAAAAGACGGCAAAGGTTATATCGCACGTATCCACACTTCCGGATATACAAAAATCGGAACCTATGATTCCGCGCTCGAAGCTGCCATAGCATACAATAAAGCCGTCGATATCATCAAGAAGTCATCTTCAAAACAGTATCCCGAGAATTTCATCGACGAAGTCTCGGGCAAAGTCTATGCCGAGATCTACAACTCCGTAGAGATAAATCCAAATATTAAATAAACAGTCCCTGCGAAACGTTAGTGTATGAACTTTCAAAGTCCTTAAAAACGCCGGCACTTAACGAGCATGTTCCTTGCGAGTTTAGTGACGAACCGAGCATTTGCGAGGTGAGTGAACCGCTGCGTTTGCGAGGTGAGTGAACCGCTGCGTTTTTTAGGAAGCGAAAGCGACTTTGAAAGTCATACACAACGGTTTGCAGGGACGTCACTATTTCTGCGTGTAATCTATGAATGAAATGGTTATGTCGGTGAGTCCGCTGACTCCGTCGAGCGTTGCGTTATCCGTATATTCCCACATTGTCATGGCATAGGGATAATCGGGAAGGTCACCCGGATTGTCCAGCCAGATATCTATATCCGAAAACTTCGAAAGATCTATTTCTTTTATCAGAAATTCCTTGTCAGCGTGGATCGCACAATTATATCCGGCTGCTTTGACCGTATCCGCAAACGTCCTGAGAACAGAAGTCTTCTCTGTCTTAGAGAGTGCTTCTATCCTTGATGTATCGTTAAGCACGAATCCCGCATCGATCGCCAGAGGATATTTTACACTGTAATCTCCGATGGCTGCGATAAGCGCGGTTGCTTCTTCCGCGGCTTCCTCCGCGGTGACTGCCTGTGATCTGAAATAGAGTCCCACTTCAAGTCCCGCCTGAGTCGCACGGGAAATATTGTCAGCATAATATTCGTCGAAAGTAATGCTTCCGCTCTCATATCCGCGAACGCCGACCCTGAGCATCACAAAGTCTATTCCCGCATCTTTGAGCTTAACAAAGTCAATGTAGTCATCGTATTTATCAACGCTGATGCCGAGATACGATGTTTCTTTTCCGTCCGTGTAATATGACATCAGATGCGATTGAAGCACAAGCGACGAAGGATCTATATCATTCTTGGGAAGATAAGGAGAGATAAGAACCCACTCTTCCTTGCCGTCACGGTTTATGACAAGTGTATGTCTTCCGTCCGTAGCTTCGGGAGGTTCGGTTCCGTCATCGGGTTCAACGGGCTGATCCTCTTCGGGCTTTCCGGATTCGGGATCCTCTTCATCTTCTCCGTTAACGTCTTCCGGATACATATCCCAGAAATCCAGATCTCCGGGTGCTATGTGATCACCGCCGGGAGTTTCATCGGGTTTGACAACAGGGCTCTGGGCAACAGTAGTATCGGGTGCCTGAGTCTGGGGATTATGATGAGGTCTTCTGTTGGAAATTAAAACAATGACAATGATAAGGAGAGTCACAAAAGCAGTGACAACCAGTGCCGCAGTCATCTGTGGCGTAAAAAGGTTCCTTTCATTGTCATCGGGAAGATTCATCTTATTGCTCATACGATAACCTTTTTAGGGCATTTTTCGGCACAGGCTCCGCATCCGACACACTTATCCTGATCGATGTGTGCAAGGAAATCCGTTACGGTAACGGCTCCGACAGGACAGTTTCTTGCGCAGATACCGCATCCGATGCATCCGGCACTGCAGGCCTTCATCACATCCGGTCCTTTGTCGTTGGATGAACATGCAACAATGTATTTGGCATCATAAGGCACAAAGCTGATAAGATGTCTCGGACATATCTCAATACACTTGCCGCAAGCTTTACATTTCTCTTTATCAACAGCCGCGATACCGTTAACAATATGAATCGCATCAAAGGGGCATACCTTAACGCAGGTACCGCCGCCGAGGCATCCCTGCCTGCAGGCTTTGGATCCTCCGGCAGGTGAAAAATTGATCATCCTGCAATCATTTGAACCGTAATATTCGTAATTGACATTTGCTTTCTCACAATCACCTGCACAGGCGACAAAAGCAACTTTCCTTGCGCTTTCGGACGCTTCCTGTCCCATGATGGCTGCAACTTTCGCACCGACATCGTTGCCTCCGACAGGACATGCATTTACGGGTGCTTCGCCTTTCACAATGGCAGCCGCAAGACCCGAGCATCCGGGATAGCCGCATCCGCCACAGTTGTTGCCGGGAAGAGCGGCAAGTACCTTCTCTTCTCTTTCATCGGTTTTTACTTTAAAGATTATTCCGGCTGCGCCAAGGAAGATTCCCACGAATATTCCCACACATGCAACGCAGAGCGCGGCAGCAAGTACTGTCATCATAACAATTCCCCTTTACAGAAGTCCCGAAAATCCCCAGAATGCGATAGCCATAAGTCCTGCCGTAAGAAGTACGATGGGCATTCCTTCGAAAGGTTTCGGAACTTTGTTGTATTCCATTCTCTCTCTTATGCCTGCCAGGATTATGATTGCAACCGCAAATCCCACTGCGGTGCCGATACCGTTGATGACACCTTCCATCACACCGTAATTCTTCTGGACATTGCTCACGGCAACTCCGAGAACGGCACAGTTGGTAGTGATCAGAGGAAGATAAACACCGAGCGCCTTATAAAGCGAAGGGATCATCTTCTTAAGGAACATCTCAACAAACTGGACTAAAGCCGCAATGACAAGAATAAAAACTATCGTCTGAAGATATGTCAGGTTAAGCGGAACAAGGATCAGTTTGTATAATGCGCCTGCAACAAAGCTGGCAAGAGTTATGACAAATATAACCGCTCCGCCCATACCCGCAGCGGTCTTGATCTTCTTGGAAACTCCGAGGAAAGGACAAAGTCCCAGGAACTGGCTTAGAACAACATTGGAGACCAGCGAAGATCCGACAAGAAGGAGGAGCATATCTTTTATACCGTTCATATTTATTTCCTCCTCTTCTTATTTTTCTTCTTATTGTTCTTGCCCGAAGGCTTATCCTGTTTTCCGGAATTGTCAGCTGCTTTTTCTTTTTCCGGTTCTTCTGAGCCGTCGGCCTCTTCAGAGTTTTCAGCTTCTTCAGGACCGGACTTTTCTTCGGATTGCGTTGTTTCTGCGTTTCCCTCAGTTTCCGTTTCGCCTCCGGCGGATCCTTCGGACTCATTATCAGTGGTTTCGGATTCCTTATCTTCTTCTTTCTTTTCGTCAGCCTGCTTAGCGGACTTACCGGATGCAGAAGCACCGGATACTATGTTGTTTTCTCTTATCGGAGCTTTGGTGTCCTCGAGGATCTCATCGATTTCATCGTCTTCCTCTTCGATATCTTCGGATAACGAAGCTTCCTCTTCGGCCTTTTGGTCCCTTACCTTCCTGTAGGCTTTGGCCTTAGGCTTGCCGCATACAGCGGACTGACCGCATCCGGCACATCCGGAAGCACATCCCGAGCCAATCTTGGAAACATCCTTGCCTTTAGCCGCCATCTTGTCCTTGATGAAATTCTGTATCGCAACAAGCATGGCAAGGACAAAGAATGCACCGGGAGCCAAAACGAATATCGTAACGCCGTACTCTTCGGGGAATACCCTCATTCCGAAGAATGTTCCCGATCCGATGAATTCCCTGAATATACCGAGAAGCGTAAGTGCCACTGTAAATCCGAGTCCCATTCCGACACCGTCGAAGAACGAAGGTATCACGGGATTATGATATGCATAGCTTTCGGCACGGCCGAGAATGATACAGTTAACAACAATGAGAGGAATATAGATACCGAGCGCTGCATTGAGCGAAGGCATGAAGGCCTCGAGCAAAAGCTGCACCATCGTAACGAACGAAGCAACGATAACTATGAATGCAGGAATCCTGACTTTATCCGGGATCACTTTTCTGAGCGCCGAGATAAAAAGATTGCTCAGTGCAAGTACAGCCGCCGTGGTAAGTCCCATTCCGAGTCCGTTCATGGCTGAGGTTGTGACCGCAAGTGTGGGACACATTCCGAGAGTAAGGACAAAGGTTGGATTCTCTTTGATTATTCCGTTATAAAGGCGCTCTAATGACTTGTTCATGCTGCGCCTCCTTCCGCGGGGATAATTTCATCCGAAACATCAAGCGCAGCATTTACGCAATTGACGAATGCCGTGGTTGTGATCGTTGCACCGCTTATGGCATCGATCTCATCGGGTGAAGTCTTTCCCGTCTTAGTAAATGTTATATGACCCGCATCAAGGTTATGGATCTGGGGAACAAGGACATCCCCTGCTCTCATACCGAGTCCCGCGGTCTCGGATATCTCAAGGATAGAAACGCCTCTTAAGATTCCTTCCGTAGTGATGCCGCACATAAGTTTAATATCTCCGCCGTAACCTTCCGCGGAGGTAACTTCTATTGCATATCCGACAACGGAACCGTCGGCAGCGATCGCATTGTAAACATTGCCGACAGTCACACCTTCTTTTGACAGATCGGCGGAAAGCATCTCCGTGGGTACGTAACCGGTAAGTTCAAATGATGCAACCTGTGCAAAGCCTTCCTCTGAGGGAAATACCGCTTTGCAGCTTTCGGTCACAGCCGCTTCCTTCTGAGCTCTGATAGGCTCTTCCGTGAGCATGTTGACAAGTCCGAGAAGCAGTCCGGAAACAAGCGTGATAGCTATGAGAACGAGCGCATCCCTGAGTGCGGAATTGATATCCTTATTCATCACCTGCCTCCTTTCTTAAACTCGGAGGCCGTAAGACCGAATGGCACGGGAACAGTGAATTTATCTATAAGGGGAACTATGCAGTTGCCCAGAATGATCGCATATGAGACGCCTTCGGCGGAAGGTCCGAAGATCCTGAATATGCCCGTCATGATACCGAGGAATATTCCGAAAATTGCCTGACCCTTTTTGGAGACGGGCCTGGTGACATAATCGGTAGCCATAAAGAATGCTCCGAGCATAAGGCCTCCGCCCGCAAGGTGTGCGGCAATAAATGCGGGATCCGCACCGTGTCCTCCGAAGAGAACCAGGAACAATACAAAAGAAAGAATATAGCTTCCGGGAACCCAGAGATCGATGACACCGGTCAAAAGAAGTATGCATGCTCCGATAAGGATCATGATCATACTGGTCTCGCCGATCGTTCCGGGAATGCTTCCGAATACCATCGATCTGATATCGATGCTCTCACCGCTCTTAAGAAGTGCCAGCGGAGTGGCACCGGTATAAGCATCCGTTGTGAAATTCGTCATTGCAACGGGGAAGGAAATGATAAGAAAACACCTTCCGGCAAGAGCGGGATTCATGAAATTCTTACCCAGTCCTCCGAAAAGTTCCTTGACCACGATTATCGCGAACACACTTCCGAGAGCCGCCATCCAATAGGGAATCGACACGGGAAGATTGAGTGCAAGAAGAAGTCCGGTCACTACGGCACTGAGGTCGCTCACCCTAATCTTCTTTTTTGTGATCAGTGCAAACAGAAGCTCCGAAAGAACTGCGGATGCAACGCATACGATGACGACAAAAAGTGCCCTGATACCGAAGTTGTAAACACCGTAACCGAACGCGGGCATCAAAGCCAGGATGACGGTGAACATTATAAGCTGTGTTGTGGCCCCGCTTCTTATATGCGGGTTCGATGATACTCTTGGAAGACTCATTTTAAAGATTCCTTTTATTTTTTCCTTCTGGCCAGTTCCATCTTTCTCATTGACTTGATGTTCTGGGTAAGCGGTTTTTTCGCGGGACATACAAAGCTGCAGCATCCGCACTCACAGCATTCCATTCCGCCGTTTGCGACAAACGCTTCATTGTCAAAATGCTCTGCCATGTCGGAGAGTCTGCCCGGAACAAGGCCTGCGGGGCAGGCATAGGTACAGCGCGAGCAGTTGATGCACGGAGTTGTCTCGACATTTTCAAGCGGATCCTTGGCAAACGCAAGAAGAGCCGTCGATGTCTTGGTGACGGGAACATCCGTGGTGAACATTGCAAATCCCATCATGGGTCCGCCGCAGATGATCTTACCGGGAGTAACCTTGAATCCTCCGTTCTGCTCGATAAGTTCGGTATAGCTCATGCCGCAGGGCACACGGAAATTCCTGGGCATCTTGATCGCATCACCCGACACGGTGACGATCCTTTCCATAAGGGGTTTGCCGAGAACAACGGCATTATAAACGGAGCAGACGGTATCGACGTTATTAACGATACAGCCTACATCTGCGGGAAGCATTTTGGAATTGACCTTTCTTCCCGTTGTGGCAAAGATAAGCTGCCTCTCGGCTCCCTGGGGATATTTGGTCATAAGTTCCTTGATGCTTATGAGATTTTCATTCTTGGAAAGCTTGGAAAGATGCGCAACAGCCTCGGGCTTATTGTCCTCTACGGCAATGATCCCGTGCGCGTCCGGAAAAAGAGAGAGAATTATCTTAAGTCCCTCTACAACCTTCTCCCCTTCTTCGATGATCCTGCGATAATCGGATGTAAGATAAGGTTCGCATTCCGCGGCATTGCAGATACAGTAATCGATCGCATCCGGATCCTTGGGAGAAAGTTTGACAGCCGTGGGGAATCCCGCACCGCCCATTCCGACGATGCCCGCTTTACGTATACGCTCAAGTATCTCTTCACGTGAAAGCTTTTCCCAATCGGGAGCGGCATCATACATAACTTCGGTACCGAGACCGTCATTTTCGATGATGATGCTGTCAACCATATCGCCCGTGGCAACTCTTCTCTTTTCGATGCCTCTGACGATTCCGGAAACGGATGAATAAACGGGTGCGGATACAAATCCGCCCGCTTCGGCTATCATCTGGCCTCTGAGGACGGTGTCGCCCTTAGCTACCAGCGGCTTAGCCGGTGCACCTATATGCTGGCTCAAGGGGTATACCATTATCTCGCCCGGAATGGCGTCGATTATGGCCCTGTCCTTGGAAAGATCCTTACCGTCATATGGATGGATCCCGCCTTTGAAAGTAAATTTAGCCATTTAAAACCCACCTGCACAATCAGAATTTACATACATATAAAATATACTCCAATCAGCCCTTTTTTTCCATAAAAGACGGTGAAAAAAATACCGCTTTACAGGCTCATCCTTTCCGCATGTGCAATTGATAAAGCAAGTCTTTTTTGATATAGTAATTAAGTTGAAATAAACCGTTATAAAGAGGCGGAGATCATGAAGGAAACTACCCAGACTTTCGAAGATTTCAAGTTGAATTACGATCTGTCCATGACTGCGGATCCCGAGTCGGTCCTGTTCCTTGATATCGAAACGACCGGATTTACCGCACGTTCTTCGGCACTATACTTGATCGGATGTGCTTATCTGTCCGAGGGTAAATGGTGCACAAGACAGTGGTTTGCCGAAAAATACGAGGAAGAAAAAGACATCATTGAAAGCTTCTTCTCTTTTGCCAAAGAAGGCGGTTACAAGACACTTATACATTTCAACGGCAATCAGTTCGACCTTCCTTTCCTTACCCAGAAGATAGAAGCTCTTGAACTTGATCTGACCATAGATGATTTCGGCGGCATCGATCTTTATAAAAGGATCAGCCCTCTCAAGCATCTGCTCGGTCTTTCTTCCCTAAAGCAGAAATCCATCGAAAAATTCGTCGGCATTGAAAGATCCGACGTTTTCTCCGGCGGAGATCTCATAGGCATATATCACGACTATGTTAATAACCCTTCGGAATTTGCCCGCAACTCCCTGCTCCTTCACAACGAAGACGATCTCAAGGGTATGATACGCATCCTTCCGATGCTCTCATACTGTGATATGGTCGCAGGAAAGCTCAGGGTTGCGAAGGTCCACGCGGATACCTTCACAGATTATAACGGAGAGCTTCAGAGTGAGATCATAATGAGCATCAAGCTCGAATCCCCTCTCCCCCGTTCGATCACATCATTTGCACACGGATGCTATATCAAGGCAAACGGCGAAGATGCACAGATCAAGGTTCCTCTCTACAACGAGGAAATGAAATATTTCTATGCGGGTTATGAAGATTATTATTATCTTCCCGAGGAAGATACTGCGCTCCATAAATCAGTAGCGACCTTCGTTGATAAGGATCACCGTACGCAGGCAACCGCCGCAACATGCTACACCAGAAAGACTTCCAGTTATCTTCCCCAGTGGGATACCCTCTTCGAGCCGCTCTTCAGAAGAGAGTACAGAAGCTCCGATCTTTTCTTCGAGCTTACCGATGATCTTAAACGCGACCGCAACGCATTCAATAAATATGCTGCGCATATCATCTCGATGCTCGCATCTACATACTAAACAAAAAGAGTCACGGGGACAGTCCCCATGACTCTTTTTTCAATCATCCGTTCTGCTGGAGTCACAGGGGACTGTCCCTGTGACTCTTAAAGCCGGGAGAATTGTTCTCCCGGCTATTTATTTAGGGTTTTCCGTAATAGAAGGAATTTTCTCTGATATATCCCATATCCTTATAATTTACGATCTGCTCGGTGGATCCGATGAAAAGGAAACCGCCGGACTTGATCGATGCGAAGAACTTCCTGAAGACTTCGTCCTTGGCCTCATCGGTGAAATAGATGAGTACGTTCCTGCATACGATCATATCGTAATTGGTATCGTATCTGTCCTTGAGAAGATTGTGCTCACTGAAAGTTACGCACTTCTTGATCTCATCGGAGATCTTGTAGGAAGGACCTACCTGAGTGAAGTATTTCTTCTTAAAATCATCGGGAACACCCGCAATGGATTTGGCATCATACAGACCGACCTTAGCCTTGGCTATAACGGTCTTATCAAGGTCCGTAGCATATATCTTGATCTGATTCAGGGGAATATGCCTTGAAAGAGCCATAACAAGCGAATAAGGCTCATCTCCTGTTGAACATGCGGCACTCCAGATCTTGAGTCTTGTTCCGAATCTCTCGATAAGCTTGGGAATGACGGTCTTATCCATATATGCCCACTGATCGGGATTTCTGTAGAATTCGGAAACATTGATGGTTATGTAGTTTATGAACTCATCAAAAAGAGCCTTGTCACTCTTAAGAGCGCTTACATAATTATCATATCCCGTGATCTTATTCTTGGTAATGAGATTGTCGATCCTTCTCTTCATCTGCTTCTCTTTATAAGAGTTCAGATCGATGGATGTAAGCTTGAAGATCTCTTTTTTGAAATATTCGTAATCGGCAGCCATAAAACCTCCTAGTAAAACAGAAAATTTTATACTTTTACATATGATAACACATTCTCCGGAAAAAGACCGAAAAAAAATGCTTTTCCCGACACTTAAGTCAGGAAAAGCATTTTAGTAAACCTTGGAAATAATTAATTACTGCTCTTCGTTAGCAACAGCCTCGATGTCAACGGGAACCTCATCCTCGTTCTCATCGGAATCGGGAGCGGTAAGAGCCTTAACTGAAAGGGAGATCTTGTGATCTGCCTCGTTGAAATCAACGATCTTGGCGGTAACTTCATCACCGACCTTAAGAACGTCCGAAGGCTTCTCAACACGGTCCTTGGAGATCTGGGATACATGAAGAAGTGCATCCACGCCGTTCTCGATCTCTACGAAAGCTCCGAAATCGGTCATACGGGCAACCTTACCGGTTACAACCTTGCCGATAGCGAACTTGTCATTGGCATCCTTCCAGGGATTCTCATCATCGAACTTAAGTGAAAGTGCGATCTTGGTTCCGTTGATATCCTTAACAAGAACCTTGAGATTATCTCCGATACGGAAATTCTTCTTGGGATTCTCAACTCTTCCCCAGCTCATCTCAGAGATGTGAAGAAGTCCGTCTGCTCCGCCGAGATCTACGAATGCACCGAAATCGGTAACGTTCTTGACAACACCGTCTACGATATCGCCAACCTTGATCTTGTCAAGGAGTGCCTTCTGCATCTCTTCCTTCTTGGCTGCAAGAAGCTGCTTGCGGTCACCGATGCATCTTCTCTTGTGAGGATTGTACTCAACAACGACGAAGTCGATGTCCTGGCCGAGATATTTGCTGAGATCCTTCTCGTAGCTGTCGGAAACGAGGCTTGCGGGAATGAAGATCCTGGTGCCGTCAACCTCAACTGTGATTCCGCCCTTAAGGATCGCGGTAACCTTAGCGGTGAGAACTTCCTGATTATTGAAAGCTTCCTCGATACGCTGGTTAGCCTTCTCCTGCTGAACTCTCTTATAGGAAACGATAACCTGACCCTCACGGTCATCAACCTTGAGGACCTTAACTTCGAGCTTATCGCCGGGCTTTACAGCCTGTGTAAGGTCAACGCTGTTATCGTTGGTGTACTCGTACTTGCTTAATATACCGTCAGACTTGCATCCGAGATCAAGAATGATCTCTTCGGGCTTAACATCAAAAACGGTGCCTTCGACTACCTCTCCTGTATGTAATATGATCTTTTTAGATTCCTGCTCTTCCAGTAATTGTTCAAAAGTCAATTCCTCTGACATATTTTTGAACCTCCTCAATAATATTTTGCGGAGTGGAAGCCCCCGCGGTGATGCCGATCAGCTTAACAGATTCAGGTAGTTTGTAATCTTGTAAGTCTTCCGGTTTCTGTATACAGACCGTATTCGGACAATTTGCCGAAGCTATCTCATAAAGCCTGCGCGTGTTGGAACTTGCGCTCCCCCCTATGACAATCATGGCATCTGCCGATCTTGAAAGGACTTCGGCTGCATCCTGCCTGTCCTTCGTTGCTGAACATATAGTGTTCACAACGTTAGCATTATAACCTTTTTTATTTATTATTTCAACAATTTGTGAAAATTTCTTGTGCTGGAACGTGGTCTGGGCCACGACGGTTATCTCTCCCGAAATCTCAAGGCTTTCGACCTCTTTTTCATCCCTTATCACCGTATACGGTCCGTCGCACCATCCGCAGATGCCGATTATCTCGGGATGCGCGGGATTTCCGACTATTACGATGCTCCTGCCTTTTCCGCTCTCTTCAAGGACTATGTCGTGTATCCTTTTAACGAATGGACAGGTAAAATCGGCAACTTCGCAGCCTTTTTCCTCAAGGATCGCATATATGTCCCTGCCTATCCCGTGCGCCCTTATGATGATGCACGCATCCGGCTCAAACCCGGTGCTTACAAGGGTTTCTTTGTCATTAATGACCTTTACTCCCCTGTTTTCCAGATCTGAAACAACGGTCTCGTTGTGCACGATGGGACCGTAGGTGTATATGGGTCTTCCGCTGTTCAGTTTTTCATAGACGCTGTCGACGGCACGCTTCACACCGAAGCAGAACCCCGACGGGTCGGCAAGCTTTATTTCCATGATATTCTTTTCCGACGAATCACCGGATCATCAATATTATCAATAGATCACAAATATACGGTTATTTGCAGAGCGAGCAGATCTTTTCGACAACTTCGTCGATGGTCATATCGGAAGTATCGACAAGTATGGCATCATCCGCCTGCTTAAGGGGCGAGATCTCACGTGTCATATCTCGGTGGTCCCTGTCCTCGATATCCTTCTTTACTTCCTCGAAATCGGGATGTTCTCCCTTTGCTTCGAGCTCGAGAACGCGTCTTTTTGCCCTCACCTCGGAGCTGGCCGTAAGATAGATCTTAACATCGGCATCCGGCATTACAACGGTACCGATATCACGGCCGTCCATGATAACTCCTCCGCGCTCCGCAAGTCCTCTTTGAAGAGCAAATATCTGTGCCCTCACTTCGGGAACGGCACTTGTGACCGATGCCGTATTTCCGACTGCCTCTTCACGGAGTCTTCCGGTCACGTTAGTACCGTTAAGGTATACGTTCTGGACTCCGTCCTCGTATTTGATATCAACACCGGCGCCTTTGCATTTTTCGGCGACAACGGTTCTGTCGTTAACATCTATACCGCTTTCGAGAAGATAAAGAGCAACCGCTCTGTACATGGCTCCGGTATCGACATATATAAGATCCATCTTCTTAGCGCAAAGCTTCGCTATGGTACTCTTTCCGGCACCTGCAGGTCCGTCTATTGCTACGTTCATTTTCATTCTCCTTTTATTTCATCAAGATATTCACAGCAGCTTTTGCCCGCAAGGAAGCCTGTGGACCAGGCGATCTGCAGGTTAAAACCTCCGGTCAGTGCATCCAGGTCAAGCACCTCTCCCGCAATGAACAATCCGGGTATCAGCTTACTCATCATTGTCTTAGGAGAAACCTCTTTCACGCTGATCCCGCCTTTGGTGATTATGGCTTCATCATATCCTCTTGTTCCGGTGATATCTATCTCCAGATTTTTGAGGATCCTTACGAGTTCCCTGCGTTCTTCCTTTTTGATATCGCAGCATTTCTTATGTTCTTCGATCCCGGATAATGATGCAATGACCGGAACCATCTTAGCCGGAAGAAGTGAAGGAAGCATATTGATGAAATGTTTTTCGTGATTTTCAGCTATTTCTCTTAACAGTCTGTCATCAAGTTCATCATCCGATAATGCGGGCTTAAGATCAAGCAAGACCTTGCAGTCATCCGACTTTCTCTTATGATAATAGCTGCTTGCGGAAAGAACCATCGGACCGCTTATGCCGAAATGCGTAAAAAGCATTTCACCGAAATCCTCGTAAATAAGCTTTCCGCCGCTGTACATTTTAAGGCCCGTATTCTTAAGCGAAAGCCCCTGCAGATCCCTGCACCAGAGCTGCTTTGTCTCAAGCGGAACAAGTGAAGGAACACATTCTTTCAGGCTGTGTCCGAGCTTTCCGGCAAATCCGAATCCGTCACCGGTAGATCCGGTAGCCGGATAAGAAATGCCGCCGGTCGTCAATATAACGGCATCGCAATCAAGCTTTTTGCCGCCTTTGACCGCAACTTCAAAACCGTCTTCATTTGCATCGATGCTCTTTACTTCAGAGTTCAGTCTTACTTTGACTTTCTTTTCATCCAGCATTTTGGAAAGAGCTTTTATGACATCGGATGAATGATCGGAAACGGGAAAGATACGTCCTCCCCTTTCCTCCTTCACTTTGCAGCCGTGTTCTTCAAGCAGTCTGCAGATATCGTGATTATCAAATGCGTCAAGCGCACTGAACATGAACTTCGGATTCGACATGATATTTTTCATTATCACATCCTTATCCGCCGAATTAGTGATATTGCATCTGCCTTTTCCGGTGATGAAAAGTTTCTTGCCGAGACGGTCATTCTTTTCAAGCAGGATAACTTCGGTATTTTCTTTTGATGCCGAAACGGCGGCCAACATTCCTGCAGGACCGCCGCCGATTACGATTATCTTATTCATCTTTGGATCCGTCAGAAGCCTGTCTTCTGAGTGAATAGTTCAGTATGGGATCATCATCTATGAAATCGATCTCATCATTGAGATATACCTGATAATCATTCCATACGGATTCGAGCATCTTGAGATTCTTCCTTATCTGCTCGGGTGCTTTGATGCAGAGTGCAACAACTATCGCATTGATCACCGACAGAGGAGCTACAAGCGAATCCACTATGGAGACCATATCGGATCTCGCATAGAGATTACAGGTAGAATAAAGAGTCATCGGCGAATGTGCGGAATCGGTTATCGCAATGACCGATGCTCTCCTGTCATTGGCAAATTCCATTGCCTTGAGAGTTCTCATGGAATATCTTGGAAAGCTGATTCCGACGAAAGCATCCTCTTCGTTGATCCTTATCATCTGTTCGAAGGTTTCGGTGACGGATGTCGAATTGACAAGCACGCATCCGGGACGGACCATGTTCAGATAAAAGTGAAGGAATGCCGCAAGAGGCTCATTGGATCTGAGTCCCATTATATAAACATTTCTCGCACGCAAAAGAATATCAACCGTAAGATCGAATGCACTGGGATTCAGATTCTTGATGGTATCGCGGATCTTTTCCATATCCGCATTGAGAACCGAAGTAAGTATCTCGGACTGGGTGCTGCGTCCGTATTTTTCATCTATCTTCTGAACTGAAGAAAGTTTATTCTTTACACACTCAACGAGCGCTTTCTGAAATTCGGGATAGCCTTCATAACCCAGAGCTGAAGCGAATCTGACGATGGTCGATTCACTTACACCTGTCTCCTTACCTAATTCGGCCGCTGTCATAAAAACAGCGGTCTCATACTCGTTCTGTATATAAAATGCGATTTTCTTCTGGCTCTTGCTCATGCGGGGGATCATATCCCTTATCCTCATGAGCACATCACCTCTGAATTCCATATACTACTCCGTTTTAAAATGAATACAGGGACGGTTCTTTCGTTCACCATAACCTTGTGAACGGAGGAACCGTCCCCATGTTCACAGATTCATCTCACGCTAAAAATGAATTGTATGCCTTCTCGAGAAGCGACATGGTCTCTTCATCGGTAAGATCATAATCTCCGGAAAGAGTCATACAAGCGGCTCCGTGAATAAAGATCCACATCTTCATGAACATTCCGCCGGGATCCTGGCATCCGGTTTCCTTGGCCATATTGATCTCAGCAACAACGTTGCCCTCGGCACCGTTCAAAAGCTCATACATGGAGATCCTTCCGGGAATGACATCAACGAATAAAAGTCTGAAAAGATTCTTTTCTTTTCTGGCGAAAGCAATATAAGCCATTCCGAGATTGGTAAAGGGAACCTTGCCAATGCGGTCGAAACCTGCGTAGTAATCTCTGAAGAAAGCTACAGCCTTCTCGTATACGGCAGTCTGAAGCTCGGACATATTCTTATATACCCTGAAAATGGGCTGTGTGGAACATCCGGCTTTTTCAGCAACGTGACGCGCAGTAATTGAATCAGCACCTTCCGTTCTGGTCATTTCAAATGCAGTGCTGAGTATGTGGTCGATGGTTATGCTTTCTTTACGTGCCATGCAGATTCTTTCCTAACTTTTTGATTGATAGATTATTTTGAAAAAACATTTTCTCTCAGAAAAGAGCGATTGTTATTTTAACAATAAAAATCGCGTCAAGTCAAGGTTTCACGGATGTTTAACAAAAAAAATTTTAAAAATTTTTCAAGTACAAAAAAAGTCCGGGTCTTGTTCAGACCCGGACCTTGAAAAATTCGGTTCATTATACGGGATAAGCCTTGTTATCCTTGTCGGCAAGATTGACATCTACGCCGGTTTCCTGAGCCTGGCGATATTTGAAGAAGTCGATGGCAACCTGAGGGAACAGTGCATATGAAAGCACGTCCTCATCCTGCTTCTTCCACTCTTTCATCTCAGCCTCAAGAGTAGCAAGCTCGGGCTCGGTGTGGCCGGTAGCCTCTGCACTTCTTGCGGTGGAGCGCTTCTCACCGGGAATGACCTTATCGATAACTTCCTGGTTCATGGGCTTAACGGTCTGACCGTAGTTACCGCGAAGGAGATCCTTGAACTCACCTGTAGCCATCTTGTAACGCTCGCCCATAAGGACATTGAAGATAGCCTGGGTTCCGACGATCTGTGAAGAAGGTGTAACAAGAGGAGGCTCACCGCAGTCCTTACGAACTCTGGGAATCTCTTCAAGTACGTCTCTGTAACGATTCTCCGCCTTCTGTTCCTTGAGCTGGCTGACCATGTTGGAAAGCATTCCGCCGGGAACCTGATAAAGAAGGGTTTTGATGTTAACACCGAGAACCTTGGTGTTCATGAGGCCGCTCTTGATGCACTCATCTCTGTAGGGAGCAAAATAATCGGCGATCTCTGCAAGGAGAGTCTGATCGTATCCGGTGTCATAGGGAGTTCCCTTGAAGGTCTCGACCATAACCTCGGTAGCGGGCTGTGAAGTTCCGAGTGCGAAAGGAGAAATTGCGCAGTCGATAACATCAACACCTGCCTCAACAGCCTTGAGGTAAGTCATGCTTGCAACACCTGAGGTGTAGTGTGTGTGAAGCTGGATGGGAAGATTGGTCTGTTCCTTCATAGCCTTGATGAGCTCTGCAGCTCTGTAAGGAAGGAGGAGTCCTGCCATATCCTTGATGCAGATGGAATCCGCACCCATCTCTTCGATCTTCTTAGCCATATCAGCCCAGTACTCAAGGGTGTATGCATCACCGAGAGTATAGGAAAGAGCGATCTGGGCATGTCCTCTGCCCTCTCTCTTTTTGATCTCGTTGGTAGCGTTAACCGCTTCCTGAAGGTTTCTGAGATCGTTAAGACAGTCGAAGATCCTTATGATATCGATTCCGTTAGCGATGGACTTTTCAACGAAAGCATCAACAACGTCATCTGCATAGGGTCTGTATCCGAGAATGTTCTGTCCTCTGAAGAGCATCTGGAGCTTGGTGTTCTTGAATCCGTCACGAAGCTTTCTGAGTCTCTCCCAGGGATCTTCCTTGAGGAATCTGAGGGATGCATCGAATGTAGCTCCGCCCCAGCACTCAACTGCATGGTATCCTACCTTATCCATCTTCTCGACTATGGGAAGCATGATCTCGGTAGGCATTCTTGTAGCGATAAGGGACTGATGAGCGTCTCTTAAGACTGTCTCCATGATCCCTACGGGTTTTTTAGTAATTTCAGCCATTTTATTATCCTTTCATAAATCCTGTAATCGTAAGATCAAAATACTCCGAACATTGCCATGAATGTACCCGCGCAAACAGCGGTACCGATAACTCCGGCAACGTTGGGTCCCATTGCATGCATGAGAAGGAAGTTGGTGGGATCTTCTTCGGAACCGACCTTCTGTGATACTCTCGCAGCCATGGGAACTGCGGAAACACCTGCGGATCCGATAAGAGGATTAACCTTACCGCCCGTAGCGATACACATCAGTTTTCCGAACAATACCCCGGCCAGCGTTCCGAAAGCAAATGCTATAAGACCGAGAACTACGATCTTGATAGTATTCAGGTTAAGGAAAGCTTCTGCGGATGTGGTAGCACCTACGCTGGTTCCGAGGAAAATAACAACGATGTACATCATTGCGTTGGAAGCGGTCTCGGTGAGCTGACGTACAACACCGCTCTCCTTGAAGAGGTTACCCAGCATCAGCATACCGATAAGGGGAGCCGTGGTGGGAAGAACCATACATACAACAATGGTGATGATGATGGGGAAGAGGATCTTCTCCAGTTTGGATACAGGTCTGAGCTGACCCATCTTGATGGCTCTTTCCTTCTTGGTTGTGAAGAGCTTCATGATGGGAGGCTGGATAATGGGCACAAGGCTCATGTAGGAATAAGCCGCAACCGCGATGGGTCCGAGAAGTGCGGTCTGTCCGAGCTTACCTGCAAGGAATATGGATGTAGGTCCGTCTGCACCGCCTATGATGGAGATGGCTGCAGCTGCCTTATCGTTGAATCCCATGAAGATAGCTCCGAAGTATGCCATGAAAATACCGAACTGTGCGGCAGCTCCGAGAAGGAAGCTCTTGGGGTTTGCGATAAGGGGACCGAAATCCGTCTGTGCACCGACACCCATGAAGATGAGTGAAGGCAGAATAGCAAGTTCATCGAGCTTGTAGAAATAGTAAAGCAATCCGCCGGCACCGTTGGGAGCTTCCTCTGCGGAGAGGATGATGTCGGGATAGATATTTACGAGCAGCATACCGAATGCTATAGGCACAAGGAGAAGCGGCTCATACTGTTTGGCAATAGCCAGATAAAGGAAAAAGCAGGCAACCGCGATCATTATGTAGTTTCCAACCGAGAGGTTGAAGAACGCTGTCTGATGAACGAGGTTGTCCAGCGTAGTCAAAAAATAACTCATTGGTTACTCCTTCATTTCATCAGTTGAGGGTTGCAAGAACTGCTCCTGCGTCTACGGAATCACCGGCATTGCAATCGATGCTTGCTACGGTTCCGTCCTGGGGAGCTACGCAGTTGATCTCCATCTTCATGGACTCGATAACAACTACGGGATCGCCCTTCTTAACAGCATCGCCGACATTCTTGACAGCCTTAAGTACCTTTCCTGCTGCTCCGGCTTCAACCTTGATGCTTCCTGCGCCTGCGCTCTTTGCGGGAGCGGGTGCTGCTGCGGGTGCGGGAGCTGCTGCTGCGGGCTTAGCGGGTGCTGCTACTGCGGGTGCTGCGCCGTTTTCTTCAACAGATACTGCATATGCGGTTCCGTTTACGGTAATGGTATAGTTTTTCATATTCGTTTTCCTCCGAGGATTATTGTCTCTTGATCTTTCTGATGGAGCGGACCACAAATCCGTCCGTGCTTGTTGTTCCTTCATATGCAGCGATCGCAGCGGCTATGACTGCAACAAGTTCGCTGTCACCGGCAAGTTCCGCAGTCTCGTTCTTTTCGATCTGCTTAACTGCTCTGTCGATTCCGTCTTCGGTCTTATCCTTCTTCCTGCCCGCACCGGATACAAGCCCGAACAGCGAGATGATGAAAGAGATGACGATGAGCATTACAAAAACCGTGCCCATACCGATAACGGTGTTAAGACCTGCCTTGGACATCTTCTCGCCCATTGTGTATCTGGCGTTGAATGCGGCACTGGTCATACGGGGATTGTAAAGATCGTTGGTGAAGATCATCTCGACATCTGCGTATCTCTTTTCGCATACGCACTCGACATCAACAATGATCTCACTTCCGTCAAGGGTCACAACAGGCTCTCCAATGCTTAATATCGCACCGGTCTCCGCAAGTCCCTTGTCAAAGCTGTCGATCGCATTTGCAAATGCATATCCGTCAACGTTGAATCCGACATAATCCCTCATGATGGTTTCAAGTTCATCATAAGTGAAATCGGTGTAGGGAGTGCTGAAAAGAAGATCGGGCTGCTGTGCAATAGCCTCAAGAATATTAATGCCGTAAGATGTTGCTATGCTTCCCGCATTGTTCATTCTCTGAGTCTGGGCTTCGGTGTAAACGGGTTCCTTACCGCATGCACAGAGGAGAAGTCCGAGGATGACCGACAATATAACGATTCTGAATTTTTTCATATATATGTCCTTCCTCAAATGGATGTGTGCTTCTTGTAGATATCTTCTCCGCGCTTGGAATAAAGCATCTCGAAGGATGCGATAACATACTTACGGGTATCTGCAGCTGCGATGACCTGATCGACATATCCGCGGCGTGCGGCATCTGCTGCACCGTTCATTCCGGCATCGATAGCGGAAGCATCTGCTCCGGTGATCTGGGATGCGAGCTTTCCGTCCATGATACCGACCTTGGCACCCGTCCAGCTGATGGTGATATCAGCGCCGAGAGCCTTGGCATTCATGATATTGGCTGCATTACCGATAGCGTCTCCGGTGATGACATTTACCTTGGGAACGGATGCGGATGCAAATCCTGCGGCAAGCTTCGCTGCGCTTCTTGCGATCCTCTTCTCATTCTCGATGGAAGTATCAAATCCCTTTACATTGGTAAGAGTAAGAACGGGGATATCGAATGCATCACAGAAATTGACGAAATCAGCTGCCTTGTCACAGCCGTCTGCGGTAAGAACATTGTCGATCTTGACAGCCTTGCCGTCAGCTCCTGCCTTGGAAGCATTGTTTGCTACAACGCCGGTAAGAACTCCGTCAAGCTTGATGAATGCGGTGATCATTGAAGGCTCGTAATCTGCCCTGATCTCTACATAAGATCCTGCATCTCCGATATTCTCGATAAGAGCTGCAGCGCTGTCAGCAGAAGTAACAGCAAGCGCTCTGTTGAGATCATCGGTGCAAGTGCCTTCGGGATCATCATTTGAAGTTTCGTTATTCGAAGGAAGAATGGAAACGAGCTGTCTGACGGATGCAAAGAGTGATGCTTCGTCAGCACACTTGGTAGCGTTTCCGGAAACCTCTGACTGGAACTTATCACCTGCGGTATCATTCTTAGCGGTATAGTTACCGGTAATGGTATCGGGTGCACTTACGAAAAGCTTTCCGTCAGGAGCAATGAATGTGAAATCGGAAAGTCTTGAGAAAAGACCTGCACCACCGCCGCAGTTACCTACGACTGCAGTGATCTGAGGGATGACGCCGCTTGCCTTGGTCATACGTCCGTAGATACGTCCGAATGCATAGAGAGCGTCGGAACCTTCCTCGAGTCTCATGCCGGCACAATCTACAATGCCGATCACGGGAGATCCCGTCTTGATTGCCATATCGTAAAGATTTACGATCTTGCGTGCATGCATTTCACCGATGCTGCCTCCGAGGACTGATGCATCCTGGCTGTAGACATACACGACTCTTCCGCCGACCGTTCCGTATCCTGTGATACATCCGTCAGATGCAAGTGCCTTGGGATCTGTGTTCAGGTCCGTTGATCTTGCAGTGACGAGTGCACCGATCTCGGCAAAGCTTGCTTCATCGAGAAGGGATGCGATACGTCCGAGCGCTTTTGAAGTACTGCTCATGTTGTTTCCTCCGAATAATTTTTTATATTTTGAACTTAAGGAGAAAAGTTCGGAAACCGATTTTTCCCCATTTTTTCAATCTTAACCACTATACCATACCGCCCCTCTTTTTTAAAGAACAAATAAGGCGAAAAACTTCCCAAATATTGTGACTATTTTTATTGCGTGTCCAGCCACAGAGAATAGTAATCTCCGACAAAAAAGAGAGCTCCCCGAAGGGAACTCTCTTAATGGTTTTAGATATCAAGTTTGACGTTTATCTCGGCTTCGGCCTCTTTCTTGTACTCCTCCACCTGGTCAGGTGTGACCTGGGGAAGATCGGATATCGAGGTGACTCCGAAACACCTGAGGAAGTTCTCCGTTGTTCCGAAGAGAATGGGCTTTCCGGGCGCATCCAGTCTTCCGAATTCCTTGATCAGATCATATTCTAGAAGCTTATTGACCGCATGCTCGCAGGACACTCCCCTGATCTTCTCTATCTCGATCCTTGTGACCGGCTGCTTGTAAGCGATTATCGAAAGAGTTTCAAGAACGGTATCGGAAAGCGAGAATTTGGGCTTTGCCTTGGTGATCTTGATAAGATACTCATAATTTTCGGTCTTGGTACAAAGCTGTACGTTATCTTCAAGCCTTACCAGCTGTACTCCGCATTCGGGCTGTTCATATCTGACTGTCATCGCATCGAGAGCATCTTCTATCTCGGACTGTGATACTTCCAGGACTTCCGCAAGCTTTTCAATGCTTACCGAATTGCCCATCGCGAAAAGGATGCTTTCTATCGCACTCTGAATTGCACTTGATTCCATTAGTTCTCCACTGCCTCACTGACTGTTGCCGCTTCCTCCGCAGCAGGTTCCCGTGCTTCATCAGCGTTTCCGCCCGCCACATTGGATGTGATCATGATATCGTCATCAATAGTTTCCTGGGATACGGATATCTCTCCGCTCTTCATAAGTTCCAGGATGATAAGGAAGGCCACTACGAGCTCCGCCTTACTGGTCTGCTTTTCAAGAAGCTTTCTGAAAGAGAATGTTTTATGCTCTCTTGCATATGCCTGGATGAACAACGTCTTTTCATCCATATCGATCTCATCCTTTTCGATATTGCCGTAACGGCTTCTGATGGGATCGATCCTGTCTTCCTGTCTCATGAGCATTGCCTTGAATATCTCATGGAGTTTGGGAAGTGTCATATCACCGATAAGCTCGTCATAATCGACGGGCGTCTCGTAGCTTTTAACTTCATCGGGCAGAACGGACCTGGTCCTGTAGATGACCTGAGCCGCCGTCATCTGTCTGTCCCTGAGCTCGAGCGAAAGCTGACGAGCCATCTTATATTCAAGCAGCTGCTGAACAAGCTCCGCTCTGGGATCTTCGGGCTCGCCTTCTTCGTTCTCTTCAACGGGAAGGAGCATCTTGCATTTGATATCGAGAAGGGTTGCAGCCATGACAAGGAACTCGCTGCAGACTTCCATATTCTCTTCCTTCATCTGCTTGATGTATTCCAGATACTGCGCAGTGATCTCGACAATAGGTATATCGTAGATGTCTATTTTGTTTTTCTCGATCAGGTGAAGAAGAAGGTCAAGCGGACCCTCAAACACCTGAAGCTTAACAGGTATAGCCATAACAGTTTTAGATTATACTCCACCGGGGGGCTTTAAATCAATGACCACAAGATCCCCGGGATTAAACACCCTGATTGGCAGCGTATGCGATCCCAGTCCTCTGGAAACGATCATAGTCCTGCCGTCAATATCAAATCTTCCCGCATCATACTTGGGGAAGAACCTGAGTCTGGGTGAAAAAACTCCCCTCATTATATGCGCACCGGCCTCTTTTGCCTTCTTTGATACAGGAACAGGAATGCGGACCAGTCCTCCGTGAAGATGACCCGACAGGGTCAGTTCCGCGCCGTATCCGGCATAAGCTTCAAAATAGCCCGGATTATGGGCAAGCAATATATTAAAGGAATCCGGATCGGGTGCTCCCACGGTTTCGCGTATATATTCCGGCTCCATTTCGATCTTCGTATTTCTCTTGTAATATTTCCTTTCCGCGGAAAAAGAAATAATATTGACTCCCGTTCCCTCGAGCTTAAAGCAGCCGTTCTCGGTGATCTTCAGGCCGAATCCGGAAAGTGCTTCCGTATACTTTTCCCATACATCACCGTAGGTTTCGGGGTAAAGCTTCAGCCTAAGTTCATGATTTCCGTAGGCATAAACCATCGGAAAATCCTTATTCAGCTCACGCAGGAAATTGACAACCTTATCTGTTTTGGCACCGGGATGGGCATTGATCATATCACCGCCGCAGAGGATCAGGTCGGGGTTTATCTCTTTTATCTTCTCGATAAGAAAGGTACCGCCGAGACCGTACATTTTGCAGTGCAGATCCGATAAAAAGACAACCTTAAGAGACTTTGCGATCCTTTTATCCGTAAACCGGTATTCCGATACGGTAAAACGGTTGGTATCGAAAGTGCAGACCCAGATGCCGAGGACAATTATCACAATTATTATCCAGATAAGGATATCCAATTCTTATCCTCCGATAAAAAACAAGGCCCCCGGTTTATAAGGGGGCCTGTCGTGACTTAGTTATACTTGCGCTTTCTGGCAGCTTCGGACTTCTTCTTACGCTTTACACTGGGCTTCTCATAGTGCTCACGCTTACGGATCTCCTGCTGGATGCCTGCCTTTGCGCAGCTTCTCTTGAAGCGGCGAAGAGCGCTGTCAAGTGATTCGTTCTCTTTTACCTGTACTGATGACATTTTCTCTTACCTCCCTTCAGTCCCTTTGTACTGCAGGGTTATTTCTAAAATATTTATACGCGGTCACGCGTACTTTGAAAGTATATATTCAGGAATATATAAAAGTCAAGGATTTTTTAAAAGCCTGTGCTGTTATTGTTGTTGTCCGAATTCTGAGCGTATACATCGACCCAGTCACTGTTTGTGCCCTGTGAAGTCTGCGCGGTCTGATCGCCGAATGCATTCTGAGAAGCATAAGGATCCTGCGTGCCGTAAGCGGACTGTGTACCGAAAGAGTTTTGAGTACCGTAAGGATCGTTGTATTCAGCGGTAGGATTCTGGGTGCTTACGCTCCCGAAGGGATTATATGCATCGGCTCCGGAAAAACCTGTATCGATCGTAGAAAGCGGAGTGATGAATACATCGTTCTGCTGAACGCCCTTTCTTCCCTGCTTCTTGGAAGTGGGATTTGCAAAGAGAGCAATCAAAAGTCCTATTACAAACAGAACAATTTCCATGGCACCGTCTTTCAGAAATTCGGGATCCATGACGATCTTCATTACATCACCGAAGTAAGGAAAAGCCTCAACCATTGTGATGTTATACATATACGAAGCATACCAGCATCCCTGGATATAGAAATAAAAATACATTGCCAAAATACTAACCGTGATATGACAAAAACTTCCCATAGGGCCGTAAGGTCCCTTACCAAGCCTGAATCCACCGGCAATGAAAAGAGGAAATCCGAGATATAGTATATAAAGAATCCTGCTCGCACCAATCACAAGAGCCTCAGCGATTGCAACAATGATGATTGCAGCAATTATGGCACCGATGATTCCGGTAATGTAATTACCGTCGGAATTGTTGATCTTCTCCATATCGGAATTTCTCTTGTTAAGGTAGCATGCCCTGTGCATTCTTCTTGCGATGGTACCCTGATACATTCCCGCGACATCACAGCTGCCCATAAAGCAGTAAGGACACTGATCGAGATTCAATGAGCCTGCATTTGCGGTGATCAGTTCTCTTATCTTCTGGTAATGATCAACGGCAAGCCTGGGCTTCCTGAAACCGAATGTGATGCTCTCTCCCGATGCTTTGGGAGGCATGATACCGGCATTCTTGGCTGCATCCTTCATATTGGCTGCAACACGTGCAGCGGTCTCTTTGCTTCCGGTATTTAAATATACCGTGGGATTACCCTGGTAATTTCCAATCCTGACGGGAACTCCCGCAATAACATCTATCGCATTCATACCGTTACTCTTAAGTCCGTATGAACTTACAATATTTGCAAAAGCCGGTGATGCCATAACTGCCTCCTTTTATAAACGGATAAGAGAGATGAACGAAGTAACCATCCTCTCATTTCTCTAGAACGGATAAGATGGGTGAACGGAGGAAACCGTCCGGGACATGCAAGTACATCCGTGTACTTGCAGTCATGTCTTTCGGACATCCTGTCCAATCGTTCAACGGTTACGCAAGCTGGGATTCAAGTACGTTCTTAGCTTCGGCTACAGCCTTATCTATTCCTGAAGGATCCTTACCGCCGGCCTGGGCCATATTAGGTCTTCCGCCGCCGCCTCCGCCGACCATGGGCGCAAGAGCCTTGATAAGATTTCCGGCATGGGCACCGGCCTTAACGGCACCGTCCGTAGCCATTGCAACGATATTTACCTTGCCGTCGCTTTCCGAGAAAAGAACGACAACGCCTTCGCCAAGCTTAGCCTTGGTCTGGTCTCCGAGATCTCTGAGACCGTTCATATCAACACCCTTAACGGATGTAGCCACAAGCTTGGTTCCCTTTACATCGATAACCTGCCCGGATACGTCTCCGAGTGCATCCTTGGCAGCCTTGCTCTTAAGTGATTCAAGCTCGGAATTAAGAGCCTTGATCTCATCATTCATCTGAGCAATACGGCCGGCAAGATTTTCGGGCGATGTCTTTGCTGCCTTTGCAGCATCTGCAAGAAGCTTATTCTGCTCCTCGTAATATGCGATCACATTGGATGCGGTGATAGCTTCGATACGTCTTACGCCTGCGGCAACACCGCTCTCGGAAAGGATCTTGAACGATGCGATCTGTCCGGTCTTGGCTACATGAGTACCTCCGCAGAGTTCTATCGACCAGCCGCCGACATTTACAACCCTGACGGTATCTCCGTATTTTTCTCCGAAGAGAGCCATTGCACCGGTAGCCTTTGCCTCCTCGATTCCCATTACATTGGTAACAACATCGAGATCTTCGGCGATCTTCTCATTAACTATCTTCTCGACCTTTGCAATCTGGTCGGGAGTCATAGCCTGACCGTAGCTGAAGTCGAAACGTGTTCTGGTCGAATCCTGATATGAACCCTTCTGATGAGCACTGTCTCCGAGAACCTCCTGAAGTGCTTTCTGAAGAAGGTGTGTTGCTGTATGGTTCTTACAGGTTGCGTTTCTGTTAGCCTTGTCGACAAGAAGTGCAGCCTTATCACCCTTGCTTATCGTGCCCTTTACAACCTTACCGATATGTCCGATCCTTCCGCCGGGAAGCTTTACGGCTTCACTGACTTCAAACTCGGCCGATGCAGTCTTTATTATTCCGGTATCACCCTTCTGACCGCCCATGGTTGCATAGAAAGGAGTCACCGAAGTGATAATGGTTCCTTCCTGTCCCTGTGAAAGCGAATCAAGAAGTGATTCCTCTCCTGCGATAGCGGCGATGGTATCTTCTCCTTCGAGAGTGTCATATCCGATGAACTCGCTCTTGAGGTTTTCATCAAGCTTGTCATATACTGCGGGGCTGGTCAGCTTTGCGGAGAAGTTTGCATTCTCTCTTGCCTTGGCCTTCTGCTCTGCCATTGCGGCCTTGAAGCCTTCCTCATCAACATTAAGACCTGCTTCCTCGGCAAGCTCCATTGTAAGCTCAACGGGGAATCCGAAAGTATCATAGAGATAGAATGCATCCTTGCCATCGATCTTGGATGAGGCTGCGCTCTTTGCGGTATCAAGGATCTTCTTAAACTCTGCCATACCGTTTTCAAGAGTTGCTTCAAAACGGTTTATCTCTTTCTTGAGTTCTCCGAGGATGTAGTCCTTGTTCTTAACAAGAAGGGGATATCCTTCGCTGTAGATATCATCAATATAAATGCTTGCTACGGAAAGGAGCTGATCAGCATTAAGTCCGAGGCTTCTTCCGTGACGTACCGCTCTTCTGATAAGTCTTCTGAGAATATATCCTGCGCCGGTATTGTCGGGAAGGAGCTTTGCCTCGTCTCCGATGAGCATTACACCTGTACGAAGGTGATCGGCAACTATTCTCATGGAGCGGGTGTTCTTGTCCTCCGCGTCATACTTAAATCCGCTGAGTTCCTCGATCTTGGCAATGACGGAAGCAAAAAGCTCAGTCTTGTAAACATCGTCTATACCGTTAAGGAATGCGAAATTTCTCTCAAGTCCCCATCCGGTATCTACGTTCTTCTGCTTAAGAGGAGTAAGGTGTCCGTCATGATGCTTCTCATACTGCATGAAGACATCGTTACCTACTTCGGTATATCTTCCGCAGTGGCATCCGGGCTTGCAGTCGGGTCCACAGGGTGCCTTGGTCTCATCTATGAAGAACATCTCGGAGTCGGGTCCGCAGGGTCCGTACTCAAGTCCCCACCAGTTATCCTCGGCGGGAAGAAAGAAAATGTTCTCTTTTTTGAATCCGGATTTTTCACGGAAAGCAGCGCCCTCTTCATCCCTGGGTGCATTTTCGTCGCCCTCGAAAACGGTAGCTGCGAGGTGATCGGCATCAAATCCGAATACCTGTGTAAGAAGCTCAAAGCTCCACCGGCAACGCTCTTCCTTGAAGTAATCGCCGAGGCTCCAGCTTCCCATCATTTCGAAGAAAGTAAGATGGCTCTTATCTCCTACGGAATCAATGTCGTTGGTACGTACACATCCCTGAATATTGCAGAGCCTGGTTCCCTTGGGATGCTTTTCACCGAGAAGATAAGGCATAAGAGGCTGCATTCCGGCAACATTGAACATAACGCCGGTGGATCCGTCGGATACGAGCGAAACGGCACCGATATCGACATGTCCCCTTTCCTTATAGAAATTCAGCCAAGCATTTCTTAATTCATTGTAGGTAAACTTTTTCATCTTAAAATCTCCGAATATACTTTTGTCCCGTAATGTACGGAACATTTTGGTAATAATGAGTCACGGGGGACTGTCCCCGTGACTCGCCATAAATATTTATTAGAATGTGAACTTATCTGAGAAGTAATTCTCGAGATCTGCGATGGCAACTCTCTCCTGCTCCATGGAATCACGGAATCTTACGGTTACCATGTTATCGGTCTCGGAATCGAAATCATAGGTGATGCAGAAAGGAGTACCGATCTCATCCTGACGGCGGTATCTCTTTCCTATATTTCCTCTGTCGTCAAACTCACAGTTGTATTTCTTGGAAAGCTGTGCGTAGATCTTCTCAGCTCCCTCATTAAGCTTCTTGGAAAGAGGAAGGATACCGATCTTGACGGGTGCAAGAGCGGGATGGAAATGAAGCACTGTTCTGATGTCGGGTGCTTCCTCGGTTCCGATGTTCTCTTCATCATATGCTGCGCAAAGGAAAGCGAGAACAACACGGTCTGCACCGAGTGAAGGCTCGATAACATAAGGAAGATATCTTTCATTGGTCTCATCATCAAAATAGGTGAGATCCTGTCCGGAAGTCTCCTGATGACGTCCGAGATCGTAATCTGTTCTGTCTGCGATACCCCAGAGTTCGCCCCATCCGAACGGGAAGAGGAACTCGATGTCGGTGGTTCCCTTTGAATAGAATGCAAGCTCTGCGGGATCATGGTCACGGAGTCTCATCTCGTCTTCCTTGATTCCGAGGCTTATGAGCCAGTCGCGGCAGAAGCCTCTCCAGTATTGGAACCACTCAAGGTCGGTTCCGGGCTTGCAGAAGAACTCAAGCTCCATCTGCTCGAACTCTCTGGTACGGAAGGTGAAGTTTCCGGGAGTGATCTCGTTACGGAAGGACTTACCTACCTGAGCTATTCCGAAAGGAACCTTCTTTCTGGAGGTTCTCTGAACGTTCTTGAAGTTAACGAAAATACCCTGAGCGGTCTCGGGACGAAGGTAAACGGTATTCTTCGCATCCTCGGTAACACCCTGGAAGGTCTTGAACATAAGATTGAACTGACGGATATCGGTGAAGTTGTGCTTTCCGCATGTAGGGCAGGGAATGCTCTTTTCCTTGATGAAATCCATCATCTCCTGCTGTGAGAATGCGTCGATGGGCTTCTCGAGAGTGATGCCGTTATCGGCACAGAAATCTTCAATAACCTTATCCGCACGGAATCTCTCATGACACTCCTTACAGTCCATAAGGGGATCGGAAAAGCCTGCAAGATGGCCGGAAGCAACCCAGGTCTGGGGATTCATGAGGATCGCACAGTCAACACCTACATTGTGGGGGCTCTCCTGAACGAATTTCTGCCACCATGCCCTCTTTACATTATTCTTGAGCTCAACACCGAGATTTCCGTAATCCCAGGTGTTCGCGAGTCCGCCGTAAATGTCGGATCCGGGATATATAAATCCTCTTCCTTTCGCAAGAGTGACTATCTTGTCCATTGTCTTTTCCATAATTTTCTTCCTTTCGGGAAACAATATTCACATACAGAGCAGATTTTATCACAGCGCCCCCGCCACTTCAAGGGATTTAAGCTAAACCAAAGGGCGGCCCACTTTTAAGGAAACCGCCCCTGCTTTATACATCATGCCGGTCCTGCCGGATCGTTAACTCTCGGGATAGAATATCATATCCGGGCCGTCTTCAAAGATTGGATTATAATCCTGTGAAGTTTACAGAGCGCTCAGCACTTCAAGCGACTTGAAATGTCTGTCCATGAAACGTTTCTCGTAATCCGTGGTGAGTCTGAAGAGTTCATCCTCGGCGGGCTCGGTAAGCTTAAAAGTGTACAGATGTCTCAGGTCCGCGTTCTCGATGCGGTCTATCGCAGCGATAACGGCATCATTGTAATTCCTGCCCTGCGGAAGACCCGGGAATTCTCCGTTTATTACAATGGCTCTCAGCACATAGATGCACCTGACAAGCCTGCTTGAAAAGTTCGGATTGTTCAGCGCAAGGAGTGAAGCATATAAAAGTCCGAGCATTGAAGTCGCATCATCTCCCTCGACACAGTAATAGTCAGCTATCTCTGCAAAATACGAAGCATATGCGGCAAGTTCTATGTCCGTCCTGAATTCTTCAAAATAGTTCGATATATCCGCATCGTTAAGATAGTATGCGCTCGAACCGTGACTCAGCTTAAATTCACCGAATGCAAAGCTTTCGGAAGATGCGGCAAAACGTGAGGAGGGCTTCCTCGCGCCCCTTACAAATACATTGAGCTTCCCCTCCGTACCTGCAAGAAGTGTTATGAGTCTGTCATTTTCTCCGGCAGGCCTCGATCTTAAGACCATTCCGGTACAGGTAAAAAAATCTTTCATAACTGCGACTTGTCAAATCCGAAATTCTTGAGAAGTATATCAGAGTCTCTCCAGTCCTTCTTGACCTTGACCCAGAGCTTTAAGAATACTTTGCTCTCACATAGCTCTTCGATCTCGGGACGTGCTTTGGATCCGATCTCTTTTAATTTGCTTCCGCCCTTTCCGATTATCATTCCCTTATGGGAATCCCTCTCGCAATAGATGGTTGCATCTATATGATACATATCATTTTCGTATTTCATTTGATCTATCGCTACGGCAAGTCCGTGGGGGACCTCTTCACCGAGGCACATAAGAGCCTTTTCCCTTATGATCTCCGCAGCTATCTGCTTTACGGGCTGATCGGTGATCGTATCCTCATCATAGAAGGGCTCGCCTTCGGGAAGATATTTGAATACGGTGTCTACAAGATCGTCAACATTCTTACCTTTAAGTGCGGATATCGGAACAACCTCGGTAAAATCCATATGCTTACTGTATGAAGCTATGAATTCCAGAAGCTTGTCTTTCGATATCGTATCGGTCTTATTGATCACAAGGATAATAGGACATTCAAGAGTATGGAGCTTGGTGCAGATCAGCTCTTCCGTGTCGGTGAAAATATCGGAAGGCTCAACCATCCAGAGCACAACATCCGCATCGGCAAATGTACTCCACGCACTCGACATCATATAATCTCCGAGCTTGCTTCTCGACTTATGAATACCGGGTGTATCAAGAAATACGATCTGTCCTCTTTCATCCGTAAATACCGCCCTGGCTTTCTTACGGGTAGTCTGTGGCTTCGGAGAAGTGATTGCTATCTTCTGTCCTACTATTGAATTTACAAGAGTGGATTTGCCGACGTTGGCTTTTCCGATAACGCCGACAAATCCCGATTTCTTTTCCGGCATATTTTTTCCCTGTTAACAGCAGCACGGAACGGGAGGATGATCTCCCGTTCCGGCATTCGATTTAATTACTTCTTCTCTTCGGTCGCATCCGCCTTGGGTGCTTCGGCTTTTACTACAGGCTCTGCACCTGAAAGAGCATTCATGGTATTCTGATATGCTTCCTGCTGTGCCTTCTGCTTCTTCGCAAGCTTGGCCGCCTTCTTGGCTGCCCTCTTATCGGATGCCATGTAAAGGATCCACTTAACGATCACGAAGATGATAACGGCAAAGATGATAAGGTAGATCACATTGGATACGAACCATACTGCAAAGTTCTGTAATCCTCTCTTTATATCTTCAAGGGAATCGGAGAATCCTTCCTTCATTCTTTCCCAGGTAGAGGGCTCTTCATAAACAACTGGCGTGTATTCAACGACTTCATTGATGTTGAGGTATACGGTTGAATAATTGACCTTGTTGTCATAGGTGCGGAGCTGGCTTTCCATGCTCTCGAGCTGATATCTGATGTTGGAAAGTCTTTCCTCGATATAGATCATATCCTCGATGGTCTCTGCTTCCCTGAGAAATTCATTGAGGCGCTCCTGCTCTTCGAGGAGGGTCTTTTTGTGTGCTTCGAGATCAACATAGGTAAGAGTGATATCCTCAACATTCTGGCTTCTGTTGGTGATATTTCCGGCATTTCCGATCTCTTCAAGGAATGCATCGAGCTTATCCGCAGGGATCCTTACGGTAAGGTTTGCATGTCTTTCAACGACCTGTCCGTAATAACGGCTTCCGTTGTAAGTATTGATGGACTCGAGATATCCGCCGGCGTTTTTAACGTAGCTTTCGATATCGGAATAAAGCTTGTCGAATTCCTTCGTCTCGACATCCACATTGGCGGTAGTGATGAGCTTTCTGGTAGGGTCTGCGGTACGGGGTGTGGTTGCGCCCGATTCCGTTACGGTTGTGGAACCCGAACCTCCGTCAACGGCCATATCCATTTCTTCCATGGCATAATCGTCATAATAGCCGTAGTCATAATCGCCTTTGTAATCATAATCGGCAACGGCTTCGGGAGCGACCGCATAATTCCCGCCGGCTCCGCCGTTATAAGCGGAATCATATGAAGCACCGGAAGCACATCCCGCAAGGATCGCCATGGAGCAGACACCTGCAGCTATAAGTTTTCTGAACATCGAATTCTTTTTCATAACAGTTCCTCCTGTAAGCAAGTTTACAGCAGACTCTCAACGGTTCCGAAAAGATTTTCATTCTCTCTGATGAGTGTTTCGTTACCGACCACAAAAAGCTTGTTGTCGGCCATGAATTCCCTGATGTAATCCGCCATCTTTCTCATATCGGCAGGTGTACAGTCGAGAACACGGTCACGCTGTTTCTGGACCTCTTCGAATGTGACTCCCGTCATATATGCCGCAAAGCTTCTCGCGCCTCTTGCGGAGGGGGTGAGCGGAATGTCAAGTTCACTCACGGTTCCAATGATCAGTTTGGTCATTTCCCGTTCGTCTGCATCGAAGGCTGCAACATCGTCTGCTGCCCCTTCATATACATCGACGGTTTTTGTAAGGTTCGGGTCACGGTATGAAACAAAAAATGCAGATCCGTTCATTCCGTAATTATTCATGACTCCGTAGGCACCGCCCTTAACCCTGACATTAACCCACAGATAATTGTATCCGAGATAGACCTTTAATACCTTCAGAACGCCGTCATACTCAAGTCCGTTCCTGTTGAAAAGTCCGGCCCTGCAGACATAAACGACCTGTCCCGACGTGGTCAGTCCCTCATTCTTTTTGATAAGTTCGATATTCTTTTTCGCAGGACGGTGCTTTTCGGTATAAAGCTCATCCTTGAATGCGCGGATCCTCTCTTTAAGCTTGTCGGCCTCCTCGCGGCTTCCGGTGTAATCAACGATAAGATTCTCGGATCTGAAGATAAGGCCGGTCACATAAGTCAGGCATTCCTGCATATTGCCCTTTGCGGAATCATAATCATTAAGCAGGCTGCAGATGAACCTGTAATAAGATACGCCCGACATCAGCTCGTTGTACGCAGCTTCTTTCGAAACGGATGCAAGGGCTCTGGATGATGCAACCGAATGTCCTGCGGAAAGGAAAGAGGACTGCATTCCGTTCTTGATCTCACCGAGGATCTCCCTGATCCTCTTAAGATCCTTGAACTTCGAAGTAAGAAGTATCTCCCTGAACAGATCGAATGCTTCGTCAGATCTTTCAAAGAAGAACTTTCCTCTCATCTCAAAAGTAGCGGTGAATTCATCGTTTTTCCCAAATATGGGATAATGCTCGGTGGATACGGAAAAACCGCCCATGCACAGGTCGATCAGAGGACTGAGTTCCTCATATTTATGCCTGTCGGTATCGACCATCGACAGAATATCCCTCAGGAGTCCCACGTAAGGAACGAATTCGGTGCCGATCTCATCAAGCTTGAACGCAAGTCTAAGATATCCGATCCTTCTTGTATCGACATCGTGGAATACAAAAGGCATTCCGTCCACATCTGATACCTCATTGCTGTAGGGCTCCGCTTCTCTCTTAAGATCACTTCTTGTGAGCATCGGAAGCGAATTGATCGCAGCTTCGGAATCGGGTGTATCCCTGAATTTATCGAGCTTTTCCTTGATGGTATCGATGGCTCTCCTTTCATCGGGAGAAAGTCTCTCCTGAAGTATGTCGAGTTTCTTGCGAAGCTCGCTCTCCTTGGCTTCGAGAACGCCTTCGGTGGGACGAACGCTGACATAGCTCTTATGCTTATTGCCGATCAGGTATTTTCTGACAAGCTTCTCGTAATAACCGGTATCGATATTTTCCCTGAGGAAATCGAAATCATCACCGGCAACGATATAATCAAAAGGCTTCGTATCGTCATACAGCCAGGAATCATACATGTTCAGGCAGTACATAAGTCCCTTCGGATATCTTCCGTAGTCAGCTTCCCTGTAACGGAATTCCGCAGAATCTATCGCAGCCCTGAGCGCATTCTTATCAAAGCCCTTCTTCGCAACGGTTTCGATGGTCTCGGTAATGAGCTGGCCGAACCTGGTCTCCATGCTCATTGCGGCATCCTTGCCTATGATGCTGTAGAAAGGCTGTCTTACCGATGTCTCGAAACGGCTGGACACATCACCGACGACGCCCTGCTCGATAAGGATCTTACGCAGTGGCGCACCGGGATATGAAACCAGTGCATAATCAATGACATCGAAGGCACGCCTGGTCTTGCCGTCGAGTTCCGCATCAAGTGCGAAATTAACGGAAAAGAAAGTGTTCTCATCGGCATTTTCGCCCTGAGAAAGAGGACACTGCTTATTCACATGTACAGGCTGATTGAAAGGTGCCTGGATCTTTATGGTCGAATCAATATCGAGCGCAGAAAATCTGGACAGGTACTTTCTGTCGATGAAATCCAGATTCTCCGCCATATCAAGATTTCCGTACAGCAGAATGTATGAATTCGAAGGATGGTAATATTTCCTGTGGAAATCAAGGAACTGCTCATATGTCAGAGCGGGAATGCAGTCGGGATCTCCGCCGGATTCAACGCTGTAAGCCGTGTCCGGGAAAAGAGAGAACATCGATTCCGATGAGATGATATCTTCGGCAGAAGATCTTGCACCCTTCATCTCGTTATAGACGACACCGTTAATGATGAGCTTTCCGTTCTCATCATATTCATAATGCCATCCTTCCTGCCTGAATATACTCTCGTTCTTATAGACATTGGGATAGAAAACCGCATCAAGATAAACGTGCATCAGATTTCTGAAGTCCGCATCATTGGTACTCGCGATCGGATAAACGGTCTTATCCGGATATGTCATTGCATTTAAGAATGTATTGAGCGAACCCTTGACGAGCTCGACAAATGGATCCTTGAGAGGGAATTCCCTCGATCCGCAGAGAGTGGAATGTTCGAGTATATGCGCAACACCCGTCGAATCGGTGGGCGGAGTCCTGAACGCGATCGAAAAGACTTTGTTATTATCATCATTTTCGATCAGGCATACTCTCGCACCGGTCTTTTTATGGACCATCCTGTAACCGACGGACGCGATATCCGCAAGATCGTATTTTTCAAGTATCTCATAGCTTTTAAGCTTTTCAAGTTCCATAGCGGTTCCTTTACTGTCAAAGGTCATACGGTAAGAAGAGCCAGTTTGCTTCCCTTCAATTCCTGTATGACAACACCAAGTTTCTTCTTGTCTTCTTCACTGATGGAAACAAGTTCCTTAATGCCGATGTACTTTGTGACATAGCTTTCTTTTTCTTTTCCGAAAAGGGACTTCTTCCTGCTGAGCATGCTGACGCGGACCTGTGCACCCATCTGCTTGAGAACCTGGAATACGAAATTCCCGGGCTCAAGATAATACAGCACCGTTTCGAGCGTATCCGTTTCGGTGAATTTCGGGAGGATGCTCTCTGCGGTCACCTTGCGGAATTTAAAGAGAATATCCTCACACTCGGTTATCTCCCGTAAGGTATACTTGCTGCCCACATAGAAATATCCGGCATCCTGAAGAAAGTATTTATAATCTTCGTAAGTCTGCTTCGTCACGACTGTCTGTCATCCTCAATGCATTCTATCTTGTATCCGCTTATCTCCATCGCTTCCCTGACGGCTTTTTCGGAGATTCCGGCGAATTCTGCAACTTCCTTCACGGTGACCTTTCTTTCAAGTTCTTCCGCAAGCTCCATTGCCTTGTCATAGACCTTATTGGTCTTTTTAAGTATCTTGTCTTCAAGGTCGCCTTCGGAAGAAGCTTCATGTATCAGCTCTTCCATCGCGTCCATCACAAGCTTCATAAGAAAGCCTTCGCAGTCATCCGGCTTTTCCTGGGAATCGAGTATAGACACGCCGCGCACAAGGGCTTCGTTGCCTTCCCCGATAAGATCTTCGAGAAAAACTCCCTGTCCCGTATAGATACGTGCAATACCGACTATGTCCTTGAGATAGCAGTTTATGAGCTTCTCTTTGGATCGTTCCTCACCCGCCATCGCGGAGATCGTAAAAGCGATCTTTTCACCGTCCGAATAAACGGGAAGTTCATCAAGGCCTTCAAGATAAGCGTTGAGATAATCCGTATCTATATCATCGAGCGCAAATTCAGATATCACCGCTTCGTTCTCGGAAGGAGTGACACCGTCAAGCTCTATGTCGTCTGCGGGTATCGCGGTCTCGGATACGTTTATCTCGAATCGGATCCCCCTGCCCTTCAGATAATCGAAGACCATGCCGGTCTTCTCCTCATCAAGCTCAAGAGGAGCGAGCATTTCAAGTATTTCGTTTTTATCGATATATCCGCCCTGAACGGCTGCCTTGCGGCGTAATTCTTCGAGCGTTTTTCCGAAAAGTACTTCTTTATCCATTTTATCCCCTTACATGGGTGTGTGTGAAAAGGTGTGTCTGGCAGTATTCGTAATTACCCGCGCATTTGGAGCAGTATCTGAATTCCATGTCCGGATCCGAAACCTCGGTCTTTCCGCAGATCGCACATTTATGCCTTGTCTGCGGACGTGCGTTCATCTTGACATCGGATGTCGATGAAGTAACGCCTCCCGTATTCCTCGTCCTTCCGGCATTGGCAAAGCCTCTCTTATATTGCCTGTTGAAGGCATTCTGTCTGTGTATCTGTCCGGGATTAAGATTAACGCCTCTGATATTGGACAGGTAAAAGATAAGGCAATTGATCAGAGCGGCGATGACCGCAGCTTTTTCGGGTAGATATCCCTTCAGGAAAATATAGATAAGATACACGGTATCGAGAATACCGAGCCATTTCATCTTGACCGGGAGAATGAAGTAAAGCCTGACGATATCGTTGGGATATGTCATGGCAAAGACTATATATATGGAAATATTGATGTAATAAGTGCTGAAAGCAAACCAGTCGACCGCCATATTGGCGTTTTCGAGGGCCACAAGCGCGTCAAAATCATTGGAGACGAACAGGATTCCCAGATAAACGAAGGCACAGACGACCGCCAGCAAAATGCCCGTAAAGATGAAGATATTGTATTTTACGGTTCCCCAGGTCCTCTCAAGGATATTTCCTATGGAATAACAGCAGAAAAGCATCAAAAGGACAAAGAACAGCCCCAGCGGATCGCTTCCGAGCATATTGGGAGGGATGATGACCCAGGTAAAGAGCCTCCAGACCTGACCGTGAAGGATCTTGTAGGGATCGAGCGACAGCCAGTACAGAAATGAGCTGTTTACCATGGATATCATATATCCGATGACATACCCGGCGATAAGCCAGAGGGTAAGATTGGGAATGGCATACTTACGTAATTTATTACTGAATCTGCTCAAGACAGTTATCTCCTTGAAAAAACTATAAATCCTGTAAAAGTTTACCATTTTTCCCCTTTTTAAACAAGGCAAGGCCCCCCTGCTTAATAAAAGTTTAATGCACAGGCTGCGATGCGAATGAACCCCTTTGCCCGGCCTTCCCGCGGGCGTTAAAAAAAGTTGATTTTACCCCCTTTTGCCACTATAATTGACAAGGTTAGCTAAAATTCTTACATAATAAATGCGAAAATAAAAAGCCGGCCCTTTCCGGCACAGATTTTGAGGTTGAAATGGCAGAGATCCAAAGCGAAAAGAAAACAGACAGTGCAAGACTCGGAATAGACATCGGGTCCACCACTGTCAAAGTTGCATTCATAGATGATTCCAACAACATTCTCTTTTCCGACTACAAGAGACATTTTGCGCGCATAAGGGAGACGCTCAGCGATCTTCTGAATGACGCTTTCAAAAAGCTCGGAAATATAGATATCTATCCCATGATCACAGGGTCGGGCGGTCTTACGCTGGCCAAGCACTTAGGCGTTCCTTTTACCCAGGAAGTTATCGCAGTCTCCACTTCGCTGCGCACCTTATGTCCCGGTACGGATGTTGCCATCGAGCTCGGCGGCGAGGATGCCAAGATCATCTATTTCGAGAACGGCAATGCCGAGCAGAGAATGAACGGCATCTGCGCAGGCGGAACCGGTTCATTCATCGATCAGATGGCTTCCCTCTTACAGACCGACGCGGCAGGACTCAATAAATATGCGGAGAGCTACAAGTCTCTCTATACCATTGCGGCAAGATGCGGAGTATTTGCCAAGACCGACATCCAGCCCCTTATCAACGAAGGTGCGACCAAGGAAGACCTTGCGGCATCCATATTCCAGGCTGTCGTTAACCAGACCATCTCCGGTCTTGCGTGCGGCAAACCCATCAGGGGACATGTTGCGTTCCTCGGCGGTCCTCTTCACTTCCTTCCCGAACTCAAGCAAGCATTCATCCGCACTCTTAAGCTCGATGACGAGCACATAATGAACACGGATAATTCACATCTTTTCGCTGCGATCGGTTCCGCACTCTGCACCGAGGGTGAAAACGGTCTCAGCCTCAAAGAGATGACCGATAAGCTCGCCTCTCCGATCAAGATGGAATTCGAAGTTGCGAGAATGGATCCTCTTTTCGCAACCGAAGACGAATACAGGGATTTTACAGCCCGTCACGAAAAGACCAAGGTTGAAAAGAGTGACCTCGCAAATGCCCGGGGAAATCTTTTCATGGGTATAGATGCGGGATCCACCACAACCAAGATTGCGCTCGTCGATGAAGACGGCAAGCTCGTATATTCATTCTATTCGGGTAACGACGGCAGTCCGTTAAAGACAGCCATCAGATCCGTTACCGAGATAAAAGAAAAACTTCCCGAAGGCGCAAGGATCGCACGCGGATGCTCCACAGGTTACGGTGAAGCACTGCTTAAATCCGCATTCCTTCTCGACGACGGCGAAGTCGAAACGGTTGCGCATTATACCGCGGCAGCATTCTTCGATCCCAAGGTTGACTGCATCCTCGATATCGGCGGCCAGGATATGAAGTGCATCAAGATCAAGGACGGAACTGTCGATTCGGTCCTTCTTAACGAAGCATGTTCATCGGGCTGCGGATCGTTCATAGAAACATTTGCAAAATCACTCGACTTCTCTGTAGTTGATTTTGCCAAGGAAGCACTCTTTGCTCCACATCCCATCGATCTGGGAACAAGATGTACCGTATTCATGAATTCCAAGGTTAAGCAGGCTCAGAAGGAAGGCGCATCCGTTGCCGATATTTCCGCCGGACTTGCTTATTCCGTAATCAAGAATGCTCTGTTCAAGGTCATTAAAGTTGCTGACGCTTCCGAACTCGGCAAGAATATTGTCGTACAGGGCGGAACCTTCTACAACGATGCCGTTCTCAGGGCATTTGAGACTATCGCTGGGTGCAAAGCCGTAAGACCCGATATCGCAGGTATCATGGGTGCATTCGGTGCGGCTCTCATCGCAAGGGACAGATATGAAGAGGGCTACGAATCAACAATGCTCTCCCTCGATGAGATCATAAATCTCGAGTTCACAACCTCGATGACCAAGTGCAAGGGCTGTACGAACGCATGCCGTCTTACCATCAACAGGTTCACGGGCGGAAGACAATTCATCTCCGGAAACAGATGCGAAAGAGGCATCGGCGGAGTCAAGAACAAGACCGGTGTTCCCAACCTCTATGACTATAAACTGAAGAGACTCTTCTCTTACGTTCCCCTTGAGCTCAACGAAGCTCCGAGAGGAACCGTCGGACTTCCCAGAGTTCTCAACATGTACGAGGACTACCCTTTCTGGTTCACATTCTTCACGAAACTCGGATACAGGGTTGTTCTTTCACCTGCATCAACCAGAGCCATCTACGAACTCGGTATCGAATCGATCCCTTCTGAATCGGAATGCTACCCTGCGAAGATATCGCACGGTCATATCGAATGGCTCATCGCTCAGAATGTGAATTTCATTTTCTATCCTGCTCTTTTCTACGAAAGAAAAGAATTCCAGGATGCGGGCAACCATTACAACTGCCCCATAGTCACTTCATATTCCGAGAACATCAAGAATAACGTAGAATCGATCACCACCGGCAAGGTGGTCTTCAGGAATCCTTTCATGAACTTCTCATCCAAGGAGACCATCAAGTACGCTCTGAGAAAAGAATTCCGTGAGCTTCCTTCGGCCGAGATCAATTCTGCGGTTGACGAAGCGTGGGAAGAACTTGCAAAGGCAAGAAAAGACGTACAGGTTGAAGGAGAGAAAGCACTTAAATATCTCGAAGAAACCGGCAAGCACGGAATAGTGCTCGCAGGACGTCCTTACCATACGGATCCCGAGATAAATCACGGAATACCCGATCTGATCACATCATATGATATCGCCGTTCTTTCCGAAGATTCCATCTCTCATCTCGGAAAAGTGGACAGGCCTCTCATAGTCATGGATCAGTGGATGTATCACTCAAGACTCTATGCAGCGGCATCCTATGTACGCACGGTCGATAATCTCGATCTGATCCAGCTCTTCTCTTTCGGATGCGGTCTTGATGCCGTAACAACCGACCAGGTCAATGACATCCTCTCCGGTTCCGACAAGATCTATACATGTCTCAAGATCGATGAGGTCAACAATCTCGGTGCTGCCAGGATACGTATCAGATCACTTATCTCTGCGATCAAAGTCAGGGAAAAGCAGGGCAAGACTCATGTGACCAGACCGACCAGCATAGAGAAGGTCAAGTTCACCGAGGAGATGAGAAAGAATTACACCATCATTTGTCCTCAGATGTCACCCATACACTTTGATGTACTCGAACCCGCATTCAGATCCGCGGGATACGATCTTGTCGTTCTCGAAGACAGTGATAAGAATGCGATAGATACAGGACTTAAATATGTCAACAACGATGCATGCTATCCTTCGCTGCTTGTTGTCGGACAGCTCATGCAGGCTATCGAATCGGGAAAATACGATGTCAATAAGACCGCTCTTATAATCACCCAGACAGGCGGCGGATGCAGAGCGACCAACTATATCGGATTTATCAGAAGAGCTCTCAAGAAAGCGGGACTGGAACAGATACCCGTTATCTCGCTCAACCTCGGCGGTATCGAAGTTAATCCCGGATTCAAGATCAATCTCGACATGATCTACAGACTCGCGCTCGGCGCAACATTCGGTGATATCTTCATGAGATGCGTATACCGCATGCGTCCCTACGAGCTTGAAAAGGGAGCGGTAAACGCGGTTCATGAAAAGTGGGTAAAGAAGTGCCAGGATTTCCTTTCAACCGCAAAGAAACCCAACTTCCTGAAATTCCGCAAGATGTGCAGACAGATGATCGAAGAATTCGATGCGATCCCGGTTGACGAGAATCTGATCAAACCCAGAGTCGGCATAGTAGGTGAGATCCTGGTAAAGTATTCTCCTTCCGGCAACAACCATCTTGTCGACCTTCTCGAAAGTGAAGGAGCAGAAGCCGTTTCACCCGACCTTATGGATTTTATGCTCTACTGTTTCTACAACCAGGTTTATAAAGCTGACGAACTCGGAATGAGCAAGAAAGCAAAGAGATATTGCAACCTCGGCATCTGGGCGATAGAAAGCCCTTTACGCGGAGTATGTACCAAGGCATTTAAAAAGAGCAGGCACTTCACTCCCCAGACACCGATCAAAGAGATCGCCGATCTTGCCAAGCCCATCGTTTCGATAGGCAACCAGACGGGTGAAGGATGGTTCCTTACCGGTGAGATGATTGAACTCATCCATGACGGTGTTCCGAACATCGTATGCTGCCAGCCTTTTGCCTGCCTTCCCAACCACGTAGTAGGAAAAGGTGTCATCAAGGCTATAAGGCACGCTCATCCCGGTGCAAATATCGTTGCGATAGATTACGATCCCGGTGCTTCCGAAGTCAACCAGCTCAACCGTATCAAGCTGATGCTCGAAGCGGCAAAGAGAAAGATCCGCGAATCAAACTGCACAGCACCCGAAAGATAAAACGAACCCCGCAGGTAACTGCGGGGTTTTCTTTTTCAGAAGATCACGTTGAACAAGGGGACGGTTCATTCATTTCTTCCAATTGTCACTCGAGTCTTATATCGGTGATCGCAACCTGGTCTCCGGTTATCGCAAAATATACATCTCCGGCCGACTCGGGTAGTGTAGTGATATTTTCAATGACTATTCCGAGATTATCGGAAGAAAGAATAATCTGCTTTCCTCTCTTGGCAAAAGAAACCTCATATTCCACGCCGCGCTTGTTCTTTTCCTTCCATTTATCCCAGCCGGGGAATGCGTATGTTTTCTTCATATTGAAGCGGTTCTCTGCGGCATTACCTTCATCATTGTATTCACCGTTCAATTTGATCATCGCAAACTCGGTATATCCGGGGCCGTTCATAAGTCCGTCTTCGGAAGAGAAAATGCATATATACGGACAATGCCATACAAGATCGGCAGCGGGAAGAGACATGCTGTGGAACCTGACAGCTTTTTTGTCGAAAAGTCTTACACCGACTGTCGCTGCGGATAAAGGTCTGTCGATCTGTACATTGGGTATATCGGATTCGATCCTGTCCGCATAATTGATGACATCTTCAATTCTTTCTATGTCATCGGGACCGGTGATCTCTTCGGCTTCGGTCGCTTCAATCCTGCTTATCCTGCAGTTTTCTCCGGTTATGGATATATAGAAGGCTTTCGAATTGTCCGGCAGCACGATCGTGTATTCAAAAATACCCTTTGCACTATCGGTGATGATCTTTACATGATCCTCATACTTTAGTGCGGTCACGGTGTACCTGTCCTTGTCATCCGCTGAGCTTACGGAAGGTTTTTCTGCGGTCTTCTTCATAGCTCTTGCGCCGGTAAGAATGAAATGGTCGTCGAACCAGAGTTCACCGTATTCAAGATAATGGTAATCCTCTATCGCTTTTGCGTTGTCATGTACAAGTCTGTCAAAAGAATCAAAAAGGATGAGCGAAGGAGCGGAAAAGCCTTCGACACCCGTTTCTCTTTCACTCTCGAAGGTGATCTTTATCTTATTGTCCCTGATGCGTATTCCGGAAGTGAACGCATCACGGTATTTACCGCAATTGAGACTTTTCTCAAGTTCATTCTTGACCGTATTGTCCTTGCGGACACCGGTATCCGTCTCAATATCCATGATATGAACCATATGACCGGCGAACTCGGGATCGTATACCGTTCCCGCATTCTTGATGAATTCTTCCCTTACTATCTGTGAAGGGATCGGATTATGGTCCCTTGTCACGCTGGTAAGTTCTACATATGAATCGGCAACGGCAATGATCCTTGCAACCTCCGGGATCTCATCACCGGAAAGGCCTTCGGGAATTCCGCTTCCGTCGTATTTTTCATGGGCATATTTTGCCGCATCGGCAAGCTTAGGATCTTCGGTCACGGATGAAAGTATCTCGTTACCCGCAGCACTGACACGGTTAAGGATGGCAAGTTCTTCCTCCGTCAGTTTACCGCGTTTTTGAAGTACGGATTCCGGAATATTAAGTGTGCCTATATTATGATACAGGGCACAGTAATAGATCTCGTCGCACTCTTTTTCATCCTTGCCGGAAAGCTCTGCGATCTTTCTGGAATAGTCCGCTACTCTTTCCGATCTTCCCTTTGTAAAAGGATCTCTGGAATCGATCGTACCGATCACCGCAAGAGACAGCTGGTCAAAAAATTTCTTCGTAGCCCTGTTGTCCTTGATAAGCCCGGCAAGTTCATCCGTATATGTCTTTTCAACCTTGTCGTTGATATCTATATACGTGAATATGTAAAGCAGCACGGATGCAACGGCTATCGCCATGTTCGCGATCGATATTCCGGCCATTATCATCTGGACTATTCCCGCGAATATGGGAAGGATTATGTAATGGACAAGCGATTGATAAATGGCTTTGCTGAATTGCTTCTTATACTCTCTTACTACGGTATACTGAACGATCGTGCATATAACGGGAACCGCATAGCAGAAAACAAATCCCGGTCCTCTGTGGTAATAATTGTTCTCATCAAAATAGTAATAGAAGCCGTTGAAATGATATACGGCAACAAGAACCATACCGATTATTGTCGCATAATTGACGGTAACGATCCTGATGGGAAGATTCTTCACTCCGCCTTCGTTGACGAGGAGATCCGAAATATAAATATTGAAAGCAAGAACCACCATCGGTGTAAGGAAAAAGACAAGGAAATTGCTTATCCTTACCATATAATAGGCAAGAGTGTCCGTATTGCCCGCATAGATATATGCGGAGCGATCGAACATAAGAAGGGACATCGATGTCAGTTCCATCAATATCAATATCCATTTTCTCTTGCGGGTCAGTGCGTTGGAAAAAAGAAGAAGCACCGCTATGATCCCGCATATGCCGCACAGCCACATCATCAGATTCAGCTGGTGGGCAGCAAGATAATCATACATATGCAAACCCCTTATTTATGGAGCACAAAATATTCATTCAGCTTTTCGAGCAGTTCGGCCTTTTGAATGGTCTTCAGGAAATACCCTTCGGGACGCAGGGATACAACCTTCATGACGCTTTCCTTATCTCCCTTTCCCGTAAGGAACATGACCGGTATCGACTTGGTATCTTCTTCCGATCTCAGCATCTCAAGCACCTGAGGCCCGCTGGTGATCGGCATCTCATGATCGAGCAGTATCAGGTCTACCTTATTCTTGCCAAGCCACTTGATGGCCTGCAGACCCGAATTGGCCATATAAACCTTATAGGTGCCCCTTAGCCATTCTCTTACCAGCCCGAGATATGAAGGATCATCGTCAACTATGAGAATGCTCTTTCTGAACTCTCCCGAATCAAGCTTGTTAAGATATTCGGTGACGGACTGTACGAACATCTCATTATCCACGGGACGGTAGAAAGTCGAGCAGATAAGATCGCCGGGCATATTATCGGTGACATATGCGACATCATTATGATCTCCGAGTACCGTCATCCTGATGTCTTTTTCTTCAAGTATGTCCTTGAGATAATGAAGAACATCCTTGGGCGGCTGGTAACCGTCTTCCATGAACAGAACAACAAGCGAAGTGTTATCATCAACAGCGGGATTAATGCTGTTTATATCAAACGGAACAAATGAGCATTCAACTTTCGCATCCTTTAATTTCTTGAGAAGCACCCTTACGATGAAGGATTCTTTTTCGCCTGTGAGGATCAAATTGGATCTGTTCATATAAGTTCCTCCATCTTATCCCAGTCAAATGTTTTGAGCAGCGTTGCAAGCCGGTCAATCTTGCCCTTGTCTTCTTCGGGAAGCTTGTACTTCTTCAGATCGTCTATTATCATCTCCACCGAATCGTAGTCCATCTGAGGAATGATCTCCTTAAGTGCGGCATATGCATCCTTTAGTTCATCTTCGGGAATCGGCTCCTTGCCTTCGTCATCATCGTCCTTCCTGAGTTTTGACAGCTTATCCTTATACGCTTCGTAATCAGCCAGAAGCTTGCCTGCATTCTCCTTGATATAATCTATATCCTGCTTATTACCGGCTTCTTCGAGACTGAAACACAGACGTGAGAGTTCCGTTGCACCCACTATCCTCGCAGAGGTCTTGAGAGAGTGCACTTTGATCGTAAACAGTCTTATGTTTTCACTGTCGAATGAATCCCTGATAACCTTGATATTTCCGTCGATAGTATCCAGGAACATATTGAGGGAGAATATGAACTGTGATATGCCGCCGGAATTCTTAATACCCTCATCTACATCAATGCCTTTTGTTTCATAGATCCACTTCATCTCCTCCGGCATCTCTGTAAGCTCCTCGGTGTGTTCGTTTCTCTCCGCCTTCATCATCATCTCTTCGGGGATATGCTGCATGATGGTCTTTTCGAGAGTCTCACTGTCTATGGGCTTAGCCAGATATCCGTTGAAGCCTTTGGATTTATAGAATTCCTCACCGGAAGTCGCATTTGCGGTAAGAGCATATACGGGAAGATCCGCATCTATCTCCCTGATCTTCTCAAGCGTCTCTATTCCGTCCATTCCGGGCATCATATGATCAAGAAGCACAATGTTATATTTCGTCGTCTTGATCTTCTCAAGGCATTCCTCGCCGCTTTCCGCAGTGGTGACGAAAACCTTGGTAGGCTTAAGCAATCCTCTGATGACGTTAAGGTTCATCGGATTGTCATCTACAACCAGAACATCCGCATCGGGTGCAACAAACTGTGCAACGTAAGGTCCCTTTACACCTGTTTCCTCACGTTCGGTAAAGATACCCATCGGTGTGGCATCGACAATCTTCTGTCTGACGGTGAAAATAAATTCAGAGCCCTGTCCGTAAACACTTTCAACTACGAGATCTCCTCCGAGGAGCTGGGCAAAACGCTTGGATATATCAAGTCCAAGTCCGGTTCCCTGTATTCCCGAATTCTTCTCTTCATCAAGTCTTTCATAAGCCGTGAAGAGCTTTTCCATATCCTCTTCTCTTATACCGATGCCGGTATCCTTGACGGAGAATTTCAGGTCTATCATGTCATCGGTCCTTGATTCCACCGATACGGCAAGTGCAAATCCGCCGTTCTCGGTGTATTTGACCGCATTGGTGAGCAGATTAAGTACTATCTGCTTGATCTTGCCGGAGTCACCGTACAGGCGCTTGGGAAGTATCTCATCTATGCAAACGTCAAATGAAAGATCCTTCTCGGTACTCCTTACACGTATCATGGATACGATCGAACGCAGAAGTTCCTGCATATCATACTCGAGCTCAACGGGATGCATCTTTCCCGATTCTATCTTGGACATATCGAGCAGATCGTTGATCAGTCCGAGGAGTGATTCGGAAGCATTTCTTATATCAAGAGCATAATTGATCACATTAAGGAAATAATTCTTGGGAACACCTGCAGCTTCTTCCCTGAGTATCATCTCATCCATTCCCATGATCGTATTTATGGGCGTTCTGATCTCATGGCTCATGTTTGCGAGGAAGCGGCTCTTGGCGGAATTTGCCCTTTCGGCTTCATCCTTCGCATTTCTTATCTCATCATACTGTCTGCTGATAAGTGTGATCTTAACTACTCTCCATACTATGAATCCGGAAAGCAATGCAACAAGCGCGACAAGAAGCAGTCTTACGATAAGAAGTTCGAGAATCCTCGGCTTTTTGACTATATCAAATGTCTCGTCCATACGGACCTGTCCGGTCCTGCTGTCAAGAATCTGTATATGGAGCTTATAATTTCCGTACTTAAGCCTGGTATATTCGAGAGCTGAAAGCTGGTTTCTCGGTACGGTGATCCCGTCATCCCCTGTACCCTCAAGGAAAACATGGACAAGAGGATTGGTCATGGAATAATCCATGACTGATGTGGTTATGGTTATACGGCCGTCGGACGCGGGTATGGTGTACTTTCCGTTATCGTCCGGAAGTATCTGCTCGTCATCGCAATAGACCGAAGCAAGGGCGACTTTAACACTTACCTGATCGCGATAGAAATTATTGATATTTACGCAGCTTACACCATCTCTTCCGGAAATATAGAGATTTCCGTCGCTGTCAAGTGCACTGTAAGCATTACTTGTCGGCGTGGATGTAAGTCCGTTCGCATTGGTATAAAGATCGTATTCCCTGATATCATCAGCGATCATATCATCGATCTTTACGCAGTAAACTCCGTATGATGACAATATCCATGCGTCATCATTGTCATCAAAATACATATCGAAATTATTGTTATAAGGGAAAGATGATACTTCATGTATGCGGCCGTCCCTGATATATTCAATGGAGTTGGATGTGACGATCCAATAGATGTCTCTCTTTTCATCATGGATGATCCTCATGACGACATCACTTGTAAGACCGTCTTCACGTCCGAGTTTTACAACATGATCCCTGGCTATCTCATATATACCGTCACCGTCCGTACCGACATATATCAGTCCGAAATTACCTTCCGCAACGGTAAGGAATACCGTGTTCTTGATTCCGTCGGAATCATCGACCACTCTTTCTACCTTGAAATCCCTGATAAAGGCAAGACCGCCGTTCGAACCGACAAGCATCGAACCGTCCGAAGACTGTACGACACATCTTATCTCGTTGCTGGGAAGACCTTCTTCAGTAGTGATGTTCACAATCTCACCGTTTCGCTTCATGACGACAACGCCGAGATCATGATTATATACTGCGATCCAAAGATTACCGGCATCGTCGGGAGTTATGCATCTGATCCTGCCGTTTCCGATGAACTCGGTAAGATCATTTTCGACAACTCTGTTATTCTTATCGATTATGTACAGACCGTTACCGGTTCCGATATACAGATTACCCTTGAACAGGCATGTCGCACTGACCACTTCTCCGGGTATGCCCGCATTTCTGGTGATATTAACGAAATTATTGGTGACAACTTTCATGACTCCCAGAGTCGATGAAGCATACCAGAGATTCCCCTGATAGTCTGATGTCATCATCTCTATCGCATTATTCATCGGAACATCATCGAGAACCACGAACTTTCCGGATTCATTGAAATATCCGGTAAGATTTTGCGAAGTAACCCAGAGCTTTCCGCATTCACGGCTTATCCACTGAACGGAAGAAAGAGGTGCGGCATCCATCGCTTTCATAGCGGATGCTTTTTCTCCGAAACCTCCGTAATAGATCATACCTTCGGCCGTGCCGAAATAGAGTTTTACAAATTCCGTTGAATTGGTATAGATGGAAGTTATCTTATCCATACCAAGATCATCACCCGAATAAATACCTGTAACTTTAAGGTCATTCAGAGCGAACACCAAGCCGTTCTTCGTCAGTCCGTATACCGTTCCCATGGCATCCGAACAGAGCCTGAGGATGGTTTCTCCGTTCAGCTCATCTTCATCTATGGTCATAAGATTCAGCTCAGGATCTACATATGCAAGCCCGGCCGTTGTTCCGATTATGATATTTCCGTCAGAATCCTCGGCAAAGCATCTTATGGAAGAAGATGTAAGACCGTTTTTATACGTATAATGTATGCTCTCATTTCCGTCCATGAGAACAACACCGTTATCATTGGTAGCAACCCAGATACGGCCCTTTGAGTCTTCAAAAAGACTTCTTCCGCTGGTAAGACCGCCGGAAGTATCCATCCTTACAAAATTCGATCCGTCATAGCGGATGATACCGCTGTAGCTTCCTATCCAGACATAACCGTCTGACGAGCAGAGAATATAATTGGCATCCGATGTCGGAAGTCCGCTTGAGGCATCGTATATCTGGGATGAATATCCCGCTCCGCTTATCTGCCCCGATGCCGAATAACCGCCGCCGGTAAGATGAGGAAGATATTCGCTGCCGGCTTTCAGCCGCAGGGGAAATACACATGCCGAGCCCGCTATGATAAATGCGGATACAAGGACTGCAATTCTTTTTATATTATGTTTTCCGAAATGTTTCGAAATCTTATGCATCCTGATTATATTTCCTGAGCACTTTCTTGACTTCGGGAAGTGCTTCCATAAACACCTCAACACATTTGGGATCGAACTGCTTTCCCGCCCCATCCTGCAGGATCTTCAGGGCTTCCTCAACAGGAAAAGCCGGTTTGTAAATTCTCTTGGAAGTAAGAGCATCGAAAACATCGGCAACTGCCATGATACGTGCCGAAAGAGGAATGACCTCACCGTGCAGGCCCTCGGGATAGCCCTTGCCGTCCCATCTTTCATGGTGATAGCCTGCCATATTGCGGGCTTCCTTAAGATAACTTCCGCCCTGAACAGTGGAGATCGCATGTTCCATTATCTCCTTACCGGCCGTGGTATGAGTCTTCATTATCTCGTATTCTTCGTCGGTAAGCTTTCCGGGCTTATTCAGGATCTTATCGGAAATATTGATCTTACCGACATCATGAAGAGGTGCGCTTCGCACAACATCGGACATGAATTTGGGTGTGAGCTTTTCGGGATAATACCCCTTCGCTTTCAATCCCTCGGAGATGATGCGTACATATTCGGCCGTCTTTTGTACATGCTCTCCCGTATCGGAGTCACGGCTTTCTACCATGTTCGCCATAGTGATGATAAGTCCGTCCTGCATCTTGGCAGTGGAATCGGAAAGCCTTCTGACATCCCTGAGCGTTTCAGCCTGATCGACAGTCATTGAACACAGGGTCTGGTAAAGCTTCTCTACCTCATCACCTGTCTTTATATTAAGCTTGCGAAGCTTTTTGACATTGGCATCAAGCTGCTCCTGAGAGTCGTCATCATTAACGAATCCGTCAAGACACTGTGTGATCGTACTTACGGGATATGCGGTGCAGTATCTGGTGAATTTGATCGCGCTCGCAAGGAAAAGAATGATGAAACCGAGAACTATGAATCCGATCTTGTAAGCAAATTCAAATATGCTATCAAAGAGATAATCAAACGGGACATCGGCTCCGACATAACAGACCACATTGCCTTCGGAATCAAATACCGGAGTATAAACTGTCATTATATGACTCCAGATGCTCTGAAGATCAACCGGTCCCACTTCCCTGCCTGCTTTAAAATCATCCATGTATTTTAAGAATGCTTTATCAACGGGAACAACTTCTCCGGGTTCATAACCTTCTTCACCGTCAGTAGTCACCAGGTCGAATACGAATACACAATCATCACCTTCTATCGTATGTGCATAGAGATATTTGATGCCTCCGATGGCATCTCTTATCCTGTACATCATTTCTTCGGTCTCTTCGTAACCTTCGGCATCCCTGCCGAGAGTCAGATATTCCTTTACCCTGTCTCCGTCAATCTCATCGGCAACAAAGTGAACCGCATTCCAGGACATTTCCACTCTTTCGGCTTTTTCGTTGTCATAGAAAAGCTTGTATCCGACAACTCCGATGATAAGCACCAGCCATACACATACTATGACAAGCGTAAAGTAGATCCTGGATTCTATGGAATGCCTTACATTTTTCTTCCATTTTTTGATGGATTTCTTTTCCTCATCGGAAAGAGGCCTCTGTCTCCAATCAACGGCTTTCAGCCGGTCGATGAAACTCTTGGGAGCAACGACCATAAGAAGCAGAACAACAAGTGATGAGATACCCTTGTCGAGGACATTAAGGAAAACATTTGTGACTAGGAAAGCATTGAAAAGTGACATTTCGGAAACTTCCGAAATACCTCCGGCCATATCGGTCAGCAGATTATGCTGCGGTCCGCCGAAAAGAAGCCACTGGACAAATGAACTCGTGGTTCCGGCAAATACGGAGATCGCCACAACAAACAGTATGAACCTTCCGGGTTTTCTTAAGGAATATTTCGAATGATAAAATGCCGTGAACACGGCAATGAATGCATTTATAAATGCAAAGTACATGGAGGACTGATTGAATGTCAGGCACAAAAGATTTGTGAGCATTGCGCAGAATATTCCGGGAACAGTGCCGCAGAATATCGTGACCGCAATCGTACCTGCCGTATCAAGGAATAACGGTAAGCCGAGTCCGCTCATAATATAGGACAACAGAACATTAACGAAGACTCCCGCAAATACCAGAGTCACTCGCCATATTCTCCCCACCTCATAAGTTGTTCTTTTTTTAAAGTGCTTGCCCAATACAGTGCACCTTCCGTCCCATAAGAAAAGATCTATCTGGATATTATACCATATTTTATCTCTGCAATCTTCCAATCATCCAAAGTATCTATATCCTGAACTTCCATATCATCCAGGACAAGCGAAACGGTTCTGCCCGGAACAAGGGTATGCTCTTTACGCATGATCTCGCTCTTTATAAGATAGAACTGCCCCGCATCATGATAGAAAGGTTCCAGATCCTGGCTTCTTGCAAACTGGTATTCCTTCCACTTATATTCCAGAAAGCCGTCATTCATGACAAAGCACCGCTGAGGCGGAAAAGAAAACCTCACCACGGGTATGACGGCATTTGCATCATTGCTTTCAAAAAGTTCGTAAGCTTTCCTGAGCTTTTCCGCAGTCACGAAGGGTGCTGTGGGATAAATACAGCACATGACATCCGGATGCTTTCCGAGCTTCTCATAGCTTTCAAGCACCTCGCACATTACGTCCACGGTGGTGCTGTGATCGTCGGCATTCTCGAGGCTTCTTTTGAACGGAAGGCTTGCACCGTATTTCACTGCTATCTCGGCTATCTCGTCATCTTCCGTCGAGATCATGACTTCATCAAACACTCCGCTTCCGAGTGCGGCTTCTATCGAATACGCAAGGATCGGCTTTCCGCAGAATTCCCTGATGTTCTTTCTCGGTATTCTCTTGCTTCCGCCTCTCGCGGTAATGACTGCTACTTTCATTTTATATCCTCTTGAGTGAGCGGCTCACCGCGTTTTATATCTCTTGTACATTCGGTCCCGATAAGAGAGGTGAAATGCTTGGGAGCAATTCCGTATCCCGGACGGATGACACGGATGTTCTCCTCGGAGAACTTCTCTCCGGCTTTTATATCATTTATCGCAAAAATGCTTCTTCTGAAAGCCGTGGATGCCTTCTCGCCTTCGGTAAGGGTATAATCCGGTCCTTTGATCGCCTTCTTTGCATTTCTGATATCGGTGACCATCCTGCCGAATTCCTCGATGGTCATGCTGAAATCGGAATCGGCACTGTTTACTCCGTCAAGCTTGACATGCTTTTCGATAACACACGCACCGAGCGCAACACCCGCAACCGCCGCGCAGCTCCCCGGACTGTGATCGGAAAGACCGACATAAGTTCCGAATCTTTCGACCATATCGGGAATATTGGCAAGGTGCATATCTGCCCAGTTTGCAGGATATTCGCTGCAGCATTTCAGGAGAACCACATTGTCGTTATTCATTCTTTTGCATGCGTCAAGTGCATCGGTTATCTCCTCGGGAGAACCCATTCCGCATGAGATTATCATGGGCTTTCCCTTGGATGCGGCATATTCGATCAGGGGAATATCGACCATCTCGAAGCTTGCGATCTTATAGGCCTCGGCTCCGATCTCATCAAGGAAATCAACAGCTTCGTTGTCGAAAGGTGTGGAAAGGAAATCAAGTCCCCATCTTTCGCATTCCTCCTTGATCCTCTTCTGCCACTCATAGGGAGTGTATGCGGTCTTATACAGATCGTGGAGTTTGTAACCGTCCCATAGTCCGCCCTTGATCTTAAAGTAATCGTTGTCACAATCGATCGTAAGCGAATCGGCGGTATAAGTCTGTATCTTCAGACAGTCCGCACCCGTGCCGGCAACCTGCCTAACGATCTCGAGGGCATTGCCGAGGCTTCCGCCATGATTGGCACTCATTTCGGCTATGATATAGACTTCATCGTTTTTGATCTTTTCAAATAATCGGAACATATTTTCCTTCCGGGTCAAAAACCCTTTTTACCGTAATGCTGTACAGCGGCATCAATACCTTTTTGCATTCTTGCGGCAGGCTCGTTAAAATGTCCGCCTTTATTCCATTCGAGACAGGAATCAATACCCTTTTCCAACAGAAGATCATACATGGTGCGTATATTATCTTCCACGGAAGACATGACCGCATTTTTTGTTTTAGATTCCTTATCTCCGAGACTCAGATATACATATTCCGCATGGATATCGCATCCGGATGCATATTTTATCCATCCCGGAAACCAGACGGACGGTGAAACCGCGACCGCCCCGGCAAAAGATCCGCTGTTGCAGATGCAGTACAGTGAGAACAATCCCGCGAGAGAATAGCCTGCAGGAATATGCTTTTTGGGTCCGAAGCTTTTATCGATGTACGGCAGCAGCTCACTTTCAATCAATGCAAGAAGTGATGCCGCACCGTTTCCGAAGGGTTTATTTCCGAAAACCGGAGGAGCTTCCCAGGGCGAAAGATCGGTATTCCAGTCATCGACCGGATACCTTACGACGAAGCATCCGTCACATACGACGTCTACCGGCTCCTCCTTATCCGCACTGTCATCTATCCGGATAATGCAGATCTTTTCGGAAGTGTCACCATATATTCTTATACGATCAGCCTTCAAAGAATTCGAATTCATCAACGAAAAGCAGTTCTCCGTACAGATAGTAGAATGCATCCGAAGTATATACATTTCCGTATACATCCGTAACCTGATAAACGATGACGGTATTATCTGAAGTGAGATCTATCTCCCCATAAGTCAGTTTCAGTTCGGAAGCAAGGAACGGATCATATGCTTCAACATATTTTTCGTCATCAAGGCAATACCAGATGATCTGGATCTCATCATCATCTTCGAGAGCATAATAGTACTCGTCCTCTTCATCCATGACAGTATATCCGGTGATCTTGCCGGAAGGATTGTCCTGATTATAGAAGACCATCAGATAACATTCCACTCCGTTGATCTTAACGGGAATCTTGCCGGACTGATTCCATTCTCCGGTAGATTCATCCTTGTAATAATCGTATGCGATATAACATACTACCCTGTCGGTAAGGTAAGTCCAGTTCTGAGGATTGTCGGCAACAAGATCTCCGTCGTTATCAAAATTCCTGAACTGGTCCTGTCCGAGGAAATACAGTTTTCCGTTTGAATCTTCGAGATACATCTTGGAAAGGATCTCAAGCCATTCTATCGAACTTGTCTCGAAATAATAATGTTCCTCTCCGTCCTCATAAGTTGCGGTATTAGCTTCAAGTTTTATTTCTTCGGCTCCGAAGGATAATCCGCTTCCCGAATATGTTTCAAGGATATCCTTTCTGAACCAGTCTCCCGCATATGAAGAAGCCGTGGTGGAACCATACTGGAAAGCAAGTGAAAGCGAAACATATTCATCGAAGAAATCAACTATTGTGCTGTCATATTCAAGTGCTTTGAAAGTCTTACGTCCATCGCCGTACAAATAGTCATAATCATAAGGATAATATGCGGTTATGCCGTGACCGTATGCAAAGTCACTTTCGGTGTAATCAACGGCATTGACGATGGAATTGATCAGTGCTGTTGATGCCGTGTTCTCGTACTTATTGGCAAGAGTTACAAGATCCACTGAGTCGGTTCCCATATATATGCCGCAGTTGTCTCTTGCGGTGGTAATTCCTGCGTACTGCTTTCTTTCGAGATCGCCTTTGAGAAGATCTATGTAATCGATATAGGCATCATATACCGCTTCGATATGGCTCAGGGAGATTACCGACATAGATGCAATGAGGTCTCTTTCCTGACAGAAATCCATATAATCGGATACAACCTGCTCCCTGTATTTGCCTTCGGAAACCGGTGAATCCGCAAGAAGGTCGAGCCAGTTGGTGTATGCAAGTCCGGTACCGTTTACATAGCTCTCCGCACCGATCATATAATCGGCACAGTTTCTGAGAGACATACCCACCTCAAGCGAACACATATTACATGCATCAAAGATTATGCTGTCAAAATGTATTCCTGTCTTTTCAAGAGCATGTCCGATCTGATAATCGGTAAGACAGTCATTGGGGAAAAGCTCGTCATGTCCGTAGCTGATAGGTATTCCGCCTCCATGATTCCAGAGGATAAGAACATAATCATCCGCAGGATATTCATCAGCTGCAAATTCAACAAACTCGGTCAGAGTGGCAGGCTGAACCATTGAGATCTTTCCGAGATCATCAAGTTCATGGAACTTGCCGTCCTTATAGTTGAATCTCTGCACGGTGTCATCCTTGCAGAAAGTATTATCCCAGTTTGTGCATCCGCCGGTCTGTATGACGATATTGGTATCATCTGTAAGCTTAGCCTTGGTGATCTCGATAAGGTCTGCGGAAGCAAGTCCGGCCTCACTCTCAAGATCTGAACCGATCATATAGATCATGATGGTCTGCTTTGCCTGAGTCTCTTCGGGCTCGGGATCCACATCCGGTTCGGGATCCGGATCGGGAGTATCAACAACAGGCTCTTCGGGCTGTCTGCCGGAGAAATATTTATACCCTGCGATACCGCCGCCGCACAGAGCAAGAATTATTATGATGACTGCGGCAATGATTCCGCCCTTCTTCTTTTTCTTGACCGGTGCCTCGGGATGCTGTACGGGCATCATGGCAGGTGTCGTATCATACTGAGGCTGAAAAAACGGAGTCTGGGGCTGTACGGGAGCCTGTGCCTGAGGCTGAACAATGGGCTGGGGCTGAGGTTCAACCGGAGCTGCGTTCTGTATAGGAGCAGCGGGCTGAGGCTCAGCGGGTGCTGTGTTCTGAACAGGAGCGGCAGGCTGGGGCTGAGGTTCTACAGGTATTGCGTTCTGTATAGGAGCAGTGGCCTGAGGCTGAGGCTCAGCGGGTGCTGCCGGCTGTACGGGAGCTGCCGCCTGAGGAGCGGGCTCTGCGTGAGCCTGAGGCTGTACAGGTGTCTGTGGCTGAACGGGAGCCTGTGCCTGAGGCTGGACGGGTGCTTCCGTCTGCATGGGAGCTCCGCAGTTGATACAGAATTTGGTTCCTTCGGGCATCTGTGACCCGCATTTCATACAGAACATGTTTTTTCCTCCGTAAGATCGGTTATCGGTTGCAGAATTCTTTTATCGGTGTAAGGTCAAGAGTTTTCTCATCGGCAATGATATCGTAGAGCGCGTTTGCAATGATTAGTGCTCCGCCTTTAGTATCGCTTTCAATATTGAGAGGCATGATGGGCTCGTGAAGTGATTTTCTTAAAAGGAGCCATCCGTTTCCGTGAGAAGCATCGCAGTTGACCCTGACGCCCTCATAGTTTTCTTTTTCGAGACTCCAGCCTTCAACCGATGATGCGGCATCTTCGAGAGCTTTGAGGATGCGGTCTCCGTTAGCCTGAAGATCGGGAACATCGCCTACATGGAATCTGAGTTCGACACTCTCCGCAGGCTCTTCGAGTCCGCTTATGAGAGATGCGATGTTATTGCCCTTACCCATCTCGATGAGAAGTTTTACCATCAGATAAGCTCCGTCATCAAGGAAGTAATTCTCTTTGAATGCACCGTGTCCGCTGGTCTCAATAGCAAGCTGTGAATCGATTCCCGAATCGTTGAGCCTTATGGCTTCGTCAATGACATTACGGTATCCTCTTTTGAATCTCTTGTGGACACCGCCCTTGGATTTGATGAATCTTGCAAGACCGTCACTTGTAACAGAATCAGTAACGATCGTGGTTCCGGGATTGGAATTAAGTGCGATCGAAGCAAGTGCTGCTATAAGATCGTTTCTTGTAAGTGTCTTTCCGTCGGGAAGAACCGCACCGGCTCTGTCAACATCGGTATCAAAGATTATACCGAGATCAGCCTTGGAATTAACGGTAGCAACCTTTATGGCCTCTGCCGCATCCTTGTTCTCGGGATTGGGGATGTGATTGGGGAAATGTCCGTCGGGATCAAGGAACTGGCTTCCTGCGGTATCGGCACCGAGTTTTTCCAGAACATCCCTTACGAAAAATCCGCCCGCGCCGTTTCCGGCATCAACCACTATGTGAAGGCCTTCGAGGGGCTTGTCACCCTTGGCACATCCGTCAACGATCTTGCTTCTCAGATAGCCGGTATAGGTATCCATGAAAGATGCCTTTTCGGGTGCCGGATAATCCTTGCTCTCTCTTCCTTCCGGTGCAAGAGTATCGGCGATTGCGGCGATCTCTTTTATCTCATTTTTTTCAAGTCCGCCTCTTGCGATGAAGAACTTCATACCGTTCCTGTACCAGGGAAGATGGCTTGCGGTGATCATGATGCTTCCGTCATAAGGATCGTCTCCGAGTACGGTCGACATGAACATTGCGGGTGTTGATGCAAGTCCGAGATCGAATGCTTTTCCGTTTTCGGATATTATTCCCTTAGCGGATGCGGACAGAAGTGATTCTCCGGTAAGTCTCGAATCACGTCCGATCGCGATCCTGATGTCTTTCTTTCCGGTCTTTTCTGCAATCCACTTTACAAATGCAGCCGCAAGATCACACGCAGCTTTATCGGTAAGATTGACCTTTTCTCCCGTTTCGTTTTCAAGTGCGATACCTCTTATATCGCTTCCGTTCTGAAGTTCCGAATAACTCATTTTTCTCTCCTCTTTTTAGATCTTATGATATGCGACGCGCGGAGTTGATACCGCATCATCACTTCAATACTTTTTTCAGATGTGCTGATATGACCTCCGAAGCCGCTTTATGATTCTCATAACCCGGATGGCCTCTGGATCCGAATGCGTCTCCTACAGTCTCGGGAAGTTTAAGGAATGCGGCATTGTCATCACCTGTTTGGTTCTTATATGCGGTCACAGCTTTTTCAACCGCATCGGCAAGTCCCCAGCCGAGCATTCCGAAAACCCACAGAAGGTGAGCTTCGGGATTGGTCTCCCTTAAATGCTTCATGAAATCCACTATGCCTTTTTCGATTCTTGCAAGCGATTTCGGATCATAGCTCCCATCCGGAAGCTTTTTATTCTTATATACTTTGCCGTCTGCAGGATCCGTAAACGCAGGACTGTCGAAAGACCCGCCGTCATTGGTTCCGAGATTTATCACTACAGCATCTGTCTTCCAGCTGTCATGATCGTAATCGTATACATCACGCTTTGCATTCAGGCTGTCATAGATCGCAGGAACAACATTGTGCGGATTGTTGTCATATGCATTTACAATTCCCCAGCCGCTCTGCGAGATGAGTCTGAAATCCGCATCAAGCGCATCGGCTGTCATTACCGCATAATTTCTTACCGAGCTGAAATATGGAGTGATCCAGTCGAGCTCCTCATGTGCGCCGAGAATTCCCTCACCGCTGGTGATACTGTCTCCGACAAATTCAATCTTATACTTTTTATCAGCCGGTTTACAGATACGTCCTTCGTAGAAAAGCTCGGTTATCTTAAGAGAGTTTTCACGGGCATCAACCTCTGCCTGAAAATCCTTGATGATCCTGACCCTGTGTGTTACTGAAGGATCCATCCCCTTAAAAAGAGTGATCTTATTTACACCTTCCTGAACAGGGATATGAGCAAGCCACTCTCCGTCCATGCATACGCTTATCCAGGGCATGGTCATTGAAGAACCGCCCTTAAGGGTAACAGCGAGTTCCGATGCATTCATATCAAACTCGATACCGCTCGCAGTCCAGATGAGCTCCATGAAACCGTCACGTCTGGTTCCCCTTCCCAGGGCAAGAACATTTTCAAAAAATGTATCTCTGTGCATAGGTTATTCTCCGTTTATGCTTATCAGCCGAGCTTGCCTGCCTTGCTTCCTCCGAGCACCGCACCACTAAGGATATTGGTATCGAATGAATATGTGACCGCAGCTTCCTCTCTTACACGCTTAAGTGCAAGATCGATCATCCTGTCGAGCTGCTCTCTGTATTTCATTCCGAGTGCTTCCCAGAGATAGAATGCAAGTGAACCCGGGATCGTGTTTATCTCGTTATAGTAGAACTTTCCGGTCTCTTCATCGATCATAAAATCAATTCTCGCAACGCCGTTACATCCGAGCTTTTGGAAGGACTTAACCGCCATTGCACGGATCTCTTCCCTCATCTCGGAAGAAACCTCTGCGGGAATCTTTCTTGAAACGCCGGCCATACCCTGTGACGCACCGGTCTTCTTTCCGCCGCCCGAGCAGTACTTATCCTCGTAGCTGAGGATATCCTTGCTGTGAAGGGGCTCTTCGATCTCGGATGCCTCGGCAACATTCTCATCACCGAGCACCGCACAGTTGATCTCACGAAGCTTTGTTATGGCATGCTCCGCGATTATCTTCCTTGCGTATGAATATGCTTCATCGATTGCTTTGGAAAGCTGGGATCTGTCTTTTGCAACCGTAATACCTACGCTCGATCCTGCGTTAAAGGGCTTGATGATGACGGGATAGCCGATCTTTGCTTCGATGTCATTCATAAGGGCATCCATCTTCTCATAATCAGCCATCGTATAGATAAAGCTGTCGAGAACAGGGATATCGTTATCCTTGAGAACGGCTTTCTGCACATACTTATCCATTCCCACTGCGGAAGCGGTAACATCGCATCCGACAAAAGGAAGACCGAGAGTCTTGAAATATCCCTGGAGTGCACCGTCTTCAACATTGGTTCCGTGAACAACGGGGAAAGCAAGATCTACGGGAATGTCCGTCTTCCTGCCGAAGAGTCCCGCCTTATGGCTTACCATATGCACACCGTCGCCTTCATTGATCATGATGACGCGTGTGGATCTTCCGAGCAGCGCGGGGATATCACGGTAGCTTTCGATCTTGCCGATATCCTCTCCGACATACATCTCATTATTCTTGGTCAGATAGACGGGAGTGATATCATACTTCTCCTTGTCTATTGCCATATAAGCCTGAATTCCGGATATGACGGAAACCTCATGCTCAACGCTTCTTCCGCCATACATAAGTGCTATCCTGGTCTTCATTTTTTTACTGTCCTTTCACTTCTTTTTTATCGAACAACTCCGGCTTTAGGATCCAGAGTACAAATGCTGCTATGATCAGATCCGCAATGATATCTGACGTTACTGCCAGCATGGAGACGATAAAATCCTTCGATCCGTGTGCGAGAGCCCTGATGTAAATCATCTCCGATCTGATATCGGACAAAATATATGCCGCAGCAACGATCCATCTCAATATGGCAAAAACAAGCTTTAATGCTTTTCCCGAACCTATGACGAGCATGAGCCATGCCATAAAGAGAAGAAGCGGCAATCCGCATAGTCTGACGGTATTAAATACCGATTCACGGTAGATCACAACGGAAGCCAGTGCAGTGCAGAGATTAAAAACATAATATACAAATGTTATTATGATGGGAACGCGAAGAGACTTTGCACCCGCAGAAATGGTGAGTATCCACATTATCCATAAAACTGGAAACAGTATATACGCCAGAAAACCCAGGACCTGCAGGGCCGTATAGAATACTGCGTAACCGGACGGATATAATTGTGTGGCAAAATCATAAAAACCGGAAATGCCCATATCCATAAACACTAATTTATAGTATCTCCAGGATAGGATGATCGAAACAACCACATAGAACAGAGCAACGATCAGCAGTACTTTTGCAAATGTGTTCTTCTCAGATAATTTCCCCATACAAGTCTCTCCTTATCGATCAATAGTTATCCGGAAGGTCGTTTTCAAGCAGGATGTATTTTTTCTTTTCGCTCTTAAGAGCATTAGCAAGATTCATCGCGTCCTGCAGTGTATCGACGGCTTTAAGCCTGCTTTCGTCAAATCCCTTGGAAAGGACACCATCATAGATGGGCTTTGTCCTCTTAACACCTACAAGGAATATGTAATCGCAGCAATCAGCCGCATAGGTACCGAACTTGTAGTTGTACTCTTCTTCCTTCTCACCGAGTTCGACCATACCGGGAGTAATGAGGATCTTGGTCCCGTCGAAAAGAGCAAGCATCTCGACGGCCGCTTTCGAACCTATCGGATTGGAATTGAATGTATCGTCGATAACGGTAACCGTTCCGCGGTCAAGGAGCTGTAATCTGTGCTCTGCGGGCTGAAGTCTTCTTACGGGAATCTTGAGATCCGCAAGAGGAATTCCGTATGAATGTGCGACTGCGATCGCGCCGAGTACGTTTATGACATTGTGTCCGCCGATGAGCCTTGTGGTGAATTCTTCTTTTTCTCCGTCAGGAGCGATGACGGTAAATGTCGTGCCCATGTCGGATACTTTCACATTCTCCGTGCGGTATCCGTTGGACTCTCCCGCTCCGTACATTACGGTGTTCTTATAATTTCCCGCATTGCCTGTGATGTATTCGTTATCACCGTTAAGGAAAAGAAGTCCGCTTTCCGGAAGTGCATCGCCGAGTTCAAACTTGGTCTTTACGATATTGTCCATCGAATAGAAAGTCTCAAGATGCTGGGGACCTATCGATGTGATGAGTCCGTCCTGCGGGTGGACTATGTCGCATATCTCTTTGATCTCTCCGACTTTGCGTGCTCCCATCTCGCAAACGAAGATCTCGTGTGTGCTCTTCATCTGTTCCCTTATGGTCTTAACTACTCCCATCGGAGTGTTGTAGCTTTCGGGAGTAACGAGAACATTGTATTTAACCGAGAGCAATGTGTTCAGGTAGAACTTAAGCGAAGTCTTTCCGTAGCTTCCGGTAATTCCGATGATCTTAATGTGCGGATTCTCCCTGAGCACTCTTTTTGCATCGTTTATGTAATACTGCCTTACCGCTTTTTCCGCAGGGCGGTTCAGGATGTTGGCAAGCATCAGGATATACGGAGTAAGGAATATGCCAAGGAGCGCCGTGGCCATTCCGCCTACATAGTGAAGACAGTTCTCTGCGACTTCACCGATCGCGACGATGATGACAAAGATAAGACTTGATGTGAAAACAAGTCTCTTTGCCCTGGTCGTCATGACAAGCTTCTTTTTCGTAAATACAGACTTCAGGAACAGATAAATCCTGATATCGAGTATGAGGAACAAAATGCTGATGATCGCTGTAACGGGAGCGGAATAAATTCCCATCATCACAGCACAGAGCAGCAAAAAGACCAGCTGCCTCTGCTTTCCGCGGTTGTTCTTAAGCCATGTGCCGTGCTCCTCGTTGTCGTAGCCGTTAAGCTGGAGCATATGGAGATTGAATCTGAGGGTTACGAAAAACGCCCATGCGGCAAATGCAAAGAAAAGCACCGCAAGTGCAACGTATCCCCAAAATTCTATGCTGTTGATAAATTCATCTCCGTGCATTCTTACTCAATACCGAAATTGGCTTTCATTATCCCGGTGAAAACACCGACGTTTTCAGCAAAGGAAAAATGACCGGTGCCCGGTATCACGGCAAGTCCCGCGCTTGGCATCAGCTTTTCCATTATCTTCGCATCACTAAGGGGAGTGGCATCATCTTTGTCACCCCAGATAAGCAATGTGTCATATTTATTCTTTTCAAAAAGATGTGTGAGATCTTCGTTGACCGCCTTGACGAGACATCCCTTCATGACAGGTGATGCGTTGCGGTAATCCTCGGAACCCTGGGTGGACTTCCAGAGTTCGATAAGTTCCGAGAACATCAGATATATGGGCTTAAAATTCAGGATTTTCTTGAGGATCTTGTATCTGAAAACCTTAACCTTCTGCTTGAAACTGCGCTTGGGCATCACTCCCGCAGAATCGATAAGGACTATCTGTTCAATCTCAAAAGGGATATTATCTCTTGCGACAAGCTTGATGATCATACGTCCGCCGTACGAATGGCCGATAAGAACGCATTTTTTGATCTCAAGCGCTTCCATCAGCTTTACAAAAAAATCTGTAAACTGATCGACAGTCCAGCTCTCCGGAGGCTCCTGACTGGATCCGAAACCGGGAAGATCGAACTGAAGAACACGATATTTTGATGCGATCGTATTCGCCACAACATCATAAAGAGGATACGAAGTTCCCCACCCCTGTAAAATGACTGCAGTGGTGTCTCCGGAACCCGTGAATTTATATGATATTTTCAACCCCTCGACGGTAATGTCCATAACAGGAGTATTTTACCATATTTCCTTAATTTATGCTATTTTTTCGGGAATTTCGGGAGAGATGGGTGAACAGGGCGACGGTTCCCCCGTTCACCCTTTTTCACCATTTTGAAACTGGGCAATGGGAGGAGGCGGAAGCGGCCCTTATCTCCACATAACAGCCGCATTTTGCGCACGTCCCGGCAAGAAGACTGCCACAGGACATACAGACGTTTAAACGCTCTTCATAGAGCTCATCCGAAGCCTTCTCCTTCTCGGACAGCATGGCCCTGGTTTTCTTCACATATTCATAGATATCGGCCTTGTCCGCCATATCACGGACCAGGCAGAGCTTACATTTTTCCATATACCTGCCCGGGATTTATCTGCTTTTTTCTTTTTCCTCATACATATCCTCGTCGGCATCACCTATGAGCTGCCTGAGGGTCAGTGAACCTGATGATGAAGCAATCCCGATGCTCACGGTGAGTTCAAAAGGAACCTCGGTCTCTTTATTTATCTGTGCAAGCTTTTCCTTGATCCTGCTCTTTAAAGCTTCGCTCTCCTCGCGGCTTCCCGATTCGAACATAACGGAGAATTCATCGCCGCCGTACCTGGAGATATTGGCTCTCTTGGGAAGATCCCTGCAGCCCTGTCTCAGAGCATCCGCAATATTCTTAAGTGCCCTGTCCCCTTCCACATGTCCGTAGGTATCGTTGATAGCCTTGAACTTATTGGCATCGATCATCATCAGATACATAACGGCACCGTCCGAATGGCTCTTTGCCCAGGAATGATAGAAATGCCTCATCTGCTTTCTGTTGTTAAGTCCGGTAAGGGGATCAAGAGAGATGAGCTGATCGATCCAGTTCAGATACAAAAGCGCCGTTGTTATCGCAAGAACACCGCATGCAATGGGAAGTCTGGGATAGATGAACTGAAGGAGTCCTGCTCCACCGGGTGCTATGGGGAAAAGAAGGATAACCTCAAGGGTTTTCTTTTCATTCTCATCCCTGCTGCGAAGAAGCCTTATAAGGGCATGGATAAAGGCAAGTACCACATAAACATAAGCCAGAGTATATGTGAGGATATAATATGGGCCTCTGTGATAGGCTCCGTTCCCATCCACGTAGAACAAAAATCCCGTGAAAAGATTCAGTACAAGCAGCGCCGAGAGCACCCAGACAAATACGGATGAGAACTTTGAAAGCAGCTTAGTCTTTACAAATATGGAATCCGACATGTATTCAAAGTACATGAACCAGTAATAGCACATTAATACCGTGGCAAAATAGTACACGGTCCTGCATATGATCCTGGCAGAAGGTGTATATGCTCCGAGACTGACCGTTCCCTCATTAATGAGCACAAACACGGTATCGGTAAGCACAAATATCATCTCCGAAACGATTGCCATGGAGAAGTGTCTCTGCGCAACCATCTTGGAAAGGCCCATATTCTTACTCAGGATGATTGCCATGAGCAGAAACGAAAATATATTGATCTCCGTATACAGGATGGAATATTCGGCCATTACCAGCTCCTTCGCTGAGAGTGAACAGAGGTGAACATGGGGACGGTTCCTCCGTTCACCCTCTTATTGAACGTGGGGATGGTTCCTGCGTTCACCCGCTTTTTTATCTGTCCAACAGATTATAACGCTAAATCATCCGAAATCAAATAAATACGGCGGAAGCATCTGCTTCCGCCGCATACATAAACATATGAGATGATGAGGGAAACCATCTCGGTGTTTACTGCATCAATAGGTCAGTTCATAGGTTCCCAGACGGATTATCTCAAATCCAAGACGTCCCTCGGGAGTCGGAGTGACTGTACAGAGCTTTTCCCTCGTTCCGTCCGAAAGCACACGGTATACCGTCACCTTACCTGTTCCTGCGGGAACAATGGTATGAAGAACACATTTTACCTTCAGGGCTGCATCGGATCTGAAAGATATGCGTTTAAATCCTTTACCGTAAGTCTGGTTACAGGTAACATCCAGTGAACTCTGTCCGGATATACTGTTATTGTTAAAGAATCTGAGAGCGGTTCCGTTTCCGACAAATACATGAAGTGAATTATCCGTACTTGCATCAAGTGCGCTGAACACTCCGGCCGGTATTATCTTCTCATATCTTCTGAGAACAACCTGAAGAATTCCCGTTCCATGAGTGTCCTCAGGAAGCGTACTCTGTCCCAGAAGCACTTTCTCCAGTTCCTCGAAGGAACCTATGCTTCCGCCGCCTACAGTGTAGCCGAATTCAGGCTCCGCAGGGGACGAAGAAGATATCGATCCCGAAGATACGGGAGTGCTTACAGGAGTCCCTGCCTTTTTGATCACGGTATATTCAGAGAAACCATCGGTGCTGAATGTCAGCATTCCCGTAGAGGTATTGTAGACCGCATCCAGTTCCTTATAGGTGCCGCCGTGATGCCTGACGATGCTGTATGTCTCACCACTCGCTAGATCATTCGGAACCGCAAGCGACAGATCAACGGGGGATGACAGATCGGTCATTGCATTGGTCCAATAGTTGGAAGGTGCACTGAAATAAGTTCCCGAACCTCCCTTGCTGATGATATTTGTCATGGAGATATCTGCTGTGGTAACTGCGCTTATAAAGTCGGCAGAATCACCTCCCATAGCATTTTGAAGATCATTATCGGAAGGATTGGAGGCAGCGACCGCATTTACGGCAACATTGCCGCTTGTTACAGCATTTTCCGCGCCGCTTACCGACATGGAAGTGATACCGCCTGCCGATACGCTTGTCTGGGCATCGGTCCTTGTAAATGCACCGTTTATATGGAACTGACCGTTAGCAGTCACCTCAAATACAGACTGGCCGCTCTGTGCTGTAAGAGCATGTCCGTTTATTGATGCGCCGGAGATCTGGTATCCGGGACTTGGAATGAATTTATATGTAAGCACATCCCCGTTTTTGCACTGTACGAAGTGAGTATCGGGACTTACTTCAAGATATTCGTGATCCCCGCCGGCATTAGAACCGTTTTCCCATATAGTACCGGATCCACGGACTATCTTTAAAAGCTGTATGGTCCCTGTAGCCGGATCAACGTAGCAGTCTCCTCCCATCCATCCCGTGTCATCAGCCGTCCAGACTATGTTCGCATAATCCGAGTCCGTTCCGGCACCCGTTACGGTGATACTTACCGAGGAAGTGACAGATATATTTTCGAATCTGACATGATTATAGAATGCTCCGTCTGCGTTTACTGTCGTAGCGCCTATCGTAGCCGATGTGAGTTTATAACCCGGCTCCAGAGACAGCTCGATGTTACATTTTTCGGATGACACCGATACCGAGACCGAAGCCTCTCCGGGATTACTGTGAAAAATCCCTCCGCCTGCATCAACAGCTATATCTCCGATCATCCGCGCATTACAGCCGCTTACCGTTACGGTCATATCAGTATTCGCAGCGCTGACTCTTACGGGCGCGGTTCCGAGAACCATACACAGACACAAAGCTACGGCCGAAAAAACGGCCGTCGTTCCTTTACGGATCTTATTATTCATATTCTTCCCCACCTTTCTAAGATCTGATGATCCAAGAATAGCATTAAAACATTTCGGAATGGCTCGTTTTTCCGTTTCGTCATTGACAGGATGGAAAACAGAAATCCGCACGAACGCTTTGTGATATGATTTAATCTATGAAATTATCCGAAATTCTAAAAAAATACATGTCCGAAGCGGGGCTTTCCGCACATGAAATAGCCATAGCAAGTTCTCTTTCGGATTCCACTTTAAGCCGTTACATAAGCGGTGACAGATGTCCTTCCCCGGAAAGCGGTGAATTTGAATCCCTGTATGATGGATTAAAAAGCTTATTGACCGAAAAGGGTATCGATGTCTCGGGTCTGAGCGATGAATTAATGTCATCCGTTCCGGATCTCTACACGGATACCAGGGAATATTCATCCAGATTATCATCCCTGATGAAATGTCTTTCGGTAAGCAATGCTTATCTTGCCAAAAAAACCGGATACGATCCTTCATTTATTTCCAGGATCCTCTCCGGTGAAAGATTCCCCGCCGATCATTTAACATTCAGCGATCAGGCAGCTGAATGCTTTGTTTCCTGTGCTGATGATCCGAAAGGATGCAAAAAGATCGACGAGTTGTTCGGCTCACTTTCTTTTTCGGGAGCAGATAAAGAAGTGAAGGTCCGTATGATCAGCTCATATCTTCTGACCGGCGACGCATCAGCGGGTGAGCAAAAAGCAGGCAGTCAAAAGAAAGCTTCAATAATCCATTATCTGGAAAAACTGGACGCTTTCGATCTGAATGACTACATGAAAAAGATCCATTTTGATAAGCTCATCGTTCCATCACTCCCCGTTTCATCCGCCACAAAACAGTATATGGGGATCAAAGGATACAAGTCAGCCGAACTCGGTTTTCTCAAAAGGACTGTACTCGCCGGTTCTTCAGAGCAGGTATTTATGTTCTCCGATATGCCTATGGAAGAAGTTGCATCCGATATATCCTTCAGCAAAAAATGGATGCTCTGGCTTGCAATGCTCCTGAAAAAGGGAATAGGCATCACCATAGTCCATAACATCAACAGGCCGGTGGATGAAATGATACTGGGGCTGGAAGCCTGGATCCCTCTGTATATGACCGGGCTTATTTCACCATATTACAAATCCGGGAAAAGTGATGACGGAATTCATCATATGCTGAGGATATCCGAAAACTGCTCACTGATGGGAGAATGCATCGGTGATGATACAGAATCTTCGATTTTCACCGTTGGTGGGAGCAGGGAATTACGGAATCTGGCCGAAAAAAGAAAAGAATATATCATGGCTGATGCTCTTCCGCTTATGGAAATATACACGGAAGACAGAAAAAATGAATTCGACGAAATGCTGAAAAAAGAAAAAGCCGAAGCAGGCAGCACGGACGGGGAATATCCGAAAAACCTGAAATTTGCTTCAGATAACTATTTCAAAAACATAAAAATCTCATCGGTTAGTCCGAAACTGACTGTTATCACCAAGGAAAACGCGCCGATGATGCATTTTGCCATAAGAAATCCCCGCGTGATCGATGCGATAGAGTCACTAGATAAAGAATAGCCCGGGAAAACAGTGGTGAAAAAAGGGGACGGTTGAACCGTCCCCTCGTTCCCACTCGACAAAGAGTGAGTCACGGGGACTGTCCCCGTGACTCACTTTTTTACTTAGATCTCTGTTGCGACAACTGAGGTTACGCTGCTTGCGTGAAGCTTTACTTTGATTCCGGTGCCACCGTCAGTTACCTCGGCAGGGATCTCCGCGATCTTAACAGTCTCGGGAGCGTCAAAGGTGTTGTGGGCGGTGATCGCACCTGCAACGGTCTTGGCTACCGCACTGCCAACCTTTACTCCGCCGACGATGATATCGATCTCCGCTTCCTTATCGGGATCTGTGTTGACTATGGTAATGCATACCTTGCCGTCCTTTTCACTGGAAGAAACTGAAAGTGAAGGGATCTCGTAATCTCCGTCCTTAAGATTCTCCGCCTCAGCATAGCTTTCAACATGGCGTGCATCCATATGATCCTTGAAGAGATCATATACATGATAGGTGGGAGTAAGGATCATCTTAGGTCCGTCGGTAAGGATCATTGCCTGAAGGACATTGATCATCTGTGCGATGTTGGCCATAACAACAGTATCGCATCTGTCATTAAACATGTTCAGATTAAGGCCTGCGATGACCGCATCACGGATGGTGTTCTGCTGGTAAAGGAAACCGGGATTTGTTCCGGGCTCAACCTCGAACCAGTTGCCCCACTCGTCAACGATGAGCTTAAGCTGATGGTCATCCTTGGAAGCTCTCTTAAGAACAGCTATGTTCTCATCCATGATCTCACCCAGTCTAAGGGTCTTTTTAACGGTCTCGAAATAATCGGTCTTGCCAAAAGCAGTAGCGCTGTTCTTGTTAAACCATCCGGTTCCGGGAACGGTGTAATAGTGGAGAGAAAGCGCATCGACAAACTGTCCTGCCTTCTCTGCGACGACCTTGGCCCAATTGATATCATCCCCGTTTGCACCGCATGCGATCTTATAAACGGGATGATCGTTATCGTAATTTCTTACGAAGGTGGAATATCTCTTGCACTCATCGGCATAAAACTCGGGAGTCATGTTACCGCCGCATCCCCAGTTCTCGTTTCCGATACCCCAGTATTTAACATTCCAGGGCTCTTCATGACCGTTGGCTCTTCTGAGGTCTGCCATGGGAGAAACGCCGCCCATATTGCAGTATTCTACCCAGTCACTCATCTCCTGAACAGTTCCGGAGCCTACGTTTCCGCAGATATAGGGATCCGCACCGACCTGTCTGCAGAGCTCGAGGAATTCATGGGTTCCGAAGGAATTGTCTTCGGTAACGCCGCCCCAGTTTGTATTTACGATCTTCTTTCTCTTTTCCGCAGGGCCGATTCCGTCCATCCAGTGATAGGTGTCCGCAAAGCATCCGCCGGGCCATCTGATGACGGGAACCCTGATGTTCTTAAGCGCATTAACGACATCGCATCTCATGCCGTTTACGTTGGGGATTCCGTCCTCTTCCTTGACGAAAACGCCTTCATAGATGCATCTTCCGAGGTGCTCGGCGAACTGTCCGTAGATATTCTTGTTGATGGTGCCCTTGCTCTTTTTGGTGTTGACTACAATGTGTGCCATAAAAAATCTCCTGAATTATTTATCTTCCCAAACGATCTCGTCTGAAAGCTCATCTTTAGCGAACGGTCCGGGTATTACCTTAAGTCCTCTCTTGTTGCCGAAATAGTCGGTATTGAAGGTGATCGGAGTTCCGTCCGGATTCTCATAATACTCTTCGGGCTCGAAAGCTTTGCCGAGAGTTTCGGTATCTATCATGTGGACCTTGAAATCCTTTACAAGGTCAAAGACATTGGTCTTGAGTGAGTACTTCCCCTTCTTTTCTTCAAGCTTTACGAATGCCTTGGTCTTCTTGTCGACCAGATGATCCTTCTCATGCTTGAATGCGCCGGCTCCGTTAAAGTATGCATTACCGTGGATCCAGACAGGGAGATGTCCGAAGTGTCCGGTTGCCAGTTTGCCCATATCAGGGCGGCGCTTGCCGATATCAAAGAGTTCGATCCAGTCCTCATAAAGAGGATATTCATCCCATACATGGGTTCCGACCTCCATGTTGGTGGGAACACGCTTAGGATCCCAGCCCTTGAGATAATCCTTGGGGATCTTGGTGTTCTGGATGAAGATATTGTTATAGAACCTGTCATCACCGTGAAGGATCGTCATAAAACCGAGAACCTCGGTACGGTGTGCTATGTGGTAAGGAGTATAGCGTGGCTCGCGCTGTCCGTTAACGATGGAATCGACGCCGCCACCGACCATGACAAACGATCCGCAGACAAGGTTATGCACCATTGCAACGCCCTGTGTAGCTATTCTCAGCGAGCAGGGTGAAAGAAGGATGTTGTTGTCGATGAGTGTGGGCCCATGTCCTACCTCGACGAAAAGATCCTGGTCGAAACGGTCGGGCTTAGCCTCTATGAAGTCGGGGAAGCAGTTGTCATGCAGGAAGTTCTGGGTGATACGGGTTCCCTGTGCCTGCCAGTCGCACCAGATTCCCATCCAGCAATGATGGATGTGATTTCTTCTGAAGATGACATCGATCGCGGCATGGAACTTGATACCTGCGATCTCCGCTCCGCCCAGCTGCTGCATATTGTTGATGTGATGAATATGGTTATCCTCGATTATTGAGAATACGCATCCCATACGTCCTACGATACCGGTCTGCTCGCAGTTGTGGATATGACATCTTCTTACGATATGTCCGCCCACGGTCTCCTTGGTCCAGCCGTCATACTGGGCGCGGCATACCGCATCCCTTTCCATCTGGGTGGGACTCTTTACGTGCTTGTGGAAGAAGTAATTGTCATTGTTTTCCTGGGAGTAATTACCGAAGGAAATACCGCAGCACTTGGAACCGTATACATCACAGTCTTCGATTATCCATCCCTTTGACCAGTGTGCACCGATCATTCCGTCCTGGAAAGCTGCGGGAGGAGCCCATGTCGTAGCTGCCTTACATACGGTGAAGCCGGAAAGTGTGATGTAGCTTCTGTACTTTTCGGTAGGCATGAAGCAGTTTCTGCGGACGGTTATCTCCACCTTTTCCTTCTTTGGATCCTTGTCCTTGAAGTTGGCGTAGATAACGGTCTCATTAGTCTTTTCATCCTGTTCGCAGTACCACTTGTAAACCGAATACTCGGGTTCCCAGCTTCTGTCATACACCTTGCCGTCAATGCACTCCTGAAGGGTAGCGGTCTCATACATCATACGGTCATTAAGAAAAACGTTGCCCGTATGCATATGGTTATCGGCAAAGTACCAGTCACCCTCAACCTCCTGAATATAAGGGTTGTAGGCTCCAAATACGGTATTGTCGATCCTTGTGACATAGGTCGATCCCTTATGTTTTTTCCAATCGGTAACAACCTCCGCACCGGTGATCACTGCCTTTAAGGGCTTCTCCGATGTGTAGGTGATCCTTGCGTCTTCACGTCCTGCATTCCTGGGATTTACATACTCCCTGTAGATTCCGGGAGCAACGATGACCTCATCTCCGGCTACGGCGATATTTGCCGCATCCTGGATGGCTTTGAAGGGAGACTCTTTACTGCCGTTTCCCCCACGGGCAGCGTTAACATTGACATAGATCTTCATAGGTGTACCTCCTGTTTTGAAAAAAGATCAATATTTTTTCCTGGAAGCCAGTTCCTCATATATCCTGCAGTAATTCTCATACCTGATGCGTGGGATTTCCCCGTTCTCCACGCCGGTTTTGATTCCGCAGTCATTTTCATAAACATGTGAGCATCCCGCAAATCTGCAGTTCTTCTCAAAATCAGCAAATTCCGGATAAAATGTCCAGAGATTTTCTTCGGTTACATCCCTGTTCTCAAAGCTTGTAAAACCGGGAGTGTCACAGATATACGTATCTTCGGATATCATAAAAAGCTCGGAATGCCTGGTGGTATTCTTGCCTCTGCTTATCTTTTTGCTGATCTCTCCGGTTTCGGATATTTCTTTACCGAAAAGCCGATTTATGGTTGATGACTTGCCCGCGCCGCTCGGTCCCGCAAGAGCTGTGGTCTTGCCCTTCAGCGTATTCTCAAGTTCATCAAATCCCTCACCTGTTTTAGCACTGATGAGTCTAGCGTCATATCCTGCTTTTTGGTACACGGATACAAATTCGCTGCCCAGTGATTCCGTATCAATGTCTTCTTTGTTGAAAGCGATGACACAGGGCAGTTTTTCTTTTTCAAGATTAATGAGGAATCTATCTAACAGATTAAGAGATGGATCCGGATCTTTCACTGCAAATATGATAAGTATCATATCAACATTTGCTACTTCCGGCCTGAAAAGAGAATTCTTCCTCGGAAGAATGTCCACTACATTACCTATATTTTTTGCGGGATCGATCACGTCTATCTCGCAATCGTCCCCTACAAGCGGTTTGAGGCCTTCCTTTCGGAAAGCCCCTTTCGCTCTGCATTCATATACAACCGAACCCGAGGCAACATAGTAGAAGCCTCCGATGCCTTTGATTATCTTGCCCTTAACGGAATCCATCAAGTATCTTCCTGTGTGAATGTGATCTCTCTTGTGAAGGATTTTTCAACTGTGGTGCCGGGAATTACATTTCCGTTACTGTCCGTCGTAGGTTCCGTGGTCACGGTATAGGTAATGGTCAGGATACCCGAAGGACATCCTATGCCATAGAAATTCGAAGTGTAAGGGAACTCCCTTGTTGTCTGCTCCAGGAGCACCTTTCCGTCGGATCCGACCAGTCTGAGCTTGACTTCGGTTCCGTTTATATAATCCGGAGCTTCGCTCGAAGAAGGAGCTGAAACATTGAGATTACATTTATAGGTATGGACTACAGGGCCCGAACTTACTTCAAAATCAATGATCGCACCTTCACTTACAAATGCGCCCTCGGCAAGTGACTGCGAACATACCATTCCGGCAGGGATATCGGCCGAAGGAACATATGTGATCCTGCCGATGCTGAGCTCATTTTCTATACAGGTAACGGTTGCTTCGGCTTCATCGAGTCCGATGATGCGGGGAACCTTGACCTTGACATCGGTGGGACCGACACTTACGGTCACTGTTACGGATACACCCTTTGCAGCCATTACTCCGGCTTCGGGATTGGTGGAAATGATATAGCCCTGAGGAATCTCATCGGAGCTTGCCTCTTCCATGTTTACGGTAAAGCCGCTGAGTTCAAGAGTAAGCTTTGCTTCGTTTATGGTCTTTCCGACAACGTCGGGCATTTCTACGGAATCGGTTCCGGAACTTACGAGAAGATTTACATTCGTTCCGGAGATGATGGTGGTTCCGGCTTCGACATCACAGCTGATGACGATTCCGGATGCTATGGTCTCGGACTCCTGGAAATCCACGAGGGGATTGATACCCAGAGCCACAAGTGCATTCTTTGCACTTTCAATATCGGAGCCTACGACCGAAGGCATGACAACTTCTTTTACTTCAACGGTTCCCTGACCCTGATCGTTAATGACATAACTGCTTCCGCCATTACCGTTGTCGTTACCCGAATCCATCCTGTTTCCGATGATCTTAACCGCAAGGAAGATGATTATCATTACGATAACGATACCCGCAAGGATCGAAAGTGCGGTAGTGATCTTTTCCATTCTGGTTGGACCGTCGTAATCACCGGAGTGATGTCCGCCGAGATCCTCATCATCTTCTTCATCGCCGTAATACTCGCTCTCCGCAAGTCTCATCTGAGCGGTATTGGAGGTCTCTTCGGGGTAATAATCGTTATAATCCGCGGTGCTGTTCTTGATCTCCTCCATCTCTTCGTCGGTCACGGTTCTGGTACCTTCATTTTCGATACCGGAACGGACTACGAAATCAGCATCGGGAGTAAGCAGGCACTGCTTGAGATCTTCAACAAGCTCCTGCATATTCTGATATCTACGGTCAGGAGACTTTTCACAGCATTTAAGAACAATATCTTCGAGTGAATAGGGAATCTCGGGTACGAAATCCCTGGGTGAGGGCATGGGCTCCTGGATATGCTTGATCGCAATGGCAACGGTTGTCTCACCGTTGAAGGGAACCCTTCCCGTGAGCATTTCGAACATGGTAACACCGAGTGAGTAGATATCACTCTTTTCATCGGAATAACCGCCTCTTGCCTGCTCGGGGGATGTATAGTGAACGGATCCCATTACATTGGAGGTTATGGTATTGCTGGTCGCTGCCTTGGCGATACCGAAATCGGTGACCTTAACCTTGCCGGCAAGGGAAATGATGATATTCTGGGGCTTAATGTCCCTGTGGATTATATGCTTTTCATGAGCGGCTTCGATACCCATACCGACCTGGATGGCGATGCTGACAGCCTCTTCAAATGAAAGACGCGCTTTCTTTTCGATATACTTCTTGAGAGTGATGCCCTCAACAAGCTCCATTACAATATAGTAGATGTCGGCTTCTTCGCCTACATCATAGACATTTACCACATTGGGATGCATGAGGCCTGCGGCAGCCTGTGCCTCAACACGGAATTTGGAGACAAAATTCTCGTTCTCCGAAAACTCCTGCTTGAGCACCTTGACGGCAACATTTCTCGAAAGCTTGTTGTCAACAGCCTTATATACATCGGCCATTCCGCCGGTACCGATCTTCTCGAGTATCTCGTAGCGGTCTGCGATTGTCATTCCGATCTTGACCATGAATTATTTTTCCTCATATCTGATGAGCACTACGGAAATGTTATCGAGTCCGCCGTTCTCATTTGCTTCTTTAATAAGTTTTTCCGCAGCCGATGCCACATCCGGCGAACCGCTGACTATCTGCCTGATCCTCTCGTCCGTGACCATATTGGTGAGGCCGTCGGTGCAAAGAAGGACCGTATCTCCGCTCTCCAATATATGTGAAAAGATATCGGGCTCAACCTCGGGCTTTATTCCGACCGCCCTGGTTATTACATTCTTTTCCGGATGGGATCTTGCTTTTTCCCTGGTAAGACCGCCCCTGCGGATCATCTCTTCGACCAGTGAATGGTCTACGGTGATCTGTCTGATCTCTCTGGGAGTGATGACATACATTCTGCTGTCTCCCACATTGACCGCCTGAACGACATTCTCTATAAAAGTGCACGCCACCACAGTCGTTCCCATGCCTTCCGTCAGTGTTTCTTCCACAGACAGCTCGTAAACGGCTTTGTTGGCTTTCTGAACCGCATTCTTAAGGGAGATGGAAGGGTTATTCTCGTTGGACACCTTGATGCTGTCGATCATTGTATTGACCGCAGTACGTGATGCCATCTCTCCCGCAGCGTGTCCACCCATTCCGTCCGCTACGATAAATACATTAAGCAGATCGCCCATCGGAAGGTCCGAGGTGAAAACGCAGTCCTGATTGTTTTTTCTCATGAGTCCCGTATCGGAACACGAATAAACTTTAAGCACCTTTTTGTCCTTATAAAATGCTTATGGATTAAATGCCCATAGCGGAAAGATTTTACCATTATTCAGGGTATAAATCAAATTAAAGAAGGGGGACGATAACGTCCCCCGCTCACATTCATTTTTCATCAAGTTTTCTTTTCCGTAGCTGCCCGCAGGCACCGTCGATATCCCGGCCCATCTCCCGTCTTACCGTAGAATTCACGCCTCTTTGTTCAAGTGCCTGTTTAAAAGCATTGGTCTCCCTGCCGGATGTAGGCTTAAATCCTGTCTCGGTTACGGGATTAACCGGTATAAGGTTGACATGCGCTGAAACTTTTCTTGCAAGAGCGGCTATCTCATCGGCGTCTTTGGGCTTATCATTCACTCCCGCGATAAGGGCATATTCAAAAGTAAGCCTTCTTCCGGTCTCTTTAAAATAGTAAGAACAGGCATCCGTAAGTTCGGATAAAGAGTACTTATTGGCTATGGGCATAAGTGCTTTTCTCTTCTCATCGGTGCCTGCATGCAATGAAATAGCTAACGTTATTGAAAGATGAAGATCCGCAAGTTTTCTTATCTCAGGTACAAGCCCGCATGTGGATACGGTGATATTTCTCTGGGATATGTTCAGACCGTTCTCATCAGTAACTAATGTTATGAAACGGATGAGATTGTCAAAATTATCCATAGGCTCTCCCATTCCCATAACAACAACATTTGATACTCTTTCATTGATATCGTTTGTTATCTTATATATCTGATCGAGCATCTCGGAAGGCTCAAGACTTCTTATACAGCCCCCGATCGTTGACGCACAGAATTTGCAGCCCATCCTGCAGCCTACCTGGGAGGATATGCAGACGGAGTTGCCGTGATGATATCTCATCAGAACACTTTCAACCGTATTACCGTCCGAAAGCTCAAATAGATATTTTCTTGTCCCGTCATCCTTCGATATCTGGACCTCAAGTTTTTTCAGATCGGTGATCTCATATTCCGAAGAAAGCTTTTCCCTTAATGCCGCAGACAGGTCGGTCATCTCATCGAAAGAACTTACAAGCTTTACATGAAGCCACTTATATATCTGTCCGGCACGGAAAGGTTTCTCCCCGAGCGCCGTCATCTCTTCCTTCAATTGTGAAAGTGTAAGCGATTTTATATCTTTCATTTTCTCTAAGCTTTGTCAAAGGCGAGCCACCAAGAGTAACGGGAACTGTCCCCGTGACACACAAAAACATTATTTCCGGCGGAGAACGCAGTAGAAAAATCCGTCCTGCTCCGCCTCATCGGGAAGGAGCTGCACAGGTTCCCCGGCTATTTCATAATCATAGTTACCAGTTATATATAACACTTGTTCTTCATTTTCCGCACGTCTTACGGTACATGTTGAATATAGAAGCGTTCCACCTTTTTTTACGTAAGGAACGCAGGCATCGATTATCTTCCTCTGAAGATCGATCAGTGAATCAAGACTCTCTTTGGTAAGGTTATATTTTATATCACGTTTTTTTCCGATGACTCCGAGACCGCTGCAGGGAACATCAAGGATCACAACATCGAAGGCTTCATCCGATTCCGTATGCCGGACCGAAGCATCCCTTACAAGGACATCCACATTATTGCATTTAAGTCTCTCTATGTTTTCCCGGATGATTTCCGTTTTGGATTCGGATATGTCACACGAAGTAACACTTCCGGAATTTTTTGCAAGTTCTGATGCAAGAATGGTTTTTCCTCCCGGAGCCGCACAGCAATCGAGAACCTTGTCTCCTTCTTTTATTCCTGCTGCAAGTACGGCTTTACAGGAGCTTACATCCTGAACATTAAAAAGTCCTTCTTCATAACCCGGAAGATTTCTGATATCTCCGGTATGGTATGCCTGATATATAAAAGGAATCCCGGGATCCTGTTTTAAAATAACTCCCGTTTCTTTAATAGCATTTACTGCCGCTTCCCTTTCGGCATCACTGAGCGTTGACCTGAACCTGAGAGAGACTCCCCTGATGCCGCTCATGGCTTCAAGAATCTTCTCGGCCCTGTCCCCGTATTCGGAAACGAAGATACCTACTATATCACCGGGAAGTGAATACCTGATAGCCAGATAAGTCTCTTCCGAAAACTCACTGCGCTTCGGAAGGAATATTTCATATCTATTGTTATTATTTGCTCCGGAGCTTTCGACTTCTCTGAGGATTCCCCTGAGAACACCGTTAACAAACCCGCCGAGTCCCTTGAAACCGCGTTTGCCGGCAAGGTTTACAGACTCCTTGACGACTGCGTAACCGGGAGCATCCGTAAACAGGATCTGGTACACTCCCATCCTGAGGATATTTCTGATGACCGGTTTCATTTTTGCGGTCTTGACGGATGACTTCCTGTCCAAAATAAAATCCAGCGTAATACGCCGTTCTATGGTTCCTTCAAAAAGGAGCTTTATGAACGCCTTATCACGCCGGTCCAGATAATCATATTTATTCAGAACGTTAGTTATTAAATTTCCGTATCCGCCTTTTGCACTCTCCGCTTCCATAAGAGCATCAAGTGCAATTGCTCTGGTATTATCCATATCCGTTATCCGAGGACTGTTCCGACACTGATCTTATTGCCAAGCAGAAATGCGGAGGTTTCCATTCTCTTTTTACCCTCTGCCTGAAGTGAGGTAACTCTGATCGAACCTTCCGAGCATGCTACGGTAAAAGAATTCTTATCCGCATCTATGATCTCGCCGGGCTTTCCGCTCTTATCACAGGGAACCGCCTCCCAAATCTTGAGAGTTTTGCCCTCAAGGCGGGTATATGCACCGGGCCAGGGATTGAATGCACGGATCTGTGCATAGACCTGAGCCGAGGTTTTCTTAAAATCTATCCGGCCGTCCTCTTTCCTGATCAGAGGTGCATAACAGCTTAAGGAATCGTCTTGTATAACAGGCGATATTTTACCTGCCTCGATCAGTGGAAGCGCCTCCAAAAGAGCCTCTCCTCCCAGAGCCATAAGCCTGTCATGCAATGTCTCAAATGTTTCATCGTATGCCAGCTCATATTTTTTCTGATACAGGATATCTCCGGTGTCGAGTCCCTCATTCATCTGCATTATTGTGATGCCGCTCTCTTTTTCACCGTCAAGGATGACTCTCTGTATGGGAGAAGCACCGCGGTATTTCGGGAGAAGCGATGCATGGACATTGATGCATCCGTATTTCGGCTGATCAAGGATCTCTTTTGAAAGGATCTGGCCGAAAGCGGCTACTACATAAATATCAGCGGGATATTCCAAAAGCTTTGCCGTCTCCTCGGGTCTTTTGATCCTCTCGGGCTGGAGAACGGGGATGCCTGCGGCTACCGCCACTTCCTTGACAGGTGAAAAAACAGGAGCTCCGCTGCGCCCTTTGGGTCTGTCGGGCTGAGTAACAACAGCTGTTATTTCATATCCTGCATCTATAAGGCTTTTAAGACTTCCCGCCGCAAAATCGGGAGTTCCCATAAAAAGGATCTTCATCAGACTTCTTCCTCTTCCTCTGCTTCTTCATCGTCATCATCATTAAGGGATTCGGTATCCATCAGCTCACCCTCGAGCTTCTCGGTATAGAGATGGCCATCAAGATGTTCAAGCTCATGGCAGATGGCTCTTGCAAGAAGTCCTTCACCCTCGATCTCGATGGGGTTCATATCCCTGTCGAGAGCAGTTGCCTTAACATGATTCGGGCGGGTCACAATACCGGTCTTCCCAGGAAGGCTCAGACAGCCTTCATATCCCGTCTGCTCACCGTCCTGCTCGACGATCTTAGGATTGATGAGCACAATCGGATCCTCTCCCGTGGTATCGATGACCACGATCCTCTTAAGAACACCGACCTGGGGAGCCGCAAGGCCTACACCGTTGGCGTCATACATAGTCTCAAACATGTCATCGATAAGCTGCTTATTACGGTCGGTCATCTCCTTGACTTCAATACAAACCTTATTGAGCACGGGATCGCCGAATTCTCTGATGTTTCTCAGTGCCATTTTACATTCCTCTTTCTATATCTGATTCATGGGATCCTGATCGAACTGTACGAACATCTGTCCCATGTCCGCCTCGTTAAAGTATTCTTCCGATATGCTTCTTATCTCAAAAAGCGTATCGAGATCGGTTGCCTTGGCATAAAGGACAAATCTGTAATAATCCTTGACCTTCATGATATTGGCGGGTGCGGGCCCCAGAAGCCTGAACCGGCCTTTTGACTTTATCACATCTGACAGCTCGTGGGCAAGATTCGCCGTTTTCTTTTGATCCGGACCGAAAAGCTGGATGCACAGCATATGCATACAGGGAGGATAGCCCGCAGCCTCACGGTATGCGATCTCCTCTTCGTAAAAAGCTTCATAATCCTGAGCCGCGGCACATTTTACGGCATAATGCTCCGGCTGATATGTCTGGATTATGCTGATGCCCGGCTTATCGCCTCTTCCGGCTCTTCCGCATGCCTGAGCAAGAAGCTGGAAGGTTCTTTCGGAAGCCCTGTAATCAGGCACTCCGAGCGAAAGATCGGCAGCCAGGATACCGACAACCGTTACATTCGGGAAATCGTGCCCCTTGACTATCATCTGGGTTCCTATAAGTATCTGCGCCTCTCCGTTTGAAAAAGAAGACAGGATCTTGTCATATGAACCCTTGGCGGCCGTAGTATCCTTATCCATTCTCAGGACCCTGACGCCGGGATACATCTTAAGTACACGTTCTTCGACCTGTTCGGTACCCGCCTTTATCGCAGCAAGATATTTCGAACCACAGGAAGGACAAAGAGCCGGCTTTTCCGTGATCTCGCCGCAGTAGTGACAGACCAGTTTAGAGCCTGTATGAAGCGACATCGGTACTTCACAGTGAGGACACATGATAACTTTGCCGCATTCCCTGCAGGAAACCTGTCCCGAAAAGCCCCTCCTGTTCAAAAAGAGCATTATCTGCTCACCCTTTTCAAGAGCTTCGTCCATACATGTTTTAAGAGCTCTTGAGAACATGGATCTGTTTCCGTCCGAAAGCTCCGCTCTCAGATCCACGACCTTAGTCTGCGGAAGTCCTGTTCCCGTAGCCCTCTCATTCATCTTAAAAAGAGTGATCTCACCGTTTATAGCGGCGCTGTAACTTTCTATGGAAGGGGTTGCGGAACCCATTACAAAGGTAGCTCCGGTCATTTCACAGAGCTTTTTAGCAACCTCTCTTGCATGATATTTCGGTGTGCTCTCGGATTTATAACTGGACTCGTGTTCTTCGTCCATAATAATGAGTCCGATATTCGGAAACGGCGTAAAAAGCGCGGATCTCGGCCCAATTATGATATCTATGTCTCCGTTTTTTGCTCTTTCACACTGATCGTATCTTTCCGAAACGGACATGGTCGAGTTGAAAACACTTACTCTGTCCCCGAATTTTGAATAAAATCTTGCAAGAGTCTGATATGTAAGAGCTATCTCGGGTATCAGGAAGATAACCTGCCTGCCAAGAAGTACGCATTTTTCGGCAAGTCTTAAATAAACTTCCGTTTTTCCGCTTCCGGTAACACCGTGGATAAGAAATGTTCCGGCTCCGCCCTCTTCTATATCGGCATCTATCGCATCTACTATCCTTGCCTGCTCATCATTAAGGGAGACATTCTTACGCTCTATCTCCGCAGCGGTCGGCTTTCTGTATTCGGAAGAAGTCTCATAATAAGCCGCACCGTTTTTGATAAGATTATTTACGGTTGAGCCGCTGACCCTGAGTTTTCCGCTGATCCACGTTGAAGGGATCCTCTCATTTTCGATAAGTGCCCTTATCAGATTCTCTTTACCGGTCTGCTTTTTCCTGTTTGCATCCGCAGCAAGCGCAAGGAGCTGCTCCTTATCCATCTTTCTGACCAGAGTTTTGATCTCTACGGGCTTAGCCTTGGCTTTGGCGGGAATAACGGCTTTCAGGGCCTGTGAAAGAGTTCCGCCGTAAGTATTTTTGATAAATCCCGCGATCTCGAAGCTTCTGTCCTCGGCTCCCATACTGCCTTCGACAAGACCCAGGATATCCTTGACCTTATCGGGATCGTATGCGACCTCATCCCTTAAGGCAGTCACATATCCCTTCTTTTCGGTATTGCCGGCCCCGAAAGGGATCCTTACTCTGCTTCCCACACAAATAGTACCGGATAACCTTTCCGGTATCCGGTAACTGAAGGGCTTATCAAGTTTTTCTATGCTGACATCTATGCAGACATCAGCGTACATTTTTCCGGTTTCCAAATCTATTTCTCCGACCTGCACATTATACCCTATCCGGGGTCAAGTCTCAATGAAAGATAGGACACAATAATATAGTACGAACGAAGGAACCGTCCCCTTGTTCAGGAAAAACAAAATGCCTCATACTCACCGAAAACGGGACGCAACGAAAAAGAGCACCGGGGTGACCGATGCTCTTTTCCGTTTCTTATGAGGGGGGAGAATAACTAACTTTATTAGTTATCTTGATACATATGTTAAACCGAAATTGTGTCAAAAATATGTCAAAACAACTAAAAAAAAATAAATTTAATTAAGAAACTATAAACTTGTTTCCGGTTTCCTGAAAAAGCCCGTATTTATCGCATTTATCGGTAATTTTTGATCCTAAAATCTACGGACTCGTTTCCACGAAATTCATTTAAACCTACTTCATAACATATATCAAGGTCAATTTGTGTCTTTCCGGCACACAATTCCAAAGCGGTATTTTCACCGTATTTTTCATTCAGATATGAATCAAAAGCATCCATATCCCCGAAATATACAAGCTTGAATCTCTTTCCGCCTGATACAGCGGTCAGATTACCGTACTTTCCCTCCTTGCCCATTCTGGACATGCTGACGATCCTGACTGCGGGGCAGGCAAAAAGTGCGCCCGGATTACCGACGCCGACGGGTTCAAGCTTCGCAATATCCTTCACAAGATTTATTGAAGCATATTCAAGAGGAACACGTGCATCAAATCTGACTTCCCTGACAAGATCTTCATCCGACAGACCGGAACCTGCTTTAAGCCTTTTTTCAAGCTCTTCCAGATTCTTTTCCTCGAGTGAAAAACCTGCCGCCATCGCATGTCCGCCGAATTTAGTGAACAGGTCCTTTACCTCGGAAAGCTTTTCGAACATATTGTATGCGGGGATCGAACGTCCCGATCCCTTAAGCCCCTCTTCTCCTCTGGTAATGACCAGCACGGGACGGTTATACATTTCCTTGAGCTTTCCGGCAACGAGTCCGACAATGCTTTCGTGGACTTCGGGAAGATACACGATAAGTATCTTATCTTCGAGCATTTTCCGGGATTCGATCAGTTTCAATGCACCGTCAAGCCCCGTGACCGTCATATTCTTTCTATGATCGTTCAGATCCTTGATATGAGCTGCTTCCCTCAGGCATTCATCATAGTCACCGGACAAAAGAAGATTTACCGAATCTCCCGCATATTCGAGGCGTCCTGTGGAATTGATGCAGGGTCCTATGACAAAAGAAAGAGAATATGTACCCACCTTTGATGCATCAAGCGAATTGGCGCTCATAAGAGCTTTAAGACCGGGATTACGGGTCGATTTGATCCTCTTTATCCCTTCGCGGACAAGATATCTGTTCTCATCCGTAAGCTCCATGACATCGCACACGGTTCCGAGTGCCGCAAACTGAACGGACTCTTCCAGAGCTTCCGCAAACTTCTCACCTGAAATTTGCATTCCGAGCGCTGTCATAAATTTATAGGCTACCATTGCACCGCATATACCCTTAAACGGATACTCGCTGCCTTTTCTGTGCGGATCGACTACGGCTTCGCATTCCGGGAGGATCTCTTTTTTCTCATCACCGTCACCTGTATAAGGAACCTGGTGGTGATCGGTCACTATTACCTTCATACCGAGTTCATATGCAAGCTTTACCTGATCGGCGGCAGCAATGCCGTTATCGCAGGTGATCAGAAGCTTTATCCCGTCATCTGCGGCTTTCCTGACCAGATCATCGTTGATGCCGTATCCGTCCCTCATCCTGTCGGGGATCGAATAGGAAACATCTCCTCCGGCGGCTGCAATGCACCTTACCAGAATGACCGTTGAAGTGACTCCGTCCACATCATAATCTCCTATGACACGGATCTTTTCACCGGCATTTATCGAACTTACAAGTGAATCTACGGCCCTTTCCATATCGGGCAGAAGAAAGGGATCGTGAAGCAGGCTGAGGTCACCGTTCATGTAAGCCTCCGCCTCCTCGATGTTTTCCATTCCGCGGTTTCTTATCAGACGGGCACACAGGGGGTCTATCCCGAGCTGCCTGCCCCATTCGACAAAATCACCGCTTTTTCTGATCTCGATCCACTTTTCCATATAATTCTTTTTTTGAGTCACCGGGGACAGTCCCCCTGACTCATTTCCATAGTTAAAAAATTACGGGGACGAAATTCGCCCCCGTAAGCTTTTGATGACTCATTATTTTTTCTTAGCCTTAGCGGGGAACTTCTGAGTAAGGATAACCCAGAAAGCACCGGCAAGACATACGGACGAGTAGCATCCGCATCCGATACCTACCATAAGAGGCAGAGCGAAATCCTTGATGCTCGAAACACCCATGACATAAAGAAGTGCAACCATTACGAAGGTGGTCAGTGAAGTGAAGATACTTCTTGAAAGGGTCTGGGTGACACTCTTATTGACGATCGCAACAATATCGGACTTTCCGGCGTTCGCCATATTCTCACGTACACGGTCGAATATAACGATCGTAGCGTTGATGGAGTAACCGACGATCGTAAGCATGCATGCTACGAAGGTATTGCTTACGGATACTCTTGCTGCCGCATAGAACGCAAGTACAACGAGTACGTCGTGTACAAGTGCAAGTACGGATGAGAAACCGAATCTGAAATCCTTGAATCTGATCCTGATATAAATGAGCATGCACAGGATTGCAACGATAACGGCAATGATGGTATCTCTCTTCATCTCATCGGAAATGGTTGATGAGATCGTCTCTGTCTGAATGCTGGTGGAAGCAACTCCGAACTTGGTCATAAACATCTGCTCAAGAGCCTGTCTTACGGAAGACTCAAGTGTTGAAGTCTTGAAGATGACTTCATTGGAGTTCTGAACGGTCTGAACCTGAACTGTGCTGCCGGTAACGGCTTCAATCTCGGGAACGACTGTATCGTTGAGCTGCTGGAGTGTATAGCTTTCGTTAAAGTCTACGGTCGTTGCGGTTCCGCCCACGAAATCAAGCGAATAATTCAGAGCGCCTTTTCCTGCTCCCTTATTGATTCCCATGAATACAAATCCGGCAACGATCACGATAAGTGAAAGAGCGATGAATATCGCTTTCTTGCTGAGGAAGTCGATGGACTTCTTTTCCTTGCCCTTTCCGTAAAGGGCTACGCTCTTAAGACCGAGTGCAAAGAATGCCTTCATAAGCCACTTGGTGATAAAGAGTGCGGTAAACATTGAAACAACGATACCGAGTGCAAGTGTCTGTGCAAATCCCTTAACATTGGAGGGTCCGAGGAAAAGAAGGACCACAGCGGCGATGAGGGTTGTCACATTTCCGTCGATGATCGCGGAAAGTGCCTTTGCATAACCGGTGTTGATAGCGTCTTCAACGCTTGCTTCCTTACCGAGCTCTTCTCTGATACGTGCGAATACGACAACGTTTGCGTCAACCGCCATACCGATCGAAAGGATAATACCTGCGATACCGGGAAGGGTAAGCGTAAGCACATCATTAAATCCGATAAGAAGAAGTACGATAAGTGCAACATAGAAGCAAAGTGCGATCGCAGATGCAAGACCGGGAATGAAGTAGATCACGATCATGAAAAGAGCGACGATCGCAAGACCGATGGCACCTGCCTTAAGTGAAGTCTGAATAGCATCTATACCGAGCTGTGCGCCTACAACCTTGGAGTGCAGCTCTTCAAGTTCAAGTGAAAGTCCGCCGATACGGATGGTGGAAGCAAGAGCGGATGCCGACTCATATGTGAAATCTCCGCCGGTAATGGAAGCTTCTCCATCGGTAATGGCCTGATTAACTCTGGGCACGCTTACAAAAGATCCGTCATAATAGATTCCGATGGTCTCATATCCTCTGTCAACGGCTCTCTGGGTTCCCTCGGCAAACTTGATCGCGCCTTCGGGAGTAAGAGAAAGAGCTACGGCAAACTCATTATTCTTCATGTTGTCCTGCTGAACAACGGCTCTGGCATCGGCAACATCGGTTCCGGTGATGACGACCGAACCTTCAGCCATAAGCTCATCAATGGTCTTATTGAGACCATATTCATATCCGTAGGTACCGTCCTCATTCATTACCATCTGCTGGGAATAGTTGGGATTACCTTCGGAATCGGTCGCGCTGATAAAATATAGAGCTCCGGGACGGCCAAGCTGTGCAAGGATGGTTTCCGCATCGGTAACACCGGGTATCTCAATGGTGATCCTGTTGGAACCTTCCTGATAAACCTGGGCTTCTGTTGAATAATTCTCAACTCTCTGCTGAAGCTTATAAATGGTATCGGCCATATCGGTCTCGGAAGGGTTCTCGTCTCCGACAACCTGATAAGTGATACTGACACCGCCCGCAAGATCGAGTCCGAGCTTGATATCGGATGCGTTTCCTGCGCCGTTTCCGTCGTAGCCCCAAATATCCATGTAGCCGATACCCAGTGTAAGGGCAAGTACTACGATGATAATGAGGAGAGCCTTACTCTTTTTCATGACAAATACATTCCTTTCAAATAAATAGTGCAAAACACCAAACAAAAAGATATTACTACCTAATTAAAGAAAAATCAATCTGAGGAAGCGTTTTCATCACTTTCCACGCTGTCTTCAAAGCCTTCGCCGAAGTTTTCGGCAACCTTGAGCATTATAGCGCATTCCACGCGCTTTCTCTCGAGTTCGCATCCGACTTCGTAGCTGTCAGTGATATTACCGTGGAAATTATAGGAATTGGCCGCACAGCCGCCGCTGCAATAGAATCTGGCAAAGCAATCCCTGCAGTCCGGCTTCTGATATACATTGCAGCATGAGAACTTCTCTCTTATCTCGGGCTTGGTGATGCCCTCATCGACATTTCCCATGACGAATTTCTCATTTCCGACGAACTGGTGGCAGGGATACAGGTCTCCCCAGGGAGTGACGGCCAGATATTCGCAGCCGACTCCGCATCCGGAAAGTCTCTTATATACGCAGGGACCGCCCGAAAGATCGATCATGAAATGGAAGAAATTGAAGGGCTTGCCGTTCTTCCTTCTGACTATCATTTCATGAGCAAGCTTATCGTACTGTTCCTTAAGGAAGGGAATATCTTCCTTGGTCAGAGCATAATCATCCGTAGGCTGGGCCACAACAGGTTCAACGGAGATCTGCTCGAAACCGAGATCGGCAAGATGGAGCACATCCTCCGAAAAGTCCATATTGTAATGGGTATATGTTCCGCGGACGTAATAATTCATCTGATTTCTTGATTCCGCAGCCTTGATAAACTTGGGTATTATGATGTCATAACTGCCCTGTCCGCCTCTCGATGGACGCATGCGGTCATTGACTTCCTTCCTGCCGTCGATTGAAAGGACGAGGTTGTGCATCTCCTTATTGGCGAATTCAAGGATATCATCGTTAAGAAGCACACCGTTTGTGGTAAGTGTGAAACGGAACTTCTTATTTTTTTCTTTTTCGATGCTCCTGCCGTATTCGACTATGCCTTTGACAACATCGAAGTTAAGGGTGGGTTCACCGCCGAAAAAGTCGACTTCAAGATTAACGTGGGCTCCCGATTCCCTTACAAGGAAATCAAGTGCCTTCTTGCCCACTTCAAGGCTCATAAGGCCTCTGTCACCGTGATATTCGCCCTCACAGGCAAAACAGTACTTGCAGGCAAGATTACAGTCATGGGCGATATTAAGGCATAAAGCCTTTACATAGTGCTTACCCTGCTTGAACTTATCGATATAGGGCTCATACACATCCTTGGAAAAGAGTTTGCCCGCCTTGGCAAGCTCCATTATCTCCTCTACGGCCTCGTCGACTTCTTCCTCGGTAGCCGTCATATCACCTGCGACATTGACTGCGGCCTTCATTGTATCAACGTCCGTAACTCCGCCTTCATAAAGGGCCTCTACGGTCTTTACAATGTCATATACGACATCATCGACAACGTGAACCGAACCGCTGTTGACGTCCAGGATTATGTTGTAGCCTTCGCTTTTAAACTGGTGGATCATAATTACTCCCGTTTCACAAAATAAAGCAGTGTCATATTTCAGACACTGCTTTTTATCCGGCTCATGCCGGCATTAGTTCAAGATACATTACTTCTTAAGCTGCTCGCAGGACTGGTTGCCTACGGTGCAGGAAGTCTTACAAGCAGACTGGCAGGAAGTCTGGCACTCGCCGCATCCGCCCTTAACTACAGATTCCTTAAGATCTCTGGTCTGGAGAGTCTTGATATGCTTCATGATATCCTCCTTGGATAAAAAGTCTTATTTCGAAAAACCTTATGAATCATAGCATATGAGCACTTATAAGGCAAGGGATTTATTTACCTCCATGAAGCACTTTTTAGCCCTGAAATACTATGAATATCAATTGTTATTTATCGCTGCCGGGCTCTTCCCCTTCAAGCCCCTGATCATCGGCTTCTTCAGCGGTTTCTGACTTTTTGGCAATTTCCTCAAGCACCTCGGGAGGAAGCGTGATCTCAACTTCCACGATACGGTTCTGGTCCATTCCGACAACCTTAAGGACCGTTCCGTCGTCAAGAGTGACCTCATCACCGTCTTCCGGCATATGATCGAGATGCTCGATAACGATACCGCCCATCGAATCATATTCATCGCTGGAAAGTGATGTTCCTACGGCCTCGTTGAAGTCATCTATGCTGAGTGCCCCCTCGACAAGGTATTTTCCGTCTTCTTTTTTCTGGATGAGCTCTTTTTCATCCTCATCGAATTCATCCCTGATCTCGCCAACCAGCTCCTCAAGAAGGTCCTCGAGGGTGATCATGCCTTCGACGGTTCCGTACTCGCTGAGGACGAATACGATATTGAAGGTCTCCTTACGCATCTGCGCGAGAAGATCCTGGGTCTTTTTGAACTCGTGGGTAAAATATGCCTTGCGCATGATGTCACGCACTTTGAAATTCTTACGCTCGAGGCCTATGAACTCCTTCATATTGATGACACCGATTATATGTTCCTTCTCCCCCTCGTATACAGGGAGTCTAGTGTACATATATTCCTTGAACACGGCAAGGACTTCGTCATATTTGCTGTCGACGTCGATGCTGACCATACGCACCTTGGGGATCATGATATCCTTGGCAACGTGGTCGGTAAAATCGAAGAGGTTATAGATCATATCACGCTCTTCGGGCTCTATCTCACCGTCCTCATGGCTTACATCGACATAGGTCTTGATGGCATCTTCGGTAATGGCATCGGTTTTGCCGTCGGCATCTATTCGCATTATGAAAAGAATTGCCTTGGCTACACCGTTAACTATCAGGATAAACGGTGTAAATACGATCATAAGGATCTCAATGATCCCGCTGTAGAGCATTGCCATCTTGTCGGCCGATACGGTCGCCCAGGTCTTGGGCACGACTTCACCGATGATAAGGATGACAAAAGTAAGGATGCCCGTCATAATACCTACGGGTATGCCGAAATATTCCGTCGCAAGCATCGTGGAAATAGCCGACGCGGTCAGATTGACTATATTATTGCCTATCAGCACTGTGCTGAGCAGTTTTGAACCTTTTTCGAGGATGCGAAGGACTCTGGCGGCTTTCTTATTGCCGTCGTCAGCAAGGCTCCTAATGCGTGCTTTATTGCACGAAACAAAAGCCGTCTCCGCCGATGAGAAAAAACCTGATAAGAATATAAGAATTATAAGTGTGACAATTTGTATGGGGCCCGGACTGTCCATATAAAGTAAAAAATATTCCTCCTATTACCGGTCGCAGATTATACGGACGGTTTCCGAAGCAGGAAATGCCGTTTCTTCCGTATTTAGTTAATGATATTACAGAAAGTGCCTGTTTTTGTCAAATCAGTGGCATGAGTCACGGGGACAGTCCCCGTGACTCATATCTGAAGGTTGTAGTATACTTGGCATATGGAAAAAGAAAAACTCAGAGAATTTTACCAAAGCAGCATATACGGAAAATGGAGAACCGGCGAGGATATCTCCTACGAGCTTCTGGGGCCTGACCCGGACACAGGTGTAAAGCCTGAGGGACCCGCGGGATTTCTGAAGGTGACGGGAGGTGACCTGGTCAGGATCACCGTATCGAAGAACGGCCGCAAGGCATCCTTTGTGATCCACGCCTATCTTCCCGGAGAAAAAAGAGTATCAAGGTCCGGGCTTATTCCCTTTATCATATGCATGCATCCCATCCCTGCAGCGGACCTTGCACTGAAGAAGGGCTATGCCCTTCTGGTGATGAGCAGCCTTGAGATCGCATCGGATGATACGGCGCACAAGGGTGCATTCTATGATCTGTATCCGTACCTAGATGATATGGATGAGCAGACCGGAGTTCTGATGGCATGGGCCTGGGGCGCATCCAAGATCCTTGATGCCGTATATGCCGGACTGGGAACAGACCTGAACCTGGATCCCGGGCTTTCATTGGTCACCGGTGTTTCCAGATGGGGCAAAGCCACGGCAGTGTGCGGAGCCTTTGATGAGCGCTTTAAAATGACAATACCCGCATGCTCGGGAGCAGGCGGGCTTGCATTGTTTGATGTGGTTTCCGAGGGAAAGACCTATGACTTTTCGTCCGTCGGCGGACCTTCGGACTATACCTACGGTAAAAACGAACCCCTTGACTGCCTTCAGTCCGATGCGGAAAGAGGCTGGTTTAACGACAGATTCCTTGAATACGGAAAGCCGGAGGACATTCCCGTGGGACAGTATATGCTGCCTGTTCTCGGTGTTTCCGATAAGAGGTACTATTTCATCATAGCCGCCTGCATGGGTGAAGACTGGGTGAATGCTCCCGCCATGTGGGAATGCTACAGGGAAGCCGATAAACTGTTGAAAGCCGAAGACCTGGATTCACATCTTCTTGTCCATTTTCATAAGGAAGGCCATGCCGTGATCGATGAAGATATGGAACTGATAACCGACCTGTTCGACCATATAGCCTTCGGAAAACCACTGCATGTACCGTTTGAATCGCTGAAGACTACAGTCTTTGAATAAGTGAAACCGGAAGCCTGAAAGGTTTTATTTTTTTTTAAATTTTTTAAATACTACTTGACGCATTATACTATGTGTCATATAGTATTATGCATCAGGAGGTAATGCATATGGATGCTCAACTACGACGAGGCATACTTGATGCCTGCGTTCTGGCGGTTCTGGAGCGTGGAGAATCCTACGGGTATAAGCTTGTTGCCGATATTTCAACATTTATAGAAATAACCGAATCGACACTCTACCCGATACTCAAGCGTCTCGAATCCCAGAACATGCTGACCGTCAGGAAGGCAGAATACAGCGGAAGACTCCGCAAGTACTATTCCATCACCGATGCAGGAAGGGCCAGAATTGACGAACTGCTTGGTGAATGGGAAGAGATTGTCAAGGTCTATAAGTATATAGCCGATGAAAGGGGAGAAAAAAATGCTTAAACAGGAATTTCTGACTCAACTCAGATCCGGACTCGAAGCTGCAAGCATCGAAGATATAGATGAGTGCATTGAATTTTATGATGAGATGATCAGCGACCGTATCGAATCAGGAATGAACGAAGAAAGTGCTGTTGCTCAGATGGAGTCCATTGATTCGATAATAAATAATTACAAAGCGGAAAAGCCGGTGGCAAAGCTCATCATGGACAAGGTTCAAAAGAGCCATGAAGAAGCAAAGGGAAAGGGAAAGGGAACTCTTTGGATCGTACTTGCCATTATCGGTTTTCCCATCTGGCTTCCGATACTGATCGTTGTATTTACTCTTCTGCTCACTCTTTACATTGTCCTTTGGTGCATTGTGGTCGCAGTTTTTTGCGTTCTGGTTTTAATAGGGGCCGTAGCCCTTTCGGGACTGTTCGTTTTCATAATGATGTTTACCGGACTCGTTCCATGGCCTTTGGGAATCTTTTCTCTGGGCGCAGGTCTTTTCCTCGGTGGACTTGCCGTTCTTCTGTGGCATCCCATCTGGTCACTTTGTAAATCCATAGCAGGAATGATACCGGCTATTTTCAGAAAGATAAAAAAAGGTATTGCGTAAGAAAGGAAGTCTATCATGAAGAAAATCATATTGATTGCCGGAGGCTGCTCTCTCATAGGACTTATCCTTATGGGAATCGCATTCATCGGAGTAAGAGGCAGGGTCACTGAATTTTCCGCAACAAATGTGGAATCGGAAAGAAAAGAATATACATGCTCTTCAGAAATACAGAACATCGAAGCAGATACCACATCAGATAATATCGAGGTCAGGACAGGCGATGTCGAATATGTGACTGTGACCTGCTATGACAGACCGGATTACAGTGAATATGTGATAACCGAATCCGGAGATACTTTAAAAATACATTATAAAGATCTAAACGGTCCCATCCATTTCGTAGTGAATGTTGGCTATGTTCCGGATGAACCGGTTACAATAATCGTTCCTGAATCTTTTGCCGGAAAATTAGAGCTTAAATCTACAAGCGGCGGAATCCTGACGGAAAGCATGAGCGTCAGCTCACTTGATCTGAATTGCACATCCGGTCAAATTTCCGTACAGGATATCGTATCCGAAGGAAAAATAAATCTTGCCAGCACTTCCGGCTCGATACATATTGAAGATTCGGAAGGAAGCGGAATAACCGCATCTAACACCTCCGGCGGAATCACTATCGATGATACGAGCGTTCGAGGAGACATTACGCTGAACTGTAACAGCGGATCCATTAACATGAGTACCGTTACTGCTGAAGGAGACATAAAAGTATCAACAACCTCCGGAACCAGAAACCTTACCAATGTCACTGCAGAAAACATCACCACCAATGCAACTACCGGATCTTTTAAAGCAGTCAGAGTTTCAGCAAATGATTCAATCTCCGCCTCAGCCACCTCCGGCACTACCAGATTTGAGGAATTATACGCCGGACGCAGCATAAAGATAAATGCCCACAGTGGCAGCGTGAGCGGATCCATCATCGGAAACGAAGATAATTTCAGTATCATTGCAAACACAACATCCGGTTCCTGCAATCTGGACAGCAAGGCGGAAGGCGAAAAGAGACTTGAGATATCCACCACCAGCGGCTCTGTAAATATTTGCTTCACAGAATAACAATGCTAACGAATAAGCAAAGCAAAAGGACGGCCTCTGCATTCACAGTTTCAGTGAACGCAGGGGCCGTCCGATTATTTTACCGGAGCTTAAGAATTGCTTACTGCAATGAGTTTTTCAAGAGTTTCCATAGCCTTTCCGGAATCGATGAGCTCTGCAGCGAGCTTAACTCCCTCTTCCATCGTCTCGGCCTTGCCGTCTATATAGAGCGCTGCGCCTGCGTTGAGAAGCACAGCATTTCTCTTGTGTCCCTTTGCACCGCCCAGAAGATCCCTTGCGATCTGAGCATTTTCTGCGGGTGTTCCGCCCTTAAGGTCTTCTTTTGAACAGGTCTCAAAACCGAAATCCTCGGGAGTGATGGTGCGGGTCTTATACCATCCGTCCTTGATCTCGCAGATCCTGGTAGGTGCCGAAAGCGAGATCTCATCAAGCTTATCCGTTCCGTATACCACCATTCCGCGCTTTACACCGAGGCTTACGAGAACCCGGGCAAGAGGCTCAACAAGATATTCGTCATATACACCCAGCAGCTGCTTGGTGGGTGATGCGGGGTTGGTAAGGGGTCCGAGGATATTGAACACGGTCCTGAAGCCCAGTTCCTTCCTGATAGGTCCCACATACTTCATTGAGGTGTGGTATTTCTGTGCGAAAAAGAAACACATTCCCACCTCTTTAAGAAGCTCCACGCACTTATCCGGAGTCTGATCGATGTTGACTCCGAGAGCCTCAAGACAGTCTGCGGTTCCGCAAAGGGATGAAGCGGCGCGGTTTCCGTGCTTTGCAACCTTGACTCCGCCGGATGCGGCAACGATTCCCGAAATGGTGGAGATGTTGAAACTTCCCGCATTGTCTCCGCCGGTTCCGACTATCTCGAATACATCCATTCCCGTATCAACCTTAGTCGCATGGTCTCTCATTGCGGCAGCACATCCTGCGATCTCATCGGTTGTCTCCGCCTTGGCACTCTTGGTTGAGAGCGCTGCAAGAAACGCCGCATTCTGGGTGGGTGTGGTCTCACCGCTCATTATCTCGTTCATCACATCATAGGCCTCGGAATAGGTTAAGTCCTCCTTGTTTACGATCTTTACGATTGCTTCTTTGATCATACCTTGCTCCTTTCGCTTAAGGCTTTCTGACGGGAATAAAAAAAGCCCCGACAGAAAATTAATGGTTTTCTGTCAAGGGCGAATTATCTATCCGCGGTGCCACCTTGATTCACGGATCTGACTCCGTGCACTTGCGAGATACCTTCATATCTCCGACAATTAACGTATGCCTCACGTCACGAATACTCGAGCGAGCTCTTTCCTCATGCCCTCAGCGGCCCATATAAGGATCTCTCCACGCATTCCTCATATCATCCGGCTCGCACCGTCCCGGACTCGCTTGGATCTCTCCGACGATAAAATGCTTTTTCTTCCGCTTCACAGGTTTTAAATTATCTGGATTTTAACCCGATATATTCTGCGTGTCAAGAAAAAACGCAGGAAGTTTTCCGCATTTACTCCATGTTCACCGTCCCACCGGCCGGAACCCTGACGATATCCGACATCTCCGGGCCTTCACCCGATACCTTGCGGATCCAGACGTCGATCGCACACGGATTATAAACAAGGCTTCCGTCAGCGGAATATATAAGTGACCTCGCAGCATTCATATAGTCTGCGATCTCAATATTCGTCGCATACCAGATATCTTCGTGACCCGAAACATATTCGCAAAAGTTTTCGATAATGTTCCAGTTGTCATCCCTGTCGAATTCATAGCTGTGCCCCCAGACATAGAGGAGCTTCAGATACTGTGCACGGTCGAATTCAACCAGTTTTTTCGCAAGGTCCATAAGAGTGGGATCACTGTGATGACACGTGGGATGCCACTCCAGATAATCTTCGGGGAGTTCAAGATCCAACGTGGGTGAAACAGCTCTTGCGTAGGCAATGCCGAGACTTTTAAGTATTCTTTTTACATTTTCATTGTATGCGCCGTTGGGATAGGAATGGCCTCTTATGATCCTGCCGGTGAGTTTTTCAAGATTCCTTCTGTCTTCGAGGATCTCATAAGCTACGGCGGTATCCGAAAGCCTTGTAAGTGTCGGATGAGTAAGCGAATGAGTTGCAATCTCATGACCCTCATACAGACTTACGGCTTCATTGCGCATTTCGACCAGTTCCGGATCCATCCAGCCGGAATTAAGATGGAATGTCCCTCTGATGCCGTACTTATTGAACAGTTCAACAAGTCTTCTGTCCTGAGGTCTTCCGTCATCGTAGCTCATGGTAAGGGCCTTGAATCTTCCGCCCGGGTAGGTGATATACGTGATCATCTGCTCTCCTTCTCTGTTTCCGGTATATCAGACACGAAATGGGAAGCAGCTGAGCTTCCCATTATAAGCTGAAGATATAAACACGGGGACCGTCCCCTGTTTACTTCCTGAAGGTGTAAGTGCGCTTTCCGTTTTTCTTGGATTCGTACATTGCGGCATCCGTCTTTTCAAACAGTTCTTCCTTGTCAGATGCGTTCTGTCCGTTGACGATACCGACGCTTACGGAAATAGGCGGCAGGCCGTCATCGGTCTTTTCCAGCTCACTGTTGATCTGTTCGATCTTTGATTCGATGAGTCTCCGGTTTATGGCTGCCGAGTGAACCATGAGGACAACGAATTCATCTCCTCCGATCCTGCAGATATGGTCGTCATCACGGAATATGCCGTTAAGGATACGGACAAGCTTTACGAGCACCTTGTCTCCGATCTCATGTCCGTAATTGTCATTGACACTCTTGAAATCATCCACATCCAGAAGCAGCATATATGTTGATTCAAGGTCTATGCCGGAAAGAAGCAGTTCATATCCGGCACGGTTATAAGCACCGGTAAGTTCGTCATGTGATGCCTTATAGTTGAGGTTTTCAAGACTCGATCTGTATTTCAGATACATCTTGTTGTATGCGTGGGCCAGATACTTGAACTCGTTGGCACCCTCTTCGGGAATGGGGCTGTCAGCTTTTATATTGTCCACCGCCTTAAGTACGGGATGTATGCCGAGTATGGAGGTAAGTCTTACCATGACAAGAATCGAAATGGCCTGAATTATGATGACTATCCTTACAAAAGTAAGCTCGCGGTGAAGCCTTGCAAGTTCATCATTCTTGATGTTCTCTATCATCTTATCGATCTCACCGAGACTTTCCTGCATATCCCTGCGGATATTGTCTTTCTGCTCATAATATGTATCATTAAGAACAAGCTCCGTTGCTCTTCTGATCTTATCATCGGCAGAAAGCTGCATATCCCTCTCGTCCAGGACCACCGTATCCAAAACGTCGGGATAATCCGTGTATCCCTTCGCCTCGATCACCAGTCTCATCGCATAGTATTCCTGATCCATGAGACTGACGGAGGAGGCCATGGCAGCTTTAAGCTCCTCCAGAGCGGGCCCGGTCTGTTCATTAATGTCCATCCTGGAGATGGCTTCTTCACGTCTTCCGGATTCAAACGCTTCGGTAAAATACTCGTTAAGGAATCTGATATCCCCGGTTGCCACAAATCTCTGCACACGTTCCGTCAGATAATCGGATGCATCCATCAGCTGATGCGCAGCCTGAATAAGATCAGTCTGCTGCTTTTCCGCATCGGACAGACGCATGAACGTATTGGTCAGTCTGAAGGAAGATATCACAACCGTACCCGACCATATGATCATGGTGGTTATGAGCCAGATATGTATCGTTCTGAGTGATATTCCGTTTTTATACTTTTTGAACATTAAAACTTCTCCCGGCAAAAAAATCTCTTACTGCCAACGCACAACACCCCTTATCAGAACGGGTAATCCTCACCCTCATTTGTGATAAAGATCACTTCGATTCATCTTCACCGAGTACACGGTCATAAAGCTCAAGACCGAAGCTCGTAAGTTCCGGAGCATGAGGGATCATCTTAAAGGTACGCTTTCCGTCATCAAGATGCTCGGCGCTCAGAAACACAACGCTCTCATCATCTTTCGTCTCTTCATACATCTGCTGCGCAAAAGAAAGAAGATGCGTTACCGTATAAATCTTCACACCGGCTTCCTTAAGTGCCTTCACAATTCCGTATGCGATTGCAGATCCGTCTTTTTCGGTGGTTGTTGCAAATGATTCGTTAAGCAGGACAAGCGATCCCTTTGTAAGACCGTTGACTATCCTGTCCATCCTGCGAAGCTCTTCATCGAGTCTTCCGCTGTTCATAGCACTTTCTTCACGCCTTGTAAAGTGTGTATATATGGAAGTCTGTATGGGGCTTCTGTATCTTTTTGCGGCAACTATAAGACCGCACTGCATCATGACCTGAGCAACACCGAGGCTTCTCAGGAAAGTGGATTTGCCTCCCTGATTGGCACCGGTTATGATGACAAGCTGCTTATCATCAAGCCTTCCGGTATTCGCTACAGTCCTTCCGTTAAGACTGAAGGAAAGTATAAGTTCCCTGAGTTCTTCGTAACGAAGCCTGTTTTCTTCATCGGTCTCGGGATAACAGTAATCAATATTGAATCTGACCATCTGCGATCTTATATTGATCGCGCCGAGATAGAACCCCATCTGAAAATGCAGCTGATCGAAGAACGAACCGAAATCGGCAACAAGGTCGGTACAGAAAGAATACACATACGACACAACCGCAAACTCCAGCTTTTCCGCATCTTCCTTGAGTGCCTGATCGTTACGCAGGGATATGACACCGGGTGCAAAAGAAGTGATCCTGTCGGCAATCTTATTACCCATGCCAAACTGTCTGTCATACTCGATCGCTTTTGATTCGAGACTGTCTATCCTGAAATCGCCGACCTTAAGGCCGTTGCTGAGTCCGCATTCCAGGCGCATCTTAGGGATCCTGACAAGATACTCGTTCCTTTTTCTTTCATTTTCATATATGTCGGAATAGAAAGACATACTGTCCAGGAAAATATAGAGATTCGTCTGTCTTTCATCGGAGAATTCATTCTCAAGCCTCTCGCAAAGCCCCTGCCATCCTTCCGATTCAAGTCCGGCCCTGTTCAACAGGACTGTTTTTTTCACATCCCTCATTCCGTCGACAAGGAGCTTGAAGACTTTGATATCGGTGATCAGCTTTCCCTTTGTTCCGACTTCACCGGCGGCATTGTTCTTCCTTCCGAGCCTGTCCCACTCGGAAAGAACACGCGTGGATATACGATACAGTTCATCGACCATCCCCTGTTTCGTAAAGCAGTCCTTCAGGATATCCTGTCTGTACTTTATCTCTTCCGCGGTCTTGAGCGGTACGGCCATGACTCTCTTGACAGCCTGTCCGAGATACGGATCGCCGTCATCGGGAGTAGCGATCCTTTTGTTCCTTACGACATTTTCTGTTTCGGCAGCCTTAAACAGCGAATTAAGTTCAAGATCCTTGGTAATGGAGAGCCAGTCCCTGTAAGGAGCTGCCGATCCCCATTCCCTATCACGGTATAACAAGTTCAGGTTCATGAGAATCTCTCCTTTAACTGATCATATGTAAGTCTGTATTTGACTACAAGTTTGTTGACTGTATTTACTTCGACCGGCATGCTTCGTCCGATCCGGAAGGTCTGATTATTATTCTCATCGACTTCGGCTATAAGACTTACGACTCCGGTTCCCGCTTCGGTAAGTTCACTGAGATGCGTTACGTATATTCCCCTGCATTTTTTGGATATGAGTTTTCTGAGAACTCTCTGTCCCATCTCCACCGCATCAAAATTTGCCGCCGTGGTAAAGAGCTCGTTGATGACGACAAAAGCTCCGTCCCTGCTGTCATCCATGATCGGCCTGAGTCTTACAAGTTCATCCATGAGTTTTCCGCGTCCGGACTCGGCACTTTCCTCAACGGAAAAATGCGTGCACAGATCGGTAAAATACGGAACGCACGCCGATGCAGCGGGAACACTGAATCCCATCTTGGAAAACCATATAAGCTGTCCGAGGCTTCGTCCGTATGTCGTCTTTCCGCCCTGATTGGGACCGGTCAGAACGAAGAACGATTCGTCACCCGAAAGCATGAGCGGGTTGGATACAACTTTTTTTCCAAGCTCCGTATTGGTGATTGCAAGAGCAAGATCGTACAGATCATCGGCGGAAAGTTTATCATCCGATGCTTCCGGCATATTCATCTCAAATCCCTGCTTTTTCATATATCTTTCAAATGCCGCAAAAGCAAGGTAATAGACCATCTCTGATTCGACAGACGATAATTCCTTATTATCCACTGAGGGATAGTCGCTGCAGAACTTCTCAAGCTTTCTGAAAAACTCCTTATTCTTCCTTGTGAACAGTCTTACTATCTCGGCCTCAAGATCCGAGTAGTACTCCGTATCGGTGAAAGGATTGTCGAACACACTCTTTTCACCGGGGAACAGTTCCGTAAGGAATTTCTCATAAGCTCCGGGAGCGGTTCCGTTCGTGATCGTAAAATGGCCCTTGTCATATGAAAGGACAACGTGGAAATCCGACAGTTCCTTCCAGAGTGAAGTTGATTCGCTGTACAGATTTTTGAAGCCCGGATCGGAAAGATACGAGGAAAGGAAAGAAGAAAAAGCCTTCATGCCTTCAGACCTAAGCTGAGCTTTCTTCAGATCCGCATCAAGTGTCACGAGTGAGGAAACATAAGTGTAGATGACCCTGAGATACCACACTCTCTTCTGGACTAGTTCATATGCATTTTCAATCTTGGAGGAATAATCCAGACGTGCTTTGATAAAAGAATGATATTTGAACAGCGCGGAATATACCTGATCGTTTCTGATATCAGCGTATACAGCCCTTCTGTATTCTTCGTCTTCCTTACAGGATGGAAAAGAAGCATAAAGGGATCTTACATCTTCATCCCATCCGTCGCAGACCTTATCAAGGATCTGATCAATATTCAGATCCGTAAAGACCGATTCCGACAAAGGGGTTTCTTTTTCGGCATTTTCGGAGCTTTTTCTCAGCAGACTCAGGGGCATGGCATGTACCTCTTTTTATGCGTTTGAATATTGTGCTGTATAAAGATCGTAATAGAAACCTTTTGAAGCAAGAAGCGAATCGTGAGTACCGGTTTCGATAACATGACCGTCCTTCATTACGAGAATGAGGTCCGCTTCCTTGATCGTCGATAATCTGTGGGCAACGATGAAACTCGTACGCCCTTTCATGAGCTTTGCAAATGCACTCTGTATCTTAAGCTCGGTTCTGGTATCGATCGAGCTTGTAGCTTCATCGAGGATGAGCATCGGAGGAAGTGCGAGCATTACCCTTGAAATACAAAGGAGCTGCTTCTGTCCCTGTGAAAGACCTTCTCCGTCCTCTCCTATGATCGTCTGATATCCGTTTTCCAGTCTCTTGATGAATCCGTGTGCGTGTGATGCCTTAGCTGCTTCAATTACTTCTTCATCACTTGCATCGGGCTTTCCCATGCGGATATTGTCCATTATCGTTCCGGACTTAAGCCAGGTCTCCTGAAGAACCATTCCGTAACAGTTACGAAGATCCTTTCTCGAGATCTCCCTGATGTCCTTGCCGTCCACTTTGATACATCCGCTGACCGGTTCATAGAATCTCATAAGGAGATTGATTATTGTAGTCTTACCGCATCCGGTAGGTCCTACTATCGCTATCCTCTGACCGCTCGATACGCTGACATTAAGATCTTCGATAAGAGGTCTGTCGGGAACATAACTGAAATCAACATTTTCTATGTCAACATTACCGGCGACGCTGTCCTTGGCTACAGGCTCCGCAGCTTCGGCGATAACGCTCTTTTCATCTATCAGTTCGAATATCCTTCCCGCGCAGACAAGTGCGTTCTGGAATTCGGTTATGACTCCGGATATCTCATTGAAGGGTTTTGTGTACTGGCTTGCATATCCGAGGAATGCAGTAAGTCCGCCGATGGTTATGCCGCCGTTTATGGCATAGATCGCACCGCCGACTCCGACAAGTGCATAGACACAGGAATTGACAAATCTCGTCGAGGGATTTGTAAGACTGGAAATAAAGATTGCCTTCAGCGAAGCATTGCAAAGCGTTTCGTCAGCCTTATCAAACTGCTCTGTCGCTTCGTCTTCGTATGAAAAAACTCTGACCGTCTTCTGTGAAGAGATCATCTCTTCGGTAAGCTCGGTAAGAACACCTCTCGCTTCGGACTGGGCTTTAAACATCGAATGGGATCTTGTCGCAATGAATCTTGCAACAAGAAGAGACAGGGGCGTGATTATCACGACCAAAAGAGCGATGAGAGGGCTCATCCTAACCATAAAGATAAGAGTTCCGATTATCGTCATAAGACCCGTAAAAAGCTGTGTAAAGCCCATCAGAAGGCCGTCTGCGAATGTATCCGCATCCGTTATCATACGGCTGAGCACATCGCCGGTCCTGTGAGAATCAAGATAGCTTATAGAAAGCTCCTGGATCTTCTTCATCGCATCATTTCTGATATCTCTTACCACATTATATGTAATGTGATTTCCGAGCCTGCTCATAAGATACTGGAAAAATGCGGAAATAAGCGCTGCTACACCGACCTTTCCGGCCGAGGCGATAACGGCATCCATATCTATGTTTCCGGGTCCGACGGTAAGAAGATCCACGGCTCTTCCCGTAAGTACCGGAATGTACAGTGAAAATGCCACAGAAACAGCGGCAAAAATGAGCACAAAGATTCCCGCAGGAATATATCTTCCGATATATTCAAACAGTCTCTTTATTGTCTTTTTGCCGCTTTTATTCTTCATCAAATATTCAGGTTAATCCGAGGAACATTTTTGAGTCACAGGGACAGTCCCTTCTGACTCTTCATACAATATTCAAGTTAAACTGCGGAACAGATTATGAGTCAGGGGGGACTGTCCCCGTGACTCATAATGTGGGGATATCGTCCTGTGATACAACGCGGATGCCGGCCTTGGTAAGTGCAGCCTGCGCAACCTTGTGATCGTTTACACGGAATACCATGTATGCCTTGTTTCCGGAATTTTCAGCGGAAAGCGCATACATATATTCAAGGTTGATCTTCTCGTCGGCAAATACCTTGAGGATCATGCTGAGGCCCCCGGGAATATCGGGGATCTCGGCAACGACAACGCTCGTGAGCTTGTTGATGTAATTTGAATCCTTGAGCACGGTTGTTGCTTCGTAAACATCGTCAACGATGATACGGACGATTCCGAAACCCTCGGTCTCTGCAAGGGAGATACCTCTCATGTTGATGCCGCGCTCAGCAAGAACTTCTGTCATCTCACACATTTTACCGGGCTTATTTTCAAGAAATATTGAGATCTGTTTAACGCTCATATAAGTACCTCCTTATCAGATTTTTCTCTTATCGATTACACGTACCGCCTTGCCTTCGCTTCTTGCGATGGTCTGGGGAGCTACGAGTGTGACCTTAGCCTTTATTCCGAGCATGTTTACAAGGCCCTGCATGAGCTCATTCTGAGCCTTGGTGATATCGGATACGTTATCGGTGAACATCTCGGGAGTCATCTCTACCTGGATATCGAATGTATCGGTGTTGTTCACGCGGTCAACGATGATCTGGTAGTTAGCCTGATAACCGTGCTCGAGAAGAACGGTTTCGATCTGTGAAGGGAATACATTGACTCCGCGGATGATGAGCATGTCATCGCTTCTTCCCATGGGCTTGGCCATTCTGATGAATGTTCTTCCGCAGCTGCACTTTTCCTTGGAAAGTCTGCAGATATCCTTGGTGCGGTATCTCATCATCGGGAATGCTTTCTTATCGATAGCGGTGAAAACAAGTTCTCCGGTCGATCCGTCGGGAAGGACTTCAAGCGTATCGGGATCGATGATCTCCGCAATGAAGTGGTCCTCGTTGATGTGCATTCCGTGCTGTTCGCTGCACTCATATGCAACGCCGGGACCCGAAAGCTCGGTAAGTCCGTAGATATCATATGCCTTGATGCCGAGAGACTCTTCGATGCTCTTTCTCATCTCCTCGCTCCATGCCTCTGCGCCGAAGATGCCGGCCTTAAGAGGGATGTCATCGGGAGTAAGTCCCATCTCCTTCATGGATTCACCGAGGTATGCGGCATATGAAGGAGTACAGCAGATTATGGATGCGTTAAGATCCTGTATGAACATGATCTGACGCTCGGTATTTCCGGATGACATGGGAACTGTCATGCAGCCTACCTTCTGGCTTCCACCGTGAACTCCGAGGCCGCCGGTAAAGAGACCGTAACCGTAAGAAATCTGTACGACATCCTCCTCGGATGCACCGGCAGCAACAAGTGCTCTTGCGCAGCAGGTCTCCCACATATCAAGGTCTTCCTGCGAATAATATGCGATAACTCTTTTTCCTGTGGTTCCGGAAGTTGAATGGATCCTTACGACATCCTTCTTGGGAACGCCGAGGAGTCCGTCGGGATAAGTCTCCCTGAGATCTGCCTTGGACATAAAGGGAAGCTTGTGAAGATCTTCGATGGACTTGATGTCATCGGGCGTAACTCCCGCCTTCTCCATCTTCTTGCGATAATAAGGAACATTGTCCCATACATGCTTTACCTGCTCGACAAGCTTTTCGTTCTGAATCTTTGTGATCTCTTCTCTCGAAGCGCATTCCGCTTCTTTCTGAAAATACCTTTCCACTTTTTTTCTCCTGATGGTGAACAAGGGGACGGTTCCTCCGTTCACGTTTTTGATTTTTTAAGTGAACGGGGGAACCGTCCCCCTGTTCACTTTACGCGTTTTTGCCGAGCTCAAATGCCTTTTTGTTCATTTCAAGGAACTTGGCGGGAACGATTGCTTCCATTGCTTTCATCCATGCCTCTTCGGGCATATCGAAATAATGTGAAAGACGTCCCATAAGGACTATGTTAACTGCCTTGGATGATCCTGCCTCTTCCGCAAGTGCAAGGCAGTCAAGTGCATCAACCTTTGCACCGGTCGCTTTCATTTTCTCAACAAGATCCTCGGGATACTGCATCGCGCCCGTGATGACGGGCATGGGATCGATCTGCTGGATATTGGTAACGATCTGACCGTCCTTCTTAAGGTAAGGAAGCCATCTTGCGGCTTCGAGGAGCTCAAAAGAAACTATTACGTCAGCCTCACCCTCATCGATAACGGGAGAATAAACATGCTCGCCGTATCTTACATAAGTAACAACGCTTCCGCCTCTCTGGCTCATTCCGTGAACTTCGGAAACCTTTACATCATATCCTTCATCGAGAAGGAGTCGTCCGAGAAGCTTACTTGCAAGGAGTGAACCCTGTCCGCCGACTCCCACTATCATTACATTCTTCGTACTCATCTTCAGTCCTCCTTCTGGCAGGATTCAAATGCTCCTACCGGGCAAAGCTGCTCGCAGATTCCGCAACCGACGCAAAGAGTATTGTCGATATGCGCTTTTCCGTCCTTCATGGAGATTGCGGGACATCCGATCTTCATGCAGGACTTGCAGCCTACGCACTTATCCCTGTTAACCTTGAGAGGAGGATTGTGCTTTACATTCTTGAGAAGTGCACAGGGTCTTCTTGAGATGATGACCGAAGGAGCCTTGACGGCAAGTTCTTCCTTGATCGCATCATCGCATGCCTTAAGATCGTAAGGATCGACTACGCGCACACGCTCGAATCCCATTGAACGGCAGAGAGCTTCAAGATCGATCTTACCTGCGGGATCGCCCTTGATGTTAAGACCGGTCGTAGGATTCTGCTGATGTCCGGTCATACCTGTGATCGAATTATCAAGGATGATGACGGTTGAATCGGACTGGTTATATGCGATGTTTGCAAGGCCGGTCATACCTGAGTGCATAAAGGTTGAATCACCGATGACCGCAACGGTCTTACCTTCGTTCTCACCGCCGCCTGCCTTGTTGAATCCGTGGATCGCACTTACGGATGCACCCATGCAGAGGGTCATATCCATTGCAGAAAGAGGTGCCACTGCTCCGAGAGTGTAGCATCCGATATCTCCGAGTACGGTGCACTTGTTCTTGCTGAGTGTATAGAAAAGTCCTCTGTGGGGGCATCCCGCACACATTACGGGAGGTCTCATCGGTATCTGATCATTTACGGAAGAAATCTCTTCTCCGCTGTACTCAGCGCCGGTAACAAGAGGTGACAGGCACTTTTTGAGGAGATTCTGTGAGAACTCTCCGCAGATGGGAAGAACATCCTTACCGTAAACACTGAGTCCGAGTGCCCTGCAGTGATTTTCAATGATGGGATCGAGCTCTTCGGCAACAATAACGGTATCAACCTTGGATGCGAAATCCCTGATGAGATTTACGGGAAGAGGATTTACCATTCCGAGCTTGAGAACGGAAACGGTATTTCCGAATGCTTCCCTTACATACTGATATGTTGTAGAGCAGGTGATGATACCGACATGCTTTCCGGAAGCGGATGCATCCCTCATCTCAACTCTGTTAAAAGAAGCCGTCTCAGCAAGCTCGCGGAGCTTAGCGGTCCTCTCTTCAACAAAGGGATGCCTCTTGATTGCATTACCGGGCATCATGACATTCTTGGGAATGTTCTTTTCGTAAGGTTTTCTTGCAATCTGTGCTCTCTCGGAAGTCTCGACAACCGACTGTGAGTGTGCAACACGTGTGCACATCTTCACAATGACGGGAGTGTCATATTCTTCGGAAAGATCATATGCAAGCTTTACAAAAGAAAGAGTCTCTCCGGAATCCGAAGGCTCGAGCATGGGAACCTTGGATGCGATCGCATGATGTCTGGAATCCTGCTCATTCTGTGATGAATGCATTCCCGCATCATCGGCTACGCAGATAACAACACCGCCGTTAACGCCGGTGTATGACATTGTATAAAGGGGATCGGCTGCAACGTTAAGGCCTACATGCTTCATTCCGCAGTAGCTGCGTGCACCTGCAAGTGATGCACCGAAAGCCGCTTCCATCGCAACCTTCTCATTGGGTGCCCATTCGCAGTAGATCTCATCATACTTTACCGCCTCTTCCGTAACCTCGGTACTGGGCGTGCCGGGATAACTGGAAATAAAAGAACAGCCCGCTTCGTACAGTCCGCGTGCAAATGCTTTATTTCCGAGCATTAACTCCTTCATTTATTTATTTCCTCCTACACTTTATTTGCCTGATACAAATAATTTTTTATATTATATTTCCCATTCGGGATTTAATTCTTCCTCTCGAACTGAGAATAATATATCTCCTCATATACATCGCAGGTTTTGAGAAGCTCTTCGTGAGTTCCTATGCCTGCGGCTTTTCCGTCATCAAGCACTATGATCATATCGGCATTCATAACGGATGAAGCTCTCTGGGATACGATGAATACTGTTGCATCATCGATCTTCGCGATCTCCTCACGGATATTCTTCTCGGTAAGGAAATCAAGTGCTGATGTCGAATCATCAAGGATGAGTATCTCCGGTTTTCTGACAAGCGCTCTTGCAATGGTAAGACGCTGTCTCTGACCGCCGGAATAATTCTTTCCGTTCTGAAGAACCTCCGCTTCAAGTCCTCCCTTTTCGGATACAAAATCGAATGCCTGAGCTTTCTTAAGGCATGAGATCATCTCATCATCCGTGGCATCGCCGTTTCCTATCTGCATATTGGAACGTACGGTTCCCTTGAAAAGAACAGCCTTCTGAGGTACAACTCCTATCCTCTCGCGAAGCTTTACTTTATCGGAAGACTTAACGTCTTCACCGAAGACTTTAACGCTTCCTTCCGTCGCTTCATACATTCCGGGGATCAGGTTTATGAGCGAACTCTTGCCCGAACCTGTACCGCCTATGATTCCCACGGTCATTCCCTTCTTCACCGAAAAAGAAATACCTGAGATCGCAGGTTCGCTGCCTTTCGAATACCGGAGCGAAACGTTGTCAAATACTACGATGTCATCTGCGAACGGAGGGACGGTTCCTGTGTTCACCGCAGGATCAGCGCATTCACCCGAAAAGGTATCCGCATTCATCGAATCTTGACCGGAAGTGAACGCAGGAACCGTCCCCTCGTTTCCGCCCTCCAGCACTGATGCGACTCTCTGTGATGAAGCAAGTGACTTTGTTATCGTAACGATCAGATTGGTGAGCTTTAAAAGTTCAACCAGTATCTGGCTCATATAGTTCAGTATCGCAACAGCCTGTCCCTGCGAGATCGCACCGATATTTACTCTTACCGCTCCCTTATAGATAAGGAACATGACCGCCGCATTTACAACGATGAACGTTACGGGATTTGTAAGTGCCGTAAAATTCGATGCACTTATCTGCTTCTTTTTAAGTGCTTCATTCTTTTCGGTGAACGCATTTTTTTCATCATCCTGAAGATTGAATGCACGGATGACCCTGACACCGGTAAGATTCTCTCTCGAAGAAAGCATTACCGCATCAAGGAGCTTCTGGACCTTCGAAAACATCGGTATGCTCAGGCGCGTAATGCCTATGACGATCACCGCAAGTACGGGCACGGCAACGCAGAATATAAGCGCGCTGGGTACATCGATAGTAAATGCCATTATCATTGCACCGAAGACAATGATCGGGCTCCTGAGCAGAAGCCTTAATGTCATATTGATACCGGTCTGTACCTGGTTGATATCCGATGTCATCCTGGTAATAAGAGTTGAAGTGCCTGCCTTGTCAACCTCCGTAGCTTCCATGCTCATGATACGTGCAAAGAGCTGCTTTCTAAGGCTTCCGGATACTCCCACGGCCGCTTTGGCCGCAAAGTACTGTGCCGTTATCGCAACGATAAGTCCCGCTGCGGCAAGTGCGATAAGTATGATCCCGTTTTGGAAGATAACGCTCTTATCGGACTTTACTATTCCGATATCGATTATCCGGGCCATAACAAGAGGTACAAAGAGTTCAAAGCATGCCTCGGTCAACTTAAAAAAAGGGGCAAAGAATGCCTCTTTTTTATAATTTTTTAACCAGGACAGAAAAATCTTCATACAATCCTCAAAAATCCCTTATCAGGACAGTTTCTCACAAACGCAGAGAGAATACCCTTCCGGGTTGTTGTTCTCATTCCACATATAATATCTGGACAATCCCTTGGACAGATCGGAAAAATCCCTGTGAAGTCCGGGAACAAGGCCTCCGCCTTCACACTTGCCCCATGCTTCCTTGCGTGACCAGAAGGTATAGAAAAGAGCGGGATCCCTGCCGATCAAAAACGACTCTTTCTCGGTAAAATATCTGGTCGATATCTTCTCGGTATTGATCGGTTTTCTCTCCTGTATGTCGATACCGATCTCATAATACGAAAGGGCAAGAGCAACGTATTTTCCCGAATGTGAAATACTTAAAAAAGGGATTCCGGTCTCACCTACGGGAATATCGATGTCGGGTTCAAGATATGGCTTCCCTGAATTCTCGATACTGTACGCAAGCTTTATGGGCTCACCGTTTCTCTCAAGAACCCTGACCGCTTCTTCCGCTTTGAGCGCAATGGGAATACCCTTTGCGGCTCTTGAAACATCCTCGACATAGCCTCTTGCGGCAAGCTGGAGAGCAAGCCCGACACCGAGGGATAATCCTCTGGCAGACATGCTTCTGCACTTATCGGCCTTGTCCCTTCTGTAGCTGTCGATCAGTTCGCGTGCCCTTTCACAAAGTCCGCGTCCCGATTCTTCATCCTGCAATTGTTCCACGTCGATCAGATATAATCTCATTCTTTATCCACCGAAGCAGAGGATGGTTCCGTTGATCTGTTACTCTTCAACAGGAACGCATTTAAGGTGCAGTTCGTCAAGCTGATGCTGTGATACGGGTGAAGGAGCATCCATCATGACATCCTGTGCATTCTTGTTCATGGGGAAGGTTATGACTTCGCGGATGGACTCTTCTCCTGTAAGGAGCATGATCATACGGTCAACTCCGGGTGCGGCACCTGCGTGAGGAGGTGCTCCGTAAGTGAATGCGTTGTACATAGCGGGGAACTTTGCCTTAACCTCAGCTTCTCCGAGACGTACAAGTTCGAATGCCTTGACCATGATCTCGGGATCGTGGTTTCTTACGGCTCCCGATGCGGACTCATATCCGTTGATGACAAGGTCATACTGGTTGGCCATTATATCAAGAGGATCCATCTCCCCTCTTTCGGCTTTTTCAAGAGTCTCAAGTCCGCCTACGGGCATTGAGAACGGATTGTGGCAGAATTCAAGCTCACCGGATTCCTCACCGATCTCATACATCGGGAAGTCTACGATCCAGCAGAACTGATACTGCTCTTTATCCATATGCTCGGGGCAGAGAGTTCCGAGCTTGGTGCGCAGAACACCTGCGGTCTTTTGGGCAACAGCCTTAGGGCCCGCAGCAAGACCTACGAAGCATCCGTTCTCAAGTCCGAGCTTGGAAATGACCTCTTCCTTGATGGGCTGCAGGAACTTTGCAATACCGCCGACGATCTCACCGTTTTCATCAACTCTGAACCAGCAGGTCTTTCTTGCGGTCTGTACTTCAACGTCAGCAACGAGCTGATCGATCTGTTTTCTTGTTGCATTAAATCCCGTTACGACAACCGCTTCTATCGTCTGGCCCTTGAAAGGTTCGAAATCGATTCCGCCTAAGATCTCCGTCACATCATTAAGCTCAAGGTCGATACGAAGATCGGGTTTGTCGCTTCCGTACTTTTCCATTGCCTCCCTGAAAGGGATCCTCTTGAAAGGAGCGGGAGTTATACGGTCATAGATTCCGTACTTTTCGAATACGGGAACAAGAACCTTCTCGAGCACTCCGAGAACATCATCCTGAGATGCAAAAGCCATCTCCATATCCATCTGATAGAACTCACCGGGAGTACGGTCTCCGCGCGCATCCTCATCCCTGAAGCAGGGTGCGATCTGGAAGTAACGGTCGAATCCGGATGTCATGAGCAGCTGCTTGAACTGCTGGGGTGCCTGGGGAAGCGCATAGAACTTGCCGGGATGCTTTCTTGCGGGTACAAGATAATCCCTTGCTCCCTCGGGAGATGATGCGGTAAGGATGGGAGTTGTGATCTCGAGGAATCCCTCTTCGATCATCGCTGCCCTGAGTGCCGCAACCACGTTGCATCTGAGAACTATGTTCTTCTTGACCTCGGGATTTCTGAGATCGAGATATCTGTATTTAAGTCTGGTAGCCTCGTCAGCTTCCTTGGATCTGTTTATCTCGAAGGGAAGCTCGGAATTTCTGTTCTTGCCGAGAACGGTAACACTGTCGGGAATCACTTCGATGTCACCGGTGGGTATCTTGTCGTTCTTGTTGCTTCTGATCCTTACCTTACCGGAGATCTGTACGGTAGATTCCTTGGTGATGCCCTTGAACTTGGCGACCATATCCTCGGTCTCTGCGACGAGCTGTGTGATGCCGTAGAAATCTCTCAGAATGATAAAAGAAAGATTTCCTCCGACCTCTCGGACATTTTCAACCCATCCGCAAAGAGTTACTTCCCTGCCTTCATCGGTGCTTCTGAGTTCACCGCATGTATGTGTTCTGGACTGTGTCATTTAAGTGCCTCCCTGTAAAAGTCCTCAAATTCGGTATAGCCTGCTTTTTCAAGCTGCTCCTTCTGGAACTTTTTATTCTTGTTCATCCTGACAGTCAGGATCTTCTTTCCTTCTTTTCTCTCTTCGGATGCCTTGGCAAGTATCTCGCGGAGTCTGTCACCCGAGATTCCCTTTTCGATCAGATATGCCTTCGCACTTCCGCTTCCGGGAACCTTGAAGCCCCTTTCCATAAGGAGCATGATGATCCTTTCGAATCCGATAGAGAATCCGCACGCGGGAACGCTCTGTCCCGTGAACTTCTCGACCATGCCGTCATATCTTCCGCCGCCTCCGCAGCTTCCGCCGTACTCGGGCATTGCGATCTCGAAGATCGTTCCGGTGTAATATGACATTCCCCTTACGAGCGTGGGATCGAATACCATTTTGAAATCCGCAGACTTTGATGCATCGACCGAAGTGATGATCGTATCGAGGTTGTCCTTCACATCATCGGGAAGCGCATCAGCGAGCGTTTCCTTGATGCAGGAAAGTGCTTCGCTCGAAGTAGTTGCTTTATCCAAAAGCTCGGTGTATTTTTCAACAACCGCGGAATCAAATCCGTTCTCGAGAAGTTCTGCCTTTACTCCGTCGATTCCGATCTTGTCGAGCTTATCTATAGTGATGAATACAGAATCAAATGACTCTTCGGCAAATCCGGCCCATGCAGCCATTGCCTTGAGAAGTCTTCTGTCATTGATCCTGATCTCGAAGTTTTTGAAATCAAGCTTTCCGAGAGTGGAGGTTGTTGCAAGGATAAGTTCTATCTCCGCAAGATTATCGCTCTCTCCGAGGATATCGATATCGCACTGCATGAACTGGCGGTATCTTCCTCTCTGGGGACGGTCGGCTCTCCATACATTGCCCATCTGAACAGCCTTGAAGGGTGCGGGAAGAACCGATGAATTGTTGGAATAATATCTTACAAGCGGAACGGTAAGATCGTAACGAAGTCCCGAATCAACAAGATCTTCCTGTGTCTTTGCAGTCTCAAGATTAAGCTTTTCGCCTCTCTTTAAGATCCTGAAGATGAGCTTTTCATTATCTCCGCCCGACTTGGATGTCAGGTTCTCAATCGTCTCGACGCAGGGAGTTTCGATACGGGTAAACCCGTATCCGGCGTAAGTCTCGCTGATCACTCTCTGGACATATTCCCTTATCTCCATCTCCTCGGGGAGGATATCCTTCATTCCCGTAACGGGCTTTTTATTCAGTGCCATATAATACCTCTCTGTATCAGATCGGAGCAGATAATGCGCTGCGATCTTTCATTCTAGTTACCGCTTAGCCTTCCCATGAAGCTCTTGAGTCTTTCGTCCTCGGAGCTGAACAGCTCTTCGGGTGTACCCTCGGCACGGATGACTCCGTTTTCCATAAAGATCATCCTGTCCGAAACTTCCCTTGCAAAGCTCATCTCATGGGTAACGATTATCATCGTCATATGCATAGCCGCAAGATCCCTTATTACCTTCAGTACTTCTCCCGTAAGCTCGGGATCGAGTGCGGATGTCGGCTCATCGAAAAAGAGGATCTTCGGTTCGAGTGCCATTGCCCTTGCTATGGAAACTCTCTGCTGCTGACCGCCCGATAACTGGCAGGGATAACTTTTCGCCTTATCGGAAAGTCCGAGCTTTTCAAGCATCTCAAACGCTTTCTTTTCCGCATCCTCTTTGCTCTTCCCTGCAAGCATCTGCGGCTCCGTGATATTCTTCAGAACCGAGTAATGAGGGAAAAGATTGAAATTCTGGAACACAAGTCCGAAAGTCTTTCTGATCTCCTTAAGTTCCGCATGCGACGCATAAAGGACATGACCGTTTTTTTCATGGGCCGCAGTCTTTCCGGCATATGAAAGAACGCCTCCGTCCATCGTCTCGAGCATGCAGGCGCATCTGAGCAGGGTGGACTTACCCGAACCGGAAGGACCGATAACGGATACGACTTCACCCTCATTGACGGACATCGAGATACCCTTGAGTATCTCCTCTCCGTCAAAAGACTTTCTGCAGTTTTCTATCTTCAGAAGTTCCATTATATCTTGTAATAGTCGTAGTGCTTTTCAACTTTTTTGCAGACCCAGGCGACCAGAAGGTTGAACACATAATAGAAAATACCTGCGGCCATAAGAGGCATAAGCGATGCCTGCTTTGCTGCGATCTGCTTAGCTATTGTGAACATTTCCGCTGTAGCTATCGCAAAAGAAAGAGATGTGTCTTTTACGAGAGTGATGATCTCATTGGTCATCGCGGGAAGAACTCTTTTGAACATCTGGGGCATTATGATCTTCACAAAGGTCTGCAGTCTGGAGTAGCCCAGTATCTGAGCCGCTTCATACTGACCCTTGGGAACGGACTGGATGCCCGATCTGTATATCTCCGCAAAATATGCGGCGTAGTTGAGTGAAAATGCAATGATGACTGCTACGAACCTGTAGCCCGATGTGACATTGATCCCGAATCCGTAGAAAGGAAGGAAATAGATGACGATTATCTGGAGCATCAGAGGCGTTCCTCTCATGATCGAGATGTAAATGCCCGACAAAGCTGACACGAACTTATTCCTGCTCATCCTTGCAAGGGATACGGGAAGACCGAGCGGAATTGAAAATAACAGTGTCAATACAAAGATTGACACCGTTACTCCCATACCACCCATTAATAATTTAAATATCACATCAAGAGTCATGTATTACTTTCCGATGCAGATAGACTCGGGAATACCGAAGTCTGAATACTTAGCTGCGATCTGATCGATAGTTCCGTCGTTAGACATTTCGATAAGAGTAGCCCATACCTTGTCACGGAGCTCGGTATTTCCAAGCTTGAATCCGACACCGTACTGCTCGGTTGCAAGCTGCTCGTCAAGGATGATGAAATCTCCGCCGCTCTGGCCGATCTGATACTGTGCAACACCGATATCGATACAAACGGCATCAAGTACGCCCTGCTTGAGATCCATGAATGCGGTGTTATAATCGCCGTACTGGGTAAGGCTTCCGAAAGTTGCGGCAAGCTCTGCCTGATCGTCTTCAAGAGCGGCAAGTGCGGAAGAATCCTTCTGAACGCCTACATTCTTGCCTTCAAGATCGGCAAGTGAAGAGATGCCGCTTCCTGCGCCTACTACGACAACCTGGCTGTTATCTACATAGGGCTCGGTGAAGGTGTACTGATCCTCACGGCCGTTGATGGTAAATCCGTTCCAGATGCAGTCGATGGTGCCGGAATTGAGCTCAGCGTCCTTGGCATCCCAGTCGATGGGCTGCTTTACGAGAGTCCATCCGTTACGGTTGCAGACTTCCTCTGCAAGCTCAAGATCGAATCCGGTATAGTCACCGTTATCGTCCATATAGCCGTAAGGAGGGAATTCTGCATCGAATCCTACGGTAAAAGTGTCGGCTGCCTTCTTGCCGCATCCGGAAAGAAGTGCTGCGGTCATTACTGTGCACAAAAGTGCGGAAACAAGTCTCATTTTTTTCATAACAATCTCCCTTTGATTTACGATTTATTACTTTAATTTATTAAAATCCCGTAAAATCCTAAAAATAATAGCACAAATACGGCATTTTAGCAACGAAAAGCAGGGAGAATCCTGCGTTTTTTGCTTAAGTGATATATTAAGCTCATTAAACATCTACAAGATTCAAAATATGGGGTATAATAAACAAGTCTTATTGATAGATCGGGGATAAAAAAATGGCTAAAAAACTTGAAGAATACACACTTGAAGAGATCACAGGCTATATCAACAAAAATCTTGACGCTCTGATCATGATCGACGGAGAGGCCGATAAATACAGGGCTATTGTTAAAAAAGGCTTTTTTACGGATTTTCTTGAAGATACCGGAAGCTACAGCGATCTGATCCAGAAGCTCTGGATCAACATCAATGACGGAAAAGACACCATTACCGATGACTATAAAGTGTTCATTCCCACATACGGCAAGTTTTCCGGAAAATACAGCAAGAGGCTCAAGATCACCGAGAACGACAATACGCATACCGTCCAGATGACCATGTATCCCATTGAGGAAAACATCTATATGATGATACTCGATGAACTGGATTCAAGTGAGTACATGAAGGAATTCCTCACCAACGAGAAGGTTACCACGATCCAGAATACCTACCTCTTCTCGATGTATGTCGACCTGACCAAGGATTCCACATCCAGCATCAGCATCACCGAGATCTCCGACGAAACGGTAGAAGCAAGCATCAAATACTCCGACTGGAGAATGATGATCGTAAACATGATCTGGCCCGATGACCAGGAGCTTTTCCTGGAAAGGACGGATCCCGAATATCTCAAAAAGCACATTCAGCCCGGGCGTACATCATCATTCGATGCACTGATGCAGAACCTTGAAGGAAAGTTCATCTGGGTAAAGCTTATATTCTCCCGTACCGAGACCATTAACGTCGAAGATGATTTCCGTTATGTCTTCATGGTGCAGGACATCCACGAAAATTCCGTACAGCTGATGTCCACCCTGAAAAAATACGAGGAGCTTGCTCTCAAGGATACCCTTACCGATATTTTCAATCACGGAAGGATCGAGACCGAATTCAACAACGCTATCGAGATAGTCGGACGTACCGACAGAAGAGTCTCGGTAATGATGTGCGATATCGACTTCTTCAAGAATGTCAACGATCAGTTCGGACATGCCGTCGGTGATATGACGCTCAAGCATTTCGCATATCTGATGAAGGAGTTTTTCCAAAAGAAGAACGTTGCCTACGGAAGATGGGGCGGCGAAGAATTCGTGGCTGTATGCTTTGATGCGGATGCAGCAAAAGCAAGTGAATATGCCGAAGGATTACGCCAGAAGGTGCTCAGCGAGGAATTCAAGGTCGCAGGCAATATCACAATAAGCATCGGTGTCACCGAAGTTACCAAGAAGGACGACTTCAGGATGGCATTCGACCGTATGGATAAGGCATTATATCAGGCAAAATCCGACGGAAGAAACTGCGTAAGAGTACTGTAATGACAAAATGAAACGGGGACGGCAGGACCGTCCCCGATTTTTATGCAAATAAATTCTTTTTCCGTTCGATGAGTTCCGTGATGCGTTCGGTGTAATCCTTAACGTCCTTGTAGTTTTCACATCTCGAAATGTCTTGACGGAGCGAACCGCCGACCGCAATGATATCCGCAAGAGAAGGATCCATATCGCGAACAGATGAACCGTCCCCACGTTCGCCCGAAGAACCATTGTCCTGTCCTGCTGCCGTTTTTACGGCGACTCTTTTCGTGATCGTTCCGGCTCCGAATCCGAGGATGCTCTGTACCTCTTCCATCATCGCAACGTTATAAACGCATTCTTTGCCGGGTATGGAATATCCGATATTCTCAAAACCGCCCGACATATCCTTCTGCCTGTACAGATAATATGGCCTTAATCCTATCTCATCCGCACCCTTTCTGGCGATCTCCTGTATGCTTTCCGTATTGGTTATAGCACCGTATCCGTTCTTTTCAAGCCACTCTCCCATCGAGGAAGCACGCTTTAATGCAAGTGAATGAACGGTAAGTGAATCGGGCTTTAATCTCTTCACGACATCCATCGTATGCGAAACCTCAGCTTCTCCCTCACCTGGAAGTCCGAGGATAAGATCCATGTTGATGTTGTCGAATCCCATTTTCCGTGCAAGTTCAAATGCCGAGACAGTTTCGTCCGCACCTGCTTTCCTGCCGATGATATCAAGAGTCTTCTGATTGAAGGTCTGAGGATTCACCGAGATCCTCGAGATTCCGTGATCCTTCAGAACTTTCAGTTTGTCTTCGGTTATCGAATCCGCGCGTCCCGCTTCTACCGTAAACTCAATATCCGGTCCGGTAAAATACCTGTCCCCGACAACAGACAGGATCCGGTCAAGCTGCGATGCGGAAAGTGAAGTAGGTGTTCCTCCGCCCATATACACGCTGTCCGGAGCTCTTCCGGGAAAAATATCCGTGCACTCTTTTAATTCCCTTATGAGCGCATCCACATATCCGTCACCTCCGTCTTTTACGGATGACAGAGGATAAGCCGTGAATGAACAGTAAAGACATCTTGTCGGGCAGAAAGGAATGCCTATGTAAAGCGAATAGCCTCCGGTGTATCCGCGTACGTCACCGGACACCGACATATCCCTGTGCTCGCATTGTGCAAGTACATTAACTTCGGCAACGCCTATATCCCATGCCGAATCTATTTTATCTTCCGTCACAAGATATTCGCTTCTGTAAAAGTCCGCTGCCTCATGCTTTCCTCTTCCTTCCAGCGCGCAGATGAACGCGGGCTTTGTCGGGCGCACGCCGTTCATCATCCCCCAGGGAAGTTCACGGCCCGTATCACTTACAAACAGATCATAGAGTTTTCTGCAGAGTTCTTTTTTGTATGCGGTAAAATCGTCGGGAGAAGAATTTTCCGGTGAAAATCCGTATTCTTTTCCGCCAAAAGAAAACCGGGCATTTCCGTCTTCCGATATGACTATCTTAAAAAAATAACCCAGCTCTTCCGCTTCCGCCTTTACGTCCTCACGGCTTTCGGGGACCACTGGCCTTACATCCATTTCGGCATAAAAAGACCGAAGAAGCGCCAGTATGTCCATCAGGTACTTCTCCGGTTCTATATATACATAAGTCTTATTTTCCATCAGAATTCGTCCGTAAAAAAGGGATTGTATTTCTTCTCATGTCCGATAGTCGTGGATGCTCCGTGTCCGGGATAAACCTCGGTCTCATCGGGAAGAGTAAAAAGCTTCTCCCTGATGCTCTTATTCATGACGGATGCATCTCCGCCCCTGAAATCGGTGCGTCCGACGGACTCTTCGAAAAGCGTATCTCCCGATATGACCATCCCGGCTTCCTCGATGTAATATGATGCGCTTCCGGGAGTATGACCGGGTGTGAAGAGCACTTTGATCTTAATTCCCGCGATCTCGATCTCCTGTCCGTCCTCAACCCATACATTGGGACGAAGCGTCATCGGAGTTCCGAACTGTGCGGTCATATTGTATGAAGAATCGGAAAGCATCTCCTCTTCGGATTTCGGAGCATAGATCTTAACGGCTTCCTCACCTCTGGAATTCGCCAGGCTGCCTGCGGAAAGCCTTACATCCTGTGCTCCCATGATGTGATCAAAGTGTCCGTGAGTAAGGAAAAGAGCTCTTACATGAAAGCCTGCGCCTTCGATGCGTCTTACGATCTCTTTGCCGGTATCGGGTGCATCAAAAACGATGCAGTCGGGTGAGCCTTCCCTGTATACGAAATAGCAGTTTGTCTGGACCGCTCCTATGACCATTCCGCCTATCTTGATCTTACCCATTAAATCCTCTTTTCAAATTCTCCGTGAAACAGTGAAAGCCGCGCCCTGCGTTTCATCACAAAGGGCCGCCGCAACTATGACAATAAGGGCCGTAATTTCTGTATAAAATCTTGCCGCAATGAGGACAGGCATAAATCTTGGTAAAAAACATGATAAACGCAAAGATTGCCATAAACAGAAACACACCGACTAAACACACCATAGCGGCGGCATATTCTAATCCCATCAGACCAAGAAAACCGGCGACAAGGATATAAAGGATTATATAGATCACCATGCAGGCAAAGCATATCTTTCTCGCTCTGGCGGCAGCCTGTATTTTGATCAACATTTCCCTGTTTTCTTTTTCTTCCTCATCACGGATCTCTTTTTCAGCTTGTGTCCTTTCAGCGGCAGAAATCTCGTGACGGCAGAACGGACAGGCAATCATATTCTCAGATATAAGTTCCTTGCAATTTGGACATTTGAACATATTCCCCCTCCTATGCTCCTGCTCTTTCAATATCGACGATTCCCTGAACACTGCGGATCTTGTCGCAGATATTCTCGAGCTCGTCACGTCCGCTTATCTCGAACGAAAGCTGGATGGTTGCAATCTGCTGCTTGTTGACACGCGTGTTTACTCCGAGCAGGGAAATATTCTTCTCCGTGAAGATCCTGGAAATATCAGCAAGGAGTCCGCTCCTGTCATTCGCGTAAATCCTGATATCGACTTCATAACTTCCGCTTCCGGAATTGAGTGAACCGGGAGCCCAGTTTGCTTCAATGAGTCTCGATCTTTCGTCTGCGGGAAGTGCAAGAATGTTGATACAATCCGTACGATGTATCGAGATTCCTCTTCCCCTTGTAACGAATCCGACTATCTCATCACCGGGAACGGGTGAACAGCACTTGGAGAAACGCACGGAAAGATCCGTCATTCCTTTTACTGTGATCCCGCCGTTGTTGCCGTTTCCGTGTCTTACGGAATTCTGGTTGGACTCAGCAATCTGGGCGATGACTTCCTCATTCGAAAGTATCGTGGGATGATCCTTCTCGTAAAGCGATTCAAGCCTTCCGAGGATCTGTCCCTCCTTGAGAGCTCCCCTTCCGACTGCGGCAAGGATCGAATTCCAATCCTGATAGCAGTATTTGATCGCTATATCCTGCTGGTAATCGGGCGTCATGATACTGTAGATATCAACGCCTCTCGCCTTTGCAAATGTCAAAAGCATTTCTTTTCCCTTGGCGATGTTATCGTCCTTGGAAACGCTCTTGAACCACTGGTTGATCTTATTCTTCGCCTGAGTGCTCTTTACAATGTTGAGCCAGTCGGCGCTGGGTCCCTTGATATTCGCACTCGTGATGATCTCAATACGGTCACCGTTCTTGATCCTGTAATCGATGGGAACAAGCTTTCCGTTTACCCTGGCTCCCACCATGCGGTTTCCGACTGCGGAATGGATCGCATATGCGAAATCTATCGGGCATGAACCCGAAGGAAGATTCTTGACTTCACCGGTGGGAGTAAAGCAGTAAACCGAATCGGAAAAGAGATCGAGGTCATTCTTGAGCAAGCTCATGAACTCCTTGTTATCGGTCATATCCTGCTGCCACTCAAGGATCTGTCTGAGCCAGGTTAGCTTTTCTTCCTCACCGGATTCGGGACTCTTTCCGTCCGCAGCTTCCTTGTATTTCCAATGCGCAGCGATACCGTATTCAGCGGCTCTGTGCATCTCGAATGTTCTTATCTGGATCTCGAAGGGCTGACCGTCCTTGCCTATGAGAGTCGTATGCAGAGACTGATACATATTCTCCTTGGGCATTGCGATATAGTCCTTGAACCTGCCGGGAATGGGCTTGTAGTTTTCGTGTATTACACCCAGTGCGGCATAGCAGTCCATAACCGATTCAACGATTATCCTGACTGCGAAAAGATCGTATATCTGATCCAGGGTCTTGCCCTGGTTCTTCATCTTCTTGTAGATAGAGAAAAAGTGCTTTACGCGTCCGTTGACCTTCGCATTGATCCCGGCTTCGTCGATATAGCCCTTGACTTCCCTGACGATGGATTCGATGTAAGCTTCGCGTTCTTCTTTCTTTTCCGCGATAGCGTCCTTGAGTTCCTTGTATGCGACGGGCTCGAGGTATTTGAGGGACAGATCGTCGAGCTCTACCTTGATCCTGCTGATACCGAGTCTCTGTGCGATGGGACAATAGATATCCAGAGTCTCCCTTGCAATCCTTATCTGGCTTGCGGGGGGCTGGTACTGGAGAGTACGCATGTTGTGTAGGCGGTCGGCAAGCTTGATCATTATGACACGAATGTCACGTGCCATCGCATAGAACATCTTACGCAGATTCTCCGCCTGCATCTCAAGCTTTTCGTCGCTCTGGTCGGGAACTCTCGAAAGAGGGATGCTTTCCAGCTTGGTAACGCCGGAAACAAGGAGAGTTACTTCGTCTCCGAATTCCTGTCTGAGCATGGTCTCGGAAACCTCGGTATCTTCGAGCACATCATGAAGAAGGCCCGCACAGATGGTCTCCTTGTCCATTTCGAGTTCGGACAGGATTATCGCAACATTAAGAGGATGGATGATATAAGGCTCGCCGGATTTTCTGACCTGTCCCTTGTGGGCATTGTCAGCCACGGCGTAAGCCTTTTCGATCATGGATATATCATCGCTGGGGTGATATTTGCGGACATTAAGAGTAAGCTCCTTGTAAAGGAGCTCGGGATCGGTGAAATCTACATTTTGACATATGCCGCCCCTTTCGGTGACGGCACAATCCTTAATGTCGTTAATATCCTTCATTTACTCTCATCCGTAATACTAAGTGATGAATAGGACTATGTGAACGCAGGGACGTTTTTCTTTCCTGCGTTACGCTCCGGGATAAGTAATGCATGAATCGAGTCTGTAGCCTGCGATCTTTTCTCTTCCCTTAAGGCCCGCAAGCTCCATGACCACGGAAACTCCGACCACCACTCCACCGAGGCTTTCGATCATGTCGATCATAGCCTGTGTGGTTCCGCCGGTTGCGATAAGATCGTCAACAATAAGGACTTTTTGTCCGGGCTTGATGGAATCCTTGTGCATCTCGATGGTAGCGGTACCATACTCGAGATCATAGGTCTTCTCAACGGTCTCTCTGGGGAGCTTGCCCTTCTTTCTGATAAGGACAAAGGGCTTGTGCAGATTATATGCAATGGGCATTCCGAAGATGAATCCTCTTGACTCGGGACCTACGACAACATCAAAGTCGAGATCCTTGATCTGTTCCTGCATTGTATCGATCGCAAGCTTAAGGCCGTCTGCATCCTGAAGCACGGATGTGATGTCACGGAACATTATGCCTTTTTCGGGAAAATCAGGAATAGTTGTTACGTACTCTTCAAGTTTTTTCATCTTAATGCCTTTCTACTTTTTATCTTCATCAGTCTCTTCATAAGTGGTCTCAATGACCTCGGGCTGATACGCTTTTCTGATGCCGTCATAGAAAACGGAAGTGAACAGATCGGTCATGCCTGCGATTATAAGAGCTACGCCGATGATCCTCATAAGGATTATCTCGCTCTTGAAGGGATTGGCTACAAGAACCGCACCGAAGATAATGAACACAAGCGAGATGACCAGCATCATCACAAATGCGGGATGATCGAGCTTTTTGAGATCGATCGCATCCTGGAGCTTGATGCATCCGCTGACGATGATGAGCACTCCTAGGACTATGGGCAGAAGCTCCATGAACTGCTGCCACTTGATAAGTATCACTATGCCCACAACAACCGCAATGAGTCCGCTGAGGAAATCGTTGTTGTTAAGGTTGTACTTAACATCCCTGGCCATGTAAACGATGATGAAAACAAGTCCGCATACTATCGCCGAAATACCGAGGGCATAGGCGATGATGTTCAGCATCTTCTCGGGATTTACAAGATCGATGATCCCGATGATGACACAGATCAATCCGTAAAATGCGGCTGTGGGCTTAAGCTTTTTGCGCTCACCCTTCTTGCTGTCGTTTACGTGTGCCTCATCCGTCTTCTTTTCCTTCATATTATGCCTTTCCGCAGCACTTCTTGTACTTCTTGCCGCTTCCGCAGGGGCAGGGATCGTTGGGATAAACCTTCTTGCCTTCACGCTTTACGGTTCCCGCAACCTTCTGCTCGTGATAAAGCTCCTTGCGCTTATCTTCATCGAAGATAGCTTCCCACTCGGGAAGGTCGTAGAGCCAGTCTGCTCCGGCACCGACCATGTTCTTGTAGAGGAGCTCCTTGTCGAATGCAAGTGAAACCTCTGTATCCTCGGTCATCTCCTCAATGGGATTGGGAGTTTTGAGTGAATCGTTTATACCATCAAGGAAACCTGTCATGAACATAAGATCCATACCGAATTTCTCGGCAAGTTCCTTAACGGTTCCCTTTACCTCTTCATCGGGATTCTTGAGAAGCTCTGCGTAAACATCCTTCTCTTTAGCAAAATAATCGGCCCAGAGTTTCTGCATCTGTCCTCTGTCAGCCTTCTCGTTATATGCAAGTGTTCTCCAATCTTCAAGCAGTGCCATAAATCGGCTCCTTTCTCTATAAAAAAATCACCGTTAATTATATAACAAAACCCAGTATTAAACAATAAAAGATGGCTTTTTTTCAAAAGCCATCTCTAAAAGATCTATAAAAAGTTTTTGAGGTCGGATCAGGCTATCTTGCCTGTCCATACGGTGGGGAAATTCTCTGCAAGGTAGCAGGGTCCGCACCATTCAACCTTGGGATCATATACCTTCTTGGCATCCTCGCCTGTAATGGTGGTGGTAAACTCAAAGCCCTCGTACCAGAAGGTGAACTTAAGTGTTACGCCGGTAGAATTAGCCATAGCTGCCATGATGTTTCCGGGAAGTGCGGTTCCTTCGTTGAACTCGATCACTCTGTTCTCACCGGTAAGAGTAGAATCATTCGAGATATTGCCGATCTTGTTCTCGAGATCCTGGATCTCTTTGCCGTAGCCGGTGGCGTCGCCGTCAGAAATTAATGCACCCAAAAAATAATAATATGTCGGACTATTGATATCATCAACGGATAAATATACTCTTCCAGTATATCTGGAACCATTGAGTGTAAAATCATAATCAAACGGTATACTGGTAACATTACTATTATTTATAGGATGCGCATCCACTTCAACTTGTAAAGCAGGTTCAGTTGTATAAAACCAATATCCGCCAATAACAACCGCAAATCCATTAAATAACACTTCCGCATCATCATAAGTGATTGTTCCTGTTCCGATGTTAACAGCCGGATTAGAATTCTCCAAAACAATCGTAGCCTGTTGTGTCTGTGTTGCCGCCTGAGCTGTGATAGGTGAAGCATAGATGACCGCGAACACCACAAGTGATGCGAGGCCGCAAAGAATAAGAGCTTTAAGACTTTTTTTCATTATTTTTCCCCCTAAGAAAATTTGTAACTAAATAGATTAAACCCTATGGGTTTTAGGGGGTCAAGGTTTAAAAAACTAAATATGTGCTGTGTTAACTAAAAACATATGATCAATAAAAATACAGCAGCTCTTTCATCCAGTATACCTGGTCCTTGATCCTGAAAACTGTGGGATTACCGGGATCGCAGGCATAATTCGAAATAACTCTCAGATTGGAGCCTTTCATGATAAACCATCCCTCGAATATCGCACATGCCATGGGCACATGATAATCGCTGGTGACTATAAATAATTTGTTGATCTCCGGATGTTCGCTTCTTAACAGTATTTCCGAATAGACGGCATTTTCGGATGTAGACAATGAATTATTCTCAACAATGATCCTTGAAGGATCGATGCCGTTATCAATAAGATATTCCGCCATCTTGTCGGCTTCTTTTACCGACGGTGCAAGCAGTGCCGTTCCCCCGCCCGTGACCAGGATATAAGCATTGGGATATCTTTCGGCCGCTTCTATTCCCGCATCCAGACGCATCTTAAGCTCATCCCTGACCTCTCCCTGAGGAGAAAGCGAATAACCGAGTATTACGATGCAAAGACTGTCAACATTCGGAAGATTGTCTATAAGATCATCGTTAACATAGTCTTTTTCGTTGGCTCTGTCCCAGTATGAAAACACTTCTTCCATAGCCAGTATGTCCGCTCCCAGCTCCGCATCGTTTTCGGCTATTTCATATAACTGCGGACTTACCTCTTCGATCGTATCCATGCAGTTGCACTTTTTTTCGTATATTTCAAAAGCGGACTTCCAGACATCACCGGGAATATTCTGAACAACCGGTTCAGCCGGAGCATCTGCCGCAATCTCCTCATCAGGTGAATCAACGTCCGCATCATTACCCGTATCGCTCACCGCCTCCGAAACCAGATCGGACGCAGGGCCTTCATCCGGCGAATTCACGGCATACGAAACAGCCGGTTCCTCAGCCGGCACATGATCAGCTTCTTTTTTTATCAGCAGGATCACAAGAATACCTGTAAGAACCAGAATAAATACGATCAGATATATGGTTTTACGTTTATCGGACATCATTATCAATTTCCCATCATAACCGTTCTAAACTTTTGTTCGTCACGAAAGCTCATTCCCGGTAATAGCATTCGGATATTTCATTGGTATAAAAACCTCCGGGAGTCGATTCATAGATAAAGATCTGATTATCATTGTGATATATATATACGTCATCACTTTGTATTCTCACTTCGTACTCTCCCACTTCGGCCTTTGTTTTATTTTCATTCCTTTCACCTGCGAGCAGACCTTCATCAGTGAACCGGCGGAAATGGCCGTGCAGCATAAGGTCGAATCTATGCACCTTATCTCCCCTGATCACATATCCGAAACTATCGTTGTCCAGCAGGCGTTTTGTATCACGTCTTGAAAAAATAATTACAACGGCATCGCAATGCTTTATCCTGTAATAATCCCTTACGGATCCCCATGCAACCAAAACAATCGGAATGATGAAAACAACCCAAAACGCAATTCGGGCTTTAAGATCATTGGAATCACTCTCTGTCTGCGCGCGATATTTTATCATCTTCACAACATTGATAATGATCGAAATGATGTATATGGGAAACGCAAGCAGACCATACAGATAGAATTCCAGATCTCCGGGTACGGGCGTTCCCAGCACGTCCCAAGCAATATTCTGAGCTACAAACAGGTAAACCATACCGACAATGCAGGAGGCAAGGAGCAAAACACTATATGTAAATTTCTTGTTTATTCCCGACCAGATAATGCAGATGAATGACCATAATATGCAAAACAATGAGATAAGGAACAGCATATGATGTATGAGCATATCGGACCGCCTTTCAAAAAACGCTTTCCGATATTATATCATAACCGGTTAAATTTCCCGATATTTAACCAACTGTTTCAGCTGCCGCTTCCGCATCAAAAAACCCCCGGGAATCTGTGATATGTACCCTCTTTACTGGACATCCAGTAAGGAGGGTATTTTTTTATGCGCTACAGTTATGATTACAAAAGAAAAGCTGTTGAATTGTATCG
>JNJD01000012.1 GCA_000702685.1 Lachnospiraceae bacterium AC2028
TGCGAACCCATTGACGAAGAGCCCCAGTATCAATACCATTTCCATAAGCTATGGATTTAATTGAGTTGCCAGCCAAAACTTGATAAACCATAGACAATTTCTCTTCAGGCGTCCAAACCTTATTGAAATTATTGTGCCTTAGAGCATCCGGCCCACAGGCATCCTCAATTCTTACCCATTTTCGAACTGTCCCATGAAAGTTCTCTGCATTAATGCCATTAGGAGTATCGGGCCAAAGTCCTTGACGATACAATTCAACAGCTTTTCTTTTGTAATCATAACTGTAGCGCATAAAAAAATACCCTCCTTACTGGATGTCCAGTAAAGAGGGTACATATCAAGACTGCCGGGAGTAACATTATTGAATTTGCGCCTGGATTATTTCTCGTCTGCGGTGAAGTATACGAAGAAGAGATCTCCTTCGGTATCGTCTTCATAGTACTCAAGGAAGGAAAGTGAGAAATCCTTGTTTCCTGCGGGAGCTTCAAATACATATACTCCGCTCTTGGATTCCTTGACCTTGAGCTCATACTCTTCGGGAAGCTGCCCCTTGATGATCTCCTCATTGGTAACTACAGGGAAAGAGTATGCATCGTCTGCATCATCGTTCCACTGAAGCTGGAAATCGGTGTCGAACATAGGGATGGTCTCGCTGAAAGTGTTCTTAATGGTGAGGTCAACAACTACGAGAACATTTCCGTCGGAAGGAGTATATCCTCCGATAGCATCTTCGGTGTAGTAAGCATCGTTGACTGTGAAGTTGAACCAGGCGGTCTTCATCTCGGAGCCCATTCTTCCTTCGTAAAGCTTGGTTCCGTCGGAATACTCGTGAACTTCCACATCATCGTCATCTTCTACCCATGAATCGTCTGCGCCTGCATTCTGGATTCCGGTCTTGCCGCATCCTGCGATGGAAAGGAGCATGATTCCGGTGAGCATTGCTGCTAAAAATTTCTTCATAATTAAACTCCTAATAAAATCTATTTCCCTTTTAGAAAACCCCTTTTACTAAATATGCCGGAGAGATTGACTCTCCGGCATAGATAAGTTAGATCCGTTAGACCGATCAGTCAGAAATTACTCGATGACAGATGCAACTCTTCCTGAACCAACGGTACGTCCGCCTTCTCTGATAGCGAAGGTAAGACCCTGCTCCATAGCGATGGGGTGGATGAGCTCGATGGTCATCTCAACGTTATCGCCGGGCATGCACATCTCGGTGCCTTCGGGAAGGTTGATAACTCCGGTAACGTCAGTTGTTCTGAAATAGAACTGAGGTCTGTAGTTGTTGAAGAAAGGAGTGTGACGTCCACCCTCGTCCTTGGTAAGAACGTAAACCTGAGCGGTAAACTTCTTATGGCAGGTAACGGTTCCGGGCTTAGCAACAACCTGTCCACGCTCGATATCTTTTCTGTCTACACCACGAAGGAGAGCTCCGATGTTGTCGCCGGCCTGAGCCTCGTCAAGCATCTTACGGAACATCTCGATACCGGTGATAACGGACTTGCCTTTCTCTTCCCTGATTCCAAGGATCTCGACTTCGTCGTTGAGGTGAAGAGTTCCTCTCTCAACACGGCCGGTAGCAACGGTTCCACGTCCGGTAATGGTGAATACGTCCTCGACAGGCATAAGGAAAGGCTTGTCGGTATCACGCTGAGGATCGGGAATGTAAGAGTCAACGGTATCCATAAGCTCCATGATCTTGTCGCCCCACTCGCCGTTGGGATCTTCAAGAGCCTTAAGAGCGGAACCCTTGATGATGGGGCAATCCTTGAATCCGTACTCTTCGAGCTGCTCGGTAACTTCCATCTCAACGAGCTCGATAAGCTCAGGATCGTCAACCATGTCGCACTTGTTAAGGAATACTACGATGTAAGGAACGCCAACCTGTCTGGAAAGGAGGATGTGCTCCTTGGTCTGAGCCATAACACCGTCGGTAGCAGCAACAACGAGGATAGCACCATCCATCTGTGCAGCACCGGTGATCATGTTCTTAACGTAGTCAGCGTGTCCCGGGCAGTCAACGTGTGCATAGTGTCTTTTCTCGGTCTGATACTCTACGTGTGCGGTAGAAATGGTTATTCCACGCTCTCTCTCTTCGGGAGCCTTATCGATGTTGCTGAAATCGGTAGCGGTATTTCCTGCGACTCTTGCTGCAAGAACCTTGGTGATAGCAGCGGTAAGAGTGGTCTTACCATGGTCAACGTGGCCGATGGTACCGATGTTACAATGGGGTTTTGTTCTTTCAAACTTTTCTTTAGCCATTTTAAACTTTTCCTCCTGAAATGAAGTGTTTATACGCGCGCCGCCTGCATATAGAGGCGACGCCTCTTTTCGTTACACGGCTAACGACTATTATATTAAAATCGCAAGCCTAATTCAAGCATTTTGAAGCTATTATTTATCCTTGACTGCAAGAACCTTCTCCTGAACGTTCTTAGGTACAGGCTCGTACTTTTCGAAGAACATCGAGTAGTTACCACGTCCCTGGGTTCTTGAACGAAGGTCGGTCGAGTATCCGAACATCTCTGCGAGAGGAACGAATGCCTTGACCATCTTGCCGCCGCCGATGTCTTCCATACCCTCTACACGTCCACGTCTGGAGTTGAGATCTCCGATAACGTCTCCCATGTATTCCTCGGGCATTGTTACCTCAACCTTCATGATGGGCTCGAGAAGAACGGGAGCTGCTTTAGCCATAGCGTCCTTGAATGCCATCGATCCGGCAATGTGGAATGCCATCTCGGAAGAGTCTACCTCGTGATAGGATCCGTCGTAAACATTGGCGTGAACGCCGAGTACGGGGAATCCGCCGAGGATACCTGCCTGCATTGCTTCCTTGATACCTTCTCCGACTGCGGGTACGTACTCCTTGGGAATAGCACCGCCGACGATGGTGGATTCAAAGAGAAGCTGAGGAGGCTCGTTGAGAAGGATGTTAGCCTTGGGATCAAATTCGAAATGGTCGCAGTTTGCTTCCATGGGCTCGAACTTAACCTTACAGTGTCCGTACTGACCACGTCCGCCGGACTGCTTAGCATACTTGCACTCAACATCGACTGCCTTGGTGAATGCTTCCTTATATGCAACCTGAGGTGCACCTACGTTAGCTTCAACCTTGTACTCACGGAGAAGTCTGTCGACAATGATCTCAAGGTGGAGCTCACCCATACCTGCGATGATGGTCTGGCCGGTCTCGGTATTGGTGTGTGCTCTGAAGGTGGGATCTTCCTCAGCAAGCTTTGCAAGAGCGTCTGCCATCTTGTCCTGACCTGCTTTGGTCTTGGGCTCGATAGCGAGCTCGATAACGGGCTCGGGGAACTCCATGGACTCGAGGATGATAGGATGCTGCTCATCGCAGATGGTATCACCGGTAGAGGTGGACTTGAATCCTACTGCTGCTGCAATGTCACCGGAGAAAACTTCGTCGAGCTCGGATCTCTTGTTAGCATGCATCTGAAGGATACGTCCTACTCTTTCCTTCTTGCCCTTAGAGGAGTTATATACATATGAACCTGATTTCAAGGTTCCGGAATAAACTCTGAAGAATGCGAGTCTTCCTACGAAGGGATCGGAAATGATCTTGAATGCAAGAGCTGAGAAAGGCTCCTCGTCGGATGACTTTCTGGTAAGCTCATTTCCTTCCTCATCGGTTCCGACAGCATCGGTGATATCGGTGGGAGCGGGCATGAAGTCGATGACTGCGTCAAGGAGCTTCTGGATACCCTTGTTCTGGTGAGCGGATCCGCAGCATACGGGAACACCGGTGTTCTCGATGGTAGCCTTACGAAGTGCTGCCTTCATCTCGGGAACGGTGGGCTCTTCGCCGTCGAGATACTTCATCATGAGATCGTCATCGAACTCACAGATCTGCTCGACAAGCTTGGTGTGCCACTCGTCAGCTTCAGCAACCATATCCTCAGGGATATCGGTGATGGAAATATCCTCACCCTTGCTGTCGTTATAGATATAAGCCTTCATCTCAAAAAGATCGATGATGCCCTTGAAGTAATCTTCCTTACCGATGGGGAGCTCGATAACAACGGGGTTCTTGCCCAGCTTGGTACGGATCTCCTTAACGGTATTCATGAAGTTTGCTCCGAGGATGTCCATCTTGTTGACGAAAGCCATTCTCGGTACGTGATAGGTGTCAGCCTGTCTCCAAACGTTCTCGGACTGGGGCTCAACACCACCCTTAGCGTCAAATACACCTACAGCTCCGTCGAGGACTCTGAGAGATCTCTCAACCTCTACGGTAAAGTCTACGTGACCCGGGGTATCAATGATGTTGATACGATGCTCGAGAGCACCGGGCTGGGGCTTGCAGTTTTCCTGATGAGTCCAGTGACAGGTGGTAGCAGCTGAGGTGATGGTAATACCTCTCTCCTGCTCCTGCTCCATGTAGTCCATGGTAGCGGTTCCTTCATAGGTCTCACCGATCTTGTAGTTTACGCCGGTGTAATAAAGAATACGCTCGGTAAGAGTTGTCTTACCTGCATCGATATGCGCCATGATACCGATGTTTCTCGTTCTCTCGAGGGGATATTGTCTTTCAGCCATCTATATATTCCCTCCTTAAAAACGATAATGCGCAAATGCCTTGTTTGCCTCGGCCATCTTGTGCATATCTTCCTTACGCTTAACAGCACCGCCGGTGTTGTTGGAAGCATCAAGGATCTCATTAGCCAGTCTCTCTACCATGGTCTTCTCGCCACGCTTGCGAGCGAACATGGTAAGCCATCTAAGGCCAAGTGTCTGTCTTCTCTCGGGCTTAACCTCGAGAGGTACCTGATAGGTGGCACCACCGACTCTTCTTGCCTTACACTCAAGAGTAGGCATGATGTTGTTCATTGCTGCCTGGAATACTTCGAGTGCGGGCTTGCCGGATTTCTCCTCCACCTCAGCAAATGCTCCGTAAACGATCTTCTGGGCTACGCCCTTCTTACCGTCTAACATGACGTTGTTCACAAGCTTTGTGACAACCTTGTCATTATACAGAGGATCTGCCAAAACGTCTCTTTTTGCAATATGTCCTTTTCTTGGCACGTTACTTCCCTCCTTAACAATTTAACGTTAATTCAACGGTACTCACATGTGTTTCCCCAAGTGTTCGTGCGGAAAGGTTAGAATCTTTATATAAAAGATGAACTAATTACATTCCAACACTAATTCTCAGTTACGTTTTTGTAATTACCTTACCCTAGCCTCAAAAGAAATTACTTCTTATCAGCCTTAGGTCTCTTGGCGCCGTACTTTGAACGGGCCTGTCTGCGGTTTGCCACGCCTGCGGTATCAAGGGTTCCACGGATGATGTGATATCTGGTACCGGGAAGATCCTTAACACGTCCGCCACGGATAAGCACTACGGAGTGCTCCTGGAGATTATGTCCTTCACCGGGAATGTAGCTGGTAACTTCAATTCCGTTGGAGAGACGTACTCTCGCGATCTTACGAAGTGCGGAGTTAGGCTTCTTGGGGGTCGCGGTCTTAACAGCGGTGCAAACGCCACGCTTCTGAGGTGAGGAGTTATCAACAGCCTTCTTGTGAAGAGAGTTGAAACTTCTCTGAAGTGCGGGAGCTGTGGACTTCTTAACGCTGGTCTGACGGCCCTTTCTTACTAACTGGTTAAATGTGGGCATTTCGTTCACCTTTCCTTTCTAAATATTTGCGTCTTTTTACAACGGACTTTCATAGCCCTTAACAGGTGCGTTTCCTAATCATTGTGTAAATGCCTTCGGCATTAACACGGGCATAAAAAGGCCTTTGCACGCACGCTAAAACAGTATATGTGCTTACAAAGGCTTTGTCAATCAATATTTTTATTATTTGAAGATGACCACTATATCTGGTATAATGCAATTCATCAGACAACTATTATTTAGGAAGGGAGACTCTTATGGGAATGTTAGTTAATCTGATCGTATCTCTTCTGGTCGGCGCAATCTGCGGATGGATCGCAGGCCTCATAATGAAGAGCAACAACGGCATCATCATCAATATCCTTCTCGGAATCATCGGAGGCGCCGTTGCGGGTGCACTCTTCAGCCTTATCGGAATCAGCTTTAACGGAATCATCGGAAGCATCATCTGCGGCGTTGTCGGCGCGTGCCTTCTCATAGCCATCTTCAGACTGATAAGAAAGTAATACCGAAAAAATGATCGATGGATCCGGCATCGGGACTGATCTTAAGCGACGGCCTCGGTGTTAACAAAAACCGCTTCGTACAAAAACTCACGAAGCGGTTTTACTTTGCAAAATTTTCCGGATCAGGAATTGGCTTCCATCTCTTTAAGATATCTCTTAAGAGCATCTCTCCAATCTGGGAGAGGAGTGAATCCGTTAGCGGTAAGCTTAGACTTATCGAGCCTCGAATTGAAAGGTCTTGCCGCCTTGCTCACACCGTACTCTTCGGTGGTGACTCTGTTGATCTTCGTGCTGCGGCCCGCTTCCTTCATTATCGCTTCGGCAAAATCCGCCCATGATATATATCCGCCTTCATTGGTCGCATGATATGTTCCGAATTTATCGGTAAGGATCATATCGACAAGAAGTCTGGCAAGATCGTAGGTGTATGTCGGAGTGCCTATCTGATCGCATACAACGTTCAGCTCATCCCTCGTCTCGGAAAGCTTCAGCATCGTGCGGATGAAGTTCTTGCCGTTGAGTCCGAACACCCAGGCGATACGTACTATGAAATATTTTTTCAGTCTTTCCCTCACGGCTTCTTCACCGCGAAGCTTGCTGAGACCGTATACGCTCAAGGGTGCGTAATCGGTGCAGTCGGGATCCCAGGGTTTTTCGCCCTGTCCGTCAAAGACATAATCGGTGCTCAGATAAAGCATGACGGAATCGTTCATCTTGCAGGCATCGGCAATGTTTTCGGTGCCGGTCGCATTGACTTTAAAGACTATATCCTTCTTGTCATCGTCCTCGGCAGCATCAACTGCGGTCCATGCGGCACAGTGCATGACTACATCCGGTTTTATTTCGGCAACGGTCTTCATCACCGCTTCCCTGTCAGTGATATCGAGAGAAACGTAAGGAGCACTTACCGCCGCACTGCCGTCCATGATGCCGCTGTAGCTTTCGGCAAGATCGGAACCGATGCATTCAATATTTCTCGAAGTAAGTTCGTTGATCAGATCATGTCCGAGCTGTCCGCCCACTCCGGTCACAAATACTTTCATCAGGATTCTCCTTAATAAGTTTTGAACTTATCTCATTATATACAATTTTTCCCATAAAAGCGAATTCCCGGTAAAGGATATTTCCTTTACCGGGAACATTATTGATTCGTGAAATTACTCTTCGGTGATCTCCTCAGCTTCGCTTACGGCTGCTTCGAAAACTTCCTCTGCATCCTCTGCTTCGTTAAGTGAGTTCCTGTTGTTGAGGTCGGTCGAAAGAGTGATGTTTCTGTATCTCTTGAGACCTGTTCCCGCAGGAATGAGCTTACCGATGATGACGTTCTCCTTGAGTCCGATAAGAGGATCGGTCTTACCCTTGATGGCTGCATCGGTGAGAACCTTGGTGGTCTCCTGGAATGATGCTGCCGACATGAAGGAGTCGGTTGCGAGAGCTGCCTTGGTGATACCGAGGATGATCTGGGTTGCCTCGATAGGCTTCTTGCCCTCTGCGGTGAGCTGCTCATTGATCTCTTCGAAGTCGAGCTTGTCGATCTGGGTTCCGGAAAGAAGCTGTGTATCTCCGGGCTCGTCGATGCGGACCTTTCTGAGCATCTGACGTACAAGAACCTCGATATGCTTGTCTGCGATATCAACACCCTGCAGACGGTAAACTCTCTGAACCTCTTTGAGGAGATAATCCTGTACGGCTCTGATTCCCTTGATCTTGAGAAGATCGTGGGGATCGATGCTACCTTCGGTGAGATAATCACCGGCTTCGACATTCTGGCCTTCCTCTACCTTGAGGCTTGAACCGAACTTAGCGAGATAATCTCTCTTTTCGCCGGTCTCCTTGTTCTCAACATAAATCTTCCTGGATCTCTTGATGTCTTCGATCTTGGTAACGACACCGTCGATCTCGGAGATGATAGCAAGTCCCTTGGGCTTTCTTGCTTCGAAAAGCTCCTCGACTCTGGGAAGACCCTGGGTAATATCGCTACCTGCGACACCACCGGTATGGAATGTTCTCATGGTAAGCTGTGTACCGGGCTCACCGATGGACTGTGCGGCGATGATACCTACAGCCTCACCGATCTGAACCTTCTCGCCGGTTGCCATGTTGGCACCGTAGCACTTAGCACAGATACCGTTCTTGCAACGGCAGGTGAGTATGGTACGGATCCTTACCTTATCGATCGGCTTGCCGTTTCCGTCAACGCCGTTCTTGATGATCTTCTCTGCTCTTGCGGGAGTGATCATATGGTTGGGCTTGACGATAACGTTACCGTCAGCATCCTTGATCTCTACGCAGGAGGTACGTCCTACAAGTCTGTCCTTAAGCTTTTCGATGGTTTCTTTTCCATCCATGAATGCCTTGACACTCATGCCGGGGATCTCGGGTCTGCCTACGGAACAATCCTCTTCCTGGATGACGAGCTGCTGTGATACGTCTACCATTCTTCTGGTAAGGTATCCGGAGTCAGCGGTACGGAGTGCAGTATCGGAGAGACCCTTACGTGCACCGTGTGCCGACATGAAGTACTCCAGAACGTCAAGACCTTCACGGAAGTTGGACTTGATGGGAAGTTCGATGGTGTGACCGGATGTATCCGCCATGAGTCCACGCATACCTGCAAGCTGCTTGATCTGCTGGTTGGAACCACGGGCACCGGAGTCAGCCATCATGTAAATGTTATTGTATTTGTCGAGTCCCTTGAGGAGTTCATCGGTGAGCTCTTTATCGGTCTTGTTCCAGACTTCGATAACCGCTCTGTATCTCTCCTGCTCGGTGATAAGTCCGTTGTGATAGTTGAGTGCAAGCTTATCAACGGTCTCCTGTGCGGTTGCAAGAAGCTCGGGCTTTCTGGGAGGAACGGTCATGTCCGAAATGGAAACGGTCATGGCTGCTCTCGTTGAGAACTTGTAACCGATGGACTTAACGTCATCGAGAACCTCAGCGGTCTTGAATACTCCGTGGGTGTTGATGACTTTTTCAAGGATCTGCTTAAGCTGTTTCTTTCCTACAAGGAAATCGATCTCGGGCTTAAGGAACTCTTCGGGGTTGGTTCTGTCTACATATCCGAGATCCTGAGGAAGTATCTCGTTGAAGTAGAGTCTTCCGAGTGTGGTATCGATGATTCCGGAAACCATCTCTCCGCCGGGAGCCTTCTTGGTCATACGGACCCTGATCTTGCTGTGAAGGGTGATGTTACCGTTCTCATAAGCAAGAATAGCCTCGCCCATATCCTTGTAAACATTTCCTTCTCCGGGCTCTCCCTCTCTCTCCTGGGTCAGGTAGTAGATACCGAGAACCATATCCTGTGAAGGAACGGCAACGGGACCGCCGTCGGAGGGCTTAAGAAGGTTGTTGGGTGACAGAAGAAGGAATCTGCACTCTGCCTGAGCCTCTGCGGAAAGAGGAAGGTGTACTGCCATCTGGTCTCCGTCGAAGTCTGCGTTGAACGCGGTACATACGAGGGGATGGAGCTTGATTGCCTTACCTTCTACGAGGATGGGCTCAAATGCCTGGATTCCGAGTCTGTGGAGCGTAGGAGCACGGTTGAGCATTACGGGATGCTCTCTGATGACGTCTTCAAGAACGTCCCAGACCTTATCATCCCAACGCTCTACAAGCTTCTTCGCATTCTTGATGTTCTGGCTTATTCCGCGTCCGACAAGCTCTTTCATAACGAAGGGCTTGAAGAGCTCGAGTGCCATCTCCTTGGGAAGACCGCACTGATAGATCTTGAGCTCGGGTCCAACGACGATAACGGAACGTCCGGAATAGTCAACACGCTTACCGAGAAGGTTCTGACGGAAACGTCCTGCCTTACCCTTGAGCATGTCGGAAAGTGACTTAAGAGCTCTGTTTCCGGGACCGGTTACGGGACGTCCTCTTCTGCCGTTGTCGATGAGAGCGTCAACAGCTTCCTGGAGCATTCTCTTCTCGTTTCTGACAATGATGTCAGGTGCGCCGAGTTCAATGAGTCTCTTAAGACGGTTGTTTCTGTTGATGATACGGCGATAGAGATCGTTAAGATCGGATGTTGCGAATCTTCCGCCGTCAAGCTGTACCATTGCACGGAGCTCAGGGGGAATGACGGGAAGAGCTTCGAGGATCATCCACTCGGGCTTGTTGCCGGATTCGCAGAATGCTTCAACAACCTCAAGTCTCTTGATGATACGTGCTCTCTTTTGTCCGGTGGAATCTGCAAGCTCTTCTCTGAGTGATGCTCTCTCAGCTTCGAGATCAACCTCGGAAAGAAGTTCCTTAACAGCTTCAGCGCCCATTCCTACACGGAAGGACTTGCCGAACTCTTCCCTTGCGTCCTGATACTCCTTCTCGGAAAGAAGCTTCTTCTTCTCGAGAGTGGTATCTCCGGGATCAAGTACGATATATGATGCAAAGTAGATAACTTTTTCAAGCTGTCTGGGTGACATATCAAGGATGAGTCCCATACGGCTGGGGATTCCCTTGAAATACCAGATGTGTGATACGGGTGCGGCAAGCTCGATGTGACCCATACGCTCACGTCTTACACTTGCCTTGGTGACCTCAACTCCGCACTTGTCACAGACAATGCCCTTGAAGCGGATCTTCTTGTACTTTCCGCAGTGGCACTCCCAGTCCTTGCTGGGTCCGAAGATCTTCTCACAGAAAAGACCGTCGCGCTCGGGCTTAAGTGTTCTGTAGTTGATGGTCTCGGGCTTGGTGACCTCACCGTGGGACCATTCCCTGATCTTCTCGGGTGATGCAAGTCCGATCTTGATAGAATCAAATGTTACGGGCTGGTATGACTCATTTATTGATTCAGGCATCTGATGATACTCCTTTTTAACTACACATTAACGGTTGCACTTACCTTGAAGATCACTCGTCTTCGCCTTCGAAATCATCGGCGAAGTCATCTTCCGCGATCAGATCATCATCGTCAACGGTCTCAAGTTCTCCGTCTTCGTTAAAGTCCTGAGTCTGATATCCGTTAGCGGCAAACTTGTCGCCGTCTCTTTCGGAAGTGGAGCGTCTGTCGCCCTCCATGACCGCACGGTAATCCGTCTCACCGTAGTCAACATTTTCTTTGAGTTCTACCTCATTGCCGCTCTCATCAAGAACCTTCATATCAAGTCCGAGTGACTGAAGCTCCTTAAGAAGGACCTTGAAGGACTCGGGGATACCTGCAGCAGGTACGTTCTGTCCCTTGATGATAGCTTCGTAGGTCTTGACACGTCCGAGAATGTCATCGGACTTGACTGTCAGGATCTCCTGAAGTGTATATGATGCACCGTAAGCTTCCAGTGCCCAGACTTCCATTTCTCCGAAACGCTGTCCGCCGAACTGTGCCTTACCGCCGAGAGGCTGCTGGGTAACAAGGCTGTACGGGCCGGTTGAACGAGCGTGGATCTTGTCGTCTACCAGGTGGTGGAGCTTAAGGTAATGCATGTGTCCTATGGTTACGGGTCCGTCGAAATACTCTCCGGTACGTCCGTCTCTGAGACGAACCTTACCGTCGGCATTGATGGGAACACCTTCCCATACCTTTCTGTGATCCCTGTGCTCGGAGAGATACTCGTAAACTTCCTTGGCAAGATCTGCCTTGTGAAGTGATGAGAAATCACCCTTTCCGTTCTCTGCCCAGGTCTCATACTTCTTGCCGTACTTGTCGGGATCGGAACTCTTCTTATCCCAATCCTTGGCTTCCTTCTCATCGAAGGGAAGATTTACATAGTCGTTGGCAAGCTTAAGTGTCTCGGTTATATCAGCCTCGGTCGCACCGTCGAAGATAGGTGTTGCGACATTGAAGCCGAGTGCCTTGGCTGCAAGGGACAGATGGATCTCAAGGACCTGTCCGATGTTCATACGTGAAGGCACGCCCAGAGGATTGAGCACGATGTCGAGAGGTCTTCCGTTGGGAAGGAAAGGCATATCTTCAACGGGAAGCACGCGGGAAACGACACCCTTGTTTCCGTGACGGCCTGCCATCTTATCACCGACGGAGATCTTTCTCTTCTGTGCGATATAAACTCTTACGCTCATATTTACGCCGGGAGAAAGCTCATCGGAATTCTCCTTGGTAAATACCTTGGTATCGATAACGGTTCCGTACTCGCCGTGAGGAACCTTAAGGGATGTATCTCTTACTTCTCTTGCCTTCTCACCGAAGATCGCACGAAGGAGTCTCTCTTCAGCGGTGAGTTCGGTCTCTCCCTTGGGAGTTACACGTCCGACAAGAATGTCACCTGCTCTTACCTGTGCACCGATGCGGATGATTCCGTTCTCATCAAGATCCTTGAGAGCTTCTTCACCGACACCGTGAACGTCACGGGTGATCTCTTCGGGTCCGAGCTTGGTGTCACGTGCCTCTGCCTCATACTCTTCGATGTGGATGGAGGTATATACGTCCTCGCGGACAAGACGCTCTGAAATAAGAACAGCGTCCTCGTAGTTGTATCCTTCCCAGGTCATGAATCCGATAAGAGGGTTCTTACCGAGTCCGAGCTCTCCGTGATAGGTGGAAGGACCGTCAGCGATAACCTCGCCCTTTACTATCTTCTCGCCCTTCTCAACGATGGGTCTCTGGTTGTAGCAGTTACCCTGGTTGGAACGTGCGAACTTGCTTACCTTGTATTCCATGTCGGTGCCGTCATCGTTCTTGACCTTGATGGTGGTTGCATCAACATAGGTAACGGTTCCGTTTTCCTTCGCAACAACGCATACACCTGAGTCAACGGCAGCCTTTACTTCCATTCCGGTTCCTACTGCGGGAGCATCGGTGGTCATAAGAGGCACAGCCTGTCTCTGCATGTTCGATCCCATGAGAGCACGGTTAGCGTCATCGTTCTGAAGGAAAGGAATAAGTGCGGTAGCCACCGAGAAGACCATCTTAGGCGAAACGTCCATGTAGTCGAAACGTGCCTTGGGATATTCCTGGGTCTCATCTCTGTGACGTCCGGAAACGTACTTTCTTACGAAATGGCCATCGTCGTCGAGCTGCTCGTTAGCCTGAGCTACGTAGTAGTTGTCCTCTTCGTCGGCGGTCATATATACAACTTCATCGGTAACCCTGGGATTAGCGGGATCGGTCTTGTCGACCTTTCTGTAAGGAGCCTCAACAAATCCGTAGTCATTGATGCGTGCATAGCTTGCAAGGGAGTTGATGAGTCCGATGTTGGGACCTTCGGGGGTCTCAATGGGACACATTCTTCCGTAGTGTGAATAATGTACGTCTCTGACTTCGAATCCTGCACGGTCTCTGGAAAGACCACCGGGTCCGAGTGCGGAAAGACGTCTCTTGTGAGTAAGCTCACCGAGAGGGTTATTCTGGTCCATGAACTGCGACAGCTGTGAAGATCCGAAGAACTCCTTGACTGCTGCGGTTACGGGCTTGATATTAATAAGGCTCTGAGGAGTTACGTCCTCAGCGTCGTGTGTGCTCATTCTCTCTCTTACGACACGCTCGAGTCTTGAAAGACCGATGCGGTACTGGTTCTGAAGGAGCTCACCTACGGCTCTGATACGGCGGTTTCCGAGATGATCGATATCATCGTCGTGTCCGATGCCGTACTCAAGGTGCATATTGTAGTTGATGGAAGCGAAGATGTCGTCTCTGGTGATGTGCTTGGGAACAAGCTCATGTACGTTCTCTCTGATGGAACGTGCAAGTTCCTCGGGATCGTCTCCGTAAGCATCAAGGATCTCCCTGAGCTTAGGATAGTAAACTCTCTCCCTTATGCCGAACTCTTCCTTGGGATCGCAGTCAACAAAGTGAGCAAGATCTACCATCATATTGGAAAGAACTCTCTCGTTCTTCTCGTCGGTCTGAATGGTGACATACTCTACTGCGGAATCCTGAATGAGATCCGCAAGCTCGGTGGTAGCGGTCTCGCCGGCAGAAGCGATAACCTCGCCGGTAAGGGGATCGATAACATCCTCGGCAAATACAAGTCCTCTGATACGGTTTCTGAGGGCCATCTTCTTATTGAACTTATAACGTCCTACTCTTGCAAGATCATATCTTCTTGCGTCGAAGAACATTCTTTCAACTTCGGTGCGCGCATTATCGAAAGTGAAAGGCTCACCGGGTCTGATCTTTTTATACAGCTCAAGGAAGCCTCCCTCTACACTTCCTTCGGGGTTCTCGGAAGTGATGGCTGCATCCTTCTTAAGTGTCTCTTCAATTTTGATCTCCTGGCCGAACTTCTCGAAGATCTCTGTGTTGGTGCCGAGACCGAGTGCTCTGAGCAGAACGGTTACGGGAACCTTTCTGGTACGGTCTACACGAACATAGAAAACATCGTTGGCATCGGTCTCGTACTCAAGCCATGCACCGCGGTTGGGGATGACCTGGCATGAGAAGAGCTCCTTACCTACTTTATCGTTGGAGATCCCGTAATACATACCGGGGGAACGAACGAGCTGGGATACGATTACACGCTCGGCACCGTTGATCACGAAGGTACCGGTATCGGTCATGAGAGGAAGATCTCCCATGAATATCTCATACTCCTGGATATTCTTGTCTTCATTACTGTGAAGACGTACAGTTACGAACAGGGGTGCCGAATATGTGGTATCCCTTTCCTTGCACTCTTCTATGGTATATTTTGCTTCTTCGCGCTTGAGCTTATAGCCTACGAACTCAAGACTGAGTGCTCCCGCGAAGTCCTCAATGGGAGATATATCATCGAAAGCTTCCTGAAGACCTTCTTCAAGAAACCACTTATAGGAGTTCGTCTGAACCTCTATAAGATTTGGCATTTCGAGCACCTCACCACGCCTTGCATAGCTCATTCGCATTGCTTTGGCACTGTGCTCCGGGCGGATCCTGTTCTTGCTCATTGACAATTTCACCCCGTTCTTTCTGTTGACTTTTTTCTGTTAATGCACTTCTCCTTTTTTGACGTGCAAAAAAAGAGCTCGTCGCAGAAACGTGCATCATCCATAGTATCATTTTGAATTCAAGCGGTCAAGTAAATTTTTGAAAAGTTTTTCAATTATTTTGAAGCCCCCTTCCGGGGGCAAAAGAAAACATTAAGCTTATTACAGCCTGCAAACAAATAATGTCATTATCACTCAGCCCTGATGGCGGCAAGAGGCGAAAGCTTCATTGCCCTGATCGAGGGAAGGAATCCTGCAAGCATTGCTATGAGTGCGGCGAATGTGATCGCAAGAAGCGCAAGCCAGGGAGGAATGACCGAAAGCTTCGCACCCTCCTCGAACATCATATCGCCAAGTCCCAGGACCCTGTTCATGACATAGGAGATTCCGTAGGAAAGTATCATTCCGATACCGCCCCCTATAAAGCCTATGTATCCGGCCTCTATCAGGAAGAGAAACTGGATATCCCTGATGCGGCATCCGATTACCTTCATGATGCCGATCTCCTTGGTCCTCTCATATATGGACATCATCATGGTGTTGGTGATGCCGATCGCGGCAACAAAAAGGGATATTCCGCCGATTCCGCCCAGAACAGCCTGGATAATGTTCATTATCTTCATATCGGACTCGATCCACTCGGCATTTGAATATGCCCTGTAGCCCATATCGTTTATTATCTGCTGGACCTGCGTGACATTATCCATCTCATCGACATTTACGTTCACACGGGTATAGAAAAGCTCCTTGTAAGGCTTTCCGTTCTTTCTGGTGGGCTGTCCGGGGATCACCCGTCCGCGGAATTCCCTCGAAAGAACTTCCTTAAGGACTTCGATATCACAATAAACGGAATAACTGTCCTCGTTATAATCATCCAGTCCGCCCGCGACGACTCCCGCAGTCGGAACGATATATTTCTTGGGAGCGGAGACCGGACTCCCGTCCTCGGATCCCCACTGTGACTGATAATACTTTTCCGTATCGAATATGACGAACAGTTGGTCATTCATCAGATCAATATCCGGTTCTTTTCCGGTTTCCCAGTATTCATACTGGTTTGTCTTGGTGTTGACAAAATATGCGGGCATGCAGTTTCCCCAGATCAGCTGAAGGCCTTCTCCCTCCGCGGGAACGCTTCCCTGTCCGAGCGCATCTGCTTTCTCTTCAAGAACGTCCCTGGATACGCCGAGCAGCTCGGTATTGCATTCGTAAATACCGCATTTGATGACGACCTGGGTACTGAGGACCGGATCTACGGATGTGACATGATCGATCGACATGAATTCTTCGATCTTGGCATCATTGAGCAGCGTGTCTTCGGGATTTTTTTCCTTTCCCGAATCGTCATATCTTCCTGCGCTTTCAACCTCCACGCTCCTGAGGCTTCCGTATGATTCGTATTCGGAAAGAAGTGCTTCCTTCATTCCGATGCCGAGCGAGATCATGACAACTATGGATGTTGTTCCTATGACAACACCCATAATGGTCAGAATGGTACGTACCTTTCTTTTGAACAGACTCTCCAGACTCATCAGGAGAAGATCGGATAGTTTCATATAAGATCCTTAAATATCATCATCTATATCATCAAGTTCACGGAGCATTCTCTGCTTCTTACGTCTCTTTGCGATCACTCTCCAGATGATCACCGCAACTATCGCAATGATGATGACCGCTATCACGATGGCTTTGACGTTGACACCGCCACCGCCTTCTCCGTCCATATCTTCGAAATCGCCTTCATAGAATCCGTCATCCATATAATATCCGTCATCGGGAACGAAGGGTTCCGTGACCCAGAGAGTGAGCTCTTTTTCGATAAAGGAGACGTTGCCGGCTTCATCTTCATACGAAACTCTTGCAATGATGATCCCGTCATCCGTGGTGGGAGCTATTCCCGTCACCATTGCATCGACGTTTCCGGTAGCTCCGGGTTCAAGCTTTCCGAGGAAGGTGGAACCGCCTTCGACGGTATCGCCTATGAAATCAACCTGGACATTGTAGAGCGTCGTCTTTCCCTTATTGTAAACAGGGAACATGATATTGGTCTGATTACCAATTTCTATGGATTCGGGAAGGATCTCGGCATCGCCGGTATCGATCCTTGCTTCCTGCCTGATGGGGATCGATATGTTCGAAGTCATTGTGTAAGGCGCTTTTTCATTATCCTCGTATGCGGCATTGAGCGTGATGACATACGGCTTCTGCATCAGATCGCTGCGTGCGGTCATCTCAATGGAAATGCTGATGGTGGAACCCGCAGGTATCGAGGAAACGAACTTTGTTGCAGAACCCGACGTCGGGAGAAACGCCTCGTAGGTCGTCTCGTTATTATTGCCTTCGCTTGCGGCCTTGAAATCAAACTGAATATTGGAAACAGCCGTAGTGAGCGAGGTGTTCTGAAGCGTAACGGTAAGGTTGAAAGTATCTCCGGCATATACGACTTCGGGATCGGTCCTGAATCCTGTTACGATGATCCTGGGAGTCGAAGTCTTATCATTATTGTCACTGCTTTCGGACAGCATGCCCGCGCCGGGTGCACCGGTGATGTTTATATATGTCGTGATATCGGTGGATGCAAGCTGACCGTTCCTGTAATACTGAACATGGAATACCAGGGGATATGTTCCGGTCTTGGCCTGTGCCGATACCTTGAATGCCCAGGTCACATCCTGTGCATAAGTATGTGCCACGTTTACATCCGATGAAGCCTGGATCTTGGGAATCACGAGGACGCTGGATGCGGTGAGGATCTCAAAGGGCCACTTGTTGATGTCGGTGCTCTCCTGGGGAGTGATGACAACATCGGTGACATCAACCTTGCCGAGATTGATGAGTGACAGAGTATAATATGTCATCTGTCCGTATGTTGCGGACGGTGTGATCGAATTGTTGTTTACGAAAAGGAATTCTTCGGTGTTGCCGAGATTTGCGGTATCCCCCATCACGGAATCGAAATTGAGCGCGGTGGTGTTGACATAATCGATAAGAGCTGCGGCGGTCAGATTATTGTCCGCAATATATGAATTGGCAGCGGTCCACACCTGTTCCAGTCTGTCCTTGATATCCTGGGACGGATTGTTGACGTTGACAAGATTGTTCTTGTACTGGATGAGATATGCGTAAGCAGCCTGTCTGTCGGAAGCATCGATCACCGTATTTCCGGTATGCCCCGATGTGAGGTGAGCTGTGGAAAAGCCTTCCGCATGTACATGCATTGCTGATGCGGGCATCACGATCAGTGCGAGCATTATGACCGCAAAGATCATTATCTTTGAAAGATTCTTTTTAAACGTTTTCATCGGGTCTGATCTCCTCTCCGGGAACTGCCAGTGTTCCGCCCGGGTAAATATCTGTCACTTGGTTTTCGGTATTTTCTATCCGGCCTCCCGGATGTTCATCTATCTTGATTATCTTGCCGTCCCTTATGTGGATGACTTTATCTCCGAAGGAAGCAAGGTAATTATCGTGGGTAACCATTACCATGGTCTGTTTTTTCTCATGCACGATCTTGCGCATCAGGTTCAGGACTTCGAGCGTCGTGTTGGAGTCAAGGTTTCCCGTCGGCTCATCCGCAAAGACTATCTCGGGTTCGACGACCAGTGCTCTCGCTATGCCGACTCTCTGCTGCTGGCCTCCGGACATCTGTCCCGGTTTATGATCGAGGAATTTTCCGAGTCCCACGGTCTTAAGCATCTTGATTGCTTTCCGTTCCCTTATGTCTTTCGGGACTCCCTGGAATGTAAGAGGCATCGCGACATTTTCCACTGCCGTCATATTCGGCATCAGGTTGTAGGACTGGAAGACAAATCCCACATGAGCCTGTCTGAAAAGAACAAGTTTGCTCTCATTCTTTTTCTCGATATGCTCACCGCCGATTATGATCTCTCCCTTTGTGGGAGGTTCGAGACCGGCCATCATGTTCAGGAGTGTCGACTTTCCCGAACCGGATGTACCGACTATACAGCAGAACTCACCTTTCTGGATGGTAAAGTCAACGCCGTTTAGTGCCCTGACTTTGTTCTCGCCGATGCGATAGATCTTATATAGATTTTTAACCTGTATGACAGGTTTTTCCATTTTCGGATTCTCCGGAATTGTATTACAGAATTTGAGATCGACGGATCGTTTCCATCAACATCTGTCTCATCATAGCACAAGAAAATCCGCCTTTGTTGAACTTAAAGGCATTTTAAGGAATTCTTAAATAAATAAAAAAACAGGGACACACAAGTGTCCCTGTTTGAAGTGATATAAGAATTGATTACTTAAGAGTAACCTTAGCTCCGACTTCCTCGAGCTTCTTCTTGATCTCTTCAGCCTCTGCCTTAGCAGCTGCCTCTTTGATAACCTTGGGAGCAGCCTCAACTGCGTCCTTAGCTTCCTTAAGTCCAAGTCCGGTGATCTCACGAACAACCTTGATAACCTTAACCTTCTCAGCGCCTGCCTCGGTAAGCTCAACGTCGAACTCGGTCTTCTCCTCTGCAGGGCCTGCTGCGGGACCTGCTGCTACAACTACGCCTGCTGCTGCGGATACGCCGAACTCGTCCTCAACAGCCTTTACAAGATCATTGAGCTCAAGAACGCTGAGCTCCTTTATTGCATCAAGAATTTCCTGTGCAGATAACTTAGCCATTTTTATTTCCTCCATAAAAAGTGATTAACAAATGTAAATGCTGATGGGATCAAGCCTCAGCGGGTGCTTCTGCGGGTGCCTCTGCGGGTGCTTCGGCGGGAGCTTCAGCGGGTGCCTCTGCAGGTGCTTCAGCTTCAGCAGCGGGAGCAGCTTCGCCGCCCTTTTCTGCGATCTGCTTTACGCAGCGTGCAAAATTGGTGATGGGGCTCTGGATGCTTCCAAGGAACTTGGAAAGGAGCTCTTCTCTTGAAGGGATCTGGGAAATGCTCTGCATTCCGGCTGCATCATAGAATGTTCCCTCGACAACGCCTGCCTTGATCTCAAGTGCGGGTGCGGTCTTGGCGAACTTTGCAAGTACTCTTGCGGGTGCGGTTGCATCATCCTTGGAGATAGCAACTGCGGTGGGTCCTTCGAGAACCTGGTCGAGCTGTGCAAAATCGGTTCCTTCGAATGCTCTCGTAAGGAAAGTATTCTTGTAAACCTTATAGACAACTCCTGCTTCACGAAGGCTCTTACGAAGCTCGGTATCCTGGGCAACGGTAAGTCCGCGGTAATCTACCGCAACAACTGACTGTGCGCCATCGATATTCTCGCTGATCTCAGCGATTATCGGCTTCTTCTCTTCGATCTTTGCCATTTTCTTACCTCCTGTTAGATTTTTAATACGAGGCCGAAAAAAATCTCCCGCATCTGAAGACACGGGAGATGAAGATGATTCATATATTCATCACCTCGGCTGGACTTACAGCGGATGTTCAAACTTCTTCATCCGGATGCCTGCTGTCTTCGGCTTATATAGACCTTGAACAAGATATCATTATTGCCTATCCGTGTCAAGGACTAATACATATTAAGGCAGATCTTATGAGTACTTAGCGGTGGTAACGTGGATGCCGGGGCCCATGGTGGTAGCGAGGGTCACGCTCTTAAGATACTGTCCCTTGAGAGTGCTGGGCTTAGCCTTAAGAATTGCATCGATGACTGCATCATAGTTAGCCTTGAGCTGGTCCTCGGTGAAGGAAACCTTTCCTACGGGAACGTGAACTATGTTTGCCTTGTCAAGTCTGTACTCGATCTTACCTGCTTTGATGTCTGCAATAGCCTTTGCAACATCCATGGTAACGGTTCCTGCCTTGGGGTTGGGCATAAGTCCCTTAGGTCCGAGAACCTTACCGAGACGTCCTACAACACCCATCATGTCGGGAGTTGCAACTACAACGTCGAATTCGAACCATCCCTCGTTCTGGATCTTGGGGATGAGCTCTTCTCCGCCTACGAAATCAGCTCCTGCGTTCTGAGCCTCGGTCAGCTTATCGCCCTTTGCGAATACCAGGACCTTAACTTCCTTGCCGGTACCGCTGGGGAGAACTACTGCACCGCGGATCTGCTGGTCAGCGTGTCTTCCGTCGCATCCTGTACGGATGTGGAGTTCTACAGTTTCATCAAACTTTGCGGAAGCGGTCTTTTTAACAAGTGCTACTGCATCAGCGGGATCATAGAAAGTTCCGCGCTCGACGAGTTTAGCAGCTTCCGAATATTTCTTGCCATGCTTCATTTTAATATCCTCCTAGGTTCAATCGGCGAATAAACGCCTCCCAAAGTGTCAGTCTTTAATGGTAACACCCATGCTGCGAGCGGTTCCTTCGATCATGCTCATTGCTGCCTCAATAGAAGCTGCATTGAGATCGGGCATCTTGGTCTCAGCGATCTCTTTGACCTGTGCCTTGGTGATGCTTGCAACCTTGTTCTTGTTGGGTACACCTGACGCCTTCTGAATCTTAGCTGCCTTCTTGATAAGAACTGCAGCAGGGGGAGTCTTGGTGACGAAGCTGAAACTTCTGTCTGCATAAACTGTGATGATGACAGGGATGATGGTATCACCCTTGTCAGCGGTTCTTGCGTTGAACTGCTTGGTGAATTCAACAATGTTGACACCGTGCTGTCCAAGTGCAGGACCTACCGGGGGCGCAGGTGTTGCCTTGCCGGCCGGGATCTGTAACTTGATATAGCCTTCTACTTTTTTTGCCATAATGGCACCTCCTGTTTAATCACCGTATTTAACGGTTTCGTGGTATTCATGCCGGAGCACATTCCCACTGTTTACATATTTATATCATCGGGCTTATCACCCGGTAATATCTGTTAACCCATTCTTCTGACATTATCGAGAGGAACTTCGAGAGGAGTCTCTCTTCCGAACATCTCGACATTGATGGTAACGGTCTGCTTGCTGTCATCGATCTTGAGAGCCTTGCCCTCGGTATCTCTCCAGGTACCGTCAACAACCGCGATGAGATCGCCGACCTTGATGCCGTAATCTCTCTTGGGTGCTTTCTCTTCATTACCCGAACCGGGCTGGGGCTTGCCGATGCCAAGATTGATGAGTTCCTCTTCGGTAAGGGGAACGGGCTTGCTTCCGGGTCCTACGAATCCGGTAACGCCTCTGGTATTTCTGACAATGTACCAGGTGTTGTCATTCATGACCATATGCACGATGACATATCCGGGGCACATCTTGCGGTCAACGACTTTCTTCTTGCCGTCCTTGACTTCCATTACGCTCTCGGTGGGAACTTCCACGCCCAAGATCTTGTCGGCGATATTCTTGTTATTGGCGATGGTCTTCTCGATATCCAGCTTGACCTTGTTCTCATAGCCGGAATAAGTATGGACCACGTACCATTTTGCTTCTGCTTCTGCCACTTAAGGTCCTCCTTATAAAGACGTGATCCAATTAACGCCGCTCTTAGCCGCGAAATCGATAAGAGCGATGATCAGTCCCGCAACAACCGAAATAATGATAACAGCAACAGACTGTCTGAAAGCGGCTTTTCCGTTCGGCCATACGATCTTGCCGAATTCCGCTTTCACACCGGTCCAGAAGCTGATCTTGTTTTCATTCGCATTTGAATCTGCCATCAGCTGGTCTCCTTCTATAGGAATAGGATAGGATTACTTTGTTTCCTTATGAAGTGTGTGCTTCTTGCAAAATCTGCAGTACTTCTTGATCTCCATGCGGTCGGGCATGGTCTTCTTATCCTTGGTGGTGTTGTAGTTGCGCTGTTTGCACTCGGTGCATGCAAGTGTGATTTTTGTACGCATAACTTTTCCTCTCCTGCTCAAAATATTGAGCGAAAAAAATAGGCCTAACTTCAGCCGCCTATGTAATGTAGCATAGACGGGTCATTATCGTCAAGTACTTTTTTATTACAGATCTGTGAGCGTATCGATGATATCAAGAAGATCTTTCAGCTGCTGTTCATACAGCTCCTCGGTTTTTCTTCCGAACTGAGGTGTGAAGTATTCGCCCACAGCGTAAGAAACCTTTATCCTGTCGCTTTCGAAAAGAAGGCTGACATGGGGATGTCTGTGCATAAGATCTGCTATCTTTACGCGGACACTCGGCGATAGAAGCTTCAGGGCCTCAGCCGGTTCTCCTCTTGCCGCAAGGAAGGAGTCAAATGTCTCGTCATCCGTAAGAACACGTTCTTTTTTGAAAACCGACTTTTTCGAACCGACATAAACGGGATTATTTATGAAGTTTTCTCTTCCGACAATGATCCACGGTCCCCAGAAACGGTCCATGGTATAATGTGATCCGTCTTCCTTCTCTTCCTCGCTGGTAAAATGCATTACACAGAACCGGACATCCGTATCTTTATACCTGACACTTACCAGGTCGCGGCCGCCGGGATCGCCTTCCACAAGTCCCTGCGAATCCGCACCGAAAAAATGTCTGTCGGGATCGTATTCATACTGACCGAAGGTTTTTTCCAGGAGCGGTCTCATTACAGCTGTCACAGCATCCCTGCGTTTACTGTCTTTTCTGATCTTCCTGATAAGTCCCAGAATTGAGCCGATCAGGCACAAAACTATGAGTACGCCGCCAACCCCCATAAAAACCCCCTTTACCGTTTAAATGTTACAGTTCGTTCTCTTTTCCTACAAGTCCCTCTACGCTGTAGCGCTTTCTGAGAAGGGGCTTTTCGATCTTGCCGGTAGGGTTACGGGGAACATCATCGAAGATGATCTTGCGGGGTCTCTTGTATCTGGGAAGACCCTGGCAGAATTCCTCGATCTCTTCCTCGGTGCAGGTCATGCCGTCCTTTATTGAAATGATGGCACCCGCGATCTCTCCGAGTCTGGGATCGGGAAGTCCGATGACCGCAACATCCTTGATCTTGTCATGCTTTCTGAGGAAGTCCTCGATCTGTACGGGATAGAGGTTCTCTCCTCCGGATACGATGACGTCCTTCTTACGATCGACGAGGAAAATGAATCCGTCCTCATCCTGCATCGCAACGTCTCCGGTATAGAGCCATCCGTCCTTAAGGACTTCGGCAGTGGCTTCGGGATTTCTGTAATAGCAGGTCATGACGCCGTCGCCCTTGACGCAGAGCTCTCCGGCTTCGCCTCTCTTAACGTCATTGCCGTTTTCATCAACGATCTTGCACTGCCAGCCGTATCCGGGAACACCGATCGCACCGACCTTGTGGATGTTCTCGACACCCAGGTGTACGCAGCCGGGTCCGATGGATTCGCTGAGACCGTAGTTGGTATCGTACTGATGGTTCGGGAAGTATGCCATCCATCTGCGGATAAGCGAAGGGGGAACGGGCTGTGCACCGATATGCATAAGCCTCCACTGTGAAAGCTCGTAATCGGACATCTTCAGTTCTCCGCTGTCGAGTGAATCCAGAATATCCTGTGCCCAGGGTACGAGCAGCCAGACTATGGTGCACTTCTCGCGCGATACCGCATCAAATATATATTGAGGCTTTGTTCCTTTTAAGAGGACTGCCCTCGATCCGCTGACAAGACTTCCCATCCAGTGCATCTTGGCTCCGGTATGGTAAAGGGGCGGAATGCACAGGAAACAGTCATCATGGCTCGTGGAGTGATGGTGCTGCTCAACGGTCGCTGCGGTCATAAGGCTGAGGTGCTTATGAAGGATAGCCTTGGGGAATCCTGTCGTTCCCGATGAAAAATATATCGCACCGTCGTCGCTGTCCTTGACATCGATGCCGGGATTTGCACTCGAACAGTCCGCAACGAGTTCACGGTAGCTCTCGGCAAAGGTGGGGCAGGTCTCGCCTACGAAGATAAGAAGGCGGTGCTCCATGAGCCTGTCTACGACCGACTCGATACGTCCGATGAACTCGGGTCCGAAGAAAAGAATATCCACCTCGGCAAGTTCCGCACAGTAAAGGATCTCATCCGATGAATATCTGAAATTGAAAGGAACAGCGATCGCACCGCTCTTTAAGATACCCATATAAATGGGAAGCCACTCGAGGCAGTTCATCATGAGGATGGCTACCTTGGTATCCCTCTTTACGCCTCTTTCAAGGAGCATGTTGGCGACACGGTTTGCCTTCTCATCAAAGACGCTCCAGGTGATCTCTCTTCTGTAGGGCTGATCCTCCGTCTGCTGGATGAGTGAGTAATCCTTCCAGCTTATGCGCCTTGTCTCCTTCTGTTCGGGGTTGAGTTCGATGAGCGCGACTTCGTCCCCATATTCTTTTGCATTCTTTTCCAGATACTGTGTGATGGGCATTTTTATTCTCCGATCTGTAATGTAAATATTTATGAAATATAATTCAGCGGGTTGACCGGGCTTCCGCCTATGAGGATCTCAAAGTGCAGGTGAGGTCCCGTCGATCGTCCCGTGTTTCCTGTCTTTCCTATTACTTCACCCTGGCTTACCGTCTGTCCCACGGATACGAATATCTTGGACAGGTGGGCATATCTTGTCTGGGTTCCGCCGGGATGCGTTATCAGGATCATGTATCCGTAGCTTCCCGACCATCCGGCCTGCGTTACGGTACCGCCGCTCGATGCCATGACGGATGTACCGGTTGCAACCGCCCAGTCAACACCTCTGTGATATGTTGTCGCACCCGCAGTGGGAGCATTTCTGTATCCGAAGTATGAACTGATCCTTCCGCCATAGATGGGCTTGATATATGTTGGAGGTATCTTGGTGCCGCGTTCCATTATCTTGGGTACGGCCTCGATATCTATTTCTTCTATAAGAATTTCTCTTTCGGCTTCCGTATCATTGATGAAGTGCTGATCGACTATAGCCCTGTGATGGCCCGCCGAAGGCTGCTGTATGACATTGGTCTCGGTCGTGTACCAGTCATCCCTGGGAATGATTATGACTTCCGCGTCATAATCTTCATCCACATAATTCCTCTCGACATGCTCTATCGAAAGTTCCGATTCGGGCTGGTTGATGATGATCGTATCATTTATATGAAGAGTTGCATTGGCTGTCGGAAGCTTATCCGGGTTGTTCTCCATCAGCTCTTCAATGGGAACGTTATATATCAGTGAGATTCCGCTGAGAGTATCTCCCGACTGGATCACGTGTTCAAAAGCACTGTCGTGCTGTTTGGTGACATCCTCTATCGCCTGCTCGAGCGAAGTGAGCTGCGATGCCGGAACATATCCTTCGGCTATCTCTATCTTTTCGACAAAATTAATGGATATGAGTCCCGTTTCAAAATCCTGGAAGGTTACCGGCTTTTCTTCGCCGTCTTCTTCGTAACCCTGCTCGTCCAGGTAATTCTGAAGTCCGCCTCCGGGGATCGGATCGCTCGCACGCATGTTGGCTGATTCGTAAGTATCGACAACTTCGGCGGTAAGAACATTAAAATCCCTGCCGGGTGCTCTTACCAGTCTTACTTCAAAGCGTCCTCCTGGATTGTATCTGTCTATAGCTTCATTCAAAAGAGTGATGACTTCGGTCTCACCCGCCAGCGTGACCATATAGTCGCCCATCTTTACCGTATATGAAGGCGACAGTGTTTCCTTGAGGGAAGAGATGAGAACGTCCTCTGCAGCAACAAGAGCTTCATCGTGAGGAGTTACATCTCCGGTAAGTACATTTTCGGATTCGATGCGGTAATCGTAATCCATGAAAGCCATTCCCACATATCGGGAAGAAACATTTCTGCGCGCTTCAAGAATGAGGCCGAGAGCCTCATCATGATCGGAAAAATCTCCAATCTTAACATCATTGATATAAAGATGGAAATAATCATCACTTCCCTGAGAATAGGGAGAATATCCGCGTACCCAAAAAAAGCACACGAATATCGTGACAGCGGAAGTCAGTATAAAGATAAGTTCTCTTTTTTTTGAAAAAAACAAATTCTTCACTGTAAACCTAGGATCAGAACAGGAACCGGGCAATGAAAGGAGCAGCCACCGAAAGGAGTGACAGGATGACTGCGATTACCGCAAGTGTCTTGATGCCGGCGGTCTTCTCTTCGACCCTGGCAACTTCGCTCTTCATGCTGACCAGCAGCTTGGAATTCTCCTCGCGGAAGCTCTCGAGCTGCTTGCCTCCGTCATTGCGGAGACTGCCGAGAAGCTTGGCGCTCTCATCCCTGATGACGGTGATGTTTCTGCTTCCTTCGGTCTTGAGATTTTCGAGCAGAGCGGTATTCTCCTGCTTGAAGCTTTCAAGCTGCTTGGAATTCTCATCCTGGATGGAAGCCTGGACATTACGATAAACCCTTACACACTCTTTATGGATATCAGCATTTCCGAGAGTCTGGGCAAGTGAGTTCTGGCCCTGGAGCATCTGCTCCTGGCCCTTTCTCAGATTGCTCTGCATCTGCTGCATATACTGATCGTTGGAACTTCTTACGGATTCCATCTGAAGCTTCATTGCGGAAACTTCATCCCTGAGCACTTCGACAAGCTCTACAAGATGCTCATCGGAACCGGTGTTGCCGAGCTGCTCGGAAAGCTTTTCGGATATCTCACTGCCGGAAGCCCTGACGGATGCGTTGATCTCGCCGACGGATGCACTGAGTGCACCTACGGTCTCACTGACGGAATTGACGGATGCATTAACGGAACTTACGGATTCTTTTACGGGATCGACCTTGGAATCTATCTTGGCATCGATTCCCTGACGGAGATCTCCGAGCTGGGTTCCGATCTGTGCTTCAAGAAGATCGAGACGTGCGCTGAGTCCCTCGAGAGCATCGAGGCGCGCGCTGATCCCTCCGAGAGCATCAAGGCGTGTGCTGATCCCATCAAGCGCATCGAGACGGAGGCTTACTTCATCAAGCACTCCCAGACGTGCACTGACTTCTTCAAGTCCCGCACCGCCCGCATTATCGGCAAAGCCGCTGCGGATCTTTTCGAACTGCTCTTCATTGGAAGCTTTTATCGATTCGAGTCTCTCCTCATTGGAGGTTCTTATTGATTCGATCTGTTCCCTGAGCTCATTGCTGCTTCTTTCGAGCATCTCGCTCTGCCTGCTCATGAGTTCATTCTGGCTCTGTGCAAGATCCTTCTGGCGTGCTATGAAATCATTCTGGCTTGCGAGAAGGTCACTCTGCATCTGCTGGAGATAATCTTCATTGGCCTTGTTCATGGTAGCCATCTGTGCCTTGATGTCATCAAGAGCGGCATCATAGCTTCCGGCATTCATATCCGGAAGTGCGGCTATGGTCTGCTGAAGTCCGCCGAGTTCATCCGCAACATTCTTCATGCGGTCAAGACAATCCTGATATTCCCTGACCTGGGCTCTCATAACTCCCATAGCCTCGGATTCCGCCTCACCGTTGGCACGGATGATCTGCTGAGCATTCAGTTTCTGTGATAACTGGTCCATGAATGTATCCATAATAGCCTCCGAAATCGTTTTTACGTTCTGTGACAGCTTAGGTCATTATACTTCATAAGCCTGCGTTTTTAAAGGTCGCAGAGCCTTTGGAAACGTTCTTTTTTGTGTATTATGTCTATAAAACAGATCTATTAACGTCTTCTTTTATAAACATTTACTTATTTTTTACACGACGTTCATATTTTATTCATACAGCCTGACTATAATGAACCTTGTAAACAAGAGCAGAGATAAATCGATCATTTTTTCATAATAGCCCGGGAGCCGAAAGGTTTCCGGGCACTCCTCATTCTTGGGGAGTTTTTTTATGCTCAGATATCCGGTGCGTCCGCAATGGAAGAGAGCTTAATGATCTCATCGTTAAGGCTGAGCATCTTCTCATCGAGGTCAGAGACGAGATGCGCACATTCCACAAGTTCATCCTTGATATGCTGGGGCGCATCGCCTTCGAACTTGTAATGGATCTTGTGCTCGAGACTTGCCCAGAAGTCCATGGCTACAGTCCTGATCTGTATCTCAACCTTGGTGTCGACCACCCTGTCCGAAAGATATACGGGTACCGTAACTATCATATGATAGCTCTTGTATCCGCTCGCCTTGGGGAAAGTTATATAGTCCTTGACCGTCAGGATCTTGATATCCTGCTGGTGCTCGATCATATCGGCGATCCTGTAAATATCGGATGAAAATGAGCAGATGATCCTGACTCCGGCAATATCGTTGACATTGTTGACCATATTCTCGATGGTGGAATCAAGACCGTGACGCTTAAGTTTCTTAACGATGCTCTCGGGCGTTTTCATCCTGCATTTGATGTGCTCTATGGGATTGTACTGGTGAATGTGCTGGAACTCTTCGTTCAGGATCTCGATCTTGGTCTGGATCTGTCTCATTGCCGCATTGTAGACAAGAGTTACTTCCTGCCATGTCTCGATCCCGTTTCCCTGCACTATATCGTTGATATCATTATCCATTGCCAATTTCCGATCTATAAAATATAATCACGGTTATAAAGTCCGGAGGATGTGGTTAACATAAATCCGTCCGGGCAGAAGTTTACATGTGCATACAAAGTATATTTTACCACAACACTTTAATTCTGTGTAGTGATAAAAAGTATCCGGGTATCAGCGTATATGTTCAGACTCTGGGTCAGGGAATTCAAAGAAACTCATATGATAAAAGACATCGTGATCGAAGACGGTTCCGTTGACACCAGAACCCATAAGATCATGAAGAGCCTCGAGAAGGCATGCAGGGAATTTGACCTGCCCGTGCCCATCTGGCTCGAGGACAATATCGATTCATTCAAAAAGACGTCCAAGGCACGCTTCCGCCAGGGCTCCTTCATAGAAGAGATCCCCTTCGACTATCTAGAAATACTCGTCATTGAAGAAGACACAACATATTAAAAAACTCCGCGAAAAAATGGAAGGACCGTTTCCGGTCCTTCCATTAGTTTTTGCTTAGTCGTCGTATCCGTTGGGATTGTTCTTCTGCCATCTCCAGGAATCTTCACACATCTCGCGGATACCGTTCTGCGCGGTCCATCCGAGCTCGGCCTTTGCGAGGGAAGCGTCCGCATAGCAGGAAGCGATGTCGCCGGGGCGTCTGGGCTTGATGCTGTAAGGAATCTTCACTCCGGTAGCTTCCTCGAAATTCTTGACGATATCGAGGACTGAGTAGCCGGTTCCGGTTCCGAGATTGTAGATCTTAAGTCCGCAGTTTTCATCGATCTTGTTCAGTGCCTTCACATGTCCTACGGCGAGATCGACGACATGGATGTAGTCGCGGACACCCGTTCCGTCGGGAGTATCGTAATCGTTGCCGAATACTCCGAGTTCGGGAAGCTTTCCTACCGCAACCTGGGTGATGTAAGGCATCAGGTTGTTGGGGATTCCGTTGGGATTCTCTCCGATCGTTCCCGACTTATGGGCACCGATGGGATTGAAGTATCTGAGCAGGATCACATTCCATTCGTTATCGGCCTTCTGGATATCCGAAAGGATCTGCTCAAGCATCGACTTGGTCCAGCCGTAAGGATTGGTGCACTGTCCCTTGGGGCATTCCTCTGTGATGGGAACGAATGCGGGATTTCCGTATACGGTAGCGCTGGATGAAAAAATGATGTTCTTGCATCCGTGCTTTCTCATCACATCTACAAGAGTAAGAGTTCCCGTAACGTTGTTATCATAGTATTCCCAGGGCTTGGCAACCGATTCTCCGACAGCCTTGAGTCCCGCAAAATGGATCACTGCACTGATGTCTTCTTTTGCGAAGATGTCGTTAAGCGCGTCACGGTCCCTTATATCCGCGTTGTAAAAAGAGGGCTTTTTGCCGGTTATGGCCTCAATGCGTCCGAGGACCTTCTCATTGGAATTGCTGAGATTATCAAGTATAACGACTTCTTTTCCGGAAGTGAGCAGTTCAACCACAGTGTGACTTCCGATGAATCCGGCACCGCCGGTAACAAGTATCTTTCCCATAAAACCTCCTTTAATGGTTTTCATATGACTATTTAACCCTAACAGATGCCCTAAGGGAAGAGTCAAGGGGAATTCTTAATCAAATCTTCAGAGAATCACGCCGTTCTTTTCGAGAAGAGCCTGCGCGCTCTCGACGGAATCGACACCGGTCTTGTTCTTGATGGGCGCGAACTCTTTCTCTCTTACAACCTCAAAGGGAAGGCAGCTGTCACACTGATGGATCATATCGAGTACGAGGTTCTCGTACTTGTATCCGTTGGGTGTCTCGGGCTTGAAAAGATTTCCGTTCTCATCGAGGCAGGGGATCTTCTTTTCAACGATGTGGAGAGGAAGTGCTCCGTTAAGGATCTTCTCAAGCTGTGCGGTTGAAAAGAGATAATTGAGAATGACTCCGAAATTGTATGCGGGGTCTCCTTTTTCGTTCTTCGCGTTCATAAGCTCTTCGGTAAGATCGTAGTACTCGACGATCGAAGGCTTTCCGTCCTCAAGGCAGATGACACCGACCTTCTCATCGGGAGCGGCTTTTCTTACAACCTTTGCACCTACGGTGCAGTTCTTGGAAATGGTAGCACCTACGAATACGGGATCTGCGATCCTCTGGAGAACATTGTCGACAGCGAATACATTGAACCACTCGATGCCGTTTGCGTGGACATTATCAAGAAGTCCGGCATTTACCAGAGAGATGAACCATCCGCCGTTTCCGTTGGGGCTGGTTGCCATGCGGCCCTTCTCCTCGAGATAGATCTTGCCGTTATAATCGGTTGCGGCCGCCATATCCTGCATGAAGAAATGAATATGATCTTCGGGATATCCGAAATAATTCTTTTCCTTCAGGAATCTGACAGTAGCGTCATTATTCTTCTCGGAAGTCATGATGTAGATATGTACAAAAGCTCCGGCCTTGTCAGTAACTTCCTTCAGGTTATTTATGAGACATTCGAATATATAAAGTTCTCTGGTCTTGCCGACATTGTACATTCCTTTGGGATCGTCGGATCCGAGTCTGGTACCCATGCCGCCCGCAAGTAAAAGTGCAGCCACCTTGCCCGCCTTGATCGCATCAAGTCCGATACGCTCAAACTCTTCCCTGCCTGCTTCTATCTCGGGTATCTCCATGCAGTCAAGCGGAGTGATCACGCCTCTCTTGCCGAGCTCTTCCTGATGAGCGCAGTTCTCCTGGATGCTCATATCGGTTGCGTCGATCTGTGCAAGAAGAGCTGCCTTCTGTGCATCATCCAGCTCATCGTAATATTTGAGCACCTGCATCTGTCCGTATTTTTCAAGTTTAGCCTTTGCCTGTTCTAAATTCATTACTTCTCTCCTTTAATCCATAAAAACACCCGGGAAGTATGTTCCCGGGTGAGTGTTAACTTAGTTCTGGGAAATGCTTACGCTGCCTTATATGCCGCTATGTCTGCTTCTTTGGTAAGATCATACACCTTTCCGTGGTCATAATCTTCCTTGACATAGATCTCAACGGAATTGATATCCGCATCATATACAGCCATGAACGTTCCGCCGGGTGTGAATACATGTCCCGCTACGGTAGGCGTCTCGTTGATTGTTCCGGGAAGATAAGAGTTGTTGATCTCTATTTCAACGCTACTTGCACCGACCCTGGAGCCCTCCGCAATATCGGCAAGGAATGCCTCCCTTATCTGATCGGCTGTCTGAATATCCCTCGATCTTCTCGACTGCTCAACATACTTGAGGAAAAGCGGTGCCAGAACGGCAACCAGTACTGCCATGATGGCAATAACGATTATCAGTTCTACCAGCGAAAAACCTTGATTCCCTTTCTTTTTCATAATATACCCTCCCCTAGGTGTAAACAAGCGCGCATGATTGATCAGATCATACAACTTAAATTTACCCTTTTTTTACACCAAAAACAAGGGGGAAAAGCCCGTTTTTTGTGGCGTTTCCGAATTTTAAAGCAGTTTTTAGTCTTTGGGGGAAGATTTTTTCAAAGAGTTTACAAAAAAGCCTGCGCGGGAGGCTATTCCATCAAGGCAAAGAGGCACCAAAACGGTCAGGCAGACAAAGAAAGGAAAAACATATCTGCACTGGTTTTCCCAGACCGCGAAAAACAGAACCCCTCCTATGCAGTAGATGAGCGAAAGCTGTGCGGAAACGGGGAGTTTTCCGCCCTTTTTGAACAAGTATCCCGCAGCCGCAAGGAAGGCACACAGATACACAAGAGTCTGATAATAGTTCGCGACCCACTCCATCTGTGCATATCTGGCCCCGGTATAAAGGCTCAAAAGCCACCCCGGAGGATTCTCCGGATCACGTCCCGAATCAGCCTTCCAGACCGACGTGGTCCTTAATGCTTCAAATTCGGGAGCCGTCCATTCCTGTCTTATCTTGGTCGAAAAGAAATATCTGGCATAGGCCGGATTTTCCCTGAAAACGGCGATCCTTTCATTGAGATCTTTTTTTGCCACGGCAGAAGCAAGAGCAGCATCAAATCCGTTCTCTTCAAACGTTCCCTGGTTATATCTGTTGTAGCTGCCGGGTCTGTCCCCGGTCTCCTGAAGTCCCATGACCACCCAGCATATTGACGGAACACCGTCCACATTCCTGTAACCGGAAACTGATTCAAAATATTTTTCGATACAGAAGAACGTGCCCCATGCGGAGATGATCACGCACAGGCCGGCTATGGCAAAGCGCAGTTTTTTCTTTTTCACGCCTGCAAGAACAAGCACTATGAGTACCGCAGCGATGAAGATCCATATCTGCTTTCTGAGAAGCAACGCCATGGTGCAGGATATGCATAATCCCACGGCATCCCTGATGCGGTCCGTCTTTTCAAATCTGACGAGAAAGTTCCCTGCAAGAAAAGATAACGCGATTGAGCCGAGATCTCCGTACATATACGGGATAAAAAGGTACATGGGGATGCAGGAAGCAATAAAGATGCAGAAAACCATCCTTGCAAACGGAGATACTTTTTCCGTCTTAAGTATGGAATATCCGGCAAAGAGTACGATCTGCGGATAAATAAGATGCAGATACTGCGTGCAGACAAATGTATCGTCCCCGAACAGCTTATAAAGTATCATGTAAAAGACAACGAGTCCCTTTTGCTGGGGATAGATCCCCAGGTAACCGCCCGGCATGAACATGAGATACCGAAGGTCGGAATCCTCCCATGTTGCATAAACGGCTCCGTAAAAAGTATTGATCTGGTCGCCGTCCATATAGTAGGGATGATCCTTAAGATAAAAGACTCCGAGAGCAAACATGAAAACGGAAGTAAGTCCCAGTATCACGGCGGCCACCCTGTCCTTACGCTTTACCTTCCTGTCGAATATCAGGCAAGCGATAACGGACAAAAGAAAGAACGCTCCCGCTGCGATCAGGTTCTTCACCGGGCTGTCCATAACATACATGCTCTCGCAGCCCATATAACTGCGACAGTAAAAAGTACCCGTCATCGCATAATAAGCCAGAAGTCCGGTCAGAAGTGCGCCGATCACGAGCATGATCTTCAGCGCGAGATCTACCAGTATTGAATTGAGTTCTTTTTTATTCTTCGTCATCAGATCTCAAGTCCGGAAAAAAATCTGTCAAAAGCTTCGGTTCCGGCATTCTTCATAAGGAGGCTCTTCAGCTCCTGTTTATCGTCGCCGAGGCTTTTCAGCATCGTGCGCCTGTTTCCGTCATCAACACAGCCGTATCTTTCAAGGATCTCAAAATGCGCTTTGTTGGGATAATTTTCCCTTACGGCAAGCCAGCTTTCATTGCCGTTTTCGGAGCCTTCCCTGTGACTGTATATATAGTCCGTAAATATTTTTTCGGCATCGCTGCGAAGTCCTTCCGGATGCAGGAGCCTCTGGATGCAGAGAGACGCCTTGATGACTCTCCGTCCGCTCTCATACGCTTCGCGGTCGCTCAGTCCGACCTCCTCTTCGCCGCAGAGTATCTGGTTCGTAAATCCCTCGTCGTCGGCCTGCTGAAGAAGCGATACGATCCAGGCATCGAAACGCGCGAACCATTCATCGTTAAGGCTTTCGACATCGGATATCCTGGCAGGTCCCGAAAATCTCACCGAAAGCGCAAACAGCGCGGCTTTGTCTTCCGACATTCCCGGAAAAGTCACCTTCTCCAGAGAGGTGCAGCCGGTGAATATCCCGTCACCCGCTTCGCACAGCGGCATATCAAGTTCCTTCAGATTACTGCAATGTGCAAATCCGAAATCACCCACGCTGCGTACCGATGAAGGAACCGACAGTTTTCGAAGTGTCTTCCTTCCGAGAAACGCCTTCTTGCCTATCCCGACCAGGCGGATGCCTTCCTCCGGATATTCCGGAAGCGCAAGCGAAGTGAAACTCCCCTTGCAGATGCCGAGCACGGCTTCATTTCCCTTTATCGAATATACCAGGCTTCCTTCCGGATATTCAAATTCTTTATCCAAACCATCCTCCGAAGAATATATCAGATATCAAAACCGGCTATCTTCTGCTTAAGTTCCAGGCCTCTTTCGGAGATCTCCATATCTCCGGCCAGCTTCTCGTAATCCTCATTTCCGAATGTGCCTATGAATCTCGACGACCATGTATCGGATGTGAGCCTTGTTGCGAGGATCATGGGTTCATTGCCTCCTTCACAGGCTTTCCTGACAAATGATATCAGATTTGAAAGCCTTGATGAAGCCTCCAGGGCATTTTCTTTCAGTTCCCCGACACGTTCAGAATAACCTGCAAGGCAGGGATGAGATGAGCCGGGCTTCAGCTCCCGGTCAGATCCGTTAAGGCAGTGCCTGTAGAAATCAATCGCATAAGCGATGGAATTTTTACGATGCCTGCTCAGATTTCCGCGTTCCCGGAGGATCTTAAGACTGTTGTCCTGTGTCTCCAGGGCAGCCGAAAGAGTTCTGTATACCGCATCATTGTCCGAACCTCTTTCCACCATATCCTTTACAGCCTTTATGACCGGTGTGAGCAGCTGGACTCCGTCGGCAAGGACAAGCGTCTCCTTCATATCTGCGGATACCGATTCGATGAGCATTGAAAGAACCGAAAGCCTTTCATCAAAGCCCGCATTCTTCATCTTCTCATAAATGCTTTCCGGTGCCTTTCCCTCAAGTATCTCCGCAATATGATAATCGGTCTTGTACTTGATGTACAGATCGTAATAGGCAGCAAAATCCTTCGCCACTCTCTCGCTTCGAAGGTACTGGCTGATCAGGGTTTCATCAACGGCGATCCCTTCTTCCTCGCTGAGCTTCATCATCTCGGATAAGTCTTCCCAGCCTCTTGCCGTAACGTATGCCCTTCCTTCTGGAGACATTTCCATTACATAGAAATCTTCCTTCTTCACATCAAGGTAAGCGAGGATCGCACCGTGGATGCTTCTTTCACGTGCATAGTCCATCCACGCCTTGAGATCGGGCTCCACGCTGATCACCTTCATCCTGTCCAGAGTCGCAACGTCGAATTCCCTCACGGATCTGTTATATTCGGGAGGGTTTCCGGCAGTGACTATGACCCAGCCCTCCGGAAGGCAGTGGCGTCCGAATGTCTTGTACTGAAGGAACTGGAGCATCGAGGGGCCGAGCGTTTCCGAAACGCAGTTTATCTCATCAAGGAAAAGAATTCCTTCCCTCACATTCCTCTTATCGATTTCTTCATACACCGATGCTATGATCTCGCTCATCGTATATTCGGTTATCGTATAGTCCGATTCCCCGTAATGCTTCGTGGTTATATAGGGAAGTCCGAGCGCCGACTGCCTGGTATGATGAGTCATCGAATATGCGACAAACGAGATTCCCATTTCGGATGCGATCTGCTCCATTATCGCGGTCTTGCCTATGCCGGGTGCGCCGAGCATGAAGATGGGGCGCTGTCTCACCGTGGGAATGCAGTACTCCCCGTCCTTATCCTTCTTGAGATAAATACGCACCGTATCCTTTATCACCTGTTTTGCGCTTGCTATGTTCATTTCAGTTCATCCTCCTCAATGACTGCCTTCATGCTCCACGCGGGCGGAGCGGGGCGGGATGTGTCTTCGTTCAAAAATGCAAAAATGACATCAAAGTCAGGTTTCTTCTCGGGATATATTCCGTATCCGTCGGTAAAATATATAAGGCCTTTAAGATCATCGAATTCCCGAGCATCCTGCAGGGTCTTAACGTAATCGAACACCGGCCTGAAATCGGTTGCGCCTCCTCCGACCAGTTTCATACCTCCGAGAAAGCTTTCCAGCTGCGTTATATCGGTGATCTTATCATCCCTCCCGACTTCCGCATCACACTGGATGATATGTATATTGATCTTCCTGAAAAAGCTTTCGCTGCGCTTCAGAAGATCGAACGTCTGTCTTATGAATTTCTTCACGGTCTCTCCGCTGCAGGAAGCGGATGTGTCTATCGCGATGACAAAATCCCTGATCCTTTTGTCTTCCCTGTATTCGAGAGGTTCTATCAGGGGCATGTTGTCATATTTTTCGAGTCCGTAAGTATAGTATATATAATCGAACTCATCGTCGCTGAGTTTTGTATGTTCGCCCGTGACGACAAAGTGCTCGAGGATCCTCCTGTAATCATACTTTACCGCCGAGCCTTCGATAAGGTTCTTTTCAAGCGATTCTCCCGACGAGCCCTTTTTGGAAAAGCTCTTTATCTCCGCAAGCACCTGACGGGATATCTTCTTCCATTCCTCTTCGGTCATCTGCAGCTCGGGTGAAGCATCCGGTCTCCACAGCTCGTGGGAATCACGTGCGAATGCTCTTTCGTACTCCATGACCCTCGAGGGAGTGAGCGGATTTTTTCTGAAATACCTGTAAAGACTTTCAGCGGAAAGCCTGCCGACATCTTCTCTCAAAACCTTAAGCATTCCGGCTGTTGCAAGATCCGTATCAAGCTTAATGCAGTCTTCATCCAGTTCGGCGATAACATTTTCAACGGCTATGTCACAGGCAAGATCCCACAGGACACGGTCCGTCTTTTCACCCGCAAACGGGTGGGAGAAAATATGATGGAGTATGACATGGAAGATCGTTCTTGCGGGAAGCTTAAAATCACGCTGAGCGGCACGGATGATGTTTACCGGATCATATATGAACGATCCGATTCCCGAATAGATACCCCCGCATCCCGGCCTGGCCTCACTCTTAAGTTCCATAAGGCTTCTGTCCAGGAATCTGAAGGACATCATGATCTCATCCCTCGCAAGTTCTATTACCTTGGAGGAAAGTGACATGATCTCACTTACTTCGGTTTTCTTTTCAACATTATCCATTTATGCCCTGATAACCCGCCTTCAGAAAAACGGAACGCTTGCCGGGCGTTCCGTTAAAGCATTCCTAAAGACAGTTCATTTTTCATCCTTCATATACTTTTCTTCAAATTCGGAAACCGGGATCGGCTTTGAAAAATAATAACCCTGGAACATCCGGCATCCGCACTCTTCGAGGAAGCCTTTCTGTTCCTCGGTCTCAACGCCTTCCGTGATAACGGAAAGTCCCATTTCAATGGCCATATTGATGACATTTGAAAGGATGATCGTTGACTTAAGATACGTATCGGCATCCTTGATATCGCGAAGGAAGAGCATATCGACCTTGAGGACATCAACGGGCAGATTCTTAAGCGTATTGAGTGAGGAATAGCCGCTTCCGAAATCGTCCATCTCTACAATGAATCCGTCGCTGCGAAGCTGTGCTATCACGCCGAGAACGGCATCCGAATTACCGATCATCGCAGTCTCTGTAATCTCAAGCCTGAGCTGTTCGGGCCCGATACCGTACTTCCCCGCATATCCGGTTATATCTCCGTATACATCGGTAAAATAGAAATCCCTGGGTGAGATGTTTACGGACAGATACATATCATCATGTCCCTCCTCATTCCACCTTCCGAGGATCCTGCACGCCGTCTCCCACATATACCGGTCGACCTTTACGATGAGTCCGGTCTTTTCAAGCACTCCTATGAATCTGCCCGGAGGAAGCATTCCTTTTGTCTTGTGGTTCCATCTGATAAGGCACTCACCGCCTTTTACGCTTCCGTCAGATGATACCTGAGCCTGTATGAACGGAATTATCTCTCCGTCTTTCATTGCATCATCTATGCTTCCCGTCACCATCTGCTCCCAGAGTATGGATTCGCGTACGGAACCGTCATAGTAAGCAACGACCTTCTGCATATCGGATTTGATGCCGTCTATAGCAAGGAATGCCCTGTCAAATATCATCTGGCTGGTAAGATCGGAGGAATCGACATTGCAGACACCGACATGCATTGTGATCGGGTATTTATAATCCCCCCTGTCTATATAGAGTGATTTGCAGATCCTGGTGAACATTACGGGATCGAAATCGTCCTTCTTAAGAAAAATACCGAACCTGTCACCCGTGATGCGGCCCACGATGCATCCGGGACCCATCGCTTCCGCAAGTCTGGATGCAATGTCCTTAAGAACATCATCCGCCCTGTCGGTTCCGAACACTTCATTGATGCTCTTAAATCCGGTAATGTTCGTTACCACTCCGACATATTCCCTGCTGTCCTTGCGGGCAAGCTTCTCATCCGTGAGCCTGTACAAAGCCGAAACATTGTAAAGACCGGTGAGCGAATCATGCATTGCAAGGAATCTTTCCTTCTCAAGTTCTACTTCTTCGTCCGTACGGTCCTTGATCTTGGCATAGAAGCCGCAGTATTCATGGCGGCTGTCATATACATCGCTCACCTCTATATCATAGATGGTATCAAGTCCCGTCTCTTCATCGGATACCCTGCGGACGGTGGAGAACGATCCGTTCATATCATCCTCATCTTCCGTCAGCTTTTTGAAGATATCGTATGCCTCACCGTAATCCTGATCTCCGATCCCGAACATATCGGCAAAGCTGTGATTGATGAACACGACTCTTCCGGTATTGTCGAAGAGAACTATGCCGCTTTCCGAAGATCTTATGGAAGCGGAAAGCAGGCTGTTGATAAGCGTGGCAGGTTTATAAAGAGTTGTGAAAAAGACTATCAGAAGACCCGTGATACCGTAACCGACAAGCGATGCGTCAACGGGGCTTCTGGATACCATGACTCCAACATACCATACGGCAGTAACAAACAGAGATCCGGCAATGCAGTAATACTTCACCCAATAGATCGCAGCATAACGGCTTGCCTTCCAGACAAGGAATGCGATCCCGAGAAGGACGGCAAATGTACACATCGCTCCGTGGATATAGTAATACCACTGACCCGTCACACCGTAGAATACTCTGTCCATGATCATGGGATATGCCATCGGTGCGCCGATATCACCGGACATCTGCGAAAAATCCGCGGGATCAATTACACGGATCGTATATACATGGTGAAATCTGTAATTAAGCGCTACGGAGATACAATCGAGAAGGCAGAGAGTTCGGAACAGCATCGTATACCACTTCCGCCTGTACTGTACGCCGCAGTAGTACATTACGAACCTCAGCAGGAAAAAGAGCATCATATCCATCCCGATATAAAGGATCGTATATCCCATATCGGCAACTTCGTAATGCCTTGTCATGGTGACACAGCCGTCGGCTATGAATGGTATGAAGGCGGCTACAAGAAAACACGTGATATATCCTTTATAAGGATTATCGCGTGTGCCTACCACAAAGATGCTTATCGCATACAGCACCATAAAGATTGTGAGAAGGATCATGAAGGTATATGAGATCATACATTTCCCCGCCCCGTATATACTTATAATTTAGTCCAAAACGGCTTTTTTTACAAGGATACGGGCATATTTAAAGCAATTAAAACATGATCTTACGAAAAAAATACAGCCCGCGGAAATCAGTTCCGCGGGCCGGTTTAAACAGTTCATTATTTGAAGAATGCAACGATCTCTTTAAGATTATCTGCCTGGGCACTGACTCCCTTGATCCTCTCTGCGATCTCCCGGATGGCAGTGGCGATGTTATCGGTGCTTGCGGAAACCTCGGCGTTGGATGCGGCATTCTCTTCGGATATGGCGGACAGATCGGAAACGTTGGCAACGATCCTCTCCTTGATATGCTTAAGGGATTCGGTCTTCTCATCGATCTCCTTGATGCCGTCAACCGATTCTACGATAGCTGCTTCGAGCTTTTCGAACTCTTCCTGTGCCTCTTCGATGGTAACCTGCTCGGCATTCATGGTCTCCATGATCTCGCCCGCAAGTCTTACCGAAACTTCCGAGTTGGAAAGGATCTCTTCTGCGATGGTCCTGATCGTGGATGCACTGTTATTGGACTGCTCGGAAAGCTGTGAAATGGAATCCGCAACAACCGCAAACCCCCTTCCGGCTTCACCCGCTCTTGCAGCCTCGATGGATGCGTTAAGGCTGAGGAGCTTCGTCTGGCTTGCTATGTCAATGATGAGGTCGATCGCCTCGTTGACCTTGGCGATGGATTCATTCGTAAGGTTGATCTGTTTGTTGATGGTCTGTACGGCTTCAACACTTCCGCGGCTGGATTCCATTACATCCTTCATCTTGTCGGAAGCAAGACGGCTGATGTTCTTCATCGTGCCTGCGTTCTTGTTGAGGTTTTCAACATTGCCGCCGATCTCGGATACGGTAGCATCCATATCGGCCGCATGGGAATTAACTTCCTGGACATTCTCCGCCATGTTCTGTGCGGTGAGCGAAAGTTCGCCTACCGCTGTGGAGATCTGTGCCGCTCCGGTTGCGGAAGAATCGGAAAGGGACATAACCTCACTTGCATCCTCGCCGAGGGCATCTGCGGAATCCTTGATCTTGGCAACGGTATCCTGAAGCACTGCCTTCATTCCGCCGATCGCGGTGATCATGTTGATATTCTCGGTTATGCCGGAATGAGCAGAAGCATCGGATGAGATATCACCGGTTGCCATTCTTTCCATATCTTCGCTTATCATACCGGGTGCTCTTCTGACATAAACCGCAAGGATAAAGATCAGGACTGCGAAGAATACGAACAGGATAACAGCTATGATTATCAGGGGGGTGGTAACCGATAGAATTGCCGAGCTTACGGTATCGGCAGGCTCACCGACAAAGGTCATGCCTATGATACGGCCGTCGGTGGTGTATATGGGCTGATAGTCAACGTAGTACTGCTTGCCGTTGATCATGACACCGTCGGACTGGTAATGCTGTCCGCCGTTCAGGCATGCTGCGATGACAGCATCGGATGCCTTGGTGCCCTCAAGTCTTTCATTCGTCTTCGAATCCCTGAGATTCGTAACGGCACGGGTATCACCCATGAAGATCGTAAGTCCGAGATTCTCGGATGTATATGAATCAACGAATGTGTGATCCGCATCTTCGGTCAGGAAAATTCCCTCTCCCGCGTTGGCAATGACATCCTCTACGTAATGGTTAAATGCCATGTTCGTGGCATTGAGCCTGTCGTATACGGACTCCTCCATGGATTGCTTGGTCCTCGACGCACTTACAAAAGTCTCAATGAGGATTGCAGTGATGATGGGAACCATTCCGAAGAGCATGAGCATCTTCAGAAAGTCGAAGCCTCCCTTCTTCATGCCGGTTGATTTGACATTGTTAGCCATATTCTCCCTCCCTGAAATAATATGAACCGATTAAATTGTAAACATACTGACGTTATCCCTGAGTTCGTCCGCAACCACTGAAAGTGCTTCGGTCTGCTTAACGACACTTTCCATGTTTTCATCAAGCAGCGTAAGGGATGCTGAGGTTTCCTCGGTCGATGCGGCATTTTCTTCCGATACCGAGGAAAGGGATTCTACTGATTCCATGATCGACTTCTTATCGTTATCGAGCGTCTGTACAAGATCGAGAATCTGCTTGTTGCCCTCCTCGGTCTCACGGAGCATGCCTAGCATGGTTTCAAACGAATCGCTCATCGATCCGAGTGCAGTGCTTTCGGCTTCGGTCGCATTCCTGATGTCCTCGGTAAGGGACTTGTTACGGTCGGAAAGACCGGTGATCGTCTTGAGCATTCCGGTGATCTCGTTAGCGGCACCGTTGGACTCTTCGGCAAGATTCTTGATATTGTCCGCAACAACCGCGAAACCCTTGCCGGCCTCACCGGCTCTTGCAGCTTCGATCGATGCGTTAAGTGCAAGCAGATTGGTCTGATTAGCGATGGAAATGATCAGTTCCGCAGCCTGATTGATCTGCTCCACAACAGTTGCGGTCTCGCCCACGGATTTGGCAACCTGGTCTGCCTTTTCCCTGGTGTTGGCACCGGACTTCATCAGATCTCCGAGTTCGCCCTGAACCTTGGATGACTCTTCCATAACGGCACGTCCGTTCTCAAGATTCGAGGTCGCGGCATCAAGTACAGTCTCAACCGCATTTCCAATATTGACGGTGATGTCAGCTGTGGACTGAACATCCGTAGCCATAGCCATGGCACCGTTAGAAAGTTCGGAAACAGCCTGATTGATATCCGCGATCGCTCTCTGGCTGTCCGTGATCCTCTCCTGGGATTCGGAAGCTCCGGTTTCAACGCTGTGAGCGTTTTCAACGATCTTGCCGATGGCATCACGCAGACTCTGTCTCATGTTCTCTGCGGAAGCAGCCATATGCCTGAATTCTCTTACGGGAGATTCAACCTCAAGAGGAGTTGCAAAATCGCCCTTGGACATATTGTCAATGGAAGCTCCGACTCTCTTGACACCGTCTGTAAGTGCCTTGGCGGTGATGATGACAAGTACATAGAGGAGAACAACTATTACGGCAAAAAGAATGCTCAGGGTAACAACCTTGCCGTTGATAGCTTTCTTGGCGATGGTCTTCTCGGCATCGGCCCAGGATTCCACCACATCCGTCATATCGGAGATGCCGCCTCTGGCTATCTCGAAATCTTCGTTGAAAGCGGTAATATCACCTTCGTTGGTAACGAAATTATATGTTGCAAGCCATGCATCGTAATTAACCCGGAACTCGTCATACGCATCGCGGAAAGATTTTCCTTCCACAAGAGTTCCGGTATAAAGCGACTCATCCTGGGCCGCTATCGCAGCAGCTGCATCTATCCTTTCAAGGGTCTGTCCGAGATTTTCTTCCCATGCGGCAAGCCTTATGGCATAGAGCATCTCCATTACATCGGGAGGAAGATTTCCGTCCGACTGTGAAATGCTTATATACTGCTGTGCGGCATTCATTGCCTGATACAGATCCCTGTCCGCATTAAGGAGATTGCTGTTAACCTGATAAAGGTTATCGTAGAAAAGAGATTCCGCCTCATTGTAGGTTCCGTACATCTCCTTGCCCATCATTACAAGCGTGATGATAATGCAGATGACCGCAGGAAGTACAAGAAGCTGCAGAGCGACCATGAAAGTCATGTTGGACTTCGAGAATAGTTTCTTCATACCGTTCCCCTCTCTCATAAAAAACTGATATGACATGTATTATATTATGTTGGATAATGCAAATATTATACCACTAAAAAGCCCTGTAACCAATAATCGGTATTTTTTTATCAATCCAGCTCGAAACGGTCTATAACCTCCCTGAGCCTGCCGACATATTCGCGGCACTGTCCGACCTTGATACCGGTATCGCTCATTCCCTGGACGATGTCCGTGGTCTTGCCTGCTATATCGGATACACCCTCCGCAGACTCTCCGACAGCTCCGCTTATCGAAGCAACCGACCCCGCCATGCTCGCCATGGTCTCGGTCAGTTCATCCACACTGTTCTTGATGCTTGACATGCAATCCTTGAATACATCCGCATCATCCCGGTATCTGAATCCCACATCCTTGAAGGAATCGAAATTCTTAAGAACCGTATTTTCAAGGAAATCACCCATTTCCTCAAGACAGCTCTGCATCTCCGAAACGGCCGCATTCACCTCAGCTACGATATTGTTGATATCTCCAACGGATCTGGAAGTCTGGTCGGCCAGGCTGCCTATCTCGGTAGCCACGACCGCAAATCCCCTTCCCGCTTCACCGGCTCTCGCGGCTTCTATGGATGCGTTGAGAGCAAGGAGCGATGTCTGCGACGATATCGCCATTATCGCACCGGTCAGTTCATTGATCTTCTCGACAACCTTCGAATCTTCTATCGCTTTCTCCGACTTATTCTTTACCTGTGCAAATATTCCGCCCGTTGTATCCGATGCCCTTTCGGTGGATTCGTTAAGCTGCGTAGCCCTTTCCATGATCTCATCGGATACCGTAAATCCGTCATTGGTCTGCATCTCGATCTGATGGAGCGCATTCCGGATATTGGCTATATCGGTGTTCATCCTGTCGGCGGAAACCGCACATTCCTGCATCGAGCCGGCCATTTCCTGAGTGGTCGCGGAATTGTCGGTACACATCGAATTGACTACATCCGCCGTCTCGTTAAGCTCCATGACATTGGCATCGATTTCCTCCGCAGCACCTCCGATATCATCGACGATCTCCCTGAGCTTAGCCCTCATATTGCCGATGGCAACGGAAATAAGCCCGAATTCATCCTTCCTCTTCAGAAGAGCTCCGGATTTCGGATTGTGCTTCAGATTAAACGCAGCGGTGGCATTTATGATCTCAATAAGTGTATCAATGGGTTTTAAGATAAGAGTGATTATCACAAAGAAAACAATGAGGAATGTCAAAAGAAGACCTGCCGAAGCGGCGATCATCCTGTTCCTCATTGTTCTTATCGGCTTCATTACCAGATCGTAATCTCCGGTAACCACAACGATATTACCGCCGTCCGTGAAAGCGTATCCGGCGAATTTGTCAGAACCTTTATATTCGTACACAACGGAACCCGCGCCGATGGAAGAAGGCTTTTCTCCCGCGGAAAGCCTGGCCGTAAGGCCCTTTACCGCTGCATTTTCAACGGGGTTGCCGATCCTCTCGGAATTTGTGTGATATATGGTCATGCCGTCCGCACTGACCATATATGCATATGAACCCTCGATACCGGTAAGTTCGATATCTCCGAGAACGGGCCCGAAATAATCATACAGGAGCTGTCTGTTTGCTTCGGTATCGGATCTGAGCAGTTCGACCATGGCCGTTTCTCCGGCAATGCCCACACTCTCATCTCCGGTGCCTTGGCTGCAGAGCACGTTAACGGCAGTTGCCGCAGACTCGGCAACATTCATGGTGTACTTTTTATATGTCTCGGTCATGCAGCCTTCGGCATTCCTGATCGCGATCAAAAGAAGGATCGCGCATGCCGCAATGAATGCAAGCCCTATCGATACTACCAGTTTGAAAGCAACCGAATGAATTCCGGCCTTTCCGTTCCCGTTACCGTTCTGTGCCATAAACTGCCCCCCTCATATAAAAGCAATTGATTATGACGAAAATATTATTTTGCGGCTTTTTCGAAATCCTCGATAACCTTACCCGTAGGTGCGGGAGTAAGAAGACTTACTATGATTATGAAAAGTGCGGATACTATGAATCCGGGAAGGAGTTCATAGATGTTCCATACACCGCCCAGAGGACGGACCAGGAACTTCCATACGAATATCATGACGCCGCCGCTTATCATTCCGGCGAGCGCACCGTATTTATTGGTCCTCTTCCAGAACAGCGCAAAGAGCATAAGAGGTCCGAATGCGGCACCGAAGCCCGCCCATGCGAAAGATACGATCTGGAATACTGAACTGTTGGGATCCGATGCTATAAAAAGTGCGATTATACTCATCACGACAACCGCAATTCTTGCAACGAGCATTGAGCGCTTCGCATCCTGCTTCTTGAAGATCATCTTTCCGAAGATATCATCCGATGCACTGGATGCCGCAGCAAGAAGCTGTGAATCAGCGGTAGACATGGTAGCTGCAAGTATGCCCGCAAGTATGAGTCCGGCAACGCATGCCGTGAACACGCCATGTGTGCTGAGCAGATCCGATATCTTAATGATCGCGGTCTCGGGATCGTCAAGTACTCCTATCGATCCGTTTGCAGTCATTGCCCTTGCAACAAATCCAATGATGATAGCCGTAAACATTGCGATGAAAACCCATACGCTTGCGATCCTTCTCGAAAGAGAAAGCTTTTCTTCCTTCTCGATAGCCATGAATCTGAGAAGGATATGGGGCATTCCGAAATATCCGAGTCCCCATGCCATGGTCGAAACCTTGGTGAGAGTTCCGTAAGGGATAAGTCCCGTGGCATCGGAATGCATATTGTTAAGATCAAAATATCCGGAAAGGCTCTTCGCATTTTCAAATACGGCACCCCATCCGCCTGCCTGTGAAGCACCGTAGAAAAGGATTGTCGCAAGAGCGATGGTCATGATGACGCTCTGGATAAGGTCAGTGGTGGATGCGGCAAGGAATCCTCCGAGTGTCGTATATCCGATGATGACCAGTGCGAAGATGATCATCGCAACCATATAATCGACTCCGAAAAGCGAATTGAAAAGCTTTCCGCATGCCGAGAATCCGCTCGCCGTATAGGGAACGAAGAAAATGATTATGACAAGTGCGGCGATCAGCGAAAGGACATTGTTTTCATCCCCGAACCTGTTGGAGAAGAACGAAGGGATCGTCGCCGATCCGTTTATCTGACTGTATCTTCTGAGCTTTCTTGCAACGATCAGCCAGTTGAAATAAGTACCTATTCCGAGTCCGAGCGAAGTCCAGAAAGGATCGGCAAGTCCGGATGCATAGGCAAGTCCCGGTATTCCGAGAAGAAGCCAGGAACTCATGTCCGAAGCTTCGGCACTCATTGCCGTTACCAGGGGACCGAGTTTGCGTCCGCCGAGATAATAGTCCTCAGTGGTTTTGTTGCCCTTTGAAAACTTTATACCCACAAGCAGAACGAACAGCAGGTACAAAACTATCACGGCAAGGATGCAGATCTGTGTGATACTCATTTAATGATTTCCTCCGATCAAAGATTTTCGTCGAGTATTGCTTTTAATGTCTCACCCGATTTTTTGAGAGCGGACAGTTCTTCCTCATTAAGTTCCGCAGGTACGGGGATCTCAACTCCGCCCGCGCCTACAATAGCCGGAAGTGAAAGTGCGACTCCGTCTATGCCGTACTCTCCGTGCAGCATACGCGATACGGGAAGGATGGATTTTTCATCCCTTATGACAGCCTCACAGATACGGCGCACGCTCATTGCGATACCGTAATATGTAGCCTGCTTTTTCTCGATTATCTCATATGCGGCATTCTTGACATTGTCCGCGATCTCTTTCATTGCTTTCTCATGATCGTAGTGGCCCTTGAGCTCACAGAAATCATGTACGGGGATGCCCGATATATTGGCGCTCGACCAGACGGCTATCTCACTGTCTCCGTGCTCGCCGAGTATGAATGCATGTACATTTCTCGAATCGACTCCGAGATGTTCTCCGAGCAGATATTTGAATCTTGCGGTATCGAGAACGGTACCCGATCCAAATACCCTGTTCTCGGGAAGTCCCGAAAGCTTGACCGCTGCGGCCGTAAGGATGTCCACGGGATTTGCCACGATAAGGAGTATTCCCTCAACCTTCACGCGGTTCAGTTCTCCCATGATGGATCTGAAGATCGCAATGTTCTTTTTGACCAGGTCAAGTCTTGTTTCACCCGGCTTCTGGTTCGCGCCGGCACTGATCACTATGATCGCCGCATCCGCGATATCCTCGTATGTGCCCGCATATATCTGCATGGGCTTGGCATATGAAAGACCGTGTGCTATATCGAGAGCTTCGCCCTCAGCCTTTGCGGTATTCGCATCGATAAGCACCATCTCGGAAAAGAGACCGCTCTGCATAAGAGCGAACGCCGAAGCGGATCCTACAAAACCGCATCCTATAAGAGCTACTTTTCTTGCATCAACAGCCATGAACATACCTCCTTGGAAATCCGTATTTTCCGGGCAGAACGGTCTGTCCGTTATTTCTTTTCATATATGTTGTAGAATCTCGTGGAAAAAGGCATCGCGTATTTTGAATACTCTACAAGTTCATCGAGCCTTATGCTGAACTGCTCTCCCCACGATGCAACCTCGAGCCATATCTCGCCGTCCGCTTCCGCGGTACCGAGGACAGTCATATAATGCTCTCTCGTTCTTTTGCCCGAGGGCTTGCGGTCCCTGTTATAGAGTGTCACAAATTTATCCTTGAAAAGGAACGGATATCCGGGACCGGCTGCGAAGATCACGGGACAGTCGCTGTCGAGACATTTCTTGATATCCTTCGCTCCGTTCCTGAGCTGCGAGCGGGCGGTATGACCCCATCCTATCCTCATCTTCGAGCCGTGGGTAAGAAGATAGAAATTACACAGCAGAGGATAATAATATGGAGCGATCCCTAATCCGGGGAAGACAAATACGCCTCCCTTTTCCATCTTGCGGATCTGCTCCATATATTCATTACGGCCTTCCGGCGCTTTTAAATATCCTTTATAAACGTTAAGATCGTGCAGAGCTATGACTCCGCAACCGAATCCGCGGAGTTTTTTATCCAGGTGAACCTTGGGTGTGAACCACATCTGGGAACCTGCCATATAGAATTGTTTAAGCAGATGCTGTGTGGTCTTGCCCAATTTCAGCCCTCACTCAGTGCTCTCTTTCGTCTCCCCAGAAGAAAAGTGCAACGGTACCGGGACCCGTATGGCTTCCGATGGTGGCGCCTATCGAATAGATCTGCACCTTGCCGTTCATCTTGGTGAATCTTTCTTCTATAAGGTCTGCAACCGCTCTGGCATCTTCGTAGCAATCGGAATTGCTGATGAAAACCTTGCCGGTGTAATCGAGTCCGCCCTGTGCGCGCTGCTCCATCACATCAACGATGCGCTTGATGACCTTCTTCTTGCCTCTGATCTTCTCTCTTGCGATCAGCTTTCCTTCATCATTTACGTTGAGAAGGGGGCAGATGCCGAGAACGGTTCCTATGGCACCTGCGGTCTTGCTGACTCTTCCGCCTCTTATGAAGAATGTAAGGTCGGATGAGAAGAACCAGTGATGGGCTTTGTTCTTATTGGCCTCGAGCCAGTCTCTTACCTCATCGATGCTCTTGCCCTCATCCCTGAGATCGGCTGCGGCATCAACAACAAGTCCGTGTCCGGTGGAAGCTGCAAGTGAATCGACTACATAGAGCTTTCTGTCGGGATACTGGGCGCTGAGTTCCTCGGCTGCAAGTCTTGCGGAATTGTACGATCCGGAAAGACCGCTGGAGAAAGCTATGTGGAGAATATCCTTGCCTTCCTTCAGGAAAGGCTCGAAAAACTCGGTATACTGTCCTACAGTTACCTGGCTTGTCTTGGTATTTTCTCCTTCAAGCATCCTTCGGAAAAGATCCTTGGGTGTCACGGACATACCCATATCGTCCGGGTACTCCGTTCCGCCGAGTTCAAATGTAAAATAGGTTACTCCGATATTCCTTTCCTTGAAATATTCAAGGGAAAGATCCGTTGTGGAGCAAGTGGTCAACATGTATTCAGCCATTTTTAATCCTCCGCTTCGCCGGCCTGTTTTCCCCCTGGCCGGATCAAAAGCAAAATGCGATACATCGAATAAATATTATAACATATTCCGTCCTCTTCTAAAAAGAGTGACATAGCCTTTTAATCGGGCACGGTTTCGGTCCAGTACTCACCGTTATAAATGTCCGTGATCCTGTAGAGAGCAAGGAAATCCCCGCCGAGATACGTATTGCTTATCTTGATGTTATCCGGGTCGGATATGACCAAGGTTTCCCCGAGATAATAGCTGTCCTCATACTCTCCGTTATATGTGTAATAATCACAGACAAAATCGATCTCGTCTCCTGCGGCAAGTTCGATAAGGCCTCTTGCCTCGGTATCGGTCGCACCCTTGTAATCGATCCTTGCGCCTGCAATGTAGCCGTAAGGGTGATCGTTGTCGAATACGAGCTCGAGCTTGACGGGATCACCGTTCAGATATGCGGGAACATAACCCGTGATCGTATAATCGTCGTCACCGTTATCGATAGTATCGGTGTGGTAATAAGCAACAGGCTGGTCCTCGATCGAAAGCCATGTGCCGTCAACCATGGAGATAAGATTTCCCTTGCCGTCTATGTTAAAGATATTATCGAGTCCGAGATCCACATATCCGGATCCGTCGTCGTAGTACATCGCAAGATCTACGGTATTGATAAGCTCCCACTGATCGCTCTTTATGGGAATATAGTAAGTACCGTTGTCTTCCTTCCAGGAAAGTACGGAAGCATCGAAATGATTGTCCGCAATGTAATCTGCGGTATCGGCATCGCTCATGGATCTTCCGGACATCATTCCCGAGAAGCTCGAGATAAGATTGATCATCTCGTTAACATCGATATTGGAAAGTGAACCGTATGAGCTCTGTGCGGATCCTCCGGAGAGAAGGGATGTCACGTCTATTCCGGATGAAGAAGCGACTGTCTGTCCCGAAGCTTCAAGTCCGGCGAACTCCCTGATGCAATCGGTGTACTCATCATCGAGTCCGATCTTTTCATACGTGCTTACCGCCTTGTCAACCTTGGCGGATTTGCTGTTGTACGGGAAGTAGATGGATATTCCGTAAGCATTGGTCATGTTGTCCGAAGTGCGGTTGTACTTGACCGCGGAAAGAAGAACCTCCGCAAGCGCATCGCCTTCTTCACTTCCGACACGCCTTGCAAAGTTGACCATGTCTATCTGGTCTATATGGGAGCTTGTGGCGAATTCCCTCGAGCCCGTACGTGCATCGGAAACGGCCACATAATCACCGCTTGTGATAAGTCCCTGTGTATCGGAACAGAATGCCCTGAACTCATCGCCCACGGTCTGCTGGAGTTCGGACAGGTCAACAAGAGAGAGCGTGGTCTTCTGGCCTGCGCACTTTTTTGCACATGTATCGACGAAATCATCGATTATCTGCTTGCCGATATCGAGGGTGGACATCGAAGTATCCTTCGAAAGAGCGGTCAGCCAGTCGGTATAATACCAGCCTATGCCGGGCTCTGTCTCTTCGCTTCCGATCAGGTAATCGGCATACCGGGACGCCATAAGATCGGTCTCGAGGCTTCCCATAAGGCAGGCATCGAATCCGATGAAATCATATTTGATCCCGGCATTCTTAAGAGCGGAGCTTATCTCCGCAAGATCCATCGAACCGGAATTCGGGTTCTTTTCATCATATCCGTAACCCGAAACGGAACCGCCGCCGTGATCCCAGAAGATAAGAATGTTTCTGTTGGCGGGATAATTACTGTGCGCATATTCTATGAAGCTCTCAAGAGTCTTCGGATCCGTCATTGCGGCCGTACCCATGTTGCTCTCAAGGCACTCGAGCTTTCCACCGCCGACTACCCTGTAGATCTGGTTGACGGATGAAGAAACGATGCTGTTCTTCCAGGCCTTGCATCCGCCGGTATATACAATGACATTCACATTGTCGGACAGAGTCGCATCGGCCATCTCCATAAGGTCGTTGGTAGCCATGCCGCCCCTGGATTCAAGGTCGGTTCCGCACATATAGACCATTACGGTCACAACGTCCTTGCCGTTTCCGAGGATCTGCGTGTACTTCTCCCTTGCTTCGGGAGATACTTCCCTGTTGAGCACACCCGTATTCTTATCGGATCCCCAGGGTGAGGAGGTCGATGAGACATTGGATATGTATGGCGAAGAGCCGCCTCCGAGAAGTGACGACACTCCCGAAAGAAGTCCCGAATCACCGCCCTGCGAAGAGCCGCCTCCGAACGAAGAGAAAAGTCCCTTTCCGCCGATGATAATGAATATGACGATGACTAGGAATATGAGTCTGGCTCCTCCGCCGCCTATGCGGGTTCCGCCGCCGGGAAAGGGATATCCGGGCTGTCCGCCGTTTCCCGATGAATGATGGGGCTGCGGGCCACCCAAATGGGTACCGCTTCCGGACGAGGTCTTTCTTCCTCCTCCGAAGCTTCCGCTTCCGACGGGACCTGTTCCGAGTCCCGATCCCCTTCTTTGTACTCCTTTACCGCTGCCGGTAACATTACTCTGTCTTCCTCTTGGTGCAGGCATTTTATTCTCCCTCTCTAAATATCTTCTATATCTTCAAATACCGTCTCGTTAAGCACGGCATTACATACTTCTTCCTGAGTCTGCTCGACAACGTCCGAATAACCGGTAAGCGCCGCAAAAGAAGCAAACTGCGCCGCTCTTGCCCCCCTTTCCATCCTCGGATGCTTAACAGGGTCCGGTTCATGGAAGGGCATATTCAAGATGTCACTGTAATCATCCTTCATGCCTTGTGTCCTCCGACCTGTCCGTTGCGTTCGGCGGTCATCGCGCCCTCCTCAAGATTCATGCCCTTTAGTATAGCATTTTTTCCGTATTTTTGCTGAATATTCAGCACCGCCTCCTGAAGCCTTCTGTCCTTGGATTCATCCTTCTCGGTCTCGGCCCTCAGCTTTTCCTCTGCTTCGTAATCAGTAAAAAGATCGAGCTGGACATATTCGGTCTCCCTGCGGTTGAGCGAAAGGCCTTCCTCCTCGGGAAGCGTATGGTTTGCCACGACATTAACCCTTCTTATCAGGAGGTTATAGTCTATGATCTCGTCATAAAGCTGCGCAGCGGATGCAACGAGCGTCCTCGTGGACGAAGTATAATGCCCGAGGTTCATGCTGCCTCCCGCGGGCGCGGGTACAAGCCTTCCGTAATAATCCCGCACTATCTCGCCCTCGTATTCCTTCATCCTCTCGGCGTCCGCAAAATTATCTATGTCATAGCCCACATACAGTACAAGCTGGTCCGTCACAAGACCTCTTCCGACAAGATCGAGTGAAAGCTGCTCCGTCATTTCCTTTACTATCAGTTTTCCCTTTTCCGCGGTGTACGGGCATTTGAGCACCTGACCCGTGGATATGGATGTGCTCTTCGGAACATAAGCCTTGATGTCCGAGATCTCGCAGGGCTCGTAACCCCATGCATGGTCTATTATGAGTTCCGCATTTATGCCGAAAAGCTTGTAGAGAAGATCTTCGTTGAAATGCCTGCCCTTTGCACCGACCGAGCATCTCGCCACATCGCCCAGAGTGTGCATTCCGTTCTTTTCAAGCTTCCTTGCCGTACCATGGCCTATACGCCAGAAGTCCGTGAGGGGCTTATGGTCCCAGAGGATCTCCCTGAATTTTCTCTCGTCAAGTTCGGCAACGCGTACGCCGTCTTTGTCCGCCGGCATATGCTTGGCGACTATATCCATCGCAACCTTGCAAAGGAAAAGATTGGTGCCTATTCCTGCCGTTGCGGTTATGCCCGTTTCCGCCAGAACCTCCCTTACCATCTTCATCGCAAGTTCATGTGCGGACATCCCGTATGTCTTAAGATAATGCGTTACGTCCATGAACACTTCGTCTATCGAATAGACATGCATATCCTCGGGCGCGACATATCTGAGATAGATGCTCACGATCCTGGAGCTGTATTCCATGTAATACCGCATCCTGGGAACGGCGGCGATATATCCGAGCTCAAGCGTGGGATCGCTTTTGATGTCGGGATCATGAACGGATTTACCACTGAAATCCTTTCCTCCGATCGCTCTTTTTCTTGCGTTATTGATCTCCCTTACTCTCTGGACAACCTCAAAAAGCCTCGCTCTTCCGGAGATGCCGTAAGATTTAAGCGAGGGTGATACCGCGAGGCAGATGGTCTTTTCCGTACGGGATACGTCCGCTACGACAAGATTGGTCTTAAGGGGATCCAGTCCTCTTTCGACACATTCGACGGATGCATAGAAGGATTTGAGATCGATCGCGATAAACGTCCTTCTGTTTTCGCCTTCATCGGAATATACCGGTCTGTCCGTTCCGGGCTTTATGCCTTTATCTTCATAAGGGGCTGCCATATAAAGAATTTTAACATAAAAGGTCCGGGGCAAATCCCCGAACCTTTTCTTAAGATTGCCTGTGTTTTATTTTATCTCGAAGGGGTTATCCCTGCCCTCATCCATCTCGAGGATGCCTTCAACGCAGTGCTCGACCATCTCCCTTACGGCAACGTCCGTATAGAATGCCATATGCGATGTGAGCAGGACATTCGGGTAGGATTTGAGGATTGCCATGTCGTGGTTATCCAGAATATCGCCCTTTCTGTCGAGGTAATACAGCCCGGCTTCATTTTCGATCGTATCGAGTCCCGCAAAAGAAACCTTGCCCGATTCTATCGCACCGATCATTGCAGCGGTATCGATCAGCATTCCCCTTGCGCAGTTGATGATCATGACTCCGTCCTTCATCATATCGAACTGTGCCTTACCTATCATATGATGATTTGATTCAAGTCCCGGAACATGGAGTGATATTATGTCGCAGGTTTTGTATATGGTCTCGAGATCTGCGTATGTCGCATATTTTGCTGCGGTCTCATTTTCCCTGATGTCATAGCAGAGCATCTTGCAGCCGAATCCCGACAGGTGTTCGATGACCTTGGTTCCGATCCTTCCGGTTCCTATGATGCCCACGGTGCAATCCTGGATATGCCTTCCGAGCTTTCCCTTCAGGGAATAATCCTGGATGTTGCCCCTGTCTATGATCGGCATTATCTTCCTAAGGCCCATCAGCATCATCATTATCGAATAATCCGCAACTCCCGTGGGATCGTAGGAGATCGATGCGGTGCGGATACCGATCTTATGCGCATATGCATTGTCGATATGATCGTATCCGATGGTACGGGTCGAGATATATCTGATGCCGAGAGATTTAAACTTATCGAGGAGCGCGGGATCCATTACATTGGTCAGGATGCTTAGCGCATCATAGCCTTCCGCAAGATGTGCATTTTCAAGCGAAGGATATTCGGATGTAAAGCCGTACTCAACGCCGAGTTTTTTACAGATCTGTTCGAAATATCCCTGCTCGTCGTAGGGTCTGAGGGAATACGCAAAAATTTTCATTTTATCTGCTCCGAAAAAAATGATAGTAATACCGATTCATTTTATCATAATTTCGGCATTACTATCACTTCGATTGCGGATCTTTTATTCTTTTTCCATAAAGTAGATGCGGGATGCGAAATCGGGGAAGTGACGCACCTCTTCGTTAAAGCCCGTTCCGCCGAAGGCCTGCTTCAAATGGACTCCCGAATACATAAGCGTATCTCCCGATGCTTTAAGGTCTTCATTCTCCGTATCCATCTTGACGAATTTTGCGACTATGTCGACAAGAAGCCCGTCCTGTTTCAGATGCACGGGAGAAACCATATTGACCAGATCTCCGAACTCCCTTACATCGATCTTAAGAGACCTGTTGTAGAAATGATACAGATCGTCTCCGTTAAGTCCTCTTGCAAAATATGTATGGAACTGGGTATTGGGAACTGCAAGCTGCTGCATAAGGAATCCGACCGCGGACGAACCGTCTTCGGACGCGGCCGTCCATTCCGTAAGATTTCCGGCCGATGACGGATCCGCCGACACTCCGTTAACGGGAAGATTGCCCGCATTCCTTCCTCTGTAGAATTCCCCGAACTGAAGAACCTTCCTCCACTTTTTATAAAGCTCCGTCTGAGCCTTGATCGCGGCAAGGTCTTCTTTTTTCAAATCGCAGAGATTGCACTCGTATCCGAACACGCCGAATGCCGCAACGTTGAACCTTGTCTCGAGCGATGTCTCGCGCAGCGTCTGATGATTGGGACTTGCCGACACATGTGCGGATACGCAGCTCATCGGATAGCCGTAGCTGTAGCCCGTCTGTATCGCCGCCCTGCACACAGGATCCGTATCATCGCTTGCCCAGATCTGGGGGAAGAAGCTTAATATGCCCAGGTCAAACCTGTTTCCTCCGGATGCGCATCCTTCAAACAGGATATGGGGGAATTTCTCCGTCAGCTTTTTCATTATCGAATACAGGCCGCAGATATATCTGTGGAAGACCTCACCCTGTCTGTCTGCGGGAAGCGAAGGAGCATAGACATCCGTGAAGGTCCTGTTCATATCCCACTTCACATATGATATGTCTGCGGACGAAAAGATCTCGCTCATCTTATCCGTTATATATTCACACACCTCGGGATTGCACAGATCGAGTATGCGCTGTGTCCTGCCCTCCGAATGATCTCTTCCGGGTATCGATACAGCCCAGTCGGGATGTGCTTCATAAAGCTTCGAATTGAACGATATCATCTCGGGTTCTACCCAGATGCCGAAGCACATTCCGAGTGACGTGATCTTATCGGCAAGACTCTTCAGTCCTCCGGGAAGCTTCTTTTTGTTCACATCCCAGTCGCCGAGACTCGAGTGATCGTCGTTCCTTTCACCGAACCATCCGTCGTCCATCACAAGAAGTTCGATGCCGACTTCCCTGCCTGCCTTTGCAAGCTTCACAAGCTTGCTTTCATTAAAATCAAAATATGCCGCTTCCCAGCTGTTGAGAAGAACGGGGCGTTCTTTCTTTTTCCATTCGCCCCTCACGATATGCTCTCTTACAAAGCGGTGCATATGACGGCTCATCCCGTTAAAGCCTTCGGATGAATATGTCATTACCGCCTCGGGTGCATCGAAGCTTTCGCCGGAAGCAAGTCTGTATTCGAAGCCTTCGGGATTAATGCCCGATAAAAATCTCGTCTTGCCAAAAGGGCTTACTTCGGCGGACTCCATATGGTTGCCGCTGTAGATCAGATTAAAAGCGTATACATCCCCGTGATCTTCCGTGGTATCCGCAGGGTGAAGCATCGTGAAGGGATTGGCCCTGTGCGACGAACCGCCGCTTCTTGATGAGAACACGTGCTTTCCTCGAAGAAGAGGCACGGAAGTCCTTTGCATCTCCCTTGCCCATGCACCTGTGAAACCCGTGAATACATATCCCGGCATATCGAGATCGAGCTGATTGCTCATTATTTTTCCGACAACTATGTCAGAATCCGAATCGTTATAAAGCTTTGTCATCCTGCAGAGGCAGTCACAGTCCGGATAGAGATAATAATGGAGTTCAAGCCTTGTCTTTTTCACCTTCTCGCGCATCGTGATGCACAGATGCTCACACTTTCCGCTCTCATCATAGGAAACGGGAAGCGTATCGCTTGAAGGCTGCCCTTCGTCTGTCGAATATTTTTCGTAGACAAAGTCATTAGTCGATGAACCGTCCGCATATTTAATCTCGACAAAGAGGTCACGGAGGTCGCCCTTTCCAGCACCGCTCATTTCGAGTCTCATATCCTCGAGGGAATAGCCCCAGTGATCGTTGTCATATACGCATGTATTGCCGGGAGCATAGGCATGCTTTTCCGTAAGCGCATCAAGCGCACCTTCGCCTTCAGGGATACGGATATGCCTGCCGTAATAAAGATGCTCCAATTGTCCTGTGGGAAGAACATGAAAAGCATATGTGGTATTCGGTGTATCAAGGACCCATGCATTATCGTATATGTGACGAATCATGATATCTCCTTATCTGCACATTTCGCGTTAACGATCCGTGCTCACATCAGTCTTTTGATGCAGTCTGCTTCATATTCATCGCAAGTTCCACAACTTTATAAGCACCGTCATAGATGCCTGTCTTTTTATTCTCACATATGGTGTCGCACATTTCATCGAGAAGGGATGTGTTCATGAACATATCGAGCATCTGAAGGGTGTGGGGGATATCCCTGCACTCTAAACTGCCGTCACCTATCTCCGCGGAATGTATCGCACCCCACATCTCATGCTTTCCGACTCTTCTTATGAAAAGCTTGGGAACGGGATAGAATGCAAGCTCCGAAGGCTTTGTTACAAGCACGTCACATCCTCTCATGAGAAGGTTTGTGCAATAAACCGCTTCGAAGATGTTCTTATGCCAGAATCCGTGGATGCCGACAATATCCCTGTCCGGATCGAGTGCGGATGCGGCAAACTTTTCGGTATCGGCCCAGTTATCCATATGCTCTTTGGAAAGCTCTGCCATGCCGGGTATCTCTGCCTTGAGTTCATCCCAGACATTCCTGTAGTCACCGACATTTACAAAGAGAGCTGCTTTTCCCGATTTGATGAACGGGATCAGGTATTCGATCATCGCAGCGAATATCTCTTTCTGGGCGCCGGCTCCTCCGATCGTAAGAAGGAATCTCATCGGCTTTCCGGATGCCTTCCTTGCCTTTCTTGCACTGCAGTCGGCTTCGATACCCGCCACGAGTTCGTGATCGATGTAATGACCGGTATAGACAAGGGAATCTCCCGGCATGGGTTTACATACCTTGTCCTTGTTCATTCCGTTGAGTATGCGGTATCCCATATATGCATCCCTGCACTGTATCGCGTGCACGGCACCTTCCGCAAAGTGAAGCGCCATGGGCCAGTTGTCGGGTATTGCATTGACAACATGCTTCATGCCGGCGTGAAGTGCGGCCTGTGCGGGCCATACGTGTGTTCCGACCACGGGAATATCCTTGGGAACATTCTTATAGACCGGTGCCATGAGCTCTGCATTCTTCTGGTCCGAAGCATTGTAGGAAAGTGCCCTGAAGCCTTCGTAGTTGACGGGCTCCCAGACAAGCTTGTTGAATATGGGATTCTTGGAAAGCCTCGAACCGAGTGAATAGAGATCGTTCTGTGCACCGATAACCTTGGTGCAGGTTGTCTCACCGTACGAATTGAGATCCATCCAGTACGGAACATAACCCATCGAATGTGCTGCAGAGGCGATCGCCATGGAAATCCTGTAATGACCGAAACCCATACGGATATTTCCGACGATCAGTCCCTTTTCTTCATCCCATTCAAGCGCATCGGCATTCCGCGAAGGATCGTAGTGAGCGTTCTTCGAAAGGTCGCCGACAAGCACGTTATTAACTCCGAGGCTTTCACCGATATACGGATTCTTCTCGAGTCTTACCGGATAATCAGCACCGCTGTCATCGCCGAATTTCCTAATGTACTTGTTCTTCGATTTAATTGCTTTTTTATAATCGCGGGAACTTATCTCATTTCCAAATATTTTTCTTGATCTGTCAATCATATATAACTCCTGCATAAGGGAATGCGTGTCACATTTTCAAAAGCACACTCTAGAGCACGGCCGGTACTTAGTGAGAACAAGCTTTGCGCAGTTCGAGCTTAGTACCGCTGCCAGTGCGACAGAAGCCGAGAGGCGTGTGTGCGTTGAAAATATGACACACATTCCCGGCTTCCTGATGCTTTATTTTTTCTTTATTTCAAGTTCCTTGGATATCTCGGAAAGCTTTGCATCGGTAAGAATGTACTTCTTCCAGAAGACAAAGAGTGCGATGAAGAGACCTGCAATGGGAATGACTGCCATGGTCATGCGCAGTCCGAACTTCGCAGATGCCGCAACACCGAGGGAATAATCGATCTTCTCGGAAGTATCCGCCGTGCCGCCCTGAAGATTGTTGATCTGAAGGCAGATGGAAGCCGCAAATGCCGCAATGCCGCTCGCAAGCTTGACCACGAAGGTCTGCATAGAGAAAATGACACTCTCGTCACGTCTGCCGTTCTTCATTTCACCGTAATCAACGGTATTGGCCAGGAACACCGTGGTTATTACCTGGAGAACTCCGTTAGCGGCAAAGATGAAGAAGCCGGGAATAAACAGAACAAATACCGTGCTCATTTTGGTGAATGCGATAATGAACAGAGCCGCATATCCGGTCACCGCACTTGCTATGCACAGATAGAAGATCCTGATGTTGGTCATGAATTTTCTAAGGAGCGGATAAGCGATCATCATCGAAAGTATCTGTATCGCACCGCCGAACATATTGAAGTATGTATAGCTGTCGCCCCAGCCGATACCGCCGAAATCGTACTTGAAGAAATAAATGACCAGATTGGATGTGATATAGATCGAGGTGTTGATGAGAACGATGGCAATGACAACGGTCATGGCCTGGTCGTTGGTCACAAGAGCCCTGAACATTTCGCCCACAGATGCGGACTTCATATCAACAAGGCTTTCCTCCTTGATCTTCAGGCATGTGACTGTGATGAATACCACGAAGCATATCGCAATGATAAGCGCAAACCATTTAAAGCCCAGGATCTCACGTGCCGAATTGCTTATCCCCGTTCCCTCATAAAGGGATGCGATCCTCTGGACGATCATAACGGTGAAGATCGTAACAAGCGCACTTCCGACTCCGGCACAGCTTCTTGCCAGAGTGGTAAGTCCTTCACGCTCCTTGCCGCCCTTTGTGAATGCGGGGATCATCGACCAGTAAGGAATATCCATCATGGTATAGGTGACACCCCAGAGGATATAGGTAATGGCCGCATATGCCACCAGTCCGCTCGGGGACAGGTCAGGAGGACATGCGAACATTACAAAGAGCACAACGGCGTTCGTCACTGTGCCGATAAAGAGCCAGGGACGGAATCTTCCCCATCTCGTGTGAGTCTTCGCAACAACTATTCCCATGATGGGATCATTGAAAGCGTCGAACACTCTGGCCGCAAGAAGGATTATACCCATTGCGACCGAATTGACTTTCAAAAGATCCTGAAAGTAATAAAGTACATAGCTTGCGGAAAGCATATAGACCATATCCTTGCCAACGGCACCTATGCCGTAAGCTGCCTTATCGGCTCCGCTCAGTCTCTTTTTATCCATATATTCACCATATCCTTTCATAAACATGATGGCGCGTTATGACCGAAACGCCTGCTGCAGATCAATGCTTACATCTGGGCACTTCTGTTAACGGTTACATTGAAGGGGATGACAACTTCTCCGGCCTGCATGCTGACTATGTGCAGGGAAGCCTGACCTGCTTCGCCTACCGTGCGGAGATATGTACCTCCCATGCCTCCCTTAAGGGAGACTGCGGAAGGTCCGATGATCCTGACGGGACCTTCTGTCTTTAAAAGAACCGGTTCGTTGAAATAAGGAAGGAGGTTTCCGTTCTGATCCAGTGCCCTGATCCTTACCGCGGTAGCATCATAGGTTTCCTTTTCCTCAAGTTCGGAAGTGAAGCACTCTGCCGCTATGGTCACGGATCTGACAGTTTCCTTCAGAACACTCTTTACAAGCTTTCCGCCTATGTATGCGTCAAATCTGTAGACCACGGCATCTCCGCCCCAGTTTCCTACATATTTTCCGTAGAGCGAATATGCATCATCCATCGTCATGCGGTATACGGTAAGGCACTTTGCCGCAACGGCCTTTGCCTTGGGTCCGAAATTATCCATTCCGTACAGTGCGTACTGGTTCAGAAGGAACTTCACATCCTCAGCCTGTGCGGGAATGAAATCTTCGCCCTTTCTGATCGCATCGCCAACGTAATCATCTATGAGGATAGGTCCGTGAGGAAGATTTCTGTATGGTGAATCCGAAGGGAAGTACTCCTTGATCAGGATGTCGTTCTTGTACATCTTTACGCTCTCGGCGTTCGTATATATCCATGACTCGCCGATCCTGCTCTCAGGATGCTCGCCGATATCCATAGTGGATGAAACCTCGAGTATCGGCCTTGCGGATCCCTGTGCGGCATATACATAAGCTGCGAGCTTGGGATTCCTGAACATATCGGTCACGCCGTGATAGCAGATCCTGTCTCCGCTTCCGAAATCCTTGTGGGTATTGTAGTCGAACATGCACCAGCCAAAGCTTCCTGCGATGTCACCGCTTCCGGCCACATCATCTATTACTTTCGCATGTCTGAGCGAATGCTCGGCTCTGTGCCATTCATCGTCAAAGCTCTTGGTGGGATAGATATGTCCGCCGTACTCCGTTACAAGATAGGGCTTGTTCGGATCCGAAGTAACATTCTTTTTAGCCTGGCATCCGTCAGTCTTTCCGCCGGTATGTGAGAAATCGTTGAAGGTATAGACATCCTCAAGGAGCTCACTCTTTTTAAGATATCTGACTCCGCCGGTGGATCTCGAAGGATCGAGGTTTCTTGCGCATTCGTTCGTCCTGAGATAAAAGTCATGATCGTCCTGTGACTCGTTGATCCTAACACCCCAGAGAATTATCGATGCGTGATTACGGTACTGAAGCACCATATCCCTGACATTGGCAACTGCCTGTTCCTTCCAGTCATCTCCGCCGATATGCTGCCATCCGGGTATCTCCATGAAAACAAGGAGTCCGAGCTTGTCACACTGTGAGATGAATGCCTGTGACTGGGGATAATGGGATGTTCTTACGGCATTTACTCCGAGTTCCTCCTTCAGGATCCTTGCGTCTTCTTTTTGCAGGGAATCGGGCATTGCATATCCGACATAGGGGTAGCTCTGATGACGGTTGAGTCCCCTGATCAGATACTTTTCACCGTTGAGATAAAATCCGTCGGTCTTCCACTCAGCGGTCCTTACACCGATCACGATCGTCTGCTCGTCAAGAGTCTTCTTGGATTTCTTATCGACGATCTCCGTTCTCAGATCATAGAGAACCGGGCTTTCGGGATACCAGAGCTTAACATCTCCGGGATCGAACTCCATCGAAAGGGCAAAGCATTTTTCCTCGGGTTCATATTCTCCGATGAGTCTTCCCTTTCCGTCTTCGCCGTGCTCGCTGATGAACTGCTTTACAAGGATAGGTGCTCCGGGCTCGCCGTCGACGAATGCGCTTGAGTGAAGCCTTAATCCCGCATCATCCTTAACGGTATATGTGAAGAGCTGCTCCATATGTATTCCGTCATAAACATCGATGCGGACATTTCTGTAAATGCCGCCGTATGTCATATAGTCGATGACATGTCCGAACGGGGGCTGGTCAAGATCTTCGTGGCTGTCGAGCTTTACGGAGATGAGGTTTTCACATCCGTATTTAAGAAGCGGTGAGATATCGATCGTGAAAGCGGTGTAGCCGCAGTGATGACGTCCCGCTCTGTCTCCGTTGATATAGACATCGGCATAATGAGCCGCGCCTTCGAATGTGAGTTTTATGCACTTTCCTTCCCAGTCCGCAGGAACATCGATATGCTTTCTGTAAAGAACGAGCTTCTGATATTCGGATTCGTCGAAATAATTGAATGCGGTCTCTTTTACGGTGTGCGGAATGCGCACCGTTTCAAAAGCGCTGTCGTCATATTCCGGAAACAGCATCCTGTCCTCATAATCACCCGTGTACTTCCAACCCTCATTCAAGAAAAACTGTTGTCTCATATCCCCCTCCGTTACTTTACGACAATACCGTCAACCATTATGTTCACAACACTGTCAAGAGCATCGGCATATGAAATGCCTTCCTTTACAAGAACGTCCTTGGCAAAGAATTTTTCAAGTGCAGCCTCAAAGACCGTCTTGAAGAGTCCGATATTGACCGGCTTGAGAACTCCTTCCCTTATTCCCTGCTCCATTATCGCAATGGTCAGTTCCCATCCGCTCTCAAGTCTTTCCTCAACCTTGGCGTAGATATCGGGATATTTATCCCTGAGGATGTAGAGCTGTCCGAGATCCACGTCACGGTATCCGTCGGGAAGCACGCCGAGTATCCTGCGGAGTTTTTCAACGGTATCCGTATCCGGATCGTCCATTACCTTTCTTTCGCTTTCCTTGATGGAATCAAAGGCATGATCGACCATCGCCATAAAGAGCGTCTGCTTTTCGCGGTATACGGTATAAATGGTCTTCTTGCTCATGCCGAGATGCTTAGCAAGGTCGTCCATAGTGAACTTAAGGCCTTTTTCGGCATAAACCTTTACCGTGCCTTCCAGGATCGTCAGTTTTAATTTTTCGCTATCCTGCATATGTGAGTCCGCCTTTCGAATAGAAAAAAGAGCCGTTAATGAATACGTGATGCGGTAAGAAATGTCGGAAACGATTTTCCGTTTCCTAGTTTCCATTATAAAATAAGGCTTCCGCGGGTGCAAGGAACCAAATTGACAAATTTAGTTTCCGTTCTTTGTGCAAAAAGGCGTATAAAAAGTACAAAAAAATACTCTGTACTTTGCCGGAGCATTGTACAGAGTATTTATGATTTAAGTATTCAGATCAGAGGATCCGCGTCATAGCCACAGAGCATACGTTGCCACACCGGAAACGTTCGCATATGCGCTATCCCAGTCAAGACCGTTAAGTCCGACTACCATACCCTGAATGGTAATGTTGGATGATGAGCACCATCCGCCGGGAGTTGAACCTGAATAGGTAGCTGCGATGCCGGGATTTCTGGTAACGCACTGCCAGAAGTATACGCTGTCGCCGCTGGTGTAATTTGATCCGGGCTTCTTGAATCTGATGTTGGTGATCTGTGCATTTACGGTATCACCGTCAAGTCTTGCACAGCCTTCAACGGATGCGCTGAGGTTTCCGCCGAGGAGATAGGTATTGCCTACGGTGCCAACCTTCGCACCGTTGACATAGAGATCAACGATACCGGTCTGGTTGTCGAGGACGATCATGATCCTTGTGGGAACTCCGAGCTGAGCGGTTCCGAACCACTGGTAATTCTGTCCGCCGGGGCCGTTATGGATAACGTTCTCGCAGAGATAGGTAGCTTTTCCGGTGTAAGGAGCTCTTGCGAATGCATCATACTGGATACCGAAGCTTACAGCTGCGCCGGTAGCACCGCTCTGAAGAAGAATCTTTGCGTGGTAACCGGTTCCGGTTCCGGAAAGATTGATGGTAGCTTCTACTGCTGCATATCTTGAGCCGAAGCTTGAAATGGTAGCGCCTGATGCGGGAGCTACGGGAAGTGCCGCACCGCCTGCTGCGCCGGTAGCTGCGAGTTCAGCTGCTGCTGAAGGGAATCTTCCCTCAGCCTTTCCGCAGAGATCATAATGCATCTTGAGCATTGCGGGATCGGTGCCCATTGCTGCGGCTACATCGGGATATCTTGCTGCATAGTATGCTGCGTCAAATCCTGCGGAGCTTGCAGCGGTGGTGCCGGCAGCACCGCCGGGAGCATAGGGAAGTCTTCCCTCAGCTTTTCCGCAGAGCGAATAGTGCAGATAAAGCCAGTTGGGATCTGTGCCGAATACAGCAACTACATCAGCGTTGTTGGCTGCATAGTACTCTGCATCAAACATCTGGCCGTCAGCCATTTTCTTGGGAGCAGCTTCTACCTTGAGAACTCCTACACAGAAGACGATTGCAAGGAAGGATGCAGCTGCGATCAGTGTTTTTTTCAGATTCATTATTCTTCCTCCTTTCAGAACAAATAATCTGAGTAAGTGCATATATTATAGCAAAAGAGAAAGGATTTTACAAAATTTTAATAATTATTTCGCGGGTCCTGCCACCCGCAGACTTTACTTTTATTCTGCTCTCATGAGCTGCATGTCTTCGAGCAATCCGAGGGTGAGGGCGATGAGGTTCTGCTCCTCTTTCTCGACAAGGCTTTCGGGAGTGTAGCGGTAGGTGAAAGCCGGAACGCGGCCGTTAGCCGAAAAGCTCAGGTGCTTTTTGTGCTTGGCGAGAATGTCGGGGATCACTGAAGGGTTGACCTTCGCATCAGCCTTGAAGGAGAATGTGACTTCGCCCTTGCCTCCCTTGATCTCCGTGAGATATACGTTGTGTCCGAGCCTGCGCATGTAAGCGACCTTAAGAAGATTCTCCGCGGAAAGAGGGAGCTTTCCGAATCTGTCCAGAAGCTCGTCCCTCATATCACCCATATCGTTTTCATTCTCGATGGATGCGATGCGCTTGTACATGTCGAGCTTCTGCTCTTCGTTAAAGATGTATTCCCTGGGGATGAATGCATCGATGTCGAGATTTACGACCGTCGTGAATTCTTCGGGCATATCGTCACCTTTGAGTCTTCCGACCGCTTCTCCGAGCATCTTGCAGTAAAGATCGTAACCTACGGCCTCCATATGTCCGTGCTGGGTCTTTCCGAGAAGATTTCCGGCGCCTCTGATCTCAAGATCCCTGAGTGCGATCCTGTATCCGCTTCCGAGGTCGGTAAATTCACGCACAGCACCGAGTCTCTTTTCCGCTACTTCGGAAAGGATCTTGTTCTTGCGGTACATAAGGAATGCGAATGCGACTCTGGAAGATCTTCCGACACGTCCTCTGAGCTGATAGAGCTGGGACAGTCCGAAGCGGTCAGCATCATAGATGATCAGTGTATTTACGTTGGGTATGTCCATTCCGGTCTCGATGATGGTCGTGCTGACAAGGATGTCGATATCGCCGTTTACGAAATCGTACATTACATCCTCGAGCTCCTTCTCCTTCATCTGTCCGTGTGCATATTCGATGCGTGCATTCGGAAGCGCCTGCCTGAGCATCTCGGTATGTTCGGGAATGGTTCTTACATTGTTGTACAGATAATAGACCTGTCCTCCGCGGGCAAGTTCCCTGCTCATTGCTTCCCTTACGATCTCATCATTGTATTCGCATACGAATGTCTGTATGGGCTGTCTGTCCGTGGGAGGCTCTTCGAGAAGGCTCATGTCCCTTATTCCCGCAAGGCTCATCTCGAGAGTCCTGGGAATGGGGGTTGCGGACAGCGTGAGGACATCGACATTCTCACGGAGCTTTTTGATCTTCTCTTTATGGGTAACACCGAAGCGCTGCTCCTCATCGATTATCAGAAGCCCCAGATCCTTGAATCCGACATCGTCCGATAAGAGCCTGTGAGTTCCGATGACGATATCAACGAGTCCCTTGCGGAGTTCGTCGATGGTCTTCTTTATTTCCCTGGTCGTTCTGAACCTGGACAAAAGACCGATCGATACCGGGAAGTCCTTCATCCTCTGTGTAAATGTCGCAAAGTGCTGCTGTGCAAGAATGGTCGTCGGAACAAGGCATGCAACCTGCTTGCCTTCCTGTACCGCCTTGAACGCCGCTCTTATTGCAATCTCTGTCTTGCCGAATCCGACATCGCCGCAGATAAGCCTGTCCATTACCTTGCCGCTTTCCATATCGGCCTTGGTATCCCTTATTGCGGAAAGCTGATCCTCGGTCTCTTCAAACGGGAATGTCTCTTCGAATTCTCTCTGCCATACGGTATCGGGGCCGTAAGTAAATCCCGGAACGGACTGTCTCTTCGCATAGAGTTCGACAAGATCTCTTGCGATGCCTTCCGCCGAAGCTCTCGCCTTCGACTTGGTCCTCTCCCACTCCTTGGATCCGAGCCTGCTTATCTTCGGCTTCTTATCAATGTCCGCGGAAGCGTACTTCTGGACCATATCAAGTTCGGTCGCAAGTACGTAAAGGACACCGCCGCCGGCGTATTCAAGCTTGATGTAATCCTTGACCGAATCTCCGGATGCGATCTTCTCGATGCTCTTGTAAACACCGAGTCCGTATGTTTCATGCACGACATAATCACCGGGATGAAGATCTTCGAGAACGGAGATCCTTGTTCCGGTAAAGGTAGATGCTTTTTTCTTTTTCTTCTTTTTGATGCGGCCGCCGAAGATATCATTCTCTGCGATGACGACGAGCTTGAGCATCGGATATTCGAATCCTCTTTCGATATATCCGTGCATTATAGTTACGGTCCCTTCTTCAAGCGGTGCATCGAGGTCTTCCCTGTACGAGCATGCGATGCCGTCCTTTTCCAGCTCGCTCTGCATACGCGCAGCTCTCGTCCTCGACTGCGAGAAGATGATCGTCTTATATCCTCTTTTCTTAAAAGAAAGAAGGTCCTTCTCAAGCAGTTCGGAATTACCGTTATATGACTGGACGTTCCTGCCGCCGATATCGTATCTGTACTTCGGAGAAAAATCTTCCCTTGCGGAATCGAATACTGACAGACCGACAAAGCCTGCGTTTTCCATTCCTGCGATTATAGAATCGGCGCTGCAGAGTACATCCGCCTGACCGGGAAGTGCATATCCCTTCTCGAGACGAAGCGTCTGGCTCTCCCTGAATTCGGCTTCAACCGCCCTGCCCTGTCCTATGCACCTGACAGGCTCGTCCGCAAAATATCTTACGTCCTTACCGAAAAGACTCTTTATCCACTCGGGAAAAGAAAGAGTTTCGTCCGGATAGAAATATTCAAGATAACTTTCGAGATTGAGCTTTCTTCCAATCTCAACAAGGTCTTCCTTGAGCCTCTCGGCAGTCTGAACTATCCTTGCCGCTTCTTCGGTTCGGAATGCCTTGCGGAGTTTTCCCGACTGCTTTTCCGCATCATCAAGTATGCGTTTCAATCCCGCGTGCATTCTGTCTTCATCAATGAGCATCTCGGATGCGGGATATATGCTTACGCTCTTTAAAGGCGCGATGGATCTCTGCGAATACGGATCGTATATCCTGATGGATTCTATATCATCTCCCCAGGTTTCGATACGGTAGGGATTATCCTCGGTAAGATCGAAAATATCTATGATGTCTCCGCGTATTGCGAACTGTCCCGGAGACTCGGCCCCCGCACTTCTCTCATATCCGAGGAAGGTGAGCTTCGATGCGATCTCTTTCGTATCAACGCTTCCGCCTTCTTTTAAATTTATGACGGCGCTGTCATTATTTACGGGGATCTGTTTAGTCATAAGTGCCGCAAAGGTGGTCACTATCGTAAGGGTTTCTTTTTCAAGGAGAGCCCTGTAAGCACGGACGCGGTCACGAATAAGGTCGTTACTGTTGATATCCGACTGGAAGAAGATAAGATCCTTTGCGGGGAAAAGAAACGTATTCTCATCATAGAGCCTGAACTCATCCGCAATAGCCCTGGCCCTTATATCGTCGTACGTCAAAATGATCCGGCATTTCACCTCGGGCGAGATGCCGGCTATCATGTGAAGTTTCTGTGAGTCGCCGCATCCCGTAACCGATACGGTTCCTTCGGGAAGTCTTGAGCTTCCGCCCTTCACGACCGTTCTTATGTTTTCAATATCCGCAAGTCCTTCAAGAGGAGCGAGCAGAGCACTGTTAAGCTTCATCTTTTCTCGTATTGAATTTGTTCATCGCAGTTTCGGGCCCTTCGGTAACGATACATTCGATCGCATCCGCAGCCTTCACGAACGCATCCTTCATGACCTTCGCATCCTCAGATGAGAAATGGCCGAGGACGTGATCGACCATATCCTCGCCGGGGCCGCCCACTCCGACTCTTACTCTTATGAATTCATCACCGCCCATATGAGCGATTATATTCTTAAGTCCGTTGTGTCCGCCGGCGCTTCCCTTGACCCTGATCCTTATATGGCCGGTGGGGATCGCAACATCATCGGAAATGACTATAAGGTCGCTCAAGCCCTCCAGCTTGTAATAATCATTCAGCGCCCTTACCGCTTCACCGGAAAGGTTCATGAATGTCTGGGGCTTTACAAGGATGACCTTTTCGTTACCTATCATCGTGCGTGCGGTATGCGCCCGGTGTTCGGCCTTCCACATCCCTGGTCCCACTCCGAGCTTCTCCGCAAGGACGCTCATAACATCGAATCCGACGTTATGGCGTGTGTGTTCATATTCTCTGCCGGGATTTCCCAGGCCCACTATCATTTTCATATTCTTTACTCCGTTTCGGTTTGATGATCCGTCGTTAAGACCGATCGTCTGTAAACGTACTATCTTTTATAGAACCTTACATATTTTCCGTCGATACACTCACTGTATCCGAAATCATTTTCTATATACTTCATGATCCAGTTATCGGGATCCTCCATAAGCTGTCCGTACCAGCAGTCGACAACTATGACATCCGGTTTTTTCTCCGGATACAATTCCCAATACGTAAGAAGTCTTTCATCGTAGGAAGTGGGATCCACTATCGAAAAATGACAGACCTTATAATCGCCGAACATATAAGGAGTCGTTCCGGGTGCCTGGATCATATTGGTGACTATGAGAACGTTTTCGCCCTCTTCGATGTTTGCCGCAAAATCCTCATAGTCCGAATTGTAGATGTAACAGCACATATAATCCGAAAGGATTCCGATTGCGGGTCCTTCCTTCATTATGCCGCGTATATCGATTACCGACCTGAGCTCTCTTCCGCCCTTTATGGATCCGCCTTTGCCTATCATTGCGGTAACGATCATTCCGATGAACAGGACCGTGATCAGCTTCTTTCCTTTTTCTCCCGCAAGTACCGAGATGATACAAAGAGCCATGACGATCCCGAGCATTCCGTGCGTAAGTGCATTAAAAAACTGGAGGTCGCTTATATAAAACACAGCCAGCACGGATATCACGGATCCCCAGAATCCGTACAGAAACGGTCTGATCAGTTCCGACTTCTCTTTATCCTTACGATACGATGTGATCAGTATACCGGCCGACAGGAATAACGTGAGAAGATGTATCTGTGGATATTCATATCCTTTTCTCAGCACGATCCAAAAGAATATCTGGATCACACCGGCGATCAGCACCATGGAAACAACCGGCATAAATTTTCTGCAGGTCTCCTCATCAGTCGAAGATCTCCTGATGAATATCTTTGTGATCAGCATTGATGCTGCAAAGATCAGGGCAAGCATCAGAGCCGTCTGCCACAGATATGTAATGCTTCCGGAAAGTTTCCCTTCCGTCGATCCCGACAGATCATGCGTCAGATCAAATCCGATCGAATAACGAACATTCCGTATCAGTTCTTCCGGAGTTATCCTGCGCAGCACAACCGCAAGCCACACCAGCGCGCACGCAGCATCGGCAGATACGTATATAAGAATGTCCCTGATCCTGTGCTTACGGGAACTGACGGCAATGAAGACGATCGTGACAGGAAAGAGGATGATGCATGAAGGGTAACTGAGTATCTCCAGAGCCAGTGCCGCCGATGAAAGAATCAGGAAAAGAAAACTTCCCTTTTTATCCGGGGTTTCTTTTTCACGGAAATAATATTCCATCAGTGACAGCGTCATTATCGTAAAGAACCAGAGCTGCATGTTGGAAAATTCCGGAATATCGATCAGCTTGGGCACGGAATTAAAATACAGAAGTGCCGAAAGCAGTGCGGTGGTTTTGTCGGTGTATCTTTTCACACTTCTGAAGATCCAGTATGAAAGCGCGGCTCTTACAAGCTCGGTAACGATCCTGAGCGTGATCACCACTCCGGTATAGCCGCCGGTCAGCAGGCGGAATACATACATTATCGCTATGCACATAAAAGCGGATGTCTGGTGCGGTTCCCACATCGTGCCAAAGATTGAATCGCCGCTCAGATTCCTGTAGGCCATGACGATCTGGTATTCTTCATCCATCGTGTAATCAACGAATATCAGCTTCACAGCCGCAAGGATGCTGAATATGAAAAGCACGGTCATCAGCCTGTTTATAAAATTGTTTTCTTTTGATTTTTGCATAGCCATACGCGAACAGAGCATAAGACCCTGTCCGTACATTTCAGATACATTACCTATAAAGACTATAATCTAAAGCGCTTTACGTCAATATTTTTTCGGATAATAGTACGGAAAAGAAAAAGGTGCGGAAGCTTCCGCACCTTTTATCCATATTCATTACATCACAAATCTTTCACGCTGCTCCACAACAACCTTGATCCTGCCGTCCTCTCCGCGGTGGACTTCTCCGCCGTTAACGGTCGAGTGGCTCTCGACGATACAGTTTTCTATGACGGCATTGTCTCCGATATAGACGTCGTTCAGGATTATGGAATTCCTGATAATCGTGTTGTTGCCGATATAACTCGATTTAAAGAGCATCGAATTCTCCACGACACCGTTGACTATGCATCCGCTGGATACAAGAGCGTTTCTCATCTGAGCGCCCGGATTGTATTTTGCGGGAGGAAGATCGTCAACCTTCGAATAGATATTAGGATATTCCTTGAAGAAATAATCCCTTACCTCAGGTTTTAAGAAATCCATATTGGTGTCGAAATAATCTTCCACGGATGCGATGTTCTTCCAATAGGTTCCGATCTTGTAGCCGAAGATCCTCTTCACATCACGGTATCTGATGATGACATCGCGTACGAAATCGTATCTGTCTTCTTCCGCACACTTTTCGATCATATCTATGAGGAGTCTTCTGCGAATGATATAGATGCCACAGGAGATGGTGCGTGTCTTGGGCTGAAGAGGTTTTTCCTCAAATCCCACAACCCTCATGTCCTCATTCATCATGATGGTTCCGAAACGGGACATATCGGTTTCTTCCGGCATATCCTTGCAGACCACCGTGATGTCGGCTTTCTTGTCGACATGGAATTCGAGAAGGGTATTGAAATCCATCTTATATACGCAGTCGCCGGGAGCGATGATCACGTAGGGCTCATGGCTCTCCTTAAGGAATCCGAGATTCTGATAGATGGCATCCGCGGTCCCTCTGTACCAGCTGCTGTTATCGGATGTCATAGCGGGAGTCAGGACAAAAAGTCCGCCCTGTTTACGTCCGAAGTCCCACCACTTCGATGAATTCATATGCCTGTTGAGACTTCCCGCATTGTATTGCGTAAAGACCGCAACCTTCTGGATATGGGAATTGGACATATTACTCAAGGTGAAATCTATGCTTCTGTAGCTTCCCGCAATGGGCATCGCACACACTGCCCTTCTCTGGGAAAGCTCATTCATTCTGTGATTGTTACCGCCGGCTAAAATAATTCCGATTGCTCTCATACTCTCCTCCTTACTCTTCCGCAGTTATAAGTGACCTGCCCGAAGGAAGACAATTATCGGGGTAATCTGTTGCAGTGGTTTCTCCGTAAACAACGGAATTCTTGCCGATGCGGACGCCGTCCGGGATCGTACTCTTTTCACCGATGGTGACAAGACCGTCAGTATAGATCTGAGGTGCGGTATCATTGGGAACCTCATCTCCGATTCCCATAACGACATTGTTACCGACCGTTACCTTCTCGGCTACTATCGCTTTGGTCAGCTCACAGTCATCACCGATCACGGATTCGTTCATTATGATCGAATCCCTTACGATGGTGCCTTTGCCGATCCTTACGCCGCAGCCGATGACGGAATTGTAAACCTTGCCGTAGATCTCGCTTCCGACACCTATGATACATTTAGATACTTCGGATTCAGAAGAGAAATACTGGGGAGGCTGGATATCGCTCTTGGTATAGATCTTCCAATACTCTTCATAGAGATTGAATTCGGGAACTATATCGATGAGCTCCATATTGGCCTGCCAGTAGGAATGAAGTGTTCCGACATCCTTCCAGTACGAATTGAATTCATAGGCATAGAGTCCGGCACCCTTATCCCTGCAATAAGGAATGATGTGCTTGCCGAAATCGAGGTTGGGCTGATCTTTGAGTGCGATCATTCCGTCCCTTAATGTCTTCCAGTTGAAGATATATATACCCATGGATGCAAGATTCGATCTGGGATTCTTGGGCTTTTCCTCGAAGTCCACGATACGCCTGTCGTCATCGGTGATCATGATGCCGAAACGGCTTGCTTCCTCGGTGGGCACGGGCATGACCGCTATGGTAAGATCGGCACCCTTGGACTTATGGAAGTCGAGCATCACCTCATAATCCATCTTGTAAATATGGTCACCCGAAAGGATCAGAACATAATCGGGATTGTAATTCTCGATATATTCCATGTTCTGGTAAATTGCATTTGCGGTACCGGAATACCACTCACTTCCCTGAACGCTCTCATAGGGAGGGAGCACCGAAACGCCGCCGATATTCCTGTCGAGATCCCAGGGGATACCTATTCCGATATGGGAATTGAGCCTGAGAGGCTGATACTGAGTCAGGACACCGACCGTATCAACACCCGAGTTGATACAGTTGGATAACGGAAAGTCTATGATCCTGTATTTTCCCCCAAAGGAAACAGCGGGCTTAGCCACCTTGGATGTGAGCACTCCCAGTCTGGATCCCTGTCCGCCTGCCAGAAGCATGGCTATCATTTCCTTCTTTACCATGTTAGCGAACCTCCTGAAATATGAAAAACTGCACTTTTTCGAAATAATCCGACAAATTCTTGGAATACGTTTTCTATTAGAATCCATCAGCGATTTCGACTACTGCATATATGTACTATACCATTATAATCTGAAAAATTAAATAGTTTTCTCATAAATTGTTAGACAATTTATGAGCTTTTAAAAAATTCACTATATCTTGTATCAATCGCTTGAAAAAGACACAAGGAAGTTCAATTGTTAACCTATATGACTGTGTGGTTGACAATCGGCCGTCCGGATGTTAATATCTCATTCGTTCGCATCCGCTTTCGTCCCGAAAACGAAAAACTCCACCTAAGGGCGGTACGGATAATCTTCAAAAAAGGAAAAGACATTATCATGAAAACAAACAGGCTCTACAGCACAATATACATCGGACTCTGCGCGGCACTCACAGCCGTCTGCTCACAGATACAGATTCCCGCGGCGGTTCCCTTTACGCTCCAGACCTTCGCGGTATTCCTTGCCTGCGGACTCCTCGGAGGTAAAAGAGGAACCGTATCCGTCCTCATCTACATTCTTCTGGGTGCGGTAGGTCTTCCGGTATTTGCCGGTTTCAAGGGCGGAATAGGTGCGCTCCTCGGAACGACCGGCGGATATATAATCGGTTTTCTTTTTACCGCACTCGTTATGTGGCTGTTTGAAAAAGCTCCCGGAAAAAAAATGATCCTTCTGGGGATCTCGATGATATGCGGCCTTCTTGTCTGCTACGCTTTCGGAACCGCATGGTTCATACTTGTTTACACCAATACAAAAGAGCCTGTCGGAATAATGACGGCTCTTTCATGGTGTGTATTTCCTTTTATCATTCCCGATATGGTCAAGATCGCACTGGCACTGGCTCTTACGTCCAGGCTCAGAAAGCTCATTACTTTCAGAACATGATCTTAACGGTTGTGCCTTCACCTTCCTCCGATTCCATTGCGATGTCGTGTCCGAGGCGGAGGCACAGCTTTTTGCACAGGTAAAGTCCTATCCCTGTGGATGCCCTTCCCGTCCTTCCGTTGCTTCCGGTAAAGCCCTTGTCAAAAGCACGGGAGATCTCGGCGGACTTAATTCCGACACCGTTGTCGGAAATGTTCAGAACTTCCCTTGCGTTTTCCTCGGTCATATAAAAAGACAGCTTCAGGTTTCTGTCACCGGATGCGTACTTGATACTGTTATCCACGATCTGGCTGACAATGAACGCAAGCCACTTTCCGTCGCTTAAGATCTTCTTTCCGCCCTGCAGGTCTCCCATATCTATCGATGCATGCATGGGAATGAGAGTCTTTCGTCTCTTTGAGATCACTCCCTTTATAATCTCGGACAGCTCTGTCTCTTTTATGAAAAAGTCCTTCTCGACATTGGAGCTTCTCGCATAAAAGAGTGCCTGCTCCACATATCCTTCGATCCTGTCAAGTTCATCCGCAATCCCGCTTTCGGCCACCGTAGCATCGCCGTGATTTTCGATCATCATCTTCGAAGCGGATATAGGGATCTTCACTTCATGAACCCATGTCTCGATATAATCCCTGTATTCCTCCGAACCTCTGCGGTAATCCGCAACGTTATCGCTCATCGACACTTCCGCTTTCTTAAGCACCGACATGAGCATTTCGGCTTCCTGTGAATCAGGTTTTTCCATCACTTCGGATATCAGATACTTTTTATCAAGGGTATCTATCTTACCCTGTACATCGTCGAACATATGCTTAAGCTTCCGGTAATCGATATACAGGCAAAAGAAAAAACAGAATATGCACGCGAGAGCCACATAGATCATAAGAGGTGCGGAGCCTCCTATGGTCAGCAGAAATATATCCGTGGTCACTGTCAGAAAGAGACACGCGATAACGTGAAAGATATGTTCTTTTATGTATCCGGGAAAACTCAATTCAGCAGATACCCCATTCCTCTTTTGGTGGTTATCGCATCACTTATGCCGATCTGTTCAAGCTTGGACTTAAGACGTGTCATATTGACCGTGAGAGTATTGTCATCCACAAACGCTTCATTGTCCCACAGCTCCTCCATTATCTTATCTCTCGAAACGATGCTTCCCTGCTGCGCCATGAGAAGCCTGAGTATATGGAATTCATTTTTTGTAAGTTCGACTTCTTCCGTTCCTTCGGAACTTATCCTTCCCTTTGACAGATCGATCCTGAATGTCTTGCCGCCTGCGGTTCTGATCTCTTTTGCATCCGCAGCTGCGGAAGCGTAAACTCTCTTAAGCACGCTTTCGATCCTCGCAAGGAGTATCCTGGTGTTGAAAGGCTTCGGAACGAAATCATCGGCACCGCTCTGTATGCTGATAAGCTCCGTCAGTTCGCTGTTATCGCTCGTGATCATAATGACAGGGACTCCGGAATGATCCCTGAAGGCTTTGCATATCCTTATCCCGTCAAATCCGGGAAGGGATATATCAAGCAGCAAAAGTGACAGATCCGCTTCAAGGAGCAGATCTGTCATCTCATCTTCACTCATTCCGGCATATCTTTCGGGAGTTATGAACTCCGCTTCATATCCGTTCTTTTCAAGAAAAATCTTTAATTCGGAACCGATCTTGAGATCGTCTTCCAATATTCCGATCCGGTACATGGTTTCATCTCCGTGAATTTTATATACCGACTATTTTTCTACATCCCTCATAGGTTGTCAAGAAATAACCGCCGTATATCAGTACCATTATGAAAAGAGAAAGCACGATACCCTGCCCCATATTGATCATGCCGATGGAACTCATGAAGCCTTTGACAAAGCTTACGCCTGCCAGGGTATTCAATATCGCGATGACAAGAGGGAACATGAAGAACGAGAACACTCTTACGAAAAGGGCTTTCTTTCTCTCGGGTCCACTTGTACCGATATTCCTGAGTATCGTAAAGTGCGACGCAGAGTCGATGGAATCGGAAAGCATCTTGAGTCCTATGATCGCAGCGCTCGATATGACGAAGACGATGCCCAGATACAGGACCACGAACACAATGATGACCGTTATGCTGATGCTGCTCGTCCTTATGCTTTTCTTTGTCGTATAGAAGACTGCGTTCTCTCCGATCTCATCAAGTATTCCGGTCATTCTGTCACCGGCTTCCTCACTCAGATAATTTGCCGCGATAAAGTTGCTCACGACTTCAAGAGTACAGTCCGGTGAATCAAGAACTCTGTCGGGAAGAACAACTATGCCTAAGTTTGCCTCCAGACCCGACATGAGAACGCATTCGGGAATAACATGATCGTATGCGGGATGAAGCTCCGTTCCGGATACGGTAAGAACATTTCCTTCCTCAAGCGATCTGTTCACTATCTCACCGAGCAAATCGAAATCAAGGATGAACGCATATTCATCATCTTCCATCCGGAGTCTGCCGCGTCCGTACATATCCTCGATCATGTTGTAATCGGACAGTCTCATTACTCCGACCATCGCACCCCAGTCAGCCATCCTGAAGTTTTCGGTGGCTTCGGCTTCATGGTCTCCGAGCAATGCGCTGACCGTAACATCGCTTCCCTTGCTTATGGGAATCTGAATATGATCGGCCGCCCACTCATCCATAGGGATCCCATTCTCCTCAAAAAACGCTTCGGGCGAAAGAGAGAAAAGATCCATCGTTATATCCACGGGAGTAATATTTCCGAGTCTTGTGTTGACGTAATTTCTTATCGAAAAGCCCGTAGAGAAAAACAGCAGAGCAAGAAAAAGAAGAAGGGATATGACCGCCATCGATATCGAAGATGTGCCTATACCCGAAGTAAACTGTCTTACAACGAATGCATTAAGTCCCCTGCGGTAAAAACTGTTGCAGGATGAGCAGGCTTTCTGCAAAAAGCCTCCGGCCGAACGGAAGAACATGAATGTTGATACAAATCCTATCACAATGCATGCAAGGAATCCGTTCCGGGTCAGGTCCTCTCCGAAGAACCCTATGCGGATCCAGACATATATGAAGCATGCGGCCGAGATCACGAAAAGGATAACAGACAGACCGGTGTTCCTGAGAACGGTCTTCTCACTCTTTTTCGCTGCGGTGAGAAGATCTATGAGCTTATTCTTCCTGACGGATCTTTTGTTGAGCAGGAATACGACTATATAGATTCCGATGAAGCACAGGAGAGTCATCACAAGCGCCCTTCCCGATATATCGAACCTGAAATCGGAAAGGTCCATGACGAACATCTTGGCGACAATGACCGAAAGACACTGCGACGCCACCACGCCCAAAGCTATTCCGATCACGAGTGAAAAGAAACCGACAATGCAGGTCTCATACAAAAGAATGCGGGATACCTTTGAAGGGCTCATTCCGAGCAGCATATAGATGCCGAATTCCTTCTTGCGTCTCTTGATCAGGAAATTGTTGGCGTATATTATCAGAAGCCCGAAGATGATCGCAACGGCTACGGAAACCATTCCGATGACCTTGACGAAATTCTGTACCGCTGCATTCGAAGAACACATGGCTTCCTTCATCATTCCCTGCGTTCCCACGGCGTTGAACATATAGAATATGGTGACGCCAAGTATAAGAGTGAAGAAATAAATCGAATAATCGCTGCGGCTCTTCCTGATGTTCTTAAGCGCTATGTCAAACGATCTCATCGAGCTCACCTCCGAGAACAGTCGTCACATCAACGATCCTTCTGAAGAAATCCTTCCTTGACTCCTTCTCTTCCTTCACGATCTCGGTAAAGATCTGTCCGTCCTTGATGAAAAGAATGCGGCCGGCGTAGCTTGCGGAAAACGTGTCATGCGTGACCATCAGGATCGTCGAGTTTCTCTCGGAATTAAGCTTGCCGAGACTTTCCATCAGTGCCTTGGAAGATCTTGAATCAAGCGCACCCGTCGGTTCATCCGCAAGAACAAGCTCGGGATCCGTAACGACGGCCCTTGCCGCTGCCACTCGCTGTTTCTGTCCTCCGCTCATCTCATACGGAAATTTATCGAGTACATCCTCTATCCCGAGAAGCCCCGCGATATCGCCTATCCTGTCATCGATCTTCGCGGCATCCTCGCCCCTCACGGAGAGTGCAAGAGCAATGTTCTCACGTGCGGTCATGGTATCCAGGAGATTAAAATCCTGAAAGATGAAACCGAGACACTCCGCACGGAAACGGTCAAGCTCCTTCCCCTTAAGGTCCGCGATGTTCTTATCCCTGATCAGCACTCTTCCCGCAGAAAGTGTATCTATCGTGGATATGCAGTTTAAGAGCGTGGTCTTTCCGCTTCCGCTCGCGCCCATGATGCCGACAAATTCTCCTTCGCTCACGGTAAAGCTAAGGTCATTTAAGGCAGCGGAAATATTTCCCTTGTTTCCGTAATATTTTTCTGCATTTTGAACTTCCAGTATGACTGACATTTCTTTCCTCCGGGCAGCTGCCTGCCGGATGATCTCCGGCAGGCGCTTTTTCGATTAATACTTATCAATGTGATGCGTTTGAAGCGGCGGATATTGCTACGACGATCATCATCACTTCCATTGCGACGATCGTCTGAATGGTCTCGACAATGATGGGATTCTTCATTCCGTTTCCGGATACGCCTTCGCATTCGGCTACAATGAGCGCAGCAAGCATGAGTCTGTCGGATCTGCCCATGACGGACATTCCCATGCCCTTCAGGCTTGCAAGATAACGCTCGGTCTCACAGATCTCCTTAACGAGTGCATCGTGATCCTTACCGGTTCCGATGAGTGCTCCGATGGAAGCAAGACCGTACTCTTTGCTGTATTTTCTGTGATTTGCCCTGAAAGCTCTGTAGATCTCCGCAGCTTCCCTGCATTTATCCTCCGAACTGCCTTCCTGAAGAACAAGCACCTCGGCAAGTCCCTGGACGGAATCGGAATATGTCCTGAATTCCTTCTTAAGAATCCTGTAGGATTCTTCCATCTCGGATACGATCTCGTCAACGCTCTTATCGGTCATTGCAAGGCATACCACCATGGGCATATCATCGTTTGCCGTGAGCATGGGATGCTCTTTCTTCATGCAGGTCATTATATCCCTGAACTTGCCGATTATGGCATCCGCGTCGGACATACGGCCGGCATCGACAATGTTGGCTGCGGCGATGACCATATAGGTGTCCTTGACGAAACGGCCTTTCTTGATCTTATCGTAAAGAGCCTTCACATCCCTGAAATACTTTTCGGGATCTTCCGAAAGTGCCATTCTGGTCACAAGGAAAAGTCTCTCGCTGCTCCTGAAGGGAGAAAAGGCACCGGTGTTCTTCTTGATGATCGAAAGGCATTTCTTCATCCTCTCAACATCGGCTTCCTTATCCTCGGAAGTATATACCATGCTCGAAAGAACGCTCATGAGCTGGTAATCCCATACGAATTTCTTGTGGATGCGGTTCTTATTGTCAGCAAACAGTTCACATTTTCTGATCACTTTTTCAGTCATTTTCTTTTCTCCTTTTCTTACCTTTGTCAGGGAAATCACATCTCCCTTACAGGTATGAGAATACAACCGTAACGGATATATTCACATCGAATTGTCTTACCTTTACCTTACAGTTTTGTAAGATTGAAAAAGGGCGTACGGATGACCGTACGCCCGGGCATTTGAAAACTGTTATACATCCATCTCAAGCTCGCCTGCGTTGTATCTTGCGACTATGCTCTGGATCCTCTCGTTGGGATTCAGAAGATCGGAGATCGATGAATCGTGGTTGAGAGTATCGATGATGTATGCGATGTACTTGCTCAGATCGCAGCTGATGTACCATTCCTTCTCGAGAAGCTCGGGAGTCTGGTAGATCAGGTTGGTTGTAAGAACTCTTGAGATAAGGCCCTTCTCGTATGCTTCATCGAACTTGGAAAGTCCGCCGGTGAAGAGACCGAAGGTTGAGAATACGAAGATATTTCCAGCATTTCTCGCCTTGAGCTCGGCAGCTACTTCGAGTACCGAATCTCCTGAGGAGATCATATCGTCTATGATTATCATATCCTTGCCGGAAACATCGCTTCCGAGGAATTCGTGTGATATGATCGGATTTCTTCCGTTAACGATCTTGCGGTAATCGCGTCTCTTATAGAACATACCCATATCAATGCCGAGAACGTTGGCGATATAGATAGCTCTGCGCATTCCGCCTTCATCGGGAGAGATGACCATCATATGATCGGAATCGATCTTAAGTCCCTTTACGTGGCGGAGAAGTCCCTTGATGAACTGGTAGGGAACCTGCACCGTCTCGAATCCGCTTAAGGGAATCGCATTCTGTACCCTGGGGTCATGCGCATCGAAGGTGATGATGTTGTCAACACCCATACGGACGAGTTCCTGAAGAGCTATCGCACAGTCAAGCGATTCACGTGCGGTTCTCTTGTGCTGACGGCTCTCATACAGGAAAGGCATGATGACCGTGATCCTGCGGGCCTTACCGCCTACAGCTGCGATGATCCTCTTGAGATCCTGATAATGATCGTCGGGTGACATATGGTTTTCATGTCCGCAGAGCGAATATGTTTCCGAATAATTCAGAACGTCTACAAGAATGTAAAGATCGGAACCTCTGACCGATTCGAGGATCTCACCCTTTCCTTCGCCGGATCCGAACCTTGGAACCCTGGCCTTGAGAAGGTATGAATCCCTCTGATATCCCGAGAATGCGAGCGAACCCTTGTGCTCGCTCTCTCTTTCGGAACGCCACTTGACCAGGTAAGAATCTACGCGCTCGGCAAGACTCCTGCATCCGTCAAGTGTGATTATCCCGAGAGAACCTACGGGAATGCTTTCGAGATTTCTTTTTTCTTCACGCTTGGGCATATTTATCTCCTGTCAATACACGGATCTGAGATCGGGTCCGCACATTTTTAACACATCATAGGAGCCTGTTATCCTTGAAAAGATCCTGTCGGAATAACGGTCCCGCAAAAGAGGAAGCTCAAGATTGGTGGAGATTATCACCGATCTCCTCGCATTGAACCTCTCATTGATAATAGTAAAAAGCTCTGTACCCACAAAAGAATTGGTCATCTCAGTTCCAAGATCGTCTATTATGAGAAGATCACAATCATAGATACGATCCCTGAGTGCTGCGGCTTCGGCCGCATCCCCTTTGGCAAACTGAGCCTCGGCAAGACTGTCGAAAAGCGTCTTGGCGCTCATATAGACAACACTGTGATATGATGCCAGAAGTTCCGACGCAATGCAAGCCGAAAGAAATGATTTGCCGGTACCTACTGTACCACAAAACATGATATTTCGATAGTCCGTATCGAATGTGGCAATGAAATCCCTGCAAAGATCCACGGCTTTGAGGAAGTGAGCCTTGTTCTCATCATCCATCAGATCCGTGCGCATCACGGAAAAATTGTTCTTTTCAAGGATTCCGGACATGCCGGATTCTTCGAGAAGGATCTCCGATTCTCTCTTTTTAAAGCATCCGCATTTTTCCGCGGGTCCGTCTTCTTTTACGATGTATCCGGTATCGCGGCAGACAGGGCAGGTGTAGATCCTCTCCCTGTATGCGGGATCGATTCCCTTTTCGGAGATGAACTTTTCCCTGGATGCGGTGAGTTCATCATACTTTGCCTTAAGAGACGAACCGTCCGTTCCCCTTACACCGGCAAACGCCAGATCCAGACCGGCCACAGCGATCTCATCGTCATAATCCTTCAGTTCGGGATAGGATGAATAGATCCTCTGAAGCCTTTCATCATAGAGTCTTTCATTCTCTCTTCTGATCTCGCCGTATTCGGCGTTCAATTTTTCAAAGGAACGGTTTCCAAGTCCCATAATAACTCCGTCAGTTCTTTACTATCTTCTTCTCCAGTTCGGCAAAATCGATATCGCCTCTCTGGGAGAATCTGTTGAACCTGTTAGATGAATTGGTGCCTGCCGCGGAAGCATCACCCTGTGCGGATCCAGACTTGCTCTTTTTCTCATGCAGTCTGTCGAGTCCCTCGACATCGCTGAGCTTTCCGACTCCCTTATCCTTCCAGTTCTTAAGAATGCGGTCCGCATACTGGAAGCGGTTCTTCTCGGTGGCCAGAACGGTTCTCTCACAGGCCTCGAGTATTATATCATCCGAAAAGCCGTATTCGCATACCCATCTGTTTATGTAGGAGACTTCTCTTTCCGTCGGAGTGTTTCCGGTCTTTCCGAGCTGTCTCATTATCTCATATACTTTTCTGTCATATCTTCCGGGAAGGTTGTCGGCCTGTTCGGGAGTGGTGACTCCGTTCTCCTTCCAGCTGATTGCCACCTTCTCTATATAGCGGAAATCCGATTTATCCCTCGCTGCGCAGTACTGGAGCAGATGGTCGAACATCTCATCCGAAAAACCGAGTTCATCGCAGATATAGATGATAGTGCTTATATCGGAGGGAGACAGAGGCTTCTTTCTGTATTCCTCTGCAAGATAGAAAATATCGATTCCGCTCTCCGAGCTTTCGTGCGAAGTCTTGAATGCCTTGACCTGCGCGGATGAATACGAGGGCTTGATGGGAATGACTCCCTGTGTGGATGTCATTTCCTGAGGCGCCGAAGTGCCCTGGGGAGCAACTATATTCTGCGGAGTTACGATGGACTGCGGGATATGCGTATCCTCCACAGTGGGTCCCATCTTCTCGAGCTGGCACAGATTCTTGAGATGTACACCGACGACAACTCCGTCATCATCGAAATCAAGGTCAAGTATCTCCTTGCCCTTCCAATACTTAAGCGCCCTGAGAACATCCTTCTCAGTGAAGTTGAACCTGTCTGCGATATCGGACACGGATGTCTCGAGATTGGCGCCCATCATGCGCACAAGGTACAGATATACCTTAAGCTGCGCGTCATTTGCATCCGTCATGTAACAGTCGATAAACCTGTTGGAAAGGATCGTCGCATTAATGTAGCTGTCCTGATAGATTGTTAAAGCACCCAAGAGAAGTGACCCCCGATCGCCGCATGATTTCGAAAGAACGGCGATACTATTTATAACACATAGCAAGGGTGTTTTAAATTGGACAAAATGACGATTTCTGCGCCGTTACTGCATTCCGCCGGATCAAGGTTAAAAAAGTGGATAAAGTGCATTAGTGGATAACACATGTTAGATGTGCATAAAATCTGGATTTTTCTATCCACCAAATAATTAAATAATCCACGGTATCTTCGGTTTGCCCGAACCGAAAACCCGTGGATATGGTGGAAAACTATTTGGCATGAGACAGATACCGCATTTTATTCACATCTCCCGCAATTTCAGTTATCAACATGTATTCCTCTTGTATATTTTTTCGAAAAGGGAGTTTGGTTTTTCAGAAATTTTCTTTAACCACGTCCCTGAGCCACTTGTCCGCAGGTCCCGCGCTCATAAGCACTACCAAGAGATCTTCTTTCAGACACTTCCGGATCTCCTCTATAAGCCCGTCATCCATTCCGGCTGCTTCGGCGGTTTCGCTGTTCGAAAGCCGGGAGATCAGTTCTTCCGGCGAAAGAACGGCCAGATCGGGATCCTCACGAACCAGATAGGTGGGAAGCCAGTATATCTTATCCGCCTTCAGAAAAGCATTCTTATAACCGGCCTTCACCTTATGCTGTCTGGCATTCTGATGAGGCTGGTAGATCACCGCAACGCCCTTCTTACCCAGAGCCGAAGCTTCCTCCGAAGCAATCTCCACAGTTGCCTCGATCTCTTCGGGATGATGCGCATAGTCGGTATATATGCCGTCGGCCAGTTTTTCAAAACGGCGTCCCACTCCGGGAAAAGCATTCAGAATATCTATAAGCTCTTCATCGGGTGCATCACATATCTTCTTAAGTGCGTGCAGCGCCGCCGTTGCATCACGCCTTTTGACTTTACCTGAAAGCGTAAAACGGGGATCGATATCTTCAATGATCTCGGTATCTTTCCCTTCAAGGAAGGACATATCGTCCGGCGCCGCACCGGGCTCCGCAAATATCACCCGCCCGCTCTGAGCTTCAAACTGTTCAAAAGCAGCTCTGTAATCCGCTTCCGTGGGATAGATATCCTGATGATCGTACGAAACAAAAGTGATCACACTTAAGGAGGGATGATAATTCAGGAAATTCCTGTCATATTCATCAGCTTCGTAAAGGAAGAATCTGTCGCCCCTTTTGTATGAACCCGAAGGAGCAAAATTGATCGTGGTTCCGACAAGGTATGCCGCGGGAAGTCCAAGTCTGAGCGCCGCCCATGTGAGCATGCTGACCGTGGTGGTCTTGCCGTGTGTGCCTGCGACCGCGATCATCTCAAGTCCGAGTTTATCGACCAGATGGGCCGTGAGTTCATCACGCTTGGAACATCTGATACCCAGCCTTCCGGCCAGAAGCAGCTCCGGATGATCCTCCGGAAGTGCCGAGGTGTAGACAAACCAGTCTATACCCTCCTCGTCGAACTTCTTCTGAAGGTACTTTCCGTCCTGATCACCGATATAAAAATCTATCCCGTTTCTGCGGAGTTCTCCGGTTATTGCGCCTTCGGCCCTGTCCGATCCCGTCACATGAATACCCGCATCGAGCGCCATAAGTGCAAGGGGTCCCAGGCCCGTTCCCGATATTCCGGATATATAAATATTCATCTCAATACTCCTTATTTATTCCGCATATGATACGATCCGATAATTATACTTATGCGGAAATGTAAAAAACGGTGGACATAAAGCGATTTTTAAGATATTATCGCTGTTAGTGCTCTTTAATGAATATATTATACCATTTATTACAAGAGCAGACCAAAGTCAGTTCGAAACCTTCCTGACTGAGCTAAAATTCCAAATCTTTTTTTGGATCTACGCTTAAAACAAAACTAGAGGAAAAGAAAATGAAAAAAAATGTTCTGTTCATCACGCAGGGTGCGATCATCGCAGCCCTGTACACTGTCCTTACCGTTCTTGCGGGTTCACTTAACCTTGCGAGCGGTGTCATCCAGGTCAGATTCTCCGAATCCCTGACCATCCTTCCGGCATTTACGCCTGCTGCCATTCCCGGATTATTCATCGGATGCATCATCAGCAACATCCTTACCGGATGCATGCCTCTCGATACCGTATTCGGCTCTCTGGCCACCCTTATCGGCGCTGTCGGAACCTATCTGCTCACACATAAAAAGAAAGACGGAGCCTGGGTGTTCAAGCCCGGCAAAGTATCGGCAGCCGTCACTCCGATTCCTCCCATTCTCGCAAACACGATCATCGTGCCTTTCGTACTCGCATATGTGTATATGTACGAAGGAGGCGTTCCCTTCTTCATGCTTACCGTAGGAATCGGTGAGATCCTCAGCTGCGGCGTACTGGGACTCATACTGTACGGTGCGCTCTATCCCAGAAGAAACCAGATCTTCGGATAAACAAAACTAAATATTTAAAAGGCAGCTCCGTCATTTCGAAGCTGCCTTTTTTGTATTTCCGGTTTTTCTTAACTCATCTGTTCCTGCAAAGGAAAGAGCCTTTACGGGACAGTCCGCGATGCACTTTCCGCAGCGGATGCAGTCGGGGTGATTGCTTTCCCTGACGGGATCGAGTCTCATGGGACAAACCTTCTTACAGGTTCCGCAGTCAGTGCATGCGTCCTTATCAAGTTTGATGCGGACAAGTGCGATCTTATTGAACAGTCCGTATATCGCACCCAGGGGACAGATGAATCTGCAGAAAGGCCTGAAGATGAATGCCGAGCAGATAATGATACCAACCAGTATCACGATCTTGAAAGTGAACATCAGTCCGGCCTGCGCACGCAGCGTTTCGCTCGCACGGATCAGAAAGAGTCCGCCTATGGTTCCCTGGGGACAGATGAATTTACAGAATGCGGGATATCCCATTCCCTTTTGGATATACGTAACAATGGGAAGCAGTATGACAAGCACTGCCAGTGTCACATATTTCAGCCATCCGAGATACTTTAATCTCTTCATGCATTTCGGCACGGGGATCTTGTAGATGAGTTCCTGTATAAGTCCGAAGGGACAGAGCCACCCGCATACGAATCTTCCGAATACCGCGGCAAAAAGAAGTACGCTTCCGATCACATAGGTGTTGAGCCCTTTTTTCAGATTGCCGAGTGTCTGCTGAAGAGATCCCAGAGGGCATGAACCCGCAGCCGCGGGACAGGAATAACAGTTAAGTCCCGGGACACAGACTCCCTTTGTTTTGCCCGTATGGAGCTTTCCGCTGAACAGATTCGTCAGATGCGGATTATAAAGAAGAGTTATCAGAAATTGTGTTATCTTCCTGCGCTTATCCAAGGCCTATGCACTCCAGGCAGATCATGCTTCCTTTATTACGTGTATCCCCGGTCTTCCCCTTGTATGCCCCAACCGATATCAGGGTGATAGCCAGAAGAATGACCGCAATCCTTGCGATAAGAGCCGCTTTTCCGGTTTTCATTTACTTTTCCCTTATCTGAATGCGGATGAATAATCACTGTTTACGGCATCTTCCATGGCATCGTACATCCAGTCGTAATCCGCCTGTCCGAGATGATTACCATATACGACTCCGTATCTGTCTATAACTATGCTGAGCGGTACGGCTTCCAGATAAAGACCTCCTTCAAGCTCCCATCCGTCAACATAGTATATCGGAAGATCGACATCATAATCCTCGGCATACTGCGTTCCGAGTTCGGGACCCTCGTCGAGATCGATCATGATCACTACCGCATCTCTGTCGAACTCGTCGGCAATATCCTGCATATCGGGAATTTCGTAGAAGCAGTACGTGCACCAAGTGGTGAAGAAATTGATATATACTGTCTTTCCCTCAAAATCACTTATCGAATATGTTTTTCCGGACGCATCATAGAATGTGAAATCGGGAATGACCTGTCCTTCATCATATCCGAGTCCGTATGCTGCGATAAGATCGTCTCTGTCTATATCGGGGATCGTAACATCGGGAGTTGCGGTTCCCGAATCGGCGGGAGTATCCATTGAGCCTGCAGGGCCCGAGGATGCCGGAACGGCAGCGCCGGATGCGGCGTGGCTGAGATCATCTAGATCATCGAGGAGTTCCCCGTCGGGATCGTCACACACTTCCTCGTAAACATCGGCAAGCTCAAAGCCAAGATCCCAGTCCTCATGCTTGATCGCTTTTTTTATCGCAGACTCAAGGGTCTTGCTCACATATTTATCGAATTCCTTCAGGTCGCTCTTTGAAAGGGCATCTGAAGCATCGTCATACAGATCCGGGATCTCATCATAATCTTCCCTTCCCATGCAGACATCGAAAAGACCTTTATAGGCTTCAAGGTTTCCTTCGTCGATCGAAAGAGCAAGTTCATAACCGCGCTCCGCCCTGTCGTAATAGCCGCCTGCCACATTGCCGTTTGCGCCGTCCAGTGCATTCTGCAGTCTTCTGGAAGGCGAAGCGAAATAAATGATGCCGATCACCGCAGCAAGTACGACAAGGCTACCTGCAATTAAAGCTATTATGAGCGGAGTTCTTTTTTTGGGAGTCTGCTGTGAAGCAGTCTGCTCACCCGTAGTCAATTGTGCTCCGCATGCAGGACAGACGGGTGTATCTATATCTATTTTTAATCCGCAATTATTACAGAACATATTCTTCTCCTTTTTCGTGACGGCGGGTCCGTCAAGCGGTCTTTACCGCCCAGATTTCAGAACCGGCATAGGCGTATGTAATGAACTGGTTTCCGTTATTTTCGAACAGTTCCTTCATCTTTACAATATCCTTTTTGTATAATTCTCCGGTAGAGGGATCCATTATGACGAGTTCCTTCTCGTTGTGGCCCGTGACAAGCACTGCGCCGCCGCCCTGGAGCAAAGCGAGAACGGGAATATCATTATCAATGTAAAAGTACATACTGTCGAACGGGCATCCGGTCAGATCGAGTACGGTTACGGAATCCATATTATCGGCAAGTATATCCCTTACGGAATCACCCGACTTAAGGAGAACCTCGGAATTTCTTATGATCCCTTCGTATCCGAGCATTACATCCATGCAGACGCTGAGAGCATTCTCTCCCTCATCGATGGAATTCTCTTTGATCTCAAGTATCTGGTTTACGGTCTTTTTCGGAGACCACTTCCAGATAACGTTACCGTTCTCCTCGATCGCGGTTCCCCCGCATTCCATAGCAGCCTCAACCGCAGCGGATTCGGTTATATAGATGCCGCATATTCCGGATGCGTCAAATACATAGAACCTGTCGGCATCCATCGAAAATTCCGGATCGAGGATCACGCTTTCTTCCGCGATCTCACCGGGAGTCGTTACTTTAAGAGATGACACCTTTATATTCGATGCGGTCTGTATCTGAACATATCTTTCGTATTTATCGATGACCGCCACGGAGACCACATTCCTTCCGATCTCGTCTTCCTTGCTGAATGTGATGTTATCCCCATCTGCTCCCTTATAGGCTCCGGGACTTCCGCTGAGTCTTGTGAGCAGGATCCTGTTATCTTCTATCTCCACATCGGTTACATAGAATCCTTCTTTTTCATAATATTTGAGAAGCTTTCCGGTTCCGTCGCATATGCATATACGGTACATTGGGAAAAGAAGGTTTCCGCTGGTCTCGGTCTGAAGATCCCCGGCTCTTGCCACTCCGTAGATCATATCCTCGCCCCTGAAACCGAGGAATCTTATATACTCTCCGGAGCCCGCACTTACCTTGACCGAGTCTTCGGTTTCAAGATCGGTAACGGTCAGTTCGGAAACGGTCACGTTTATATCATTGCCCATGGTTACGATGAGTCTCTGGTCATCACTGGTCTGAAGCGCATCACCGGACCAGTACATTCCCGTCTGTCTGATCGTCTTTTCATCGGGGTCTATCCTGAATACGGCATTTTCCATGGTCATATAGATGTGGCCGTACGTATTCATATACAGGAGTCTTCCCATTTCCTCCATCAGTATATCCGCGGATTTGTCATAAGGGATGTACAGGATCTCCTTCAGGGTGTTTATGGAATCATCGTACGAATAGAAGGTTATTCCGACATCGCCTTCATGAACTCCCCTGTTCATATATCCGTACACCGCAAATACCATGTTCCCGTCATCATCGATATCCAGGATCCTGATATCGTGACGGTCGTAGATATTCCTTACATCGAATACTCCGTAATCATAGAAGCTGTATGCGCAGGCAAGCTTTGCCGCTTTTTCGTTGTACATGAAAAGCCTTCCGCCGGATACGAATGCAACGCATTTTCCGTCAGGACTTTCCATCATCTCGGGATCCTCGACGGCTATACCGAGTGTGATCTTGTCATTAACACACATATCCGCGGGATTTGCGATCTCCTCCATCGTCCTGATGTAAGAAAGGATGTATATTCCCTTCTGGGTGTATCTGACCTTGATCTCTTCATGTGCCTTATATGCTGTCAGTGAGGTGCCGTATCCGCTCCTGAGCATATAGTCGGTATAGACGGTGGCATCACATCCGCTGTCTTCCTTGAGATAGATCCCGGGTTCCCCATAGGGAGTGACCTCGAGATCACCGTATGTTATCTGGGAAAAAGATGAATGGATATCGACATATGCAAATGTCGAATTATCGTTTAACGAAGAATTGGTCTCAAGATGCTTTTTGATCGCTTCCGCAGTCTTTTTATCGAAAAGGCAGTCATGAAAATACTTGGCATATGCTATCTTGTCATATGCAAGCTCTTCATCTCCCTTTATGACACGTGTGTAATAATATATCTCCCTTCCGTCTTCCATGGAGAGGATTATTTCGAGAGAATACTCGGCACCGTCCGTGATAAGATCCTTGAGCTCGATCTTACCCTTGAGGTTTCCGATATTGTTCATGATAAGATCGGTCTCGCCTTCTTCAATGAGCCTTCCGTCCTCAATATTCCTGAGTTCGTAGGATGCTCCGGCAACCTTGCTTCCGAATGTGTCGATCGTAATGGGAATGCTTCTCGACGAATTGATGTAAGTAAGGGAATCCCTGTCATACGAAATATTTCTCGGCGTGGAATAACCGGGAAGCATATTGTATCTTATGTCTTCAATGGACATATAAATGACCGGCTGGGAGGCCGGGTCCATATCGACAAGCATATTCACCTGTTTGCGGCTCATAAGTTTACCGAATATCAGTACCGCGGTAACGAATACCAGTATGTAGACCAGAGCCCTGATGAGTATTTTTTTCATGACACGGATATTATAGATTAAAACAAAGCCGCGGTCTATGCATGCAGACCGCGGGCTTTTTATCTTAACTATTAAAACGACCTGACTTTACGATCACTTAAGAGCATTTATTCTGGTTATCGCCCTTTGAAGCGCAAGCTCCTCGGTGGACATATCAACATCATCCGTCTTGCTCTCAAGTCTCTTTTTGGCTCTTTCCATTGCAGCCTTTGCTCTCTCTTCATCGATCTCGTCGGGCCATTCAACTGCTTCGGCGAGAACATTGAACGAATCGGGAAGAATTTCCGCAAATCCGCCGTGGAGGGCCGCCTTCTTGATCTCATCGCCTTCATGGATGGTAAGGATGCCCGGCTTGCAGATGACCGTAAGGGGAATATGTCCCGGATAGCAGCCTATCTCGCCCTCTGTTGTATTCATTTCTACCATGTCCGCCTCGCCCTCATAGAAGACTCTTTCGGGTGTGACGATCCTGAGTTTGAATTTATCCATGAGACTGATGATCTCCTAATTACTTCGCATTATATGCAGCTACAACGTCATCGATCGAACCCTTGCTGAGGAAATAGCTCTCGGGAATATCGTCATGCTTTCCTTCGAGGATCTCCCTGAAGCCTCTGATGGTCTCTTCGATGGGCACGTACTTTCCTTCGAGTCCGGTGAACTGTCCTGCTACGAAGAAAGGCTGTGAAAGAAAACGCTGTACCTTACGCGCTCTGGATACGACGATCTTATCCTCTTCGGAAAGTTCGTCCATACCGAGGATCGCGATGATATCCTGGAGTTCCTTATATCTCTGAAGGATCTCCTGAACGCCTCTGGCGGTCTTGTAATGCTCATCGCCGACGATCCTGGGATCGAGAATACGGGATGTGGACTCGAGAGGATCTACCGCGGGATAGATACCGAGCTCAACGATGCTTCTCGAAAGAACGGTGGTTGCATCGAGGTGTGCGAATGTTGTTGCGGGAGCGGGGTCGGTAAGGTCATCCGCGGGAACGTATACAGCCTGTACGGATGTGATGGATCCGTTCTTGGTTGAGGTTATTCTCTCCTGAAGAGCACCCATCTCGGTCTGGAGTGTGGGCTGATAACCTACGGCCGAAGGAACACGTCCGAGAAGTGCGGAAACCTCGGAACCTGCCTGGGTGAAACGGAAAATATTATCGATGAAAAGAAGAACGTCCTTTCCACCCTTATCTCTGAAATACTCAGCCATTGTAAGTCCGGTAAGACCTACTCTCATTCTTGCCCCGGGGGGCTCGTTCATCTGACCGAAGACCATGGTGGTCTTATCGATAACTCCCGACTCGGTCATCTCGTGATAAAGGTCATTACCTTCACGGGTACGCTCACCTACACCTGTGAATACGGAATATCCGCCGTGCTCGGTTGCGATGTTTCTGATAAGCTCCTGGATGAGGACCGTCTTACCTACGCCGGCACCTCCGAAAAGTCCGATCTTACCACCCTTCTGATAAGGGCAGAGGAGGTCAACGACCTTGATGCCGGTCTCGAGAAGTTCGGACTCGGTCGACTGCTCTTCGAATGAAGGAGCGGGTCTGTGTATGGGCTCGTAATCAACGCCTTCGGGAGCGGGCTTATTGTCAATGGGCTCACCGAGTACGTTGAATATTCTTCCGAGAGTATTCTCTCCTACGGGAACGGATATGGGAGCTCCGGTAGCGATAGCATCCATGCCTCTGACAAGACCGTCGGTGGATCCCATTGCTATGCATCTGACCGTGTCGTCTCCGAGATGCTGCGCAACCTCGACAACCAGCTTTGATCCGTCATTAAGAGGGATCCTGATAGCTTCGTTGATCTCAGGAAGCGAACCTTCATCAAATCTGACATCAAGGACAGCTCCGATGATCTGTGTGATCTTTCCTTTATTCTCTGCCATTTTGTTTCCTTTCCTTATCCGTTCAAAGCCTGGGAACCTGCGATGATCTCGGTAAGTTCCTGAGTGATGGAACCCTGACGGGCTCTGTTGTATTTAAGCGTCAGGTCATCGATCATATCCTCGGCATTGCTCGTCGCATTGTCCATGGCCTGCATTCTGGCACCGTTCTCACTGGCAAGTGCTTCGATCAGGGCTCCGTGGATCTGTCCTGCGATATATTTGGGGATGATCATATCCAGTGCTTCTTCGTCGCCCGGTTCGAAATTCATTATCGCATCGATCTTGTCGGGCTTTCCGTCCTTATCCTCATCAATGCTGTCAACGGGCAGAAGCTTGATGAGTGTGGGAACGTGAGTCACTGTATTTTTGAAAAACGTATATGCAAGATATATCTCGCCTATCTCGCCTTCCGAATACGACTGCAGGAGGATATCCGTAAGTCCCATTGCGTCCAGATATGTCGGAGCTTCAATGATATCCGGAAGATTTCTTACCACATTGTAACCGTGTCTGTGGAATGTCTCGTAGCCTTTGTTGCCGATCGTGTAAAGGTCAAGATCTTCCTTCACAAATGCGGGATCGGCCGTAATAAGCTTGACCACGTTGGAATTGTAGCCTCCCGCAAGTCCTCTGTTGGAGGTTATGACGACGACCGCTTTTCTCTTGGAATCATTTCCCTTGAGATATCTGTGATCCGATTCGCCCACTCTTGCAAGGATGCTGCATACGGTCCTGTACATGGTATCGAAATAGCTATGTGATTTTTCTGCATTGCTCCTGGCACGCTGAAGCTTGACCGTGGACACCAGCTTCATCGCTTTTGTGATCTGCTGAGTGCCCTGTATGCTGGTCCTGCGCCTCTTGATGTCACGCATTGAAGCCATTGCATTTACCTCTAAAGTTTATTCTTCGGTTTTAAGGAACGACTCTTTGAACTGGCCGATAGCCTTCTTGAGGCTCTCTTCGTTCTCATCGCTAAGTACCTTGTCCTGTCTGATGCCGGTGAGCACCTCGGGATACTTGGCTGAAAGGAATTCGATGAACTCCTTCTCGAACCTTGTGATCTCGCTTACGGGAACATCGAGCAGGTACTTCCTGGTTACGACGTAGATCATGATGACCTGGTTCTCAACGGGCATGGGTGAGTACTGAGGCTGCTTGAGAACTTCTCTGATCCTTTCGCCCTGTGCAAGCTTTTCCTTGGTATCATCATCAAGCTCGGAACCGAACTGAGCGAATGATGCAAGCTCTCTGTACTGTGCGAGCTCGGTTCTGATGGGAGCCGCGATCTTCTTCATAGCCTTGATCTGTGCGGCACCGCCGACTCTGGATACGGAAAGACCCGCGTTGATAGCCGGTCTGAAACCGGAATTGAACATCTCGGTCTCAAGATATATCTGTCCGTCGGTAATGGAAATAACGTTGGTAGGTATGTAAGCGGATACGTCGCCCGCCTGTGTCTCGATGATGGGAAGTGCGGTAAGAGATCCTCCGCCGTACTCTTCGCTCATTCTCGCTGCTCTTTCAAGAAGTCTTGAATGCAGGTAGAAGACGTCTCCGGGATAAGCTTCTCTCCCGGGCGGTCTGTGAAGGAGAAGTGAGAGTGTTCTGTATGCTGCGGCGTGCTTACTCAAGTCATCATAGATGACAAGAACGTCACCGCCGTTCTCCATCCACTCTTCTCCGATAGCACATCCCGAATAAGGTGCGATGTACTGGAGGGGAGCAAGATCGGATGCCGTCGATACGACAACCGTTGTATAGGACATTGCTCCGTATTCTTCAAGGGTCTTAACGATATTTGCAACCGTTGATGCCTTCTGGCCGATCGCAACATAGATACAGTTAACACCCTGGCCTTTTTGATTGATGATCGTATCGATCGCGATAGCGGTCTTACCTGTCTGACGGTCACCGATGATGAGTTCACGCTGTCCGCGTCCGATAGGGATCATGGAGTCGATAGCCTTGATACCGGTCTGAAGAGGAGTATCAACGCTCTTACGTGTGATAACGCCGCTTGCGACTCTCTCGATACGACGATATTTCGTAGTCTGGATGGGGCCCTTGCCGTCTATGGGCTGTCCGAGTGAATTAACGACTCTTCCGAGAAGCGCATCACCTACGGGTACCTCAACGACTCGTCCGGTCGTCTTGACGGTATCACCTTCACTTATATTCCTGGCTGATCCGAGCAGAACCGCACCGACATTGTCTTCCTCAAGGTTGAGGACCATGCCGTATACCTCTCCGGGGAATTCCAGCAGCTCGCCCTGCATGGCCTTCTCGAGACCATGCACTCTGGCTATACCGTCTGCAACCTGGATAACGGTACCTACGTCAGCAACTTCCAGAGTGGAAGCGTAACGCTTTATCTGCTCCTTGATAACGGAACTGATTTCTTCAGGTTTCAAATTCATGTTATCGTATTCCTCTCTTTCCGGCGGGTTTTATCCCAGCTGGATATCTAAAAGCTTGGAAGTTAGATCATCGAGCCTGGTCTTCACGGATGCATCCGCTACGCGGTCTCCGATACGGATCACGATACCGCCGATGATCGAAGGATCAACATTGTAATGTGTCTCCAGCGTCGCGTAGGTAGTGGTCTGCCGTATGCGGTCCTCTACAGCCAGTCTCGTATTTATGTCAAGATCCATAGGAGAGGTTATGTACACAACCCCGATCCCACGGTCTGCCTTAATACGGTCGGTAAAATATTCAAATATGGAGTCCAGTTCTTTAAAGCGCTCTTTGTCGACAACAGTCAGGATAAAACCCGTGAGTTCATCCATCACTCTTCCGCGGAAGGTCTCTTCTACGATCTTCTTTTTATCCTCTTTGGATACGGAAGGATGAAGCATGAGCTTGGTGAAATCCGGATTCTCATCGAGGACCTTCTTAATGACCCCGATCTCCTCCATCATGTCATCGGATCTGCCGGAACTGACGGCCGTGTCATAAAGAGCTTCTCCGTAAACACCGGATATCAGTTTTGCCATGTGCTCTCACCTATTTCTTTCAGGGCTTCGTCAACCAACTGATCTTGAACGGTCGTGTCAATGGATGCGGAAACAACTTTGCCTGCGATGAGTGACGCAAGCTCAACCATTTCCTTCTTAACATCATCAGCCACCTTCTGCTTTTCGAGCTCGGCTTCCCTGGATGCATGCTCTACGATGCGTCCGGCTTCCTCATGCGCACGGGCAACGATCTGTTTCTCATTCTCGATACCGCGCTTGTGAGCATCCGCCAGGATTCCTTCGGCCTCGACATCGGCATTCTTCATCTTGGCTTCATACTGCTCTTTGAGCTCTGCAGCCTGCTTTTCGCTGTCGGCTGCGGCCTTGAGTTCATCCTCGATGTGTTTTTTCCTCGCCTCAAGATACTTTCTTGCGGGATTCCAGAGAAAATAACTCATGAAGAGAAAGAGAACAAATATGGCGATGATCATCAGGCAAGAATCGGCAACCAGCTGGAAATCCAGACCGAAAAGTCTGGGCTGCATGCCTTCAGTCAATAACAACATTCTCTTGCCTCCTTTCTCATTTTATGTTCGGTGTTTCTGGGCATCTTGCGGATCATACGAAAGGCTTAACGAACATAAGGAGCATTGCAACAAGGAGACCGTAAAGACCGGTGGTCTCTGCAACTGCCTGTCCGAGAAGCATGGTGGACATGATGTCTCCCTTTGCTCCGGGATTGCGTCCTACTGCGGAAGCACCGTGTCCTGCAGCGATACCCTGGCCGACACCGGGTCCGATACCTGCGATAACGGCAAGTCCGGCACCTATAGCGGAACATCCGTATACAAAGTTCTCATTGAATTCCATATTTTTTTCCTCCGTTAAAACCGTTTATATGTTCAAAGACTTCTCAGTCTGTAGAACCCGTTTAATTGTCGCCTCTTGCACTCGAGATGTAAGTCATCGTCAGCATGCAGAAAACGTAGGTCTGTATCGCTCCGGAAAAGAGATCGAAGTACACATGAAGTGCTGCGGGCCATCCGGTCGCGATCCATCCGAGCAATCCGTAGATCAGCGCCATCATGACCGTTCCGGAAAGAACGTTTGCGAAAAGACGCAGCGACAGCGAAATGGGTACGGCGATGTCGGATATGATATTGATGGGAAGCCAGATGGGAAGCCAGGGAGGCAGGGGGGAGCACTTGTCCGCCCAGAGCTGCTTAGGCTTGGAGAATCTGACCTCGCTGTAGTGGATGATCGTGAATGTTATGAGCGCAAGCGGAAGCGTTACGCCGTAGTCGGCCGTGGGAGGCCTGAGTCCGAGAAGACCCGAGATGTTCGAAAGAAGTATGAAGCAGAAAAGAGTTGCGATGTAGTTAAAGAATACGGGAGCCGATTTTCCCATTCCTCCCTTGACTGTGTTCATGAGAAATTCGGTAAGAAGCTCGACTCCGTTCATAAAGCCGTTAGCGGGTGCGAAATTCTCCTCGCGGAGAGCTTTCTTGAATCCGTTTCCGGCAATAACGGAAAACACCATCAATATGAGCATGACCATAAGGATGCTCACATGGGTGGTGGTTAAATATACAGTGTGGCCAAAGAATGAATACTCGACCAGGCCATGGACCATGAAGTCGATATTATCTGCAGACAGCAGTAATCCGTATCCCAATTCTCTTCCCCTCCGTTATCGGTTTTATATAAGTAATCCGGTCAGGACCGGTCTTTTTTCTTTTCACTTTCCGGAACAAGCTCCGGATGGAGTGCGTCATACTCCTCCTGGGAGATCGACGGCGGGTCCGTTTCGCCGAACCATGCGTTGTACATCTTATGTGTGAGCGGCTGCATGTACGCTGCCAGCTTAAGTGTCATGTACGATATGAAGAACACTATGGGATCGAGCTTATCGGATAAACAGAAGATCACGAGCATCACTCCGAGTATCACATACCTCTTCAGATAGCCCATATAAATGGTCCGCTGTGCCTGCTTTTCCGGAAGGTCCAGTGCCTTGTCCAGAACCCTGTACATATCCGAAGCCGACAGGATCGCCGTCAGCATTCCGAACACCCAGGACAGACACATCCACGGTGCCTTCTCCTTAAACACCGGAGCAAAACATGCCGTAACGATAAGTCCCAGCAGTCCGAGGATCACTATCCCGGTCTTAAGCTCCAGAAGCGTTCTATTTGTTTTTTTCAGAGCGGTCCGAAGACTCATCCTTTAAGTCCGAAGATCCTTTATCTTCCGTGATGCTCATCGCAAAACGGTAAATGTTCCGAAATCCCGCGATCGCACCGATAAAAAAGAACAATATGGCTATCCATCTTGTCCCAAACTTCCTGTCCAGAAAGATTCCCAGTGCTCCCATACCGCATATCGGCACGAGAAGGAAGACAGTGAACTGGAACATCATGGACAGTGCACGGATAACTTTGCGGTCGTCACCTTTCTTCACAACATATGAATTATATCGTAAATTTATAGAAAAGTCTATCAAATCCAAGCTGTTTTGTGCTATAGTCTATGCAAAAGAAAACGGATTCCGACGTGCCTTCGGAGCCCGAAATACGTTTGTTTACAGGAGGTGTTATGGTCATCCGGAAACTTTTCAGAAAAAGGATCATCCCCGCAGAGTGCTTTGAGCTCAAAGATGACGAGATCGTCTATTCCGACGACGAAGTGCTCATAACCAGATGGAAGACCATAAATCCGAAAACGGAATTTGACCACGGTTCAAGCGTATACATCTACGATAAAGGCATCAAGATAAGTAAATTCTACAAAGAGGACGGTTCTCTCCTCTACTGGTACATAGACATCGTCGAATACACTCCCGATCACGACAAGGGTGAGCTTACCGTCACCGATCTGCTTGCGGATGTTGTGATCCACCCCTCGGGAAGAGTCAAGGTCGTGGATCTGGATGAGCTTGCGGACGCCCTCGAAAAAGGGCTAATCACCCAGGAACAGACAAGCAACTGCTTAAGACAGCTGAACAACCTGCTTGTGACCATACAGAGGGATAAGTTCGACACTCTCAGCGAATACCTTGATTCAAGAGGACTTTAAATCGACGGACCTTGTGACCGGAGGGTCGGTTCCGGCATTCACTCCCACCACAAAAAACAAGCCCCCGCATCATGCGGGGGCTTTTATCATGCACATTCTTATGCGTTGAATCTTCTTGCGCTCTGGCAGGTAAAGTAGATGATCTGATAACCGGATGCAATGTCCCTGATGAATCTCGAAGCACCGGAAAGCTTCTTGTCATCGAGATTGACGAAGGGATCGTCAAGCACGATGAAAGGCTTTTCAGCCGCATACATCGCATCAGCCATGGCAACTCTTCTGCACAGTCCGACAAGATCCTTGTAGCCTTCGGAGAGCGTATCGGGAACCCTGGGCTGTCCCTGCTCGACATATGTAACGTTCAGGTTGGCATCGATGGTAAATACCTTGCCGTCGTCTCCGCTCAGCATCTTGAAATATTTATCAAAGGATGCCTGAATATCCTTGATGTATCTGGTGTTAAAGTTGTCTCTGGCAGTAGCGAGATACTCCCTGGTCTTGGTGATGATATCGTATCTCTTCTTAAGAACCTCAAGGTCTTCAAAGCGCCTCTCATACTCTTCATGGGCACTTTCCATCGTGGCACAGATCTCTTCGGCTTCCTGGAGCTCCTTCTTACAGGATTCCACAAGCTTATCATCATTGGCGATGGACTCTTCGACCTTTTTGAGCATGCTCTCAAGATCGAAAATGGTTATGACCTCATCCTCGGGGCTCTTAAGGCCTTCATAGAGCGATACGTTGTGATCCGTCTCGAATACCTTGACTCTTGTGGCAGCATCATCGGCATCAGCCTGTCTTGCCTTGATCTGCTCTACCCTCGTGGCGATCTCGCTTACGGGAAGACATATCTCGGACGCATCCGACTCGGGGATGGAAGCTCTGGTTCCCATGATGGAACATTTCTTGACATACTCTTTGATGGCATCAAGCCTTCCTTCGTAGTCTTTTTCCCTGACCATCTCTTCGTACTGTTTCTTTTTATTGCCGAGTGCTTCGTATTCCCTTACCTGGTTTCTCAGGTTGATAAGATCGCTCATGGCAGATCTTCCGACATACGTTACGCCGACCGCACCGAGGAGATCCTGGGCATCCATCTCTGTGCCCTCGACGAGTTCCTCATCCTCGGCGATCTTTTCCATGAGTTCGTTATATCTGCGTGATGTACCCTCGCCCTTGGTCCTGGTCTCATCATTGTGCTTCTTGCGAAGTATCAGGCCGTAAACGATCATGGCGATACCGATGACGGACGCTGCGGCAATGAAATAGATCTTGGTGATGACGGCCGCAAGGACAGCAGCAAGGATGATGACAAGTCCGCCTATCGCAAGTGCTATGAACGGCTTATATTTCTCCCTCTGCTCCTCGAGAGCCTGGTTCTTGATCATCTCCGCCTGGTCTCTTCTGTCGGGAAGTTCATCCTTGAGCTCCTGGATCATGTTCCACTGCTTGAGAAGCTTATCGATCTCGGAAGAAGCGGGGATCTTCTTGGCGAATTTCTTGGTCTCCTCTTCGAGACGTTCAGCCTCGGCGGGAGTAAGGTCATGAGATCTGAGTTCCTTCTCGTCATCCCTGAGCACTATCGAATCCTCTACCCACTTCTGCGCGGTCGCTTCATCGGGGATCTCTCCCTCGAAAATGCTCTTGGCGGTGCGGAGTTCGGAATCGGCCTTATCACGTGCCGCTTTGAGGTTCTCGTAATTATCCTTCTGCTCCCTGAGATCAAGATATCTTCTCAGGGCATCGAGTCTTGCCTTGACCTTGAGCTGGGTCTTCCTGTCTTCCTCGGACTTCACCGCAGCCTGCTCAGCCTTTGACGAAAGCTCTACGCAGAGATTCTTCTGGGAATCGATGTTCCTGAACAGATCCTTGAGCTTGGAAAGTTCATTCTCTTCCTTGTTGATGAGACCGGTAGCCCTGGAAGGCGTGAGCCTGTCGCTTTCTTTCTTGAGAAGCTCCTCGGCAGCGGCATACCTTCTCATGTCGTCATCCTTCTCGGAAACGCCGCCTATGCGGGCACTGATATCTCCGGTCACGCTGGTCGCGCAATCCTGCTGCGATACATATGCGGTCCTTTCAAAAGAATCCGCATCTATTCCGAAAAGTGCGATGCCGGGAACGGGTTCAAAAGAATGATCCGCCATTCCGGTCTCGGTGTTCATTATCTTGAGAACATCCTCGGATTCCTTGGTTCCGAAGGTTCTGTAAATGCAGTAGTTTACACCGTCTTTTTCGAAGGTCAGATTTCCTCCGTATGTTCCTCCCTGCCAGGGTTTGAAGAACTTTCTCTCGTTCTCGTATTCGTTCTTCCTTACCTTCTCACCGGAGAATCCGTAGAGCATGACCTTGATAAATGACGCAAGTGTCGATTTTCCGGTTCCGTTATCGGTGCAGAAGCAATTGAGTCCGGCGGAAAAATCCTTATCCTCATTGCTGATCTTTCCGAAGTTATCTATATGGCATGAAACGAGTTTCATAAACTGATGTCCTCCCCCTTAAGAGCCTGTATTGCACATCTTACGATAAGACCTCTTTCATCCTCGGATAAGTCTTCCTCCTTCAGAAGTCTTACCAGCTCTCCCTTCAGGGATGCTTCGTGAAGGTATTCGTCATAATCGATGGCGACTCTGCTGGAATCCTTCACTTCGCCGTAGAAGAATCTTTCGGACACCTGTCTCTTTACATGCTCTATATCTTTTTCCGCATCAACGGAGGTCTCTCCGGTAAGTATTATCCTTACCAGATCGTCACTCGTTGCGGGTGAACCTTTTACGGCTTCACTTATACGGCTGTCGATCTCGGGGGTGGTCATGCAATCCGAGATATCGGCCTTGATCTCGTAGATATTTCTTTTTGCGAAGGGAACAAAAGAAGTCTTAAAAGAAAGATCGTTATCATCGATGTCAACGACAACAAAGCCGTGCTCGCCGCATTCATCAAAGCCTCTTCCTTCGGGGCATCCGGGGTAACAGTACTTGCCCCTTGAAGGAAGTTCACCTTCGGTAAAGGTATGATAATGACCGAGCGCGAGATAATCGATGTTGCGGTTTCTGAGACGGGAAAGATCGATGCTTTCGGCCTTATCCCTGCCCTGATATTCGCCGACGGCTCCGTGCATCGTCACTATATTCATCGCGTCGTAATCAAGGTTGAGTTCGGTATATGCCTTATCGAATCCGTCTTCGCCGGGTACTATTCCGATGATATTTACATTTTTTCCGACAGAAGTTTTGAGAGAAAGGCTGTCGATGCCTTCCTTGTCGAAGATGATGAGATTTCCGGGATAATCCCCTTCGAAATATGCAGCCTCGTCATGGTTTCCCTTAAGATATATAAATGTCACATCCGGATGAGAATTAAATGCCGCCTTTACGCGGTTCACCGCTCCCACTCTGACATTCCTGGTATCAAAAAGATCTCCCGCTATGATAACGGCACTCACTCCGTTCTCATCGGCATAATCCGCGATACCGCAGAATGTGTCCAGCAGCTCATCCCTCCTCATTGAAGCTTTGGATTTGTCCAGCTTGGATTCCATTTTGGAATCAAGATGAGCATCCGCTAGGTGTATTAGCTTCATCCGTATGTTACCCCCTTAGTAAAATATATGATGTCCTATCTGGATTCCGGTCAGTCCCTCTATGGGGGTCCGGAAATAGACACATGTTCCGACATTCGTCACTCCGGCCATTGCTTCGTCCGCAGCCTGATAGCAGCTCGACGTTGCTTTGTTCTGGGCCAGTGCGATCGCCAGTCTTCCGCTTCCCGCAGGTGAAAACTGTCCCCTCTGGTAAATAACCCCTGTCAGTGTATCGGGATATTTGGCACTGAGCAACCTGTTTATAACGACCGCTCCGACGGCGACCTGTCCGTCATAGGGCTCGCCGCCCGCCTCGCAATAGATCAGATTTGCCAGAAGGTATCTGTCATTTTCCTCCCATGTAACCTGGGAAATATCTCTCCAGACGCCGTTTGCCGCCGCTCTCGACATAGCCTGTTCCTCGGCCAGTTTCTGCTTGAGGTATGCTATATCGGCTTCCTTGGCCTTGATCGCCGCTTCGTAAGCAAGTGCCGCAGCTTCGGCATCTTGTATCTGATCGGCATAAACGCTCATAACGCTTCTGGTCTCGGTTATTATTCCGGAGACCATATTCTGCTGCTCGATCGTCTGTTCCTGAAGGCTTTCCAGTTCCTGTTCTTCCATCTCGAGCCTGGCTTTCTGCTCTTCGATGAACGCCCTGTTTGCCTTGAACTCTTCAAGTTTTTTCTTGTCGTAGCTTTCGATCTTCTCGAAAAAATCTGCGGCGGTGAGCATTTCGGACAATGACCTTGCTCCGAGGATCGCGGATATGAAATCCTGGTCTCCTCTTTCGTACATATCGCGTACTCTGATGACCATGCATTCATACTGCCATTCTTCGGTCGCTATTGCCTCCTCGAGTGCGATCCTGGTGGCTTCGATCTCTGCCTGCTTATCGATCATTCCCTGTTCGAGGCTCTCGAGATTATCTCCTATCTCCTCAAGCCTGCCGTTGAGTTCGTTCACCTTGACCTGGAGCTCTCCCTGTTCGGTCTTAAGATCGTTGAGATTATCCTGATTGGCCTGCTGCTGCGCTTCGAGCGCTTCTTTTTCGGCCTGGGCCTGATCGATCTGCTGCTGCGTTGTCGCATTTACCACGGATCTCCCTGCAAGAACAAGGGTCAGCGCAAGCACGGGAGCAAGCAGTCCGCTGAGAGCGGCTCTGCATCCTCGCCTTACTTTCGCGCTTTTCAATATCCGGTTTATAGGCAAAGCATTTCTCATAGATCGATCTCTATTTTCCTGCCCGTTTCCATATATTGGGTATATTTGACGCCTGCTGCATCGAACATTCTCTTGGCCGCATTGTTGGCATCGGTGCCCGCATATTTGTCGCTGTGATATACGACCTCTTTGATTCCGGCCTGTATTATCGCCTTTGCGCATTCATTGCAGGGGAAAAGAGAAACATAAAGGATCGTATCCTCCAGTGAGCCTCCCCTGTAGTTGAGGATCGCATTCAGTTCGGAATGCGTAACGAATGCGTATTTATTGGTACCGGGATTGCCTTCCCTTCCCCAGGGAAATTCGTCATCGCTGCATCCCTTGGGAAGTCCGTTGTAACCCATGGAAAGAATCTTGTGGTCGCGGCTGACTATGCAGCATCCGACCTGAGTGCTCGGATCCTTGCTGCGAAGCCCGGAAAGATGGGCTACGCCCATGAAATATTCATCCCAGCTTATATAATCTTCTCTCTTTTTATCATCCATCACTTGGTACCGAAGATCCTGTCGCCGGCATCGCCGAGTCCGGGTACGATATAGTTATGATCGTTGAGCTTCTCATCTACCGAACCGATGAAGATGTCAACGTCGGGATGTGCTTCCTTTAATACTTCAATGCCCTTGGGTGCCGCGATGATGCAGAGGAAGTGAATGTTCTTGCATCCTCTGACCTTGAGCATCGAGATAGCCTCCGATGCGGATCCGCCGGTAGCGAGCATGGGATCCACAACAAAGATCTCTCTTTCGGCACAGTCTGCGGGTATCTTGCAGTAATACTCAACAGGCTTGGATGTATCGGGGTCTCTGTAAAGTCCGATATGTCCTACCTTGGCGGTGGGGATCATTGAAAGCATTCCGTCCACCATTCCGAGACCTGCTCTGAGAATGGGGATGACCGCGAGCTTCTTGCCGGCAAGCTGCTTGACCGTTGTCTTGCAGATGGGGGTCTCGATCTCAACATCTTCGAGTCTCAGATCCCTGGTTGCCTCATAGCACATGAGCATTGCGATCTCGCCGATGGTCTCGCGGAACTCCTTGGTTCCGGTTTCCTTTCTTCTGATAAAACCGATCTTGTGCCTTATCAAAGGATGATCCATTACAACTACTTTTCCCATACCGCTTCTCCTGTTAATTTATTTAATCCTGGTTTTCGATCTGTCTGATCCTTCTGGCATGACGCTGTGCGCCGGAAAACTCTGTCTCAAGGAATGTCTCGGCTATGCTCTCGGCAAGATTGGGTCCGATGATTCCCGCACCGAGCGCAAGCATATTGGCATCATTGTGAAGCCTTGTCATCTTGGCACTTAAGGGATCGGAGCAGAGTGCGCATCTTATGCCCTGTACCTTGTTGGCGCATATGCTCACACCGATACCGGTGGTGCATACGACTATTCCCTTTTCACATTCGCCTTTCTCTACGAGCCTTGCCGCAGCGTAAGCGAACTTGGGATAATCACAGCTGTCCTCGGAATAGGTTCCGACATCATGTATCTCATAGCCCTTGTCGGTCAGATATTTCTTAAGGTGCTCCTTAAGAGCATATCCGCCATGATCGCATCCGATTGATATCTTCATTTTACTTCCTCCCATTTCGAACCAGCGGATCTGAGCAATCTGTTCCAGAAAGCTTCTCCGAATCCACGGTCCGTAAAATTTTCCACAAAGATCACGTCGACATTCTCATCATCCATATCCCTTAATGCGGAATAGAACTCGTGCGCCGCGCTTGAAGCATCGTCCAGTGAGCCCGCGCTTCTTATGACATCCGCGTCATATTTTGAAGCATGTTCCGATGAACAGAACACTCCCGTTTTCCGGCCGTTTCTATTTGCCACGGCCAGCTCGCCGACAATATATTCCGATACCGCATCGTCAGATCCCTTTACAGGTCTGACCTCCCCCCTGGGAGCATAATGCCTGTATCTCATTCCGGGAGCCTTCGGTCTGTCCTTGCAATCCGGATCGAGCAGTGCGGGATCCGTGATCACTTCGGTTCCGAGAGCTTCCGAAAGCATCTCGTTCGTTATAAAGCCCGGGCGAAGGACCATTATGCGCTCTCCCGCAAGATCGACTATCGTCGATTCAAGTCCTATCGGGTTTACGCCTCCGTCGATTATCGCATCGATACGTCCGTCCATATCCTCCAGCACATATTTAAATGCGGTGGGGCTGGGCCGTCCCGAAATATTCGCGCTCGGGGCCGCTATATATCCCCCGGATGCTTTTATAAGCTGTCTTGCGGTCAGATCGTCCGGCATTCTTACCGCGACCGTATCAAGTCCGCCGGTTGTGCGGCTTGGGACCTTCCCGGATGACTTCATCACCATGGTGAGCGGTCCGGGCCAGAACCTGTCCGCAAGTATCCTGCACTCATCCGGTATGTCCGTAACAATGCTTTCGAGCGAAGCCATATCCGAGATGTGTACTATCAGCGGATTATCGGAAGGTCTTCCCTTTGCGGAATAGATCTTTGAAGAGGATTCTTCGTTAAGCGCGTCCCCTCCGAGTCCGTAAACCGTCTCTGTAGGGAAAGCAACAAGCCCGCCTTCTTTTATGATGCGTCCGCATTCACCGATCGCTTTCAGATCGTTTTCCGTAAGCGGTCCTTCGGGCTGTTCTATTTTGTAGATCGATGTTTTCAATATCTTACTGACCGTATGCGTAGACCCTGAGAAGATTCCAGCTGTCGGAGGTTCCGTATCCGATCCTCCACGCTCCGACTCCTCCGAGGTCAAGGGTATTCATAACGTTGAGCTTGGCCATCAGTGATGAAGTATCCTCGAGCCATACCTGATAAAGCGTGGTGCCCTCTCTCCACTCGATATAATTCTGTGAAGTCTCCTCATCCCAGACGGGAGTAAGGCCAAGGTTCGCGACATATTCGGCCTGGTTGACAAGTGTCAGATACTTTCCGGTTGTGGTGCCGTCCTTGGTGGTCCATACGACCGTGTAGAAAGGAACAGCGTTGATGACCTTCTCGGAAGGAACTTTTTCAAGGGTAAGCGTAAGTCCGTCCGAAGTAAATCCGAGGCTGGATACGCTTCCTGCGGTTCCGCCGTACGGAGTGTGCTCGTCATAACCCATTATCAGGACATAGTCGACGAACCGGCCCTGAAGGTCGAGCCTGTAATGAGAGTTGTAATCATAAGGTACATAATTATCCGTGGAAAGGCATATTCCGCTTTGTCTGCACAGCACGGATATCTCTCTCAGGAACTGGACAAAATAATCGCTGCTTTCGACGGGCAGCTCCTCGAAGTCGAAGTTCAGACCGTCGGCGCCGACTTCCATGACCGCTGCCACAAGGTCGGATTCCAGCTTTCTTCTCTTTTCGGTATCCGACAGAAGAGCCGTCTCATCCAGATCGATGCCGTTTTCATTGGCATAATTGAAGTTGTCGGCAACAACCCAGACTTTGATGCCTTTCTGATGGCACTTTGCGACATAGTCGGCGGAGCAGAAATTCCTGAACGAACCCTGCTCATCGGTAAGCGATATCCACGTAGGTGCTATGACATTGATGCCGAGAGCTTCATTAAGCGCTTCGCCGAGAGTATCGTTGCCTCCGATGCCCGCTATCTGGTGGAATCCCAGATTGACTCTTGTATCAAGCCTTACAGTCGTGTATTCGGGAAGAGCCGGTGCGATTGGAGCTATGTCCGTAACAGGCTCTGCCGAAGTCATACGCTTATTCTCTATGTATCCGATGATCGAGTCGGAGGTCTTGACCTTGCTCCAGTCCTCCATAGCCTCTATCAGTTCGACCGTTTCACCCTCTTCGACTTCCCTGAGGATGGGGCTCTTGATCCCGCCTCTTTCGCGTATCTGTGTATCTCTTGTGACCGTGCGCATTTCATGGGCGGTTCCCCACTGGGTATAGAGCTGGACACGGCATTCATAAATATCGACGGTGAAAGTACAGAACATCTTCAGATAATCCGCAGAGACATAGAGACGGCCGTTTTCCCTTAAGGTAAGAGGATATCCCAGATCTGTGGTCACGCCGGATACGCTGTAAGAACTCGATCCGTCCGTAACCTCATAGGTCTCCTTGGCGGTCGTGAACATGAGCGTTCCGCCGTTGTAAGCTCCGTCATAGAAAAATCCCTGGGTAAGGTAAGCTCTGACGGTATCATAGCCAAAATAGCACCGTCCGTCCCTGACAAGGGCCTGATCGGCGATCTGTTCATTCTGAAGGATAATGGCGGCCATTTCGCCGGATACCCCGTAATGGGCATTAAGATCGGCTGTTTCTTTGCCGTACGAATATTTCTTATATAAAGGAATGCCAACGGTAACAGCCCCTATGATAAGGATGAGCAGTATGGGGATCAGCACCATCAAGGCATGTTTTTTTCTCTTTTTCATACTTAAATCCCGGTTATTTTATTGTATGGTCTAAGCGTATGACCATACAAAGTCATTTTAGCACACCGCTCAGTAATCGTCATCAGTTTTTAAGCGGCTTTTTAAGTAACCAGACCCCGCACCGCACGTGATTGCGGCACGGGGTCTGACTCATGACATTAACCTTTGACCTACTCCGAAAATTCTTAAATTTTTATGTAGATCCCAATCTGATAATCTGCTTTCGCCGGTTCCCAAAAGGAATTAGAAAACACCGTGAATATTTTCCTTGCGAAAGCCGTACCATCCTCCGTAAAGCGGCTCATCGGATCAGGCGATCCGGATAGTGCAAACGCATCTAAGAGCTGCCTTTCCCCACGGAAAAGACAACTTACCCATCTGTTCGGGTATCAATATTATTATTTTCGATTATTTTGGCTACACAATGGATATTTTGGAGGAAATCTCCTGCGAAAGATAAGACCGGCCTGCAATGTTATGACGCATGCGGTTCTTCCTATCCGCAGATCTGATGCTGCGGATATATCGAATGTGTATCTTCCGGTCCGGGAGGACCTTTTTTCGGTTCATCTCCTTTCCGCCGCTACGGTTTTCGGAAGATGTAAAGCCATTATCAGCGGATGAATACGGCATATTCAAGGGCAATTTTCCACAAATTTTCACCGACACAGATGTCATTTCAGTTGATTTTCCGGCGGAAAAACCGATATATACTGGTGAAAGACTGTTTGTATACTATTTTTTACCTTGACGCTCCGATACAAAACGGCTATTATATGACAATCTTGTAAAAGATGGGGGAAAAACAGTTGAACATTGAAGTACTGGGTAACCTTCGCGTTAAGTGTACCCTTACAAGTGAATATCTTAAGTCGCGCTGGATAGATGCGGGCGATCTTGCCTACGGTTCCGAAGCGGCAACTGCTCTCTTCAGGGATATCATCGAAGAGACCAGGGAAAAGTTCGGTATCGATTTCCAGGCCAGGGAAAACCACCCTGTGATGATCGAAGCCATACCCATGGGAGAAGGCTCACTCGCTGTCATAATCAGCAAGGCGGAAGATGCCGAGGAACTCGACACGAGGTTCTCCAGATTCTCGCCGGAACACGCAGCCGAGGGCATCACCCCCGATTACGGCGATGACGAGGATGATATCGACGAAGATGATGACGGAATCGAAGGTGCAGCTCCCGTTTTCAGGGAGAGAAAGCGCAGCTCTTCAAAGCCTTCGGTCAGGAAGAACGTTACCGATTTCGGCAAGCCCTTCTTCGAAACTCTCGAAAAAGAAAAAGAGCGCATCCGTGAAGGCGGCTGTCTTGTCACCATCACTTTCGACATGATCGGCGATCTCTACGATCTGGCCGGCGCGGGTCTCGGTTACAAGGGAGAGACATCCCTTTACAAGAACACCTCAACGGGCAAGTACCTGCTCGTGATACCCGCAGAGGGTGAGGAATACACCAAGGCACTGAATTTCGCCGAGGCTGCCTCGGAATTCGGAAAGGCGCGTATAGTCCCCAGAGCGGGAGCCGCTTTTCTCGACAAGGATCACGAGTGTCTCATAGGAACCGGCGCACTCGACAAGATCGCGGGAGAAAAATAAAAATAACATACGTTTCTTATATGCCGCGGGGAGACTTTTCATAAGTCTCCCCGTTCCACGTTCCATATGTTTTTATACAAGGGTTTATGCTATAATGTACTGAGTCTTTTTCATAAATTTATGAAAGGAAAAAGTCTGATGATGAAAACCCGCTTGAAGGTAAAGGGGCACTTAAGATCGTATATGCGCTTCAGCATATATCTCGGTCTGCTTCTCCTTGCCGTTAATGCCGCCATATTCCTGGTAAGTATTCAGGCCGGTGCACTTCTTTGTGCATTTACCGTTTTCTATTTTATAGTTTCCCTTACTCTGTATTACAACAACAAGCCCATGATCATGAATGAGCTTGTAAGCTTCGCGACCGAGTACGGCCAGATACAGAGAAAGCTCCTCAGAGAGCTCGACATTCCCTATGCCCTTCTCGATGAGGACGGCAAGGTGATGTGGACCAATCTTGCATTCGAGCAGATCACCGACGAACCCAAAAAATACAATAAGTCGATCACTTCCATCTTCCCCGTCATAACCGGGGACAGGCTTCCGAGGGAAGAAGATTCCGATGAAGCCGAATTCGATATTGAGCACGAAGGAAGGGATTACAGCATCCGCCTCAAGAGGATCCCGCTCAAGGAGATGGCCGAGAACAGCGACCTCATTGAAGCCGAAGGATACAACGGATATCTCATAGCGATGTTCATGTTCGATAAGACCGCTCTCAACATCGCACTTCAGGAACTGGATGACCAGTCACTCTGTGTCGGAATGATCTATCTGGACAATTTCGACGAGGCAATGGAAAGTGTCGAGGAGGTCAAGCAGAGCCTTCTTGCCGCACTCATAGACAGAAAGATCAACAAGTACATATCCGGTCTCGACGGAATCTGCCGCAAGACCGAGAAGGATAAGTACCTCGTGATACTCCGCAAGAAAGCGATCGCCGAGATGCAGGACAAGCATTTCGAACTCCTTCAGGACATCAAGACGGTCAAGCTCGGTGAGAATTCCATGGCGGTCACCACCAGTATCGGACTCGGTGTGGACGGCCTTACATACGCCCAGAATTACGAATATGCACGTAATGCGATAGACCTTGCACTCGGAAGAGGCGGCGACCAGGCCGTCATCAAGACCAAGGACCAGGTAACCTATTACGGCGGAAAGTCACAGACCATCGAAAAGAGTACGAGAGTCAAGGCACGTGTCAAGGCTCAGGCACTCAGGGAGATAATCACAGCCAAGGACAATGTCCTGATCATGGGACACAGCCGTCCCGATGCGGACTCATTCGGTGCTGCCGTCGGTATCTACTGTATCTCCAAGGTTCTCGGAAAGAGCGCTTACATCGTCATGGATAATCCCACCAGCGAAGTACAGCCCCTGATAGATACTTTCATAAGTGGCGGTGAGGAATACGAGGAAGTCATGATCAGTTCGCAGCAGGCCATCGATCTTGCGAATGCCGGTTCTGTCCTCGTTGTCGTAGACGTCAATAAGCCGTCGATAACCGAATGTCCCGACCTGATCAAGTACTGCAAGACCATCGTTGTACTCGACCATCACAGATCGGGAAGCGAAGTCATCGAGAACGCGACCCTTTCATATATCGAGCCCTATGCATCCAGTGCCTGCGAGATGATATCCGAGATACTCCAGTATGCCGCGGATAATGTCAAGATCCGTCCCGAAGAAGCGGACTGCATGTATTCCGGAATAATGGTCGACTCCAACTCCTTCCAGAGCAAGGCCGGCGTAAGAACCTTCGAAGCTGCGGCATTCCTCAGAAGGTGCGGTGCCGATGTCACCAGGGTGAGAAAGATGTTCCGTGCGGGTGCGGATGAATACAGAGCCAAGGCAGATACCGTATCACAGGCCGAGATCTATCGCGGAGCATATGCGATAAGCGTCTGTACCGCAGACGACTGCCCGAGCCCCACTCTGATCGGAGCACAGGCAGCCAACGAGCTTCTCAACATAAGAGGCATCAAGGCAAGCTTCGTACTCACGGACTTCGCAGGCAAGATACATATAAGCGCAAGATCCATAGACGAAGTAAACGTCCAGCTCATCATGGAGCATATGGGCGGAGGCGGACACCTCTCGGTCGCTGCATGCCAGCTTGAAGGCGCGCAGATAGAGGAAGCCATAGGCGAACTTAAAAACACAATTGATTCTTTGACAGAAAGCGGTGAGATCTAATGAAGATTATTCTTTTACAGGACGAGAAAAAACTCGGCAAAAAAGGCGACATCATAAATGCAAGCGACGGATATGCAAGAAACTACATCCTTCCCAAGGGAATAGGCGTTGAAGCTACAGCGGCCAACATCAATGACCTTAAGCTCCAGAAAGCCAACGAGAAAAAGATCGCTGACGAAAAGCTTGCCGAAGCACAGGCACTATCCGAAAAGCTCGGTTCGCTCACAGTCGTAACATCCATAAAGACCGGTGCCGGCGGACGTTCATTCGGTTCCGTATCATCCAAGGAGATTGCCGAAGAATGTGCCAAGCAGCACGGCATCACCCTCGATAAGAAAAAGATCGTACTGGACGATGCGATCAAAGCTCCCGGATCCTATACGGTACAGGTCAAGCTCCATCCCCAGGTTACCGCATCCTTAAGCGTCAAGGTCGAAGAGGCTTGATATGGACTACAACGAGAATGTCATCAAAAAAATAATGCCTCACGACGATGATGCGGAAAGAGCCGTCCTCACCAGTATGCTCATGTCCTCCAAAGCCATCTCGGAGGTCCAGGAGATCATAAAAGCCGGTGACGAGTTCTATAACAGGGTTTTCGGAGTCATCTATGACACGATCGTAGAGATGGAAAACAGCGGCAGCAAGGTCGATCCCGTCACACTCAAGGACAAGCTCGGAGAAAAAGAACTTCCTTCCGATGTGGCAAGCCTTTCCTTCATCATGGACATCATGAAGGATTCCGCCACCAGCACCAGCGCCAACGCATCTTACTATGCAGGTATTGTCCACAGAAAGGCCGAGAGCAGAAGCCTGATAAGGGCAGCCGAGACGATCGCCGAAGAAGGATATAAGGACGACACCGACGTAAGCGAGCTCTTTGATGATGCTGAAAAGAAGATCTTCGAAGCAACACAGTCAAGAGTCGTAAGAGACATCAAGCCCATAGACCAGATCTTTTACGAGGCACTCACCAATGTAGCCGCGGCATATCGTAACCGCGGCAACGTGACAGGTCTCGCAACCGGTTTCAGGGACCTGGATTACCTGACATCGGGATTCCAGAGATCCGACTTCATACTCATAGCGGCCAGACCCTCAATGGGTAAAACGGCCTTCGCCCTCAACATTGCCGAGCATATGGCTCTTAAGGGCAAAAAAGGCGTCGGAATTTTCTCACTCGAAATGAGCTCGACCCAGCTGGCAAACAGATTGATGGCCATGAATGCGAGGGTAAGCGTATCCCTTCTCAGAAGCGGCAAGATATCGGGTGACGATTATCAGAAGATCACACAGAGCGGAAGCCTCTACGGCGAATCCAATCTCTTCATAGACGATACTCCCGGAATCTCCGTATCAGAGGTCAGAGCCAAGTGCAGAAGGCTCAAAGCCGCAGGAAAGCTCGATATCATCTTCATAGACTACTTACAGCTGATGCAGGGCTCAGGCCGTGCGGAAAGCAGACAGCAGGAAGTCTCCCAGATATCCAGAGACCTGAAGGGACTTGCACGTGAGCTCGATATTCCCGTTGTGGCCCTCTCACAGCTTTCGAGAACGGTCGAGAGCAGAAAGCCTCCAAAGCCCATGCTTTCCGACCTGCGTGAATCCGGTGCGATCGAGCAGGACGCCGATATAGTAATGTTCATCTACCGTGAGGATTACTACAACAAGGATACAAAGAGAAAGAACGTATCGGACATCATCATCGCCAAGCAGAGAAACGGCCCGGTCGATGAATTCCCTCTCGTATGGCTGCCCGAATATACCAAGTTCAGCGATATGAGCAAGGATGAAAAAGAAAAACTCAGAAGCGACTCTTCCGAGGAATAAGCATAAAAAAAGCGCAAGTGCAACGCACCTGCGCTTTAATTATATTTTGGATTATGCCTGCTCGATTGCGCCTACAGGGCACTGTCCTGCGCATGCTCCGCAGTCGATGCACTTTTCGGGATCAATCTCGAACTTGCCGTCTGCCATGGAGATAGCGCCAACGGGGCACTGAGCCTCGCAAGAACCGCAGCAGATACATCCGTCACCAATCTTATATGCCATAATAACACCTCCTTCTGATTCGTCCATTCGGACATTGGATACCCTACTTATCCATCTGTATTATAGTAATATAATTGTCTGACTATTACAAGAAAAAGAGTTATTAGTCTGAACTAATAATAGTTAGTCTAATAGAACATCTTTACTTATGTGAAAAATCCTCTCCCGCGGCCGTGAGTTCTTCACGTCTTTTCTTTACACCGTCGAGAATTACCTTTTTCTTTTCGAGAAGAATCTTGGGATCGAGAGGTTTGGTATCTTTTAACGGATAATCTATTCCGAGCTCCTCGTATTTCTTTTTACCCATATCATGATAGGGGAGCGCGTCGAGGGCTCTCAGATTGTGGAACTGTCCGATGAAATATCCCAGATCATACAGGTACTTGTCGTCATCGGTCAGACCCGGAACGATAACGTGGCGGATCCACATATCGACATTCTTCTCCTGGAGATAGAACGGGAATTTCAGAATATTCGTATTGGGCTGAGCGCACAGGGCCTTGTGATGCTCATTGTCGATATGCTTGATATCGAGCATTACGAGATCGGTCAGCTCGCAGAGCCTGTCATACTTTTTCATCAGCTCCGCATTGTCGGGATTGAACATGATTCCCGAGGTATCGAGACAGGTATGGATGCCGTCCTTTTTGCAGAGTTCGAAGAGTTCGAGCAGGAAATCGATCTGGACAAGAGGCTCTCCTCCGGTCACGGTGATACCGCCGCCGTTCTGGTAGAAGCTCTCGTTCCTGTGATACTGCTCGAGGATATATTTGGGCTCCATATCGGTTGCACCCGCCATCTCCCAGGTGTCCGGGTTATGACAGTACTGGCATCTCATGGGGCATCCCTTTGTAAATACGACAAATCTCGTGCCGGGACCGTCAACGGTTCCGAAGCTTTCAAGAGAATGGATATGACCTATCATCTGATTCTCCTTTTTAAAACAGGCCCGGAGCTTACGCTTCCGGGCCTAATTTCAGTTAATGCATTTCCGATACCGCGAGATTAAAAAGACTCGTGGAAAGTTCTGGAAATAACGTCTGCCTGCTGCTCGGGAGTAAGCTTAATGAAGTTTACTGCGTATCCGGAAACACGGATGGTGAGCTGAGGATAGTTCTCGGGATGCTGCTGTGCATCGAGAAGAGTATCTCTGTTAAGAACGTTAACGTTAAGATGGTGTCCGCCCTTGGTAGCGTAACCATCGAGAAGGTTTACAAGGTTGCTAACCTGTGTTTTTGATGCTTCTGCCATGATTTTTTCCTCCTGTTAGGATTTATTGATAGTCGTCGATTCCCTGATGGAGCGTGGGAACACTGCATGCCAGAGGGGTTCTTGAACAGTCCGTGCAACCCATGGTGGTCACGTCCCTGACATTTTCCGTATCATCAGACGTATCAACATTCACATGTCCGGTGCCGTTTTCGAAACCTTCATCGAGCATCTTTACGAGATCGTCTATCATGTCTTTTTGATCCATTAGGGTCTCCTTTCCGATATTTTATTTCTATACAGTCCCTTCCGGCCAAGGCAGCCCGCAGGCTGCGTAGCCTTCAGAGATTTGAAGCATTTATTACTTGCTGAGATCTACGTCAATGTCTCCTGCAAATACCTTGTCATCCTTGCCGAGTGCACCGGGGATGATGGTGAAGGTATTGGAGATTCCGTCCTGAGCATCGTTGAAAGGAAGCTTGGATACGGATGAGAGTGATGCGACAGCACCGTGGGTATCTCTACCATGCATCGGGTTAGCTCCGGGTGCGAAAGGCATTCCCTTCTTACGTCCGTCGGGAGTGTTACCGGTTGCCTTACCGTAGGTAACGTTGGAAGTGATGGTAAGGATAGAGGTGGTAGGAACACCGTCTCTATAGGTGTGGTGACGGCGTACAGCGGTCATGAACTTGTGAACGATCATCTGAGCGATCTCGTCTACGCGGTCATCATCATTTCCGTACTTAGGGAACTCACCGGTGGTCTTGAAGTCGGTGATGATACCGTCTTCGTCACGGATAACTTCAACCTTAGCGTACTTGATAGCTGAAAGTGAGTCAGCAACGATTGAAAGACCTGCGATACCGGTTGCGAAATATCTCTTAACGTTCTTGTCATGAAGAGCCATCTCTGCTCTCTCATAGCAGTACTTGTCGTGCATATAGTGGATGATGTTGAGGGTGTTAACGTAAACCTCAGCCTGCCACTCCATCATGTCGATGAACTTGTCCATAACATCATCATAGTCAAGGACGTCACCGGTTACAGGGCGGTACTTAGGTCCAACCTGCTTCTTGGTAACTTCATCGATACCACCGTTAAGAGCATAAAGGAGACACTTAGCAAGGTTAGCACGTGCTCCGAAGAACTGCATCTCTTTACCGATAACCATGGAGGATACGCAGCAAGCGATTCCGTAATCGTCGCCGTGAACTACTCTCATGAGGTCATCGTTCTCGTACTGGATCGAAGAAGTGGTGATGGAGATCTTAGCACAGTACTTCTTCCAGTTCTGAGGAAGTCTGGTTGACCAGAGAACGGTAAGGTTGGGCTCGGGAGCTGCTCCAAGGTTCTCAAGGGTGTGGAGGTAACGGAAAGAGGTCTTGGTGACCATATGTCTTCCGTCAACGCCTACGCCGCCGAGAGACTCGGTAACCCAAACGGGATCGCCTGCGAAGATCTGGTTGTACTCGGGTGTTCTTGCGAACTTGACACAACGAAGCTTCATGATGAAGTGATCTATGAACTCCTGGATCTGCTCCTCGGTGAAGGTTCCGTTTGCAAGGTCACGCTCTGCATATATATCAATGAAAGTGGAGGTACGGCCAAGGCTCATTGCTGCACCGTTCTGCTCCTTAACGGATGAAAGGTATCCGAAATAGGTCCACTGGATAGCTTCCTGTACGTTAGCAGCGGGCTTGGAGATATCGCATCCGTAAGATGCAGCCATCTCTTTCATCATCTTGAGAGCCTTGATCTGCTCGCTGAGCTCTTCACGGAGACGGATGACATCATCGGTCATAACGTAATCGGTGGAAAGCTTCTGCTCTTCCTTGTCCTCGATAAGTCTGTCGATTCCGTAAAGAGCAACTCTACGGTAGTCGCCGATGATACGGCCTCTTCCGTAAGCATCGGGAAGACCGGTAATGATGTGAGAAGTACGGCAAGCTCTCATCTCGGGAGTGTAAGCATCGAAGCATCCCTCGTTGTGAGTCTTACGGTTTACTGCAAAGAAAGCGGAAACTTCGGGATCAACCTCGTATCCGTTGTCCTGGCATGCCTTCTCAGCCATTCTGAGTCCGCCCCAAGGCTGAAGTGAACGCTTGAAGGGCTTGTCGGTCTGGAAGCCGACGATCTTCTCCTTGCTCTTGTCAAGGTATCCGGGGCCATGAGAAACGATAGTTGAAACAACCTTGGTGTCCATATCAAGAACGCCGCCTGCTTCTCTTTCCTTCTTCTGAAGATCAAGGACCTGTGCCCAAAGATCCTTGGTAGCCTGTGTAGGTCCTGCAAGGAAGCTCTCATCGCCGTCATAGGGATGATAGTTTCTCTGGATGAAGTCACGGACATTTATTTCTTTGTCCCACTTACCTGTTTTGAAATCCTGCCATTCAGGTCTTTCCATTTAGTAGTACCTCCTATTGAAATAAAAAAGATTTGTTGGACGAAAACGGTATCTTAGCCCACTTCGTCAAGTGAATTCATTATAGAAAATCTTGTATACATTAGTCAAGGCAATGCCGTGTACTTTTTTACGTACAAAGCCCGTAAAATGGGAGTTTTTCGTGTATACAATCCTACTTTCGGAGTTGTTTTCGCGCCATCCGAAAATTCACTGTTGTTAAAATCACAACATATGGGATATACTGTCTAATCAGATACAAAAAAACTGTTTTTTACGGAGATCATCATGAGCACCGAAAATATGGAAAACAATATGGCTGAAAACACCGAAGAATCTTCGGAAAACATTCTTGAAGCACACGGCATAAGAGCGGATATGACTCTCGGCGAGATCATGCAGACAAAGCCCGAAGTCATCCCCATTCTGATGGAGGCCGGAATGCACTGTATCAGCTGTCCCGCAGCTATGATGGAGACTCTCGAAGAAGCATCCATCGTGCACGGCATCCCCGTTGATGAGCTTATGAAGTTCATCAAGGAATCCCTCGAAAGAGAAGGCAACGAATAATACTTACGGCCGCAAAAAGCCCGTCCGATCTCTCGGACGGGCTTTTACTATGCGCTTTTGATCATCTTATCAGAGAGTGAACTGATTGATGATTTCGTTAAGATCCGCAACAACCTTCTTGCAGTCCTCAACCTTGTGAATGCTCTCGGTGGTATCGGCTGCCATCTCGCTGCTTCTTTCAGCGATCTCAACAACACCGTGCGAAGCTTCGGTAACCGTGTTGTCGATGCCGCCGATCGCATCGGCAATCTTGCCGATATCGGTTGCGAGCTGACCGATGCTGCTTCTGATCTCGTTCATGCTCTTTCCGAAGGTATCTGCGTCATTCTTGTACTGCTCGGAAACCTTGCCGAATTCTTCGTAATCGGAAAGTACATTGGTCTCGAGGAAGCCGGTGGTCTGGGTCAGGCAATCGGACATCTGCTGAACCGCACTGTTGACTTCATCAACGATTCCGCCGATGTTCTTGACAGCTTCGGATGTCTGGGTTGCGAGATTACTGATCTCGGATGCGACAACCGCGAATCCGCGTCCCGCTTCTCCCGCTCTTGCCGCCTCGATCGAAGCGTTGAGTGCAAGGAGTCCGGTCTGTGAAGAGATCGCCATGATGGTTCCGGTAAGTTCATTGATCTTGTTGACAGCCTGGGAAGCAACGATGGCTTCTTCGGATTTAACCTTAACGGATTCATAGATCTCGATGGTCTTTCTGCTTGCTTTCTCGGTGGTGGCTGCAAGTTCGCCGGCACGGTCGAGGACTTCGTTCGAAAGCTGCTTGCCTTCGTCGGCGAGCTGATCGATACCGCGTGCATTATCCTGAACATTTGCGATATTCTGGGCGATAGTGGTTGTGGAAGCTGCGGTCTCCTGCATACCTGCCGCAAGTTCCTGGGTAGTAGCGGAGTTGTCTTCGCATACTCTTCCGACATTGTCGATCGTGGACTGAAGAGCTCCTACATTGGTATCGATGCTCGTACCGGCCTGGGCAATGGATTCGACCATCGTACGGAGATTATCCCTGGTCTTGCCGATAGCCCTTGCGATAACACCGACCTCATCGCTTCTCTTTTCAAGATTCTTGGAATTTGCATCCTCGGTGAAGTCGTAATTTGCAGTCTTGTTGATGACAGGTACAAGATGATCCAGAGCCTGGAGCATGAAGATCGTAAATACCGCAACAAGAATTACGGCGATGACAAGGAAGATGATGCCGGTAACGATAAGTGTTGACTTCATTGAATCAACGCCAACCATCATCTTATCTCTGTCAGCGGTAACGATTACGATATTACCGTCATTGGTGAATGCATATCCCGCAACCTTGTAAGATCCCTTGTACTCATAAGTGCAGGATCCGTCGGGAACATCCTTGCCTGCCTGAAGATCTGCCACGATTCCCTTTACGGCTGCGTTTTCAACGGGCTGTCCGATCTTCTCGGGATTGGTGTGATAGAGCATTGTTCCGTCGGGAGAAACCATATATGCATAAGATCCCTCGACACCGGACATCTCGATCTCACCGATGAGCTTGCTGTAATCGATATTGATGAGCTTGTCATAGTCTGCGGTTACGAGAACGATATTACCGGTATCGGTAAAGGAGTAACCTGCGAGCTTGAAAGCTCCCTTATATTCATAAACGACATAACCGTCATTTACGGTCTTGCCTGCCTGGATATCAGCTACGATGCCCTTTACGGCCGCGTTTTCAACAGGCTGTCCGATCTTCTCGGGATTGGTGTGCCAGAGCATTGTTCCGTCGGGAGAGACCATATATGCATATGATCCTTCAACACCGTCGATGGTTATATTTCCGAGGAGAGTATCATAATCGATCTTCATGAACTGATCGTAATCAGCGGTGACGATAAGGATATTTCCGTCCCTGGTGAAAGCATAGCCCGCAAGCTTAAGTGCGTCCTTGTATTCATAAAGAACGGAACCGTTCTCAACCTTTATGCCTGCCTGTAGGTCTGCTACGATGCCCTTTACGGCCGCATTCTCAACCTGTCCGCCGATCTTCTCGGCAGTGGGATGCCAGAGCATTACGCCGGTAGGGGATACCATATATGCATATGAACCCTCAACGCCGATGATCTTCACATCCTTAAGGAGAGCGTTCAGATTGCCTCCGTCGGAAGCATCTATAGCCTTGGCAACTTCCTCGGCAAGGTTCTGGGCATAAGCCTTGTAGACGGTCTCGCCGAACCCTCTGGAGAAGTTGATCGATATGGCAGCTTCCTGTGCGAGGTTCATCGCATATCCACCATAAGCCTTCTCTCCGAATTCGGTTGCGAAGTCAACACCTATCGCAGCCTCTTCCGCAAGGTTCTGAGCGTAATTGAGATAAGTGTCTTCCATTGCATTTGTTGCCCTTGTTGTAGCAACAATGATCTCAATGAGGACCAATACAAATACGATCGCACTGATCAGAAGTGTGATCTTGGTACTCATCTTCGAAAAAAATGTCAGTTTGTCGCTTTTCTTAGCCGAGCCGCTTGCGCTTGCCATTTTTTCCCCTCCGTTTGTTAAAAATTTATATATTTTACGATCGGTCGCCCGATCAATACATACAATTATTACAAATACAGATATAAAAATATGATAAAGTCCGAGGCATAAAAATTCAATGGGATTATTCACAAAAATATGGAGAAAATTACAATTTTATGCACAATTTAACGTTTTAGCGGACGAATTACGCCAATTTGCAAAAAATAAACGCCCGGATCGCTTGGATCCGAGCGTTCTTTTTTGATTAAAACCTGAATCAATCCTGGGTATAAGGAAGGATTGCCATCTGGCGTGCACGCTTGATAGCTGTGGTGAGCTCTCTCTGGTGCTTAGCGCAGTTTCCGGTGATACGGCGGGGAAGGATCTTGCCTCCCTCGGAGATATACTTACGGAGCTTGTTAGCATCCTTGTAATCAATTACATTATCCTTGCCACAGAAAACGCAGACCTTTCTGCGTCTGGCATGCATGCCGCCTCTTCTCTTGGCGGGGCCTTCAGGTCTCTCAGATTTGGTAAATGCCATGATTGCCTCCTGCAAATCTTAACGAGTTAACTGAATGGGAGCTCTTCTACCAGTCCGTCGGGAACGTTAAGGAAATCATTTCCTCCGTTTGAAGAACCCGATGAAGCCGATCCTGAGGAGAATGATCCATCGGATGAAGCATTCTTGCTCTCAGCGAATTCAATGTCCTCGACCATGATGCGGACATCGTAGACCTTCTGTCCTTCCTTGTTGGTGTAGTTGTTGTTCTGGAGTCTTCCGGAAACCACAACCTTGGTACCCTTCTTGAGATATCTCTCAACGAACTCGGCCTGCTTGCCGAAGGAAGTACAATTGAAAAAGTCTGCATCAGGTTCGCCGTCACGCTTAAACCTGCGGTCCACCGCGATACTGTACCTGGCAAAAGTCGTTCCTGTTGTTGAACTGCTGACTTCGGGATCTCTGGTGAGTCTTCCCATTAAAATAACTTTATTCATATAGTGTTCTCCTTATGCTTCGTCCTGTCTAACGCATAAGTATCTGATGACGCCGTCCATGATCCTGATGCGGCTGTCGATCTCTGAGATCGCAGTTCCGTCAGACTCAAAATGAATGAAGTAATAATAGCCTTCGGTCATCTTCTGGATTTCGTAAGCGAGCTTTTTCTTGCCCCACTCTTCTACATCCGCGATCTGTCCGCCGAACCTGGTCACATACTTCTTAATCTTCTCAAGTACAGCGGCACGTGCGTCGTCATCAATTACTGCATTAATAACGACAGCTAATTCATACTTGTTCATGCTGTTACCTCCTTTTGGTCTCTGGCCCACATAAAGTGAGCAAGGAAAATATATCACGGAGTTTCAATATATCATCTGGACTGCGGCAAAGCAAGTATTTTATCACTCAAAAATACATTTATTAGGAAAAATGTCTCTTTATGTGCCGCAAAAAGCCCTGTTTTCAAGTCTATACACGATAATATTTTCTCTTATGTCAGAAAGAATTTATCGTGTTACAATAAATTTGTGTTGACATTCAATATCTGTGATGATATATTGTCTCACGAAGGGCAGCAGATACCCTTACGATCATGATCAATACCGGCTCATTCGGGCGCCGGACATAAACGGAGGTAAACATGTCACAGAAAAATTTAGCGAGATGGATACAGGGCATACTCCTCGGATTCGGAGCATTCGGACTGTTCTTCTGCATCGGTGTCGTCTATTTCGGTATCATCCCCATTATCGGCAAGGACATAGTAATGCGCAATCCGGAATTCGCATACATGTTCACACCCTGGATGGTATTCCTTCTTCTCACCGCAGTTCCCTGTTATATCTTCCTCTTTTTCGGATGGAAGATATCCAGGAACATAATGGACGACAGATCGTTCTCACAGGAAAATGCGAACTACCTTAAGAGGATGGCCTACCTGGCACTGGGAGACACGGTATTCTTCTTCATCGGGAACATCGTTTTATTCTTCCTCAGCATGAACCATCCGGGAATGCTCCTCGGGTCGCTCATCATCGACTTTCTCGGCATTTCGGTCTCTGTCATATGCGCCGCTCTGTCCCATCTGGTACAGAAAGCCTACGAACTCCAGGCAGAGAATGATCTTACGATATAAGGAGGGCGGGCTATGGATGAAGACAGGATAATATTCAACATAGATGTAATGCTCGCCCGGAGAAAGATGAGCGTCAGCGAACTTGCCGACAGGGTCGGGATCACCGTGGCGAACATGTCCATCTTAAAGACCGGCAAAGCAAAAGCAGTTAAAGTAGATACCCTTTGTAAACTGTGCAAAGCGCTGGACTGTCAGCCCGGCGACCTGCTCGAATATCAAAAAGGAGAATCATCTCAGGAGTAACACCATGGAAATATTCAGATTTAAAAGATCATTCAAAAAAGCCCTTCTCTGGGCGGCACTTGCCATAATCCTCATATACAGGAACCGCGGTTCGGTCATGTATCCCATATTTATGGCTTCAACTCTTGCGATCCTCGCATGGGACTGCAAGAGCATGGGCAAGAGCCTCATCAGGAACCTGGAAGGAAAGTTCGATATAAAGCTTTTCTACTGTATCGTTCTGATGCTGCTTTCCATCCACAAATGCATCAGCTCGTCCTTAGACCTTCAGTGGGGCAGCGGACTCGGCATCCTTCTCATCTTCTCCTGCCTGCTTCTCAAGATCTATTCCAACCAGGAAGCAAGTGAGATAACCGCAATGCTTGTTAAGATAGGGCATCTCATGATCGTCCCCCTCAAGAATCTTGATAAGCCCTTCATTGATTCTTCCGCGGCAAGAAAAGCTCGCACCGGTGAAGAGACCGTCGGCAAAAAGAGAGCAAAGAGCATTCTCCTCGGTCTGGTCATAGCCATTCCGCTCCTCTGGATAATCCTCGCACTGCTTTCGTCCGCAGACCTTGTCTTCGGAAACATCGTCGAAGATATCCTCGACTGCATAACCTTCCCCGAACTTAACGAAGACTGGGTGGGAGTTCCTTTCAAGTTCTTCCTGTCCTTCATGGCTTTCTATACATGGACCGCCTGCCTTCCGGCCGAAATATTCTTCGAGGGAAAAGAACCCAGGAAATTCGATGCGGTAGTCGCAATAACCTTTAACAGCCTTATCGCCGTTGTATATCTTCTTTTCAGCGGCATTCAGTTCGTATATCTCGTCGGACAGATGGAGCTTCCGAACGGATACACATATGCGGAATACGCACACGAAGGATTTTACCAGCTCCTTGCGGTCACCATACTCAATCTGATCCTCGTGTCATTTTGTAAAAAGCACTTTGCGGACAACAAGGTCCTCAAAGCCATCCTTCTCATCATCAGCGGCTGCACCTATGTGATGATCGCATCATCGGCACTCAGGATGTACCTCTATGTCGGCGTTTACGGCCTTTCACATTTAAGAGTATATGTGCTCTGGCTCCTTGTGATACTTACCGTCTGGACCACCATCCTCATCGTGGGCATATTTAAAGAGAAGCTCCCTTACTTCAGGATCATTACCGTTTTCGTAAGTGTATGGTATCTCGCATTTGCATTCTCAATGCCCGACAAATGGATCGCAGCATACGACCTCAGTCTTGAGCGCGTGCCCACGGATCTCGTCTACGAAGTCTACCCCGATGCGGCGCAGATCATCAAGGACGACGGAAGATACTGGGAAAAATACTGCAACTTCTATCACGACGAACTCGATGACTACAAGGAAAAGAACATCCTTCAGTTCGTCCGTGAATACAACATCTCGGAGGATTCCGCAATGAGACTTGTCGAAGCTTTCGATCCGGACGAATACGAATACAGATACGATCGCGACATGTTATTCGGTGATTAAAAATTCCCCTGTGAAATATGATTGAAGAAGACGGTTCTCCCAACCCGCTCAGAGCGAGTCGGAAGAACCGTCCTTTTTCTTATCAAATATTTATATCATCAATCTACGATTCCGAATCCGAGGATAGTAAATCTCTTATCCTTTTCGGGAATCCTGATCTCAACATCTCTTTCTTTTGCGGGACCTGAGCGGAATGCTATCAGGGCATTCGCATGCTGCCAGCCGATGATGTGGGGATCGATATCGAGTTTCTTCTCACCGTCGACATAAACCTCGGCGCGTCCGACTTCGGGGGATGCGGAATCCATATATCCGATAAGAAGCGCGCTGAACTTCATCCTTGCCCTGAAGACAACCTCGGAATCTCCCTTTCCGTCATAGAACCAGTTGCCGGCAAATTCCGGTGTGACATTCAGGTCCATATTTCTCTCAACACACTGGACTTCTGTGCTGTCCGTTCCGAACGCGCCCTTGTCGTACGAAATGACTGCGGGTGCGGAATCGATATTGAACCTGTCAACGAGATAGACATTTTCGAACTCTCCGCCCTTGGGAGGGGTGATGCCCGTAATATCAAGATCGGCTTCATCCGCAGATTCATCGGCTACCCTGAAGATATTGATCAGGCCGTCGGCCATGATGCGGTGTCCAGTATTGGTGGGATGGTACATATCGTAGAAGTAGCGGTTCTTGCCGACTACGCCGCCCTCTTCCTCACTCAGATAGAACTGGTCATAAACCGCATCCTTGATGCTGACCATGGGAAGGCTATACGCTTCGCCCACGGGCTTAAGTCTGTCCTGAAGATTATAGCCGTCCACAAATACGGAATAGATCAGGATAACTGCAGGCTTCTGAGGACTGTTGTAAATCTTTCTTACAAGAGAATCGAAGCACTCGCCCTGCGTTTCGTCTCCTTCGTCATTAACGGCAAATTCCACAACAACCAGATCGGGAGCCTTTTTACCATTGTCGGTAACATCGTGATCGTAACGCAGCATTCCGAGTTCGGAAGGAGTTCCGCCGACACCTGCTTTGGTATATCCGACGTTGTCTTCATATCCCCTTCCGGCTATATCGCAGAAGCCCTGAAATGCCTTGTATGCATAGCACTCCGTATTGATGGGTATCGCACCGGCGCCCTGGGTAATGGAGCCTCCGATGAACGCAACCTCGGTCCTCTCTCCCCTGCGCGCCTTATCGATAGCCGCTTTGAGACGATGGATATTACCCTTCTGCATAAGGGACTTTCCGATCATCTTCTTATAATTCTCACTCGAAGTATCTACTTCCTTGTCATCCTTAAATTCGGGAGCGGTATATCCGTCATTCAGATAGAATGCCACCGATACTTTGGCCTGGATACCGGCTTCGGGGAATTCGAAACGTATCTGTCCGGGAACATTGTCATCGTCCGACCAGTCGAAAAGAGAAAGATCCATGACCATCTCCATTCCGTCGGAATCAAGTTCCATCGAAAGTGTTGTTCCGGAATTATACGGATCCTTTTTGCCGTACATCTGGAAACAGAACTTTACCTTGACGGGCTCACCGGCTTTCTGCACGGATACGCCTATGCTGTTGACCTGCCTGCGAAGTCCTTCAACGGTATCAAGCTCAGTGAGCATGGATTCGTCTTCAAGATTTCCGAAAAGCTTTGCTGCGGCCTTGAGCCTTCCGTCACTTTCGAAAATAAACTGGATGCCCCTTCCGTCGGGCTGGGGATATCCGAGTACTTCCTTATCCCTCATAACATAATAGAACGGTCTTTTGGCTGTGGGGTCCTTGGGTGCCACAGGTCCGCGTGATTCTGACATGTACATGTCCTCCTTAAATAACTCAGATCTCGATCTGAGAAAATACCTTTCCGATCGGAGCGGGTATGACGAGATCCGCGCTTGAATCCCTTCCGGTAGGCGCCATATTCACGACTACCAGTTTATCTCCCTTGAAATAATCGATGAGTCCCGCTGCCGGATATACGGCGAGCGAAGTTCCTCCGATTATGAGAACCTGCGCCTCCGAAATGAAATGAACAGACTCCTGAAGAGTGTTCATATCAAGTCCTTCTTCATACAATACAACATCGGGTTTGATATCTCCACCGCATTTTTGACACTTGGGTACACTCTCGGTTGAGTCAGCAATGTAATCGATATCATAGAACTCACCGCATTTGATACAGTAATTCCTGAGTGTCGAGCCGTGGAGCTCCAGAACCTTCTTCGAGCCTGCCGCCTGATGAAGTCCGTCGATATTCTGCGTTATAACGGCTTTAAGCTTTCCGGCCTTCTCAAGCTCGGCAAGCTTTATGTGTGCGGCATTGGGCTTTGCTCCCTTTATGATGAGCTTGTCCCTGTAGAATCTGTAGAACTCTGCGGTATGTCTTACATAGAAGGTGTGGGACAGTATCGTCTCGGGAGGATAATCGTATTTCTGATTATATAATCCGTCGACGCTCCTGAAATCCGGGATTCCGCTCTCGGTAGATACGCCGGCTCCGCCGAAAAAGACAATGTTGTCATATTTCTTCACTATCTCATTAAGTTCAGCTATCTCTTTCGAACAATCTTTTTCAGCCATGGCATTTCTCCTTTCAAAATGTAAGGGCCTTCCTTGCGGGAAGGCCCTCCTTACCGGTACAGGGCCGGATCAAAGTATCTGTTTATAAGCAGGCACAAATACGGGGAAAGTCTTCTCTCCCTTTATTGACTTGCCGCTTGCAATATTAACTTCCTTATCCATGATCGTATATTCGATATCACAATTTCCGGCGATCACGGTATCCTGCATGACGACACAGTTTTTAAGCTTGGTTCCTCTTCCGACATGGACTCCTCTGAAGAGCACGCAGTTGTCGACCTCTCCTTCGATAACGCATCCGTCTGCAACAAGGCTGTTTGATACCTTGGAACCCGAGCAGTATCTCGCAGGGTTATCGTCTCTTACAGTCGTATATACATCGGATCCGTCAAAGAGCGCGTTAAGATTTTCGGGATCAAGGAGCTTCATATTCTCGTCGAAGTAACTGACCATATCACTGATCCTTGCGGAATATCCCTTGAACTCATATCCGCAGATCTTCTCGGTTCCGATCATCGGAGCAAGAACGTCTCTCTCATAGAAAACATGTCCCTGTGCATATGCCTTCTCAATCTGGGAGATAAGCTTTTCCCTCTCGGTCAGATAAAGGTTCATGGAAAGATTCTGGGGACCGTATTCTTTGGAATTCGTATTGATCGAGACAACTCTGTTTCCGTCAAGATCGAGTGTGTAGTAGAGATCGGTGGTCTGTGTAAGCTGCATGTTCATGAAGCTGTAGGGAATGGCTTCATTCTTATACGCGATCGTAACATCGGCACCGCTCTCCTGATGAGCACGGATCATATCGGCAAAATCGAACATGCACGCAATGTTTGAATCCGTCATGAATACATACTGTTCCTTGCATCCCTTCAGGAATTCGAGAATGCTTGCAACCGCCTCGACACGTCCGTTGTAAACCTTGATGCCCTTTTCGGCATAAGGGGGAACGATATTGAGTCCGCCGTTCTTCCTTACAAGATCCCAGGGTCTTCCGCTTCCCAGATGCCTCATAAGGGATCTGTAATTCTTTTTAACAATTATCGAAACATTGTCGATACCGCAATTGACGAGAGACGAAAGCGTGAAATCGACAAGTCTGTATCTTCCCGCAAAAGGGATCGAGGCCATAAGACGCTCATTTACAAGCGAGGGAACCTCGTTATCATAGCTGTTGGCAAATATGATAGCCAGCGCATCGTGTTTATTCGTCAGCATTTTCCGCCCTCCCCGACATCTTCCTTGACCATGGCAGTTCCGCCGATGACAGCTCTGTCACCCACCTTGACACCGGGGCCTACCGTAGCAACATTCTTCTCATTTCCGGGTTCGGGTTTTTCACCGACTGTTGCACCTTCGCCGATATATGCATTCTCACCCACTATGCAGTGAGTGACCTTTGCGCCCTTGCATATTCTGACATTGCCCATAACAACGGCATCTTCAACGACAGCGCCCTCTTCCACTTCAACTCCGGCAAAAAGAATGGAGTGTCTGACCGTGCCGAATATCCTGCAGCCGTTTGTAAGCATTGCGTTATCAATGACAGCCTTGTCGGAAATATACTGTGCGGCTTTTCCCGACGATCTGGAATAGATCTTCCAGTCATCATCAAAGAGATTGATACCGCTGTTCTCGGGATTGAGAACCTCCATATTCGCTTCCCAGAGGGATGAGATGGTTCCCACATCCTTCCAGTATCCGTTGAAACGGTATGCATACATCTTCTTGCCGTCCCTGAGGAGAGCGGGAAGGATGTCATTACCGAAATCGTTCGACGAATCGGGATTGGCTTCATCGGCTTCGAGATACTTTTCAAGAACGTCGAAATTGAAGATATAGATACCCATTGATGCAAGATTGCTCTTGGGCTCCTTGGGTTTTTCCTGGAATTCGCTTATACGTCCGTCGGAATCCGCGACCATAAGGCCGAAACGGCTTGCTTCATCCCAGGGCACTTCCATAACGGCAACGCTGAAATCGGCTCCCTTTGCCTTATGGAACTCAAGGAAATCATTGTAGTCCTGTTTGCAGATCTGGTCTCCGGAAAGAATGATCACATACTGAGGATCATATCTTCTCAGGAAGCTGAGGTTCTGATATATAGCATTAGCGGTTCCCTTATACCAGTCAGAGCCCTTGGCCTGCTGATAAGGAGGGAGCACATGAACACCTCCGTGGAGTCTGTCCAGATCCCAGGGCTGTCCGTGTCCGATATATTCATTTAATACAAGGGGCTGATATTGGGTGAGGATACCGACCGTATCTATGCCTGAATTGACACAGTTGGAAAGAGGGAAGTCAATAATACGATACTTTCCGCCGAAAGGAACCGCCGGTTTAGCCAGCTTGTCCGTCAGAGCGTAAAGTCTCGATCCCTGTCCCCCGGCAAGGATCATAGCAACCATTTCCTTTGACATTGCGCGTCTCCTTTGAAAAATATTGCCTTAAAAAGACTAATATATTCTACCATGTGTGGTAAATTTTCACAATAAGAGCGCGGATTTTAAAAGATTTTTGTCAAAATTGACAAGAAAAAGAGATTAATTATGTAAAGAATAAAAAACTGTTATTTTCCGGGTGCAAATTCCATGATATCTCCCTCGTCCTCATTCTTTTCATCACTGACGGGTATAAGGGAGCAGATCGCATCCGTAACTTTATCATATCTGTCCATCATGGGATCATGACCGGCAAGGATCGTATCACCGTCTCCGGCATTCGCCGCAACTTCAAGCCTGGCGGCCATTTCGGAAAGCAGAGTCGCACCGATCATCTTGGAAGTGCTTTTAAGGGAATGCACGTAGATCGCATAATTCTTCCAGTCGCAGCTTTCAAGGCTCTTCCTGAGATTTTCGATCTTTTCGGCCTTGCCCTGAACATATTCGGTCAGAAGTGTACGGTAAAAAGCACTATCATTCTGGCAGTACTGCAGACCCATATCCGTATCGATACCGATCCTCTTCAGCACGGCATATTCGTCATCCGCGGGTTTTTCTTCACGGACTTCTTCCTCTTCAATGATCACGCGCTTAACCTTGTCACCGGGAAGATACTTGATGAGCATATTCTCGAGTGCGGCGCTGTCTACGGGCTTAGTCAGATAATCCGTAAATCCTTCGGACAGATAACGTTCCTTGGCACCTATTACCGCATCGGCCGTAAGGCAGATAACGGGGCTGTCCTTGCTTGCGCCGTTTTCGGTCTCACGGATCTTGTGGAACGCCTCGGTTCCGTCCATCTCGGGCATACGCTGATCCATAAAGATCAGATCGTATGTATATTTTTTCGCCATATTGACGGCACTTGCCCCGTCAGTGGCGGTATCTATCTGCATCTTGGTATTCTTAAGGAGATTGACGACAACGGAGAGATTTATCCTCGTGTCGTCAACGATAAGTATGCGCGCCTTCGGTGCGTGGAAAGATTCTTTGTACGATCCGTTTTCCGACATGTTTGTCATAAAGCGCTCGCGTATATCACCGATCGGAGCTTCGGAAATGATCTTCTGAGGGAAGGTGACCGTAAAGACGGAACCTTTCCCATAAACACTCTCAACCTCTATGGTGCCGCCCATCATCTGAAGAAGACGATGTGTGATGACAAGACCGAGTCCGGTTCCTTCCAGGGTGCTGTTCTTCTCCATATCGAGACGCTGGAATCTTGTAAAGAGCTTCTCTTTGTCCTCAGCCTTAATTCCTATACCCGTATCACATACGGATGCGGTAAGAAGAAGCTTATCATCCTCCTGCTTTTCACCGCGAAGGGAAAGTCTGACCGATCCGGTTTCGGTGTATTTAACGGCATTACCCAGAAGATTGGTAAGTATCTGGCGGATACGCACTTCGTCGCCGCACAGTTCATCAGGAAGGGACATCTCAACATCGATAGAGAAATCAAGGCCCTTATCCTGGGCTTTGAACATCATCATATTGCTCAGGTCATTTACAAGCGAGCTGAGCTGATAAGGTGATTCGACAATATTAAGCTGTCCTGCTTCTATCTTGGAAAAATCAAGGATATCGCCTACGATCGCAAGAAGATTGTGACCTGCCTTCTTTACATCGGATGCATAGAGTCCGATATTGCTGAGAGCCTCCTCCATGACATGAGGATTGCCGTCCTTGAGAGTCTGGGCCTTTCTCTCCTCACGCAGGATCATCTCATTCATACCGAGTACGGCATTGATGGGAGTGCGGATCTCATGCGACATATTGGCAAGGAAATCGCTCTTGGCGCGGTTCGCACTTTCGGCACGGACTTTCTCTTCAAGGAGCTGTCCCTGCATACGGACAAAAGGCCTTACGGTAAGCATTGAGAGAACTGCTGCGACAAGGAGCGAGAAAAGAAGAATGACCGCATAACTTATGACAGTCGAACGGGTCTGTGCGGAAAGCTGGTTTTCAAACCATTCAACAGAAAAGTCGACCGCAACTATGCCGGCTACTTTTCCGGATGAATCAAGTACGGGGCTGTATGCACTGTAGAACTCTCCCCACTGGTCGGTGTAGGGTATCTCATCCACCGCAGCCACTCCTCTTCCGGCGCTTGCGAGTGCTTCCGTATACTCAACACTGTCTCCGTATGATGCGGGAGTCACCAGGTCCGTATCCATCGTGAATATGAATCTGCCTTCGCTCTCTTCCTTGATGCAGTAGACATATTCAAGTTCCACATTATCCCTGAAGACGGCAAGGGTATTATAAACTTCGGTATATTTGGGACTTCCCACATCTTCCTGCTTAAGTCCCTTCAGTACATCGCCGTTGACCGAACCCGAAGCACAGTTGGCGATATCAAGCATACGCTGCTGGATGGATTTTCTTATACCGACCCTTGCTCTGTATATGGATACGGTACAAAAGAGCACACTCGTGATCAGGAGAATGCACTCAACCATCATTATGATCTTAGTGGATAATCTGTTCCTGTGTGACACGCTTTCCCCCAAAAACCAACGCTACTATATTTAAATATAGTAGCGTAGTAAATTCTTCATTTCAAGGCAAAATGTTGACTAAATCATATCAAAAATTTCCGCCTGTTTTACAGCGTGAGGGAACTCCGGAAGCTCATCGCAAGGAATATGCGGTTCAAATGCCAGTTCATGAAACCACAGGGCCTGGACGGGGTTCATTCCAACCTCCCTTGCGGCATAAAGTTCTTTGGATCCGCCGTCTCCGACATAAAGGCATTCTCCGGGTTTTACCCCGAGTTCCTCCGTTATTCTCAGATACATTGAATGATCGGGCTTCAGAACCCCCTGCTCATATGAGATCATTGCGGCATCGAAATAGGGGAACAGTTCGGATGCACGTATCAGATCCCTTTCGTCGGAGAAGGTATTGGAGATAAGGCCGACCTTGATCCCGCGTTCCTTCAGTCCCTTAAGAAGATCCACGGAAGCCTTCGGGATCGCGGAGAAAGTATCTCCGAGTGCCGCAAGGCGCTTATTAAACAGCATGTCGGCGGTCGCTTCATCAAACATTCCCAGTTCACGAAGAGTATCATCTATCCCTTCCTTCATCGTCATTTTTCCGATGCTCCGGTCATGCTCGCTTCTGTGCCATGCTTTCCTGAATTCCGTAATGTCAGCACCGATATCTTCAGCCATATTTTCGCTGAAATATGTCCTCCCCTCAAAAAGAGTGACAAGTGTTTCGAACATGTCGAAGATAACTGCTTTGATCATCCGTTTCTCCTTTTTTTCTTTTTTCATATATAATATATCAGAGGTGAAAAAGAATGAAAACAAGACCAAGTATTACGGCAAATATATTAGTCGGCGGGATATTCAGCTTTATCGGAGCAATCTTTGCGGCATTGGGTATCCTGTTTTTTATTTTCGGAGATCCCTCCATGGTTGAAGGCTCTTTCCGGGATCCGAGGAAGAATTTCCTGGCGTTCTGCGGGGTATTTACCTTCATGGGGCTCCTGTTCTTTTTTGTGGGACTGGCATTGCTTATATCGGATATACGAAAGAATCTCGGAAGAAAAGAACTGATCAAAAACGGATACCGTATCTATGCACAGATCACGGAAGTTTATGAAGACAATAATATAGTTATAAACGGTCATCATCCGCAGTATGCCGTCAGCAGATATGAAGATCCGAACACCCTTACAACACAGATCTTCAAAAGCATAAGCTTTGATACGGACCTTAGCGGCGCCATCGGAATGACCGTATCGGTATATCTCGATCCGGCCGATCACAGCAAGTATTATATGGACCTCGATCCGGAATCGATCGTCGTAAAATACTGATCCGGCCGGGATCATTTTCTCAATACGGTTTATGGCAATATATGCATCCGTATTTATTCCGTTCCTGATCTTTGCCGCAGTGCGGGCACTTGATCCTGTTTCCGGACGGAGAATTCTTCACTATCGCATCCAGCACAATGAACGGCTTCTTACAGTGCGGGCAGATCGATGCTTTTTCCGAAGGGTCGATATGCAGGATCTTCAGGCACTCGGGACATTTTGCGCTGACTAGATCGGCATTATCCCCTTTGATCTTGAACACGTGATCCCTTACATTTTCGGCAAGATTTTCTATCGCATCCGGCTCCGAAAGAAGCTGAGCCTGCATGCGTCTGAATGCATAAGGAAGGTCTGTGATATCATCACACGCAAAAAGAAGAAGCTTCTGATCGTCGAGTTCCTGCCACTTATAGAATCTCGACCACTCGTTCTTTACCCATACGGCATTAAAATATTCGGCTTTTGTTCCGATCACGACCATGACCGGAGCGCTTTTTAACGCAGCGAAAATATATGGCTCATAGTTTACTCCGAGCTTATCCTGAAGAGTTATCCTGGAAAAGAAAACCTTAAGCCCGTATCCGCTCAGAAGTTCAAACAGTTTGTTGCCCGTTTCACTGTCCGGAGTACGAAGACCTGTCTCATCGTCCGTCTCCTTGTAACAGATGAAGACATCGTAAGGCTTTTCGTTTCCGGCTATGTTGAGATATTCTTCCTGTATGCCGGCAATTGTCATAGCGGCATTCTTAAGTTCGGCTTTCTGGATGTCATCGGCCATATCCACGGCTTCATTAAAAGAGTCCGAATTAAGAATGCTTTCATCCTTTATTCTGTGAAGCGTGGGAATATATCTGGTCGATGCGGGATCCTGAACATATTCTATGCCGTATTCACACAGAGTCTTAGCCCAGAGAATATCGACAAAGGGAGGATTGCGGTCAAGTATATCCTCGTAAATACGGAAGGCTCTGTCGAACTCGCATTTCTGTCTGAGTTCATTGGCCCTGTTCAGCAGATCGATATACTTTCCGGTCTCACCGCTCACAATATTCGTCTGTCCGCAGTATTCGCATGTGCAGACGGAATTTCCCATCTTAAGAGGCGCTCCGCAGCACTGGCAGCTCAATGCTTCAACATTCATATTCATTCACCTTTTAATTTCCATCTCAATAACGTTAAAGGGTTCTTTCTCGGTTACGCTCTTATCTTCGAAGCCCAGCTTTTTATAACAGTTATGGGCTATTTCATTATTCTCATAAACACCGATTGAAATAACCTTTGCACCCAGAACATCGAAAGCATATTTAAGTCCCGTTCTGAGCATCTCTGTGCCGTAGCCCTTACCCCTGATCGAATCGTCGACAATGACCCAGCCGAAACGGATGACTCTTTTATCTCCGTTCAGATATCTCATTATGAAATGTCCGACAATGCGGTCTTCGTCATCAAGCGCGATCCAGGGATAGAAATTATCGGGTTCTTCACAGCCGCCGTTCTGCAGCCTGTATTTATCGTCGATGATCTTCGCCGAAATGGGAAAATCGCCGAAAAGAAGTCCGCCCCATTTAAGGAACACATCCTCATCCCTTATCCATCCTGCAATAACTTCGGCATCGCATTCTTTATACGGTCTTAACCTGATCATTTTTCTGCCTCTTTTTGTTTCCTGAGAAGAACAAGGAGAATCGCAGCTATGATCCATGCGCAGAGGATGGTAAACACGCCGGTCTCGCTGACGAAATATTTTTTGTCATCACCTCTCGTAATGACGTCAAACACCACCTGATCGTAATCGTTATGAGCCGCATGAAGAAATGCTGCGGGCCATACGCTCCTGCTCCTGTAAGTAAGATAACCGGCTATGACCGCGACGGGTACTATGCACAGAACAAATGCCGGAAGTTTGAACCACACGGGACAGCCTTCCATATAACCGCCGAAAAGAAGAATGGGGAAGTGCCATACCGACCAGATAAGGCCCGTCAAAAACAATGTCTTCATATCGCCGAGTCTTTCGGTGAGAGCGGGAAGCATGAATCCTCTCCAGCCGATCTCCTCTCCGAGCGCAGACAGAAGGCTGATGAATAATGATATCACCGTTACGGGAAGCAGATCTTTAAGAACCACGCCAATGGCCACACCCGTATATCCGAAATTATCAGGATGCATATTCCAATAGATGATATAAGGAACAAGCAGATAGACCAAGGGAATAAAAATTCCGAGCAGGATATATCTGATCTTGCTGAATCTGAATCCAAGAAGCGAACTCAGCTTTACTTTTTCTTCCGAATCCTTGTTTTCTTTTTTGATGATAATGCCGGCAACGATCGCAGCAAGCGCCGGAGTCCACATCATGAATAGCACACCGAGTTCATTGCCTGTTACAACATAGATTCCCTCAAATATCGCAGAAAGAGCGATCACGATCGAAAAGAATACGATCAATGATTTTTTGGAATACTTCACTTTACAACACCTCAACTACAAAATATGTTCTCAATTATATTATCAAATCATTTTGTCTCTTACTATATATTACTAAAAAAAGAAAACTCCCGGATCATTCTCCGGGAGTTTCAACAAGCGTGTTCAGTTTTTCGAGTTCATCCGGATTAGTGATATGATATACATCTTCTCCGTGTATCAGATATTCTCCGATGATAATATATTCATTTACATATCCGTTAACATCTGTGAAGGTTAGGGCTGTCTGATTCTCAGCCATGGCAAGTTCCGAACGGTCTTCCGTCTCAAGAGCCAGTTCAAGGGAATGCATCACATCCAGAACTCCGGAGATATCTTCGGGCGCTGTAATGATCACTGTTTCACCGGCACCGAACCTGTCTGGTTCATATTTCACTTCGGTCATTTCAGGTTCAAGAAATCTGAGAAGAACCGGAAGCATGACTTCATCAGTGGTAAAGCCGTTCTCCCAATGGAATATAAATCTTCCTGTAGGATCGTAAAATGTCGGATGTATTCCATATGCGCCGTCTCCTCCGTCAAAATATATTCCGCCGACGGAAAGATCCTCCTCTCTGAAAGTACAGCTCCTGTATATAGTAAAACCATAATTGTAATGAAGATTAGGTATGATAAAAGAGGCAGATGTACCGTCTTCGTCGTAGGCAGGGGCACCAAAATCCGAAAAACGATCACAGAATTCGACAAGATCTTCATAAGAAGATTCAATGCTCAGATTACAGTCTGTAACATATCCGTCTGTAAAATCCATACCGCCATCGGGAGAATGGCGGAATGAAGGGCCTACTTCCTGCAGAAAAGATCCACCCAGAAGAATAACTCCCCTGTCGGAAATATATTCCGGGACCTCTTCAAGATATTCAACGGTCCTCTGCGGAGGAGTCTGAACATCATCGGGAGTCAGTATATTCTGGTTATTATGATTGCCGGAATCACCCGGATTTATAAGATCGCCGTGAAACCAGGTGGCTTCGGCAATGATGAGAATCCCGGCGAAACATATGGCGCATAATCCGAGCAATATGAGAACTGCCTTGAGTAATTTCTTCAATCCGTCAGACATAAGCTCCTCCATAAATGTGTTCTTATCCGTATAGACGATAACGCACGGTAAGAGGTCACATATACAAAATAATAACACATAACAAAAAATACATCCCGAAGGATGTATCTTGAGAGGTGCCAGACGGATTTGAACCGCCGATCAGGGAGTTGCAGTCCCACGCCTTACCACTTGGCTATGGCACCATTATGTAATTGCACGAGCTCCGTTAGAACTCGTAAGCTCCCCGAGTAGGACTCGAACCTACGACACTTCGGTTAACAGCCGAATGCTCTACCGACTGAGCTATCGAGGAATAATAAACTTTCTAGCTCACTTACGCAGAACTAGGGAACTCGCCGCAATGCTCTACCGACTGAGCT
>JNJD01000013.1 GCA_000702685.1 Lachnospiraceae bacterium AC2028
TGTAAACAAATTGTAAATTTGAAAAAAAGCCTTAACTTTTTCCGGAACAGTCCGATATAATGATTGTAAGGCAACAGGAAAGCTCGGGTGAGCGCGGATCCGAACCTTCAAGAAGCCGAAAAACCATTAACAGCCGCAGGGAAGCGGCACTACACATTTCAAGGAGGAAATATTATGGTAGTACAACACAATCTTACAGCAATGAACTCTAACAGAATGCTTGGTCTTACTCAGTCCACTCTTACTAAGTCTACTGAGAAGCTTTCTTCCGGATACAAGATCAACCGTGCAGCAGATAATGCAGCAGGACTTGCAATCTCCGAGAAGATGAGACGTCAGGTCAGAGGTCTGACCCAGGCATCTACCAACGCACAGGACGGTATCTCCGCAGTACAGACTGCAGAAGGCGCTCTCAATGAAGTACACGATATGCTTCAGAGAATGAACGAGCTTGCTGTTCAGGCTGCAAACGACACCAACATGACCACAGACAGGAACTACATCCAGTCTGAGATCAATGCACTTGTTGACGAGATCGACAGAGTCTCCAAGACCACTACATTCAACGAGCAGAGCCTTCTCGACGGAACATTCACCGGCAAGAAGCTCCAGGTTGGATCCGAAGGCGATGATGAGCAGACCATCACCATCAGCATTGGCAAGATGAGCGCATCAAAGATTGGCGTTTCTAAGGCTAATGTAAGTGTTGCTGATCACGACAAGGCTCAGACCGCAATCGGCAACATCAAGACCGCTCTTCAGAACGTAAGTAAGCAGAGATCTGATCTCGGTGCAATCCAGAACAGACTTGAGCACACCATTTCGAACCTTGACAACGTTGTTGAGAATACCACCGCAGCAGAGAGCCGTATCCGTGATACCGATATGGCTACTGAGATGGTTAAGTTCTCTAACCAGAACATTCTTCAGCAGGCAGGTCAGGCAATGCTGGCTCAGGCTAACCAGTCCAACCAGGGTGTTCTCAGCCTTCTCGGCTAATAACCGGTACTGCAGAACATTAACCAAGTTAAATAGTTCACGCGCAAGAAGAGGAGACCGTAAGGTCTCCTCTTTTGATTGTCTAATACTTAGGATTTGTCGTATAATTTTCCTTGATTTGAACCGGATATAATACGGTCTACATAAAGGATTGAATATGAAAGTATTATATATAAATATCACCACTTTTTTTGCTAACAGAGATATGCTAGATGCTCTTGAGCATTATAGGGACGGATCCGGAAATCCGCTTGAGATCATCCGATATCCATATGTGTATGACGAGAAAAAAGCAAGAAATGATCCGGAATTTGAAGCAGAGTTTCTTACTGCATTAAGAAAGGAAACTCCAGATTTTGTGTTTTCTTTTAATTTCCTTCCTGTTATATCCAAGGTATGCAAAATCGATGGTGTTTGCTATGTGTCCTGGATATACGATAATCCGGAGATTTTTCTCTATTCATACCAGGTGATCAATCCTTGCAACCTGGTTCTGATGTTTGATTCCAAACAGTATGAAACTTTCCGCAAGGGCGGGATAAATACAGTAGAATACCTTCCTTTGGCGGCATCTGTCCGAAGACTTGATGCGTTGATTCCGGATGATACAATTCGCTCAAAATTTGAGGCACCGATATCATTTGTAGGATCTTTGTATACCGAACGGCAGCAGTATTATGAACAGATTGTTCCCAGGCTCTCGGACTACCACAGAGGGTATCTGGAAGGCTTGATCAAAGCTCAGCTTCAGGTTTACGGTGATAATTTCATTGAGGAAAGCCTTCCGAAGGATCTGGTCGAGGATATGCAAAAGGCGAGCAACCTTTATCCGTATCCTGACAGCGCTGAGACGCTGGAGTATCTGTTTGCAAATTATATCATCAACAGACAGATAACCATTATCGAGCGAAATGAACTTTTGACGCTGATCGGAGAACATTTCCCGGTAAGGTTATATACATATAAACAAAACGGAGCGTTCCATCCGGCCGGGGTTACCAATATGGGGCCCGCGGATTATTTCGAAGAAATGCCCTATATATTTAAATTAAGCAAGATCAATCTGAACATAACGCTTCGAAGCATTCAGAATGCCATACCCTTACGCGGATATGATATTTTGGGAGCCGGTGGATTTCTTTTGTCCAATTATCAGATTGATCTTGCCCGTCACTTTGTTCCGGGAGAGGATTTTGTGTATTTTGAGGATCGGGATGATCTTCTGAATAAGATAGAGTATTACTTATCCCATGAGGACGAACGCAGTGCCATAGCACATAATGCTCACGAGAAAATCACCCGTGAGCATACTTTTGATGTGAGAGTGGAGCAGATCATTGAAATGGTGAAGGATAGAATGAAATAGTTGTTATTCGAGATCTTTTCCGGCATCTCTGCAGGCGTTTTCGCTAAGATCCAGATCTATGCTGTTCTTGATCATGGTTGATGAAATGCCGTCGGTTCTCTTCAAGCGTACAACCTTTTTGGAATGAGCATTGCACCATTGCTCGACAACATCGAATCTGCCGCCTCTATGATCTTCTCCGAGAGCCAGAATATCAAAATCAATTGTCTCGAGCGTTTCGGGACTTACGGTTTCATATACGACTACTTCATCAACATCTCTGAGAGATTGTAATATTTCCACTCTTTCTTCGGTGGAATACAGCAGTTTGCAGTCGGGTTTATACTTCAGGACATATTCTTCTTTCTGTACCGCAACTATCAGATAATCTGCAAATTCCTTGCATTGCTTAAAAAGTCTTAAGTGCCCGATATGAAAGTAATCAAAAACTCCGAAAGTCAGTATTTTCTCCATTTTTCCCTCAATTCTCACTCGAAAACCCAATAATAAGTTGTTGTTTCCTTCCTGTTATGAAGATCTCCCTTAGAAAAGGGATCTCCCTCGGATATTACTTTTTTATGAGTCAGATTAGATCCGAATAAGTCGGAATATTCACTTATGCTTCTGTATATTGCACTGTAGTTGCTTGTTAATTCTGAGGAGTAAATATCCACTAAGGTATATCTGTTTTCGGTGCCCACCGATTCTTTTATGTATATACGACAGCTGTCATTTGAGGTTTCATTAAGTGATCTGAGGCATTCTAAGATGTCTGAATCGTTTATATACATGAACACCCCGGTGATAATGATCACGTCATATTTCATGTACAGATCATGTTGCTTCAATACCGGCAATAAATCCTGAAAGCTGCCGACGCAAAATCGTGTATTATCTCTTGGATTTTCAGAAAAATGATCTTTGGCAACGTCTATCAGTTTCTCACTGTAATCTACCCCGACATATAAGCCTTCATTTAGATCCTTGGATAGCTCATCGCCCCAGCGTCCAACTCCGCATCCGATATCCAATACTTTTGAATCGCTGTGAATGTTCAGATAGGGCTTGATCAACGCCTTTTCTTCTATATCGCGCTCTAATGCCAATTCCGGATGATTATCCTGATAATTTACCAGATTATATCTGTGAAACAGAGACTTATTGATCCTGTTGTCGAAAAATGAATGGACAGCGTCATCGTCTATCTGCTTTTTCTCATTTATGTATCTGCCTGATTCATTCATGGTCAAATATCCTTATATCATGATCTGCTTAAGAGTCTCGATGGTTTGCTGCAGAGGATTTATGAATCTGAATCTGCCAAGAGCTTCCTTAATATCTTCGTATTCCGTTAACGCTGATATAAGCGCCGGAAACTCGGTGCAACCCAGAATTATGCAGTCGGTATTATATGAATTCAGAAAATCTATGAAGCTTGTGCCGATGGATCTGTCGATTTTATTTTGCTTGACTGCTTCAATGAATGATCGGATAGTTTGGTAGTCTTTTTCTGCAGGGAGAATAGTCTCAATTCCACGCTCTTCAAAATATGAGTTGTATACGCGCTTTTTTAATGCTCCTTCTGCAGCAATCACAAGGACCTTATTAATTTCGTTATCGGATAGGTAATCACGGGTGATTTCAATGATATTTAAGATATGATTCTTATATTCCGGATGTTTTGATAATACTAGGGGTAGAAACGAGTGTGCTGTGCCACAGACCAGTATGATATGATCACAGCCGCCTTGAATAAGCCATTTTATGGAATCGGAGATGGAATTGACTATCGTTTCGATGTCTTCTTTGGAGTCTTCGAGCAGGGCTTTTGTGCGTGACGGCATCGTGAAATTATTATCCATGCAGATTCTGGGATAATCCCTCTCGTAACCGGTGCCGAATTCTTCAAGTAATTTTTTATAAAAATCGAGAGTAGCATACCCTCCGAAACCACCTACAAGTCCTATCGATTGCTTATACATTTATTCCCCTCACGTATTGCGTTTTACATCGAAATCAATCGAATAAAGCCTGAAATATATGATATTATTATAATACATAAACCCAGTAATATCGATATTTTAAGAGGATTATTATGGGATTCAGCGATTTAGGTTGTTTTGAAGATATAAAAACGGCATGCGTACACTATCTTGCTAAAAACTATGACTACAGCTATCTATCTGCAATGCATCGGAAGAATAGGGAATGCGGAGCAGATACGATAATAGTGGGCAGCTCCCATTCCATGAATGGTATTGTTGAAGGGGAGTTGGAAGCTGCGGGAGATGTTATCCAATTCAGCATATCTTCACAGGATCTGTTTTATGATTATGAACATGTGAAAAAAGCTGTGCAGGAAGCAAAAAGACCTATAAAACGCTGTCTGATCAATCTGGGGTATTATACGCTTTTTCATGATCTTTCACTGAGCAAGCTTACGCGTGAATTCATTCCGTCAACTTATCTGAATATATTTGGCGTGGAGGCGTTTCATAATTGGACGGATGCCGAAAGAATAGATCCTATGTCTCAGGTGACATACGACGAGTCGGTTTATCCAAAAGAATTAATTGAAGGCATGTGCAGGTTTTGGGCGGAGAATGTCTTGCTGGAGCAGGGGTCATACTATGGATTGCTTCGTACCCGCGAAAGTGTCAATATGCTTGGAGTAAAGAAGGTTAATTGGGGAGAGCTGACTGCCGATGAACGCAGAGAATATGCGGAAAACAGGGTGCTGAACGGTCATAATAAGCATATAGAACATACCGAAACCAGGGAAGAAAACGGAAGGATTCTTTCCGATATGGTTTCTTTTCTATGGGACAATCATATAAAGGTCTATTTTTTCATCATGCCGTATACGGACTATTATATGAGTGTGATCGATACAAGATATAAAGAAGATATCGTTAAGACATTGAATGACTTGCCCTATCCGGTCGAGTTTTTCGATATGAACGATCTTTCCGGTACATTTACCGACGAGGATTTTCTTGATTCCGATCATTTGAATCTGCAGGGCGCACACAAAGCGACAGCCTTATTAAATGACTTTATCGTTATGGTGGAGGGGGAACTATGAATCAGGCAATGGTCACATATTATTCGACACTGGTCGATGAGTTGCTGGTGGGAATAGATAACGGAGATTTTGCCAAGGAGATCATTCCCGATAAGTATAAGTGGGAACATCTTTTAGCACTTTATCTGTTAAAGGATTCTCTTGACGGAGCTGAGGAACTGTTCACTCAGCTATATGATCTTGCCATAGAAAATGCGGAAAGACATATAAAACAGAAGGCTCAAAACGGTGAGACTGTTGATGTTGCTTTTCAAAGTTACTCGGCTGCACAGTGGCCTGCAGAGGATGTTTACCGCAAACTCGAAAAAACACCGAATGTCAAAGTTAAAGTTGTTGTTTCTCCTCTGGTAGACAGGAGTGAGGAAAGCAGCCTGGATTCTTATATTAAAACGCTGAATTGGTTTAAGGAAAATGATCATAACGTTGTGGAGGGCTATGATCCGAAAACACATGAAATATATAACTGGGACCAAATGGGAGGATATCCGGATATTCTCTATCAATTGTCTTCCTGGTTTATGAGCCTTCCACGCGTTCAATGGTATAGCAAACTGCCGCTAAGATGTTTAGTGGCATATATTCCGTATGGAATGTATCTGGCAGACAATTCCGACGGTTCTTTTGCGATTCATGCTGTGTATAACAAGGAATTTTTCAATACGATCTGGAGATCATACTGCGACTCGAGATTTAATCTTGACGGTTATAAGAAGTATCAATTGCTGGGCGGGAAAAATATTAGATATTCCGGTTATTCCAAGATGGATTTCTTTTACAGGGATAAAGAATATTCGGAAGATGATATCTTAAAAATCTGGAAGATTCCCGTTGGTAAGAAGCCTGATGAAGTTAAGAAAGTAATTATAGCGCCTCATTACAGCGTGGGAGATGAAGGTGTAATACTTTTATCAACCTTTAAGAAAAATGCATGGTTTTGGCTTTATCTTGCGGAAAGGTATAAAGACAGCATTTCATTCATCTTTAAGCCTCATCCAAATCTTCGCTGGTCATCGGTAGAACACAAATTATTCAAGTCGTATGAAGAATACGATGAATATATTGCCAAGTGGAATGATATGCCCAATTGTAAAGCTGTTCAGGAAGCGGATTATCTCGAGATATTTAAGACTTCGGATGCAATGATAATGGACAGCGGTTCATTCTTGGCAGAGTATCTATACACAGGAAAGCCGTTGCTGTTTTTGACACGTCCTGAGCAGTGCTTTTTGGCGATAGGCAGGAAATTGGTGGATTCGTACTATACGACGTCCGGTGATGCCTATACCGAGATAGAGCGCTTTGTCGATGATGTTGTGATCGGTGGAGATGATTCCATGAAAAACCTGCGTTCAAAGGTTTTCGAGGAAGAATATGATTATGTGAAGACCAATGGAATGACGGCTTCGGATTATATCTGCAGTGACATTTTTGATCTAATCGGCATTGAACACTGAACTGAGGATTTTCGGCAGCAATATATCGTATGAAAAGATTTTTTCTGCTTTTTCACGTCCGTTTGCTGCAATCTGTTCACGCTCAGAATCATGAGCCAGAAAATATGCCGCTTTCTCGATCAGATCATCGGAATTATCAAACCATACGAGTTCGCTGCCGTTTTCAAAGTATTCCGAAAGCTCGGCCTGATAATTTGTAAGGCAGAAACCGCCTGCTCCCAGTATATCGATCACTCGTAAAGGAATCCCGGTAAGTATACTGCGGAGAGATATGTTGATGTTGATCTTGCTTGTGGCGAAAATCTCGGGCATTTCTTTTATATAATCTGCAGTTCCGAGGAAGTTTGCTTTGATCCCATCGGGTTTACTTTTTGAATAAAGGTCCAATGAAAATCTGTTCCCAAGAGCCTTAAGGAGTGATTCTCTTTCCCTTACGGTGATCTCTTTTCTTATCATATTTCGGAATATCTCATCCCTTGCATCATTGTAATCATTCCCGAGACCGATCTTTACATATTGAGCCATTTCTTCGCATTTATCTGCATCAAACAGACTGGAGGTAAAGTCCAGCCCATAGACATGAGTCTGTGCTTCAATGATCCCATCAATAAAACCTTTAAGCCGGTCGGGGAGATATTTAATCTGTTCGAAGAAATGATATTCGTCCTTATATAGCGAACCCAGGAAGGTGATGTCATGCTTGTAAGTGATTGATGAAGTATTGTATATGTTTTTCAGCTGATCGTTCAGCCTGTGGGTGTTGACCGGAAGCGGCATATAGTCCACTGTTGTTATCCCGTTTGAACAATATCTGTCGCAGAGGGCAAAATCAAACAGAAATACGTGATTACACGCATTGTTCAGGTTCTTTGCTTCCAAAGTATAGTGGGGAGAATCATAAACCCATGAGATATACGGTAAATCTGCCTGCATCGCTGCATCGGATAAAAGAGGAAAATAATTGAACGAGAAGATACAGTCAAAGCCTTCGCTTGTTATCTTTTTGCGGATATCTTCGGCGAATTTTGCATCTTTCGTATAACTTTCAAATTCGTGGCTCCAGAGACACACTTTGTGACCAAGTCTCGTAAAAGCGTCTATACAGTCGTCTTTTGTATTTTCATTCCAATAATAGTACAGGATTTTCATATGGTCTTTTCCAATCCGAATAAAAATGTGATCATTTGGCTCAATTATATCATCTGTACAATTCTGACGATATCCCCTGTTTTACGGTAATATGATATACTTTATTCGTGGTTTGTTTTTGAAATCTCAATACGAGGTGCGATATGCTTGAGGATTTTCTGACAGATATATATGAAAAGGCCATGACTTTGGAATTAATCAAGGAAGCATCCTATTATTCCAGCATCAGGCATATATATAATCGTAAGGATCTGTGGAATGAAGCAACGGCATATATTGAAAAAATCCTTTACGATCTGAAAGAATCGGATATAAAAAAGGCTGCTGAACTTCTGGATGGAGCACAGAAGGCACAGGCCAGCTTTTCTAACTGGCACACTTTTTCGGCGGCGATAGATACCGAAGTGGTGCCTAAAGTCACCGAATATCTGAAAAAATTCACCGGAATAGAAGTTGATGACGGGAAGTGGACTCTGGAAAGCTCACAGACCGGATTCCTTACAATTAAGAACAATAAGCTTGGCTATCTGCACAGCCCTTCAGATCCGATGTGGGAGAGTTTTTTATATGCCGAAAGCATATTTGACCTGGATGCGGATAACTATTATATTCTTGGCGGCGGCTTGGGATATTTGGCATATCAGCTCTGGAGAATGTCAGAAGGTGAAGCTGATATATATGTATTTGAAGTTGATAAGGAGCTGAGTGAATATGCCGAACTGTATGGCGTTCTGAGTTTTATACCTGAAGATAAGATACATGTCATTACGGGTGATGATACGGACAGCATCCTGGAACAGTATCAAAAGAACAGGCCCGGTGAAAAGACTGTCCGCACTATTTATCACTGGGATTATGCAAATTATAAAGGCACATATGCGGATTATTTCAAGGTACAGATTTCCAATGAGGTTACCGGAAGGGCCTGTGAAGTCAGGTGGAGAAAGAATTATAATTCTAATATGCGTTTGGATCATAAATTCTTATCTGATCTGAATAAAAATGCATTTAAGGATGAGTGGGTAGTGGTTGGAGCAGGACCTTCACTCAATGATAATGTGGATTTTATAAAAGAAAGCGTAGGCAAAAGAACTATCTGCGCTATTAATGCATCACTAAAATGGTTTAGCCGCAACGATGTACTGCCTGATGTATGTACGGTATGCGATCCACTCGACTCGCTGATTCCCCATATAGAAGGCGTTGAGGGATTCAGCAAGGACATCCCACTGGTTGCTGATCCGATTGCAAACCGTGCATTTGTTGAGATGTATAAAGGCCCCAGATATTATGTTTTTTCTACAGTGACCGCAATGACTGCCGGAGTTGATAAAGTTGTCGGAGATATGTGGGAGATTGGCGGTACCGTTACTAGTATGGCCATCGAGCTGGCTTACCGAATGGGGGCTAAAAAGATCCATGTTATCGGCGCGGATCTTGCATATCCCGATGCCGTGACTTATGCGGACGGTGTTGGACATGATGTTGGAAAGTGGAATGTTAATGAAGAAACCGTGGTATCGGTTGATGACAAGATGATTCCAACGTCCATCAAGTTCTATGAGTACAAGACTATGATCGAGGAACAGATAGCCGCGTACCGGAATGTGGAAGTGATAAACCGATCACTTCACGGTGCATATATAAACGGAACATTCTGCGGTCAATGGTGGGAAAATCTGTCGGTTGATTCCGATGTAAATGCTTATTCCAAATTGTTCGAAAAGCTAAAACAGGATAGTAATTTATTGAATTGGAGAAAGAAGTACTATATCTTCTGGCAGCTCATTGCGAGAATGGAATCTTTGGGAGTAAGCTCGGACCCGGATACTGAGACAATAATAGATGATGCATATAAGGCGATTTACGAGTCTTTCAAAAGTGAACTGAGTTGGGAGATGCCATCAGCCGGGATCAAATCAAAAGGTCAAACCTATATTTTCACGGATGAGTACGCAGATGATAAAGATACGGTTTCAAAAAGGGTGCTGAATATAGCAAAGGCTGAGTCGGACAAGAATCAGAAGATTCTGATCGTGAATACTGCCGAGAAGTTAGGCGGAGAGAAGGTCCCGCTTCATGACTGCATTGAGGCACGGAAGAATAAAAAAACGGAGTCGGTTGATACTGTATTTTTGGGCAATCGGTCATTTACATATTTTCAGTTTCCTGAGGGAATGCCCGACATAAAGTATTACAGGGCTTTTCTGGATTCCATATCCGAAAGCATCCCGGATAAAATGATCTTGGCGTCAAAATTCAGTCTTATCGCAGATTATTGCAGTGAAAAGATGGGCGTATCTTTTGAAAAAGTATGAGATGAAAAAAATATGAGCAGAGTTACCGTTATCATCCCAACTTACAACAGGGCGGATATTATAGAAAAATCCATAAGAAGCGTGCTTGATCAGACGTATGATGATTTTACGCTGATCATAGTTGATGATTGTTCGAAGGATAACACGGAGGAAGTCGTCAAGGGCGTCGGTGATGATAGGATAATCTATCATAGATTATCCGAGAACAAAGGCGCCGGCGGAGCAAGGAATGAAGGCGCACGCTTGGCTGATACGGAGTATATCGCGTTTCATGACAGTGATGATCTCTGGCTTCCGGACAAACTTGAAAAGCAGATAAAGTATATGGATGAGCATCCGGAAGTTTGTCTGGTTTACGGGAAAATGAGAGTTAACACTCACGATGATTCCTATGCATTTCCGAATGAATCGGTATCGGGTGACCTTGAAGGGGATATTTTCCCTTGGCTTCTCAGACGAAATTCAATCGGCACTCCGGTCATGTTCCTTAGGAAAAACTGTTTTGAGGATGTCGGTGGATTTGACACCTCACTGAGATGCCTTGAAGACTGGGAATTTGCGATAAGGTTTTCCAAGAAGTTTAAGATAGGGTATATCGATGACATTCTTATAGATACCTATCCATCGGATGCGGGAGTATCCAGAAATGTCGGTGCGTATTATGAGACAAGATGCAAAATGATCTCACAATACAGAAATGAGATGATCAGTCTCGGAATCTTTGATGAGGTTGTTACCGACATGTTCAAGATTGCCGAAAAATCCGGCATTCTTCCCCAGGTTCAGAAGATGTTGATGAGTTACCTGGCTTGATAAAATTTTTATATCTAAAAGGAGACCACCCAGTCTCCTTTTTTGAATTATTATAAAAAAAAATATGGCTTGATGGGTGGTGGCATATATGATACCATATATGCAAGAGGTATTATATGTCCACATTAGAAAAGCTTAAAAAGAAGCTATATGAAAAGCCGGTGCGAAACGATCTTACGATAGATGAAGTAGTTCGATTGGCGAAAGCATATGGATGTACAATTGTTACAGGTGGAAATCATCAGATAAGGATAGTATATAAACCTACCGGAACAGTAATTCCGTTACCGTGTCATGGAAAAACCGTAAAAGAAGCATACATTATTGAATTGAAAGAACTCTTTACTGAAATAGAGAATATGAATGGAGGAAAACTATGATCAAGTATCCATTTAAGGTATATCAAACCGAAATAGAGGGTCATATATTCTGGATTGCCAAGAGCAGTTCTCTTAAAGGCTGCGTAGGTCAGGCAGATATTATGGCCGATGCCATAGCCGAGCTGGAAGAGAACGAGAAGGCATGGCTTGAAACTGCGAAGGAAACAGGAATACCTATTCCGGAAGTGCATATTGAAATAAATGAGAATTACAGCGGCAAACTGACTCTTCGGCTTGCGCCTTATGTACATATGCAGGCTGTTATGCTGGCTCAAAGGGAAGGCATAAGCTTGAATCAGTATATTAACAACGCTGTAGTTTCACAGAATTCAGCTTTAGAAGCTATCATGTGATCTTTTAACGGATATGATCAAAGTATTATGAATACGGATATGACCAGAAAACCGACTCATCCCGGATGCGTATTTCTTGAAGATGTAATGAAACCCAGAAACCTGTCTGTAACCGAAGCTGCACGTTTGCTTGGTGTAAGCAGAAAGGCTTTATCTGAATTCGTTAATGAAAAGGCAGCACTTAGCCCTGAAATGGCACTTAGGATTAGCAAGGCAACGGGCACATCTGTTGAAAGCTGGATGAATATGCAACAGAAACTCACCCTCTGGTATGCTATGCAGAATGAACCGGATAACGTGATTCCTTTTCCTCTTCCCATAGTAAAGGAAGGATGATCATAAGCACAGATCGAGGAGACCCCCGCGGTCTCCTTTTTCTTTAAATAATTAGCACATTACCATTCTAGCATTTTTCACAAAATCTCCCTTTCATTTTTATATATCAATTGCACAATAAAAAGTTTACTTATTAATTTGTTTCTGCTACTATTTACTAAAAGAAATAGTAGTATACAAGTATGGTAAAACAGCAATAATTGAGAACAACACCGCTTCAGTACTGCTATTGAAAGACACTAAACTTTGCATTTATATGCATCGGGAGGTAATCGTGAGCCAAAGATCCGAAATCAAAAAGCAGAATGTCAAAAAGGCAAATGCGAAGGATGCGGCAGCCGAAAAGACGGATCTCAAAAAGTCCGATCTTGAAAAGCCCGTTCCTGCAGAACTTGACTTTATTCCGCAGAAAAAATCCATGGCTGTCTATCTTAAGAGATACTGGCAGCTTTATCTGCTTCTGTTCGTACCCATCGTGTATTTCATTGTTTTCAAGTACATACCTACCGCTTATGTATCGATCGCATTCAAGAAGTACAGTATCGTGCAGAGCATTTTTGAGATGCCTCTCGCGGGCAATCACGGCTTTGAATATTTCATCAAGGCTTTCAAGAACAGGGACTTCCTTTTTGCACTCAGGAATACGCTTGTACTTAACCTGCTCGATATCCTGATAGGTTTCCCGGTGCCCATTATCTTTGCACTTCTTTTGAATGAGCTTCGTTTCAAGTTCTTCAAAAAGACTGTCCAGACCATAGCATACATGCCCCACTTCCTTTCATGGGTCATCATCTACGGTCTTGCACTCCAGCTTTTTACTCCGGATAACGGACTCATCAACATGGTCCTCAGACATTTCGGACATGATGCCATTCCTTTCCTCAACGAAGGACACACATGGGTGGCAACATATATCGGGCTTGGAATCTGGCAGTCATTCGGATGGAACTCGATCATCTATCTGGCTGCGATCTCCGGAATCTCACCCGAGCTTTATGAAGCTGCATCTGTTGACGGTGCGGGAAGATTCCAGAAGATGTGGCACATAACCCTTCCCGGCATCAGACCTACCATCGTGGTACTTCTGATCCTGGCACTCGGTAATGTCCTCGGCTCCAATTTCGACAGACCCTTCGTTTTCCAGAACAACCTGGTAATGGAAAATGCGGAGGTTATCTCGACCTTCGTATATAAATACGGTATCAAGGCGCTTCAGTTCTCCCTGACAACCGCAGTCGGACTGTTCCAGTCCGTCATCAACGTCATATTCCTGGTGCTTGCCAACAGCTTCTCAAAGCGTATGGGCGAGCGTGGACTACTGTAGGAGGCTGTCATGGAAGAAACAAGCAGAGAAATACATTCCATAAAAACCAAGATAGGAGACTGGGTCATAGTTTTCATCTGCGTGCTGATCGCTCTTATCTGTCTTTTGCCGATGGTGAACCTGCTCGCAAGATCGCTTTCCGGCACGGACTACCTGTTAAGGCACGAGGTATACCTGATCCCCAAGGGACTTAATATCGATTCCTATGTTACGGTCCTCAAGGATCCCAAGTACATCAAGGCATTCGTCTGGACGGTTTTTCTTACCTTCGTATGCACCATCCTGAGCCTTACGATGAGCACACTCTGTGCATACCCGCTCATCTTCCCGGCATTAAAAGGAAGAAAGGTGATCAATGCGTTCATCACGATCACGATGTTCTTTAACGCAGGTACTATCCCTAACTACCTGCTGATGCAGAGACTGAATCTGCTCGACAATCCGCTGGTACTGATCATCCCGAGCTGTCTGAGCGTTTACAACATGATCATCTTAAGGAGCTTTTTCTACGGAATACCCGAGTCCTTGAGAGAGTCTGCGGAGATAGACGGTGCGAGCTACTTCACGGTTCTTCTGAAGATATATATACCTCTTTCAAAGCCGGTTCTCGCAACACTTGCTCTTTTCTACGCAGTAGGAAGATGGAACGGTTACTCGGATGCACTCATGTATATGAAGAACAAGGATTTCTATCCACTGCAGCTTCTCATGTACAACATCCTGAACAATATCAACCAGGTAGAGGTTGCGGCGCAGGAAGGCTTCACTTCACCGGGACTTAAGGAATCGCTCAAGGCAGCGATCGTCATGTTCTCAACGATCCCGATCCTGTGCATCTATCCTTCACTTCAGAAGTACTTCATCCAGGGCGTTACGCTCGGTGCAGTCAAGGAGTGATACTTACAAGTTTGAGATTTTAGCGGTACAAAGCCGTTGAAATAAAGTTTAAAGGAGGAAAAAATGAAAAAGAAAGTTTTGTCATTACTTCTTGCCGGCTCTATGGTCCTTTCCATGGCAGCCTGCGGAAAAACAGCTGACAACCAGCCTGTAGGCGTTCCCGAAGTAGGCACAGTTGATCAGAGCACCTTCGAAGGCGACGGAACCGAGATTGAGGGAGGAAGCAGCTCCGAACTCGTTGACGGAAGATTCGCCGAGACCAGACACATCACCGTTGAGATCTACGACCGCGGAAATGACGGCGGCACCGATCCCACCAACAACATGTACACCGAGTACATCAAGAAGGGTATGCTTGAGGATCACAACGTAGAAGTTGAGTTCGTAGCAGTTCCCCGTTGGACCGAGGTTGATGAGATCAACAACCTTCTCGCAGCAGGCACCGCTCCCGACATCTGCGTAACCTATTCATATCCCACCATCCAGACCTATGCAGGAATGGGCGGCGTTCTCGATCTTCAGAACTTCGTAGTTGATTACAAGAACGACATCCCCAACCTCTGGAACTGGCTCGGAACCACCAATATGTATTGGGATAAGAGCGTTACCGACGGAACCCTTTGGGCAATCGAAGGAAAGAGAGCTAATAACAACCGTATCGTATGCTTCATGCGCCAGGACTGGCTCGATACTCTCGGACTTGATGCTCCTACCAACAGACAGGAGTTCTATGAGTGCATCTGCGCATTCAGAGACAATGCCGATACCCTTCTTGGCAAGGATGCTTCCAAGATGGTTCCTTTCTCGGTTTCCTACGATGTAGGCTGGAGAGCAGCTCTTCTCATTGAGTCGATGATGGATCCCAACATCACCGACAAGGAGCTCTATGTTAACGGTTTCGATGACAGAAAGCTCACCCAGAACGGCACCAAGGATGCCCTTAAGATCCTTAACCAGTGGTACAACGAAGGACTTATGTGGAATGATTTCGCTCTTTACTCATCAGGCGATTCTACCGAGGATGACATGATGAAGGCCGGCTATGTCGGAGCATTCATGCACAACTGGGATTATCCCTTCAGAAACGGCGAAGATTCCATCAACGCTAACCTTGCAAGACTTGTAGGACCTGAAGCTAAGTTCGTAGCAGTTGACTGCTTCGAAGCTTCCAACGGACAGATCATCAAGTACACCGACTCAACTGCCGGCGACAGAAAGATCTTCTTCCCTTCAACCAATGACGAGCCTCTTGCATCACTCCTTTACCTTGACTGGATCTCCGATCCTTCACACATCGAGTACCTCCAGATCGGTGAAGAGGGAGTTAACCATGAAGTACTTCCCGACGGCGCTTACACATTCATGGCTGCTACCGGCGAAGCTATCATGAACTCCGGACAGAACATCGATATGACCATTACCTGTAACGGACTTTGCCTGTCAACTCCCGAACTTACCGTTGCTTCACTTGCCAACAACTATCCTCCCTGCGATCCTGCAGATGTAGCTCGTGCTAATGAAGTTGCCAACAACGGTAAGAAGCCTTCTAAGAATTCCAAGATCACCGCTATCGCGGCTGAAGAGGGAATGGGCGAAGCTCTCAATGCAAAGAGAGATATCATCTATGATACCGTAGTTGTATGCTCACCCGAAGAGTTCGACGCTAAGTGGGACGAGCTTATGACAGATTATCTCAATGCAGGCGGACAGGCTATCATCGACGAGAGAGCAGCAGCTTGGGAAGCTCTCTATGGTGACAAGACCATGCTTGACTGATCTCAGTTGAGATATAGTTAACGGTTCAAATTCTTTTTTCACGGCGGTGCTCCGATCAGGCGGGGCACCGCTTTTTTAGAGGCTTTCGCCCGCCCTTATTTATGGGGTAAAATCCTTGCAAATAAAGGCGATTTTTTGTATAATATCCGAGTGGCTGGAAAGAGTCCTTAATAGGAATTTTATTCCCGGTCAGATGGGATCATAGCTCAGCTGGGATGAGCGTCCGCTTGACGTGCGGGAGGTCACAGGTTCGAACCCTGTTGGTCCCATTTTTTTCATCCTCTGCAGGCTAAGAGTGCAGAGGATTTTTAATTTTCTGAGGTGAGAGATGCTATATCAATTCATTACTGATGCGGATACGAAAAACACGGTGATCCTTATCGGGGCGCTGCTGGCCTTTGTGCTTACCTTCATTGCACTCAGGCTGTTCCGGGACAAGCTCCCCACGGACGGCGGAAGGGAATTTGCCGTCGACGGCAGCAAGTCGATCGGAAAGCCCAGGGGCGCAGGCATAGTATTCATTATCGTCTATACCGTGATCTCTCTCTTTTTCGGGAACCTCAGTTTAGAGAGTTTTCTGTACTGTCTGCTGATCATATTCTGCATGCTGACCGGATTTTTCGACGATGCTGCGGCCAATCCCTGGGGTGAGATGAGAAAGGGCGTTCTGGACCTTGCGGTATCCGTCATGACGGCGCTCGTGTACGTATGGCACAACGGCTCGGATGTGCATTTTGCGCTCGCGGGAGTCACCGTTCATTTCCACCCGGTCGTATTCGTGATCCTCGCAGTAATGCTCGTATGGGCAAGCATCAATGTGACCAACTGCTGTGACGGCGTAGACGGACTGTGCGGCACGCTTTCGATCACCAGCGGAATATCGATTTTTGCACTGGCTTTCCTTCTCGGAAACGCTGAAAAGATCGGCTCCGGCATGCTCTTTATGGTGATGGTGCTCCTCGCATACCTCTGGTACAATTCAACCCCTTCAAGGCTTCTTATGGGCGATGCGGGCTCCAGAGCGATTGGCGTGTTCCTTGCGATCAACATCCTGCTCACCGGCGCGCCTTTCATGTTCCTGATACTGTGCCTGATAATCCTTCTGGACGGCGGCCTCGGACTTTTGAAGGTCACGATCATCAGGGTTTTCAAGGTTAATCCGATGAAGAACTTAAGGACCCCTCTCCACGACCACTTCCGCAAGAAGGGCGGCTGGTCCAACACACAGGTGGTAAACAGATTTATGATCCTGCAGGCGCTGATCTCCCTGATAGCGCTGGGAATGGTGAAGTGATATGTATGACAAGCTGACTAAATCCGACATCAAAAAGATGGAGGAAGAAATAGAATACAGAAAGCTGGTGGTCCGTCCCAAGGCAGTTGAGGACGTGCGTGAGGCTGCGGCTCAGGGCGACAGGTCCGAGAATTTCGAATACTATGCCGCGAAGAAATTCAACAGGCAGAACAATTCCAGGATAAGCTACCTCGAGCGCATGATCCGCACCGCCACTATCATTGATGATGAGTCGGGAGAGGACGAGGTAGGCCTGAACAACACCGTTACCGTCGAATTCCTTTCCGACGGAAGCACGCAGAAGTTCAAGATCGTCACCACGATAAGGGGCGATTCCTTAAACGGCCTTATCACCAACGAATCACCTCTTGGCAAGGCACTCCTGCACAAGCATGTGGGCGATGTCTGCCATGTCAAGGTAAACGATGCAGTAGAATACGATGTAAAGATAACCGCACTGGAGAACACGGATGACACAGGAGACGAGATCAGATCATTCTGATGATAAAAAGAAAACATCCGTGAAACCGGCCGCAGATGCTTCGACGCAGGCTTCAAAGGAGCCCGTCAAGCCCGGCAAGCTGGTCTTCAGGCTGTTTCTCTTTTTCGTGATGTACATGATCTACAAATTCCTCACGGAGACGATCCTGAGGCTTGCTACGGCGGTTCTGGCGCCTTCCATAGGCGGAAGCGTGGAATCGCTGCTTATGATGTATTCCGATGAGGGAACGGACTTAAATCCCGACTGGTCCGCGCTCATCACGGGCATTTCATTTGTTGCCGCGGGGCTGATGATCCGCTCCAAGGCACTGGAGTACGATACCAAATACACTCCGAAAAAAGAATACGATAAGAAATTCGTGGGTTTGACCGGCCTTATAACGGTTTCACTGGCTGTAGCCCTGAACATCCTGATCTATCAGCTCGGTATCACGCATATGTCCGAGACCTACGAGCAGGTCGCGAAGAACCAGTACGCATGCTCATTTGCCGTTGGACTCCTGGTGTACGGCTTCCTGACCCCGTTTTCCGAGGAATTCATGTTCAGGGGCATCCTGTATAACGGCCTTAAGAGGATCTACGTGGGCTATGCCCCGATGATCATGTGCAGCGCCCTATTTGCGATCTATCACGGAAACGGCATCCAGGGCATATATGGATTCCTGGCCTCTCTTTTCATCATCTTTTCCTACGAAAAGAGCGGTGATATCAGGATCTGCGTAATGATACATATGTTATTTAATATTGCTTCCTATGTGCTGACCTATGCGGCTACGGGACTCGGAAATGCCGGGCTGTGGGCTGTTTTCGGAGTATTCCTTGCTGCCGGTGCAGCCGGAGCCTATCTGCTGTATTATAAAAAAGAAGACAAAAAAGTTTCTGCCGATGACAAAAACTGAAGAAAAAAAATCCCCTGTGGGAATCAGAAAATATATCGAAGAACATGATCACGTGATCCGTGATCTGCTGGATTCGCTTGCGCTTTTGGTGCTTTCTTTATATCCTTTCCGCAACATTCACGAAGGCCTGGATCTTTGGGACACCGGATATAATCTTTCCAATTTCCGTTATATGAGCATGGACCATATGGATTCCATGTGGCTCTTTTCAACGTATCTGGCCAATTCGGTCGGACATCTCCTTACGAGACTTCCTTACGGACATACGCTTCTGGGAATGAATTTCTACACAGCTTTCGTCCCCGCACTCATGGCCGTCCTTATGTACATCTTCCTTACCAGGCATCTGAAAATGCCCGGATGGATCGCTTTCATAGCCGAATATGCGGCCCTTTCCATGTGCTGGTCCCCCACGACCGTCCTTTACCATTATCTGACATACATGATAATCACCTTTTCCGCGATAGCGCTCTACAGGGGGCTTATCGAAGACGAAGCGCTGACACTCGCCATTTCCGGCGGACTTTGCGGACTGGGTATCTTTGTTAGGTTCTCAAACCTTCCCCAGGCGTCGCTCCTTCTGGCGGTCTGGATGTACGGCGTCTTTGAATTCAGGGAAAGCTACCTTGCCGGTGACGGCGTAAAGATGCCTTCGAGGGTGGATGCGTTCAAAAAGACCTTCATACGCGGTTTCTGGTTCTGCCTTGGCTATGCCGTGGCATTTGCGATCTTTTTCCTTTACATGGGCATCAGATACGGATTTGCGGCATATCTGGGCGGCATACACGAACTCTTTACGATCCCCGAAAGCGCTGCGGGATACGGTCCCTTCGAGATGATCAAGGCTCTGGTCAGATCCTATACCTCGCAGTTTTACTGGGTGCTCAGGCTGATGGTCTTTGCCGTGGCAGCGGGCGTGATCCGTTTTATTGCGACATTCGTCAATGACAGGTATTCCCTCGGAAAAGAAGACGAAAAGGGCAGGGGAACCTCCCAGAGGATCATCGACCTTCTTGCGAACGTATCCGGAGTCATCATAGCGATCTGCGCCGTGATGTTCCTAATCATCAATAATTTCGTTACATATAATTACAATTCGTACTGGTGCGTCTTTCTTTTGGCAGGACTTATGACCTTCGGAGCACTGGTCTACAGCATCATAGGCGTTTTCAGGAGGAACTATCCGGCATCCGTAAGGCTGCTGGCCACGCTTTCCGCATATACGCTCCTGATCACCGCGATAGGGGGCAATAACGGAGCCTACAGCGTGTACAACAACATGTTCTTCTGGTTCCCGTTCTTTTTGTACGCCGTCTATAATCTGATAAAAAAATACAGGCAGTCGGCACTGTACGGCTTAAAGCTGGTAGTTGTGGCCGTCATACTGTTCTTCATGGTGCAGTCGACCCTCTTTGGCGCCAATTTCGCATTCATGGAAGGCGATTCGGGTTCCGGAGACGACAGGAGCGTCCGGGTTGAAGGCGTAGCTACCCTGCGCGGGATCAGGATGGGCTTTGAAAAAGCCACCTGCATAAGCGCTCTTTCATCCTACATTAAGGACAATTCCCTTACCGACAGGGAACTCATAAGCTACGGATACATCCCGGGTATGTCGTTTTATCTTCAGATGACCCCCGCGTTCAACACCTGGGCCGACCTTGACAGCTACAGCGCGGAAAAGATGGCAAGAGAGCTGGACGAGATCGCCAGAAGGGCGGATGACTCCTTACAGGAAAATGAAGTCGGAGAGTACTACGAAAAGCCGGTCGTGATCATCTGCATTTCGGACAACAGTCTGACCAGTGACAATGAAGCCAAGTGGGAGCTCATATATGATTTCCTGGAAAAAGAAGACTATAAGCTGACCTACTCGGATACGATATTTGCCGTATACGAATGAATTGATAACTATTGATATTTGATTTTGAGAAGGTGCGCAGATATGAGTAATAATGCGGTTCCTACGAAAAATAACACACGAAATTACAGCCTCGACCTCCTGAGATGCATAGCAATGATAATGATTGTTATTCTTCATTATCTGGACAAGGGTCACATACTTACATCCCTGTCTTCGGAGGAGGCTTTTGCCGCAAAAGATTACGTGGCGTGGTTCATGGAAGCGCTTGCAATAGTCGCCGTAAACCTCTACATGCTCATGAGCGGCTACCTGCTTTATAAGAGCAGCTTTAAGCTTTCAAGACTTATCAGCCTGGTGATCAGGGTATGGCTTTATTCCGTCATCGTAGGTCTCCTCGGAATCGTTCTCGGAGGTCCCGTCGAGCCGGTTGATACCTATTTCATCTTAAGGCTGGTTCTTCCGATCTCGATGAACACCTACTGGTTCATGACGGCCTACGTTTTCTTCTATATCCTGACACCGGTACTCGGTATCGCTGCAAGGGCTATGAACAGGACTCAGCTCAAGCTCCTGCTTGGCGGACTTATCTTTTTCCACGTGATCATCAAATCAATAGCACCTGCTACTTTATCCGCGGATGCAGGCGGAATGGATGCCATGTGGTACATCATCCTTTACTTCGTAGCCGTATATATCCGCAGGTTCACGCCCTGGGGAGATGAGGAAGGCGGTGAGGCGAAAAAGCCCGCGGCCTGGATATCTTTCATCGCTTACGCAGCCGGAGCTCTTCTTATCCTCGGTGAGGCCGTAGTGCTCAGGGGGATCTTCCTTAAGACCGGAAATCTTTCCTACATCCTCAGCATCAGCTACGCTTACAATCATATCCTGGTGCTCGTAACATCGATCGCACTCTTTACAGGATTCCTTGCGGTAAGGATCTCCGTTAAGACAGGACAGTATTTTGCAATAGTCGGAAAGTACTCTCTCGGCGTATATCTTCTCCATGAAAATCTTTCGATCAGATATGCATGGGAACCGCTTCTGGGTTGTGAAAAGATTAATGGTGTAGCGGGCGTTATTTTAATGACACTGATGGCTGCAATTGCAGTTTTCATAATAGGTGTTATCATTGATTTTTGCGGAAGTTTTGCGGCTTTCTGCGTACTCGGTGCGCTTAAGAAAACTCCTGTCGGAAAGAGTTTTTGCAGGCTTATGAAGAGAGTCGATTCCGTATTTTCCACCGCTTCGGATACAGCAGATAACGAGGCATGATATGGGTGATTTTCCGGTAAAGGATGAGATAACCGTATCTGTCAGGGGACTGGTGGAATTTATCCTAAGGAGCGGAGATATCGACACCTCCGGTGCGGGTCCTTCCGGGACCGATGTCATGCTCAAGGGCAGCAGACTGCACCGTAAGCTTCAGGGAATGCGCGGACCCGGATATATGGCCGAGGTGCCTCTTAAGATCCGCGTTCCGTATGATGAATATGACATAATCGTCGAAGGCCGTGCCGACGGCATCTACACAGATCCGGATGAAGAACCCGGGATCTGTATCGAAGAGATCAAGGGAACTTACAAGAAAACAGAGAAAATGAAGGAGCCTGTGCCGGTACATGCCGCCCAGGCCAAATGCTATGCCCATATGTACCTAAATACCGTTCCGGAAGGGGCCGATCTTCAGTCGATCGGCGTCAGGGTGACCTATGCGAACCTGGATGATGAGGCGGTAAAGTATTTTGACCTGGATTTTACGAGGCTCGAGCTGAATGTATGGTTCATGGATCTGGTGGACAGCTACAGCAAATGGGCGGATCTTGAGCGCAAATGGAAGCAGATAAGGCAGGCTTCGATCAAGGAGATACAGTTCCCGTTTGAATACAGGCAGGGCCAGAAAAAGCTCGCGGTCAGCGTATATCAGACGATCCTGGAGGAAAAAAAGCTCTATCTGGAGGCTCCCACCGGCTGCGGCAAGACCATGTCCGTTCTTTTCCCTTCTGTAAAAGCAATGGGAGAGGGGCTCTGCGACAGGGTTTTCTACCTGACCGCCAAGACGATAACAAGGACCGCTCCGGAGGAAGCCTTTGAGATCTTAAGGTCCGAGGGGCTTAAGGTAAAGACCGTGACCCTGACCGCCAAGGAAAAGATCTGTTTCCTTGAAAAGCCGGACTGTAATCCTATTGCCTGCAAGTACGCCAAGGGGCATTTTGACAGGATAAACGATGCGCTCTATGCGCTTGTTTCCGAGCAGACCTCCTTTACGAGGGAAGTGATCCTCGAATATGCCGAGCGTTTCAGGGTCTGCCCCTTTGAACTCAGCCTTGATGCCGCTCTTTTTTCCGACGGGGTCATATGCGATTACAACTACCTGTTCGATCCCCACGCAAGGCTTAAGAGGTTCTTCGAGAGCGCATCCGCGGAAAAATACATATTCCTGGTGGATGAAGCCCATAATCTCCCCGCCAGGGCAAGGGAGATGTACAGCGCATCCATCGGTGAAAAAGAGCTAAAAACCCTGAAAAATACGATAAAGCAGTCGCTCGGAGGGGATGCAAAGAGCGAATTTCTGAGAAAAGAATACCCGTCCAAGATCTCGTCCCGCATTTCAAAGGTTTTGAAGGAGCTTAAGGCCGTAAGGGCTTCGTACGGCGACGATACCGTTATAGCGGGCTTTGATGAGGACTGGTTTAAATTCGACACGGGGTTAGAGGACCTTGTAAAGAGCCTTGAAAGGCTGCATTCCGTGCTTTCCGACTATATCGAGGAGAGGGAAAAGCCCGGTAAGATCCAGCAGGATCTGCGGGATAAGCTCCTGGATATGTATTTCGGAATATCGGATTTTCTGACGGTTTTCGAGGATCTTGGCAACGATTATGTGATCTACGACAAGGATTCTCCCGAGGAAGGCTTCAAGGTGGTGCTTTTCTGCACGGATCCGGGAAGAAAGACGGCCGAATGCCTGGCCTACGGAAGAGCGTCGGTGCTTTTTTCCGCAACCATGCTGCCTATAAGGTATTTCAAGGGGCTCCTCGGCGGTACCGACGAAGATTACGAGGTATATGCCGAGTCCGTATTTGACCCTTCGAAAAGAGGAATCTTCATAGCTTCGGACGTTACCACGAGGTTCAGGGACCGTTCCGAGGATGAATTTTTCAGGACCGCGGACCATATTTCGAGGATAATCAGGCCCAAGCGCGGCAATTATATGGTATTTTTCCCGTCCTATTCGTATATGTACAGGGTCGCGGAGATCTACGAGGACGCTTTCCTGACCGCTGAGGATACCCTTAGGGTCCAGACGGAAGGCATGACGGAGAGCGAAAAAGAAGAATTCCTGGAGGAATTCGAGTCGTTCAGAGCCGGAGGTCAGGCCGATCCCGGCGTTCCCGCCGGATCGACTTCCGCGGGGAACTCTGAGGCCGAGAAAGGCTCGTCCGGTACTCTTATAGGATTCTGCGTTATGGGCGGCATCTTTTCCGAGGGCATTGATCTTAAGGGTGAGTCCCTCATAGGCGTCATCTGCGTCGGCCCCGGAATCCCCGGCGTCGACCTCGAGCGTGATATCCTCAGAACATATTTCGACGGCTACGATCGTATGGGCTACGAATACGCCTATATGTACCCCGGCATGAACAAGGTCCTCCAGGCAGCCGGCCGTGTTATCCGTACAGAGGAAGATACCGGCATCGTGGCCCTGCTCGACAAGCGTTTCCTTAGCGACGGCTACAGAAGACTCTTTCCCAGGGAATGGACCGACATAAAAGTTACCGATCTTGAGCATATTCGTGAGCACGTAGCCTCATTCTGGAACAAATTATAAAAATTTTCACTTTTTTTCGCTGTAAACCCTCCTGCCGGGCGCCCCGACACGGAGGGTTTTTCTGTGTTTTCGCCCCTTCTACATATTGTGCCTCCTCCAACCTGCTCCACAAGATACATCTTATGACGACACTGACGTTACATGACACGAGTGTCGCGATTAAGTTTGTTAAGTGCACAACAGGTGTGATTTAGAATGTGCTTCAGTTAACATAAATTTTAATGCCTTATGTTATCCGGGCATTTTTTTCTTGGTTGCATTTTCGATTATGTATCCTGAAAATGATTTTATAGCATTCATAATTTTTCAATATGACACGCGATTCTGCAAGGAAATGACGTCATTTCCCAATGTGGATAAGTCAGTGGATTCTGTGGAGAAGGCATCGAAATCCTAGCAAATGACAGTTGATAGTGACACGGTATATAAAACCGGTGTCGTCATATATCGCCCGATATTTTGAATCATGAATTTCGTGACATTTGAAATCGATCGTAACAATTCGAATGAAGTTTCGCACTTTATGGTAACCATACTTTTCAGCATTTATCGGGTTAACATAAAAATTTATGCAGGTCAGACGCTCACGGAGAACAAAAAAGAGCCACAGGGACAGTCCCCGTGACTCATTTTTCATCTAACCATTTGTGCGCCTGTCAAACGCTTTTTCGTGCGCCGATCATCCGTGCACAGACCTTTTTTGGCCGCTGCGGCTCCTCTCAGTGCTCGCACTTAAGGAATTTCACGCTGTACGGCTCGAGCTTTGTTCCGCCTCCGAAATCGAAGTCCTTGCCGGTGATCAGATCTACGGCTTTTCCGCATCCTGCGTCGAAATGGGCCGTGTATTCGTTCTCGTCGATATTGATCGCAACCAGGACCCTTTCGTGCTCGGAGCATCTCTGGAAGATGCACTGCCTGTTCGTAAGTACCAGTGATCTGAAATCTCCGTAATTGAGAGCTTCGGAACCCTTCTTGGCGGCTGCCATGGCCTGTATCGTATCCGTCAGGGCATTCCACTGAGGTGCATCGAAGCATTTTCTCAGTGCCGGGTCGCCTTCCGACTTGTTCGCCTTCTCACCCCATTCGCTGCCGTAGTAGATCATCGGTATTCCGGGCATTCCGAAGATGAATCCGTACATAAGAGGCAGGTGGTTTTCGTTATTTACGACGCTCGCGGCTCTTGTGACGTCGTGATTGTCTACGAATGACCAGAGATGACGGCCCTTGTAGAGTGTCCAGTTCTCGGGACCGAACTGTCTGAGAAGCGAATGGACTATCTCGAAGCAGTTGTAGCTGTTCATGCTCGAGAAAATGCCCTTGTAGCATTCGTAATTGGTCGCACAGTCGAGGCCTGCGTTAAGCCATTTGTTGTAATCTCCGTGAAGGAGTTCTCCGCCGAGGAAGAAATCCTGCTTGATGCCGTCCACATGGCCCCTTAAGCGCCTTATGAAGTCCTCGGGCAGGCAGTAGGCCACATCGAGCCTTAATCCGTCGATATCGTAGTCCCTGATCCAGCCTGAGACCGCATCCATCAGGTGGTTTACCACATCCGGATTCCAGAGGTTGAGCTTTACGAGGTCGTAATTGCCTTCCCAGCCCTCATACCAGAGCCCGTCGTTATAGTTCGAATTGCCGTCGAAGGCGATGCGGGAAAACCAGGAGACGTAGGGCGAGCTCTCTCTTTTTTCAAGGACATCCTTAAATGCCCAGAAGCCGCGTCCGACGTGGTTGAAGACTCCGTCCAGAACAACCTTTATGCCTTCCGCATGCAGAGCCTTGCAGACCTCCGCGAAATCCTCGTTGGTTCCGAGCCTTGTATCTATCTTGTTGTAATCCCTGGTGTTGTATCCGTGAGTGTCGGATTCGAAAACGGGAGAGAAATATACGGCTGTAATGCCGAGTTTTTTGAGATGGGGGATCCACTCCTTGACCTTTAAGATCCTGTGTTCCTGCACTCCGTCATTTTCAAACGGGGCGCCGCAGAATCCCAGGGGATAGATCTGGTAAAAAACACTTTCATAAGCCCACATAAGAAATCTCCTTTTTCGTGTATTTTCCCCTATTATACCACTGTCCGTATCTTGACAAAACAGCCGTCATCCCCTATCATTATCGCAATTGCAGCGAAAAACTGCATACATAAATATATGGCTGTGACGAAGAGGAGTATGTGAAAACCGCCCGACAGAGAAGGAAGCATGCAGGCTGAGAGCTTCCCCGAGCAGGATCCCAGAAGGTAGCTTCCGAGCCGGATGGTGAAGGCTTTATCAGAAGTTGTGTAGTCATCCCGTCAATCCACGAAACGGTGTAATGAGGCAGAAACGGCAATTGCGAGAATGTCTGTTTTCTGCGAACAAAGGTGGTACCGCGTTTTATACGCCCTTTGCATTCCGGGAGGAGTGCAAGGGGCTTTTTGTTTAGCCGGGAACCTGCATTCCTTGAAGACGCGAAAGGAGAAAAATCATGGCAAGAGAACTCGCAAAAACTTACGATCCGAAAGGAATAGAGGACCGCTTATATCAGAAGTGGCTCGATAAGAAATATTTCCACGCTGAAGTGGATCATTCCAAGACCCCCTTCACCATAGTCATTCCGCCTCCGAACATCACCGGACAGCTCCATATGGGACATGCCCTCGATAACACCATGCAGGATATCCTTATCCGCTGGAAGAGGATGCAGGGCTACAATGCCCTCTGGCAGCCCGGAACCGACCATGCTTCCATAGCAACCGAAGTAAGGATCATCGAGACCCTCAAAAAGCAGGGTATCGACAAGCATGACCTCGGCCGTGAAGGCTTCCTTGAGAAGGCATGGGAGTGGAAAAAAGAGTACGGCGGACGCATCATCAGCCAGCTCAAAAAGCTCGGTTCCTCATGTGACTGGGACAGAGAGCGTTTCACCATGGACGAAGGCTGCAACAAGGCCGTAACCGAAGTCTTCGTTAAGATGCATGAAAAAGGCTATATCTACAAGGGCAAGAGGATCATCAACTGGTGCCCCATCTGCAACACCTCCATTTCCGATGCGGAGGTTGAATACGAGGAGCAGGCAGGACATCTCTGGCACATCAAGTATCCCCTCATGGATAAGGAGACCGGAAAGCCTTCAACCACCGAATTCCTTGAGTTTGCAACCACCCGTCCCGAGACAATGCTCGGAGATACCGCCGTTGCGATCAATCCCGATGATGAAAGATACACCCACCTCAAGGGCAGGAGCGTATGGCTTCCCCTCGTTAACAAGGAGATTCCCATCGTTGAGGATACCTATGTTGACGTTGAGTTCGGTACCGGTGTAGTTAAGATCACCCCCGCTCACGACCCCAATGACTTCGAAGTTGGAAAGCGCCATAACCTCGATGTCATCAACATCATGAACGATGATGCGACGATCAACGAAAACGGCGGAGAATACGCCGGCCTTGACCGTTACGAAGCAAGAAAGCGCATAGTAGAAGACCTCGATAAGCTCGGACTTCTCGTTGAGATCGAGGATTACACCCATAACGTAGGCACTCACGACAGATGCAAGGCCACCATCGAGCCCCTCGTTAAGGAGCAGTGGTTCGTCAAGATGGACGAGCTTATCAAGCCTGCCGTAAAGGCAGTAAAAGAAGGCGATATCAAGCTCATTCCCCAGGAGAGAATGGAGAAGGTCTACTACAACTGGACCGACAACATCCGCGACTGGTGTATTTCCAGACAGCTCTGGTGGGGCCACAGGATCCCCGCTTATTACTGCGACGAGTGCGGTGAGACAGTAGTTGCAAAGAGCATGCCCGAAAAGTGCCCCAAGTGCGGATGCACACATTTCACCCAGGATCCCGATACACTCGATACCTGGTTCTCCTCCGCACTCTGGCCCTTTGAGACTCTCGGATGGCCCGATCAGACCGAAGACCTTAAGTATTTCTATCCTACAGACGTTCTCGTAACCGGCTACGATATCATCTTCTTCTGGGTTATCAGGATGATCTTCTCCGGATTCGAGCAGATGGGCGAAAAGCCCTTTAAGACCGTTCTTTTCCACGGACTCGTAAGGGATTCCCAGGGCCGCAAGATGAGTAAATCACTCGGAAACGGCATCGATCCTCTTGAGGTCATCGACCGGTACGGTGCGGATGCGCTCAGACTCACGCTCATCACCGGAAACGCACCCGGCAACGACATGCGTTTCTACTACGAGAGAGTCGAGAACAGCAGAAACTTCGGTAACAAGATCTGGAACGCTTCAAGATTCATCATGATGAACGCCGACCAGTTCGCCGAAAAGACCGGAAAGACCATTGAAAAGCCCGCAGCGGAAGACCTTCTTCCCGTTGATAAGTGGATCCTTTCAAGGCTCAACACCCTTGTAAAGGACATGACCGACAACATGGACCGTTTCGAGCTCGGAATCGCAGTCCAGAAGGTTTACGACTTCCTTTGGGAGGAGTTCTGCGACTGGTACATCGAGATGGTCAAGCCCAGACTCTACGCTACCGACGATGTAAAGGGTCAGAACGCCGCTCTCTGGACGCTCAAGACCGTCCTCATCGATGCGCTCAAGCTCCTTCATCCTTACATGCCTTTCATCACCGAGGAGATCTTCTGCAACATCCAGGACGAAGAAGAGTCAATCATGATCAGCAAGTGGCCCGAATACACCGCTGACCGTGCGTTTACCGAGGAAGAAAACGCAATCGAGATCATCAAGGCAGCGGTCAAGGGCATCAGAAACGTCCGCTCCGAGATGAACGTAGCTCCCTCCAAGAAGGCAGAGGTATTCGTTGTTTCGGACGATGCGAACATCCTCAAGGTATTCGAAGAAGGCAGGCTTTTCTTCGCAAGCCTTTCATATGCATCGGATGTCAAGACACAGTCCGACAAGACAGGTATCGCGGATGATGCGGTTTCCGTAGTCATCGCCGGCGCAACGCTCTACATTCCTTTCGCAGAGCTCGTTGATATTGCCGCAGAGATCGAGCGTCTGCAAAAAGAAAAAGCTCGTCTGCAGGGCGAACTTAAGAGAAGCGAGAGCATGCTGACCAACGAAAAATTCCTGTCCAAGGCGCCTCAGGCCAAGATCGACGAAGAGAAGGCAAAGCAGGAAAAATATAAGCAGATGATGTCGCAGGTCGAGGAGCGTCTTAACTCCCTGTCCTGATTGATTTTTCGGCGATTTTTGGTTATATTAAATCTGTATGTGTCTGCATACATTTAAACGATACAAAAATACGGAATATTTATGATAGATTTTGAAGAAGAACTTAAGAAGTTTTATCCCAGCATGGAGATAGGAGAACTGGAAGAAACCGTCAACGGCGCGGATCTTACCGATGCCGTAGATCTCTATGTAAGAATGGGCAAGGATTCCGCACAGGCTGCTGCAGCACAGCAGCCTATGCGCGATATGCGTCCCGGAAGACGCCCTTATTAAGCGGTAGTGTATGAAATGTTATAACTGCGGGGCCCAGCTTTCCGAGGTTTCCTTTTGCACCAATTGTAAAAGAGATGTCACTCTTTACAAGAAGATCATATACATGTCCAACAGACTCTATAACGAAGGCCTTGAAAAGGCCGGAGTAAGAGATCTATCGGGTGCGATTGTAAGTCTCAGACAGAGCCTCAGACTCAACAAAGAAAATATAGACGCACGCAATCTCCTCGGGCTCATCTATTACGAAATGGGTGAGGCGGCCGAGGCACTCAGCGAATGGGTGATAAGCTCCAATTTCCGCGACGAAGGAAATATGGCAAGCGAATACATCGGCATGATCCAGAACGATCACGCCGGCTTTGACGTTCTTAAAAAGTGTGCCAAGGACTATAACGGCGCTCTCGAAATGTGCGTTCAGGGCAATAAAGACCTTGCGATGATCAGGCTCAAGAAGATCGTCCAGACCAACAGCAGATTTGTCAGGGCATCACAGCTTCTTGCCCTTCTGTATATGGATTCTTCAAGGTTCGATGAAGCCGAGAAGGAAATCTCCAGATCACTTTCCATCGACAGGAACAATACGCTTTCACTGCGCTATCTTCAGACCATACAGAACCTCACGGATCCTGCGGATTCCGAGAAAAAAGGCCTGTTCAAGCGCGATGAGGAGCCCACAAGATACGTCATCGACAACGAGCTGATAATCCAGCCCGCAGGCGTACGCGAGCCCAGAAGCGGAAGCATGGGAACGATATTCAATATCTTCATCGGACTCATTCTCGGGCTTGCCGTCATGTATTTCCTCGTTCTTCCCACCAGGATCAATGCGGTAAGGGATGAGGTCAAGGCAAGCATAGAGGAGCTCCAGACCAACCTGGACCGCAAGAATGCCGATATCGACAAGCTCCAGCAGGATCTTAACGATGTAAATAACGAAAGGATAAGGCTCGAGGAAGAACTCGGAGATTACACCGGCGAACAGGGTACCCTCGCCGATATCGATAAGCTTATAGATGCGGCAAATCTTCTCGTTTCCACCCAGGATTACGAGCAGGTGGGCGACATGCTCTGGGAGATCAAGTCTTCTGTCGATCCTTCACAGCTGTCCGAAAGCTGCAGCAGGCTCTATGATTCGCTCCTTGCCTATGTAAGCCCCCAGCTTTCCGAAAGGGTTTCATCTGCGGCACTCGGAGCATATTATGCAAGCAATTTCGAAGAGAGCGGACCTCTTTTTGAGAAGGCATACTTCTTCAACGAGAGCAACGCCGATCTGATCTATTTTGCGGCGGTTTCTTATGAAAAGTCGGGGGACAAGGAAAAAGCCAAGAAACTGTACAGGTATGTCATCGATACATACCCCGGTACCTACATCGAGGGACAGAGCTCGATCGCTCTAAACCAACTTGAGGGAGAAAACGGATGAATCTTAAGGACTACGACGAGACCGAACTTTTCGACGACGAACAGGTCGAGGAGATATACGAGGAAGAATACGAAGAAGAGTACGACGATCTTCCCCATAAGCGCGGTAAAAAGAAAAAGGGATACGGCGGCTTCATTGTCGTCATCATCCTGCTCATAATAGCTGTTCTGGCGGCTCTGGGAGCTGCCGTATATCTGATCTTTTTTACTCATTTCGATCAGAACAACGTAAATAACGATAAGCCTATCTACACGCAGGCTCAGCTCGATGAAGAGCTCCAGGCCGCAAGGCTTTCCGCAGACCAGAGAGTCTCAGATGCGTTCGACTCCGGCTATGAAGAGGGAAGAAGGAGCACCCTTACATCCCTCATGGAGAACCTCATCTCCACCGGCTCAAGCATCACCAGCCTCAGGCCCTTCTATCCCGACAAGGTCATAGTAGTGAGCAACGGAACCTTCAATTTCGTCGATATCGACACTTCCCTGAAGCTTACGGACCTTGCGCAGGAGAATTTCGTAACGGACGTCGACGGCGTCATGAGCTATGTTGTGGACGGCGAGACGCTTTCCTATAAGGGCATCGACGTCTCCTCCTATCAGGGAGTCATTGACTGGAACCGGGTCAAGGCAGACGGTGTTGATTTTGCGATAATCAGGACGACCTTACGCGGCTACGGAACCGGACGCCTTGTGGAGGATGACAATTTCGCGGCCAATATCGAAGGCGCCATGAATGCGGGCATCCACGTAGGCGTATATGTCTTTTCACAGGCTATCACCGAGGAAGAGGTCATAGAAGAGGCCCAGTCGGCCATAGACGCCCTTGCGCCCTATGCGACCGGAATTCCCATCGTCATCGATGTGGAGAGGATCTCGGGCTCACAGGGAAGAATGGACACCCTTACCCCCTCCGAGAGGACCGATATGATCGTCAAATTCGCCGAGGTCGTATCGAATGCGGGATATAAGCCTTATGTTTATTACAACACCGAGATGAGCATCATGTACGTGGATCTTCCCAGGCTTGAGAACATCCCCAAGTGGTATGCTTCATATTCGTCCGATTTCTTTTACCCCTATGATATAGATATCCTCCAGTATTCCGCGACCGGAAGAGTGGACGGAATTACCGGCGACGTGGACATGGATATCTGCTTCAAGCCTTTCTGGTAAAATAAGAGCCCTCCGGGGCGTAAGAATACAGAGATTTTAAAGCGGCCTTACGGCCGGAAGGAGTTAATGATGCTTAAGCAAGTATCGATCTATGCTGAGAATAAAAAGGGACAGATGGAAAACATAACGGGTGTTCTTGCGAGAGAGAACATCAACATTCTCGGCTCAGTAACCAATGACAGTGCAGAATTCGGAATTATCAGAATGGTCACCACAGAGCCCGAAAAGGCTTTTGACGCTCTCGAAAAAGAAGGATATCACTGCAGACTCAATCCCGTCCTTGCCGTAGAGGTAACCGATGAGGTAGGAAACCTCAACAAGCTCCTCAAGGCGCTCGACGAGAGCAACATCAACCTCGATTACCTGTATCTTTCATTCAACAGAGAGACCGGCAGACCCATCATGGTATTCCACTGCGAAGGACCTTACGAAGTAGAGGACTGCCTCAGAAGCAAGGGCTTTATCATGACGGAGAACCTCTGATGAGGACGATGGAGTTCAAAATGGAACGCCCCGGAAAGCTTTCCGAAGGGCAGACCGTTTATATCTGGGAGGGAGAGCTTCCCAGTAACTATTACTACACCGCCGGGATCAAAGAGGACATGTCGCTTGCGATGAGTCCCAACATCCCCTTCAGAAAGAGACTCAAGTCCAAAGAAGGAACCGTTACCGCGATCAACGAAAACCCCAAGGGATTCTACATCACGGTGACCTTCGACGAAGACGAACCGGAATAAAATAACACGTTACAGTTAATGAAAAACCACGTATTTTAAAGGAGAGTAACAGATGCAATTTATTTCTACTGAAAATGCACCCGCAGCTATCGGCCCCTATTCACAGGGAGTTGTAACAGGAAATCTTCTCTTTGCATCGGGCCAGATCCCCATCGTTCCCTCCACGGGCAAGGTCATCGAAGGCGGCATCGCTGAGCAGACCTCCCAGGCCTGCAGGAACGTAGGAGCCATTTTAAAGGCAGCGGGAACCAATTACGACAAAGTGGTCAAGACCACATGCTTCCTTGCCGATATGAACGATTTCGCGGCATTTAACGAAGTATACGCAAGATTCTTCGTAGTAAAGCCCGCAAGAAGCTGCGTCGCAGTCAAGGATCTTCCCAAGGGAGTCCTCTGCGAGATAGAGGTTGTTGCCGAGATTTGATTGCGGATTCTAATTCTGAGCTGTGAAAGAGATCTCTTTCGAAAGAAGGAACTGCTTGACGGTTTCATCCCAGATCTCTTCTGCGGATCTGTCGAGGACGAAGCTGTCGTAGGAAGTGCCGGTCATGATGGCAACGGCACCGGATTCAAAACGGATATTTATGACAAGAGCTCTGAGGCCCGTATTTGCGGCTTCAGGGTTCTTTTTTTGCATAAGAGCATCCATCGCTTCTTTTTTAAGGCAGAGGGTCAGCCTGAGCGAGAGTGGAGTGTTCTTACCCTTTACGGACTCAAAAATAAGAGGGCGGATCTCGCTCCAGGGAATGAATTCCCCGGTATGCGAAAGGCGTTCCTCTTCGGTGTAGAAATCGGCATGGATACGGCCGTTTACCGTATGCATAACAGATGTTATAATATTAGCTTCCTGTAAAAGGAAAGAGTCGAAAGCATCGGATACGAGCAGCTTTCCCATGAAATCCTTTGAACTGTCGATAGCAAGTAATACCACGTGTTATCCTTTCCGCGTGTACTGTTTTACCTGCCCCTTGGCAGCGTGGTTTAAGATCACTCTTTTTCCGTTGGTCATAACGGCGATGCCCGGACGGGTCACCGCTTTGATGCAGTTGCAGTTTATGATCGTATGATTGTTCGCGTAGATGAATTCCGGATGCTTGTCGCCGAGCGACCTTCTGAACAGCCAGAGCTGGCCGATGCTCTTAAGGATGCGGCCGTCTTCGAGGCATACGAAGGTGTCAGCGTCTTTTTCCCTTGCATAAATAACATCTGTCACTTTTGCGTAGACGGTCTCCATCAGGTCTCTGAGCTCGATCGTATCGGGAGCGGCTTCCTTGATCTTTTTGGCCTGTTCGATGACGGCTCTGAGTTCGTCCACCTTGATGGGCTTATCCAGGAAGAGAGTATTCTCCGGAAAGTCCTGCTTCCGATAATCGACATCCGAGCAACACAGAACAAAGGGGGCGGTTGCTCCCTTTTCGATCAGGGCCTTAACGATGGAGAGCGAATCCATGCCTTCGGACCTGCACATATCTATGAAAAAGAGATCGTATGCTTTGGGATGTGAGAGCATTACCGTGGGATTTCCGTATGAATCCACGAAATACATGCTCGAAGAATCGTCCTCTTTGTCGGATTCCCTTCCGAGAAGCCTTTCCATCTGGTGCCTGTCGGCAAAATTGTCGTCACAAACTGCGATGTGCATTTTAAAACCCCTTGTTTCCCCACTCATAAATTACGGACGGATACATTATATATCCGTCCGCAACATTGTGAACCACTAAATTTTACTTATTTACGCTTAAGGGATCGATGCCTGCTTCCTGCTGCTTCATAGCGCGGACCTTGGTTGAAAGTCCGAAGAGATTGATGAAGCCCTCTGCATCGTGGTGATCGTAGAGATCTCCGGTGGTGAAGGAAGCGATCGACTCATTGTAGAGTGAGTAAGGAGAGGTCTCGCCTGCCTTGATGATGTTGCCCTTGTAGAGCTTGAACTTAACTTCACCGGTAACGTACTTCTGGGTGCTCTCGATGAATGCCTGCTCAGCCTCGCGAAGAGGAGTGAACCACTTTCCTTCGTAAACAAGGCTTGCGAACTTGCCACCCATTTCCTTCTTGAATGCGTAGGTGTCGCGGTCAAGGATGAGCTCCTCAAGCTGGTTGTGAGCCTCCATAAGGATGGTTCCTCCGGGAGTCTCGTATACGCCGCGGCTCTTCATTCCTACTACACGGTTCTCAACGATATCTACGATTCCGATTCCGTGCTTTCCGCCGAGTGCGTTGAGGGTACGGATGATGTCGGAAACCTTCATTTCCTTGCCGTTAACGGACTTGGGAACACCTGCTTCGAAGGTCATGGTAACGTACTCGGGCTCATCGGGAGCCTTCTCGGGAGTTACGCCGAGTACAAGAAGGTGATCGTAGTTGGGCTCATTGGCGGGATCCTCGAGCTCAAGTCCCTCGTGGCTGATGTGCCAGATGTTACGGTCACGGCTGTAGGAAGAATCTGCCTTGAAGGGAAGATGGATTCCGTGCTCCTCGCAGTACTTGATCTCGGACTCACGTGAATCGAGTGTCCACTTCTCATTTCTCCATGCAGCGATGATCTTGAGGTCGGGAGCGAGTGCCTTGATTCCGAGCTCGAAACGGATCTGGTCGTTGCCCTTGCCGGTAGCGCCGTGGCAGATGGCTGAAGCGCCTTCCTTACGTGCGATCTCGACAAGTCTCTTAGCGATAAGGGGACGAGCCATTGAAGTTCCGAGGAGATACTTATTCTCGTAAACAGCGCCTGCCTGTACGCAGGGAACAATGTACTTATCACAGAACTCATCGGTAACATCCTCGATATAGAGCTTGGATGCTCCGCAGCTTATTGCTCTTTCCTCGAGTCCGTCGAGCTCCTCATCCTGTCCGCAGTCTACGCAGACACAGATAACTTCGTAATCGAAATTCTCCTTGAGCCAGGGGATGATAGCTGTGGTATCGAGTCCGCCCGAATAAGCAAGTATAACCTTTTCTTTCATGACTTTTCTCCTTTTATCTCTTGGTATTGAAACCTTGGTTTTTCAAAACTCTTTAGCGAATATACAACAGAGCATTTTTAAAATCAATGCTTTTTCGGAAAAAATTTATAAATATTATTCAAAAATAGTGAATATTCATTCAGAAATGCATAAATATACATTTGCACCAATGAATAATGAATAAAAATAAAATTTTTGTAGACAAAACACTTTTATATGTATACAATGACGGACAATAGTACTTTTTGAGTGAGTCACGGGGACAGTCCCCAATGACTCCATGGATGTACTTGCATGTCCATAGCAGGACCCGCGTTATCGAAATTTTAGTGATTTTAGGCGCGTTTTAGGCTATAATATTTTAGATTGTGCATTAATTAAGAAAAGGTTCGAAATGGCAGACAAGGAAAAGAAAAATTACACCGTGCGTCCCATGGAAGAAAGCGATTATCCCGGCCTTAAGGCGCTGTGGATGACCATACACGGTTTCGGAATAAGAAGCATCGATGATTCGGAGGAGGGCGTTGTCAGATTCCTCAGAAGAAATCCCGGCCAGTCGGTCGTGGCGGTCAATGACGAAGGCGAGATCGTCGGCGGCATACTGTGCGGCAACGACGGACGAAGAGGATGCCTGTATCACGTATGCGTAAGAGAAGATCACAGAAGAATGGGCATCGGAAAGAGCATGGTCGTGCACTGCATGAACGCTCTTAAAGAGGAAAAGATCAACAAGGTCAGCCTGATTGCATTCAGCGTCAATGACATCGGAAATGCATTCTGGAGACAGATCGGCTGGACCAGAAGAGAAGATCTTAACTATTACGACTTCGTTCTCAACGATGAGAACATTACTACATTCAATAAGTGAGTCACGGGGACAGTCCCTCTGACTCATAATCGCATAAATGAGTCAGAGGGACTGTCCCCGTGACTCACTCAAAGGAGACGGAAAATGGAACTTTTAAAAGAAGGCGGCGTAACGGCCGCACAGGGCTTTAAAGCTACTTCAACCGCAGCAGGGATCAAGTATCAGGGAAGGACCGACATGGCAATGGTCTCATCCGACGTGCCCTGTGTATGTGCGGGAACATATACCAGCAATGTCGTAAAGGCAGCATGCGTGCTCTGGGATAAGGAGATCACCGAATCCGGAAGGCCTATGCAGGCTGTTGTCGTTAATTCCGGTATCGCAAATGCCTGCACTGGTGAGGAAGGCTTTAACGCATGCCGTAAGACCGCCGAGGCAGTCACCGAAGCTCTCGGCATCCCCGCAGATACCGTTGCCGTAGCATCGACCGGCGTCATCGGAATGCAGCTTCCCGTTGAAAAGCTCGCATCCGGCGTAAAGGCCATGGCTCCCACTCTTTCCGATACGATCGAAGCGGGCACCGCAGCATCCAAAGCGATAATGACCACCGATACCGTCAACAAAGAGATCGCAGTAACCTTCGAAGCGGGCGGCAGGAAAGTAACTCTCGGCGGAATGAGCAAGGGCTCCGGAATGATCCATCCCAATATGTGCACCATGCTCGGCTTCCTTACCACAGACCTTTCCATCGAAAAGTCACTCCTTCAGGAAGCGCTCAGCTCCGTCATTAAGGACACCTTCAACATGATCACCGTTGACGGCGACACCTCTACCAACGATACGCTTCTCATCATGGCTAACGGCCTCGCAGGAAATACGGCCATTACAAGCAAGAACGCCGATTACGATGAGTTCTACAAGGCACTCGAATATGTCTGCACCTTCCTTGCAAAGCGCATGGCAAGCGACGGAGAAGGCGCGACCAAGCTCTTTGAATGCAAGGTCGTAAATGCGAAGTCCAAGGAAGACGCAAGAACTCTTTCCAAGGCAGTCGTAGGCTCCAACCTCAGCAAAGCCGCTATCTTCGGATGCGATGCGAACTTCGGAAGATTCCTCTGCGCCATGGGTTATTCCGGCGCGAAGTTCGACCAGACCGATGTTGAACTCTTTTTCGAAAGTGCGGCAGGAAGACTTCAGGTATTCGATCACGGCGTGCCCCTCAATTTCGACGAGGACCTTGCCGTTAAGATCATGAAGGAAAGCGAAGTCACCGTCTTTGTCGACATGCACGAAGGAAGCGACGAAGCAACCGCATGGGGCTGCGACCTTACTTATGATTACGTCAAGATCAACGCAGATTACAGAAGCTGATCTTGTAAAAAGAAAACCGTAAAACGGAGAACGAAATGAAAACCAGGATTTACATTGACGGACAGAGCGGAACCACGGGACTTCAGATCTATGACCGCATCTCATCCAGAGGCGACCTCGAACTTATGAGGATCGATGAGGACAAAAGGCACGACCTTGATGAAAGGAAAAAATTCCTGAACAGTGCCGACATCGTATTCCTCTGCCTTCCCGATGATGCTGCGAAGGAGTCCGTATCACTTATCGAAAATGAAAACGTAAAAGTGATCGACGCATCCACCGCGCACAGAACGAACGATGCATGGGACTACGGATTCCCCGAGCTTTCGAAGGAGCAGCGTGAAAGGATCGCCGTATCCAAGAGAGTTGCCAATCCCGGATGCCACGCTACCGGATCGATCGCAACCATCGCTCCTCTCATTAAGACAGGCATTCTTCCCGCGGATTATCCCGTAAGCATCTATTCGCTCACAGGCTATTCGGGCGGCGGCAAGAAGATGATCGCCGATTACGAAGCTGACGGAAGAGATATCAGGCTTTCGGCTCCCTGCATCTACGGAAGAACCCTCAAGCATAAGCACGTTCCGGAGATAACCAAGGTTACCGGTCTTGCATACGCTCCCAATTTCCTTCCCGTAGTCGATGATTATTACAAGGGAATGGCGACCACGATAATGCTTCAGTCAAGGCTTTTGAACGGCACTCCCACCGCAAAGGAAGTATGGGAAAAGCTCAGCGAGTATTACGCAGACGAAGCACTTGTAAAGGTCACTGACTTCGAAGAAAAGCCTGCCAACATCTACGCAAATACCCTTGCCGGCAAGGACAGCCTGGAGATCCATGTCTGCGGATATGAAGACCAGATCGCCGTCACAGCACTTTTCGATAACCTCGGAAAAGGCGCATCCGGAGCGGCCGTACAGAACATGAACATCATGCTCGGTATAGATGAAAAGACCGGACTTAACGTATAAAACAAGCCGCAAAAGCGGAATTTAAAAGGAGTACACCATCATGTCTGAGAACAAAGATATGGATCTTGCAATGAAAAAAGCCGAGGTGCTCGTTGAAGCTCTCGCATATATCCAGAAGTTCAACCGCAAGATCATAGTTGTAAAATACGGCGGAAGTGCAATGGCATCTCCCGAACTCCAGAAGAACGTCATCAAGGATGTAACCCTTCTTAAGCTGGTAGGCTTCAAGCCCATCGTCGTACACGGCGGCGGCAAGGACATCAGCAGATGGGTTGCGAAGGTCGGCAAGGAGCCCGAATTTGTCAACGGACTCAGAGTTACCGACGAAGAGACCATGGAGATCGCAGAGATGGTTCTCGGAAGAGTCAATAAAAAGCTCGTCAGCATGGTCCAGGAACTCGGCGTAGGCGCTGCGGGAATCAGCGGCAAGGACGGCGGACTCCTTAAGGTTAAAAAGAAACTCTCAGGCGGCCAGGATATCGGCTTTGTCGGTGATGTAAAGCAGGTCAATCCCAAGATCCTTTACGATCTTCTTGACGACGATTTCCTTCCCATCGTTTCCCCCATCGGCGTGGACGATGATTACAACACCTACAACATCAATGCGGATGATGCGGCATGTGCGATTGCGTCCGCACTAGGCGCAGACAAGCTTGTTTTCCTTACGGACGTAGAAGGACTCTACAAGGATTTCAACGACAAGAGCTCATTCATCGGAAGACTTTCCGTATCGGAGGCAGATGCCCTCATCGATTCCGGAATGATCGGCGGCGGAATGCTTCCCAAGCTCACCAACTGCACCAATGCGATCAAGAGCGGCGTAAACAGAGTACATATCCTCGACGGAAGAGTACCTCACTCAATGCTGCTTGAGATCTTTACCAAGAACGGATTCGGAACTGCGATAGTTGCCGATGACGATACCATTGCCAAAGAAGGCGGACAGGATGACTGACATGAACATGAAAGAATACATCGAAGAGGCCGAGCGCGACCTGCTTCACACATATAACCGTTATCAGATAGTACTCGATAAGGGAGAGGGCGTACATCTCTATGACATCGAGGGAAAAGAATACCTTGATTTCGTTGCCGGCATTGCAGTATTTGCTCTCGGCTACGGCAACAAGGAATACAACGATGTGCTGAAAGGTCAGATCGACAAGCTCCTTCACACATCAAATTATTACTACAACGTACCTGCGATCGAGGCTGCAAGGGCACTCAAGAAATTCTCCGGAATGGACCGCGTGTTCTTCACCAATTCAGGTGCCGAGGCAGTCGAAGGGGCGATCAAGACCGCAAGGAAGTACGGCTTCAACCGTGACGGCAAGACCGATCACCAGATCATTGCAATGAACCACTCATTCCACGGACGTACCATGGGCGCTCTTTCCGTGACCGGAAATCCCCATTACCGTGATGCATTCGAGCCCGGTATAGGAAATATCCGTTTCGCGGATTACAACGATCTTGAGAGCGTTAAGAAGCAGGTCAACGACAAGACCATCGCGATCCTTCTTGAGACCGTTCAGGGCGAGGGCGGACTTACTCCCGCAAGCGATGAATTCATCAAGGGTATCCGCGAGATCTGCGATGAAAAAGACATCCTCATGATCTGCGATGAGATCCAGTGCGGAATGGGAAGGACAGGTTATCCCTTCGCATTCATGAAGTACGGAATAAAGCCCGATGTCATCACATGTGCCAAGGCTCTCGGCTGCGGCGTTCCCATCGGTGCATTCGCTATGACCGAAAAGGTAGGACAGTCTTCACTTGTTGCGGGCGACCACGGAACAACCTACGGCGGAAATCCCTTCTGCTGCGCAGCTGCTGCCAAGGTTCTCGAGATCATGGAAAGGGATAATATCCCCGCAAAAGCCGCTGAGACCGGAGAGTATCTCTGGAAGAAGCTCGACGAAGTCATGGCGGAATTCCCTCAGATCAAGGAGCACCGCGGACGCGGACTCATGCAGGGACTTGTTTTCGACCGCCCCGTCGGCGACATCATAAATAAGGCTCTCAAAAAAGGCCTCATCCTCATCAATGCGGGAAGCGACATCATCAGGTTCGTTCCTCCTCTTGTCATCACCAAGGGAGACGTAGATGCGATGATCGCTATCCTTAAGGACGCCATCAAAGAGACCGTATAAAGAACCAATGAAAGGCTAAGGATCCGCCGCATCAAAGCAGTGCGGATCCTTACTGAAGGTATATGAACAGAACATCAAGACTAATAAGTGTATTTCTGGTGGTTCTTCTTTTCCTGTATGTGTTCATCGGATCCGGTAAACAGATCAGGGAAGTGAATGCCGAAAGCTCGGGCGCTTCGTGGCTCGGAAGAAGCGGCAACCTGACCGTCTGGTACACGGATGAGAGATTATCTCCATTTATCAGCAAGGCCGCTGTTGAATTCGGTGAAAAAGAAAACATTACTGTAATCCCGGTGCTCAAGCCTGCGGAGAATTTCCTCGAAGAGTGCTATAAGGCATCGTCTTCGGGCGAAAGCTTTCCCGATGTCATCATAACGGGAAGCGAAACTCTCGAAAAAGCTTATCTTTCCGGACTTGCAATGGAGATACCCAACGAAGGCATGCAGATAGGAATCCTCAACTATTCCGAAGCCGCCGTAAGAGCCGTTACGTATCACGATATGACTCTGGGTTACCCTCTTAGCTTCGATACATCCGTAATGGTCTATAACAGAACCTATCTCGAGCAGTGGGCTTCACAGATGGCCATCGCCGATCTTACCGGCAATCCCATCGATATGGAAGGCGGAAGCTCCGAGAGCGAGGATTCCGGAAACAGCGGACTTACCGAAGCAGACATCGATCCCGAAGAACTCGAGGCCCTTACCAGCGAATACATCCAGAGGATGGTTCCCTATACACTCGAAGACCTTATGACCATCGCAAACAGCTACTCGGTTCCCGACGGAGTCGAGGGTATCATGAGCTGGGATGTGTCATCGATCATGTACAATTACTGGCTTGTCGGCGGTGCATTCAGCGTCGGAGGTCCTAACGGCGATGACAGAAATGACATCTCTGTCAACAATGAGACTGCAGTCACCTGTCTTAATAAGTATCAGGCCCTTCACGATTATTTCTCGATCGAGAGCCAGGAAGTTACTTACGACAGCGTCATACAGGATTTCATCGACGGCAAGACCGTGTTTACCATCGGCGGATATGATCTTGTAAAAAGACTTAAAGAGGCTACGGATGACGGCTCGTTTGCATATGAGTACGGTTTTTCCGAGATGCCCAACGTAACCAGCGACATACCAAGCGCATCGCTTGCGATAACCAGCGTTGCATGTGTCAACGGATTTTCGACCAAGACCGAGCTTGCTAAGGAATTCGCACTTTTCCTTACCAGGGATGAAGCCGAAAAACTTACCGATCTTACCGGACTTGCATCCTGCTCGAGATCGTTCGGAATGGAAGGCGGCGCCGATCAGATCTACGCCATCGAATATGCGGGAAGCGTTTCACTCCCCAAGATGATGGAGACCGAAAATATCTGGATGCAGCTTGAAGTACTGTTTTCCAAGATTTGGGAAGGCGGAGATGTCAAGGAAGAACTCGGCACTCTCGACAGCAATCTCAACTACGTACTGAACGCGACTCTGTAACGGCATTTCGGTGCTACCGTGAAAAGCACCGTTCATAACCTTTGACCCCTCCGCAAGGAGGGAATATGAAAAAAATAAATATCTGTGCACTGCTTATCATTACCGCGATCCTCACATCATGTGGGAACTCCGGTGAAACAACGCTTTCACAGCTTACGCAGGAAACACAGGCCGAAGGCGGCGCGCAAATCGCCTATGAAACGGATCCCGGCGAGCCCGTAAAACCCGCTCAGGTAACATCCGGCACAGACAGCGCTTCCGGCGCGGCATCCGGCACATCATCTGCCGAAAACGCACCCGCCACGCCTGCCACGATCTTTGTCTATGTCTGCGGATGCGTTGAAAACCCCGGCGTATACGAACTGCCCGCAGACAGCAGGGTATGTGATGCACTCGATGCGGCAGGAGGATTTTCCGAAGGTGCCGACGAAAGCCGCATTAATCTTGCAGGATTACTGACGGACGGGGATATGGTCTTTTTTCCGAAAGCGGGAGAAAATCTGCCTGACGGAGCATCGGACTATATCGCATCAGGCGCAGGCAGCACAGGAAATGCAGGAAGCACAGGCACTGCGCAGTCGCTTGTGAATATCAACACCGCAGGCGAAGATGCGCTCTGCACGCTGCCCGGAATAGGCCCTTCAAAGGCACGTGCGATAATCGGATACCGTGAAGAACACGGATGCTTTAAGGACATCAGGGAAATAATGAATGTAAGCGGCATAGGCGAGAATCTTTTTAAGCAGATAGAAGATCTCATCTGTGTCTGAATTTCGGAAGAGGACAAGAATGGCAACCAGGGTACTTATCGTCGATGATGAAAAACTCATCGTTAAAGGAATTAAATTTTCTCTCGAGCAGGACGGTTACGAGACCGACTGCGCATATGACGGGGAGGAAGCGCTTGAGATGGCTAAGGCGAAGGATTATGACATAATCCTTCTCGATCTTATGCTTCCCAAGCTCGACGGCTATGAAGTCTGCCAGAGGATCAGGGAATTTTCCAAGACGCCCATCATCATGCTCACCGCCAAGGGAGATGATATGGACAAGATCCTCGGACTTGAATACGGCGCCGACGATTACATGACCAAGCCCTTCAACATCCTTGAAGTAAAGGCCAGGATCAAGGCCGTCATGAGAAGAAGCCGCAGGGAGGAGCCCGTAAAGCCTAAGGGAGAGACTCTTTCCGCAGGAGGACTTGTTCTCGATCTCGAAAACCGCAGGACATTCAAAAACGGTGAGGAGATCCCTCTTACATCCAAGGAATTTGAGATCATCAGGATCCTTATGGAAAATCCCGGCAAGGTCTATAAAAGAGACGATCTCTTAAGGGCCGTATGGGGCGATGATTTCCCCGGCGATGAGAGAACCGTTGACGTGCATGTAAGGCGCCTTCGCGAAAAAATAGAAAGTGATGCCGGCAATCCTACATATGTCCACACCAGGTGGGGTATAGGATATTATTTCAGCGTTTCCGCTTCGGGCAACTGATATATGACAGAGCTCTTTTCAAATCTCAGATCCGTTATAAGGCTCAGATCACTCAGGGCGCGGATTTTCCTGATCATCCTGGTTCTGGGGATAGTTCCCTGCATACTCGTAAGAGTGACGATCGTGTCCGATTACGAGTCCAGGGCTGTCGAAAACCGTGTTTCGGCCGTTCAGAACCAGCTTACGATCACAGCCAATCACCTTGTTGCCAATAAATACATATCAGCACTTACAGGCAGGGCCGATGACTACACCGGCTCTCTTGACGTTATGGATGCCGAGATCGAGATGCTTTCTAATGTGTACGAAGGAAGGATCATGATCATCGGTGCTAATTTCAAGGTGCTCAAGGATACGTACGGAATATCCGAAGGCAAGACCATCATTTCCGAAGAGGTCATCAAATGCTTTCAGGGTGTATCAACTTCGTATTATGACAAGAACCTCGGATACATAGAGCTGACCACTCCCATCGCGGATACAACAGCGGAGGGAGGATCGGGTGTCATAAGAGGAGTCATGCTCACATCTATCTCCGATGACAGCATCATCGGTATGGCGGATGTCCTCGGGAATAACGCTTTGATCCTCGAGATTACAATGGTCATTATTGTTGCGGCGCTTGCTGCGATCCTTTCAGGATTTCTGGTAAGACCGATCAGTAAGCTCACGGGCAGGATCAATGCCGTAAAAGCGGGATATAACAATTTCGTCGAACCCGTCGATGACTGCACCGAGACGGAGCATATCTCAGAAGCCTTCAATAACCTGCTCACACGTATCAACGCACTCGATGAGAGCAGGGGTGAATTCGTTGCCAATGTCTCGCATGAGCTTAAGACGCCGATGGCATCGATGAAGGTTCTGTCCGATTCGCTTCTTGCAAGCCCCGATGCGAGCGTGGAAGATTACAGGGAATTCATGGAGGATATAACCTCACAGATAGACAGGGAAAACAGGATCATAACGGACCTTCTCGCACTCGTCAAGATGGACGATACATCGAGCCAGAACCTCAAGCCCGTGCCTACTGATATCAACGAACTTACCGAGCTTGTTCTAAAGAGGCTCAGATCCATAGCAAGAAAACAGAATGTCGATGTGACATTTGAGACCAAGAGACAGGTCATTGCCGAGGTCGATGAAGTCAAGATCACTTCGCTTATCACAAACCTTGTCGAAAACGCGATCAAATACAATCATGAAAACGGCTGGGTCAGAGTAAGCCTTGATGCCGATCATCAGGATTTCAAGCTCGTCGTGGAAGATTCCGGACTCGGTATTCCCGAAGAATCGCTCGCACACATCTACGAAAGATTCTACAGGGTCGATAAATCACATTCCCGCGAGATAGGAGGAACCGGACTCGGTCTTGCGATATGCAGGAAAGTAGTCCTTATGCACCACGGAACGATAGACCTTACAAGCAAGGAAGGCGAAGGAAGCAAATTCGTTGTGACCATTCCGCTCAGTTATATAGCAGATGCAAAATAAACTTGGGAAAAAGATAATATCATTCTTTTCAGCTGTGATGATGATCTTCGTCATGGCCGGCTGTTCTGCGCAGCAGCAGAGCGTTTCGGACGCAAACTCGATCTATGTTTATTACATCAATAATGATGAGACCAGGACCGAGAGCTATCCGTATACACTTAAGTCGGAAGATGCAAGGGGAGCCGTGGAAGAACTTCTCGAAAAGCTTTCCGAAAAATCCCCGAATGCGCAGTATAAGGCACCGCTTGCAATGGGCTTTGTGATCACCGATTACACATTCGATAACGGAAAAGTCGTTCTGGATATGAGCGCCGATTACAAGAAGCTCGTCTTTACCACGGAGGTTCTTGTAAGAGCTGCGATAGTAAGGACGCTTTGCGGATCAGGATATGTGAAGGAAGTGTATTTTACCGTGGAGGGCGAACCTCTCAAGGATCACAGCGGCTTTGATGTCGGAAGAATGGATTCCGGCACATTCATAAGCAATGACGGAAATGAGATTAATACATACGAAGAAGCCGACATCATTCTCTGCTTTGCATCGGGCGACGGAAATACGCTCATAAGCGTCAACAGAAATAAATTCTATTCGACATCCATGCCCCTCGAAAGATTCGTTGTGGATGAGCTTATAGCAGGCCCCAGCGGAAATGCCGATATACTGTATCCTTCGGTCAACCCGCAGACTACGGTCCTGAGTGTGAATTCCAAGGATGGAGTATGCTATGTAAATCTGTCCGGCGATTTCCTTATCCCCTACGGAAACGTACCGACGAACATATCGGTGTATGCGGTGGTTGATTCACTCTGTGCACTTCCCGGAATCGACAAGGTCCAGATCCTTGTTGACGGTGTGGTTCCCGAAACCTTAGAATCCTCTTATGAGATGAATACGGATATTGTCATAACTCTCGCCGATGCCCAGGCAATGAGCGCAGCAGCGACGGAAACCGAATGATATGAAACCAAGAGAAGCGGCGGCAAGCCTTGAACAGCTGAAGAAGGATCTTTCCGAAGGTAATTACAGAAAGTGCTACCTTCTTTTCGGATGCGAGCGCTACCTTCGCAATTTCTATGAAAAGAAACTGATCGCTGCGCTCGGCGGATCAAGGGACGATATGAACACGAACATATTCGATACGAATCCCGTATCCGCTGCGGATGTCATTTCGCAGGCACAGACGCTTCCTTTTTTTGCCGACAGGCGTATCGTTGTCGTAAGGTATTCGGGATTTTTCAAAAAGAATTCCGAAGAGCTTGCAGAGTTCATCTCCGAAGCTCCCGAAACCACGACATTCATCTTTGTCGAAGACGAAGCCGATGCAAGGCTCAAGATGTACAAGCAGATAGCCAAGAACGGACTCTGCGTGGAATTTACGACCCAGCCCGACAGATATCTGCTCCAGAACATCGGTGCATTCCTGAAAAAGAACGGCAAGCGCATGAGCGAAGACGATGCAAGATACCTGCTCGATGTCATCGGAAGCGACATGGGCCGTCTTATGTCGGAGCTTGAAAAGCTCATTTCCTACGCTCTCGACAGGGAAGTCGTTACGAAAAAAGATATCGATGAGATCTGCTCGAGAAATATCGAAGACAGGATCTTTGAGATGATAGATGCGATAATGCGCAAGGATATAAGGACCTGCCTCGACCGTTACGAAGACCTTCTTGCGCTGAAGGTTTCTCCGGTCAAGATAATCGTGCTTCTGGAAAACCAGTTCCTCTGGATGCTGCAGCTTAAGAGCATGTATGATTCCGGCTACAACAATCAGAGCATCATTGAAAATGTCGCTTATAAAAAAGAGACCGATCCCGATACCGGTGCGGTCAGGAAAGCAAGGGGCGCCATAGGAGAATACCAGGTCAAGATCTATCTCGAACAGGCGCTTCGCATGGAAACCGCAGAATTGCAGAGAGCGGTTGCACTTTGCGGGAAGGCGGATGAATCCTTCAAGACCGGCAAAATGAACGACCGTATGGCCGCCGAAGTACTTATGACGGGGCTTTGCACCTGATATGCTGAACATTGTTTTATACGAACCCGAAATTCCATATAATACCGGAAACATAGGAAGAACCTGCGTTGCGACAGGGTGCAGGCTGCACCTTATAAAGCCCCTGGGTTTTTCGCTCGATCAAAAAGAGATCAGGAGAGCGGGCCTCGATTACTGGCCGCGCCTCGATCATATTGAATACGAAAGCTTTTCGGATTTCCTTGAAAAGAATTCGAACCCGAAAGTCTGGATGGCTACGACCAAGGCACATAAGGTTTACAGTGATGTAAGCTATTCGGACGGGGACTTCATAATGTTCGGACCCGAGAGCAGGGGAATACCCGAAGAGATCCTTGTCGACAGGGAAGAGGAGTGCATACGCATTCCGATGATAGAAGGCGAAAGATCGATCAACCTCTGCAATTCCGTTTCGATAGTTTTGTTCGAAGCACTCAGGCAGATGGATTTTGCGGGACTTGAAAAATGCGGTGAGCTGCACCGCTTGAGCTGGAAAGACTGATATGGCTGATGAGTCGGAAAAAAATTTAAAGCGTGATTCCCTGCAGGCGCTGCGCGGCCTTGCGTTCGTGGGAATCTTCCTCGGACACTTCTACTATTTCGGATGGACACCGATCTCAGTGTCCGTGTTCTTCATATTGTCGGGATTTCTGCTTACGACCAAGAAAGATTCCGGCTATGAAAAGTACGGACTTGGTGATTCCTTCAAGGAAGCGGTAAGGCGCGTTTCGAAGCTTTATCCGCTTCACATCATCATGATGCTTGTCAGCATTCCGTTTGTCATCTACAGGGCGGGCGGAGTGAATGTGAGCGATCTTCTTTTGAAGATCGCATGCAACGTACTGCTCATTCAGTCGCTTGTTCCGAGCGCGGATGTTAACGCATCGCTCAACGGCGTGTCGTGGTTTCTTTCGAACATCTTCGTGCTCTATATCGCTTTTCCATTTCTGTACAGATTATTCAAAAAGATAAAGAGCAGATACGCGCTGATGCTGATGATCGTATCACTCATCGCGCTGCAGACGCTTTACGTTTATGTCGTAGGCCTCACCGTGCACACTGCGGACGTCATGACCTATCTGATCCACTCGTCACCGCTGTACAGAGTATTTGATATGTCCTACGGCATAATGCTCGGCTTCATGTCCCTGAAGGAAAGGAAAGAAGAGGAAGCAGGCGTAACGCTTCTGTCATCTGTCGTAGAACTTGCTGCTCTGATCATCACGGGACTGCTTGTCTTTATCTGGAGCAGGGAGAACATGATCGTGTACCTGTCCTACGCACCCGTATGTCCGCTCATGTCCGTCATATGGATGCAGCTTTTCTTCAAGAAGGCCGGGATCGTTACGAAGCTGCTCACGAATAAAGTTACAGTATTCCTCGGAAACCGCAGCGGAAGTGCATTCCTCATCCACTTCCCGATAGTCGTCTATATCAACACATTCATCTTCCCGCACCTTACCGTGCTCAAGCGCACCATCATCCACGGGATCCTTTTCCCCGGCAGCGTTGCCCTCACCCTTGTCCTTTCCTACCTCTACGACAAGTGGTCCGCCTCGCACCGCAGGACAAAAGAATAGGAGGATAACTATGACTGAATTTATAAAACATCTCAGCTGTATCCCTGATGTATATGATGATTTTGTTTATGGCGTGATCAGTTATGCGATGAAAAATCCTATGCATATTCAGGTTTTAAATGACTATATGAATGATAATCCTGATGCTACATCATCGGATATAGTAAGATTCATCTCTATGCAGCCTGATTTTCATGATTATAGCGCTGCCAAAGAACGTGTAATGGTAGGCTGAAAGATTAAATGATAAGACCGGTTCGTCTTGACCCGGTCTTTTTTATGTTGTATTTTGTGGTGGAGAGAATTCCGGATTTTCCCGGAGAGCGATTCTGCTGCACGTTCTGTGCGGCCGCTGATCTTACGGCACATCGCCGGATTTTTACCTGAAAACAAAAAAAGAAACGAGCACCCCGCTTGGCTGTTGTTGACCAACACGTACGGTATAAAACCCGTTTCTTGCCGTGAATAGTAGCAAGATAGACTTTATTTGTCAATAAAAGATGAGAAGACCTTTGGCTTTTGTCTGCTCTCAGATCGTCGTGATCATTTCTGTTCTTGTATATGCAGGAATTCTTCCCTTCGGAAAAAAGAACACGCTTCCCGAGGACGGAAAATACGTCACGGTCACCGGAAGAGTAGATGAGATATATGAAAAATACATAGTGTTTAAAGCGGATGGGATTCCGCAAAACGATCCGGATAGTGGGAACGCTGTATCATGCTACTCCCCGGGGCAGATTGTCCTTATGGTCTACTTCCGCGAAGCCCCCGCCTTCCACCTCGGCGAAACCGTCACCGTCCGCGGTCGCTTCGAGTGCTTTTCGCATGCGATGAATCCCGGTCAGTTCGATGCATACGACTACTACACATCAAAAGGATATGAGGGAAAATTATCGGACTCCGAACTCATCACACGTGACGGCTGCATCGCACCTATAAGAGAACCTCTCAGACAGCTCCGCCTTCGCATGAAAGCGCGCATCTACTCGGTCTGTCCCGATAAAGAAGCCTCCGTCCTTTGCGACCTTCTCCTCGGCGACAAAGAAGGTCTCGACAAAGAGACTAAGGAACTCTATCAGAACAATGGCATCGCCCACATCCTCAGCATCTCGGGCCTTCACATTTCCATTCTCGGCATCGGCTGCTTCGGCCTCTTAAGAAAACTCCGCTGCCACAAGATTCCGGCCGCGATCGCCTCCGCAATCTTTCTTGCCCTGTACCTTGTCATGACCGGCATGAGCGTATCCGCCACCAGAGCCGTGGGCATGTTCGCAATCCGCATGCTCGCATTTCCTGCAAAGCGCACCGAAGATCCACTGACATCCCTCAGCCTTATGGCGGCGATCGTTCTGATCATTGATCCGCTCAGTATTCGCAACGTGAGCTTTCTGTTATCCTACGGCGCCGCACTCGGGATCTATACATTTCTTCCCGCAGTCGATGCCCTTATTTTCTCAGGTGAAAAGAAAGAGCGCTTCTACGAAGAAGACACCTTGAAAAACCTCATCCGCAATCTTTCGAAGAAAGCCGCATCCGCAACTCTCCATAGCCTTGCAGCAAGCCTTGCCATCACTCTGTTCACAATGCCCATACAGCTTTACTTTTTCTACAAGGTGAGTATCTATGCCGTTTTCCTAAACCTCTTGATCCTTCCCTGCATGTCCCTTCTTGTCTTCTCGGGAATGATCATGCTCGTGCCCGGCCTTGGCTTTGTATCGAAGATAAGCTGCTTTCTCCTGAATGCTTTTGAATTCCTGTGCCGTCTTTCCGAGAAGCTCCCGCATCATACCTGGAATCCCGGCAGACCCGGAAAGCAATTCATCATCATTTATTATCTGATCATCCTCGCGCTCACCGCCGCAGGCAGACTGATCATCGCATCCCGTAACGGCTACATCATCCGCATGCTTCCTTATTTCTCGAAAAAAGGAAAACGCAGAATAATCCGCATCAACTCTCTTGTCGAAAAAACAGATACCGCCCACCGTCGCTCCGCATCCGTCTCGGAGCCTGCCGTTTACCTGCGCTCCGCATCTGCCGCAATAGCCTCCCTCCTCCGCCCCGCATTTCTCCTTACATCCGTCTGCTTCATACTGATGGTTTTCCTGATCCGATTTCCACTTCCTGCGCATAACTCCTGTACCCAGCTCTATGTGGGACAGGGTAACTGCAATGTGATGATCACGGATGCGGGAGAGGTGTATATGTTTGACGGAGGCTCATCATCAGAGAAAAACATCGGACAGTACACGATCCTTCCCTTCCTCCGTTACAGCGGCCTCAGCACGATCGATGGAATATTCATATCTCACTCCGATGAAGACCACATAAATGGCATACAGGAACTGATAGAAAACAGCTCTGAACAAAACCTCCGCATCCGTGGCATCTACATCACTCCGCAAATGCGTTCTGACGGAACTGAAAACACTGCCAGACTCATATCTTCATGCGAGGCAGCAGGCGTCCCCGTCATCTGTATCAGCGCCGGAACGCAGTGGGAGAGCGGAACCACGCATTTCACCTGCCTTCACCCTGACACTGATTTTCTTCCCGAAGACCCCAACTCCGGCTCCATGTGTATCCTCGCAGAATTCAACTGCGGACCCTCCGACTCGAACCTCGCCCTGCCACAAGGTGCATCCTCGCGTGCCTCCTTCTCCCTCCTCCTACCCGGCGATGTCCAGGGTGCCGGTGAATCCGTCCTTACCGCCGCTATCGCCGAGAGCCTGTCCGGACGCCCCCTCGATGTCTACCTCACCGCCCACCACGGCTCTTCCGGCACCACCACAGAGGACTTCCTTGAAGCCTGCCGGCCCCGCCTTGCCATAAACAGTGCAGGCCTGAACAATTCCTACGGTCACCCGCATCCCGAAACCCTTGCCCGCCTTGAAAATGCAGGCTGTGCGCACCTTACAACCTACGAAACCGGCGCCGTGACGCTTGTCTTTACCGAAACCGACATACAGATCCAAACTTTCAACCCCTAATGAGTCACGGGGACAGTCCCCCCTGACTCATTCCCAAACACATCAACCCAGGTAAAGGAGGAAAACATGGACACACTTGTTAGAAAACCCAGAATGATATACAATGTATATCATAAAGGAGGAACTGCTATGAACGTAACCGTTTCAAAATGGGGAAACAGCCTTGGAATAAGGGTTCCCGGGATCATCGCCGAATCCCTTGAATTACAGGCCGGAGACCGCGTGGATTTTGAACTCAGGGACGGAGGCATGTTCCTGAAAAAGAAACAGAGCACATCCGAAATGTTTGAGCAGTTCTACGGAAAGCCCTTTTCGCAGATAACTCCCGAAGACCTCGGAACCGCAGAAAACATCGACTGGGGCGAAGATGTGGGAGGTGAAGTGTTCTGATGTTCAAAAAAGGCGATATCGTAAAAGTAAACCTGAATCCCACCAAAGGCCATGAACAGAGCAATTACAGGCCGCTTCTCGTAATGAACTCAGTTCCGCTTCCCGGCGGTGTAAACATTGTTCTTCCGATAACCTCGAATCCAAAGTCCTATCCGCTCGAAGTGGAGCTTGACGACAGGACCGAAACAAAGGGCGTAGTCCTGTGCTTTCAGATAAGGACTCTGGACCTGAAAGCAAGGGGAGGGGAGCTCATAGAAAGAGCCCCCGAAGACATAGTCGAACTCTGCAACGATTATCTTCACCGCCTCACCGATGATGTAGACTGATATGCCATTTATCCCTTGTAACCCCCCTGTAAAATTGGTAAAATATATTGGGTTCACAGGGGACCTGAAAGGAGCTGTAAAATGGCAGAAGATGAGAAAAAGAAAACAGCGGTAGCCGCTGAAAAGACCAAAGGTTTTATCGGAGAATTCAAGAAATTCATCATGCGTGGAAATGTACTCGACATGGCAGTCGGTGTCATCATCGGAGGCGCATTCCAGGCTATCATCTCCAGTCTTGTTAATGACATCATCATGCCCGTGATCACACTTCTCACCGGCGGCATCGATTTCACTGACTGGTTCGTCGCACTTAACGGCGAAAGCTACGCTTCTCTCGAGGCAGCTCAGGAAGCCGGCGCAGCAACCCTCAACTACGGCGTTTTCATCACCGCAGTCATCAACTTCCTTCTCATGGCCATCGTGGTATTCCTTATCGTCAAGGCTATGAACAAGGCATCCGAGAAGGTTAGCAAGAAAAAAGAAGACGCTCCCAAGACCACCAAGATCTGTCCTTTCTGCAAGAGCGAGATCAATATCGAAGCAACCAGATGCCCTCACTGCACTTCTGAACTTAAGGATTAATGAAACTTTCTAACAGCACTACCAAATCAAACAGACTTCACAACAGAGCAGGCTCTGCCGTTAAGGCAGTGCTTGCTTTGTGCATATGTATGGCACTTTGCGGATGCGGCAAAAAGGCAGATAACCTTAAGACTGCATACGAAGCGCTCAGCATCATGGATTACGATGCGGCACTCGCCGCTCTTTCAAATGCCGAAGAAGCCGGAGAAGATGCCAGGGAGATCGCAAGGGCAAGAGGCATAGCCTATATGGGCAAGGCCGACTATGTCAGTGCATCTGCGCAGTTCGTAACAAGCCTTCATTCCGGCACCGGTTATCCCGATGAGATGGATACCGACATCAATTTCTACCTTGCCGCAGCTTATGACAGCATGGGAGATTATGCTTCCGCGGAAGACAGATACAATGCGATCATCGCATTCAGCGACGATACCGAAAGCTATCTTCTCAGAGCATCGGCAAGACTTAAACAGGGCAATTTCGACGGCGCGGTTTCCGACTTCAACGTAGTCATTTCCAGAAACCCCGACGATTACGATACACTCATCAGCATCTATGAAATGCTTTCCGCGATAGGATACAGGGATGCGGGACTTGAATACTTAAGGACCGCCATTTCCCAGGATACCGGCAAGATGACCGATTCTGAAAAAGGAAGGATGTATTACTACCTCGGAGATTACACACAGGCAGCCGCGCTTTTGGAGAGTGCCAGAAATGCCGACAGCTCCGTAACAAGCTCTCTCTTCCTCGGAAGAACTTACGAGGCTATGGGAGAATACAATTACGCCGCCAATGTCTACGAAAGCTACATAGGCTCCAAGGGCGCCAATTCGGAGCTTTACGACCAGCTGGGTCTGTGCAGGCTCAAGATGGGCGAATACGAAGCAGCTCTCGAAGCATTCAAGGCAGGCATCGAAGCCGATGACGGAACATTTTCCAAGAGCCTCGAATACAATCTCGCGGTAGCTTACGAATACACCGCGGATTTCGAAACGGCTTACGAACTCATGAAAGCTTACATTGCCAAATATCCCGATGATGCGGATGCGGCAAGAGAATTACAATTTCTGGAGACGAGATAGTTTTCCAACCGTTAGGAGAGAAAAATGATCGAAACACTTGTAAAGAAGATAAAAGAAACCGGAGCCCCCATCGTTGTCGGCCTCGACCCCAACCTCAATTTTGTCCCCGACTTCATCAAGGAAAAAGCATACAGGGAAGCAGGCGAAACCCTCGAAGGTGCTGCACTTGCTTTCAAGGAATACAACAAAGGCATCATCGATTCCATCGCCGATCTCGTACCCGCTGTAAAGCCCCAGATCGCAATGTATGAGCAGCTCGGAATCCCCGGAATGGAAGTCTTCGAATGGACTGTGGATTACGCTCATAAGAAGGGCCTCGTGGTCATCGGAGACATCAAGCGCGGTGATATCGGATCAACCTCAGAGATGTATGCCGTAGGCCATATCGGAAAGACTAAGATCGGTGATAACCTCATCCCCGCATTCGACGAAGATATCGTTACCGTCAATCCTTACCTTGGATCCGACGGCGTTCTTCCCTTTGTTAAGATCTGTGAGCAGGAAAAGAAAGGCATCTTTGTCCTCGTAAAAACCTCCAATCCTTCCAGCGGAGAATTCCAGGACCGCATAATCGACGGAAGAGCTCTCTATGAGCACGTTGCAGAGAAGGTTGTCGAGTGGGGACAGTCCACCATCGATCCCGAAACAGGCTATTCCGAGGTCGGTGCCGTTGTAGGCGCGACTTATCCCGAGCAGGGCAAGATCCTCAGAAAGCTCATGCCCAAGGCTTACATCCTTGTTCCCGGATACGGAGCACAGGGCGGCAAGGGATCCGATCTTGCATACTTTTTCAATGACGACGGACTCGGTGCGATCGTCAATTCCTCACGCGGCATAATCGCTGCTTACAAACAGGAACAGTACGCTAAGTGCGGTGAAGAAGGATACGCTGAAGCTTCAAGACTCGCTGTGCTCGATATGAAAGAAGACTTAAGACAGGCTATTGAAAACAGGTAATTTTACCGGAGGGTAAAGACCATGAAGAAAGTTTTGTTTGTTGCATCTGAGGGAGTGCCTTTCATCAAGACCGGAGGATTGGCGGATGTTGTCGGATCTCTCCCCAAGTATCTCGACAAGAGATATTTTGATGTCAGGGTTTTCCTGCCCAAATATGCCTGCATGAAGCAGGAGATGAAGGACAAGCTTGAGTACATCGACTCCTTCTACATGGATTACAACTGGCAGAATATCTATGTCGGCCTGTTCAAAGCCGTAGTCGACGGGATAACCTATTATTTCATCGACAACGAATATTATTTCAGCGGACCCAAGGTTTATAACGACGATCCCAGATATGAGATCGAAAGATATACATATTTCTGCAAAGCGGTTCTTTCATCGCTTCCGATCCTTGATTTCAGGCCCGACCTCATCCACTGTCACGACTGGCAGACCGGTCTTATTCCTGTTTATCTCAAGGAGCGTTTTGCGGGCGGTGAATTCTACAGAGGCATCAAGACCGTCATCACTATCCACAACCTCAAGTTCCAGGGCAAGTGGGACGTCAAGACAGTCAAGAACATCACGGGACTTCCCGATTATTATTTCACTCCCGATAAGCTCGAATCCTACAAGGATGCGAACCTCTTAAAGGGCGGTATTGTTTTCGCAGATGCGGTCACCACCGTAAGCGACACCTATGCCGAGGAGATCAAGACCCAGTTCTACGGCGAGGGCTTGGACGGACTTCTGCGTGCACGCAGCAATTCCCTACGCGGCATCGTAAACGGAATCGACTACGAGAAGTTCAACCCCGAGACCGATGAGTGTCTTGTAAAAAAGTACAACGCATCCAACTTCCGTAAAGAGAAGGCCAAGAATAAGAGAGCGCTCCAGGAGCAGCTCGGACTCACCGTCGATGAAAAGAAGATGATGATCGGCATCGTTTCCAGACTTACCGACCAGAAGGGCTTCGACCTCATCGCCTATGTCATGGACGAGCTCTGCAGGGATGATATCCAGATAGTTGTCCTCGGAACAGGCTCCGAGCAGTATGAGAACATGTTCAGGCATTTCGACTGGAAATATGCCGACAAGGTTTCCGCGAACATCTATTATTCCGATGAGCTTTCCGACAGGATCTACGCATCCAGCGACGCGTTCCTTATGCCCTCGCTCTTCGAGCCCTGCGGCCTTTCACAGCTCATTGCGCTCCGCTACGGAACAATTCCCATCGTAAGGGAAACAGGCGGCCTCAAGGACACCGTAAAGCCCTACAACGAGTACGAGGGAACCGGCACCGGATTCTCGTTCGTCAACTACAATGCGCACGAGATGCTCCACACCATCCGCTACGCGGAAAAGATATACTACGACCGCCGCAGAGAGTGGAACAAGATGGTCGACCGCGCAATGGCAGAGAACTTCTCCTGGGAAGTCTCAGCTAACAAATATCAATGCATGTACGACTGGCTCATTGGTTAGAACCTGCATGAACACTGCGTTTCAATCTAATAAGTGAAGTGTAAAAAGACACTTTCTTCGGAAGACTGAATCTGGTCTGAGAGAGTGTCTTTTTTGTATTCGGAAAAACAAAGAAAAACTCAGAAAAAGATAAAAATATAAACTATCAACTTTAAATGTAGAATAACTAATAATCTAGATGGTTTATTACTTGTATGTCTAATGTATTCTTTCTAAAAAGAGTTTATAATATATGTTATAATTAATTACAAGCGTTATATCAACTAACGCCTTCAACTGCCTAAAGAATTATTCAATTGAAAAATATTCTTTTATTTATGAGGTACATTTATGGGATTGGTTAAATGTCCTGATTGCGAAAAACTCGTTTCTGAAAGAGCAACAAGTTGCCCTGTTTGCGGATGTCCTAGGGAATATTTCATAAAATTTAGCGAGAAAACTGATGAGGAAATTACTAAGCCTAAAGAGATAACATCCTTGGCTGAGAATGACATTGTATTTCGAATTGGATCAATAAAAATCAGTTATAAAAAGAAATCTGAAGAATGCGCAAAACTATTTGGCAAGTATGCTTTTATGGCGCATAAAAGTGTAGCAGAGATACGAGAAAAGTATTCATCTGCCAGAGATATAAATGAAATTTCCAGTAGAGTCATACCGTTTGGAATGAGTGAATTAAGACGTTCCATTGATATGATGATAGATGATTTATATAAACGAGGCATTATGGTGTCTCCAAGTGAATTTGAAGATAAAGATAATGCTTATTCTTTTGATTATAAGAATCGGTGCAGTATTGTTGAAAAACTAATTGACAGATGTATTAGATATAGAACTGAACTTGAACAAGATGAAATGATTAGGCAATCTAGTCGTGGACGTTGGCAAGCTGGAGGCTTTAACGTTAAAGGTGCAATTAAAGGGGCTGTCACAGCTGGTGCGATGAATGCAGCTTCGGATATTTTACATGCTTCAGGAGACAGAGCAAGAGAAGAAGATATTAAAAGGAGCTATGCTGAAAAATTAAAGGAAGCTAAAGATAATTCGGAAGCCTATTATTCTGTGTGCGATGGACTCGGGTTTTGCATTTTAAATGCATTTAGGGCATATGCAGATATTCTTGAGAAGAATGGTTGCTTGGAGATAATACCTCTTTCTCCTAAAGATGCACAAAGATTTTACGGTGATGCTAAAAGATATAAAACTCAAGGAAATAGGGAACAATATATTACTCTTTTGACTAGGAGTATAATGAATAACCCTGGATTTGAAGCTTGTTATGATGAGTTGATGTATGAACTTGTTGATACTGAACCGAATGAATTACTTGAATTCATGCATTTTTGGAATGTCTCATATATATCAGATAAGTATGAGGCAGAAATTAAGATCGGAAGAATATTTGATGAAGAATGGAGAAATGATGAAATAGCTCAATGGTGGGGGAGCGATAAAGATTATACTATGTCATATATTCGTTCTAGAGAGTTTTGTATGAAATTTTACTTCTCTCACAATTATTTGGGTATTCCGAATTTATCACATTATGGTTCCATGTTGATAAAAACTTTTCGTGAAACCTCCAATACATATTTTATTAAAGACTATAAAATTATTGAATGGATTCCGGCGGACGTTTCTTTTGGAGAATTTCTCATATATATAAAAAATGAACGTTATGCTCTTCCGAATTGCGCAATTACAAATGCTTGGTTTATAGGAGATGATATTAATTCATTGACAAGCATTCCTAATTCAATAGATAAGAATGTTCTTCTAATGGTTGTGTTTGCCACTCCAGGATTGTTTAGGAGTGCAAGAGGAATTGGTCTTACAAAGGATGGAATTTATGATATTAAATATCCCAAAATCTATATCCCCTTTTGCGAAATAAGAAGTGTAATTGCATATCCGAACAACACATTAGAAATTGCTGTAAATGAGAGCTTGAAAATAAAATTTGCTGATAAAAAACAGTTTTCTAATGATGCATTGATTTATCTTGCTAATCTGATAAAAGTAATATGCGTAAGATATGGAAATAATGGAATGGTTTGGTCAGAAGAAATGTCTTCTGAGCGCCCAGAGAGTAATATGAAGTTTTGCTTTAAATGTGGGCAAATATTGGACAAAAATGTTAGGTTCTGCAGCAGATGTGGCAGTGATCAGGAACAAACACAAACAGGCATCTCTGATGCCGCAAATGTAGATAATTCATTGAGCCCCCAAAATGAGGTTGACTCTTATGATTATATAGAGAAATTCAAGTTTTGCTTTAGATGTGGTCAAAAACTGGATGAAAACATAAGATTCTGTAGCAAATGTGGCAGTGATCAAGAACAATTTAGAGAAGAAGCACCAAATCAAGATAATAATGGTAACTGTGATGATAAAGACGGTGTAGTTAACAATTCTGATGTAATTGATAATACTACAGGTAATTCATCTGATTCTGCTGAAGAAGAAAAAATAGTCTTTTGTGCATTTTGCGGAAAGCCAATATCCATTAAAGTGAAGTTCTGTAATTTTTGTGGAAAGCCTAATACTTATATAGTAAAGCCTAACGTGTTGGATGAAACAAACGATCCTAGTGCAAATCAGATATGAAATATTGTTCTCATATATTAATTCTGAAATGCTTATTATTTTTGATAAAGATATTCTTATTTCTGCTTCTTATCTTTTCGTTAAATTGCTTCAAAATTATTAACAGGGGGGGCTGATAGTATGAAATGTTTAAAATGTGGATACGAATTTTCAGAAGGTACTTTTTGCCCGGAGTGTGGAACTCCTATTGACGATGCAACATTGAAACTCAAACAAGAAGAGATTGAAAAGCAAGAAGCGCTAGCAAAGGAGCAAAGAGATCTTGAAATAACTAAGGCAAAAGCTGAACAAGAGCGATTGGCACTTGAACGTGCGGAACGCGAAATCGAGTTAGCACGTTTGAATAATGAGAAAATAAAGCTAGAACAGGAACAAGCGCAAAAGAAGGCTGAAGAAGATAAAATTCGTGCAGAGCAATCATCACGGACTTTCAATGGTGTGCTTTATTCTTCAGTTGAAGAGATGCAGAATGCTAAATCTAAATCGGAAAGGGAAGCAGCCGAAGCAAGTCATAGGAAGAAAGTGAATTTGATGGCAATATGGTGCTTGATTCTATCAATTGTCGCCATTCTTCTTGGCTTAACTGTAGTAGGTGCGATAGCTACAATTATTGCATCAATTATCCTTGGAATATTTGCTTTAAAGGGAAAAACAGAGAAAAAAGGTTGCGTAATTGCTGGATATATTGTGGATGTTCTGGTTATAGTAGCGCTTGTTTTAATTGTTATTTGGGGAAATCCTTTAAAAGACAATTCAAGTAATGAAAGCGATTCTGTTACAGACACTAGAACTAATGACGATGAATCAGAAGAGGATGATGAAAGAATTGATTTGTATGAGATCAGAGATTTATCGGAATCTGAACTGATAAATGAATTGGGATTCGATAAGAATGACTTTGGAATGTATCCGGATGAAAATAATTTGGCCATCAGTTATGACGTGGATGGTAATATCTATATTGTGATTGCGCGAGATAATAAGGATGATTATGAATTTTGCGGATTGATGATTGGAGATGATTTGGACTCTATTGACTCATCAATTTCAAAGAAATTCACATATTTAGGAGTGTATTCTACGAGTGGATCAGACTATATAGTATATCGCGATAATAAAAATGAAAATGGATATCTTAGAATAGAAGGCTCTTCTAGAATTGTATCGATTAACTACTTTGTCACATATGAAGATATTACCGATATGCTTGATGAATCAGAGGATATGCAAACTGGTGATTCGGAAGATGATCATGAAGAAGAGGCAGTTTCGACAACTCCATATGACAAAGATATTACTGGCGATTATGAGATGCTAATCGGACAGAGTTTTATCTATGCGAACATTCAATGGGTATCTATACAACATGACGATTATTTATATATATCTATTGAAGGTATAGACGAAACTGGCAAAGAGTATATAGCAGATGGATATTTATTTGAATGTGATGGTAAATATGATTGTTATTTCTGCTATGGTAATTTGAAGTTTATGATAAATGTTTCTGGAGACACCTTGGATATAACTACAGAAGATGATCCAGAGTCTTATAATCGCGAAGAAAAGCCGATAGCTTATCTTTTCACTGGAACATATTATAAATCATATGCTGATGTAGTCGGCGGAAGTAATGACATTTATTGCGTTGTTGCTGCACCTGACGGATACGTAAATTTCCGTACTGGACCTGGAACAAATTACGACATAATTATGCCTATATATAATGGCGAAGAATTACTTGTCACTGGTTCGGAGGGTGAAAATTCAAATTGGATCACAGTTGTCTATTATGATTCTAATGGAATTCGATATGAAGGTTGGGTTAATCAAACACAGGTTAAATTTGAATAATCATATGCATGTACGATTGGCTCATTGGTTAGAATTTGCATGAACACTGAACTTCAAGGCACTTCCCCGCACCGGGCAAGTGCCTTTTTCTTATTCATTTTTCCGCTCGAGACCGGCAATTGCAAAACGTTCTTTAAAATGATAGTATTAAAGAACGAAATGAAAGGCGGTGATGGTATGGATTATACATATGATAGCCTGAAGATTTTGATAGAAAAGCAGGGCGGAGTCGTTTCATCCGGTGATCTTATAAAGGCTGGGGTGGACAGAATGATGCTTTATACGCTCCTTGCACAGGGGGTTCTGAGAAAAGAATCCCATGGCAATTATGTTCTGGCGGATGATGAACCCGATGAATACAGGATCATTCAGAACCGGTCCGAAAAACTGATCTATTCGCATGGGACGGCCCTGTTTCTGCATGGGATGTCCGACCGGGTCCCCCATGTTTTGGACATAACCGTTCCGCAGGGTGATAATGTCTCCCGCATTAAGAAAGATTATCAGGGTACAAGATTTCATTATTGCAAAAAGGAATTATGGGATCTCGGAATCACGAATGCAAATACCCCGCAGGGATACAGTGTCAGGGTATATGATCCCGAGAGATGTATCTGCGACTTGATCAAAGACAGGGATAATGTCGATAAGCAGATCTTTATTCAGGCTTTGCAGGAGTATTTCAGAGGAAAATGTAATCCCCGGAAAATTCTGAAGTATGCTAAAGCGTTAAACATAGAATCCAAGGTAAGAAATTACATGGAGGTGCTTCAGTGAAAGAAATAGGCAGAAGAGTATCCGGGACTGATTCCGGTAATTGAGTAAAATTCCCCCACGGAGTTGTATAATGTCATTAGTGAAACTGCAAACAGGAGAAGATGGCTATGGCTGACATTTCTTTAAAATTCGGAACCCCGAAAGCGGTAAGCTTCAGGGAAAAAGGAATAAGTGATCCTTTGTATGCAAGGTTTTTCGGCTCTGCGGTTATAAGTGAATACGACACATCAAGATATCCCGATGACGATGCTGCGATCATCGCTGTCAAGTCGGGTGTCATGGATATGTCGGATGAGATATTTGCTGATTGGCCCGCAGGGGATGTCATGGATTCCAATAAAGAGGAAGTGCTGGCTTCATGCTTTACCGAGAGGTTCGAAAAGCTCGGGATCAAAGCGTCTTTTGAAGTTCTGAATTTTCAGCTGACCGAAGAATCCCAGAAAACTTACGACGCCCTCGGCAAAAAGAAAATAGTACTCGACTATACCTCCGGACAGCCCAAGCTCTCGGATCTTACTCCCGAAGACCACGGACCGGTCATTGAGATCCACTATTCGCACTCGTCTCACGGAATGTCGATGGGAAGCGGGGCTACTAACAGTGACGACATTGTGTGGCAGGAAGACGGAAGTGTCATCATCGAAAGCAGGGATCACAGCAACGGAACCGACACATACTCAAAATACATAGCAGGCAGTAAAGCGGCAGAAAAGCTCCGCAAATATGTAAAGGATGCACATCTTGCCGAGATGGCCCAGGTCAGCTTTATCCCTTCCCCGTTCCAGATGACTGACTATTCATCTAGTTCAAGCCTTAGATTAACCTTTGATGACGGTAAGGATGGAACACAGGTAAAGGTCACAAGATCTTTGAACACCGGATCCTACTGGAAGCTTCAGAGCGATGCCGTCAGTGGAATGTTCGACATTGTAAATGAATGCACGTCCACCGGTACCTGTCTTGAGACGAAAATAACCCCGTATGATATCTTTTCTCCCGCCGGCACCTTCACAGGTTTTGTGGGAATGGGAATGATGGGAATGATGGGCGGCAATGCTCCCGCACCTGCAGATCCCAAACCTATAGCACCGGAACCGGCTAAGCCCTCTCCGGGCACCTGGTTCTGCACCTGCGGTTCCGAAAACAGTGACTCCGCAATATTCTGTCCCGAATGCGGCACCCCCAGACCTGCCGAGCCCTCTAAGCCCGGAGCTTGGAACTGTCCCAGCTGCGGTGCCGAGAACTTCGGAAAATTCTGCGCCGAGTGCGGCACCCCTAAGCCCTAGAAGTTCATTCACTTAAATCACAATGCCCTTTATGAAGGCAAGGTCTTTTTCGATGGTCTCGTCATCAGAAGTATCCAGCCAGTTCTTACCTGAACGGTGCAACTCCCTAAGATAATCCGGGTTGGTAAATACTCTTTCGATTCGGGTAATGATTGCATTCATGTCTGATATATTTTTAAGAGTGTCATCGTTGAATATATATTTTTGAATACAGTCTTTTAACTGATCCATATCAACGCGTTCGCTAAGATAGCATATGTCAAATACATCTTTGTATCTTGTGTTTCTTGCTCCAAAACGTATCAGCGACTTAAGCTTTTCGGTTATCATTTGCGCCGGCGAATTGATGAGCAGACTTACAGTATCATCCTGAAATCCGACATCAAAAGCATATTCTTCCTGCTCTATGGACAGATCATTGTGTACACCTATATCCATTTTCAACGAAATCGTAGTGCCTTCTGTATCGGTGACAGAAATATTAATGCGCTTTCCCTTATAGTCCTGATGGTTAAGCTCTATAATCCTTCCATCAAGTTTAAGAGTGAGCTCGTCGATACAATTGAGCTTATCTATGAATGTTTGAACAGATTCATCTGATATGGAATATCTTATGAAATCAAGATCCAAATCCTGAGTAGCTCTGCGGGCATTGCCTGAAATGCTTCGCATTACAACACCACCTTTTATTGTCGCGTTGTGCACCATGCCACTGTCTGCGATTGCCTTGAGGACTATATCCTGTCCGAGTTTTGAGCGGGCATTTTCTTCACTGTATCCCATAGTTTTGATCTTCTCTATTTCGTCATAAAGGTTCATTACAGCACCTCCATCTGTATCATATCCATGAGTTTTGATCCGTTTTTGAACATTCCGGCATAATCCTCGACAACTCCGAAATCCAGTTCAAATGCAAGTTTTCGGTAGTTTTGGATAATCTCTTTGTAGTAATCCATAGGGAGCTTGGTTTTAAAACGCATCAGTTCTATTAGCATTCGCTCAATGTCATATATTCTGATATTGGAATCGTTATGCTTCATTTCGATTATTCCCGCCTCAAATACGTCATCTTTTATAAAAGACTGAACGATACGGGGATCATTGAACCTAGTGTCAGTTCTCTTGGTTGCTAGATAATAGTGGTCAGGAATCACATCGGTAAGGGAATGATAGTAGAAAGCACTTCTCCCGGTACAAACTGATCTGGGATATTTGAGCATAATGACTTCAATCTCAGATATGTTTCGAAGCGTGGAATATATCCCCTTATCTTTCATATAGAGATTGCCGCTATGTAGTTCTTTTTTTATCTGATAGTCGCTGCCGTATCTCTCGAGGCATTCCTGATAAGTCAAAAGCATGCTCATTCTCCTTAAAGTAAATATACACACAGTATCAGTCTGTGTGTATATTTACTTTAAAGTATATGATCATAAAAATCAAGAAAAATTTGAGTAAACATACACACAACATAAATCTGTGTGTGCATATGCTCAAACCAAGTTCGAAAGTGCCTTTTTTCTCCCAATCAAATTGCTTTTCTCCCAAAATACCCCCATAATTGGGAGAAAGAACGGGAAATTGGGTGAACACACCCCTATCCCCCGGAGGCCACCTTATCATGAAAAAGAAACCCCTTATCGCCATTGCATCAGCAATCGTTCTGATCGCCGTAATTGCTATCATCTTCGCCCTCAGAGGCCGTATGACTGCCTCTACCATGAGGATCAACGCTATCGAGGGAACCGTAACCCTTACCGACGCAAACGGCAAAGAGCAGACCCCTGCGGTCGGCAAGAGGCTCCAAGACGGAAATATCCTTGAGACGAAAGAATCCTCCAAAGCCGTAGTCGAACTTGATGAAGACCGCTGCGTATATATCCTCGAACTTTCGAAAGCCGGATTCCATAAGATCGGAAAATCCATGAAGCTGACCATGGAAGAAGGCAGCACCTTCTTCTATATCGCAGAGAAACTTGCAGGTGACGAAAGCTTTGAGATCGAAACCTCCACCATGGTCATCGGCATCCGCGGAACCTCCGGATATGTCCTTGCAAGTAAAGACGGTCCCGAGGCTGTAACCATTACCAGCGGAACCGTGTCGGTATATTGCAGCAAGACGGATGAAACCTTTGAAGTGAGTGCCGGCCAAAAGCTTGCCGTATTCCAGACAGACGGCGAATGGATCGCAGAATTCCGGGAAATCGGCGCCTGGGGACTTCCTTCAGAGGCGATGGATATCATCCTCTCCGACGGCGATCTCCTCGAAGAAATCGCAACAGAAACCGGATGGGCCGAAGAGGTCAGCCTTGATGCAGGCAATTTCCCTGATGACACCTTCAGGGAATACATATCGGCAAATTATGACAGGGACGGAAACGGAATACTGGATTTGACTGAGATTGTTTCCGTTGACAGGATCTGCTTCAGATGGGGAGAAGATGCCAAGACCTATGAGCCGACAGACTGTATCGGTAATGTCCGTACGCTGCAGGGAATTGAATTATTCCCCAATCTTAAGGGATTATTCCTTGAGCATCAGGATCTGACGGAACTTGATGTGAGCAAAAATCCCGAACTGATTTCTCTGGAAGCGATGGATTGCGGGATCACTTATCTTGATATAAGTGGGAACAGCGCACTGCTTGCAAGAATCAATACCGGTGATGTCAATGCCGTTTCGGTGCCGGCTTCTTACGGAGGAAGAGAAGTACTGTATTCAGATAATGGGGATGGCGGAAGACTTCTCCTTTCATATGATGAAGGCGTGGAACTGAACACCGGAGGCGTTACCCTTACCCCGGAAATCGTACATTTGGATTTTTAATCGGTTGAAAAGAATGCTTAATTACAGAGAAATGACAGCCGCAGACAATGAAGCCGTAGCTGCCCTTATAAGAGACAATCTGAAACAGTACGGCCTTGATATCCCCGGAACCGTGTATTTTGATGAAGGCCTTGACCACCTGAGCGAATATTACGGAAAAAGAGAACGCAGATATTTCGTCATAGAAGACGATGCCGGCAAGGTGATCGGCGGGATCGGGTATGCGGCCTTCGAACATATGAAGGATACCGCCGAGCTTCAGAAATTGTATCTTGCGGACTGCGCCAAAGGCTCCGGACTCGGCTATGAACTAATTGAACTGATCGAAAAGAAAATGCGTGAGGCAGGTTTTAAGCAGTCATACCTCGAAACCCATGACAACTTGCAGGCAGCTATCCACATCTATGAAAAATGTGGCTATAAAGAAATCCCCCACCCCAAGGAAGTGGGGCATTCAGCGATGAACAGGTTCTTTGTTAAGGAGTTGTATCAATGAGCAGGGAAGTTGAAGTTTATAATGCATATTTCGGCGATTGTATTGTGCTTAAGGATACATCAGATAATACCAATTTGCTTATAGATTTTGGCATTCACTTACAGTCTGATGTATCGAACATATATGGAAATCGACAAAGATTGACTGAAGATATAGCTAACGATTTGGCTGGCAAGTATTCTTCTTGCAATGCCAATTTGTTAATTACACATTTTCATGAAGATCATGTAAGTGGATTGGTATATATGTATCAAAGTGGAGATGCGAAGTTTTCTAAACTTTTTAATACTGTTTATATAGCAAATATCTGGAATGATCCTTTTGCTGTGGCATCAAACATACTTGAAGAATTTGTTCTAATAAATCAATTGAAATCTAGTAGTTTGCCGAATGCTAAAGCAAGCTTACTGGATGTATTGAATTTCGTTAGCTCAGGCGCTTCCAATGTGACGTTATTAAGCAGAGGTGTTGAGTTTGAAAATGGAAAATATATTGCACTGTGGCCTCCAAAGGATATCTCTTCAGATGATATAAATTATATAATAAATGAATTAGGATTATCGGAATCCTTTAGAAAGAGAATATTAGATTTTTCTGAAAAAATATGCCTATATGTTAGAACGGTCATTCTAAAAACGGATGGAGGAAACGCTGGAGAAGGTAATAACACTGAAATCGGTATTTCAATGGAAGATTTAAAAAGTGAATATGAAAGTTTATCACAAGAAACTATGGGGATTATTGATAATCGTGATAGGGACGAACAGATAAATGTTCAGATGAATAAACTAAATAAACTAAATCACAAGTATAATATTGTATTTCAAAATGTGGATTCTGGTGATGAAAATGTTCTATTCACTGGGGATGCTGAAAAAGAACAAATGGAAGCTATTTCTACAGCTGATGACTATAAATTGCATTCACGATATAAATTCATTAAAATTCCTCATCATGGCACAGAAAACCATTATTTTGATTTTTCACCGTATAATCCAGAAAAAATAATAATAACAAACGGAATGGTTAAATATAAGAATTATTCTGCTTATGGCATATGTACAGACTATGGAAAAATCATAGCTAAACATATATGTACAAATTCAAATAATTGTCACAATTGTGTTGGTACATGCAGGATTTCAATTTGCAATACTTATGGAGGTAGGGAACTTATATTTTACAGATTATCGAAAGTTATAAGATGAGATGTTTTTTAAATAAATAATATAAAGAAGAAATGATTTTAAAATTTCTTTTGGGAGTTGTTTATGTATACAGGAGATGATGTTATACGCGTTCTTTCGAAATACAATTATGATTTAAAAAGAGATGATACAGATGTTCCTAATTTCTTAAAAAAGCATTTAGAATCGTTTTTTGAGGATGTCCAAAAAGCTGTTGAAGGAAATAATCCGATTTTAGGAGATGAAGGGAAAACAGTAATTTTTGAAAAACTTAATGAATTAAAACAAATATGTGATTTTATTCCCTTTGTGATTAATGAATACAGGAATGGCCATATTCTAAATTCCTATATTAATTGTGTATATTTTTTTAATTTACATAAAGATATTTTTCTATTCGACCATTCTAGGGGACCTGGGGCTCAGTATTATAGAATTAGAAAAGGAGATTACAGAATTAATCAAGGAGATGATAGTAAAGAGAAAAAGAAACAACTATTTCATATTCCATATAATAAGTGTAGCAATATAGGCGCTTATAGATATAGTATTCCAGGATATCCATGCCTGTATCTTTCAACACAACCGGAATTGGCATGGTTTGAATGCGGTATGCCGAAAGAATTTAGTTATTGTCGGATGGATTATTCTTCGGATAATAATATATCTTTAGAATTAATAGATTTTGCTGAGAGACCACTTGTATTTTTGGATGATCTTATAACAAAGATTAGATATTCCACAAATGATAAATTACATGAATACTACGAAAAGTTATCTTGCTATATTTTGTCATACCCTGTTTCGGCAGCGTGTTCAATGCAAGTAAGAAATCGTGACACAAGTTTTGTAGAAGAATATATTTTTCCTCAACTATTTATGAATTGGATAAGAGAAAGTGATGATATTGATGGAGTCATATATAAATCTTCGCTTGATAATAGACTTGCTAATGATTTAAATGCAAAAAATGTAGCATTGGTTGTTAAAGGTTTCAGGAATGATGGATTGTCCCAAAAATTGACTGATAGTTTGATGATTTCTGATATAGGTTTTATTCGGGTGTCGGAAGTGTTTAAACAATACGAAACAAAGTTGTCAAAAATAAAAGAATATGAAAAAATTTTATATGATTATATGATTGAAAACCAAGCGATAGCCTCATACATCTATGAGATTATTGATGCTATGGAGTTTGTAATTACTTCATATTGGGCAGTTGTCAGCAAAGAATATACTAATCCGAAATTGGTGTTTATGCATCTGACACAAGGTTGTCGATATAGTACATTATTGTTTGAAAAAATGGAAGAGAGGATAAAAAGCGCTAATGAAGAAGCTATAGAATTACATATGAGTTTTGATGCCGATTTAGCTAGAGAGAAAATTGAAGAAGCAAGAAAACTTATGTCTTCAGTTGTTACAGAAAATCATGCATTTTTGCTTGGTTTTGATAGACTTGATAAATTTGAATACATATAGAGCGGTGAGTTGAATATATCATAAAAAAGAAACCAATCTAACGGGGAATTTCTCCTCCGTTCACTGCGGCGTGAATGTCACTTTTAAAGCTCTTTTCAATTGAGCCATTTTTATAACTCACCTCACTTTTTTCTTTGCCTCAGAAAGGAATACAAAATGTTCACGGAATTATCGCATACAAGTTCAGAATAGAGAAACTTTCAGGAAGCTTTCATTTTTTTAGAGTGATAATAGTGATATTATGCTTTAGGTGCACTTTAAATATTTGATGGGAGAATAATATGGCACTTATCAAGGCTCAATGTACAAATTGCAGTGGGATTTTAGATGTTGATGAAAGCAAAGATGCAGCTATATGTCCGTTTTGTAATACGCCATATATCGTTGAGAAAGCGGTCAATCTATTTAAGACAGAAACACATAACCATATTGTAAATAATATTTCTTACAGTGGCGAAGGAATGCATCCAGAAGCAAGACTGAAGAATGCTTATACACTTATCGAAAAAAAGGAAAATAAACTTGCAACTGAAATTTTGGATGAGTGTAAAAAACTCTTTCCCACCGATTGGCGTGTTTGGTTTGGATATTATATGCTTTCAGAACAATCATGGAATAGTACGCAAGATACTATGGCAATAAACACTGCTTCTAAATTCAATGATGATCCTAGATTAAAAGAACTGGGAGATGTAATTTTAGGATGGTATATAGCTGATGCCGAGCATAAAAGGCTGATGTTAGAAGATAAAAATAATCTCGTATTAATGCCAAATCGTGATGATTTTAAGACGAATTCTGGAGACCTTACAATATATGTATTGTATTTAATGGAGTTAGTTGTGATTATCTTTTCATTGATGCTGATTGTCACTCAGACAGAAGTATTTATCGGCGGAATAGCAATACTAGTTTGTGTTATTGCTTTTGCAGGAACAATTCAATGGTCGATATGGAAGAAGAAATTACAGAAGAAAATTGATGATCAGAACTTTCAGAAGGCTTATGATGAAAGAGAATCTCAATTAAAAGAAATGCAGAAAAAATACGAAACGAATTTGATGAATACATCAAAACAAAGAGAATTATATAATTCTCGACGTAATGAGCTTACTAAAGAGCTTTTCAACGAAATTATTAATTCTTTAACGGTATGAATAGAAAGAGCCCTAAACATATTGATTTTGCTATAACAGCTACAATAGCCATGCCTTTGGGTATGGCTGTTTTTTATGTGTTGTGTGAGGTATATTGGACAATGTTCCGTGTTAACCTATGATTGTAGGCCAGTATTATAGGGTGATATAATTAATTTACTTTCTATCGTATATGAATCTTTGCTCTGAAACTATGATATGAGGGCTTTTATATGAACAATTGTCCTTATTGTGGTCAAATGCTCAATGCTGGAGCTTAAATATGTCCTGGGTGTGGCGCAAATTTTGGTGCAAACTTTGTTGACACTAATACTCAGATTACTTGTCCCCGATGCGGTGAACCTTTGGGGAGCCATGAGAGGTATTGCCACAGATGCGGACTTTCGCTGGTAGGCGGATATTCTGAAAGCGAGCCCGAAGAAAGAAAAGGCAGTTCGTTTAAGCCCCTGCTGATATTCCTTCTGATCGTTGGTCTTGTATCAGGCGCCTGCTATCTGATCTTCAATACTCCTGCTGGAAGCGTTGTCGGAATAGAAGATGAGCACATAACATTTGTGAAGAACGGAAGTCCTGTAAGCTACCCCGACATAACATATGATGAAGCTTTTTCAGAATTTTTTGGAAATACAAGTTGGGAGTATTTCGTCAGTGACAAAGGTTTGGACGTAGTCGAGTTTCATGGCGATTGCATGTATTACGACACGGAAATAACTGTTACTATCCAGCTTGTCTTAGATATGGATGATGGCACGTTCGAAATGGAATATGATGCATTTAATGATGTTCCGCAATCCGTATTTATGTCATATTCGCTAATAACCAAAGTTTTTGAAGATTACTAATCAATGGTATTGGTTATTGGCTGTATTGAGGTTTGATTGCTAAAACACACAAGGAATACTATGGAAATCTTCAGCTCCGAAAAGGTGAGAATCACCCAAAAATACGGATTAGGAAATATGATTTTTGATGAAAACAGCTCAGAAGAAGAGGTCATTCATATTATGAATGGTGACTTTGGACTAATTGTCTATATCAAAGAGGTTCCTTATCGTGTTATTCCTCGTGGAGAACTGGTGCGCAAAAACAAACAGTCTGAGGATGGGAATTATCATTTTATATACATTCAGATCAATATGGAGTCCGGCGAGTACTATATTGGTAAGGTCAATAGGAAAAGCTGGAAGGAGATAGACCGATATCAAGGATCAGGGTTGCGTTTTGTTAATTCATATGAAAAACATAAGGATAGTTTTATACGTTATCACATAGAGTCGTGCTCTACTGCTGAAGAGACCGAAAGAGTGGAAGCTGAAATCGTAGATGATGAATTGCTAAGTGATCCGTTTTGCTTGAATCTGGTTAATGGTGGAGGCGGCGTGACACATCACAGCTCCGAGGAACGAAAAGAGAAAATCCGGAAGTATATGATCGAGCATCCGGAGAACTATAAGAATATTTTACAAAAGACAAGGGAGATGTTTTGTTCTGGGGAATCATCTGAGGCATTGAAAAAAAGGAATATGGCCATTAAGGAGACAATGAGTTCGGATAAATTCCGAAATATGACCAGGGATAGAATTACAAATTGGAAATCTGAAAATCCGCAAGCATATCATGAAGCCAGAGAAAAGAATAAGCTTGCAATGCATTCAAAAGAGGTAATAGAAAAAAGAAACGCATCTCTAAAGAAATGGCGAGAAGAAAATCCGGAAAAAAATGATGAATACAGAAGAAAACTGATTGCTGCACAACATTCTGCAGATGCAGAACAGAAACGAAGTGTTTCACTTAAAAAATTTTATAAGGATCATCCGGAAGTTGCTAAGAAGAGAGCTATGGCTTCTGCCGAGAAGAATAGGAAAGCAGTAAATATGCTTGATCTTAATACTAAAGAAGTTATAAGAAAATTCGATAGTATTCAGGAAGCTGCAGAGTGGTTGGTTGATCACGGATTGGCAAAGAATATTAACTGCAAAGCAAGTATATGTAATGTTTGTACGAAACGCACGGTTCCCGGGCATGGCACCAAAAAGAGTGCGTATGGTTATGGATGGGAACATGCTGAATGATGTTATTTGACTAAAATTTTTAAACTACAGTTCCAAGAATGTTTTTTAGTACTGTTTTAAGATAACTACGGAGGTTATGATTATGATTTGTCCAAAATGCGGTACAGAATCAAATACCAATTTCTGCCCTAATTGTGGAACTCCTATGTCCCAGGGTAATCCAGGTGGTAATTATCAAGGCTTTTCCACCCAGAATGGCTCGAGTCAAAATCAGTGGGACGCGAATAATGGAGGATCATATCCTAATCAGGGTGATCCATATATAAATGCATACAATAAAAATATTAATCCATATGGAAATCCCGCTGGGCAGTATTATAATCCTCAACCAATTCCGATTAAGAAAAAGCATACGGGATTAGCTATTGCTGCGTTTATACTTTCATTTCTAGGCTATTTAGCAGCAATAGGTGTTATTCTTGCAATTATTGATCTTGCAAAAGATAAATACAAAGAACATAAACACGGGTTGTCTATAGCTGCGTTAGTTATAGGAATCATTGTTTGTTTAATTGCATATACACCATCCTCGGATAGTTCCTCCAGTAATAGTGGAAGTTCCAGTTCATCCTCGTCTCAGTCAATCAATAATGTGACAGAAAATGCGGAGGAAAGACAACCTGAAGTTACAGGGCCTCAAAGAATTGGTATTGGCGAAGAATTTAGCAATAGAACTATCAGAGGTGCTGTTGTTGAAGTGGATCTTGATTATAAAGATTACAATGATGTATGGACGACCATTCCAGAAGGATATAAAGCCGTTTATATTATCATAAAAGTGACTAATATTTCTAACCAGGAAAACTATGTAAGTGTTGGTGATTTTAGCTGTTATGCAGATGATGTAAGCATGTCGTCAGAACTCATTTCAGGTGGCAATGAAGATTATAATGCCAATATAGATCCTGGACGTTCTGCTCTGCTTGGCGCTTTATATCTTATTCCAGAAAACACCAAAAATATTGAATTGGAGTATGATCCTTTAGGAGAATATGCACAGAGGACTATTATCGTTATTCAGGATGAGAACACTACAGAAACTCATATAGTAGCAGATACAAGTAATCTGTCAGCTGATGTTGAAGTAGACTTATCAGATGTTAATGTCATCGGAATAGGTGATGAATTTGGAAATCGAACTATTACGGGCGTTGTTACTGAAGTTGACTTAGATTATAATAACTACAATGATGTATGGACGACTATTCCGGAAGGCTATAAAGCAATTTATATAAAAATAAAGGTAACAAATGTTTCTGATAAGGAAAACTACGTAAGTGTTGGAGATTTCGATTGTTACGTAGACGATCTGATAATGAATGCGGACATGATCAGTGGCGGAAATGAGGATTACAATGCAAATATAGCTGCGGGTCGTTCAGCTATTCTTGGTGCAATGTATATTATTCCTGTAGATGCTGAGTCAATTGAATTGGAATATGATCCTATTGGAGAATCAGCAAAGAGGACTATTATAGTAATACAATAGTTAACCAAAAGGAATATATTTATTCCAGATTATCCAGAGGGAATTTAAGTAAATACAAAAATCCTGCCGAGAAAGAGGCGGGATTTTTTCCCCTCCTGAAAGCTGGTGAGGATGTCTTCTATGACCTTTGAACAAAAAGAATGGGCCATTGCCAGAGAAGATCTTGTTCATACGATTATTTCTCTAAACTTCCCTGAGGAACTTGGAAATGAAATAGCAAAAATGCTTGGAAGTCCGAAAGCAATTCGGCGCATGAACTCATATCTTCGCCAAACGCATCCTAAAAGTGCTGAGGAGATTGTGGATGAAGCGCTTGCAATCAAGTCTGAGATTGATGCTTGGAGAGAACGGAAAGAAACTCAGAATGCTAATGCCAGATATATTGAGATGCGCTATTACGGATTGTTTGATTCTGAAGAGTAGGATTTTTTATATAATATCGTATGTAAAAAAACTTTGAGTGATGGAGAAGCGAATGGATATTCGTGAAATTGAAAGACTTGTTGACGAAGAACATTGGAAATCACCTATATTTAAACATGGGAAAAATCAAAGTTATTATTATTTACTCTCTTCTTTTGAAGAATTATGTAAATCAAATCTTTCATCGAGCATATTAAATCCAAGCAAAATATTTGAAATTCGTAATCTGATGGATGCATTAAATATCGCTTTGATTTGGGCGGATTCATTATGCATTGAAGATAATACGGATATAGACGCACATATCTCTGATGATATTTATAGGGATAGCTGTGAACTATTATATGATTATGCATATCCCTATTCTGTTATTTGTACGGGGTATATATCCTATTCTAGAAATAGTTATGATGCAACTGTAAATGATAACACGGTTATTTTTGATATTCGTAGTGATCAAAACAACTCTTTGATAAGCGATCTTATTCGAGAAGGTTCGAATAGTGATATAGGCTCAATGGCTAAACTTATTCCCACCTTTAAACTATTGAATTCTGTTAGTGAATTAAAGAAACATATTTCTGTTGAAGATGGTGAAATAGGATATATCAATTCACAGGAGGTGAGTGCCACATATAGAGAGATTGCAACTCATCAATGGGATGTGACTAGAACGCTTCCCACTGATTGGGAATTTGAATTATTTAGTTTGGAAGACTATAAAAAATTTTGGATATCCGTTACTGCTCTTTGTTACATTCATTTCTGTAGTGGATTGACAATCACTGATTCATTTATTAGACGCAATAATGGTGTGATAAAAAAAAGCAGAAAACTGATAATTGATTATATCGAATATGATAGTAAGTTGGATCGAAAAACGATAGATAACATTTTGAATTATTTGACATTTAATCCTAAGAAAAAAAATGTTGATATTATGTATCAGCCTATTGTGAGTATGCAAAATGACATGATTCTTATTTCGCCCAATTTGTTTATGGGATCAAATCCGGAACGGAATTTATTGTCGGTTGTAAGTACGATGAATGATAAGAAATATTTTAACAATGTTAATGGATTGGAAACGGTTATGGTATCCGAACTTGAATCAGCTGTTTCTTATTCGTGTATTGCGAAGCATAAAAAACTTCGAGAAGATCTTCCAGATGTAGATTTCGCTATATATGATGAAGAAACTAATTCAGCATTAATATGTGAGGTGAAATGGTTTGCAGCAGCAGATTCAACGAAAGAGGTATTTGCAAAAGAAGACGAAATAACACATGGATGCAAACAAGCTGAAGATATATCCACATATGCTATGAGTGATAAAAAAGCCTTTGTGAAACAGGTTTTTCAAGCAGATACTGACGAAGCAGTTGATATTTTATGTTGCGTTGTGGCAAAAAATAATATTAGAACAAGGAATTCTAAAGTAGCAGTTATAGATTTGAAAAGAATTAAAGAGTTATTTTCTAAACATCCACTAAATGATGTTATTAACATAATTCGAAATCATGAATATGAGATTCCACTTGCTCCAGGTATGACAGTGACTCACAAGGATATAAAGTATGCTGGTTTTACATTTAAAATTCCTGCGATTGGATTTGAGTTTTAGTTATGGAATAAGAATTTTATCGAATGCAACTTGCATTTTTTTTCTGGTAGGCGTGTGCCGGACAGTGCTCCAAAGCATGTATTTATCGCATTTTTTCATGAGGTGAAATTGTGTTGAAAGAAGAAAATACATCAAAATTGACAACATTTTTTGATTGGTTATGGCTAATACTTATTAGTTTAATGGAAAAACAGTCACACCTATGGGTATGACTGTTTTTGATTTAAGGGAGGTATATCGGACAGTGGTCTATGGTAAGCTATGACTATAGCGGAAAAAGAGCGATACTTTATTGTAAAAAAATATGCGATAAGCTTTATAATAGTAATAATCTAGAGCATTGATGGTTAGAATATTAGAAGAGAGAAAAAATGCAGTCGTTAAGTGATTGGTGCAAAGAGAATAATCGTCAAGATTTGATAGACGAATGGAATTCTGAAAAAAACGGTGATAAGACACCGTTTAATGTGGCTAGTCATAGCAGTAAAAAAGTATGGTGGATAGGCGGTTGTGGCCATGAGTGGGATTCTCGAATAGATCATAGAACAACTATGAATACAGGATGTCCTTTTTGCTCTGGAAAGAGAGTGCTGCCAGGATTCAATGATTTGATGACTGTTTTTCCGGAGATAGCAAAAGAATGGAATCCAGCAAGAAATAGCATTAAGCCATCAGAGGTTTCCGCTTTTAGTAAGCTGAAAGTGTGGTGGAGGTGCGAGCGTGGACATGAATGGGAAGCAGTTATTAGCAATCGCACAGGAAAAAATAAAGCTGGATGTCCATTTTGTTCAGGAAGAAAGGTGTTGGTTGGAGTTTCTGATTTGGCGTCTAATTATCCTGAGTTGATAAAAGAATGGCATCCTAATAAGAATGGGGATTTGAGACCAGTTGACGTTTCGGCTGGAAGTAATCAAAAAGTTTGGTGGCTTGGTAAGTGTGGTCATGAATGGAAAGCAAGCATAAGTGATCGAACCAGTGGAAAGGGGTGCGCTTATTGTTCTAACAGAAAATTGCTTAAGGGTTTTAATGATTTGCAAACGAAGTATGCTGAAATCTCTGCAGAATGGCATCCTACAAAAAATGGCAACTTAAATCCATCAGATATTCTTTATGGTTCGCATAAGAAAGTATGGTGGATGTGTGTTAAAGGACATGAATGGGAAGCAGAAGTGAAAAGCCGTACTGGACAAAACACTGGGTGCCCATATTGTTCAGGAAGAATAGTGATTAATGGCGTAAATGATTTGCAAACTATATATCCAGATATAGCTAAAGAGTGGGATTATGAAAAAAATGGTAATTTAAGTCCATCGAACGTAGCCTTTAGTGCACATAATTTAGTTTGGTGGAAATGTGAATTAGGACATGAATGGAAAGCTTCATTATCTAATCGGACCGGAAAAAATAAATCAGGATGTCCGTATTGTTCTAATAGAAAGATACTAGTTGGTTTTAATGATCTCGCTACGGCTAATCCCCAACTATCCAATGAATGGGATTATGAAAGGAATAAGGGCCTATTGGACGGGCATGGTGTCGATGTTTCATCGCCAGATAAAGTATCACCGGTTTCTGGCATAAGTGTATGGTGGAAATGTGAAAAAGGACATGAGTGGCGTGCTAGAATCAGTAATAGGGTTCATGGTGATGGATGTCCATTATGTTCGAATGCGGGAACGTCAATAAGAGAACAGGGAATAGCATTTTATCTTGAACAAGTATGCAGAACCGAACACCGTAGCAAAATTGCCGGAAAAGAAATAGACGTATATTTGCCCGATTACAAAATTGGCATTGAATATGATGGAAGATTTTATCATAAAATTGAAAATGCATATAAAGAGGTAGAAAAGGATAGACGCTTATATGTGGAAGGGATACATGTAATTAGGGTAAAAGAATCCAATATTAATCGTTCTTCGAATAATACTATATATTTTATAGTTAATCATATTGATTCAAATTATGAATGGGCAATTAATCGGCTTTTTGAAATGCTTCATTCTTATACGGGTGATGAAATCTTTACTACAATTGATGTCGATGTGAAACGTGATCAATTGAAAATTCGGGAAAGAGTCGGATTGTATGTCAAGAATAATAATATATCAGTTATGTATCCTGAAATAGCTAAGGAATGGAATTACGATAAAAACGGTATATTATCTCCTGAAATGTTCACATTTGGTTCGGATGTTAAAGTTTGGTGGAAATGCAGTAAAGGACACGAATGGCAGACAAGTATATCGCATAGAACGGCTAGAGGCGATGGTTGCCCATATTGTTCAAAAAAAAGGTCTGTCAAAGGGGAGGATTTCGAATCTTGGTGCGTAGAAAAAAACTATAATTATCTTTTGAATGAGTGGAATTATGATAAAAATCATAAAAACCCATCAGAATATGCATCTAGAAGTAGAGCCGTAGTTTGGTGGAGATGCGATAAGGGACATGAATGGAAAGCAAGAATTGGTAGTAGGCCTCGTGGCGGAAGATGCCCATTTTGTGATGAAGAGTTATGAAAATGATCGAGTGAATATGGGAAAGCTGATGAGGACAGAATAATGCAAATGATAAAGGCATAATGTGAAAACTGTAATGGAATGCTTGAGTTCAATGCAAAGTATGGATTGCTGATATGTCCTTTTTGTGGCGCCTCATACATGTTAGAAAAGTGATTAAATAGTATGGTGAGTTAACCGTCAGATTTTGAGCTACAATTCATTTAATTGTGGAAGAGTGCCAAGTCAAGCGCTTTTTAGATATTTCGGACAAAATGTCCAAAATCGCTAAAAAATACTTGACTTGGCGTTTTTATATTTATATAATGAGCCCAGAAAGAGAAAAACAATCTAGGAGGGCGTTATGTGGGCAGGTTTATATCCGAATTTTCGAATTAGAAAGGTTATTCTTTCAAATTTCAGAAATATATCATACGCAGAGGTTGAGTTGCCAGACGGCAAGAATGAAGACTTGATAAAAGGAAAACCTTCGATTTTAGGGTTGTATGGACAGAATGGATCCGGAAAATCATCCTTGTTAATAGCGATAAAGGCATTGCAGAAGGCATTAATGGGGTGGACATTCGAATACGATGAATTTGCCAGTTGCATAAGGAGTGGTTGCGAATATGCAAAACTCGATTTTGAATTATCGGCGGTTATGAATGAGGAATATTATTTTGACATCTTTTACTCATTTTGCATGCGAATTGAAGATAAAAAGATAAGAATTTTTGATGAAGTTCTTCAATATGCTGAGCACTCTCAGAATTCCAAGAAAGCTAATAAGCAGATAATTATAGATACATCGGATGTTGCCTGCAAAACTTCTGGAAAAGCATTTGGAAATAAAACTAAATATATGCAATTTGCAGAGAATCGTGAAGGCATAGATGAAAAGTTTTATGAAGCCAAAAAGAGGGCTATTGATAAGTCGGCATCGTTTATCTTTTGTTCTGATACTACGTCCTTATTGTATAGTTCAAAGCTTGAACCATACTACACTATAATTCGCGGTTTGGAGGAGTATGGTGCAGCGGGATTGTTTGTAGTATTAATGCATGAAACGACTTCAGATACGATGACATTAGCCTTCTGGGATAAACTTCCATTAGATGAAGGTATCTATGGTGACAAATTTATCCTTAATTATGGCGGGAACTGTGAACTGCTTGAGACTGACTATAAAATGGTTGAATCTATCATTCCAAAAATCAGTTCGGTCATGGGGGCTATTATCCCGGGAATGTCAATAGAAATTGATGATCTTGGTATGTTTGATCAGGATGGTAATACTGTGGTGCCTGAATATGATGAAGAATGGGAAGTTTACGAAGTAGATGAGTGGAGTACATATCACAGGTTTAACCTTGTATCGATTCGTGACGGTGTTAGGATTCCATTAATGGATGAATCAGAGGGAATTAGAAGGCTTGTGTCGTTTATGTCCTTTATTATTGCGGCATATAATGATCCTTCAGTTACAGTGGCAATTGATGAGATTGATTCGGGGCTTTTTGAATATTTGTTGGGAGAACTTTTGGAGATTATGAAAGAATCGGCAAAAGGTCAGCTGATTTTCACATCACATAATCTTAGACCTTTAGAGGTGCTTCCCAGAAGAAATCTGTTATTTACGACTAGTAATCCCAAGAAACGTTTTTCTAAGCTTGAAGGTATTAGTGGAAATAATAATCTTAGGGATTGTTACTTTAAACAGATAATGCATGGTAGCGCAGTTGATGGATATTATAATTCGACAGATACTACCGGAATCAAAAAAGCATTATCAGATGCTGGCCCTAAATACAGAAATTGGAAGTCCATACACGAATCATAAGGTTTGAAACAAAAGGTATTTTGTCGAGAAAAAAAGAGGAGGTATATATGGTTATTTCCAGGTTGAGTATGATTTTGACTGTTGAAGAATTGGACAGAATTCAAGTTTCCCAAAATGCCGACGATGAAATAATAATAGTTGCAGATGTTCATGGCATGACCTGCACAGGTGCCCGGAAGCTATTAAATAATATAATCAATGTTATACGAGTATCTTTCCAGTTGATCATTATCCACGGATATAACCATGGTACGGCTATCAAGGATATGCTTGCAAATAATTTTTTTAACCATCATATCTATGATAAATATACAGATACATATAACTATGGGGTTACCCATATGCTCATTGCTGCATGATAAAGGAGAATAAAAATGGATGCGATGGATCTTTGTTGGGAAATAGGTTCTTATACAGACGTATGTATATGCGAGGTTTGTGAACACAGACATGAATGTAGTGGTTATGAAGATCACGAAGATGATGATTAATTATTCATAGTATAAAGAGTGGGAGGTTTATCTCATGGAAGTGCTTGATTTTGGCGGATGGAGATTTTTTATAGGTGATGATAGCAACTTTATAAAAGGAAAAGTTGGAAAATGGATGTATTTCTTCAGAGATCAAGAAGGACGAAAATTCACAGAAGAACGGTGCAGGGAAGTTGTAGAGAAGGAAATAGTACAGGAGGCCAAACTCTCTATTGGCCCCGAAGGAGTGGCTTGTTTTTATCTTAATATCGATGATATAGAAGGTCACAAACGTATAATTCAGTATTTCATTGACCACGATATGATTCGACGAACCAAAACAGGAAAACTATACAATATTTCTTTTAAGTTAGATGATCAGACGAGAGCCGGTGAATACGGTGAGGATTTTAAGGCGGAATTAAAGCTGGAAGAATTAATCAATCTTAGCACGGGGGAGTGGCTGGTATAAAAAAGTAGTAGTTCCTGTACGATTGGCTGATAGGCTAAAATACTGGGCTTGAAGGGTACTGGACTTACGCAACCCGCACCACAAGCCGATTACAACGATTTGTACCACAAAAACGCTTGAAAATGCTGCATTTGTTGTAAGCATATTTTTCTCAAGCGAGCCAAAGAATCAATAATTTCACAAAGGATTTGAAAGACACTTTCTCAGAAAAAAGTAACTGTGAGAGTGTCTTTTTTGTCTGCACAAAAAAATGCCAAATAAATCAATCAGAAAGGGAATGAAGATGAATAAACGCGGAAAACGAACACTTCAGATACTCGAAAAGATGACACAGGAGGAGACACATGAACTCAGGTACAAATATTTACATCTGACCAGAGCTGCCAGATTATACGGAATTTCAAGAGACAGGCTTGAGGCCAGAGCGAAGAAGATCGGAGCCTATTACGTAATTGAGTGTAAGGAAAGAAACAATATTCTGATCAACATGGACATGATGGATGAGTATTTTGAAAAGACCGGTGAATTAAAACGTGATTGATCACTACAGGAAAGGAGATGCGGTATGAAAAAACAATATACAGCGAAAGTGCAGATATTGCGTATTGCACAGAGGCTACGGTAATTCGCCGTAGGAGGATACTACATGGAAAACAGTGAAAATAGATTTCCCGAAGAACTGGTCCAGATAAGGATCCAGGCAGACAGCTCATATCAGATAAAAAGAGTTCTTGAAATTATGCAGATGGTCAAAGGATTTGAACTCATGAGCGAGTCCGGGATAAAGAAAAACAACGGGGCAGGCCCCAAGCTCAGGTTGTTTGCAACTTTCAAGGATTTAAAAGCAGAAAAGAAAAAGCTTAAGAAACAAACTAACAGATTGAGATAATACGGAGGCCTATTATGTGCAAAGTAATCGCAATAGCTAATCAGAAAGGCGGTGTCGGAAAGACTGTCACAACAGAAAATCTTGGGATAGGACTTGCAAAGCAGGGAAAAAGAGTTCTTCTCATCGATGCTGATTCCCAGGGATCTTTAACCGCAAGTCTTGGATATGGAGAACCTGATAAGATCGATTATTCTCTTGCTTCAGTTCTCGGGCTGATTATAAATGATATACCCTTTGATCCGCTGGAAGGACTTCTTCATCATGCTGAGGGTATAGATCTTATGCCTGGAAATATCGAACTATCCGGTGTTGAGGTATCACTTGTAAGTGTTATGAGCCGTGAGACCATGCTGAAGAGTTATATCGGATGGATGAGACCTTTATATGATTACATACTCATCGACTGTACTCCATCTCTCGGAATGCTGACTATAAATGCCCTTGTTGCGGCCGACAGTGTTCTCATACCCGTACAAGCCGCATATTTGTCCGTTAAGGGCCTTGAACAGCTCATTAAGACCATCAGTAAGGTTAAGAGGCAAATTAACCCAGGCTTGGAAATAGAGGGCATTCTGATGACCATGGTGGACGGCAGGACCAATTATGCCAAAGAGATCATCCAGCTTCTCCGGGATGGCTATGAAGGACAGATTCATTTCTTTACAAGTGATATTCCGCTTTCAGTCAGAGCTTCTGAAATATCTGCAATTGGAGTGAGTATATTTGAGCATGATCCGAAGGGAAAGGTTGCTGATGCATATCGCTCTCTTGCAAAGGAGGTGATCAGCCATGAGTAAATCTATCGCAGGAAAGATCAAGATCAACTCTTTTGCGGATATTGTCGGAGGGGATGATACCGTTATTACCGAAGTCCCCATTAAAGATCTTCATGCATTCAGCGGCCATCCTTTTCTGGTACTTGATGATGAAAAGATGGATGAGACTGTAGAAAGTGTCAGAAAGAACGGAATTATGATGCCCGGAATCGTACGTCCGAGGCAGGGCGGCGGATATGAGATCATAGCCGGTCACAGGAGAAAAAGAGCCTGTGAGATCATCGGGCTTGAAACCATGCCTGTAGTCATCCGTAATTACACCGATGACGAGGCTATAGTGGCCATGGTCGATTCCAATATTCAGAGAGAGGATATTCTCCCTAGTGAAAAAGCACATGCATACAGAATGAAATTCGACGTTATGAAGCATCAGGGATCTGCAGGGGGAAATACCCTTGAGGAAATCGGAGAAGCAGCCGGTGAATGTGGGAGAACGGTACAAAGGTATATTGCACTTTCATATCTGTCTGACACTCTTCTCAGATATGTCGATACAAAGAAACTTCCGATCCGCTCAGGTGTTGAACTTTCATATCTTACTGATTCTGAACAGAAATGGATTGAGATTTTTATATCGGAGTTTAAGGTCGTTATATCTCCCGAAAAAGCAGCAAAGATAAAAATGTATTCCGTGAATAAGGAGCTTACGGAAGCACTTCTAAGGGAAATTCTGATATCAGATGATCCTAAGCCTGTAAAAGTCGTACTTAAGGCAGATATTCTTTCGGAATATTTTCCGGATGAGATGCCTGCAGAGACAATTGAAGAATTTATAATTCGTCTTCTTGATGAGTGGAAAGAAAAAGGAGGTCAGTGATCATGGGGATCATGTCCAGTGGCAATTCTGCCGTAGATACAATGGGTGAGATTCCTTTCACCGGGAATATCACTCCGCCTATATGGTATAAGAGGATCCTTCTTGATACCGGGAAGCCTGATTTTGTGGCAGTTACTTTACTGTCAGATATCGTGTATTGGTATCGCCCGATGGAAGTGAGGGATGAAGCTACCGGATTTGTCAGCAGACTTCAGAAACGTTTTAAGGGAGACTTGCTGCAGAGATCATACCGCCAATATGAAAACCAGTACGGAATAAAAAAACGTATTGTAAAAGAGGCTATGGACCGTTTGGAAAAGCAGGGACTCATAAGAAGAGAATTCCGCGATATCACATTGGAAAATAAAACTAAGCTTATGAATGTGATGTATATAGATATCTTTCCGGAGAAAATTGCTGAGATAAGCAGGGATGAAATAACACAGGAAACTTCAGGACCGACGGTCCAAAGGTCTGAGATTGAAAACGAGGAGGTAAAAATAACACCTGTAGAAATAACCGTTAAATCCAGTAATAATGAGGCTTCCAATAAGGGTGGTACGAAATATCGTACCACCTCCCCCGAAAAATCGTATGACCCTATACGAAATAACGTATCTCCCCATACGGAAAATGGAGGGGAGGTTATACGAAAAAACGAGGGTGGTATTACGGAAAAACGGGGGACAAATACAGAGAATACAACAGAGATTACAAACGGAGAATCCTGTCATGTCAAGTCACCGGATGAGTTGGCTGACGGACGGATGTCTGCATTAGCTATAGCAGCTTGCGGAAACAAGGAATATTCCCCCAGGTGGTTAAAATTTCTTCTTCATGATCCGAATGGAATCGGTCTGAGAGAAGAATTCACAGCGTTGATCCATATTAATGTGCGATATGACAATCTGATAAATGAGGAACTATATCAGGACTGCAAAGGAATGATTGATGGGATTATCAATATGGTCGTTGATATCGCTATGACTGAACCTGCGAATGGTGTGGAATGGATAAACAGTAGAGCATATCCGCACGATGTAGTCAGAGACAGATTCCTGAAGATGGACTATGAGGTTCTGACACATGTTCTGGCAAAACTCAAGGAAACTAAGTCGGATATCAGATGTATCCGCAAATATGTCATGACGACACTTTACAATGCGTTTGATGAAATGGATTTATCTACGCAGGCAGAGTTTAATCATGATGCTTACGGCGGGGGATGGATAGAAAAAGGAATCATAAAGGAGAGTTGATTATGGACGATGATATATCTGTAAGAAAGATGCCGGTACGTATAATTTTACAAGCTATCCGTGTTGGCGTGGCGGTTTGGATATTAGTAAATTATGAGAAGAGTATAGAGGAGGAAGATTGATGGCTGGATTCGGATTTGATGCCGATGCTATAAGGGCACACGGACAGAACGGTGATATGTATGTTGTTATTCAGGTAGTACTTACTGAAAAGTTTCTCGGATCAGGATCTGGAGTATCCAGCCTCACGAATCTGCAGCGTACCATTAATGATCAGGCTGCTAAAGGATACAGGCTTCATACTATCTCTACGACATCTTCCGGAACAAAGGGATTTATGGGTGGAGATAAGATCCAGGCTACTATGGTATTCGAGAGGGTTATCTAAAATATTATAATTTCACCCCTGATGGCGGAGTTGATTGAAAGATCATATCCGCTACTTTTTTGTCTTTTGGACCGTTGGTCTAAAGGAATTACTTCTGGACCGTCGGTCCAAAAACAGATATTTAATAAGCTGGTTTTATCGTATAATAAAAGAGTGTATACGAGGCGGAATCCCGCCGTTCTAGTTTTATAAAGGAGGCAGCTATGACAGAATACGCTAAGCTCATAATTAGTGAAGATTACATATCTGTATCTTTTGATGCCGGTAATGACGATATTCAGGCTATAGGATCTAAAATGAATGAGATCTGTGATGCAGCTTATATGAATGGATACAACTGGGATGCATTCTTCAACTGCTATCTCGGACAGAATGCTCCTGAAATACTGGATGTGATTGAATCTGATCCTGAAGCTGAGATGTATAGTGTTTATATTGAGGATATCAACAGTGAAACCAAAGCACTGGCTGAGCAACTTGTGGAAATCATAGATGATCTTCTTAATGATGAAGAAAAGATCCTTTCATTTGTGAAAGCAAATGCTGATGATATTGAATGGGACTAATGGATCGATTATCTTCCAGGATATATGGGTAAGGAGAAATATGCAGACATCCGAGAGCTTTCGACTAAGCGCGCTGTTATCTTTTTCCGGAGGATTACAGGATGCGTACACATATAATGTTAGAGATAAGGTTTTTGCAAATGCTCAGACCGGCAATGTGGTTTTGATGAGTCAGAACTTCATGCAGGGAAATTACATGCAGGGATTACACTATATGTGTCCGCTTCTTTCGTTTGCTCTCGGAATTTTCGTAGCGGAGAGAATAGAAAACAGATACAAAAATATGGAAAAGATCCATTGGAGACAGATCATCCTTTTGATTGAAATGCTGGCCCTTGTAATTGTAGGATTTCTTTCGGCAGAAATGAATATGATTGCAAATATCCTTGTTTCATTTTCTTGTGCAATGCAGGTGCAGACATTCAGAAAAGTTCATGGATATGGCTATGCAAGTACGATGTGTATTGGAAATATAAGGAGTGGAACCGAGAGCCTTTCTCAGTATCTCAGAAATAAAGACAAAGATTCGCTATATAAGGCATTGCACTTCTTTGGGATCATTCTGATATTTGCTATTGGTGCAGGGATTGGTGGAGTTTTATCCGGAACACTTGGCTTGAAAACCATATGGATATCTGTTGCTATAATGCTTGTAGTTACAATAATGATGTCTCGTGAAGAGTGATGGGAACATTATATTTCAGTTTAATGTACAAAGAGGTATAGAGATTTGCCGGTACTCATAGATTTATTTCTGACTTTCGCCAAGATCGGATTGTTCACCTTTGGCGGAGGATATGCAATGATTTCGCTTATAGAGAATGATTGCGTAGAAAAGAAAAGATGGATAACGCACGATGAAATGATGGATGTGACCGTAATCGCAGAATCAACGCCCGGTCCCATCGCCATCAATTGTGCCACCTATGTTGGATACAAAAAAGGGAGACTTCCCGGTGCAATAATAGCTACGCTCTGGATAGTTCTTCCTTCATTCATCATAATCTTCTTGATATCAAAGTTTTTTGACAGGTTCCTTGAAATAACATGGGCAGCAAATGCATTCAGGGGAATCAAGATAGCTGTTGGTATACTGATAGTGGATGCAGCCGTAAAAATGCTGATCAAAATGAAGAAAAAGCCAATGCCAATAATCATGGTAGTTTGTTCAGCGGTAGCTATGATACTTATCAGTATCTTTTCCGTAAACATTTCATCCATGTTGCTTATGATCGTCTCAGCCTTCATCGGGATAGTCGTGTTCATTATAGGATCACATGCTAATAAGGGGGAGAAAAGGGGATGATCTATCTTGATTTATTAATTGGATTCCTAGAAGTAGGTTTCTTCTCCTTTGGCGGTGCATATGCAGCCATCCCGCTTATTAGGGATGTTGTACTGGCTCACGGCTGGATGGATGAAGAAATGTTTGCCTATATGATTGCGATAAGCGAAAGCACACCGGGACCGATCATGGTAAATATGGCAACATATGTGGGAAGCGTAAAGGGAGGAATTCCCGGGGCAATGATAGCCACGACAGCGGTAGTCTTTCCTGCATTTCTTATAATCCTGCTGATCATGGTCCTGCTAAAAAAGGCTTTGCAGAATAAGTACGTTAAAGCAGCACTTGGAGGCTTGAAACCATGTATTATCGGTATAATCCTGTCGACTGGCATTTTGATGATAATTAGGAACTGTAATATCTCCTTAAAGGCAAAACCGGATGCACTAACCATCGGCCTTTCCTGTGTTCTTGCAGCAGTTTATTTTGGTTCAAGAAAATTTATTAAAAAGGGGATATCACCGATAATGCTTATCTGTGTATCTGCACTTGTTGGTGTTGTAGCTTATGGAATCTGAAAGAAATATAATAACTTCCAGTATAAACGGTTAAGCAAATCGAGATTTGAAGAGGTGAAGCCATGGTATGGAAATGTCCGAAATGCGGCAGAGAGTTCAGCAGACAAAACCAGGACCATTACTGTGTGAAACCGCAGAATATTGATGAATACATTGCTGCCCAGGATGAGAAATATAAGCCCAGATTAATGGAGATCCGGGAGATCCTTCGTGATGCACTGCCGGACGCGGAGGAACGGATTTCCTGGTCGATGCCCACTTACTGGAAAGGTCGTAATATCATTCATTTCGCAGCATCAAAGAAACATCTGGGCATTTATCCCGGTGATGAGGCTACAGCTGTATTTACGGAGGAACTCTCTGATTATGACGTAAGCAAGGGCACGATACGGATCCCCTATGATCAGCCTTTACCGGAAGCACTGATCATAAGGATCGCAAAATGGTGCTTTGAGAACTATTCCAAATAAGGTAAACGGGTTTGCGTTGACAGATTTTTCAAAGCCTGCGTTTGATACAGAGGAAGTCCTTTATTCCAAAAAAAATATGATAGGGACAAATTCCCGTTTGTCGGGATGACGCAAAATCGGGATTTATCTTAGAGATAATTGATGGACGAGAATTACCAGAATATATGACAATGAATAAGGGGAAGATATGTGGCTGATCATGGCGGCTTTGTCCGCGCTCTTTGCCGGACTTACGGCGATACTTGCGAAATGCGGGATCAAAAAGACTGATTCAGACGTGGCGACTGCTCTGCGGACGGTCGTTGTACTCCTTTTTGCCTGGATCATGGTGTTTATCGTTGGCTCTGCCGGAACGATCACGGAAATATCGGCAAAATCTATCATCTTCTTAATTCTGTCCGGCCTTGCGACAGGAGCCTCGTGGATCTGCTATTTTAAAGCCCTGTCCGTCGGCGATGTGAACAAGGTCGTACCCGTCGATAAATCCAGCACGGTTCTGACAGTGCTTCTCGCAATCATCCTTTTCAGTGAGACAGAACATCTGGCGGTCAAGCTGATCGGTACTGCACTTCTTGCGGCAGGCGTGTTTCTGATGATCGAAAAGAAGAAAACTGAAGCAAAGGACACAAAGCGCACGTGGCTGCCCTACGCGATCGGTTCCGCTGTTTTTGCTGCCCTGACCTCTATTCTGGGAAAGAT
>JNJD01000014.1 GCA_000702685.1 Lachnospiraceae bacterium AC2028
TGCGAACCCATTGACGAAGAGCCCCAGTATCAATACCATTTCCATAAGCTATGGATTTAATTGAGTTGCCAGCCAAAACTTGATAAACCATAGACAATTTCTCTTCAGGCGTCCAAACCTTATTGAAATTATTGTGCCTTAGAGCATCCGGCCCACAGGCATCCTCAATTCTTACCCATTTTCGAACTGTCCCATGAAAGTTCTCTGCATTAATGCCATTAGGAGTATCGGGCCAAAGTCCTTGACGATACAATTCAACAGCTTTTCTTTTGTAATCATAACTGTAGCGCATAAAAAAATACCCTCCTTACTGGATGTCCAGTAAAGAGGGTACATATCAAACGCCCGGGGGTTTCTTTTGGTTAAATAAATTATTTGTCATAATATTTATGCACTATTTTGTATTGCGACAGAAACCGATTTACTGTAAAATATGTCTGTGTGATTTTATAAATTTTCAGAATATTTGTAAAATTTGCACAAATACCCAATTTAGGAGGTCCTCATGAAAGTTTATACCACAGACAAGATCCGCAACGTTGTGCTTCTAGGTCACGGAGGAAGCGGCAAGACCACTCTTGCAGAGAGCTTCGGTTATATTACAGGTCTTACATCCAGAATGGGGACCGTAGCAGACGGAAATACCATCAGTGATTATGGCAAAGAGGAGCAGAAGCGCGGATTTTCAATTTCCGCCAGTGTAATTCCCGTAGAGTGGGAAGGCACCAAGATAAATTTCATCGACACTCCCGGATATTTCGATTTTGTAGGCGAAGTAGAAGAGGCAGTTTCCGCAGCAGGTGCCGCGATCATCGTTGTAAACGGCAGAAGCGGAGTTGAAGTCGGAACAAGAAAGGCTTGGGATCTTTGCGAAAAGTATAAGCTTCCCAGGATCATATATGTATCCAACATGGATATCGATACCGCATCCTATCGTCAGGTCATCGAGGATCTGACCGCTCTTTACGGCAAGAAGATCGCTCCTTTCCATCTTCCCATCAGAAAAGACGAAGAGCTTGTAGGATACGTTAATGTCGTATCCGAGCAGGGACAGCTCTGGCAGGGAAAAGAAGTAGTTCCCACAGAAGTACCCGATTACAACAAGCCTTATCTCGAGCAGTACAGAGAGACCCTTATGGAAGCTGTAGCGGAGACTTCCGAGGAAATGATGGACAGATACTTCTCAGGCGAAGTATTCTCCGATGCCGAGATCAGAGCAGCTCTCAGAGCTACCATCTGTGACGGAAGCATCGTTCCCGTGACCATGGGTTCATCCATCAGCTGCAAGGGTGCATATGCACTTCTTGATGATGTCATCAAGTACTTCCCCGGTCCCGATGTCAGAACCGTTGCAGGTATCGCTACCAAGACCGGTGAGATCTACAACTGCGATTATGACTTCTCCAAGTTCAAGTCGGCTTATATCTGGAAGACCATCGTCGATCCCTTCATCGGAAAGTACAGCCTTATTAAGGTTAACTCCGGTGTTCTTAAGACCGATGACCTCATCTACAATATCGATAAGGATGTTGAAGAGAAGATCGGAAGACTTTATGTCCTTCAGGGCAATAAGCCCATCGAAGTTCCCGAGCTCCATGCAGGAGACCTCGGCGCACTTGCTAAGCTGTCACAGGCACGTACCGGAAACAGCCTTTCAACCAAGGCCAATCCCATCAAGTTCGGTATGTTCGATATCTCCAAGCCTTACACCTTCATGAGATATAAGCCGAAGGATAAGGCTGACATCGATAAGATCTCCCAGGCTCTTCAGAAGATCGGCCACGAAGATCTTACAATGAAGAATGTCAATGATGCAGAGAACCATCAGACCCTCCTTTACGGTATGGGCGATATGCATCTCGAGATCATCAAGTCCAGACTTGAGAGCGAGTACAAGGTGGTCATCGATCTTATGGAACCCAAGGTTGCTTACAGAGAGACCATCAGAGGCACATCCGATGTCGAAGCCAAGTACAAGAAGCAGACCGGCGGACACGGACAGTACGGACACGTTAAGATGAAGTTCAGCCCTCTCGGTGAAGAGGATAAGCAGTACGAATTCGATCAGGAAGTTGTCGGCGGTGCCGTTCCCAAGAACTTCTTCCCCGCAGTCGAAAAGGGTATCTCCGAAGCGGTACAGAGAGGACCTCTTGCGGCATATCCCGTTATCGGTGTAAAGGCAGTTCTTTACGACGGATCCTACCATCCCGTAGACTCCTCCGAAATGGCATTCAAGACCGCTGCTTCAATGGCATTCAGAGACGGCTTCATGAAGGCTAAGCCCGTTCTCCTCGAGCCCATCATGACCCTCAAGGTTACCGCTCCCGATGACAACACCGGTGACGTAATGGGCGATCTCAATAAGAGAAGAGGAAGAGTGCTCGGAATGAATCCCGCAGGTAACGGAATGACCTGCATCGAGGCCGAGATTCCCGAGAGTTCACTCTTCGGTTACGGAACGGTCATCAGATCCATGACCGCAGGTATGGGCGATTTCTCATTCGAGTTCGCAAGATATGAGCAGGCTCCTTCGGACGTTCAGGAAGCTGAGGTTACCGCAAGAGCCCAGAAGGTTGCAGAGGGCAATGTAACCGAATAAGATCCGCAGCGGCGGGGCAATCCGCAGCCGGTCAAAACCCAACGAATATTTTGAAAGGCACAGTCAAAAGCTGTGCCTTTCTTTTTTTGGAGTCATGGGGGACTGTCCCCGTGACTCTTTTTGTATGAACGGGGGAACCGTCCCCCTGTGCACCACAACATCTTGTGGTTTATGCACTGTTTTCCTTGCGTTTGAAGGTCTTATGACATATAATTAAAGAAATTATGGGTTTTTGTGCCCTTTTTTACGAGGAGATTAATAAAATGGCGTCAGTTTATGATCATCACGAGGTAGAGTCCAAGTGGCAGAAGGTATGGGATGATGAGAAAGCCTTTGCCGCACCTAACGATTATTCCAAGCCCAAATATTATGCGCTTGTTGAGTTCCCCTATCCTTCGGGACAGGGCCTTCATGTAGGACATCCCCGTCCCTACACGGCTCTTGATATTGTTGCAAGAAAGCGCCGTATGCAGGGATATAACGTTCTTTTCCCCATGGGCTGGGATGCATTCGGACTTCCCACAGAGAACTATGCCATCAAGAATAAGATCCATCCCAAGATCGTGACCAAGAATAATGTTGCCCGTTTCAAGGAGCAGCTCCATTCCATCGGTTATTCGTTCGACTGGGACAGAGAAGTCAATACCACCGATCCTAATTACTATCACTGGACCCAGTGGATATTCCTCAAGCTCTTCAATGCCGGACTTGCTTACAAGACCCAGATGCCCATCAACTGGTGCACATCCTGTAAGGTCGGTCTTGCGAACGAAGAGGTAGTCAACGGTGTCTGCGAAAGATGCGGAGCTCCCGTAGTCCGTAAAATGCAGAGCCAGTGGATGCTGAAGATCACAGAGTATGCTGATAAACTCCTCGAAGGACTCGAAGACGTCGATTATATCGAGCGCGTCAAGACCCAGCAGAGAAACTGGATCGGACGTTCCACCGGTGCCGAGGTTGATTTCAAGCTCACCGGAACGGATGATAAGCTCACCGTTTATACCACTCGTCCCGATACTCTTTTCGGTGCCACCTACATGGTAATGAGCCCCGAGCATCCCTATATCGAGAAGTACAAGGACCGCATCACCAATTATGATGAGGTCGTCAAATACAGAGAAGAAGCATCCAGAAAGTCCGATTTCGAGAGAACCGAGCTTGCGAAGGATAAGACCGGCGTATGCCTCAACGGACTTACCGCGATCGATCCCGTCAACGATAAAGAGATCCCCATCTGGATATCCGACTATGTACTCATGAGCTACGGAACCGGTGCCATAATGGCGGTTCCCGCGCACGATGAAAGAGACTGGGAATTTGCGAAGAAGTTCGATCTTCCCATCATCGAGGTTGTTGCAGGCTCCGACAAGCCCGTTACCGAGCAGGTTTACACCGATGTTGCCGAAGGCAAGCTTGTCAATTCCGGATTCCTTGACGGCCTTTCCGTCGCCGAAGCGAAAAAGAAGATCACCGAATTCCTCGAAGAAAAGGGCATCGGACATGCCAAGGTAAACTTCAAGCTCCGTGACTGGGTATTCTCCAGACAGCGTTACTGGGGCGAGCCCATTCCCATCATCCACTGCGATAAGTGCGGATATGTTCCTCTCAAGGAAGAGGATCTTCCTCTCGAACTTCCCGAGGTTGAAAGCTATCTTCCCGGAGACAACGGCGAATCACCTCTTGCCGCTATGGATTCCTGGGTAAATGTAACATGTCCCTGCTGTGGCGGCCCCGCAAAGAGAGAGACCGATACTATGCCTCAGTGGGCAGGATCTTCATGGTATTTCCTCAGATATATCGATCCTCACAATGACAAGGAACTTGCATCACAGGAAGCTCTTAAATACTGGCTTCCCGTTGACTGGTATAACGGAGGAATGGAGCATACGACCCTCCACCTTCTCTATTCGAGATTCTGGCACAGATTCCTTTACGACCAGGGTGTCGTTCCCACCAAGGAGCCCTATGCAAAGCGTACTTCTCACGGCATGATCCTCGGATCCAACGGTGAGAAGATGTCCAAGTCCCGCGGTAATGTCGTCAATCCCGATGACATCATCGATGAATTCGGTGCAGATACTCTCAGAACCTATGAGATGTTCATAGGTGCTTTCGACCAGGCAGCAAACTGGAGCATGGAAGGCGTTCAGGGCTGCAGAAGATTCCTCGACAGAGTATGGAAGCTCCAGGATATCGTCACCGACGGTGATGATTATTCCAAGGATTTCGAAGTCAGGATCCACCAGACCATCCGCAAGGTGTCCGGTGATTTCGAGACTCTTAAGTACAATACCGGTATCGCTGCGCTCATGGCTCTTATCAATGACTTCTACAAGGTCGGTAAGATCACCAAGGGCGACCTGAAGGTATTCCTCCAGCTTCTCAATCCCGTAGCTCCCCACATCACCGAAGAGCTCTGGGGCATCGAAGGATTCGAGGGAAGAGTATACCAGTCCAAGTGGCCAGAGTTTGATGAGGCAAAGTGTGTAGAAGCACGCATCACCATCGCCGTTCAGGTACTCGGAAAGCTCCGCGGAACCTTCGAAGAGGACAGAAATGCCTCCAAGGAGACCATGATCGCAAGAGCCAAGGAGACCGTTCCCAAGTATCTCGAGGGAAAAGAGATCGTAAAAGAGATCTATGTTCCCGGAAAGCTCGTTAACTTCGTTGTAAAATAATGCCTTATGGGTAAGATCGTAATAATCGAAGGGCGGAAATTCGAAGGCGACGCCCAGATAGCCGCGGCAAATGCGGACAAGGCGGCCATTGACAAGATCAAAGCGTCGATGGACCATATGTCGCTTTCGGATCTGAAGCTCCTTTCCCGAAAACTTCATAGCGGAAGGATAAACTTCGGTACGGACCTGGGCAGGGATTTCATGGAAGAGATCGACGATACCATCGATAAGATGGAAAGATCCGAAAAATCTTCCGATGAAAAGAGTGAGATCCGTGTCAGCAAAAAGAAATCCTCCGACAAGGTCAAAAAGACCAATTCGGATGATGATATAGAAAAACAGGCCAGGAAGATACTCGAACAGCAGGAAAAGACCCGCAGGATAATTCTTTTTGCATCTCTTTTCGTTGCTGCTGCCTGCATTCTGTACATTGCGATCTACAACATAGCCAAGAACAGATCCGACAGGACAACTGACCTGCTAAGTAATCTCGTAGAACGAGCATCTACAGAGGGTCAGTCCCAGACCCAGGGAACCGAGGAATCCGGCACTCCGATTATCCATTATGTGGACGAAGAAGAGGTCCCGGATATACTTCCTGAATATATTGATGCATACAATAAGAATAAAAGGCTAATCGGATGGCTCGAAATAGCCGATATAAATGGAGAGCCCTTTTTAAGCTATCCTGTAATGCAGACAGATGATAATGAATATTATCTGACTCACAATACGGATCAGCAGAATGACAAAAATGGCAGTATTTTCATGGATTGCAACTGCGATGCGATCAAACCTTCCGACAATCTGATACTTTACGGTCATCATATGCAGAGCGGAAGGATGTTCGGCAATCTGGTCAAATATGAGGATTATAACTTTTATCTGACCCATCGCATCATCAAGTTCGACACAATCTATGAACACGGTGAATATGAGGTCATGTATGCGTTCAGGACCTCCCTTAAGACCGAGGATGATATTTCGTTCAAATATTATCAGTTCATAGATGCCAACGGAGCCGAGGAATTCAATTCCTATATGAACGAGATGGCTTCAATGGCGTTATATGATACCGGTGTTACCGCAGTGTGGGGAGATCATCTGCTCACGCTGTCAACCTGTGATTATGAAGAGAAGAACGGCCGATTTGCAGTAGTGGCCAGAAGAATAGAGTAACATTCTGTTAGGCCTTTGACCGGGCCATGGAGGATCATCACTCATGAATAAACCGAAGAGAAGAATCAAGAAATCTGTCCGTAAGACAGTTGGTGCACTTTTCCTCGCATCGAGCGTTATAGTGGCAGCGATCCCCACCACCAGTTATCAGGGCGGTGCTACCGAGGCTGCAACATTTACTGATGCTCCCGATTATGCTCTCAGGTATGAGCTGGGTCAGGCTTCCGGCCTGAGTTCGACCGACAGCAGAAAATCGACTGTTGATACACTTCTTACTTCATCCAATACATCTGTTCCTTTCATCAAACCGGTTGCATCTTTGGGCAATCCCGATGATATTACCGATGTCACCGTTTACACTTCCGAGGACAGCCTTTATCAGTTTGCGTATGTTTCGATGGAAGGCCGTCAGAACGAGGACGGTAACGAAAAGTTCGCATTCATCCTCAAATACAATACTCCCGGTTCGCTTCCAAACGGTCAGCTTACCATTCCCAATACCGTAGATGCTTACCTTGCATATAATACCAACGACGGATCATCGACCGCTGCCAATGTTGCCGTAGGTAAATCCGGTAATTATCTTTTCTATGAAGAGACCAGGGAAGTTACCGATTATGATGTAACAGGCAATGTAACGGGAACCCATACTGAGTATGCATACCGTCCCTGCTATGCATCCGCACGTTCGGATTGGGCAGGTATCGCTGATGAGAACCTTTACTGGTTCGATACCACCGATATGAGACCGGGTACCGATTATACCAATGAATTTTCCGCAACTCAGCCCTCACATCTGACCCAGGTAGGAACCGATCAGGCTCACCAGAGAATTTCAAATGCACCCGTAAGGTTCATCGCAAACCAGTATATTGAAGTTGATTCTACGGGTAACCTTCATATCAAGAAGATAACCGATTCTTCCCAGGGTATCTTTTCCGGAAACGGAAATATACAGCATCTCACCACCGGTGGAAATCTGAACGGTATCGGTGACTATGCTTTCTATGCCTGCACCGGTCTTCAGAGCTTTAAATTTTCCAACGGTCTCAGTGCGATCGGAAATCATTCGTTCGAATACTGCTCAAGTCTGAAAGAGATAGATATTCCGGGTGACACCAATCTGCGTGTCATTGGTGCATACGCATTCAAGAACTGTACAACACTTCAGTCATTCACCGTTCCCACTTCGGTTTCTCTTCTCTGTGACGGAGTGTTCCAGAATTGCGGACACATGTCCTCCTGTACTTTGTACGGTACTGATGTCGCATCTTCCGCACTCAGATACCTCGGAAACGGTGTGTTCTACGGATGCAGCGATCTTACCGAACTTGAATTCCCCGAGTATTACACCGAATCGGATGTCAATATATCCAATTTCAAGAATTGCTACAGTCTCGAGAAGATCATTACTCATAATACCGAGATGGACTTCATCGATGACAGTGAAGAAACGCAGAACGATAAAATTCCTTTTACATTCCAGGACTTCCTTGGTGACCTGTCTCCCAACTTCTATATGGCGGGAGTTGAGACAGGTACTGCCGCACAGGAAACTGCTGAGGCTAAGTGGGGACTTGTTCACCAGACCTGCAGGGATAATCATATAGCGTATAACTATATTCCCACTGATTATTTTGAGAAGACAATTACCGAGGAAGGCGGCGGAACTGCCAGATATCTTGTTGACGGAAATAATAATCTCGAATTCTGCGATGTAAAGGGCACCGTATATACACTTAATCTGCCTGAATACATCGGTCCCAATTATATCAAAGCGATCGGAGACGGAGCGTTTGCCAATAAATGCTCTCTGGTTCTGGTATCCATTCCTTCCACTATTGAATCGATCGGAAAAGAAGCATTTAAAGGATGCCATAATCTCCAGTATGTATATTTTGATACGGATACCGTCACGATAGGAGATGATGCATTTGCCACTCAGGATACTTCCGCTCACAGTGACGATTGTGTTCACGGTACCGGTTTTACCGGCGGAAAGCAGACAATCAACATAGATGGAAGAACATTTGAATTATATGATCAGGCTCATATGACAACATCAAGTAATAAGCCGGCAATTCAGTTATATTTTGTCGGAACCATTGATTCGAATGCTGAGCCATACAAATATGCGATGAGCCTTCGCGGAAAGTATAGTTATGGTTCTCAGACACGTTCTTTTATTCGATTTTTGTCTGGGTATCCTACATGTCAGGAAATTGAGTTTGTTCTTGATTCTGATTTGGGGGACACCGGTAAAGCAACTCTTGTAGATTTCCCCATCAAATCCGATACCAGCGACCTTTATAATCCAAACAACCCCAAGACTTCTTATCTGACCCTTGAGCAGAAAGACGCGATACATTATGCCGAGACAGATTACAATAATGGTCAGGCTACTGAGGATCAGGTTGCATTCCTGAATGCCACTAAGAATCTTGTGGTTCCTCTCGGAGTTGATGCGATCAAGGACGGATTATTCCACGATAAGACAACACTGGCATCCGATGCTATGGAGGTTACTCTTTATGGAATCGATGTGATCGAAGCGGAATATTCCATCGCAGATCCCGCAACCGCAACGGATGATAACGGAGATGTATGTCCTCCCGTTGTTACCATCGATCCCGATAAGTCCGATTTTGCGGGATGCCCTAACCTTCTTTCCGTAACACTTAAGGGCGATGCCCAAAAGACCATTCAGGACGGTGCATTCTATGATTGCGACGGCCTGACCGATTTTGAAGCATATTGCCCCATCGACCGCATTGGTCAGAATGCTTTCGGTAATGATGCCGCACTTAAGACATTCACCACACTCAGCACCGTAGGAACGATCGCAGATCATTGCTGCACCGGAGATCCTCTCCTTGAGACAGTTGCTCTTAACGGCGGAGTCCAGTCAATCGAAAAGCATGCGTTCGAAGATTGTGTAGCCCTTACCGATGTTAATGTGGCTGACAATCTCAATAATATGGGCGTAGCTCCCTTCAGAGGATGCGAAGCTCTTGCAAATGTTGAATTTAACGGAAATCCCCGTTATACCTGTGACGGTTCCATCATCTATTCGACCGATTCGAACGGAAATAAGACCGTTCTGATCGAATGCCTTGAGGGCAGAAGAGAGCCCAAGAACGGCGGACCTTACATCAATTCGACCGAGACCTCCGGCATTACCGCAATCAGCACCGAAGCATTTGCAGAGTGCCAGGGCATCAGGGAAGTCGATCTTACCAAGTCGCTCATTGATGAGATCCCTACCAACTGCTTTGAGGACACCACCGATCTGAGGAACGTCAAGCTTCCTTACACCTGTGATACGCTGAGTGATTATGCATTTGACGGAAGCTCGGTTGAGTATATTGAAGGTACCCAGTATCTGACCATTATCGACGTCAATGCACTCGATCATATGACCTCGACCGGATGGGATCCTTCCACGAAGAGCGGAGATCACGGAAGCAATTCAAGCGTAACGATCTGTGCTCCCGATGACAGTTATTTCTCAAAGTACGGAACCAGGAACGGTTACACCGTGACCAGTGCTCCGAAGGTCGAGTATTTCGATGTTAAATTCTTCGATTATACCGATTCTTCACCTACTTCCTTTGTACAGGTAGGAACGACCCAGTCGATCCTTTCCGGATCCGATGCGGTTCCTCCCACTCCTCACGGACGTGACGGATATATCTTCAAAGAGTGGAGCCCTTCATATCAGGCAATAAGCGACAATACCAGCTGCTATGCCGTATATGAGACGGAGCCCGATGATTACAATAAGCATACCGTAACCTTCTATTATGACAGCGGTTACACCACGCTTCTTAAGACCTGTTATATTTCAAACGGACAGAGCGCAGCATCCGAAGCTCCTCTTACCGATGTAATGTCCAGACTCGGAGAAGACGAGTATTTCAGAGGATGGATCGGCGGCGACATTACCAACATCACCGCAGATACCAGATTCTATGCGGATATAAGCGATGTTCCCGCAGGCTCATGGAAGGTTAATTACTATTCGTTCGACGGTTCGACACTTCTTTTCACGACCACCGTCAAGAACGGACAGTCCGCACCTTCATACCAGGCACCCGCAGTTGACGGATATACCTTCATCGGATGGAGCGGCGATCTTTCAAGCATTACCAAGGATACCGTAACCGTAGCTCAGTACAAGGCTAATGACGGATCACAGGGTAATCCTTCAGGAAATACCGGCACGAATAATAACAACGGTTCGAACGGAAACGGTTCAACCGCAAATGCTACATACTATACCCTTACCGTAGTTAACGGTTCTGGTTCCGGAAGCTATATCGCCGGTGCGAATGTAGTCATCATGGCTAACGATCCCGGCAACGGCAAGGCATTCGGTAACTGGTCGATCTCACCTTCGACGGCACCTATCGCATCCAAGGCAATGTCCGCAACGGTTGTCACAATGCCTTCGGAGAATGTAACCGTAACCGCAAATTACGTAGCCGCAACCGCCGGTAACGGCAATAACGGAGCGGGCGGAAACGGATCCGGCGGAAACGGTAACGGAAACAATACCAATTACTGGCCTTCGACCGGCAACGTGCCCAGAAGCAGCGGAACTACCGTAGTCATCGACAAGAACGGTCTTTCCAATACAGGCGTCGTATCGGCTACCGTAAACGGTTCAACCGATAATTTCACCATTAAGATCACCGAGAGCCAGACAGCCAATAAGCTCGTTCTCGATGCACTGCTCAAAAAGTACGGAACACTTGATAACATCATTTACTTCCCGTTCGATATCAGCCTTTACGATGCAGCGGGAACTACGCAGATAACCGATACGTCGGGTCTTACCATTACGATCACAATTCCCATTCCCGATTCGATGACCGGATATGCTGCAAACAATAAGGTTGCGGTCATCACCAATAATGAGATCGATCCTCTCAATGCGAGATTCACGACCATTAACGGTGTTCCCTGCGTAACCTTCACATGTACCCACTTCTCACCTTACGTCATCTACGTTAATACCGTTGAGATGACTGCGGGAAGCGACGGAAGCGGAGCAGGCAACGGACTTGACAACACACCCAAGACCGCCGACCCCATCCACCCGAAGTGGTTCGTATCGATCGCACTCTTTGCGATATCCATAGTCCTGTTCGTCATGAAGGACAAGAAGGCGCTCAAGCCTGTAAAGGCCGATAACGTAAGAGCACCGAAGAGAAGATAAGCAATAAAGTTTCTGTTGTCTTACTGTAAAGGAAACTACAGATGAAAAGAATCAGAAAGCTGTTGGGAGTGATCCTGATAATAGTCGCTTTACTCGTGATGCAGCTTCCTCCTCTGGGGGCGGATGCTGCATCCGTCCCCGAGTTTTCTATTACGGGGGCGGGCACGCTTGTTTCCTATAACGGAAGCGCGACTGATGTAGTAATCCCTTCAACCGTCATCGAGATAGCAACCGATGCGTTCAGGGACAACGATCACATCCGTACCGTTACAATTCCTAATTCTGTCAAGAAGATCCATGAATATGCATTCTGGGATTGCGATAATCTTCAGAGTGTAAACATCGGCACAGGACTTACGAAGATCGATGATTTCGTATTTGCCAACTGCATGGGTCTTGTTTCCGTATCCATTCCCTCAAATATCAAGAGTATCGGCATCTATGCATTCGAAGACGATGTCAATCTTGAAGCGGTAAATATCACACAGTACACTATGGACATCCACGAAAGTGCTTTCGACGGATGCTATAAGCTTGTCATATTCGCACCCGAAGGTTCATATGCCTGGAAATATGCCCAGGGATTCTATGTAAGACAGAGCAAGTTCACAATCTATGAAGATACCGGAATGATCGATGTGATCGATGAGACTGTAACCCACGATGAACCCGATACCGAAGATGTATCCGGTAACGGTGATACCGAAGTGATCGACGAGACCGATCCTTACGGTGAACCCGGTGCTTATACGACGGAGTTCGAGATCACGCAGCGTCCCGACGGTACCTATACCGCAGTTGCAGTCAACCAGAATACGGACATCTACGGTGAAACCCACGTGGTCGGCAATTCCGCTGTTGTTTTCATGGATAATTCATCCATGCATGTAATAAACGGAAGTGATATTCAGGCCGCAGAAAACGAGGCTGTGCATTCGGATCATTCCGATCCCGAGATCACTTATTCATCCACCATACCCAAATATACGATCGTCGATTCGGGCATTGTTGCAGATAAGGCATATTACATGTCCTCGGATCTTACCAATATGAGCCTTCCTTCGGGAGTTTACGAGATAGGACAGTTTGCTTTCTCAAGGACTGAGGTTATATCAGTAACACTTCCGGACGGTGTAAGGACCATTGATTACGGTGCATTCTACCACTGCAACAGACTGCTTGATGTACAGCTGCCTGAAACGGTTGAAAAGATCGAGCCGTTTGCATTTTCGGAGACCCCCTGGGTTGATGATTTCCTTTCCGGAAACGGAGGTATCAATAATCAGCTTGATAACAGGCTCAATTCATCTGGCGGAGATTTCCTTGTAAGCGGAGGAGCTCTTATCGCTTACAGAGGAGACAGTCCCAATGTTACCGTTCCAAACGGTGTACGTATCATTGCTGCGGAAGCTTTCAAGGGTCATACCGAGATAAAGACGCTTGCTTTCCCGGATTCTCTAATAAGCATCGGTGAAGGAGCGTTCATGGATTGTTCCGGACTCGAAGAGGTTTCTTTTGGCGGAAATGAAGAGGAGATTCTCGACAGGGCCTTCAAGGGAACCGGTATTTCCGTAAACGATATTCCTAACAGAATCGTAAATGTCGGAGTCGGAGCGTTTGATGACCTTGACGCAGAAGCCGGCCTGAATATAACCTGTGAAGAAAGCACCAGGAGATTATCCAATATTTCCTACAGGCCTTCATCTGAGGACAAGGATAATGCCGGAGTGACCGTAACGGGAAGCGAAGGCGTGCTTGCATATCTTGACGGTGCGGACAGGCCTTACGATCTTTTTGTATACAGGATAGCCGAATCAGCCGTGCTTGACCGCGCTCTGGAGCGTGCTTCGGGATTCCTTGAAAATTATGCTCTCGGTGAGAGGGTTATTTATGATATCGAACTGAAGGATTCTTCGGGCATTTCCATCGATAAGCTCGGAAATCAGGGTCTTGAGATAGCTGTTCCGATCCCTGAGGAGCTGTCCGGTGAAAAGCTTGTCGTTCTTACGGTAGACAGAAACGGTCAGTTAGAGGATATTCCCGTTACCGTTGTAAGTACGAACGGAAAAGAATACGCGAGATTTACGACCTATCATCTTACCCATTTTGCCCTGTATTCGACAGGAAGCTCACTCAGTGATTCCGACATCATCACTTCCGATGTTACGCTCAGAGCTGCTTCCGGAGGACCTAAAGCAGTTGTTCAGGAAACGGGGCTTAAGCACTGGCTTGTTACCAGGGGACTTATAAGATGGATCGTGTTCGGTCTTCTGGTCTTCACGGGAGTATTTTTGATCGCAATAAGGAAAAAACACAGATGAAAAAATATGTTCTTAAAGCAGTTATCTCTTTTATCACGGCTGCATTGCTTGCAGCCGTGATATTTGCGTTTGCAGGTATTTATCCCGGATCGGACAGAACACTTCTTGTCTTCGATATGCAGGAACAGTTCGTGTCTTTCTATTCGTCTCTTAAGAGCGTTTTTAACGGATCGGCTTCCTTCGGATATTCATTTCAGGGATCGAACGGAACTCCCTATATCGGGATGTTCGCTTATTACCTTGCATCGCCTTTTTCACTTATCACGCTGCTTTTTGATGTACGCCACATGCCCGATGCTGTATGGCTTATGGATGTGCTTAAATGCGGAGCTGTTGCTGCTTCTTTTTCGGTATTTCTGACATACAGGGAAGTGAAGAGCGGCATCGCTAATCTGATCCTCAGCCTGTGCTATGCCCTGAGTTCCGCTGCGGTCTCTTTTTTCCTGCTTCCCATGTATCTTGATACCATGTATATGCTTCCGGTCATATGCATATTCCTTGAGATACTTCTTAAGACGAAGCCGGACAGGAGCAAGCCTCCGATCGATCTGAGCAAGGGCTTCGGTATGAGATCCAAGGCTGAAGCCAGGAGCATAATCGAATCCAATTTCGAGATGAATGCCGTAGCCAAGAAGGGCTGCGCATATTCCGCCATGCTGGCACTATGCATGTATTTTCATTATTATTCGGCGTATATGGTCTGCATCTTCCTGATCATGTACAGCATCTTCATCCTTACCGAGAATATTTCCGAAAAGCCCGATCTTAAGGATATGGGGCTCAGATTCCTGAATTTCGTATTCTATTCGATGTTTGCCGCGCTGCTTGCTTCACCGCTTCTTATTCCCGTGGTCAAGGAGCTTGCTCAGGGTAAGAGCGGAGATGCGGGTGTGTATTCGAACGGATCGTTTATTGTGACCGGCCCGATTGGTCTTCTTAAGCAGTTCATCTGTGGGCATTTCGGCTCACTTTACAGTGAAGGTGCACCGGCAGTTTACTTTACCCTGATCGTCCTCGCGCTTGCCATAGCCGGGATCGTTAAATACAGAAAGAATAAAGCAAATACCGTCTGCAGCATCGTTATCCTCTGTGTGTTCGTGCTGAGCTTCATGTTGAGGCCGCTTTACCGTATGTGGCACGTTTTCAGAGACCCTGTGGCATATCCTCACAGGTTTGCTTTTCTTTTCGTGTTCTTTATGCTGGTGCTCGCTTCAAAGGCTCTTCCTATTGATGCACTGAAGAAAAAGATGCCCTCAAAGGCTCTTATCCCTTCACAGATCGCCGTTTCCGCGATTATAGTCTGTCTGCTCGTCATAAACGGAGTCAGGATCACATTGCCCGTATTTGGGAATTATCCAAATACAAAAAGATCCGATTATGTTTATGCGATAGATATTACGGAAGATATGATAGCGGCGGCTAAGGAAGATTCGATTTCGCATTCGGACGGAGTATCTCTTTGCAGGATAGGCAAGGATATCGAGATCACTTCGAACGATCCGATGCTGCTCGGATTCAACGGAATTGACTATTTCTCGTCATCGTACAATTCCGATATGCTCGAGCTTTATAAGAATCTCGGAATTCTTCAATATCACTATAAAGCCTGCGATAAGGGAAGCACGATAGTCACTGATATGCTTCTCGGAGTGGATTATGAGCTGTATTACACGAAGCCGGAATACGGCTATGCTTTTGTCGCATCAAACGGATTCGGAAGCTTATACAGGAATCCCTATTCGCTCGGAACAGGATATCTTGCCTGCGATGATACCTGTGAGTTCGGGCATAATGCCTTTGAAAACCAGAATGCATTTATCTCATCCGTCCTCGGAAAAGAGACCGCTGTTTATACTCCGATAGTTTATTCGCAGAACGAAAGAATGATAGACGGAGTTGAAGTGACGGATTCAAACGGTGATTATGTCATTACACCGATGCCCATCAAGGTGATCACATTCGATCCTCCCGTTGGCAGGAATATCTATCTTAATTTCGAACTTCTCAGGGAATCGGAACTTGATTATGATGCCAAGACGAGCACGGATACGATCAAGGTATATATGGACGAGCCCGGATGGGGCGATGAATTTAACGGATACCAGAGAGCTTCGAATATGTATCTGGGAAATCATTACAGCGACAGAAGCTTTGTACTTGAAATATATGATTCGGGTGAGGACAGAGAGGCATACCTTTATGAACTTGATCTAGAGTTGCTGGAAGAAGTTTATTCAGAGATAAATGAAGGCAGATTCATTGCAAATCAGGCATCCGGAAGCATTATATCGGGACATATCACGGTTTCTGATGAAAGCAGGAATGACCTTGTGTTTACTATCCCATATTCACCCAATTTCCATGCATACGTGGATGGAGTGAGAGTCGAGATATCCGAATATGCGGGAGCACTGCTTACTATCCCGGATATAGAAACGGGAGAACATGAGATAAAACTCGAATACAAATCATGACCTGTTCACCCACCGTTCCTTTGTTCATCAAAAAAGCTCTGACTTTCGTCAGAGCTTTTGCTTTACTTATATGTTACGTATATTTCCTTACCGGTCTCAAGATTGAAGCATCCGAGCCTGCTGGATTTTGTATTCAGGGCCATTCCGCAGTCAATGTCTATGACCTTGATGCCTCCTCGTCTCTTGATCTTGCAGATCTGTCCGCGGCCCTTTTCATCCATGCATCCGAGTCTTTGTGTAAATACATGGCCTACGAGGTAGGTGTCTTCGGGATAAGCGAACCAGTCATATTCAAGCATGTCAATGGGCGGTCTGTCGTCCAGAAGAGAATCCCATACAACTGATTCCGCATCGATGAGTGCCTCTTTGTATAACAGCGCATCTCCGAATTTATATCCTACAGAGTAGGAGTGGGAGATATGATAGTCTGTATCACCGACATGAACTCTTTTAATGAGCTTTAGGCTCTTAAGATAAGAGATAATCCTGTCCTGTTCCTTACGGTCGAGCTTCTTGAAGGCGTTATATGTGATCCTGCCTCCGTTTGCGGGGTGGAACCAGAGATCGATGGGAGTGAAGGCTTCACCGAGCTCGGACTTGGCCTTTTCACTTATCTTTTCGGTCTTTCGCATATAATCGATGGCATCGATCATCATCAGCTCGTGATTTCCGAGGAACATTTCCATGTTCTTCCTTTCCATCACATCCTGTATGATCTTGATGCCGTCGCGTCCTCTGTCTATCACATCACCAACGACATACATAAAATCATCCTCGGAGAATCTGAGCTTCTCGAGGAGCTTTTTGTATGTACTGTAGTGACCATGAATATCACTTATCGCATAAGTGGACATAAAACTAAAATAACCTCATTAAGAAATTCGCTTTATGGAGTCGCTACTGACACAGATGACGGGTCTTATGCCGCAACGCTTATTAAGCATCCAGTTCTGGGGACCGTCTCGTCCGATGAGCTGGCCGTATGCATCCTCACTTGCAATGTAGGATTTATCACCCGAAAATTCTCCTCTTGAACGGAGACCGAAGCAGGGTACGAAGTCCGGATCTCTGGGAAGAGAAGCGGTGAACTGTGATACGGGAGCCTTACAGTAGACATTGTCCGTATTCTTTTTCGAACGGTCGATCTGATCCTTGGATCTGTCGAAACCGTAATAAAGCTCATTCAGCGAAGGAATGTATACCTTATCATTGGTGTATCTGTCGTCAAGAGCGGAGGTGGGAGTGGAGATCTTGGTATAGTGAAGCTTGATCTTCTCCTGGGCCGAGAATGCCATATTGATGAATGCGGAATTCAGCCACGCTCTTAACTTGGAGGTGCCCCAATAGACTTCGGTCTTGATCTTGACAATATCCTTGTCGGAATAACGCAGGAACGATGTACCGTTGAAAGGAAGATAATCAAGAATATATTCGCTTATGAGAGTGGTACGGCCCTTGGAATCATTGACGACTCTCCAGGGAATGGCGTTGTACTTAAAGTACTTGTATCCGTCCTTGACTCTCGAATGCTTAAGATTGAACTTAGCCAGGAAACCGGATGAATCACGGCTCCTGGAGTCTTTGTACATAGGAAGACGATAATAACGCTCCTCGTTAATGATAGCGGTATTATTCTCATCATATTCCGCACATTCGATGTCACTGGTGATTTTGTCGGGCGGAAGTTCGTTCATGGGATATGAACCGAACCAGACTCTGCCGTCGTGGTCCATGACGATAACCCTTCGCTCGGCAACGGCTTCCTGTGCATGAGTCTGCTTGGTGGCACGCTTGAAACCGTAGATATCGAAATAGAGCTCATCTATCGACTGCTGGCGGTCTTCGGGTCTCATGGAAAGACCCTTCATGATTGCTTCGCCTATACCGGGATCGAGATCGATATTATAGCTGTTGATCGGAGTGATGAGGTCATTTTCCTCACGCTCTATAGCCGACTGGGGAATGTCTCCGGTGCAAAGATAGTAGAGCGTTGAACAGATTCCGTAGATATCGGTCCAGGGACCCTGTTCGGAGACACGGGAGAACATCTGCTCCGGAGGAGCGAATCCCCATTTTCCGAGGAATTCCTGCTTAGCCTTGGCGCCGGCTTTTCTTGAACCGCCGAAGTCGATAAGCTTAACGGAACCGTCCTTATCGATCATTATATTGTCGGGAGAGACATCACGGTGAATAAGACCTGACTGATGCAGGTCACCGAGAATGTCGATGACAGGCTCTATGAGATTGAGAGCCTTATCGGATGAAAGCCATCCGCCGTGTCCGTCGACGTATTTAAAGAGATTGCCGTTCTCGAGGTATTCCATAACTATATAACCTGTATTATTTTCATAAAACAGGTCTTTGATGGAAACTACGCCCGGATTTTTGGAATATTCAGCAAGGATCCTTGCTTCCCTGAGATAAGCCTGGGTTTCCTCTTCATAGCTGTCGGAATTAACTTCGTCCAAAACGACGAGAGTGTGACCGTCTTCAGCTCTGTCTACGAGATCTTCGGGAAAAAATTCCTTGATGGCTACACGGTACTCAAGCAGAAGATCGAAACCGATATAGGTTATACCGTAACCGCCTTTACCCAGGATGTTACCGATGAGTATTTTATTGTTAAGAATCGTGCCTGGAGTCAGCGCCTTGGACCAGGTCTTTTCTCCGATCTTTTCGTGACCGCAGAAAGGGCATATGTCGGCCTCATCGCTGATCTGCATGCACCTTAAGCAGAGTTTGCTTATATCGTATTTATTCATGTTTTATCGCATGCTTAACAAACTGAGTCCGGTTATTACAGGTCAAGGAGCTTAGACTTGAAGTCTGCAAATTCGGAATCGGAAATGATGCTTGCATCATGGATCTTGGTAAGGAGTTCAATCTTCTTCTTGAACAGATCCATATCTCCGTTAACGGGAGTGGTGATATCCGCAACGATCTGAGCCTTAGCTGCATCATATTCATCCTGAGTCTCAAGACCGCCGTCTACGGCTACTCTGTGAAGAGCCATTCTGTTGACTTCATCGGAATTAGCGGAGATGGAAGCAACGATCTCTGCCTTCTTGCCGGTAAGTTCGCTCTCAGACAGCCACTCGCACTCTTTGAGGAGCATGAGCTTCTTGATCTTGGACTTAAGGGTATCTGCATTTCCTGCATCGATCGCATCGAGATCGGAGATGAGTCTGGTGCGCTTAGCCTCGAAGTCATCGGAGGTGATAACTCCAGCCTCGACCATAGCGGGCCATCTGCCGAGCTTAGCCTTGAGGGCATCGCGATCGTCGGTTGACTTGGGATTAAGAGCAAGCTTAAGTCTGTTGATCTCATTATTGTAATCGGTCTCGGAAATGATCTCGGCATCCTTGAGCATAGCCTGCTTCTTGAGGTTAAGGATGAACTTGTCATTATTGTCGGAATCATCGTATCCGGTTCCGTCGATAAGAGCATCGGTGAGCTTATCGCATTCGGACTCGGAAATGAGACCGCTCATCTTGATAACGGGGATCATCTTGAGATTCTCTCTGAAATCATCAAGATCGGCAATGCCGGCATCAAAGCAGGGATCGACAATATTGCGTACCTGCTTGTTGTAATCCTCGTCTGTAAGAAGACCGCTTCCCTTGGAGATGATGACCTTCTGGATCCTCTCGTAGAACTTGTCGAGACCCTTTTCCTTGCAGATGAGCTCAAGCTTCTTGCTCTTATAGTCGTCATCACTCATTACGCCCATCTCATGCATGACTTCGATCTTCTTGAGCTTGTCTTCAAAGGATGCGGTATCGATGGCGGGAGCTGCGGGTGCGGGAGCAGGTGCAGGAGCAGGAGCGGGTGCAGCCGCAGGTGCGGGATTGTGTGAAAGTATAGCGGAACCTGCGGGAGCAGTCTGAGGTGCAGACGAAGGATTCGTATGTGAAAGGATGGCGGAACCGGTTCCCTCTGAAGGAGCTGATGTCGAATTGACGGTAGGGATCTTGGCACTGCCGGGAGTAACAACGGGTGAAGGATCTGCCTGATTCATTGCAGCTTCCTCGGCTGAACCGTGGAGAGGCTTCTTGACGATCACAGGCTCCGACTCATTGACGGAATCACCTCTGAGTGCTTCATTCATTGCAACAGAAGGTGAAGGCTGAACTGATCTTGATCCGGGATTATATACATTTTCATTCGAAGGTGCTACGGGCACGGGTGAAGGTGCGGGTGAAGGAACGGGTACGGCAACGGGAGTGGGAGCGACCGGCTCGGGTGCGGGACGTACGCCGTTTGAATTGGCAAGAGTTGCAGCAGAAGGAGGAACGGGACGCGAACCGTTGGAGATGGGTCTTGCACCGTTGGATGTTCCGCGGCCTGTCTTATTAGCCCTTGCAAGCTCGTTCTTCTGCTTGAAGGTCATAAGGGTATCGTAAGCTTCGTTGGAATTCTTGACGTTTGGAAGAATGATCTTGGATGTCTTCTTACCATACATGGTCTCAACGGTAGCTTCGATAACAAGTGCTTCGGAACCCTGATATTCTTCACGCCTTACGTCTCTGACATCGGTAGATGCGAATTCAAAGGTTTCACAGCTCTCGGAGCTGGAACCCTGCTGCATTACAAATGCCTTTCCGTTGATCAGGATCCTGTCGGAATCGCTGTCATCTATTTCGAGCTTCAGATCCTTGACTTTCTGGTTGCCCATCAGCCTTCTCATTGAAGTTCCGTAAGTGGATGTGTACGTTTTTCTTGCCATTTGTAAATGACCTCCGAATGAAATAATAGAATGCAAAAAAATGACAAAGTGGAGAAAATTTCAGAATTTTTTTCTCCCCCTCACTCATACTTCGTTATAATATCACATTTTTCTGATAAATGCACACTTTTTATTGTATATTTTTGCCTAAATAGTATGATTTTTTTCGAAATCGGTGTTATAATCTATAGTTGTACCCCAAATACACTGAAAGGAAACTTTTTTATGGCCAGAAATTTTAAAAGAGTCAGACTTGGAGAAGCTCTCGTAGAGGACGGTTTTCTTACCAACGAACAATTGGAGGAAGCGCTTACCACATCGAAATCCAAGGGTCAGAAGCTTGGTGAATACCTGATGGAAAGCGGCCTTGTTTCCGAGGAAGAGATCGCGAAAGTTCTTTCCAGACAGATGGATCTTCCTTACGTCAGGATCAAGGATGTCAACATTCCCGAGAACGTTCTTAAGCTCGTCAGCTATGATATCCTTCAGAAGAAAAAAGAGATCCCCTTCGGATTCGACGAGAACAATCCCAATATTCTGATGGTCGCAGTATCCGATCCTCTTGATTTCGATGCCCAGGAAGATATAGCGATGCTCACGAACCTTGAGGTTCAGCCCTATGTGGCAACCCTTTCGGGCATCGTAGAGACTCTTGATAAATATTACGGTCAGAAGTCCAATACAGAAGACCTTGAGAAATTCGCTAAGGAAAAGGGACTCGTTTCCGACGAAGATACGAGCCAGCATGACGAAGACGTTGCTAATTCGCCCATCGTTAAGATCGTCAAGGAGATGATCGAGAAGGCCGTACGTCAGAGAACCTCCGATATTCATATCGAGGCACTTGAGAGACAGGTTCGTGTCAGATTTCGTATCGACGGTGTGCTCTATGAGAGAGCAAGATACGAGCTGGTATTCCTCAGCGCACTCGTTGCACGTATCAAGGTCATCGGCGGAATGGATATAGCCGAAAAGAGAAAACCTCAGGACGGCCGTATCACTCAGGTCGTTGACCATGTCGAGTACGATATCCGTGTATCCGTTCTGCCTACCGTATTCGGTGAGAAGGTCGTTATGAGACTTAACTCCAAATCCGGTATGAAGAGAGAGAAGAGTAAGCTCGGTCTTAAGGATTACGAGGAGAAGCAGTTTGATACACTTCTTGCTCACCCCAACGGCATCATTCTTGTTACGGGACCTACCGGATCCGGTAAATCTACTACGCTTTATACCGCGCTTTCGGAACTTAACTCCGAAGCCGTTAACATCATCACGGTTGAGGACCCTGTCGAGACAAATGTCGACGGTATCAACCAGGTACAGACGAACAATAAGGCTGACCTTACATTCGCAACGGCACTCCGTTCCATTCTCCGTCAGGACCCTGACATAATCATGATCGGTGAGATCCGTGACGAGGAAACCGCAAGAATAGCAGTTCAGGCTTCGATCACCGGTCACCTTGTTGTTTCAACCCTCCATACCAACTCCTCGGCTGCGACCATTACCAGACTTGAGGATATGGGACTTGAGCCTTACCTCATCGCAGACTCCGTTATCGGCGTTATCGCACAGCGTCTCGTAAGAAGACTCTGCCAGTGTAAGAAGCCCAGACTCGCAACACTTACCGAGAAGGAAGTCATGAACATTCCTCCCGAGCATCTCAATGATGACATCACCATCTATGAGCCCAACGGATGCCAGCTCTGCGACAACCTCGGTTATAAAGGCCGTATCGGTGTTTACGAGATCATGGTCATCACCGAGCATATGAGAGAGACCATCTCCAGAAGAGCTACCGTAGGCCAGATCAAGGAAGAAGCTCTCAGCGAAGGAATGCATACACTCCACATGTCCGGTACCGAGTACGTTCTTGACGGAACCACCAGCTACTCAGAGATGATGAGGATCAGCTTCGACTCATAATCAGTTTTTAAAATCTATGCCCCGGCGGCGGTTATCTGTCGCCGGGATTTTTATAATATTTCATAAATCTTGAAAAAAAGCGTTCGGAAAAAAGAATACATAACTCTCCGGTATCTGCTTGCATTTATTGTGCCGGCGGTAATGATGGGCATAGCCTTTTTTTTCCTTGGAGTTTATCCGGGCAGTAAATATACGGTCATGGCCAGCGATCTCAGGGCTCTGTATCTGCCGCTGTACGGATACATATCCGATTCGGGGCCGGGATTTAACAATCTGTTCCATTCGATGTCAGGAGGACTGGGTGGGAATATCTATGCCACGATCATTCTCTGTATTTCACCGCTTGATGCGGTATATACGTTCGTTCCGTTAAGATATCTGCCGACGGCTTTGTACTTTATGATCCTTTTTAAGATCGGTCTGTGCGGGCTGTCTTTTTGCTTTTATCTTCGCCGTAACGAAAAAGAAAAAATCACGGGACCGATGGCCGTACTGTTTTCATGCTGTTATGCGCTGATGTCATATAACATCATGTATTATCTGGCGCCCATGTGGTATGACTGCGTGATTCTGCTTCCGCTCATGGCTTTGGCACTTGAGAAGATCATCAAGGGCAAAAAAAGTCCGGCTTTCATCATCCTGACGGCTCTTTGCCTTATCGATGATTATTACATCGCATATATGGCCGTGATCGCGCTGGTCATATATTTTGTATTCAGATCGGCGGAAGAGAAGCCGGGGTTAAGGGAGTTTCTCAAAAGAACTCTTCGTTTCGCTGTTCACGGACTTATCTCATCCGGGATCGCGATGATCGTGATCCTGCCTGCGGTCATGGATTTCGCAAGAGGAAAACTTGCGGAAGGTGAATCGGCAGCAACCGGAATGATGATCAAGAATTCTCTGCGTGATATACTCCTTTCCTTTAAATGCGGGAGTTATGCCGGTTTTGATTTCAACGCATCGCCAAATATATTCTGCGGCAGTTTATGTGTGATCCTGGCGCTTGTCTGGTTTATATATGGCAAAAGAAACATCGGTGCACGTATCGCAGGACTGCTTTTGACAGCGTTTTATTTTGTTTCATTCATATGGGGTCCTCTGGACAGGGCATGGCACGGATTCAGGGAGCCAATATGCTTCTCGGTAAGATATGCGTTTACTTTTTCATTCTTTGTGATTCTTTTCGCTATTAGAGGGTATGCGAAAGTACGCGATCTGAAGATCAAAATGCCCGCTCTGTGCAGGTCACTTATTGCTCTGATCGTCTGCGTTCTCACATTGTCAGAGCTTTATCTGAATGCCGGGAGCATACTTGGCCGTATCGGAAGTGAAGCGTATTTTACAACTGCGGAAGAATATTACGGATATGTCGATCTGTATGAAAGACTGCTGTCTGCGGATGAACTGGAATCGGACGGCTCATATGGGCGCATCGCCAATACGGACGCATTTTCAGGTGATGACGGATTTCTGTTCGGATTTGACGGATTAGCAAGGTTTTCATCGAGTTATAATTTCCGGATATCAAAGCTTTTCAGAGATCTCGGCATAGCTGCACATAATCACGGCATCGGTGAAAAGGGCATAACACAGCCGACACTCGGCATTTTCGATACAGGATACATTATATCCAAGGACAGCGCTCTGTCAGATTATTATGAGCCGGTTACCGAATATAACGGATATTACCTGTATAAGAACGATCATGCGCTTCCGTTTGCCTATGCGGTAACCTCTGCGGATTTAACTGCAGAATTCGGTACCGACCCGTTTATGAACCTAAATACCGTATATGGGGAATTCTTCGGACCTGATAAACCTGCAATCTATACCGAAGTTCCGAGAACACTGACGGATGAAGAAACAGAGCTCGGAGACGGAGTCGATTCTCTGGAAAACTATGTATTTACTGCTGAAAAGAGCGGGCATTATTTCCTCAGCGTAGAATTTAAGAATGAGGTCCTGCTTGCGGAAGAGATAAGGGATGAGAACGGAAATTTCAAGCCTTATAAGATAATCAGGGATTATATTCTCGATGGCGAGAAAGGAGAATACGGTAACGGACAGTACAGCTACTGCACCGATCTCGGATATCTTGAAGAGGGCTCAAGACATATACTTACTCTTTTGTCATCAAATGATGAAATAGGAGAGTCAAGGGTATATTATTATAATGATGATGTGTACGAAAAAATCGTATCGGATGTTACCGGATTCGGTATAAAAGAGATCGGCAGGAAGGGTATTGTCCTGAGCGGAACGGCTTCGGAAGATACCGATGTCATAGTTACGCTTCCGTATGAGGACGGATACAGCGTATATGTGGATGGCGTAAAGACAAGTTATTGTTCCTACAGAGACACTTTGATGAAGATTCATGTGGGACCGGGAACGCATGAAATAACAATCGGGTATTTCCCGCCCGGACTTAAGGCGGGAATCCTGATATCCCTGATCTCTGTTATCATCTCGGTGTTATACTTATATGCCGGAAGAAAAAGTTCTTTAAGACCGGCTGAAACTTAAGATTTGAATCATGAAAAAGAAGAAATATTTCATATACTTACATATTTTGCTAGTGCTGTATTCGCTCAGTGCGGTTTTCAGTAAACTCGCTTCAGCAGAACCCTTTCTGAGTTTGAAGTTCTGCCTGTTTTACGGATGCGTACTCTTTTTACTTGCTCTGTATACGCTCTGCTGGCAGCAGATAATAAAATATCTGCCGCTTACGACCGCATACGCTAATAAGGCTGTGACGGTTGTGTGGGGAATCCTGTGGGGGCTTCTCATATTCTCGGAAAAGCTTACTCCCGGTAAGATCATCGGTGCCGTATTCGTTATCTGTGGCATAGTTCTCTATGCGGTGAGTGACGGAAATTCCACGGAAAGCAGGGAGGAAGCGAAAGATGAATAAATCGGTTATCTATTACGCATTCCTGCTCCTGTTTGGCACTTTCATAGCATCCGTTTCCCAGGTGCTGCTTAAGAAGGTTGCGGACAGACATTACGACAACATTATAAAAGAATACCTGAATCCCACGGTCATACTCGCTTATGCGATATTTGTCGCATCGACGCTTTTATCCATACTTGCTTACAGGGGCATACCTCTTTCAATGGGGCCGATACTGGAAGCAACAGGTTATCTGTACGTTACATTTTTCGGAGTCAGGATCTTCAAGGAAAAGATCGATTCCAGGAAGATCGCGGCACTGGCGCTAATCATTGTCGGGATCATAGTTTATTCGGTGGGGTGAGATCATAAGTTGGCTACCTGTAATATGAAAAAGAAAATAGCTATTTTTCATATATTGTCATTCGCCCTGCCTTTCGTGCTTATGGCTGTTTCGTTTGTCATAGTCGACATATATCCGGGAGGAGAGTATACCCCCTTTATTCTGGATCTAAAAACGGAACAGCTTGCTTTCTACAACTATCTGAATAATCTGTCGAAAGGCTTCAATTCTCTGGTCTATCAATCCATGGGAGGACTTGGCGGAGGTGTGATCGATTCGCTTCAGATGTGTTGCGGTCCTGCCGTGTTCTTATTTTCTTTATTTGATGTTCGATCTTTCCCTGCGGTTCTATGGTTTATAATCGTCTGCATGATCGGATCCTGCGGTCTTTCTGAGTATATTTATCTTAAAAATGGATTTCGCAAGATGGGTTCGGATCATCTGGCTCTGCTGTTATCGATATGCTACGCACTTATGTCATGTATGGTTGTTTATACCATAGTCCCGGCATGGATATGGGGTGGCATGTTACTTCCGATGGTTGCATTGGGGCTTGATCAGCTGATCGATGAAAAAAAATATCCTCTGTTTATAGCTTCTGTTTCATTAGCCATAATAGCCGATTACTATATGGCATATATTCTTATTGTTTTTTCCGTTATTTATTTTCTGTACAGAGTTCTGATCCTGAAGGTTTCTGTCCGCCGTTTTCTCAACCTGTCATTACAGTGCCTGACTTGCGGTATATTAAGCTGTCTTCTTTCGGCATTTTCATGGCTTCCGGTTTTATATGATCTTGTACTCGGGAAAGGTGCAGAGAACAGATTGGTTTCATATGGCCTCATCAGAAATCCGGCTGAAGTTATTTTTCAACTGCTTCCTATTAGTTATGACGGACTTCTTAAGCATTCCCTTCCCTTCATCTATTGTGGCATTGGCCCTGTTATCCTTCTTATGTTTTATTTTTTGAACAGGAAAATATCCCGCAGGGAAAAGTTCGCATCCCTAATCCTTCTGATCATCCTGTTTTTGTGCCTGATGATAGGCTCCCTTGATATAGTATGGATGTTTTTTGCGGAACCCAACGGATACCCTTCCAGGTATTCATTTGTCATATCATTTACTCTGCTGATGATTGCTGCTGGAAATGATGATCAGTTCTCCTCACTTGAAAAATCCGGGAAGTTGAGGATTTTGAAACCGGTTTTGCTGGTATTTGTATGTGCAGAACTTTGTTTTAACTCCGTTTATATGCTCAGATCTATGAATGAGGATGTCGGACCGTATGCCGGATATGAAGAGTACGATCGGGTATGCGATATAATGGACAGGATCAAAACGGAATATTCGATCACGGGCGGAACCGGGCGAACAGTTAAGAATTGGAGGTATACCAATGATGACGGAATAATGTTCGGATATCCGGATATAGATTATTTCTCATCCAGTTATAATTCAGGCCTTCACAAGCTTCTCACGGATCTGGGGCTCAACGGTCAGTTTCACCTTATCAGATCTACAGGCTTGACACCGCCTGTGGCTTCGGTATTGAATGTTGAATACCTTATACAGTATGGTAATACCTTCGGAGATTATTATTCATATCTTGGAAACGTTGACGGATTAGATATATATCACAATGATGTCAGACTCCCTCTAGCATTCGCTATTGAAGCAGATTTAAGTAAGGAACTAGCTGATCTCGGAGATGATCCGTTTGAAAATATCAATGTTTTGTTGCACGATCTGGGCGGATCATCAGATGCATTCAGCCATCTTACCGTTAAAACAAGTGAAAATTCGGTGAGCGTTATCCCGGAAAATGGCAAGAGACTATGGATGTATGCTAAACCAGAATATACTTCCGGCGGTGATATACATACAGAGAATATCGGATCATACCTTATATATGCGGATGGAAATCCCATAGGTGAATATGCCAACACGGTTTCTCCGTATTCGGTTGAGCTTGGCACAGGGGCAGGTATGCCCATCAATCTAACCTTTGAAAAAAATATTCCTGTTCAGACAGTATATATGGCTACCTACAATGAAGAAGAAACCGCTGTCATGATAGGTGATATCAGTGACAGAGCGGCTTATGATGTATGCAGTGCCGGTGAAGGAATTGTTTTCAGCATAGATCTTGATTCCCCAAGATATGTAATGGTCACGATTCCATATCTGAAAGGATACCGGGTATATGTTGACGGAGTGAAAACCGGTTATACATCATACAGAAATGCCCTTCTTGCACTGCATGCAGAAGCCGGGCATCACGATGTCGTCATTACATATTCAGCTCCCGGATTGAAAGGTGGTATTATCATCACGATTGCAACGCTGATCGGCACGATCGTAACTTTGATAATTTATAAGCGCAGATCACACATGAAGATTAATAAGTCTCTTATTCTTGAAAAATTTAAATCTGCATATCAGGTAAAGATGATAGTGAGTCTTTATCTGTCATATCTGATGGTCCGGGGGGCATATATATCCGGTGGAAATACCGGTCCGTTCATATTTAGACTGATTTTTCTTGTTCCAGTGTCGGCATTGATCGTATATGCATTGCTGACATTTTTGTATTGGAGTTTTGACAGGTTCAGTGTCAAAGCCCGGAAGAAGGTTGGTTTTACTGATAATACGGTTATTGTATTCTTTGTTACGTTTTTTATACTGATAGTATTCTATTCCATAGAATTTCTTGCATTTTATCCCGGAATGTTCAATTTTGACGGTCCGGATCAGCTTAATATGTATCTTAATGGAGAGCTCTCTGAACTGAATCCACTGCTTCATACTCTTATAATTGGAAAGATCATAGTTGGAATCTATTCATTGGGATTTGATATTTCAGTTGGGATTGCAGTTTATACCATATTTCAATACAGCGTTATTGCACTTTGCTTTTCTTACATGCTCCGATATGTATATCATAAGTGCGGAACCGCAATGTGGATCATATCATGTCTGTTTATTGCTGTATTTCCTACGATCACTCTTCAGGTGATGTCATCTACAAAAGATTCATTTTTTGTGGGCTTTTTTGTTTTGTTCCTGACATTATCCCTGGAACTGTATGAGGATAATGCTGAAAACAGTATGAGAGCAGTTAAGTATTCATTTTGGGTCATATCAGCTTTTCTGGTACTGGTTTTCAGAAATAATTTTATATTAGCGTTCCCGGTTCTTATGATCGCATTGCTCAAGGTCAGTTCGGACAGAAAGAAGACCGTAATAAGTCTGATATCCGTTATTTTATTGTTTTTGTGCTATAAATTTCTGGTTGTCAGGCCAATCGTCAATGTGAAATATGATACCAGAGAGCTTTTTTCTGTTCCGGCCCAGCAAATGGCGGCTGTCTATCTAGATGAAAACTCTGAATTATCCGATCGGGATAGAGAAGTGATCGAAACATTTCTTGGAGATAATCTGAGAGAATATATCCCTGAAATAGCAGATATTGTGAAAATCTCTCTTAATATGGGGTATTACAGGGAAAATCGGGGATTGGTTTTAAAGACATGGATTGATTCGGCTGTTCATAATCCCAAAACTGCACTCAGGGCCTTTTCCCGGCTTAACAGCGGATTATGGTATCCGGTACAGGATCTGACGCTTTATTGGGACGGAAGTAAGGGATACTGGCCCGTTGGCAGTACGGAGCCTTTCTACGTAGATTCTAAATTTGTTCCTTTGACGCTTGTATACTTATGGTTTTCATCGACCGATTTTTCGAATAAACCGCTAATTCCGGTTTATCTGCTGTTTGCACCCGCGACTTTTTTCTATATTTTTGTCATAATGTGGGGGTATGCCGTTAAGAATAAAAGAAAAGTGTTTACAGCCTTGTTTGCGTTCGTTTTTGTATATTGGTCTACTTACTTGCTTGGGCCGGTGGCTCTGGTTCGATATGTAATCTTTCTGTACGCGATATTGCCGCTCTATTTTCCTCTTATTATTGAGAAGAATAGGGCAGATTGATACAGCAAACAGCTATATATGGTATAATAATTAAGTTAAGTTTAGTGGGGGATGGCCCGAAGTGGAAAAGGCAGCAAAGGGAAGACAATCGAACATTGAATTGCTTCGTATCCTTGCTATGATGGGTATAATAATTCATCATATTACGCTTCATTGCATTTTTATTCAGCTAACAGATGTTAATTCGATCAATCAGCTGGGGAATGCATTTTTCTGTACCCCACAGTTTTATCCCGAATTGTGGCTTGTTGACATTGGAGCATTCCTTGGAAGCGTTGGAGATGCTTTGTTTATCCTTATCTCAGGTTACTTTCTGGTAGAAAAGGAAACACTTCACATAAGCAAAACCACGTTTAAACTTGTGTCTCAGAGCCTGTTTGCTGCTTTTATGGTAGTCACAATTAATCTTATATATCACAGGGCAGGGCTGTCTCTGAATGATACGTTTCTACCGGGGATTGAGGCAATGGTTGGACCGGTGAGAACTGAATTTTTCAATAAATCTTTCTGGTATATAGGATATTATTATTGCATTTTCATCTTCGCAGCAGTTTTTCTTAATGCCTTCTTGCGTAAACTTACCCGGCAGCAGTATCTTGCGTTTGTCCTTGCATTATTTGGGATCATAGAATTCTCATTTTCTAGGGAACTGATAAGCGGTATTTCCGGGAATTTATCTACCTTTATAATTGGGGTGTTTCTGTTTTCTCTTGGTGGATACATTAAGAAGTATGATCCATTTTCAAAGATCAAGACGTGGCTGCTTCCTGTACTGATCATTCTGACTTTCGCAGGGATATGTTATTCGACATATTATTCCAGAGTCTTGGATATAGAAAGATATATCAGGTCAAACTCTGATATCAGCTATATTCAGAGTACATATGTCTTCGGAATCTATAATATTCTTGTGATCATAAATGTTATCTCTGTACTTGAATTGTTCAGCAGAATAAAGATCAAGACTAATAGAATCATCAATTTCCTAGGAAGTGCCACTTTTATGTGTTATCTGATCCATGATAACGAGCTGTTTTATGCATTGTGGAATAAGTATGATTGGATCAAAGCGTTGTGCTTTAGTCCGATTGAATATACTTGTAACTTATTCAGTTTGTCACTAATTACATTTTTGGCTGGAGTTATAGCATTTATTGTTTTTCAGATGATTAATATATTTATTGGAAAAATTCATTCGAAATGAAATGAATGATTTTTTCATTATAAAATATCTGTAAATTGGTTGAGAGTTTATGGTTTCGGTAATAGTTCCTGTATATAATAGAGAATCAACAATTGAAAAATGTATTAATTCTATTCTTTCCCAATCATATAAAGATTTAGAGATTATCCTTGTGAATGACGGGTCGTCAGATCGGTCCGGAACGATTTGCGAACATTATTCCAGCATAGATGATAGGATCAAGTATTTTAAAATATATAATTCCGGAGTTGCTGAGGCGAGAAACGTCGGTCTGAGAAATGCCGTCGGGGAATATGTTACATTTGTTGACTCGGATGATTATCTTGATAAGGAATATGTCTCTATACTTTTTAATGCTATAGATAATACACATAATGTTATGGCAATTTCTAGTTATTCCGAGATAATAAATGAAAAAGAGTATTTGAAACACCAATACTCATCAGTTGAATATCCGTCAGATAAATATATTAATGATATGCTGTACTGCAGAGTACAGGGAGGGTTGTGCTGGGGGAAAATATATAGGCGTGAATTGATACATACGCTGTTCGAAAAATATAACTACTGTGAAGATGTTATGTTTGTATTCAATTATCTATTTTTCAACAGTGGATCAATATCTGTGGTGTCAGATCCACTTTATCATTACGTGAGGCACGAAAAAAGTATAACCGGTGGAAAGAAAGCTTCTGATCTGATTGATGCAATCCTTGTAGCTGAAGCTATCTATAAAAAATGTGAAACGAATAATTCGTGTCATTCTAAAGCAGCCAAAGCATTTATAGTAAATAATTCTTTATTTGCTTATCTTCAGTCTTCTAAAGAGAAGAGTACTGATGCAGACATATTACGCAATAAAATTAAAAAACTGGTTGCTGAGAATAGAAAATATGTTTTATCGGATAAGGATGCAACAATAAAGACAAAAGGAGCATGTATTCTTTCAAGTATTTCGTATGGCTTGTTGACATTAATGTATGGTTTAGTCTGACAGTTATAAATCAGGAGAATTTAAGTTGTATAGAGTTCAAATCTCTGTTATTACAGTTTGCTATAACGCTGAAAATGAAATTGAAAAGACTATTAGGTCTATTTTAGCTCAGGATTATGCAGATTATGAGTACATAATCAAAGATGGACTTTCGAGTGACGGAACACTTGAGATTGCAAATAGTTTTTCCAATGAATTTGAAAAAAAGAATGTACCTTACAAGATTTATTCAGGTAAGGATTCAGGCATCTACGATGCAATGAATGAATCATTGTCTTATGCCAGTGGCGATTGGGTGATATATATTAATGCAGGTGATGAATTATATGATCTTTCTGTTTTGAGCAGAATCTCTCCATATTTATCTAATGATATAAAAGTATTATATGGCGATGTGATGCTCAAGGAGAATGGGTATACCAAAATATTTAAAGCTCAGGATATGAATGGTTTCCGTATGACTAATCCCATATGTCATCAAGGCGCATTTACCAGATTGGATATCGTCAGAAAATACAGATTTAATCTTGATTATAAGATTGCTGCTGATTTTGACATGTTTCTGAGAATATATACAGATTACCCGGATGGTTTTAAATATGTGGAAATGATTGTTTCCAATTATTTGATGGGTGGGTTAAGCGGGAGAAGAGTTTTTCTAAGAGAAAAAGAATTTGATTTATCGAGAAAAGCCAACAAAACAGATAGGGTATTTATTCCTATTTTTCAGATAATTAAAATATGCTTTGTCGAGTATTTAAGGATTGTTTTGATAAATGTTTTGGGGAAACGTTTCTATTCAATTAGACGTGGATGGAGAATCATATAATGAAAAAAATAGTTCATGTAACTTTTTCTGATGATTCCGGAGGCGCGGCAATAGCAGCCTATAGATTACATAGAGCTATGCTTGCATGTGGACTTGATTCAAATATGCTTGTATTTGATAAGAAAAGATCTGAGGAAAATATCTATTCTCTTTCTCAAAATGATTTTAGCTTATTTTTCGCTAAATTTAAAACTTACGTGATTGCTGACCGAGGATACATTTTTGACAGAGAAAGAGGTTTTTATTCCAAGTTCATTATTGGCAGTAATATAAAGAAAAATAAAGTAATTAATTCCGCAGATATCATAGTAATTCATTGGATTTGCAAAGGTGTATTAAATTCTCATAACATAATTGACCTGTTAAAACAAGGAAAAGAAGTGTTTTGGGTGATGCATGATATGTTCCCCATTACTGGAGGGTGTCATCATTCTTTTGATTGTGAAAATTTTATGAATGACTGTGATCATTGTCCTTTTTCTGGAGTGCATAAAAATGAAGCACATAAGCAATTTGAGAGGAAATGCAAACTAAAAAAATATAATAATATGCATTGGATTGCACCAAGTAAATGGTTATTTGATAAAGCTTCATCTTCAAATGCAATATGCAAAGACAGATTATACAATATTCCCAATATTATAAGTGATCACTTTTTCCCTTTAAACAAGGAATTTTCAAGAAAAGCATTAAAACTTGATAACACAAAAAAGTATGTTTTATATGGAGCTGATGGGGTCATTAATAATCCATATAAAAGAATAGATATCTTTTTTGATGTGATAAATGCTTTGTATAAAAAGCGCAGAAATGATATTGAAGTTTTGATTTTTGGAACTGGTGATAATTCTTCTATATCTGATAAAATACCATATAACGTACATTTTATGGGAGCAATAAATGATGAAAGGACTATGAATTTGCTATACAATGCATCTGATGTGTTTGTTTCAACGTCTATGGCGGAAAATTATCCTTTAACTATACAGGAAGCAAAATATTGTGATATTCCAATTGTTTCTTTTGATGTTGGTGGAACTTCTGATGTAATTGGGAATTATACAGATGGTAAATTGATTCCTTTTTTTGATGTATCTGCTATGGCCAATGCAATTGATTCTGTTTTATCTCAAAATCATTCATGCTTTGAACGAAATGATAGATTTCAGGAACGCAACGATACAATTAATAGATTTTTATCTATTTTAAACGCAGATTAGTGTTATATGATTTCTTGATATTAATGAGTTTTGCTTCATATGTCTTCTATGATTGGTTAGTCACAATAAGACATGGTTGATAATAAGAGAAAAATAAAAAACGCATTTGATAATTCGGCATGGATGATTGTTTCGAAAACGCTGAATATTTTGATGGGGTTGACTGTAAGCATATTTGTGACACGTTATTTGGGGCGGGAACGAATCGGTATTATGGCTGACGCTGCAGCAATATCGGGTTTTTTTGGCTTTTTAGCTTCTTTCGGTTTGTTGGATATAGTAATCACAAAGTTTTCCCTGGAACGTGAGCGATCGGCTGAAATTGCCGCTACAGGAATGTCTATTATGTTCTGTGGTGGCCTATTAGCTATAATGCTATCAGTAAGCGGTGCAATTGCTCTTCAAGTATCTAAAGAAGTTCTCGTATATGTTGTTGTCGATTCAATTGTCTATTTATTTCAATGCTTGAATATATATGAATATTGGTTCTACAGTCTTTCGAAATCCAAGATTTATGCAATTGTACAGTTTTTTATGCATGTTTTATTTATGGGATTTAGGTTGGCGGGAGTTAGCTTAAAGGCGAATCTTGCATTCTTTATAATTGTGGCTTCTTTAGAAATAATTGTTATCTATGCGTCTTCACTTTTGTGTTATATCCTTATTAAATCTCCATTTATAGGCATATTCAGATTTGATCGATATTTATGCTATGAGTTGCTCAAATTGGCTCTCCCTATGGTTGTTATGGGGGCAGCGTCAACAATCTATATGAAGGTCGATCAGATAATGGTTGGTAAAATGATGGGAGATGGAGAACTTGGTCTTTATTCAGTTGCTGTAACTCTTGCCGAATATTGGTATTTTATTCCGACAACAATATATTCATCTTTTCTTCCGTTGCTATCTGAAAGATATAGTTCAAAAGAATTGTTTATTAGGTTACTACAGCGATTTGCTGATATTATGACCGCGATTGGTTATTTTGCGATAGTGTGTGTATCAGTTTTTGGACATTGGGGTGTTGACTTGCTGTATGGAAATGAATTTTTTGGTTCAGCTAATATCTTAATAATTTACATATGGTCCGGACTATTTACATGTATTTCTTTTCCGGCGCATTCATATTACATTATCAATAAGGATACAAAAACTGTTATGTGGACAAATATAATTGGAGCATGCTTGAATTTTGCATTCAATATTGTATTAATACAACAGTTTGGTACTCTTGGCGCTGCAATTGCAACTTTATTAGAGTATATGATTGTGACGTTTGGTCAGATGATTGTTTTGAGAAAGAAATATGGAGAATTATATTTAGTACAACTTAAAGCTTTTTTTCCTTTTGTAAGACTTTTTAAGATTCTTGCATCTATGAAGATATCAAAAGAGGAACAGCACTGATGAAAAACAATATAGAAATATCAATTATAATTCCTACATATTTTCATGAACAATTTATTGAGAATGCAATAAAGTCAGTTTTGGATCAGATCGTAGATTATAAATATGAAATTCTGGTTTCTGATGACGCTTCGACGGATCATACTATAGAAATTGTAGAACGCTATCGTAATATGTATCCTGACATTATTTCAATACATACTTATGATACGAATGTCGGAACTACGCAGAATTTATATGATGCTTTTTTGCGTTGTAATGGCAGATATATTACTCTTTTAGCGGGAGATGATTTTTATTGCAATAAATATAAGCTTATCGAACAAAAAAATTATCTTGATAATAACATGGACTGTTTTGCTGTTGGAATCACGACAAAAAGCGTATATATGGATGGAGAAGATGTTGGCCTTTTCAGCCCATCACCCGAGAATAGAGGAAAGGATTTTTCACGAGATGATTTTTCAAAAGGGGCTAATTATCCGATACATGGAATAATGTTTCGAAATTACTTTGATGATATTGAAGTTAGAGAAAGATTTCATCTATGTGTTGAGTTTAGTAAATACATAGAAGATTTGACGTTATGCCTGCTGTTTTTTGAATTTGGAAAGGTCCATATTCTTCCTTTGGTCGCTTATGCAATAACTATACGAAGACCAACAGATTCAGATCAGCATAATTTTAATACGATTTACAAAGGTAGAGAGAGTGCAATAATGCACGTTGATCTTATGGTCAAATTAAAGCGTTATTTCGGTAGAAAGGTAAATCTTGTAAACCGTCTTTCAAACCCTAGTTTTGAAATTATTATTTATGCCATTAAAGAACGTAAATTAGCAGATTTAAAACATCTAAAAGGCGTTAATATCCTCAGCATTATTAAAGGCGCATTTACATGGATTATTAAAAAGATAAAAGGAGAGTTTTGATGCAAGTAATAAAGTATGTATTTCAACCTCATGGTGACGACCGCGGTCAGTTAGTTTCACTCGAAGAATTTAAAGATATTCCGTTTAGAATTAAACGCGTTTATTACATGTATGATACTGGTAGTGGCGTTGTCAGAGGACATCATGCGCATAAAAGCCTACAACAGATACTTATTTGTATACACGGCAGTTGTAAGGTTATGCTTGATAATGGTAAAGAAAAGAAAACTGTTCCATTAGAGAAACCTTATGAAGGAGTATACGTTTCTAATGTGATGTGGCGAGAAATGTATGACTTTTCAGATGATGCTGTTTTGATGGTCTTGGCTTCTGAATTATATAACGAGGAAGATTATATAAGAGACTATGATGAATTCTTAAAATTCGTAAATAACTGTTCTGATAATGAAATTGAACAAGTATAAAGGTTGTTTACTTATGGAGATTCGATTTATGAAACAAATCAGTAATAATTCTATTATTTCTTCGACTGCTATACTTCACGATGATGTCATAGTTGAAGACAACGTAGTTATTCATGATTTTGTTGTGTTGTATCCTGGAACGATAATAAGAAATGGCACGGAAATATACGATCATGTAGTGATTGGTAAAAAACCAACTTCTCCTGGAAGTACTGCCAAACAATATAGTAAGGAATATGACTTAACTGAAATAATGGAAAACTGTATTATATGTCCAGGTGCCGTTATTTATACAGGAACTATAATAAAAAACAATACTCTTATAGGTGATAATTGTTCAATCAGAGAAAAATGTAATATTGGTGCTTATGATATTATAAGTCGTAATGTAACAGTGAATTATGAAACCGTTATAGGTGATCATACAAGGGTTATGGATAATGCCCATATTACTGGAAACATGATTATAGGTAATCATTGTTTTATTAGTGTAATGGTTTCATCTACAAATGATAATTCAATGGCGAGAGATGAGCTGGCTGCTACTAAATTAGCTGGACCTATTGTGGAGGACTATGCAACAATAGGCGCTGGGGCAACATTACTTCCCGGAGTAAGGATTGGTTTTAATTCAATTGTTGGAGCGTCTGCTTTGGTTACAAAAGATGTTCCTCCGAATAAGGTTGTAATGGGGGTGCCTGCAAAAGTGGTTCGGGATGTTTAAATAGAAAGGCTGGATATGCTTTCACTAGGACAAAGTGCTTTTTATTCCAAAACTGTGAACGAAGATGATGTTATTTCCTTTGCTAATATTTCTGGGGATTATAACTCTATTCACGTTGACGAGGAGGAAGCTAAAAAATCGGGATTTAAAAAACGAGTAGTTCATGGAATGTTAATTGGTAGTTATGTTTCAACGGTCTTAGGTACCATAATGCCAGGAACAGGCACAATATATTTGGAACAGCTATTGCGTTTTGTTGGACCGGTATATGTAAATGATTCTGTTAATATAAACATCACTGTATCTGAGGTGTTAAATGAAAAAAAAGGTATATATAAATTAAGCACTCAGGTCTTCAATGGTAATGGTGAATTGGTTGTTGATGGATATGCCATTGTTAAAAAACAATAAGTTAATTTGCTATTGAATGAGGGATAAAATGATTAAACTCCTCGACTGCACCCTTCGTGATGGTGCATACATTAATAATTCTGAATTCGGGAAGCCTGCAATGCGCGGTATCATTAGCAAATTGCAGGATGCTCACGTTGATATCATAGAATGTGGATGGCTCAAGAATCCCGAATATAGAGAGGGAACCACATATTTCCATGTTCCGTCAGATTCTCTTCCCTATATCAACAGTAAGGATGAGCGGGTTGCTTATTGTGCCATGATCGATTGGGACAGATATAATGTATCCGCGTTGCCGGAATGTGATGGGGATTCTATAGATTCTATCAGGATCGTATTTCCTCATGGCAGGCATAACGAGGCAATTGAGATTGGTGCCAAGATAAGAGCCAAAGGCTATAAAGTTCTATTCCAGGCAGCTAATACGTTAGCATATTCAGACGAGGATCTTGTAAATCTTTGTGATCTTATGAATGAATTCAAGCCGGTTTCATTATCGGTCGTTGATACTTTCGGCTCCATGTATCCCTCGGATCTTGATCATATAGTTGATATTGTCGATACTCATCTTGACAATTCAATTGAACTGGGACTTCATGCTCACAATAATCAGCAGCTTGCATTCGCTAATTGTATTCATTTTATTGAAAAACTTAAGGATAGAAGAAATATCATAGTTGATGCAACTCTCAGTGGAATGGGCAGAGGGGCAGGAAATGCCACGACCGAACTTGTTGCATCTTACATTAATCGTGTCCAAAATGGCAATTATGATATGAATGCGATCATGGATGCGATAGATATATATATTCAGGGATTCAGGGAGAAGTTCACATGGGGGTATTCAACTCCTTATTTCATCTCCGGATATTATCAGTGTCATGTTAATAATATTGCTTATCTGACATCCAATCACAGGACTAATGCCAGAGATATGAGGAATGTAATAGAGTCCCTGTCTGTTGAAGAGAGGAGAAAGTATGATTACGATCTTCTCGAATCCAAATATATTGAGAACCAGAATAGGATAGTTGATGACGAAGCAGCGATTGAAAAGCTGAGGGATTATATCAGAAACAGAAAAGTAATGCTTATTGCTCCAGGGAGATCGACCGTTACCGAGAGTGAGAAGCTTAAGGCTTTTATCGATGATAATACTCCGGTTGTTATAGAGGTTAATTCCATCAATAAGCTTTATGATCCTGATTTTGTTTTTTTTACCAATAGTGTCAGATACGAATACGCCCATAATACTTACCCCAAGACTTTTGATAAGAATAAGAAGATTTTGCTTTCAAATATACGGACCGAAGGTTCCAAAGATGAATATATAGTCAACTTTAATCTGGTCATTAAGAGGGGCTGGGAGCATTTTGATAATGCCGTGATACTTGCATTGCGACTGCTTAATAAACTTAATGCTGAGGATATCTATCTTGCCGGCTTTGACGGATTTAAGACCAAGTATAATGAAAGCTATGCTGATGAATCTCTTCCTACTCTTAATCCCGATAATAAGTGGGATGAACTTAATGAAGAGATCAAGGATATGTACAGGGATGTATATAATTCCGTAAAAGGAAAAATGAATATATCATTCCTTACCGAAAGCATATTTGATATCGGATGAAGAGAATCTCATACATTGACATATTGAAGTTTTTTGGTGTGTTTTTCCTGCTTTATGAACACGCCGGTAATTGGTGCATTTTTGAGGGGGCTTATAATTCTATCAAGGTTTGGATCTGTTCATTTCATATGCCGCTCTTTTTTGTTGCATATGGTATGGCTTGCTCTGGGAAAAGTATCTTCCTGTATGATAAGGGACTATGTAAAAGTATTCTTGAGTTTATTAACAGAAGATTCTCTTCATTGCTTGTTCCTTATATGATATGGAGTCTTCTTTACACAACTGATTTTAGCGTTGTTTTTTTAAAAGGCGTATTATACGGCTCTAATCAGTCCTTGTATGATGCCCATACATATCAGGTGCTATGGTTTTTTCCTACGTTTTTCCTTTCAACTCTATTATTTCAGATCGTGATCGAATTATCACTGCGATTTAAGCACGATCACCTTGTATATTTGATTTATAGTTTTGTGTGTGGGAGTGCAAGTTATCTTCTTTCTGTCAACAGGGGGGATTGGGGCAGATGGTTTGGTTTTGATATTGCATTTACGGGCGTGGTATATATGATCATCGGTATATATGCCCGGAAGGTATTCGATTACTTGTTGAACAGGAAGAAATATATATTGCTTTGCGTGCTGCCTGTTTTTATTCCTCTGGGTTGGTTGATCGCCCGGAATAACATTTTGGAAGGATTTAACACATATATAATGGCTTGGGCCGTATACGGAGATTCATATACTATGGGTATCCTTTCTGCAAGCCTTAGTATTTTCGGCGTTTTATCCGTATGTGCTATCTTAAGAAAAATTGGTTTTCTATCCTTTCTTGGTCGAAACAGTATGACGATCATATGTCTTCACAGACTGATTTTCCCGTTTTCAATACCATTTAGCGTATTACACTTCACTAATGATATGCTGATACCATTTGTTAATACTATAATTTCTATTATTGTCAGTGTTCCCATTATATTATTTTTCAACAGGTATTGTCCTGCTATAGTTGGGAAAAGAGATAAAGCTGTTTAAGTTGAATATTTATTGAAAAGAGTTAACCATGAAGATTTCAGATTATGTGATCAAATTTATATCGGAACTGGGTGTTGATAAGGTGTTCTGCGTCACCGGTGGCGGTGCGATGCATCTTAATAATTCCCTTGGATGCAGTAAGGATGTTGAGGGCGTCTTCATGCTCCATGAACAGGGTGCATCTGTTGCTGCAGAAAGCTATGCAAGGATACGCGAGGGGATTGGCGTGTGCCTGGTTACCAGCGGGCCCGGTGCAACTAATGCCATTACCGGACTGTGCGGCGCATATATGGATTCCATTCCAGTGATATTTATCTCGGGTCAGGCCAAGCGAAGTGACCTTGTTGGAGACCAGAATATAAGACAGTTTGGAATTCAGGAGGTTGACATAATATCTATGGTCAAACCTTACTCCAAATATGCTGTTAGGCTAATGGATCCTGCCGGTGTGAAATATGAATTGGAGAAAGCTGCTCATATTGCTGTCTCAGGCAGACCGGGCGCTGTTTGGATCGATATTCCTCTTGATATTCAGGCATCGGATGTTGATGCCGATTCTCTTGAGGGATTTATTCCTTCTGATGATGTTGTCAAGATATCGGATCAGGAGATAGACAGGGTTATTGAAGCTTTTAACAGTGCGAAGAGACCTGCGGTAATGCTCGGAAATGGGGTAAGATTATCCCATGCCTCTGACAAAGTACGCGAACTCGTCTCGCTTCTTGGAGCTCCAACTTTTGTATCGTGGAACGGAGTTGATCTTCTTGATGACGACAATCCTTATTACTTTGGCAGACCCAATATTGTAGGACACAGAAGTGCCAACCTTATCCTTCAGAATGCTGATTTTGTACTTTCCATTGGAACCAGACTCAGTCTTCTTAATACCGGTTATAATTTTGACGGATATCTTAAGAACGCATTCCATGTAATGGTTGATATTGATGAGAATGAGATGAACAAGAAAAGCCTTCATCCTCAGATGAAGATAGTTTCCGATGCAGGTTTATTTATCGATGCACTTCTTTCAAGAAAGGATAGGATATCCGGAGCTGATCTTTCATCCTGGCTCGAACATTGTAATGATATGAAGGAGAAATACCCTGTAGAGATCCCCGAGCAGGATCCGAGGGAAGGCTATGTAAGCCTTTACAAGCTGTTTGATGTACTTTCCGATAAGATGACTTCCGATGATGTATATCAGTTTACCAGTTCCGGAACAAGTGTCGATATCGGTATGAAAGTTCTCAGACTTAAGAAGGGGCAGAGAGCTTTCCTGAATAAGAGCATGGCTGCTATGGGGTATGATATTCCGGCCTGTGTGGGAAGCTGTATCGGTTCAGGGGGCAAGAGAACTGTCTGCGTTACGGGTGATGGTAGCATTGCCATGAATATTCAGGAGCTTGAGGTTATCAGACGCCTGTATCTTCCTGTTAAGATCTTTGTTGCGGATAATTCCGGATACAGCATGATCTGGCACTCACAGACCGGGAATTTTAAGGGCCATCTTACAGGATGTACTGAAGATTCCGGCCTTACCCTCCCCAATATGAAGGCTGTGGCTGAAGCCTTCGGGATCAGGGGAATGGAGATAACCTCTGAGAGTGAACTTGAAACTGTGGTTTCGGAGGTGCTCGAATATGATGGCCCTGTTGTATGCAGGGTAAAAACTGATATAATGCAGAAGGTACTTCCTAAACAGAGTAATTTCATGAATGAGAACGGTCAGATGGAGAGCAGACCTCTTGAGGATATGACTCCGCTTCTTGATCGTGATGAATTGCGTGATTGTATGGAATGGGGAGAGATTTAGATGAAAGTAGTATTGCTTGCCGGAGGATTTGGCAGAAGAATATCCGAGGAGAGTGCCAATGTGCCTAAGCCTCTTATTGAGATCGGCGGAAAACCGATCCTTTGGCATATCATGAAAAGTTATGCATATTACGGTTTTGATGAGTTCATTATCTGTACCGGATATAAGCAGCAGGCATTTAAACAGTGGTTTTCCGATTATTTCCTTAACAGCAGTGATGTATCATTTGATTACAGAGGCGGGGAAAGCGTTACAACAATTCATGAATGCCACGCTGAGCCCTGGAAGGTTACCGTAGTCGATACAGGATTGAATACCATGACAGGCGGACGTATCAAGAGAGTTCAAAGGTATGTCGGAAATGAACCGTTTCTTATGACATACGGTGACGGTGTCTGCGACGTTGATATCAATGAACTCGTAAAGTTTCATAAAGGTCATGGCAAGATTGCTACACTAACAGCTGTATTACAGGATCAGTCTAAGGGTGTCCTTGATATCGGCGGTGATAATGCTGTTAAATCCTTCCGTGAGAAGAAGATCAGTGACAGTTCACCCATCAATGCCGGATTTATGGTGCTTAATCCCGAAATCTTTAACTATATCGACGGGGATGATACAATATTTGAAAGAGATCCTTTGGAGAAGCTTGCCGATGAAGGCCAGCTTATGTCATATATGCACAGAGGCTTCTGGCAATGTATGGATAACTTACGTGAAAAGGAGCAGCTTGAGAAACTTCTTGAAACGGGTAATGCACCCTGGAAGAAGTGGGAAGACTAAGGTATTTTAAAGTGGGCTTTGATCCTTCATTTTATAAAGGGAAAAAAGTTCTTATAACCGGACATACGGGATTCAAGGGATCCTGGATGTCCGCTTTGCTTGTTAATGCAGGCGCTGATGTGATCGGTTATTCGGTCGATGAGAGCGTACTTTTTAATCTTTGCGGTGTAAAGGAACAGATAACCGATATCAGAGGAGATATCAGGGATCTTAATCATCTCAAGGCTGTATTTGACGAATATAAGCCGGAAATAGTAATACATATGGCTGCCCAGCCTTTGGTAAGGCTCAGCTATGACGAGCCGGTATATACATTTGAGACGAATGTCATGGGGACAGTCAATATTCTCGAATGTGTCCGTTTGAATCCCTGTGTAAGATCTTTTCTCAATGTAACTACCGATAAGGTATACGATAACAAGGAAAGAGACCGCGGCTATACGGAAGATGAGCCTTTGGACGGTTATGACCCGTACTCCAATTCGAAATCGTGTTCGGAACTTGTTACTCACAGCTATAAAAAGAGTTTCTTTTCCGATTCAAAGACAGCAATTTCTACTGCCAGAGCTGGTAATGTTATCGGAGGCGGTGATTTTGCCAAAGACAGGATCATTCCCGATTGCGTAAGGGCTGCTATCGCGGGAGAGGATATCATTGTCAGGAATCCCCATTCAATAAGACCTTATCAGCATGTTCTCGAGCCTGTATGTGCTTATCTTATGATCGCTGCAAAGCAGTACGATGATATTTCCGTATCCGGATATTATAATGTTGGTCCGGATGATAATGATTGTGTAAAGACAGGTGAACTTGTCGATCTGTTCGTTAAGCATTGGGGCGAAGGCATCAAGTGGATCGACAGATATGATGGCGGACCTCACGAAGCTACATTCTTAAAACTTGATTGTTCCAAACTTAAGAGAACATTTGGCTGGTCTCCCAAATGGAATATTGACAAAGCTGTTGAAAAGACTGTTGAATGGGCCAAAATTTGGAATTCGGGCGGTAATGTACGTGAATGCATGGATAAACAGATCAGGGAATATATTAGATGAAGGATTTTCTCAGCAGTAAGATCATAACTTCAGATATGGAAGAGATATATTCCAGGGGATATGACTGGGAGGAACTTTCCGGTAAAAAGGTTTATATATCGGGCTCATACGGAATGCTTGCTTCATACATTGTCTATTTCCTTATCTATCTGAGAGAAAAGAAGGGCATTTTCGTCGACATTCTCGCTCAGGGAAGAAAAGAAGAAAAAGCCAGAGACAGATTTGGGATATACTTTGATAAAGACTATTTCAATTATGTCAGTGAAGATATATCTTCCGAAGATTGTGAAGCCGTATATGAAGCAGATTATGTGATCCACGCAGCGGGACTTGCCAATCCCAGGTTTTATGAGACAAATCCGGTAGAAGTCATCGAACCTAATGCAATCGGTACATATCAGCTTCTGAAAAACTGTGATAAAGATAATCTTAAGGGGTTTCTGTTCCTCAGTACGTGTGATGTATACGGTTCTGTAGACGATCCTGATCATATATTCGAAGAAACGGTTGGAAAGGTGGACCCTCTGGATCCTCATAGCTGTTATAGTGAGAGCAAGAGGCTGGCAGAGACATTACTTGCTTCGTATTCGAGAGAATATGGTGTCAGAACGATCATGGCAAGAGTCGGACATACGTACGGACCGACGATGGATCTTGAAAACGATCCCAGGGTGTTTGCAAGCTTTATCAAGGATGCCGTAAACGGCAATGATATATGTCTTCACAGTAACGGACTTGCAAAGAGGGCTTTCTGTTATCTGAGCGATGCGGTCGCGGCATATCTGCTTCTTTTGCTTAAGGGTAAATCCGGGGAAGCGTATAATGTTACCAACACGGATCAGATGATAGCGATAAGGGATCTTGCAACCATTATTGCCGGAATTCCGGAGAAGAAAGTCAGTGTAACCTTTAAAAACAGGGAAGATAATGATGCATATCTTCAGGATACGGTCAATAAGCAGAACCGTCCTGTTGAAGATAAACTTATATCGCTCGGGTGGTCTCATCCGATCGATGCAAGGGAAGGATTTTCGAGGGTTTTCGGTTTCTTTAATGAATAATCCGAATAACCTGACGAGGGGAGTATTATGAGTAAGATGATCAGCATAGTCACGCCTTGCTATAACGAAGAAGATAACATCTCTGAACTGATATCTCAGGTCAGAAAGGTCATGTCTACACTTGATTATCCCTATGAGCATATTTTAATCGATAACAGATCGACTGATTCGACATGGGAGAAGATCAAGTCAGAATCTCAAAGTGATCACCATATCAAGGGCATACGAAATGTAAGGAATTTCGGGCCTCTCAGGAATGCCATGTACGGACTTTTTCAGGCGAGCGGGGATGCTGCTATTTCTCTTGCGGCCGATCTTCAGGATCCCCCCGAACTGATTCCTACTCTTATTGCTGAATGGGAGAAGGGATATAAGGTTGTTCTCGGACAAAAGGACATGTCTGAGGAAAGCAAAATTATGTCCGGTCTCAGAAAAGCATATTATGGCATAATCGCTCATTTTTCCGATACCAAACAGTATAAACAAACAACGGGCTGGGGGCTTTATGATGCTTCTGTACTTAAGGTCATGAAGCAGCTCAATGAACCCGAGCCTTCACTCAGGCATATTGTTGCCGAACTCGGGTATGAGGCTTCTTTGGTCAAGTATTGCCAGCCCAAGAGACAGCACGGAAAGAGCAGTTATAATTTTAAGAGTTATATTGAGTATGCTTTCCAGACACTTATCAGTACATCACAGGCTCCTCTTAAGCTTGCGGTTGTATGGGGATTTACGATATCATTTTTCTCATTTGTCATGGGTATCGTATATTTTGTCTGGAAGCTGATGGACTGGTGGAGATTCGATACCGGCCAGGCACCTATGCTGATAGGACTATTCTTTATAGGCGGAGTTCTTCTTATGTTCATCGGTATTATCGGTGAATATATCGGTGAGATATTTAAGAGAACGAGGAATTTTCCTCTTGTCATAGAACAGGAGAGGGTTGGATTTGATGAAGACGAAGGATGAGGCCAAACAGGAAATATTAAATCTTGTAGCACAGTATGCCCGAGACTTTCATGCTCAGAATTCCGAGTTTAGGGAAGGCGATCGCATTCCCTATGCCTCAAGAGTCTATGATGAAAACGAGATGGTAAATCTTGTTGATTCGGCTCTCGAATTCTGGCTTACATCCGGAAGATTCACGGATGAATTCGAAAAGAAATTCTCGGAATATCTTGGAGTTAAGTATTGCAGTCTGGTTAATTCCGGATCATCTGCTAATCTTATAGCTTTTATGGCTCTGACTTCTCCTCTTCTCGGAGAAAGAAAGGTTGAACGAGGAGATGAGATAATTACTGTTGCGGCAGGTTTTCCTACCACTGTCACACCAATGATACAGTTTGGTGCGGTACCTGTTTTTGTCGATGTAACTATTCCCGGATATAACATTGATGTCAGAATGCTTGAAAAGGCATATTCCGATAATACAAAAGCAGTCATGATCGCACACACTCTCGGCAATCCCTTTGATCTGAATGTTGTAAAGAGGTTCTGTGAAAAGCACGATCTTTGGCTTGTTGAAGATAATTGCGATGCTCTCGGAAGCAGATTCTTTATCGACGGTAAATGGAGATATACCGGAACCGTCGGCGATATAGGCACATCCAGCTTTTACCCTCCTCATCATATGACTATGGGAGAGGGCGGAGCTGTTTATACGAATAATGCACTTCTCAATAAGATAATCCGCTCCATGAGAGATTGGGGCAGGGACTGTGTATGTCCCTCGGGAAAGGACAATATGTGCGGTCATCGCTTTGACGGACAGTTTGGTGAATTGCCCGCAGGCTATGATCATAAATATGTTTATTCCCATTTCGGTTATAATCTTAAAGCCACCGATATGCAGGCTGCCGTAGGCTGTGCACAGCTCGATAAGATCGCAGGCTTTGTTGAGAAAAGAAAGCATAATTTTGATCTGTTGACCGATCTACTAAAGTCTGAGAAAGCTGATAACAAGCTTATTCTTCCTGTTGCCACATCCGATTCTGATCCCAGCTGGTTCGGGTATATCATGACCTGCAAAAAAGGCACGAATCGTAAAAAAGTAGTAGATTATATAGAAAGTCACGGAATTCAGACAAGAATGTTGTTTGCCGGAAACCTTATCAAACATCCCTGTTTTGACGAGATGAGAATTTCCCGAGAAGGATATAGAGTTGTCGGAAATCTTGAAAATACAGACCGGATAATGAATGACAGTTTCTGGGTAGGGGTTTACCCCGGTATGACGGATGATAAGATATCCTATATTGCTAAGATAATTCTTGAATCAATAAAATAATCAGAAAGAGATGACCTGAATATGTCGGAAAACAAAATCTTCTCAGCTGTAAAAAAAGTAAATCCTTATGTCTGGCTTGGCATAATAGTTATTATTGCTGTCATAAGACTGTGTATATTGTTCTCTTTACGTGACGGACATCATGTAGATGAGACCTGGAGTTACGGTTTTGCCAACAGTTATTACAATCCTCAAATTTATTTTGATTTTGAAGATTCCTATGAACAGAATAATAGCGATTGGATTTCGGGAGATGTTTTCAAAGATTATATAACGGTTTCCGAAGATCATAGATTTGCATTTGATTCCGTTCTTTCGAATTCCAGAGTAGACCTCAGTCCCCCTTTATATGTACTACTTCTTCATTTTGTGTGTTCATTTTTTCCGGGAACTTTTTCCTGGTGGTTTGCTTTTTCGATCAGTCTGGTATGCTTTATTCCAAGCTTAATCTTTATTTATCTTATTTCTATTGAGATGACAGAATCAAAATTCTGTGGATTTTTGGCTGTCATATACTATGTCTTTTCCGGCTGTGGAACGGCAAATTTTCTTTTCCTGAGAATTTATCATTTATTTACTCTATTTACTTTAGTATTGTTTTGGCTTGTTTCTAAGATCATAAAGAATAAAAAGAAAAACCTTATCCCTTATTATGCGTGTCTTCTTATTCCTTCAATCTTAGGTTATTTGACTCATTTCTATTTTCTTGTGATAGCCTTTGCTATTACATTTTTTGGCGCATTGGCACTTCTTTTGAAGAAACGTTTGCGTTCGGCTTTGAGCTTATGCGTGATCATGCTTTTATCGGTTGTTTTCTTCTTTGTGATCTATCCGGATGCATTGAGATTACTGTTACCTTATTCATCCGGTGACACTTCCGGAACAGGTTATTATTCATATCCCTATTATTTTGATCTTGCCATTGCAAATGTGAGATTTTTTACCGGAACAATCGGATTTGCTGTCAGCTTTACGATTTTTGACGTAATAACTGTTATAGGAGGATTGGTGTTTGTTGCCGTTGTATTTGCTCTTATCTGCTTTCTATTCAGAAATGAACAATGGATGAAGAAATTTCTTTCCGGATCAAAACACAAAATATATATAGTTTTAGAGATTATAAAGAACTTTATAAAACATTTTGATATATCCATTTTTGTAGCACTTCTTTCTGTTTTATTTTATTTATTTGTTATCCCTTATTCTGCTACATTAGTGAACATGGGATTTACGGAGAGATACTTTTTTCCTGCAATGTCCTTATTTGTTGTTGTATACATATCTTTTGCGGGAATGCTTATAAAGCAGATATATACATGTTTTTTCAAGAATAAAAAAATATGTATTCCTATAATGATTCTTATATTTGCTTTGTTGATTTTCCAAAACATTAGAAGTGATACATTTACCAATATGTTCAGGTTTAGCTTTATGAAGGATAAGGCGTTTTCTTCTGCTGTTAATGACAGAGATTGTTTTGTCGTTATCAAATCCGGAAGAGATATGGTCTGGCTGAGTTCGATTCTCATGAATTGCAACAATGTATTTATTGAATATCAGGAGGACGTTATTGAAGAGGGTTATACATATCCCGACATTGACAGTGATTGCTTATATGTTTTAGTCAAAGAAGGGATGATGACTGATGCGCAAAAGAGTGAATTTAATGATCAGATCGATCTGGAAACGTATGGCTTTGTGATCCCTGAAACGGAGAAGACCGTTGAAGGCGTTAAATCTGATCTTGAAGATCAAACAGGATATTCATATGAATTGATTGACGAATACCCTTCATTTATTGGAATGACCGATCTATATGGGTGTGTTGATGAATAAGAAAACACAGGGTATATTTACCGGCTTAATTTCATTTATCATTACTGTTTTGATCACAGTATTGGCATATGCTAATGTCGGGATATATCCCGGGTCTGTCAATACGATTCTGATCTATGATATGAAGGCTCAGCTTATCTCTTTTTATGGTTATCTGAGTCATGGTGGCCCCGGTTTTGATTCTTTGCTTTATAGTATGTCCGGTGCTCTCGGCGGAGGCTTCTTTGGAACTATTGCACTTTATGTTTCTCCGTTAGATCTTATTTATTGTTTTATATCCTTAAAGGATCTGCCTGATGCAATTTATGTCTTAACTGTATTGAGAATTGGCTTAAGTGCAGCGTTTTTCTCGGCCTTTCTGGTATACACAAGGAATAGTCTTAACAGATTTAACATCATCGTTCTTTCATGCTGCTATGGCTTGATGTCATATGTTTTTATGTATTCGATGTCACCTATGTGGCTTGATCTTGTTATGTATCTTCCTATCCTGGCTCTATTTATGGAGAAAGTAGTCAACGGTAAGAAAAGCTTTTCTTTTATTTGTTTACTAAGCTTTTGCATCATAAGCGATTATTATATTGCTTATATGGTTGTGATCGCTATTGTTCTATATTATCTTTTTAGACTTGTCGAAGATGGCAATTCTTTGAAAGATTGTATAAAAAAACTTATTTTGCTTGGGATTCATGGTGTTTTTTCTGCAGGACTTTCAGCTTTCGTTTTACTTCCGGTAATAATCGATTTTGGAAGAGGAAAATTGATAGAAGCCTCAAACGGACAGAAAAGTGTGTTTATAAAAAACACGTTTTCAGCTGTTTTAAGAAATTTTGCTCCAATGAGATATACATCGCTTGATGATGTTGTCCCTCCAAATATTTTCTGCGGTAGTTTTGTTCTTCTTTTTTCATTGATCTGGTTTTTTACGGGAAAAAAGAATCTTAAAGCCCGCATAGCCGGAATTCTGATTTTGGCAATTTATTTTGCCTCGTTTATCTTTGGTCCTGTTGATAGAATATGGCATGGTTTCAGAAATCCGATAGGTTTTTCATTTCGTTATGCTTTCACATTTGTATTCTTTTTGGTATGTTTTGCTGCCAGGGGGTTGGAAAGCGTAAGCGTTTTAAAACTTAAAAGATATGAAAGCCTGATCAGGCTTTTGATCGGCATCTTTTCTTTCTATACTTTTTTTGAACTTTACCTGAATGGATCGTTTATTCTTTCAAAACATGCTGTAGAAAAATATTATACAAATAGGGAAGAGTATAACAGATATTGTGATGTGTTAGACGGATTGTTGTCTATTGCCGATGAAGATGACACATACGATTACAGCAGGATATGTAAGAATTTTAAATACTCAAATTTTGACGGTGCTCTGTTTGGATACGATGGTATTGAAAGATTCAGTTCCAGCTATAATTATCCTGTATCGAGATTTCTTGCCGATCTTGGCATTGGTTCATCTTTTCACACAAGTAGTGAATATGGAATGAATCCTGTTGTAGGCAGTTTGCTTGATATGGGTTATATGATATCCTGGCACAGAGATTATTCTGATTATTATGACCTGATAGGAGAGTATAGAGGGTATACTGTTTATAGCAATCCGAATTGTATTCCACTTGCTTTTTCTGTAGATTTAAATGAATCCGGAAACGAACAGTTTACGGATAATAAATTTGAAAATATAAATATATTTATCAGAGAACTTGCAGATCTGAACGATGGTGAAAATGTATTTGAAGAACAGACCTATGTACTTTCGGAACGTTCTCCGGAGGATTTTTTGGGTAATGTAACTATTGATTCGAATGATTATATATTTGAATGCGAAGAAGATTCACATTATTGGTTTTATTCGGAAAATGTAGACATTTACGGTGATGAATCAAGATCTGAATGGATGAAAAGAATAACTAATGCCAATGATGCTTATGCAGATTATTATCTCAACGGAGAAAAGACTCCGCTTTTCAGAAACGTCGAGTTCTCTTTTTTAAATGATCTGGGGTATCTTGAAGCCGGAAGCTGTAATGTACTGACTCTTGACTCGTCAATTTCCAGAATTGGGAATACATATATTTATAGGTATAATGATGTACTGTTTAAAAAAGTGGCTGATGAGCTTAAAGATAAATCATATAGAATAGAATCAATAGATTCATCAGGCATAAAGCTAAAAGGCTTTTCAAAAACAGATTCTTATGTTCTTGTTACGATTCCGTATGAAGACGGATATAAAATATATGTGGATGGGATAGCAACAGATTATTGCGCTTACAGAAATGCTTTGATGTTGATCGGAGTGACAGCCGGCGAACATATTATTGAGATAAGTTATATACCTCCGGGACTTATTCCGGGAATCATAATAAGTTCAATGTTCTTTATGTTCATTGTTGTTGCGTGTATATTTGATAACTATTCAAAAAGAAAGAAAAAATGAAAAAAGGCTTTTCTAAAACAGTATACGTTTTATCGATGATCCTGCCGGCTCTTCTATTATTTATCTGTTTGTATTATGACGGAATTTATATTGGCAGTGAAAAAACCATTTTGTTATATGATATGGGAGCTCAGTATGCTCCTTTTATATCGCTGCTCGGTAAAATAGGAGATGGATTTAACAATATTATGTATCAAAGCCTTTCCGGTATGGGCGGCAGTTTTTTTGGCACTTGGGCTTACTATCTTGCGAATCCTCTGTCTTTTATAGTTCTTCTTTTTGATGCTTATAAGCTCCCTGATGCTATCTATTTGATTGTTCTTCTGAAGATTTCATTATGCGGTCTTACGATGTGCCTGTATCTTAAGAAAGGCCATTTGAATATTTCAGATCCTGTTGTATGCATCATTTCATCATGTTCATATGCTTTGATGTCTTATAACATAATGTATATGATCCTTCCCATGTGGCTTGACGGCGTAATGATGCTTCCTCTTGTTGTTCTTGGAGTGGATTACATAATTGAGAAAAATAAAGGCTTATTTTTCACGGTTGTATTTACTCTATCTGTCATATTAAATTACTATACCGCGTATATGATCGCTTTCTTTGTTGTGATTTATTATTTTTACCGGATCATTTCCGAAAAAGCGGATAAAAAGACATTCTTAAATTCATTTTTAACCATTTCGTTCTCTTCGATTATTTCAATCATGCTTTCGGCATGGCTGTGGCTCCCTGTATTTATTGATTTCAAAAGAGGAAAACTCGCAGAAAGTGAGAAGGATATTGAACTCTTTATAAGAAATGTTATTGGGGTCACCAGACAATTCTTTCCGGGGTCGTATGACGGGATCTATCCTTCCGATGCACCGGCGATATATTGCGGGATAATATTTACGATTTTATTGATCATATGTTTTGTCTATAAAGGGTTTTCGATAAGAAAGAAGATTGCTGTTTTTGGAGTCTGCGCAATTTATTATTTTTCATTATGCGTAGGCTTCATGGATGTCTTATGGCATGGCTTGAAAATTCCTAATTGCCTTCCTGCAAGATATTCATTTACCTTTACATTCTTTATTATAATTGTATCGTCTGAGTTGCTTTGCAATTGTTTGCTGTATTTGCGCCAAAACAAAAAAGCTTACATTTCATATTCGGTCATTTCCGCATTATTTATTATCACTGTTTTTGACTTATTAAGTAATTCTTTCCATTATGTCCGTTCTCTTGAATCGGATGATAACACCGGTAAGAGATTTAACAGATATGATTATGATACTATGGTTTCGATCTGTGATCTGATCACATCGGATTATTATACAAATGGCAGAATCTTATATTCGAATTACGAGTATTCCTCAAATGACGGATTGTTGTTTGGAATTCCGACGCTTGATTATTTTTCATCATCCTATAATCTTACTTTTTCCGCGTTTATGAGAAGTCTCGGAATAGATTATATGATGAATATAGATGATGATCTGGGCACCAACACAGCTAATGCTAATATACTTGGTATAGGCTATATTGCGGAATTTAATAATGCTTTTATTGGGACCGATCTGATGAATTATGCAACCCCTGTTTTGGGGGATGATTCTTTCAGACTATATGAACTTGATCATTGTATTGATCATGGATTTGCTGTTCCTTTTCTTAATGAATCGGTTAGCTTTTCGTATGATCCCTTTGATAATATCAATCTTATATATTCCGATATCACCGGAGTAGATGGTGTTTTTGAAAAGTGTGAGATAGAAGGAGATAGAATTGATTCGGATTCTTCTTTTGCATTTAGCAAAACTCTCACTGTAACTCCTCAAAGTGGAAGACATCTGTATGTCTATATTTCGCCCAGAGGATTTTATGAAGATAATATGACATGTGATGATGAATTATATTTTGGCAATGAATTGGTTGCTAAGTTCATAGATGTGGGTAACAGATACATAGTCGATATGGGATATAGTGATGGAAGCCCTCTTTCTTTTACATATATGTCCGAGAATGCTGATTCGGAAGTATATTTTTATACTTTGGATTATGACAGGCTTGAGAAAGCATTTTCGTCGATCGATCCCGTTATTTCAAATGTCAATTGCTCTTCGCGCGGAATAACCGGTACTTTGTCTCTTAAAAATGATACCGATGTGGTATTTCAGATTCCATATGAAGGTGGATTCGTTGTTAGGATAGATGGAAAAAAAGTTCCTTATACCGATTATAGAGGCGGGCTTATAAGAGTTTCAGTTCCTGAAGGCGAGCACGATTACAGTATCTGTTATTTGGCTCCCGGATTTGCTTATGGTGTTATTGTTTCTATCTTTGGATTGATTATTTATTTATTGATTTTCTTAATCAAAAGAAAACGCTTTAACAAACAAGCATTTTTTTGAAGCATTTTCTTGTCCATTGTGCACAATTAACAAAAATGATTTTGATACTAAATGCATAAAGTTAATAAAATATTAAGTTTTTTGTGAATAAACGTTGAATATTCTTTTAAAAAATTGTATTATTTCAATACCAAACAAGAATTCTTAGGAGGTTTCAGTCGTGGCAAATTTTGCTTATGAAGCTATTAATGCTGAAGGAAAACTCATCAAAGGTTCCCTCGAAGCGGATAACATTGATAGAGCCAGAGACAGCGTTAAAGCTCAGGGACTTACCGTTGTAAGCGTTGGTTCACGTAGTGCAATCAGCAAAGATCTTAAATTTGATCTGTCAAAGGGTCCCAGCGTCAGAGATCTCTCGGTTTTCTGCCGTCAGTTCGTTTCGATGATCAGAGCCGGTGTTACCATTCTTGATTCACTTCAGATGCTTGGTGAATCAACCGAGAACAAGAAACTTAGAGATGCCATTTTTGATGTTAGGACAAGTACTGAGACCGGTATGACCTTATCGGGAGCAATGGCTGAGTTCCCTACCATCTTTCCCTCGCTTCTTATAAGTATGGTAACTGCAGGTGAAGCTTCCGGTTCCCTTGATATAGCTTTTGACCGTATGGCTAAGCAGTTTGAGCGCACTTCCAGAACACAGGCTCTTATTAAGAAGGCGATGATTTATCCTATAATCGTTGTCATTGTTGCTATCGTAGTCGTCATAGTAATGTTGGAAGTGGTTATTCCTACATATACTTCTATGTTCGCTGAACTGGATACCGAACTTCCTGCAATCACCAAAGCAGTTGTTGCGATGTCCGACGGACTTAAGAATTACTGGTTTATAATTGTTCCTCTCGTGGGTGCTATCATATTCGGAATCATCACCTTCAAGAATACAGATCAGGGTAAGCATTTCTTTGGAAAACTTGCTATAAGAATTCCTCTTACCCATGATATAACCGTCAAGAGTGCATCAGCTCTTATGTCAAGAACACTAAGTACTCTTATCGGAGCGGGTCTTCCTCTTGTGGAAGCGGTTGATATCACTTCAGGTGTTATGAGCAATATCTATTTCAGAGAAGCTCTTGAGCATGCTAAAGAGGAAATCACAATCGGTCAGCCTCTTTCCAGACCTCTTGAAGAGGCCGGAATATTCCCTCCGATGGTTTACTACATGGTAAGGATCGGTGAGGAAACCGGTAACATTGAAGACATGCTCAATAAGAACGCTGAGTATTATGAAGAAGAAGTCGAGATGGCAGTTCAGGCGTTTATGGCAATGCTCGAACCTATGATCATTATTGTACTTGCTGCTATCGTCGGTGTGCTCATTGGTGCGGTTATGGCTCCTATGCTTGCAATGTACAAGGGTCTCGATAATCTGTAATAACTTTTGAATCATTCGCCTTTGTAGAAGGGCAGAGGCGTTTGAGATATAAAAACCAATTTCATTATAAAAGGAGAGAAATTATTATGAAGAAGAACAACAATGGTTTTTCACTCGTAGAGCTCATCATCGTTATTGCTATCATGGCAGTTCTCGTTGGTGTTCTCGCACCTCAGTTCATCAAGTATGTTGAGCAGTCCAGAAGAAGCCGTGACATCTCTACCGCTCAGGAGATCAGAGAAGCAGTTCTTGCTGATATCGCTGACGGAAGACTTTCCGGAACCGGAAACAGCCAGCTCACCGCAGCTAGCGGAAATCCTACCACCATCTCTGAGAACCCTGTAGGATCTTCCAACATCGAGAAGGGAACTTCTTTCGTTGCTCACTACAATCCTACCGATGGTACCTGCTACGTTATGCTTGGCAGCCACACTCTTACCACCGAGGCTGGTGCTTCTGAGTACAAGACTTCTACTACATCATAATCTGATTTAAATGTTTGAATTCCGGCTATACATCGGAATAATGATCTTCCTATTTGGGATAACGGTAGGCAGTTTCCTAAATGTTCTGATCTACCGTATCCCGAAGAAGGAAGAGTTTGTGAAGACCCGCTCACATTGCATGAGTTGCGGTTATCAGCTGGAGTGGTATGATCTGATACCTATTTTCAGCTGGTTAACGCTTGGGGGCAAATGCCGGAAGTGCAAGTCTAAGATTTCGGCTCAGTATCCTCTTATAGAGCTTCTGAACGGAATTCTATGGTTATTATCTTTTTTGTTCTATGATCTCAGCATTACAACCCTTCTGTATTGCGGATTATTCAGTTCTCTGATCGCACTGAGTGTGATCGATTTTCGTACGTACGAAATACCGGTCGGATTTAATATTTTCATACTGGTATTGGGTACGATAAGAGTGATAACGGATTATCGCTCATGGCCGGAATACATTATCGGCCTGGTATCAGTAAGTGTTCCACTACTTTTGATTTTTTACGCAACCAAAGGAAGAGGCATTGGCGGCGGGGATGTCAAGCTTATGGGGGCCGCTGGCCTGCTGCTTGGATGGAAACTGATCGTACTGGCCTTTTTCCTTGGTTGTCTTTTGGGTTCTGTGATACATATTGCACGCATGAAGATAAGCGGAGAGTCTCATGTGCTTGCTATGGGTCCTTATCTTTCCGCAGGAATTGTTATCGCCTGTTTTGTTGGCGAAAGATTGATATCCGCATATTTCGGTTATCTCGATAGCCTCTTGGCTGGTTTTATCTTAATTTGAATGAAACAGATGATCCGGAAATCTGTTCATAATAAATTATTAAAGAGGGTAGGATATGGCTTCAAAGATTTTAAGTATTGAGCTCAGTAACACGACGATCCGTATCGTCCAAATGGACTACAAGACCACTAACCCCAGGGTATATTATCATGTAGTCTGCAACACCCCTGAGAACTCCATCAATGATGGATATCTCATCAACCCCGATGCCGTTGCCAATGCGATCAGAACGGCTCTGGTATCTAACAGGATCAAGGGTACAAAGAATGTCATATTCACCATATCCTCGACCAAGATCGTAACTCGTGAACAGCAGCTTCCCCAGATGAAGCCTGCCCAGCTTGATTCGATGATTCAGACAAACCTGTCTGATTATTTCCCCATCGATCTTGACAATTATCAGGTTGCATATACTGTTCTCGGAACCATAGATGAAGGTAAGGATGCCGGAAAGCTCCGTGTCTCGATCATGGCTGCCGAGAATAATCTTGTAGAGAGTTATAAGCAGCTTGCTTCTTCCTGCGGACTTGTTCTTGTTCAGGTTGATAACGTTGCTAACTCCGTATATCAGGTTCTTAAATCTGAGAATAAAACTCAGTGCAAGATGGTCCTTAAGATAGAAGAGAATGCTACATCAGTTCTTGTTATAAAGAATGAAAGCCTTCTTCTTCAGAGGAACATCGGTTTCGGTTTCCTTCCTGCGATTAAGGAGATCATGCATCAGCCCGCTTTCCAGGCTGTCAGCGAATTCGATGCCCGTAACATCGCAATGAAGAGAGCCTGCATCCGTAAGACTCTTAATGAAGGAACCGCTATTACAGATAATGAAGATATGCCCGAGCCTTCCGAAGGTCAGGCTATGACCAATGCCCGTCAGGCAGTTACCGACAGCCTCGAAGATCTTGTTAAGGGCATTCAGAGGGTTATGAATTACTATAATTCAACCAATTCTTCCAACCCTCTTGATCTTTGCTATATATGCGGTGCCGGCGGATCCATTAACGGTATTTCGCATCTGCTTTCCAATGAGCTCGGACTTAAGGTCAGTGTTCTGAGAAAACTCGAGAACGTATCCTACTCCGTTCTCGGTGATAATGCCGACCTTTACAATTATGTAGCTTCTATCGGTGCTATTTATGCACCTGTTGGATTCTTCTCTAAAGCAAAAGCTAACAGACAGAAGAACGCTACCAATTATGGTAAGATGATCCCTCTTGTTGCTCTTCTTGGCGCGGTTGTTATTCTTGCTTTACTTGCAAAGGGATTTTTCGATTATAATGCTGCCAAGACTGAGAATGCTGAGCTCAGGGCGACTGAGGCAAGATATCTTGAATCAGAAGCTATTTATAATAAGTACGCTGCAGTTCTTGCGTTCTATCGTGAAGTTGTTGCCGGTGAAGCTCAGACTCAGAGAGCATCAGATAACATCGCCGATTTCCTTGAAGAGCTTGAAGAGAAGATGCCTTCCAACATGAAGATCTCCGAGTTCACCACCGATGACCTTCACTTCTCCATGAGCGTTGAGGTTGTTGACAGAAATACCGCAATCGGTATGCTCGAAACACTGCGTACCTTCGATTCAGTCAACACCATCATTCTTGAAGGAATAAACGAAAATCTTGTCGAACTTTCAGACGAGGAACTTCAGCTTGTTGCCGACAGACTTAAGATCGTAATTGAAGAGAAGGAAGCTGAAGAGGAAGACAAGGACGAGAAGGATGAGGATAAGGACGAGGAAGTAGAGATCAAAGAAGGAGATACCCTTATTGAGCTCGGAACCCTCGGAGATGTTGAAGAAGAAGGTGAGTCAGCACTTTCCTTCAAGAACATTGGTACCTACATTGAGAAAATCGATGAGGAGACCGGTGATATCACTTATCTCAGAAGATATGTATCGTTCAGCGTAAGCTGCGTATACTCACCCGCTGATGAGGTTGAGATCGTTAACAATGTTGATGCTGCAGCAGCAGGAGGTGAGTCATAATGAAGAACGTTAAGATTGATGATAAATCAAAGTTTTTATCAGCAGTTCTGCTTGTAATAGTTTTATGCGGTGTTGCTTTCTTCCTCGGATACAGGAAGTTCGAAGATAATGCTGCAAGACTTCAGGGAGAGAATAATGCTCTCAGAGACAGGATCAGCTCTCTTCAGGCATATTATGATACTGAGGAGCAGAACAAGGCTGACACAGAGACTATGACCGCTGAGATCTCCGATATTTTCTCTGCATATTCATCTGATGCCAGATTTGAGGACGGTATTTATGAAGCTTTTAATCTTAGAGCAGGCTCCCTCAATACATTTGAACTTGCATCGATAGGATTCAATACTCCCAGTGCTATCAGGAGAATTCCCGTTGAAACAGTTGCTGCTGCTCAGATCGAAGGATATGACTCCGAGATAGCATTTGACAAGTTTGATGTATCTTACAGCGGCAATATTTCCTATGAAGGCCTTAAGAACATGGTCAGAGAGATCGCTACCGGTCAGTATAACCTTGCTATCGGTCAGATGTCTTATCAGATCATGGATAATGGCAACATTGATGGAAACGCATTACTTTCATTCTATTATGTTGAAGGAGCAGGCTGCCCTTATGAGGAGCCTCCCGTAAGCAATTACGATACTGGACTTGAGAACCTGTTCGGTGTAAGCGTAGCTGCTGAACCCGAGGAAAGCGAAGACAATTAAGAAGTGAGGCATATATGAAAATGCTGAGATTTAAGAACAATGATAAAGGAATGACACTGGTAGAATTACTTGTTGCGATCGCAATATTTGCCGCAGCTATAATTCCGATGCTTTACGCATTCGTTTATTCAACCGGATTTAACTTTAAATCTCAGCAGACTATGCAGTCCACCGGTATAGCTCAGGCAATCATAGAAAAGTGCAAGGGCGCAAGCATCGATCAGGCTAAGATTGTTGACATGCTTACTGACGGATCCATCTTGGACGGCACTCAGTTTATTGACGGAACAGCCGAGGGATTGGTTAGCGGTGCAGCTTATGATGCAAGTCTCAGCGGAGATTATTATCGTATAAGCGGTATTCATCCCGTCGCTTCTACCGACGGCGGAACATCCAGAAGAGCATATGATGTCATGGTCAGGTTTTATGAGATCGGCAAGGATACCAAGACCGATTATTCATCTATACAATCCATGACCAACGATACCACATATAACTTTGCGGATTTCCTTACCGAAGCTCTTTCTCATGAAGATGCTCTGGCTGAAGATAAGATGGTCAATATGATCAAGGATAAGTGGTTCAATGATGCCAATTGTGTATACACCGACGGAACTGCTATAGATGCCGGCGTGTCCAATTACTTTACGATTTCTGATATTGATATATCCAAGATCAAGCTTGACAGGCTGATCGAAATCAATGCCGGTGACAGTGAAGTGAAGGTGACCGTATCTTATTATTTCGGCGGTTATGATTCCGGAGATGCATATGACAGTATTACATTTACTAAGTCAGGAATTCATGGCAAGACTGTAAAGTGCACCTCCAGTTTTAGCGGTGGCACCGGTGAAGAGGTAGCATATTTAGGAAATGACCCTATATATGTGAAGGATTTCGATGCCTATATGACCTGCAGCCATCCTGTAACCTCGATCTTTTTCTATTATTATCCCGGATACATGAATGAGTCTGCTATCACCGATCATATTTCTATAGATAGTTCGATGTCGAATCCGGTTACGTATACTCCTGATCCGTCGAATCCCGGTGTTGTGGCTTCTGCTCCCGCAAGATTGGATGTATACCTGTACAAGCAATTCAAACCCTTTGGCGGTTCATGGACGGAGACTCAGTATAATAACCTTGACGCCGCATACGATCCTGAGATCATATTGTCAAATTCCGGATCAAATGAATGCTATTTTTACCACAACCTTTGGTGGCATGTGACCAACACTGCGGTGAATCCCGGTGAGCACGATTATAAACTGGTACTCAATTCCGGATATACACCCGATATAACAGCTACCGATTTTGAGAATTGTACCACTCCCGACACGGTTGTTGCTGCCAATTCCTATTCAACCTATTGGCGCGATACTACAGATGATGCCAGCGGAAAACCTAAGATGAATTCTCATCTTCTCAGAGATTATGAAAGTCTTCCCGGTCATTATGAGGATACAAGGGGCGGTTCGGATTCAACCAGGGATGCTTTCTATTCCAGATATCGTGTTGAAGTGATCGTGTATTCTAGCGCTAACGGTAACGAAATTGAACGTATGTATGCTGAAGTACTTAACTGGTAATTTTGATTGGTAAAGATTATGGGAAACAAAAAGCATAACAATATTATAAGGAATAATAAAGGCTCGGCATTGGTTGTCTGCATTATTGTTTTGCTGTTTGTCAGTATTCTGGCAACCGTAATATTGTATATCTCCGGTATCAATTACAGGATGAAGAAGGCTGAGTATAATACCAAGTATTCCTTCTATGTCGCAGAGGAGCCACTCGAAAGGATTGAATCAAACATGATCATTCCTGTTTCGGAAGCTCTTAATAATGCTTTTGTTACCACTAATTCAGTTTATGCAGCTGACGGAACTTTTGACGCCAAGAGAAGAGAGTTCTATATTCAGTTTGCCAAGTCTTATAAGGATCTGCTGATTAAGAATTACGGCGGTTCATCCGTTGGATCTGATGGTTCTACTCTTGCCGGTTCTGCTGTTGTCAAGAATATCGTGTATAATCTTGCTTCATGTGATAACTCCTGGGGTGAGTACAACGATACACGCTTTTTGACTAAAGATCTTGCAGCTCCCGCTACAAGCAATATTGAATTAGACAATATTTTCATCAATGGTTCGACTGTTCATGGTACTGCGATAGGTGGAACTGCTTATGCCAATGATCCCAATGGTTTTGTTGATTGGCTCTGCACACATAATGATCCTACTACCTTATCGCCCTATATTGATGTAAATGGTTCCGAGGATCTTAAAGTCTATATTGTTGTATCGGATTTCATACCTGATACTCTTACTGCGAGCGAGGGTTATGATCGTTTCATAATGCTTGATGTTACCGATCCTGTTATCGATGGCGGCAATTATGATGATGCTGTATATCCTGTCAGAACTTTGAAGCCCGTTGATGATCCCAACAGAAATGATAAACCCTGCATTGTTATGAGAAATATAGCCGTTGTTGCGGTTCATAACGGATACAGATCCATTGTCTGCACCGATATTTCCTTCCAGTTCCCTCCTTTTGACTGGAATGGCGGAGCTTCTACCAGCGGATATAATCAGTGGAATGTATATCAGTTGATCTATTACACCAATTGGCAGAGGTATTGATCAAATATGAAAAGAGATAATATCTTAAAAGAGAATAACAAAGGATTGTCGCTTGTTGAGATAATCATTGTGTTGGCGATCATGACCATAATTGGCGGTGCTATGCTTCTTACCACTGCGGTTGCTACGGATAAGCATGTTACATCCTGTGGTGAAAAGGTTGTTTCTTCTCTTGAACAGACAAGAAATCTCGCTATGGGAAAGCAGAGCGGATGGATCATTATAAGCAAGGATCCCGGTGATTATATGTACTGCCAGATGTATGTGGATGGGCAGCCTTACGGTGACAGGGTTTCCATTGGACATTCCGGTCTTACCGTATCGGTCACTGAGAGCGGAGGATCTCCCCAAAATATTGAAACATTGGGCGATGTTAAGATCGAATTCTCACGAAGTAACGGAAGCGTAATCAATTCACCGGCTATAAGTCAGATAGATATAACCAATGGCAGAAGATCGGTTACGATCACTATCGATAAGTTTACAGGCCGCGTTTCCAGCGTCAGAACTTAAATTTATCTAAATTTAAGCTTTTACATAGTCTTTGATTGATGATATTATGTAAATGGTTAGATATTTTGTGCTTTTTGCGAAAAGGAGCAAATGATGAGAAAACTAATCAAATACTTTAAAGCAAAAGGTGATGCAGGTCTGAGCCTTATAGAGCTGATCATTTCCATGGCAATTCTGGCTGTAGTCGGATTGGCTGTTGGTGGTGCTATGTATGTCAGCTCCAGAAGCTATGCAACCAGCTCTACCGAAGTCAATGTACAGGAAGAGGCGCAGGTAACTTCCAGCCTGATCTGCGACTGGCTTGTTGATGCTACGGAAGTTAATCCTACTGATGGCGAGGTAACTTTGGCAACTGATGGTTCCAATGACTTCGTGATCGTTCATCCCGATGGTGATGCATCTGTTAATATCAGGATCTATCTTGACGGTACTGATCTTAAGTATGATGCCAACAAGAGTACTACTCAGGATGATGGTACTGTCGTTAATGAGCTTTCAAGCGGTACTCTTGCAAGCAACGTATATGGTGTTGTATTTAATTCTACTTTTGGATCCGACAGGAACGTTAAGTTCTCTATGGATTTCAAGGTTAATGACAGGAATTACAATGCTGTTACCGATTCTACTTCCAGAAACCATTCATTTGTTTCTACTGCAGGTAATGCGGTGGCACAGTCTCTTTACATCCTTCCTGATAACGGTGTCTATACCATAGGTCCCGATGAGTATCAGGTTATTCTCGAGCCCGGTCAGAGATTAAATGGAGCTTCTTATGATGCTTCATATAATTTCACCTTCCAGGTATTTGGTTTTGATGCACACACCAAGGTGCTTCTTGAGAATTCTGAGGATTCTTCCAAGACTAAGGGTGGTGCAACTCTTACCTATTCCCAGATTTCGGGAACCAATCAGTTCACTGTTAATTGTCAGTCTGCCGATGATGCATCCGGAGACCAGGTATTCACTTTCAAGGCGGTTAATGACTCTGATGCTTCTATAAATCATTCGATAACTGTTCATGTAAGTATCAGAAAGGTAACTAAGTTTGATATCGCATATGCCGGTGGCACATTCAAGACTTCCGGTAATGAAGGAGAAGACGGTTCAACATACGCTGCAACCTTTGACCTTGGTGTACAGTATGGTGCGCAGGTCAATGCCGGTTTTGATAAGAACGGTGGATACAGGAATCCTTATAAGGTTGTTTACTTCTATAAGGAGAAAGATGGATCAAACTTTAATACGATAGATCCCAATGCGTATTTTGAGGATCTTGTTGTTGATGAGGGACTTGGCGGAACGCCCGGTATCAGCTTTAAGCTTAAGAATGATATCTCCAAGGATGTTTATATTGTAGCTGTTGCTGCTCACTCCGGTGATCTTCCCAATCTCGGCGCCACTAATGCGGGTGTAATATTCAACAATAACCCCATTACTAATTACACCAACAGGGTTACCAGCGTTAAGTCTGCACTTGGTACATATTCAGCTTTCTCTTATGGCCCCAGTGGAAGAGCATACTTTGGTGTTCTTAAGATAACCGCTACAACTCCCCATAATGATGATTTCACTCTTCCTAATCCCAGTGCTATAAGAAGAGGTATTCCTTCATTTGAGATAGCTCGTATTACCGATTCCGGATACACCACATTAGAAAGTGCTTGTAATGCTTGGTGTTCAAATCATGGATATACTTCTCCTACAAATGCCGGTATGAAGTTTAAATCAGTTGTTTGGTACAGAGAACAGGGAACTTCAACTTGGAATTATTATGTAATGCATTCACCCGCTCAGTTATCTAATATGAAGGATCATGAGACTACTCAGTTCCAGAATGCAAATGAATCATACATATTTGCCGGCGATAAGTCATATGATTACTATGTTGCATTTTATGCATGGGCTCCTACAGGTGAGCTTGTAAAGGAATTAAAGAGCGCTGTTAATCAGGTTCCTGCATCAGTTCCGTATGTTTATGATCCTACTGACCGGAAGTTTAAGATGGAGACCTATGACAGTGACTCACCCATGGTATTTGATGCAAGTGATTATAGGGCTAGCACTTCAGATCCCGGACATCTTAAGAATTATGATTTCTATGTTTACTTCAGTAATATGACTTCCGCAAATGCAGAAAGCACTCATATTACCTGGACGATTGATAGATGGGATCCTACTGCTAATCATGGTGCTGGCGCATGGGTTCCTGATAATCAATTAGTTATTTGGAAACAGGGACTTGAGAGTATCGACCAGATAAACAATTCCAATACTTGGGGAATTGGCGCATCGGGCGATAGCAGTAAGTATCATACCGGATCAGGAAACTATATCGGCAGCATTGTTTTAGGCGGTGCTGATAACACTACCGGTACTACACTTCAGATTGGTCCTTATAATGAAAACAGATATCCTGATGCCAATATGAGTGTTGCCCGTTTGGAAATCGATAAGAAATATATTCTTGGTGAGGGCAGCACAACTTATAACGGCAGATACAGATTATCATTTGGTGGAACTAATAGTTATCAGGCTCCTACCGGATTGAATCCCGGTCAGGTAACCTATAACGGTAGTAACGGATCTGTTAGTGGAACTCACACAGTAGATTGTGATCTTACTGGTACTTCGGTTAACGGAGCAGAGTACGGATACATTTATTTCACGATTCAGCCTTAATTTCTAATTTCATATAAAAAGGGGTTCGGTTTATCCGAACCCTTTTTTTGAGGATTGAGTATATATGTTAAAAAATTTATCTAGAATTGTTTTAATATGTTTTGTTTGTCTTTTATTTGCCGGATGTACGAAAAATGAGCTTAAAAGCGGCGATGTGATTTCTGATGCAAATATTGCTTCTGAAGGACTATTTGTTGAGACTATAATTGATACTTCCGCTTTTCCTGACGGTTTTTCAAAAGCCATTTCTTATTCTGATGCGGATGGTTACAGTTATATTCTGATCTGTTATGACTCTGTTTCATATGTAAATGAAAAATATTTTGTTAAATTTGACGCATCCGGTAATCTAACTGAATGTAAGAAATTAACAATTCCTTTATCTGTATTTGGTGGCAATCTTGCAGATAAAATGGATATTATGCTTGATGATATTCTGAAAGTAAATTATATTGATTTCTTTTTTGATTCTGATGGCTCTTTTTCTTGTTTATCGTATTTATCTTCAAATTCGGAAACATATACGATCGATCCCATTTTTTATACCAATGATATTTTGATAAAATGGGATTCTAATGGTAATTGTATTTCGGTCTCTTCTGCTAATTCCGATGATATATTTATTAATGCAACAGTTGAGGATCGTGATTATATTGGACTTGATGGCAGGAATTATAAGCTTACGGATTCCGGGATTTCTGTATTTGATCCTGCAAGCGGAAGTTTTACCAAATATTTTGATTTTATTAACTCTGATGTTTCCGGTATGTACTTTTATTCTGTTTCTGTGATAGATGAAGATCATTTTTCCGGAGTGTATCGTGATCTGGAAGGTAACTATGTTCTTTCATGCTTTACTCGCAGGAATGATCGTTCTGATTCGGATAAAGTGCTTGTTGTTGCCTGCTCTGATATGGATTTTGATTTAAAAAAGGATGTATTTGCATTTAATACCGAGAATAAGAATTACCGGATAACTGTTATTGATTATTCTGATAAAGCTGTTTCTGCCGGGGCATCCGAAGGATGGACTCTGCTAAAGAGCGATGTTGCGTCCGGATTCAGACCCGATCTGATAATTGATTCAACCGGTTACGATGCTCGCTTTGTTTCGTATTTATCTGATAATTCAATGGCTGCAGACTTAAGCGGTGTCATTTCCGCCTGTTTTGAAAAGGATGCGAAGAAGTTCAGCGATAAGGCTGAAAAACTCTTTTATTCGGATAAGAATACCTATGCGCTTGTACCGTCTTATTACTACAGAACCATTGTCGGAAACTCTGAGTTATTTGGTGGGGATGATGATTGTGGATATGATGATTTTATGAGCTCTATATATCCACTTGCCGATAATCAGGAAGTTTATATGGATGACTCAAGAGAAGCATTCCTTGGAAGAGTTCTGGCATTTACCGGTAACAGATATGTCGATTATAATTCTAAGACTGCTGATTTTAATGCCGACGAGTTCATTTCATACCTGAGATATGCTGGAAATCTTCCTGCTGAATTGAGTAATCCTCTGTCCAGGTACAGCGATGTTCCCGGATATGTCTGGGGGGATTCATTCCTGTTTGATTTAAAATGGAAGAACATTGGCGATATTCAGCTTGTATCCACCAGATTCTGCCTTGGGGATTATACGGATTTTGGTTTCCCCAGCAGTTCTTCCGAAGGGTCCGGAGTTATATCCGCAACTAGAAGTTATATGATACTTTCAACCAACGCATATACAAATGAATGCTGGGAATTTATAAAGGGTTATATATCCGATGATTATCAGAATTCCCTTACCGAGGAGATTCCGGTAACTGATGAAGCTTATAATAACTGGCGTCAGATCATCGGCTTCTTTGTAGCAGAAGACAGCGCACTTTACTATTTCAAGGATGGTCAGCAGCTTCAGGTTGATATACCTGATGATGAAAGAATAAAGTATATTGAAGATCATATCAATTCATGTGATACTATGATCTTCTCAGATTATACTGTTGAATCCATTGTATATAATTATGCACAGCAGTACTTTGACGGACAGTTGACAGCCGAGGAAGCGGCTGCAGCTATAGACAGGGATGTTGAAGCCTATCTGCAATCGGCTTAAGCTTTCTTTTCGGATTATGTGATAGATTTGCTTTTTTGCCTGATTTAGTGCATTATATATATGCAGGACTTAAGGGAGCTTGCGACATACGCAGGCTCCTTTTTCTGTGAAAAATTTTGAAGAAAGGAGGAGAAGGGAATATGTCTATATTCTCAAGGAAAACTGAAGTGCAGGAGCCGCTGATGGATCATACGATCTATCTGATCGATACTGAAAATGTCAGGACTGTATGGACATTGCTTCTGGACAGGATGACAGAAAATGATAAGATTTATGTCTTTTATACCGCCAATTCCGGGAATATCAAGTATGAAGACTTAAACGGAGTAATCTCGTCGGGGAAGAATGTTGAACTTATCCAGTGCCACACAGGTAAGAACGGTCTTGATTTTCAGCTTGTATCGTATCTCGGATATCTTATCCGAAATAATGAAAATGCAGATTATTGCATTATCTCGGATGATAGCGGATATGATGCTGTGATCAAATTCTGGGAAGGCAGAGACGTTGATGTAACCCGTAAAACGGCTTTTCAGGTCTCGGGCAAGCAGGCAAAACCTGTTAAGAAGTCCATTTTCGGAGTAAAGCCCAAGGCCAAGCCTCAGGCCGTCGCACCGAAGAAGCCGCAGCCTCAGCAGCCTAAACCGGCGGCTCCTAAACAGCCCGCTCAACAGCAGCCTAAGCAGCAGACTGAGACTCAGCCTAAACAGCAGGCACCTAAACAGCAGGCATCTAAACAACCCGCTCAGCCCCAGCTAAAGCAGTCGATTGATCAGCCTGAAAGTACCTCGGGCGGTCCGGCAGTGAACATCGTAAGCTCTGCATCTTCCGGCATGGAATCAAAGCTTCAGGCACTTCTTCCGGACGAGCCTTTGGACAAGATCACGCTTATCGCTGATATTATCCGTAAAGCCGGCGGCAAGAAGGGACTTGCTGACATCCATGATGAGATAGAGAAGCTCTACAGGAGTGAAAGGGCTTCCGAGATCTATCGCCTGATCAGGCACAATTTGAATGATATCTGCGGATAAAGCTACGCAATATCGGAAAACAAAACTAAATCCGGGGAAAGTAGATCTTTCTCCGGATTTTTTATGTGATCTATCGGTTTTTTCACAGATTTTCCGTCTTTTCACATTAATAATATCTTAAATGTTTCACAGCCTATAAATGCTATAATATCAGTGTTTGAAATAATAGATTTAAAGAGGTGTTTATGGCTAAGAATCTCAGAAAATACATATCGATCGGACTTATTTCCGTAATGCTGTTTTCACTTGCTTCATGTAAGGGAGCAGGGGATGTTGTCGATGTCGATACGGATGTGAGTGATAACTCAACTGTGGTTGATGAACCGGAAGAGCCTGTGGATGAAAATGATCCCCTATATGCCAATGCGGATCTTGCGACAAAGAATGTTTATGATGTAACCTTTATTGATTCTCCGCACGGTAATGAAGGGTATTACATTAAGGGCGGCAAGACGGATGACGGAGTCTACTATGTGTACTCCCTGAGCGATGAATATAACAATTATGCATTTTTTGTTGAGCTTTACGATAATTCCGGAAATCTCAGGGACACCTATACCCTCAGCAAGCCGGTCGGAAATGACTATTATGAGAACGAGAAGACCGCGGTTGTTGAAGCCAATGAAGAGATAAAGGGTATCGATTATGAGTTCCCCATGGACCTTCTGGAGGAATACAAGCTTGACTGTGAAGCCGTTGATGATATTTCATACGGCAGCTTCCACATGGATTCCGACGGAAATATAGAGTCAATACTTACGATCTGGACATATGATACAAGAGGTGATAATTCCACCGAGTATTTCGATGTTCTCTGGGATGATAAGGGCGAATGCACCGATATAGTTCATATTCCGCTTGATCTTAAGAACGGATATGTGAACAATATCGCATATCTTGATGATGATTCGCTTCTAATGATCTATGCAAATTATGAAAATGACGTCTACAGCAATAAGGCGATCATTTACGGAGCAGACCGTTTTTACGATATTAAATCCTCTGTAAAAGCTGAGAACAAGGAACTCGGAGATTGGACCACATATCTCGGAAGTGTTATTTCCGTAGATGATAAGCCCCTGGCTCTCTACTGGGATTATGACGGAGACGGTAAGGTTTATGCATCGGAGATCGATCCCGAAACAATAGAAGCCGATTCCAAGACCGAGGTTAAGCTCCTTGGCGGCGGATCGACATATGCCTGCGGTTCATCCGACGACGGAAGCATAGTTTTCAGTCTTAATTCGGGTCTTCAGGTCTGGAATGAAGATGAGAAGGGCAAGCTCTTCCTTGATTACGTTAATTCCGATCTTCCGGCTAACGGATGTTCCAATCTTGTCTCTGTTGACGGCCTTGATGAATTCTATGCCTCTTTTTACAAGACTGATGATACCCAGATGCTCGCATTCTGTAAGGCGGTTGATCCCGCTTCCGTCAAAAAGAGTAAGGTCATTACTCTGGCTGAAAACAGGCTTTACAGCGATCTTATGGACCGCATCATTGAATTCAATACCTCCGATAACGGATGCAGGATCGTAGTCAGGGATTATGAAGTCTATGAGACCTATGAAAATTATAAGGCCGGAGTCGAGAAGCTTTATGAGGATATGATGAACGGCCGTATGTGTGATATTGTTTCGATCGACTATATGAGCGACATCGATGTAAGGAGCCTTGTTGATAAGGATCTTATTGCAGATATCGGAGAGCTGATTGAAAACGATCCTTCGATGTCCATGGACGATTATTGCACCAATGTATTTGATGCCGTTTCCATAAAGGGTCATCTGTATCAGGTAATCCCGAATTATGTTGTAAATACTGTTTACGGATCCGTAGATCATCTGGACGGAAATGAAAACTGGAATGTCGATACCTTCCTTGATTATGCTGAGGAAGCCGAAAATAACGGTGATATGATGTTCAACATCTATATGAGCCGTTCCGAATTTGTTAATGACATCATTTACAATCTCGGAAATTACTGGGTTGATCTCGACAGGAATATCTGTGATTTCAATGATCCTTCTTTTTACAAGCTGATCGGATATTCGCTGACATTGCCTGAGACCATCGATTTCGGAAGTGAAAAGGCTCAGTATTACTGGGATAATTACGATAATCTCATGAAAGAGGGCGGACTGAGGCTTAAGAATATTACGTTTACTGATTTCAGATCCGATTATTTCAGTGCTTATGCCGATTGTAATGCGGTTCCCGTTTGCATAGGCTGGCCTTCGCCCGATTCGAACGGTTCAAGCATCGGTTACAGCAATTACTTTATGCTTAACAAGGATTCGCTATTGATCGATCAGTCGTGGGATTTCGTAAAATATTTCATTACTGATTATCAGTCATCCGACAGTTTTTACAGCTTCCCCGTTCTTAAGAGCGCTCTTCACGACCGAATCGCGCTTGCTTCGAAGCCCTATACCGCAACCGGAAGCGACGGAAAAGACTACGACTATACATTTACATATTATTATGACGGCGAAGAGCTGGAAGTGCCTTTGATGACGGATGCTCAGATAGCGGATTTCGAGGAATTCTTCCTCTCCGTTGACAGGCTGTATTTTACGGATTCCGAGATCATGGAGATAATGGTCGGTATCATCGATGAAGCGGCATATGAAGGAAAAACACCGGAAGAGACCGCTTCTTCGCTTCAGATAGCGGTTCAGGAGTGTCTTGACGGCAGGTAATACTGTCAAAATGCGTAAACAAGCGGCAAATATGTACTTTTTTGCCGAAAAACTTGCAAATTGACACCGATTATGATATCTTAATGAAAGTCTGTGTGATACAGAATTAATTTCGAAAGAGGTTTATATGAGCGCACTTCGTATAATACTGACAATTTTCTTTGTACTTGATTGCCTGATTCTTACCGTAGTGGTACTTATGCAGGAAGGAAAGTCCCAGGGACTCGGCGCCATCGCCGGAGCTGCAGAAAGCTATCTTGGCAAGAATAAAGCACGTGGTATGGAAGGAGCATTAGTTAATGTAACAAGAGTACTTGCGGTTCTTTTCATTCTCCTTGCGATCGTGCTTAACCTTAAGGTTATTTAATCTATGCGGATTGCGGGCGTCCGTTACAGCGGACGCCCTTTTTTTATACTTAAACCATGAAGAAAAAGGGAAATTACGGAAAATTGAATAAAGCATCGCGGACATCTTCCGTAAATTCCTCTGCTCCCGTCAGAAGGAAAAAGCAGACCAAGGTCAAACTGACTAAAGGAAAACAGGGTAAGGGTAAGCTTTTCAGATATGAAGGTGTTTTCAGTGCTACCGATAAAGGTTACGGTTTTGTAAAGGTAGAAGGATTTACCAGGGACATCTTTATCTCTGAGAGATTTACCAATTACGCTTTTCCGGGGGATAAGGTACTTATAGAACTTCTTTCCCCGGGTCCTCTGTATGAGGATAACGGAAGATCATCCGGCGGCGCGCAGAAGAGCCGTGAAGGTAAGATCATCAAAGTTATTGAACATTCAGTAACAAGGATAGTCGGAACATTTGAGGAGATACGTAACGGATACGGCTTTGTCATTCCCGATAAGGGAACACTGGCTTCCGATCTTTTTATTCCCAAGGGAAATACCATGGATGCGGTTACCGGTCAGAAGGTACTTGCTGAGATTTCCGATTACGGCGAGTTCAAGAGATCTCCGGAAGGACGCATCATTCAGATCATCGGCGATACGGACGATCCGCTTACGGATGATGTAAGTGTTATCTGTGCTCTTGGACTCAGGTCTGAATTTCCCGATGCGGTTATAAGGAACTGTGTTGATATCTGCGGAGACGGAACCATTGAAGGCAGCTCATCAGCACATGAACTTGATGATCTTTACCGGATAGATAAGCTTTCGGATGTATTTAAGGATTCTTTTGCCGGTAAGGGAAAACGTCTGGATCTCCGCGATATCGTTACATTTACAATTGACGGAGATGATTCGGGAGATTTCGATGATGCGGTCAGCCTTGAGTGCATTGAAGACGGTGAACTTGAAGGTGCTTATATAGTCGGTGTCCATATTGCGGATGTGTCAGAGTATGTACGCGAGGGTTCCCCTCTCGATGCAGAGAGCTTAGAGCGCGGATGCAGTATTTATTTTCCCGGCAAGGTGATCCCGATGCTTCCCGAGAAGCTTTCAAACGGGCTGTGTTCACTCAATCCCGATGAAGACAGGCTCAGCTTATCTGCGATCGTCCTGCTCGGAGAAGACGGTAAGACATTGGATCACCTGATCACTGAATCTGTCATCAGATCTTCAAAAAGAATGACTTATTCCAAGGTGGACAAAGTTTTAGACGAAGAGAGGGTTGCGGGATATAAACAGTTTGAAGGTGTTCTTGAAAAGATGAGGGAAGTTTCTCTTATCTTAAGGGAGCGAAGATTTTCAAAGGGTTCGGTTGATTTCGATATAGAAGAAGCCGAAATAAGTGTTGATGATAAGGGTAATGTCACCGATATCAGGGCAAGGGCTCGCAGCGCATCAAGGTCTCTTATAGAGGAGTTCATGCTTCTTGCCAACAAGACTGTTGCAAAGCATTTCTGCAAAAAGAAGATCCCCTTTGCCTACCGTGTTCATGAAGATCCCGATATTGTCAAGATAAGGGAACTTGTCGAGACGTTTAAAAAGCTCGGACTTTCCGTTGACAGGAAGGTTCTTAAGAAAGTGAACGGATCGGACGATGCTTCAGTTTCTTCTGCAGAAATAGCTACGCTTATGAACAGTGCGGAAGGTACTCCTTTTGAAATGCTGATCAAGACACTTACGCTTCGGAGCATGCAGAGGGCGGAATACAAGCCCGAATGCCTCGGCCATTACGGACTTGCCTTCAAATATTACTGCCACTTCACATCACCCATAAGAAGATATCCGGATCTTCAGATCCACAGGATCATCAAACAGACTCTTCGCGGCGAAATGAATAATGCATTAAAAGAGCACTATGAAGATATCCTTCCCGAGGTTTGCCACAGATCTTCGGTCATGGAAAGAAAAGCAGCCGAAGCGGAAGCTCAGGTTGACCGTCTCAAGATGATCCGCTATATGGAAGACCATATGGGAGAAGAATTCGAGGGAACCGTATCCGGAGTTACAAGGTACGGAGTGTTTGTAAAGCTTGATAATTCCATCGAGGGAATGATAAGCGTTTATGACCTTCCGGCGGATGATTATATCTATGAAGAATCACTGCTAAGACTATCCGGCAGAAGATCGAGAAGATATTACGGTATCGGAAAGCGTATGTGCGTTAAGGTAAGTGCCTGCGATCTGAATCAGAGGATCATAGATTTTATACCAGCGGATTAATGACGGAACGTCACACGCAGCATACAATGTGATAGAATACGATTATGAGTAACGAAAAAGAGCACACAAAGCTCATTGCCAACAATAAAAAAGCTTTTCACGACTATTTTATAGAAGAGCAGTACGAATGCGGAATTGTTCTGGTCGGCACGGAGGTTAAATCCCTTCGTATGGGAAAGTGTTCCATCAAGGAATCCTGGGTACGTATCGAAAACGGAGAGCTCTGGATCATGGGAATGAACATTTCTCCCTATGAAAAGGGCAATATCTTCAATGTCGATCCGCTCCGCGTACGCAAGCTCCTCGTTCACAAGTCCGAGATAACCAAGCTCGACAACAAAGTCTCGCGTGACGGCTACACCCTTGTCCCCCTGGACGTCTACTTTTCCAAGGGCCGCGCCAAGGTGAAGATCGGCCTCGCCAAAGGTAAGAAACTCTACGACAAGCGAGAATCAATTGCTAAAAAAGACAGAGCAAGAGAAGCTGAACGCGATTTCAAGGTAAGCATAAAACAATAAGATTATAGTCCGCGGGTGGCGCTGAGAAAAATTTCGACGTCGAAGCGCTTGCGAGAAAATCCGTCGCCTGGCCCGAACGAAGTGAGTGGCCTGCGGCAAGAATAATATCTTTGGAGCACTAAGATTTTCCGCCTAGCGCTGAAGTAAGGAGAAATTTTTCTCAGCGACAGGACCCGCGTGATATAATATATATGTTCTTTAAAATTGAATATGGGGTAGTTAAGGTTTCGACAGGGGATCTGAAGCTGGAGAAGCTGTCCGGTGCGACCCGTTAATCGCAAACAAAAATAAACGCTGATAACAATCAGTACGCACTCGCTGCCTAATCAGTAGCGCGTGACGCCCTCTATATAGGGCTCGTCGGCCCATTGCACTCACTCTTTGGGGAACCGGCGTCGCATAGTGAGAAACGGTATGCAGTAAGCTTTGCCTGCATAGCCGTATCATGAAGCTACCTTTTCTCTGAGTTTGTCAGGAGCGCTCATTGAAAAGGGAACGTGCCTGCAGAAGGCGGAAGAACTGACTACGACAGTAGAAGGACAGAGGGATGGTCTTTTGGACACGGGTTCGACTCCCGTCTACTCCACTCTAAAACCGCAGCATTAATGTTGCGGTTTTTAATATTGAAATATTAAATCCTAGGTTTATAATAATTTGTATAATTGAATACAATCCGTTAGTGCTTTAACTTGAGGGGGTTGAGTGTATGGATTCATCTAAGCCTATTAATGATGGACTGGCCAGAAAGGCAAGGCTTATTCTGGTTTATGGTTTCTTTGTTCTCATAAATATTGTCGTAAACCGTATTGTCGTACATATGGGGCTTCCGTTATATGTCGATAACATCGGAACGATTCTTGGTGCGGTTTACGGCGGTTATCTGCCGGGTATTTTTATCGGTTATATCACCAACATAATTAATTCCACTGATAATATCGAAAATATGTACTATGCGGGCATCTCTGTCCTCATAGGTCTTTCTGCTGCTTTCTTAGGACAGAAGGGATTTTATAAGAAACTGTGGAAGGCACTTCTTACGGTTCCCATACTTGCTTTCATGGGCGGTGGTATAGGTTCGATACTTACCTGGTGCATATATGGCGCTGAGAACTCTTTCTTTGCACAGCTCTGGTATGATTTCAGGATCGATCTTCTCGATAAGCTGATCACGGTGCTCGGTGCATATCTTCTAATGCTTGTCCTTCCGCAGAGGATTTCATCCATACTTGAACTGACCGACTGGCGTCAGCGCAGGATGACTAAGGATGAACTTAAGAAAGCGGAAAAGACCGTTACGAGGGGGTTGAGTCTCCGTGCCAGGATCTCGGTTATGATCACCCTTGTCATGATAGCCGGCACTTTTACTACAACGATCATTTCTTATGTCCTTTACAGAAGATTTGCCATCGAACAGATGGATAACCTTGGCCTTACAATTGCTGAGATCAATACTTACAGTCTTTCTTTTGTCGCAAAGGTAATGTCTCTGTTCCTTGGATTCTTTGTTATCGTGATAGCGCTCTGCATCTGGTTTGCAAAGTACCATCTGACATATCCTATTGATGCGATGACTTTTGCGGCTGCGGAGTTCCATTACAATTCCGATAAGGAGATCGATGAATCGATAGATTACCTTAAAGGCCTTGAAGTCAAGACCGGAGATGAGATTGAAAATCTCTACAACGTACTCACAAAGACGATAAGCGATACGGGTGACTATATTGAGGATATAAAACGGAAAGGAGAGCAGATCGAAAATCTCCAGACCGGTCTTATATGGATACTTGCCGATATGGTAGAAAGCCGTGATAAATGTACCGGCGAACATATCAGGAAGACCGCAGGATATGTAAAGCTTATCTTGCAGCTGTTAAAAGAAAACGAAGTATATCCCGGACAGATCAATGACGAATATGTTCAGAAGGTTATCAACTCGGCACCTCTGCATGATGTAGGCAAGATCAAGGTAAGCGATCTTATTCTCAACAAGACCTCAAAGCTTGACGACAGCGAATATGAGAGGATGAAGCAGCATACACTGTTCGGTAAGGATGTTATCGAAAGAGCCAAAAGTCTTTCACCCGATTCAGATTTTCTCGATGAAGCACTCAATCTTGCTACATATCATCATGAGAAATGGGATGGAACGGGATATCCCGCAGGACTCAAAGGAGAAGAGATACCTCTTTCCGCGCGTATCATGGCTATCTCCGATGTATTTGATGCCCTTCTTTCTACCAGAAGTTACAAGCAGCCTTTCACTTTTGATCAGGCGATGGAGATCATTAAGAAAGGTTCCGGAACAAGCTTCGATCCGAATCTGGTGCAGCTGTTTGTCGATAATCAGGAACGCGTAAAGGCCATAGCGCTCGAGAATGAGAAACTGATAGCGTCGTGAACAGGGGGACGGTTCCTTCGTTCACGTGAACCGCGGGACGGTTCCTACGTTCACACTAGTGACAGAAAGTTTGAACGGATATTATAAGATCATAAAATAAATTATCCCTGTATGAAATTTTCATTCATACAGGGATAAATTTTTGTGTTCCGAATTTTCAGTGCAGGAACTCGATGGACTTAAGTGAAGGCGTTCCGCCGCCGGTGTAGGTCAGATACAGTGCATTGACACCGGTGATGTTGGGAAGCTCACATTCATGAGCGGTCCAGATATTGGATCCGTCGCCCTTGATCTTACCGAGAACTTCGCCGTTAAGTGCAGTCCTTACTTTAAATTCTCCGTTGTAATAAGCTCTTGTCTTGATCCTGAGTCCCTTGACGTTCTTCATGTCAAAGTACTTGAATCCGATCGTGGTGTTGTTGACAATTGCTTTGATATATGAAGGAGCAACTACATCATCGCCGCCTTCCTGTACGACTCTGGGACATCCGTCCTCAATATACATTTTGTGTTCATCGGTGAAGATGTTACATGCGATGTAAGCAGGGTACTCACCGATATCGGAAAGAGGTCCGCCGTTAAGTCCGCAGGATGTGATCTCTACCTGAGGGATATGTCCGTCGTCGGTAAATCTGATCTTCTCGGCGCAGCCCTGTCTTGAGAACCAGTTGCCGTTTGTATGGCGGTGATAGAAGATATACCAGTCATCACCGATCTGAACAATGCTTCCGTGGTTATTGCCGCCGTATGCGATGGCATCGAGAGGCTTCTTACCGTTGCTTAGTCCGATATCATTGTTGCTTACGATGACTCCGCCGTAGGTGTAAGGTCCGGTCGGTGAATCGGACATTGCATAGCAGAGTTCGTGCATTACCTGGGATGAGTAGATAAAGTAATATTTGCCGTTTCTTACTCTGATCGAAGGTGCTTCGAAGAAAGCATGTCCTTCATATCCGGTTCCTTCGCTGTACTGTGCACCGGGTGCGATGAACTCGGGGCCTCTTGTGATCGTGAGCATATCGGGACCGAGAAGTGTAAGCATTGCACCGTGTCTGGACTTATCGCCGTGTCCGCAGAATCCGGTGAAGAGATAAGTCGTGTCACCTTCGGTAAGAACTCCGGGATCGAACTGTGGCTCATCGCCTTCTTTTTCGCCGAGGCGTGTTCCGTCTTCATAGTGAACGTATCCGATGAACTTGAAAGGTCCGGCGGGCTTATCGCTTACTGCTACGGATACAACGCATACCTTATCGAGTACATAGTAGATGTAATATTTTCCGTCGGGGCCTACGGTCACATCGGGTGCGTAGAGGCACATATGTCCGTCTTTGTTGAGAGGATCCTCGGTCTTGGGCAGGCTAATGCCTTCGTATCTCCAGTTGCCGAGATCGTTAACGTCAGCAGACCATGCTACATAATCATTCAGGCAGAAAGTCTCTCCGCCGAACTTATCGTGTGAGCCGTAGACATAGACTCTGTTTCCGAATACGTAAGGCTCACCGTCGGGAATGTATTCCCAGCTGGGAAGGTAGGGGTTGACTGCCTGTTTCCTGGTGTTTTGTCTGATGCCGCCTTCTTTTTTCGGAGATGCGCCGTAACCCATGAATTCCATTTCGTTGCGGTCGCCTTCTGTATATGTATTCCATTCGGGAAGAGGAAGTCCGTCTGAACCAAGTCCGTTGGGGTTGCCTGTCTTGATGAAGTTTACGAAATAATCGCTCATCTGACGGGCGAGATTGAAATGTCTTCCTTCATAGGGTCTGTGGCACTTTTTGATCGTGTCAAAGAAGAACCAGAGATCACAGGAGTGGAATGTTCCGGGGAACGGATCGTTCTCCGCTCCGTCTCCGGGAATATCGGGATCGAAGCGGTAATAGTAGAACTTCTGGTCGCGAGCATTCTTTTCCGCATCGAGGAAGGTATCCTTGACTGACTTTTCTACAGTGTTAAGACCGTTCATTATGAATTCATCGGAAGTGTTGCCGGCAATGATGGGTACGTCGGCGCACTGTCTGTTAACAATCCTTTCCCTGGGATCGCCGAGTGAGAATTTGCCGTCCTGGATGGGAGCGAACATTCCGTTTTCTGCGCGGAACCTGGCATATTCGGAAATGATCGTATCGGTATCTATCTTACGTGCTTCTTCGATGGAGCTTACACCGAGCTGTGCAAGGAACTTGGCTCCTTTTTCCTCGGCCATCTCAAGAGTCATAGGCTTGAAAAGATTGTCGTTGAAATATTTGGGGCTGATGAATCCGCTGAAAACGGCAGCACCTTTGATGATGCCGAAATTAGCTTCGTGAGCGAGCTGGTTCTGCACGCTTGCACCGCCTGCGGACTGTCCGGCTATTGTGATCTTTTCGGGATCTCCGCCGAATGCTGCGATGTTTTCATATACCCAGTGAAGTCCTGCCTTCTGGTCGAGTAGACCGAAATTGGCGGGATGCTCCGGATCGGCGGTTGAAAGATCGTGATGGCAAAGAAAACCGAAAGCGGCGAGTCTGTAAGCTACGCTGACCACGATTATTCCTCTTTTTGCGAGAGCTTCTCCGTTGAACTCCATCTCAGCGGTATATCCCCACTGGAAACCGCCGCCGTAATACCATACGAGTACGGGAAGCTTTTCGTCCTTGCTCTTGGCGGGAGTCCAGATATTAAGATACAGGCAGTCCTCGCTCAAGGGAATGTCAGCATCGACATGCCATTCCCTGCAGTAAATATCGGTACCGACTCCGGGCTGATCCTGTGCGGAAATGGGGCCGAAATCGTCGCATAAAAGCTCGCCTTCCCAGTTTTCTGCGGGCCGGGGAGCCTTCCATCTGTTTTCACCTACCGGGGGCGCCGCGAAAGGAATTCCCTTGTATGCGGTGATCCTGGGGTCGTTACCGGCAATACCCCTCAATTTGCCGTTTTTGACTTCTGTTGATCTAAGCATAGTACCCTCCATGTATGATTTTAAACGCTTTCAAGGATCGCGTTTATGTTTTGAAAATACTCTTTGATTATAATTGAAAAAAGAGACAAAATCTTGCCAAAAATAAGCATTTTTTTTGTACTTTTCAAGGTTCTGAAACGTTTGAGAAAAAATGGTATAATACTGGGGTGAAAAAGCTGCTCGAAAAACTGAAAGGAAATCCCTATATACTTCTTGTGATAGGAACGATACTGCCTCTTATCACAATAGGAATTGTCATATGGGTTTTGGTCTCGGCCCGTTCCGCGAATCCTCAGGCCGGTCCGATGACTCCAACAATAAATGAGGAGACTGTTACCGGTGATACAAATACGGGCGATCAGGCTGACCCGGGAGGTTCGGTTTTGCCCGGTCCCGAAGACGGCAATGCTTCCGGTATTCCCGATGTATCCGGAGATGGTAAGGAAGGTTACGGTGACGGAAATGAAGATAATTCCGTCATTTCAGAAGGAGATAATGAAGATAGCCCGGCAGTGGATGATCCGGGTAACGATACAGGTGACGGAGATACGGATGGAAGCGTTATTCCTGCCGCACCTGCAGATCCTATAGATGCATATATTTCCGGCATGACCCTCCACGAGAAGGTCTGTCAGATGATAATCGCAACGCCTGCTTCCCTTACGGGTGAAAGAAAGCCCAAAACAGCGGGTCTGCTCCTTCATAATGCACTTACCGCGTACCCTGTCGGAGGCCTTATCTTCGATACGGGAAATATATCAAGCGGTGACCAGATAAGGAAATATCTGTCCGATGCGCAGAGCCTTTCCAAGACGCCTCTTATCCTTACACTTGATGAAGAAGGCGGAAGAGTTACCAGGCTTCAGACAACTGTCGGTACGACTCAGATAGGTCCCATGTATGATTATCACGAACTTGGGACCGGTACCGCTTATTCGAACGCTGCGGTCATTGCATCCGATATAAAGTCATACGGCTTTAATATGGACCTTGCTCCGGTTGCTGATGTATGGTCGAATCCGGATAACACCGTGATAGGAGACAGAGCATACAGTACCGATTATGCCGAGGCTTCCGAACTGGTTGCATCTGCGGTTCGGGGATTTCACTCACAGAACATACCGTGCTGTCTTAAGCATTTTCCCGGGCACGGAGATTCATCGGAGGACAGCCATTACGGAGCCGTATATATTTATAAATCGCTTGCCGATATAAAAGCGGAGGAATGTCTTCCTTTTGCTTCGGGAATAAATGCCGGAGCCGACTGCGTGATGATGGGGCATCTAATAGTCAGTGAACTCGGAGATGATCCCGCTCTCTTTTCCGGGACGCTGATACAGGGAGTTCTCCGCGGGGAGCTTGGGTTTAACGGCATTGTGATGACCGATTCTCTACAGATGAAAGCCATGACCGATTATTACGGAGTTTCCGATATTGCGGTAAGATCGGTCGGCGCGGGCTGTGATATCCTGCTGATGCCTTCGGATGTTCCGTTTACGGTAAAAGCGATAGAAGACGCCGTGCTTGCGGGAACGATCCCCGAATCAAGGATCGATGAAAGCGTCAGACGTATTATTTCTTTGAAGGTAAAATACGGTATCATGCAAATGTGATACTTTTACCGGCTGAGGGGCCATAATCTATGGAAAAAGAAAGAGTTACAGCACTCGGATATGAATTCGCCTGCCTGGATGACGCTATCCTTGCGCAGTCCGAGATGAAAAAGATCGAATATCTGAAAAGCCATCTTGATAAAGGCGATGCAACTACGGTCAAGGCGCTTTACGATAAGGCAATCGATGAGAAGTTCTTCAAGACTCCCGTCGGCATTGCTTTTCTTACCGAGATGAGGGAATACCTGATCGATACTCTCGATTATTCGGAGGAGGAGGTTCAGCCCATTCCTCTTTATATGTTCTATGACACTACGAAAAAGAATGACAAGGCGGGAGAGGCTTCTAAGAAAAAGAAAGAGCCCGTAGGTCTTCTTTTTGTATCGATAGTACTTAATATCGCTTTGATCGCGGGTGTGATCTGGATGTTCTGGATCGCAACGCATACGGATAATCCGAACATACTTAATTATGAGACTGTGCTTACCAACAGATATGCTTCCTGGGACCAGGAACTTACCGAGCGTGAAAGACAGGTAAGACTGATGGAACGCGAACTTGGTATCGCACAGGACAGTGAAGAAATTTCCGAAGAGTAATACATCAGGAGGATGGATGTAATGAAACTTACTTTCTACAACGAGGTCATACAGTTTGATTATGAGCTCGGATCTCTTATCAGATCATCTGAAGATCCGATGTTCACACAATATCTTTCTGACATAAAGAATGATATTCAGAACAATCCCGGACGTGTGCCGGAATACAGACAGCAGGTGATCGATAATTACAATGTTTATTCCGATAAGATGAATAAACTCGGCTGTCCCGTTGAGAGGCTTTTTTTCAAGGCTGTATACGGAGATATGGAAGCGCCGGAGATCAAGAATCCGATGTTTTCAGTGAAAGCTCCTGAGCCTGCACCCGTCACCTCAACAGCCCTCGTTCCGGAGTCTGAAGCAGCAGCGGAACCTGTACCTGCTTCCGGGGCTGTTTCTTCAGCGGGATCTAAGCCTATGCCCGGTACTGTGCCCACAGCCGATTCGGCATTGAATCCTCAGCCTATACCTGCGGCCCGGCCCGCTGCCTTTGATCCCTATACCGGCAGGCCTTTGACTCAGCCCGTTCAGAATATTAATGTCAGCTCAGCTTCAAAGTCCAAGAAGACCGAGTTTGCGGTAGGTGCGATTGTGATGTCGATCATCGGATCTGTTTTCCTTCTTACGGGTCTGGTTTATTTTTCGATCAATTTCCTTGATACATTCGCACAGGGCATGGTCATGTACCTTGTATGTGCGATCGTTCTCTGTGTTTCCGAATTCGTCATCAGAAGGATCGTTCCGAAGCTTTCCGCCGTATTTACCGCGATAGGCATAAGCGGGGTATTCCTTACGACTGTAGTCAATTACAGATCGCTCGGAAATCTCAACCTTCCAGTTACAGCGATAATCCTTGCGGTATGTGCAGTGCTTGTATGCTTTTTCGGTTATATCAGAAAGAGCCAGCTTTATTCGATCATAGGATTCCTTGCCGCATTCATATCATCGATAGCAATAGGCGGAGAGGTTACTCCTACCGAGTATATTGTCATCACTCTCGGAACTCTGATCATATCTTCGATATGGCTTCTTTTCCCTGTTGAAAAATATTACAGTGCCGTTACTCCCGTGATGCTCGGTGCCGAGATGGTATATATGGTCGCCGGATTCATTTTCAAGATGGATACGGATTCCGATTTTGCGAAGGATTTTCTGAAGATAGTATTTCTTGTCTGCAGCATTACGGTCATCAATTTCATATATTACATAGGTGCAAAGCGCAGTGATAAATCCGCTCCCGGAGAGGATGTTGCTTCCGTTTTCAGCATCATACTTTATTCATTTGCAATTTTATACGGAACGTTCATGATCACGGCAGTTATCGGCACGCTCGGAAAGACCTGCAATCTGAGCATGACCGAAAAGATCATTCTCGGAATTGTAATGTATCTGATCCTGGTGATCGAGGAAGGCGTATTTGTATTCCTTGTAAAGGATAAGAACGACAAGAATTTTGTGGTGATGTACACATCGTTCCAGGTTATGGGACTTATACTTCTTCTCGGACCCCAGAACACGATAGTACAGGCAGTGCTTCTTGTGATCCATATTCTTATTTCCAGATATATGACAAGGTATGACTGCGTAAATGTTGCATTCAAGGCTGTGGATCTTGTTCTGCATTCCGTATTTATCTGCTGTGCTCTCGGCATTGCATTTGATACCAATGATATTCATCCGATACAGAAATACATCGGATGCAGTATTCTGATCGCAGGTCTTGCGGCATCGATGTTTATCGGCATCGGTTTTATCAATATCATTGAGATCCTTTCAGTGTTTACTATCACGATCATCCTGGGATCCGTTGTGATGCCTGAGGGACTCGGTGAAGCCGTCAGTATGGGTGTGTTACTTCTTTTTACATTCCTGATCAACAATATAAGCAGGATAAAAGGAAAGAATTTCTACGTGTTCAACTGGTTTGCCCTGGTGTGGTCTGTCATCATCCTGATATTCGCATCACATAATGACTACTCGGCTGAAGAGATCCTGGTATTTACGATCAGCGCCGTATTCGGACTGGCACTTGTGATCCTTCTTATGAACAAAGAGTACGGAATGCCTTTCCACGGGAAATACATCATCATTCCCGCTTACCTGACATTCATTTCATTCCTGATACCTCTCGATAACGGATTTGTTCTCAGCATAATCCTTATGGCTATCGCGGTTATCAGCGTTGTGATCGGATTTGTGTTAAAAGAAAAATCGATCAGAATATACGGACTTATACTTTCTATTGTCATATGTGGTAAAATAGCTTTGGTGGATTTTGTATCCATCGGAGATATCAGATCCAAAACGATAATGTATATTCTTGTCGGTGCGCTTGCTCTTGCGATAGGATGTATCTATATGGTTCTTGAAGCAAGGGAGAGCAAAGCTGCCAAGGCGGTTACTATGACTCAGGCTCCCGTTAATTATCAGCCTGTACAGCCACAGTATGCTCAGCCGGCACAAAATGAATTTGTTTCGACAGAGGGTATAGTTTCAAATAATAATATTTCTGTAGAGGGGAATACAGAGAATAAGGAACTTTATGAAGAAAACAAGATTGATTAAATTAATATCGCTTTCCGTTTGCTGCGTTCTCTTTTTCGGAGGGTGCAAATCCGAGATAGCGGAGATGACCGATGAACAGCAGCAGCAGGTCGGAGAGTATGCCGCATTTGCGATGCTCCGTTATGACGCCGAGCACAGAAGCCGTTTGGTTGATTATTCCGAGGTTGTGGCTGCAGATGAAGCGGCAAGGCTTGCTGAAGAAGCTGCCGCGGCTGCAGAACTTGCAAGACAGACGGAGACTGCGGAGAATCCCGATGAGACGCTTGATCCTGAAGGCAATCCCGTTGAGATCATCGATAACACTTCCGATTCCGGTGAGGGATATGTAAGTGATACGATGGAGGATTTCCTGGAGCTTCAGTCCGGACTTCTTCTTTCCTATAAGGGATACACGATTCAGTCATCATATCCCGAGGATGCGGATGTTTCCGAATATTTTGTCGTTGAAGCCACCGCCGGCAAGAAATTCCTTGTTCTGTGGTATTCGCTTTATAACGGATCCGGAATGAGTGCCGACATAAATTTCCTTTCCGATAACATCTCTTTCAAGTGCAAGGTCAATGATGAGGTTACAATGACTGCTCTTGTGACGATGCTCGGAGATGATATGAGTACTCTCAAGTGCAGTCTCAGGGATAATGAAGAGATTGACTGCGTGCTTGTGTTTGAGCTCGACGAAGAAGTTGCTTCGAATATCGATACCATCGTTCTTAAGCTTTCCAAGCCCGACTCTGATTGGGAAAGAAAATTATCATAAGAATGTAAAGCATAAGAGCAGGTTCATTTCGAACCTGCTCTTTTTGTATGCATATGTTTTTGGTTGATGAACTATCACCTTATCTTTTTCTTGCTATCTGCCATTTGATCACCGCAGCACCGATGATTATCACATATCCTATCAGACTGTAAACATCGGGGAATTCATTCAGGAAGATCATTCCAAGCATTGCGGCAAATATTACCTGCGTGTAATCGAATACCGAGATGTCCTTGGCCGGTGCATTCTGATATGCGGCCGTTATGTTGAACTGTGCTATGCCAGCACATACGCCCGCACCTATCAGACATCCCCATTGTTCAAACGACATCGGGTGCCAGTCGAATATCAGGAAAGGTCCTGTAACAAGACATGAGAAAAGAGAGAAATAAAATACGATCGTCTTACCCGGCTGACCGGTTTTTCCCATCTTATGTACAAACGCATATGCCGCACCTGCGCCGAATCCTCCGTACAGACCGACAAGAGCCGGAATTGATGCAAGGCCTACCGAAGGTTTGATTATGAAAAGAGAACCGATGAATGCAATCGCAACACATGACCAGTCGATCGCAGTCGGTATTTCCTTCATAATGAAATAACTTACGATGATCGCAAAGAACGGAGACAGCTTGTTGAGCATATTTGCATCTGCAATGCCGAGCCTGTCTATTGCCCAGAAGTTGGCGATCATTCCGCTGGTGCCGAAGAGACATCTCATTAACAGAGATACTCCGTTACCTTTTCTTACTGAGAATCCGATCCTGTTCTTGATGATCGCACCTGTTGCCACCCATAAAGCAAAGAAGTTTCTAAAGAAAGTTTTCTGCATCGTGGGAAGTTCGCCCGATATCCTTACGAAGAATGTCATTAGTGAAAAGAAGAGCGCCGCCATTAGAAGATGCAGTATTGCTTTTCTGAGTTTGCTTCCGTCTATGGGTGCATCCTGCATTGCTGCATTATCTATTGGCTTATTGTCTTTTGTTGTGCTGTTTGAATCGTTATTCATTGTATCTGATAATAACACAAATGCAGAAAGAGTCAGTGATGCATTTTGCTCAAGCCGATCATCATAAAAGTGTATGTGTTTATGCCATTTTCACAAGCCTGAAAAAAATATATTTTTCTTGTTGACTTTGAAAAATCGCTGTGATATTTTATATAAGCTGTCGCTTTGAGGACAGGATAGTTCCTTGATAATTCAATACTAATGCATCCCTGAAAAATTCCTATATAAAGTAATTTTTTAGAGAACGAAACAAAACCTTATTTCAGTAGATATGGATTAGCCAGTGGAGTTAATCGCTACGCGATTAACTCTTTGTTAAACAGCAGAGCTGTTTAACATTTCTGAAACTTAGGTTCAAACTATAATTGAGAGTTTGATCCTGGCTCAGGATGAACGCTGGCGGCGTGCTTAACACATGCAAGTCGAACGGAAAATACATAAAAGCTTGCTAAGGTGTAAACCTAGTGGCGGACGGGTGAGTAACGCGTGGGTAACCTGCCTTATACCGGGGGACAACAGTTGGAAACGACTGCTAATACCGCATAAGCGCACAGTCTCGCATGAGACAGTGTGAAAAACTCCGGTGGTATAAGATGGACCCGCGTCTGATTAGCCAGTTGGCGGTGTAACGGACCA